>CAVWMN010000004.1:0-19137 GCA_963756115.1 uncultured Flavobacteriaceae bacterium
TGATGACGGATGTCATCCGCCAACAAGACGAAAAAATTGAAGAACTAAATGCCAACGTCAACCGGTCCGAGATAACGGCAATCCTCACCTCCGCCTTCCTGACCATCATATCCCTGCTGGCCGTTTCACTGTACCGGAACAACCAGATCAAATTAAAGACCAACGACCTGTTACAAACCAAGAACAGGGAACTCCAGGCGGCACGGGATGCCGCGGTGCAGGCCATGGAAGCCAAGACCAACTTTTTGTCCACAGTCAGCCATGAACTCAGGACCCCACTGTATGCCGTAACCGGGCTCACCCATTTGCTCCTGGAGGAAAACCCCAGTGAAAACCAGAAAGAACACCTGAAATCACTGAAATTTTCCGGTGATTACCTTCTGAATTTTATTAATGACATCCTGCAGATCAATAAGATCGACGCGGATAAGCTGGAACCGCTAGCCATTGAATTCAGCCTGAAAAAAGTACTAGCCGAGGTGATCAACTCCCTCCAGCAGACCGCAAAGGAGAACAAAACCACGCTGATCCTCAAGTATGACGACCAATCCCGGGCCTCCTGATGAGCGATCCCCTCAAGCTGTCCCAGATATTCATGAACCTGATAGGAAATGCCCTTAAGTTTACCAGGCAGGGAGAGGTAGTTGTCACCGCACGGCTGGAAGAAAAAGTGGAGGACGATGTTATCATCTATTTTGAAGTCCGGGACAATGGGATCGGGATATCCATGGATCAGCAGGAGAATATCTTCGACAGTTTTGAACAGGGTTCCGTGCAGATCAACCGGGAATATGGCGGCACAGGATTGGGACTCACTATTGTGAAAAGCCTTTTGGGGTTATTCGACAGTAAAATTAACCTCGAAAGCGAACTGGGGAAAGGAAGTTCATTTTACTTTGAACTTAAACTCAAAAGCAAGGCCAGCCTTGTGGACGATATCCCGTTTGAACTTACACAAAAGGATTATGATCTTGCCGGGCTCTTCCTCCTGGTTGTGGAAGACAATAAGATCAACCAGGTGATCACCCGCAAGATGCTGAGCAAAAAAGATATACGCTGTGACATCGCCGGCAACGGTACAGAAGCCATAGACCTTGCCAGGAAGAATGATTACGATGGTATCCTTATGGATATCCACATGCCGGGAATCAGCGGGGTGGAAGCCACCGTACAGATACGTAAATTTGACAAGGATATCCCCATCATTGCATTAACAGCCATCTCATTGGACGACAGCCTCGAAAATTTCTACGCGGCAGGTTGCAATGATGTGGTGACCAAACCCTTTAAGCCGGAAGTATTCTACCAGAAGATCGGGGAAAATATCATGGAACACAAACTCAATAAATCAGCCTCATAAGGATGCCAGCCAGGCCTCCATCTGTTGCAGCCCGTCAAACAGCAGGCGGTGTTTCACCCGGATATAGTAGAGACCGGGAACCTTCTCCCGGAGTCGCATAAAATCCTTTTCCGTTGTAAGCACATACCCTTTTCCCCTGAGGAGTTCTGCTTCTTTTTCCGTAAAAATATGGTGGTCCCGGTAGGCCAGGTGTTCAAACTGAAATCCCTCCCCCTTCAGGTGATCCAGCAGCGGCTTCGGGTCAGCGACCCCGGTAACAAGCGTTAGTGTTTTAGTTTTCAATTCCTGCAACGGGATGGTTGCTGTCAACCCTGTCGCATCGGTATCATATTCAAGGAAACTGAAGAGTACCGTTTGCCCCTCCCGGGGCCTTAATTTTCCTATGATCAGCTGTCGCTGTGCCTCCCCGAGGTCTGCAGGGCATTTGGTCACTACAATAAGGTCTGCCCGCCGGGCTTCGCTTCTACAATCGCGAAGCGACCCTGTTGGCAGATACCAGTCGTCCGTATAGAGTTTATCATGGGCAGTCAGCAGGATGGCTCCTGATGGTTTTACTTTCCGGTGCTGGAAAGCATCATCCAACAAGATTAGGCCGGGTTGCACCAGGGTCTCCAGTGTGCTGATCCCCCGCTGCCGGTCTTCGTCCACCGCCACCGTAATATCCGGAAATGCCTGGCTTAACTGAAGGGGTTCATCCCCTATTTCCGCAGCAGTACTCCCCGGTGTTGCCATCAGGAAACCCTTCGTCCTCCGGCCGTATCCCCTGCTTAACACAGCCAGCTTGCGGGATTCCCGCAAAAGCCCGATCAAAAAAGCTACCATAGGGGTTTTCCCGGTCCCTCCAACACTGAGGTTGCCAACGGAGATAGTGGGAGTTGCAAAGGATTTGGATCTGAAGATACCGTGGTTGTAAAACACATTGCGCAGGCAAACTACCAGGGCATACAATACCGAAAAAGGAAAAGCTATTTTTCTGAGCAGTTGCATGAGCCACGAAATTATAATATTTTATCTTTGGAACCCTTAAAACCAGCAAAATGATTGTCAAAGAGGTCACGGATATCCTTGAAGAACTTGCCCCCCTGGGGGATGCAGAAGATTTTGACAACGTAGGGCTGCTGGTAGGCGACCATTACCAGGAGGTAACCGGGATACTTGTTACGCTCGATACCCTGGAAAATGTTGTCGACGAAGCAGTTGCCAGGGACTGCAACCTCATCGTCAGTTTCCATCCCATTATTTTTTCAGGCCTAAAGAAAATCACCGGATCCACTTATGTGGAACGGGTGGTGCTCAAAGCTATACGGCAGGGTGTAGCTATATACAGCATGCATACAGCACTCGACAATTCTCCGCGGGGGGTTAACGCCAGAATATGCGAGGTCCTGGGAATTACAGCCCCGGAAATCCTTATACCTAAGAAAGGGACGATCGGGAAGCTGGCTACCTATGTGCCAAAAGCAGCGGCCCGGGGCTTGCTAAATGCCCTCTTTGCAGCCGGTGCCGGGTCCATCGGTAATTACAGCAACTGCAGTTTTACTTCGGAGGGCCTGGGAAGTTTTAAACCTGAACCCGCGAGCAATCCCACAACCGGTAAAAAAGGCGAAGTACATGTTGAGGAAGAAACACAGATCCATGTTACCTATCCCCTGGTCAAAGAGGCTTCCATAGTCCGGGCCTTGTTCCAAAACCACCCATATGAAGAAGTAGCCTATGAAACCTATGAGCTCCGGAACACCTATCAGAATAGCGGGATGGGTATGGTTGGGATGCTACACAAACCGGTTGCGGAAACGGAATTCCTGCAGCTGCTAAAGGAACGGATGAACGCATCCGTAATCCGACATTCCGCCCTGCTGGGGAAAGAGGTACAGAAAATTGCAGTCCTGGGTGGCAGCGGCGCCTTTGCCATAGGGGCCGCAAGGTCGGCCGGGGCCGATATATTCGTCACATCAGACATCCGATACCACCAGTTTTTTGAAGCCGAAGGTAAACTGGTGATCGCAGACCTTGGGCACTATGAAACTGAGCAGTTTACAAAAAACCTGTTGGTTGACCATCTTACGAAAAAAATGCCTAATTTTGCAATCTCTTTATCCGAGAGTAAAACAAATCCCATCAAGTATTTTTAAAATATGGCTACAAAAACAGAAATAACAGTAGAGGAAAAGTTAAGGGCATTATATGACCTGCAATTGATCGACTCCAGGGTTGATGAGATCAGGAATGTCCGTGGCGAACTCCCTTTGGAAGTCCAGGACCTGGAAGATGAAGTCCTGGGCCTTAAAACCAGGATGGATAAACTCAAAACTGATGTGGAAACTGTAAATTACGAGATTACGGCTAAGAAAAACCTTATCGACGAAGCCAAGGTCCTGATAAAAAAATATGCAGACCAGCAAAAAAATGTCCGGAACAGCAGGGAATTCAATTCCCTGGCCAAAGAAGTGGAATTCCAGGAACTTGAAATTCAGCTGGCAGAGAAAAATATAAAGGAATTCAAGGCGCAGATCGACCAGAAAAAAGAGGTCATTGCCGAAACCAAAGAACGCCTTACAGAGCGGGAGTCGCACCTGAAGCATAAGAAAAATGAATTAGATGCCATCCTGGCAGAAACTGAAAAGGAGGAAAAGGAACTCCTGGCCAAATCTGAAAAATTTGAAAAGCAGATCGAAGATCGCTTAATACAAGCCTATAAACGGATCCGCAACAACGTAAAGAACGGATTGGCAGTGGTGCCTATTGAAAGGGGTGCCTCGGGTGGATCTTTCTTTACGATTCCCCCTCAGGTACAGGTAGAGATAGCTTCAAGGAAAAAGATCATCACCGATGAACACAGCGGCCGGATCCTGGTAGATCCTGTCCTGGCTGAAGAAGAACAGGAAAAGATGCACAAGTTGTTTTCAAAAATATAATTTTAAAGCCACCAGTAAAAAGCCATGTACCTCACGGGTACGTGGTTTTTTTTTATTGCTTAAGCAACGAAAGGATCTTTTTTTCCACTTCCCCGCTATCCCATTTTTCCGCTATCCCGGGCATTTTCATCACCATTTTCATGATTTTTTCCTGCTCGTCACCAATCGCCAGGGCTTCCGCATAGGGCCTCTCTGAAAAAGTCACCCTGGAATAGACCGGGACCCAAAGATCCGGGTGCTTTTCGGCAAAATGCTTTTCTATTTTTTTCTGTAGCAGGAACATAGGGTCTGCCGTTTTATGGCTCATCTCCATAAAATTCCGGTAACTGAGCTCTGCAATGGCGTCCGCATTGGGTTTACGCCGCTTCTGGTATTCCTGAAAAATGAGTTCCCATTGATCTCCGTGCTGCCGCATCAGGTTATCCAGTTCAAAGATGTCTTCAAAACCCGCATTCATCCCCTGCCCATAAAACGGGACTACCGCATGGGCCGAATCTCCCACAAGCGCTATTTTGTCCCAGTAGGTCCACGGATAGCACTTCATGGTAACCATGGCACTGGTTGGATTCCTGAAGAAATCCCCGGCGAGGTTTTCTATTTCCCCTGTCACATCCGGGAAATAATGACGGAAGAACTCCCTGGCTTCTTCCCTGGTGGTAAGGCTTTCAAAGGAAACTTCCCCTTCAAATGGTAAAAACAGCGTACAGGTAAAACTGCCGTCAAGGTTAGGCATGGCAATAAACATAAACCGGCCACGGGGCCAGATATGGAAAGAATTTTTGTCCAGTTTATGGGTTCCGTCCGGGTTTGGGGCAATGGTGAGTTCCTTGTAGCCCACATCGATAAAATCCTGGCAATAATCAAAGCGGCTGCGGCGTTGCATTTTATGTCGGATCCTCGAAAAGGCCCCGTCGCATCCAAATATAATGTCATAGTCGTATTCCTTCCATTCCGCCTTTTCACTTTCCCCTGTATACAACCTCGCTTCGGGGAGGTTGACATCCCAGACTTTTTCATTGAACCGGAACTCCACCCCTGCCGCTTCGGCAAGGTTTATCATGGTACGGTTCAGTACCCCTCTCGAAATAGACCATATTGCTTCCCCTTCCTTCCCGTATTTCTGATAGTAAACAGGTTTGTCATTTACATGCATGGCCCGCTTATCCATCGGCAGCCCGATTTCGCGGATGGCATCTTCAATCCCTACTGCTGCCAATGCTTTCCAACCCCGGTTGCTCATAGCAAGGTTGATGGAACGCCCGGAAAATTCGATAGTGCGGATATCCGGACGCCTGTCAAAGACCGTTATGCTATGCCCTAATTTCCTGAGGTAAATCGCCAAAAGAGACCCAACCAATCCTGATCCGGCAATAGCAATGTTTTTGGGTGTTTGTATCATGTATTTTTTGCAACGCGATGCCAATTGCCGCCTGATTCATAAAGTTACTAAAATTCAGAGGTATGGAAGGGGAGAATTTAATCCTTTTTTAACAGTAAGCACAAATCCGGCCCGCTGTATTGCTTCGTATATATTATGATTTTCCGCTTAGGCGTCCATATATATTCAGAAGGTCCTTCACAACTAATTGCGAAGGACCTTTTTTTATGCGATGTAATTTCCTTTTTAAAGCCTGGTGACAAGTCCCTGCCCAGTCCCTCCGGGTCGGTTTATTTTTCCAGTATGCCGTCAACGATGCCATAGGCAACGGATTCTTCAGCTCCCATCCAATAATCCCTGTTGAAATCCTTCATGATGCGCTCGTAGGTCTGCCCTGTGTTTTCGGCAAGTAATTTGGCGCCTAACTCTTTCGTCTTGATGATTTCCTTTGCCTGGATTTCAATATTCGAAGCCTGCCCCCGGGCACCCCCGCTTGGCTGGTGGATCATAACCCTGGCATGGGGCTGTATAAACCGCCTCCCCTTCTTACCTACCGACAGCAAGATCGAGCCCATGGAAGCGGCCAATCCGGAGCAGATTGTGGAGACCGGGCTTTTCAGCTGCGTAATGGTATCATATATAGCAAAGCCGGAAGTCACATAGCCGCCCGGACTATTGATGATCAGCTGTATTTCCTTGTTATTCTGAAGATCGAGGAACATCAAACGGTCAATCACATGTTTGGCAGAATTATCATCCACCATCCCCCATAAAAATACCTTCCGTTCCTCCAGTAATTTTTCGTCTATTGCTTCCTGTACTTTTCCTTTTTTAGAACTCATTTTTCCATTTTGGTTAAAAATCAAAATTAATCAAATTTATTGGGAATTCCTGCTTCAATATTCCGTGAGAAATTGGCGAATTTAGGCCATAAACCCATTATATTTGAAAAAACTATATGATGAGCCGAAACATACTTGCTGTCCTATTGTTGTGCGTGATTTTCACAGCCTGCAAAAACGAACCAAAAAAAGAAGCCGCTGCAGCCGAAAAAGAGCAATCTGTGATTGACAGGATCGCCCATGCCCATGGTATTGAAAACTGGAAAAACATAAATTCCCTGAAATTCACCTTTAATGTAGACCGGGATACCATGCATTTTGAGCGGCACTGGACCTGGAATACCAAAACCAATGAAGTTACCGGTGCCTCCATGAAGGATACCATCACCTACAACCGCAAGGCGGTAGACAGCTCGGTAACCAATGTGGATGGTGCCTTTATAAATGATAAATTCTGGATGCTGGCACCGATCAATATTGCCTGGGACCAGGACAATGTAACCCAGGAACACAGCCTGAAAGAAACCGCCCCCATCAGCGGGAAAGAAATGCAGAAATTAACCGTGGTCTATGGCAGCCAGGGTGGCTACACCCCCGGCGATGCCTATGATTTTTATTTTGGGGATGATTATATGATCCGGGAATGGGTATTCCGCAAGGGAAACCAGGTTGAACCCGCATCACCTGCTACCTGGGAAGACTACCAGGATGTAGCCGGGATTAAAATTGCAACGATGCACAAGAACGAGGATACTACCTTTAAATTATATTTTACCGGGGTCGAAGCTAACACCCAATAGCAATCACCTCTTTTTTTTACCGAGGACAGCGGTAGCCATCAGCACCACAACGCCAGCTGCCATCAATACCATAAAACTTGTTTTCAGGGAGGAGCTTTCGGCAAGGAAACCCAGTAACGGGGGTGCCAGCAGAAAACCGGCATATCCTGTTCCTGCAATAAAAGCTACCCCCTGTGAGGATTCAACGCCCTTAACATTGCCCCCGATCCTGAAGAGTTCCGGGATGATCACCGAAAATCCCAGACCGATCAGCCCGAAGCCGGCAATGGCCACATAGGTTGCAGTGGTCAGTACCGCCAGATAACCCAGGAGGGCAATTGTGGTCCCCAGGGCTACGATCCTGACGGATCCTATTTTAGCGCTGATACTATCCCCCATAAAGCGGCCGAGTGTCATGGTAGCCGAAAAGGCCAGGAAACCCGTCCCGATCAATACTTCAGGCGCCAGGCTGATCTCCTGAAGGTAGAGGCCGCTCCAATCCACTATGGCACCTTCACTGCTCATGATCAGAAATGATACAATCCCAAGTACAAGCAGGGGTTTGAAGAGGCCCAGGCTAAACGGTTCCTTCTCTACCGGGGCAGCCTTGATGTGGAAATAGTTCCGGTGAAAAAGATAGTTCACCAAAAAGACCAGGATTACTGCAATCGCCATATGCAGCGGCGGACTGCCGATAACCGGGATCAAAAAACTCCCCAACCCGGCCAGGACACCCCCCAGGCTGAAAAAGCCGTGCGTAGCGGACATAAAATTCTTCTTGTCCTCCTTTTCTATTTCCGTGACCAGCGTATTCATGGAAATATCGAGGAAGCCATTGGAAGCGCCAAAAAGAAAGAGCGAGGCCATCAGGAGGTAATAATTGGGAACAAGCAGGGGCAGCATGGCACAGACACTTGATACAAGCACGCCGTACCAGGTGGCCCTGCCTACCCCGAGGGAATTGATGATACGGGCGGCCACAGGAAAAACAGTAAATACACCAAGAGACAGACAGAACAGGGCTATCCCCAGGCTCGCTTTATCTATAGCCAGCTCCTCTTTTACAATGGGGATGTAGATAGCCCAGGTACCAAACCATATATTGAGGCTGGCAAATACAAATGCAGGTGCAAAATACCGGGGGTTGGACAGGATCAGCTTTAAGGATCGCATGGATGGCAGCTACAATTAACAGGGCGAATATAGCATAAATGCAGCCAATAGTAAAAGCGGATAAGCCAACGGAAATACATACCCATTTTTGTTACAATGCTATAGGTTTTAAGATCCCGTTTTTCAGGATCTGCCCGAACCGGTAAATATCTCCATAACTGCAATACAGGGGTGCCGGTGCCAGCCTGATAACATTGGGTTCACGCCAGTCGGTAACGACCCCGTTCTTCATCAGGTAGTCAAAAAGGGCCCTTCCTTCGCCATGTAGCAGTACCGATAACTGGCAACCCCGTTCTTCCGGGGTGATGATCTCAAAGGAACTCTCCACCTCTTTATCAATTTCATGAAGCACAAATTCGAGGTAGGCCACAATGGTATTCCGCTTCGCAATTATTGCCTGCATGCCAACCTCCCCGAATATCCGGAGCGATGCCAGGTAGGGTGCCAGGGACAGGATGGGCGGGTTACTCACCTGCCAGGCATCGGCAGAGGCAATAGGTTCGAATTCCGGCTTCATCAAAAAGCGGCTTTCCTTTTTGGTACCCCACCATCCGGTAAACCGTTGCAGGTCTTCCCGGTCCAGGTGGCGTTCGTGGATAAAAATCCCGGATGCATTCCCGGGGCCGCTGTTCATGTACTTGTAACTGCACCAGGCAGCAAAATCCACGCCCCAGTCATGGAGTTCCAGGGCCACATTTCCTGCTGCGTGGGCAAGGTCCCATCCTACAACTGCCCCCGCTGCCTTTCCGGCACGGGTGATGGCCTGCATGTCAAAAACCTGCCCGTTGTAATAATTCACCCCTCCGATCAGCACCAGGGCCAGCTCCTCACCAATTTCATCGATTTTGGCTACTACGTCTTCCGTACGCCAGTGGTGTTCGCCTTCCCTCTTTTTTATCTCCACAATGGCATCTGAAGGGATTAACCCGCGAAAGCTTACCTGGCTCTGCAACATATACTGGTCCGAGGGAAATGCCTTTTCCTCGCAAAGGATCTTATACCGCTTTCCGGCGGGGTTATAGAAGGATACCATTAGAAAGTGGAGGTTTACCGTCAGGGTATTCATCACGGACACCTCCCGGGGTTTGGCTCCTACTATCCTGGCCAGGGGTGCTGCCAGTCGTTCGTGGTAATCCCACCAGGGTTTATCGGCATGGAAGTGGCCTTCTACAGCCAGGTCTTTCCAGGCTTCCAGCACTTCATCGATATACCCCCGCGTTATTTTAGGCTGCAACCCGAGGGAATTGCCGGTAAAATAGACCACATCCTTTCCGTCGACTTTTGGGAAGTAGAATTGGTCGCGGTATGTTTTCAGAGGATCAGCAGCGTCGAGTTTTTCAGCAAACTCCCTGGTATTTAAAAATTGCATAGCAAATGTTTGTGCAAAAATACAACAACGGCGGTTATTTCGGGCATGGGAGATGGCAGCTTCGGAATTTAAGGGGTGGGCACCCGCATCTCGACGAGATGGCTCCTGAATCCCACCTTTTCATAGGCACGTATTGCCGGCAGGTTGTCATAGTATACGGTTAGTCGGATCTCCCGGAGGCCCCGGGACGAAGCCCAGTTTTTCAGGAAGGCTACAATACGGGCATTCACGCCCTTTCCACGGAATTCCGGAACGGTATACATAAAGCCCAGGTACGCATATTCCGCATGGTCCAGATATGGCCTGGCTTTTTTGGATAGGGCATACCCGCTGCTGATGATCCTGCCATCGCTTTCAGCTACCACCACCGCCACATCATCCCGCAGGATATATTCCCTAAGGTCATAATAGCTGACCGGGTCTGGTTTGATCGTTTCATCAAATGGCCTTTCCGCGAGGATCAGTTCCTGTTCAAATCCCAGCAGCACCTCCAGGTCCTGGATCGTAGCCGGTCTAAGTATGATATTTTCCATCAGATCTAGGTTCAGATTATATATTCCAAGGTAGTATTTTAATCCCTAATTTTACGAAAAACAAACTATGCATTTCCTCCCTGAAGCCCTTGAAAACTACATTACCGAACACTCCGGGGACGAACCCCAACTCCTGCAGGAACTCTCCCGGGAAACCCACCTGACGGTACTGCGGCCCCGCATGCTGACCGGCCATTACCAGGGACGGGTGCTCAGTTTGCTCTCCCGGATCCTGGATCCCCGCTATATCCTGGAGATCGGGACCTATACGGGGTATTCCGCCCTTTGCCTTGCCGAGGGCCTGCGACCCGATGGGGAACTCCATACGATCGATATGAACGAAGAACTGACAGAAATCCAGGATAAATATTTCGGGAAAAGCACCTATGCCGGGCAGCTCATCCGGCATGTAGGGAATGCACTTGATATTATCCCGGGACTGCACCAGACGTTCGACCTGGTCTTTATCGATGCTGAAAAGACGGAGTACCCGGAGTACCTGGAAGCTGTACTCCCCAAAACCAGGACCGGGTCCCTGATCCTGTCAGACAATGTGCTGTGGTCCGGAAAGGTCACCGATCCGGAAGCAGATTCAGATAAAGCCACTACCATCCTGATGGAGTATAACCGGCAGTTAAAAGCAGACCCGCGGCTGGAAACGGTAGTCCTTCCTATCCGGGACGGACTGGCGGTGAGTAGGGTGCGATGATACGGGCATACAGGAAATAGAACAGGAACGCATAGAACAGGCCTACGAAAGTCCCGACAAGGATATCCACCGGGTAATGCACCCCCACATAGATACGGCTAAAGGCAAACAGCAGGGGCCAGATGTAAAATAACCACGCCCAGCGGACCTTTTTCCGAAGGAACAGGAACATAATGGTGGTGATGCCGAATGAGGAGGCAGCATGGCCTGAAAAGAAACTGAAATTGGTAGGGCTCTTTAAAATGCGGATCAGCGTATTGACATCCGGGTCGTTGTTGGGCCGGAGACGGGCAACCCAATCCTTGGTGATGGTCATGCTCAGTACAATAAACGACAGTACCAGGACGATCGTCAGTGTCATCAGCAGGGACTCCCTCCGGGGGTATTTGCGGTACAGGAGGTAAAAGAACAATATGAACAGGGGGATCCAGGTGGTAATGTTGGTGACGGTAGACCAGAACAGGTCGAACCGTTCAATGCCAAGGCCGTTAAGAAATATGAAAGTTTCCCTGTCCCAATCCAAGATCCGTTTCAGCATAGCCCTGTTTATTTCCTTTTAATGGAACCGGCCACATCTGAAACATTCTTCTTCACATCATCGATGTTCTTTTGAATATCTTTGGTAAAACTGGTATCTATCCCTTGTTTCTCGGCACTTTTCTGAATCTCCTGCTTGATATCCTCGGTGGCGTCCTTTAACTGCCGCATCGCCTTCCCCAGGCCCTTCGCGATATCGGGGATCTTGTCCGCACCGAAGACCATCACCACAATGAACAGGATGAAGAAAATCTCCCCCCCGCTTATAAACAAACTAATACTTGCGTGCATAGTACAAATATAATGAAGTTGGAAGATAAAATGCCTGCCGGGAATAAAATCCTGACAGGCATTATAAGATTTAACAATTGCTTTTTTACTTGCCTTTTATATTTTCCTTGAACTGGTCGAACTCCGATTTTACTTCTTTTTTAGGCCAGGAATTATTGGTGATATCGATATCAGCCGTTTCTGCCCTGGGGTCAACCATCACCCCTGTCAGTTCCTTTTCACTGGAAATGATGCGGCTGACCTCCTGGTCATTTTTCCGCCATATCTCCGGTGGATAGGTGACATTCTCCGAACTGCCGTCTGCATAGGTGTATTCCACGATCAAAGGCATGGGGAGCCCGCCGGGCTTGTTGAATGTAACCTCATAAAAGTATTTTGGATCCCTTACCTTGGCCCGTTCCTCAGCTGTCATGTTGTCCATCATGTATTCCTTCAGGGTACCGGATACCTGCATGGAGGATTTTCCTTTTGAGGCTGCATCCGGTCCGTCTGCATTTTCTTCCACCAGGTAGACCATAGGGGGCAATTCCGATTCCTTGATATTCCGGCTTGCCATATATTCCTTCATCTTTTCAGACGGCGTTTCGGATACATAAAATTTCTTCACCCCTTTCACCCCGATATCAACATAATCCGTGGTATAAAACCATCCCCTCCAGAACCAGTCGAGATCCACGGCAGAGGCATCCTCCATGGTACGGAAGAAATCCTCCGGGGTAGGATGTTTGAATTTCCAGCGGTTGGCATAGGTTTTAAAGGCCTGGTCGAACAATTCCCGGCCCATAACCGTTTCCCTGAGGATATTCAGGGCGGTGGCCGGTTTGGCATAGGCGTTGGCCCCAAGTTGGTACACATTCTCAGGGTTTGACATGATCGGTGAAATAGTACGCTGGTCCCCGCTCATATAGGGCACTATTTTGGAAGGATCCCCGCGCCGTGACGGGTATTTGTCCAGGGGTGCGATAACAGAAGGATTGGCTTCCCCGAATTCCTGTTCGGTAAGGTATTGCATAAAGGTATCAAGGCCTTCATCCATCCAGCCCCACTGCCTTTCATCAGAATTGACGATCATCGGGAAGAAGTTATGGCCAACTTCATGGATTATGACGCTGAGCATCCCGAATTTGGTCCGGTCAGAATAAGAGCCATCCGGTTCCGGGCGGCCGTAGTTCCAGCAGATCATAGGATATTCCATCCCCTGGTTCTTTGCATGTACCGAAATCGCTTTGTGGTACGGGTAGTCAAACGTATGTGCGGAATAGGTTTTTAATGTCTGGGCCACAGCCTTGGTGGAAAAGTCCTCCCAGAGCGGGTTGCCCTCCTTCGGGTAGAGCGAAACAGCCATCACATCCTTATTCCCGATCTTTACAGCCTGCATGTCCCAGATGAATTTACGGGAGGTGGCAAAGGCAAAATCGCGCACGTTCTCCGCCTTCAGCCGCCATGTTTTCTTTTTGTCGGAGAAGCCTTTTTCAGCGGCTTCTGCCTCTTTCTGCGTGACGATGATCACAGGTTTTTCGTATGACTTTTTTGCCTGTTCGTAGCGATTCATCATCTCCCTGCTAAAAACCTCGTCCCGGTTTTGAAGTTCCCCGGTTCCGTCCAGGATATGGTCTGCCGGAACGGTAATGTTCACCTCATAATTCCCGAAAGGCAGGGCGAATTCGCCATTGCCCCAGAACTGGTGGTTTTGCCATCCTTCCACATCACTGTATACCGCCATCCTGGGAAAGAATTGGGCGATCACATACGCCCTGTTGCCGTCCTCGGGGAAGTATTCATATCCGGAACGGGCCCGGTTTACGGTATGGTCCGGGATATTATACCACCATTTGAGGGAGAAAGAAACCTGTTCCCCGCTTTTCAAGGGCTGGGGAAGGTCTACCCGCATCATGGTCTGGTTGATGGTATAGGGAAGCGGTTTGCCATCGGAATCCTTCAGGAATTCGATGTTAAATCCGCCGTCAAAAGGTTGTGAGAGATATTGTTCGGAAAATTGTTCCGGGCGGTACGCCTCGGAAACGGCTTCCCCGTTCCGCAGGGCGGATTTGGTGTCTTTTGTCCGTACGTTCTGGTCTAACTGCAGCCACAGGAATTCAAGGTCATCCGGGCTATTGTTGTGGTAGGTGATGGTTTCTTCGCCGGCAATCCGTGCGTTCCTGTCATCGAGTTCGATATCCATTTTATAATCGGCCTGCTGCTGGTAATAATCGGGGCCGGGGGCACCTGAAGCGGACCGGTAGGTGTTGGGGGTGGCAAATTCCTGGTACATCTGTTCGAATTTGCTGGGGGTGGAACGCCCTGGTTCTGTTTGTTCGGGGGCTTCGTCCTGCGCAACGAGCGTTGCGGTGAACAGGAATACCAATGAAGCCAGGCAATACGTGATCTTATTCATTATCTGTCTCAGTTATTAAAGCCGTCGAAAATACTGTTTTTCGCACGATTTGTTATCAAATTGTTACCAGTTTAACATTCCTTTGTCGTTCTCCCGGACCAGAACAAAGCTCTTTTTTTCTCCTTTTATCTGAAAATGGACAACATTCTGCTGCTCTTCAAACAGGTCGGTGAGGATGTCATTCTGCACTTCAAGGGATTTTAGCCTGGGTAAGTCCAGCTCGGGGACCTCGAGGTAGCATACCACGACATCGTTATCATATTTTTTGCCCAGGAACCGGAACGGGCGGTCATCCCCATTAACGCGTACCGTGAAGCGGGACCGAAGGTATTTTTCGATAAGGCCCGCGGCGGCATCCGTTTCCGCATCTGTGGCCAGGTAGGTCTCCGTGCTGTAGCGTTCCAGCAATACCGCCTCCAGGTCGTCTATAAATATCCGGGTAGTGATCTGCAGCGCGTCATCCTTCTCCGAGTAATCCACATGGGTTACACTGACATAGAATTTGTGGGCTACCGTAAATGCCAGCATCGGGATGGCCAGCAGCAACAGGAATTTTTTCAGATTCTTCATAGCATGTGATCGTATCAGGTACTTTGCAAATGTCATACCAAAATTTATTACCGGCTCCGGGCGTTCATAGCCCGTGTCAATCCAGGGAATTATTTTCCCTGTACTGGATGCTCTTCTTTATAAAAAACCCCCAGATGGCCATCTTGTCATCAGCGCTTACGATGGAATCGAACACATCATCCACCTCGCAGAAATAGATAAAATCCGGGATCTTCGCTTTCGGTATTTTTAGCTGGGTTGTATAGAGGCTGTCCGCAAAATAGCCCCTTACCTCGTCTGAACGCAGGTAACCATGGTCGCGCGCCACCCGTTTCTTCAGCATTTTTGTACGCCCGGTGATGGCATTGATAATGGGGTTGAAGGGGATAGCGGTCAGCGTACCGATGCTAAAGGGTCCGAAGGATGCCTCCCGCAGCAGCCGTTCGCTTTGGATCAGGGGTTTTACATGGGCATTGGGCAGCCCCAGGGAGGTTGCGGATACCACCTGCCCGGTCTTCATGGTTTCCATGTCGCGTGCCAGGTCGCCCGAAAGGTCATAGGGCCTTACCACTACCTCATCCAGTTCGTTTACAAATTCATCCAGCGGGACCAGGATCGCTGTGCTTTCCAGCATGGCGTTGGAGACCACCAGCATCTTCCGTTTAAACTGTACGGCAGAAAACAACAGTGTATCATTGATCCGGGCAGGGATGCTGAAATCCCCGTTCTCATCTGAGATCGTGGCTTTCCCCGCCGAGGTGTTCAGGACATGCACATCAGCCACCCCTTTTCCTTCGCTGGTGGTTTTGCCGGTGAGGTCCCGCGTGAAAAGCGTCTGGGCTCCCAGCTGGGAACACAGCAAAAAAAAACCGCTAAGGAGGATGCTATTTTTCAGCATTCAGGTATAACTTGCTCTGGGTCACCAGGAAATCGATCAACTGGAATTCATTGTCCTTCCTAAGGAGTTCCCGGGGCGGGATCTTGGTATCGCAGTACAGCAGGAAGGCGTCTATCTGGTCTTGTGGTATCTTCAGGTCAGTCACAAAGAACTGGTCATCGTATACATGCCGCAGTACTTCGCTTACCTTGAGGGGTTCCCGGGCAACCTCCCCTGAATTGCTGGGCGCGAAGAGGGCTTTGAAAATATTGACAAAATTGATCCCGTCCTTCATCCCCCGGACCGTTTCATCCTGGGCGATGTTCACAACTTCGCTGGACTGGTCTGTTTCGTATTCGTATTGCTTGAACTCTTCATTTTTAAGTTCCAGGAATTTAGCCTGGTTTTCAGGGCTTACCGTCACTTCATCCAGTTCCGTGACCTTTTCGTTGACCTCTACCACCAAACGGTTCTTCCGGAGCATTTCGGCTGTGACCCGCAGTACTTCCAGCTGGTAGTTCAGGGCTGTAAATACCAGTTCGTCATCCAGTTTTACACGGATCATAAACTCGCCCTTGTCATTGGTTATGGTGGCCTTCTCAGAGGTTGTATTGATGACGTTCTCATCGGGTACGGGGCTATTCCTGTACAATACCTGCCCCCTCAGCAAGCGGCGGTCGTCATCCTGGGAATAGCCCAGGGCAACAAACACTAATCCGGTAAACAACAGCAAGGTAGTTTTAAGGCGCATAGGCAGTAGTATTGAAGGCAATATAGCCATAAAGAAAATGTAAGTTCTTTGCATAAAAAAATTTGGCGGCAAAAACTTATGTTAATCTTAAAAAAAGGGCGGGAAAAGGGATTTAAATGCATCGTGGATGCAGTCCTGTGCCTTATTTTAGCCCAATTGGAGAAGAAGCTGTTCCATTTGCCCGGGAAAGAGGTATTTCAGGGTATAAAATTAGCTTTGTGGCGATATAATTTTATTTTTGTTAGTCCCGCGAGAACCAGGAATTTAAATACGTCTGCTATGAAAATGAAATGCATCCCAGCCCTGTTGTGCCTGTTGATAAGCCAGGTGATGCTGGCCCAGATCAAAATTGGCGATAACCCACAGAATATCGATCCTTCTTCCGTGCTTGAACTGGAAAGTACCAACCGGGTATTGGTCATCACCCGGGTCAGTGCGCAGCAGATGAATACCATTGTGCCTTCCCCCGGTGCCATGGTCTACAATACCGATGTGGGTTGTGTTTTTTATTATGATGGATCGGCCTGGATCAATTTATGTGATTCACTGGGGCTTAACTTTACGGCCGAGGCCATTGTGAACCCGCAGCCCACCATGGTGATCACGGAATCCGGGGATACAGTAAATTTTGAGGTGGGGGAGATCACCGGGGAGAATATCGTGGATTTCAGCATCAACGGGGTGGATTTCCAGAACAACTCCATCACGGCAGACAAGCTGGCCCCGGATTCGGTGGGGAGTGAGGAACTGCAGGAGAACATTGTGGGGGATGCGGAAATCCAGTATAACCAGGTTACGCTGAATGATTTCACCAACGATGCGGGGTTTATCACCAGCGCCAATGTGGTCAGTAATGCCGCCAACAATGCGATCACGGACAATGCCGGGGCCTTTTTTGATGCCGGGCCGTTGCAGGCCGGTATTGATGCGAATACGGCGGCTATTGCCGCGGACGGGGATACAAATGCCACCAATGAAATACAAAACCTCAGCATAACCGGGGCCCAGCTGACTCTCTCCGGCGCCAATACGGTGACGCTTCCTACTGCAGACGGGTCCGATACGAATATCAATGCCGGCTCCGGGATTGCGGTTTCGGGTAATGGTACGACCGGGACACCCTATGTGATCACGAATACTTTTGCGGAAACGGATGGACAGTATTACGAATGAATTGCAGGATCTGCAATTTGACACTGCAACAAATATCCTGACAATATCCAATCCCGGAACCCCCGGAAACCAGGTAGACCTGAATGGGTTAACCGGTACGGGTACGGACGACCAGACCCTTTCAGAGGTCCTTACAGAGGGAAATGATGCAGGCAATGTGGTTATCGCAAACCTCGCAAACCCGGAATTACCTCAGGATGCCGCAACCCGGGGCGTATGTGGATTCGGTCGCAGCTGCTGGCGGTGGTGGAGGAGGCAACCAGACTTTAGCACAGGTCCTCGCTGTTGGGGCCAGTGCAGGCAACAGCCAGATCAATGATCTTTTGAACCCGACCCAACCTCAGGATGCCACAACCAAGGCGTATGTGGATTCCGTTGCTGCCGGGGGCGGTGGCGGAGGGAATCAAACGCTTGCGCAAATTTTGGCCACTAATGCCAGTGCCGGGAATAGCCAGATCAACGACCTTTTAGACCCTGTCCTGCCCCAGGATGCCGCTACAAGGGCTTATGTGGACTCTGTAGCTGCCGTTGGAGGTGGCGGGATATCTCTGGGCAGTTTGATCAAATAACGATTGTAGGTGATGGTTCAACTGTTTTGTACCAGGTTAATGATCTTTCAATTGATAATACCAAGATAGCGGATGACGCTGTTAATACAGCAAAAATTACCAATGCCACCATCATTTCAGAGGACCTTGCAACCGATGCGATTACAACAGATAAAATTGTCGATGCAAACGTGACCCCCATAAAAATAGAATCTGGAGCCATTGGGGACTTCTATCCACGGACGACGCAGGAAATGTGTTCTGGACCACTCTACCACCTGCGGCTACCAATCCGGCGGCAATTGATGTGACTTTTACACCTTATACATCTATCGGCGCATCCAACACACAGGAGGCAATCCAGGAATTGAAGAATGAAGTGGATTCGATCGTGGTTTCGGGAGGTGGAAATACGTGGACGAACTTCAGGATTTACAACTTGCCCGATAATATTTTGACTATAACCAATTCCGCTACCCTAGGGAATGAAGTGGATTTGTCTGGGTATCTGGATGGCGATGGTGATCCCGGTAATGAACTTCAATACCGGAATAACTTTTGATGGTACAAACCTTTCTATAGTTGATGGAGGAGGAAGTCAAGCTATTGATATTAGTACATTAGTTTCCGATGGGTCAGAAACTATTATAAATGGCAGTGCAACGGTTAACGTTACTGGCTCAGGTACCGGAGCAGATCCTTATGTTCTGACCAGCGCGGATACCTCAGATGGTTCAGAGACAATAATCAACAACAGTCCCACAGTGACGGTGGCGGGTGGAGGAACCACGGCAAGCCCCTACGTACTAACCAGTTCGGGTGGTGCCGATGGCTCAGAGACCATTGTCAATGGTAGTCCAACGGTAACTGTAAATGGTTCAGGAACCTCTGGAGATCCTTATGTTCTGACCAGCGCGGATACATCAGATGGTTCAGAGACAATAATCAATAATAGTCG
>CAVWMN010000005.1:0-26120 GCA_963756115.1 uncultured Flavobacteriaceae bacterium
AGGATTTGTGCCTCTCCCAGTTTTCCTTTGTTCAGAATGGCGCTGGCAAATTTTAAATAATCGCCTGCCGTTCCCACCAAACCGGCCCCGCCCGCAAAGTAAGTTTGTGCCCCGGAGATGGCATAATCGGTGACAAACGGATCCGGCAGGTTTTCGTCTGCGTTCGGTGTTAGCCATACATCCACCAGCCTGTCCGCCTTGTCATCCGGCAAATAAAATCCGGTGTCCTGCATACCCAGTGGTTTGAAAATGTTTTCTTCAAAATATTCGTCCAGGGGAATCCCTGACACCTTCTCTACGATGTATCCCAAAACATCGATGTTGGTCCCATACGTCCAAGCCTCCCCCGGTTGGTGCATGAGCGGAGCTTTGGCCTGCTTTGGGATATTGGTAGCGAGGGTCCGTGCATCTTTTGTCCACGCTTCCACAAAATCATACCGGGGATAGATGGCTCCAGCCAGCGGGTGGAAAACGGCATACGGGATACCGGAAGTGTGGGTTAACAGGTGGTGCACCGTGATCTCCCGTTCAATGGGGACAGAAGTGAAAGTCGAATCCTTTTCGTTGAAAGTCTCCAGTACCTCTACCTCCGCAAACTCAGGGATGAATTTTGATAGCTTGTCATCAGTGGAAAGTTTGCCCTGCTCTATCAATTGCATCACCGCGGTAGATGTTATCGGCTTGGACATGGATGCAAAACGAAAGATGTGGTCCAGGGACATTGCTTCCGACTTCTCCCTGTCACTGAATCCAAAGGCCTTCTGGTAAATGATTTTGTCGTTTCTTGCTATCAGGGCCACGGCACCGGAAATCAACGCCGAATCGATGGCCCACCGGATATGCGCCTCGATCTGGTCTGTTTCTTCCTGGTCCAGGCCGTATTCTACCGGATCCACGGTCGCAAGGACAACCGTGGAATCTTCTGAAGCGGAACGGGAGCCACAGGAAAAAATAAGTGCTAAAATAAGAAGTGTAGTAATCGTCCTCATGGGTGTTGATTTTATGCGAAAATTAAATTAGGGATAAATACGCTGCCAAATCTGCAAAATCCTTAAAAAAATGCAAATTGCAACTGCGCATGAATATACCGAACCCTTCTCCTGCAATGTTGAATTCGTGTCCGGAAATTTCAGCGGCCCTGCAGATTATTATAGTACTTGCTAGGAATTCACCTCCAGAAAGGCAGCCATAAAGAGCGGGTACGCGCAGGATGATCGGACCAACACGAAGTGGCACCAAAAGCCCAACAAAAGCTGAGGCATTTTGGTGGAACAATACTTGGTGGGAAGCCTACACGACTCCCGCTGGTGCAAGTGCAGCCGACGGAAGCCCGGGAAGGTGCGCGGATACACTCGTACCCATACAATCTAAAAATTCCATCCCATTGACTTAGCAGTTTAGTCTGTTATTGCCAAACAAATATGGTCCCGGCAGGATGCCCGCGCCAACGGAGCGATATTCCGACTTTACACAAAACACGTGTATGGAATTTAGAACCCGTATGCTTTTTGCCTTGCGAATAGCATCAGCTAGTATGAAGATTCCCATTAGTATGAATATCCCCCTTTCCGGGGGAGACGTGTTTGGCCATTGCGAGCTAACTTTATTTGGCAAACTAATTTCTTTTAGATTTGATCGGGCATGGAGAAAATTGATACAGACGCCGGCACTGTTACGCATCGATTACTGTTATTATCGATTTTCTGTTTTTTCGCTTCAGGTAGCTTTGCCCAGATCATGCCCTTAACTTTGGAACCTGATGGCGGAAATAGAAAGGCTAGGGTTTCAGAAAACCTGGGTATTGTAAATGTTGAGGTCAATTATAGCAGGCCAGGGGTAAAAGGGCGTGAAGGTGGAATCTGGGGGACCGGGGTCGCCCATTACGGGTTTAAGGATTTAGGCCATGGTACCGGCTACGGCGTACCCTGGAGGGCTGGCGCAAATGAAAATACTACTATCTCCTTTACACACCCGGTAAAGGTCAATGATAAAGAGCTTCCTTCAGGAAAGTATGGATTTTTTATCTGCTTAGGGCCTGTTCTCGATACGCTGATTTTTTCAAAAGTCAATAACTCCTGGGGCAGTTTTTATTATGACAGCTCTTTCGATGCACTCAGGATACCGGTTAAGCATCAAACTCTGGATGAAAATGTTGAATGGCTGACTTATGAATTTGAAGAACAATCAGATTCAAGCGTGAATATCGCCCTGACCTGGGAGAAGCGGAAAATCTCATTTACCATTGCCGGGGATACCAAAAAACTCCAGATGGAAGCTTTTATTGCTGACTTCAGGACTACCAGGCCTTATTATGATTTCCTGAGCGCCATCTATTGGTGTGTCCGCAATGATTATGGCCTCGAACAGGCGCTGGCCTGGGCAGATAGGGCCATTTCGTTCAGGGTCATGGGAGAAAGGAATTTCAGGACATTGAACGGGAAAGCCATGGTACTTTTTAAGCTCGGGAGGAAAAATGAAGCGGTTGAATTGATGAAGCAGGCATTACCATTGGGCAATATGCAGGAAATACATTTCTATGGCCGTCAACTTCTTACAGAAGACCTGAATGGGGAAGCATTGGAGGTATTTAAACTAAACTATAAAAACCATCCGGATACCCTATATACGCTTGTCGGGTTGGCAAGGGCTTATTCCGCACAAGGTAATTATAAAAAAGCCCTGGATTATTTAAATAAGGCCCTTTCCCTCGCTTCGAACGACTTTGAATCACAGGATTTAACTTATAAAATAGAGTTGGTCAAAAGCAACAGGGATATCAATTAAAAGGGCAGCGGTTACTTCCCTGGTTGAATTATGTACATTTTTCAAATTCAAATATCGGCAATAAGCCTTGATCGGGAATGAAGAAACTTAATACATTCAGGCTCACCCTGCTGTGGGTCGCATTGCTTTTACTGGTTTTTGGATGTGCAGGGGATAAGACCAAGGTTGTTGCAATAGACTATTTGGGGCAATCTTCCCCAGGTAAGACTGCTGCCTTATTTGCTCCTGGCATCATCAGCACGGACTCCATGGAGCATAGTGCCCCGGTGTTCTCACCCGACGGCTCCATCGTTCTGTGGAATGTTGTCCCTAAGGGGTTTGCAAAACCAGCTTACTTCCTGGAAATGACTTTCGATATGGGTAAATGGTCGCCACCACACAGGCCATCCTTTTCTGATAGTAGTGCGGATGATTATTATCCCTCATTCTCTGCAGATGGAAAAACACTGTTTTTTAGTTCCAGGAGGAGAGTTCCTGACAATTACTCCCAAAGCGGCGACATGCGGATCTGGCAGGTGGAACGAAAATTGAATGGTTGGTATACACCGACACCCATCGATACCTCAATATCCAAGGGTCATGAATTTGCCCATTCGGTCGACGCCAATGGCACCTTATATTTCTCATCAGGTTTTTTCTCTGAAGCGCTTAATGGTAAATCGGGGTGGAGCATTTATCGATCAGATAATATCAATGGACATTATTCAAAGCCGATTAGGCTTCCCTATAATATTAACAGTATGGGTTATGAAGATGGCCCGTTTATCGCTCCTGATGGAAGTTTCCTGATTTTTGAATCTGACAGGCCCGAAGGGCTCGGAAATACTGATCTATATATTTCATTCAAGGGAAAGGCTGGAGATTGGGGGAGGCCAATCAACATGGGCCCACAAATAAATACGTCCTTTGCAGAAAGGTTTGCCAGGCTTTCACCCGATGACAAATACCTCTTTTTTGGAAGCAGCAGGGACGAGTCGGAAGAAAAGGCGGGTTTTGATATTTACTGGATAGAAGCATCGGTAATAGGTGATTTAAAGAACAGCAGAACATCGGATAGCGACATTAAAACTATGCTGGGCGAAAATCTGCTGGAAGCATTGGATAAAGGCCAATGGATTGAATCGGAAGCGATGTTGAGCCAATGGCTGGCTGAATATCCATCAGATGCAGATGCCATCTTCAATTACGCGATGGTCTTAATGAAACAGAAGAAATATGAGGAAACAGAGCGGTTTCTAAAAAGCAAAGAAGCTCTGTTTAAAGGAAACATTAATTTTGCCATGGAGATGGCCGTTATAAATATGGCATTGGGCAAGGGAGAAATTGCGGACCCCATTCTAGATCAATTGTTATCGGCAGGGAAAGATCAGTGGAACCGTTTAATGTCGCTATCGTCCTCACTCTTTGACCTTGGGCTATTTGATGAGAGCGATTCGTATTTTAGCCAGGCGATGTCCATTACCATGTGGGACTTTGGGTATTACAAACGCGGGGCTACTTACGCAAGTATTGGCGATACCAAAAGAGCGTTTGAAAATTTACATAAGGCAATCGACAACGGGTTTACAAACAAGGAGCAATTTGAGACGGATATAGCTCTTGAATCATTAAGATCCGATGTTCAATGGAAGGGAGTAATGACGAGACTAATCCAATAGGTAGGGAACACATATCAAAGAAATCGAAGATATTCAAAATCAAAATGAAGACCATCTATATCATTTTTATGTTCGTTGTCCTTACTTCTTATTCCCAGGCTGTATACGACAAAATTTCCCAGGGAGCATATCAAGTTGGGTTTAGATCTATCTCTGCTTACGACGGATCCCGCCCGGCCGTAAAGGAACAACTGGAAAAAAGCCAGGGCAGGGTCTTGCAAATAAATGTATGGTATCCTGCAAGCGAAAATGACGCGCCCAAAATCAATTTTAATGAATATGTGCACCTAATTGGAAAAGAAAGGAACCCCGAAAAGGATGACCGTCAGTTGGCGTTAAGCTCTTTTTACGATTGGACCTTTCAAAACCAGATTCAATCCAATGAAATGCTCGAATTCAAAAAGAATGGATTGGAAATGAATGCATCCTTTGATCTGAAGCCTTCAAATGAGCCTTTTCCCGTGGTGCTATTGGTCCATGGCGGGGCTGCTGATTTTGCTTTTTTGGGGGAATTCCTGGCCAGTCATGGGTATATTGTGCTGAACGTTCCCTACAAAGGATACCGACAGGCTGAATTGGATGTGGATGTTGTGGGGATGCAAACCGAAGTGAAGGACTATGAGTTTGCACTTGCCAGGGTAGAAGATCTGATGGCGCTGGACAGTAAAAATCTATCCGTTATCGGGGCAAGTTTCGGTGGGCAGGCGGCACTCTTGTTTTCCTTCTTTAACAAGGTGAAATGTGTCCTTAGTTATGACGGCGGAATCGGATCCGTGTTTGGCGCCAATTTACTTCAATCCGATCCCTCGTATAGCCTGGGGAAAATAAATGTCCCCCTCCTTCATTTTTATAATCCAAAGGATGTTTATACCAACCTTACATTTATACGGCAGTACAAAAATTCCGATAGAACTTTGATAAGCATGAAGAACATGGAGCATGCCCATTTTTGGTCCTGGGGCATCCTGGATCGCTACTTGCCCCATGTAGTCAACACTATTCGCCCGGGCAATAGTTATGAGGCCTTGTTGCAGGAAACTTTAAATTTTCTGTCAAAGCATGTGAGGGGAAAAGAAAAGACTTGCGACTGGTGCGGGGATTTTCAAAATTCAAGGGAATATTTGAACGCTGGATAGATCATTAAATGCTGAAAATAAGACTATTAACCATATTGCTGATAATAATATGCAGTTTGCGCTACACCTCCCTGGCACAAGAGGTTTATATCGAGCAACTCCATACTACGGACAGCACTACCAACGTAATTAAATTGTGGCATAGTTAGCACCATAATAAACTGGTTATCCTCTTGCCGCCCTATGGCAGTAATCACAATTATTACAACACGTCAAATAAGTATAACTACAATCGATCAAAAATAGCAATCGGAGGTTTTTCAGTGGGAGAATATGGCGCATTGCGCTATGCGCTGATAGAGGCATAAACTCACATCTTTCAAGTGACACCTGTAGCCATTTTTTCGGTGGACGCCCCTTTGGACATCGAACGCTGGTATAATGGGATGGAACTATTTTTGAAAAGGGTACATGCAGAAAGTAACCTATTTTATGTGGAATCCAAATACCTGACGCAAATGTTTATGGAAATGTTTGATGGAAGCCCTTCCGATCGACCCCTGGCTTACAGGGAACATTCCATAGTATCTGCTTCTTTGGTTGATGGGGGCAATGCGAAGTATTTGAAGGATATACCTATTCGTTTATATTCAGAACCCGATATGGATTTTTACTTGAATTACGGACTCGATTAACATTCTATAAACGCCTCTGATCAAGTTTCATTGGCGAATATTCTAAAAATCACGGGAAACAAGAACGTTTCACTTGTGCTGACCCAAGGTAAAGGCTACCGACCAGAACTAAACAACATGAGGATGCCACATTCATGGTCGATTGCAGATGAAGAGGAGTTGGTGGAATGGCTCATCAATTTTCTTAATTAATCAACCGCCCAAACTCTTGATCCAATCCGCCATATCACTAAAATATTTTTTTGGTTCGCGCGGAAAATCCCATGCCCCTGTAGCATTGATCATAGTGATTGAATGATCCACATTGGGTACGACCAACGCAGTAACTGACGGATTACCCGCTTGCTTTAGGGTTTCAATTATGATTCTGCGCTTTTCAACAGGTACGACAATGTCTTTGCCCCCCCAGATAAGATATACGGGAACTTTTACCTTCGCCCAGATCTCGATGGGGTCTTTGAACAATAATTCCATTACGCCTTTTTCCGGGCAACCGATATAGAGACTGTCCGGAAAGGCCGCACTTGTAAACCATTTTTCATTTTTTACGGACATTATTTCGGTGCTTGAATTTTTTAATTGTTCTATGGCGGCATGTTCGTCCGTCTGACATAGTTTCGTAGCGGCATTAAGGCGAGTTCTAATTGCCGCGGCAAGCTGTACTTCGGCTTCATCAAACCCATCTTCACGCATGACGTTCATACGGTGAAACACACTTTGCTCGGTGGCGTTTACAGCAGATGCGGCACTGGTGATCACAAAATCCACTTCGTTTGAAATCGCAGCGGTCATGGGTGCTATCCATCCCCCCTGGCTGTGCCCGAAGACCCCGATTTTAGTGGTGTCAATGTCCTTTCTCCTTAAAAGTAATTGCATCCCGGCCAGGGCATCCATGGCTAGCCCTGAGATACCGGCCGTGTTGTAATTGCCACCCTTTGATTCGCCAACGCCACGTTTGTCATATATCAAGGCCGCCACACCCTTTTTTACAAATTGCATAGCAGTGCCATAATATACGTTGCGCGTTTCTGGATCGCTGCCATGGGTAAAAATTACGGTCGGGAATTTCCCCGTTCCCTTGGGCCTCAATAAGGTACCTGCAAGTTTTATGGTATCATTGTAAAAAATTACGTTTTCCTCGTTATATTCCAACCTGACGGCAGGTTTTATAACAAACATCGCTCCCTCCACCCCAATTCCGTCAAAACGTCCATAAATGGAATCGTTGGCATAGATGCCATCAAATTTCAATGCCGGTCTTCCATTGGGCTGTTCCCTTTCCAAATGGATTTTGTCGGCCTGCCGCGTTACATGAAACGTTCGTTTAAATGCCCCGATTTCAAGAAAGTTGATTTCAGCCATTGTTTTGCTGACCTCCTCACCGAATTCAACGGCTATTCGCCATTCCTTATGTTGATAGCTGATTTTGCCTTCGTAATATCCATGAACAGGTGACAACTGTGCAGGGTCCGATGGAATCAACCATAAAATTAAAGCGATTATAACCCTTGTCATATAGATCATATCAAACTAAAGTCCTATTTGGTCATTTGTCGGGCATTTATTATCTGAGGACCATCCCTATTCCCTTCCTATTCTTTGCCCACAAACGATTTCGCAATTTTCGGGGCTATTTCGGCGAGCCATTCGTTGAGTTCCTTCTGCTGATAATACCTACCATTGAGCATCACCCCGGCACGTTTTTGGGTGTTGGAAATATTCTCCAGCGGATTGTCCTCCAAAAGCAATAGGTTGGCACGTTTACCCTTTTCAATAGTGCCCACCTGGTCCAAAGTACCGAAGAACATAGCGGGATTTTTAGTGGCCGCTTCAAGCACTGCGTAGTTCGAAAGACCCGCGTCGGCCAATGCCCTCAACTCCCTATGGAGGGTATAGCCATAAAGCCACAAAAATTCCGGTGTGTCCGAACCAGCCATGACTTTCCCACCGGCTTCGTAAATGGCCTTGATAAGCCTGTTTCGGATGCCGACCCACTTTGCCCGTTTTTCCAGTGTGATATCATTGATCTTGGTTTTTTTCTGGTAACCGATATAAAAATCCTGAACGGCCTTGGGATAAAACTTAAAATCGGGCTGTGCACGTATCGAGGCTTCGCTTCTGGGTAAACCAAATGTATGTTTCATGAAATGCTGTGTCGGATCGAAAAACGGGTTTGCCGAAACAGTGCTTCTGGCAATTTCCGGGATTTTACTTTCGTCGATATAGTCAAAGCTTTCCCAATTCTTTGGGTCGTACACATATAAGTCGGAAATGGAGCCTGTCATCGGGGCATCCTCTGACAAAAGCATTTCCAGATATCCGTCCAGATGTTCGATCTGCTGTTTGGCCTTCCATGCCCGCGCTACTCCTACATATCGGCTGTCCGCATGACCTACGACCCTGATATCATGTTTTGCGGCTTCATCGACCGCAGCCTCATAGACCTTCGCATCAATAAAAGTCGTGATCTTTATAAAATCATAGCCCGCTGCCTTCGACTTAATTACTGCTTCGCGGGCCTCCTGCTCCGTATGGACCACAAAATTATTTCCCTGCTCCTTTCCGGTGAGATGTGGACTGGCAGCATAAATTGTCGGGGCAATGATTTCTCCTTTTTCAGATCGTTCCCTCAAAACGAGCTGTTCCGGGGTTCCTATCATAAAACGGACTGTTGTCACCCCATTGGCGACCATGACCTTTAACTCGTCCTCTGCAATGGAATCGGGATATTCATCACCGTCAGAAAGCAAATGTACATGCATGTCTACCAGTCCCGGAATCAGGTATTTGCCCTTCCCGCTAACAATTTCGGCATTCTTGGGGATTTTTAGGTTCTTCCCTATATCCACGATCAGACCATCAGCAACAATTACGGTGTAGTTTTTTAAGATCCCTTCCTTATCCATCGGAATCACATTTACATGGGTAATGGCAATGGTCTGTGCCGATAATCCAAGGGTTAAGAAGGCAAGCAAGAAGGGCAAAGCGCCACTAATTAGTTTTTTCATCCAGGAGATATTAGATATTACCAAACTTGTATTCTTTCCGCCAGCGGTTTCCACATTGCATTTTTATTGGTTATTCCAAATGCCTTGTAAAATGGAGTAAAATTGGATAGAGGTCCGTTAACCCTGAACCTTGCTGGTGAATGGGGGTCGTTCAACATCAGCTGTCGCATAAGTTCCTCCTTAATTTTCATCTGCCATATTTTTGCAAAGGCGATAAAAAACCGTTGATCTGGTGTAAGACCATCGATTTTTTTATCTTGTTTGCCCTGGGACGTCATTTTAAAAGCATCGTAGGCAATGGCCAATCCCCCGATATCGGCGAGATTCTCTCCCATGGTCAAATCGGGATTTAAATGTATGGAATCCATCGCGATATAAGCGGCATATTGCTTGCCGACGAGCTTGGTCTTTTCTTCAAATTTCTCCGCATCTTCCTTTAACCACCAATCCTTCAGGTTTCCATATTTGTCATATAGCCTTCCTTCATCGTCAAAACCGTGGGTAAATTCATGACCTATCACCATCCCAATGGCACCGTAGTTTATGGCATCGTCCCCATAGGGATAAAAAAATGGCGGCTGCAGCATGCCCGCCAAAAACATGATCTCATTGGTGGTGGCATTGTAAAAGGCGTTTACCGTAGGCGGGGTAAATGCCCATTCATTTCGATCGACAGGCTTACCGTTCTTGGCAATGTCCCGCAAAAACTCATACCTGCTTGTGTTGATCCGGTTTTTAAAATAATCTTCCCGGGAAATGACCAGGGAATCGTAGGACTTCCATGTATCGGGAAAACCTATCTTTTTAATCATGGTGTTCAATTTTCCCTGCGCCTCTTTCCTGGTTGCCTTGCTCATCCAATCCAGGTTCCTGATCCTCTTTTCGTAGGATTTCTGGAGGTTATCGATCAATTCCATCATTTTATGCTTTGCACTGGCATCAAAATTTTCTTTGACGTACAATTGGCCCACCAGATCACCGATTCGCACATCTACCGTGTTAACGGCATACTGCCATCGTGGTTTTCTTTCTTTTTGCCCGATCAAAGCCTTGCCATAAAAATCAAAACTTGCATCGGCCAAAGCCTTGGTAAGGGATTGGGCTGAATTGCCTATGGTTGTAGCTTTGAGGTATTTTTTCCAGTCATACAATGGAATATTTTCCATGAGTTCATCCAGGGTGATAAAAAAAGGAAGCTGGGCTACCAATACGGTATCCGTCCTGATATATAGGTTCGCACAAAGGGTTTTCCAATCCATATTGGGCATCAGATCGTTTAATTCCGACAGCCCCAATTTATTATAGTTCTTTTCGGGTTTCCGTAACTCCACATTGGTAAAATGCCCCTTTGCCATTTGGGTCTCCACCGCCATCACTGTATGGGCATGCCTGGAAGCCAAAAGGGAATCCTCCCCCAGTAACGCAAATATGGTTGTCAGATATTTCAGGTATGCGGAACGGACCGAAGCGGTAACACTATCCTTGGTAAAATAATAATCCCTGTTCGGGAGGCCAAGGCCCGATTGGCTAAACCCGGCAATATTTATGGAGGCATTCTTATCATCTGGGCCTACGGCAAAATCAAAGACCGTGCTGTTCCCGTTGACAGTTTCCCTGGCGATAAAGCGGAGCATCTCTTTCGTGCCGCTTATGTTGTCGATTTCATCAAAGGTTCGTGCGAGAGGTTCCAATCCCCGTTTTTCTATGGTCACGGTGTCCATGATCGACGCATAAAGGTCCCCGACCATTTGTTCCAAACTGCCTTTTCGGGGATTTTTAAGCGCAGCCGCTTCTTCACAAACAACTTTTAAGGCTTTAGCGCTTTTTACTTGGAGATCATAAAAGGACCCGACACCTACCTCTGTGGAGGGTATGGGAACAGTATCCATCCATATTCCATTTGCGTATTCAAAAAAGTCGTCGCCGGGATCGATCAATGTATCGATTCCTGAAACATCCAAATACGACCTTGTTTGATCGGGCGTATCCTTGCATCCCAGGAGCGCAATGAAAAGGGCCGCCGGGAAGGCGCAACAGATAATGGTAATTCGCATTATGGCAGTTTAATGTTAAAACTACAATGCATTCTGGAAGTATCACTCCCCCTGTTCGGGGGATTTTTGGAGGAAAGGACTGAGTTTTAACCCCTGCATGCCGTGAAAAAGGATGAGGATCGGTTTTAGGGCTTCCCCCTTTTGGTCTAATAGGCCCATGGACAAACACAGTATCCCTAAATCCGGTGAATTTGTATATTTCATAAGGGTTATAGCAATTTGTTCCGTTTTGCCATTTTCAGGGCATCTTCTTTGCAATTGACCCCCAATTTCAGATAAATGCTTTTTATGTGCGATTTGACCGTTTCGAGATCGATGAAAAGCGCCTTGGCGATCTTGCCCCTGCTTTTTCCCATTGCTATGTGCTCCAACACTTCCGTTTCTCTTTTTGTCAGTGGGGAGTCAAGATTTTTTTTAAAAGACCCGATTACAAGTTTGGCAATACCGGGACTCATTGGGGCCCCGCCCTCCATTACCTCAAGAATGGCGTCAGTAATTTTGCCTGCGGACATATTCTTTGTCAGGTAGCCGGAGGCACCATTTCGCAATGCCTTGAAAATCGTCTGTTCGTTTTCATACACAGTAAGGATTATGATATGGGTTGAAGGCAGCTTCTTTCGGATCTCGACGATGGCGTCAATGCCATTCATACCGGGTAGTTTAATATCGAGTAGAATGACTTCTGGGGCGACATCAGATAAATTTCCGGCTGCCTCATTATAGGAAGAAAACTGCCCGATAACCTTAAAACCTGCGGTATTGTCGATCAGAAAGGCTATTCCCTCTCTTATCGTCGTATCATCTTCAATAAGCATTACCTCAATGTCCATATGAATATTGCGTTGATGCCCTTATCCCGGTACAAATATGGGACAAGGTCCGATTAGTTATATCCCCCGTTCGGCGGGATTTTAATTGTCAGTAAAATGGAGAAACCGCCATCAGCGTTATTAAAGGTTTTGAGATCACCCCCGATCCGTTCCATACGTTTATGCATATTGACAAGTCCATACCCAACAGTATCGCCCACTGTTTGAACTCCCTTTCCATTATCGCTGATTTCAATTTTAAGACCGTTATCCCTTGAATAATTGATCTGCATTATCGCCCTGTCCGCCTCCGAATGTCGTAGAATATTTGAAAAAGTTTCCTTGATGATCAGGCTAAGGTTTCGACTAACGGTTACTGGAACTCCGATTTTACCCAGGGATTTGGTCATTCCTTTTACCTCGAATTCAATAGGTGTATCTTCAAAAAGCTGCGTGCCTGCCAGTGCGCATTTTTCGAGGCTATCATATAAATTATCGTTTCCAGGGGTGAGTGACCAAATAATATCCTTGGTACCAAGATATAATGCCTGGGCATTTTCCCTTATTTGATGGATGAGTTTTAGGTTTTCCAAATTGGCGGGATCCATCTTGCGTTGCAGCAGATCGGTCAGTACCGTAATTCTTGTAATCTTATTACCCAGATCGTCATGCAGATCTTCAGAGGTGCGTTCCATTATTATTTTTTGCTCCTCCAGTCTGATTTTCTGGTTGAAGGCCAGCTGTTTTTCCTTTGCATAAATACGGCCATAATGCAGGAGAAATCCAATGAGAACCAGCATTCCGCCTGCCAATATTCTAAACCATGTTTTTTGATAAAAGGGAGATTCGATAAAAAACGGAAAGTCGATCTGATTGGAAGAATCCATACCCATGTCGGTAACAGCCATGGCCTGAAAGCGATAATTTCCCGGGCTTATGTTGGGATAAATTACACTTGATGTAGAAACAGGCACCGAATAAGCCGTATCCACACCTAACAGCCTATATCGGTATTTTAATGCCTCTGGATTGGAAAAATATACGCCATTATAATCGAAAGCAATATGATTCTGTGCAGGTTCCAGAGTCAGGTTCTTAGGGAGCACAGACCATGCATTGATTGTATCCTTCCCAAAACTTTTGGCAATGTTTTGGGCAAAAAGTGTAACCGCATTCAGGTAAATCTGTGGTGGTCTTGCTTCAGGGGGAGGCGCCGCTGCATTGTAGATGTAAATTCCCTTGGTCGTGCCTATCCAAATTTTTCCATCGTCAGCTTTTAATACCGCATTCAAATTGCATTCGGGGCCATATGGATCGAAGGAAGAGCTAAAATTCACCACCCGGAAATTCCCGCTTTTGGGATCTGAATTTACCTGGCTGATACCCTTTCCAGTACCCACGATAATGCTTTCTGAATTTAATTGAAGCAGGCTAAAAATAAAATCGGACGAAAGACCGTCTGCGGAAGAGCATTGCCGTATGGTATTTTTTGCGGGATCCCAAAAAAGAAGGCCATCATCCTCGGTTCCCAGGACAATGAACTTTCCAAATTTCAAAAAGCAGTTTATAGTTCCAATGTCCTGGTTTCCTATTCTGATTTTAGATACCTCCGTTTTATGAGCAACCTGGAACAAACCCCCTGTCGACCCTACCAAAAGGGTATCCCTGGATTTTTGAAAGGCACCAAAACACGGCTCGTCAATGCCATTGATTTTATAAACCGCACCGTTGTAGAAGTAAAATATCCCCGAGGGGGTAGTTATCCAAACCGTTCCGGAATCATCCTCCGAAAAGGATATTACAGTGTTTAAAGAATGGCCGGGGGAAGGTATGATTTGTTGAAGGCTATCGTGCTTCCTCACCCATAATCCGCCTCCCAAAGTACCGATCCATAATCTTGATTCGGAGTCATAGAACAGGGCATTGATTTTTTGAGCTTCCACTTTTCCCGAGGGGATCGAAAAATTTTTAAATTTCCCCCTGTGATACCTGCTCAGCCCGCCGTCCGTGCTGCCTGCCCATATAGCACCGGTACTGTCCTTTGCGAGACCTATTACTACATTACCTGGCAATCCGTTTGAAGTATCGAAACTTTCAAGGGCGGTTGGCGAAAGTTTGAAGATACCATCGGCATCCGTGGCAAACCATAGGTTGTCCTCCTTGTCCAGAAGCATATCATTGATGGTGTTGTCCGTTAGCCCGGATGCAGATCCGATGTGTTTTGCTGTTCCGATAGGATCAATCAGGTATGCCCCCTTGGTTGTGCCGATCCAGATCCTTGATTTACTATCCTGAACAATCGAGGTGAGCGTTGAATTTATCTTTTCGGAGGATAGTATTTTGGAATAATCTGTACCCTTTTTAAGGTATAGACCTCTGGAGGTCAGAAGCCAAAGATTGTTTTGGGTGTCGAAAAATATTCGGTGGATATGAAGGTTATCTTCTACCTCTTCGTTTGCCAAAAATAATTCAGGGTTTGCAGACAGATCGTATATTCCGTCATTCGAAACACCATAAAGCACACCATTATTGTCTCTATGCACATATTTGAACCTTCGGGGGCTGAATTTTTCGTTCATATGAAGTGGGCGATCACTGGAAAGGAAGAGCCTGCCTTCCGCGCTCAGCGCATAAACCTTTTCCGCATCGGCTTCGATAATTTGGACAATGGGCTTATTGGTTGTGCTCCTTTCCAAATCGTATGACTCAAAGGAACGGCCGTCGTACACTTGGAGTCCGTTTTGATGGCCGATAAAAAGTCCTGCTTTTTTATGGTGCAGCAGACTATAAACTATTTGTGATTCCAGCCCATTTCTTCTGTAATAGCTCTTAAAGTATTTGCCGTCGAACCTGCTAATACCACCAAGTGTGGCGGCCCAGATAAATCCATAGTGGTCTTGAGTAAGAAAATTCGGCTGAGATTGGGCCAATCCCTGTTCTACGGAATAGTTGACAAAATTCAGTTTTTGCGATGTACCTGTATAGCTGATCTGTAACGCAATAAATAAAGGCAATCCATTCTTTAGGATCGATTGGATGTTGCGAAAAAGGATGCTTGACATTTTATTTACGAAATAAAACCGTTTGAAAAAGTTAAGGCTATTAAAGATAGGAACTATTCTGTCACTGGCGTTTTAAGAAATTATAATTGCATCCTACTAATTTTATTCCATGGGCTTAGTCTTTCAATTATCCTTTTTGGAAACGAAGTGCACAAGCAATTGATACTCGCTTCAGCCAAAAGGCTATATGAAAAAACCCCTGGAAACAGGGGTTTTTATTCATAAAAAAATTTGGCTAATCGTCGCTCAAATTTTTATCATATACCCAAACTTCATCCCAGCTGTCATCAAATATCTGGTCTGTATCCCGGATAAAAGCGTCCCAGGATTCTGCTCCGTGAAGATTTTCATAGGCCATTTTGAACTTTGGGTCTTCGTCAAATTCCGCCCATTTTTTGCTGAAGCTAACGGTGGCGTAATGCCTACCCATTTTGCCCTGTCGGAATAAGTTTTCGTAAACACCCCATGGATTATCCCCCTCCAGGGCTTTAACGGCATCGCTTATCTGTTTTAAGACACGGTCCAGGCTGTGCCTCTGGTCCATATTTATTTCCCAGTATCTTACAAACAAGAGGAGATAGTCAGAAGCATTCGGGGTAAGCATCCCGGTATTGGAAACCTTATCGTCTTGTTTCCAATACTCACCGCTTTCCGATTTTTTGACATAGGGCATCACATTATCCCGCCAATCCTCATCATGGCCTCCGGCGGCAGGCCGGCCATCGAGATCGGCAAATTTTAATCGCCCATCATTCATACGATCTTACCGGTATTAGGCCCTGAAGAGATATTATATACTGTGACCGCATAAGGACCTTTCTGATGATATTTCTGGTTGTGTTTCCGCATATTCTCACCCAGGACCATCAATTTGGTATTGTCAGGGGGTTAAAATTATGGATTCCCATACAGGATCTTCCATCATATCCTCCTGGGCGCTGACGGCAACTAATGCCCCCAGGCAGAAAGCAGCCAGGAGCGTACATAAAATTTTTTTTCTCATCATGATTTTTTGGTTTAGGTTGTTTTGAAGCGTTAAGGACCAATTCCGTGGCGTGAAAAGCAACCCGGAAAGGACTAAACACCATGTTTATTGTCCGAGTGCCTGTAAGTAATTATTCGGGCACAGAACGGAAAAACAACCCCCTCCCTGTTCGGGCGTCACGCTTGCAACATTGCAATCGAATAATTTTATTCCACGTGGTTAACGAAGGAATGCAGTTTTCAGGTTTAGGATAACACCGGCAAATGATTTTCGCACCAACAGGAAAAACATAGCACAGGAAGGGTGTAGGGATTCTGGAATGCCATGCGCATGCCGTTTGAGTCCAATCCTTTGTATAACAAAATATTTAATATAACAGCTCGTATGGCTCGAATGAATAACTCCTTCCAAAAAGTTATTTATACCTGTCAAAACCATACTCATGATACAATTCCTGGTAGCGTGGATCCTGTTTTAAATGATTGAAAAGTGGATCAATCTTTAAGTATTTCAATTCGGATTCCCTATTAATGAAAGCCCTTTCCAGGCTTGCAAAACAGGAGTCGGACATTTGATATTGTGAATAGATCCTGGCAAGGTTGTATGCTGGACTGGAGCCCGGGCTTTTTGGACGTTCTTTGAGTATATGAAGGACCTTACTGCTTTCTGTGTGGTTACCTTCTTTGAAGTATGAAATACATAAATAGCTCAACAGGTTTTCAGGAACAGTCGGGACACTTTCCAATACATGGTCCTTAAGGCCGAGAATGACACTTGCATAGTCTGCCGAATAAAATTTTGATTTAAAATACAGGCTGTAAAAAATGTTATTTTCCGGAAATAATTTTTCCCCTTCTTCAATATATTTTTCCGCTTCCATATAGTTCCTTTTATAGATATTGACAGTCCCTGCAATTACATATCCGTTATAATCGGCGGGGTCGGAACTCATCGCCTCCCGTCCCAGTTCTTCTGCTTTGTCAAACTCACCCATCCAGATTAGGAAATACGCATACCTGTTTTTGATCAAAGAAGCCGACGGATTGAGCTGAACGGATTTTTCAAAGTTTTTTTTTGAATTTGGAAAATCGAGTTCAATAGTCCACGCCAGTAAAGCCAGCGCGGAATAACCTTCCGCAAGATTGGGATCAAGAGAAACAGACCTGTTGGCAAGTTCTTTGGATTCCCGAATGGCATTTACATCGGAATATGAGCCCGTTCCATTGATTTTCCAGATCATAGCTAAAGCAAGATAGGCATAGGATGGTGCAAATGTGGAGTCTAATGCCACAGCCTGTTGATTGTATTCAATGCTTTTATCAAAATTCAGTTCTTTATAGGTATGCAGACCTTTGAGGTAAAGTGAATACACTTCCGGGTCTGTTTGTTTTTTTAGTAATCTGGAATTTTCCTCATCAGAGAGCGTAATCTTAAGCTTCTCCACTATTTTATTGGCAATGGTGTCCTGTATCGCGAAAATATCTTTTGATTCCTTATCAAATCGATGCGACCAAATGGTTGAACCCTCCTTAACGTTTACAAGCGTAGTGATGATCCTGAGGATATTACCGGATTTTTGTATGCTTCCTTCGAGGATGATATTCACCTTCAGTTTTTCGCCTATGGTGCGGGCATCCAGGTCTTTTCCTTTATATTGAAATGAAGAAGTTCGTCCGATTACCTTTAAATTTTTAATGATGGTTATTGAATTTATTATTTCATCTGCCAAACCATCACTGAGGTACTCCTGGTCCTTACCCGGGCTCATATCTGTAAATGGAAGGATTGCAATTGATTTTTCAACGGTTCCGGGGCCTGGGTTTTTTGTAAGTAGAAAATCTGTAAGAAAATATACCGATGCCAAAAAAGCTATTGCGGTTAGAAAGATCAACAGCCTCTTCGGCTTCGGCTTTTTATGCCCGGCAAACCCGGAAGATGGATTAACATCAGTGGTTCCTGTAATCACCTGGTAGACCTTCACAGGTTCCTTTACATTTTTGAGTGATTGCGTTCTTACAAAACGGGTAACAATGTCTTTTTTGTTAAGCACATTGTCATGAACTACTTCAGAGATAAAAATGCTTCCGGGATTAGCGATAGCCTGGATTCGTGAAGCAATATTCACCCCATCCCCGAATACATCTTCGTTCTCAAAAACCACTTCTCCCAGATGAATGCCGATCCTTAACTGAAATTCTTTTTGGGCATTGCATCCTTCCTGCATCTTGATCGCTGCATGTACTGCATCTGATGCCGTCTGGAAGCTGGCCATTACCCCATCACCCAGTTCTTTTATCCATCTGCCATTAAACCGTTCGATGATGGGTTTCTGTAATTGCCGGTTTTTACTTAACAATTCAAAGGCCTTGTGTTCATCATCACCCATCAATGCAGTGTATCCGACAATATCAGTAAACATAATGGCAGCTAGCTGTCGGGATTGGCCCATAGAAATAACTTTTTGCTAATTATTTACCATGTTCATGAAATTGTAGATCCTTAAAAATCAACAATTGATGCGTCATCGCGTATTTATTATAAAGATATGGATAGGTAGCACTCATCGATTGAAAAAGAGCACATAATTTACAGGGAGTGGCGATGCTAATTCAAGAATTGAACAGGACCCGGACATTTATGTCTGACAAATTATCGTTTTCCGCATTGTTATAAACAGTACTATCTTTTTGGGGGCGTAATGTCATTGTGCAGGCATTGATATTTTTAACCTGGATAGTCTACCTTAGGACCATAATGGGATGAGGCAGGTAATTATTTGGTCCGTCCTAGTTGAACCCGGATAAATGGATGTTGCAATTTTGCTTTTTAGAGAATTTGAAACATTGGATGTTTTTGGTCCGGTTGAAATCCTGGGCCGACTAAAAGACGATTATAAGATCAGGTTCTATTCAATATCCGGCGGGAATATATCCAACAGCCATGGTGTTACGATATGGACACGGAAATTAAAAGAAATTAAAGGCGGAGTTGATATTTTCCTGATCCCCGGGGGTTACGGTACCCGAAAGGAGGTTGCGAATGGGCCACTCCTGGAATTAATCCGGGAGATTGCCGGATCAAGCTTGTATATCCTTACAGTTTGCACGGGTACGGCTCTCCTGGCCAAGACCGGATTGCTGGACCATAAGAATGCAACAACCAATAAAATTGCATTTGATTGGGTTAGTACCAACGGGAAGAATGTGAATTGGATACAAAAAGCCAGGTGGGTGGTTGACGGAAAATATTACACCTCTTCGGGGGTGAGTGCGGGAATGGATATGACCCTGGATTTTTTAAAAGACCGCCATGGAATGGACCTTGCCAGGCAGGTGGCCCAACAAATTGAATATGTGTGGACTGAAGATAGTGCACATGACACTTTCTTTAAATCGGAACACTTTCCTGAAAAACCCCCAAATTAAATGGATATCATAAAATTTTCACCTGCTGGTTCGGACGTGATACCCGCACTATAATATTACCTCACTTTATTCCATGAGCTTCGCTTCCCCCAGCATTATGGTTTCTCCTCCTTCTCTTCCGGCGGGGGTGGTGGCATTTTATAAGGAGTTGGCTGCGGATCGATCGCCTTTAATTCCTTTCCTGCCAGGGCCGGGTGGTCTGCAGGAACAAAGGTGGCCCGGAAGGTGCTGAAGGTCATAGGCATATGATCCTGCGGATCCCCGTTGGGTTTCGTGGCATTTCCCCTGTACGGATTCAGGTACTCCCAGACGATCTCGTTTTCAGGCGTTGCTTCAAAAAAGCGCCCCATCGGTCCGGCGTTTATAAAGGTATTCCCATTTTTCATCCGGTGGGCTCCGGAGATGAAGCTCGCATAAAAGGACACCGTATCCTTCGCTACATAATTCCATTCGAGCTCATCGGGCCCGAAATCGCCCCCTTCCCTTAATTGGTAGATCCCATCCGCTGTCAAAGGCGGTTTGATCTCATATACGGAGGTATAGTCCAGCGAATCCGGCCCATTCGGGATACCATTGTTAAAAATAGTGAGGTTGCCCGCACCGGGTTTCCCTTCCTCTACCCACCGCACATCATGCTGGTAGTACAACCGGCGATTTGTAGAATCCCCGTGGTGGTAATTCCCGGGGTTGCCCCAACGGTAGAGGATATCCCCCCCTTTACCACTTCTGCCGCCTTCATGGGAAGCCGCCTCCTCGGTAGTGGTGCTCTGGTCCAGGATCAGGATTTCGCTCAGTTCCGGGGAACTGATGGCAATCTGCTGCAAGGTTGGGTTATAGCTTATGGCGTTAAAGTGGTAGAGGTCAGACCGGGCATTGAAACGGGTACGATTCCTGTCTTCCTGACCAAGGGCAATCAGGTTATCCAGGCTATCCTGACTTATCGGCTCGGGGATGGAATCCCCGGTATTAAAACTTAGCAATTCCGGGTGGTCACCGGGGCTTCCATAAAGTGGAAGGGTATCGGACAAGTCCTGGATAAGGTGGTCTTTGAGATACCATTCCCAGACAGTTTTGGCGCCGTGCAGCCCGTCCGGCTCCATTTCAACTATTTTTTCGAGCCAGGGCCCGGAATGGGGGATCAGGTGGGGAGCTCGGCCCATTTTCAGGGCTTCATCATACGAAATAGCCTCATAGACAATGGCCAGGATATTGCCATTTGGTTTGATTTCAAAATCATGATGCAGTATGTGTGTTTCATCTGCAAGTTCATAATCCCAAAGGATCTTGCCGTCCCAGCTGATCTTCTGGATCCGGCCATAGGGTCCGCCGAACCCGAAAACAGGATAATCGACATCGTTTTCCCCAACAACCAGGGATCCGTCATCCATCAGATACGGGTTGAATGCTTCATAGGTCCCCTTCCACTCGTGCACGACCTCCCCTTTACGGTTTATGAGGTAAGTGGACCCGGAATTGGGTACAGAGAACAGGACGTACCCGGGACTAAGTCCATCGGTAGTGATGGTGAGCCCGCGCTTCGCCTTATGGCCAAACATATCCCGGTCTGGTTTTTCAGTTTCTTTTTTTTCTTTACTGCAATTGAGGGCCAGCCCCAGTATCAATACGGAAGCGGCATAATAAACTAATTTTTTCATGGGTTGGTAATTGGTTGCTTACATTTTAGTATTACTTGAACTTCGAACTTTCGTAAGTAATGGCAACAGGCGTCGTACATCAGAAAATAATGCTATTTCCCAGCGATCCATTCTTTTGCGGGTACCAGCCATTCTTTAATGGGCCTGAACAGAAACCCATGTCCCAACCCGGTATTGATCTCCAGTTGCTTGAATTCCTGTGCATCGGTGGAACGGTTGATCCAATACGTATAATCCTTCCCGGCTATTTTATCCGATCTTTCATAGATGCCCAGGATGCGGCCGTGTAATTTCCAGTCAAAACTTTCTTCCGTACGGTCGCTGTTGGCTCCCAGCAGGACATAATTAACAGGGTGCCCGTTGAGGTCGGAGATCTGCATGGCCATCATAGCACCCTTGGAAGCACCAATGACAGTAATATCCTCTGGGCGCACGCCATCCCCGACCAGCTGGTCGATCTCCCGGGATAGTTTCATGCAGAATGCGTTAAAATCGGTGCTGCTGGTCCGTACTTCACTATGGACCTGGTATCCTGCGGAGCCCAGGGAGTCTATTATATCTTCATATTTATAGGGCCCAAAATCATCACTGACGGCATTGACCCCCTGAACTTCTACTATCATCCCATGCAGATAAAAAACATGTTTACCGGTGCCCATATCCTGGCATGCTAACGTGGTACTCATGAGCCAAATACAGAGTATGAAATTAAAACGGCACATAAGGATCAAAATGGAAGGTTTAAGGTAGTAAATTAAAAGATACGGCGGAGGGTTTACAACTTCTTTGTAAACCCGGACAAAAATTCATCGGGGAAGCTGCAATCGGACCTCTTTCGAAAATGAATCCCAATCCTGCAGGAGTTCCTGGTATTTTGCGGGGGCTGAATTTTTCAGGTCATGATTTTCACCCAGGTCCACGGAAAGATCAAAGAGTTCAAAATTGTCCTTATCAAAAGGTCGTACCCAATTGGTGATCTTCCAATGTCCTTTTTGCAGCATGGTGTACCCCGCATGTTCCAGGGCGAAAACATAAGAATCCGGGTGGATTGCCCCGGGCTCTCCGGCAAACAACGGGCCAAAACGATGTTCCCCGCAATGGGTATACAGCGTTTCCCTTCCATTTTTCAGGATAGTCTACCCCGCTTAAGTCATAGATCGTCGGCGCTATATCCATGATGGAAACAAAGTTGTCATTTATACCACCTGGATTTTTAACCAAAGGCCCTGATACGATCATAGGGGTTATGATCCCCCCATTGGTGCTGTATTCCTTATAATATCTGAAGGCAGCGGTCCCGGCCTCTGCCCATGGAGGACCGTAGGATATAAAGGAATTTGGCCTGCCCATAGCTTCAAAATCGTCAGTGAAATAAGTATTGATGTAAGGCCTTATGTCCGGATCACCATAATAATCCTCCCCCGCAGCCCCATTGTCTGAGATAAAGATGATGAGGGTATTTTCATAGGTCCCCGTATCTTTCAAATGGCGGATAATGCGACCAATATTGGCATCCAGATTATCAACCATGCCGGCGTACAATTCCATTTTCCGGGACTCCTTCTTCTTTTCTTCCAGTGAAAGGGTATTCCAGGGCCTGATCGAGGGATGTAGGGGGGGGAGCACGGCCTGCTCCGGGATAAGCCCCTTTTTTTTGAGTTGTTCAAAGCGTACTTCCCGCAAATGCCCATACCCGTCTGAATAGTTTCCTTCATACTTCTTCCAGTGTTTTTCTGCTACCTGCAAGGGCCAATGGGGAGCCGTATAGGCAGCATAGGCAAAGAATGGCTCCTGCTCATCAGCATGTTCATCGATAAAGGACAGTAATTTGTCTGTATAGACATCGGTGGAAAATTGCCCATCCGGCCATTGAGCCGCTTTCCCGTCCGCTGAGTAATGAGAGCGGGAGTTATCCCCGAAAATCCCCTGGGCATTGAAATGGTTGCCCACACCCTCCAGCAGAACAAAGGACCGCTCAAAACCGAGTTGAGAAGGGTTGGCCTCCGGGGTGAGGCCAAGGTGCCATTTCCCCGCCATATACGTATGGTAGCCGCCTTCCCGCAATAGATCGGGGATGGTAGCCACCCGCTCCATAATTCGCCCTTCATAGCCGAATACAGCTGCCTCCACCGCCTGCCGCCCCACCCCTGCAATATGGTTGTCATTGCCGGTGAGCAGCATGGCCCGACTCGGGGCACACATGGGCGCCGTGTAAAACCGGCTGAACCGGATCCCGTTCAGGGCCAGGCTGTCTATGAATGGTGTCTGTATTTCCCCTCCGAAGCACCCCAGATCCGAATAACCAAGATCATCCGCCACCAGGACCAGTATATTGGGGCGCAGGGCTTCCTTATTTTTTTGCTGCCCCGGGCTGCAGGCAATCAAACCAATCATACACAGCAGTGTTAAACAGGCTTGTAATTTCTGAAAGAACCCTTTCAGTGCTTTCTGGAAAAACGGGAAGGAGATCAAATACGCTGAATACTGGTTCATGTTTACAAAAGTTAACTGCTTTCTTTTAAACGGTCGGCCGGAAAACTCCTGGTGGTTCCCCAGGAGAATTTCAATGACACGTATCATTCCTCCATACGCTGTGAAAATAGCTAATTACCTCTTAAAGTACAGCTATAAAAATTAGCCGGTTGTAACGCAGCGTTTAATGGCACGTAGGCGGCACCCAGATCAGCCCTTTACCTCGTCTGCGCTATACATTTCATTTTTAAGCAGGAAAAGCCCACAAGCGATCGAAAATAACCATAAGAAGGAATCCGCCACGTTTTCAAATCCTTGTAGTATATGGTTGTCATGATAAGTAAAAGTGCGGATACCCGCAAGGACCAGTACTATTTTAACCACTGCCATTCCCAAGGCAAATCCTATAAATAGTCTACGATAACGAAGGAAATTAAAGGCCCGTCTTTTGACTGGCCTGAACAATACCGGTGAAATCAAAAAAACACCGAAACACAGTACATTCAGTGCGAAACTCATGTTGAAGGTTAAGATGTTGATCAGGTGAAAAACACTGGCAATGGTAAGAAATATGATCCAGGCCCTTTTTCCCTTCAGGAGAAACAGGAAACCTGAGATTTCGAAAAGGGCAGCCGTGTAATCGGCAATTTCGAATACCTGTTGGGGGACTTTGAATATAAACGGGGCTAGGAGATCCTGGTTCTGATCAATAAAATAGGAATAGTAAAACCAGTCTAAAAAACCACTCGTTTGGAGATCAAAATCTATCCACCTGAGGCACTTTGCGGAACCGGCCGTAAAAAATCCAAAGGCAATGATAATGCCCAAAGCAGCCAGGGACCTGGATTGGATCATATCACTTACTTCTTTATCCTTTACAAGGGCATACCGGGTGCCGGAATTCGTACAGGCCAGCACCGGGTACACAAACAGAAAAAGGTTGGTGAAATGGTCGATCTTTCCAAAACTAAAAGAATAGGAGTATAATATCCCGCTTATCACATACATCAGTAATAGGCACTTCCGGGTGTGTATTCCCAGGGTTATACACAACAGGAGAAGGATAACAAGAATGTCCAGCACAACAAAGACTGGGCCCGGTAAATAATTATCGGTTAAATATGCGAAACTCAGGAGTTTTGGGTTAAAAAATGCCGGGGGGACTTCATTGAGCCAGGACCAGGAAGGCAAAAAATACATCAATAACAATGCGCCAAAGAAAATTCGGAATGCGGCCAATTGATCCGAGGATACAGCGGTAGCTAATTCAACCCGTCTGAAAAAACGCCCTAAAGCGTTATCAATAAAGCCTAAATATCGTGTCATTCACCAGAATATTATCTTCATAGAACCTCCCGTTATCTTTAATCACAATAAACTTCCTTTTTAAGATCAGGACAGAATCCAGACATCCCTGTTCCCTAAGCCGTTCCCTGATCCAAATCCTGGTCTCCCTGATATCATCCTGACTTACCTTAGACTTTACCGAAATCGGGATACCCATCCTGATGGTCCTGAAGTCACGTTTACCCACCTTGACCAAACCAAAATTGGCCTCATGGAGAAGGGTAAAATAACCGACCCGGATGACTTTCAGGAAAGCCGACTTTTCCAGGTTTTTAAGTTCTCCCTGGGGGGTTATGCCATATACTTCGTTGACGGGCACCCTTACTTCCTCCCCCAGGGTGGTTTGCCAGGCGCCCATCGGAAGCACAATGGATGGATATAGTTCAAGCCGGTTGTCGAGTATCCGCAGAAAATATGGAACTAATAAAACCAGCGCCAGGAAAGTTACAAGTGCAATGTTTTTATATCTCAATTTCATGCATTAAACAAACTTAGGGTTTGTATAGCAGTTTACTATACAATTTTATATGTCAGTTAGCCTCAGGAGTTGTGCAGACATCATTCCCGAAAAAGTAAAGCGGCCTATCAGCACTTTACAATGGAATATTGCCATGCTTTTTCCGGGGCAGGGAAACAGCCTTGTTCCCGAGCAGCGTGTAGGCCTGAATCAGTTTCCTCCTTGTATTTTTAGGATGTATCACCGCATCGATAAACCCCCTTTCCGCTGCTTCATAAGGGTTGGCAAATTTTTCGGCGTAGGCGGCTTCTTTTTCCGCCAGTTTGGCTGCCGGGTCGTCAGCGGCATCTATTTCCTTCCTGAAAATGATCTCGCTCGCCCCCTTGGCCCCCATAACAGCAATTTCGGCACCGGGCCATGCATAATTAAGGTCTGCACCAATATGCTTTGAATTCATCACATCATAGGCCCCGCCGTAGGCTTTCCTTGTAATGACGGTCACTTTGGGAACCGTTGCCTCACTCAGGGCATATAGCAATTTTGCGCCGTTGCTGATGATCCCGTTCCATTCCTGGTCCGTTCCCGGCAGGAAACCCGGAACATCCACCAGCACCAAAAGCGGGATATTGAAGC
>CAVWMN010000006.1:0-5424 GCA_963756115.1 uncultured Flavobacteriaceae bacterium
TGACCCGTTCCGCATCAATTGGACCGGTAATTCGGTTGTTGAAAAACGGTTACCTGTATAATTAACATCGTCGACCATATTCTTGATCCCCTGGGCGAGTAACTCTGGCATGGCATCTATAACTGGTTCGTTGAGCACATCCCCTTCGGACCGCCCCCATAATTCCAATGCATACTGATTGGCTATTTCAACCATACAGCTGGGGCCCCCTTAATATCGCAATTGCAATAGGTGCCTGAAGGATCATTAATTTTAAATTAAGCTCACTTAGCCTAAGCTTTTGTTCAGCTTTATACCGTTGCGTAATGTCCGGAAGGTTCCATTGAACCGGTAGGCTTCTTTATCCTCGTTAAACCAGGCTTTCCCTTTGGCGCGGACAATCCTTTCCAGTTTAGTTTCCGGGTGGATGATCGTATATTCAACATCATACTGGCCTCCTGACTCAAACTCCAACGCTGAGTAAAAAGCCTGGGAAGATACGGTTCCGGTCACTTTCCATAATGGATTCCATTGCCTCGCCAAACTCCGGTTCGCGGTCCGGAGAGAGGCCGAACCATTCCATAAATCGATGGTTTGCCGTAAATTTTGAGCTGGAGGGATAAAATCGAAAGTTGCCAGTTCCGTGGCTTCAATGGCAAATTGCAACTGGTCTTCGCTCTCTTCAACTTTTTGGCGTGCCACTACCTGCATGGTGTTGTCCAGTACCCAGACAGCAACCTTAATGACCTCGCCTTCGGGATCTTTCAATGGGACATATACAACGGTACATATACAGTTTCCTTCTGCCCGTGCCGTATTAACGGTACCTGTGCTTCATTGGCATAGAACGGATTACCTGTCCTTATCACTTCCTCCAATGCCGATTCATATAAGGGCCTGGCTTCCCGGAAGGTTTCCCAGTAACGCTTCCCGACAATCATATCATAGGGTTGTCCGGCCACTTCAATAAATGCCTCATTGGCAATTTCGCTGACCAGGGTTGCTGCATCCAGCACGCATATCCCTATAGGGGCTTCCCGGACCATGTTCCGGATATGCTCTTCGCTTTGTTTGGTCTTCCGGAGTGGAAGTAGTTTGTTCGGTACATCTGCAAGGTTCCGTTAAAACGGAACGGAACCTTTTCGGGCCATTGAACCATACCCTGCCTTTCACACGCACAATGCGGGTCTTTTTTCGTTTGCGGGTCTGTGATCGTATATTCAATGTCATATTTCCCGCCTGAGTCATATTCCATGGCCCTTTTGATAGCCCCCTTTACCCTGTTCCCGGTCTTTGGGAGCTATAACCTCAATGGCCCGGTAAAGTTCCAGGTCCTTATCTGCAGGCAACCCAAACCACTCCCTTAAGCGCCTGTTGCCCGAAAGTTTATCGGCCTGTGGGTTATATTCAAAAGTGGCAAGTTCTGTAGCTTCAATTGCAAACTGCAACTTATTTTCACTTTCTCTCAGGGCATCTTCGGCCTTTTTACGTTCCGTGATATCCCTTGCAATGGCCAGCATAAATTCTTTTCCATGGATCAGGAATCCGCCCCAACTTCTTTATTTTCGAACCGGGGAAGATGCGCCCGTCCTTTTGCCGGTGAATGGATTCAAACAGGGGGATGTTTTCTTGTTGTGCCCTGGCAAATAATTCCTGGAATTTCTCCAGGCGGTAAACGGGATCTACATCCGGTACCTTTAGTTGTTTGGCTTCTTCCGGGCCATACCCCCATTTATCAAGGGCGGCCTGGTTCAGGTATTCAAAACTCCCGTCCTGCCGCATGAGGATAAACGGTTCGCTCGCATTGTCGGAAACGAATTTGAATTTCGCATTTTCCAATTCGTGATTTTTCCCGCTCCGTTATATCAAGGGATGCTACCGATATACCCCGCAAAAGTCCCGTCATCCAGGATGCGCGGGGTTGCTTTGGCCAGCAGCCAGATATACTTTCCAAATTTGTTTTGAGCCCTGAACTCCCGGACCCAGGGCTTTCTCATTTCAAAGCTCTCAAGATACATGGAAACAAAGCTATCCCGGTCTTCAGCGTGTATAAGGTCTGTCCAACCAAAATCCAGTAATTCCTGGGTAGGCCTGCCCGTTAATTCTGTCCAGGCGTGGTTAAAATCGGTAGCCTTACTGGTTTCATCACTTGTTGCAATAAGGATATCGGCACCTTCAGCCATTGAGCGGAACCTCAATTCGCTCTCTTTCAGCCTGTTAATGGCTTTCTTTTTTTCGGTGGTCTCTATTACAGTAACCAGGATACCGCCTACGGTACCGTCTTCCATGCGTACCGGGCTGTATGAAAAATCAAAATAACACTCTTCCACATAGCCATTACGGTTTAACGGGACCATGAAATCCGGGATGCTTACCGGGATGCCATCCATTACGCCCGCAAACATAGGCGCGATGATATCCCATATTTCGGAAAAAGTCTCACTGGAACTGATGCCCGGCCTGTGGATGCTTATTTTCCCCTAAAATGGGGCGGAAGCTATCGTTGTATATCTGGGTATACTCAGTTCCCCATGCCAGGTACATGCCAAAGGGATTGATAAGCAACATAGAGACCATGGTGCGAAGGGGTGGCGGCCATCCATCCGGATCTCCTATGGGCGTCTTACTCCAGTCTTTAGCCCTTAGCAGTTCCCCCATTTCCCCACCACCTTCCAGAAAAATATGCTCAGTCTCCTTAGCTTTCATGGGGTATCTTTCAAAGTTCCAGTAGAAATGAAGCCTGTGGTGGTTGCGTCAGGCTGTTGCTTAGAGCCCTGTGGACGGTACGTTCAAGGACTTTAACCAGGTCAGAGAACATAGCTGGTTTTCGAATATAAAAATTGGCACCGCATTCATAAAGTATGGCAGCCATTTCCGGGTTATAGGATGTTGAAAAAATGATAACCGGCAGGTCCTTGAGACGCTCTGAATCTTTTATTTCCAAAAGGCATTCATACCCGGTCTTTCGGGGCATGTTCAGGTCCAGAAACAATATATCCGGAGGCGTTTCTTTGGCGGGAAAGGAAATTCATCAGCTCCACCCCATCATGAACTTGCGACAATTTAGTAGGTTCGGGGATTTCCGAAAGTGCCTCATTGAAGAATTCGCAATCGTCCCTATCGTCATCTGCCAACAGTATGTGTAATCTGTCCTTATTCATACCACCAAATTAAAATTTATTCGATAGTTTTCCCGATTTTGGAAATAGTTTTATGATAAATCACCCTTATGGCTCATTTTCAAATTCATTGCATGATAAACGCAACGTTTACTCATCCGGGAGGATACCGGCAACGGACAGCCTTCCAAAGTGGTCAGCGTTTGCACCCCCATATTGATTAATCGGACCGTAGCAAACCAAGCATGTATTGCAACCTAACACCATCTAATCCAACCCCATAAGTCAAATTTAACAGGATCTCGGATTTAATTTTGACTATAAATTAAAATTCCTTGTCACGTTTGCTATTTGGAGGTCAGTTTTTCAGGATTTGAAGCGCTTTAGGCTGATTTTGGATGACTGCATCCCCCTGATAGATCAATAATCTGGTTTTAAGGTGAACACGTATTAATACGAAATTCCAACTTTTTTCCGCAGGTTTTCACGACTATCCAGTTGTTGCAACATAAAATAGGCCAGGTCTGCCCTGGAGATGCTGAGTTTCAATGAGGTATCAGCAGTGGAGAAACCAGACCTGAATTGCCTGGTCAGACCCCCGTTGGTAAAGGCAGCGGGCCTGATGATAGTCCAGTTGCAATTGCTGCCCACAATATGTTTTTCCTGGTTCTGGTGGTCCGTAAAGGTATCTCTGAGATACCATCCGAACATGATGCGCTTCCAAAAAAAATTCAGGTTCTTCCAGCTCTCACCACACCCCAGGGTGAGTGTGGCATATCAGGCGGTCAATGTTCCGATGCTCCATTGCCTTCAGGATATTGAATGTCCCGCTTGCCCTTACATGACCTTTCCTGCCGGCCCCTATGGCGCACAATACTGGCTTAGGGCCATTCATGGCATGACAGACGGAATCGTAATCCAGCACATCACCCTCCGCGATGGATAAAAGCGGATGGTATTTCTTTATTTTCCTGGCATCACGGGTAAAAGCCGTAACATGGTGGCCCCTTCCGAGTGCCTGTTCCATAAATGTGTTGCCCTGCCGTGCCGGTGGCCCCAAAAAGTAGTAGTTTCATAATTTCCAGTACGTTTAATTCCTATACGAACCTCGGGATTATGCGACTGGATCCATTGTACGAAACCGTCGAAACTCAGCTTTTCAGAAATTGATAAATGCCGGCAGGTTTTGGAATTCTGAAGGGGTAAGGCCTGAATATTTTTTAAAGGTCCTGATGAAATGGGATTGGTCTGAAAATCCATTTTCAAATACCACATCCATAAAATTGGAGCCGGGGGTAGCTGTAATCTGGTTTAGGGAATTCTGAAACTGTATGATCTTACAGAACATTTTTGGCGTCACCCCGATTTCACTCCGAAAACGCCTTTCAAATGTACGTTCTGTGAGGAAGAGTTTATGACGGAGCGTTTTGATGGTTATGTTCCCGCGGTTTTGGAGGATAATATCGATGGCAAGCATAACGGATTCGTCCGGGTACCGCTGGCTTTTTCCGGCAAGTACTTCCAGGAAGGTTGACATCAGCACTACCTGCTCAGAGGTGGAGTTTGTTTGCCGCAGGGGACTCCAGCGTATCGGCAGCGACCGGGTCAGGTAATTGGGTCAGGTCAAAGCAATCGTCATTTAATTCCCTTGGGTCTATCCCCAGCAAGATCCTGGCTGCATAAGGGTATAACTGGAAAATGACCATTTTGTACCCTCCCCCGGATCGATAATTCAATGGGTTCAAGCATCTTTCATGAGTATAGACGGGGATAACTTTTTATTCCCCGGTTCCAGGTATACGCCCCGGGAGCTTCGCAAAATACAATTCCCGGGTATCCGTCCGCAAAGAAGGGGAGGGTATGCCGTGTTGCTGCACGCGCCTCAAAAAGCAGGACATCATGGACATAAGCTGTCCGTTTGGCGCTGCGAATCGTTTTACCTGTGATCATACCTGTTTTGGATGTGATCTGCAGCAACCCTTTTACATTTGGGAATTTTCGGGTAAGAAACCAGATCAACTTAAGATGATTTTTCAGGGATTCTCCCATAACTCCCTGTGCCATATAAGTAACTAATAATCTGCAATTTTACAAGCACAGGCTGGAAAAACCTTCCCGCGGGTACCAAGGAATTTTGCGCTCAGGGGGGCTTTTTTTTCGATTGTGATAACCGGTACAAGGTCCTGTAGGGTTGTTTCATGCCCAACATCGGATCGTTGGATAATCCGGCTGAATTTTGACGACTCATAGCTACTGTGGTAGTGATGACCGGCCTTGGAAGGCACGCTATTTGGCTGGGATTACATATGGGGTTCAATATGTATCA
>CAVWMN010000007.1:0-14420 GCA_963756115.1 uncultured Flavobacteriaceae bacterium
TGGAACTATGTCAGGGTGAGGTCCTTCGAAGCACTCGTCCATCACATTTCGACTGCCTACCCGTCCGGCAGGCGGGCGCTCAATGTGACACACGCTATGCCCGGCTGAGCGCCTGCCTGTCCGGCAGGCAGGCAGTCGATGACCTTCAAAAAGCTAAGTGCTTTTCATTTGCAGGTTCCCCGCTATTTTAGCAGTATGTCTGGCTGAGCATTCGAAGCCCTTCAAAAGCAAACTGCTTGTCATTTGCAGTTTCCCCACTATTTTAGCAGTATGTCTGGCTGAGCGCCTGCCTGTCCGGCAGGCAGGCAGTCGAAGCCCTTCAATAATAAATCTTGTATAGTTATTACGTCTACATCCTTAAATGTTCAGATAGTTCCTACTATACGGGAATCACAAATGATTTGGCGAGGAGGTTTGATGAACATCAAGCGGGCCACCATAAACACTGTTATACTTACCAAAGAAGACCTTTAACCATGGAATTTTATCAGGAGTTTAATGATGTAATACAGGCAATTTATTTTGAAAAGAATATAAAAGGTTGGACAAAAGCAAAGAAGGTGGCATTAATCAACGGAGATAGAGATTTACTTCAGATTTTATCAGAATGTAGAAATGCGACGCATTATAAATATAGAGATGGTGCCATATAATGACTTCGACTGCGCTCAGTCTGACAAGGTTAAGCGTTTTTGATACTTTGTATTACCCTCCCGGGAGGGGACGGCTCTGTTTTGTACTTCTGCTTGAATTTAATATCTGGTTGAGCGTCGTCATAGCCCATTTCAGTAGGCAGTCGCAGTAGGCAGTAGCTTTGCATTTTCAAAGCTCAAAATTTAAAGAATTTCAGAACATGCAGCGACACCTTAGTAACTTAAACATTGAACTTAATGTCAGGCTGAGCGCCCGTCGAAGCCCTCGTCAATCACATTTCGACTGCCTGCCCGTCCGGCAGGCAGTCTTTTGTATGCAAGGTTCAATGGTCAAAATTGGTATTTCGTATAATCAAATTGGGTGTTGGTATTAGCCTGGCCGGACAAATAGTTAAGGGTTAGGATACCCTTCTCCGAAGTATAGGCGAAGAAAGCTTCGAGGGGTACCGCCACGCCTTGGCGTGGTGGCGAAGTTTCTGAGCCGGTTTTCCGCTGTGCGGAAAAATACCTGCGGAGAAGGTGTCTTTTTTGCATTCCTTTTTGGACAAGCAAAAAGGGATAAAAAAAGAATTCATTTTAAGTAGCATTGACGATTTTCTATACTTTCTCCTTCGTACTACGCTTTACCCACCCCTTTAATCTCCTCCAGGGAGGGGAACTCTCTGATTCGTCCTTTTTGCTGGATCTTTGTCATGCTGTACGCAATTGAAGCATTGAACCTGACTTGGAATCGTGCCTGCCCTCCGAAGCTCTGCGGCTATCGTAGCCAAGCGAAGCAGGCTAGCGAAGGAGGAAACCTTAAAACTTGAACAATATGCCTGGCTAAGCGCCCGCCTGCTCCGGTTGTTCTTTTTCCACAGATATTTCCTGGGGTTTTGAGATATCCCTGAACAACAGCATGTCCTTCACCTTCGCCGAGGCCCCGTCATAGAACCCTGCTTCATACTCATACCTTTTGGGGTTTTTAAAGGTTCCGAACAACATATCAAAAACGGGGATATCGGAATAATTATAGGCATGTATTCCCCGTGCATGGTGCAAGGCATGAGCTTCGGGCCGCTGAATAATGTAGCCCAGCCATACCGGTGTCCTGATATTGCTATGCTGAAATATTGACAGGAAGGTGGTACCCAATATAATCAAGGTGGTCGCTTCCGGAGTAAATCCCGCTATCAGCACTAAGCTCAGACTGGCGAGGAAGGTAAACCCGATCATGTCCATGGGGCTGAAATAAAACGCACCATAACTGTCCAACCGTTCTGCGCTATGGTGCATTTGATGGAATATTTTCCATAAGGAATCGCTGTAGTGCATGGACCTATGCCAAAAGTACACTCCCAGTTCATAAATAAGTATGCCTGCTATGGCTCCCAGGATTGTGCCTAAACCTGTCAGGTTAAATACCTGGTACTTTGCCAAACCGGCATCCCAGATTAGCGGTAGATAGGAAGATAAAAAAAAGAAAAAGGCGAATGCGAGCATTCCTTTTAACTTCCAAAATTTTACATGGGGAAGTTTCCGGGCAGGAAAAATCGCTTCCCATAGCATCAGTCCTCCATAGATTGCAAAGACGATGTAGGAAACCGGGTTAAAGATCAGGTCGAATCGGGGTTGGAAATTGTGAAATGAAAGATTCCATGATTGATTGTTTTTAAAAGATGTATTATTTTTTAAACAGACTAGACGGTACAAATATAATAATATTTTAATTATACCAACTAGTTTGTATGCTTTTATGTAAATCTTACTATATTTGTGGCATGGCAAGAGATGGAAAACCAACAAGAGATAAGATCCTGACCCAAAGCAGAGCATTGATTTTGGAAAATGGATTTTCGGGAACCAGTATAGACCATATCCTGGAAAGGACTGGTATTACCAAGGGAGCATTTTTTTATCATTTTAAGACTAAAAATGTGCTCGCAAAAGCCCTGATCGAAGAATTTGCCAAAGAAGATATCGGGCATATGGAAGAGGCATTGAAAGCAACAGAACACCTAAAGGGGGATGCGCTGAGCCGGTTGCTTGCTTTCATTCAATTATTTATTGATATGATGTCTGACTTAACAGAGCCGCCCCCTGGTTGTTTGTATGCCTCCTACCTCAATGAAACCAATCAGTTCGACCAGGAACTAAGGGACTTTATTTCAACTACAATTTTAGTATGGAGAAATACCCTGGAACTACTGATCAGTGATGTCATAAAAGAAAATAATGTGCGGATAAAAGCGGATATTCCTTCTTTGGCAGATCTTATAACCGTGATTTTTGAAGGTTCTTATGTGGTCTCTAAGGCTGTTAATGAACCGGACCTTACCGCAAAACAACTACAACATTTAAAAAATTATATTCAATTGCTTTTTGATCCAAAGGATGAATCGAATCGCCAGACTTAGCCTGGCATCTGGTAGCTTATCTCTTTTTATGCAAGGAAAACATGTGGGGTGGGATAAAATAAACACCACTCCCACCCTTGGGATCATTTTAATAGTTGTTTGATTTTGTTTACGTTTTCATTATCCTTATTGATAATTTCGGCCTTTTCTAAATCCTTGAAATCCTGTAGAAATCCCTCCCTGAGGGTCTCCTTGAAATCTAAATAAATGGCTTCCGCCTCTGAATATTGCCCGGTTAACAGGTATCCCAGCGCCAGGTTTGTATGTATCCATTCCTCGGAGGCATCCAGTTCCAGGCCTTTTTGTGCCGAAGCAATGGTATCTTCAAACTGCCCGGTAAACAATTGATAAAAAGCCAGGCCACCGTAACTTCTGGCCAATCTTTTTCGGATGGCTCCATCCTTTGGATATATTTTTAAAAGCCTTTCCAGCGATTTCGTTAATGTCACCGATTTCTTTACAGCAAGAGTATATTTTCTTTGCTGATAAAGGTCGGTAATTTCTAGTCCAAGTAAACCTTCAATTACATTAAAGCCTGTAAGGGCTCTTGTATAGGTGGAGTCTAATTCAAGGGTTTGTGCATAGAAGTAAATGGCACTGTCGTTGTTCTTTATTATTTCATAGATAAGACCCAGGTTATAATTCGAAAAAATATAATTTGAATCGAGGGATATTGCCCTTTTATAATATCTTTTAGCTTCTTCATATTCCTTCATCGTATAGTAAGTACTTCCAATACTATTGAGCGAAGGGATATCGTTAGGGTCGATATCCAGAACTTTTTGAAAATAATAATTGGCACTATCTAATTTCATACCGTCATAAAATACAAGTCCGATGTTGTGGAAGGCATATTTGAAGGTGGGTTCCAGTTGTATAGCTTTTTTATAATTCGCAATAGCACTGTCATTTTGTTCCATTTCATCATACATGATCCCCAAGTCGTTATAGGATTCTCCGGAGGGACTGATTTCAACAACCTTTTTTAAATTAATTCTCACACTTTCATAATCACTTTTTCGCTTGTATATAGCCGCAAGGGCCCGATAAGAATACTTATAAGTTAATTCATTGATTTTTAGTGCTTCCTTGTAAAATTTGATTGCCTCATCATCATCTCCCTGACTAACAATATAATTGCCTGCTTGTTGGAACAGATCATCCTTATCCGGTTTAATGGATATTGCTTTCTTATAAACCATAAACGTGCTGTCATACTTATGTAGCTTTAATAAATTATCTCCTAGGAGTGTATAAGCTTTATAATAATCAGGATCTCGAATTAATTCCTGCCGATAGATTTTGTTGGCTTCCTCGTATTTACCATTTAATTCCAACTCATATGCTAATTGTATTTTATTGGTATTAAAGATTCCTGTCCAGAGGCCTAAACCAAATATTACCAGGACCACCCCTGCCACAGTAGAAATAACGATCCGTCGCCTCCTTCTCATTCTTTTTCGAAGTGAATCCAGTATAGGCTTGACCAGGGTATCATGGCTCAATTCATAATAATTGCTTCCCAGCCTGGGTTCACCCCGCAACAGCCGGTTATCTATCAATTGGGACAACAGGCTTTTTGATACTTTGCACGTTTTAACGATTGTTTCTTCTTCCAGACTCAATCTCCTTCCGGTATGACTGATTAGCTTTTTTTCACATAGCCTGCGGACAGCCCTTCTTTTACCCAGCACTATTTGCCCAATTTGGTTGGCGTAAAAATCCTGCAATATCCGTTGCATGCCCGACTCTCCTCCTAAATCTTCCTCATTTACACTGTAATCCATTTTTTTTGCCTCGGCATGCTGCCTGTTGTAAATGGATTTTTCGATATGCTGGCATAGCAACTGCAATTGAAAAGGTTCAATTTCATTGGAATCAACTATATTCTTCCCCTCCTTCCTCTTTTGCAGGAAATTCAGTATGGCCGTTATTGCCTTTTCATCATAGGTGAATTCCCGGGTGGATAACGATTCATCTCTCAATATAGCAGGTTCTTCAATCGCTATCCGGGCCTGTTCCGGTGTCATAGGGAGCAGGCGGAACCTATTCGTTAGTATGGCGGGTATTTGTGGAGATAACTCTTCCAACATGGCCAGGAAATCCTCCCGGATGGAAATGACAATTTTAACCTCCGGCCCCCTTTCACCATATTGGTGCCTGTCATCATCGCTTAAGGAATTCAATACAGACTCCGGCAATACCCCCCGGGCCAGTGCGGCAAATTGACCTATGAATTCCCTTTTTCTGCTTTCCGGGTATTCTAAGGTGAATAGTTCTTCAAATTGATCAAAGACCAAAACCGGGGTCAGGCGAATATCATCCTCAGACCAGAATACGGTTGTTTTAAAATAGTGCCAGAGGGACGTTTTATTTCCGGAAACAAAATTGATCCGGTATTCATCAGCTACATTTTCAATTTTGTGATATATCATTTCCGATATATCCCTGTTCGGATCATTTAGTCTTATTGATACCGGGAAATACCCTCTTTTTCTGAGTTCCTTAAAGACCCCTGCATTTAAAAGGGACGTTTTTCCTACCCCCGATTTTGCATAAAAAACCACCAGCTTTTCAGACAATATCAGGTGCAGCAGTTTCCTTTTTTCATCTTCCCTGCCCTTGAATAATTTCCGATCCAACTGGTCATCCTGAAAGGGACGGGAACCGGGGTAGCGATTTACCTTGGAAGTACCATTCATTTTTTTCTATTCTCACATTGTTTCCGCAATGTATTTCTGATCGAGTTTAATAACTTTAATAAGCTCATCCACCTCCCGGCTGGTCAGGTCGATGGCCTGGGTAAAATCCAGGTCTTTCAGCAGTTCACTCGGCTCTATGATAACGGGGATAATAAAACGAAGGGGTGCCCGGAATTCAAGCTGCCGGTCCAGGGCATAATGAATTTCCTTATTGAGGAAGCCTTTGCTTTTGGAGGCCAGGGATTTGCTTTGCAAAACCACGAAATAATCTATTTCATCGATCGTTCTTTTAATCACCTGACCCCATCTGTCTCCCCCCCGGATATTTTCGGTATCTATCCAGGGATCAATTCCGGCTCCCTTAAGCTGCTCATACAACACACTGGCTCGTTCCCTATCTTCACTGGCGTGGCAAATAAATACAGTAGGGGCCTTTAAATCTTTTCTGACAGGTTTGCTGCGTTTTAGCTCAGCAGAAGGACCTGCCACCTTAGTATATCGCTCTTTGAGTTCTTCTATAAAATCGGGCAACTCCATTTTGGAGAAGATAATCTTATGTTCCTCCCGATAAAATATACTGTTATTCATAAATGCATCCTCCGGGACGATCGTAAAATCCTCCAGGGCAAAGGAGGGGCCTTCTTTTGCCTTTTTTTCTTTACCACCCAACAACACATATAATAAGATCCTGAGATACCAGTTTTTGAACCCAAACCCCAGAAACAAAAAACAATTGTGCTTATCCCTGAATTCACTGCTTATATTGCTGGGCAAAGCAGGATCCTTAGTAATGATCGATACCAGGAATTCCAACAGGTCGTTTTCCGTAATGACCAGGGATTCAGGATTTTTGATGGAACCATACAGATAGTAAACCAATGGATGTTTGAGGGGATCCCAATTGATAAAATCCCGCTTATCTCCATGAAAATTATAGTAGCTCTCCAGGGGTTCTTTGCCTTCCTGGATCAAGGCCTGGGTGATCCGCTCATCAGGGGTAGCATTGATGATCAAATTAAAGGGCAGGGATGCCAGATGGGAATGCATTTCACTTACTTCCGGCAACTGAGTCCTGTAAAATTCCCTGATTTCCCTTCTCAGGCTTACCGGGCTCTTTTTTGTGGAGTACACCTTGGAAGTATGGGCCAGATCCCAGCGTTGCAAAGATTGTGCCTGGCTATCCAACTTTTCCTTTAAGGACTTTGCCAGGATTCTGGTTAATAATTCTTCCTCTCCATCGGCCTGAACTGTGGAAATTTCCGGTCCGAGGACCAGGATGCACTTTCCCAGCGATATTTCTTCTATCAGATCTGCCCAATCATCATGTGTCATAATACACCTTCTTATAGGATGTTCGAATACGTCTTGTAAGCCTAAATTATTCCTGGGGGATCTACCGATTGTGTTCCAAACTAGAACTGCTATATTTTGATATATCAAAAAAATATGGGCATATTCATTTTAAATACACCACTTCCTCTTCCAACTATTTTAGATAATCGAGTGATTACCATTTTGACCTCCTCTAACAGTTTCAGGAAGTTGTCAGATACTGCTTGCACTTTCAAGATAATTAATAATGTGGTGATATACAATGTTTTGTCGTTGTATTCCTATTGTGGATAAGCCGATTACTCCTACAAATGCGTGCCAGGTTCGTGGGGTCTGTGGTGTAAGTTTAGTAGGGCCATCATTCGTAAATTAACTTCTCAAGGCATAAATAAGATTTTAGCATACTATTTTTGTTGTAACTTACTGTAGTTGATTACAACAAGGAGAAAAGGACCCGGAATTAGGTTACCGGTGTGTAGAAAACAGGAAGTATTTCAAAACTAGACCATCCCGGATCTATGGTATCTCCTAATAGGTTACAGGTTGCTCCATCCATAATAGTTGACAACCATTGTGGCTTTGCGCCATATAGTTCCAATTAAAAAAATTTTAGGTCCCCCCTATTTAATTAAGTTCAACAGAATTATTCAAGGAATGCGTACAATTCGGATTTTTATTGCTTCTTCCTCCGAACTAAAAGAAGACCGGGATCAGTTCCGAATGTTTATTAGTAAGGAAAATGACCGACTCCACTCAAAGGGCATGTATCTGGAACTGGTTCAATGGGAAAATTTTTTGGATGCTATTTCCGATACCCGGCTACAGGATGAATACAATAATGCCATCCGGGAATGCGATATTGTACTTTGCCTTTTCTTTACAAAAGTCGGGAAATACTCCGGCGAAGAATTTGATACAGCCTACCAGGTCTTTAAAGATCGTGGAAAGCCAACAATATGGACCTATTTTAAGAATGCCCCCATCAATACAAGTTCCATTACCGATGAAATAAATACATTATTGGCCTTCAAGAAAAAGATCGGGGATCTCGGGCATTTTTATACGGAATATACCAATATTGACAACCTTATAAATAAATACAGGACACAGTTAGATAAATTCCTGCCACAGTTTGAACAGATCGAGGCCGATGTACGTACGGGTAAAAATGGAGGTAATCATCCCACTGAAGTAGCAGCGGCCATTCCCAATACGTTCAATCAATTGTTAACCGAAAAATTGTTGCAAGCTATCAAACCCTTTAGCAGAAAAGCGGATGATTTTTTGGCGACCAATACGGATTGGTCAGAAAATTCCCAATTGGTTCAAACCGCAAAGCGGATCCTAATTTCAGGTTACGTAGGTGCTGTCGGCATGCAGCTGCGCAAACTCATGTCGATAGGGGAAGAGGATTTTACGCAAAGCAAACTCAAACGGTATCTTGAAAACTGCCAGCTCACTGCGAAAAGGGCCTTGCAACTCATTACATTTGCTCTTATTTCAACCTTATGGGATTATCAGCTGGAGCATAAAGTGAAGCTCTCCCAAACCCAGACGGATATTTTAGTAAAGTTTTTCAAGGATGCGGCAGAAGAGGATATTGTTGGCTTTGCAGATCTCATCAAAGGCCTTCTGGAAGCTTATGATGTGAATAAATTGGCATTGCCCATCCCCGAGTTATCGAATTTTCTCCCGGCGCTCAAAGACGGGCATGCTTTTAGGGAAGCCTGCACCAAACTCAATACTATTGCTGATCTGCTTAATACTGCTGCCTTCGATAGTAACAATGGCATTGACGCGGAAAAAAACCTCACTGTAGTTCTCGAAAACCTGAACTTTCTCGCGGCCTATAGAATGATTTCCATCAAAGACATTGACTACAACCAGCAGCGAAATGATAGTGAAGGCCTTTACCTGCACAATTATACACTGTTGGAAGGTGGAAGTCAGGCAGGTTATAACAGCCTCAGCAAGGTTAGGACGGAAACCACGCCGGTCATTTCGTTCGCGGTTTTGCTTTTTAAGGATAACTACCGCGAAAATATCAACATGGATCCATTTATCATTGATTACAATGCCCTGGCACTGACGGGAGGTTCCAAAATTTGTTTTTATTCCTATTGCAATACCTATGGCGACCGTAACCTTAACTACAGCTTTATAGAAGATACTACCAGGGTAAGCATCCCAAGATCCAACAACCCGAAGCCTGATGATAAAGATACCCAGGCCATCAATCGATGGCTGGCAGATCCGGAGAACCGCAAGGATATGAATTTCGACAGGGTTTACGAGCTGTTCCATGATGCACAAAAGACGTTAACCGGGATTGAGGAGGCGCCCATTGAAGATGTATTTTAATGAACTGATGAGTGCTACAAAAAATCAAACGCATGAAAAAGTATCCCTTTAAATTCCTGGATTCCTATGAACGGGAAGACAGGGGTATTTTTTTTGGAAGGGACGAAGAAATCAATGCCCTCTATGAAATGGTCTTCCAATCCTCCATTGTGTTTATTTATGGGGCATCCGGAACGGGAAAAACGAGCCTGATAAATTGCGGGCTTGCCGGTAAATTTGAACCCCATGATTGGTTGCCCCTGATGGTCCGCAGGGGTGGCAATATTAATGAATCCCTGGAAAAGGTACTTAAAGATGCCGGGGGGACATTCCCCATTGAACCCCATGAGGTGGCAGCCAGTGATGATATAGAAATGTCCTCGTCAGATGCGGTTGTATTAAGCCCCATAACAAGAGCAATTGGTTCGTTATACCAAAGGTATTTTCGACCCGTTTATTTGATTTTTGACCAGTTTGAAGAATTGTATGTACTGGGTAACCCTAAGGAGCAAATCCGTTTTATTGAAACGATCCAGGATATTTTGCAATCGGGACAGGCCGTAAAGCTGATCTTTTCCATGCGGGAAGAATATTTGGGGCATTTATATGATTTTGAACGAAAGGTTCCTCAATTATTACGCAAAAAATTACGGGTGGAACCTATGAACCTTGAAAAGGTAAAACAGGTACTTATCGGAGTCGCGAATTACCAAGAATCGTCCGTAAAGATCAAAGATGGAGAGACAGATCTGGTGGCTGAAGGCATTTTTGAAAAGGTCAGGGGAAAGGGAAAATCACTTACCATCCAATTGCCTTTTCTTCAGGTGTTCCTGGATAAGTTTTATTTGAAGGTCTCAGGGGATACGAGCCGAAAAGCGGAGGCAGTGTTGACACTCCAGTCCCTGAACGAAATGGGGGCCATTGGGGATATCCTGGTCGACTTCCTGGAGGAGCAGGTGGCCGGGGTATCCGGGGAACTTAAAGGCCCATATCCGGAACTCACACCCCAGTTAACCTGGAAAATATTGTCCCCGTTCTCTACCCTGGAAGGTACCAAGGAACCTATCCGTAAAGCCGAATTGTATGAACGGTTGCCGGGTACGTCAGTGGCCTTGATTGACAGGGTGGTGGATGCTTTTATGAATAGCCGCATGCTTCGGTATAATGAAGCGGCAGATACCTTTGAAATAACGCACGATTCATTGGCCAAACCCATAGCCGACAGGAGAAGTGTTGAAGAAACCGCGGTCCTGGAAATAAAGCGGCTGATACATAACCAGGTAGCTGTAAAGGAAGAAGCCCGGGAATATTTTACCGAAAAGCAATTGGTATTTATTGAACCCTATTTGGATCAATTCAAACAAAGCCCTGAAGAAAAGGATTGGATATCCAAGAGCAGGCAACATGTTGAAGATGAAAAAGAATTGGCCGCTAAGCGAAAACTTGCCGAGGTGACAAAAAGGAGGCGGGAAAGGCTCAAATGGATAAGCTTGTTAGGAATCGTGGTGGTTGCGGGTCTTGGTATTCTGGCATATAACGCCTTCCAGGCCAAAAGAAAACAAATTGATTTACTGAATGACAGGCTAAAGGTAATAACGGAAAAAGACAAGACCCAGGAATTGCTGAGGCTGGTGATGAAAGGGAGGGGGGCGCAATATGAAAACCAGAGCGACTCGGTGCTCAGCAAAATACTCTACAAAGAACGGACCTATCCCATTGACAGTTTAATTGATATCAGGGCCTCCGTAAGTCCATCAAATGCCGGGGGTGAGAATAAAAATTATACCATGTGGATCGATGTGCCTTCTTTCAGGAGGAATGAAATAGCAGAAGTCCAGTATAATTTTTGCAGGGGGTTTATGGATCGGTTGCGGGTGTCCAAGGACCCCACCTCCTCCTTTTCGATCGGATATCTGGGCTGGGGGTATTGCCCCATTATGGAAATAGATATTCTCCTAACATCAGGGGATACGATCCAGCGGAGATTCTCCTTTGAGGACTATTTCGCGGATAATCCCCAATGAATTACGTTAATCCACCGGTTTTTATTCATTGATGATTGCTATCAGGCCCGCGTTTTTCAGATGGACTTCAGCTGTAATTTCCCCGCTTACATCCAGCATAGGTACTTCCCCGATATCGTCCTGGTGAAAATGGTAGACCAGTACAGTAAGTTTTTTCTCCTGAAGCGATCTGCTTTTTAGTTCTTCAGGTAATGATGGATAGCTGTTTTCCAGCAATTGGCCCACGAAAGGAGCAGTCATGGGTTCATCTTCATCACTGGTAGTTGCCGCTTTAGACGCAACAACAAAAGCGAACATCCTGAATTCCGACTCCACATCGAAGAAGATGGATTTAAAAATTTCAAAGTACGAAAACTTGCCATCACCGCCTAAGCTTTCAACAAAACGTCTATCGTTCGGAACAGCGGAGCCATCGGTATTGAATTTTTCAAGACTGGTCGCTAATGCAAATCCATCCAGATCATAATAATAATGCAATTGCCCTGCGTACCCGGCATTATCTAATGTACCACTTAAATCGGTGTCGACCTGGCTAAGCGTGGTAAGTCCTGGTTTAAAATCTTCTATGATTAAACGAGCCGAAGGAAATGGAGCGGGATTGGGGAAAAAGTATTTGGATCCGACCAGTTCGGGCGCCATTTGCATTACAGCCTGACTGTTATCCCGGTCTGAGGATAGTATTCTGCCTAATTCTTTAGGAGGCGGACGAAAAGCGAGTTCCCGGAATGGGAATTTCCCTTGTAATCGATCATATAAATTAGCCCGAACTTCTGCATTCAGTTCTTCCTCAAAAAATTTATCTTTTTCATCCCGGATTATTCTATCTGCTCCGTAGTTAAAATCCCTGTAAGCGGAATATAATTTTCCAACGTTGAAACCCATTGGAACCGGTGACTGTTCATCAGTTGCGAGGTATTTTAGCTGCAGGTATTTGGAGATCAGGTCCAGTTTTTCATCAAGCTGGTATGGAAGCCCTATTAATTGATTTGAATCTATTGCATGTTCCACATCTTCATTGTTCAGGATAGACAGGGACAATGGGAAGTTATACAATTTGGAATATTGCAATAGTCCTTCAAAGTCGTATCCGCCAGAATTCTTTGCCTCATAAAAGATCCGCTTAAAATCAGGGTATATATCCGCATTAAAATAAGGGGTGAACTGCTGCTTCAGTGCCAATATCTGATTTTTTAACGTCCCTTCATCATAACTGTCGTATTTGATAAGTTTATAATAGGGATCTTGTTCCCAATCATCACCAGACGGCGCACCTTCCCTGGATCGGTTGAAAGATTCAATTCCTTTATGAAGGGTATCCTTCCATTGAATCAGGACATCCCGATTGATGTCCCCTTTTGTTCGGAACATCCATTTAGCGGTGTTATAATACAATAGTGCACGCGTAAAATGATACAGCCTGTAATTTTCGCTGATAAAATCGGGATCCTGTATGGCATTCACTTTGTTTTCATGAAGGGAAAGTATTTCTGTAATTGTTTCATCGCTTTGCGCATCAAAATCAGCATTCAGAATAGACAGGTTGATAAAAGCCTGGGAGAGGGTATAGGAATCTTCTGAGAATTTGCTTTGCAACTGTTGGTATAACACTTCACTGGCTGCAGGATTTAGTTCATCCTTAAAAAACACATCTTCTTCCAACTGAAAAACATCGCTTAAAATAAATTGGGTAAGATCATCCCTGAAAACAAAATAGGAGTTATAAAGCCTGTAAAGGTCGAACCAATCAAAAGATTGAACTTTGTCCTCAGATGCCAGATATTTCAACTGTACGTATCTTGAAATGAGATCCAGTTTTGGGTCCAGCAGATAATGCATAGTGCTGAGGGAGGCGTTGATTCGGTATCGGTCATCCCTTTCATAATGCCGGTATTCGTAACTCCCGGGTAAAACATGAGGCCCGTAATCGTAATTAGTGGCATCATACTCCATATTCACAATAGGCGTCGGGAGCTCCAGATCGTATAATCCGGCAAAATAGGACAGGGAATCCACATGAATGTTTCCCAAAGTTTGTGCGCTCCTGAAAATCCTTTTAAAGTCGGGATAAATATCGGCATTGAAATACAGGCCAAACTGGCGTTTCAGCTTAAAAATATCATGGTGTAGTGTGTCCCGGGAAGCATAATTGAAATTAATAAGGTCATAAAAAGGATTGCCTTCATCATGAAAATCCATTGTCATCTCCGCATTGGTAAAATGATCAACAGTTTTTTCCAAAGCCTGCTTCCACTGCATTAGCACGCTTCTATTGATTTCCTTCCTGTCCCTGAATAATAATTGGGCTTCATTGAATTGCAATAAGGAATACGCGAAATTATATAGGGTGGAATTTTGCCGGATAAAGATGGGGTCCTTTATGGAACTTAATTCGCTTTCTTCAAAGGGTAGTATTTTTGACAGACGTTGCAAATCGAGTGTATCAAAATAAGTATTCGTCAAAGACAAATTCATATAAGCTTGTGCTAGTGTAATCGCATCATTTGAAGTTGCTTTTTTGAGCTGCTGCGCATTTATTGCTACAGCAAGGAATAGCGTATACATGCAAATCAGCATTGATTGTAACTTTTTCATAGCCGTTATTCGATTGCGTTGGAACAAAATTAAAATTTGCGATACATGATGTGGTCAGACCATAAAGTATGTACCATTATTATTTGATTTAATCCAATTAGGGGGAGTGGGATTGAATACAGTCCGAAGATTCAATCAGGGATTTACCGAATTAAGATACAATATATTGACTGTTTAACCGCTTTTTCGGGAAGCTTTGTATAATACACCTATATCCGAACATGGTAATTTTCAATTGATAGATTTGATGAACGGCCAATGCGACGTGCTGTTGATCTATTTGATAATATTGATTTCCAGGATTGATATGCCACTATCTACCGGTATTATTTCGCATATTAATTCCCTAGATTTGAGCAGTCATTCAGGATAATTTATGAA
>CAVWMN010000008.1:0-3599 GCA_963756115.1 uncultured Flavobacteriaceae bacterium
AGTATTTTGCAGAATTGAGTGCCCCCGGGTCCTGAACAGCATCCACAGCACTTTCGGCCTACCTTTTGATACGCAAATTCCCAATGTATCCTTAAAATTATCACTCTACAGTTGTAGAATGAAAAATTATGTTCTATGTTTGTAGAAACTTCTACTCGTACTTCATTTTGAGCATTTAGCCTGCTGCTTCCCGCCCAAATCATTTTGTAGCTGGGAGGGACCTGTAAAGGATATTTGCAGTGGTGTGGTTGAAATTACTAATGCATAGTCAATGAAAACTATTATAGCAATTTCCTGTTTGGTTGCTTTTACCATTTTTACATTGGTTCCGATAACCCATGAAACTGAGATTCTTTCCAGTGACCCATCCGTACTGCCCCTCCCCACTGGTAACTATCCCGTGGGGACCCGGAAATTTGAGGTTAAAGATCCGAACAGGTCAGACATACTGCATCCAGAGATACAGCGAACCCTGGTGGGACAATTCTGGTACCCTGCGGAAATCGATAATGGCACAGCGGATACCTATATTGATTCAACCGTTATCCGTCATATGCAAGACATCGACTATTATGGGATACCAGATGAGGTGTTGGCCCGACTACAAAAAATTAACACCAATTCCTCAATGAATGCACCTATTGTGCAAGGAAAGATCCCAGTGGTCCTGTTCATCCATGGCCTGGGGTCCCCCAAAGGATTGCATACAATCCTCTATGAGGATTTGTCCAGTCACGGATACGGCGTTATAGCCCTGGACCATCCCTATGGTGGAATCACAGTAACCCAGGAAAGACGCCTGCTATCTGCGGAAATGGATACGATCTCCTCCTTCGAAGAAGATGGAATAAGGGAACGGATGGACGAATGGTCCCGGGATTTAAAATGGGTGGTTTCTGAATTATCCAGACCAAATTCCCCCCTTTTTATGCTCCACAATGGCCAGCTCGATTTGGAGCATATCGCAGCGGGAGGACATTCCCTGGGCGGAAATATCGCACTGGGACTTGCTAAATACATACCCGGGATCAAAGGGGCATTCAATATGGATGGAGGGTCTTTCCAAAATCTTGAGGAGACCGGCCTTTCTATCCCTGGTCTCTTTCTAAGGAGTTATCCCCTTTATTCAGATGCTGACCTTAAAAGCAGGGGCAGGAGCAGGAAGGACTGGGACGCAATGGGGAAAATTATCGACAGTATTTTTACCAACATCTATAAAAATGCAGCGTCCGGTGTAATTTCGGTAAAAATTAAAGGGTCTGCTCATTTCAGCTATTCAGATGCATCCTATCTTATTCCGTCCCTGGTCACCCATTTTGGTGGTACATTTCTCGATAAGTCTACCGTTAAACAACTGGCACATTGCCACATCCTGTCTTTCCTTACGTCCCTTAGGAAACAGGAAGCATTACCGGTAGCATGCCCCGGTTCCAGGGATATGATCCAAGAAGTATATCGCGGAGCGGACAGGGATCAACCGTAACAGCTTGCCAGACAACGACATATAAATACTAAAACAAGTATAATGATTCTAAAAAAAATATCACTCTTCCTGCCTTTATTCTGGATACCACTAATCCTTTTATCTCAGGAAAAACAGATGGAAAAAATTCTGCAACTGCAACATGCCTATTGCAATGCTGTAACAGAAAAGGATTCCCTGTATCTGGAACAACTTTTCCATGAAAAAATGATAGTCACAAGTACTAGTGGCGAACGACGAGACAAAAAGAAGGAGATCAGGGATGCCCTGGATCCCAATTATAAGGTGCGTTATTTCAGGACCCAGGATACGGAAGTGCATTTATATGACAGCACCGCAGTTGTACATGGGGATCTCCACTGGAAAATGACCGGGAACGGAAACGTGTATTCCAATAAAAGGCGCTATACTTTCATATACGTGAAATTTGATGAGGGATGGAGAATAGTAGGCCAGCACATTGGGCTTGTCCCAAACAAATAAGGCTTCCGGTTTTGGAGAATATCGCTGCACGCCACAAATTTTTCTGATATACGAGAAAAAATGCTATCCCATACCATAACTCAATATGCCAAGAAAAATATAACTCTACACTTGTAGAATATAAAATAATATTCTATGTTTGTAGAATAATACTTAAATCCCACCTCGCATGCAACTGTCCAAATCAGAAGAAGAATTGATGAACATCCTCTGGAAAGAACAAAAGGCCTATTTGAAGACGCTACTGGAAGCATATGACAACCCCAAACCTGCCGCCACCACCATTGCCACGCTGCTCAAAAGGATGACGGACAAAGGATTTGTATCGTATACCACCAAAGGGAGATCCCGACTCTATTATCCGCTGGTAAAAAAGAAGGACTATTTCTCCAAACACGTCAACGGGCTTATCAAAAATTTTTTCAATGACAGTGCGTCCCAGTTTGCCTCCTTCTTTACAAGCGAAACCAACCTCAGCAAAAAGGAACTCGAAGAAATAAAGGCACTGATAGACCACGAAATTAAAAAGAAATGATCATGCTGGAATACCTGATAAAATCGAGCGCATGCCTGGCCCTTTTCCTGCTGTTCTATGCCCTGTTCCTGGAAAGGGAAAGGATGCACACCCTCAAAAGGATCTACCTCCTGAGTGCCGTGGTCCTCGCCCTCGTCATCCCGTTCATAACAATAACATACCATGTTGATGATACGGCCATCCGGGTACCCGAAAAACAATTGGTAACCTTTACATCCTCCACTGGAGAAGGAAACCCTACAGGGGGTCTGTTATGGCTCCTTTATGGCATAGGAGTACTGGTTACTGCCGCTAAATTTACGGCAAACCTGCTGGGCATTATCCGGAAGATCCGCAGAAATCCAAAATCGAGGGAACAGGGCCTTATCCGGGTAATGGTTCAGGAAAGTATCATCCCCCATACTTTTTTTAATTACATTTTTTTAAATATCAGAGAATTCCTCGCCCACCGAATCCCGCGGGAAATCTGGCTTCATGAAGTCACCCATGCCCGACAAAAACACAGCGTTGATGTTGTTTTCATCGAATTACTGCAGGTCGTATTCTGGTTTAACCCCCTCTTTTATTTTTTTAAAAGAAAAATAAAGACCAACCATGAATTCCTGGCCGATGCAGGTGTTTTGGATCATGAGGTAGACCCGGTCCACTATCAAACCACCTTATTACAGTACGCTTCAAATGGTAATCAGCCGCAACTGGCGAACGCCTTCACTTATTCATCCATCAAAAAACGAATCAAAATCATGAAAAGAAACACCTCCAAAAATTCGACCCGCCTGAGGGCACTATGCGTACTCCCCCTGATCGCCGGGGCTCTGTACAGTTTCAGCAACAAGGTAGCAGTACCCCGTGTTTCAGATGCAGAAGTGGTTATCAGTTTAGTGCCTGCGCAGGAAAAAGCTACCCCGGGAAATGGTTGCAGAATACAATGCGCTGGCTAAAAAGTACAATGAAATGTCTTCCACAAATTTCCGGGTACGTGGCGAAGAAGTGGAACGGATGAAGTATATCTACAGCCTCATGACGGCTACCCAGAAAAAAAATGCGGAACCCTTCCCACAATTACCTGATCCCCCACCGGCCCCCCGGGTATTACAA
>CAVWMN010000009.1:0-400308 GCA_963756115.1 uncultured Flavobacteriaceae bacterium
GATAAATGAAGGCTGAGGTAACGGTAATTGGTTAGCCATTGTTTTTCCTTAAAATTTTTGGCCCGAATTTTTGGTGCAACGGTATCCTTTGCCAGGGTATAGGTTCCAAGGGAGCGGGTACGGGTCGTAAACGTATCACCCCTCTTGAAAGTATTGGCATGGCTGGGGCGCATCCGTTCATCGAGTCGGGCTATAAAAAGCTGGCCCCTTTGATCAGGAGGTATCCGGGAGGCATCGAATGTAATTGTAAAATTCCGCTGGGCCGGCACTGTATTATTGTGGATGGTTACCGTATCACCACCTTTTTTCAGGTCGATATAAAAATCCTCGTAAAAGGTATTCGCAGGGAAATAAACCTTGGCGCCGCCCAGGTCATAATTGTTGGGCTTTTTGGCTATGACATAATCCCCGGTCTTTTCTATCGGTTTCAGGTTGAGCAGGCTTTCACGTCTCCCTTCAACCGGGATTGTAAGGTCTACCTTGTTGCCGGCGAGGTCCCTGATTTCAATTTGCACCACATAACTAAGGCCTTCCCGTACCACGACTTTTCCATCATTTTGAAGGGCGTTGTAAATGCTGAGGTGGTTCCCGGGACTGAGAAAACATTTCATGATCCTTTGCCGGTACCTTCCCAAATGTTCATAATCGATGAGCGCATTGATTCCCCTGGTTTCGGAAAAAGAAAATGTATCAAATTCAAATTCCGAATATACAGTGCCATTCACTGTCTGGGTTACGGAATAAACCCCGTTTTGATTGGCTGCCATATCCTGCCTGTCATAGGTGTTGATGCCAAAGCCTATTGTCCCCGCTGCAAAAACCGTATCGGCCAGGAAACTCCCGTCGCTTTGTTTCTTGAAACTGATCTCTACCTTTTCATTGCTCCTGTTCACCTGTGCATCCTCAGAAAGGGCGTAGGCATACAGATCCGTAAGCACCGGATTGGTGGCATCGCGCACCTCCATTCCATACAATAATGGGTTGATCGGTTTCTCCGAAATACTATTGCGAACTTCAAAGTGAAGATGGGGCCCTGATGATCCGCCTGTATTCCCGGTATATCCCAAAAGACCGCCTTTGAGGACTTTTAATTCCCCGAATTCCGGAAAGAGCTGAATTTCATAACTGCGTTTTTCATATTGTTTCTTCTTGATGTAGGCTTCAATTTCGGGCGAGAACTTCTGTAAATGGGCATATACCGAAGTCAATCCGTTTGGGTGGGCTACATAGAGCACTTTTCCATATCCCCACAACGAGATCTTTATCCTGGTTACCGTCCCTTCTTCAATCCCGTAAACAGGCAATCCCTGCCGCTGCTGCGTCTTGATGTCCAGGCCCGAATGGAAGTGGTTTGACCGGAGTTCCCCAAACGTACCCGCCAGGACCAGGGGGATATCAAGTGGTGACCTGAAATTAACCCCGGGAGCTAATTCCTGGGCGTGCATCCCAAAGACCATCAGCAGGAGGAAACCGATAAGAAGTAGTCTCATAATAACAAAGTTGCTGCGAAATTAGTCAATACCATTTAAACCCTAAAGAACAGATATTATAAAATTTGATCACCTCTGTATTAAACCATGCGCCATTAATAGTGCCCATTCCTTCAAGTAAACATACAACTTGCGGCATTTAAAGCACTTTGAGCATCGCTTTAAGAATAATTGCCAAAACTATTGCGAAGTCGTCATAGGTGTCTTAACTTTGTTCAAAACGCATTGACATTTGCATATGAGCGAATTGGTTGAAATCGTTGATTCCCTGGAAAATAAAATTAGCAAATTGCTGCACAAGTTAGAGTTGCTCAATCAGGCTAATCAAAAACTTGAAGAGGATCTGGTCAGTATTAAAAATGATTACGATGCAACCCAGAATTCCGTGTCGGAATGGGAGGAAAAATACAAATCCCTGAAGCTTGCAAATACAATGCTGGGCAGTGAAACGAATAAAACAGAAGCGAAGCTCAAAATAAATACTTTGATACGGGAGTTGGATTATTGTATAACCCAGCTTGCTGAATAAAGCGATACGGTTCTATGGGGGAAAAGCTGAAAATTAAGCTTTCAATAGCTGACAGGGTATACCCCTTAACCATTGACCCCGGTCAGGAAGAAGGATTGCGCAAAGCTGCTAAAAACATTGAACAGCTAGCCAAAAAGTTTGAGCAGAATTATGCGGTCAGGGATAAACAGGATGTTTTGGCCATGTGCGCATTGCAATTTGCCTCCAAAATAGAACAACGAGGCATAGATAATATGGAAGATACCAAGGAGATCACAGAACGCCTGAAAGCGTTGGATCATCTGGTCAATTCCAAACTGAGTATTAAATAAGTTCTTTTGAAATAAGATTAAATTTACTGCCCACATTGGTAATATATTTTTGACGAACTCAACACTAATTTGTTTGAAAAGGGTGAGTTTAGATTGTAAAAGCAGGCCTTCTAGTAAAGGATCCTTGAGCATTCTGGTAGCCCTAAACTTGTTTATCGGAGTTTGTACAGAACTTCCACCAATGTGGGTTTTTTTTTAAGTTCAGCCCAGGTGCCCCCAATGTGCGGAACGGCTGAGGCTTACCCCGTATCCCGGTGACCTACGGAAACGGGATCTCAATAGTTGCTTTGGGTCGCCCGAAGCTATATTAATTTATTAACAGATATGGACACAGTAACAACCACGATCATTGCAGCCCTGGCGGGTATTGTAATAGGATTTGTAATTGCAAAATTTTTAGAAAAAGGAAAAGCTTCCAAAACCATAGCCCATGCCAGAAAAGAAGCTGCGGGTATCATCAAGGATGCCACGTCGGAAGGCGAAAGCATAAAAAAGGACAAAATATATCAGGCTAAGGAGAAATTTCTGGAACTTAAAGCGGAGCACGAAAAAGTCATAATCAATAAGGATAAAAAAATAGCTGAATCTGAGAAGCGTGCCCGGGACAAGGAATCCCAGATCAGCAGTGAACTGGCTAAAACGAAAAAGTTGAATGACCAGCTTGAAAGCAAAGTCAGTGAGATGGACCACAAGCAGGATTTTATTGAAAAAAAACAAACGGAACTGGAAAAACTCCACAAAAGCCAGGTGCAGCAGCTGGAAGTCATTTCGGGTTTGTCAGCCGAAGAAGCTAAAAGCCAGTTGCTCGAATCCCTCAAGGAAAATGCCCGTACGGATGCCATGGCATATATGCAGACCACCCTTGAAGAAGCTAAGCTTACGGCCCAACAGGAAGCCAAGAAGATCATTATCAACACCATACAGCGGATCGGAACGGAAGAAGCAGTTGAAAACTGTGTTTCCGTATTCAACCTCGAATCCGATGATGTGAAGGGCCGGATTATCGGAAGGGAAGGCCGCAATATCAGGGCCCTCGAATCCGCCACCGGAGTGGAAATTATCGTAGATGACACGCCGGAAGCCATTATTCTCTCCTGTTTTGATTCCGTACGCAGGGAAGTAGCGCGACTCTCACTGCATAAATTGGTAACGGACGGAAGGATCCATCCCGCCCGGATTGAGGAAATCGTAAAAAAGACCGAAAAGCAGATTGAACAGGAAATTGTTGAGGTAGGAAAACGTACCGTAATAGATTTGGGTATTCATGGATTGCACCCGGAACTGATCCGCGCAGTTGGCCGTATGAAGTACCGTTCGTCTTACGGGCAAAACCTGCTACAGCACTCCCGTGAGGTGGCCAAGCTTTGTGGTGTAATGGCCGCGGAATTAGGATTGAATACCAAACTGGCCAAAAGGGCCGGACTGCTTCACGATATCGGGAAGGTACCCAATACCGAGGCTGACGTTGAGACCCCCCACGCTATCCTCGGGATGCAGTGGGCAGAAAAATATGGGGAGAAACCGGAAGTGTGCAACGCCATTGGTGCCCACCATGATGAAATTGAAATGAAGACGCTCATATCGCCCATCGTTCAGGTTTGCGATGCCATTAGCGGCGCTAGACCTGGTGCCAGGAGGCAGGTACTGGACTCGTATATCCAGCGGTTAAAAGACCTTGAAGATATCGCGTTTGGTTTCGGAGGCGTTCAAAAGGCCTATGCCATACAGGCGGGAAGGGAACTTCGGGTGATCGTGGAAAGCGAAAGGGTGAGTGATGACCGGGCTGCCCAACTCTCTTTTGAAATTTCCCAGAAGATCCAAACCGATATGACCTATCCCGGGCAGGTAAAAGTGACCGTGATCAGGGAAACCAGGTCGGTCAATGTAGCCAAATAAAGCGGTACGTAACTGCATTTTATAGTATCATAGAGCTGCCATGCAGCTCTTTTTTGTACCGGATCCATACAACGGCCTCATACCATTAAATTGCTAATTAAGGGTCCGTCGCAGATGTAGCGATAATTCAACGTATCTTTGCCGCTTCTTATAAAAATGGCACTTTGGATAAATTGTCATTTCTTAAACAATTTATATGTCATTTAAAACATTGGGCCTTTCGGAGGCTCTGGTGAGAGCAGTCAACAAAAAAGGCTATGATTCACCTACCCCAATTCAACAAAAAGCAATTCCCCTGATATTAGAAAGAAAGGATGTACTTGGTTCAGCTCAGACAGGGACGGGCAAAACCGCAGGTTTTACCCTTCCCATGCTGCAGATCCTTTCCCAGGGCCAGCGATTGAGGCAAAGGCCCGTCCGGGCACTGATCTTAACGCCCACCCGGGAGCTGGCAGCACAGGTATATGAGAGTGTAAAAGAGTATGGCACGTACCTGGATATCCGGTCTGCCGTCATCTTTGGGGGCGTAAATGCGAAGCCACAGATCGCAACACTTCGCAATGGTATCGATATCCTGGTGGCTACCCCGGGACGGCTGCTCGACTTGCATAACCAAAAGGTGTTTTCCCTCAGCAGTGTTGAAATATTGGTTCTGGACGAAGCGGATCGCATGTTGGATATGGGTTTTCTGCGGGATATCAAAAAAATCCTGGCACTCATGCCATCCAAAAGGCAAAACCTGCTTTTTTCGGCGACCTTCTCCCGGGAGATAAAGCAACTGGCCAATGGATTTTTGCACCACCCGGTATTGGTGGAAGCCAGCCCGGAAGTGACCACTGCCGAGAAAGTATTGCAAAAAGTATACCGGGTAGATAAGACCAGCAAGTCAGAACTTTTGATCAAATTGATCTCTGAAGGCGACTGGCAGCAGGTCCTGATCTTTACGCGGACAAAACATGGTGCCAACCGCTTAAGTGAAAAACTCAACAAGAATGCTATTACCGCCGCTCCAATCCATGGTAATAAGAGTCAGGGTGCCCGGACCAAGGCCCTGGGCGGATTTAAAAAAGGGGCCGTGCGGGTATTGGTCGCCACTGATATTGCCGCGAGGGGGTTGGATATACCACTACTGCCACATGTGATCAATTACGAATTGCCCAATGTACCGGAAGATTATGTCCACAGGATAGGAAGGACCGGTAGGGCAGGAGCCAGCGGGGAAGCCATTTCATTGGTGAGTCCCGATGAAAATGAATACGTAGATGGTATTGAAAAGTTGCTCGGGGAGAAGTTGCCTTCCGAAATCCCGGCCGGGTTCGAGCCGGGTCCGGTGCCGGTAAATAATGCTGTACAGCGCAGCGGTAATCCCGGCAAACCAAAGTCCCGGTCCGGCCGTAATAATCAAAGGCGGGGGAAGCGATGGTAGTGTTGTCTTAGCCAGATTGCAGGAGGATTTTGTCCGGAAAAATTCCCCGAAGGGGGCAGTTCATATCAGTTTACCTTACTTCCGGTTGCCCGTTATTCTTCTTCCCCGGGAGGGGTATCGCCATTCTCTTCCTCAGTGGCCTTATTGAGGTTGTTCTTCAGGATATTCAATTTTTTGAGTTTGGCCTTCCAGGTTGCCAGTGTTTCTTTTTGCCTGTTTATGTTTTGCACTACTTCTTTTACCAGGGGGCTATCCTCTGATGCATTGGAAAAGAACTGCAGGTTATTCTCCAGTTGGCGGATTTCATTTTTACTTTCATCTATCTTTCTCCTGATAAATGTCCGCTCGTCTGTAATGGCCCGCTCATTGTCCGCATTGGCAAGCTGCTGTATCTTGTTCCCGTATTTTAGCAATTCTGCTTCCTGCCTGCCTACGTCCAGTTTCCGGAACAAGGCATCCAGTATTTTATTGAACTTGGTATTGATATTCTTTTTATTGAACGGAACCCTGCCATAAGTCCTCCATTCTTCGATCAGGGATTTGATGCTCGCAAGGTCTTTCTTCCTGTCACCGCTCAATTGCAAAGCTTTCAATTGGTCCAGGCAGGCATTTTTCTTTTCAAAATTTTCATGCTCAGCTGAACTGGCCTTGTTTTTTGTAGCGTGAAACCGGTCGAAATAATGATTGCAGGCATTTTTGAAATCATTCCAGATCTTATCCGAGTATTTACGGGGAACATGGCCAATATTTTTCCATTCCCCCTGTATCCGCTTCATTTCAGCAGTGGTGGTTTCCCAGTCTTCACTATCCTTAAGGGAGATAGCATAGGCTAATAATTCCCGTTTCTTTTCCAGGTTTTCCTGTTGCGCATGCTTCAGGTTTTTGTAATAGGCATTTTTATTCCTGTTGAACACCCTGACAGCTTCTTTAAAGGATGCCCATGTTTTTTCATTCTCCTGCTGCGGAACCTTCCCGGCTTTGAAGAACCGCTCCCGCAGGGCTTCTATTTCCTTTATCTGCTGCTGCAGGGCTTTGTGGTTGCTGGCTACTTGGGTGCTTATTTCCCGTATGCCGGCGATAATTTCATTTTTATTGGCAAGGTTAACTTCATAGGCCTTATCAAGATCCTTGAAATAGTCCTGTCTTCTTTGGTGTAAGGCTTTGGTAGGAATGCTGAACTTTTCCCATATTTCATCGCGGTGTTCCTTTCCAACAGGGCCAATATCTTCTTTCCACATTTTATGGAGCGACTGCAATTCACGGAAGGCCTTATTGAGATCGGGTTCCTCCACCAGTGCTTCAGCCCGTTCGATGAGTTTTAATTTCTCATCAAGGTTATGCTTAAAATCGAGGTCCCGGAGCTCCCGGTTCAAATGTAAAAAGTCGTAAAAGATCTCTATATGGTGCTCATAGGTGCGCCAGACATCGTTATAGCTGTTCCTCGGAATAGGTCCCGCATTACGCCACCGTTCCTGGATGTCCTTAAAATTTCTATACGTTGTATTGATGTCCTCCTCTATGTTGACAAGTCCCTTTAACTCTTCGATGATTTCCAAACGGAGTGCAAGGTTTGCTTTCAGATTCTGGTCCAGGTTCTTATAATAGGCGTTTCGTTTTTCCCGGTAATCCGAGTATACCTCATTAAATTGCCTTTTGGTAACGGAATTATATTTAAAGTCAATCTCATTTCCCCCTTTATCGATAAATTCTTCTTTTTTGCCTTCGATAAACTCCTGGAATTTCTGATCAAATTCAGATTTAATGCTGTCCACATGTTTTTTGATGGCCTGCACTTTCTCATTTCGAACCAATCGCTGTAATTCACCGACCAGGTTTTCCATCGACATGGAATGATAATCCAAAAAGGGTATATGGTGCCGGTGTTGATTGTCCGTATCCTCCGCATCCTCCGCATTGGATTCTTCAATTTCCTTTATCCCGTCTTCCTTTTGCTTCCCTTCTTTTTTTGCCGGTGCGGTTGCAGGTTCTGGCGCGGTTTTCAACTCCTTGTTGGTTTCTTTATCTTCTTTGGCATCAGGGGAATCAGCGGCTTCCTCCTTATCGCCGGTAGCCAGTTCTGTTGCTGCCCGGGGGGCTATCTCAGGTGTGGATTTAGGATCTTCTTCGTCGCTTGTATCCCCCTTGGAAATTTCGATTTGTGATTCCTGAAGCCCTTCAGGTTGCGCAGCAGGGGGCCCACCTTCATTTTCGGGATTTGTTGTTGGCTGGTGCTGTGATTCTGTATGGTCATGGGCCGGCAGGGGCGCTACGGGAACTTCAGAAGCAGGAGCCTGTGAGGCTTCACTGTTTTCTGAATTCTGCGGATGGATTTACTTCAGATGAATCTTCCGCTTTATCCTCATCCGAAGCAGTAGCAGGTGAATGCCTGGCATCGTTTTTTCCTGAACCAGTATCAGGTGTGTTTATTTTTTTGGCATCGCTTTTATGCCCGGATTCTATATTTTCTGCTTCCTCTACATCAGGATGTAGTTTGTGTTCTTTCTCTTCCAACATTGCTCTAATTCTTTGTCCAAATCCCCCATTGAAATCTACTGTAAGATACTAACAACAGGATAAACAGCAAAGGTAATACGGTATCTTTTTAAGAAACTGCCGATCAGCAGGTCATCTGCTGATTAAGGGATATGACGGAAAGCCCTTTCAAAGATCCCATCCCTGTTTCTATTGCCATTACCATAAATTCTATGCAACCTTGATGCTTCGGGGTACCACTGTTAATGCGGTTAGGAATTCCAAATCTCCCATGCTTTTTCTGCCTGTAACTGTAACATGGTATGCCCGTTGCTGATGGTGGCGCCCCTATTTTCCCCCTCCGCAAGAAAGGTTGTGGTAGGAGGGTTATAGATGAGGTCAAACAGGAGGTTTGCCGGGGTAATGAAGTCATATGGGATTGCCGGCTTTGCATGGGAATCAGGAAAGGTGCCCACCGGGGAACAGTTGACCAGTACCGGATATTCCTGTATAAGTTCCTCATTGATCTCATGATAGGAAAGCTGCCCTTTCCCAGGTGTTCTTGATACATATTTAAACGAAATGCCCAGTATCCCGAAAACATATGCTATAGCTTTGGAGGCCCCGCCGGTCCCAAGGATAAGGGCTTTTTTATGGTGCTCCCTCAGCAGGGGCACTATGGCATTTTCAAATCCATAGGCATCGGTATTATAACCCACCAGGCCGGCTTCAGTAAATTTTATAGTATTCACGGCCCCGATGGCAGCAGCCACCGGATGAAGGTTGTCAAGGTAGCGGATTACTGTCTGCTTATAGGGGATAGTAACATTGAGGCCACCCAGATCTTTCCGGGAAAGGATGAGTTCAGGGAAATCAGCTATCTCCTGAAGGTCAAAGTTTTCGTAGCTATGGTTTTCGAGCCCGAGGCTTTTGAATTTTTCGGTAAAATAGGCCCTGGAAAAGGAATACGAGATGTTCTTCCCCAGCAACCCGAACCTAAAGTGCCTCTTTTCTTTTTTTTCCATACCAGTCCAGTGCAAGTAAAACAACTATTCCGGCCATTATAAAAACAATGGCCCACCATGTTTCGGATATGGTGATATCCGGAAGATACCGGATATAGTTGACAATGATACCGTCTCCATTGGAATCCCGTATTATTTCACCGCTCTCATTCAGCAGGAAAATGGTTTTTTTCCAGGGCCATACCGTACCGAGTGAGCCTGTAATAAACCCGATAATCCCGGCTGTGGTCATATGCCGGTAATGTTTGAGTACAAAACCCAGGATGTGCGAAAGGGTTACCAGCCCTGTGGCTGAGCCTGCGGTAAATACACCAAGGATGGTAAGTGTATCGAGTCTTTCCTGATTCCGGATAAAACTGAAATCGCCCTGAAAGACTTCTGCAATCGTGTCGTACAGGGAATTTACAGAATCCACCAACAGTAATACATAATTTCCCAGGAGTATCAGGATAAAAGAACCTGATAACCCAGGTAGTGTCATCCCGGAAACACTGATGATACCGCATAAAAATATAAAAAACAGATTGTCATTTTCCTTTGCCGGGCTCAGGAAACTGATAGAGATACCGAGAACCAGACCGATCAGCCCCAGGGGGATAGTCTTTTTGTTCCAATGCTTAAAATCTTTTGCTATATAGTAGATAGAACCGATGATCATCCCGAAGAAGGCAGCCCACACAAATAATTCCTTTCTTGCCAGGAAATAATCCAGGAGTTTGGATACGCTGAAGTAGCTCACGAGCATCCCGAAGATCAGGAGTGAAAGGAACTGCCCATTGACATATCGGTAGAAACTCCTGAACCTGCCATTTATCAGTAGCTTGAAAGCCTTGAAGTTTATTTTCCGGAGGGAATATATAAACTCCTCATAAAAGCCCACCACAAAAGCTACAATACCACCGGATACCCCGGGGACTTTATTGGCAGCACCCATGCAAAGCCCTTTAATGAACAAAAAGAACTTATCCAGAAATGATCTAGGCTGGGCCATGGGAAATTTTACTTATTTTTTGAGGCTAACTTTTCGAGGATGAAGATAAGTGAAAATCCCATGACAGCCAGAAGCACGGCAAACAGGATCTTCGGATCACCTTCATACTGGAAAGGAGAGATGCTGTGTTCCTTGATGGGAATGACAGCATCCCCATATACCCGTGTCTCCAATACCTCTTTCCAGGGCCATACTTTATTGAGCGATCCCAGTATGAACCCGGTCAGCATTGCCAGTGTCATGTTCTTAAAGTTATTGAACATCCATTTTAAGAGTCGGGCAAAACTCAGCAGTCCAAATATCGCACCGATGGCAACGGTAAGCAGAATTTGGATATTGCGTTCATGTACTGCATCCAGTACCGTTTTATAAGAACCGAGGAGGACAAGTATGAATGCCCCGGATATCCCGGGCAGTATCATGGCACATATGGCCAACGCCCCTGAAAGAAAAAGAAATGGGAGGCTGGCGGTATTTTCAATCGGTGGCAGCGTGGTGATATAGTAGGCCAGAGCAGCCCCCAGCACCAACATCCCCACAGTAGCAAGGTTCCATTTTTCGATAGCCATGCCAACATAAACAATGCTTGCGACGACCAGGCCGAAAAAGAACGACCATAAGAGGATCGGTTCATTGATCAGCAGCCAACTTATAAAACGGGCCAGGGAGAAAACACTGATCCCGATCCCTGTTAAAAGTGCCAGGATGAAGTTGCCGTTCAGTTTTTTCCAGAATGCGGTAAATCCCTTATTTTTCCATTCCTTGAAAAGTGCCAGGTTAACCTGGTTGATGGTAGTTATGAGCTCTTCATAGATTCCGGAAATAAAGGCGATCGTTCCTCCGGAGACCCCCGGGACCACATCGGCAGCGCCCATGGCCAAACCCTTAAGTGTAATCAGTAAGTAGTGGGGAAATTTTCGGTCTTCCATAAAATAAAAAAAACAAAAGTAGTTTTTTTATTCGGAAGCCTTTTTAATATCGGTTATTATGTTCTGTGCCCAGGCTGATTGATAATGCCGCGGGAATTCTGACTCAAAAACGGTCAGTTTATCTATATTTGAATGTAACCCTTTGATAAGATGGAATTCGGCTTTTTTGCGTTCCCCGATTGTCAGGTAAAGTCCTGATAGCCTGTATTCAATTTCGGTTTCTTCCGGATAGAATTCCAGACCCTGTAACAGTATTTCTATGGCTGAATAGTTATCCTTATTGTGGATAACGACCCGTGCCCAGCTCAACCAGGTGTCCAGTTCATAATTTCCCAGGTCCACGGCTTGCTTATAGGAGAAATCGGCTTCGTCAAAATTGCGGAGGGAGGCGTGTATACCTGCGCATTTTTTCCAGTACAGCGGGTTTTCACCATCGATGTTGATCGCCTTGTTCACATAGTATAATGCCCTCTCGAAATTCTTTTTCCGGCTGTAAAAGTCGGTGATGGCCAGCCAGCCTTTATCCAGGAGCGGATCCTCATGAACAGTCTGGTAGTAATAATACTTTGCCAGATCGTCATTCTTAAGTTTCTCATGGCATTTTCCCATTCGCAGATAGGCGTGGGAGGTTGGATCTTCCATTTTGATAGTGGCCTCGTAACTTTCTATTGCCTCGTTGTATTTTCCCATTTTCTCCAATACCTTCCCTTTCTCAAAATAAGCGCCAATAAAGGTATCATCTGCAATGATGGCAAAATCAAACGCAGCCAGCGCTTCCCGATACATCTTTTCAGTGAAATATTGCTTGCCAAGTTGATGCCAGGCGACCTGGCAGTACGGGTTGCGTTCGAGGTAATCGTTCAGGTAATGAATCGCGCCAGCGTAATCCTCCAGGAACTCAAAGCAATAAATGACATTATATAGTGAGGAATAATCCTCTTCATCAAAGGAGACACATTTCATAAAATGTTCCCTGGCCATTTCAAAATCATCCATAAAAAGATATTCCATCCCCAGGAGGGAGTAAATATCAAAACTGTTCTCTGCCAGTTCCAGTGCCCTTTTCAGGAGGATGATCGCGGCTTCATGATTGTCTTTCTTGGAGTAGATATTAGCCCGCTGAATATAGATCTCTTCGTTGTTGCTATCCACTAGTTGCAACCGATCCAGCATTTTTTCTGCCGGATCCAGGTTATTCTCAAAAACCAGTACTTCAATATGCAATAAGGTAAGGTCTATTGCGTCCGGATGTTGTTCCAACCCGATCTTGATAGCTTTTTTGGCCAATGATATTTTGCCCTTGTTCAGATAGTGGTGTATAATGTCTTCAAAATCCTCAGCATCAAAGAAATAGACATCGTCTGTCTTCAACATGGATTCAAATTTGGCTATGGGCTGGTTGGGTCTTTCGTTAGGGTCTAACGCCATAGTTGGGTGCTTGGTTAAACTACGGAACTAAAAATAGGCCTTTTGTGGCCAGGTTTTGTTCCCGATTCGGACTATATTATTAACAAATTAGTTAACAAATTATTGTGTAATTCCGTCCATTACCTCCAAAATAAGGTCACACCCTTTATCGATCTCCCCTGTACTGATGGTCAACGGGGGGGAAATCCGAACGGCACAGGGTTCAAAAAGCAACCAGAATAACAGCAATCCTTTTCGGGTGCATTCCAGTATCAGTTTATTTGCCAGGTCGGGCCGTTCCAAAATAATTGCCAACATAAGGCCTTTTCCCCGTACTTCTTTTATATGTTTATGTTGCAACCGGGACCGGAATTGTGCTTCTTTCCTATTCACATCCTCCATGAGACCTGATTCCGTAATTTCCCGGAGCGTTGCCAGACAGGCAGCTGCTATGACAGGATTTCCGCCAAAGGTAGTAATATGGCCCAGTTCCGGATGCTCTGAGAGCGATTTCATCAGGACCCTGGAAGCTGTAAATCCTCCAACGGGCAATCCGGACGCCATGCCCTTACCCATTACGAGTATATCCGGGGTGCAGTCATAATATTCAAAGGCAAAAAGTTTTCCGGTACGCCCGAACCCGGGCTGAACTTCATCCAGTATGAGCAAAGAACCAACCGCTTCACAACGCTGTTTTACCGCGGCCAGGTACCCGTCTTCGGGTAAAATAAAACCTGCCCCCCCCTGAATGGTCTCCAGAACAACGGCTGCAGTTCGTGCAGTGATTTTTTCAAGTTCTTTCCTGCTGTTGAATGTAATGTGGCCAATATCTGGTAACAAGGGCCTGAATGGGGCTTTGCGTACTTCATAATCCATCAGGCTGAGGCTGCCCAGGGTGTTTCCGTGATAGGCGTTGTGTGCGGCCAGGATCTCAGACCTACCTGTGAACCGCCTTGCAAGTTTGATGGCACCTTCCATAGCTTCGGTCCCCGAATTGACCAGGTAGGTGGTTTGAAGCGGGGGAGGGAGCAGCGTTGCCAGTAAGCGGGAATATTCCACTGCCGGTTCCTGAATGAATTCTCCGTACACCATTACATGCATGTATTTTCCAGCCTGTTCGCGGACAGCATCCACCACCCTTGGGTGGCAATGACCCAAGCTGCAAGCCGATACGCCCGCTACAAAGTCGAGGTATTCCTTCCCGCGGGTATCATAGATATAACTACCCTTTGCATGGGATACTTCCAGGGCCAGGGGATGGGTGGTAGTTTGGGCCTGGTATGTTAAGAAATCGTCTTTCATAATGGATGCCTTGCCGGTGCTTTATCTTGCCTGTTGATCCTGGTATTATCCGGAGGGAATAGTTTTTCCGGACTGGGTTTTCAGGGGTGGGATAGTGTCCTGCTGCTCCGTGGGGAGCTTGTTAACAGGGTCACCAGCATTCTTGCTCCGGTCCTCTTCCTCCGCATCAACATCTATCGGGTGATCCACGCCCTGTATGACAGGCAGCACCAGGTTGTTGTCATCGGCGTCAAAGATATCTTCCATGGTGAGGATGCGCTCGTCACCCCTCCAGATAAAGCCCTTTAATTTCCGGCTGTTCAGTGGCAGGTCCTTTTGGGGAAAGATATCCCCATCCGGATTATTCACAAATGTAATGTCCTGGATGTCATTATTTGCCATTGTCATCTTGATAGCGCTGCAGATCGTCTTATTGATCCCTACCAGTTCGTCATCATCATCATACAAATAATAAATAACCTCTGTGTTTTTTACCAGGTCCACGAATTTTAATTCATTCTCAATAAATTTACCGAAAAGGTCCATGCCTTTGGCCTGGTTATAACCTGTTTTGCTGATGCTGTCCAGGGAGATGATAAAGGCATTGTTCAGCACCTTCAGGGAATCCATTTTTTCAGTCTTCAAATCGGATATCAGGTGGATGCTATCTCCTGTCATCTGGTTCTCCACATTCCACAGTACCGGGTTCTTGATCATTTGGGTGATCCCGGATTTCTCCGAAAAGTGGATAGAATCGCATTTTCCGCTCAGATCTGTTTTATAGAATTTAGCATTCCTGAAAGCCCGTAAAATACGTGCTTTGGATTTCCCGGTAACCATTAGGGTATCCCCGTGGATATAGAGGGAATCCTGCTCCACCAGACTAATGGAAACGGCCCGTTTCGTGGCGAATACAGAATCTTTTGCTTTAAATACCTCTGCATAGTGTGCCCGTATCACCCCTTCATTAATGGTGTCCGTGACCTTGATATTGTTAGTTGCTGATGCAAACTCGGAGGCTTTGTCAAAATAGACACTATCTCCTTCTATTATCCTGTTGTTATAATGGATTTTGGTATTTTTTATCCCGTAGCCCCGTTCGATCCTGGTATCATAGAAACCCCGTTCGCAATAAATTTTATAGGTCTGCCCCGTGATAGTGGATGAACCATACATATAGGCATTCTTTGAGTCTTTATAATAATCCAGTTGTTTGGAATCAAGTGTATATTCGGGGTTATCTATATGGACACTATTCAGGAACTGAATTTTTTTAGGGATCATATAGTACCGTCCGATCTTGCTGGTGAGGGTATTTGCCGAGTCGATAACGGTGCCCGAAGTATTATAGTACGATTCCTGTTTCTGCCTGTCAAAATAAAGTGTATCGGTCCGCAGGGTCATATCATTGTTCCGCAATACCACTTCCTCCCGTGCCTTTGCCAGGCGTGTATTGCCATCGTAGTCAATTTTGTTGCTGGTCATCTGTATGGAGTCGCCCTGTTGCAGACGGATATTCCCAACGGCCTGGAGCTTGTTTTCCTTCTGATAGAAAATGGCAATATCGCACCACAGATCCGCGCCCTGGTGTTCAAATTGTAATTGACGGTCATCCTTGCTGAAAATGGAGGCTCCCGGGTATCGGGCCTCATCTTTGGTAAAATTGGCACCGTAAACGATATTGATCTGCTTTTTTTCCGGGGGTTGTTCCTGTGCCCTACCTGCGGAATAAACCAGTAGCACTAAAAGTATTACAGCAATGCTTCTCAAAGCCTGAATTTTAACCAAAAATAGGATTTTTTAAAGGAGCGTTGCAACTATTAAGAGGGATTTAGGATTTTCAAAGTATGGCAGCATAAACAGTACTGTCAGGGGTGCATCCGCGCAGGCAACCGTATGGTCTGTCACCCTTGCTATATTCGTTTAAACGCGGTGCAGTTTTATGGGATAGGTTTTCCCCGAGGCCCACTGGGGAATATAGAGATTATCGTCTGCATCTACCAGTACATCGTGGGGATTCCGGAATGTCTGCCCGTCATATTCCGGGGGCATGAGTGTACCGTCATCTTTATAAACCGGGGCGCTTCCCCCCGGGAAGGACAACACTTTGTTATCCGGATCCAGCACGGCCAACATCCCGTCATATGCATCCCATGTTTTGGTTACGATCACGGCAAAGTACAGGTTTTTTCCATGCAGCACTGGCCGGCAAATGGAACATCCGGGTAAGGTAACGGTTTCGATAAAGGTGCCATCCAGCGTAAAGCGCTTGAATTGCTGGCTTGCACGCGAAGTGATCAGCAGGGTTGGGTTTGCCGCATCCCGGGTATCCAGAGTGATCCCATGGCAACAATTGAATGCTGTGTTGTCTTCACCTTTCCCCCCAAAATGCCGTATATATTCGCCTTTGGCAGAATATTGGATGATATAATTTTCCCCGTAACCATCTGCAACGTAAAAATCCCCATTAGGACCTATGGCGGTCTCCGTGGGTTTGAATTGTTCGTCACTGGAATAGCCTGGAACTTCCTTTGGCCGCTCCAGGGTCATGATAATTTTGCCGTCCAGTGTAGTTTTGAATACTTTATGAATTTCGGGATCCGTGATAAAAAGGAATTGATCGCTCCCTTCCCCCGCTATGGAAAGGCCATGGGCCCCGGGAAAATCCCTCCCCCATGAATCTAATACTTTCCCGGACCTGTCGTAGACCAACACGTTATTGTTGGTAGCGCCCGTAGTGGTCATCAATATCCGGCCTTTGCTGTCGAGAACCATTTCATGGCAATCATTTATGGGCACCCGGGAGGGGTCCTGTACGCCCCATTCCTTATCAACCTTATAGGTAAATTCCCCATGGCCTACGATGGTATTGGTTTTCATTGGGTTATCTGTATTTCTTCCAAAAGAGAGGTAGGGCAGGGCTGCCCCGGCAACGGCTGCCATGGCCGATTTTTTTACAAATTGCCTCCTGTTGTTTGAATGATTATCCATGCTGGAACTAGTTACTCTGCCACCCACCCCGAGTAAGTTAAAGATAGGGAATTTATGGAATTGAAGGGTAAAATATTTCCGCGACTTTCCGGATCCGGGTCAGCACCAGCTCCGGTCGACAGCGAATTTCTACCGGTGAATGGTCTGCGTCCGGTCAGGGCCGACAGATACAATTTTGATGGGAACTTCCAGTTCTTTTTCCAGAAAGTCAATGTACGCATTCAGGGCCGGGGGAAGTTCCCCTGGGTTGCTAAGCTGTGTAAGGTCTTTTTTCCAACCCTCCATTTCTATGAAGATCGGGGTTACGTTATCCGGTTCTATATTATAGGGGAGATGTGTAATTCGTTCCCCCTTATAATCATAGGCGGTACATACTTTTATTTTTGGGAAGCCGCTGAGGACATCGGCTTTCATCATCATCAGATCGGTAACCCCATTGACCTGTACAGCATATTTCAGGGCAACCAGGTCTAGCCATCCGCATCGCCTTGGCCTGCCTGTGGTCGCACCGAATTCATTCCCCACGCGTCCCATGGTAGCGCCATCCTCATCAAACAATTCGGTCGGGAAAGGTCCGCTTCCAACGCGGGTTGCATAGGCTTTGAATATTCCGAAAACCTTCCCTATTTTATTGGGTGCCACTCCAAGCCCGGTACAGGCGCCGGCAGCGGTGGTATTGGAGGAGGTTACATACGGATAGGTCCCGAAATCTATATCAAGTAAAGAACCCTGTGCTCCTTCAGCCAGAATTTTTTTGCCTTCTTTTTCTGCGCGATAGAGATATTCTTCACTGTCGATGAACGTAAGTTTTTTTAATTCGGAAACGGCACTCATAAAGTCGGCCTCCAGTTCCTTCAGGTCATATTGCAGGTCCACATCGTAGAAGTCTATCATGGCTTCATGTTTATCTGAAAGGGCTCTGTACTTCAATTTCCAGTTGTCCATTTCCAGGTCCCCTACACGCATCCCGTTCCGGCCTGTTTTATCCATATAGGTAGGCCCGATGCCTTTGAGGGTGGAACCAATTTTGGCTTTGCCTTTGGAGGCTTCAGATGCTGCGTCCAGTAGTCTGTGGGTAGGCAGTATCAAATGGGCTTTTCGTGAAATGAGGAGGATGTTCTTGATGTCCAATTTGAACTTCCTGAGGTTTTCGAGCTCTTTCCGGAAAACTACAGGGTCTATAACCACCCCATTTCCTACAATATTTAGGGCATTCTTATGGAAAATCCCGGATGGAATAGTGTGGAGTACATGTTTGATGCCATCAAACTCCAGCGTATGGCCTGCATTCGGACCGCCCTGGAACCTTGCGATTATATCATAATCCTTCGTTAATACGTCTACGATCTTGCCTTTTCCTTCATCGCCCCACTGTAATCCTAGTAGTAAATCTACCGCCATCTAAAATACTGGTTAGTTCTTTGCCTCCTCTTTCGGGTTCCGTGTGCCGTAAAAGTAAAGCGAATGGTTGGTTATTTTTATATCGAAAACTTCTTCAATCGTCTGTTTGATGGTCTGGATCCTGGGATCGCAAAACTCTACCACTTCCCCTGTATCGGTGAGGATCACATGGTCATGCTGCCGGTCAAAATAGGATTTCTCGTATTGAGCCTGGTTTTTACCAAACTGATGCTTGCGCACCAGTTTGCATTCCAGCAAAAGTTCTATGGTATTATAAAGCGTGGCCCTGCTTACCCTGTAGTTTTTGTTCTTCATATTGATATAGAGCGATTCTATATCAAAATGTTCATCACTGTCGTAAATTTCCTGGAGTATTGCGTAGCGTTCGGGTGTTTTTCTGTGCCCGTTGTCCTCAAGAAAGGCCGTAAATACGTTCTTTACAATTTCCTGGTCTTTACTGTTCCCCATGGCCTTTATCACTTCGTCAATGTGCAAATGTACAGTTAAAATTTAAATTCTGGTCACTTTATCAATGCCGTTTATAAGCTTCAGGTGGTCTATCAATTTTTTGAGGATCGACTTATTTTTGACCACTACCGTGATCCTGCCGGTAAAGGTTCCGCCATCCGTACTGAAGTTGAGGTTTCGCATATTTACATGCATGTTGTCGGAGATAATTTCTGTAATCTCATTCATAATACCCAGGTTGTCGATCCCCGTAAGCTTGATCTCAGATGTAAATTCTTCCTGGGAGGAATCGATCCATTTGGCACTGATGATCCGGTAGGCATAATTGGACTGCAGGGCGATGGCATTTGGGCAGTTTTTCTTATGCACTTTAATCCCTTCATTGACGCTAATAAACCCAAAAACATCATCTCCCGGGATAGGGGTACAGCATTTGGACAAGGTGTAATTCAGTTTCTCTTCCTCCTTTCCGAATACCAGCATATCGTACTTGGTAGTGATCTCATCCTTATTGATATCTTCAGGAACCGGCTTCCTTCTGATCTTGTTCTTAAAGAAGCTGATAAAGGCATTGTTATAGGAAGAGGCAAAATCCTTGATCATCTGGTTGTCAAGAGCGCCTATGCCTACCCTGTAGAACAGGTCCAGGCTGGTTTTTAGCTTAAAATACTGGACCATCTTGTTGATCACATCCTCCCCCAGCGTCACTTTCTGTGATTTGAGCTTCCTGCGCAGGACTTCTTTTCCGTCCTGGGCAACTTGTTTTTTCTCATCTCTCAGGGAAGAGCGTATTTTAGACCGTGCCCTTGCAGTTGTGGCATAATCGAGCCAGTTCTGATTAGGCCGTGCACTTTCCGAAGTAATGATCTCCACCTGGTCGCCACTCTGGAGCACTGTATTCAAGGGGACCAATTTACCATTTACTTTTGCCCCCCGGGTATGCATCCCTATTTCCGTGTGGATATGAAAGGATAGGTCGAGGGGGGTAGCCCCTTTGGGCAATGATTTCAGTTCACCCTTGGGCGTAAAAACAAAGATCTCCTTGGAATACAGGTTCAGTTTAAATTCTTCCACAAAATCAACTGCATTGCCGTTTGACGTTTCAAGCGCTTCCTGCAACCTGTTGAGCCAGGTTTCTATCCCTTGTTCCTTATGGTCTCCATGCTTATATTTAAAATGGGCAGCATACCCTTTCTCTGCAATTTCATGCATGCGTTCGCTGCGGATCTGGACTTCCACCCACTTGCCCTGCGGCCCCATTACGGTAATATGCAGGGCCTCATAACCAGTGGATTTCGGAGAAGAGATCCAGTCCCTGAGGCGTATGGGATTAGGGGTAAAATGATCCGTTACAATGGAATATATTTTCCAGGCCAGGAATTTTTCGTTCTCCTTGGATGATTTATAGATGATCCGGATGGCAAATTTGTCATAGATCTCATCAAAGGAAACATTCTGCGCCACCATTTTCTTCCGGATCGAATAAATGGATTTCATCCTTCCCTTGATATAATACTCCAGGTTTTCCTTGTCCAGGGAATCCTGTATGATATTGGAAAAGTGTTCTATATATTCCTTCTGCTCCTCCTTGGTCTCTTCTATTTTTCCCTGGATGTCCTTATAGACTTCCGGCTCCGTGTATTTAAGGCTTAAATCCTCTAATTCCGTCTTTATATTATACAGCCCGATCCTATGCGCGAGGGGGGCATAAATATAGAGGGTCTCGGATGCAATTTTTACCTGTTTGTGTTCCGGCATAACATCCATGGTGAGCATGTTGTGGTACCGGTCGGCAATTTTTATGATGATAACGCGTGCATCGTCATTGAGCGTAAGCAACATTTTCCTGAAATTCTCCGCCTGCTGGGATATGTTCATATCCTTATTGAGGTGCGCAATCTTAGTAAGTCCGTCTACTATCCGGGCAATGGTCTCCCCGAACATGCGTTCAATATCATCCAGGGTATATTCGGTATCCTCCACTACATCATGGAGCAGGGCAGCAGCAATGGAAACGGCATCCAACCCGATTTCTGAAGCTACGATCTTGGCTACAGCAAGAGGGTGGAAAATGTAGGCTCCCCCCGTTTTCCTCCGTTGGTGCTTGTGTGCATCAACGGCCACATCAAATGCAGCCCGGATTAGTTTTTTATCTTCGTCAGACAGCGCCTGATAGCTAATACGAAGCAATTCCTTGTATTGCCTTGTAATTTCCTTATTTTCTTTTTCTATAGTCGTTACTGTTCTCATAGCGAAATCGATGTCTCCGGAAAATTTGAGGAATTTGACTGGGGCTGCTTAGCTGAACCCCTGATTACCTGATGCCTCTGCTTGTTTTCCTTTCGGATACTTCAGATTGAAAGTACATTAAAATTACCACAATCTTTTCTAGTTAGCAACAAAAATCATACCACGGCAGGGCTAATCCGTAGCCCAAACCCCCTTGTTCAACTGGGGTTACAGCATCAGGTTAATGTTCCCTGAACATCCAGATTAACATACTTTCCCGCCGGGAAGCTGCCCGATACCTATTTATGCGGCAGCCTGGGAAGCTTTGAGATGGCGTACCCTGTCAATCAGGGGTGGGTGTGAATAATGGACAAATACATATGCCGGGTGGGGGGTTAAGTTGCTGAGGCTTTTTTTGGAAAGTTTTTTAAGGGAACTGATCAGGGGCAAGGCAGCAAAGGTGTTTTTGGCAAAGTCGTCTGCCTCATACTCAAATTTCCGGGATAAGTAATTCATCAGGAGGCCAGTGATTTCTGAAATGGGACTGTACAAAATTCCAAAACCGATAAGGGCTGCATGAAAACTGGGTTTTGTAACGCCTATAGCCAGGGAGACCTCCGGGCTGTTAATGAACAGGGATAGTATATACAGGGTGAACCCTGTCACCAGGATCGAGCTGATAATATTGAAAATGACGTGCCGGCGTTTGTAATGCCCCACTTCGTGGGCAAGCACTGCCACAATTTCTTCTTCTTCCAGGTCCTCGATCAGCGTGTCGTATAAGGTGATCCGTTTCTCCTTTCCAAACCCCGAAAAATAGGCATTGGCTTTTGTAGACCTTTTGGAACCGTCAATAACAAAGATGTTCTTTAATTCGAACCCTACTTTCCGGGCATAGTTTTCGATTTTATTTTTCAAAGATCCTTCTTCCAGGGGGGTTTGCTTATTGAATAAGGGAACGATCAGTTTACTGTAGAACAAATTCATAAAAAGCGTAAAAAGGGCAATAAGGCCCCAGGCATATAACCAGAATGCTGAACCTGCCCATCCAAAGAACCAGATGACAAGTGCCAGGATGCCACCCCCGAGGATTACCGTCATCAGTATACCTTTTAGCCTGTCCTTTACAAACAGCGCCGGGGTTGACCGGTTAAAGCCAAATTTTTCCTCAATGACGAAAGTTTGGTAATAGGCGAATGGGGTAGAAAGGATTTCACTTCCCAGCACAATGATCCCAAAAAAGAGCAACGCCATCCCAACGGGGTTTTCCGTAATCCTCCTGGATATGGTATCGATCCATTCAAAGCCTCCGAGTCCTAAAAACAAGAGGATAAGAACCAGGGAAAAGACCGAGGACAGCAATCCGAATTTGTAATTGGCCCTTTTATAACGTTGCGATTTGATATATTCATCAGGATCAAAGACATCCTGAAGGTCTTCGGGGACCGGATCCCGGAATTTTTTTGCATTGAGGAAATCGAGCACGGTCTCCATAATGAACTGAAGGATCAGGATACTGATAATTACGTAATAAAGGGTGGTACTGTTCATCTGCAAGTACTAGGAATTAGTTATAAATCGGCCGCCTCCCGGGCTATGGATTTCTGATGTACCCTCCCGGTAGCGGAATTGGCATTTTATACTGGTAAAGAATTAGTTGAAGCCGCGTTGCCTCCGGGCTTCAAAGATAAGTATTGCAGCGGAAACCGAAACATTCATGGAATCAATCTCACCCATCATGGGAATGATTACCTTTTGATCAGCATATTGTTCCCATTCCGCGGTCAGCCCTGTGGATTCTGTACCGACAACCAGGGCCACCGCAACCTTGAAATCAATCTCTGTATATATACAGGTGGCTGCCAGGGAGGCGATCACGATACTGATCTGCTCATTTCTCAGGAATTGGACCACCTCGGCAGTGCTCCCTGTGGCAATGGGTACGGTGAACAAACACCCCACACTCGAACGGATGACATTTGGGTTATACAGGTCGCCCCGGGGATTTGCTATGATGACGGCGTCCAGCCCGGCGGCATCCGCTGTTCGTAACAAGGCTCCAATATTACCGGGTTTTTCCGGAGCTTCCGCAACCAGTATCAGGGGTTTTGAGCCCTTCAGTCGAAGGTCCGATAAATTATGGTCACGGGAGCGTGCAATAGCGAGGATACCCTCGGTTTTTTCCCGGTAGGCGATCCGCTGGTAGACTTCCCTGGATACTTCTATAAATTCGGGCTTTATCTTGAGCGATTCGAAATTTTCCATTGCCTTCGCACTGGAAATAATCCCGGGATAAACCAGGACGGTACGGATGTGGTAGCTCCCTTTCAGGGCCATTCCGATCTCCCGCAAGCCTTCCAGGACAAACTCCCCAGAAACATCCCGGCCCTTTTTTTTCTCTTTGAGCCGGATCACATTTTTTACCAGTGTGTTTTGCAGGCTGCTGATGTGTTTTTGCTCCTCCATAACCACAAAAGTAGGTGAAACATAACAGATCGGGGCGCTTTCGAAAAAAAAGAAAACGCGGTAAAAGCCGGTTCCGGAACGGGTAAAATTACCCCGGCTTATTTCCTGTCGTTGTATTTCTCCATATACCTTTTCCAGAGTTCCGTTTGGTGGGTTTCGAGGGAAATCGCTCTCCCGTCTATGAAGGCATGCGTGAGCTGGTTGCCGCGCATGTCGAGTGCATCGCCTTCAGAAATAAACAGGGTGGCGCTTTTACCTACCGCCAGGGTTCCGTAATCAGCATCAATACCAAGGATTTTTGCAGTATTGCCGGTAATTAATTGCAGGGCTTGTTCCTTCCCCATCCCCTGTCCTACAACCTGTCCGGCATAGAATGGAAGGTTTCGGGTCTGAAAATTGGCAGCATCTGTATTTTGAATGGCTACCAAAAGTCCTCCATCAACCAACAGTTTGGGGAGCTCGTAATTATAGTTATAGGCATCATCTTCAAAATTAGGCAGGCTGTGTGTAAATTCCACGAGCACCGGAACGTTGTGCTTTTTGAGGAAATCCATGGTTTTGTTGGCCTGGTACCCGCCAACAAGCACCACCTCTTTTATACCTGCATTTTTGGCCGTTGTTATGGCATCGATGATCTCCTTTTCACCCTGGGCATAGATGTAGAGTTTTTTGGTACCGTCGAACAAGCCACCCATGGCAGCATAGGGGAGGTTGACTTCTTTTGAGGCAGCCTGACCATAGGCAGAGGCCTGCTGGATAAAACTTTTGACTTCTCCCACTTGTTCAGGATACTCCTTATTGGGCTGAAAGCCTCGTGGTTCTCCCATCCACCAGCGTCCTTGCCTGAAGGATGCAGGCCAGTGCAGGTGAATTCCATCATCCACTTTTACAGCGGCATCCTCCCAGTTCCAGGCGTCGAATTGTACGATAGATGATGTTCCGGAAATCGTTCCGCCACTGGGGGCGATCTGACCCAGCAAAACCCCATTGGGGCGCATGCTTTCCACAACTTTCGATTCCGCATTATAGGCTATAAGGCTTCGCACATGCGGGATAAAACCGCCTATTTCATCCTGGTCATCACTCGCCCTCACGGCGTCTACTTCCACAAGGCCCAGGGTTTTTCCGGGAGCAATGATCCCGGGATATACGTGTTTCCCGGTCGCGTCAATGGTCGATCCCTTTTACTGCTGTACCGGAACCCATTGCAGTTATCCTTCCATTTTCAAACACAATGGTACAATTCTCAACAAGGTTTCCGTCACCAATGTGAGCGGTGGCACCGGTAATAGTGATAGCCCCCTGTTGTTCGGGTGCGGGGTTTTGCTGGGCGGATGCAATGCAATACACACTCAGCAGGGCACTGATGATAAGGTTTGTTTTTTTCATATACTGCTAAATTTCTGGCTGTATTTTTTCCATGCCAACATGCTACAGGCTGTCGCAATGGAATTGTTGTTTTTTGCTTTGTGCAGGGTCCTGTGTTTCACCGCCTCCGGCTTTCTCACTGAGCATAAGGTTTACCAGCAGGTTCCGCTCTTTTTGCATGGCTTGCTGTTGCTGTTTATCCTTTTCCATGTCGAAATATACGGTTCCTTCTATCAGGGTCTTTTCCGCCCTTGCATATACTGAGAGTGGATGGTCGTTCCACAGTACGAGGTCTGCATCCTTACCTTCCCGGATACTGCCAACGCGCTGGTCAATATGAAGCAATTTGGCCGGGTTGATGGTAACCATTTTCCAGGCTTCCGTTTCGGACATGCCCCCATATTTGATCGTTTTGGCCGCCTCCTGGTTCAATCTCCGTGACATCTCGCCGTCATCGCTGTTGATGGCCACTGTAACGCCCTGGCTTGCCATAATGGCCGCGTTATAGGGGATCGCATCATTTACCTCATATTTATAAGCCCACCAATCGCTGAAGGTAGATCCACCGACCCCATGAGCAGCCATTTTGTCGGCTACCTTATAACCTTCCAGGATATGGGTAAAGGTATTTACCCGGAATCCGAACTGTTCAGCAACCTTCATCAGCATGTTGATCTCACTCTGCACATAGGAATGGCAACTGATAAATCGCTCTCCATTCAGGATTTCCGCCAAAACTTCCATTTCTTCGTCGTACCGGTACGCCTCCCCGCTTTTCTTTGTGGCATCATATTCCTTTGCCCGCTGAAAATAACTGATAAATAGCTGTTCAACCCCCATCCTGGTCTGGGGAAACCGGTCGTAACTCTCCCAGTTGCTCTGCTTCACATTTTCACCCAACGCGAATTTTATAAATTTTGGGGAGTCCTTATAGATCATGTTATCTGCAGATTCGCCCCATTTTAGCTTCAGGATGGCAGAACGCCCCCCGATGGGATTAGCGGAACCATGCAGTAATTGTATGGAAGTGACCCCTCCTCCTAAATTCCTGTAAATATCGATATCTTCAGGATCTACCACATCTGTCATTTTTACTTCGGCACTGGAATTTTGCCCTGCTTCATTGATGGCGAGCGCGGCTATATGGCTGTGTTCGTCTATAATGCCTGCCGTAAGGTGTTTTCCGGTGGCATCAATTGTCCTGGCACCCACCTGCGCCCAGGTTTTTCCCGATTTTAGAAATTTTTCCGTCTTTTACGAGTACATCCGTATTTTCGAGTATCCCCGCTTCCTCACTTGTCCAGACCGTAGCATTTTTAAAAAGTAAATTCTCAGGTTTCGGTTTTTCCGTGTTGCCATACCCGATGTTAGGATACGTAAGGGCTACCAGCTGTGGTACGGTATCCTCTTTTTTCTTTTTATCATCTTTCGGGGCAAATGGGGCTGTCCGGACAGCTTTGAACCTCGATTCCGTACCATCAGGAAGGATGATCTTCCCGGTGATCGTCTCCGTATCCGCTAAAACCAGTGCGGTCATCCGGAAATTCTGTGTGCCTTCTTTGCCCGCAAAAGACAGGTTGAGCCAGTTATCGGAATAATCAATTTTGGTTTTTAGTTTTACGGTATCCTGTTTGATTTCTGCCTTTGGTTTACCGGCATCTCCGGTAATGGACAGCTTGTAATCTTCATTCCCCGCGGAAAGTAAATAGTCACCCCGTATATCCTTCAGGTTCATGTCATTGATTATATGCCTTTGGCCCTGCACCCAATTTTCATATAAGGTTGTTTCCTTTTCAAAGATGTCTCCCGAAGCTATCAGGAAATTGGCAAGATGGCCAGTCTCAAGGGATCCGATCAGATCGGCTTTGCCCAGTATTTGTGCCGGTGCTGTGGTTAGAGCTTCCAGGGCTTTTTCCTTCGTGAGCCCATATTTTATTGCTTTTATTCACCTTTTCCATGAGATCAGCAGGAGATTCAAGGCCTTTGAGGGTAAAGGAGTAGGTGAGACCATTGTCTGCCAAAACCTTTGGGTTGGTCGGGGCCAGGTTCCAGTGGCGCATGTCCTTCAGGGCAATATAACCCGCCTGGTAGGGATCGGCCACGTCATAGGCTTCCGGAAAATCAAGGGGTACTATCAAGGGGGCATTGGCTGCTTTAATATCATCAATGTTCTCGTATTCAGCACCCGAAGCAAGGATTACATATTGTATTCCAAAGGCATCTCCGATCTTATCAGCCCGCAAAACCTGCCCGTTATCCTGGGCTGCGAAAACCTGTACCAGTCCACGGTTGCGGATCAGAGCTTCCAGCGATCTGTCCGTGGTTTCCGCATTCTTCCCGGCGTACCAATCCATATCATGGTACATTTGTCTCAGCAAGGCCATGGCGCCCATCAGGGAAGTAGGATAGGACTGTTCCTTTGCCACGCTCTTTTCAAAAGAAAAGTATTGGGCAGACCGGTCGTCCAGGACCCTTTCTGCATTTGTTCCTTCACCTTTCAAGGTAATCAGGGCTCCCGTCCCCCGGGCAATCCCATCCTGTATGTGGGAATTCACTACTCCAAATCCTGCTTTTCGCAATTCTTCGGCTTTTTTACCATCAAATTTAAAGATGGCAATGGCGTTGTTCTCAGGCATGATATGGTCATTCCAATAAAATCCTTCCCGCGTTGCATCATATTGGGGGGAACGTCCCCGGTTTTCCAAAGGCTTTGGAGTATCTACACCAAAATCTGAAAAAACATCGATAAATGAGGGATAAATGGATTTACCCTTGAGGTCTACCTGTACCGTATTGCCCGGAATGCTGACGTTTTTTCCCACTCCTTTCACCTTTCCGTCCTGTATAAGTAAGGTGGCGTTCTCCAAAACCTGGCCGGGAGTCACATGGATGGTGGCATTGGTAAAAGCTGTATAGTTGTTGTTGGTTGTCTTTACACCGTCGTTTTTTGGAAAGTAATCCTGCGCAAATACAGTGGCACCACACCATACCATGGCGAGTGCGAGGAGTTTCATTTTCATATCAACCGGAATTATTGAATTAGTCGGGGCTAAAAATAACAGAAGTTAGCGGAAAACAAAGGATATCACCTTTTTTTAACGATTAGCAATTGTCGCTTCCTTAACCCGCCTTCTTCGCCCGCCTTCTTCGCCCGCCTTCTTCGCCAGCCTTCTTCGCCAGCCTTCTTCGCCAGCCTTCTTCGCCAAGGCTACGAAGGCTGTTAGGCTACGAAGGCTGTTAGGCTACGAAGGCTTTTAGGCTACGAAGGCTGTTAGGCTGCCGGGTCTGGAAAAAAGCTATAGCGGGCTCGTATTACATATCATCGGTGCGAACTCGGAAAAGTGTGTTGCTACAAACCGGTACCTGGCCGGGGGTCTCAACCCCGCCCCGTTCTAAAGTTAGCGGGACCTACTGCAAAGAACAAGCGGAAGAGATCCTTCCTTCGCCACCACGCCAAGGCGTACCGGTACCCTTAACTATTTATGTGGCCAGGCCATTAATTTGAAAAAGCAAATTTCCGGGAAGCTGCTCCCATGGCTTACCAGGGCAAGTACTGCAGACTGCAACTGCCCCTCCTTCGCTCCTGGCTGTGGAGGGCAAGCACCGCAGATTCCACCTGTCAGCTTAAATGGGAATATTTTTTAATACTGGTTTCGATTCTGGGGTCTCAACCCCGCCCCGTTCTAAAGTTAGCGGGACCTACTGCAAAGAACAAGCGGAAGAGATCCTTCCTTCGCCACCACGCCGAAGCGTACCGGTACCCTTAACTATTTATGTGGCCAGGCCATTAATTTGAAAAAGCAAATTTCCGGGAAGCTGCTCCCATGGCTTACCAGGGCAAGTACTGCAGACTGCACTGCCAACTTACAAGGCACTATTTCTAAATACTATTTACGATTATGGGGTCTCAACCCCGCCCCGTTCTCAAGTTAGCCGGACCTACTGCAAAGAACAAGCGGAAAGAGATCCTTCCTTCGTCACCACGGCGAAGCGTACCGGTACCCTTAACTATTTATGTGGCCAGGCCATTAATTTGAAAAAGCAAATTTCCGAGCAGCTGTTTCCAAGGCTTACCAGGGCAAATACTGCAGACTGCAGACTGCAACTGCCAACTTACAAGGGAATATTTCTAAATACTGTTTACGATTATGGGGTCTCAACCCCGCCCCGTTCTAAAGTTAGCGGGACCTACTGCAAAGAACAAGCGAAAGAGATCCTTCCTTCGCCACCACGCCGAAGCGTACCGGTACCCTTAACTATTTATGGGACCAGGCCATTCATTTGAAAAAGCAAATTTCCGGGAAGCTGCTCCCATGGCTTACCAGGGCAAAGCTACTGCAGACTGCCACTGCCAGCTTACAAGGCACTATTTCTAAATACTGTTTACGATTTGGGGTCTCAACCCCACCCCGTTCTAAAGTTAGCGGGACCTACTAAGAACAAGCGGAAGAGATCCTTCCTCGTCACCACGCCAAGGCGTGGCGTTACCGATGAAGCTTTTGCCTATCTTCGGAGAAGGATTCTACCAGAACTATTGAGACTGCTTTATGGACTTACAACTGACCCAACAATAAGCCCCAATGCAACCGGAGAAATGCGATAAGCCATACTACATCGGACTAGATAAGCAACCATGTTCAGGCACGCCCATCTGTTACTGTTCCCTTCATCGCCTATGGCTACAAGAGGCATGTACTGCCTCCTCGCAAGGCTATGGAACATGTGTTCACTGTTTACTGTTCCTCCTGCCCCTTGGGCTTCGAAGGGTGTGGTACTGTTTACTGTTCACTTATGACTGAGTACTGTTCACTGTTTTTTCTTCGCCAGCTTCCTTCACGGGGGCAAAAAAGTACAACGGTTTCGAAGGCGTGCCACTTAGTACCGGTTAAAGCGGATTCCCCGCATGGTAGGTGACCAGCAGGGAAACCACCAGGTTGTAGCTCTGTATCCCCGCTGCCTGGTTATTGGCCTTCAGGAAGGAACTGAAGACTTCCTTGAAAACAGGTTCTGTCGGATTTTCATAAGCCTGCCAGAACTTTTTCATTTCCTCAAAATTTAATTGGACCCCCTTATTGACCCTGGCATATAATTCGGTGAATTTAGCTTCGTCTTTGCGCTGTATATCCCCAAGGCAATAACTCAGTGCATATGCCTTTGCAGCATATTGCAGATAAGGGTCCTTATTTTTCAGGGTCACAATATATCCTACAAAATTGGTTTCGTTCTCAGCGGAATAGCCCACCTGATGGCCTATTTCATGACCTGCAACCACAGGGAACCGGAAATTAGGTAACCTGGCATTTACCTGGGCCTCATTGGTGAAAGGGTTCAGGTACCCCCCATATCCCATATAGGTCAATATTGTACTGTACAACGATGTTTTAATACTGGGGTGATGATAGGCCAGGGATGGAAACTCCGCTGCGAGATCCCGGTATCCTGACAAGGTCTTTTGAAACATTTCCTCCCGGCTATAGGGGATCTCAATCGGGGTTATGCTGTCTTTGGCAAGGGAGTACTGCGCCTGGTTGGTCGACAGGATCAGCTGATCTGTAAACCCTACCAATTCAGCATACGAATACGTTTCGTTGAGGTGGAGCGATCTGGAGAGGGGAACCCTGTAATAGTTTAAACCCCATAGCACATGAAATGTAAAATAGGCAACCGATAAAACCACGGCGATATTTCTTATGAAATGAAGGGGTTTGTGGCGGATATAAACCCTGCGGACGATGATGTAGCGTATGGCCACCAGCAAAAGCATCGTATAGATAACATCTCCAAAGGAAAACGGGATCCAGCCATATACCAGCCGCAGGAAGGCGGACACTACAGGGTATATCCCCTGGCTGTAATACCTTTCAATAAAATCAGGATTTCCGGCTGCCCATTTCACCAGCAGGATCTGGGGCAGCAGCGAAAGGATAATAGCGTTTTTAAGTTTATGGTTCATTGCGCCAAAAATAGCCAATTATCATTCAGGTAATTTTTGCATAGCTTATTTTTGGCATACTAAAAATAAAAGATGGAAAACGAGATCACCCAATTAGAGCCCCGGGAAATATGGAAAAATTTTGCAGCACTCAATGCCGTACCCAGGCCTTCGAAAAAGGAAGATAAGATAGTTGCTTTTATGATGGATTTTGGCAGCCGGCTGGGGCTGGAGACCCTCAAGGATGCAACGGGGAATGTCATCATACGCAAGCCGGGAACCAGGGGGTTGGAAGGACGTAAAATGATCACGCTGCAATCCCACCTCGATATGGTCCACCAAAAAAATGCGGAAACCCCATTCAACTTTGATACGCAGGGCATTCAGATGTTCGTTGACGGGGACTGGGTAAAGGCCAGGGGCACGACACTGGGGGCAGATAATGGGTTGGGGGTTGCAGCCATCATGGCCCTGCTGGAGAGCAGGGAATTGGAACATCCGCCCCTGGAAGCCCTTTTTACTGTGGATGAAGAAACCGGCATGACCGGGGCAATGGGACTCCAGGGCGGGGTGCTGCGGGGCGAATTCCTCCTCAACCTGGATACGGAGGACGATTCAGAGATCGACATCGGATGTGCGGGTGGCATAGACATTACCGCTACCCTGCACTATAGGGAAGAAGCCATACAGGGACCAGCTGAGGCCTACAGGATAACCGTAAAGGGCCTGCATGGTGGACACAGTGGTATGGATATCCACCGCGGATATGGAAACGCCAACAGGATCATGAACCGGATGTTGTATGCGGCAATGGGAGCAACCGATCTAAGGATAGCCACGATAGAAGGGGGGGGACTCCGGAATGCAATTCCAAGGGAAAGCTATGCGCATGTAGTGGTTTCCCCTCACCAGGAGGAGCTGCTGCAGGCTACTTTCTCCGAGCTGGCTGCAAAGATCCGGAATGAACTGAGGTTTACTGAGCCGAACATCAGCCTGCAGCTGGATCCTGCCCCTATGCCCGATAAGGTATTGGGCACCGCGATCCAAAGCAAGGTCATAAAAGCGCTATATGCTGCCCATAATGGCGTTTACACTATGAGCGCTGCCGTAAAAGGGCTGGTAGAAACCTCCAACAACCTGGCGCGTGTTGCCATTGCAGATGGGGTAATTACCATTAAATGCCTAACACGATCTGCTGTTGAATCGTCCAAAATGGACCTGGCACATGCTCTGAAATCCGCTTTTGAACTCGCCGGCTGCGAGGTAACTTTCAGTGGTTCGTACCCGGGCTGGGATCCTAAACCCGATGCGGAAATCCTTAAGACAGCTGTTAAACAGTATACAAAACTTTTTAAAAATGAACCCGATGTTATGGCCTGCCATGCCGGCCTGGAGTGTGGGATACTGGGACAGCATTACCCCAAAATGGAAATGATCAGTTTTGGGCCAACAATAAAAGGGGCCCATTCCCCTGATGAAAGGGTAAGCATATCTTCAGTAGTGAAATTTTGGAAGCTGTTGTTGGCAATCCTCCAGAATGCGCCACAATAAAAAAAGATTTTGCAGACCTTCCCCATCTTAAGATTCCCTTTAACTTGTACATGTACATTTGCCCGTACAAATGAAAGCTGCAATTTTTTTCCTCTTGGCGTTGGGCTTGTACACTTGCCCTGCACAGGATAATTCCCTGGATTATTTCATTTCGCTGGCGAATCGGAATGCACCGGAACTCCGTGAAAATGAGAACCTGATGCGAATAGGGGACCTGGAAGCTGATCTTATAAAGGCTCAGCAAAATGCGATAAAGGTAGATGCTGCTTCGGAAGTACTCGTAGCACCTTATTTTAACCATAACGGGAACTTTGTTTCAGTCACGACCTCCCCTTCTCCCAACGCCTATGGATATGACGTAGGGATTACCAATGGCGGTTTGTATTCAGCCCAGCTGAGTATCACCAAAAATCTTTTCAACAGCATCCTCACAGACGACCTGTTGTTCCGGAATCAAATAAAAAATGAAGCCCAGCTACTCACCGCTGAAGAATTCAGGCATACCCTGGAAAAAAAGATTACAGAGGCCTACATCCTGGCATTTCAATTTCAATTGCAGGAGGAATTCAACAGGGATCTGGTTTCAGACCTGGCTATCCGGATACAGGTCGTGGAACTGTTGGTGAAACGAGGGGTACTGCAGGAAAGCGATTACCTGCTGCTGAAACTCGATAAAGAAAACAGGGAATTGGAACTATTGCAGATCCTGGCAAGCCGGAGCTCCGCATTTAAAGAACTCCAAAACCTTTCCGGGAACCCCAATGACACGATCCGGTCTTTGCTGGAGCCCCAACTGCAATTGTCAGGCAATACGCGGGAACGTTTTATCGAACGCAGGTTTGCCAATGACAGCATTCAGGTGGCTGCTGATCAAAAAGTATTTGAAGACCAGTACAGACCGCAGATCATGGCGTATGGGAATACAGGGTTGAATGCCGTGGAGCTCAACAACATCTATCATCGGGTTGGGATGAGTGCCGGACTGAAAGTAACGATCCCCATCTATGATGGGAATCAAAAAAAATTCAATGCGCTCCAGGCTGCCTTAAAATCTGACAATCTTGAATACTATCGGGATAATTCAGAAATACAGTTGCAGAATAATCTGGCAGATCTAAACCACCAGATTGCCGTACAAAAGGCTACCTTGGAATCACTTGAAAAGCAACTAAAACAGCTCAGGGGACTTCTGGAAATTTACAAAGGTAAATTGGTAAACGGACAGGTAACCGTAATCGATTACCTGAACATCATCCAGAATTATAAAATGATGTCCTATACCAATTTACAGGCCCGGACCAACCTCTGGTTGCTGACCAATCAATATAACTCCTTAAACTGGTAAAATGCGCGGCCTTCTTTATACTATAGTTACAGTACTCACTTTGTTTTCTGCGGCTTCCTGTAAAAATCACAACACCGCGTCTACGGAAAAAATCATGCCTATCCATGTAAAGGCGGTTGCCGTCACTAAAAAGGATATCCGCGAATACCTAACCTTCAACGGGGTTACCCTATATCAGAAAAAGGAAGATATCCGTTCCGGCATAACCGGATATATCTCCGCTTTGCGGTTTAATGTGGGAGATCACATACGGGCCGGCCAGACTTTTGCCTATATCCGCACCAAGGAACAGGATGCGTTGCGGGAAGCCATAAAGATAGACAGCAGCCTTGCAAAATTCTCCAGTCCCCTGCGAATCAATAGCAGCGGTACCGGAATACTCGCGGTACTCAATGTTCAGGTCAACGATTATATAGCCGAAGGCGACGTACTGGCCACTGTGGTGCAGCCGAAGTCTTTGGTGGTATCTGTAAATGTACCGTATGAATACGAAGATTATATCGATATTGGCACCCCTTGTCAGATCGTGCAACCTAATGAAGTTGTCATTGAAGCCCGGATTTCCGGGAAGTTACCTATTATCGATATTACGGCTCAATCCCAGACATTCCTGATCGCTTTGCCCGGTGAAGAACTGCCCGAAAACCTGAATGTCCAGGTCCATACCGTATACAGGGAAGCCGATAACGCCCTGTCTATCCCGCATGAAGCCCTGCAGACCAATGAACTGATGACGGAATACTGGGTTATGAAGGTAGGAGCAGATTCCCTGGCAATGAAACAAAAGGTTGTCCCCCTCCTTCGAAATGATACCCTGATACAGATCTCTTCTGACCACATTACGGAAAACGACCTGGTGGTGACAGAAGGAAGTTATGAAATGCAGGATTCTACCCTGGTAAGCATTGATCGGCAATGAAGGACCTGCAAGTCAAATTGAAATGGCCCATCCTGGCTTCTGCTGCACTGCTGCTGGCAGCCGGGATTTATAGTTACCAGAATTTGAAAACCGGGCTCTTCCCGGATATTACATTTCCTAAGATCAAGGTCATCGCCGATGCGGGGCAACAACCTGTAGATAAAATGATGGCGACGGTCACTATCCCGCTGGAAAATATCATTCGCCGGACCGAAGGCCTGCAATACATCAGGAGTACTACCTCCCGTGGCAGTTGCGAGATCTCGGTTTTTTTGGATTGGAAGACGGATATCAATACGGCAAGGTCGCAGATAGAATCCTACATCAATCAGTCGAAGGGAATCCTGCTTCCGAATACCAGCATCACAACCGAAAAGATGAACCCTTCCATTTTACCGGTTATGGGATATTCACTGGAAGGTGACTTGTCTCAGGTAGACCTGAAGAAAATAGCAAAATACCAGGTAAAACCGTATCTGGCGGCTACACCCGGGGTCTCGGATATTGCGGTTATCGGCGGAAAGGACAAGGAATACCAGGTTATTTTAAAACCTGAGATCATCAGTACCCTGGGTATCTCCGGCGCTACTGTGCGGGATGCCATCGCCAATTCAAATATTTTGCAATCCAACGGATATCTCGAAGATTATAACCGATTGTACCTTACCCTGACGGACAATGCGATCGACGATATCAATGACCTTCAGAACCTCGTTATAGTAAATTCTCCCACCCGCCTGCTACGGTTAAAGGATATTGCGGATATACAGGTTACTGAAGCCCGTGAATTCACAAAGATTATCGCAAACGGTAAAAATGTCCCCCTGATCGCCGTGATCAAGCAACCCGGCTCAAACCTGATTGATGTTAACGACAATATTGTTAAGAAGGTGGAAGAACTGGCCACCCAGTTACCCAAAGGGGTGCACCTTGTCCCATATTACCAGCAGGCTAATTTTGTGAACGGCAGCATAAAAAGTATCAAGGATGTGCTCTGGATCGGACTGGGACTGGCGTTGCTGGTCGTTATTCTTTTCCTTCGTTCCTTCTCGGCCAGCATGGTGGTACTTCTAACCATCCCGATTTCCCTTTCTGTCACGCTGATCCTGCTTAACCTCGTCGGGTATGGTTTCAATATCATGACGCTCGGGGCAATCGCAGCGGCTATTGGGCTTATGATAGATGACGTGGTAATTATCATCGAGCAGATCCATAAGATCCGGGAAGATCACCCAACGGAATCCAATGCCTGGTGTGCCCGGGAGGCACTGACCCATCTATTCCCTGCCATGATAGGATCGTCCTTAAGTACGCTGGTGATTTTTGTCCCCTTCATTCTGATGACCGGGGTCGCCGGCGCCTACTTCAAGGTAATGGCATTCAGCATGATACTGGCCCTGACCGCATCCTTCCTGGTTACCTGGCTCCTCGTCCCCGTTTTGTACATGCTTTTCGCCGGCAGCAGGCCGTTAAGAAAGCGTAAGGAAACCAGTAAGACATGGATACACTTCATACTTTCAAGGCCCGTGACAGCTATTATTTTTGTCGGGTTTTGCCTGCTAATCCTAATGTTCATCCCAGGTCGCCTGCCTTCCGGATTTCTGCCGGAAATGGATGAAGGAAGTATTGTCCTGGACTACAACAGCCCCCCGGGGACCACACTGAAAGAAACAGACAGGATGCTGGGAGTAGTCAATGGCATCCTGGATAACCAACCCGAAGTGGAAGCCTATTCGGCCCGACTCGGGACACAGATGGGGTTCTTTATCACCGAGCCCAACAGGGGTGATTACCTCATTAAACTCAAACCCAGGCGAACCAAAACCACGGATGAGGTTTCCAACGATATCCGCCTAAAAATAGAAAAGGCAGTACCCCAGCTTACGATTGATTTTGGACAGGTGATCGGGGATATGCTTGGAGATTTGATGAGTTCCGTACAACCCATAGAGATTAAAATATTTGGTGATGATGTGAAAAAGCTGGAATCTATTTCACGGATGATCGCTATAGAAATAGAACAGGTAAGAGGGACCGCGGATGTAAATAACGGAGTTATTGTGGCCGGTCCGGAGGTTGTTATTCAACCAAACGTTCCTGTACTTTCCCAGATGGGGATGACCCCGACAGATTTTCAATTCCAACTGGAAACCAAAATACAGGGTACCGTAGTGAGCAACATCATGGAAAAGGAGCAGTTGGTCAATATTCGCGTTATGGAGAAAAATGCCCTGGGTACCTCGGTTGAAGATATTAAGAACCTGACCCTTCAAATTCCAGGGGGTGCCATGGTCCCCATTAGTAACCTGGCAACCATATCCATCCATAAAGGGGTGGCAGAAATCAACCGGGAGAATCAAAAATCGATGGGGGTCGTCACAGCCCGACTCCAGAACAGGGACCTGGGTTCCACGCTCGACGCAATCAAAACCGTATTGGCAGAAAAAGCCAGTCTGCCCTCTGGCTACCACCTGGAATATGGCGGCGAGTATCAGCAACAACAACAGGCGTTCAGGGAACTGATGGTGATACTGTTGTCTGCGGTCTTGCTGGTGTTTATTGTGATCCTTTTTTTATTCAGGAAACTCAAAGTTACTCTTGCCATACTTTTTATTGCCGTTATGGGGGTGGCCGGATGCCTCCTAAGTCTTTACCTGACCTCAACCGCATTAAACGTTGGCAGTTATACCGGAATTATCATGATTGTGGGCATTATTGGGGAGAACGCCATTTTTACCTACCGCCAATATCAGGAAACCGATGCTACTGCAGAGAGGTCCCGGCGCATAGAATATGCTATTGCCGCGAGACTGCGCCCTAAATTGATGACGGCTTTTGCTGCGATCATGGCATTGATCCCCCTTGCACTGGGTATTGGTTCGGGTGCCCAATTACATCAGCCCCTGGCCATTGCAGTGATTGGCGGCCTGGCATTTGCGCTGCCCTTGCTGTTGGTGGTGTTCCCCGTCATACTGAAATTGATAAAGGTATAATAGGGAGTTTAGGACAGGGCATACCCCAGATCAATAGCCTGTATTGCACATCGCCCATAACGGCGCCCCTGTATTTTATCAGGAGGTAAGACCAGATTTAACAGCCAGCAGCAGGGGTTGGAAGTAGGTATAAGTATCGCATTTGCGTAGGCAGCAATGGGATTATCCCTTATTTTAGCCGTCATTCCAACCTATTTAAGTAGCTTTAAAAGCGGTCAGACAGATTTAAAACAGGTGTAACGAACATGACACACAAACCAAAAATAGTTATAATAGGGGCAGGATTCGGTGGTATTTCAATGGCCAAAGCTTTGAGGGATAAGCCAGTTGAAGTTCTGATGCTCGATCAGAACAATTACCACATTTTTCAACCCTTGTTGTACCAGGTTGCTACCGGAGGCCTGGAGCCGGGCAGTATTGCCTATCCCGTACGCCGTATTTTCCGGGCGTACAGGAACATCCGTTTCCGGATGGCGGAGGTCCTTGAAATTGACCAGTTGAAAAATACGGTTGCAACATCCATCGGTTCCTTTGACTATGACTACCTTGTTATTGCCACAGGGAGCCAGAATAACTTCTTTAATTTTGAATCGGTAAAGGACCAGTTACTGTCACTTAAATCCATTACCGACGCCCTGAACCTTCGGAGTTATGTTTTTCAAAACCTGGAAAGGGCCCTGGCCAACCGCGGACAGGAAACCCTGGAAGAAATCGTCAATATCGCCATCGTAGGTGGTGGGCCGGCAGGTCTTGAGTTAGCAGGGGCGCTCGCTGAAATGAAACGGTTTGTGCTTCCTAAGGATTTCCCGGAACTGGACCTGACAAGAATGCACATAAACCTATACCAATCAGGGGACAGGCTATTGCCTGCCATGTCTGAACAGGCTTCTGCCAAAAGCCTGGAATACCTCAGTGGAATGGGCGTGAATGTATTTCTGAATTCGAGGGTGAACGCATACGACGGCGATAATATCACCCTGGTGGATGGCACTACCTTCCCAACCGATACGGTGATATGGACCGCCGGTGTAAAAGGGGCACCTATATCCAACCTACCGCCTGAAATGATTCTTCCCGGCAATCGGATCTGGGTAGACGAGTTTAACAGGGTTGCCGGAACACCGAACATATTTGCCATCGGGGATGTTGCAGCGACCGTTACACCGGAAAATCCCAAAGGTTTGCCAATGGTAGCACCCGTTGCACAACAGCAGGGGGTACACCTGGCCAGAAACATCATTGCCCTGATTGCCAACAGGCCCATGAAACCCTTTAATTATAACAATAAAGGGGTGATGGCTACCATAGGCCGTAAAAAAGCCGTCGTAGACCTTCCCAAATTCAGGTTTCAGGGGACATTTGCGTGGTTCGTCTGGATGTTTGTCCATATTTTTTCACTGGTGGGGTTCAGGAGCAAATTGATGGCATTTATTGACTGGTCTGTTAATTATATCAGTTATGACCGCCCCCTCGGGCTGATCATCAGGCCTTTCCGAAGGCAATAAAAGTAGCCTATGAAAGAAATTATCAACTATTTAAAGGAAGATATTGGCCTGTTGATCCATATTACGTTGATCGCAGTGGTTACCCTATTTATTTATTTCTCAGTAAACCATGCGGTCAACCGCTTTATAGCAAGACAAAGCAAAAAGGATCATTTTGATGCAACCAATGCCAAATTCCTGCAACGGATTTTGAATGCGTTAATACTGATGATCGGTTTTGGTCTTGTCATTTTTTTAATCCCCAGCCTGAAGCATATTGCCACGACCTTGTTGGCCGGGGCAGGCGTTATTGTCGCTGTAATAGGTTTCTCTTCACAACAGGTACTGGCCAATTTCATCAGCGGCATCATGATTGTAGTCACTAAACCGTACCGGATTAAGGACAGGGTGGCCCTCAGGGATATGGAAGGAATCGTGGAAGATATTACGCTGCGCCATACGGTCATCCGGAATTTCGAGAACAAACGCATTATCATCCCCAATTCCATCATGAACAACGAGGTTATCATAAATGCCAATTTTGCGGAAGACATTTGTTGTGAATGGGTGGAAATAGGGATATCCTATACCGCTGACATCAAGAAAGCAAAGGCACTTATAAGAGAGGAGGTCGTCCGGCACCCCTTGTTTATAGACCATCGCAATAAAAAAGAAATAGAAGCAGGGGAAGACCAAGCCCCGGTAAGGGTGGTTTCGGTAGGTGATTTTGCCATAACGCTAAGGGCGTGGACCTGGGCTGCAAACCCAGGAGATGCTTTTATCCTGGGATGTGATCTGAATGAGAATATCAAGGAGCGGTTTGAAAGGGAAGGAATAGAAATTCCGTATCCCTACAGCAATGTGATCCTTAAAAAGGACAAGGAGACCGCAAAAGAGTAGTCCGTATGGCATGGTCTCAGGGCCTGCTGGTGCGACTTGTAAATCCGCCTGTCTCTTAACTCAAAATAACCCCTGCCAACAACATGGTTCAAAATTCAGCCAAACCCATTCAGAAGCTCATTCTGAGGTACTAACCCCAACTGTATGCTGCTTCTGCGCATACAGTTTAACTTCCCCAATACAGAGCGATTTTTAATGTGGTCTGTACCGGCATAAGATAGCGGTTAGGGCCGCCAGGTGTTATAACTTCCTTAAAAAAAGGCCCTCTGCTACTTAGGTAGCAGAGCTGGCCGGAATCCCATGGTACCTTTATCTATATTTTGAAACACCTGGGATATGGTAAAGGACCCTCCGGTTGTGCCGGTGGAAATGGGTTCTCGTCCCGGCAGTAATCCGGCACATGTTAACCCTTAAATATACTATTATGATACACGGAATGGATGATCGAAATCAATTGGAACGGCTGCACGACAGGCACAAAAGGTTTTCACTGGAAGTTTATGACCATTTGACAGCCCGGGAAGAAGAGAAAATGTTGGATGCACAACGGAAACTACGGGAGATAGAACAGGAACTCGAAACGTTCAGGAAAAAATTGATGAGCACCCGGAACAGATCGGACTCCAAAGTATAAAGGTTAAGGATAATGGACCCCTTTTGGTTGCAGTAATTGCCGATCGCACAAATAAGAACAGTATAAAATCACATGAAATGAAAAAGAGTGTTTTAAGTTTATGCCTGATGTCAATAGGGCTAGGGTCCTATTCACAGGAGGTTGTTTATCAGGCGAAGATTGAAAAGGAGCAAATCCCCGCAGCCATCCTGGAAGCCATTGTTACTGATTTTCCGGAATACACAACGGAGGAGTTCTATGCAATACCTCTTGAATTTGTAGAAGGGGATGTAATTGTTAACCACGCTGTTTCATCAACGGATGACTATGACACCTTTGATGTGATGCTGGAAGGCAAAGGGCGGACCATGGTGGCCACATATGACCGGTATGGAAACTTCATTCACGCTATGGAACATGTAAAAAATGGCGTATTGCCGGAAGCTGTAAGGACTGCAATGGCCAAATCCTATCCGGGTTGGAGCCTTGACAAGGATTCCTATACCATGAGCCACCAGCGATTGGGAAAAAATAAGGAGCGTTACCGTATGGAATTGAGCAAAGGTGATCAGAGGATCCATGTGTATACTGATGCCAATGGTAACATAGTAAACAACCCCCGTATAAAGAACAATTAATTCGGCAGGCTGCACGTATGGTTTACAGGTTATATAGCTTTCTGCAAAAATAAGTGCTATAGAGTTCTGACCCGCGCATCGGAGAATCAATTCGTGTGCAGACTATGCCGTGCCTGGAAAAAGTTTTAAACGGGCAAAGAATTATTATGAAGACAAATGTTATGTAAGGGGGGCTTCTGGTCTCCCTTTCTATTTGGATACTTCCTAAATCTTACTTGAATCTTTACTAATTTTAATGGCATAGATTGTATCAATCCAGTATCTTTAATATGATTCCGGAATAAGATTCCAAACCATGCCGGCAGGCGCAGCTAAATTGACAGGTATGAAGAAAGTATGTATTGCCATGGACTACAATCCATCGGCCAGGAAGATAGCAGAAACAGGACATAGCCTGGCAAGGTCCTTGGATGCAGAGTTAACACTCGTGCATGTCATAACGGATGCCGCCTACTACGCTGTGGATTACGCCCCTTTTATGGGCTTTGAAAGCCCTTTTATGCATACCTATAGCGAGCTTGCCGTAGACCTGCGCCGGGGTGCTGAAAATTATCTTTCGGCTTCGACCCAGCACCTGGGGGGCCGCAACATAAAAACAGCTGTTTTGGAAGGTGATACCGCCCATGCCATTTTGGATTATGCCAGGGAGCAGAACATGGACCTCCTGGTGATAGGGACTCACAGCCATACTGGTCTGGAGAATATCCTGATGGGCAATACGGCGGTAAAGCTGGTAAAGCATTCGAAAATCCCAGTCCTTGTAGTGCCGGTAGGAGAGTAACCTTGGAGTGGGAGGAAGCTGTTACCCCTATAAGCCTGTAACCACCAACACCGGGACTTTTACCTGATGGCGCACCTTGCTGATAGTAGTGCCGAGGATCAGGTCTTTAAAAGCTCCGTGGCCATGACTGCCCATTACGAGTAAATCGGCATTTACCTCACTGACATAACCGGGAATAACTTTTTTAGGACTGTTGAATCCGATCCTGGTTTCTACCACATATCCGGAATCTGATAGTTTTTTGGCATAGGATGCCAGGGTCTTACTGTCTTCCAGCGTTTCCAGGTCCCTGATATCAGCTCCAAACAGCAGGGCTCCCGGAGTTTCCACCACGTGGACCATAAAATACGCTGCCTTGGTTCCCCCAATTGCAATAGCTGAATTGATGACCTGTGCGTCTATATCGCTGAAATCAAGTGCCAGGACAATTCGTTTGTAGCTGGAAATGGGTACCGGGTTGATAGCTTCAAATTTTCGGTGCGGGGAATGTTGTAGTTTTTGCCCAATCCGTACGAATAACGGTTTTAATATAATATAAAGCAACAAAAGTGCTGCCCCGGTACAAAGCGGTATCAATAGCAGGCCCAATAGAAAAGGATGGGTGGAATCCCCGAGCCATCCGGCCATTTCATCATAGACCAGCCTGGCATTGAGGAGAACGATCACCGCTACTGTTATCCAGGAAAAGACCCTGGTAACGGTTTTAATATGAAACCCCTCCATTTTCTGACGGTCACTCACAAAATGTATCAGGGGAACAATGGCAAAGCCCAGCTGAAGGCTTAAGACTACCTGGCTCAAAACAAGGAGTTCGTTGATGGCATCTTCCCCCATTAGTATAATGACGAGGCAGGCCGGAACAACTGCGAGTAAACGGGTAATGATGCGACGCACCCAGGGTTTGATGCGGATATTAAGATACCCCTCCATGATGATCTGTCCGGCCAGCGTGCCGGTAATTGTGGAACTCTGCCCGGCAGCGATCAATGCGACAGCAAACAGTATGGGCGCGAATTTAGACCCCAGGAGGGGTTCCAGGAACCGGTGGGCATCCTTGATTTCCGCAACTTCATACATACCATTCTTAAAAAAGGTGGATGCTGCCAGGATGAGGATGGCTGCATTCACCAGCAGGGCCAGGTTAAGGGCAACCGCAGAATCTATAAAGTTGAATCGCAGGGCTTCCCGGATACTTTTCCGGTCGCGGCCAAATTTACGTGTTTGTACCAAAGCAGAATGAAGATAGAGGTTATGAGGCATCACCGTGGCCCCGATGATACCGATAGTGATATATAATGCAGTATCATTTGGGATACTCGGAATCAAGCCTTTGCCTATGGAAATAATATCTGGCCTGGCTAATACCATTTCTGCCATAAATGCGAGTCCGATAACTACGATCAATGCAAAAATAAAGGCTTCCATGACGCGCATTCCGCGGTTGATCAAAAAAATCAGTAAAAATGTATCGATCATAGTAATGACCACCCCAATTATAAGGGGTATTCCAAACAGGAGCTGGAGACCAAGAGCCATGCCTATGACTTCTGCAAGGTCGCAGGCAATAATCGCAATCTCCGCCAAAAGGTAAAGGAACAAATTGATCACCCGGGGATAGGTTTCCCTGGAGGCCTGTGCCAGATCCAGTTTTCGGACTACCCCCAACCGGGCACTCAGGCTTTGCAGGAGCAACGCCATCAGGTTAGACATCAACAATACCCAGATAAGCCGATATCCAAACTGGCTTCCTCCGGCAATGTCTGTCGCCCAGTTGCCAGGGTCCATATATCCCACGCTGATAAGATAGGCTGGACCGATAAAGGCAAAGAGTTTTCGCCAGTAACCCTTTTTAATTCCGGTATCTATACTGGAATGGACTTCTTCCAGGGACTTTCCCGACATAGCGTATACCTAATTTCAGGATTAAATGTACTCTTTTTACGATTTCGAAGACTTCAGATGCGTTAATAAATATGGCTTGAAAAAACGACTGTAAATTAGGATATTCACCTAGTTGGGCAGCTATATTCCAGGTCGACTAAAAAAGAAAGAGATTTACATAATTTTGCTACTTAGGTAGTACAACACCAGCAATTATTCCATTACCTTTAGTAGACAATTTTAAACGGGTATGAATAATATAAAAGCCCAGTATTTACTTGAAGCCGGACTAGGAATTTTGCATTTTCAGGCAATGGAATGGATAGAGGAAGCCGAATTTGATATACATGAATTATCCGTGCTCGGCTTATTGTCCAATTCAAAAGAAGCCCCGGACCCCGTGGCGGAACAGAAACATAAGGACATCATACTGACCCTTGACAGGTACCTGAAAAGGTTATCCGGAGAATTGCTACCGGAATTGCAGCAGTATGAACGGTATCTGTCCGGGCTTATGATGGAAGGGACAGAAATAAAGGAGGGTTCCTATCGACCGAAACACAAAGCACTCACCCAAAAAATAAGCAAGCTCGACACAGATATCAAACGCCTGAAAAAAGAGGTTTATGCATACCTTGTAGTTGGGCATCATCAGCAACGTCACGGATTTCCATTGTAATGGTCCCCCAAAGTGAATAACAAGAATTTTACCCTCAGATACGGCAAGTATTTCAGAAGAAAGAGTGCCGAGCAGCTTCAAAATGAATCCGATAATTCTTCCCTTAAAAGGAGTCTGAATGCATTTGACCTTACCATGCTTGGTATTGGGGCAATCATTGGTACAGGCATATTTGTCTTGACAGGAGAAGCTGCGGCAGGGACCGAGCATGCATTGGGTGCCGGCCCGGCCATTACCATTAGTTTTGTGATAACGGGCCTTGCCTGTTGTTTTGCAGCGCTCTGCTATGCAGAATTTGCCTCTATGATCCCTATTTCAGGAAGTGCCTATACCTATGCATATGCCTCTTTCGGTGAAATATTGGCATGGATCATCGGGTGGGACCTGATCCTGGAATATGCTGTTGGCAATGTTGCCGTAGCCATAGGCTGGGCCGGCTATTTTAAAAACCTCCTGAATGGCTGGGGATGGTACCTTCCGGGAACCCTTTCGGAAGCTACCGGGACAAAGATGGTACAGCTGGCTTCGGGGGAATGGCAACCCATCACGGAGTCCCTGACCCTGAAATACGGCACCGGGCTTGAATCCATGCCGCATGTCACTGCCCTTCTCAACCTTCCGGCCCTGCTTATAACTTTTGTAATAACAGTGCTGTTGATCATTGGTATAAAGGAATCTGCCCGGACCAATGCCTTCCTTGTAAGCCTCAAATTGCTTTTGATCGGATTATTTCTGTATTTCGGGTTTCCCCACTTCAACCCGGGGGTGAACTGGCAGGAGTTTGCACCCAACGGATGGCACGGTATCATGAGCGGGGCGGCCCTCGTTTTCTTTGCATACATAGGTTTTGATGCCGTGAGCACTACCGCAGAAGAAGCAAAAAACCCCAAACGCGACCTGCCCATCGGAATGATAGCTGCTTTGGTTATCTGTACCCTTTTATACATTATTGTTGCCGCAGTCCTTACCGGAATGGTCCCCCTAAGTATACTCGATAATGAGCATCCCGTGGCCGCGGCGCTCGCCGCAGTTGGGGAGGGCAAGATTGGCTTGGTGGTTTCGCTAGGGATAACCCTGACGATGCCCACAGTTCTGCTGGTTATGCAATTGGGGCAGGTGCGTATATTTTATTCCATGAGCAGGGATGGGCTGCTGCCAAAGAAATTCAGCCGCGTCAGCCTCAGGTTCAGGACCCCTGTCTTTTCCACTATTGTGGTAGGCCTTGTGGTGGGCTTGCTGGCAGCCTGTATGGATATCGGGGAAGTGGCGGAGCTCACCAATATCGGAACCCTGTTTGCATTTATTGTCGTAGCTGTCGGGATATGGATCCTCCGGATACAACAACCGGATCGCAAGCGGGTATTCAAGGTTCCAGCCTATCAGGTTATCTGCAGTGGTGCCATCCTTGTGTGTGGCTATCTGATGACATCACTTCCCCTGATTACGTGGCTGAGGTTTGGCATATGGATGGTCCTTGGGTTTATCATTTACTTTCTGTACAGCAGAACCCGCAGCAATTTGAACAGTGATGGATAAACCGTCCACTGAGATTTGCTCCCGGAATCCTTGGGTATCTATCGATTTACTCTTAATTTCCTGTAGTATAAACCCATACCATACTCAATAATATGAAAAACTCCAGGATGAGGCTCGCAGGACAAACCGCCATTGTAACTGGTGCCAGTTCCGGAATAGGAAAAGCCGTAGCATGGGCACTGGGACGGGAAGGTGCCAACGTGGTGGTCAATTATCGTTCCAATCCGGAAATAGCCGAGAACATAGCCCATGAAATAAGCCTGGACAATGACTGTGGCGATGCAATTGCGATCCAATGCGATGTAAGCAGGGAGGAGCAGGTAATTGCCATGTTCAATAAGACAACAGGGCATTTCGGAAATGTAGATATCTGCATCGCCAATGCCGGCATACAGAAAGACGCCCCGCTCCACGAAATGACAATGGAGCAATGGCAAATGGTCCTTGACGTGAATCTTACAGGACAATTTCTGTGCGTACGGGAGGCTATCAAGGCCTTCATTAAACAAGGGTTGCGACCCGGGATTTCAAAGTCACGCGGTAAAATCATCCACATGAGTTCCGTTCATCAGGTTATACCCTGGGCAGGCCATGCCAATTATGCGGCCTCCAAAGGGGCAATCGTTATGTTGATGGAAAGTATTTGCCAGGAATACGCCCCCTTAAAAATACGGTGCAACAGCATTGCGCCCGGGGCCATCAAAACCCCTATCAATAAAACTGCATGGAATACCCCTGATGCCCTGACAAAACTTAACAAACTCATTCCCTATAAACGAATTGGCGTTCCGGAGGATATCGGGCAGGCAGCTGCCTGGCTGGCCTCGGATGATTCTGAATATGTAAACGGAACTACCCTTTTTGTGGATGGAGGCATGACCTGTTACCCCGGATTTACCACCAACGGCTGATCTTAAAACCAAAATGACAGAAGAAGAAAGCAGGCTTGAAGAGCACTATAGCAAAAAGAAAGACTGGCTCCGGTGGGGCCCCTACCTGAGTGAACGGCAATGGGGAACCGTCCGGGAGGATTATAGTGCAGATGGTGATGCATGGAACTATTTTACCCATGACCATGCCCGCAGCCGTACCTATCGGTGGGGTGAAGATGGAATTGCCGGTATTTCGGACCGCTACTGCAATATTTGTTTTGGTGTCGCACTTTGGAACGGGAAGGATCCCATTTTAAAGGAACGGTTATTTGGACTTACCGGTCCTGAAGGCAACCATGGAGAGGATGTGAAGGAATTGTATTATTACCTGGAGAACACGCCTTCACATGCTTACATGAAACATTTGTATAAGTATCCCCAAAATGAATTCCCGTACTCGGAATTGGTGACGACCAACCGTAATCGTGGAAAAAATGAGAAAGAATATGAATTACTCGATACCGGTATATTCGCGGATGGTGCCTATTTCGATGTATTTACAGAATATGCAAAAGCGGATTCCGAAGACTTGCTCATTCGGATAACCATCAGCAACCGCGGGGCAAAGACCGCCCCTTTGCATGTTTTGCCTACACTTTGGATCCGGAATTTCTGGAGTTTTACCGGGATGCCCGAAAAACCTGTAATACAGAAACAGGCGGGGGGCGGCCCTCCGCACGTATCGGTCAGCCATTGCTATGTGGGAAATTATCAGCTGTATTTTGAAAAGCCCGCTAAATGGCTTTTTACGGAAAATGAGACGAATACGGAACGGATCTTTAACCGGCCCAATGACCATCCGTTCAAAAAGGACCTTTTCCACGGGGCGGTGGTAGGGGGCGATTCTACGCTGGCAGAAAAAAATGAACAGGGGACTAAATTTGCACCGGTGTATGCCCTGCAGCTGGAAGCCGGGGAAACCAGGACACTCCGGCTACGCTTTACAAAAGATACCCTGGAGACACCTTTTGACGAGGCCTTCGGGGAGGTATTTACGAAGAGGATCGAAGAATCGGGGGCATTCCTGAAAGCTGTTACACGGGATTCCCCGGATCATTTTAAGGAAATTCAGAAACAGGCCTTCGCCGGATTGCTGTGGTCCAAACAATACTACAACTACGAAGTGGAACGGTGGTTAACCGGTGACCCCCACAAACCACCCCCACCGGCAGAACGGTTGACCGGAAGGAACAGCGAGTGGAAAACACTGCGAAACCATGATATCCTGGCCATGCCGGATAAATGGGAATATCCGTGGTTCGCAGCCTGGGATACAGCCTTTCATTGTGTCACCTTGGCACTTCTGGATCCTGTTTTTGCGAAGGAACAACTATTGCTGTTCACCAAAGAATGGTATATGGCACCCAATGGACAAATCCCCGCATATGAATGGTCTTTCAGCGATATCAACCCCCCTGTACAGGCTTGGGCGACCGTACAGGTATACCAGCTTGAGAAGAAAAGAACCGGTACGGCGGATATTGTTTTCTTAAAAAGGATGTTCAATAAGCTCGCATTGAATTTTACCTGGTGGGTAAACCGGGAGGACAGTTCAGATAACAACGTGTTTGAAGGCGGTTTTCTGGGACTCGACAATATAGGTGTATTTGACAGGAGCGGGGGGATACCCGGAAACGGTATCCTTGAACAGGTAGATGGGACCTCCTGGATGGCTCTTTATTGCCTTAATATGCTTGAAATAGCACTGGAAATTGCCATGGTAGATGAGGCGTTTGAAGATATGGCCATTAAATATTTCGGTCATTTCGTGTTCATTGCTGAGGCCCTCAATCAGATAAGTGAGGAATATAAAGGTGCGTGGGATGAAAAGGACGGATTTTTCTACGATAAACTCATCCTTCCTGACGGGGAGTCTTTCTATATTAAAGTCCGGTCCATTTCGGGGCTGTTATCCCTTATTGCGGTGTTGAATATTAAAAAGGAGTGCCTGGAAAGATTGCCAAGGTTCAGGCGAAGCATGGAATGGTTGCGCAGACACAGGATAGATACCATTAAATATCAGGTGATGGAAGAGTATTCCCCGGGCAAGGATGTGTTGTTGTCCCTGGTACCGAAATACCGGCTGGAGGTTTTGATGGAAAGCGTCCTGCAAGAGGAGGAATTCTTATCCGACTTTGGTATCCGGTCCCTATCGAAAATTCATGAAGATCCTTACACCATTGACATCATGGGTACCGGGTATAGCATTGATTATGAACCCGGAGAGTCCACCACGGGACTATTTGGCGGTAATTCGAACTGGCGGGGCCCGATCTGGATGCCTATGAACTATCTGTTCCTGCATTCCCTCCGGGAATATCACTCCTATTTCGGGAATGACTTTAAATTTTCATTCCCTACGGGAAGCACCCAAATGTTGTCTTTGAACGATATCAGTGAACAGCTGTGCAGGCGGCTGATAGGGATTTTTGAACCGGATGCGGATGGCAACAGACCTGTCCACCAGCAAAACCAGGATGCGTATAAGGATGAACATTTCAAAAACCTCATTCTATTCTATGAATACTTTCACGGGGAAGACGGCAGGGGTTTGGGCGCTTCACACCAGACAGGCTGGACGGCTTTAGTGGCCAACTTGATACAGGAAATCAACTGAGCCTTGGATCTCCGGGAAGCACATTCAAAAATTCCGGTTGTATAACTGACGTCCTTACCGGTTTCCCGGATGAGGCCTTCGCTGCCCTTTGTGCCGGCTGACTCCTATTGTGAACTCAATCAGATTGGGCTAGGCATCATTTTCTGGACTGCCGTAACCGGATCCGGTTCCATAGCCATCGGGACGGGTACGTTATTACAGGATCAATCGGACTTCCCCCAATTCCTGTACCCGGTATGGAAATTGCTCACCGGGGGATCCTATAAACATAAAATTTGCCGGGATATGCCAGCGTTTGGACAGTTCTTTTATCTTTTCAGGCCCGAATACACCGGGTTCTTCTATGAACTCAATCCGGATGCCTGGGTAGGCCCGGTCTAAGGTATCCACATCCCGTTTGAGGTTTGGGGAGACCTTTTCATCGCCGTCCAATACAGCAACGATTTTTAATTTCCGGGTATTCTCATTGGAAATTATATAGAGCATAACACGGTTCAGTATGGCTACATCATCATGGTTGGTAAAAAATACAAACTCCTGGGCATTGATCCTATTTATGGCAATTTCGATCCGTCGGTTCAAATCATAAAAAAACGTACCCCTTTTTGGGGTCAGGGTATGTAAAAAATGTAGCACGGCTTTCAGGATAGGTATACGATAGAGCATAAAGCCCACTATCAGCAGCGTGGGGATGAGATATTCCATAAAGATCCCCAGGTAGGCGGGGTTGAGGAGGATATTTCCGGTAAGGGCCAGGCAGATTGCAACAATTGCCAGTATAAGTGCAGGCCAGCTGGAGCGCTCAGGCCGTGGTAACCGGGCCCTGTTGATCTTGAGCAGCATATTACCGATCCCGAATAGGACCATAACCGATAAAAAGGCTATGGTATACACCCCAGCCAATTTTGTAAGGGTCCCCTGGGTGACCAGGAGGATGGAGGCACACAGGATGGAGAACAGCAGATATATCCTGTAGGGGCTTCCCCGTTTATTTCGTTTCAAAATAAATTTGGGCAATATCCTGTCCAGTGCCATACGTTCCATTAAACCCCCAACTCCAACATAAGATGTGAGGACAGCCCCGCTCAATACCAGTGAAGCGTCCACCCCAATTAAAATAGACAGCCATCTCCCGGAGGACACTTCCCCCATATGGGAAAGCAGTGCATCCTGATTACTGTTGACATCTCCTATGGGGATTATGGCCAACGCAAGGAATGCAATAAGCGGATTGAAAATGGAAACCACGATCCACATATTCCGCAGGGTTTTAGGAAAAACCCCTTTTTGTTGTTCTTCCACATAATTTGCGGAACTTTCAAAACCACTGATCCCCAGCATGGCAGCTGAAAATCCGAAAAAGAGTGCCATAAGTATACTTCCTTCGATGGGTTCCCCAAAATTGGAAAGCAGCGTATCCAGTCCATTTGTAATAAAATAGTAGGTGCAAAACCCACACAGGAGGATTAGTGAAAACAGGTGAAAAATAAAAATGATAGTGGCCACAACAGAAGATTCCCCGATACCCAGGATAACGATGCCCATAAATAGCAGTAACAACCCAATGGTGGCCAGGATAATCGGCAAAAACCCCAGCAGGCTGTTGGCATACTTTATGGCTTCACTGGCCGATATGACAGCAGTAGCCATATAGGACAAAACCGTCAGGGAAGCAGCGAGTGAAGCGGTGGATTTTTTGGTGGTATTGAGCAGCGCATTATATGCACCACCATTCAGCGGGATGGCCCCGACTACTTCCCCATATATTCTGCGAAAAAGATATAGCACAGCAGCCACGATAAGCAGGGAAACCCAGGCATATTGCCCGGCATAGACAATTGCCAATGCAGAAACATACAAACAGGAAGAACTGATATCGTTACCACAGATTGCCGTAGCGGCTAATTGGTTAAGTTTTTTGGGCATACCAACAGATTCCTTGACTCAAATCACTATTAAAGATAGTACAATAAAGGATGGGCAACCTTCGGGAAATGACAATAATCCGCTATTTTTAAATGTTCTTAAAAAATGCGGGATGAAAAAATTTGTGAGTGCCATTTCAAAAAAGGAATTCCCTGAAAGTGAGCGGGTATATGCCCGGACGATCCGGAGTTCAATTTTTGAGTTGATTTTGAAAGATCATCCCAACTTTACTCGAAAGAGTTTAATCTCGCTGACAGAGCTCAACCTTTATCGCCAAAAATACCTTTCGGCGTACCTGGTTGAGGAAGTGGGGGAACTCTCCCACCTGGAAGAAGATGTCCTGAAAACCATTGCAGACCAGGAATCCCTCGCCACAAAGGTGAATATGGAAAACGCCCTGGCCCCTTTTACCTATGGGCAGCGGCTGGCCGATAAAATTGCCTCCTTTGGTGGCAGCTGGAAATTCATTATTCTGTTCGGGATATTTATCTTACTCTGGATTTCCTTTAACCTTGTTTACCTTTCGGGCAAATCTTTTGACCCCTACCCCTTTATTTTGCTGAACCTGATCCTTTCCTGCCTGGCAGCACTGCAGGCGCCCGTGATCATGATGAGCCAGAACCGCCAGGAGGAAAAAGACAGGGAACGCGCCCGTGCGGACTACATGGTCAACCTGAAGGCGGAGTTGGAAATACGGACATTGCACGAAAAGATAGACCACCTTATCATGCACCAACAACAGGAATTATTAAAGATCCAGCAGATCCAGGTTGAAATGCTTGAAGATATCATGAAACGGATAAAAAAATAGCCCGTTACCTGGCCTGCCATCCAAATGAAGGACATTATTGGAATGGTAAAAATAGTGGTCAGCTGTTTCCTGCATAAGAAGCAGGCATGGTTCAAGGGACAGTAGCTTAAGATTTATTTTAGATTTTGAGCGTAACTTTCCCTGTTTTACAGTGTTGGATACGAATGAAATTCAGGATAGCTCGCTCAAAATCCGGGCCTGCCAGGGTTTAAAAAAACCGAATATTCAGAAGACCCATTATATTTTACCGATGAAAATATTGGTTGCGGAAGATGAAATAGCCTTACAACAGTCCATTTGCACTTATTTGGCAAGAGATGGAAATATTTGCGAAGTTGCTTCGGATTTTAAGGATGCTGCCTATAAGGTTTCCCTTTATGATTACGATGTCATTATCCTGGATATCAACCTGATCACCGGAAGCGGCCTGGAAGTTCTCAGGATCTTAAAGGAAGAGAATAAAAAGGCCGGGGTCATCATAATCTCCGCCAATAATTCCCTGACGGATAAATTGGAAGGCCTGGACCTGGGGGCAGATGATTATATTACCAAACCTTTCCACCTGGCAGAGCTAAACTCAAGGATCAAAGCTGTCCTCCGCCGGGGTAAGTTCGGAGGTGATGAAACCATAGTCTTCAATGAAATTAAAGTTGATACCCGCTCCAGGACTGCCTATACCAATGATAAAATGATTCCCCTTACCCGAAAGGAATATGATTTGCTGCTTTTTTTCATTACCAATAAGGACAGGGTGCTTTCAAAAGAGATCATTGCCGAACATCTTTGGGGGGATCACAGTGACCTTATGGATAATTTTGATTTTATTTATGTCCATATCAACAACCTCCGGCGGAAACTTACCTCGGCAGGGGCAAAATATATAAAGACGGCATACGGGAGCGGTTATAAATTTATGGAGGAATAGCTATTGTCGGGAGATAAAAAGAAAGTCAGGTTAATTCGTAAAACCTCAATGAGTTTATTGGGGATCAGTGCCATGCTGATGCTGGTCAGCACTGTGGCCCTGTATTTCTATGTTCGGAATTTGCTGCAGACCGAGGTGCAGGAGGAACTGTATTCAACAGAAGCACGCATTGAAAGTGCGTTGCTGGCAAATAAAAATCCGTTCGTGCTTCCACCGGTCATTGAAATTGATACTGTTTCCGAAATGGGAAGGGAGATTCTGAAAGATACCCTCATCTACGATCCTTCCCAGGATGAAATTGAACTGTTCCGGGAGTTATGCACCTACAAACAGATCAATGGCAGGTATTACAAGATTACCCTGCGCACACTGGTAGTGGAATCTGAGGATATCCTTATCGCTATAGTGTTGTCCTATATCATTATTATCGGGCTGGTATTCAGTTTTCTCTTATATTTCAGCCGATCGAACAACCAGAATATCTGGCAACCTTTCTTCCACAACCTGGAGCGGATGAAAAATTTCTCATTGAATTCCAGGACCCCAATTGCACTGGCCAGTAGCAACATCCTTGAATTTTCCGAATTGAATCAGGAAATCCGTACCCTGACAGACAAGGTGCGATCTGATTATGAGAACCTGAAACAGTTTACAGAAGATGTGTCCCATGAGATGCAGACACCTTTGGCAATTATCCAGGCGAAGATCGAAAACATTATCAATACGCATGATATCACTAATGAGCAGTATGAACAGCTGACCTCCATACAGAAAGATATAAAAAGGCTCACACAACTCAACAAAAGACTGACCCTGATAACCAAAATTGAGAATAAGCAATTCGCACATCTCGAAACCGTTGTCATCACGGAATTGGTCAAAGGGATCATTCAGAATTTCAGGGAATTGACCACCACGCCCATTTCCTACGAGCCCAGTGAGGAGATCCTGGTTGAAATGGATCCCTATCTGGCAGAAATAATGTGCTCCAATTTAATTTCCAACGCCATCAAATACGGGGTTAAAGATGGAGGGATCCAGATACTGTCCGGAGGACGATCCCTGTCAATTGCCAATAAAGGAAAGGAGGCGATCCGGAAACCTGAGTTCCTTTTCAACCGGTTCTATAAGGAATCAACTGAGAGCAAATCCACAGGACTTGGCCTGGCCATTGTCAAGCGGATCTGTGATCTCTATGGATTTCAGATATCCTATATTTTCCAGGAAGGCTACCATCTGTTTAAGGTTGACTTCAGGTCGCTATAAAAATCGTACCATGCAAAAACCCTCATTGCGAACTGCCTGGTTATTTTTGCCATTATTTTAAATACCCCCAACTATGCGCTTACATGCTTCAAAAAGTTACATTTTTACACTGCTTTTCACGTTTGCCTGTGGCCTGCTTTACTGTCAGGAAGAGATTACCATCACCGGACAGTTATTGGACGATACCACGGGGGAACCACTGCCATTCGCAAATGTGGCCGTGCATTCATTTTCCGCAAACGAACTACTTACCGGTACCATGACCGAAGCGGACGGGCGATTCGAGGTGCAGGGGCTGCCCGTGGGAAAGTATCAACTGTATTTTACATATTTGGGCTATGCCACCAGGGAGCATACCCTCCTGGCCGGGGGCTTGAACCGGGTATTTGATTTGGGCAAAATAGGCCTCTTTCCTGCAGCCGAAAATCTTCAGGAAGTGGAAGTGGTAGGGACGGAGGCGGTGACCAATTCCGACCTGAACAAAAAATCATTCAACCTGGACAATTCCATTGCTCAGGCCGGGGGGTCTGTACTGGATGCCATGAAGACCATGCCCGGGGTCGCTTTTGACCAGGATGGGAAGGTCATCCTCCGGGGTAGTGATAAGGTGGTGGTTCTCATCGATGGAAAACAAAGCAGCCTTACGGGGTTTGGGAACCAGAAAGGCCTCGGCAATATTCCGGCAGCCAACATCGAAAAAATTGAGATCATCAACAACCCTTCCGCTAAATATGACGCCAATGGTTTCGCAGGCATAGTGAATATTATTTACAAGAAGGAAAAACAAACCGGGCTCAATGGTGATGTGAGCCTATCCACGGGTTTGGGTGCCCTGGGAAAACGAAAGGCCGACACCCCTACAGACCTGGGTTCTTACAGCATCAACCCTAAATTGATCCCGGGGCTCAACCTGAATTACAAGAAAGGTTCCTTAAATTATTTCCTGCAATCCGAATTCATCCTTCAGGAGGCCCTTCCCAATAATGAATTTACCACCCGGGATTATGCAGACGGGCGGAACATCATTTCCCAGGTCCCGGAAAACAGGCGGCAGTTTCGCTCCATAATCCACGGGGGTATTGATTTTGAAATCGATGCAAACAATACCTTCATCCTTTCCGGATTGTATGACAGGGAGAAGCATATAGATACGGCCCAGGTGGCATTTATAGATCTGAATACCGCGAACCGCAACAGGTACTACACATGGCAGGAAGAGGAAGTTACCCGCTATATCAATGCATCCGCCAACTACCGGCATCAATTCAATCAAACAGGGCATACGCTGACTTTCAATGCGCTATATACCCAGGGACTGGAGGACGAGACCTATTCCCTCAATGACAGTTCCGCCATCCGGGTGGGGCGGGACAAGACCAATATCCGGGCGGTAGAACATATCACCAATATTTCCGGTGATTACGTTCGCCCCTTAAAATCGGGAAGGATTGAACTGGGAACCCAGCTGCGCATCCGGAGGCTTCCCGTTGAATATACCATTACGCCGGGGAACAATTCCATAATATATCCCAACCTGGGATCCTATTCGGATTGGGGAGAAGACTTGTATGCGGCCTATCTCAACTATGTGCTTGAAAAAGAAAGCTATGATGTGGAAGCTGGGTTACGCGCCGAACAAACAGATGTTTTTTATAAATTGGACCCGGTAAATGCCTATTATCCGTCGGACGATTCCTATAACTACCTGGAACTTTTCCCCAATGTCCGGTTTACGATTAAACTAAAGGAACACAACAAAATTTCGCTTTTTTACAACCGGAGGATAGACCGGCCCGGGGAACCGGAATTACGGGTATTCCCAAAATATGATGACCCGGAATTATTAAAAGTGGGAAATCCCTACCTGAGACCGCAGTTTACCAATGGTTTTGAACTGGCCCACAAATATTCATGGGATGGAGGCTCTTTGTTTTCGGCATTGTTTCACCGAAGGATCCGGGACCAGTTTATGAGGGTATTCAGTATTGACAATTCCAATCCGGACTATGACATTGTTAATAAGATCTACCAAAATACGGGCGCGGCAACCAATACCGGGGTGGAATTTCTCTTTAGTCAGGATGTCAGCCAAAACGTTAAGGTTTCATCCAGTGTCAATTGGTACACCAATGCCATATCCGTATACCAGGGAACGCTGTTATTCCCCTTTGAACGCCAGTTTACGATTGACGAATCCACTGCCGGGGCCTGGGATACGAAGCTGAATACGGAGTTTGTGCTTCCATGGGATCTGACCGCTCAGCTTACGGGGACCTATTTCTCCAAGAGAAATATCCCCCAGGGAGAGGAATTGTCCCGTTCGGCAGTGGACATAGGATTTAAAAAGAGGCTGTGGGGTAACAAGGGAGAGGTAAACCTCAATATGACCGATATCTTCAATACCTTCGGGATTCGCCAGAATATAATAAGCGATGGGGTGGCTGCCCGCTATGAAAATTATTTTGAAACCCAGGTTATCCGACTCGGGCTTAAATATAAATTTTAACATACAAGCCGGGTTTGTCACCAGGGATATGTATCACTCAGAGGCGGGAGCAATGGATGTTTCGCATAGTGCTGAACCATGACCGTTTGTATCCGGACGCTTCACTTTAGCCCAATCCCAATGCTTTGTTAATTGGAAATACCTTAAGATTCTCTTGAAGGCATCTTTAGATTTATGCCCTAGTTTTGCGGTATAATATAATGATCAGACATGAAAAAATTACAAATTTTAAGCATTGTCGCCCTGGCAGGAATAGCCGGGGTAGGCTTATATGCATTTGGAATTCAGCATGATGCACCCAGTGCCGTAAAGGAAGCTTTCTCCCAAAAATTTCCGACGATCAAAAAAGTAAAATGGGACAAAGAATCAGATACGGAATGGGAGGCGGAGTTTACAATGGATGGCATTGAATATTCAGCCAATTTCATGGAGGATGGTACCTGGAAAGAGACCGAGCACCTGTTGGTTCAGGCAGCTATCCCGGCTCTTGTAAGCTCTGCCCTGAAAAGTGAATTTCCCGGGTATGCGGTTGAAGAAGCGGAAATATCCGAATCAAATGAAGGTTCTCTCTATGAGTTTGAACTGGAAAAAGGGAAGCAGGAGCTGGAAGTAACCATAGACGGGACCGGGAAAGTAGTGAAGCAGGCATCCGAAGATGGGGATGAGGAGGATTGATATCCTGATGAAATAGCATCAACCTGGTCCTGGAAATCATAAAATATACTTAAAAAGACCTTTTATTACGGCTAAATCCAGAAACAGCCCGTATTGAAAGTAAGTTAACCACAGAAACAAAATAAATCACTTAAACCAAAGTAACTATAAGAATAAACCCGATAAAATAAATCAGTAATTATAAGTTCCCCCAAAATGAAAACTAGAACCTATCTACGTACCCTAGGAAGTATGATCATTACCCTTTTCCTCTATCTGGCATTCGCCTGTTCTAAAGATGAAATAATACCCTCCGATATACCCATTGAGCAAAGCTCTGAAGACCCTATAGTCAATACCCAACCATCGGATACCATTGCGGAGGATCCGGCCGTGGATTCTACTGCCATTGATTCTGTTGCCGTGGACTCTGCTATTGTGGACTCTGCCATTGTGGACTCTGCCATTGTGGACTCTGCCATTGTGGAAAATCCCACTCCAATAAGTAGTAAAACAAAGGTGTCCATACAGAATAATCAATTTTATATCAATGGGAAACCTACCTATGAAGGGCGGTTTTGGCAGGGAAATAAAATTGAAGGCCTACTGATGAATTCCAGGATGGTCCAGGGAATTTTTGACGATCTCAATCCTGCTACTGCCGGAGGTTTTGTATATCCCGATACCAGAAAGTGGGATCCGGACCGGAATACCAACGAGTTTGTTAATTCGATGCCGGAATGGAAGCAAAACGGATTGCTTGCCTTTACCCTGAACCTGCAGGGTGGTAGCCCTACCGGTTATGGAAATAAAGGGTGGATCAATTCTGCTTTTGATGAGAAAGGAGGCTTACGGCCTGCGTATATGGCTCGCCTGGAACGCATTCTTAATAAGGCAGACGATCTGGGAATGGTTGTCATACTTGGATATTTCTACTTTGGACAGGATGAAATTCTGGAAGATGAAGCTGCCGTCATTAAAGCGGTGGACAATATAACCAACTGGATCCTGAAAAAGGGATATGAAAATATCCTGGTAGAGATCAATAATGAATGTAATTATCTATATGACCACGATATCCTCGGACCCAACAGGGTTGCGGAACTTATCCGAAGGGTGCAGCAGACGCAAAATGGTTCCCGGCGGTTGCTGGTGAGTGCTAGTTTTACAGGAGGTGTGGTGCCCAACAGCGAGGTGGTCCAGGCTTCGGATTACGTACTGCTACATGGAAACGGTGTTCGCCAGGCATCCAAGATGACCAGTTTTATTGCTGCCACCAAAAACGTATCCGGGTATAACAACAAACCCATCCTGATCAATGAGGATGATCATTATAATTTCAATGAGGCATCCAATAACCTGGTAACGGCTATTGGTGATTATGTATCGTGGGGATTCTTTGATTTCCGGCGGGAAGGGGAAGGATATGAGCAGGGGTATCAGAGCGTACCCGTTGATTGGGGGATTAATTCCCAGAGGAAGCAGGAATTCTTTGCAAAGATCCGGGAAATCACAGGGTATTGATAGCACGCAAATAAAGAAAGAAGTCAGGAAGTGGTAAATTCCCCCCGCAGTGACCCTTCCTGCATCTGGCCGCAACAAATTTGTGTTGCGGCCATTTTTTTTAGGAGTATTTACAGCAGGATAGCTTTAAGATTACTTTAGATTCCACAGGTATATTTGACTATACAGAAGGTACAAAACCATGTGGTTCAAATTATTCCCGAAAAGATTTGCGATTCTTCGCGCATTTGTATACCTGTTTTTGGCGTTTTCCTTTATGGTCCGGTTAGTGTTGCTGGTTTGGGACTATTCCGAAACCGATACCAATGTTATTACCTTAGCACGTACGTTCCTTACCGGTTTTTTCTTTGACCTGGGCACGGTCTCCTTCTTTATTATTCCCTATATCCTGTATTTATTGCTCTTTCCCAGGAAATGGTTTGGCAGCCTGTTGGATAAAATATTCCATTGGTCCGGTTTGTTCCTCTCCCTCACGATCGTATTCTTTTCATTCTTTGCGGAGATAACCTTTTGGGACGAGTTCCGGAGGCGGTTCAATTTCATCGCGGTGGATTACCTTGTCTACACCTATGAAGTGGTACGTAATATCAATGAATCATATCCCTTGCCTATCCTCCTTTCGGGGGTGATGGCCCTGGTAGGGTTGTTCCTGTTTATATTTTGGAAAAAGGATTTTTTCAGGCAGGTCTTTACAGCGGAAACTTCATTAAAAACCAGGGCGGTTGCGGCATTTCCCTGGTTTGCGATTCCTTGTGTTTTTGGGTTTTTCATTACCAATGACCAGGCCGAATGGTCGGAGAACCGGTATAACAGCGAATTGTCAAAAGCAGGTATTTACTCCTTCTTCTCAGCCTTCCGTAACAATGAACTGGCATACCCGGAATTTTACAGGACCCTTCCCCAGGACCAGGCCATGGAAAAGGTAAAACAGCCATTTATCGCCAACGGGGACAAATTCCTCAGCCCTTCCGCGAAACATATACTGCGGACGGTCCATGCGCCGGACAGTGCCGGACCGGAATTGCGGCCCAACGTGGTTTTAATATGTGTAGAAAGTCTGAGCGGACAGTTCCTTACATCGTTTGGCGGGAAGGATGACCTTACCCCCAACCTGGACTCCCTCGCGAATGAAAGCCTCTTTTTTACCAGGATGTTTGCTACCGGAACCCGCACGGTACGGGGGATGGAAGCCATTACCCTGTCCATTCCACCTACTCCCGGCATGAGCATCGTTAAACGGTTGCAGAATACCGGCCTGTTTACCATCGGGGAAATCTTCAAAATAAAAGGATATCAACGCAATTTCTTTTATGGAGGCGATGGTTATTTTGACAACATGAATTCCTTTTTTGGTGGAAATGGTTTTAATATTATTGACAGGGGCCGGGGTATACTGTTGGATAAACAGATCGAAACGACAAGGACGCTGATCGGGGATGATGAAGTCACCTTTGAAAATGCCTGGGGCGTCTGTGATGAGGATATTTACAATAAAGTGATCCGGGAGGCAGACAAGGCCCATGAGGCAGGAACCTTGTTTTTCGATTTTGTGATGACCACCTCCAATCATAAGCCGTACACCTATCCGGAAGGTAAAATCAATATTCCTTCGGGTACCGGGCGGCAAGGGGCAGTGCGCTACACCGATTATGCCATAGGTCAGTTCTTGAGACAGGCGCGTACCAAACCCTGGTTCGCCAATACGGTATTCGTGATCATGAGTGACCATTGTGCCAATAGTGCCGGGCGCTGGGAATTGGACGTGCAGAATTTCCACATCCCTGCCATCATTTATAACCTGCCCAAAACGACTCCCCAAAAGGTTGACAAATTATGTTCCCAAATAGATATTTTCCCAACCCTTTTTGGAGCCCTGGACTGGGAATATACCAGCAACCTCTTTGGATGCGATATCCTGAAAATGAAGCGAAGCGACGGAAGGGCCTTTATTGGAAATTACAGGAAACTGGGATTGTTGCAGGGGGACAGCCTGGTGGTACTGGGGGATCAGAAAATGGCTAATTTCTACCTTTGGGACCGGGAAGATAACAGCCTGAAGGTTGAACCAATGGATTCTCAACAACTGGAAAGCGCCATCGCCAACTACCAGGTGGCTGATTATCTCTATAACCACCAGGGATTAATGATTAAACTACCCACACCTTGAAAATAGTTCACTTTATGATCATTCCAACAGATGCGCTTCAACTCATCAGTAAGAAAAAGAAAATAGGAGGCACCCAGGTTGATGGGGAATACCGTCCGATACATACGCGGGATGTAGGCATCCGCATCCTGGAGGTATCCCTGAAAGTATTGATTCCGGGGGAACGGGCCCCCACAAAACAAGTACGCTTTAAATTATCTTTAGAATTTTATAGTAGCTTTAGTTACAAATAATCACCACCGGATGCGGTAAAAACTACTTGAATCATATCTGTCCTTAATTTAATGCCTATGTTCAAATTGCTTAAATACAGCAAATGGAGCTGCTTTTACCCTTTAGGAAGGAAACTGGCGATCATCCTGTTGTTGCTGCTTCTGGGAATATCAAAATGCCCGGCCCAAAGCAAAGGAATTGAAACGGCCGGGGATGTACTTCTTTTTACCTTGCCCACGCTGGCTCTGGGATCGACGATCATTAAGGATGACCGCGTTGGTACCCGGCAGTTTACCAAAGGGTTTTTTATCAATCAGGGTGTTACTTTGGGGCTCAAATTCGCGACGGACAAAAACAGGCCGTATGATAATGGTACAAGGGCATTTCCCTCTGGCCATACCTCAACTACCTTTCAGGCAGCATCCTTTGTACAGCGTCGGTATGGCTGGAAATACGGCCTTCCAATGTATGCCCTTGCAGGCTTTACCGGGTATAGCCGTGTGAACGCACAAAGACATGATACCTGGGATGTGCTGGCGGGGGCTGTCATTGGGATAGGCAGTACCTACCTGTTTACTACCCCGTACCAGCAGGAACATATGGCCCTGACGTTTCGGGGTGGCAAGGGGGAGTTTCTTTTGGGATTCCAGTTTCAGTTCTAAATAACAACGCTGCCGGCGGAATAAAGAAAGACTTTTAAATACGCATGCGGATCGCCGGGGAATAGGCCGGATAGCCATTTTGAAGAGCTACGGAAATGAAACATAATGGATATGACCTGGTCTAAAAAAAAGATTGCAACATTGTTTGAATCACTTTCAGTAAACTACAACCGATATGAAAAACCTCGTGATCTGCTGTACTTTCCTGATCTTGCAACAAGCGGGAGCACAGGAAATTACCTCCCCTCAGGAAATTGCACTTGAAACCTCGATTGAAAGGGCGGGGGACTATGTCCAATATGCCCCGGCTGCGGCCTCCCTTGTTGCCATCATTGCCAATGGTGACGGTGAAGGGTTCTGGCAATTTTCCAAATCCCTGGGCGCCAACCTTACCACTACCTGGATACTGAAATATGCGATCAATAAACCCAGGCCGGAAGGCCGTTTGGATGGCCATGCCTTTCCATCCGGCCATACTTCCATGGCCTTCCAGGGGGCTGCTTTTATGCAGCGCCGTTACGGGTGGGCATACGGGGGACCTGCCTACGCCCTCGCCGGTTTTGTGGCCTACAGCCGGCTCGAAGGCATCAATGACCGGCATGATGGCTGGGATGTACTCGGAGGGATCGTTGTGGGTATCGGGAGCGCCTATTTATTGACCACCCCTTATATGAAAGAACATTTTGAATTGTCCTTTCAAAACGGGAACGGGGAGTACCTAATAGGGGTTAACTATAAGTTTTAACACAGTATCCCTTTGGAGGTACCTATATGACAGACAGCCATCTGCAGTGCTGATGGTTATAACCAGTCCATTTTCAAGTAACCCGTATATGGAAATAACAGCAAACAAAAGTTTCAGTGCGTTATGTTGCCTATGCATGCTGTTACCCCTGGTTCCGCTATGTAGTGTAGCACAATCAATTGAAAGGACGGCTGGAGCGATACAGTATTACCGTATTTCGGATTCAATAACCTATGGTTATGAGAAACCAGGGTTCTTTGATATGATCAAATTTATCCCAGGCGACATCGCAGAATTTGGTCTGAACAGCATACAGCCGGGAAATATTGCCTGGAGCGGTGCAGCCTTGGGAGCCACGCTGCTCCTGATCCCAATTGATCAACAACTCGTAGATGCCTCCATACAGCTGGGTTCCAATTTTAATTTCGATGCAGGGCATTCTTACGGAAACATAGGACCACTGAGGGTTATCCCCAATGATATCAATTCTGCAGTATATTATATCGGGAACGGTGGTACCACCCTCCTGTTGAGCGGTTTTTTCTATACTTTGGGGAGTATCAAAAGTGATTACAGGGCACTGAATACCTCCAGTGAACTCGTCGAAGTATTATTGTCGGTGGGGGTCATAACCCAGGCCATCAAGCGAATGAGCGGGAGGCAAAGCCCGGGGCCTGCAATGGAAAGCGGCCACCCGGGGGGGCATTGGCGGCCCTTTCCCGGTATCGGGGAATACCAGAGAAGGACCTCGAACTATGATGCCATGCCTTCCGGACACCTTGCCACCTTTATGGCAACCATAACGGTCATCGCTGCCAATTACCCGGAAATTAAATGGATAAAGCCTGTAGGGTATGGTTTGATGGGCATCATGGCGTTTGAAATGATGAGCAGCAAAGTTCACTGGGCTTCTGATTATCCCCTCGCATTGCTCATAGGCTATGGGATAGGTACCCTTGCATCAAAAAGAAGGATACAACGGCAGAACCAGGTCGAAAAACAAAATCCGACTGTTCACCACCCGGTACCTACTATCAGTGTCAACCGGCTCGATCAGGTCCTTGTTCTGGGTGTCAGATTCCGGTTCTGAGCCTCCCTCACTGTTTGCTTGCAAGGGTACAAGGCCCCCTTCACGACTGGGCGGACGCTTTTTTGCGGTTGTTTTTAGGTTTACTCTCTAATTTTCAATAACTTTAGTAGGGTATCTAAATCAGGTGTTATGGGAATCAAGAGTTTTCAGGGGCCCAGGAAGCCACAAACCAAGGATGAAGTTCCCTTAAAGGTTAGTGATTATATGACACGGAAATTGATCACCTTCCGACCGGATCAATCGATAGAAGAGGTGATAGAAGCAATTATAAAGTACAAGATTTCCGGTGGCCCCGTAGTCAATGAGAAGAATGAATTGATCGGGATGATCTCGGAAGGGGACTGTATCAAGCATATTAGTGAGAGCCGTTATTACAATATGCCGATGGATGTAAACAGGATAGAACAGCGAATGGTCAGGAATGTGGAGACCATCGACGGAAATATGAATATCTTTGATGCCGCCAATAAATTTTTACTGGAAAAAAGGCGCCGCTTCCCTATTGTTGAAAATGGGCAGCTGGTGGGTCAAATTTCGCAAAAGGATATTTTAAAGGCTACGGTAAAACTAAAATCTCAGAACTGGAATCCTAATATGTGATGTCACACCCTCGAGGTTGATTTGGCAGATTCCATTTATAACCCTAAAAGACGTATTTGAAAACCGTTAGTATTACCCCTCCTGTATAATTAGGAGGGGTTTTTAATTCCGGATCAGGTCGCCCCAGGGACACTACTGTATCCGGGATGGTAATTTACCGCACCCGGACAGGGTTTTACTGGGCTATGCCCGTAATCTCAATATCAAAGATCAAATCAGAATTGGGAGGGATTGGACCTCCGCCCTGTGGGCCAAAGCCCAGATGGGAAGGTATAAAGAGGCGTACTTTATCCCCGACTTTCATTTTTAGGAGTCCCTCACGGAAGCCGGAAATCAGCCTGGATTCGGGCGTGTAATCCATCATGGAAGGGGAAAAGTCCCCGCCGTGAATGGCATTGATCTCATCAAGTTTGCCAAATGCCTCCGCCAGATCCTTATCGGTAGTATCAAAAAGGGTGCCGTCGGACAGCCATCCTGCATATTCCACCCATACTTTCTGTCCGATCTTTGGCTGGTCTCCCTGTCCTTCCTGGAGTGTAAAAATTCTCAGGCCGGAAGCCAGTGAATCGGCAGCCGCTGCCTGCTGGCTCAGTTCATTGATAAAATTGGCCTTCATTTCCTGCATTTCAGCAATTTTCGCCTTTTCGCCGGTAAAGTAATCCGTCATGATCTGGGGGGCATCAAATTGCTTGGCCTGCTTGCCGATGCGAATGATCTCAACGGTATTGATGACCACATCTTTAATTGGCCGGTCTTTTGTCTGGGCTTCCTGTGAAGTTGGTACATTCGCGATGGAATCCACCACATCCATCCCGGAAACTACCTCTCCGAAAACAGTGTGTTTTCCATCGAGAAAAGGGGTTTCCTTGTGGGTAATAAAAAACTGGCTGCCATTGGTTTTAGGACCTGCATTGGCCATAGAAAGGATGCCGGCCTTGTCGTGGCGCAGGCTATCGTTAAACTCATCCTTAAACCTGTAACCCGGGTTCCCGCTGCCCGTGGCCGTTGGATCACCGCCCTGGATCATAAAATCCTTCATGATACGGTGGAACAATATCCCGTCATAGTATTTTTTCCCTTTATATTGCTCGCTGACAAACGGACTGGAACCTTCGGCCAGGGATATGAAATTTGCCACTGTTACCGGTGTTTTTTCATATTCCAGTTGAACGACGATGTCTCCCTTATTTGTTTCAATATCTGCATAGATACCATCCCCCAGATCTGTAAACTTGCTCGATTTGCAATTAAAGAACAGGGCGATGGTTGCCAGGATAAGTACGTGTTGTATTTTCATTTTTGTTTTATCAATTTATTGTTAGATCGAATTTTATTATAGTTTAATCCTCATCCTGATCTTTCTCAATACTCAGGATGGTTATCACCATTTTAAGAGGCTCATTGGCCCCTATTTTGTTGTTGTCTCCATGGTAGCCATAGGCGAGTGAGGAAGGGAGCAGAAAGACCGCGGTTTCCTTTTCCCTTATAAGTTTAATACTGTTGCGGATGCCCGGAAATACTTCCTGTTTATCTACCTTGTACTGTATTTCACCAATATCTTCCATACCATAGATCGTGTCATTACGGAAGTTGAGCAAGGCATAGTTCAGGGTTACAAGGTCACCCGTCTCCGGTGTAGGAGCGTCCCCATCTGCCTTCGCCTCATAATAATACCAGGAACCGCTGGCGGTATGCTGATAGGTATGGATGGAATCTTTTGAAATGATGGATTGAATTTCCTGTTCTTCTGCTGCGAGCAGTTGTTTATTCCTTTCGGCTGACTGCTTCATAAAACTACCGGTCTTAACCTGTACGGGCCGCCTGGGTTCCGGGCCTTCACAGGCAGTGAGGCTCAGCACGACAATCAATAGCAAGGAAAATGGAAGCTTCATGGGGTTAAGCTGGTTTTGTAGTCGGGTAAGAGGGATTCAAACCTGGAGGTAGTTTCCGGGAGTGAAAGGTCGCTTTTGCCTCCTGCAGCATTGATATGCCCGCCCCCCTCAAAGTGAGACCTGGCAAAGTCATTTACTGAAAAATCCCCTTCAGACCGGAATGAGATCTTTATGATCCCTTCCTCCCTGTTCTCGATAAAAATAGCAGCAAACCGTATCCCTTCGAGCGTAAGGCCATAATTTACAAAGCCTTCCGTGTCGCCTTTTTTAAAGTTATGTGCATCCAGCTCGTCCTGGCTCAGGGAAGTGTATGCCGTACTGAACTCCGGCAGGATTACCATATTGCGGAGGGCGCAGCCCAACAGCCGCAAGCGCTCCGGACTGTTGGTATCATAAATGTTGTGATGTATTTCCGTATTATCGGCCCCTTTGTCAATAAGGTCAGCGACTACAAGGTGCGTTCTGCTGCTGGTGGTGGCATACTTAAAGGACCCGGTATCCGTGAGTATACCGGCATAGAGGCAATTAGCGATCTCCGGGGTTATCTTATCCTGATCCCCCAGGGCTTCTATTACCGTATAGACCATTTCACTCGTGGAGCTCATTGCGACATCCGAATAGGAAATGGCTGCATATTCCGCAGGTGCCTGGTGGTGGTCGATCATTACAATAGGAGCCTCCGTTTCCTCTAAACATGCATGCATCTGCCCGGATCGGTTCAGTTGGTTAAAATCGAGCGTAAAAAAAAGGGTCGAATTTTTAATCAATTCAACGGCATGGTTATTCTCCTTTTCATAATTCAGGATTTGCAGGGTGCCCGGCATCCATTTTAAAAATTTTGGATAATCATTCGGGGATATCACTACAGCATCGTGTCCAACGGCATTCAGGTAATGGCACAGGGCCAAGGAAGAGCCTATGGCATCACCATCTGGATTTTTATGCGGTACGATCACAATTTTCTGTCGGGTAGACAAAAGGGATTCCAAAGCGGTTACATCCTCTAAATTCATGCGCGCAAATATACAATAATCATTGTTCTGTAGCTATCCCATGGCACAATATTCGAGCAGTTGTAAGGGCTTTGATCATTTTTCCAAGGGCAGGTTCGGGGCGCTACAGCGTCCTTGCCGACATAGTCACAACCGGAAGCTGAATTCCCAGACCAAATTTTTTGAGATGCCAGGTTTCCTAATAATGTTGTGGGTTGCCATTAGAAAATGTATTTTTGCCGAAAATTTTTTAAAATGACAGGAAACAGAACTTTCACAATGATAAAGCCCGATGCAGTTGAAAATGGCCATACAGGTGCTATCCTGGAAAAGATAACTGCAGCCGGATTTAAGATCGTAGCGCTTAAATATACCCAATTGAGCCAGAGGGATGCACGGGAGTTTTATGCGATTCACCGGGAACGGCCATTTTTTGGTGAGTTGGTGGACTTCATGACCCGTGGCCCGATTGTTTCTGCCATCCTGGAGAAAGAAAATGCCGTTGAGGATTTCAGGGCATTGATCGGGGCTACCAATCCGGCGGAAGCCGCTGAAGGTACCATCCGGAAATTGTATGCCAAAGATATTGGTGAAAACGCAGTACATGGATCGGATAGCGATGAGAATGCCGCTCTGGAAGGCGCTTTCCATTTTGCCGGCAGGGAAGTTTATTAAGTACTCCTGAACAAAAAAGACCACTCAGGTAGCCGGATTCCTTTGGGTTTCTTCTATCGCAGCACAATTTTTTTGATCAGGTCTTTCCCCAATTCCTCATTGAGCAGTGCAATTATTTTGGATTTGCCATGACTGAGTTCTTCCCGCAATACAGAAGAAGTCAGGGAAATAAACAGGATATCCTGTTTTAGTTCAACAGCCGATGTGTAGTTGTTTACCCCGTTTCCCATCAGCTTTTTCCAGGCATCCCTGACATTAACCTTGTCTATCCCTGTTTGTAATTTATTGGTGGCAATAAATTCTTCCAGGGCTTCTCCAAGGGAGAGGTTATTCTTTTTCCGCTTTACCATCACTTCGTTGTAAAAGGTTCAAATCGCCTGTAATGATATATAATTGTGTCCTCGTTCATTACACTGAAATTAGTTTCTGAGAGCCGTTCAATCTTTTCAGACCAGGAGCTCAAACTGTTTTCATATTTCATTATGAAACTACCGCCCTCCTTTGAGATGGTAAATTCCGTTGCATCGCCGGAGGTTTCGAAGGTACCATCTAATTTTGGGTTAACTTTTTTACGGTACCCTTTGGAACTCGTAATACTTATATAGTCTATGGTAGTATTAACGGAATACTCCTTTGTGCCGCCATCGGGGAAAGTCACCTTTTCAATTTCCCAATATCCGTTTAACTTTTCCAGATCTTCCGGGGCGATAGATTGTGCGCATCCTGCAAAGATTATCACCATAGCCCATAATGCCCATCTGCCCATGCTACAATTTAATGATTTTATAGGATTGATGGATTGATTTTACCACATTTTCAGTACGCTCTGCATGCGTATCGCTGATAAAGATCTGCCCAAAATTAGCATCATCCACCAGGCTGATGATGTGGGATACCCTTTTCTCGTCCAATTTGTCAAAGATATCGTCCAGTAAAAGAACAGGGAGGGTTTTAACCTGCTTTTTGATAAGGTGGAACTGTGCAAATTTCAAGGCGATCAAAAATGATTTTTGCTGTCCCTGGCTACCGAACTTTTTGATAGGATGCCCTTCAATTTCAAAACTGAGGTCGTCTTTATGTATCCCGGTATTTGTATATTGCAACGCCCTGTCCTTGTCCAGATTCTTTTCCAGAAGCTCCAGGAGGTTGTTGTCGGACAATTGGCTCTCATATTGCAACCCCACTGATTCAGCAAGTCCTGTAATGGCGCTGTATTGCTCTTTAAAAATAGTAATGAATTCTTTGATGAACCCCACACGTTCCCGGTGAATAAGGGTGCCATAGGTTGCCAGTTGTTCGTTATATACCGAAATGGTGGTGGGGTTAAAAGTCTGGTTGACACCAAAGTATTTTAAAAGTGCATTCCGTTGTGCGAGCACCTTGTTGTACCTGATCAGTGCCTGCAGGTAATCCGGGTTGGACTGGCTGATCACCCCATCCATGAATTTTCGGCGTGTTTCACTGCCCTCAATAATCAAATCCCGGTCGGCAGGGGAGATGATCACCAGGGGTAAGAGTCCTATGTGGTCTGATAATTTGTCATACGCCTTTCCATTGCGTTTGATCATTTTCTTCATCCCCCGCTTCAGGCTGCAAACTATTTTTTCTTCCCTGTCGTGGTGCTCGAAATGGCCTTCGACCACAAAAAAATCCTCTCCATGTTTAATATTCTGGGATGCCAGCGGATTGAAGTAGCTTTTTCCAAAGGACAGGTGGTAAATTGCATCCAGGACATTGGTTTTACCAATTCCATTATCCCCCACCAGGCAGTTTATTTTGGTATCGAAAACAAAATCCTGTGATCCGAAATTTTTATAGTTGATCAGGGATAATTTCTTGAGTAACATGCAAGGGTTCTTTGAATATGGCTAAAAGGGGTGCAAAATATCGAAAAATAACGAATAAATTACCCTTGGGTTTTGGATAAAAACTTTATTTTTGCGCCACGAATAAAATTCAAAATGGCAACATATAAAAAGAGGGGATTCAAACCAAAAAATAAAGCTGAAGGCAGGGAGCTTAGCGAGCAGGGAAGTACGACGGCTGAGGTTTTTAGCACCCTGGATGAGAGTGCATCCCGTTCTGAACAATGGGTTGCGCGTAACCAGAATTATATACTGGGCGTCATAGTGGTTATCGCTGTTGGAATACTGGGGTACCTGGCATATAACCAATTCATTTTGAAACCAAAAGAGGCAAGTGCGGCTAACGAAATGTTTTATCCCCAGCAATACTTTGACCAGGCCCTTAACAGTACCACAGAAAAGGATTCATTATACAACCTGGCATTAAACGGTGCAGAAGGCAAATATGGATTCCTGGATATCCTTGATGAGTACAAAGGCACTAAGGCTGCGAATCTGGCTGCATACTCAGCCGGGATGGCCTACCTGAATATGCAACAATACGATGAGGCTATACGCTACCTGGAAGAATTTTCCACGGATGAAGAGATGTCCGGTCCGCTGGCATTAGGGGGTATTGGTGATGCATTTATGCAGTTGGGGCAACCAGCGGATGCATTGGGTTACTATGAAAAGGCAATAGCGCATAACACGAATAATTATACAACCCCCAGGTTCCTGTTCAAGGCCGGGGTCACTGCCATGGAACTGGATCAGCAGGATAAAGCACTGGAATTTTTCCAGCGTATCAAAGATGAGTTCCCTGACTCAGAAGAGGCCCAGACCATTGATGTTTTCATCGGGATGGTGAAAAGCGGGAAATAAGATGGCTACTGCAAACAAGAACCTGTCTCAATACGACAACACCAAGATCCCCAGTGCCGAAGGTCTCCGTTTCGGGATCGTAGTCTCCGAATGGAACGCGGAAATCACAGAAAGCCTTTACCAGGGAGCCCATGAAACCCTGTTGGCCTGTGGCGCGAAGGCAGACCAGATCATCCGCTGGGATGTCCCCGGGAGTTTTGAATTGATCTTCGGGTGTAAAAAACTGATATCAGACCATACAATTGATGCTGCCATCGCTATCGGGAGCGTTATTAAGGGAGAAACAGACCACTTCCACTATGTCTGCAACGCCACCTCCCAGGGAATCAAGGATTTAAATGTAAATTTGAATGTCCCGGTAATCTTCTGTGTGCTAACGGATGATACCATCCAGCAAGCCAGGGACCGCAGCGGTGGCAAACATGGCAACAAGGGGACCGAAGCAGCGATTGCAGCTATCAGGATGGCCACCCTGTGAATCATACCTTGCCATTTTTAGCAGGTTCCGGCCGGTAAACGGCCTTACTGTTAACAATTTTTGGCAAGTATACCCCGGCATTTTTTTTGATTTTAAGTAACTTTGAAATCACGGTGTTATGGGAAAATTTACAAGATTACGAAAGAACAAGAAATACAATTATTCACCACGTTATTACGATGACCAAGGGAAGGGAAACCCCTATAAAATTGAACGTAAACTTGATAGATACCGCAGCACTGCCAATTCCCCCGGAGGTCTGAAAAGCAAAATAACCGGAGCCCTGGCGGACACCCGAAGGAAGGGGGACCGGAATTTAAAAATTAGAATGCTGATCATTATTGCAATTCTCCTGCTATTATTCCTTTATATCATAGATTTTGATCTATCCATATTCTATTCGCAATAATGGCAGATATTATCCAATTGTTGCCAGATCATGTAGCCAACCAGATTGCCGCAGGAGAAGTTGTACAGCGGCCTGCTTCGGTTGTAAAGGAATTGCTGGAGAATGCAATTGATGCCAGGGCGTCAACCGTCAAATTGATTATAAAGGATGGCGGGAAGTCACTCATCCAGGTCGTTGATGACGGGATAGGCATGAGCCCTACCGATGCCAGGCTTAGTTTTGAACGCCATGCTACATCCAAGATCAGAAGTGCCGAAGACCTTTTCCAGTTAGATACCAAAGGATTCCGGGGGGAGGCGTTAGCGGCCATCGCGGCCATTTCACATGTTGAAATGCAAACAAGACACGGCCAGGAGGAGTTGGGGACACTGCTGAAAATTGAAGGGAGCAAGGTGGTTTCGCAGGAAGTTACCGCATCCCCGGAAGGAACATCGGTTTCCGTTAAACACCTTTTTTTCAATATCCCTGCCCGCCGGAATTTCCTGAAATCGAACCAGGTAGAACTCCGGCATATCACGGATGAATTCCATCGGGTTGCCCTGGCTCATCCGGGCGTAGCGTTTCACTTCTTTACCAACGGTAGTGAGCTGGTGGCCCTCCCTGCAGGTAATTTCAGAAAACGGATCGTTCATCTGTTCGGGGGAAAGACCAATGAAAAGCTGGTCCCCGTCAGTGAGGAAACCCAGGTGGTCAGGATCAACGGGTTTATCTGTAAGCCGGAATTTGCAAAAAAGAGCCGCGGGGAACAGTTTTTTTTCGTCAACCATCGCTTTATTAAAAGCCCGTACCTCCATCATGCCGTAGCCAGTGCTTTTGAGGGATTACTGAAACCCGAATGCTTTCCCGGGTATTTCCTGAACCTCGAAGTGGCCCCGTCGTCCATAGATATCAATATTCATCCAACCAAGACCGAAATAAAATTTGATGATGAACAAACGCTTTATGCGATCCTGCGGTCTACCGTCAAACATAGCCTGGGTCAATTCAGTGTAGCTCCTGTCCTGGATTTTGAACATGATCAGAACCTTGATACCCCCTATGCGTACCGGCAAAAGGAAGCCAGCCAGCCCCACGTGAGCGTGGATGCTGCATTCAACCCGTTTAAAAATGGGGGGGGGCTTCGCACACAAACCCCTGCAGGCTCCCTGTATCCGGGTGCCTGGGAACGGATGTACAAGGGGCTTCAATCCCTGGAAACCGAGACGTTGTCGCAACGTGATGGCATAGAACAGGAAGTCCTGACCAGTTCCATATTTGAGGGCCACGCTGAACCGGAAGAATCCGTTATTTCCTCGCTGCAGCTGGGACGGAAATATATACTGACCACCATAAAGTCAGGGATGCTCATAATTCATCAGTCGAGGGCGCATCAACGAATTCTTTATGAACGCTTTTTACGCATCATCACCGTTAAGGATACCGTAAGTCAGCAGTTGCTTTTTCCACTGACCCTCTCCTTTACAGCTTCTGAACTCGAAATTATACGTGACATACAGGACAACCTTACAAGCCTGGGTTTTGTTTTTGGGGAATTGGACAAGGAGGTAATGCACATAACAGGTGTCCCCGTACTGGTCCCGGAGAGCGAAGTAGGCATTATCCTGGACCAACTGATATCGGACGTGCAGAATGAATTACCGGGGGAGAGTTTTTCACAGTCTGATGTCCTGGCCAAAACCCTTTCAAAAACATTGGCAGTTAAGTCAGGTGAATCATTGGACAACATCTCCCAGCTGGCACTTGTCAATGATCTGTTTGCCTGCAAGGAATCCGGATTGAGTCCCTTTAACAAATCAATTTATGTCACCATATCGGAAGGCGATATAGAGAAAAAATTTTTATAAATGGGTAGAATAACAGAAGCTATAAAGCATTTGCTGATCATTAATGTACTCTTTTTTGTTGCCACCAGTTTATATGGGGAACAAATGTACCAATGGTTTTCACTCTACTTTCCTCAAAACGAACACTTCCGTTTGTGGCAGCTGGTGACGCATATGTTTATGCACGGGGGATTTACCCATATCCTCTTTAATATGTATGCCTTATGGGCATTTGGATCGCCCCTTGAACGCATGTGGGGCCGGAACAAATTCCTTTTTTTCTATTTCTCCGCCGGGCTCGGTGCGGCCCTTATCCATACCGGGGTAAACTATTATTACTTCAATGAGGGAATGGATGCCCTAATCAACGCCGGTTTGCAGAAAACCCAGATTATGGAAGCCCTCGCTCACCCCAATGGCATTGATGTGGAACGGTTGAAACAAATTGCACCCCCGGGGATCGTGGATAATTTTGCCAGTGCCTATTACACACCGGCAGTAGGTGCATCCGGGGCAATTTATGGGATACTGGTGGCATTTGGGATGTCCTATCCCAATATGGAGCTCTTCCTCATCTTTTTGCCTATCCCGATAAAGGCCAAATACTTTATTCCTGTACTAATTGCGCTCGACTTGTTTTCCGGTGTGACAGGTTATTCTATATTTGGAAGTGGAATTGCGCACTTCGCGCATGTTGGGGGGGCACTCTTCGGGTTTCTGATGATGTGGTACTGGAAAAAGCAACAGTTTAACAAAAATCGCTGGGATTTATAGATGAGCACTGGAAACCTTAGATATCAATTTGCCCGCCTCAGTATTGCTGAGAAGCTGATAGCCATCAATGTGCTGGTATTTATCTTAAATGCGCTGTTGCCATTTCTAACCGGGCTTCATCAGGATTTCTTTGTGCAGTGGTTTGAGTTGCCAAAGGACTTTTTCGATTTTATCGCCAAACCCTGGTCCCTGGTTACGTATTCCTTTTTCCACGGTGGTATCTGGCATTTATTCTGGAACATGGTGATGCTGTATTTCTCAGCAAGGATTTTCCTGAACCTGTTCAATCCGGCAAAGTTTATCAATGTATATTTTCTGGGGGTTATACTCGGAGGGCTTATTTTTCTCCTCAGTTATAATGTATTCCCGGTTTTCCTGGGGGTCAATACCGCCTTGATAGGCGCATCGGCCGGGGTTACCGCGGTACTTATATTTGTATGCGCATATATCCCCAACCAGGAGGTCAGGGTGTTTTTTTTCAATGTAAAACTGTGGCATGTTGGTGTATTTTTTGTCCTTATAGACCTTATCCAGATCCCGAGCAGCGGCAATGCCGGAGGGCACCTGGCACATTTGGGAGGAGCTTTGCTGGGATATGTTTATGCACGCCAGTTATTACAGGGTAGGGATATCGGTGCCGGGTTCTCCCGCTTCCTGGAAGGCGTGGGCAACCTTTTTAAGCAGAAAGAGAAAAAAGCCCCGTTAAAAACGGTTTATCGCAAGAAACAGTCGGCTACTGTTTCCAAAGTTAACTATGATAAGGAAAGCAGGCAGCGCAAAATCGACTCCATTTTGGACAAAATCAGCAAATCCGGTTATGAAAGCCTCTCAAAAGAGGAGAAGGATTTTTTATTCAAAGCGGGAAAAGATGATTAAATTTTGAAACGGCCCTCCCTCTTCCAATCTGCATTATGGTTTATTAATCTTGTCTTCGCAGGATTGTTGCTGACAGCCAGTATGCTGCCGTACCTTTCCCTGGCCAAATACCCGGTAATCTCCCTCCTTAGCCTGATGGTTCCCTTGTGGATGTTGGCCAACCTGGTATTCCTGGTCTATTGGATCCTCCGAAAAAAAAGAAAATGGTTGGTATCCTTCCTCGTACTTGGGATTTCTTATTTGGTCTTTGGATCGTTTTACAAGACAGGGGACAACGTAGCGGACGCTACCGGGGAGGACCTTACGATCTTGAGTTTTAATGCCCGGGCTTTCAATAAATACGGATGGTCTGATAACCCCGGATTGGGGGACGATATCGTGGATTTTATTGCGGAGCAGGATCCTGATGTGGTTTGTTTCCAGGAATTTGAAATAGTCAGGGCTGCCCGGTTTTCACAATATCCCTATCAGTACGTAAATACCTTTTTCCCGAATGACCTTAAGGTGGTACAGGCTATTTTGTCGAAAACCCCAATCCTTAAAAAAGGTTCACTGGATTTTCCACATAGCCATAACAATGCAACTTACGCCGATATTGAATTCCGGGAGGATACCATCCGTATTTATAACGTACATCTGGAATCCTTACGGTTCAGCCCAACCCCCAGCGGCCTTACAAAGGAACCATCAGGAAAATTGTTCAAACGGCTGGGGAAGGCTTTCTATAAACAGGAAGAACAGGCCAGGCTTTTGGAGGCCCATATGGCTGCTACGCCATTGCCGAAAATAGTATGCGGGGATTTTAATAACACAGAATTCTCCAATGTGTACCATATTATAAGAGGAGATCGTACCGATACCTTTGATAAACAGGGCACAGGGTACGGAAGTACCTATAATCTCGAATATTTTCCGGCTCGTATTGATTTTATACTGGCTGACCCTGCATTAGATGTAAAGTCGCACCGGGTTTTTAATGTCAATCTTTCCGATCACTTGCCAATTATGGCATCAATGTCCCTCGACCACAAGTAACCAGCAGTCTGCGAGATCTGCGAATATATGGATCATCAGGGCGAGCCCGAAGATCCTTGTTTTCCTGATTGCAAGTAATATGACATACACGGCTATGGCCCCATAACCATGCAGGGGATGGAATCCTATACTGCATCGTCCCGGATCAAATACAGGGGTTGCCAGGAGGTGGTCGGCATCTATCAAAATACCTCCTAGAAGGATGAGGATGGCTGCAGTACGATGCTCCTTATAAAAGATATAACCAATAATCACAGGGGCCAGAAAATGAAGCCCGTAATGGATCAATATCCTATCCATGCCGTATTTTCAGGTCGATAGTATTCAGGTAATTCAATGCCTGTGGCCCTTCATTGAACAGCAGGTCCAGGACGCTGGTATTGCCGATAAAGCCATGACGATCCCCAAAAACCTGAACGTATTCCGGCAATGTTTCCGGGGCGGGTTCCTTTGCATTGACAAGGTACCGGGCATCGCGCAGGCTGGTGGGTGATTTTTCAAAAACCGTTGTCCTGGATTCCGGCATTTCCACCTGCAGGCTCCGGCATATTATTTCAATCGTTTTCAGGTTGAATTCCAGAAGGTGGCGGAAAGGTTTTAAAAACAAAGGTGCAAAATCATCCTCAAAATACTCAAAGAACGGGGAGGTACGGTATGCCGTCTGAAGGGTGCGCCAATGCTGCCGCTGCCAGGGATAACTGTTGTCCAGGCATACAAAGCGGTATTGCTGCCGGCCCTGGTCACCGCCAACATGCTTTATTGGGATGGTAAGCATGTGCCTGCCCTGGTCAGTGCAGATATAACAGCGGTTCCTGTAGGTCTGTTTCTGGTAATTGTCCATCACTTCCCAGGTTACCGCATGCCGGACGATCGCCGCACAGGTAGCGATATCTGGAAAATACACCGGGTGGAGGAGCAGGTTCATGTAGTCTTTCAGTTTTCAGTGCACAGTAAACTAGTCCTACTGCAAGTGCAAGTCCAAGTGCAAGTCCAAGTACGAGGTGCAAAGTATGAAAATATAAAATGAAAAACGGTCAACTGTTTTTACCATAAACAACTTACAAACTTTGAACCTTGACCATTGAACCTTGAATGCAGATTAGTCTGCCGACTGCCACTGGATACTGCTAACCGAAAAGGGCTTAGAATGCGCTATTAATTTATTCTTTTTTCAATCAAAAAAATCCCTGGCTGATTTTTATTTTCTGGAAATCTACGCTTTCCACCCCCGCCAAACCGTCATTGGCTACAGCAGGCAGTGTCCCCTACTGTTAACCTTGATCATTGAACAGTATATATCCACCGAAACGTAGTGAAGGTGGATTGTCCTCCGTAGCAAAGCATAGGAGGAATCCAGGCCTCATTTCTCCACCGAAGCCCAGCGTAGGTGGGCCCTCTACATCCACCGAAACGTAGTGAAGGCGGAAGACCGCTTTCGCTGCGCGAAATGCTCTTTGGACGGCTTCCTACGGTCTGCATGAAAACCGCTTGATTTCCTGCAAAAATAAAAATAGGACGAAGAATTATGATTCAGTAGTAAACAGTAAGCACTGATCAGTACCACGCCCTCCGAAGCCCAAAGGGCGCAGGAGGGAACAGTAATCAGTATGCGTATGCCTGCTGCCCGCTGCTTACGGCAATTGCCTATTACCCTTTTTCCAATTTCTTTTTCTTTCTTTTTTTCCAGAAATAATCAAACACAAAGTAGGCTGCCAGCAATATCAGGAAGTGCCTGAAATAGGACCGCGGTTCGCCACTGCCCCCCACAGTGGTAAATATCCTGTCCCAGCGGGGCTTCCAGTGGGCGATCCCCTCGTTGAAATTATCAAAGCTTAGCCAGATGAATATCGGTTTCCCGACAATATGGTTTTCCGGGACGTATCCCCAGGCCCTGCTGTCTTCCGAATGATCCCTGTTATCACCCATCATCCAGTAGTAATCCTGTTTGAAGGTATAGGAATCTGCTACCTGTCCGTTAATGAGTACCTGGTTCCCCGAAACGCTCACCGAATTCCCTTCATAATCCCGGATGATCTTTTTATACAGGGGCAGTGACTTTAAGGTAATAGCTACTTTGTCGCCCCTCCCCGGGATATAAATAGGCCCAAGGTTGTCATAATTCCAGGGATACCCCGCATTTTGAGGGAATATGTTGGCCCCTCTTTCCCCTTTCGGATCCACGATCCGCACAACAGAATCTATCCCCGGGTTATTTTTCAGTTTCCCCGCCATTTCATCGGTCAGTGTCACTATCCGTTGCCTGTCCGTTATCTCGCGAAGGTTGAGACCGGCCTTGCGGATGACATCTGCAGGGATGCCCCTCGCCTTGGTGATCAGTTCTATCTCCCCGCTGGAATTTTGTCCTCCCCCGATGATATAATTGCTGAGGAGCTGATACTGACTCTGGTTCAGTGGTGTGGAAATATATTTGCGGTTAAATTCATCTACACCCAGTTCCAGGAGCAAACGCGATGATACCCCTTTTTGCCCGTAAGCCGTATAGTCATACTGGGGTTTTGCCCTGTCGGATAGCTTGAGTTGCTTGCCGTTGATATAGACATAGCCGTCAATAACTTCAAGGGAATCTCCCGGTGTACCTACACAGCGTTTAACATAATTGGATTTTTTATCAATTGGCTTTATGACACCTTCCTCTTTCCTGAAAAAGGCCCTGACCGTGTCAGCCGGCCAGCTGAATACCACAATATCGTTCTTTTTAACTTTTTGGAAACCGGGTATCCGGAGATAGGGCAGCTGGGGTTTGTTCAGGTAAGACCTGACATTCAGGACCGGCAGCGTATCATGAACCATGGGAGCCGCAATGGTGGTCATAGGTACCCGGGCTCCATAATGGAACTTGCTCACAAACAGGAGATCCCCGATCCTCAGCGTCTTTTCAAGGGATCCTGTAGGGATCACATAGGGCTGGATAAAGTAAGTATGCACCAATGTTGCCGCCACTACGGCAAAAACAATGGAACTGACCCATTCTCCAAGGCCGGTCCGGGGATGCAGGCTCCGGTCCTGCATGTAGGTTACATCCAGGGCATAATTGACGTAATAAATGTAAAAGCCGAGGGTAAGGACTACCAGCCAGGTTTCCAGCAGGCTGTTACGGCCGAAACTACGGATGGTTTCTACCCAGATCACCGGGAACATCAACAGGTTGATGATCGGGATAAATAATAAAAGTACCCACCATTTCGGTCTTCTGATGATCTGCATCAGTACGATGGCATTATATACCGGGATAGCCGCTTCCCATGCTTTTCTCCCTGCTTTTACATATAATTTCCAGGTTCCCAGGAAATGTATGATCTGAATTACCAATATAAATACGATCCACTGAATACTATCCATATATTATTGCTACGAGTTTGCCGGGCTGTGTAAAATTCGTACTATACCTTCGCCGGTTTAATCTAAATGTTCTCTTTCAAATTTGTTATAGCTCCCGTTTTACCGGGCTTTCCTTCAATAACATTACGTTATAATTGGTGTTTTGTTATATGACTTAACCCAAGTTTAACACATCGCGCATACTGAAAACGCCCGTCCTGCCGACGATCCATTCAGCTGCCATGACGGCACCCAGTGCAAATCCTTCCCGGTTGTGTGCCTCATGCTTTATTTGCAAGGTGTCTACCGTACTTTTATAGGTAACTGTGTGTGTTCCTGGGACCTCACCTTTCCGTTTAGAACTAATGCCAATCATAGATTCCGTACCCTTATCGGGCTGCCAACCCTGGTACCCGGTATTCGATATAATCCCCTCTGCCAGTGTTATGGCCGTACCACTGGGTGCGTCCAGTTTATGTATATGGTGGATTTCTTCAATGGAAGGGTTATACTGGTCTAAATCCTTCATAAGGCTGGCCAGCTGGCGGTTCAGCTCAAAGAACAGGTGGACCCCCAGGCTAAAATTGGATGCATACAGCAGGGCCCCATGGTTCTCCCTGCAGATCTGTACGGCTGCATCATACTGATGAAGCCACCCGGTAGTCCCGCATATAACTGGGACATGATGTTCCAGGCACTGGGTAATATTGGCGAAAGCGGCATCCGGGGAACTGAAATCAATCGCCACATCCATATCGGAAAAATTGATTTCAGGGGTATCTACATCAACCCGTGCTGCGATTGAATGATGGCGTTGCAGTGCTGTCTGCTCGATCATTTTCCCCATTTTCCCATATCCGAAGAGTCCTATTTTCACTTTTTACCAATTACGATTGTTACTGCCTGATTTTAGTATTGAAATGGTGGGTCCTGCTGCATTCATCATATCCGGGCAATGCAGGTTCTCTAACTGTCAGGGATACCCTATCCAAACCATCAAACCCCATTAGATCAAAATTTGACCATCACCGTGAGTCCGAAATTCGGATCTGCCGTAATGGGATGATAATCCAGGTATGGATGGATCTCTGCACTGAGATCATCGTCCACATTAAACTGTTTTAAATGGGCATCAACATTTGCATCAATGATATTCAGCGCATACAGGGCGATGGTGATCACGAGCGCCAGATCCCGGTCCCGCTGGTATCGTTCCTGGGCGTCCTGCAGTGCCTCATCTGACAAATCCGGAGTTCCAGGGTCTATCCCCGAGCCATTAATGTCATAGAATTCATCGTCGGTAAAACCTGCCAGTCTCCTTTTAAAGGCATCGCGGAAACGATCATAAAGGTCATCATTATACACATAGGCATAGATACTTGTTCCCATAGCGCCATAAACAATCGGCACCTTCCAGTAGCGCTTGTTATAAATCTGTCCAAGTCCAGGTAATACGGCGGAATAAAATGCTGCTTTGCTGGGTGCCAGCGGGTTGATTTTTTTCCGAACGACAGCCTCTACGGATACACCTTTTTTCCGGAGGTCCTGCTGCATGGAATCAGTTTCCTTTTGCCCCTTTTCGATTTCCTGTCCGGTAGCAAACAGTAAGCAAAAGCAGGTAAGGAGACCGGAAAGTAGGTAGTTATTCACCGGTGATCAATTTTTTTAACCGATTGAACTCTGTTGCAGAATGAAAGGGGATGGTGATGGAACCCTTGCCATTTTCACTGGATTTGACCGTCACTTCGGTAGAAAGGTAGTGGTTTAATGCTTCCCTGCCCGTAGAAACGAACTGGGGTGTGGCAGCCTTTTTCCCGGAGCTGGTTTTGGGTGGCTGGTTACCTTCGTGATATGCCTTTACAAGACTTTCGGTCTCCCTGACCGAGAGGTTTCCGCCCACAATTTTTTCGTAGATATCAATCTGGTCCTTGGTGCTGTCTATGTTTACAAGTGTCCGGCCATGTCCCATTGAAATAAACCCGTCCCGGATTCCGGTCTGGATGATAGGGTCCAAACGGAGTAACCTGAGATAGTTCGTGATAGTGGACCTTTTTTTCCCTACCCGGTCACTCAGTTTTTCCTGGGTTAATTCTATTTCATCGATCAGCCGTTGATAGGACAAGGCTATTTCAATTGGATCAAGGTCCTGCCGCTGAATGTTCTCAACCAGGGCCATTTCAAGTGATTCCTGGTCATTGGCAATCCGGATATAGGCGGGGATGGTCTCCAGGCCAACCAGCCTTGAAGCCCTGTAGCGCCTTTCCCCGGATACCAGCTGGTAGGTGTTGAAGTCGAGTTTTCGGACCGTTATAGGCTGTATTACACCGAGTTCCTTAATGGAACTTGCCAACTCCTGCAACGCCTCGTCATTGAAATTGGAACGGGGCTGAAAAGGATTGACGGCTATGGAATCCAGATCGAGCTCCACAATATTCCCTACAACCTTATCTGCATTTTTGTCTTCAACTGATTTGATATCATTTTCAGGGTCCTTCAGCAAAGCCGATAATCCCCTTCCCAATGCCTGTTTTTTTGTCGCCTTCGCCATTATACTTTCTCTCTGTTTTTCTTGAGGAGTTCATTCGCCATATTGAGGTAATTGGTGGCCCCTTTGCTGCTGGCGTCATATTTGATAATACTCTCGCCGTAACTGGGGGCTTCCCCAAGGCTCACATTTCGCTGGATGATCGTGTCAAAAACCATATCCGAAAAATGCTTTTTCACTTCCTCCACAACCTGGTTGGACAGCCGCAACCGGGAATCGTACATGGTCAGCAGCATACCTTCAATATCAAGGTCCGGGTTATGGATCCGTTGTACTCCTTTGATCGTATTCAGCAATTTGCCGAGGCCCTCAAGGGCATAGTATTCACATTGTATCGGAATGATCACCGAATCTGCAGCCGTCAGGGCATTCAGGGTGAGCAACCCGAGTGACGGGGCGCAGTCGATCAGGATATAATCATAGACATCCCGAAGTTCTGCAATGGCCTTCTTCATCATATATTCCCGCTCATCCTTGTCCACCAGCTCAATCTCAATGGCAACAAGGTCAATATGAGAAGGGATCAGGTCGACGTTGGGGGAAGAAGTCTGTAGTATAGTTTCTGAAGCATTCCGGGTATGTTCCAGCAGTTGATAGGTACCCAATTCAACCTCTTCAACATTTACTCCCAAACCGGAAGTGGCATTTGCCTGGGGATCGGCATCGATCAGTAAAACCTTTTTTTCAAGGACACCCAGCGAGGCTGCCAAATTTACTGTTGTGGTCGTTTTACCCACCCCTCCTTTCTGATTAGCAATAGCAATGATCTTGCCCATTTTCATCCGTAGTTAGGGGCTAAAAATACGATTAATTACCCTACCAAAAAATGTAATTTGTTAACACAAAGTGAATAACTATCGTACTTAGCGTTAAATTTCGTTAATGACCCGCTGTTTCAGAAAGGGTGTTTTACATTGATCAACCGTGTAGGATAAGGGCGCAGTAGAAAACCCCCGGGGGCCCTCCGGGGGACCATGTTGATACACCGGGAATTTTTAAAGCCGCTTCAATGAACGTGCTATTCGAGGAGGATTTCAAGGATTTCTATGGCAGCTTCACTGATTTTACTGCCGGGCCCGAAAATTGCCACTGCCCCGGCATCAAATAGGAATTCATAATCCTGTTTGGGCACTACCCCCCCAACGATAACCATGATGTCTCCCCTGCCTTTCTCTTTAAGTTCCCGGATGAGTTGGGGCACCAGTGTTTTGTGGCCCCCGGCAAGGGAAGAAACCCCCAGGATATGTACGTCATTTTCCACCGCTTGTTTGGCGGCTTCGGCAGGCGTCTGGAAAAGCGGGCCGATATCCACATCAAAACCAAGGTCTGCATATCCTGTTGCCACTACCTTCGCACCCCGGTCATGGCCATCCTGTCCCATTTTGGCGATCATGATCCGGGGCCTTCTGCCATCCTGTTCCGCAAAACGGTCTGCCAGTTCCCGTGCTTTCTTAAAACTTTCGTTATCCTGTATCTCTTTTGAATACACTCCTGTAATCGATTTAATTTCGGCGGTGTGGCGGCCAAAAGCCTCCTCCAGGGCCATACTGATTTCGCCCAGTGTAGCCCGTGCCCTGGCTGCTTTTACGGCTAAAGCTACTAAATTGTGCTCATCCGCTACGGGCTCATCGAATTTTTCTTCAGGGCCGCCTTTCAGCTTCTCCCGGGCCACCTCCGTTAGCCGCTGCAAGGCATGGCTGACGGCCTGGTCATTCCGGTTTTCCCTGAGTAAAGACAACCGTGCAATCTGCTGCCTGCGTACTTCCTCGTTATCAACTTCCAGGATGTGCAGGTCTTCCTCTTCATCAAGCTGGTACTTATTCACCCCAACAATGATATCGGAACCCCCATCTATCCGGGCCTGTTTTTTTGCCGCGGCTTCTTCGATCTTCATTTTGGGTACCCCTGCTTCAATTGCCCGGGTCATACCACCCATATCCTGGATTTCCTGAATAATACCCCAGGCTTTCCCCGCCAGTTCATGTGTCAGGGTTTCAACATAATGGCTGCCGGCCCAGGGGTCAACCGTCCGGGTGATCCCCGTTTCTTCCCGGAGGAACAGCTGGGTGTTCCGGGCGATCCGTGCTGAGAAATCGGTGGGGAGGGCGATGGCCTCATCCATGGCATTGGTATGCAGGCTTTGCGTCCCTCCAAATACGGCCGAGGCGGCTTCCACGGTGGTGCGCGTGATATTGTTAAAGGGATCCTGTTCCGTAAGGCTCCAGCCACTTGTCTGGCAGTGTGTCCGGAGCACCAGGGATTTTTTGTTTTTAGGGTTGAACTGCTTTACGAGTTTGGTCCAAAGCATCCGCGCTGCACGGAGTTTGGCAATTTCCATAAAATGGTTGGTGCCAATACCCCAAAAAAAGGACAACCGCGGAGCAAAATCATCGATATCCAACCCCGCATCCAGTCCGGTTTGGATATATTCCAGCCCGTCTGCCAGGGTATAGGCCAGTTCCAGGTCCGCCGGGGCACCTGCCTCATGCATGTGATACCCTGATATACTGATGCTGTTGAACTTTGGCATGTGCCGGCTGGTATATGCAAAAATATCGGCAACCAGCATCATGGATGGAGAAGGGGGGTATATGTAGGTATTCCGTACCATAAATTCTTTCAGGATGTCATTTTGTATGGTACCCTCCAGCTGCCCGGGCGATATGCCTTGCTCTTCTGCTGCTACAATGTAAAAGGCCATGATCGGGATGACTGCACCGTTCATGGTCATGGAAACCGACATTTTGTCCAGCGGGATCCCGCTGAAGAGAATCTTCATATCTTCTACCGAATCGATGGCAACCCCTGCTTTCCCCACATCCCCCTGAACCCGCACATGGTCGCTGTCATATCCGCGGTGGGTAGGCAGGTCGAATGCCACGGACAAGCCTTTTTGTCCGGCGGCAAGGTTTCTCCTGTAGAAGGCATTGCTGTCCTCCGCCGTTGAAAATCCGGCATATTGCCGTATGGTCCAGGGTCTGCCTGCGTACATGGTTGAATAAGGCCCCCGGAGATAGGGGGGGATACCTGCTGCGAAATTAAGGTGGTGCAGCAGTTCACTGTCCCTGGCGGTGTAGCGGGACTTTAAAACGATCCCTTCCTGGGTTGTAAAGCCTGCACGGTTCATCCCATCCATTTCGCCTGCAGTCGCCGCGGCAGGATTTTCAGGTTCCCCGGGATGGGCTGTATCCAGCTTCAGATGTTTCAGGTCCTTTCTATTCATCTTTCAGCCTTTTTTGTTCCAGTTCCTCCGCCAGCCTTTTTTCCAGGATAGGTTCCATCACGGTTTTTCGCGCAGCTGTTTTTAAAAAGGGATGCAACTGCAGTTCCGGCTTCATTCGCTCCGCTTCATTGCGGTAGGCGTTGGAACCCACCAGAACCCGTTCGTTGCGGTTGAACAGCAGCTGTTCCTTTTGGGCGCTTTCACGTATTTTTTTCTGGATGGTGTGTTCCCGGAGTTGCTGTAAGAATCCGCCACCAGCTTCAATATCCTTGAACAGGGCCAGCGCCTTCTCCGCCAGTTGGAGGGTTATCTTTTCAATATACCAGGCACCGTCTGCAGCATTGGCAACTTTGTCCAGATGTGCCTCTTCTTTCAGTATGAGCAATTGATTCCGGGCCATCCGTTCCCCGAATTCATTGTCCTTATGGTAAATGGCGTCGTACGCGAGATTACAAACCGTATCGGCACCTCCCAAAATGGCCGACATGCATTCCATGGTGGTCCTCAGCATATTGGAGTTGTATTCGTAAAGTGTTTTATTCCGCAAGCTGGGGAGGGCAAGTATATGGCATTTTTGCGGTAAACCATAGGAAGCTGCCAGGGTCTTCCATAGCAGTCGTAAGGCCCTGATCTTTGCAATTTCAAAGAAGTATTCGCCCCCAACTGCCAGTTTAAAGGTAAATGCCGGGTTTTCCATGGAACCTGTCTCCCATCGCTGCATCCAGTTGCAATATTCATTCGCATGGGCAAGGGAATAGGCTAATTGTTGCACCATAGTGGCACCGGCCTGCTGGTAAAGGGAACCATCAACATATAAACTGTTCCCGCCTGTTCTTTTATGGAAACCAAGTGCACACTTTTGGAACAGGGTTACATCCTGTTCATAGCTGTGGAACCAATTCCCGCTGCGGGCCAGGTGGCCCAGGATATCGATGTTTAAATGTGTATGCTTTTGACCTTTGAATACCCCCGTAAGGGCATCGATATGAGCAGCGGATAAGAACTGCAGGTTGAGGTGGACTGGGATTTCAGACAGCGGTATCCCTTTCACCAATTCCCGGAATGGTACCTCCTCCGATGGTATGGTAAGAATCAAAGATTCAACACCCCGGGCCATCACGTCATGTACTTTGGAATTGGCTATCCTTGCATTACCGGAATAAATTTCCTGCCCAATACGCCAGGTACCTGTGCCCAATGGAATGGGAGGGGTATCTCCTGTAAGATCCTCTGAATTGTAAAACGGTTTAACCTTGATGCCTTCGGGCGATTCCCAGATCAGGGATTGGGCATAATCAGCGCCTTTTAAATCTGCCTGGATTTGTTGTTTCCAGGCTTTTGAGGAGACCTCGGGAAATTCATCGAAGAGGTTAGTCGGGGTCATCGCTTTTGTTTTTTAGGCTGTCTTCGTATTCGATCAGGTAAATTTCCTCGTTCTTTTTTTTAAGGTAGTACTGCTCCCTTCCAAACTTTTCCAATTCCTCCGGGTCTGATAATTTTTCAATTATCTTTTTGTCTTTGGCGATCTCATCACGTAAAAATTCCTGTTGCTTTTCCAATTTTCTGATCTCCTTCCTCAGTTCCAGATGAATGAGCAGCGAATTGGTATCAAAAAACACCATCCAGATCAAAAAAACCGTCAACACCAGTACATAGATATTACTGATCACCGCAAACCATTTTTTGGTACGGACCTCTTTAAACCCCATACGTGCTATGCCAGTTTTTCATTAATTATCGTTCTTACTATATCAACTGCCACTGTATTGTATTTATTATTCGGGATGATGATATCCGCATATTCCTTAGTAGGTTCAATGAACTGGTTGTGCATGGGTTTGAGGGTGGTTTGGTACCGTTGCAAAACCTCATCCAAATCCCTGCCACGATCGTTTATATCGCGCCTGAGTCTGCGGATCAGCCTTTCATCCGAATCGGCATGTACGAAGATCTTGATATCGAACATATCGCGGATGGCCGGATTTGTAAGGATCAGTATCCCCTCAACGATCATCACCTTCCTGGGCTTGGTTAGCAGGGTATCACCCGTTCGGTTATGTTTGGCGAAGGAATACACGGGTTGTTCAATGGATTTTCCCTTTCTTAGCTGTGCCAGGTGCTCCGCCAACAGTTCAAAATCGATGGCACGGGGATGGTCGAAATTGATTTCTGCCCGTTCATTGTAGCTAAGGTGGGAAAGGTCATTGTAATATGAATCCTGGGAAATTACCCCGACTTCGTTATCGGGCAGCTCGTTGATGATCTGATTGACCACCGTAGTTTTACCGCAGCCCGTTCCCCCAGCGATTCCAATGATAAGCATGCTCCTTCAATTTGCCCCAAAAATACGGATTTGAGATGAAACTCAGGAAGGTAAATAAACAACCCCGCTGGAAGAATCCCGGGATGCCCCCGTAACGGATCGGAAAACGTTTATTTCCCTGCTGATCCTTAGAACACCCATAAATGCAAAGACGAGTGCTTCCTTAAATTCGATAAGCAGGGCAGGGGGAACTTTTAAACGGATTCCCTCTCCCAGTTTTTCCTGTAAAGTTGTGGTCAAAAAAGTGTTGAGCGCACCACCCCCCGTTACCAGTAAAGTGCCTTCGCCGGTGGGTGCATACCGTTTTACCTGTTGGGCAACCTGTTCGCAGATATGGTGGATGGAAGTATGGAGCAGGTTGGCTGTACTGTCCGGGGTGCTGTCTACTATTGGCGCCACCTCCGAAAGGAACCATTCATACCCCGTAGATTTCGGGTAGGGAAGCTGATAATATTCCAGGCTGTTCAGCGTGTGGAGCATCTCTTCATTGAGGCTGCCACCAGCTGCCAGTTGTCCCCCTTTATCATATGCGAGATCTATTTTCTGCGTGATATAGTTCAGGACCATGTTCGCCAGGCCGATATCATAGGCCACCCGTTTTCCATTCCGCCTGAAGGACATATTGCTGATCCCCCCCAGGTTGAGGCAAAAATCGTATTCGGGGAACAACAGCTCATCCCCGATGGGAACAAGGGGTGCTCCCTGCCCGCCCAGTGCCACGTCGTTGGTCCTGAAATCGCAGACAGTTTTCAGGCCACTTGCATTGGCAAGGTGCTGCCCGGAACCAATTTGGAAGGTTATTCCTTTCCCGGGCTGATGGTGGGTGGTATGTCCGTGGCTGGCAATAAAATCAACATCCAGAGCCTTTTCTTTGATCATTTCGGCCGCCCGGTTGCCTAACCATGTTCCGTATTGGTTGTGGAGGTTGAGGAGTTCATCCGCTGCCAGGTTGATGGAGCCTTTTAATTTGTTTTGCAATGACAGGTCATAGGAAATATGGGTGGTTGCCCTGATCTCATAGCCCCAGCGTTCCGGCGTTTTCCATAAATGGCAATAGGCCAGGTCCAGCCCGTCCAGCGAGGTACCCGACATCAACCCCAAAACCTTATATACTTTCATAGCATAGTGATCTTTTTGCACCCCGGTTGCAGGTTTTAGCTGCAAGCCTGGTGCTTTATTTAATTAAGCGCCCCGATCTCGGATGGTCACCGGAAGTATTCCCCTGGCTGTTGTTTCTCCCAGAAAATGCCGCGCGGCCTGTTCCTGGAAAACCTGGAATTCCTGGTAGGCAATGACTACAGCGCGGGCATTCTGCACATTGATTATGGTAAGAATGTAGGGATTTCCGAAAATATACAGAATCACCTCCTTCCCGCGAATCAATGTATTGATAAAGTGTATCTCTTCATCTGTCATCTCAAAATTGTGATGCGGTTTTACCTTGGGTGGATATAATGCAATTACCAGGCTGCGATCGGATTTTACCGCCTCCTTTATTTTTTCCAGGGGGGTTGCCCCGGTAGCATGCACTTTCAGGTTACGCGATTTTTGGATAGTGCTGAAAAAGGGCTGGGCCCCCGAACGGGAAATTTCAATCCCGGTCAGTGTCTCGTTGTGTAATTGACTAAAAATTGCGGCTTCCCCCATGTAAAGGGTCAGGCTGGCTGCCGCCAGCTGCCTGTTGAGGTCTTCCGGTGACCCTGTGGACCCCGGGTTTACTGATGATCTGGCAGCCAGTGCTTTTGATTTTAATCGCCATACCCGTTCAAAACTTCGTTCCACTTGCCCCTCTGAAGCATTGTGCAGGATTTTTTGAATCCCTGCTGTATTGTTTTCGGCGAAACACAGGATGTCATTCCCCGCATCAAAGGCCCGCCACTCCAGTTCTCCTTGGGAAGGGTACCTATCGGAAACCGCCCGCATGTTGAGGGCGTCAGAAACCACTACCCCTGTAAAGCCCATATCATTCCTTAAAATTTCGGTAATGGCCTTGCCGGACACGGAGGTGGGCAGGTTCTCATCCCCGGTCAGGGCGGGAACGGCAAGATGACCAACCATGATAGCATCCACCTTGTGTCGGATGGCTTCCCTGAAAGGATAGAGCTCATTATGTTCCAATTCTTCCCGCGATTTTGTAATCAGTGGCAACCCCAAATGGGAATCCGTTGCGGTGTCTCCATGTCCCGGATAATGTTTAGCGCAACTGAGGATGCCCATTTCCTCCAGTCCCCGGATATAGGCAGTAACCAGTTCTGCTACCAAATGCCTGTCTTCTCCGAAAGAACGGTATCCGATGACCGGGTTGCGAGGATTGTTGTTGATATCTGCCACAGGGGCAAAATTCCAATGGATCCCTGCTGCCCTTAAGTCCCTGGCAATGTGGCGTGCCACGGCCTGTACCGATTTTCCCTGGTCCCGAATGGCACCTAATGTTACTGCATATGGATATTGCGGGGTGTTTTCAATACGCATGGCAAGGCCCCATTCCGCATCAATAGCGATAAGCAATGGGTATCGTGCGGCCTCCTGATATCTTTTTATAAGGTTTTTCAGGGTTTGCAGGCTATCCTTGTTATAAACCACTTTTTGCTTTCCTTCAAAATTGGTTGCTGCACTGGCCCTGCTGTGAAAAAAGCAGATACCGCCAATAGTATGGTCCCTGATCAGTTTTTCGAGCTTTTGTATCTGCGTTTCACTGTCATTGATAAAGGCCGCTGGCATAAATAACTGCCCGGCCTTTTCGGCCAGGGTCAGTTTTTTTGTGGCCAGGTTATAGGGTATCATATTAACTGCTTTCATCAGTGTCTTTTTTGCCGAAATCTGCCGGGTATGTTATGTAGCGCATTAACACCAGGGCCGGCAATGCGGCGATGACAACCCAGATAAAGAACCCGTCATAGCCCAGCCATTCCTGGATAAAACCACTGACCATCCCCGGGAGCATCATCCCGAGCGCCATAAAACCTGTTGCAATCGCATAGTGAGAGGTTTTTGATTTTCCTTCTGCTATGTAGATAAGATACATCAGGAAGGCGGCAAACCCGAAGCCATACCCAAATTTTTCAAATACGATGGTAGCCGTAACGGCAGCAATGTGGGTTGTTTTGGTCCCCGCCAGGATAGCATAGAGGATGTTGGGAACATTCAGGGAAAGTATCATGGGCAGCATCCATTTTTTAAGGCCATCCCGGGAGATCAGTATGCCCCCTGCAATCCCACCAAGGGAAAGCATGATCACCCCAACCGTCCCGAATAATACCCCCACTTCCCTGGTGGTAAAACCCAACCCGCCAACAGAAGGCTTGTCCAGCAGGAAAGGGGCGGCCATTTTGACAAGTTGTGATTCGCCCAGCCTGTAGGTGAGGATGAAGGCTAGCGCCAAACCGATATCCTTCTTTTTAAAAAAAGAGGAGAATACTTCCATAAAGCCTTTGGGCTTGTCCCTTGTAATAGCTTCGCTTGTTTCGTATTTCGGGGTTACAAAATAATTGGAAAGGGCAAGGAGCAACATCAATACGGCGGTAAAGGTCATGGTATAACTCCATGCTTTCGCATTGTCGCCGTACCGGTTTTCCAGATACCCTGCCAGTATAATGACCAGTCCTTCCCCGGTAACCATTGCGAGGCGGTAGAATGTGCTTCGTATCCCTACAAAGAACGATTGTTTCTTCTGCGTCAGCCCTATCATATAATACCCGTCAGAAGCTATGTCATTTGTTGCGGATGCAAATGCCGCCATCCAGAAACAGGCCAGGGTAGCCACAAAGAACATATTGGTAGGCAATGCCAGCCCTACTCCCATGAGTGCCACCGCGATGAGGAATTGCATGGATAGGAACCATTTGCGTTTGGTGCTTTTCAGGTCCACAAAGGGGCTCCATAGGGGTTTCAGGACCCAGGGAAGGTATAACCAGCTGGTGTAAAGGCCAATATCAGCATTGCTGACACCCAGCTTTTTGTACATTATGACTGAGACGGTGACCACCACCACATAGGGGAGCCCCTGGGTAAAATATAAAACAGGGACCCAGGCCCAGGCCCATTTATTTTTTTGGATCATGCCGGTGGAGGGATTTTATGGACGGTTGGTTATGGTGGTACAATTTGTAATGAATGTTTAGGGGTTCCCCAAAAGCCGGTTAAGTTACTCTAAATTTAAAACAATTGGTTCACTTTCCGTTCCAAACCTGTCCAGAAATGTGATGGCAATATGCTTCCTTTTGCGCACCAGGTCCTTGCCAAGGTTGAAACTGTTCCGGCCATCAAGATAGATCCTCGCTATCGCCTGGGCTGGGTGCAGCCCGGATAATTTTTTGGTATTGCGGGCAGCATAGACCAGGGCATAGCGGTAAGCTCCCTCCGGTTTAAAATGGAACTGCAGTTTATAATAATTAGGGGCTTCAGCTATTCCAGGTGGGGCAGGGGGAGGCAGTCGTTTTTCCGGCTGATAGGGCGATTCGGGGGGTATGGCAGGGTATTTATAATAGTTTTTTTTGATAAGCTTCACCACATCCATATGCGTATTGAGCAAAGACCGGGCACTGAAAAACACGTTGCCTTGTATATCATTAAAGGTCCGGGCGTATCGGAGTTGTTTTGGTAATTCTTTTTTCCGCTTCCATGCCTTATCGGCATTATTCCGTACCTTATAGGCCGCATTCCCGATATAGAGGTTGGTCTCAGGATTCGCCCCGGCCCACCAGCTTACGATCTTCCTGTAGGATGCCACCGGCAGGTCCATGCTCCAATAAACCTGGGGCACCAGATAATCGATCCATCCTTCTTCCATCCATTTCAGGGGATCGGCGAACAGGTCCTCATAAGTCGTTTGTCCGGCCTGTGTATCCGAGCCCCTCGGGTCCGTCGTGTTGTTTTTCCATACCCCGAAGGGGCTGATCCCAAATTGAACCCAGGGTTTTTCGTTCCGGATCATGCTGTGTACCTTTTGAACCAGCGAATCTATATTGCTGCGGCGCCAGTCATCAAGTGCCTGGTCAGGGAGGGCGTGGGTCGCAAAAGTCAGGGAATCCGGGATGGCTTCATCTTTGATCCTGTATGGGTAGAAATAATCGTCAAAATGGAGGGCATCCACCTCGTAATGCTGCACCACCTCCTGCATAATGTTTACCAGGTGGTCCTGAACTTCCGGGATGCCGGGGTCGTAGTAGTATTTTTTCCCATATTTGAACATCCAGTCCGGGTGGGTATTGAAGTCGTGCGTTTCGGAAAGAATTTCAACGTTCTCATCAAAGGTTGCCCGGTAGGGATTCAGCCAGGCATGGAATTCGAATCCCCGGATATGTGCCTGGTGGATCATCCATTGCAACGGGTCTTCTTCTGTCTTTGGGGGTACGCCTTCCTTCCCTGTAAGGAAACGGGACCAGGGTGCATAGGCGGAAGGGTAAAAGGCATCGCCGGCCGTGCGGACCTGGACGATGACCGCATTCAGGTTGAGCCTTCGGTAAAAGTCGAGTACCCGTAAGTAATCCGCTTGCTGGCGGGCCCAGGCATCGGCACCGCTGTTGGGCCAGTCGATATTCACCACAGTTGCAATCCAGACCCCCCGGAATTCGCGTTTGGGCTGGATTGCGGGTTTGAATACGGTACAGGACGCTACTAAGAACAGGATAAGGAGGCAATAAGCTTTGCGCATGCGGTAGATGATTGGCAGGAATACACAAGCCGGCAGCTGTTTTTCCGGGCACTGTTGCCTTTGGTGCCCCGGGCCTGGTTGTGTCTGCTGTTTATGGTCTGGTTACATAAATTTATATTGTACAAAGCCTTCCATTGCCTCATATTCAGCCATTCCAAGTGCATTGTATTTCATAGCTGTCTCTGTATTTCGCTGCTCTGCCCGTTGCCAGAATTCCCGCTTATCATTCCCCGGGAACATGGCACTGTCTTTTTGTGACTGGTGCTTAAAGATGGCATTTTTCTTGCGTTCCATATCCTTTGGGCCGATGGGAATGGTCATTTCCATGTCGGCAATGTCCCATTCCTGCCAGGCACCCCGGTACAACCATACATAACAATCTTTTAGCCAATCTGCCCCTTCCCTGACCAGGCGGTCCAGTGCCGCATAGATGATCTGCAGGCATACCCTGTGGGTGCCGTGGGGATCGGAAAGGTCCCCTGCCGCAAATACCTGGTGTGGTTTCAATTTTTGGAGCAGGTCATAGGTTATCTGCACATCTGCTTCCGAATACGGTTTCTTTTTCACGGTGCCGGTCTCATAGAACGGCAGGTTCTGGAAATGAGCATTCTTTTCATCAACCCCACAATAACGGCAGGCAGCCATTGCTTCGCCTTTGCGGATAAGGCCCTTGTATTTTTGTATGATCGGGCTATCCACCTGCCCCGGGGATTTGGAATTCAGGAATTTCCGAACTTCCCGGAACTGTTCCAGGAGTTCCTCGTCATCCTTTTGTATATCCGTGGCAAAATCAAGGAAACGGACCACTTCATCATCAAAGACCGCGATATTCCCTGAGGTTTGGTAAGCTACGTGGACTTCATGCCCCTGGTCAACCAGTCGTAACAGGGTACCGCCCATGGAAATCACATCATCATCGGGGTGGGGACTGAAAATAAGGGAGGTTTTGGGATAGGGGTCTTTCCTTTCCGGACGGTTGCTGTCATCTGCATTGGGCTTCCCTCCCGGCCAGCCGGTGATCGTGCGTTGCAGGTGGTTAAAAACGATAAGGTTAATATGTTCTGCCGAACCGATCTCGGCCACCAGGTTCCCCATTCCGTATTCGTTGTAATCCTCATTGGTCAGCTTCAGGATGGCTTTGTTCAGTTTTTCGGACAGCCAGATCGTGGCCCTTTTGATCAGCGGATCCTGCCATATACATTCAGATACCAGCCAGGGTGTGCTGATCCGCGTTAGGTTGGAGGCCGCTGCCTGGTCAATTATAAAATTACAATGCTCGTGGTGCTGCAGGAAGGTGGCTGGTACGGATTCCCGGATCTCACCTTCAACAGCTTGTTTGATAACACCGGCCTTTCCTTCCCCCCAGGCCATCAGGATGATCCTCCTTGCGGCCATAATGGTACCCACGCCCATGGTGAGGGCTTTGGCGGGGACATTTTCCATCCCAAAGAAATCACTGGCCGCATCAAGTCGGGTAACCCGGTCCAGGCGTACCAACCTTGTTTTGCTGGTCATTGAGGAACCGGGTTCGTTAAACCCGATATGCCCTGTGCGTCCTATTCCCAGTACCTGTATATCAATTCCACCTGCTTCCTGGATTTTCTTTTCATAGGCTTCGCAAAATTCGCGTACATCTTCCTTGTCCAGCGTGCCATCCGGAATGTTGATATTGGCCTTCTTCAGGTCAATGTGATCGAAGAGGTGCTCCCGCATAAAGCGGACATAACTGTGGAGCGAATCAGGCTCCATTGGAAAATATTCATCCAGATTGAAGGTGATGACATTTTTAAAACTCAGGCCTTCTTCCTTGTGGAATTTTACCAAAAAATCATAGACCTTGGTAGGTGTGGATCCGGTAGCAAGGCCAAGCACTGCATTCCTGCCCTCTTTCTGCCGCTCCCTGATGAGATTTGCGATCTCATTGGCTACGTAAAATGAAGCCTGCTCTGAACTATCGTAGATAGTTGTATCGATCTTTTCAAATTTTCGGGATTCCTCGTCGGTTGGGATGCCCATAATTCCTGGTTGGGATACTGTTTCAGCCATAGTACTGCTTACTGATTTAGAGTTAACGAAAGACAAAGATATCCAATTTTTTAGATATTTGCTGTTTATTGCAAGAAAATTTGCCGTATTTTGCGTTTATTTAGAACAGCGTGCTCCAAATCGACATAAAACAGCAAATGGATTTATTTTATATCTTTGGTTTTTTAGGATAGCATGTTAAAAGAAGAAAGGCACCGGACCATCCTGAATGCGGTGGAATTGCACAACAGGATTTTACTGACGGATATTGCAGAGGAACTCGATGTATCTATCGATACGGTCCGGCGTGATGTAAAGGAACTCGATGCGGAGAACAAGCTGCGAAAAGTCCACGGCGGTGCAATATCCCTTGGTTTTACCAGTCCGGCTGCCCCGAACAACAACATTTATGCCCTGCAGGAGAAAATCGCCATCGCGGAAAAAGCGGTTTCACTTTTAAAGGAGGGCAGCGTCATTTTCATTGACGGGGGGACCACCTGCCTTGAACTTGCCCGACTCATCCCACACCAGTTAAAGCTGAGCTGTTTTACACTCAGCCTGCCCGTGGCCATGCAATTGCTCTCCAAACCCAATGTGGAAGTGATCTTCATAGGGGGCCGGTTAGCCCGCGAAGCCCAGATTACCACGGGGGCCAGGACCGTCCACGACCTGCTGGAGATCAAAGTGGACTATGGTTTTATCGGGACAGGCTACGTAGATTCGCTTCATGGCCTTACCGAGTCGGATTGGGATATTGTCCAGGTAAAAAAGGCGGTGATACAGGCATCAAAAAAAGCGGTACTTTTATGTATTTCAGAAAAATTAAACTCACAGCACCGGTATAAAACCTGTGATATCAATGCCATCAACACCATGATTACCGAGCTCGACCCCGCTAACAACCTCTTAAACCTATTTCGAAACCAGGATATACACCTGCTATAATTATGTCAGACTATAAGAAGATCACCGAAACGCCTTCCAACCATGATGGGTTGGAACTCATGGATACGAATTCCCTCCTGGTGCATATCAACAGGGAGGATCAGAAAGTTGCAGAAGCTATCACGGATGTCATCCCGCAGATCACCAAATTGGTTAACGGGCTGGAGTCACGGTTTACTAAAGCTGGCCGGTTATTCTATATCGGTGCTGGCACCAGTGGCCGGCTGGGGATATTGGATGCTTCTGAAATACCCCCTACCTACGGGCTCCCCCCGGACCGGGTTATCGGGATTATAGCAGGGGGCGATAAGGCGATCCGAAAATCGGTGGAACATGCAGAGGATGACACGCGGCAGGCATGGATAGACCTGCAGGCATACGGGATTACTGATCTGGATACCGTGGTAGGGATTGCAGCATCGGGGACAACGCCTTATGTTTTGGGTGGTATTGCCGAGGCCCGGAAAAATGGGTTGCTTACAGCTGGGATTACCAACAATCCCGGATCCCCGCTGGCCCTTGCGGCTGAGATCCCTATTGAGATCAATGTAGGACCGGAGTTCGTGACGGGAAGTACCCGGATGAAGAGTGGCACTTCCCAGAAATTGGTGCTGAATATGATCTCAACAGCTCTCATGATCCGAATCGGTCGCGTGAAGGGAAATAAAATGGTAAATATGCAACTGAGCAATACCAAACTGGTAGACAGGGGAACACGTTACCTTATGGAAGGCCTTCAACTGGATTATGAACAGGCCAGCGCGGTACTCAAAAAATATGGTTCTGTCAAAAAAGCCCTCGATGCCCTCCAGAAATAGACGGTAGCGTTACTGCGTGGCTTTCCTCCATCAGGTTTTTACATTCCAGCCTCCATGCCGGACTTGGGGTTTTTTCTTTACAGGGTTTCCAGGCTGTTTAAAGATTGATAGTTGCTTTAAATCCGGTCACTACAGGCTATGGATATCCTTACATCCCCGGGACCAGTTTAAAGATGCCTTTTCCCTCTACAGCAACATAGATAAAACCATCGGGCCCTTCTATTACATTCCGTACACGCCCGATATTTTCCATCAATTTTTCCCGATATGTGACGTTGTTCCCATCCAGTTTCAGCCTTTCCAGATACTGAAAGCTGAGGGAGCCGACAAGCAGGTCCCCCTGCCATCCCGGATACGTTGTAGACGTAACAAAGGCCATGCCACTGGGGGCGATGGAGGGTACCCAGTAGTGGATAGGTTGCTCCATCCCCGGCATTTCAGTTTTGTCCGTAATGGGGGTGCCACTGTAATTGATGCCGTAGGTGATTACAGGCCACCCGTAATTAGCGCCTTTTTTTACAATATTGATTTCATCGCCCCCCCTGGGTCCATGCTCGTGAATCCAGATAGCCCCCGTCTCCGGGTGCATCGCCATCCCCTGGGGGTTTCTGTTGCCATAGGTGTAGGCTGCCCGGATTGCCCCGGATTCATTGACGAACGGGTTGTCTGCAGGGATACTACCATCGTCCTTCAACCGGTATATCTTGCCCCCGTCACGGGTTATATCCTGTGGGTTGATCCCTCTTTCACCCCGTTCCCCGATTGAAAAATACAAATATCCATCCCTGTCAAAGGCAATCCGGGATCCGAAATGTTGGCCCGCTGTAGTATTGGGTGAGGCTTTATATATCAATTCTTTGTCCGTCAGCGAATTACCAGATAATTTTGCACGCATAATAGCGGTATTCCCGCCTTTTTCTTCCCCTTCTTCTGAAGAATAGGATATATAAAGCCATCCATTAGTGACGTAATCCGGGTGCAGGACCACATCCATCAACCCTCCCTGGCCGCGGTTATAGACCGACGGAACATTGGCTACAGGTGTTTTCACGCCGTTCTGAAAACGGATGATTTCCCCTGATTTTTCGGTAATCAGCAGGCTGCCGTCCGGTAGGAAAACCATCCCCCAGGGGATCTGGAGGCCATCGACCATTAATTCGGCAGAAAATACAGATGTGGACGGTGTTTGTATTTCCGTATCGGTTTTCTGCGCACAGGACAAATTAACCATTACAACGAAAAAACAAACCTCAATGATACTATTTCTCATTATTTCACGTTCAATTATAGGTTTATAATGTAGGCTGAAAGGCCTAAAGATAAAGAGAAAATATAAGTTTAAACTATTACGCTGTAGAATATCCCGGACCCAAATCTAGAATATTCTAGCCATAACACGACTTAACCTATGCTCCCAAAAAAAACAAGGCAACTTGTGTATGCCGTGCTATTGATTACGCTATCAATTGCCGGTACAACTGCCATTGCGAATACGAGAGTCTACGAGTTTATTACGGAGATTGCGGCCAACACGGATGAACCTGTCGAACTGACGACAGGGAATACACTTCCCGATACCACCCTGGAGTACGCTGCTGACAGCCCCAATACCCTCTCGGCCGCCCCTTTGTTCGCCACTATTATCCAGGGGGCAGATCAAACAGTAACCTGCCCCAATGATGGAAGTACCCTCGCTAAATTTTTTCTTTGCGGAACCAGTGATGTCCGGACTATTTCACTCAGTCAGAGTGGCGCCAGCTATACCTGGCAGAAGTTGGATTCCAACAGGTGCGCACTTTCTGTATTGGACGACTGTGCAAATACGAACAACAGCTGCTATGATACTGTTGCTATTACGCCCACCTACAACTTAAACTCTTCAGGGGAGTTCAGGGTACAGGTCAATGGCGGGCAATTTTACTATTTTAAATCGACCCTGAACCCGCTCAATCCCCAATTGATCAAGGATGATATCATCTGCGGGAATCCGGGTAGGGTAGAGGTCACCAATGTCCCTGCTGGATACGAGTACAGCCTGAACAACGTTGCAGGACCGTATCAGAACAACCCGTATTTTGATATTACCGCTCCCGGGAATTATATGGTCTGGGTGCGGTTAAAAAATGTTTCTTCCAGTGCCTGCCGTTTCCCTTCCAATACCGTTACGGTACAGGACCTGGATATTACAATTGATGTTACAGCAAACGACATTATGTGCAGCGGGGAACTGGGTAGCATTGACGTGGACGTTTCCGGTGTACCGGGTTTTTATACCTATCGCCTGATCAAAGGCGGTGTTACGGTTGATACCTTTGGCCCCGATGGGTCCAGTAGCTACACCTTTGCAAATGTCAGCAAAGGAACCTATAGTGTACGTGTCGAAACCAATAAATGTAATCAACTGGTCACCCAGGATATCAACAGTAATCCCATTGTCATCGGCAATGGGATCACGCCCCTTACTGTTGCAGCAACGGCATCTGATAGTTTTGGATGTGGTGCCAGTACTGTTGATGTTACCATTAATACCTCAGGGGGAACCTCCCCCTACAGGTACAGCCTTGACGGCGGCGGAAGTTTTAGCGCACCCTATGGGGCCACAGCTGTATTTACTGTAAATACTTCCGGGACGTATCCACTATTAGTCGAAGATGCCAACGGGTGTACCAAAACAGCCAGTGTAACGGTTGAAGACCTGCCGCCACCCGTATTCAACGTCACCACGCAGGATGCCCAGTGCGGGGGTGCCAACAATGGCCGGATCACAGTGAACGTTACCAACGGACGTGGCTACAACCTGGAATTCAGTATCAACAATGGCGGTAGTTACCAGTCCAGTAACGTATTCAACAACCTGGCTCCGGGAAGCTATGATGTGGTCATACGCTACCAGCAGGGCAGCTTTGTCTGTACTACAACGCCTTCTTCAGAAACTGTAGGGACACCATCCAATATCTCCGGTACGGCAACGGCCGATTCCATACCAACCTGCATTGATGAAAATGGGGGGCAGATTACCATTTCAGGGGTATCCGGGGGAACCGGTCCCTATGATTACAGTATCGGCGCCGGTTTCGGCCCAACCACTGTATTTACCAATCTGGGTGTAGGTACTTATACCCCGCAGATCCGGGATGCCAATGGCTGTGTTGAAAGCTTGCCGGCAATTGCGTTTGCACCTTTGAATAAACCTACAGATCTGAATTTTGTAATCTCCAGCATCAATTGTTTAAGCAATACTGCCGCTGTCACCGTGTCCGAGACCGGTGGTACCGGGCCTTTTATTTACGAAATTACAGCGCCAGCCGGAAATGCCGTGAACAATGGCAACAACCCTGTTTTTTCCGGACTCGGTTTGGGTACCTATACATTTAGGGTCACTGATACGGAAGGATGTAGCTATGATGAAGCCTTTGCCATAACGGATATCAGTTCGATTTCGGTACAGGCACAGGCCACCCAGGTAGTCACCTGCGTGGGAGACACGGATGGTGAGGGAAGGTTCCTGATCGATGGTTTTGCCACAACATATAGCTACCAGATCGATGCAGGGCCGTTGTTTACCGGCCAGTCGGCGGGGATTCTTGATCAAACAGGACTGGCAGCAGGCAGCTATACGATTACTGTCACGGATGAAGATACCAATTGTACCGATACGGCAACCCTGGTCATCGAGGAACCGTCAACTGCATTTGCCATCAGCAGCCTGGCTGTTACCGATATGAGCTGCCAGAATGGTAATATTGGAAGTGTTACCATCAATACCGTAGGAGGATGGGGTGGAAACCGCTATACGCTTACCCAGCCCAATGCCACCATCAGGGGACCCAAGAATGGCAGAACCTTTTCCAACTTATCCCTTGAAGGGTTGTACCAGGTTAGTGTGACCGATGCCAACGGGTGTACCATTACGGATTCCTTTACATTAACAGCCCTGGACTCCCCCGTATTGGCAATAGACAATGCTTCATCAGATTATTGTTATGATAATACCGACGCCGCAACCCTGGTAGTCAATGCAAGCGGGGGCGACGGATCTTACCTGTATCGTATCAATGGAGGACCCCTAACCGCCAGCAACACGTTTGCCGGACTAACACCTGGTTCTTATACCATTGAAGTACGGGACGGCAACGATTGCCGGGATACTGTAACCACCACCATCGCGCCCCGGATCTCTGGGGTTGCAACCACAATCCAGGAGCTGAGCTGCGGGGGTCCTGATGCGCGAATCAGGGTCAATTTGAGTAACGGCTATCCGTCCGGAGGCAATTATGATATCTACGAGGTAAGTATCGATGGGGGGCCTTATACCTCCAACGCCAATAATATTACGGGTAATTCTTTCATCTATACCATCCCAAATGATGGCTCCATCATTGCGCCCACTACGTTTCAATTTGAGGTAAGGGATAGCAGGGGGTGTATAGCAGAAACCAATGTGGTTACTATTTCACCACCTGAGACCATTGCAGGAACCGCTGTACCAACGGATACTACCTGCGGGGCGGACAATGGTATAATAGAACTGGTTCCTGATACCAATTTTGGTGTCCCTCCCTACGAATTCAGTGCTGACGGGGGTACTACCTATTCAACGCAAAATATTTATTCCGGTTATGCAGCGGGCGTCCATAACACCTTCATGATTCGGGACAGCCGCGGCTGTACCACCCCGCTGTTGTCTGCGACCATCACCGGCAGCAGCGTGGTTGACGCTACGATCGCCGTTACCGATGCTACCTGTTCCGGCGGGCTTGTAGAAGGGGCTATCGACGTTACAGGAGTATCCAACGGCACCGCAAATTTTATCTATGATCTCATTGATATCAATGGCACTATAGTGGCAACAGTAGGGCCTACCGCCGCTACCTCGGCCAATTTCCCCAATGTAGTCCCGGGAACTTATACCATTGTAACTACGGATGCTTCGGGATGCGAAGACAGGGACATCATACAGGTTCAGCAAAACCAGCTCGACCTTACACCCCTGGATCCACCGCCGTCAACAGATTGTAACACTACGTTTACCTATACGGTACAGGCAAGTGGCGGAACCGCACCATATCTCTTTGGATTGGTGGGTGATCCGCTGGTCCTGGCGAATGTAAATGGTACCGATATTCATGATTTTACCGGCCAGATCGGTTATGGGACAACGTATTTTGTAGAAATAGAGGATGCTAACGGGTGCCGTTATATCGAAAGGATAGATCCCATTGACCCGCCAAGCCCCTTTACGGTTACTGCAACGCCAACAACCGATTCCTGTACACCCGGCGGCAATGGGGTGATCACCTTTACCGTAGACGGCATTGCGCCGAGTCCGGCCGATTTTACAGTACAACTGGAAGATACAGATACCGGCCTGCCGGTAGGCGCACCCATTCCATTCATAAATGAACCTATGCCCTATACCGGAACTATTACTTCCCTGCCCCCGGGCAATTATCAGGTACTGGTGAATGATGACAATACAAACTGTGATGCGAGTGCGCTGGTCAGCATAACCACCAATATCCCAACCCCGGTAATTGACGGCAATGATCCGGCGACCTGTAATGTAGGGGCACTGGTTACCCTGAGAGGAAACGGGGGAACACCGCCGTATGAATTTGCCTATGTTCCCACCGGTGATCCGGCGCCTGTGGTATTTACCACGCAGACAACCCTGGAAATACCGGGACCTTATCCGGACGATTACGACTTTTATATCCAGGACAGCAATGGATGTTCCAGTTTTATAACACTGACTGTCACACAGGAACCTGGAGTTCCCAATCCAACTGTGGATGTGGTAAACCAGTGTACAGCCGTTAGCAATTACACCGTAAACGTTACCTCGCCCCTGACTACGGGGTCCGGCCTGCCTGAGGATACATTTGAGTATGACATTGGAGGGGGATTCCAGTCGAGCCCCAATTTTATCGTACCCAATCCGGGCGATTATACCATTGTGGTACGGGACGGGAACGGCTGTACCAATACCGTTATTGCACGTGTTTTTGATTATTTTGCCATGTCTGCCAATGCCACTACAGAACCAACCTGTAATGCCGGGGATGGGGTCATCTCGGTCAACACAACAGGTGGAAGTGGAAATTTCAGGTATGAACTGGACGATGGGATCAACCCTGTGGTGGTCCAGGACAACGACCCGGTATTTATCAACCTTTCACCGGGAACCTATTCCATCCTGGTTACGGATCTTGATTCAAATACCATCCCCCTCTGTTCCGATAGCACTGTGGTGGACGTAACCATCGTAAACAATCCGGTAATAGCCGCCACCCCACAGGGGGATGTCACCTGTAACGGGGCGGATGACGGTACTATTGCCGTAGAACTGCAACCGGGGACAGATACCGATACACCCTTCAGCTATGTATTGTATGACGGGGGTACCGCCACGGTGGTCCGGGGTCCCCAGGCGATCGCCTTGTTCGACAACTTACCTCCTGGGACCTACCAGGCGGAGGTAATCTCGGACAGGGGGTGTACGGACAGGTCCGGCGATATTACGATCCAGGAACCATCTCCGTTGCAGATTGCCACTACGAATACGGAATTCACCTGTGACCCAAACAGCAACCGGTTCAATACCGCCACTGTTACAGTCTATAATGATACCAATGGCGATGGCACGGGAGCTACCACCGGGACGGCTCCATATACCTATACCCTTTTCGACGGGACCACCACCATCTCCAATGGTACCAATAATGTCTTTGAAGTTGTGGATAACGGAAGTGACCAAACCCTTGTGCTGACAACCCGGGACCAGAATGGTTGTGAGGTCTCGGATACGATCGTGATCAATGCACCAACCGGACTCACCTTTACCTTCAATGTAAACAACATAAGCTGCGATGTAACAGGGTCCGGGGTGACACCGGGGACGATCGAAATTATTATGGACCAGGGTCCCGGCAGCTATGATGTGGAAATCCTGCCGTTAGGGTCAGAACCCATACAAAATTCCGGCGGTACAGACCGGGTAAGCTGGGCTATCAGTACCCCCGGGGATTATATATTTGCCGTAACCGATGTTGGGAATGCAGGCTGTACATATCTAACACCTGTCGTGAATGTACCGGAATACAATACCATTGAAGCGCTCATTGCAGAAACCAAACCCGTTACCTGTTTCAATGGTTCGGACGGGGAGATCAGCATACAGGTTACTAATTACACCGGACTCTATAATTACGAAGTATTCTCAAGGGACAATGCGGGGGTAGAAACCTCTACGGGAGTTACCGGTAGCCTTGATACGACAGTTCCCGGGCAGAACCCGGGGATCATTGCCGGTCTTCCGGCCGGTAATTTAGTGGTACACCTGGAAGCGCTGGCACCACCATTCTGTGATACGGAAAGCAATGTAGCAACCGTTCGGCAGCCCAACAGGGCCTTGACCGTTGCGCTCCAGCAGACCGCAGAAGTAACCTGTTCCATACCAGGCCAGGGTGAGATATTTGCTGTTGGTGACGGGGGATGGGGCACATACGAGTATCAATTGATAGCCCCGGATGGATTTACAATTATCCAGGATTATCCTAGTACCAATACCGGCTTTTCAGGATTGTCTGATGGCACCTATACCCTGAATATCCGGGATGTTGAAGGATGTATTGCTACCAATACGATCAACCTTGCCCTGCCAGCGCCAATCTATGCTGATATCCAGGTTGTAACGCAGCTTCAATGCAACAATGATAACAATGGTTCCGTGGAAGCCTATAATGTTAGCGGGGGCCAGGGTCCCGGCAACTATTTGTACCAGCTTAACAGGCTGGCTGATGGCAGCAGCAGCGGGCTTCAGACCACGCCCACATTCGCCAATTTATCATCCGGTTCCTATACAATAACCGTATTCGACGGTTGGGATTGCAGTTATACCACGGTCCCAATTGTCATTGTTGACCCTGAAGTAGTGGTAGCGGAATTGGTTGAACTGCAGCCTCCCGGGTGCGGTGACCTGGGCATCATGCAACTGACCGTGACCAACCCGGAACCGGGGGTAAGTTATTTTTACCGGCGGGCAGGTACGGCCGATCCTTTCCTCCCCCTTGACAGTGGAAATCCTTTGGCAACCCAGGTATTGATCAGTGAAAACATAACGATTGATGCTGGTCCATTCCAATATGAGGTACAGAACTCGAACGGGTGTCCATTTGAAAAATCGAACCAGATCTCCCTGGATCCGGCGGCCCCGTTGGTCATAGCATTAGACCTTGCCAATGCGACGATCAATTGTGCCGGGGAAGCTACCGGTATCATCCGATCTGAAGCATTTGGCGGTATCGGCAACTATGTATACAGCCTGCTTAATTCAGACATTCCACCGGTTCCCGCCGTAGGCAATGTGGAGCGCAGTGCCCAGTCTTCCGGCATATTCCGGGACCTCGGGCCCGGAACCTATTGGGTATTTGCCCAAAGTGGGGCATGTACCGCGATTTCCACCCCCATTACCATTTTGGATCCACCCCCCCTGGTATTGGAATCAATAGAAGCCATACCGGTGAGTTGCTTCGGGGATATGGACGGTCAAATCATAATTGAAGCAAGTGGGGGCACCGGCACCATCCGGTATTCCATGTCTCCCCAGCTGAGTGAATTTTTTGAACCGGACGACCCGCTGTTTCCCAAACAAAAAATATTCACGGACCTGGCTCCCGGGAGTTACGAGGTGATCATTCAGGACGACCTGGGATGTACCATTACCCAGACCATAGCCATAGCGGAACCTTTGGAACTTATTGCAGCTGTTGCAAGCAGTACCCCCGAAACATGCCTCGGCGATGCCGATGGATCGGTCACTCTTAATGTCAGTGGAGGGACGGCACCGTATGAATTTGCCTTAAATTCGTCAGCTTTGGCAGATTTTGTCCCAAATCCAACCCAGTTCTGGGACAACCTTACCGGGGGGGATAGCTATGTGGTCTTTATACGGGATGCGAAAGGATGTGAAACCAATGTTGTGGTCAATGTGGGAATAGGGGTTGACCTGCAGCCGGAAGCCCTGGTCGAATATGGTTGCGAAGGGATTTTTCCCGGGAGTACGGCCAGTGTGGCTGTGCAGGATCCCGGGCACTATCCGGAATTATTATTCTCCCTGGATCCAACAGACCCCACCGATGCCATTACGGCAGCCGCAGACAGCAACAGGGTCTGGGGAGATCTGCCGGCTGGCAGCCATACAGTTTACATCTACCATTCCAATGGTTGTACAACCTTTGTGGACTTCACAATAGATGGATATGATCCCTTAACCTTGACTGCGGTCAAAAGTGGACCCAATGAGATCACGGCAACCGCGACGGGTGGCTACGGTGGCTACGAATATTTCTTTCAGGATGTATCCTATGGCACTGACAATGTTTACCATACCAATGCGGATGCCTCGGTAACCGTGAGGGTTGTAGACCAGAACGGATGTGTGGCGACGATCACCATTCCCTTCGATTTTACAGGGATGCTGGAACTGCCAAATTTCTTTACGCCGGACGGGGATAATATGAATGATGTATGGTACCCCAGGAACCGCGATTTTTTCCCCAACATTGAGGTTAAGATATATGACCGCTATGGCCGGGTGGTGGCTATCCTTGACCAGGTTACCTCCTGGGATGGACGGTATGACAGCAATGAATTGCCAACCGGGGATTACTGGTATGTTGTAAATGCCAATGATGAAGAAAAACAGCAGTATGTAGGGCATTTTACGCTCTACAGATAGTTTGCTCTTAGCAGATCATTCCGTTGCCTGTATAGAAAAAAGTGGTTCACCCTGTGGACCATTTTTTTGTCAGGTATTATGGGCTTTTTTTAGGGGAGATACCAATTAAGCAGATTGCCCGGATCTTTCAGCCAGGTATTTTTGATCCGTCAGGTCAAGCACCATAGGCGTAATACTGGTTTTCCCATGCTTCACTGCCCAGCGGTCCGAACCCGTATCCTCAGGCTCAATGGGCACAACCGTAAACCAGTAGTGCTGCCTGCCCATGGGATCCTTATTCGCCAGTATCTTGCCGTCATACTGTTGCACGGATTGGCTTGTCCAGATGATTTCCCCTATAGGATTCATGGGAAAGTTAATATTCAGCAATTTTATGTGGTTTTCATATATAACTTCCTGTAAAGCTGCTGTGGCAAACGGTTCCAATGCTTTAAAGTCGGGTTCATCATCCCCTACTGAAACACTCATCGCTATACCGCGTATCACCGAAAAGAACTGCCTGCCTGGCTGCGGAAAGTGTGCCCGAATGCCAGGCGGAATTACCCAGGTTTGCACCAATGTTGATACCCGAAAGTACCAGGTCTATACCCTCGAATAAGTGGGTTCCCAGTGCCACGCAGTCGGCTGGCGTACCCGTAACCCTGTAAGCCTCGATCCCCTCAAAGTGAATGGGCGATTTTTTATAGGTTATAGGTTTCCCGGAGGTGATCGCCTGTCCCATGGAAGATTGTTCAATGTCCGGCGCCATCACGATCACCTCTCCATAACTGGCAGCAACGCGCGCCAGGCAGGACAAACCCGGACTGTAAATGCCATCATCGTTTGTTACCAATATTTTCATGTTCTTACTTGATTGATTCATAATTGCGACTTTTTAAAGCCAATTTCTACGTACAAAAATAGATACTTTTGAAGTGTTCCATGGACTCAGATAATGACGATTTAGACTGTTATTGCGTCTTTTTTTCTCCGGGGAGCACTTTCACTGGTTTGCGCAGGAACCAGTCTATTTTTTTACGGGAAGAGGAAGATTTCTGAATACTGATTTAATAAGGTGTGTCATGAAGCGTGCACTTATCATTCACAACCCTTCGGCCGGAAATGCCGGCCAGAGCAGGGAGGAGTTAGTACAGGTGGTCCGGAAAGCGGGGTATAACGCGCAGTACGTTGCTGTGGAAGAAGAGGCCGATTGGAAACAAATCAAACCGGGGAATGAAGCAGCGCTGTTTGTAGTAGGTGGGGATGGAACCGTTAAAAAACTTGCGCAGAAATTACTGGGTACCACTCCGGAACGGCGCACCCCTATCCATTTACTCCCCCTGGGTACGGCCAATAACATTGCCCGGACACTGCAAATTTCAACCGTTCTGGAGCGCCATGCGATCAATGTCGATAGAAACACAAAAAGTTTTGACTGTGGCATGGTTACCGGGTTGCCGGGGGAAAAATTCTTTATTGAAAGTGCAGGCTTCGGCATTTTCCCGGAACTGATCCTGGAAATGCAGGATACAGACATAGAAGCCGGGCCTTCGCAGGAATTAAACCTCGCACTAGAGGTTTTGCTCAAAATCATCAAACGATACAAGCCTCAAAAGGCAACCATAAAAGCGGATGGATTAACGGTTACGGGTTCCTTTTTACTGGTGGAAATTATGAACATCCGGTTTTTAGGGCCCAATATTCAGTTAGCCCCTGCGGCTGATCCGGGCGATGGCTTTTTAGACCTTGTACTGATACCGGCAAACCGGAAGGCCCGGTTGGAGGAATACCTAGCGGAATTGATAAATGGAAGTGACAATCTCGCCGGTTTGGAAGGATTCATCAAGACCATGCGGGTACAAAAGGTTCAAATCACCTGGAATGGCAATAAAGTACATATAGACGACAAATTACTAACTGAATATTCCTGTGATCGACTGGAATTGGAAGTTGTGCCGGGGGCATTGGAGTTCTTTCAGAATGTTTGATTATCCGGTTTCGGGTATTTCCTGAACAGGAAAAGGATAATATTCTTACCTTTTCCTATTAATTTCCACCATACTGATTTATATACACCGTAGTATTGTAAAATAGCCGGATAGCCGAAACGTCTTAAATCAAACACCATGAAAATTAAAATTATGCTCTTTTGTCTTTGCCTGTCCCTGACGGGCATCGCCCAGGATAACCCGATAGGAGTATTTCAATACAATGCTGACATCGGAAACCCAAAACTGGCAGGGTCTGCAACGTATGATGAGAACACGCAAACCTATACCATTAAAGGTGCCGGCTACAATATATGGGGCCAACGCGATGAGCATCGCTACCTGTATAACAAACTGAAGGGGAATTTTATAGTGACGGCCAGTTTTGAATTCGATGGATATAATGAGGCGCACCGGAAAATCGGATGGATGACCCGTGCATCCGAAGATGACAATGCCGTAATGGTGGGGGGGTTCCTTCACGGAGACGGCCTTACAGCCGGTCAGTGGCGGGAAAGGAAAGGTGCCGATATGCAGAGCCCCGATGACGATGTGTGGGCCCCCAAACGCTTCTATCAGATCATACAGCTGGAAAGACGTGGCAATACATTTATTGTGCGAGCTGCCCACCAAGGCGAGCCGCTGCAGGAAATAAGCTCCAGGGAACTGAATGATATGCCGGAGGAAGCATTGACAGGAATCGTCATAGGATCCCATGATGTTGACACGATCGAATCGGCCAGGGTATGGAATGTACGTATTGACCAGCCTGTTGGTGATTCCTATAATCCCAACGAAGAGGGCTGGATAGGGTGCAGGATGGAAACCATGAACGTATTTGATGGCAGGCGCAAGGTGATCCTGGAAAAAGACAGCCGTTTTGAAGCCCCTAACTGGATGCCAAACGGGGAGGAACTGTTGTTCAATATGGAAGGATCACTGTATACCATCCCGATTAACGGCGGTGATACGAAAAAGGTAAACACAGGATCTGCCGACCAGCTGAACAACGACCACTGTATTTCATTTGATGGCAAAATGCTGGGTATCAGTCACAACGATGGCAATGGGTCGAATGTATTTGTATTGCCCCTGACAGGAGGAGAACCTACAGCAGTTACTACGGAAGCCCCTTCCTACCTGCACGGTTGGGCAGCGAACAACAAAGAAGTTGTTTATGTTGCACAGCGGGGCGGGACCAAAATATATGATATTTACAGGAAGCCGATCAACGGGGGGAAAGAGGTCAAGCTGACCGATAACAAGAAGTTGGAGCATGTTGACGGCTGTGAATATTCCCCGGATGGTAAATACATTTATTACAACGGTTCAAAAAACGGTGGCACCATGCAACTTTGGCGGATGAAACCAGACGGAAGCGGGCAGGAACAGCTTACCTTCGATCAATACAACAACTGGTTCCCCCACATATCCCCCGACGGTAAATGGATCGCATTTATATCATTTGCACCGGACATTGAATTGAATTCCCATCCATCCTACAAACAGGTCATGCTGAGGTTGATGCCGGTTGCCGGTGGTGCACCAAAGGTTATCGCCTATCTGTATGGGGGACAAGGCACCATCAATGTCAATTCCTGGTCGCCGGACAGCAAGCATATTGCTTTTGTGAGCAATTCGAAAAAATAGGCTCTTCAGGACATGTGTCATCTTAAAGTGTGAAATAATTACTTAAAACACAGGGAACTATTAAGACGGGTCTGAAGTTCGGCTGTTTCCAGGGATAGGGTTAGAAAGGATACTTCCAAAAACGGGTTGGGTCCGTTGGCAAAGAATGCAGATGCTTCTGGTTAAATTCAGGGTGTTTTCACCTTATGGGTAATTCCGGACAATAATATTACTTTAGTAACTCCACTTAACTATAAACTGGTAACACCATGGCAATAAAAAGAAAACTCCGCAAAGCAATACTTATCAGTTCGGTTTGCATCTTATTCTCCAACCAGGTAGCTGCCCAAAAACAGTTTAAAGTGCTCCTGGTGACGGAGACAGCCGGCTGGCACCATGAATCCATCGACAATGGGATCATCGCCATAAAAAACCTGGCGGCCACACATAACTTCGAAATGGCCAGGCAGCAGGACGCCATAAAAATAACGGAAGAAGGACTTAAAGGGATAGATGCCGTGATTTTCCTGAGCACAACGGCAGATATTTTTGACGATACAGAACAGGCAGTTTTTGAAAAATTTATTCAGTCCGGCAAAGGCTATGTGGGGATACATGCGGCATCCGACACGGAATACGACTGGGAATGGTATACCAGACTGGTAGGAAGGATGTTTCATATCCACCCGGCCCAGCAGACAGCAAAGCTTAAGATCGTGGACCATAATTTCCCGGGTTTGGAACATTTTCCGAACACCCTTTTATGGACGGATGAATGGTATGAATTTGGTCCCGATAAAACGGAGGGCCTCAGTAACCTGATCCTGCTAGATGAGAACTCCTATGACCCTAAAGTGACCTGGAAAAACAGGGATGCGGATGCATCGGGTAACCTTACTATCGATCGTGTTGGGGTAGGAACCGGGACGCATCCTATTTCATGGTACCATGAATTTGACGGGGGGCGTTCGTTCTACACGGCATTGGGCCATATAGAAAAGGTTTACGAGAATCAGTGGTTCCTGGACCATTTGTACGGCGGGATATACTACGCCGCGACGGGGAAAGGAATCGATAAACAATAAACGATGAAAAATAACTATGTATTCCTGATGATCGGTTTCCTATTCATTGTGAAAATGGGGGCCCAGGACATTTCCGCAAAGGCAAATGCTTTTTTGGAAACACTTTCTGATGAACTGAAGGCGCAGGCCCTTTTTTCCTTAGAGGACGAGGAGCGCTACAATATGAATTATGTGCCTATCCCAAGAAAGGGCCCTACTTTCCATGATTTTAACAATGAACAAAAGCAGGCAGCGCTGGCCCTGCTTGCCGCATCCCTGAGCACGGAAGGCTATGAAAAAACAGAAGAAATCAGGGAGCTCGAAAAAGTGCTTCGCATCCTTGAAAACGATGATACCGACAAGATGCCCGATGGGAGGCCCAGGCGCGATCCGCTGAATTACCACTTTTGCATATTCGGAACCCCCTCCCCAACGGAGAGTTGGGGCTGGCGTTTTGAAGGCCATCACATTTCATTGAATTTTACCTCGGATACCGGTACGATCGTTTCGGCTACACCTTCCTTTTTCGGTTCCAACCCCGGGATCGTCAAAACGGGAGAGCACCGGGGAAAACAGGTCTTAAAAAAGGAATCCGAATTGGGGTTGCAGTTGGTCAATTCGTTCAGTGGGGATCAGTTGAAAGCCACCCTATTTGCAGAGGAAGCGCCTTATGAAATTTATTCTGCCAACCATCGCCAGGCAACGGACGTCAGCAAAAAAGGGATCCCCTATCCCCAGATGACGGAGGATCAGAAGAAACTTTTTATGGAATTACTTCAGGTTTATATAGGGAATTACATTTTTGAATTTTCTGAAGACTTCAGGAGTAAGATCATGAAGGCCGGGAAGGAAAACCTCTCGTTTGCATGGGCTGGCAGTTTGAAAGAAGGTGCAGCATATTATTACAGCATCCAGGGTCCCATGCTGCTAATAGAGTTCGACAATTCTCAGAACAATGCCAACCATGTTCATACAGCGGTGCGCGACCTTACGAACGATTTTGCAGAAGATCTTATTCTGAAGCATTACCAAATGGAACATAATTAAAATCTATAATAGTAAACGGATGAAATACAGGAAATTTGGACGGACCAACTGGCAGGTAAGCGAAATTGGATATGGTATGTGGGGAATGGGCGGTTGGACGGAATCGGATGATATCCTATCGGCTAAATCCCTGGATTTGGCTGTGGAACGGGGGGTTAATTTTTTTGACACCGCCTGGGGCTATGGGGAAGGCCATAGCGAGAAACTCCTGGGTCAGTTGGTGCAAAGGCATCCTGGTAAAAAGATCTATACCGCCAGCAAGATACCACCCAAAAACTTCAAATGGCCCGCCAAACCGGAATACACCTATGAGGAATCCTATCCCCTCCAGCATATTGTTGAGTATACAGACAAGACCCTGAAAAACCTAAGGTTGGAACAAATCGACCTGATGCAGTTCCATACCTGGGACGATGGCTGGACTGCAAAAGAGGAATGGCAGCGATCAGTGGAAGACCTTAAAGCATCCGGAAAAATTGCTGCCATGGGAATCAGCGTAAACCGCTGGGAACCGGAAAACGGGATTGCGGCATTGAAAACCGGTTTGATCGATGCCGTACAGGTCATCTACAATATTTTTGACCAGGCCCCGGAAGATGTACTGTTCCCGCTATGTGAAAAACTGGACATAGGCGTAATAGCCCGTGTTCCCTTTGATGAGGGAACCCTCACCGGGACCCTGACCAGGGAGACCACCTTCCCAGAAGGGGATTGGCGGGGTACTTACTTTGTCCCGGAAAACCTGATCCCCAGCGTGGAAAAAGCCGATGCCCTGAGACCACTTATACCGGAGGGTATGACGATGGCCGAGATGGCATTGCGGTTTATCACCATGAACAAAACAGTGGGCACTATGATCCCCGGCATGCGCAAAGAACGGAATGTCCGTGCCAATACGGCTGTCAGTGATGGCAAAGGTATCAGCAAGGAACTGTTGAATGAATTACGCAAACACCGTTGGGACAGACAACCTACGGCATGGTCCCAATGATAAAAACAGGGAATGACCTGCCAGGCCGATCAATTCTTTAATTTAACACCTTATAAAAATGACTACACGAAGAAATTTTATGCGCCAAACCGGTGCTGTGGCAGCGGGAACCATGCTGCTGCCTTCCTTTACCCTACCTTCCTTTAAACCTGAAAAGGACCTGGGGATCCAGCTCTACACATTTCGGAAGGAAATGGAAGCCAACGCCCTGGGCACGTTACAGGAAATAGCCGCTATCGGCATAAAGAAGATCGAGTCTGCCGGTAGTGCTAAAGGTCTTTATTATGGACTTTCCCCAAAAGAAATGAAAGATGCATGCGATGACCTGGGGATGAAACTGGTCAGTGGCCATGTACATTTAGACGACAAGTGGCAGCAAACGATGGAGGAAGCGGTTGCATCCGGACAAAAATACCTGATCTGTTCCTCCATGCCCAGCGACGGCCAAACTGTCGATAATTACAAAAGGGTGGCCGAAGAATTCAATAAGGCGGGAGAGGAGTGCAGAAAAATGGGGATGAATTTTGGATACCACAACCACGCCTATGAGTTCGACGCCGAGAATGGAACGGTCTTGTATGATGTCCTCCTGGACAATACAGATCCAGGCCTGGTACACATGGAACTTGATCTGGGGTGGGTTATCGTCGCCGGGAAAGACCCGCTGGATTATTTCAAAAAATACCCCGGAAGATTCCCGCTTTGGCACCTGAAAGATATGGACATGTCTAAGAAGGAGAGTACGGAATTTGGAAAAGGCGGACTTGATATCGCCAAAATGCTGGAGCATAAGAAGGAATCCGGTGTGAAGCATATCTTTATTGAACAGGAAGAATATGCCAGCACTCCCCTCGAAAGCATGAAGCATAATTTAGCCTATTTAAAGTCGATCTGAAGGCAGGATTTCGTGTCGCTGTCTTCATTCCAGGGATAGGGAAATCATAGAAAGTGTGATAGATCGTGAATGATATGACTACAATTTTAATAAAAATACCTTTCCCGGTATTTCCCAGCTGACCCTCATATTCACAGGATGTACAGAGCATCTGAAACGCAAAAATTTTGAATCATGTCCTATTCTTATGTGTTACTTTTCAGATCAATAATAAACCGGCTCCTGATAGTGCCTGCCATCCCGCTTCTTTTTATGGCGTGCAATGAATCACAGAAATCAAAAAAGGAAGCAAACGAAAAAGATGCAGCCGGAAAATCAGGGAAGGAATGGGTCGTCCTGTTTGATGGTATCGCCACCGATGCCTTCCGGGGTTACGGCATAAAGGATTTTCCGCTTGGCGTCTGGCAGGTGGAGGATGGGGTATTGATGACCAATCCGGATACGGCTAACCGGGACCTGATAACAAAGGAGCGGTACCGGGATTTTGAACTGGAATATGAATGGGCCGTTGATACGGCCGCTAATTCCGGTGTATTCTTTCATATGCAGGAAGACCTATCCATGGAATCAAATAACGGGAACAGCCCCAACTGGCTGGACAATTTTGAAATCCAGATCCTGGACGACAAATACTTTAATGATACGGCGGCCATCCGTTCAGCGGGGTCGTTGTACGACTTGATCACCCCAGTCAATAAAAAATTGAACACCATAGGGGAGTTCAACAAAGCGAGGCTCATACATAAGGATGGCCATGTGGAACATTGGCTCAATGGGGTCAAAGTGCTTGAATTTGAAATAGACAGCCCCGAGATGAAAAAATTGCTGTCGGAAAGTAAATTCAGGGATAACCCCGGGTACCATTCAGACAAGGAGGGACATATCATGTTCCAGCACCACGGTCAGAAGGTCTATTTTAAGAATATCCGCATCCGGGAACTTTAGGGCTTGTTGACCGCCCCGGGCCTCTTCCCATGTACCGCATTTGATGCGCTGTGAGGTTGCTAAGGGAATGTTGGTATCTGCTACCAAGCCGGCCGTACAGGTTACTGCACGCCCGGCATGATAGCACCCTGGTAGGCTTGGTTTTTTGTCCGTTCCATAACATCATTACTGATATCCATCTGCCCTCAGGTGATTTTATAGGTGGAACCCATGGTTACGCTGAATTTAGGCAGTAGTTACACGTTCCTCTTCTATATACAAGCTGATAATATCCTTCGCCGAGTTATCGGAAACAAATCCCAGGCTGACTGCCCGTTTAGGGTCAAACCGTGGCGGCCAGGTCAGCACAATGCTTTGTAGAAATGCATCGGGTTTATGATCGATAAATTTAACGACATCCCTGTCGGTGAGTTGCTCCAGACTGTCAATCAGTTCCCGGACAGATACTGTTAGTCCGGGAAGATTGATAATTCGGTCATTTCCAAGAATTTCCCCCTCTAAATTGGCCGCATGGATGAAGTTTCGGATGACCAGTTTTGGAGATTGTATCCACACTTCTGTTCCCCGAGGGACGGGGTAGGAAGCCCTTTTCCCGGCCAGTGGTTCCCGGATAATAGCACTTACAAAGGAGGATGTTGCAGCATTGGGTTTTCCCGGGCGTATGGCAATTGTAGGCAATCGCAGACAGCGCGCATCTACAAAACCCCTCCGGCTGTAATCATTCATCAACAGTTCTACCATAGCCTTCTGGGTTCCATAGGAACTTCGAGGCTTCGGGGCGGTTTCATCTGTAATTACCCTGGAGATATCACCACCAAATACAGCGCAGGAGCTGGCAAATACGATCCGGGGCTGAACTTTGAGCGCCCGGCAAAGTTCCAAAAGTTGCAAAGAGGCATGGAAATTCAGGTTCATCCCCCGGTCAAAATGTTTTTCAGCCTCCCCACTCACGATAGCGGCCATATGGAATATTACTGCGGGGTTTTGCAGGAGTATTGGTCGCAGGATCTTTTCCTGGCTGTAATCACCTTCACTAACTTCAAGCCTGGGATCCTGAGGCATGGTTTCCGGAAAAGCCATGTCAAGAACGGTCAGTTTATGGAGCTGACCCAGGGCAAGTCCTCCATTTTGCAACAATTCTTTGGCCAGCCTCCTGCCCAAAAAACCGCCCCCGCCCAAAATAAGTACGTGCATAGGAATCTCTTATGATATCAGTAACAATTTAAATAAATCCCGGTAAATATGCACATCCGGAAAGGATATACCCTGGCGGATATTTTTATTGATATCCATCCTTATGAACAGGGAATACCTTAAATCCGGAATAAAGGGATAGTGCGCGTTGTTTGCTATTGCATTGAAAAAGGCTGCCCCGTACTTTGCAGGGCTGCGAACCAAAATTCCCCTTTCAAATTGATTTTTTTTCTTTTGTTTGTCACTTTGGAGATGGGCAAATGCACAAATCGGTTGTTGACCATCCCGACCACGAATCTGGTTTTACCCGCCATGGCACCGTGAACAGCGTGATAAGCGAGCCTGTTACAGAAAATACTATCGCTCGCATTAGCGGGCGCACTTCTGATGATATAGCTGGGATCGATGTATTTGATGGTCGACTTGACGGAAGCAGTAGCGAAATAGTCCTTGATCCTATCCTTCAGCAATAGTCCAATGTCCTTGTGTTGTAGGTTTCCGGAGGCATCGGTTGTTCGGTTCCTATCGTCGAACAGATGTTGCCCGGCACCTTCAGCTACTACGATCACGGCATGGTGTTTTAGTTCCAACCGTTGTTTTAAGGCTTCCAAAAATCCGTTTTTTCCATTCAGTTCGAAATTCATTTCAGGTACCAAAACGAAATTGACGACAGGCATAGCTATGGCTGCCGAAGCAGCTATAAAGCCGCTGTCCCTCCCCATCAGTTTCACGATGGCTACCCCATTGTATGCTCCTGTTGCTTCGTTATGGGCATCACGTATTATAGGTGTCGCGACATCAAAGGCGGTCTCGAACCCGAAAGATTTATCGATGAGGTCGATGTCGTTGTCAATGGTCTTGGGAATCCCGACTACTGCAATGTCCAGATTTCGTTTTTCGATTTCTTGCCCAATGGCATTTACCCCTTTTAAGGTGCCATCACCACCAATGGCGAATAGCAGGTTGATCTTTTCATTTTCCAACGTATCGACCATTGCTGAAACGGATTGTTCGCCCCGGGAAGAACCCAATACGGTGCCACCGAATTCATGGATGTCCTTTACGTCATCCGGTGTGAGTTTCCTGAACCCATGGCCGAGGTCGGGCACAAGGCCTTCATACCCATAGGGAACCCCGATGATACGTTTAACGCCATAAAAATAATGTAATGCCATAACCAAGCTACGGATGACATTGTTGATACCGGGGCAAAGCCCGCCGCAGGTTACGATGGCCGCCGTAGCAGTCTCAGGGTTGAAAAACAACTTTTCACGCGGGCCGGCCTTTTCGAGACAGGCGGGTTGTTTTTTGTTTTGCATACAGGAATTGAACGCCTTTAAGGAAACATCGGCCAATATCCGATCCTTTTCGTCAATAAATTTATACAGCTTGTCCCCGGTGGTTTTGCCCAGACGAATGGGTGAGGTAATCGTTGGCCTGCCGAGCGATCGTATCTCGAAGTTACTTTCTGGATCCATATTTTCTGAATAATGGCGTCTGCTTGTGATACCTGTTTTAGGGCTCTGTCACAGCTAAATTACTATAATATCGTCGGAGGTTAAAGATTTTAGATGACAATGGCGAAGAATTAAATAATTGTCAAGACTGGCGTTCGGGAAAAGGGTATCGGAGCGTCGCTGTGTCCCGTACGGAAAGGTATAAGGAACATTCCCTATATTCACCCATGCTCTTTATAGAAACTTTACAGGGGTATATCAATATGCGATTCCATCTTTTTCACCTGGCTTTGGCTCAACAATTGTTAGAAAAATCCATTTTCTTCGCGTCCAATAGTACCACAAGCCCGGCCTGGATCAATTCGGAACATGCTTTGAGCTTTTCCTCGATGTGGTCGGAGATGAGAAGTTTGAATTCTACCAATACCGGAAAATAAATACACCAGAAAAATCATTGATTATCAGACTTATTGTTTGCATAGGTGGCAAGATTCAGATAATCCTAATAAACCCTGCTGTTTAATGAATAGTGAAGGATTTCCCCAAAATAAGCGGGTGCATCGGAATCTCTTATGATGTCAGTAACAATTTAAGGAAATCCGGGTAACTATGCGCATCGGGATAAGATACACCTTGGCAGATATTTTTCCGGATATCCAGCCAGATTAGTTTATTTACTCGATGACCAGTTCCTTTCTGCCGATGCCAAATTGGTCACCTGCCTTCATGACGTTACCATCTTCCATAAAAATCTCAATCATTTTTTCACTGGATACGGTATTATGGTTTTCATCTTCCAGTTTATATAATATCTTTCTGGTTTTTGGATCAATCACTTCCCCGCTTGAGGGGTACGCATATTTTCCGTCCATGCTAAAGCTTATCCACCCGGGCATATCATCCAGCGGGATGGTGGTAAGCTGCTGATATGGGGGTATTCCGCTAAAAACGTGTATCCGCATATTATAGCCATCACTAACCCATATTTCTTTTTCATCAGGGGTCAGGGCGATGCCATGGCTGGGATTTCCATGCCGGCGAACGGGACCTTTGTCCCATCCCAATACTTCAATCCCTGCCAGTTTTTCGCCGGTCTCCAGGTCACCCACCTCGAAACCTAGCAGGTCATTCACATTTACAAATACCAGGGATTCATCGCTGTTAATTGTAAAGGGTCTTATCCCGGCACTGAAGGGCCCTATTTTCCGCACAATAGTGTGCGTTTTGGTATCAGCAACATACACCAAAGGGGATCCGATGTCTCCCATATAGACCTGCTTTCCCGAAGGCCCGTAAATAGTGTTATGGGCCCTGGAGTGCACTGTTATCTTCTTTATGATATCACCTGATTCACAATTCACCACGTTCCAAAAATCCTTTTCCAGCGAAGGGAGATACATCGTCTTTCCATCGGGGGATATCGACATCCGGTCACAACCTCCCTCAAAAGGTATTTCCCAAATTAATTGTTCGGTGCCGAGGTCTATCCGTTGCAGCGATTCCAGCGTACTGATATAGATACTGTTTAGTTGCCTGCTCACGGCTATACCCTTAACATTGGAAGGCCTGCCGTGAGCATGAAACCCCTTGGTCGCGATACGTTTGATAAACCTATGGTCGTTGTCTATGTCGAACACCAGCAGACCGTGGCCTCCATACCCTAAGTAATCGCGGATACCCGGAGTCGCCACATAAAGATAGTGGCCTGTAGGCTTTTCCAGACCGGGCATTGTTTTGCCGGCCGGTGGTCTATCCTGATCGGTCCAGGAACTTCCCATCAACCAGAGAATCAGAAACAAGCCGAACACGGGGATACTATATATTCTTTTCATAATTGTCCTTATTGAAAGTTTACCGGGGATTTGCTGCCCAGCCAGTGGATATTGCGGTCTCAACGAAATTCGGATTTTTTTTCTAGAATCGGAACGTATGCCCACACTTCCTCACCGGTATTGCAGGAATTACATCGGAAAAGTGACTTTCGGGAAATTCCTGTGTCTAATAAGGTAGTACGAGTTGATTCGGAAAAATAACAGTTAAACAATGGACAAATACCTGGCAGAAATCTTATTGGGTATCAGTATTGGGGCCTTTATAACCATGCTGGTTATTCTCATATCCCTGATTCGGAAGGACCTTCGATCAAGATGCGGAGGTGGGTCGGTCTTTAGAAACAAAAAGATGCCTAAAATGCCAAAGGAGAAATTGGATGGACACTAGGTTGCTCCGTGGAGAAGTGTATCGTGCTATTAGGAGTTCACTGTTATTTTAGATTAGCAGGTGAACCTGGCGAAATAGTTCCCCCGTTTAGTTAGTTAGGAGGGGTTTTCATAAGATGGGCCGATCTGAAGAAAATCCCTTTAACTAAACAGGAATGTTTTAGTAACTTAACACGGTCTACTATAGGATGTTATCAATAAACTGGAGATGGTAAGCTTTCTGCGGAATTTATTTCTGGTATTTATCGGGGAGCGATTCAGGTCCAATTTGGATAAAGGCCATCCGTACTCCGAACTTGCCGATGAGGATTTAGTACAGTTTATCGTCGAATCAGGGAACGAGCTTTTATTTGGATTGATCTATGATCGCTATGCCAACCGGATCTTCAATAAATGCTACGGATTTGCGAAGTCGGTCGATGAGGCGGAAGACCTTACCCAGGACGTTTTTTTGATGATTTTTGTCAAGCTGGGGAGTTTTAAAGGGAAGTCCAGGTTTTCGAGTTGGGTATATTCCCTGACATACAATTTTTGCGTGAATTATGTCAGCCGGAACAAAGAACGTAAAATCAGTGATAAATCAGATCAGTTTGATAGGATGGATCATACATTTAAAGCAGAAGTTGAAGATAGCAGGCTGTTGGAACTGCGTTCCGATAAACTTAAAAAGGCCCTGGAGGAGATCGATCCGGAAGACAGATCCATTTTGCTCCTGAAATACCAGGATGATGTCTCCATCAAAGAATTGTGTACCCTCCTGGATATCGGGGAAAGTGCTGCAAAAATGCGCCTCAAAAGGGCCAAGGCCCGGGTACTGGAAACTTATAACACCTACTACTGATGCAGGACCAAGCAAGAAATCCATTCAAGGATCTGGACGATCAGCTACGGGAGGTTTCCCCGGACCTGAAAAAAAAGGTGATGCAGGATGTGGCCATCGCCAAGCTCGTGTTGGAACTTGCTTCCCTGTTTACCATCAATTATAAATCGGCAATTGAAAACCTCTTTAAAACGCGCCCCCGGAAATAAAACAATCATCAAAACCACTAAAACATGAAAATAGTATGGAATCACTAGGAAACATAGCAACGGAATCGTTGCGCTCTATTATTCAGGATATAGTTTCGGTCCTGCCGGGTATTTTTGGGGCCATTATCGTATTGCTCTTTGCATGGCTGATCATTAAGATCGTCTCGTTTGTCCTTAAAAAGGCTATGCGGCTGGCGAAGGTAGATAAGCTGTCTGAAAAGGCAAATGAAGCACGGCTTTTCGGGGAAGAGAGCACCGTCAAGATTGATATTTCAAAGATCATAACCGGCTTTATAAAAGGTGTCCTTTGGCTCACCTTTATCATAGTGGCAGCAGATGTTATGGGATTGACGATTATTTCTGCAGAGATCGCCAATTTGTTGCGATACCTTCCTGTGTTGCTCAGTGCCGTGGTCATCTTTATGATCGGGATGTTTGCAGCCAAGCTTATCAAAAAGGCCTTGATCAGTGTTTTTGATTCCATGGGGATAGGCGGATCCAGGATCGTGAGTGCTATCGTGTACTATATCATCATCATTTTCGTTCTGATAACAGCCCTTAACCAGGCAGGGGTCGATACGGCGATCATCACCAGCAATTTAACACTTATCCTGGGTGCATTCCTGCTGGCCTTTGCGCTGGCTTTTGGCCTCGGGTCACGGGAGGTGGTAGCCGATCTGCTTAAGACCTTCTATGCACGCAGGACCTATGCAGTAGGAGACCAGATCAAGATCAAAAAAATTGAAGGCACCATTGAAGCGATCGACGGCATATCCATGACCATAAAAACCGCAAATACGAAGCTTGTACTGCCCATTAAGGATATAGTGGGGCAAAAGGTAGAGGTTCAGTGAGCAGGATACATAGCCATTCATGATTTTGAAAAATTTTTAAAAGCGTAATTCATAACTTAAATACATACTAGAAATGGGTAAATTTGAAATTAAAAAAACAAAAACAGGCGGATTCAGGTTTGATCTGAAAGCATCCAACGGCCAGGTAATCCTTAGCAGCCAGACCTACAAATCAAAAACATCCTGTAAAAGGGGTATTGCTTCCGTACAGAAGAATTCCGTGGAGGAGGGCCGGTTTATAAGGAAAAAGGCTAAAGACGGCAGTCCGTACTTCAACCTGAAGGCATCCAACGGGCAAATCATTGGTACCAGCGAAATGTATTCCAATGCATCGGGGATGGAGAATGGCATCGCTTCCGTCATGAAGAATTCCAGGGATTCCGTTGTTGAGCAATTGCCCTGATACGCTGATCGACGAGTGAACCCGGAATATGATCCTGGCTTCAGCCTGTGGCATTCGTCGCGGGCTGAATTCCGTAATGAGATTCCTTACCGATAGGTCCTGACCTGAAAAACCATCAGATGCGGTACATCACATTTTTATGCGAAATTCAATGATCTTTTTTAATACGGATTGTTTTATATTTGCAAACCAAATTCGGGATGTAGCGCAGCCCGGTAGCGCACACGGCTGGGGGCCGTGGGGTCGCAGGTTCAAATCCTGTCATCCCGACGAACCACTTTTCAAGTGGTATCAAAACACTGTTAACTGACTGGTTGACAGTGTTTTTTATTTTATTTGTATTCAAATGAATTCATTTGATATCATATAAAAGGTGTAGAGTTCGGTGAATGGAATGGTACTCAAGTTGTTGTAAATTTAAGTAGCATTTAGGGCTATTTAAGGTCGTCTTTGCAAACAAGGTTTGTAGAATTTAAAGACGTGTATCATGCGCAACAACAGCACTTTATCAGTACTTATTTTCACTCGGGACATTACCTACAATCCTGAAAAACTTACTATTTATGCCCGAATTACGGTCGATGGAAGACGGGCGGAGATCAGTCTGAAACGCTACACCTCGGTGAATGTTTGGGATGTTTCCAAGGGAAGGGTAACAGGAACGACCCAAAGAGCCAGATTACTTAATAGCTATCTGGACGAGGTGTATGTCCGAATAATGGAGGCACATAAGCAATTGCTTTCCGAAGGCAAGATGATTACTGCACAGGACTTAAAAGCCCGTTATCTGGGCCATGACGAACAGCACAAGACCCTAAAGGAACTCGTCAAGTACCATAACACTACTATGGATTCCATACTAAAATATGGTACGATGAAAAACTACTATTCCACCGAACGCTATTTGCATAAATTTCTAAGGAACAGATTCAAGACCCCCGACATCTACCTAAAGCAATTGAACTACCGATTTATTGCAGATTTTGAACAGTATCTAAGAAATTACCATCCTAAAAAAGCTAGGAGAACCTGTTCCAATAATGGTGCCATGAAACATCTAGAGCGGTTGATGAAAATGACCAACCTTGCACTAAAACTAGAGTGGATTGAGAAAGACCCCTTTAAACAGTTCAGGCTGAATTTTCAAAAACACAATCGAAGTTATTTATCCGAACGGGAACTGCAACTGGTTGAGGAAACTACATTTAGAGGAGCGGGATATGAAAAGGTACGCAACGTATTTCTATTTTCTTGCTATACGGGACTATCCTATATAGATGTAAAGCAATTGTTGGCCGAGCAAATGGTATTGGGTATCGATGGAAACTACTGGTTGCATACCAAAAGGGAAAAGACGAGCGAAATTGTTAAGATTCCGCTTCTGCCAAAAGCAAAAGCCATTATCGAGAAATATGCCGATGAAATAAAGTATGAAACCAATGGTAAGTTACTTCCTGTTTTCAGCAACCAAAAAATGAACAGCTATTTGAAGGTGATAACGAAAGCTTGTGGCATCCATAAGAACATCACTTTTCATTCCGCTAGACATACGTTTGCCACAACAGTAACACTTTCCAACGGTGTACCCATAGAAACGGTTTCAAAAATGTTGGGTCATACGAAATTAACTACTACACAGATTTACGCCAGAGTTTTGGAGAAGAAAGTAGGAGAGGATATGCAAAACCTCATCACCCATTTTGAGACCAAAAATCAGCAAAAACTTTCCAAAGTCAGTGATTGATATTTAGAAATGAAATACCCTTTTAAGGTATTCAAAAATTAGTAGCGAAGCGGAGAAGGTTTGAATAGCAAGAGGGTAACGGGCTAAAGACCCGTTACGTTATTCAAACCATTGATTTTCAATGAATTGAATATTATTTTGCTTTCAGGCATCACCTAAATTTGCGTCAAATGGTATGAAACACCCCAAAAACATTGAAAAAATTTACAGTAATGGATACAAAAATTAAAAGAAAAAGCACTTTTTCCGCCATAAGCATCAATCGCATAACGGCGGAGCGATTTCGGGCCTATTCCAAGACTGTTTCAAAATCACATTCGGAAACCATTGATACTATGATCGATTTTTTTGAGAGAGCGAAAATCAACCCAAAAAGTGAAGTGATGATCAGTTTTATCAAGTTCCAAAACTACATGATAGGACGGTTTGATTATATTGAGGAACTGTTACGTACCATGGAGAAGGAACAAATAAAACCGACCCATGATATGCTCAAAAGCCTGTTCGATGGAACGGCACACAAGAAAAAGCAGCAACCCTTGCTTGAGGATAAGAAGAATATCAGAATGACAAGCGAGGAATGGAATTTGGAAGAAGGAAAAGTTTCATTTGAAAAATACCATGATGTTGTAAAGGCTAGGGGCAAAGACCGAAGAACTTTCTTCAAAGTTCTCGAAAGCATCACCAAAGTAGAACCTACCTTCGGTAAGCCCTATTTCAAAGTGGAAATCGATGCAGCTGAATTGGATAACATTCGAAAAGAACTGGAAGGAAAGTAATATATTTGTCGATAAGCATAAGCAGGATGCGCCCTATTTCGATTTTACTTAACGTTTATCTATCGGAACACTATAAAATCGAAACAGGATCCACGCGCAGATTAGTTATGGTGGATTTGGGACTTTAAAAAGAAATTTTGCTCATGACCTATTATGATTAATCCTAAATGTGTGTTTTACGCCCTTGTTATTATCCTTACTTCTATTTTTAAACGTTGCTCGGATGTTTGACTAAAACATGTTTAAAATCTGAAAAAATAGTAAAAAAGCCGACAAGCGTTGCTTAGTTATCGATTAATTTGTTGGGCCTCTATTGATTTTTTTAAAAAAAAAATGATTTTGAATATTCCTTTAGAAGATAGATTATCGTGTTGCAGTCAAAGGGAAAGTGTTTTCTGACGGCTATAGTGGAGTGTTCAGACTGTCATCGTCTAAACAAATATTTCTATAATATTTTTTGAAATAGCAATGGGGCCCTATATAAAGCAGGGGCCCCATTGTAACAAACTAACTCAACAACTGTGATTAACTAATTCCTATAGTGAATTTAATCTGTAATCAATATCCAACATTCTGTTGAAGGGAAGGTGCCTTTTCCACCTCTGACTGTGGAATAGGCAAGTAATACTGTCTATCGAACCACGGTCTTGTAACCACCGTATATTCCTCTGGGGATACTGTACCATCAACGGCTTTGGTCCATCTTAATCCCCTAACATCAAACCCTAATTTATCCTCGTTCATCCATCTCCTTTCGTCGAAAAAGTTATGTCCTTCGAAAGCAAGCTCAATGCGCCTTTCCCGCTTTATCGCTTCCAAGAGATCAGGTCCTGTTGCAGTAATTGCAGGTTGCAACGCCCTAGAGGAAACCTTGTTGACATATTCTTGGGCCAGGGCCTCGTTACCTAATTGATACTGAGCTTCCGCATAGTTCAAATAAATCTCGGCCAATCGATACAGAATATAAGGACGATTGGGAGAGACATCGGTCAACCCGACACTTTCGTCCTGAAACTTTCGGATATTATATCCGGTTTTTGAAGAATGCAATACATTGCCCAAACCGTCCGGGGAGTCCAATCCATGCGGGTTAACATTGACATTCTCTGATAAATAGTACTGAACATCACGCCCCCTGTATTGGGCTCCATTGAAATTTAGGTCGGCATAATACCGCATTTCCCTATTTTCATTGGGATTTGCAGGGTCGTACGAAGAGCCGTCTGTGGTTGTGCCATCTGCCATATTGAACTCCAAGGCAAAATTATGACTTGGTGATGATAATGCCCAGCCCCCATAACCGCTGGGTGCTTGCGTTTGATTCCACAATGAGTTCACATCAGTACCAAAATCATATAACGAGTTGCCAAAGGGCCTTGCAAAGAATATGTCCTGGTTCGGTGCCAAGAACAAATTTTGATATTCGGTTGCATTGGATACCGAAATCAAATCACGGGCCCCTACCAAATCAATGATATCTTTGGCAGCATCAGCAGCGTCTTGCCATTTAGTCGACTTTGTATAGTCATACAATGGGCCACTAGGTTCAGTACTTGGGTCATGTAGTATGCTTGCTGCGTATAACAATGTGCGTGATTTGACGGCCATGGCTGCTAATTTGGTGGCCCTGCCAAATTCATTAGCAGGACGTTCTTCTGGTAAAACAGCAGCAGCTTCGTCCAATTCCCTAACAATAAAATCTACACACTCCTCGTAAGTATTTCTAGGAATATCAAAGTTATCGTTCAATCCTACTGCTTCTTCGAAAATGGGAACACCTCCATAATATTTTATGAGCTTAGTGTAGAGATTGGCCCTAAGAAATTTCATTTCAGCCTTAAGGACATTCACTTTATCGGGATCCTTTTGCATGGCTTCACTCCCGTCTATCTGACCAAGAAATTCAGTTATATCACGAACATAACTCCAGTAGTCGCGCCACTTATCTCCCAGCACGCCCACATTGCTCGGATTCCAACCTGCACGAAGCCTGTATTGATCTATATCCTGGAAATTAAATTTTGCCTCGAATGATCCTCCTTCAATATTGAACCTTCTGGACCACCATACAAACTTGTTCAATCCCCAGCTGTCAGTGCTGTTGTACGCCGTGAATACTAGGCGCTCCACCTGATTTGGATCTCCAAATACGAAGTCTTCCGTGAAAGCGTCCGCTGCTTCTATTTCTAATGCCTTTTCGCAGCCAATTGTCGCGAACAACATGCTCGCCATCAATAGGCATATAAGTTTTGTTCTTTTCATTTTTACAATTTTTATTGATTAAAAGCTAAAATTCAAACCAAAGGTGTAAGTCTTTAAGGGTGTATAGGTTGCATCCCTAAAGTTATTATAACCAATTGCCTCGGGATCTAAACCTAAATCGTAAATCTCGGAGAAAAAGGTCAATAAATTGTAACCCCTCGCAAATAGTCTCAACTCTCCGAATTTAATAACATCTTGTGGAATCGTATAGGCCACTTCCACCTCTTTCAACCTCACAAAAGAAGCATCGTGTAACCAAAAATCGGCGCCTTGAAAGGTTTCGGCATTACCACTTTGATTTCCACTATAAGGGTCGTTAAGAGCAAAAGCTCTTGGGTATCTTCCATCACGATTGTTCGGTGTCCATCTTTGGTTAAATACGTAATTTGGTTTTGCACCGTTCTGATCAAAAAACACTAATGTTTCTGCCTCAGCCTGTCCCTGAAACAAGAAGTTGAAGTCAAAATTTTTATAGTTCAATCCTCCATAAATACCGTACTGAATCTCGGGAATGTTCGATGTTGGAATCCTTATGCGGTCATCAGCATTAATGGCCCCATCACCATTGGTATCTATGTAATTTGGTTCGCCTTCGACAGTACCATCCAATTTTACAGATGTGGCATCCACTTCAGCTTGATCACGGAAAATTCCATCGGTCGGGTAAACGATATACGAATCAATGGGCTGCCCCTCTCTCTTCAATGCTACCGGAACATCGGCGGCTTCCGCCAAAAATATCACTTCACTTTTTGCTTGTGAAAAATTCATGCCCAAGTTATAGCCTACTTGACCAAACTTATCGGCCCATGCCACTTCAAATTCGACCCCATAATTTTTGACTTCGCCAAAGTTCTCGGCCGGTAATTGTAATCCAACATAATCGGGAATTGCTGCTGAACGGGTTGCCAAAATGTCCTCACGTTTTTGATAGAAGTAGTTCACATCTCCAGACAGCTTACCGTTGAACATTGCAAAGTTCAATCCAATGTTCTGCATATTGGCCGTTTCCCATGTAACATTAGGGTTCGGAACCGTAGAAGCCGTGAAACCGTTTAAAACAACTCCGGGGTTTCCAAAAACATAATAGTTGGGTTGGGGTACATCAAGGTTTCCACCAAAATCATAACTCGTTAAATATTGGAAAGGAGCTATGCGATCATTACCCATCTTTGACCATGACGCCCTCAATTTAAGTGCATATAACCAGTCAACATTTTCCAAAAAGTTCTCCTTGTCCAACGCCCATGACACAGCAACGCTTGGGAAGGTACCATATCTTTTACCAGGGCCAAAGTTGCTGGAACCATCATGACGCAGGGTAAAGTCAACGAAATATTTTTTCGCGAAATCGTAAGAAAGTGAACCGAAAAAATCCATTCTTGCACTTTCACTAGATAAACCGAAGGACTGTTGGCCTTCATCACTGCCCGCGAAAAGTTCAGGGTGATCTGCGGATGGGAAGCCCCTTCGTTCCGCCCAAAAATTACGGGTATCTGACTTGAGGTTTTCAAGACCTACAAATCCGCTCAGGGAGTGGTCGTCTCCGAACAATTTAGAATAGTGTAGCGTGGCGTTCAACAAGACCTCATCATATTTCCAGAAACTCTCCCTTAGAATCCTTTCATTTCCACGCTGTGAAAAACCAGATTGCGGAACATATTCGTTGGTTCCCTCCAGAAAGGTATAGACCGTCCAAGGAGTGTACCATGACTTTTCGTCATTATTCATTTTTCTAATACCTGCAAATCCTTTGAAACTGAGGCCATTGAATATCTTATCTAAGTTAATATCCAATAAGAACTTACCTCGCAAATCGGTATCCTTTCTTTCGATAAAACCGGATTCCTTACTTGACATTACGGCTGGGTTGGCCCCATTTTCTCCCCCAAAGCCTGGTAAGCCGTTAGGGTAAATGCCAACCTCTGTAGGCAGGTTTGTATAAATATGCTTGTATATAAAGCCTTCATCAACACCTGGCCGGTCTCTATCCCCAAAACTCCCTAACAAATCTACTCCTAGTTTAATATCATCAGTAATATTAATATCTACATTGGAGCGAACCTGTTTTTGTTGAAATTTCAAGGCTCCTGATTTGTATATCCCATTTTGACTCAATATATCGCTACTAACAAAATAATTCACTTTTTCACCGCCACCAGAAACGGAAAGCGTATTCCTCGATTCAGGAGAAGATTTGGCAAACGTCAGATCCGCCCAATCGGTGCTAGGAAATTTTATTGGGTCGGTACCCGCTGCATAATTTTGGATTTCCGCTGGGGTAAAAGGTAATTCAAGGCCATTTCTATCCGCGATTTCATTCTCATAGATTGTATACTGTTCAGATGTCATAAGATTAGGCTGTCGCGTAAATGAGGATACGTTATAAGAGGTAGAAAAATTAATTTTTGGTTTGCCTGATTTACCTCTTTTGGTGGTAATCAATATTACCCCATTTGCAGCTCTTGAACCATATATTGCGGCGGCACCGTCTTTTAGCACCGTCAAGGATGCAATATCCTGGGGAGAAAGATTTGAGAATGAGCCCGCTTGGATACCATCGATCAATATCAGCGGTGCATTGTTGTTTAAAGTAGACTTACCCCTGATCAGAATAGTTGTTGCATCATCATCTGTGTTCGCTCCAGTGCCATTCCCAGCACCTGGAACCCCGCCCCTATCACTGATAATTAAACCAGAAGCCCGACCAGCCAAGGATTTTGCCAAATCTTTATTTGAGGACTGTTCAATTGTTTTGCTATCAATTGTACTTACTGACCCGGTAATCTCTCCTTTTTTTCTTGTGGTATAGCCCAATACAACCACTTCGTCAAGTTTCGATGCATCCTCGGCCATCGTTACGTCAATTATTGTTTGGTTCCCCACGGTGATTTCCTGGGTGGCGTAACCTATATAAGAAAAGACCAGTACAGCGTCTCCATCGTCGACTTCAATACTATAATTGCCATCGAAATCAGTTGTCGTCCCTTTCATAGTGCCTTTGACCACCACACTTACACCAATCAATGGGCCTAGTTCATCAGTGATACTACCTGTAATTGATTGTTGAGTTACTTCAAATACTGATATGTCATTTTCCAATATATTACCTTCGCCATATTTCACATCCATATTCGCACTTACCGATATAGGAAGTATACATAAAATGAATAAGACGTGTGTAATGGAGTACCACACTTTAAATGAGAAAAAGTGCTCCCCACTCTCTTTTAAACGTGTTATTTTCATAATTTTGAGTTATTAAGTTAGAAATCGTTGTTATGGTTTTTAATTGATTGCATGGAAAACATGTATTTTATTTCTAAAGGGAAGTGTTACAGCACTTTCCTTTTTTTGTTCTGGCAAGATTAAAACTTGTCTTCAAGATCATCTATACAAAAGAAGCATATAAATCAAGTTGGGATTGTTTGGATTTTACCTATCGATAACATTATTTTAACCTTTAAGTATTCTTGTTTTATTTTAAGGTAATGGGATGCTGAATGCAGTAAATAATTATCTAGTTAGGCCGATTGGCCGATACACAATCCGTCTTTGTGGTCCTGAAACAATTTGTTGGTTTCTCTTTCCCGACTTTATCTACATTTATTTTTCGGATGCCGGAAGAACCAATTTATCAATTTCAAAGGTCTCATCGTACCGTGGCATACGGTCATTGTTCCATAATTCCTGATCTTTCAATGAGTAAAACCATAGGGGAGGAATGAAGTCATTGGTCCAATTTTGCATTTGGGACACCATTTTTACAAGAAGTTCAGGAAATTTGCCACTCAAATCCTTCTTTTCGCCTATATCGTCCTTAATATTATACAGAGCCCAAGGTTCATTTCCCATTCGGGTAATTTTCCAATCGCTTTGTCGTCCTCCCACATCATTATAGCCTTCACGGTGTCGCAAGGCATAGATCATTCGATTCTTAAGCATGTCGTTGCCAGATAGCAAATCGTCCATGATATCCTCGCCAGCCAGTTTCTTGTCCTTAGGGATACTAGTTTCTGCAAGCTGTACAAATGTCGGGTAAAGGTCAAGTGAAGTAATTGGAAGATCAAATCGTTGCCCCTTGGTTATTTTTTGTGGCCAATGAAAAAACATAGGCACGCGATAACCGCCTTCCCAGGTATCGCCTTTTGTCCCTTTTAGCGGGTAATTGTTAGCTCCATGATCAAAGTTTCCCCCGTTATCACTCAGAAAAACAATCAATGTATTATCGAATTGTTTAGTCTCCTTTAAGGTCTTTACAATTCGACCTACACCCCGATCCACGGCATACACCATAGCAGCATAGGTTCTTCTGTCCTTATCACTGATATCTGGAAACTTCTGAAGGTCTTCATCCTTTGCCTGTAGGGGAACGTGCGGCGCGTTATAGGCCAAATAGATAAAAAAGGGTTGTTGCTTTTTCAAGGCGGTTTTAATATCCAGTACGGCTTCCCTAGAAAAAGCATCGGTCAGATATTCAGTTTCATTAACTGGTTTACCGTTGCGTTCCAACGGGTGTAAATAATCCCGAATATTTCTATTTCCTTCTTTAAGTAGTTGTTGGTAGGCTTGCTGATATTTCTCTGGGAAATACTCATGACCCCCTCCAAGAAAACCGTAGAAATTATCGAATCCCCGATTGTTTGGGTGGTATTTGGGCGCCGCACCAACATGCCATTTGCCTATGGCACTCGTATAATATCCGGCTTCCTGTAGCACGGAAGCCATATAGGTTTCTTCTATGGGAACACCCATATTATCTTTGTCAGCTTGGCTACTATTATGATAAAGATTATAGGACGTACCTATTTCTTGCGGATAACGTCCTGTCAATAATGCAGCCCGGCTGGGGCCACAAAAAGGATGGGCTACATAGGCCGAGGTGAAAATTGTCCCGTCATGGGCCAATTTATCGATCTCGGGAGTGATAATATCCTTGGATCCGTTGAAGCCCACATCCGAATAGCCAAGGTCATCGCACAAAACGACTAGAATATTGGGGCGAGTTTCTTGTGCCCTGCTAAAAATGGTCAGTAAAAATACGACCGAGCAGAAGAGCGGCTTTATTTTTTTGAAGAGAATCATCATATAAATGTTTTATTTATCCAATCCTATTTACCAAATTATACAGCAACATTCTACTCGTTTAGGGTAGCAAGATTGCCTTTCCATCCTTTATTAAATTGCGCCAAAAGCTTTGTAACGAGTTCTGGTTTACTTTCTGCAATATTTATCGTCTCGAAGGGGTCTTTTTGGTGATCGTACAGTTCAAAAAAGATGGTTTCTGCCTTTGGGTCCGTATAATCTTTCCAAACAATGAAACGGTAATCTTTGGTCCGCATGGAATACCCCATGAGTCGGTTCTCAAACAGGTCTCGATCCCATTTTCCACCTTGTTGTGCTTTGATGCGTTTTTCAACATCTTCAATCAACGGACCAAAAGAGGTTTCACGCATTCCTTTGGATAATGGATTGGCTGCCCATTCCCGTAAAGCCGGAGTTGGAAATTGTGTAAATGCAGCTTCTTTCCAGGATCTGTGCGGGTTACTTAATAACGCCTTGAAACTTTGCCCTTCTAGATGTTCCGGTAAGTCTACCCCAACAAGGTCGCATAAGGTTGGGTACATATCTACGAGCTCCACCAGGGCATCTGTTTTGGTGCCACGAACGTCTGGAGTCATATCTGGAGTGGAGATGATCAAAGGTACTCTCGTTGCAATTTCGTAGTTGGTAGCTTTGCCCCAAATGCCCATGTCGCCAAGGTGCCAACCATGGTCGCTCCACAGCATAATAATCGTATCGTCTCTTAAACCAGCTTCGTCCAAGGCTGTCAACATTTTCCCTATTTGAGCATCTACATAACTTACGGTTGCCAAATAAGCGCGTTTTAAATTTTTTGCCTGTTCTTCGTCAATATCACCATAATTAGGAATATCTACTCGAGCACGTAATTCAAACGAAGCGTGAAGACCCATTGCAGCACCATCTTTTGGTCCATCATGCTGATTTGTCATTTGCAAATCTTTACCCTCGTACATATCCCAGTACTTCTTTGGTGCTATCCATTCTAAATGAGGTTTCAAATATCCTAATCCTAAGAAAAAGGGTTTATCATTTTTCGCCATTTCTTTCATGGTCTCAATAGCCAACTCAGTATTATGACCGTCTTCATAGGTATTGTCTGGTGCGTCTGCAAATTCATAAGCCGGACCTTTTCCTAAACCATTTCTAGGTGCATTTTCCCCATATTTTGCAATGACCTCAGCTTGATTTTTTTTAAACATCTCTTGATTTTCAGGAAGTACATACCCTCTTATTCTATTTGGCATGTCTGCAACATTGGGTCCTGAATATGCTTTTCTACTCCATGAGAGTTCTTCATCGGTATAACCAGGATGATATATTTTACCCACATAAACTGTCTCATAACCTTCTGTTCGTAGGTGTTGAGGTAAGGTTACAATATCTGGATTCAAGTCTCTGAAATATGAAAAATTTTCGATTACCTTAATGGTTTCTGGTCGTGCACCTGTCATTACACTAGCTCTAGACGGACTACATATGGCTTCTTGACAATAGGCATTATTAAATAACAGACCTTGAGATGCGAGTGCATCCATATTTGGGGTTATCGCAACTTCTGACCCATAGGCTCCTAATTCTGGGCGAAGATCGTCAATAGCTATAAACAAGATATTTTGTTTTTTGATCGGTTCTTCTGCCACCTTTTCGGCCTTTGGTTTGCAACCTATTAACGCAATGACCATAAAGAGATAAAGCAGGGTCGTACAATTGCCGGACCATGATATTTTGTGAATTAGCTGCATCATTTTATTTCTGATATCAATTGAAATAATTAAATTTTCTTACCCATAAATACATTATTATTTATCGAAGTGACGGTTCGTTTTGTAGATTCTCCATTAGTCCAAGTTACTATGACTCTTATTTCTTGGTCGCATTGCCCTAGACCAAAATGTATCTTATTGTTATTACTTAGTGAGTACTGCGCACCAGTTGAACCCACTCGCTTCATCTGTTCATTTTTACAGCCGCTTACACTTACCAAAGCCCCCAATGCAGTTGCCTTTCCTGAAGGAGAGTTTCCAATTTCAACTGTAATGAATTTACCGTTTTCCGCCGCTCCCATTGAGTTTCTAAACAAATGCCATTTACCACGTTCGTTACCCAGTATAACATCGACCCAACCATCCAGGTTATAGTCCAATACGGCTAGGGCCATCCCCATGGAGCCTATATCCGAAGTGGACAAGCCATGCTGCTTTAGTAGCTCAAATTTGGAATCCCCTTTATTAAGATAAATCAGCGCCTCATTCTCAAAGACCATTTCGCCCCTGCGGACAACTATAATATCTTGCAAACCATTGTTATCAAAATCGGCGACCGAAACGCCAACCGTGTGATCTTCCAAAAAAAGATTCGCTTTTTGGGTTACATCAATAAACTTTCCATTTTTATTTTCCAGTAAAACATCTGAAAGCCCTTTCGGATGGTCATATTCGGGATACGCTAATACGCCTTGTATCGTTCCTGTTGTAGGCGATTGAGTGCTTCCAGCCACACGCCATTTATCATTGCCGACATAGCCAATATGTATACCCCCTTTCTCATTAAGTTTGTCTGGAAAGCCCAAGGCATCGCTATTAATTAAACGGATATCCTTTCCAGAATGGGTTTCACCGGGAAAGTTATAAGGGTAACCCGTTTCCCCAATGTAATATGCATCGTTATAAGGCCATTGTGATTGAAAATTTCCCATGTTTAATACTTCTCCGGCCTCTAAATCCTCAAATTGGAATTTACCGCGCTTGGTGTAGAAGCCCCAGGTTTTGGTTTCTTTGTTATAAAAGGTTTCACCGATTTCAAAATCTTTTCCTCGGGTAACATACAGATCAAAATCACCATCGTTATCATAATCCAATTCCGCAATGTCGGTAACTTCTTCAACTTCGTAGGGAAGCACCATGCTAGTCCAGTCCTCAAAAGTCAAATCTTCTTTTCCCTGGTACGCCTTTACGTGCCCATGGCCATACAATAGTATATCGGTAATACCGTCGCTATTTACATCGGTCAACAATGTCTTTTGACCATCTGTTTGAACAGGCGGTAATGCGGTGACCAAGATCAACTGACCTTTACCATCGTTTTTATAAATATAATTTTCGCTCTTACCTTTCTTTTCTTTGGAAGGAAATGCGAAGTCCAACAAATCCAAATCGCCATCGTTATCCCCGTCAAAAAATTTTAAGGTACGCCCACGCATGAGTTCGAAGGGTACACCAAAGTCTTCAAGCCTACTAAATTCCCTTTGTTTACTGACCCTGAACAACATCGAATTTCGGGCGTTTCCTCCAGAACCGCCACCTCTCGAAATAGCAAGCTCCAGATTGCCGTCCCTGTCAAAATCCCCCACGGAAACACCATGCAGATCACCCATAATCAAATCATAGGGTTTTGCAAATTTTCCATTGTTGTTCCAACATATGCTTAGACCAAGACCATGGTCGTTCAATACCATATCTGGATATCCATCTTGATCAAGATCAGCAATAACAGGGGCATCCCACTTTCGTAGGTTTTTGTCTTTGCTATCAAAATCTTTCTTCGCTTCAAAGAATGAAAGAGAAGTCTGTTTATTGATTAATTTTTGTGAAATACTTTCTACAGAGAATAAAAGCAGAAAGGAGGTCAGAACAACCGTAATAAAAGAATTTAGATCAAACCTTTGTGATACTATGTTTTGATTTTCAATGATCATTTATATGTGATAATATCTGAATAATCTATTTGTGATGTAACAAAATAAATAAGAAAAGTCCCTTTGGAGTGCTTAAAATTTATCCAATGCTAAACCGATTTTAACCTTAGTGCTTAAAGTTCCGGCTTGTAAGCTACTTTACTCTAAATGCTTTGAATCAATGCCTATCCTTTGGAAATTAACGCCAGCTGAATTTCCTCAATGGTCATGTTCTTGGTCTCCTGTAAATAGCGGTATAGAATAATCAAACCTACAGCAACCATGATTGCATAAAAAAGGAAGATAGCACTGCTACCCATGGTTGCCAGTTGCCAGGGGAAAAATTGCTGAACTAAATAATTCGTTAGGCTTGTAATCAACGTAAAGAACGGAATCGCTATCCCACGTATGGAAACAGGGAATATCTCGGAGAACAATACCCACATAATTGGGCCGACCGAAAAATGGAAGGCAGCTATAAAGCTGAGAAGTCCAATGAGAATTAAGTTCGCGTTTAAAGTGGCTGATTGTTGTAATAGTAAACTAGAATATTCACGTGCGTCCTCTCCCCCCAAGGATTTTATTATTGCCTGTTTGAACTCGGTATCGCTGGTATATGTTTTGCCCACCATAGGATCCAGTCGCTCAATGTTGGATATTGATGGCATTTCAGTCAATGCGGTCTTAGTCAAAGTGTATCTGGCTTTGTTAAAACCATATGAGCACATGCCCAAACTGATAATAATCCAGATCAAACCTCCTATTATCATTGGTCTCCTACCGATCTTGTCTATCAACAATATTGCCATGATGGTAAAAATAATACTAGTGAGTCCGATCCAAATAGCCTGTGCAAATGCGGCATCGGTGCCTAGCCCCAATTGTTCGAAAACAGTTGGGGCATAAAATAAGATGGCATTGATACCCGTTGCTTGTTGGACGATGGCAATAGTACTGGCGATAATCAACGTAGTACGCACGGGCCTACTAAATATTTCCTTCAATTGCGATATTATAGTAAGATTTTCGCCACCCTTCTTGAGACTTCGTTGCGTTTCTTCTATTTGAGGTAAAATTTCATTGTCTGGAACCAGTTTTCGCAAGGTTTTTTTTGCATCCTCGACCCTGTTTTTATAGAGCAACCATGACGGACTTTTGGGAACGAGGAAGAGCAATACCAACCAAATAAGTGCGGGGATGATTTCCGAACCCAGCATCCAACGCCATGTGTATGCCTTGATGCCATAGGATTCAACCCATGTAGCACCGGAATTGGTCGCCTGCAAGATCAGATAGTTTATCAAATATGCGGCCAGCAGGCCCACAACAATGTTGATCTGGGTCATGGAGACCAATTTGCCCCGCCATTTCCGGGGCGCTATTTCCCCAATGTACATGGTGGCTATGGAAATCGAGCTAAAGGCTAATCCCCCAATAAAACGAGCAGCTACCAATGCCCAAAAATTGGGAGCCAAAGCAGAGGAAATAGCAGAGAATAAATATAGCACCGCCACAATTTGTAGCGTCATTTTTCTTCCGAACCGGTTGCAAGCATACCCCGCAAAAGGCAGAGCCAATAAAACGCCTAAGGCAGGTGCACTGACCGCAGTTCCCAATTGCAGGTCTGTCAATGAAAATTCAAGTGCGATGAAATTGACCGTTCCGGATATCAGTGCTGCATCAAGACCGAAAATGAAACCGCCTATGGCCACTATTGTCGCATAGGTAAACGCTTTTGTATTATGTGAGCCCAATTGGATTATTGTTCAAGGGTATTTTTAATTAGACTTTCCATGGCTACTGGCCCCAGACTACAGGCAAAAAAACGCTCATTTCACCCTGGCCCCTGTTGCTCCAGGCGTAATAAGGAATCATGCTTGTTTTATACCTTTCAAAAGTGGGTTTTTCAACCTCGTGATACATCCCTTCGGGATTGTCCTTCCGTATAAGTACCTCGCCTTCTAAGGTGGTGAGGCCGCCCAAAAAGTCGGGCCTATTCACTGGAACCAACTTTTTTTCTGAAGACAGATAAACATCGGTTATATCCGTTTTTGTGGGAAGATCAGCCGATTCAATACAATATACCACCGGGCCTCGCTTATAAGCCACTTGATTTCGCAATTCTTCGATTCGTGGATGACCCTCAATAAATTTCGCTTCCATAGGCATGTCCATTTCAACAACGTCACCAGCGGACCATTGGCGTTCGATTCGCGCGAAATTTCCAGGTACGACATTTTCCACAACTTCGCCGTTTACCTTGACCTTGGTTCCTTTTGCCCATTCCGGAATGCGCAGTAGGATCTCAAATTGCGTATTCTTGCATTCCTCAACTGTAATCTTTACGGCTCCATCCCAAGGATAATTGGATACTTGTTTCAATTTTATTTTGGATCCGTCCAATAGTGTGGTTTCCAATTGGTTTCCCCCGTAAAGATTTACCGCGATACCATTTTCCGATTTGCTATAGGCCCATCCAGGAGATTGGGCGATGGTGCGAACTAAATTAGGTGGACAGCAAAAACACTCCAAATAAGATTGGCGTTCGGGGAATTCCACATTCATCTTCTCATAATCAAGTGCTCCATTTATCTTACGCAACGGGTTGGAATAATAATAGTGCTTACCATCAAGACTTATACCCGATAGGCCGCTGTTATGCAGGACCAATTCCATAATATCCCCATGCTTAGAGTTTCCACTGATGGTAAGCATCCGATAATTGAACATGGAATTACAAATATTGGCACAAGTCTCATTATAGGCCGTCATGTTGGGCATCATATATTCATCGATAAAACCTTCCTCGATTTTGTCCAACCGGGAAGACCTTCCGTAGTGCGTCTGGCCAACGGCGCCCGTCACATACATTTTTTTAAGAGTTACATTTTCCCAGAGTCGATCAAGGGCATCGATCAATTCCTTTTCGCCTGTCTCGGCATATACATCGGCCGCGCCGGCATAGTAATATAAGGCGAGTACGGCATGGCCAACGGCTTCCGTTTCTTCCCGCAGCGGAACCCGTTCTTGAACCATATCTCCGATTGGGTAACCTTTTGTAGTCGAATCCTCCTCAATTTCATATGTGCCACGCAAGTTGATGAACTGTTCCGCCAGTTCCAGATACCTTTTATCCTTGGTTGTACGATATAGTTCCACTAGTCCCATAATTTGAGTTTGGTTGAAACCAAATCGCTTTAGACTATCCGTTATTGGTACGAAAAGATCATATAGATAATTGGCGTGCTTAACAGCTATATCCAAGAAATTTGTCTTACCGGTAACGCGATTGTGAATGCACGCAGCCGTCATTAAATGGCCGCTATTGTATAATTCGTGATACCTTCTGTTAGTAAATGGTTTAATGTCCTCTCGAATTATTATAGGCGTGGACAAGTAACCATCCTCTTCTTGTGCTTTTGCAATAACCTCGATGATCTCATCGAGTTCTTCAACAATTCTTTCATCCTTATTGATGGCATAGATGTATGTTGATGCTTCCATCCACTTATAAAAATCGCCATCATGCCACCAAAAACCTTTGTGCTCACCCTCCTTGAGGCCCGCAGCAATTTTGAAGTTATTATATCCATGGCCTATATCCCCCTTTAGCAATTCTCCCATATTCGGTACCATAACTTCTTCCGCAACTTTCCATTTATCGGCCCAAAAACCTTCGGTCCAGCGACAATCGCCTATGTCGATACTTTTAAGTTTCACATGAGGACTGTTAGTATTGTTGATAATGCCCTTGTTCTTGTCTAAGTTGGTAGCTAAGTTTGCAGTCTTGCTTGGTCCCTTTTCCTTCATATTAGATGTTTTTCCTTGTTGCTGACAGGAAATTAGTATCAAAAAACTAAAACAAAGTGTCGTCAATTTTATCATCTTCATTTTATTTGGTTTAAATATTAAAGTCTAAGGTTAAGTGAACCAAAAGGGGATACAAAATCCACGATTGCCTTAAACATCATTTCAGCTATAACTTTATACTAGTGTTAAAATAAATGAAAATTGTAAAAATGTAGTCAACGTAGATTACCGATGACTTACTGTATTTTACCCTTTTAATTAGCGACCCAATTCCAGTTGATTTTCTTCAATTCCGTGTTTACAATAAATTATCTATTTGATTGTACTAATGGCTATAAATCCAATCTACTTATATTAACAAAGAGAGGGCCCGTGGCTAAGCGTTCTATTTTCAGAAAAGCATGAAAATTGCCCTCGCCTTCAGGTAGTGATACGTCATTGAACATAATATTTTTTTGTCCTTTTTTAAAGGGCATCTTGAGGTGTACATTTTGATATTTTATTTGTGCAACCCCGTCTGACATAGGCTCAGGGATGTCCAAACGTATTTTATAAAGACCCCCTTCTGTCTTTACCCGCCAATAGCCTAATTCATTTTTAGAAATTACCCTTGGACCACCCCAATCGAATCTTGAAAGGTTTACCTCCGGTTGTGAGGTAGTACCAATATATATTCTTTGTATCCCTTTAGCATCTCTTTCTTCTGTTACCTCGTCGAACCAGTTTTCATACGTTGCTAGCAAATCCTCCACAATTTCTGGATATTTCTGTGATAAATTTATTCGTTCACTGGGGTCATTCTCAACATCATAAAGTTCAAGATTCTCAAGTACCGCCTCTAATTCCTCATCTTTTGGTTGATAAAGAATGCCATGTGGAAAATCATGTGGACTTACTAGTTTGTACTTTTGTGTACGCACCGCGAAGTGCATGTATTTAAAGGGAGTAGGGCCATAATGCATCTGTACAACGTACGCGCGGTCATCAAAATTGATAGGTTCGCCTTTCCAAAGAGGTAATAGTGACTTGCCATCTATTTTAACATCCTCTGAAGGTTTTATATTACATGCATCCAACACCGTTGGTAGAATATCCAATACGGTACCCATAGTTTTCACTTGTTGTCCTGGTTTTATTTTTCCTGGCCAACGAACAAAGAACGGCACTCGTATTCCGCATTCATAAACACTTGTCTTTGTACCTCGCAGATTTGCAACCCATCGGCCTGGATAAACGTCATTCTTTGTTCTTCTATGGCGCGGCCCATTATCAGAAAGAAAAATTACAATAGTGTTTTCTTCTATACCCAATTGCCTTAACCTATTCAATACACGGCCTACGTTGTAATCAATATTATCGATCATTCCATATGTCAGGGCATTATCTTCATGCAATCCCATCTTGCGATAGGTTTCGGCTCTAGCATCAGGAACCTGTAGCGGAAAGTGTGGTAAATTGGTAGCCAAATAGGCTAGAAAGGGTTTTTCATCTTTCTGGCTTATAAAGTCTAAAGTGGCATCGGTAAAAATATCATCGCAATAACCTTCATATTTCTTTGAAGCGTTATTGTGTTCCAATATGGGATCAAAATAAGTATTTCCCTCTGGGCCAGCCGCTTGACCAATCCCACCGCCCTTATGAACCAATACTTCCTGAAAACCTTGATCTATAGGTCGCATCGGATGGTTATCTCCCAAATGCCATTTTCCAAATATTCCCGTACGATAACCGTTGTCACTTAAGATTTCAGCCAGGGTCTTTTCCGATGAATTCATGAAATGATCTACCTGTGTAACGGCCGTTACCCCTGTACGATATGGATATCTACCTGTCAATACAGCTGCGCGGGAAGCAGAACAGTTGGGATACGCAAAAAAATGTGTCATCTCTATTCCCTCTTTACCTATTGATTCCATGTTTGGGGTCTTCAAATAAGGATTGCCATGTGAACCTAAATCGCCATACCCTTGGTCATCGGTCATCATAATGATGATATTTGGTTTATTTTGAGCTTGAAGGGAGTGGTTTCCTGTTGAGCCCATCAATATCATAAGGAAAGTTGTTGCCTTAAACCACCCTTTTAAATTTACACGTATTGCTTTCATAATGAATACTATTTTACCAATTGGTGTATGAACCGTCATTTCGTTTCAAACGTGGCGTTTCGACGGGTTTAAATTCTTTGGAATTGGCCAGTTCCTCGTTGAACTCAACGCCCAATCCGGAGTTCGTAGGAAGGAGATATTTCGAACCTTCCAATTGGGGCTGTACAGGATAATATGCTGCATCGTTTGTACCTGTTTGTTCAACAGACGTATTAATTTCTTCAAGCCAAGCAAAATTTGGACAGGCTGCCGCCAAGTGAATGGAAGCGGCAGTACAAATAGGTCCCAACGGATTGTGGGGCATTAAATCAATATAGTGTGCTTCAGCCATGGCAGCGACTTTCATTGCTTCGGTAATACCCCCAACGTTGCAAACATCTACCCGTGCATACTGTGTGATCCCTCTTTCGATGTAAGGCAAAAATTGCCATTTACTGGCGAATTCTTCACCCAAAGCGAAAGGAACGTTTATCATTTTCCTAAGACTCTCATAAGCTTCCGGAGTTTCATCCCGTATAGGTTCTTCAATAAAGTCTATGGTACCTGCCGGCATTCGTTCCAAAAAGGAAACGGTTTCAGCTACAGAAAGTCGATGATGGTAATCGATTCCTATAGTAGTAACAGGGCCGACTTCTTTCCTCAGGTTAGCCACCCATTGGGAAATAGTGGCAATGGACTCCCTAGGCTCAAAGGTGGACTGACTATTTGCTTTATATTCCGCTGGGGCCAAGCGTAATACCTTCCAGCCTTCGCCAATCAGAATCCTTGCTCTTTCCAATAATTCCTCCTCACTGGTAAACCTTAATGATGCAAAACAATCCACATAATCCCTTTGTCTTCCACCTAAAAGCTCATATACGGGAACTCCCAAGGACTTGCCTTTAATATCGTATAGCGCAATGTCTAAGGCCGATATGGCCGCCGTCAGCACACGACCTCCTTCAAAATATTGCCCTCTGTACAGGTCTTGCCAAATGGCACCGATTCGATGCGGATCTTTTCCCAATAGGCTAGGTCGAAAGTGGTCAATGGCACCCATTACGGCCAATTCCCTTCCAGATAGTCCTGAAGCGCCCCAACCATAAACACTTTCATCGGTCTCCACCTTTATAACTAGTTGACTGCCTAGGCCTATATTAATGGGGAATGATTTTATAGCTGTTATTTTCATGTTTACAGATCAATATTAGTATTCGCAACTACCTCGATTCTTTTGACTTTTCCGACTATGAACAAAAAGGAGAGGAAGCCAAGTAGGGTAATCCCTCCGATAAAAAAAAGTGCAGGACTGAAATCTCCGTCCTTTACCAAGACACCTATCACAAAAGGAACTACCACTGCGGACAGCCCGCCGATCAAATTAAAAACCCCACCAATGAGTCCAATTAAATGTTTAGGAGCCATCAATGACACAAATACCCACGTAATCGATGCCAGGCCATTACCAAAAAACGCCAAAGTCAAAAAGAAGATTATAAAAAATGTACTGTCGGTAAAGTTTGCGCCAATAACCGCTACTGATAGTAAAAGTCCACACAATACAGGAGCCTTGCGTGCAACTTCCTTGGAATAGCCTTTTCTTGTCAAATAGTCAGAAGTAAATCCTGATAATAGTACCCCGGCAAACGCCCCCAAAAAGGGAACCGATGCCAAAAATCCCGATTTTATAAAATCAAATCCACGGTAGTCTACCAAATATGTGGGAAACCACGTTAGAAAAAAGATGGATACAGATCCCATGCAAAATTGTCCCAGATATACTCCCCATAATTTTCGGTGCTTGAAGGCCTCTGCCAGTTCTGACCAGTTGAACTTTGTTTTTTCTGCAATGTTTTCAATCTTTTTGACCATTCCGCCCCCTTTTTTGATGTGTTCCAATTCTTTGGTACTTACCGTATTGTGGTTTTGTGGGTCCCGATAAAATAGATACCAAATAAGGGCCCAAATAATACCAATAATTCCGGAAACGATAAAAAGACCACGCCAACCCAAATAATTTTGTATGGCGGCCAAAATCGGAAATAAAAAAGCCATACCGATGAATTGCCCTGATGTATAAATTGCGATGGCCGAGGCTCGTTCTTCTTCAGGAAACCATTTAGTAACTATCGAATTATTTGCCGGGTAGGCGGGAGCCTCAAAAATACCGATGCCGGCGCGTAGACCTAATAGTACGATAAATGAGTTTACAAAACCTTGCATTAAAGTGGCCACGGACCAAAAAAACAACATGACACTATAAAGCAATCGGGCCCCAATTTTATCGACAATAATGCCCCCCGGAATTTGTAGGGCAACATATGTCCAACCAAAGGCTGAGAAAATCAATCCTAACTGAACCGAAGTGAGTTCCAATGATTCTTTTATGGCAGGAGCGGCGACTGAAATGTTGGTCCTGTCCAAATAATTGATAACAACGCTACCGAAAATCAATGCAAGTATATTGTACCTTTTCTTGGTCATATATTTGGAGTTGTCAGTCCTTATATTCGCCGAGTATAAATTTAGATTGGTCCCTATATTGATCCATTCTGTCGATATCCACTTTTTCAAATGATTTTTTAAGCATCCAGCGAGGACGTTCGAGGGTCAGTTCCCATTCGAACAGTTCTTTAAACATAGTTTTAACCATTTCAGGATGTTGACTTGCCAAATTGTTCGTTTCCGAAATGTCTGCCGGAATGTTGTAAAGTTCGGCTGGTCTATCGGGATAACGGATCATTTTCCAATCGCCTTTTCTTATGACACCACGGGCATCCTTTTTCCAGAAGAGTACCTCATGCGGTCTTTCTTTAATTATACCAGACACATAAGGAAGCAGGTTTACGCCATCGATATCCTTAATTGAACTGACATCTCCTGCGCCCACAGCAAAAAAGGTAGGGAGCAGGTCCAAGGTGCTGATAGGATGATCATAAGTGGTATCAGGTTTAATCTGGCCCGGCCACCTCATTAGGAACGGCACTCGGATACCCCCCTCCAAGTGGCTGGACTTGGTTCCACTTAGCGGGAAGTTTACAGCTGCATTTTTATCGGTCGGCCCTCCATTATCGTTGGTAAAAACCACTAGAGTATTGTCTTCTATGTCCAATTCTTTTAACTTTTCGAGCAATTTTCCGCAGGCACGGTCAAGTGCCAAGGTCATGGCGGCCACTATTTTTCGGTTTCCGGTCAATTCGGGGAATTGTGCTAGATCTTCTTCAGTCGCATCCATAGGTGTATGAACTGCATTGAATGACAGGAACACAAAAAAAGGTACACTGGCTTCGTTCTTTCTCTCCATAAAAGCAACTGCTTCATCTGCCAACACATCGGTCAAGTACCCGTTGTGCTCTTCCAAATCACCGAAGTTGCGCTCCATTTTATTCAATGATTCGCTGGGTTCCTTCTCATAAGGAAAATAGTCACGGGCCCCACCTCGAAAGCCGTAGAATTGATCAAATCCGCGCTTTGTGGGATGAAAGCGATCTGCACCACCCAAATGCCATTTGCCGTAAAAGGCTGTGGCATAGCCTTGTTTTTTCAGATAATCGCCCATAGTAACCTCCTCCACTGGAACGCCCATTTCGGGTCCATCAACCGCAGAAACAGGGCTCATAAAACCCGGGACATTATTTTCTTCAAAACCAAAACGCTGCTGATATTTACCTGTAATCAATCCAGCCCGTGAGGGGCCGCATGTGGGGTCGGAAACATAAGCCTGGGTAAACCGGACACTTTGTTTTGCCAATCTATCAAGATTTGGGGTCTTCATTATTTCGCTGCCCTGAAAACCAAAATCGGCGTAGCCTGCATCATCCGCGAACAGCAAAATGATATTGGGCCGCGACTGGCTCTTTCCATTGGATTTTTCTTGTGAACAAGCGATCAGGCTTATCAATAAGAATAGCGCAAGTAATCTTATTTTTTTCATTGTCAAATCCATTTTTAATTTAATTAATGGTATCAAAGGAAACACAATAGTAGAATTAAACGTGTGTCAAAATTATCCCCGATGTAGACTATTCTATCCAGATAACTTACCCTTTTGCTATAACATTGTAAGGATAATGCTTATTTTCTTTACGGTTTTTTTCCTACTTAAATGTATAGTCATTCCATAATTTCCATAAACTCAACTGGTGATCCCTTATGTTTAATAAAGGCAACCCGTACTCCTTCTCCCGGGGAGAAAGTTTCGACTAATATTTCCCTTCCTTCTAAGGCCTCTTCGATGTTATCGACTAGGTAGGCTACATGTGGGATTGTGCGCATCATTTCGGGCATCGGACTATCGGCATCGAACTTTATCCATTCTATCCCATATTCATCATTGTTGAAATCGGTATAGTGGATTTTTCCTGGTTTATAGAAACCATCCCATTTTTTTTCTTTTATTGTAGGTATTCCAATATGGCTAAAGGGATATTTCATCTTCAATCTTTTTAAGAATTCATTATAAACCAGGAGGGTCCTTTTGTTACCCTATCAAATCCTTGATTTGGTCAAGGATTTTTAAAAAATGTAATTGCAAACCTTCGAAATCGCTGTTTGCAATTAACTCTTTGTCCAACAAAGAACTACCCATACCGACACCAACAGCCCCGGCCTTAAAAAAGAATCTAATATTCTCTTTGGAAACTCCTCCAGTAGGAATCAATTTGACGTCATTCAGGGGCGCCAAGACATCCTTTATGTATTCGGGGCCTAATTGGGTCGCCGGAAACACTTTGACGGCGGATGCCCCGAGAGACCAAGCCTTGTAAATCTCGGTAGGCGTAAAAGCCCCAGGAAAAATGGGTATATTTTTTGTCACGCAACGCTTGATGACATCCTCGTCGATAATAGGTGTGACAATGAACTGTGAACCTGCGTCCAGGGCAATTAATAAATCTTGGAATGTGCACACGGTACCCGCACCAATGTTTAGTTCCGGAAACCCTGCACGCAACGTGGAAATAATATTTGCCGCTCCAGGTGTATTCATCGTGACTTCTAATGTCGTAAGTCCTGCACTAGAGAATGTTTCGGCGATCTTTCGTACGATATCGATATCTTGTCCTCGAATGATTCCAACGATAGGAGCTTTATTATGTCGCTCCCAGGAAAATAGATTGTTAGTCTGCATGTAGTTCCAATATTTTTCGTTGGCCGGTCAATAAAGCTTTTTCCAATACAGCATCGTTCAAAACGACCATTTTTTTCGAATCCATAAATGTCTCGAGCGCTGTTTTGTACAGGTGGAAAAGAGAATCGGGTGCCGCCAAAAACACATAATGATCCGTATCCTTTAAATAGGAGAGTTCATCGCCAATTAACAATCCGCTCAGCATAAAATTATTATCCTTTTTGTTCTTGCCCTCTACCACATGCCTTGCTCTGATTACAAGCAGGCTGGATGTCAATTTTCCGTCTATTCCCAGTTGTACCCCTTCAAGAAAAGCCTTTTCACTCTTGGAATCCCAAGCACCTGGTTCCAATGAATTCGACAATATGCTCTTCTTACCCAACACATCGAACAATTCGCCTGTCATATAATTTTTCATCGCATAAAATTGGCCGTCTCTATAAGAAATATGTTTGCTGTGAGTTCCGGGCAATAAAAGTATTCCTCTGTTATACGGACTTAAATATTCCTCCAGCCCGATGGCCTGAATCTCTTCCCCCCGCATCATTCCCGTTTCGCTCTTTATACCCGAAACAAGCAAAAGCTCTTGCCCATCACCTATAGAAATTTTCTCACGGACAAATGATTTACCAGTTCCATCAAAGGGCAGTTTGGCATAGGGCAACTCCAACAATCCGATGTTCGAAGTGCTCATTCCCGAAGTGATTACCTGAATATTCTGGTACTCGACCGGAAATCTTTTGATTTGCTCTTTAAGGTAATTGATATAATAGGCATTTTGATCGACCTCATTTTGCTCAGAGAACTTTTGGAAAAGTGCTTTTACGCCTTGGTCTGTCATACATTCTGAAATGACTTTAAGCTTCCTTGTTTCTACCAAACGAAGTCTGAAATTGGTAGTTCCCCAATCGCAACTGATAAAATAGGAAGGGAGGCTCATGCAAGATTCAAGGCTTTGGTTACTCTTTTTTTGATCAAATAATCGTCAAGTGCTAAGGTGGAGCAATCAACCCCGATACCGCTATTTTTTATCCCTCCATGCGGAAGATAAATATCATACTTCACACCATTTAGTTGAACTTCCCCGAATTCTAATCGCTCCGTGAAATATTTCTGTATTGCTTCGTTCTTCGTAAAAACATAAGAGGCCAGCCCGGCATCGGTGTTATTTGCCACCCCAATGACCTCTTCCTTTGTCTTAAATGGAACGATAAGCGCCACTGGACCGAAGATTTCATGCTGTAAAATTTCGGCGTTAGGATCTTTTAATAAAATGGCTGTTGGCTCAAAATAATATCCAGGACCTTCAATGGGGTTGCCTCCATACAGCAATCTACCGCCTTGTTTTATAGCTTCCTTTACAATGTTATAAACTTTCTGTACGGATTGTTTGTTGGTCAAAGGACCCATATCAGGTTTATTTTCCCTTCCGAAACCGACCTTGACATTTTTAAATTTGTCGACGATTCCTTCCGTAAAAATACCAATAACCGATTCGTGAATAAAGAACCGATTTGGCGCTACGCAAATTTGCCCGGAATTTCCAATTTTCAAGGCTGCCCCGATATTTATGGCCAGATCTATATCAGCATCATCAAAGACAATAAAAGGCGCATTGCCGCCACATTCCATACTATACCTTTTTATTGAAGTTCGAGCACTTTGGGAAATGAGTTTCTGTGCAGTTTCGGTAGAGCCTATCATTGTGATGAGCCTTGGAATTTTGCTTTCGCAAAGGGGGATACCCACATCTTGTACATCACCACAGAGTACAGTGACCACGCCTTTAGGGAAGTTGATTTCTGCACAGAGTTCTCCGATGATATAGGCGGATAATGGCGAAAATTCAGATGGTTTGAGTATGATACATGACCCCGAGGCAAGTGCGGGCCCTAATTTAAAACCCAGGTTCAACAACGGAAAATTATAGGCCAGGAAAGCAACGGCTACGCCCAAAGGTTGGGATATGATATAGTGCTCATGTGTACCTTCCATATCCTCCAATGGAATGTCCTGACGTTTTTTAATTTCCTCGGAATAGTATTTCAAAGAATTGGTAATGCTGGTAAGGTCCTCTTCTGAACCTTCCCAGGTCTTGCCCATTTCGTACATGATACTGTCACGTAGCAGATCACTATTTTCAATAATCTTATTTCGAAGTTTATCGATCCAGTCCAAACGTTCGTGCAAGCTGAGTTTTGACCAAACTGCAAATCCTTTTTGAGCAGACTTTAATGCTCTTTCGGTATCCTCCCTACTGGCCCATGAAATAGTTGCAGTAGGTTTTTCATCCGCGGGCGGATCACGTCAAAAGTTCTTCCGGTCGAGGCCTCTACAACCTTTCCATCGATATATAATTTTTTATGCCCGAATTTCAATTTTTTCTTCATCGCTATCTGTTTCTGGTTCCATATATTTTTCAAGTGCTTCCATATCAACCTCGACACCTAATCCTGGAGTGCGGGGTACATGTAACAATCCATTTTCAATTCGGAGACTATGTTGGGTCACTTCATCACGGAGGGCATTCTCGGAGCGATCTAGTTCCATTGTGGGCAGCTCGTCATACATTCTACCCGGATTCTTGTCCAGATTACCTACAAAATGGGCAGCTGCACTTATGGCGATCCATGTTCCCCATGAATGGGGCACTACATCCTTTCCATAAGCTTGGGCCAGAGTCGCGATTCTTTTTGCCTCAGTAAGTCCACCTGCGGCACAAATATCGGGCTGTGCAATGTCGACCGATTCGTTTTCCAATAAACGTTTAAAACCGAATTTCAAGTATTCACATTCACCTCCAGCAATCGGAATCGTTGTATTTTTCCTCAACTTTCTATAACCCTCATAATCTTCTGGGGAAACCGGTTCTTCAAACCATGAAATATCATAAAGTTCTACTTTTCGCGCAAGTTCAACAGCTTCGCGGTAACTATAGGCGTGGTTGGCATCAATCATTAATCGCATTTCGGGGCCGATCGCCCTTCGAATGGCGGAAACGAATTTGATGTCCTTTTTAATGCCAAGACCGACCTTCATTTTTATCGCTTTGAATCCCTGTGATTTATATAGAATGGCCTCTTGAACCAATTTTTGTTCAAGATCGTCGACTCGGGTAAAATACAATCCTGTGGCGTAGGGCTGAATTATGGGATTTTTAATTCCCCCTAACAAAACCGATACGGGTTGGTCTAGCAGTTTCCCTTTAATATCCCATAATGCCACATCAATGGCACTAATAGCGGCCTGAAGCACACCACTTCTGGCATAATCCATAGATCTTAGATACATTTCTTGCCAGAGCACTTCATGTTCAAGGGCGGCTTTACCTATTAAAAAAGGACTAAAAAATTCAATGCCCGCCTTGATGACGTTCGCCGGTCCATAGCCTTCGCCCCATCCGTAAGCACCATTTTCCAAGGTAATCTTAACAATGCAGATCTTGCGGGTATCATATTGCCATTGCGAAAAATAGAAGGGGGTATCCAATTTATCGCTGATAACATAAGGCTCAATTTTCTCTATTTTCATTCCAAATTGGATTAGTTACTTATTACAAATCCCGTCAATATCTCCCAAAGATTCCATTTTATCCGGACCCTGCTGATTTTTCTATGTTCCTATTTTAATAATTTGCATACCCAAGTATCCCTATTGCCGCTATAAGAACGGCCAAACCACCCAAAAGAACTTTAAAGGGTTTTTTTGCGTTTTTCCATTCTCCCGCCCGGTAAGCCCAAATATTGCTGATGATCAAGGCAAGGCCCAATAATATCGGCCAACCGATTACAGGCCCTAATTTGCCCATCAGTGCTGCGCCTTGACCATATACCCCGAGTGCGGCAAACCAAAAGATCCCGGATAAAATCGCCCATTTATAGGCTTTGCCGTTATTTAACGATTTATAGGAATCCCATGATTTTTTTTGCGTCAATCGAAAGAGTGCATAACCACCGTTCATGGCAAAAGCTCCAATGAGAACTACAACCCAAGCAGCTAAACTTGCATTTTGTGTGTCCACTCCGAATTGCTCCTCGGCCACCTTCGCCACTGGGGCAGCATTAGAAAAACCGACATTCAAAAATGCTGATAGGACGCCCGACGCTACAGCAATCAGTACGCCAAGATTTATGGACTTATTGGTCGTGGAATTATCCGTTTTTAGTTTATCCCGTTGTACTCCTGCAACAGCGGTAATCGCCACACCAACCAAAAGTAATCCGACACCCATTAAAATAATAGGAAAGGAGGGTTGAGAGGTTGCGCCATCAATCTGAAACAACGGAATAATGGATCCCATAGATGCGGCAAGTCCCATGACAATACCATAGGTAATTGAAATACCGGTTTTTTCTACACTCACCCCAAACAGAATGCCACCGATTCCCCACAGGAAACCATAGAATGCTGCCAACCACAAAATAGATCTATCAGTATGGGATATTACCTCGAATAAATCCGGAATAACGATCAAGGACCACACTACAGGCACCAAAATCATGGCTACAAAGGCATGTATAAGCCACCATGCTTCCCATTTTAATGGGGCCATATACTTCATTCCCAACCCAAAAGTTCCTTGAAAGAAACTTGCGAAGACCACCAAAGTAATTGCTAGAATAGAGTTATCCATTAATTAGATACATTTTTTTTAAAAGGGAAGAGTAGCGAGAATACCATTCAACCATCCTCACAAAGAAACTCGAATATGCATAGTAAGTATTGGCAGATTTTACCCCGAACTGGCATTATTTTAACCATTCCCAATAAAAATATGTTTTAGGTCAAACCCTCCCCATAAATAAGTATAACAACAGAACCATGAGTCCGGCAGATAGCGAAACAATGGCGGTAAGAAGACTAAAGGATTTAAGAAGTTTGGAAACGGTGACCCCATGGACTTCTTTGAACAACCAGAAAAAACTGCTATTTACATGAATGATACCCAATGATCCTGCACAGATAGCAGCAGCCGTAAATTCTGGATCCAGTGACCCATTGGAAACTAATGGCGCTATTATGGATGCTGAAGTAATTAGCGAAACGGTTATGGAGCCTGTTACGGTTGTGAACAACAGACTAAGTAAGAAGGGTACAACTATGCCCATTGCGGAAATACCATCTACATCGGAAAAAAGTGAATTCACGATTTCGGTATCCTTGATGACCTGCCCAAAGGCACCTCCCGTTCCGGTAATTAAAATAACAATGGCCGATTTGGCTCCAGAGGTTTGAAAATAGTGGTTCAGTTTGGACGAAAAATTGTTTACGTCCAATAACGGCAGTGCAAAGACCACGCCGATCATCAAAGCCCAAACGGGATTTTTGATAAACGATATAATCGGATTGTCTCCAGGAAAGATAGTTCCTATTGACATAAGAACCAGAGGTATTAATAGGGCAGCGAAAGGCAGGATTCTTTTAGGGCCATGGATTTGTTTTTTATCATGGATTGTCGTGGACTGTTCAGTTACGTGGGCTAATTTCAGGTTCTTTCCATTATATTTAATCCAGGCCAATCCCCCCCCAATTGCAGCAAGCGCCACAATGAAATTAACTGGAATTATATCACCGATATTTATCTCAAGAATGGCGGCCACGGCCAATGGTCCGGGGGTCGGGGGAATCAATGCATGGGCCACGGTTAAGCTCATGGCGAGGGAAAGTCCTAAAACCAAAACGGAATGTCCCGATTTTCTTGATAACACTAGAATTGTTGGTAAAAGGGTCAAATAGGCTACATCCATGAATACAGGGATTCCTATTAGAAACCCAATGACTGCCATACTAAGCGGTAGGTATTTCGTGCCAAACAAATTGATAATACTATCGGCAATAACATCCGCCCCCCCGCTCTCAGCCAGAATTTCGCCGAGCAAAGTGCCGAATAGAATTATAAGACCAATCCATTTTAAGGTGTTTCCGAATCCATTCAACAAGCTATCGGTTACTGTTTCGACGGATCCTCCTGTTGCCAGGCCCAAAATAAGACCGGAAATCAACAGGGCGGGAATGGGATGAACTTTGATGACCGTGACCGCAACAATCAATAAAATGATGCAGCCCGTTAATATAAGGAGTCCGGTCATTAATTAAATGTTTTATTCTAGTAGTGTACCCACAAACCTAATATAAAAAGTGCAATCCCATATTACGGCAATTAACTTCTTCCAGTACTATTATAACCTTTCTGAATCGATTCATTATTAATGAATCAAAAGAGGCTGGAAAATCTTTAGAATTAGTGAAAGGATGGGTTTATTTCATTGACCTAGGTCACACAGCTTCGGCCTTTTCATTGTACTTTTCCATATACTCAGATGGAGTACAGTTCATAAGTGCCTTAAACTGCCGATTAAAATTGGTAAGGGTGTTGAACCCTGATTGATAACAAACAGTCGCAATTTGCATCTCTCCTTCTATCAAGAGTTTGCACGCATGCCTTAATCGTATTTCATTAAGATATTGGGTAAAGGACTTGCGGGTTCGTTTTTTAAAGTACCGGCAAAAGGCATTTGGGGTCATATAGGCGATCGAAGCGACCTGTTCAAGCTCAATTTTATTTTCAAAATTTTCGGTTAAAAAAGAAACTATCCTTGCCATTCGGTCTTTTTCATTTTTATTATAGGTATTGGTAATTACCTCCGAACACAACAATGTAAAATTTTCACCCACGGATAATATATCAAATATTTTCAATAGGTCAACAACACTGGACAAACCTTGATTACCAACCAAGCCTAGTATTTGGTTATGGACTAAATAAGTAGCAGCTTTAGAAAATTTTATACCCCTATCTGCCCTTTGAAAAAGAAGTTGTAGTTTTTTGGCCTCGGACAATTCTAAGAAATCTTCCCCTAAGAAATTATACTCGAACTTGATGACAACCAGATTTACTGCTTCATCCTCCAGGTTATCGGCATAATACTCCCTGTGGTTCCTAAAAAGATGTGGTACATTACTTCCAATCAAATATAATTCGCCCGGTGCAAAATTACCTATTGAATTTCCTACATAGCGGGTCCCTGTACTTTTAATAAAATAGATAAGTTCCAATTCTTTATGAAAATGCCAGTCCTGTTCAATACAAGGTATCCTGTCCTGCCGCGCAAGAAAGGAGCTCTCTGGTCTTTTTTCAGTTTGTTTATATGTCAGTTTCATAGTACACCGTTTACTTCAGCGGTACAATCTATATAAAGATAAAAAATTACCCGAAATATGGATAAAATTATATGCCTTTGGGTAATATTGTGTTGGTTTAAGGATGGATTATTTGTTTTATGAAATAAAGTGTAGGCTCCGCTAGTGCGAACTGAAATTCAGAACTTATAAAATGTGGAACAGTGAAAAGGCTAATTGATTTTTATATGAGTAATGTGGTAAATGAATTACTTTTTTTGCAAATTATATTGTAATTTAGTACTGCAAAAGACGTGTAAAATTTGCATCGATCTGTACCATTTTGAACCGGGTTTAGAGTTCGGTTAAGCGTTCAAAAAAAAGATTTTAAAAATCTGAGAGTTAACATATTGTGATGACGACTTTACTCCTGTCATCCCGACGAACCGCCTATCAAGGCGTACCAAAACCCTGCTAATCGTATGATTTTCAGGGTTTTTTATTTTCCCTGTTTTCATTTGAATCGTTTTAAAACCATCCTTTTGGTGTGCAATTCGGTGTGCAATGCAGTACGCAATTTGTTGTAAATTTAAATAGCATTTAGCCCTTTTAGATGTAGTCTTTAAACAAAAATTGTTTAATTAAAAAGACTTTCAACATGCGTACGGACAGCACATTAGGAGTGATCTTCTTCACTCGCAAGAAAAGGAACGACCCCGAAAAACTGGATATCTACGTCCGGATTACGGTCAACAAAAGACGCGCCGAATTCAGTATAAAACGTGACATTGCGGTGTGCAATTGGAATATTTTCAGGTGTCGGGCCAAGAGAAACCGACCCCAAAACCTGATTTTACTGAACACCTACCTGGATGACGTATACGCCGAAGTTCTCAACGCCCACAAGCAATTACACTCGGAACGAAAGCTGATCACGGCCAAGGCGATCAAGGCGCAGGTACCTCGGGGAGGACGAGGAACGCATGACTTTGATGAAGGCCGTCGAATACCACAATCGTTAATATGCAACAAAACGCTCAAGTGGGGGACACTTAAGAATTATTTTTCTACCGAAAAATATTTAGAATCAATTTCTGCTAGAGCGTTTAAAGACCGATGATATTTATTTGATACAATTGAATTATAAATTCATCGCCGACTTCGAAAACTATATAAGAAACTACAGGCCAAGAAAAACGCGAAAGACCTGTTCGAACAATGGCGCAATGAAGCATCTCGAAAGGCTGATGAAAATCACAAATCTTGCCCTTAAAATGGAATGGTTGGAAAAAGACCCGTTCAGAAATTTCAAACTCCGTTACAACAGGAACGAAAGGGATTATCTAACAGAGCGGGAGTTGGACCTGATCGAAGGAACTTCATTCATGACAATCGGTCTGAACAGGGTCAAAGATGTTTTTCTCTTCAGTTGCTATACCGGTCTTTCCTATACCGATTTAAAGGAACTTTCAACCAGGCAGCTTTTAAAGGACATCAAAGGAAATCCCTGGATACATACGAAAAGGGCCAAAACCAATGAATCCGTCAAAATTCCCCTACTTCCAAAGGCAAGGGAGATCCTGGAAAAGTATGCTGATGAAAAGAAAAAAGAGATTGATGGGAAATTATTGCCGGTTTATAGTAACCAAAAGACCAATAAATATTTAAAGTACATCGCAAAATCTTGTGGCATCCATAAGAATATTACTTTCCATGTTGCCCGTCACACCTTTGCAACGACGGTGACATTGTCCAATGGTGTCCCCATAGAGACCGTTTCAAAGCTTCTGGGGCATACAAAACTATCCACCACCCAAATCTATGCCAGAGTCCTTCAAAAGAAGGTGGGAGAGGATATGGAGCATTTAATGGCACATTACGAATCGAAAAAGAAACATCAGAGCGAAAGTCCCAAATCCTTACCCTTAAACTTTGCGCATGGTTCCTGATTCGATTTTATAGCGTTCGGGCAGATAAGCGCCTGCCCGCCTCTGGCGGGTCAAGTAAAATCGAATTAGGGCGCACACTACCCTTTTGCTGATACCAGTAACCAGTAGTAATTATAACGGAATTTTTAGATTTACTGAGGTTAAAATTGGGAGAGCAAGAGGGTAACACGGCTACGCCATGTTACAATATCAATTCGTTCATTGTCAGATCTTATAATATCTCCTGATTTATTATTTACAGTAAATAGTGCCGGAAGCCCTGATTTCACGTAAAATTTTACAGTAAATAAGGAATATTCCCCGCTTATACCACGCAATCTGGTTAGTTTTAGTAAGTTTTGGGGCTTGCAGCGCGAAACTACGTTTCGCTCGCTATGTATAGTTTTAAATCTTAGTGGACTTATGAAATTTGACGTTCTATAACAGGTCAATTAAGGAGAATACTAAAAAGGACCAGGAATGGGACGTTTTAATATAAAGATCAACACGACTATCAAACAGTCCCGCAAAACGGCCGATTTACTAAACTTAATTTACCCAAGGTATCGGTCTGGTCAGTCTTGGATAAAATCAATGCCAACTTCACCATTAACCAACCGATTCTCATTATCAATACCACTAAAAACCCCATCTTGTATTTGGCTATTCGGCTTTAGATAATACGTTTTAAAGTAAATGTTCACTTGATCAAAGGCAATAATACCCGCAAAATCGAAGCTAAAATGAACTACAGAACCTTTGTTCAAAAGTTCAAGACCGTCCTTTTCGAAATAAACATTTTCAGTTAAGGCTACCATCTTGAAATTGGTCGATAAAAGTTTAAACTTCAACTTCTCTACAAAACCATCAGGGAATTTAAAGGTAAATTCATAGTTGCCTGCCAAACTTTCATAAATTGATGCATATGGACTTTCATCTGAGATTTCAAGAAAATGCTTGGGGACAACACTTTTGTTGACAATACGCTTGTTCCTGATCTCCATCGCGATATAGGGTGGAATATATGGCTTTTTTGAACGTACTTCCATGTCTTCCCTTGATTCGCATTTCTCCAAGATTGATTGACCGGCAACGGTGTTCGTATAAATATCAAAAGTGCAATAAGTGCCAATTAGATAATTAGCATTCGAGGGGTCGTTATGACCGATATAGTAAATCTCATTTGCTCCTTCGACCAATTTTCCGTCCAAAAGGGTTTTGGTATGCATATGGATGGTGTCTTCACGCCTAACGATATTCCCAAAATTGTGATGCTCCTTATAGCTACCATCCTCTTGAGGGTAGACGTAGGTATGTTTTATTTTTTTCCAATTGTTGGAGATAATCGTTTCTCCTTTTAAAATCACATCGTCTTCTCCAAAATAATAGTTCAGGTAATAGTATGTCTTGCTGGCGTTTTCATCATAAAGCAAGGAGCGTTGTTTCTCATCTTTGAGCTCTTCGAGTCTATTCCCGTCCAAAAATGCATCAATGGAATCGTAACCCAAATACAAGAGCACAACGGACTTGTAATATCGATTTAATTTGATAATGGGTTTTCCCTTATGGAAATCACGTACTTTATCATAGAGGTATTTTCCGTTGATAAATTCACTTCCAATTCGTTCCAAATCACTTTTGAGATTGGGCTTTTCGGGATCATAATTACTGTACCCAAAGAATTGCATTGATTTGGGAAGTTCTTGCAGCTTGTGCTTTGTCCTGAAGGTATCCTGTAGGTGTTCCAACAAAATCGAAAAATATGCTGAAGTCAGTGGCAAGGAATCAACTTCCTGTTTTTTCATAAATTCCTATTTAATCTTTAAAATTATTAAATAATATTTTAATAATCCAAAGTAATCAAAAATAATAGGCATGGATTACTTTTATAACGCATTAATTTCTAGTGCACTACTAACGTAATTAAAGAACCAATGAAAAAATTATTTTTATTTTTAATGTTGATTCCACTAATCAGTTGGGGCCAAAACAAAACGATTAGCGGAGTTATAACCGACGGAAGCGAAGCTTTGCCGGGCGTAAATATTGTCGAAAAAGGAACGACCAACGGGGTTACGACCGATTTTAACGGAAATTTCGAGATTACCGTAGCTACCGGTGCCACACTTGAATTCTCGTACATCGGCTACAAAACACAAGAGATGGTCGTGGGAGACGAAGCCACTATGAACATAGCTATGCAAGAAGATGCACAGGCTTTGGACGAGGTGGTGGTACAGGGTTTTACCGGCGTTGTAGGTAAAGCGAGAAAGCGAACATCCACGATACAGACCACTCCTGAAACGGTCACGGCATTTAATGCCGACGGCATTGAAAAGGCCGGTATTAATAATGTAGCCAACTTTGCCAATCTTGTCCCCAATTTGAAGCTGAGTGAAAGTCAAGCCATAGGTGTAAATTCATTGGTCATTCGAGGTATTCCCCAAATACGTAATACGGATGCTCCGGTAGCTTTCGTCATTGACGGGGTTACCATAGCTGACCCAAGTTTGTTAAATCAAGAATTGTTCGATTTGGCTCTGATAGAAGTCGTAAAAGGTCCACAGGGGGCACTTTATGGTAAAAATGCAATCGGTGGAGCCATTAATATTTACTCCAAAGAACCTACCAACACGATGAAAAACAAAGTAACCTTGGGTTATGGAAATGGAAATGCTCTGACAGGGGGTTTTGTATCATCAGGGGCCATCAAAAAAGACAAGGTTTTCTACCGTCTTTCAACACAATATAAAAACTTTGATGGCTTGTTGACCAATGAATTTTTAGACAAAAAAGTGGACTTCAGAAAAGAGTTTACGCTCAGAGGACAAATGATGTTCAAGTTGTCATCGCGATTTAAGGCCAATGTTACCGCCCAGTATATCGATTCTAAGGGCGGAGCTACGTATTATTCCACAAACCCTAGTTCTGCGGATAATGATTTCTTCGCTGAAGGTCTGGATTATTTGAGTCCAAATCCTGAAGATGGAAATAATGTCATTTCCCAGGATATATTTGGAGAGTCTGAAATGCAGAACTTTTATACCAATCTTAATTTAGAATACAGTTTAGACAACGTAAAACTACAAAGTATAACCTCGTATAATGATGTTAAAAGACAAACGCTTGGCGATCTTGATTTTATACAGGAATTTTTTCTTGATCAAGGCGAAACCAATGACACCAAATCATTTAACCAAGAGCTACGTTTGACCAATAGAAAAACCGATACAAAGTTCGATTGGAGCTTAGGCGGGTTTTATCAAAATGTAGAACGACCATTTTTTCAAAGTGATTTCTTTTTAAGTGATGAATTTGCGGTTACAGATTATATTGCCACATTCAAGACGTTGGCTGTTTTCGGTTTCTTCGATTATAAATTGACTGATAAGTTGACTGCTTCGGCAGGTCTGCGTTTTGATAGCGATACATTTGATTTAAATGATTTATTGAATGGGCAAACGGATGAGAAAAAAGATAACGTACTGCAACCTAAAGTCTCTTTATCATATCAGTCCACCGAAAACGTATTGCTTTATGCAAACTATGGTCGCGGCTATCGCGCCGGAGGCTTTAACCCCAAAGTAACCCCATTATTCAACAGGGATTTTAAAGGGGAATTTTCTGATAATTTTGAACTAGGTTTTAAATCTTCATCATGGAATAATCGCTTTATCTTGAATGGGGCTGTATTTTATTCTGATTTTACGAACAGACAACAATTTGCTATTACCAATGATGACTTTACCCCAGGTAACTTTAACTATGATAAGAGTACGATTTTCGGATTTGAATTCGACACCAAAACCAGGGTATCGAAGTATTTGGATGTATTGTTCAATTACGGATTCGTAAAATCTAAAATTAAAGAAGGTGGCGCTACGGGAGGTGCGAGTGGAACTGAAAGGGATCTTAATCAATTTAATGATAACAATACCTCATTAGTTCCGCAAAATAATTTTAATATAGGTTTAGCATCGAGCATTCCATTCAATGAGAAAACTACATTAGACCTTAGTGTAAACTACAACGGAACTGGAAAAATATACTGGGAAGATTCCAATTCTCCCGATTTCACTTCCAACGCCTATCAATTGTTGGATGCACAGGCAAGCCTTTCCATTAATAAAATCAAATTGTCTTTATGGGCTAGAAATATTTTAGACCAAAAATATTATTTAGAATATTCTGATGCTGGTTTTGGTTGGCTAGGAACGCCTGCTACGGTAGGTACTACTTTCTCTTATAGTTTCTAGTAGTGATTTAAAGGTAATTGATAAAACAAAAGTAAAATGATTACAACTTATAATTCAGAAACAGCAAAACTCTCTAAGGTAATGATAGCGGAGATGTTTAAAGTTCAGCCGGGTGAAACTGTAGCTATTACAGGCGACAATGGGTCAGATAGAGATTTAGCTGATGCTTTAGCAGATGCAACTTCCGCTGTAGGAGGTAAATCGTTAATCTTATGGACACCAAAAGCAGAACGAGACGGAGAAGCCGGTATGAAAGATTGGCCATCAGAAGTTTTAACAGCAGCCTTGAGCCGTGTTGATGTTTGGATCGAATTAAATTCTACCGTTTTTTTGTATTCAAGCATTTGGGAAAAAGCATTTGCGAATAACGATAAATTAAGATATTTAATTATTGGAGAAAGTTCAATTCCATCTTTAGTACGAACTTTTGTAGGTTTTGATATCGGCATATTAGAACAATTTCTAAATAAAGTAAAAGAAATGACCATGAAAGCAAAAGTCATTTTAATTACCAGCACTAATGGCACCAAACTTTCTTATGAAACAGATCTCAATTATTCATTCGACATCGATAGTGGCGATTATTCGAAACCCATATTTGGTACAGCGCCAGGTTATGTGAATATTGTTCCTAAAACAAACTCCATGAATGGTAACATTGTTTTTGATATGATACAGCATGCTGATGTGTATAACACAGACAATCATTTAGAATTTATAATGAAAGATGGTAGTATTGCTGAAGTAAAAGGCGGGTCAGAAGCTGAAAAATATAAAAAATATCTTGCTTCATTTAATGACCCAAATATGTATAAAATATCTCATAACATGTTGGGTTTTGGTCCAAATATTAGAAAATTATGTGGTGAAATTGTTGAAGATGAACGTATTTGGGGAGGCGTAGATTTTGGTTTTGGCCATACCAGCCCAATGGATATGCCGCCTTTAGGACAGCCTGCAAAATCTCATTTTGATGGTGTTGTCGGAAAAGTAAGTATCTTTTTAGGTGATATTCAAATTGTAGATGACGGGGTTGTTTGCCACCCTGATTTGACCGATTTGGCAAGTCAACTTCTTAAATAAGACAACTAGAGATATCCAATAATCAGCAAATCCCAAGGTAAATACGACGAATAGTATTTCAAAACTCTAGATCAAGCATTTGTAATTTCCCATTTCCAATGAAAATAAACACGCTAGAGCCTAGAATTATCTGGAACCACTTTATAGCTATAAATGCGATCCCCAGGGCATCCACGAAAGAAGAACAAATCATTGCATATATGACCGCTTTTGGGAAGTCTTTGAATTTAGAAACCTCAGTAGATTCCATGGGTAATGTAATCATAAAAAAACCAGCAACGTCGGGATATGAAAATCGGAAAACTGTAATACTCCAAGGCCATTTGGATATGGTGCACCAAAAGGAAGCCACTTCCAATTTCGATTTTACCACCCAGGGTATTCAAATGTATGTGGACGACGATTGGGTTAAGGCAAGGCAAACCACACTAGGTGCCGATAACGGAATTGGCGTAGCAACCATTATGGCCATTTTATCATCTAAGGAAAAAGCGCACCCGCCAATCGAGGCTTTATTTACGATTGATGAGGAAAAAGGAATGACGGGTGCCATGGCGTTAACCAAAAATCAGCTGACCGGAGAAATCTTGTTGAATCTCGATTCGGAAGAAGATGATATCATCACTATCGGATGTGCCGGAGGTGTTGATGTCGAGATTATCGGAAAGTACGAACTTAAAATCTTGGATGCCAAGGAATATCGGCTCTATGAAATTTCAGTCAACGGACTGACTGGAGGTCACTCTGGTGTCGACATCCACTTGAACCGAGCAAATGCTATTTTGGTACTCGCCGAATGCTTGGCTGAATTGACTTCAAGCTTGGATTGTCGGCTACATTCAATGAATGTTGGCTCGCTTACCAATGTTATACCTAGAAATGGTTCAACTGTAATAGCTATCCGCGAAGATAAACTATCGTTATTCCCACAAGAATTGGAAGCTATCCAAGGAAAACTCAAAAATAAATACGAGATCACTGACCCAGGATTGTCCATAATGTCAAAAATGGCTGAAAGTGCTACTGATGTCTTAGATGTTCAAACGCAAAAGAACGTGATTGATGCCCTATTAAATATGCCAAATGGCGTATTTTCATGGACTCAAGGTGTAGATGGTTTGGTACAAACCTCCAATAATATTGCAATTGCCAAGATAGGCGAAGGCACTTATTTTCTAGCCTGTCATAGCCGAAGTTCTGTAGATTCTGAACGCAATGTTTTGGTAAAACTGATTCGTGATACCTTTTCATTTGCCAATGCGAGCGAAGTCGGCCCCTATCCAGGCTGGGAACCCAAGCCCGATAGTTCTTTGTCGGAAATAGCAAAAAAGTGTTACGAAGAAATAAATGGACATCCACCTAAAATAGAATCAATACATGCCGGTTTGGAATGTGGCATTCTATCCGGTACTTTCCCTCAGATGCAGATGATTTCTTTTGGTCCGAATATATTTGGGGCGCATTCCCCGGAAGAACGCGTACAGATAAGTTCCGTCCAGAAATTCTGGAAGTTTCTAAACAAACTAATACAAACGATTGAATAGACCCTGCTATGTCCGACCAATATACCAACACAAAAGTACAACCAAAAGATTACAGGTCCGGTTGGGTGATTGCCTTGATTATTGCAGGTACGGGTCTTACGCTTACCATTTTTTATTTGGGTGCCGAAGTTGCTTTGGGTATCGGATTTAAAAAGGCACTATTAGCCTTTAGTATTTCTACTTTGATCCTATCGCTGCTGTGTCTGGCCACCTCGATAATCGGTAACCGTTCGCGGTTTTCGACCTATATGATTCTGTATTTCAGCTTTGGAAAACAAGGTGCAAAAATATTGAATTTCGTCTTTGGGCTAGTCCTTTTAGGTTGGTTTTCGGTCACATTGGAATTGCTCTCGGTAGCTGTAGTCGATACGGCCCAAGCAACTTTTGATATGGCATTACCACATTGGCCCATCATCATACTAATGGGGACATTGATTACCATTACTACAATTTATGGAATCCAAAGCTTGGAACGGTTGACCAATTTGGCAGTGCCATTTTTAGCTGGATTTTTGATCTATGTGTATTATGTGAGCTTTCAAGAAGGAATGCCCTTTACACAAATAGTTGATTTTGTCCCAGAAAATCCTACTATGACACTCTTTGAAGCTGTTGCCATACTTGTAGGGTCAACTGTATTTTTACCCGTTTTTCTGGCCGATTTCTCAAGATTCACCTATAATGACAAACATAGCTTAATTGCAGTTTTGGGGCTGCTCATTGGAAGCCCGTTTGCCCTATATTTTAGTGCGGTACCCGCCATTCAAACAGGCGAGGTCGATATCATAAAAATCATGACTAAATTCGATTTGGTGATACCCGCCTTTGCCTTATTGTTTTTATCGACTTGGGTGACTAATTCCTTGAATCTCTTTTCCGCTGCACTAGCCTTTTCCACCGTAAAAACAAAATGGAGCTATAAGAAATTGACCTTAATTGCCAGCGTTTTTGGAGTTTTATTCGCCTTAATGGGTATCACTGTGCATTTTTTTGTTTTCCTAAATGCTTTGGGAGTTTTAATTCCCTCGATTTCATCTATATATATGATACATTTCTTTTGGATTAAAAAACAACGATATGAATTCGAGGAGGTTGCAAGATTGGGACTTTGCCAGCGTTGATTAGTTGGGGTGTTGCTTCGGTCATCGCTTTTCTGTACCTATTTGGAATTGTTTCAATTGACACACGCCTATTTTGTGGATTCTTTCTTGTTGGGCGGTCTGATATATTTATTATTAAAGAGAAAACAATTAAAAGGCAATCAAAATGAAACTAACTAAAACAGAGGGATTTATAGCAAAAGAGGCTAAGTACGGTGCACATAATTATCATCCACTTCCCGTTGTACTTAGCAAAGGAGAGGGAGTTTTTGTATGGGACGTTGAAGGAAAAAAATATTATGATTTCCTTTCTGCCTATTCAGCGGTTAATCAGGGCCATTGCCATCCCAGAATCGTTGGCGCGATGATGGAACAGGCTCAGAATCTTACACTGACTTCGAGAGCCTTCTACAATAACTTGCTGGGAGCATTTGAACAATACGCTACCGAAACCTTTCATTTTGATAAGTTACTACCCATGAACACGGGGGCGGAGGCAGTAGAAACCGCAATCAAGATTTGTAGAAAGTGGGCCTATGAAAAAAAGGGCATCCAATAAAACGAGGCTGAAATTATCGTCTGTAATAATAACTTCCATGGCCGTACGACAACGATTATTTCATTTTCAAACGATCCAGTAGCACGCAAAAACTTTGGCCCTTATACGCAAGGTTTCTTAAAGATTGAGTATGATGACCTTGAAGCACTACGAGAAGCTCTTGAGAAAAATAAAAATGTAGCAGGATTCTTAGTAGAACCTATTCAGGGCGAGGCTGGAGTATATGTGCCCTCAGAAAATTATCTATTACAGGCTAAGGCCCTTTGTGAAGAACACAATGTACTTTTTATTGCGGACGAAGTCCAAACAGGAATAGCTAGAACTGGCCGTTTATTGGCTACTTGCGGAAATTGCTCTTGTGCTGATAAACATTGTAGCGACACCCCAGATGTCAAGCCCGATATATTGATTTTAGGAAAAGCAATTTCTGGTGGTGTCTACCCAATATCAGCGGTATTGGCTAACGATAATATTATGGAAGTGATACGACCTGGCAACCATGGAAGTACTTTTGGAGGTAACCCAGTGGCAGCGGCCGTGGGAATCGCTGCTTTGCAGGTGGTAAAAGATGAAGGTTTAGCGGAAAATGCCTTTGAAATGGGAGAACTTTTCCGAAATGAGTTGAACAAATTTATTTCTGGTTCTGACTTGATAGCTAGCGTCCGTGGCAAAGGTTTATTAAATGCTATTCTTGTTAACGATACTGAAGATAGTTCAACTGCTTGGGAACTATGTTTGGCTTTTAAAAGGAACGGGTTATTGGCTAAACCTACACACGGCAATATTATTCGATTTGCACCACCATTATTAATTAATAGGGAACAACTCTTAGAATGTGTTGAAATAATCAAAAATACCATAGAAACATTTTCAAAATGAGGAATTATATAAGAATCGTAAAAAACCGTTCGGACATCGGTGCCGGAACCAGAGGTGCCGATATGGGCATTGATGCCATGGAAATCGCCGCTATAAATTCTGGAAACAGTTTCTTCAATAGGGCACCTTACATAGATGTCAAAACCCATAATGAAACCATTTATGACATGGTGCGTAATTCTTTTGCGAAGCGAATCGGGTTTGTGGTAGAGCAATGCAAGCGGGTTTCGGATATTGTCAGAGAAAGTACTTTTAGAGAAGGAATTTCCGTTGGTTTTATCAGGTGATCATTCATCAGCTTTAGGAACAATATCAGGCATTAAAGCAGCATACCCAAAAGGTAGACTTGGCATAATTTGGATTGATGCCCATGCTGATTTGCATACGCCCTATACTTCCCCTTCAGGAAATGTTCACGGTATGCCTTTGGCCGCTGCATTACAAGAGGATAATATTGGAATGAAACGTAATGACCCTGATAAAGAGACCAGTGCATCTTGGGAACAATTCAAAAAAATCGGAACAGATACACCAAAATTTCTTCCTCAGAGATTTGATTTATTTTGGAGTACGTGATACCGAGGAAGCGGAGAATGAATTGATTGACAAAAAGCATATAAAGAACTATACGGTGGCCGAAGTACGATTTAGGGGAATTCAAAATTGTATTCATGAGGCGATTAATAAGCTGTCTGGTTGTGATTTACTCTATATTACTTTTGATGTTGATAGTTTGGACTGTGATTTTGTTTCGCGGGGTACAGGAACACCTGTTTCCTTCGGATTTAGCCCTGAAGAAGCGAAGGAACTGATTACGGGCTTTTTGAAATCCGAGAAGTTAGTTTGTGCAGAGTTTACCGAAGTGAACCCTTTATTGGATAACAAGGGCAACCTAATGGCTGAGACAGCCTTTGACATCCTGAACTCCTGTTTTAATTAATCGATTTTGAGATATAATAATTCTTAAATAATACCGAATGACAGATTTGGGTACTTCAATTTGGTCGACTGCAGTTTTGCTTTTCTTTCTGATGGATCCATTAGGGAATATTCCCGTTTTGCTTTCCGTATTAAAAGGAATTCCCCCGAAGCGCCAACGATTTATTATAATTCGTGAACTATTAATTGCGCTGGTTATCTTGATAATCTTTCTTTTTGGAGGTCAAAGTATCCTGAGTTTTCTGCACTTACAACAAGAATCAGTAACTATTGCCGGAGGAATCATTCTTCTGATTATTGGTCTGCGATTGATTTTTCCAAGTAAAGACGGAGTTATGGGCAAACAGCCGGGTGGGGAACCGCTTATTGTACCGATAGCCATTCCTATGATTGCTGGACCTTCAGTCTTAGCAATGCTAATGCTTCTGACCCAGAATGGTTCCGGACGAATGTCGAATTGGCTATTTGCGGTTTTAATAGCTTGGGGGCTTTCTGCACTTATACTGTTAGCTGCTCCTTTTCTATATAAAATTCTTCGTGAGCGTGGCCTTCATGCTATAGAAAGATTGATGGGAATGATTTTAGTGATGATGGCCGTTCAAATGCTAATCAATGGCATTAAAGTTCTTTTTTGAACGTAGAATGAAATTCATATTAACGATTTAGAACTGTCCTAAAAAAAGAACGTTTTTTGGGACATCGGCTTTCTCGCTCATTCCGTTCTGAAGAGGCTTTGAAGTAGAACAGTAGCCAATAAACAGGATCAACATACCCCACGGCCACTGCCCACTAATTAAAAAAACGTTCACTCCCTAAAATTCCGTTTCAGCCGGGAATCGATATACAAGGCGCTGTTCAGTAGGGAGTCCGCTTCTGCTTCCCTTCCCAGTTTACTTAGTGCCCGTGCTTTATTGGCCATAGCCGGGGCATAACCCGGATCTACCTGCAAAGCTTTATCGGCATTTTGAAGCGCAAGCTCATGCTGTCCGAGTTTGTGGTAAGCGCTGGCCTTGCTGCAATACGTGTATGGGTTGGAGGAATCCAGTAGCAACGCTCTGTCGTAACTCGCCAGCGCCTGTTCAGGCAGCCCTTTGTTTAAGAGCCGGGTGCCGTGGTTGGCCCATTCGAGGGATGTTTGCGGCTTTGATTCGCCTTTAGGTTCGCTATTCCCATTTTTAGAATTTGGGCCGCCGCAAGCAACAATCAGGAGCAATCCAAAGGCAATCGGAAGTATGACCCTTATCCGTTTCATATCCTATAAAACTAATGAATTCCCGGCAGGACAACATCAATCACAGCTATCATTATCTCGTTGAAGTCGCGAACGGACCGGAAGTTGAAATATCTGAACTTTTAAAGTTCAAAAAAAAAGGAAAGTAGAATAGAATTTAACTTACCTGTTTATCTCAACTACGAGAGAAGGGAAAACGTTCTACAACACTCAATAAAAATAACGCTAGGGGTCGCTAATGCTTGTTTTTATTGTCACGTTAGGCCAAATTCAACCGTACCTCAAAAAGAACGCTTTATTGGACTTATCGATTTCATATATAGCAATTTGATTTGTTTTGATATAATAAATGGTTTTCCTAAATTTATAGGATAAAGAATTACATCACTTGTGCTTATTTGTATTAAAAATCGCAAAGAGGTGTGCAGCTTAAAATTAGCAAGGTAAAATATTGTAAGAGAGGATGTTATGACCTAATTTATAGGTCTGTCATCCCGACAAGCAGAAAGCCTGGAAATCTGTGATTTTCAGGCTTCTTTATTTAGAGGTGTTGGTATTGGAACAGTGCCATAAACCGAAAAATTAAGAAGCCTAATAAAGGTGCAAGCCTTTAAGCTTTCTACCTGCCTGCCTGCCGGCAGGTTTCCAGCGCTGAATGAAAAAGGATAATCTAAATCCTGTCATCCCGACTTAGCGAAAAGTGATTTGTAAAAGCAAATCATTTTTTGTTTCCAAATATCCAATCAATCACATTTTGCCTAATCATTTAGGAGAAAATTGAGCAGGTGCCGGCCATCAATTTAAAATTTCCGCTGGGTTTTAAAGAATATTTGGATTCGGCCGAAATCTGGATTCTTACCACCAGTTGCAAACTGGAGACAGCGTTATGCTTTGGTTCCTGCCCCGGATGCAAACTGGCGTCAGCTGGGGGTAACCGCGATTCTTAGCAGCAGTTGCAAAATGGCCTGCTCATTGGATATAAACAAAATAATTATTCTATAAATTGAGTATTAATATCCCAAAAATATTATTATTGGAGATAATAATACCCAAAATGAAAACCAGCTATCCTATTTCCAGCCAGAACCCTGGCAAGTGTATTCGGAAGCGACGATACCTCTAAAAAAGGGACAGACAATTCAAATCAATGGGCATGAAATTGGCTATCGGCCAACTGAAAAAACACTTAAATACGGATCAAATTTTTGCGGTCCTTTTTGATTAAAAAATAATAAATAGAACGATAATTTAAAAAGTACATTGCCATAAATAACAAATCCAGATAAAACATGAAAAACACATGGTTCATCCTCATAGGCCTTTGTCTGCTGATTTCCTGCGGTAGTGATGGCGATAAAAAGAATCAGAATCAACCAAACGGAAGTGAAAGTAGACCTAATATCGTATTTATCATTAGTGATGATCATGCCTACCAGGCCATAAGTGCATATGGCGGCAGATTGGCTGAGGTTGCACCAACACCCAACATCGACAGGATAGCAAAAGAGGGCATGCTTTTCAACCGTTGCCTGGTTACAAATTCAATTTGCGGACCATCAAGAGCAGCCATACTAACTGGCAAGTATAGCCATATGAATGGTTTCATTGACAATACGTTTGGTTCAAAGTTCGACTTTGACCAACAGACTTTTGGTGAACTGTTACAACAAGCAGGATATAAAACCGGGGTCTTGGGTAAATTACATCTTGGACAAACCCCCACCAAAGGTTTTGATTATATAGACATATTGCCAGGGCAAGGGGCATATTACAATCCGATGTTCATAAACAAAGAGGGGCAATACCAATTAGAAGGATATACTACCGAGATAATTACTGATAAGGCTATCGCCTGGATAGATTCTGTAAAAGCCAAAGGCCAGCCTTTTATGTTGTTTCTGGGACATAAATCCCCTCACAGGGCATGGCAACCCGGTCCTAACGAATTAGGTATGTATGAAAATGTAGAGATTCCAGAACCTACAACACTTTTTGATGATTATTCCGGAAACAGGGAGGTAGCTGCCATGAATTACATGTCAATTTCAGAGGCTATGAAAATGGAACAAGATCTTAAGATTACGGACCAACCACAAATGGGGTTTACCGAGGAACAGCAAAAAAAGTGGGACGCTGTCTATGGTCCTATAAACGAAAAATTTAAAAAAGACAACCCTAAAGGTGATGACCTTACAAGGTTTAAGTATCAGCGTTATATGCGAGATTATTTAGCATGTATTGCAGGAGTTGACAAAGGTGTTGGTAGTGTAATGGACTACTTAAAAGAGGCGGGGCTTGATGAAAATACTATTGTTATATATACCTCAGACCAAGGTTTTTATTTGGGAGAGCATGGTTGGTTCGATAAAAGATGGATGTATAAAGAATCTTTACGCACACCATTGATTGTCAAGTGGCCTGGAAAAGTAAAAGCAGGGACAATCAATAATGACCTGGTATCCAACCTTGATTTTGCCGAAACCTTTTTGGACATCGCTCAAACGGACATTCCAGCCGATATGCAGGGAGAAAGCCTTCTACCTGTATTGAAAGGGGATACGCCTTCGGATTGGAGAAAGGCACATTATTATCATTATTACGAACATCCTTCAGAACATGATGTTCGACGTCACTATGGTATCACCACCGATACGTACAAATTAATACATTTCTATTACGATTTGGATAAATGGGAGTTATACGATTTGGAGAAAGACCCTAATGAATTACAGAACATGTATGGAGAACCTGCATATGCAAAAATTCAGGACGAGCTTCATAGAGAACTCGAGAAATTAAGGATAAAATATGAGGACAATGACTCGTTGAATCAGCAATATATAAGGGACTATAATGAGCGGGTAAAAACGAATCCTATAATTGAATATTGGAAACTACCACCGGATGAGATGAGAAAATTGTACCAGGAATATTTAAAAAGCCAGGAATAGATATGTTATCTATACCTTCCACTTGACCAATTTTTTACAAGACGATACTATGAGCTGAAATCTTTGTCCATTTATTTTTTTTAGATTTTCAGCTTGTACGTTTTAAGCATCTCTTACCTCCAGTTATAATGGCGGTAGCCGGGAACCCAACCTTGCTGTTACATAACCCGCAATTGACTGTGTCAATAGGTCTGGTGCCTTGTAATCAACATGTATGGCTCATTCACCAGCATCAATTTCATTAAATCCCTTCGAACTTAACTTGCCGGCATCCCCGGCAGCTACTTCAACCTCAATGTACTTAGGCTTTTTGCAAGCCTCTTCCGCATCACCACAACTATGCGAGGATAATCCTGAATTACCCAATTTGCAATAGCAATCCATACCCTTCTTTGCACATTCACAGTTTTTTTCCGGACTGGAATAGATAGTTATCGTTTCAGCAGTAACACCTGCATCGGCGAGATATTTTCCTACATTTTCTTTGGGGGACTCACTGAGGTTTGCCTCAAGGATTGGATCGTTTATGGTCTCATCGTATCCCAATTTTACTGTCTCCTGGCAGGAAGTTCCCAAGACAACGAGCAGGAGCAACAGGTATGATCGAATTATCATTTTGCCGTAATTTAAAATTATTGTTATTGGTATGTTGAATCGTTAAAACCAAAGGAACTTATAAATGGGTACCTGCAAACTCAGAATTTCCAACGAATGCCAAATTATGCACGTCCTTGCATTTGAACTTCGCGCTATTTCGCTACTGTTTTACTAATGATTATTTTCAATTGTAAAAGGCTAACAGGATCAATTGTATTAAAAAAAGTAATCGGGTAACTATAGATTTGTACGGTTGGTAGTCTTAAACGTATAACTGGATTATGATTCGTTTAATTGGGATGTGCCGACACAAAAATCGCGGACAATTCACCATAGCCATAAGTGCAGACAGGCCGTTAGTTGGTATTTTTTGAGCAATGCCCCCTTATAAATTCAAAAATTTCGGCGTAGGCTTCCGTTTTATGTTTAATTTAATGCTTTACTATGCGAATTTATTAAAAGCCTTATACCATTATGACAACAAAGAACACATCACATCCAAACAGCAGAAGAAGGTTTATCAAAAATACTGCTGCTGCCGGTGCGGCTATAACCATTGTTCCCCGCCATGTACTGGGCGGCCCCGGTTTTGTGGCACCCAGCGACAAACTACTGGTTGCCGGCATAGGCGTCGGTGGAAAAGGAGAGAGCGATATTGCGAATTTTGCGAAATCCGGAAAGGCGGAAATTGCATTTTTATGCGATGTGGACGATGCCCGGGCTGCCAGCTCCATCGAACGCTTCCCAAAAGCCAAGTACTACAAGGACTGGCGGGAACTGTATGATAAGGAAGGAAAGAACTTCGATGCCGTTTCTGTCTCCACCCCGGACCACACGCATGCCATTGCAACGCTTCCCGGGATGGAAATGGGCAAGGCGGTATACGTGCAGAAGCCGCTGACCCACGATATTTTTGAAGCACGGAAGCTTACGGAAGCTGCCGAAAAATATAAAGTAGTGACCCAAATGGGAAACCAGGGAGCCTCCTCGGACGGGGTGCGTATCCTGCGGGAGTGGTATAATGCCGGAATCATTGGAAACGTCCATACCGTATATTGCTGGACAAACCGGCCGGTATGGCCCCAGGGCATCCCCTGGCCTGATGCCAAGGCAGAAGTCCCAAAGGGACTCAGCTGGGATTTGTGGCTGGGAACAGCGCCGTATAAGGATTATATCAATGGCCTGGTTCCCTTTAACTGGAGAGGTTGGTGGGATTATGGCACCGGGGCCCTTGGGGATATGGGGTGCCACCTGGTGGAAGCCCCATACCGGGTGCTTGACCTCAAATATCCGAAGGATGTGCAGTGCAGCGTCGGCAGCGTGTATGTGGGAGAATTCCAACGGGGTTACTTCCCCGAAAGCTGCCCGCCTTCCAGCCATGTGACCATGACATTCCCAAAAACTGATAAAACCACCGGAGATATCGTAATGCATTGGATGGATGGGGGGATACAACCCACCCGGCCGGAAGAACTCGGACCCAATGAAGTCTTTGGCGACGGTGGCAATGGGGTCCTGTTCATAGGGGATAAAGGAAAAATGATGTGCAGCACCTACGGGGAAAACCCCAGGTTACTGCCGACTTCCAAAACGGAGGAAACCAAGGTGGCCCAGGAATTTGAACGGGTACCTGGCGGGGCTGAAGGGCACTACGCCCAATGGGTCGAAGCCGCCCTGGCAGGGTACGGTAAAAAAGAGTTGAGTGCACCTTTTGAAATAGCGGGACCTTTGACAGAAACGTTGCTGATTGCCAACCTGGCTATCAGGGGATATGATATCCGCACCGAAAAAACAAGTACCAACGGACGTGACAATTACGACTATCCTGCACGGAATGTACAATTGGTCTGGGATCCGGCAGCGATGCGCGTGACCAACCTCGAGGAGGTCAACCAATTTGTAAAACGCGATTACCGATCGCCCTGGACACTTAGTTAGCAGAATGCATGGTGCCAATAAATAACACTGGAATCGCTGGATTTCAGTGTTATTTATTGTATTCCTCGGACCTTGACAGCTGAGGAGAACCCCATTAGGCAAGAAATGCGCATCTTTATTTAATCCTGGTCAATGCTGGTCCAAAGCGGCATTGATGGGTTGACCGCCATCTTTATAAAGGGCGCCCAAATTAAGATAGGGGGGGATTTTCAGTTCCTTGTGCTTTCAAACCCCCGCAGATTAAAAGATCAGTTCGGGAAAAAATCGGCGCCAAAGTTCCGCAAATGGATATATTTGCCGGGAACCATTTTTAATTTAAATGATGATGATTAAGAACAACATGTTTTTTATACTGGTATTGACAGCTTTCCTTTCGTATGGCCAGCAAAACAAAACGGAAAAGAAAATAATCAAAGCCATTGATATCCATACAGATGGCGCATTGGAATTATTAAAGGAAGCTGTTGCCATTAACAGTGGCACCCTAAATTTAGGGGGGGTCCAAAAAGTAGGGCAACTTTTTAAGTCGGAATTGGACAAACTTGGTTTTGATACCCGGCTTACTTCCGGTGATGCCTATGGCCGTGGCGGGCATCTTATCGCAACAAGAACCGGAAAAAAAGGACCTAAATTAGTGCTTATCGGACATTTGGATACCGTTTTTGAATTGGACAGTCCCTTCCAGGGATATGAGATGCTGAACGATTCCATCATGCGGGGGCCGGGCGTCAGCGATATGAAGGGGGGTGATGTGATCATTATATTGGCGATGCAGGCATTGAAAGATGCGAATGTCCTGGACCAGATGAACATCGAGATCATCATGACAGGGGACGAAGAAAAGAGTGGCGACCCCCTTGAATTATCCAAGAAAGACCTGATCGATGCCGCCAAAAGGGCCGACATTGCCCTGGGCTTTGAAAACGCGGATGGCAATTCGGAAACCATTGTGGTGTCCAGGCGCGGTTCCGCGGATTGGGAATTGACGGTGAGCGGAAATGCGGCCCATTCTTCCCAGATTTTTACAGATAAAGTAGGCGTGGGCGCGATCTATGAAACCTCCAGGATCCTGAATGAATTTTACCAGCAGTTGTCAGAAATGGAAAACCTTACATTTAATCCCGGCTATATAATTGGTGGCACATCCCTGGAACCCAATGCGGAACTGACCGGTGGCGCCGCCCTGGGAAAAACCAATGTTGTTGCCCAAAAAACGCAGGTTCGCGGTGATATCAGGGCGGTATCATTGCAACAATTGGAAGAGGCAAAATCCATCATGGAAACGATTGTATCGGAAAATTATCCGGGCACACAAGCACGAATCATTTTTGGTGATGGCGGGTATCCCCCCTTAGCGGCAACCGAGGGCAACCAGGAATTGCTGGAAACGTACAGCCAGGTAAGCAAGGATCTGGGTTTTGGCCCGGTAAGCGCTGTCAACCCGAGAAATGCCGGTGCAGCGGATATTTCCTTCACTTCCGGGCATGTGGCCATGGCCATAGACGGCTTGGGACTTACGGGTGGCGGCAATGATCATACGGTTGATGAAACCGGAAACCTGAACCACATTTCCAGACAGGCCAAAAGGGCCGCAGTGCTCATATATCGTCTTTTTGCTAATTAGGTCGCGGGAGTTACAGCTCCTGCTTCTAATAATAAATACGCGTATCTTTTAATGGGAGCGTTCCTGAACATGTTTAGTTAATTTAAAAACCGCTCATAAAACAATGGCTATCCGGAGCGATCCAGGTTCGATTTAACATCAGATGCTTGCATATATTTGATATATCAAATATATTTGTTTCGATTGAGCTGATTGCTGAGGCGTCGAGGTTCCGGCCTTATTCATTCTATCTACTGTACTGGCTGCTGTCTGCCGGGAGAAAAATAGCCAGGAATATGGTGCGATCACTAAACGAGTGTGAATGATTAAAAGAAGAGATTTCATTAAAACCGGCGCTTTGGCCACAGGTGGGCTGATCATAGGGGTCAACATTTCCTGTACCGAAAGGCCCATGGTAAAAATAGTCCCGGGACAGCTGCACGAGTTCAACGCCTACCTGGGCATCGACCGGAATGGAATCGTCAGGATCATGAACCCGGTACCGGAAATAGGGCAGGGGGTAAAAACTGCGCTCCCCATGCTGGTTGCCGAAGAATTGGGTGTTGATTGGAAAAAGGTCATCGTTGAACAGGCCCCCGCTGGCATCCGGTATGGAGGAAACGACCAACGGGCGGCCGGGAGCAACAGCGTTCGAATCTATTGGGAACCCATGCGAAAAGCCGGTGCCATAGCCCGGGAAATGCTATTGCAGGCAGCAGCCACACAGTGGTCCCTGTTAAAAAACCAATGCTCAGTGGATAACGGAAAAGTCCTCAATTCTGTGAACAGCAAGACACTGGGTTTCGGGGAGTTGGCAGAACGAGCTGCCACCCAGGAAATACCGGGGGAAGTTACCCTCAAAAACCCCCGGGATTTTACCATCATAGGCACTTCGGTAAGCAATCCGGATATCAAAAGTATCCTCCATGGTTCCGCAATTTTCGGTCAGGATGTCCGGATCCCGGGAATGCTATATGCTTCCATGGAAAAATGTGATACCTATGGGGGCACCGTAGTTTCCTTTGATGATACCGAAACGTTAGCTGTTGCCGGGGTCCAAAAGGTTTTTAAGGTCCCATTCCATGGCAATTCAGAAAGACCGTTTTGCAGGGAAGGGGTCGTCGTGATCGGGACTTCAGCCTGGGCAGTCCTCCAGGGGAGAAAAGCGCTGCAGATAGCATGGGATACGGGACCAAACCTCCGGGAAAGCACCAATGCGCTGCATATAGCAGCTAACCGCCAGGTGGAATCTAAAGGTACAACGGAAGTGAAGAATGAAGGGGACGTGTATCAGAAGTTACATGACGCGGACAGTACCATCCTTCAGGCTACCTACCATGTACCGTTTATTGGGCATATCCCGCTTGAAACCGTCAATTGTACCATTGATCTCAAAGATGAAAGCTGTGAAATATGGACTACCAGCCAGGTACCGTATGCCGACCTTAATTTTCTTTCCGGATTCCTGGAACTGCCTGCCGAAAGTATCAGGCTGAATGTGACCAGGATAGGAGGGGGCTTCGGAAGAAGGCTGGGACCTGATTTTACTATTGAAGCTGCTAAGATCGCCAAAGAAATTAAAAAACCGGTACACTATTTCTGGACCCGGGAGGATGATATAAAATATGATGCCTACCGCCCCTTCAGCTATCATAAGATGATGGCTGCTTATAACCAGGAAGGGGAAATTACCTGCTGGCTACACAGACAGGCCGGCACCTCCAGATATGCTTTCCGGCCCAATGTGGAAGCGTATTTATCGGAGTTTTTTCCCAATCATTTTCCTGCGAACCTCGTTGCGGATTTCAGGCAGGAATATTCGTTGGTGGAATCAAATATCAACCGTTCACTGATAAGGGCACCCGGGAATAATGCCCTTGCTTTTCCGGTAGAATGCTTTATGGATGAACTGGCACATGCCTCAGGCCGGGATCCGCTTGAATACAGGTTGTCACTACTGGGAGCAGAAAACCGGGATTTTCCGTTTGATGCAGAATCCGGGTCAGTTATCAGTACAGGAAGGATGCGACAGGTTCTTTTAAAGGCCGCGGAACAGGCCGGATGGGGCAAATCACTTGTAGCTGGCCGGGGTTTAGGGATTGCCGGCTATTTTACATTTGATACCTATGTTGCCCACGTAGCCGAGGTATCGGTGGATAGGAGTACAGGTAATTTGACGATTTATAATTTTACATCTGCCGTTGATTGCGGACAGGTGCTTAACAGGGACGGGGTGATAGCCCAGACCGAGGGTGCCATTATGGATGGCCTGGGTGCAGCCCTCTACCAGGAAATAACCATCACAGATGGCAAGACAAACCAGCATACATTAAGTGGACACGGTATTCTCAGGATAGCAGATGCCCCCCAAAAAATCGATGTCCATATCATTAAAAACGATCACCCTCCAACAGGCATGGGGGAGCCTCCCTATCCACCGGTTGCACCGGCATTGTGCAATGCCATATTTGCTGCGTGCGGCATCCGGATCCGTAAACTCCCCATTAAAGATCAACTTAAAACATATTCAAATAATGGCAAAGTTTGAACTACATATCAATAACAAAATCCATGCGATTGATGTGGATGGTAATAAGCCCCTCCTATGGGTACTCCGGGATGAACTGGGCCTTACGGGAACCAAATATGGCTGTGGGGTATCCCAGTGCGGGGCCTGTACCGTCCATGTGAACGGAACCCCGGTACGCTCCTGTAGCCTGGCAATTTCATCAATTGATAACAACAGGATCACCACAATCGAAGGATTGGCACAGAATGAAAACCATCCGGTGCTCAAGGCATGGGAGGCAGAAAATGTTCCGCAATGCGGCTATTGTCAGGCAGGACAAATCATGAGTGCAGCTGCCCTCTTGTCCAATAATCCCAAGCCCACGGATACCGAAATCGAAAATGCCATGAATGGCAATTATTGCAGATGTGGCACGTATTTCAGAATCCGAAAAGCTATAAAAAAATGTGTGGATGAAATTGCCTGAGCATTCCGTTGCGTGATAATTGTATGGAGCAGTGACAGCTTTTAAATAAATAAAAAAAAATCGATTTTCATACCGTATATAAAATCAAAATATCGCAGGATGAGGATTATACTACTAATAACCCTTCTGGGTCTGGTTGCAGTTAGCTATGGGCAAATCGATAACAAAATTTCTACCATCGATTTTGTCCAGATCATAGATGATAATAAGGATGAAGCCGTATACTTTTATCAAAACAACTGGGAAGTTCTAAGGGATATGGCTGTAAAAAAAGGTTATATTCATACCTATCAATTCCTGGAAGTTAGCCCCAGCGAAGACGCTCCTTTCGATTTTAATGCTTATTACAACGTACCTGAATGAAGATCAATATAAGCTACGGGAGGAACACTTCGCTGTGTTGATAAAAGATAATGGTCCCTTAAAATTATTGAATAGTAAGAAGCCGGAAGCTTTCCGAAAATCCTTATTTGCCAAAGAAAGTGCCCGGCATTTGGAATAATAAATATCCACGACGCTGTTTCGGTATGGCAGGGAGCTAGTGAGAATCCGCTAAACGATAGCCTAAAACGGCTAAGGTTAAATGAATATTACGTTTTATTAATCATTAAATCTGCACATAATGAAATACACATCTATCATTTTAATCCTGGTTGCCGTCTTATTCCTTACCGGCTTCCAGCAGATCACATCATCCAATGCTTCCAAAAATCCCAAAGGCATGATCAAAGTGACGATATTTTATCCCAACGGGGAGGGGAAGACATTTGACATGGACTATTATAGCAATAAACACATGCCCATGGTCGCAGGTTTATTGGGCGATTCATTAAAATTGTTGGCAATTGATAAAGGCATCTCCGGCAGGACGCCGGAAGAACCAACTCCCTATTTGGCGGTCGGTTACCTGTACTTTGACAAACTATCGGCCTATCAAAATTCCTTCGCGCCAATTGCTGAAAAAATTGTTAATGACATCCCCAATTATACCAATATCCAGCCCGTTGTTCAAATTAGTGAGGTTATCCAATGAGTACACAAGGCAGCCTGTCAGGGACCAGCTGTCTGATTGCTGGATCGGAGGTTGGAGTACCTAAATTTAAATTGATACCATATTGGCATCACCGTTTTAAAACATCCGATGATGTATATAAAACAAAGCGAGGCATATATATACAGGCACTATTTAATGGAATAGCTTGCTGCAAACTTTTTTCAGGAACAAAAGAGTATGCTGTGAGGATTACCGAAAAACCTGCTACAAATAGATAATACATTCCTGGAATTCCTACTACCAGGATAATTTTGAAAAATAATGGGAAGAATCAGCATAGCTATAAGCTTACTAGTTGCCTTTGCAGGGAGTGCGTTTTCCCAGGAAAAAACGAAAGACGAAATACCTAACAGTGTGCAACCTGCTTTAAAAATACTTAAGGAATATCCAAAAGTGCGGGATTTTACGCTCTCAGCATCCGGTAAGGAAGCCTATTTTACCATCCAAAGTCCGTCGGAAGATGTCTCGGTCATCGTCCATGCAAAATCTGAAAACGGGGAATGGCTTAAACCGGAGATTGTTGGTTTTTCAGGAAAATATAAAGATTTGGAACCATTTTTATCTCCGGATAACAGACGCCTTTATTTTGTGTCGAACAGGCCGGTTATCCGGAATGACACCCTGGCAAAGGATTTTGATATCTGGTATGTGGAAAGGGAAGAATCAGGTTCAGAATGGTCAGACCCCATCAATGCCGGAGTACCGGTAAATACGGAATACGATGAATTTTATCCGTCCGTAGCAATTAACGGAAATCTATACTTTACACGAAATTCCCCCGAAACAGTTGGCGAGGATGATATATTTTTCAGCGAATACAAAGATGGTGGATATGCGGTACCTGTTACGCTCAGCCAATCGATAAACAGTGAGGGTTATGAGTTTAATTCCTATATAGCTCCGGATGAATCCTATCTGTTATTTAGCGGGTATGATCGAAAAGATGGCTTCGGAAGCGGGGATCTGTACATAAGTCACCGAAATGGGTCAGGAAACTGGAGCACGGCCCGCAATTTGGGAATTGGTATTAACTCTAAGTATATGGACTATTGCCCCTTTGTGCACCCTGACAGCCAGACCCTATACTTCACCAGCACAAGAAGTGCTGCCAGGCCTGATGAATTTAAGTCCATGGATGCTTTAAATGATCAACTGAATATATATGAAAACGGACTGAGCAGAATTTACAAGGTACCTTTCCCGCCAAATTCAGATTAAATTACAGATTATGAGGTTTCGCCTGAGTATATGGGGTTTAAACCAAAGGAGTTTTATGCGCACTTATAACTTCTTTTGAATGGTAATGATCTAATTTATGATATGAGGATGGGTTTAAAGCAGACCGGGATTTCGGTCATCCCACCCCTGAAAAAGGGTTACCGAAGCCTATATTTACGCTATTTTTTATAGGAGGGATTGATCACCCTCAGCTGTACTGGTTAGCAAAAAATAATCATTCATAAAAAACAAAATTTTAAATACCCGGGCAATGGAAGAAGCACTTATTTGGAAGGGGAGTCCTTCGCAATGGACGAATTTCGGTTTGCCTGGGGTACACGATGATCAAGGTTGCCTGTATCCCCAATCCCGGAGCCGGCTAAAAGGTAGCTTCCCCTTCCCACCGGGCAATCACGCAGGAAGCCAGGCAATTCCCCACAAGGTTTACAGTGGTTCGGGCCATATCCATTAATTCATCAATACCCAGGATGATAAATATGGGCTCCACGGGCAGTCCGAAGGTGGATGCAGTGGCCAGCAGGATCACCAGGGAGGCCCGGGGAACCCCGGCAATACCTTTGGTGGTAAGCATCAGGGAAAAAAGGATCACGAGCTGTTCCCCGAAGGTTAGCGATATCCCGGCAGCCTGGGCAACAAATACAGTGGCCAATGAAAGGTACAGCGTTGATCCATCAAGGTTGAAACTATACCCTGCAGGCAATACAAAGGCGGCTATTTTCGGGGGAACGCCCAACTTTTCCATTTGTTCCAGTGCCTTGGGGAGTGCCGCTTCCGAACTTGTTGTGGAAAATGCAATGGTGGCAGGTTCCGTTACGGCATTGATAAACCGTTTGATGGGCAACCTGATCAGCAATGCAACCGGCAGGAATACCAACAAGACAAAGGCGATGAGGGCAACATATAAAGTGGCAAGTAACTTAAAGAGGTTTGCCAGGATTCCAAACCCCATATTGGATACCGTATAGGCAATTGCCGCCCCTACGGCAAAAGGGGCCAGGTACATTACAACTCCGGTAAACTTAAACATTACCTCGGAAAGGCTCTCACAAAAATTGAGCATGTTGCGTTTGTAGGGTTCCTTTACCATGGCTAACCCAATCGCAAACAGGATGCTGAACACCACAATTTGCAGCACCTGCCCGTCGGCAATGGATTTTGCGATGTTTTCCGGAAAGATATGAAGGATGGTTTCCTGCCAGCCTGCAGGTTGGGGAACCTCGGTAATTTCTTGCTCCGATACCGGAGGTAGCTCAATACCCACGCCTGCCTTGCTGATATTGATGGCAAAAAGGCCAATGAACAATGCGATAGTCGTCACTATCTCAAAATACAGCAGCGACTTCCAACCCATCCTGCCCACCTGCTTCAGGTTGGCATGCCCCGCGATACCTACAACAAGGGTTGCAAAGATCAGGGGAGCGATGATCGTCTTGATGAGCCGGAGGAATACATTGCTGACAATTTTTAATTCCCGGCCCACCTGAGGCAGGTCGAACCCTATTTCAGCCCCGATCACCATGCTGAACAGTATCCAGGTGGTCAGGCTTTTTTTTCTCCAGCACAGATATCCCATCAACAGGATGGCTATGATACGAAGGACGGTAGCCCCTGCGGATACCCAGGATGAAGGGAAATATATGGCCAGCAACGTCAGTGCGGTGGCCAGGAAAACAATAAGAAGCGTGCTAAAATGCAGCCTGGTGTATTTCGGTTTCGTCATATTGTGTACTGATTATTCGTATCCCCGGAGGACCGGCAGGCCAGCTAAGAACCTATCCAATTACATGCCCCCAATTTAAAATCCACTGCCAGTTGCAATTCAATGCTATTTACAGTGATGTATAAACCTTCTGAGCCGGACGATCAAAAGTATCTAATTTTTTGATGCACCAATTCCGGATTTTACTAATTAAAGCCATCCGGCGTGAAGCAAAGAGAAATACGGGGTTTGCCGAATGATATGGCGTCCGTTTTTTGATATTTCCTGCATGGGACCCAAAACCTCAATCCCTGGGAAGCCTATTGTTTCAGGGTTGATTCTATAATACGTTAGCTGACCGATATCATAGTATTTCTTTGGCCCCCCGGCTATTTTTGGAACGTCCGGTTGGTATGGAGTGCAAGTAACATGGGTTCAGGTTGATTTTCATTCCATTCAAATAATTTCAGTTCAGACCATTCAGGAAGCCATGGGAGCAATTTCCCATCAGGTCGATTTCCGGATTAATACTTAAAATTGAAAATGTGTGGCTTACCCTAATTGTACTGGTTTATGTCGTCGTTGCTATCGTAATTGTGGTTACGGTTCTACTGCACGGGGCCAGGCCATCTAAAACCCTCGCCTGGCTCCTTGCCATTTTTACCATTCCGGTCGGGGGTATTTTATTGTATCTTTTATTGGGGAGGAACCGTCGCAAGAACAAGTTGCTCGCGCTTAGAAAAAATACCTTCCGGCACCTCCCGTCACTTCAGGCCCGCCATCTGGTGATGATGGACGGAACATACGGCAAACTAAAGAGGCTGGTTTACAGGAATTCACATTTCCCGCCTTCCTATAACCATCTCGAGGTTCTGAAGGATGGAAGAACCACCTTCGAATTTATTTTTGATGCACTGGAAAACGCAGGATCCACGATTCATATGCAATACTATATATTTGAGGAAGGGGAACTCGCGGACCGCCTGCTGCTCCTATTTGAGCGGAAAATAAGGCAGGGTGTTTCGATCCGATTGATATATGACGGGATCGGCAGCTTTTCATTGAGTAAAGCCTACCGGAAAAAATTAAAGAAAATGGGGGTTGAGGTATACCCATTTCTCCCATTCCGGTTTGGAAGGTTCCTGTCATCACTCAATTACAGGAACCACCGAAAGATAATAGTGGTAGATGGCCATATTGCCTTTACGGGGGGCATCAACATTTCAGATAAATATTTAAAAGGGGACCCGGCTCTGGGGAAGTGGCATGATATGCATGTACAATTAACAGGTGAGGCTGCTCGTCATCTGGAGGACATTTTTGCAATGGACTGGTATCTGGTCTGTCAGAAACAAATTCCATCCTACACAATAGCCCATTCACCTGCTGAAGGGGATGACAGGAAGCTTACCCAAATCGTATCCGGGGGGCCTGATGAAGATTTTCCTTCGCTGGAACAGACCTATTTTACGATCATCAATACCGCCAAAGATTATGTTTATATCACGAATCCCTATATTATACCAGGTCCGGCAATCATGCAGGCCCTGCAGACGGCAGCACTTGGCGGGGTGGATGTTCGCTTATTGGTTTCCGGGAACGCAGACACAAAAATTGTCAACTGGAGTGTGCGCTCTTACTTTGAGCCTATGCTTAAAGCGGGTATAAAGATCTATCTTTTTCCTGATGGGTTCCTGCACAGCAAGATCATTGTCAGTGATAACTCCATAGCAACTATCGGGACGGCGAATTTAGACGACCGCAGTTTTGAACAGAATTACGAGGTCAATGCCATTGTTTATAATAAAAGTTTTGCAAGTTTGCTGAAGGAAGATTTCCGCAAAGACTGCAATATTAGCCGGATGCTTTCATACCAGGAATATTTAGACAGGCCCTGGAGTGATAAACTTAAGGAAGGTATAGGCAAGGTATTCAGCCCGCTACTCTGAGAGGATTAGTTCCGACCCCAGTTCATTTTTGCATGGCTTTCCCGCTGCCCAGCTGTCCAAATTTTCAAAAGTTATTTGCGAAATTTGGGTTAGTGCCTCATGGGTCATATACGCCTGATGGGGTGTGAGCAATACATTGGGAAAAGACAACAATTTAATCAGCTTCCTGTCACGGATGCCGCTGCCGGCATGATCTTTGAAGAAGATCCCTTTTTCCTTTTCATAAACATCTGTGCAGTAGCCGCCTATTTTGCCCTTTTCCAGGGATTCTATAAGGGCTTTGGTATCCACCACCGCACCCCTGGAAGTATTGATCAGTATTACCTCCTCCTTCATAGAAGCCAGCATTTTGGCATTGATCAAATAATGGTTTTCGGCGTTCAGCGGGATATGCAGGCTGATGATATCCGATTTTTTACAAAGTGACGCAATGGAGGTATAGGTCACCATGCATTGCTCCATGAGGTCGTAATCGGGATTGGGGTCACAGGCTAAAACCCTGCATCCGAAACCATGCATGATACGGACCATAGCAGTACCAATCCGGCCCGTGCCTATAACTCCAATGGTCCTGTCTTTTACATTGAAGCCCATAAGGCCGTTTTGCAGGAAGTTTAGTTGGTGCACGCGTTTCGTGGCGGCAACAATTTTACGATTGAATGCCAACAAAAGCGCCACAGCATGCTCAGCGATGGCCTCGGGAGAATAATCAGGAGCATTGGCAATTTTTAAACCGTATTTATTCGCCGTTCTAAGGTGTATATTATTGAAACCTGCTGAACGGAGCGCAATAAATTTTACGCCCAGTTCACTCAACTTTTCCAGCACCAGAGAAGAGGCATCGTCCCCAGAGAATATTGAAATGGCTTTATAACCGGCGGCCCGTATAGCTGTTTGTGAATCCAGGGCCTCCTCCAGGTAGTGGACGTGGTGCCTGCCCTTGTTGGCCGTTTCCAAAAATGGTATCTCAAATTCCTTTGTACTATAGACCAGTAAGTTCATCCTTGGTTTCTTTTCTAAAGATCAAATCCTGTTCCTCAAGGCTCAATACCACGAGTTTCACATATTCATCTATTGTTTTTTCAACGTTTTTCGGATCCGAAACTTCTATACTCCCCCTCCAAATCAAAGCCCTTTCCTTACCCTCGCAAATGCAGTAGAGGGAGGTTTCCGCATTATATACGGTAAATTCCTCGTAATACCCTTCTTCATAATAGATGCCCTGATATTCTAAATAATCATCTTTAAAACGCCCCTGGTACCTGTCCCATTCCGAAACTTTATCAATAAAACTCCTGCGGTTTTCGGATCCTGTGACCTTGGTAAACAGGATGGCATCAAAACCCTTTTCCAGCAAGCTTGCTTCCACTCTGTCCAGCTCTTCTTCCGTCTTTTGGGAATCGGTAAACGATATGTCGAATACGTCAAAGCTTCGCATGGCCTCCACATCCCTTTTCTCGAATTCTTTTTTTAATTTACTTTCAAAACGATCCCGGGCGTCCTCATTCTGCGTCATTCCTACGATCAATACCTGATAGGCTTCGAACACCACGATATCCGGGTTTTTCCAACTCTCAACAAGACTGACCGAAGAACATCCCGAGACCACAAAGGCAATTATTAACCACAATTTTTTCATCGTTGCTGTATTAATTATGTGTGTTATTGATTTAACAAGCGTTTTTGCTTCGCTTTTTTCATTACCCGTGAAACAAGGCCGAAAAGTTTTGTCTTAATCGCCCGATAGGTTGTGTTATATTCTTCCATTCCTTCCCATAATTCCTTATGGGTTTCGAGATAGGCCTTCTCCATTTTCAGCTGGTCTATTTCATCAGTCATAATTTCAAGTTGGTTTTCATGAGCCTGTACTTTCTTGAATAAAAGGGTTAAATCCTTTTCCGCCTGTTGAATTTCCGCAATGACCCCTTTGCTTTCTTCAAAAAATGCTGAATCTGTCAATTTAAGGGTATTGGAAGCTATCAGGTTATTCAGGAATAACTGTTCGTCCTTCATGAATTTTAATTCCGAGCACCATTTTTTGGAGTCTTCATGCATTTCTTCGGCACTTAACCATTCGATATAGCTGTATCTGTGACTTTTTGTTTTCATTATTCTTGTTTTTTTGCATTGGAATTCAAATGGAAGGTATTGGAAGTCCTGAAGAATAAAAATGACAATTATCAGTTCAGGAAAATGATCAGGATCCCTTCTGTGCCTTCCTCCCGGAATGTTTTTTAGGAAGTCCTTCGGTGTAATTTAAAATTTCCAGTTTTAATTGCTGGAATTGATACAGCTTGTATTCAACCGATGTTTTCAATTTATCGTGCTTTCGGTAATAGCTGTCTTCGAATGAACCCTTGTCGTATATCTCCATATCACCTAAATGGCTTTCGTGCTGTGAAATGGTATTCCGAAGCTCGTCTTTTCTCATTTTAAAGGCCTTCAATCGGGATTTAAAATTTTGTAACCGTTCGAAGAGATTTAGTGTGTTCGATTGATAAGCACCTGAAATCAACACCTGCTCCAGCAGGATAACGTCATTATCCATTGCCTGGAATTGCGATTTCCAGTCCTGTATCTCCCAATGCAGTTCTTCATTTAAGTTCGGATGATTTGCCGTGTTGTCGTCTCGTACCATTTGTAACTGATATTTTCTAAATGTAAGGTCGGTATTAAATACCTGCAATGACTTTTATCAGCTTTCCGGAGAGGCCAAAACAAATTCCTGTGATTCGTTCAGTTTTGGTATATGTACCTTCCACCCGTATACATCCCTGATCTTGATTCTGAAGGCATCCAGTGCCGCTGGCTCGCCATGGATAAGGAATACGGTTTCCGGGATGTTTTTGATCTGGCCCATCCAATGGATCAGCCCACTTTGATCTGCGTGTGCGGAAAGGCTTTCCAAATGGTGGATTTTGGCCTTTACCGGATGGTATTTTCCAAAGAATCGAATTTCATGCGCCCCATCAAGCAATTGCCTGCCCCTGGTGCCTTCTGCCTGGTATCCCACCAGCAAAACAGTCGTGGAAGGTTTATCAATCCATTGCTTTAAATAGGTCAGGACCCTTCCGCCGGTAACCATGCCGCTGCCCGCAATCACTATTTTAGGCCTTGGGTCGTCAATGGTCTTCCAGGTATCGGCATAGGAGCTGATTATATTGAAATGATTGCACATAGCCCGGTATTCGTCAGGTGGAAGCTTGTGCCAGTCCGGGAATTCCTCAAAAACAGACAGGACATTGTTGCCCATCGGACTATCGATAAATACCGGGATGTTGGGGATCCTGTTCTTTTTGTATAATTGCCACAACAGGTACATCAGGGATTGCAACCGCTCTACAGCAAAGGAGGGGATGACGAGATTGCCCTTTTGGTTGATGGTATTATGTACCAGTTCCCTGACAAGGGATGCCACATCCTCCCGGGGATGTAATTTATTGCCATAGGTACTTTCTGCAAAGAGGTAATCGGCCCATTGCGGTCGCTCAGGGTCTTCCAGCAGCGGGTCATTTATCCTGCCAATATCTCCGGAGAATACAAGGATCTTACCAAACAGCTCAAGTTCAATAAAGGTAGCCCCAATAATATGCCCGTTATACCTGAATTTTATCCGGATATGATCTGATAATGAAACCCATACATCCCTTTCCAGCGGCCGGAACAGGGCGATTGCCCTCCGGGCTTCTTCCACTGTATAAAATGGCAGTGCAGGGTGATGCCTGCTGTAGCCTTCCAAATTTGCCTGCTCGGCTTCCTCCTCATGAATCTTCGCACTATCCAGGAGAATAATCCGGGTTATTGCCAGGGTAGGGGATGTTCCCAGGATTTTCCCGTGGAAACCTTCTTTAACAAGGCGTGGAAGGTATCCGGTATGGTCCAGATGCCCATGGGTCAGCAAAACCACATCAATTTTTGAGACCGCTACCGGCAAGGGTGTCCAGTTCAATTGCCGTAGTTCCTTCAAACCCTGGAACATACCGCAATCCACCATTATATTGAGTTCCGGGGTTTCCAGGTAGAATTTGGAACCTGTTACAGTTCCGGAAGCCCCCAAAAAATGAATTTTGAAAGTTTTCATTTACCTATGGGAAAATGCAGTACAAAGTTGATTGATTTCGTTGATTATCTTTCCCTTCCTGGCAGGCGTAATCCCTAAATGGTCCAGGTAGAATGTATCCTGCCAAAGTTGTCTGCACAGCACGACATCCCTGCTTAACAGGAATTGTTTTTCCCTGTTCGTAAGCAGAGTCGAGACGGTTATGGGATACAGCCCTAAGCGGTCTATCCGGTCTTTAAGGCCATTCCCATCAGGAAAATCCCAACTCAGGAGGTTCAACCCCACGCAGTTCCCGTATGCGACAGCGTCTTCGGTAAAGCGTGTGTTTGTAACCACTTCCCCGGCACCCAGGGGTTTTGCATCACCTTTGGTCTTTTCCCATTGGAGTTTGACATCCTGGTACCGTGAGTGGATATAAAGCGGGATTTTTACAGTGCACTTAAGGCCTTCTTCCCCGTGGAATTTGCATTCAATAATGGTTGCCGTGCCATTTTTTTCCGCGAATATATCAATCTCGTGGGTTACACAGAAGCCAGGCATAATTTTACCAACGACGGTTTTATAGCCGGAATAATCCAATATGGCGGCAACAAACTTTTCAAAGGGAAATCCTGTTGGCCCCAGTTCGTAGATTGCTTTTTTAAGTTTGTACTTGGAGGCAAAAACCGGTTTCCTCTTTTTTAAAATCGCATAGGCACGATTATAGATTTCCCGGGTTGTTATGCCCTCGTAAAGTTCATCGCTTACGGTATCCACGATCTGTTCCACGGTGGCATCATCCGCCCCACTGTGTTTTAAGGAATTGCGCAATTTATCCAGGGAAAATGTGGACTTTTCACCGGAGGACTTAATGATATCGATTTTCATTTCTGTTGGCATGTTATTGCTTGAGGTTAATATCCAGTGCGGGAATCTTGAGGAGTTGCAGGGTAGCGGAGGCCAGGGTCACTTTTCCGCCTGTTTCAAAAACAGATCGCTGGATATGATCAAACAGCTGGTGTCTGGTATTCCGCCTTCGTTTATAGTCAGTTATATATCTCAGGTTGAGGGCAATCCAATTATCGGTCAGTGTCACCACCAGGGAAGGCTCTAATGTCGCATTCTCGATGTAATAGCGTTCCACCATTTCTTCCCATTTGGCTTCAGAATTTTTGGTATAGTCCGATAACAGGGTGGTCGCATTGTTTAGTATAATTTGCCTGGCCAGTTCAACATCGGAACCGTATGTGATAAGGATATCCAATTCATCCCAGACAAAAGGGAAGTCCAGGGAATAGTTTTTGATCGGGCCCTTGAATACAAAGGCATTGCTGATCTTGACGATCCTGCCGGAGTAGTTGTCACTGCTGACCCATTCCCCTATTTCCATCAAGGTGGTGTAGATACTATCCACATCAATAACGTCCCCTTTTATACCATTGATCTCTATTCGGTCCCCGGGCTTGTAAACGCGCACGAAAAATATATAAAAGGATCCGGCAACACTCAAAATCAATTCCTGGAGCGTGAACGCAAGGCCTGCTGTGAACAATCCTATGATCACGGAATAGTCGGCTAGATTCTTTGTGGTTAATGAGATGACCACCAGGAAGGCGATTATTACATAACCAACTACCTCGATCCCTTTTTGTGCCTTGTACCGGATCTCCGTATTAGCTATCCGCCGTTTGAGTTGTTTTCGCACAAAAGCGACGGATACTACAATAAGCACTATCCACAGTAACAGTTTCCCCCCCTGTACAACAATGGGATCGTTTATAAATTCAAGGATTTTGTCCATCACTTCCTAAGTTGATTAACAGCTAAACGGCCTACTGTACGGCAATATCCGAAACAGGGCCTAATGGGTTACTTTTGATCATTAAAATAGTCCCTGACCAATGCTTTAATCTGGTTTTCCGTCATGCTGTCAGCCTTGATGACCGCGGTAAGTTTTGCGGCGAGTGACTTGTGATTTCTCACGAGTTCCTTTTTGAACCTGGTATGGGTATCGGCAGGCCCGAAAAGCGCCAGCATATCAGCATCCTTTACGGTATCCGCCAATTCTGTAAAATACGCCCTCATCTGGTGTTTTTCACGTTCCAGGTAGGTGCTTTCATGCCGTACGTCCTGGTTGCCACCCCATTTAACCCTCGGTCCTGAAGTTCCTTTCCGGTTGAATAGTTCAATGTCAGAAAATACAGTTTTGAAACTTTCATCCCCCTGGTCCAGGCAAACTATGTGCGCTTTCTTGATATCCATCCAGATCCCTGTTTTTTTCATCTCTGTATACTTTTAAATCCTGATTCAATGCAACGCCAGGATAGGTGTAGTGGCATGGTACCCGATTTCCTTTACCAGCGGTTTAGAGAACACGCTGTTAAAGAAAAAGTGTTTTCTGTTGATAAAGGCGATCATATCACTTTCCCTGCTCTCCACAAAAGTGCTGATGCCCTTGGCTATTTCTATATCCGAAAGGTTGTGGAAACTATGGTTTACACCACGTAACAGGTCTGCAAGGAGTTCTTTTTGATTTTCCTGTTCCTTACTCAGCTTAGCTTCCTTTTTAATATGCAGGATCCGTATCGCGGTATCGTGCATTTTGGCAATTTCTATCAGGTAATTCAATTCCCGTTTCTTAAAAGGATCCTTATAATCCGTTGGAAATACGATCTCTTTAGGTGGCGAGAACCGTACACCTTCCGGAACAGCCAATATGGGGCACTCCCTTATCTTTTCCATTGCCATGACCGTATTGCTGCCAAAGATCACCCCTTTCGATCCTGTAGCCCCCTGCGTTCCCATCACAACCAGGTCTATATCTTTACCGGCAATCGTCTCTTTAAGCGCTTCTGACAAAAAGTTGAATGTAGAGATGGTATGGTACCTGTGCCTGGGATTGGTGTGGTGTAACCGGAGTATATCCAATAATTTGGCAAATCCTTCTTCCGATGCGGCTTTGGAGCTTTCAAATGCGGCACTTCCAGGCTCCGGTATGATCAAACTATCTGTCTTATAGCTGTTTAAACGAAATATATTTAACAGGAAGATCTCACAATCCTTTCCCTCGTAAAGGCTGAGTGCATACCGGGCGGCATTCAATGCATTTTTAGAGAAATCTGTAGGGATCAGTATTCTTTTGTCCATGACCTACTGTTTAGCTTATTCCTGTAAATTTAAGTGCGGGGACCGCCAGGAACTATGATAATTATCAGTCAGCAAGGGGAAGGATCAAAAAAGGGAGATTGGAATAGATACTGATATCCTTAATAACCGGTTCTTTCAATATTTTTTCAATGAAACCTCGTTTTTGATGAACCATCGCAAACATATCGATGTCCTGATTTTGCAAAAATTCATGGATTGATTTCGCTTTTTGCGCAACCCAGGGTATCCAGTGAAAACTGTGATCGACACCTTTAAGGCTGATTTCCAGAAGTTTTTTGTTCGAAAGCTGTAAAGGGGTCAGTCTTTCCTTTTCATTAATATGAAGTATCCTGATCGACGCATCGGTGAGGGATGCCAGAAATAGCAATGGCGCGATGGCCTGTTTTGCACAACCTTTTCTGAAATCGGTGATGAAGGCCACCTCCCTGGGTGGGGTATAATCAATTTCCCTGGGCACGGCCAGTACCGGACACCCGGTCAGTTTATTGACTGCCTGCACGGTGTTCCCTCCCATAAAAAGCTCCTTCGCCCCTGTATTCCCTTTGTTTCCCATCACCACCATATCTATTTTCCGGTCCTGGATAATACGCTCCATGACCTTTGAAAGACCTCCCTTTTCAGATATCGTTGTAAAGTTATGTAGGGGATTGTTGTTGTCTAATTTGATCTTATGAAAGGTTGCGGTCAACTTTTCACCCGATTCAACAGCTACTTCCTTCAGCCGTTTTTTGGTTCCGAATAGTTTTACTTCTTTGCCGTGTAAAGGGGTGAGTTCGTCATAAACATGAAGTATATGAAAGGTACAACTCCGGGCACCTAGTAATTTGGTTGCATAGAAGAGGGCACAATAGGCATCATTGGAAAAATCTGTGGCCGCAAGTATATTTTTCATTACCATCCTATAATTGTGGGATTACCATAAAAGGAACCATCGCATGAAACCCTATTTTTTTGATCACCGGTTCGATGAACAGGCGTTCTATAAATGTATGTTTGTTCCGGACCATTACCAGGAGATTAATGGTATCCCTGACCTGGAATTCGTTGATGGCGGAGATTATGTCTGTATCAGGTACCTCATGGTAAAGGGCCATAGAGCCCAACAACCTTTTTAGCTGCTCCTGATGTTTCTTTTGTACGATATCCAGGTCCGGGTTCCGTCGGACATGCAACACGTTGATACGCGACTTATGTTGTTTTGCCATCCACAGGAACATCCCGAATTTTTCCTTTTGGTATGCTATTTCATAGTCTGTGGGAAACAAGATCTCTTTCGGTGCCTCGTAGCTGAATTGGGGGGGGACCAGCAGGACGGGGCAGGTTGCCTTTTTAATGACATGAACTGTATTGGTACCGAACAGGATCTCCTGTGCACCCGTAGCACCTTTTGTCCCCATCACAATAAGATCTATGGATTCTGATGTAACGGTCTCCAGAATTTCATTGAGCAGTATATTGAATGCCGTATGCACAATAAAGGAATGATTAGAATTTTTAAATTGTTCTTCCACACGAGCTTTAAGTTTTTCCAATTGGGTCATGGAATTTTCCTGCAGTACATCACCCAAACCTATTTGCCCCGGGCTGCCTATGAGGTACTCTGTATGGTAGATGGCCGGAGTATAGGTATGCAGGAGATAAAAAGTACATGTAACATCTTTGAACAGATGCAGTGCGTATTGGATCGCCTCAAGGGAGTTATCCGAAAAATCAGTGGGCAGCAGGATTCGTTTCATGATCACATATTTACAGTATTATGTAAAGCTATAAGACGGAAATTGTAAATACCATGATAATGGTCAGTTAGCCGGTTTTAGTAATTTTGTAATTTCCATTTTAGTAATTTAACGGTATGAAAAGTAGTTTTTCAAAAATTGTAGCATCAGAAAGTCCTGTTCTGGTTGATTTTTATGCGGATTGGTGTGGGCCCTGTAAGATGCTGGCTCCGATTTTGGAACAGGTAAAGCAGGAATTAGGGGATTCAGTAAAGATCGTAAAGATAGATGTAGACAAAAACCAATCCATAGCATCAAAATACCAGGTACGAGGCGTCCCTACCATGCTGCTGTTCAAAAACGGAAAGCAGCTGTGGAGGCAGTCGGGTGTTCTTCAAAAGAACGATATTGTCAAAATTATACAATCGCATAGCTAAACGAACCGGCCGGCGTGCAATGGCTATTCATGCAAAACCAAAAATGGGATTGTGACGTGATAACTGATCTTTTCCACTGTTGGCCTGAATAAGATCCGCTGTAAAAAGTTTAGGTTCTTCGCTACCATTACGATCATATCCACATCCCTGCTTTCAGTGAAGCATTGTATTGCCGTTTCCAGTTTTTCCCCTGTCACTTTATGAAAACTATGATCGACACCCGAAAAATAATCGCCTATAAACTCCCGGTTCTTCATTTGTTCCCGACTTAGTTCCTCCCTGATTTTGGAGATGTAAAGGAAACGTACAGCAGCTTTGTTCAACAAAGCTACTTCTTTCAGATTGTCCAATACCCTGATGTCATAACCCAGGTCATAATCGGTTGGGAAGGCGATTTCTTCAGGCCTGGTATATTTTGCATTTTCAGGGACCGCCAAAACCGGGCATGGAACCTTGGTGATTACATTTCCGGTATTACTCCCTATGGAAACAGCCTTCAGGCCACTTGCTCCCTTCGTTCCCATAATGATCAGATCAATCTTTTTTTCATTTACCTCCTTACGGATCCGGTCGGTAAAAAAATCATAGCTCGCCAGTGTTCGGAATTCATGTTTTGGGTTAAGCGGCATGTGCGAGATCTGTTTGAGTAGTCCGGCAAGTTTCTCGTTACTCTCCTTTAAGAGGGTATCCGCAAGAATTGCGGTAGAAATGTACCTCGCCGCTTCACCCCCGGAATATTCTGTAATGGGGTTTATGTGCAACAGGTAAAAGTTGCATCTTACTTTTTTGAACATGGCAAGGCCGTATTCGAGAGCATTAAAAGCATTATCAGAGAAATCTGTCGGGATCAGTATGTTTTTCATTAGGATTTATATTGCAGGATAAAATTAAAGGCACCGGCGCAGCTTTAAAATGACAATTATCATGAGCCTGCTTCACTTTCCGCTCTGTTTTTTAGAAAACAAGATGTACCGAATCACGTAAAATGGAATCAGCCCATCGTAATGATCTGACAAGGGCTGTATTGAACAATGCCCTCTATAAATGGAAATCGGAGCTGCAGTTCTATAAGGAGGACCTTCTGTTCATACAGCATATTAAGGATATCTCGCTGCGATCCTGTTGCATGAAGACCTCGATGAGATCCTGGAGCGTACGATGCGGCTGGAGGATTTGAAATACGGATGTTCGGGTTCACTCAGGAGCATCGCTTCCTCCGGGAATAAAATCGGGAATTCTTTGCAGGAGGTTATGGGTACCGCAATGGGAACGGACTATATCAAATCAAAAGAACGTATTCATCGTTTTAGATCTTTAAAGCTTTGAAAGTGGAACTATTCAGTATCGCCAAAATGTCATGGAGATTGAAAAAAGGGATAAAGAAAACCTTCAGAGTGATCAGTTCGGAAGTGCGCTTACATACTGATCCCCAATCTATCCATTTCAAGCCATGCCAAAGCTGCAGGCCCCAGAACCGCATCCGCACCCGTATATGTTGAAAGCAGTATTTTTATTTTGCCCTTGTAGGCATTGAACAGGTGGTCTTCCATACTTTTCTTTACAGGATCCAAAAGGATATCCCCTGCTTTGCTTAACCCTCCCGAGAGGATAAAAGCTTCAGGATCCACATGGGCTGCCGTGTCGGCCATTTTACGCCCCAGGATTTCCCCGGTTTTCTGAAAAGCCTCCAATGCGATAGGGTCTCCTTCCAATGCCGCCTCTGAAATATGGATGCCGGTCATTTCCCCAAAATTCAACTTTCTCAATGGGGAGTCTTCCCGCATTTCAGCCAGCAGTTCAAAAACGGTTCTTTTGATCCCGGTTACGGAAGCATAGGTTTCCAGGCAGCCCTGTAATCCACAATTGCAGTTGCGCCCCCTGGGTTCAACATTGACATGGCCTATTTCCCCTGCCAACCCATGAGCCCCTATCAGTAACTTACCCGATGTAATGATCCCGCTTCCCAGGCCCGTGCCAAGGGTCAGGATAATAAAATCCTTCATACCCCTGGCGGAGCCAAATACCATCTCACCCAAGGCGGCGGCATTGGCGTCATTGGCAATAGTAACAGGCATTCCAAATCCTTCACTTACAGCCCTGGCAAGTGGAATTTCCTTGCCCCATCTGAGGTTCGGCGGATTCTCTATCTGCCCTGAATTCGGATTGGCATTAGGGGCTCCGACCCCTATGTACACGATCCGCAGGCCAGGGTCCATATCTGAAAGAAGATTTTTTACTTCGGATTGCAGTTTTTCCATAAAAACCGGAAAAGTTTCCTCCGCAGGGGTTATGAAGACACGCTTGCCCAAAATTTTCCCATTCCTGAAGACGAGGCCTACCTTGGTAAAACTTCCCCCTATATCGATAGCCATTACAACATTTTTATCCATACTTCAATTTTTTAAAGCAATACCCGGCAGTAGGGCCCTGGTGTCTGGCAACATTGCGATTGATCAGCCAGCTGCCTGTGATTTACACTCGCCCGGTACCGGATCCGGTTGCACAGGTTTTATTGATATCCAGGTTGTAACTGCCTATCCTGGGTGTTTTCACCTAACTTCAATGAGCATACCAGCGGACCTGCAAAACCCTTATCCTACGATTCGATAATCGGCAACACGAGCAAGGGAGCCGTTGTATAGAAGGCTATTTGCCGGATAACACGTTCTCTGGTCAGCTTTTCAAAGAAGCTGTGCGACGTATTGACCAGGGCCACCATCCCCACATCTTCAGATGCGTCTGAATACGACATAATGGCTTCGGAAATTTTAGCATATCCCACAACCTCCTGAATGATGTGGGATATCCCCTGGAACCTCATGAGTAATGCTTCTTTGGCTGCTTCCTGTTGCGCGCTCAACCCTTCCCCTTTATCCACATGGATAATGGTGATGCCCGCACCCGATATTTTGGCCAGCTCCATCAAGGGAAGCAAGGCAACTTTGGGATAAATGTGTTCAAAATTGGTAGCAAAAACTATCGTATTCGGCAGCTCCGGCTTATAGTCCGCCGGAACCGCCATGACAGGGCAGAAATCAATATTTTGTAAGACCTTTATGGTGTTACTGCCCATAAAGACCTCCTTCAGTGCGGAGGATCCTTTGGTGCCCATGAAAATATAATCAATATCCTTGTCGATTGTGGCCCTGCCAATGGCGTTCAGAAGGGAATCGGCAATACTTTGTCCTGCAAATGTATGGAGTGGGTTTTTATGACCGGCCTCCAGTTCAGCAAGTAGGATACCTATGTTTCCTTCCGATTCTGACTTCACTGCCTGGAACAGCCTGGTATCTTTTGCCTTCTCCCGGATAGAGGCTAGTCCGGACGGGCTTGCCACAAACGCATTTATAATATGGAATCTGCAGGGGACCTTTTCAAAAAGGCAGAGGGCATAGTTGATGGCATGGCGGGCATTGGCCGAAAAATCCGTTGGCAGCAATATTTTTTTGGTTTTCATCTCTGTTTCTTTTCGGGACTACTGCAGGCAGCCCGGTGTTTTAGTGACCGGGCAATACCAATAAAGGTGCCCTGGAATGAAATGCTATCTTTTTCACGGTAGGCTGGTGGGTGATTTTCTCCCAGAAGGTATGCGGGTACCGGATCATTACCAGTATAGCCGCGGAGTATTCTGAAATGGACTTTGCAATGGTCTGGGCCAGGTTTGCTTCCAGGTCAATATCGTGAAAAGAATAGGTCAAATTTTTAATACGTTCTTCCAGGATCTTCTTATTAGCCTTTTGCTTTTCACTCAGCCTGAATTCCATTGCAACATATAGAATATGTATTTCGGCTTTCCACAGGGCGGCCAGGCTGGTCAACGGGAGCAACTCATGTTTTTCAGTATGCCGGCTAAAATCGGTAGAATAGACCAATGTTTCGAGGATTTGAAAATTATAGCCCGACGGAACGGCCAATACCGGACAGTTCTCAACCTTATTTATCACCTTCACCGTATTGCTCCCCATAAAAATTTCCCGGGCGCCGGTAGCTCCCTGGGTACCCATCACGATCAGGTCTATATCCCTTTTGGATACCATCTCCATCACGGCTTCTTCCAGGGTATCCGCTTTTGATAGTATCTCGAATACATGGTTGGGGTTTTGGTGCTTTTCATCCAGATACGCTGCGATCTTCCTTAATTCCTGCGTGGAATACTGCGACAGGGAATCATAAATGATTCCTAACCGCAACTGGTTTTTCCGGCCGATAAGATTCATCATATGCGGTTCATATGCATGTAGCAGATAGAAATGACATTTCACATCTGCATAGAGTTTCAGTCCCGTAAAAATGGCATTCCAGGCATTGTCTGAGAAATCGGTCGGAAGGAGTATCTTTTTCATCGATCAGGGGTTTATCTCGGGAGGTTCTGCAATACCAGGAACGGAAGTTTTAAATGCAACCCTATTTCATCAACCGTCGACCGGTACAACATGTCTTCCAAAAAAGAATGGCGGGCGTTTACCATAACCAGCAACCGGATGTCGTTTTCAATGATGTAATCCAGAATTGCCTCCGCCTTATTCCTGACAGACGTGCGCTCGAATGACACGTATGCATCAGGCAGTGATTCATCGAGAAATCGCTTGTTGTCCAGCTGCCGGTGGCTCAGGTCCTCAAAATCGGAAATATACAGGCACTCGACCTTCGATTTGAACTCAGCGGCCAGCGTATTCAGCAATTTCAATTCGCGCCGTTTATAGGGTATCATATAATCGGTTGGGAACAGGACTTTTTTGGGAGCCTGGTATTCATAATTCCCAGGGATGGCCAGAACGGGGCATTTCACATATTTGAATACCTGGACGGTATGGCTTCCAAAGGTGATATTTTTGTCAGCTGTTTTCCCCTGGGTACCCATGATTACCAGGTCTGTATTTATCTGGTTCACATAATCGTTTACGGCATCTACCAAAGAATCATTAGCAGACAGGGATTGAAATTTGTGTTTTGGGTTGCCCTCCCGATCCATGACTTCCCTGATCATATCCTTCAGTTGCAGTTTCGTTTTTTTGTGAATCTTTTCTTTCAGTTTTTCAAACGAGTCTTCATCCTCTTTAACAGCTGAAGCGTAAAGCTCATCTGAATAGGCATGAAGCAGGTAAAAATGGGTGCGTTCGCATTTTAAAAGGTTCACTGCATAGTCGATCGCATGCTTGGCGTTGGGTGAAAAATCGGTAGGTATTAATACATTGATCATCGTGTTGGGTTTACCATCTATCTAAATATATTGGTGGGGAAGCGGAAAAACTATGATAATTATCATTCAAAAAAGGATTTGGATATCCTGGTAGGTCCACCCCGCAGGGCATCAGGCATGTCCCCTGTTCCCACGAAGAGACCGGGAAGGACAGCATAGGGAATGCTCACTTAACCGCCGCTAACCGGGATTGGCCAGAGATTTTGGGGAGTTCCGGGCCGTAACAGGAAATTTTGAAAAAAAGAGTCCCAAATACCTGTTTCAGGATAAGGGCAGCAGCTATGCACGGATGAGCTTTTCATGCAACATCATCACAGGGACGGTATTATGGAAACTCAGCCTTTTTATGGTGGAATCAAAGAAAAGCTGTTGCAGAAAATTAAGGTTTTTGGCCACCATCATGACCATGTTAATTTCCCCCCGGGAAGTTGCGTCCTGTATGGCTGGTAAAACCAAGGTGCCGGTGAAGGTCCGGAATTCCAACGAGCCGGAATATAGTTCTTCGAGGTAATCCTCTAAATACGCCTTGTTATTTTCCTGCGCGGCGTTGAGAATCCCATTCCGCTTCAGAATTTTCAGGATTTGGAATTGGGCGTCACAATGATAAATAGTTTCGGATAAGGCCTCAAGGATCGTATGGGAGTAAAAAATGTTGTAATCTGTCGGAAAGGCAATTTTCCCGGGTCTTTTGAATTTTGCATTTTGAGGTACCACCAGCGTATTACAGGAAACCTTGACGATAACATTCCCCGTATTGCTTCCCAGTATGCGCTTTTTAAAGCCCGATGTACCCCGGGTACCCATAACGATGAGGTCAATTTTTTTCTCCGCCACGGTCTTGCGGATGATATTGATAAAATCCCCGTACTCCAGCAAAGCGATAACATGGTGGCCTTTTTTCGAAGCCAGGAGCTCTGAGCGTTCAAAGAAATTTTTAAGTTTTGTTTTAATGGAGGGAGAACTGATTTCAGCGGGCAGGGAGAAGGAATTGCCCACAACGGAAGATTGCTTCAGATCCCCTACATGGAGAATATAGAAATTACAGGGCAGCTGATCGAATAGGTAAACTGCATATTCAATTGCATTCCAGGAATTAGGTGTAAAATCGGTAGGGATTAAAATATTTTTCATTGGTACATCATACGGGGGTAAAAGTATGTACATACCGGCAACGAAAATATGATCTCCATCAGTTCAGGCACCAATTTGCCATCAGGAATAAAATGTTAGTTTACGTATTGCAGGGCTTTCAGTTCCTTGATCCTGATATTCCTGCCTTCAATAGAGATCAGCCCTTCCTTTTTAAACCCTGACAGCGTCCTGATTAGGCTCTCAGTTGCGATTCCCGCGACACTTGCCAGGTCATTCCGGGATATTTTAATAGGGTCTTCGGTTTTTTTGTTCATGATCTCCGCAAACTGAAGCAGGGTCTGTGCTGTTTTTTTACGCACCGAACTATATGCCATTTGTAACAGCTGTGCCTTGATTTCGGTGATGTTGTCTGTGAGGAGTTCCATCAATTCGAGGGAGATACTCTGGCTTTTTTCCAGGATGGCTTTTAATTTATCCTTGGATATCCCTGCCAGTTCCACTTCTTCCATAGCCGTGGCTGATTCCTGGTAGGGGATGTTGTTCATAAAGGAAGTAAATCCCAGGAAGTCATCTGCCCGGAACAGGGAGGTGATCAATTCTTTACCATCCGAATCCATAGTATGGCATTTAACAACTCCCTTTGAAATAAGGTAAATGGTATTGGAATGGGATCCTTCCTGGTAAATGGTTTTGCCTGATTTAAAGCAGGAAAACTCCCCATTGTCGTCAAAGAAATTTTTCAATTCATTAAGCGTCCGGAATTCCGTCCCTGACGCCTCAAGTTTCAGTGCATTCACCTCCTTCATGCGTCCGAGTAATTCCGCCTTGGCCAACCGGCTTTCCACTGCACTGATGAGGTCATCCTCTTCAAACGGCTTGGTGAGGTAATCGTCTGCACCCAGGTCCATGCCTTTGCGGATCTCCTTATGTTCTGTTTTTGCTGACAGAAAAATAAACGGGATGTGTTTGGTGCTTTCCTCTGAAGAAATTTGCTCCAGGACCCCATATCCGTCCAGTTCTGGCATCATGATATCGCAAATAACAATATCGGGGAGCTGTTCCTTTGCCATAGCGATCCCCACTTTGCCGTTGGGGGCCGTTAGTACGCTGTAACCATAAAGTTCCAGGAGCTCTTCGGTATTTTCCCGCAAAGCCCTGTCGTCTTCTATCAGTAATATTTTTTTCATATATTATAGTATATCAATATTTTGCGGAATTTTCACAGTAAAAACAGAGCCCTTACTCTCCTCACTGGTAAATTCAAGGGTGGCCCCCAGGTTCTCAAGATGTTGCCTGGCAATATTTAGGCCTATACCGGTTCCCTGGGTCAGCACTGCATTCTCAGCCCGGAAATATCGGTTAAAGATATGTTTCTGGTCTTTTTTGGGAATTCCGATACCATTGTCAATTACCTGGATTGTCCATGCCTGGTCCTTTTTTGCAACCTGGAGGTCTATGGTAGAATCTTCAGGGGAGTATTTGATGGCATTATGGATGAGATTGGACAATGCAAGTTCAAGGGTCTTTTCGTCAAAATTTATTATGAGGTCATCGATATTCTCGGGATACCGGATCTTCTGACCGTTTTTGAGCAACATATTGGCATCATAAACCACTTCATTTACAATTTTACTGATAGGGAATGCTTCCACCTTGTAATTGTACTTCCCGGAATCCAAACGCTCTACGGAAAGGAAGTCGTTCAGGATATTATCCAGGTATTTGACCTTGCTGCGAATGGTGGATACGTGTTTGTCCCGTTTGTCCTGCTGCTCGGACAGCGTGTATTTGCCCAGTAAGGTAATGGAGGTAAGGATGCTGCTTAGCGGGGTCTTGAATTCGTGCGACACCAGTGACAAAAAACGTGTTTTCAGCTCATTGAGCTCTTTCTCGCGGGAAAGGGCAACGGTAAGTTGCCTGGTACGCTCCTCGACGGTCTTTTCAAGTTTTTCTGTGTAGCTCTTCCGCTCCGTAATATCCAGGATAATAGCCACAAATACCTGCCGTGCCCCCATCATGGAGGATTGGAGTTGCACTTCCACAGGATAGGTAGTGCCATTTTTTCTTTGGTGTAGTGTTTCAAACTTTACCTTTCCCTGGTTTTCACCCATTAAGGGTGCGATCAGCTTCTGGAATCCCGACCTGTTATGTTCCGGTTTGATGTCCAGGGGGGTCATTTTTTTAAACTCATCCAGGCTATACCCCGTATTTCGCACGGCTTCCTTATTCACATGGGTAAAGAGGAGGGACGAGCTGTCAAAAACATAAATTTCATTAAGAGATTCATCAAAAATACGCGCCCAGTGACTTAATTCCCTTTCCTTAATCTTACGCTCCGTTATATCGATAACCAACGCCATGATATAGCTTGAGCCATATATTTCAAACGGATTCAGGCCTACTTCAACCGGAAATTCAAGGCCCCCCTTGCGCAGGCCGTGCAGATCGCGTCCATGACCCATTTGTCGTTTCTCGCTTTTTTTGATAAAACTATCCACATAGTGGTCATGGTTCCCATGATATCTTCGGGGTATAACGGAGTCGAGGGGTTTTCCCAGAAGTTCATCCGTGGCATATCCGAACATTTCCTCCGCGGATGAATTCGTCGCAACAATGATTTGTTCAGTATTGACTACGATTATTCCTTCGGAAACCCCTTCCGAAAGGAGGTTGAAAATATTGCTATTCTTTGGGAAAACGTGCATATTCCAAAGTTAAAGTTTTTCGACTGATTTCCGTCATGGAAAATCCCGGGGAGGTTTTTTAGTTTCATACCTATCATATTAACACCATTCAGATGCTACATTCGCAAAAATCAGTTGTATCGTTCTATGAACATCTCGGAAAACTTTTCTATTCAGTTGCGTATGCGGATGGCAGGGTGCATCCCGCGGAGTTTCATAAACTAAAGGAAATTGTAACGGAATTGTGGCTGGACCTGGACAAGGTATCAGACAGTTACCATTCGGATGCCGCTTACCAGATTGAAATTGTCTTTGAGTGGCTGGTGGAAAAGGAAATGGATAGCGGGGAATGTTTCCGCGCGTTCTCAAACTTTTACAAATCGCACCCCGACCTCTTTCCTCCAAAGGTTAAAAATTTGATCAAAGTTACTGCCAGGGCTATTGCACATGCTTTTTCCGGTAAAAACAAGGCCGAACTTGTACAATTGGGTAAGATTGAGCTGCTTCTGAAATAAAGTTAAGTTGTTAACCCCGGATATTAAATTGGGCGTTTGTGGTTGCCCTTTTGGCAAACCCGGAGCTGGTACCGGACTAGAAGTCTTTTCTTTTCGAATTATAGGCCAGTCGCCACACCGGTAGAAGGGTCCACATACTCAATACCAAAAGCGAGATAACAAGCCCCAGATTGGTTCCGAAGAATTGTTTGAAAAGAGCCCCGGTATATCCCAACAGGGCTGAGATATCTAATTTCAGCAGTATCAGGGTCCGCGACAGGTCTATCGGATTAAACATACTCGCCACAAGGGAAGCGGTATCGAGTGGGTATTCTTCAAAAATAATCAGGCAGAGAAGGAACAACCCGTCATAAATGACGGCCAGGAACAACCACAGGAGCACGGCATATCCAAACCCCTTAATTTTGTTTTCATTAGACAGCGCAATGTTGAAGGCAAGTGCCGTGAAAATGAGCGTCAAAAATACCCCGGTTACAAGCAGGAGGGAAAAATCCCAGATCGCATCGCTCCTGAAAAGCCCGTACAGGGCAAAGGGGATACCCAGGCCTAACCCCAGGCTCATGGTGAGGGAACCTGCCACCCCGAAATATTGTCCCAAAAATATCGCGGACCGCTTCAAAGGTTGTGCCAGCAGCAGTTCGGTGAATTCCCTCGAATTATAAAAGTACATCACGCCAAAAATGGTACCGATCAATGGTACAATTACAATAATTACATTCATCAGCGTAATCACTGCTTTGGAGAGGTCGTTGTTGAGGAATAACAAAACGAACCCCAGGGCGAGGTAAAAAAAGAAATAGATGTAACTCCACCGGCTCCGTACCAGGTCATAAAAGCTATATTTCAGTATTTTAAGCATGGGCTGGGATTGCTATGGCCGCAATGGCATGTTCAAAATTGGTCTGGCAGGTTTTGTCCAGTAATTCCCGGATACTGCCTTTAAAATAAATTTTTCCTTCAAGGAGATAGATGATCTCATCCGCGACCTCTTCCACAAACTGCATGATATGGGAGGTGACGAGGAATGTTTTTCCTTTTTCTTTTTCTTCCTGTATCAATTGCTTCAGCAGTATCAGGGATGCAGGATCCAGGCCGTTGGTGGGTTCGTCAAGGATCATCAGGGGGCTGTCAAACATAAATGTGAGCACAATGTTTACTTTTTGTTTGGTTCCCCCGGACAAGGTGCCTAATTTTTTGTCCAGAAAGGGTTCCAGGCCAAATAGTTTAACGAGTTTGGCATCCTGGGCTGGTTTTTGACGGAGGTCCTTGATCATGCGAATCAATTCCCGTACCCTGAGGTTACCCGGGAAGTTGGCGATCTGGGGCAGGTAATCGATGTCATTCCTGTATTTCCAGTTTTTTTTTATATTCTGGCTAAAGACGGAAACGGAACCCTTTTGGGGCAACACCATCCCAAGGATATTTTTGATCAGTGTGGTTTTACCCGAACCATTGGGTCCCAGAACTGCGAATATCCCCCCCGTGTGGATCCCCAGGTCAACCCCTGAAAGGACCTCGTTCCGTCCAAAACTTTTATGCAGGTTTTTTATCTCGATCATAGTACCTGTTTCATTAAGGGGTATGGATCCACTAGTTTATCCGGGGTAAAAACCGGGGAAACCTTTTCCGAAAAATCGATGATATCCATAAACAGGCTCCGCAACAGGACAATGGTCTCGGGGGTTCGGTTTATGATATAGGAAAACAATTTTACAGGACGGTACGGTACATCCCCTATACCGTCTTTGTTGAGATCATAGCCGGTATAGCTGCTCCAGTAGTTTTTTTCAAAGCCGTTGTCATTCAATTTACTGTTATAGGAAACATCAAAGGAATTGTATAAGAAATTGTTGTTGACAAAACGGTTGGCATAGCATGCTCCCCTGACCTTTACGGCCCACCCGTTATTGATAAAGTCATTGCCCTTGTAAACAATGCGGTTGGAACCTTCTATATGAATACCTATTGTATTGTCCTCAAAGGTATTCCCGGTTATCTCGGCATCGTTGATCTCTTTCAGCAACATCCCAAAGGAAGCTGTTCCCCAGTTCTTCCGAAAGGTATTTTCTTCCATTTTAATATTTTTGGAGAACATGACGGCGACCCCGGCCCCGTTCCTTTCAAAAGTATTGTGGTTGTAAACGTCATTGTTGCTGAACATAAAATGTAAGCCATACCGCACATTGTCCGAGCTGATATTATTGGTAATGGTAATATCGTCGGAAAATTCCAGGTAAATACCATCCCGTACGTGCTTAACAATGTTTTGTACGACTTCGATATTCTGGCAATACCAAAGCTGTATACCGTTCCCTGAATTGAATTCCTCTACAGCATCCCCTGTGATCCTGTTATTCCAGATCCTTCCGTGTTGTGCTTTTTCCAGATAGATCCCGAAGAATAATTTTTCGAGCACCACATTCTGGATCAGGAAATACTTGCTTTTAACGACCCTGATAGCCGCATAATCGGCTGTATAGCTGGTGCCTACATTGATGATATAAAGTCCATCTACCGTAACGTTGTCCGAAAGGATCGTAATTATCTCCCCTTTATCACCCCCATCGATTGTCGGATGATCCATACCCAGAAGGGTCAGGGGTTTTTCTATTATAATGTTATGTTCTTTGTACGTTCCTTTATGGATAAGGAGCGTGTCGAAATCGGCAGCAAGGGATACGCCTTCTTTTATGGATTTAACGGTACATGTGGGGCATATGTCCACCGTTTTTGCATGCAGCTGGTTCCCCCACCAACAGAGCGATATTAAAACGGCCATCTGGAGGTATTTCATTATCGTATAATTAAAAATGTAGCGTCTTTGGTTGCTGCTACCCAGTGCAGGGTGTCAGCCTCAAAGGTGAACCGCTGTTTTTCACGGATAATGTAGGACTCGTCATGGATGTGGAAATCGATTTCACCCTCCAGGACGATCAACAGCACGTCTGCAGGAGCGGTATGTTCCGGAAAGATAAACCCTTTTTCCAGGCTGATGGCCAGCACCTCCACGGTATTGGTTTTGTGCAATTTCCGGATTTGCAATTTGTCATATTCCCGGGGGATGAGATCACTTATTTCGTACATCGATGGTGTTTTTATTTAAACTGACCTCTTAATCCTGTCCACGAAATCAGCTCCCCTGAATATGCTTCTTTTGCTTCCGCTGCTACTTCTTTACTGGTGAAGGCGGTCAGGAATTCCCCCATAGGACTTGGTATTTCCGGACTTACCAAATACGTTGCATGGGTGGCATCGATCAATTTTCCGGGAGCATAATAATCAGTGACCAGCAGCAGTGCAACGGTAGCTGTATCCACTTCCTTCAGGGAATTCAACAGGCATTCCGGGGCATCAAACTTATAGACTTTACCTTTTTTGGTTACCATTTCTGCGGCATGTTGCATGTCAACGATTGTCATGGAACAAAAGTTGCAGGCATCGGAGCCATAGGCTATAGGTTTCGGTTGTGGCGTACAGGAACTTACCAATACTGCCAGAATAGGTATCATATATAGTATATTACCGGAAGGTTTCATCGCTTGATTTTTAAAGGTTGTACGCTATTTTCTTTTTTTTCCACCCAAAAGGCCAACAGTCCCAACCCAATTCCCAGTCCCAGTGCATACGCCCCGGCCTGGGGGTAGGAGTGGGCCCTGAAATTGAGGATATCCTTGGTACCGAATAAGGGTGGCTGAAATCCCATCACGGAGCCATCGGGATTCGTAAATTTCATAATGGCTTTGGGATCCAGATTATGTCCATAATCATGTTCCCAGAGATAAAAATCATAGAGTCCGGCCGCGCTCACCAAGACCATCATGATGAACCAGTACAGGTACCATTTTGCTCTTCCTGCAAACGCAACGATAAGTCCTATCAATGAAGTGATAATGATACCGATGGGGAATATCCGGAACTCGGGGATGGCTTCGGGGATGAATTTCATACCCACATAATGGTTCATTAAATTGATGTTCTTGATGTCGTGGGGGTTGGCATCGGCAAAATCGTTTATATAGATATCCATCCCCAGGGGGATGGGGTATTGTGGTGCCTCCAGCGTTATGTTCCAAAGCGGGAAAATGAAGAGCAGCAACGGTAGTAGTGCACCCAGTAACATGATGGCCTTAGATTTTTTCATCGTGATGGATATTAAGAAGCGGGAAGCCAGCCTGGCTACCCCGCTTCAGTGTATGATAGTAAATTTTATCCGTGGTAGGCTAATCTCCCAGGGACCAGGCAAGGTCTATATTGGAAGCAGCCGGGGAAACCCTGACATATCCCTGCATCTCCTGGTGCAAAGCGGAGCAGAAATCCGTACAGTAGAAGGGCCATACGCCTACCTGTTTAGGTTCCCAGACAAAGGTTTCGGTCTGTCCGGGCATGATCAATAATTCAGAAGTATTGGCACCGATTATACTGATGCCGTGGGGTACATCATAGTCCTGTTCCAGGTTGGTGACATGGAAATATACCTTGTCTCCCACCTTGACCCCTTCAATATTATCCGGGTTGAAATGGCTTCGGATCATGGTCATATAGATATGCACCTCATTTCCATTTCTTTCAATCTTCACATCCGCGTCTGAAGTTGTGCCGTATGGATGTTTATTATCTTTTAGCTCGAAAATCTTTTTGGAACGCTCCTTTATGATATCTGCCGGTATGCCAGCCGCATAGTGCGGCTCCCCGATGGTTGGGAAATCGAGCAACAGTTCCATCTTTTCCCCTGAAATGTCGTATAACTGGGCAGACTGTGTCACCTCGGGGCCTGTTGGCAGGTAGCGGTCTTTGGTGATTTTGTTCATTGCTAAAACATATTTACCGAATGGTTTCCGGGAATTCCCCCCCGGGATCATCAAATGGCCCACGGAATAGTAGCAGGGTTGCCGGTCTATCACTTCCCAGGTCCCCAGTTTCCATTTAACTACTTCAGATGAAATGAAGAAGGTGGTATAGGCATTTCCTTCACCATCGAACTCGGAGTGCAAAGGGCCTAAACCGCCACTTGACACGGTACCTGCCAGCACATCTTCAAACTTTAGGATCGGTATGCCGTAAGCCTCCCCGTCGAATTTTTTGGCCTCTATGGCCGCCAGCATTTTTGTAAAGGAGTGTACCGTAAGATCTGCAGACAATTTTCCGTTGCCAACGATATATTCGCCTGATGGGTCAACATCACAGCCATGTGGTGATTTTGGGGTAGGTAAAAAGTAAACGGCACCCGGCACATCTGTGGGATTCACCACAAGTACCTCCTTTTTCATGGTGCTGGTGGCCATATGGGTAGCATCATCGTACACATTATGGGCATAGTTGGCCGGCATTTTTGTTCCGCCGCCATTATTTACATATTCCTCTATCTTTTTCCAGTTTACAGCTGCTATAAAATCTTTGTCATTCTGGGATGCATTGACCTCCAGCAGGGTGTTGGCTTCTTCCGTGTTGTAGGTGGTGAAAAAGAACCATCCGTGGGATTTTCCACGACCCGGATGTGACAAGTCATAGTCAAAACCAGGCATCATCAACTGGAATTTGATATCCATTTTGCCATCTTCAGGCGCAACACTGATGAATGTCAGGGCTCCCTTGAAATTGCCTTTATAATCCTTAATGGGCATGTCACGCTGGGGAACGGGAACCGAAAACCGGGTACCGGCCACTACATATTCTGTATTTTCCGTTACAAATGAAGAACTATGGTTCCCGGCACTGTTGGGGATTTCGAGGATCTCAGTTGTCTCGAATACCGTTAGATCCACTTTCGCGATACGGGGGGTATTGTTCCCGTTGATAAAGACATACCGGCCATCCAGTTCCCCTGCTGTCTGAGAGATATCCGGATGGTGGGCATCATCCCACGGTATAAATCCATGTGAGGTATTGAGCATGGGCTTGGTTTCCTCATTATATCCATAGGCCTTTTCCGCATCCTGTGAAAACACGGGAATCACTTTAAATAATCGGCCCGAAGGAAGCCCGTAGACCGACAGTTGTCCGCTGAAACCGCCGGAAATAAATGCGTAAAATTCGTCATGTTCCCCAGGGGCCACATACACCTTTTCGGCGGCATTGGAACTTAAAGCCCCGCCTGTTGTTTTGGCACCGGGCTGGCAACCGGCCAACAGCGTGGCCAATCCCAAACAAGTCATAATGTAAAAACTATATTTTTTCATGCGTTTGTGTTTTATTTATAATAAGGTGGTTATTTTATAATAAGTTGATTATTGATCTGATGGTGGCAGGATTACTTTATCTACGACATGCACGATACCATTGCCAGCGGGAAAACTAGCGACGATCATGGCACCTCCCACATAGACATCGTCTCCTTTGACCGCTAGTGAAACATTTTGATCGTTGGCTTGCCCCAGCTTTTTGAACTTTTTTAGTAAATCCGTGGAATAATTTCCAGGGGTTACATGGTGCTTTAAGATGTTTGCCAGTGCAGCCTTGTTTTCCGGCTTTAACAAGTTGTCCACTGTACCTGCCGGGAGCGCGTTAAAGGCAGTATTGGTAGGGGCAAAGACCGTCAGGGGACCCGTATTGACAAGAACGTTCTCTAGTTCGGCCGCCTGAACCGCTGCCACAAGTGTGGTATGTTCCGGAGAACCAATGGCGATGTCCAGAACAGTTGGTTTGGACAGGTCATCTTTGAGAAAGGCCTGCCCTTGTTTTCCGCTTATCGATTCTCCCGTTTTTTCGGTCGGGTTTGACGTGGTTACAGTTTTCGATTCGTTTTTGCAAGCAACTGAAAATGCCAGTATCGGTAAAAAACAAAACACAACTTTAAGTCGGGTGTTTGTTTGCATCATGATTTATTTTAATGTTCTGAAAAATTCCAAAACGGCCCTGGCCTGGTCTTCCGTTAGGCCTTGATTGGCCATTGGCGATCCGTTGAATTCAATCATCAGGTCTTTGGCCAGTGGGTCTTCCCGGACCATTACCTCCGGATTCAGGATCATGTTCATGACCCATTCTGGGCTCCGACGCTCCAGGATATTGTTAGGGGCGGGGCCAATAAATTTTTTACCAACCCTGTGGCAGGCAAGGCACATCTGGTTATATATTCCTTCCCCCTGTGTCGCCAGTTCCGGGTCTATTTCTGCATTCAGTGAAACGGCCGTTACCGGACCAACACCTTTGTTATCCAGGGCAATCCGTTCAGAAGCCTTTGAAGCAGTAACTTCAGGTTCAGTCTTCTCCGGAGATGCAGCGGTCTTCCCACGTTCCATGTTGAAGCCGTCATTTTTCTTTTCTTCCTTTTCGCCACAACCCAGCATGAGGGCTGATAGCACTACCAGGGTACCCTTAAGGACCGTTTTCATTACAATGGTTTTTAAAATTTATAAAGCAAATGTAGTAGCGCAATAGCAGTTGAAATATGATTTTTGTCATATTAAAGCTTAAAGAACCAGCCGGGATGATTGCTGATTGTCCAATATCTGGTGAGTGTGATAACCGCCGGATGATAGTTAGAAAAAGAATGCCAGTTTCCGGAACTGTCTGTAAGTGCCTCCGAAACGGCAAGCTAAAATAATAGGGGACCGGCGTCGCCCGGATGCCAGGCAAAAAGAGGATTTTCTACAGGTTTATTTTAAGGGTCAGTACCGGGAAATTAGCCTGATTTGTGACGTCCTCCCCGATACTTCCCTGGAAAAAGTGCGCCAGCCCTTTCCTGCCGTGCGTGGGTATCGCCATTACATCAAAATTTTCTTTTTTGGCGTAGTTCAGGAAACCGTCCTGTATGCTATAATCATTGTAAACTTCCACCGCCTTGTCAGGCTCCCCTGCCTTGAGCATAAAATCGGCAATTCGTTTCCGGGCTTCACTGCTGCTCATAAAACCGTCATAAGGGGTTATGATCAAAAGTAGTTTTACCCCAGCTCCAAATTTCTTTGCAAAGGCGGTTACTTGTTTGTACGCCCGGACGGAATCATCTTCAAAATTACTTGCAAACAATATATTCCGGATGTTTAAATCAGGGTTCGGGCCTTTGATCACCAAAACAGGTACATCGGAAGTACGGACCACCTTTTCTGTATTTGAACCTCCAAAAAAATTACTGGACCCATGCTTACCTTGCGAACCCATAACGATGAGGTCTGTCTGCTGTTCCCGGGCAACATTGTTCAGTTCGCTGAAGATCTTGTAGTTCTGAAGCATTTGATGTATGGGAATGCCTTTTAAGTAGGGTTTGTCCAGGAACAGGGCAAAACGATCTTTGACCAGCTTCATGTAGAACCTGGCTTCTTCATATTCCTGTGCCTCGTCCTTCGCCAATACTGCTTCCGAAAGTCCAAGCATATGCAGTACGGTAATACCCGCCTGCTGCTGCCTCGCAATTTTGGCAGCTACCTCCAGTGCGTAACCGGATGCATCAGAAAAATCGACCGGGACCAATATATTCTTCATATTACATCGTTTTTTTGGTGGTGCTTAACTTAGCTTTTCGCTTTCTGAGTTGCCTGTCGAGGTCATCAAGGGCCGCCGCTGCCGCTTTTTCAAAATTATCTTCAGTCGATTTTGCAAAGAGTCGGGGTCCGGGGGCACTCAGTTCTATATGGCAACTTTTATCGCTTCCCCCGGGGTCGTTTTCAAGTTTTAGGGTTACCCGGGCCCGGATTACAAATGGGTATTTGTGTGACAGTTTTCGAAGGTTGCGGGTAATGATTTCACTAAGTGATTCGCTCACCTGCATTTTCCGGTATTCAATATGTATTATCATGCTCGGTTTTATTAAGTTTTTTTTACTAATGATTAGAGGCAATCAGAATGCTATAAACCGCAAGTTACTATGGAATCCAATTTAACCGATGCTTTCCTTTTTCAGAATAACTGGAAATTTGGCCGCCCCGACCCTGATCGGATCTAAACGCCATCAGAACGCTGTTTCAAAAATAATCTGGATCGCTTATTCCCGAAATGATATAAATCATTTTATCAGGAGTTCAGAATCCTAATCTTTAGTGCTCATTATAAAAATACAGGAATCATGGCACTAAATTTTAACCTCTACGCAAAAGAAGGGAATACTTTCCTTAAAGAGTATACCAAAGAAATGGATCTGGGAAATGACCGCGAAAAGGCCGGACGTATCTTTACTTCCATCATGCATGCCTTGCGCGACATCATACCAGTCGAGGAATCACTACAGCTAATCGCGCAGTTTCCGATGTTCCTTAAAGCAGCCTATGTAAATGGATGGGCTATCAGAAAAGATAAACCGAAAATAAAACATATGGAGGAATTCCTGGCACTTGTCAGGAAACATGACGGACCCACAGCGAAGCACGATTTCAAAAATGACGAAATGGCTGAACGGTATGTGGACACCACCTTTATCTACCTCAGGAAATATATATCCCTCGGCGAGATGCAGGATATTCGCGACGGCCTTCCCAAAGACCTAAAGAGCATGATCTACACCAACCTTATGTTCTGATAAAAGTGGAACCGGGAATGCCCAATCACAATTTTATGCAAAGGGCTGACATACGTCATTTTAAGGCAAGATCCGCCCGCTTACTTTAGTATAAATTCTAAATATAATAATGATGAAACAAATTTTCATAGTAAGTGTATTGCTGATGCTTCCTGCGCTTTTATTTGCCCAAACCCTTGGTAATATAGATGAGATCGCACCTTTTAGTGAGGGGCTGGCGGCCATACGCAAGGGGAACCAATGGGGATTTATGGACAAACAGGGCGAGCTGGTGATTGATTTCAGAGGCGACCTCCATTGGAATCCGGACGCTGATACGGGCAAATCGGATGTTACCGGTACCCGCTATCCGATGTTCAGGGATGGACGCTGTTTGATTACAGAAAAAGTGGAAGACGGTATCCCGGTCTATGGGTTTATCGATACCAAGGGGAATGTGGTTATAGAACCAAGGTATCTCAATGTATACCCTTTTAATGACGGCCTTACCACAGGGGTCCTTTTTGACAAGAAACTTAAGGGGGAAAATGAATTCAAGTTAAAGATTTATGAATTCAGGTTCTTTGATGTGTTGGTTGATACTTCCGGGGAGATCGATGAATACTTTGAAAAAAGGGAGGCCATCCAAATGACGAGCAGGCGGTATCAACTTCCCGAAATAGGGGCCAAAATTGTAGGGGATAACCTGGTTGCTGTTCACCTTGATGGCCAGGGTTGGGAAATACGAAAGATAACGACATCTGAATAGGACATATGGAACGGTTAAGGGATAAAGTAGCGATCATTACAGGCGGAGCCGGGGGGATTGGAATGGCCACCGCAAAATTGTTTTTGGAAGAAGGTGCCAACGTAGTGGTTGTGGACATTATGAAAGAGAGGTTGGAGGAAGCCGGATATGATCCGGGCGGGGGAAAGATCACGTATTGCAAAGCAGATGTGTCCAAAGCAGGGGATACAGAAAAGTTTGTAAACCATGCTTTGAAGCAGTTCGGCAGGATAGATATTTTTTTCGCCAATGCGGGTATTGAAGGTACGACAAAACCGATTGCGGAATATCCGGATGATATTTTTGACCGGGTGATTTCCGTAAATTTAAAGGGCGTCTGGTTGGGATGCAAGCATGTTATTCCTCACATGGCAGATGGGGGCAGCGTGATAATTACCTCGTCAGTTGCCGGCTTAAAGGGATTCGCCGGATTGGGGGCATATGTGGCAAGCAAACATGCAGCCATCGGGCTGATGCGGGTTGCAGCCCTGGAAAATGCAGGCAGGAACATCCGGGTGAATACGATCCATCCCGGGCCGGTGAACAATGAAATGATGCGGCGTATCGAAAAGGATATGTCGCCCGATCACCCCAAAAAAGTGACAGAAGGCTTTGAAGCTGCGGTACCTTTCGGACGCTATGCAGAATCCGGGGAGATCGCGGAGATGGCCTTGTTCCTGGCTTCTGATGACAGCAGGTTCATAACCGGGTGTACCCATGTGGTGGACGGCGGGATGCTGGCTTCCTGAACTGCCTTTGGGATTTCCTGTACGAATTGTTGAAAAGCTTCTTTCAATTCGTGCCAAGGTGTTGAATTACTTTTTTAAGCTTGTCCCGGACGGTCTGTGCAACTGTGACCAGTTTTTCGTTCTCGACTGCCTGCATGGAGGCAGCGGGGTCTACAGCTGAGATTTCTATTATCCCGGATTCTTTTTCCTGTACGATTACATTGCAGGGCAGCATGGTGCCAATCTTATCTTCGGCCTGAAGGGCCTCATAGGCCAATGGCGGATTGCAGGCACCCAGGATCTTGTACCGGGGAAAGTCTACATCCAGTTTTTGCTTCAGCGTGGCTTTCAGGTCAATTTCGGTCAATACACCAAATCCTTCCTGTTTAAGGGCTTCCGTGGTTCGTTGCACGGCTTCTTCAAAAGTTCCGTCCTTCAATTGGGTTGAAAAGTAATATTCCATTTTTATCGATTTATATTCTAAATTTTTTTGGATACTTTATAAAATTACGTAAATATATCAGCCGTTGATCCTGATTTTTGCGGAGTGCGTTGCATGTGCGGTAATCCAGCTATTCAGGTGTTCGGCATCTTCTTTTTTGCAAAGCTGTGTCCCGGGGGTCATGGTGGCGGCGGTACCGCAGGCAACGCCGAAATATGCCATTTCCGACAGCGATTTGCCTTGGGCAAGGGCGTAAACCATCCCGGCTACCATACTGTCACCTGCCCCGATGGTGCTTTTTTGAAAGACCACCGGTGCCCGTATGTATTCTGATTGATCCGGGGAAACCAGCAGAGCGCCCTGTGCACCCAGGGACACGACCATGATCTCACAGGGATTATGATCCAGGAAATTGCGTGCCAATGTTTCCAGTTCGGAGTACCCTATAGATCCAGCCCCGCAGAGACTGCTCAATTCCCCAAGATTGGGTTTGAGCAAAAAAACGCCTTCTGCCAGCCCTTTGGACAAGGCTTCCCCGGAGGTATCCAGGATAAACTTTACCTGTTTGCTCCTGGCTATCCGGGCCACCCTCGCAAAGAAATCTACAGGCATCCCGGGCGAGAGGCTTCCGCTGGCCACCAGAAAATCCCCATCGAGTAATATTGCCTCTAAATGGGCCAGGGTGTTTTTCCATTCATCTTCCAAAACCTGGGGTCCGGGCATCCCAAAACGGAATTGCTCATTGGTGGTCATATCTGTAACGGCCAGGTTTTCCCGGGTCCAGCCCTGTATCGGGATTATCTGCTGCAGGATGTTGGCCGCCGACAGCATTTCCTTTAGATGGATCCCGGTTGGGCCTCCCGCCAAATAGGTGCACAATGAGGTGCCCCCCAGTTCCCCGATCACCCGTGATACGTTAATTCCACCTCCACCCGGCTCAAAGTCAGGGGCGGCGCACCTGAGTTTGCTGTAGGGTTTTATACCGATCACCGTAGTACTTTTGTCGATGGCCGGATTTACGGTCAGCGTAATTATTTTTTTTATGGGATTATCCATTTTTCTTATGGTTTGTTCAAATATATCCCGAAGCCGGAAGGGCACATATGATAAATATCATTGCCATAACTGTGATCCTGGAATAATTTGGATCAAAATTTGAGGGATGAAAGGCTTTTTGAAATTGGGTAAGGTGAAGGGCATCCAACTGGCAATACATTGGACATTCCCCTTGTTGTTGCTTTGGGTGGGTGTTATTGAATTTCAAAACCGGGGAACCCTGGAAGGGGTTTTCCTGGCTGAGGGCCTGGTAGTGGTCCTGATGGTCTGTGTTGTGCTGCATGAACTCGGCCATGCATTGATGGCAAAAAGGTTTCATATCCAAACGACAAGTATCGTAATCCTTCCCATAGGCGGGGTTGCTACGTTGGACAAAATGCCTGACAAACCAGGACAGGAACTTCTGGTAGCCCTGGCCGGGCCGGCAGTAAATGTGGTCATTGCCGTTCTGATATTCCTGGTTGTACCCATTCGATCCTATTTTAGTTTTGATACCATCATCCTGGAGGAACAGCTGTACAGGCCAACCTTCCAGAATTTCCTGTTCTATCTTTTTATGGCCAACGTGATGTTGGTAACCTTCAACCTGATCCCAGCATTCCCAATGGATGGCGGCAGGGTTCTCAGGGCGCTCCTGTCATTTAAACTCGGCCGGGTAAAAGCTACCCAAATAGCTGCAGGTATCGGTCAGGGCCTGGCCATACTTTTTTTCATAATAGGGCTGTTCTTTAATCCTTTTCTGATCCTAATAGCATTGTTCATTTTTTTCGGAGCCTATGGCGAGAACCAGATGGTAAGGCAAAATTCCATCCTGGAAGGCCATACCATAGCGGAGGCTATTGTAACTAAGATCACGAGACTGAATCCGGATAACAGCATCCAGGAGGTAATTGAGATCGTACTGGCAGGCACTGAAAGAGATTTTGTGGTGCTTTCCGGCAGCAGGATAGTGGGCATAGTGACACAAAAGGATATAATAAAACATGCAGCTAAGCCCGAGCTTCGGGTGGGAGCGATAATGGAAAGATCCTTTAAAACGTTTGATAGCTCCACAGCATTGACGAACGTCCTGGGATGGATAGCAAAGGGAAAGTCGAACTTTTTCCCGGTTACCAGGCAGGATAAGTTCATTGGAGTTATTGACAGGGTTAATATTAGCGAGTTCATTTTATTAAAAACAGTAACTTCGAAGTAAACTGAAATCCTATGACCGTTCACCATCTTGGCGAAGGCAATTCGCTTTTAAATCAATTCATTTATGAGATTAGGGATGCTGAAATTCAGAAGGATGCCATGCGGTTCAGACGGAATATTGAGCGGATAGGAGAGATCCTGAGCTATGAAATGAGCAAGATGCTGATTTATTCGGAACAAACCGTCCAAACCCCGTTTGGTACCACGGTACTATCACTTCCCCGGGATAAAATGGTGCTTTGTTCCGTATTGAGGGCCGGATTGCCATTACACCAGGGAATGATCAATTATTTTGATGGAGCTGAGAACGCTTTTGTCTCTGCCTATCGTCACCATCCAGATGGTGGGGACGCCTTCGAGGTTATCGTCAAATACTTTGCCGCCCCATCATTGGACGGCAAGACCCTGGTGCTTACAGATCCTATGTTGGCCACGGGAAAAACCCTTGAAAATGTATTGGTAGCATTAAAGGAACATGGCACGCCTTTACAGATCCATATCATTTCCGTTATCGGTTCCACGGCGGGTATTGCGCATGTTACTGAAATATTTCCGGATAACACCCATCTCTGGATCGCCGCTATTGACCAAAAACTGAACAGCAGAGGCTATATCATACCCGGGATCGGGGATGCCGGGGACCTGGCATTTGGGGTGAAGCTATAAGCAGGTTTTGGTCACCCGCAGCTCTTTTCATTCGTTTGATCCATTTTAATATTTCAAGCCATACCACAGAAATACATCCTGCAAGCCCACACAGTGCCAATTGGAAAAGATTCAATGTTTCAAACTTGAAGAATGAGTTAAATGCGGGTACATAGAGCAATAAGGCGGCCATTAACCCCGTGATGCCAATAATCAACGGAACCAGATTATTTTTATATTTCAGGGTTGTGAACATCGAATATATAAAAGAACGGTTGACCAGCGTAAGGAAGATATTGGCAAAGATCAGTACCATAAAGACCATAGTGCGTGTTATGGATTCGTTTAAACCCTGTTGCACGGCATATTGATAGACACCCAGAGCCATGAGGGCAATAGCCAGTCCCTGGACGATACTTGTGGCCAATTCCTTAAACCTGAAAAATTTTGTGGTAAAGGGCCTGGGTTTTTCATTCATCGTATTTTTTTCCATAGGTTCGTTTTCGTATATAATCGAACAGGTAGGCCCCATGATCAGTTCCAATACGATGATATGGGGTGGTGAAAACAGGGTGGGATACTTCCACCCCAGGGCTAAGGGAATAAATACACATAGTATGATGGGGATATGGATGGAAATAATATACTGAATCGCTTTTTTGAGATTGGCATAAATCTTCCGGCCCATGGCAATGGCATCCACCATACTGGAGAGGTCATCATCAACCAGGATCAGGGATGCAGCCTGCTTGGCGATCTCTGTTCCCTTTTTTCCCATGGCTATACCAAAATGGGCAGCTTTTAATGCGGGTCCGTCATTGACCCCGTCACCTATCATGGCCACTACCTCGTTGTTTGCTTTTAATGCGTTGATGATCCGCAGTTTGGCTTCAGGGAACATGCGGCTAAACACCTGGGTATCCTTTACTTTCTCCTGTAATTCCTCATCCCCCAACTCCATCAGTTCATCTCCGGACATACACTTTTCGGAACCTATAAATTCAATTTCCTTCGCGATGGCTGTTGCGGTAGCGGCATTATCGCCGGTCACCAGTTTTACTTTTATTCCGGCCTTGTCAAATTCCCGGAGAACCGCAGGTATATTTTCCTTGGGTGGATCATAAAAGGCAACAATTCCGATAAATTCAAAGGGGATATCCTGTTGTATTTTAGGGAAGGCTGTTCCTTCCCACCGGCCCCTGCCTACGCCCAGCAACCGAAAGCCTTCCCGGCCAAGGGATTTAATGGTATCCCGTATGAGGTTTTGTGCATCGGCCGACAATTCCGCCAGCTCAAAAAAGGCCTCCGGGGCTCCTTTGGCAGCGATGATCCGATTGCCGGAACTGTTTTCAAAGATGTGTGTCATCATGGGAGGTTTTCCTCCTAAGGGGTATTCATGGATCATATGGTAATCCGGCCGAAGGTCTTTGTCGGCAAAGGAACCATAAGAGGCATGTAAGGCGATCTCCATGGGGTCGAAGGGGATGGGTTCACTTGCCCACATGGCCAACGTCACCAGTTCAGCCTCAGCTACACCCAAAGGAGTTCCAGGGTCGCTTATTTTCCCCGATTCCAGGGTGAAAAGCCTGGCCAGGCTCATCTTATTCTGGGTTATGGTCCCGGTTTTATCTGTACATATTACGGTTGCACTTCCCAAAGCTTCTACGGTCTTCATTTCTTTTACTACAATGCCCAATTTCATCAGCCGCCAGGATCCCAATGCCATAAAGGTGGTAAAGGCTACCGGTATTTCCTCTGGTAAAATACTCATGGCAAGCGTAAGGGCCTTCAGCAGGCTGCCCAGGACTTCGCCTGAATTGTAGTAATTGATACCCCATACCAACAGAAATGCCGCACCACCCCACACTGACATGTTTTTTACAAAGTTGTTGATCTGCGATTCCAGGGGGGTTTTGGTATCCTGAACAGCCTCTATGCTCTTTCCGATCTGCCCCAGCCGGGTACTATTGCCAATGGCGGTAACCGTGCCACTGCCAGCCCGCTCACCACCGAAGTACCGGTAAAAATTCCGTTATCCGGAGACTCCGCATCTTTAAATACGGAAAGTGATTCTCCCGTAAGGAGGGATTCATTGACGGAAAAATCATTGGAATGCACAATAGTGCCATCGGCAGCAATCAGGGTGCCTTCTTCTACCATAAGGAAATCCCCCACCACCACTTCCCTGCTGGGGATCCTTACAACTTCCCCGTTTCGGATGACGGAACAGTTAGGTTGGGTAAGGCTTTTCAATTTTTCCATTGCCTTTCTGCTCCTGGAATCCTGATAGAACGAAATGGAGCCGACCAGTACAATGGCAGATGCCAAGAAAATACCATCCCCGGGATTCCCGCTGATAAAATAGATCGCGGAGGCAACCAGCAATAAAAGCACCATGGGTTCTGACGCGATCGTTTTTAATGCCCTCAGGAACCCACTTTGGGTGGTAGAGGTTAACGTATTGCTGCCATGGGTCTCCCGTGATTGTGTTACCTGCTCATCCGAAAGCCCGCTGATCCCAAAATTGGTAACAGACATAAAAATTCGATTTGTTCAAAAATAGCAGCAAAAAAAATATATCAGACTGACTTATATCATTTTAACAGGGCCAGGCCGGAGGTACTTTTATCTTATAAATCATTGTTTAACCCTTAAATAAAATGTTATGTCACTAGTAAAATTCAAACGAAGGCCATTTGGAAACCTGATATCTCAGGATTTCTTTGATATGGATGATTTTTTTGATAACCGCCGTTGGGTCAGGGATATGATGCCGGATCGTTTTTGGAACGGCAAAAGAACAGAGCCCGCCCTGAACATTAAGGAAACAGCTAACCATTTTGAAATCGAACTTGCTGCACCCGGATTTGCCAAAAAGGATTTTGAAGTTACAATCGAGGATAATTGCCTGAATATTTCAGCTGAAAAATCGACTTCCGACGAACAAAAGGAAGATAATTACACCCGGAAAGAATTCGCTTACCAGGCATTTGAGCGCTCTTTGCAGTTACCCGAAAGCGTAAAACAGGAAGCGATTAAAGCGAGCTATAAAGACGGTATCCTGAGTTTTAATCTCGTCAAAAAAGAGGAGGCAAAAAAAATGCCGCCTAAAAAAGTTCAGATAGCATAGCTTAACTGCTATTTGCTTTACGGATTGAAATACCCTTCCGGAACGACCTGGCTGCGTCCATGTGAATAAGGTCTTTTCGGAAGGGTACGCTGTTTGCGTTTGTTCCGGTTCATGCTGATGGCATCATATGATGCCGGGGCAGAACCGACGCTTTACGGCTGATCGTAAGGGGGGATACAGCTGTACCGGGTTGCAAATAGCAACTATCCTGTTTTCTGGAGGCTGTGATCCCCTTCCCAGGCGGTCTTTACGGCGGTATAACCTATTTTAAAGATTCCATCCATATCCTTCAGGGAGAACAGGTTGTATTTGTCGAGGCCTTTCGGTAAAATGATCATATTACAATCTTTGAATTTGGCCAGTGAATCCCGGGCCATACGAATCTTATAGGCTCGTTCCATAACAGAATAGGAATGCCTCAAATCTTCGATGCTCACCTTCTCAAATGGATTTACATAAACACCGACGACCTGGTCACAGTGCTGGTGAATAATATCTACCGGAAAATTGTTTAAAATACCCCCATCCGCATAATATCCTTTTTTGATCTTTAGGGGGGCGAAAAGGCCTGGATATGCAGCGGACGCCAGCATAGGGCGGATGAGCTCTCCCTGATGAAAAACTTCCAGCGTGCCGTCCAGAATGTTGGTCGCGGTAATATAGAGGGGTTTTTGTAAGGCTTCAAAAGTATCCGCTGGCAGGTATGCTTTAAATTTCTCGTAGAATTTTATGGTATCCACAAATCCAGGTTTGCTCCTGGCGTACTTGTCCATGCTGAATATTTCTGTCGTTTTGAAGAAATCCAACATACCTTCCGGGCTGCATCCCCCAGCATACAATGCACCGATCAGGGCACCAGTGCTTGTGCCTGCAATAGGCGAAGGATTAATTCCGAGTTCTTCCAAAGCTTTTATCGCCCCGATATGAGCAATCCCACGGACGCCGCCGCCCGACAGGGCCAGACCTGTTTTCATATACTATTGATTTAGATATCGGGAATCAATTTACATAGACAGGGAATTACATGCTATGACGTTGATCATCCTTCGCTATGAAAGAGTATTCCGTATGACCAATGTCATTTTTCCCATACGACTCCCGGGATATCTTTACTATGATCTGTTATAACGCCTGCTGGTCCCTGCTATTGCTGCAATGCGAGACTGAACATGCGGATTTCCTGACAAATCTGCCCCTGAAAATCCATGCAGAAGCATACATATCCTGTAGCGATTTAAATCATTTTGAATTCCCCCTGACTCGTAAACCTATGAAAAAAATATTATTGATCGAGGACGACAAGGATGTCCGGGAAAATACAGCGGAACTCCTTGAATTGGCAAATTATAAAGTAGCCACCGCTGCTGATGGCCTGATTGGGATACAAAAGGCAAAGGAGTTCCGTCCTGATGTGATCGTCTGCGATATCATGATGCCAAAGCTGGACGGTTACGAAGTTTTGAGTCTACTGGGGCAGGATAGCACAACAGCCGGGACACCATTCATTTTCCTGACAGCAAAAACGGATAGGGCAGATATGCGCCAAGGGATGAACCTGGGTGCAGATGATTACCTGACAAAACCCTTTGAGGAGAAGGAATTACTGGATGCCATTTCCATCCGGCTGAAGAAATTCGAATTCCTCAAAAAAGAGATCACCCGAAACCTGACCGGACTTACCGACTTCCTCGAAGAAGCTTCTGAATACCTGGACATGGAAAGCCTGGCACGGGACCATGACTTGAAGAAAGTTGAAAAGAAAGAAATTGTTTTCTGGGAAGGAGACTATGCACATTCACTTTATTTTATAGCAAGTGGGACCGTAAAAACCTATAAAAGCACGGAAGGCGGGAAGGAATTTGTAACAGGGATCTACAGTACGGGCGATTTCATCGGCCAGCTTTCCCTCCTGAATACCCTGGGTAAGTATATCGAGAACGCTCTCGTGCTTGAAACAGCCGAACTTTGTGCGATTCCAAAAAAGGACTTTTTTAAGCTGCTCTATGGCAACCCGGTAGTTTCCCAAAAATTTATCAGGATGGTATCGAATAACATGATCGATATACAGGCTCATTTGGTGGATATGGCCTATGCATCCGTGCGGCAACGCGCTGCCAGGACACTTTTGGAACTTTATGATAAAGGGATCATAAAGGACCGGGATAAAGGAGGAAAAGGTATTGCCCGGGAAGATTTTGCGGGTTTGATCGGTACAGCGACCGAAACGGCAATCCGTACGTTATCGGATTTCAAGGATGAAGGGTTGATCACCACGGATCATGGCAGGCAACTACTGCTGCTGAACAGGGAAGAACTCAGGAATATAGCAGATTTTGGATAATGGAGGAATGGTTTATTTCCGGGGTCCTGGATTGTGAGGCCGTATTTTGGGCCTGTTAATGGAACGGTACGCAGTGTTTTGCAGCGTCACTTGCAATTTCCGGGTTCAGGTAACGGGGATGGAAATGTGGCCATGCGGCAAAGCAGATAAGACCTTATGTACGCAATTGCTACACAAGGTCTTTCTTAAATTCATCGAAGGCTCGCTCTTACTTTTGGAACTGGGCGTTCTTCTTTCTCAGATCCTCCAGTTTGCGTTCCAGGGTGGCTATGATATCATCGGCCTTATAACTCATGGTAGAGATTGCCTCGTCCAGCTTACGTTCAAAAACATCCTTTTTCTCGTTCACAGTTTTGGTAAGCTCATCCTTGGCATGCGAAAGGCGGTCCGAGATGTCATGGCTCGTATCTTTAACCTTTTTATTGATTTTTTTCCTGGTTTCCACTCCCTTGTCCGGGGCATATAAGATGCCTATTCCCGCACCTATTGCTGCACCTGTTAAAAGTGCCAATAGGATAGTACCGCTTTTGTCTGTCATGATCCTGTATTTTATATGTTATTACTTGTTTTTAATTACACCTTAAAAATAAGCCAGCCGAGCGAGATATGAAATGATTTAGGTCATTACTTATGGGTGCGGTCAATTATTTTAACAGTGGATTCCTGCAACAGGAATACCGGCCCTGACAGTCCGGAGCAAAGTGCTCCCCGGAAAGCTTTCCCCCGTTTGTACACGCGGGGTACAAATGGCCACGGTACAAAACAGAAACAGGAAGCCGGGGCCTCCTGTTTCCTTCAAAAAGGTAGAATAAGTTGGTACTGCGATCCATCATTTAAATCATTTTATCGCTAACACAATGTAAAAGTCGAACCGGGCACCATCAACATCATCCTTTGGTTGGCCTGTACTGCCTTTCGGCCGACAGGACCAGTAACTGCATGCTTTAAAAGAAACCGGGACACCAAGATGCCCCGGTTTCATAGAAGGTATTAAGTTTGCCAGTCCACCACTTGCAACAATCTGTATTCCTGTCTATCGCTAAACCGGACTACACACCGAACGGGTGAAAACCTACTTTTGATACCTCCTTTCGGCCTCGGGGGTATTGCTACCCTCAAATACCGGAATCCTTATTTCGTGTTTCAATGAACTTGTACTTTAAACTTTCCAACAATATATGTGAACTTTTCAGAGTGGAATATGACCTGGGTCAGTTTACAGCTTTTTTTTAAAAAAACAGGGACAATGAATTGTCCCTGTTTGACGGAAGATATGATGTATGCCAGCTAAATCTTACACTTGAAAAATACTGGTGTTCATACCTTTCTTCTCTCTTCCATGGGTTGCGCGTTCCCCCAAACCATCACCCATGTACCGAAGAGCATTATTAACCTTATGATGCTTCAAAAATATCGGTATCCTCCGGAAGATTCAATGACATAGATCAGTTTGGAAATCATTTATATGGTAGTTCGCACCGTTTTCACCAGCAATTAAATATCGATATCATGTAGTAGCGCTACTGCCGGGTAACCTGTCCAGGCCCCTTTTCAAATGCCTTTGAAATTTTACTACCAAGCGCGGTCGCCTTATCCAAAGCCACTTTAACATTGGATACTTTTATTCGGGACTCATCATTGGGTTTCATCAGCCAGAGTGTCTCGGAATAGAGGAGGATGGCCCCTTTTTGCCTGATCAGTTCATCCAACAATCGTTGCGATCGTTGGGTGGATCCGCTTCCGAGTGTGATCGCTACCACATGGCTCCCGTTTAGCCCGGGGTGATTTTTTATAAAGCGCCGGGTGGGCCGGTCCGGTCCCCAATTGTAGGTATTGGCACAGAATACGTAGGCGTCAAAATGTTCGCTCCTGGTTGTTTCAGCAGCTGCCACAGTAGCTATCCTGGCAGACCAGCCATTGTCGGAAAGGGAATTGGCAAGGGCGGTACACACCTGTTCATCCAGGTTATAGAACCTGTCCGGATTGTAGACCAGCAAGGCTTTCAGACCCTGGTGCTCCTGGCCGAAGATAAGCGTCTTTTCCGGTCCTTTCCATTGTACCACGATGGTTAGCAGTAACCAGAAAAGGATGATTGAACCTGTCAGTATGATCATTTTCTTCATTATATTCGGCTAAGGCGCCCCGGAAATACTCACTTGCTGCTATAGGCAGTCCCTGTTTTTAAAACGGTATTTTCTGCTTTGTTGATATTTTCGATCCCCTGCAACAACGCATCCGGATTGAACGAAATGCTGTCGATTCCTTCGTTAACCAAAAACGTTGCAAAATGGGGGAAGTCACTTGGCGCCTGCCCGCACAGCCCTATTTTTATATGTGCTGTATGGGCAGCCTTAATGGCCTGGGAAATCATTGTTTTGACAGCTTCCTCATTCTCGTCATAAAGTTGACCCATAATTTCAGAATCCCTGTCAATACCCAATGTCAGTTGCGTAAGGTCGTTGGATCCAATAGAGAACCCGTCAAATACTTCAGCAAACTGGTCCGCCAGTATAACGTTGCTGGGGATTTCCACCATACTGTAGACCTCGAGTCCCTGATCCCCTTTCTTCAAACCGTTGGCAGCCATGGCAGACAACACTTTTTTGCCTTCCCGGACCGTTCTGCAGAAAGGCACCATAACCTTTAGGTTGGTAAGCCCCATTCTTTCCCGAACTTTTTTGATCGCTGCACATTCCAGTGCAAAACCCGCCATGTATAATTCACTGTAATATCTGGAAGCCCCCCTGAAACCAAGCATGGGATTTTCTTCATGAGGCTCAAAATCCTTGCCTCCAAGCAGGTTTGCGTATTCGTTTGTCTTGAAATCGCTTAGTCGGACGATTACCTCTTTGGGATAGAACGCCGATGCAATGACTGCAATGCCCTCTGCCAGTTTATCAACAAAGTAGTCCTCTTTGGTGTTATAGTGCTTGGTCATCTCTTCGATTTGGCCTTTAACCGCACTATCCTTCAAGGTATCGAATTTTACCAGTGCCATCGGATGAATCCTAACCAGGTGGGTGATGATAAATTCCATCCTCAGGAGCCCAACGCCATTATTGGGATAAAAGGATAATTGAAAGGCATTTTCGGGGTCTGCAAGGATTAACTTAACTTCAGTTTGCGGCAGCTGTATGCCTGAAAAATCAATTTGCTGTTCTTCATAGGGCAGGTGGCCTTCGTACACATAGCCTGTCTTTCCGCTTGCACATGACAATGTCAGCGTGGCTCCATCCTCTATAGTGTCTGTAGCCGTACCGCATCCCACTATGGCCGGGACCCCCAGTTCACGGGCCACAATCGCTGCATGGCTTGTTCTGCCTCCTTTGTTTGTTATGATCCCCCCAATCTGTTTAAGCAATGGATCCCAATCGGGCGTAATGGTATCGGTAACGATAATCGTATCGGGATCCAGATCGGTGGCCGCTTCGGGTGACTCCACTATCCTGGCTACCCCGGTCCTTATTTTAGAGCCTACAGCATTGCCACTGCCCAAAACCTTTCCTTTGCTCAGCAACCGGTATTCTATATGTATATTTTTGTTCAGTGACTGATGTACAGTTTCAGGCCTGGCCTGGATGATAAAGAGCTCCTGGGTAAATCCGTCCTTCGCCCATTCTATGTCCATTGGCTTACCATAATGATCCTCAATCGCTAAGGCCCATTTTCCCAGTTCGGTGATCTCCGCGTCTGATAGCACATACCGGTCCTGTTTCTCTGAAGGGGTAGCAATGTTTAATGTTGATGCCTTGTTGTTGGTGCCGCCATACACCATGGTCAGTTTCTTGTCGCCCCGTTTTTTTTGGATGATCGGATAGTTTCCTTTCCTCAAAGCCGGTTTGAACAGATAGAATTCATCAGGGTTTACAGTACCCTGCACGATATTTTCTCCCAACCCCCAGATGCCGGACAGCAACAGGACATTTTCAAAGCCCGATTCGGGTTCTATGGTAAACCCGACCCCTGAACAACCCTTGTCAGAGCGGATCATCAGCTGAACACCCACCGATAATGCGATATCCCCATGGCGGAAACCTTTGTCCTCCCGATATTTGATCGCCCGGTCTGTATACAGCGATGAGAAACATTTTTTGACCGCTTCCAAAACGGCCCTGTTTCCCATTACATTTAAAAAACTATCGTGTTGGCCGGCAAAACTTGCCTCTGGAAGGTCTTCAGCGGTTGCACTGCTTCGTACGGCAACTGACCTTTCTTGCGTACCACAAAGTTCCTGATAGCCCTTGAGAATTGCTTCTGAAAAATCCTGCGAAAAGGTGCTTTCCAGGATAAGCTTCCGGGCCCGACCGCCAATGGTATGCAGGTTTTTGAACTGGTCACGGTCCAATTCTTCCAGTATACCTTCCAGGGATTTCCGTATGCCATTTTCATCCAGGAACTGCCAGTATGCTTCAGAAGTGGTCGCAAAACCATTGGGGATCCGAATGCCTGACGGGACCAATTGATTGTACATTTCACCCAGGGAGGCATTTTTTCCGCCCACTGCAGCGATATCGGTAATTCCAATTGTGCTGTATTTTTTGATGAGCATCACTATTGATTTAAGTTATTGCCGGAACCAATAATACCCGGACCCGGACTGAGGCCGGCAAAATCACTCCCGCTGTTTCCCGTGGACCTCGGTAATTTTGATACGGTATACGATAGGGGTGCCATTGGAGTCTGCTTTACTGGAAAACTCGCTGATGAATTGCAGGTTGGTTTTTTCCTTTTTGAGTATTGCTTTTTTTACGCCTTCCGAAAATTTGTGCAACTGGTATTTGGCATCCATCCCACTGAGTTCTTCGTAGGTGCCATATAGCAATACCGAACGCCATTTATCCAGGGTGTTGATCTCATCCACCTGAAATGAAACCGAACGGTTCTGACGCATCGCTTCAATCTTCGTGCCCTCGCCTGAATAGGAGATCACAGCATGTTGTTCCGGGTCGAAATAATAGGTAATGGGGATGATTTCCGCCCTGCCTTTTGAGATATAAGCCATGCGACCGATGTAATTACCTGCAAGGAGTGCCAGGCATTCTTCCTGTGTGAGCTCTTTCATACTATGTGATTTTCTTTTGACAGGACGGTCCGTAACGCATCCCTGTCAATTTCATACAATCCAAATGTAAGCCCTGATCATTGGTTGAACTATGACCAACGTCATGAACCAGGATTTAGAAATACCCCAATTTTTTTGAATAACTGATCCAGGTCATTGTTGACCGGTGCCTGTACCTATAATTTTACTGCGAAATGAAAAAAATTTATATAGACATAATCTTTAAAACACTACAATCATGAAAAAGGTACTACTTGGTTTACTCATTGGTGGACTAACCACCCAGGCTTTTACACAGGTTATTGCAACGGAACAGTTATCGGAGGTAACGGTCTTTGCGACGAACTATAAATATCTCAGTAATGCGAGCACTGAGGAAGTGGCCTCGGTCCCTGTTGACCTCCTCCAACGAAAAGTTGCGGCTTTTGATTTGAAAAATTCAGATTTATACCAGGATGATTATGATTTGTACAATGTTACCTTCTTTATTCCCGAAGGCAAGATCCTGGCCGCATACGACGGTGAGGGAAAATTGCTTCGTACCGCAGAAAAATTTAAGGATATCAATCTTCCGACTGTCGTCAAGGAAGCTGTTTTGGATCGTTTCCCGGAATGGAGGATTACACAGGATATCTATCTGGTAAACTATCACGATAGAAAAGGCATCACTAAAAAGTATAAACTAAAATTAGAGAACGGGGATGAGGTTTTACGGGTAAAACTTGATGAAAACGGCAAATTCCTTTAATCGAATTAATACCATTATATCATGAACAGCAATACACTACAAAACCCGAAACGTGTAAAGTCCAGGAGGCCCCGATTAAGCAGCAGGAATCCTGACTATCAACTTTTGGAATCAGAGGCCGGCTCCCGTAAGGATCTGTTTGAAAGAAGCCTGAAGAAACTGGCAGATATGCTGAAACCGGGAATGCGGATTGCGGCAGACCACTACGACTGCGTGTTGCACGTGGAAGTCGATGCGGATGATCTTAAGGGGTTGTTGGTCAGTTTTTTATCACGGATTTTGGGACTTACCCATCTGCAAAAGGCCCTATTCTGTAGTCTGAACATTGAGGAATTTTCGGAGACAAGGATTGTGGCAAAGGTGTACGGTGTCTGGTTTGGGAAGTTAGACAACAAGTTAAGCACCATAGACCGGTACCGGAGTGAGGTCTGTAACACAGCAAACCGAACCTGGAGCTGTTCCATCCCTATTGGCTGTGAAGTAGGTTGAGAAATGCGGGGCAAGGACAAGGCAAGGATTTTTATTCGCTCCTTTCATTTGCTGTACTTTCCATTATCCGCAAGGCTTCCACATCAGAAACCTGATCAAAGTGATGGTAAAACTGGCCAACCGACCTGAAATCTTCCGGCGTATCCAGGCAAATGAGCTCATCTACAGCCCCTGAGTATTGCAGGGCAGCTATCGCAGATCGGGAGGCTACCGGCACGGCTACGATTATTTTTTTCGGTTTTTTTTGACGCACACATTCAATCGTCGCCAGAATGGTACTGCCGGTAGCCATACCATCATCAACAATGATGACGGTCTTGTCCTTCAGGGTTAAGGGGGAACGGCCGTTATAATACTGTGCATAGCGCGTTTTCAGTTTTTTGCGGAGCTTGGTGGTTTCCGCGTCGATATAGGCCTGCGTGCAACCGGTTGCATCATAAAGGATTACATCGGTGAGGCTTACCGCACCAATGGCATATTCCCGGTTCTTGGGATGCCCTATTTTTTTTGAAAGAACCACATCAAGGGGTGCCTTTAAATTTTCAGAGACCACTGCTCCCAATGGCAACCCGCCTCTGGGGATGGCCAACACCACCACATCCTGCAGATCACGGTAACCGTATAATTTCCGGGCAAGTTGTGTCCCGGCGTCTCTCCTGTCCCTAAACATACTGATTTTTATATCTCGTTCCCTAAAGGAACAATCTTTCCATGGGATACTAAATGATTCATATCATCCGGTTGTCCCCTTCCCAATAAAATTAATCCCTGTATGACTTTACTCATATATGGTATCCCGGATAAACCTTTATTTTACCTAAATTTAGTAAACCAGACGCCGTACATGAAAAAGATCTTGTTGGTTTATTGCCTTTTTTTATGGGTTTCGTGTAACGGAGACAGGGAAACCATCTATCCGACGATGACCCGGCTTACGGAATCGGTTTATGCTTCTGCTACGGTGCAACCGGATAGTCTGTACCAGGTGTATGCCACGGTCAGCGGTTTGCTTGAGCGAAACCTGGTCCTTGAGGGGGATGTGGTCAGCAAAGGGGACCCAATACTTCAAATCACAAACAGTGCCCCCAGGTTATCCGCCGAAAACGCACGCCTAGCCCTGGAACTGTCAAGGGAAAATTATGGCGGGGATGCCGCCATCCTTACTGAACTACTGGATGAAATTGCATTGGCATCCTTAACCTACAGAAATGACTCCATCAATTTCAGGAGGCAGGAAAACCTCTGGAATCAAAATATTGGGTCCAAGGTAGAATTCGATAACCGGAAACTGGCTCTCGAACAGTCACAAAATAAGCTGAAGCTTTTGCAATTGCGGTATGACCGTACGAAAAACGAATTGGCAACCCGGGTACAAATGGACCGCAATAACTATCAAACCACCCAAATAGCCAACCAGGATTTTACCGTAACCAGTAAGATCAATGGAAAAGTATACGCTCTTTATAAAAATGCAGGAGAGATTGTAAACACCATGGAACCGCTGGCTGCGGTGGGCAGCCAGTCCCGCTTTCTCATCGAGATGCTGGTGGATGAAGTGGATATTGTCAAACTGGATTTGGGACAAAGGGCACTGATCAATCTGGATGCTTACGGCTCAGAGGTTTTTACTGCTACGCTTAGTAAAATTTACCCCCGTAAGGATGAACGATCCCAGACATTTAAAATAGAAGCCCGGTTTGATGATCCTCCTGCCGTCCTATACCCGGGGCTTGCGGGGGAAGGGAATATCATAATTGCAGAGAAGGAAGATGCATTGACCATCCCCAATGAATACCTCCTGGAAGGCAATATGGTCATGACGGCGGAGGGAGCGGTGGAGGTATTACCGGGCCTCCGGAATCTGGAAAGGGTGGAAATTTTAAAGGGTATTGACACCACTACGGCCCTTATAAAACCAAAAGAGTGATTAATTGGAAAGTGATATTGAGCATTGCAAAAACCCATCTGCTGACCCGGATGAAATCCACTATTACCGCCTCCCTGGGTGTCACTTTTGGTATTGGTGCCTATATCACCCTGGTAAGCTTTATGACCGGCCTGAACCAGATGCTGGACAACCTTATCCTGAACCAGACACCCCATATCCATTTGTACAATGAAATAAAACCCAGTGAGCAACAACCTGTGAACCTTTACAAGGAGTTCGATCAGGCTGTAAATGTGGTACGATCCGTAAGACCTCAATTAACCCAGACTAAAATCCACAATGCCCTGCCTATCTTAAATTATCTGAAGGAAAACCCAAAGGTCAAAGGGGCCACGCCCCAACTCCGGGCACAGGTCTTTTATCTGTCAGGTTCTATTGAACTTGGGGGGAACCTTGTTGGAGTTAATATCATGGAGGAAACCAGGCTTTCCAATATGCGGGATTACATTGTGCAGGGAACACCCGAAGACCTGAGAAATAATGAAAATGGAATATTATTGGGGGCCGGACTCGCTAAGAGGATGTCGCTTTCCAAGGGTGACAGGCTACAGGTAAGTACTGTCAGGGGAGATGTTTTTCCCTTGAAAATAGTGGGTATTTACCAAAGTGGATTAGCAGAAATTGATAATATCCAAAGTTACGTCAACCTGAAGACCGTGCAGCGTATTTTGGGGGAGGTCACGAATTACGTGACAGATATCAACATAAAACTCCACAATATCAACGATGCGCCTGCAATGGCCAAAAGGCTCCATAGGGAATTTAATGTAACCGCCACGGATATCAATGAGGCAAACGCGCAGTTTGAAACAGGATCCAATATCCGAAACCTGATCACGTATGCCGTATCCATTACCCTGCTGATCGTGGCCGGGTTTGGGATCTATAATATTTTGAACATGTTGATATACGAAAAAATGAAGGACATTGCGATCCTGAAAGCAACGGGTTTTTCCGGTAAGGACGTAGAATTGATTTTTATGAGTCAGGCCATGATTATCGGAACAATTGGGGGAATCCTCGGACTGATAATCGGTTACGGGCTTTCGGAAATAATAGACAACGTTTCCTTTAAAACCGATGCCTTACCAACAATAACCACCTACCCGGTCAATTTTCAGGCACGATACTATATCATCGGGATTTCCTTCGCCCTGTTGAGCACATTTATAGCAGGATACCTGCCTTCTAAAAAAGCGAAGCGGATTGACCCAGTAAGGATTATACGGGGTACGTGAAAGTATTCGGGAGGCCCCTGTGCGCAGGGGGTAGCGAACCTGCCCCTGATTTTCAAAACCATACCATGCAGGCCCATACAGTACACCAGTAATGGAGGGGGGAGTGGTTGGATGAACAGGAAGAATAACATTTGAAATGGAGCGAGTTTTAGAAACCAGGCAAATCAACAAACACTTTTTAAAACCCAAGGATTTCCATGTCCTGAAGGATATATCCTTTGCGGTCAAAAAAGGGGAATTCGCCTCTGTTATGGGTAAATCCGGATCCGGGAAATCAACGCTGCTCTACATTTTGTCCACCATGGACACGGATTATACCGGCGAATTATTTATTAATGATGAATTGGTGACCGGCAAGACACACCAGGAGTTGTCCCGTATACGCAACAAGCAAATAGGTTTTGTTTTCCAGTTCCACTACCTGCTTTCGGAATTCAGTGTCCTGGAAAACGTCATGCTGCCTGCCCGAAAACTGGCCGAAAAAAGCTATGCAGAAATTGAGAGTGTTGCTATGGAAAAACTCAGGATGCTGCACATTGAACACCTGGCAAAACAACGGGCTTCCAGGATCTCAGGGGGTGAAAAACAACGCGTGGCAATAGCCCGGGCCCTCATAAACAACCCCATGATCCTGATGGGGGATGAACCTACCGGAAATCTGGACAGCCACAATTCCGAAAACGTCTTCAGGATTTTTAAACAGTTAAAGGAAGAACAGGGGCTGTCCTTATTGGTAGTTACCCATGATATCGACTTTGCGAATCGAACAGATCGTATCATTGAAATGGAGGACGGGCGGATCCTGGGATAGTGGGAAGTACATAGCATCACGATATACAAAATCAGTGTATGCACCCTGCCTTACAGGGAATGTCTTATTGATTAACAGGCTTCTGAGGTTATAGCGATTCTCTCCTGTAACTCAGCAATGGAACAGGGGTTTTTGTGCCCATTTTCTTTACCAGGTCCCCTTCAAAAATGTTGGAAAGAAAACCATCCTCCTTTCGTTCCAGCATGACCAGCAAATCAACCCCTTCAGACTTTAGATACCGCTTGAGGTCGACCATTATCTGATCAGAAAAGATCAATTCAAAATCCATTTTGTCATAAGCAACCTTTTCCCGCAACATTTCCTTGAACCACTCCATCTGCTGGTCCCCGGCATATTCATGCTTGTTGGTTATATGGACCACTTTTATGTGCGCTTCATATCCCGAGGCAATATTGAGCAATTGTTGAATTGCTAAAATATCGGCTTGTTCAAAATCTGACGCATAAACAAAGGTCCTCATCATTTCGGGCCGGGAATGCGCAGGGACAGCCAGGACGGGGCATGTGGACTGGCCAATAAGTCCTTTGGTTGTGGACCCCAAAAAGTATTCCCTGATTGGACTCGCCCCCTTGGTGCCAATAACTATCAAATCTGCATTGGATTCCAATGCCTTCTCCAGGATACCATTCACTACTGAGCCGTTTTCAGCGACCAGGATCCTGGGATGGGCCTGACCATATTCATCTCCCAGATGCTGCACACAAAAATTCTCCAGCCTGGTCTGATGATCGAGGAACCTTTGTGATTCCTTTTTGTTGTAGGTTATGGATGTTGGACTCGCCAGGCTGAGGGGGATATCAAAAACATGCATTACAAATAACTGTGCATCGAATTTTTCACTGATGCTATGGGCATATTTCAAGGCGGCTACTGAATACTGCGAGTAATCGGTAGCATATAGAATACTTTTCATAATAAAGACTTTTGATACCATAAAACTACGCTTTTAAACACATTCCTGACATGACATTGATCAGTATGGATGATGGGCTTACATGATGGATATCATTTTTTTCAACCGCGAAAGGAGATAGTTTTATACTGAAAATTATAGGAAGATGAAATCAAAACAGAGTAAGGCAGGCGCAACAGCTCAATCACATTCCAGTTGTCAGCAACTTTATATACTTGCCGGGCATTGGAAATCAGATCTCCGGTTTTACAGCGATGACCTGCGTTTTCTATATCATTTGATCGATACATATTTTATTTGGATCACAAAAAAGGAACATATGGATAAGGTCCTTAAATTAAAGTCGAAGCTTCACCGGATGAAAACAAAAAGCGAAGTCCTGCTGCAGAAGGTAACAGCACATCAAATCCAGCTTGGTCCATGTGTGGAAAAAGCAGACGGCTGCAATGTCGGAATTAACAGAAAGGAGCATGCCCATTTGGAAGATGATATGGCCGCTTTTGTAAAATCGTTTCGGATAAACAGAAAAGAAGTGATGAAACTTTCAGGATATATAATCGATAGTGAAGAGCTTGCCAATATCCTGGAGACCTGAAAGATGTTTGCGCATTTTTCCTTCACTCCCCCGGACAGCAGCTAGATTGGGGCACAGCCCTTATGAAAGGGCAGGCAATTAAATAAAACAGCTAAAGTAATTGATGAAACGAAGGAAAAGCAGAAAGCCCCGAACCCCTATCCATCAAACGGTTTGGGTTATCTTCATTGTATTTACCATTGCCCTGGTAATCTGGATCCTGGCCATGTTCAGTGCCGCTGCAGACTGGATCTGATATCTGTGAACAGCCGACCTTATGCGGTGTCTAAAACCTGTATGCCTGGAAAAGATTAAAGTAGATCAGTGGTATCCACACTCTTTATCCGGGTATTATACAATTTTCTACCCGGAAGGGGACATACATTATTAAATTCCCGGATCCCGGGATTCAATTGTTCTTTTTAGCTGCCTTTTTCCGTTCCCTTTCCTGTTTCTTGAAATAACCCCTGAACAAGAAATTGTGTTTCAGGGCCTCCATATTTTCATTAAAGCGTGCTGTCCCCTGTTCAATGTTTTCCATAGTCCCTTCAAATTGCCGGACCAGGATTGTATCCCGGGCCACATAATTCACAAAACCCTTTGCTGCTTGTATATCGCTTACCATGGTGCTCAGATCATTGGTAATGCTTTCAATATTCTTCCCGGAATTTTCAAGGTTATCCATAATATGCTGCATCTTGGCGGCATACAGGGTATCTGCCAACATCACCCCGGCGGCACTGTTTCCAAAATCAATATTTTCCATGATTGCATTCAGTTTATCAATGGTGGCGTAGGCCTTCCTGCTGCTGCTGTTTAAATTCGTAATAGTCTGCCCGAGGTCCATGGCCATTACAGTATCATTCAGCAATCTTCCCAGCGTCCCTTTTCCCCGTATGAGGGAATGTGTCACTTCCAGCAGATCCGCCGTCAGCAAGGCAGCATTTTCATTGGTTACATTCAATGTATTGAGAATGTCCTGCGTAGCTATTTTACTGAACGATCCGAGCTCGTCCCCCGCCCGGATCAAAGGTGCTGTACCTTTGCCTGGCACAATGTTGATGAGCATACTACCCACAAGCCCGTCGGATCCGATCATTGCCACGGCATCCTTTTTAATATGGTTCAGCATATTGTTCTCAATGATCATATAAACCCGGATGGTGGTATCATTTACCATTACAATTTTATGTACCGTCCCCACGTTAATGCCGGAAAATCTGACATTATTCCCGTTTTGCAACCCGGAGGCGTTCTTAAAGACTGCACTGATGGAGAAGGTTTTGGTAAACATATTCTGCCGGTTGCCGATAAGATAGGCCGCCAGGAGCAGGAGCAGGGTACCCAGGATTACAAAAATCCCCAATTTCAGGTTTTCCAATTTTGTTTTTGCCATGGTTCTATTTTTTAAAGAATGCCGCCACTTTCGGATCTTCGGACCGGGATAATTCGGCAAAAGTGCCTTCCGCATAATTTGTCCCATCCACCAGCAGGATCATACGCTCGGAAATAACCCGTGCACAATCCACGTCGTGCGTAATTATTAATGAAGACGTGCCGTATTTAGTTTGAATGGATCGCATCAACTCAATGATTTCTTTAGAGGTAATCGGATCCAGACCACTGGTAGGCTCATCATATAATATAAGCTTGGGACGCAGTATCAATGTCCTGGCAAGGGCTACGCGCCTTTTCATACCGCCGGATAATTCTGCGGGCATAAGGTCCATGGTATGTGCCAGCCCTACATTCTCCAACGCCTCGGTCACCAGTGGTGTGGTGTCTGAAACGGCGCCCAGCTTCTCCCGGTGCCGCCGCATCGGGAACTCAAGATTTTCCCGCACTGTCATGGAATCGTACAAGGCACTTCCCTGGAATAAAAATCCGATATCCGATCGCAATTCATCCAGGTCGTGTTGGTTCAGATTACTGATCTCCTTCCCCAGCACTGCTACATACCCACTATCCGGTTTTATTAATCCTACCAGACATTTGATCATAACTGATTTTCCCGAACCGGATTTCCCCATTACCACCAGGTTTTCACCTTTATTCAACACCATATGAAACCCTTGCAATACATGATTATCGCCGAAACGCTTACATAAGTCCCTGATCTCTATGACCAGTTCCGTTTTGGTGGAATCAGGTTCCGGATGTACTGCCTGTTGCTTTTCTTCCATATCAGAGTTCATAAAAAATGTCGGACACAAAAACCGCGATGAAATCCACCACAAACAGGAGCAAAGAGGCCATAACCACCGCCGTATTGGCAGCCAGGCCTACCCCTGCGGTCCCTTTAGCACTGTAATACCCTTTATAACAACCAATAAGGCCTATAACAAATCCGAAGAAGAAAGATTTTAAGGTTGCCGGTATCAGGTCTCCATATGAAAGGGCATTGAAAACGGTATTGAAATACAGCCGGAAGGATACATCTCCTTTCAGGTTTTCCACGAGGGCAGATCCATACAGTGCAATCAGGTCCCCAAAGACCACCAATAACGGTAGCATCAGCGTAGTGGCCAGCACCCGTGTGACCACCAGGAATTTAAAGGGATTTGTACCGGATACTTCCATGGCATCGATTTGTTCTGTGACGCGCATAGAGCCTAATTCCGCGCCGATACCCGAAGCAATTCGCCCGGCACAGATCAGAGCGGTGATGACAGGTCCAATTTCCCGTACAATGGATATGCCAACCATATTCGGCATCCAGGAGACCGCACCAAATTCGATTAGGGTTGGTCTGGACTGCAACGTCAGCACAAGGCCAATAATAAATCCGGTTATACCCACCAGCAACAGCGACCGGTTGCCCATCTGGTAGCATTGGCGCAGGAGTTCCCTGAATTCAAAGGGAGTTTTGAATACCTCCTTAAAAAAACGACCTGCAAAATAAGACACTTCCCCAGTTTCAATAAAAAAACCTTTGGTTTTATTGACTATTTCGGATGCTATAGTCATTTTCCTGTCTTGATTTTAAAGGATTAAATCAAATATAGCCTGGAGGATGGGGGATATCAATGACCATGGTCATACTTCTGATATGACCCTTATCATAGTTAGGATTCCCAGGGGGTGCTAATTTTATTCAAGTAACCATTCCTTCAGGAGGTAGTTAATTCCAATCCCGGTGCAACAAGACAAAAAAACTTCTTATGATCAATTCTCCCTGAGCGAGGAACGTGCATTCCTGTCAGGGCCGAGAGACCGCCTGAAAGAGCTGTGGTTCACTTTTAAAGTACAATACCACTTTATACGTGGGTTCAGGAAATTGCATTTTGTCGGTCCCTGTGTCACGGTGTTCGGATCGGCACGGTTTGATGAGTCAAACCCCTATTACCAGAAAGCCTATGAGGTTGGCAAAGCTTTGGCGGGCCTTGGCTTTGCAGTGATGACGGGCGGTGGCCCTGGTATTATGGAAGCTGCAAACAAAGGGGCATATCTTAATAATGGCTACTCCATAGGGTGTAATATAATTTTGCCACACGAACAGAAGGCGAATCCATACCTGCATAAATGGGTCGATATCCCCTATTTTTTTGTCCGTAAGTTTCTTCTGCTTAAGTATTCATTTGCCTTCATAGTGATGCCCGGTGGAATCGGTACACTCGATGAACTCTTTGAAGCCCTGACACTCATACAAACCAGGATGATATTGCATTTTCCCGTGGTGCTTATTGGTAAGGAATACCACAGGGAGTTGTACGAGCATATTCAAAGTATGGCGGATAAGGAAAGTATTTCAATGATGGACATGGATCTTTTGTTCCTTACTGACTCCGTTGAGGAAATGGTCACCCACCTGCAAATCCATTCCGTTAAGAAATTCGGACTCGTCAGAAAGCCCATCAAAACCAGCTGGTGGCTGGGGGAATCGAAACCACAACGCATGTAATATAAAACATTGGTATAGCCAGGAAGTTTTAATGGACCACCAATGTATACTGGTGGGCGTACTAGTCTTGCTGCTGGAACTGGTTTACACTTCCTGAATCAGTTGTAATTTCATTTTTAAAGCAAATTCCCGGCTGATAACGTCCATATTTTTTATTCAATCTAGTAATTTTACCACTACGGTAAAAAATGTATTTAGTCGGCATGACTGACCGCCCTACAATGTATTCTTTTCATTATTTCCTGGTTGGCAGGAAAGGGCCGTTTCGACTAAAGTGAATGGTAGCTAATTCAGTATATCTTGCAACACTTAAAAGTTCTGGGCATCATTTTTACATCAGTATTCGCATGTTATACCCTAACCGCGAATGATGGGATAATGCCGGGTGATGAAGGCCATTACAGGCAACTTTCCCTGATGGAATCGGGGGCCCTGGATGCCCTGGATTATTCCAGTTCAGGGAAATGTGCATACCGGGGTAGCGACTACAAAGCCGCACAGGTATTTTTCCTGCCATCCCCGTCTAAAGGATATCCGCACACCACCATGCTTACCAGCTACCTGCAAACCAGTGAAGAGTCGCTGACGAAAGCAGTAGCCGAAACCGCTGAATTCAAGCGGCAATCCGCTGGTATCAGTGGGATACCACCCCTTGCAATCTCAGAACCTACCCTGCTCAACAACCTGCTCAATAGCTGGTTTGTGATCATTGCCGTATTCGGATTGTTTATCGGTGCCTACCTGATCATCCGGAACTGCCGGAAGAACACCCATACTATATTTATCGGGATTTTTATTATAACCCTTTCATTGGTATTATTTGAATTGACCTTGTTCTGGTGGCCAGGCCTTTTCTACCAACCTAAAATCCCTTTTTTCAAGGTCTTGATTTTCCTGTGGGCCCCTTCTTTTTATCTGTACATTAAAAATAAGCTGACACTTACCACCAAACCAACTGCGAAAGAAATTATCCTACACTTCTCGGTATTTGTAATCACTGTCTTATACATGCTGCTCCTGAATAATACGATGGATGAGGCAGTTTATGCACAGGAAGGCCTGGTTCATTTTACCACCGAATTAGTAAGGAATATCTGGATAAAATCGATCTATTTTGGAGCTTATTTTATGCTGATTGTTGCCTTGTATCTCCGGAATGGTAAAACTCTGCCAAAGGAAGACCGCAACTGGTCAAAAGCCCTGATAGCCTTTTTTGGCCTCCTGCTGGTACTGACTATTTTCAGGGCTGAATTTTCCCATTTCCATATTTACGACGATGCCACCCGGTACATTGGTGCTTATGCCCTTGCCGGGTTTATATCCCTTTTTGGTTTGTTGCTCTTTCTCCACCCCCAACTGATAACCAAACCGTTGGTGCCGATCGAAATTATCGCGGAAACAGACACGAAATACCGCAACTCCGGACTTACCCCGGACATGTCGGAGATGCTCAGGAAAGAATTGCTGGAGGCCATGGTGGTAAAGAGGCTGTTTTTGGACGGTACCCTGACGCTTACCACATTGGCTGATTTCCTGAACACGGACAGGTATAGCCTCTCCCAGGTGATCAATCAGAATTTCGGTAAGAACTTTTATGAGTTCATCAATGATTTCAGGATAGCGGAGAGTGTCAAACTGATTGAAGACAATGAAGGAATAGAACTGGTGGAAGACCTGATCTACGAATCGGGGTTTAACAACAGGGTTTCCTTTTACCGGGCTTTTAAGAAAAGAAAGCAACTCACCCCATCCGAATATATACAACAGAACAAGAGGGCCTCCTAGGCCTGCTGATGGTTCTGAATTTTCACTTCCCATTAACTTTTTTCCAAATTCTTCTGATCGTGCTATCCTGTTGGTTTTCATCCTTATAAATCTTTTGTAAATGTTACAATTTATCGGGAATGGGTTTATCTAGGTCGGGGCTAATACTGCTTTAACACCTCCTTGGTTTATTTGTATCCGAATTGGCATAAAAGGTCAGTATTGAAAACAGGACTTCAATTTGTTCTCATTTTTTATATGGATTAGCTGCCGTAAAAATAAGCTGACCTTTTTCGCCGATTTGTAAAGCTTGATTAACTCAAATAACTACATGTATGAAAATGAAGTATGTTTTATTACTTAAGGTTTTGCTGGTATCCGTATGTTTAACTGCCCAGGAGATCACCATTACCGGAAATGTAACCGATCAGAACGGTGCGCCCCTGCCGGGTGTTTCAGTCCTGGTATTGGGAACGACCAACGGCACCCAAACCGACTTTGACGGGAATTACACTTTAAATACGGAACAGGGCGTTACACTGCAGTTCAGTTACATTGGACAGCGGTCGGTTGAGAAGATAGTGGATTCTTCCACCACCCTCAACGTGGTCATGGAAGAGGACGCCCAGGCCCTGGAGGAAGTGGTGGTTACCGCTTTGGGTATATCCCGCGAGAAAAAGTCCCTCGGTTATGCTACTACCGAGCTGGAAGGAGATGAGGTTAATGTTGCGGGCGAAACGAACGTAATCAACTCATTGTCTGGGAAAGCAGCCGGGGTGAATATTACCCGGAACAACAACATCGGTGGGTCCACCAATGTCATTATCAGGGGGATAACCTCGATCAACGGGGACAACCAGGCCTTGTTCGTATTAGACGGGGTGCCTCTTAATAACAACCTGGGTAACCTTAGCGGGGTTGCCAGTGGGGGGGAGGGTATGATTATGGAAACCCCGTTTCCGATATCGATCCTTCCATCATTGAATCTGTGAATATACTGAAAGGGGCGGCTGCAACTGCATTGTATGGCTCCAGGGCCGCCAATGGCGCTGTGATCATCACCACCAAAAAAGGCGCCGGAAAAGGAAACCTGGGGGTTACCATCAATTCGGGGATAACCGTGGGCAAATTTGACCCCGATACGTTTATCAGGTACCAGAAGGAATACGGGCAAAGCTACTTTGGCGCTATAACCACTGCTTCAGGTACGTTTACCGATGGTTTCAGAACTACGGACGATCTGGATGGGGATGGGATTATAGATCCGCTCCCAAGATATAATGATGACGCTTCCTATGGTCCGAGGTTCAATCCCAATCTGAGTGTATTCCAATGGGATGCCCTGATTGAGGAATTGCCAACCTACCTGCAACGATCCCCATGGATCGCTGCTAAAAATGGGCCTGCTACTTTTTTTCAGACAGCCATGAATATTTCCAACACGGTAACCTTTGCCGGAAGCAATGATGTTACGGACTTTCGTGCAACTTATTCCAATAATATCCAAACGGGCATTATCCCGAACAGTGAAATCGTCAAAAACAACCTGAGTGCAACGGTTGGGTATGACCTCTCGGAAAAATTAAAGGTGTCTACAAATGTCAACTATACCAACACCCGTGGGTCAGGTAGAAATGGTACAGGGTATGACGGGGCTAATGCGCGCAACCTTATGACGAATTTCCGGCAATGGTGGGCTGTTAATGCGGATCTGGATGATCTTCGCAATGCCTATGAGCTAACCGGCAGGAATATCACCTGGAACTGGTCTACTCCCGAGGCCCTGAAACCTGAATATTGGGATAACCCTTACTGGACGGTCAATAAAAATACACCGGAGGATGAACGAAACAGGATATTCGGGAACATTAACCTGGATTATAAGATCACAGACTGGCTTACGGCCAATGCGAGGGTTTCTGTGGATCATTTTGACGAACTACGGGAGCAGCATCTTGCAGTTACAAGTGTGGGGATACCTTCGTTTTCGAGCTATAACAGGAGGTTTAGCGAATTCAATTACGATGCCAACCTCACCCTGAACAAGAATTTCTGGGAAGATTTCAGTGTTACCGCCCTGGTTGGTATGAATATACGGAGGACAGCAACGGAAGTACTTTTTGCCGAAACAAATGGCGGATTGATTGTACCAAACGTCTATGCACTGTCCAATTCCCTTAATGTGCCCAACCCACCTACCGAAAATTTTGATCGAATAGGAGTCGATGGTGTGTTTGGTTCCATTTCTTTGGGATATAAGAATTTCCTGTATGTGGATGTTACAGGCCGGCAGGACAAAGCGTCAACCCTGCCCATAGATAACAATACTTTCTTCTATCCATCGGTATCCACTTCCTTTGTTTTCTCTAACCTGCTTAACTCGGATTTGCTGAGTTTTGGAAAATTGAGGTTGAATTATGCTGAGGTAGGTAACTTCGGGACCTCCCAGAGCCTGATCAGCCCGGTACTGTTAAACAGTGATGGGGCATTCGGAGGTATCAATCTTGCTACCATCAGTTCTACGTTGCGAAATCCGGAGCTGAAACCGGAAACCACAAAAAGTTATGAAGCCGGTCTGGAAATGGCTTTTGCCCGGAACCGGCTTGGATTTGATGTGGCTGTTTACAAACAAAACTCTATAGACCAGATCATCGATGTGGCAGTGTCCACGGCCACCGGGTTCAATCAGAAATATGTCAACTCCGGGGAACTGGAGAACAGGGGAGTGGAAGCATCCGTTTTCGGGTCCCCGGTGAGGACAGATAATTTCGAGTGGAATATCAGGGCCAACTGGTCCAAGAACCAAAGTGAAGTGCTTTCCCTTTTTGAAGGTGTGGATAACTTCGAGGTTTCTTCTTCCCAAACCGGGATTACATTTAATGCCACCGTGGGGAGGCCCTATGGCACGTTGCGGGGTTCAAATTTTGTATACCTCGATGGACAACCGGTTGTGGATCAGACAACCGGCGCATACCTGCATTCCGATCTTAATGAAGAGATCGGTGATACGAATCCCGACTGGATGGGCGGTGTAACCAATAGCTTCAGGTACAAAGAACCTGTCATTCAGTTTCCTGGTAGATGTTAAAAAAGGAGGCGACATTTATTCAGTTGATACCTTTTACGGTTTTGGCTCTGGCCTCTACCCCGAAACTGTTGGGACCAACCGCCTTGGTAATCCTATCAGGAACAGTCTTGCTGACGGAGGTGGCTATGTTTTCCCCGGGGTAGCCCCTGATGGATCACCTAATACCGTCTTAGCAGATGTCAGCGATGCGGTTCTTTCCGGAGGGCTGTTCGGCGATTTGCCACAGGCTTACCACGTGGTGGACGGGTCCTTTGTAAAACTTCGGGAGGTGGCACTTACCTATAACCTTCCTTCCCGATATCTGGACAACTTAGGATTACAGGGACTTTCCTTTGCCTTGACGGGTTCCAACCTGTGGATCATCGATAAAAACCTCAAATACAGTGATCCGGAAGCCGGATTCAGCGCAGGGAACGTACAGGGAATTCAAATCGGCGCCTACCCCACAACCAGGAACTACGGGTTTAATGTAAAAATGGAATTTTAAAAAAAAATGAACATGAAAAATTTAAAATATATAAATTTCCTGTTGGTAGTATTACTGATGTCCTGTGCCAATGACGAAAATTTATCCGGACTGAATAATGATCCCAAGAATCCGACCTCAGGCGTTCCGGATGCCCTGTTTTTCTCCAACGCCGAGCGAAACCTGGTTGACATCAATTCATCGATAAGTATCAATACCAACATATTCCGGTTTTTAACACAGTATGTATCCTCTCCCATCTACACACAGGAGAGCCAGTACAACTTGCAGACAAGGACCATCCCTGGCAATTATTGGGGCATCCTTTATCGGGATATCCTTACGGATTTCAGGGCTGCGCGGGAAGAATTGAACAATTCGGACACCTATTCCACCCCCAGCGAGATCGCGATCAGGGACAACAGGCTGGCCATAATCCAATTGCTGGAGGCTTATACATATGGCGAATTGGTGGATACCTTTGGGAATATTCCTTACTCAGAGGCATTGGACGGGGAAAACATTACACCTGTATACGACGATGCGGCCAGTATCTATGATGACCTGATCGTAAAGATCAATGCCTCAATTTCTACCCTTGACGAAACTGTGGAAGGATACGGGAGTGCGGACCTGATCTATGGCGGAGATATCTCCAAATGGATCAAATTCGGAAATTCGTTGAAATTGAAATTTGCGATGACCCTGGCGGATGTAAACCCTTCCTTATCCCAAAGCCTTGCAGAGGAGGCAGCCCCGAACGTATTTACTTCAAACGAAGATAATGCTGTACTGGCCTACCTGGATTCACCGCCAAATACCAACCCTTTGTGGGTATCACTGGTACAAAGTGGCAGGAGTGACTATTTTATGGCCAATACCATCGTGGATGCCCTGAATGATCTTGAGGATCCGCGCAGGGATGTATTCTTTTCCAACCCTATCAATGGAGCGTATGTTGGCGGGGAATATGCAGCCGGGGGGGATTTTGACACTACCTCTCATTTTGGCGACCTTTTTATTCAGCCTGATCTGCCGGGAGACATCCTTGATTATTCAGAGGTAAGCTTCCTGTTGGCCGACGCCGCTGCGCGGAGTTATAACGTGGGCGGAACAGCGGAAACGTATTATGAGCAGGCAATTCGTGCGTCCTTTGAATACTGGGGCCTGAGCGATGCCGAAGCTACTGCGTATCTGGCAAACCCCGATGTTGCCTATGCTACTGCTCCAGGGGATTTCCGGCAAAAGATCGGGACCCAGATGTGGATCGCTTTATTCAACAGAGGCCAGGAAAGCTGGTTGCAGTGGAGAAGGTTTGACTACCCTGTCCTGAACCCGGCACCGCAATTAACCCTGGAGGATATCCCCGTTCGGTTTACGTATCCAATTGACGAGCAGAACAGGAATAACGCCAACAGGGAAGCTGCATCCACTGCCATTGGCGGCGACCAGACAGATACAAAGCTCTTCTGGGATGTAAACTAGCTTGTACAGGGTGGATACTATAGTAGTTTGAGTTATGTTTTTGTTAGTTAGCTTGAAAACCGGTGTTCTGCACCGGTTTTTTTATGACATGCGACGCGTTACTGCCCGGATGTCAGCAACCCGGCACCCCCTAAAACGCAGTACTGTTCAGGTTGTACAGTACATCTTCCGGACTGTAAACCCCGGAAAAGAAATTGATTAGCTGTTGTTTTTTTTCTTCGGCCATGTAATCGTAATCACTGTCATAATATGCGGTTATCAGCAGTTTGTATACTCTGAATACCAGGATCTGGTTGTTAGCAATATAGGCATCCTTGTAATTGAAAAATTCAGTTGTGCAAGGGAGGAGCAAATTCTGAACGTTTTCATACTGGCCGTTGTAGTACTGGTCCCTGGCCGCTAAAAAAGCCTGGTCGCAGGATTGGGCGCTTGCAATGCCCGGGGATAAACAGGGCATCAAGAGGATCATCAGTAGTACGGGCAATTTCATTTTTTTATACATGGTCTTGTCTTTTCTTATATTTTGGACTTATCGCAATAAATCCTGAAGTCATTACTATTTGGTATAGTCGGGCAGGGGTCTGTTGAATAACGATTTTTTAGTTCCCGGGCTATTCGGCTTTGATCTTTTCGATTTTTGTTTTCCTTGCCTTGTATTCATCCGCTTTTTCTCCATTATCCTCACTATCCCAATACCTGATGAGTTGATCATATGATTTCTTCAGGATGTTGATTTGCTTTTCTTTGGATTCCAATTCGTTTTTTAAACTTTTGATTTGCTTTTCGATATCACTTGTGGATGCCTCGAGGTCCTTCACACAGTTTTCATAATCCTGTACCTTTCCTGCCGGGAAACTGCCTTTGTTCCAGGAATCCAGTTTTTTTTCACAATTATCCTGAGCACTCAAAGAAACCGTTAGCAATGCTATTGTTAAAAGGGTACCGTATTTTACAAATGGATAAATCGGGTTTTTCATGATGCTTTTTTTTATATAGTTCACTTCCTGGTTCAATTTAGGTTCTCACAGCCGTAATCCTCCCTTTTCAGGTCTTTCAACTTAATGTACGTATCCCAATCAGCCTGACTAATTGTGTCCTGTACTTTCTCGCAGATCAGCCGGGCCAGCATTTTCATGTTTGTGGGCCATTTTAATATGGTTCCGTCATCATATCCTGCCACCAGGTAATTTCCATCGGTCGTAAACGCGATATTATAGACCGGGCCCAGGGTACGGTTCAATACTTTGGTATTAAGGGGCAGATCTTTATATTCTTCGTTCCATATAACAACCAGGCCATCCCTACTTGCAGTAGCCAGTAATTTGTTATCGGGACTATAAGCGATAGCGGTAATCTTGGCTGTGTGCGCCTGATGGCTTTGAATAGCATGACCCTCGTCCAGGGCCATGGAAAACACCTCCCCCCTGTCATTACCCATTATCAGCGATTGTCCGGAAGGCAGAAATTTCAGCGCGGTAATTTTACCGATTCGGGCAGTATTCAGTTCTTCAATTTTTGAATCGTTTAACAGAATGATGCCCCCATTGACACCAATGGCTACAGTCGAATCCCGGAATACAGCAAAACAATTCACAGATTTACCGGGTAATTGCAGGATTGTTTCCCCCCACTTGTACGGAATGACATCCCCGCTTGGGGAAGTGGGAGATTCATGCCATGTCTCCTGTTCCCTTGAAGCCCATCGGAGAGGTTCCCCTGACTGGACATCCCACATTGTTAAACCAGACTCCTGTCCGAGGAGTAATCTTTCATTCCCTGCATATGCGACGTACTTCCCAATTTTTTTACTGTCCGGGACCGCCATTTGTGCAAATACCTTAGTGGAGTCCATATCGTAAACGAATAAGGAATCAAAAGTACCGGCAAGGGCCAAAAGATTTCTCTGATCAGCTTTAAACAAGGACATGGATGTAACCCTGGTAGTTGAATCGGCAAAGCGGTACAGGGTGTCCCTCTTAACATTCTGCACCGTGGCATCCCGTAGGCCCACCACGTAGGCCTCCTCATCCGGAATATAGGCAAAGGTTCGTATACGGTCCGGAAACTGTGTGATTTCAAACTGAACCTGCAGATTCTTCAGGGCTGCATACATCGAATTATAGAAATTTTCACTATACATGTCTTCCCCTGCTTCTTCGTCCTTGAACTTGTTGAAAACCAAAAAAGCAGTCCGGGCGAGCAATGCCGCTTTTTTATAATCGCCCTCATAGGATCCGACACTTTGGGCCTGGATGATCAAATTCCGGGCCAGTTCCATTTTCCTGTTTCTTTCAATGATCTGCCTCCGCTGAACATAATTCCAGATGGCAATGGCGATGACAAATGCCAGGACCACAGCTAACCCGGAACCTATTTTGATGATTTTAGATTTAATCCTAACCTTGTTGCGCTCTACTTCTTCGCGGATCTGTTCCTGCCGTAGCTCTTCAAGCCTTTTATCCCTGTTTTCTTTTATGACTGGCGCCAGCACATCATGGATCAGCTCTGCATATTCCACCCCTTCACGGAGTTCCTTCCGGATGATCCGGGCATCCACCAAAGCTGATATCACCTCATCTGAAATAGAGTACAAGGCCTGCAACTCTTCTAAGGCCTGCAATTTCCGAAATCCGCTTTCGGTCAGTAACCTGTCCTCCAGGGCATGCGCAACATGCTGCCCGTATTTCCTGACGGTTTCATTATAAAATGAACTGATCACATCGGAAACATTGAAGTGCGATACCAATTCAATGGTGAATTTGTCCAGGCCCTCTTCGATGCGCTTTTCATTGATCCGGTCGCAGATCAGGCTTAAAAGGAAAGGTTCCACCTTTAGCTTCTGCCTGTTGGAACCGCCCGTCTCCATAAATTCGAAGTCGTTTTGGGACACATCCGGTAACTTTTTGATGATCTCCCTGGCCACCTCTTTATCTATAAGGCCTTTCCCGGGTTTGATGGCTGCATCCATCGCCTGCCCTATAGTCATCTGCAATACCCTGAACCGGTTAGCCATTATAGACGGTAGGTATCTCTTTAGTTCATCCAGGCTGGCCAGGTAATCTTCCCGTAAACTCAGGACTACCCGGTAGGGCTGATCCCCGTAACGTGACGATACTGTTTCATTCCTTTTTTGATAAGCCTCCTGTACGGTCAACGGAATCCTGTTTTCAGCAAGGTCGGCCAGTTCTATTAGCAGCTCCAGTATGTCACGTATATTCTCATCACCCAGGGTGAACATTTCCTCGAACTGATCCAGGATCAGCACGGGCGTCACCAGTCCATCGGCCAGATTGATAGCATGAAAATATTCCCAAAGAGTCTTTGCACCTACAGCTCGAGTGGCCGGGTCTTTTTTTTTCAGTTCGTCATAAATAAATGTTTTCAACTGCTCAAGCGGTTTGATCTCACTTGAATAATCGATCCGAAAATAGATTGGGAAGTAATAATTCTGGCGAAGTTCCGGGATGAGCCCGGCTCTGATCAGGGAGGTTTTCCCAATCCCCGATTTTCCGAAAACAACGGTCAGACCATGATTTTCGATCTGCCCGAACAGTTCCCTTATCTCCCTGTCCCTTCCTCCAAACTGGGATTTGTTCTTTTCTTCAAAAGGTTTCAGACCCAAAAAAGGGCGTTGATCGGTGATGGTGCCCGTATTGTTTTTATCCTGTATATCCGGCATCTTATGCGTCTATCGCGGTTAGCTTATTTTCTTTGATAAATCGCCGGACCACAGCATCCATTTCATTGGCCGCATCGACCTTCTCAATATTTGTATTCCTGATCTCTTCCGGGATTCGGGCATCGGTTGGAGGGGTCTCATCTATAATAAACGGACGCAGGTATGATTCATCCTTATACCCGTCCAGGACAATCGCACTCCGCCATTCCTTATCATAAACATACCGCTCCTTGTCCCGGATAGCGTTCTTCGAAATTATGGGAAGGAAGTAGTCGCAATTCTTGATATATTTCTTGATCACCTGGTTAAACCGGTCCCCGGTCTTCAACTTATCATCGTCAAAGAATACCTGCACCCCGTGTTTTTCAAATTCATTTTTAAGACGTTCAACTACTGCCTTATCGTCCCAGCTGTAACTCAGGAACAATTTCTCCCTGAACCGGGTCTGATTTCTCGTTGTGGTCGCCGCCTGCCTGGTCCATTCTGCACTTAACTCATCAATAAATTCGATGGAATTCATGTATACTTTATCTTCCTTGGTTCCCAGGGTGGATGGGTTTCCTATTCGTATAATTTTGATGGCGTTGTTTTGCAAAAAATAAGATAATTCTATATCCTGAAGCGTACGGTCACAGGCTACATATTTTGTTTTTATCCCTCCTTTATAAGGCTCCTTGGCGATAATCCGTATAAAAAAACGCATAAACCAATCCGGGAAACTGCAACCGATCAATAATATGGCTTTATCCTTTAGCGCCTCAAAAAGATCTTTTATCATGGAATCCGTTGCGTTCTGCATCATATACAGGTACTCGAGATATTCCTCTTCCGTTACTGCATAGTTGTATCCATTGATATTACCCATCAAATTGAAAATCCTTGGAAGCGCTTTGTCGGGTAGTTTGTCCTGGTCTGTAGCCGGCCGCGGAATGGAATAATTAACCGAGTCGTTCACATGTAATCCTTCGGCTTCAAATGCCCTTTCCATAAAATTATCGAGGTTAACTGTCAGGATGGTACCAAAGCCTGAAATCCGGGCAAGCTTGCGGTAGGGATCAAGGAAGATCTCATCATCGGTGAGTTTGGATACCACGTTTTTGATGGCATTGTTTATGTCATTCTCCAGTATATTTTGCTTTTGCAGCTGGAGAACCACCTTGTTCAGGGTGTAGCTTTCAGGAGGTTGCCCGAATCCGTATAATTCCCATAACCTGAATGCCAGGTAATTGTATAGATTGAGCCTGATATAGTCTCCATCCTCGATGGCGGAATCAGTAAAGATTTCGGAAATGGTTGAATCGGTAAATTCCCGTTTAGGTATCCGTACCATGGACAGGTCATTTCCTATAACGGGTACAACCCAGCTGTTGCTGATACTGTATATAAAAGCCTTCCAGTTGAACGAATGATCCATAGCGTTTGCATTTTGATCCTTCAAAATAAGGGTAGCATTCCATCTCGCAGGTATTCGTAAGATACATTTACCTCCATATTTACGAAAAATGGCCTGTACATGTAATAAAATTCTTAGGGGGGAAATTAAAGATACTCAATTTTCACGAAATCAAATGGGATATCTTATGATTATAATCGTAGCGCTCAACAGGGGACCCATACCGGTTTTAAACCCGATCATTTTAAACCTGTTCCCGTAATAACTGGCCGCTTCTGTGTTTCATACCTGGAATATTAAAGATAGGATCCTGGCATTTAAATTCTTGTTTGACAAGCAATTAAACATTATTTATGCAAGTTATACAGCCTGGCATACCAGTTGTACAAAATAAAATGGCAACTTTCCAAAAAACCGCTACATTCAAGGGGTTATTCCTGGATGCCCCTATGGCTTCTGACATATACCCGCTCCCCCCTTAAATTTCTTGCACATGGCATTCGCACTGGAAAATATTGTTAACAAAATCCATTCTGCTAAATCGTTCAGCGAACTATACGGGCTTCCAATTTCTGCCCTTCATGGTGTGTCTGAAAACGATGCAGTACTGCTGGAGGATGCTTTTGGTATAGGATCGATCGGTGATCTTGGTAATAACCGGTTTTTCCTGGCTGCCCAGGCGATCCACAGGGCAGCACTGGATCATACATTTGATCCCGGGCCTCCGCCATTCTGGGCCGCTAAGCTGGCGACTCTTTCAGACGACTTTTTTATCAGCCACCCCACACAACGTTTCCGTACTGCTTTCGGGGGGGTATTATACCGGGGGAGGCTGGATGATACGGCCCGAATTCTGGTTATTGGGCAGGACCCGTCAACTGATGAAGCATTGGCACGAAGGGCCTTTGTTGGTTCCGCCGGGCAAAGGCTGCAAAAATTCATGAACAAGGTTGGCATTTCCCGGTCCTACACCATAATAAATGCTTTTGCCTATAGCATAACCGGCCAGTTTGATTCTGAAATGAAAGCGGTTTCCCTGGAAGCTCCCTTAAAAACATTCCGGGAAGACCTGATGGATACCATCATAGCCCGCAATCCCATCCAGGCTATCCTGACCTTTGGGGTAGGGGCACGGCATGCGGTTGAAAACTGGGAAAATCCCACACAGATCAAGGTGTTTAACCTGGTGCACCCTACCGCCCCGGAAGGGACTACCCATCCCAACTGGAACGAACACCTGCAGGAAATCGCCGGATTCCTTGAACCGGATGATCCGGATATCGTTGATGTAACACCCTATAGCGGAAACTGGGATAAAACTTTGCACCATGCCGATATCCCCCGATATGACCTGCCCTACGGCATCCCTTCCTGGCATGGCAGCGGCGGGACACGTAGCAGGCGGGATCCGGCTGACAGGGTAAAAAACATCATCTGGGAATCTCCATAACATGCCCGATCAACCGATACATTCTCATTTTGATCTCAGGTACGCCCTGGAAGGCCGCATCGTAACCATGGACCAGGAGGGTACTGTCCTGGACCGGGGCAGGATCTTTATAGAAAACGGCCTTATTGTGGATATCCGGTCTATGGATGGCGGCTATCCTGACGGATTTACCAGCTCTGATATTATCAAATCCGGCGGTACCATATACCCGGGAATGATTGAATTGCACAACCACCTGCCGTACAATATCCTGCCCTACTGGGTAGCAGACAAGCAATACACCAACCATCAGCAATGGAAGACCATCAAGGGGTATCGGGTAAATGTCACCGGGCCCATGCAGACCCTGGGGAAAACCCCGGGCTTCCCGGAAGCGATTGTCCGCTATGTGGAATGTAAATCCCTTATCGGGGGTGTCACCACTTCCCAGGGCATAACCCTTGCGAATTCAACCCTTACCAAGAAAGTGTTCCACGGCATTATCCGGAATGTGGAAGAGACCAATGAGGCTGAATTACCGGAGGCACTTACACGGATTGCAGATGTTGGCCCCGGACAGGCACTCGCTTTTAACGGCCTGCTTTCAGCAGAAAAGACCCGGCTGCTGCATTTGTCTGAAGGAATTGATGACAGGGCACGGTCTTTTTTTACCAACCTGCAGATCGATGGGGATCACTGGGCTATCACCTCCAGATTGAATGGCATTCACTGCACAGCACTAAAACCCGACGATTTTGAGATTATGGGGGCCCGTGGGGGATCCATGACCTGGTCCCCGATGAGCAACCTGGTGCTGTATGGGGCCACAGCAGACATCCGGGCAGCCAAAGAACATACTATCCGTATAGCGCTGGGATCGGACTGGTCGCCCAGCGGGAGCAAGAACCTGTTGGAAGAATTAAAAGTAGCTTACCTGGTAAGCCAGGAACAGGGAGATACACCATTGTTCAGCAATCAGGAACTCGTACAAATGGTTACCTCCAACCCTGCGGCGATCCTTGGCTGGGAAGGTGTCCTGGGAACCCTTCAAAAAGGGGCTAAGGCAGACATGCTGATCGTCTATGGGTATCAGGATGATCCGTACCTGAAACTGATCGAGGCAACGGAAAAAAGCCTTCTGGGGATTTTTATCAACGGTGTGCCACGATGTGCACAGCGCAGGATACTGGATAAATTCGGTTTTGATGAAAATGACATTGAAAAGGTACAAATAGGCGCTTCTGAAAGGTATTTATACCTCAGGGAATTGAACCAGGATGAAGCCCTCCCACCCATGTCACTGAAAGACGCTTCCGACAGAATAGCCGGTGGCCTGCAACATCTCGATCAGCTGGCATCCGATTTGGAGGATGCCCATGGCGGGGGAATATTGTCGGCCTCTGATAATCCCTTTGAGATGGAGTGGTTCCTGGTACCCGATTATCATATGGATATCAACCTGAACGAAATGGAAGAAGGTCATCTCGAATGGGGCGCAGGGGTAGCTTTTAGTGAAGTGGCTGAGCCGCTTCCCCTTGATAAACTGACCGTAATCGAAGACCCGGAACATTTCCGCCGGATGGCACAACACCCGATCCCGGATTACGTCCGTAAAAAATTACCGGCATACTACGGCTTCCCGGCCCTTGTGCTCGACAGCAGCGAATATGAAGTAGAGAATTCCAGGCTACATGATTTTCAGGAACTGATGACGCTCGAAGTTTTTCTGAAATCTTCCAGTAATCTTTCCGTCGAAGATAAATTGTGTATCCTGAGACAGGCTAAAATTATCCTGGATGAGATCTATGTACATAAGATCCTTAAAAAGTCCATGTACGCAGTGAACCCGGGCGACCGTCTCGACCTGATGATTCGTGATATCAGATTCAATATAATCAACAATGTGGACTATCGGGATGACCAAAATTTCCATAAGGAGCTATTATCTGTTTTCAGTTCCCTGAGAGACTTGCACACCCGGTATATGCTTCCATATCCCTATAAGAACAGGTTTGCTTTTTTACCTTTCCTCATTGAGGAATACTATGTCACTCAGGATGACAGTGATCCAAGGTATATTATCACCACGGTGTTTAGTGAAATCTTTAAGGAGCCATCCAAAATAAAAGCCGGACTCGAGGTATTGTACTGGAACAATATCCCGATAGCGAGGGCCATTGCGATGAATTCCGCCAATCAGTCCGGAAGCAACAGGGAAGCCAGGTTAGCACGGGGTCTTGACACCCTGACGATCCGATCCCTGAGTACGTCTGTCCCGCCGGACGAATACAAGGTAACACTAACCTGCCGCGACCCGGATACGGGGGAGGTCATGCTGCTCGATTTTGAATGGCTCGTATCGTTCTATCCGCCCTATTTTGATAAAGATGATGAAAAGCTGAATGCTATAATGATCGCCAGTGGCTTTGATTATGATACGTTGTCTGTAAACCAGATGAAAGCCAATTTGTACAGCGATATTTCCACGAAACCAAAAATCAGAACAAAGAGTGCCTGGCTGAGGCCCCTGCATTTTCCAAAATCCATGAAAGGACGGCTGGTAACGGAAGCGCAGACTGGTTTTCAGGCAGCCTATATCAGGATATACAGTTTTGCCGTTGCCAGTGCAGAAAATTTCGTATCCGATTTTAAAGACATGCTGCAGCAGCTGGAGGGAGACGGGGCGGAAGCGCTTATCCTGGATATCCGTGGGAATGGAGGTGGCCTGATAACAGCCAGCGAATTGCTCCTGGCATTGCTTGTAGGGAAGAAGATAGAATTCCAGAAAGCCCAGTTCATCAATTCTGAATTAACGCTTCGGCTTTGTGAAAAATATGATGCTGCCAGTCAAATCCTGGACTTGTCTCCGTGGATACGTTCCATTGGCCTCTCCAAGAGGACCGGGGATTACTATTCCCGTGGGTATCCTATTACCAACCTCGCAAACAGCAACAAACTAAAAGCCATTTTCGCCAGGCCCATGGTCCTGATCACGGATGCGCTTTGCTATAGTGCATCTGACATGTTTGCCGCAGGATTTCAGGATCATAATTTAGGAATGGTCATCGGTACACATACCAATACCGGGGCCGGGGGTGCCAATGTGTGGACACACGAAACACTCCGAAAACTGATCGACGGCGCCGGCGTAGCCTATACTTTACTGGAACAATTACCCAAAGGTGCGAATTTCAATTTTGCCGTCAGGCGTATCCTCCGGAAAAACGATGAACCTATTGAGGATCTCGGCATTGCACCCGATATATTCCACAAGATAACCCGTAATGACCTGCTTGCAGGCAATGCTGATCTTATTAAAAAATCCCTGGACGTACTTCACGGGTTGGTATCTCCCGGACAGTAATCAGGAAATTGGTAATCTGCGCATCCTGTCAAGGGTTTCCGGCGCATACTTACTACCCAAAGCAGCATCAAGTTTCAGGGACTCCTCCCGGCCCAGGGTATAATAGATGTAGTTCGTATCGGGCGGCGCATAACAGAGGATAAGATCCGTAAGCATATTATAAGCCCCTTTGGTTTTTTTCACAGCGCCATAACTTCGGGCTGCAAAAGCAGAACAGTCGATCACCTGATCCCGGTTATTGATATAACTCCGGCCCGCAATTACCTGGCAACCCGCGGAAAAGTTTGTGCTGCCGATGCCAGACCAGTGGATGTTGATGGTATTGTTCGATGCCGGGTCGAGCCCGGATTTGAGATCAGCTTCGGTAAGGGCGTTATCGTCATCCCGGTCCCGGTACACCAGGACGCCGTATTGATAAGGTTTAAGGGCCCTGTATATCTTGGATTCAGTAAAGATCTTATGCCACCCAAAACGGTATTTATGCTGCCCTTCAACCAGGAATGCTTCGTCTTTCCGATCACTTAGTGCCTGGCTGGGATCTGTTGAACCCCAAAATTTAAAGACCTGGCCATTGATAAGCAAAATAAAGATATCATCATTCTCGCGTTTCAGCTGCCGGCTGTCCTGCGACCTGCGGATCCCGATAAGATGAACTTCCTTCGCATCAAATTCCCAATCGCTTATCTTACGGGTATCGGTAGGTTTGTTAAAAAGCGCAACCTGGGTGAGGATGGGATTCGGGTTTTGCTCGTAATGTTCTTTGGCCCTATTCAGCAGCCCGATCCATTTGTCATATTCCGGGGATTTGTTTTGAGGTCCGGCAGGGTCCCAGCCCTTTCCCCATTCCGAGATATACCCGGCAGCCTGCCACCTTTTTATATGCTTCTGGGTATTGTTCCCCACAATGCCATCCGGAACCATATCCCTAATTCCTTCTATGGTTCGCACGTATTCCTGGAATAAGCGTGTTCCGGCCTGGGTCACATAACCGAATACCCCGTCTGCAGTAGCCCTGGGCATAAATCCTGCGGCTTTCAGGAAGGCTTGCAGTTCCGCCACCTGGTTTCCCGGGGCTTCGCTGAAGCGGCGCCATTTTGTGTTGTCATCATCCCTGAAGGATTGTACATTGAGAAGCAGCCCATCCATATGATAGGGCTTCAGGAATTGTTTTGGTTCATTGGGTTTTTTGCCCGAATCACAATTTCCAAGTAGCAGTGTGCTCATGATGCATTTTTTTAAGTTTAATTACTATTGCGGGGGAGCTTATGCCTTTAGGAAGCCGCTGGGGGGGCGGATTCCGGGCAGCGTTCTATTTTTTTGACTGCTTTTTCGAAGTGCTTTCAATTTCAAGTATATAATTCTTGAATTTTCTCATTCCCTCTGTAGCCTGCGGGCCAATCCTGATCTTTCCGCTACGGATATTGGTTTCTAAGGTCTGGAGGATTTTATAAGCATAATCCAGCATATCCGGGGTCCAGGCCTCCTTGCTGGTCTGGTTGAGGAAATAAAAAGTATTCACCAATTCCTGGGGGGAAAGCTTGCCGATGCTCCCTTCCTGAAGCGTTGAGAGCGATCCGTAAATGACCTTGGGGTTGCCAACATCCCGGTCAATCTTTTGCTGCAGTTCTTTTTTACGGTTATATGTTTCGGATTGGTCTTTATCAGCGATATTCTGTACGGGAGTGTCCAGTTTGTTCCTGGTGGTGGTAATAAGGCCACCGACCTGCTGGGAAACTTCTTCCAGTTTGTTTTTGGTATTGTAATCTGTACTGGGCACTTGTGCGATGATATTCTGGATCGAATCCTTGGCACCTTCCAATAATTTTAACTGCTGCAGCGCTTCGTTCTTTTCCTTGTTAGCCTCCACAATTCGTAACTCGTTGAGCCTGGCAACCTCATTGGCTGTCTTGGCAATCTCATTGGCGGTATAGGTAGCATACAACGCGAACCCTACAACCACAACCAAAACGACCATTCCAATAACCAGGGAACGCAATTTTTTTCGGGACGCTATTTCTTTTTCCTGTCTTTCCTTCTCCAGGCGTTCGTTTTCTATCCATTGCTTCCTGCTTTCTTCCAAGTAGGCCATGGCTGCTTCAAAACCTGGTTTGTATCGGTTGGCCCACACGGCCACCGGGTTGAATTTTTGTTGCCAGTTCAGTGCTATCTGGAGCTCACTGCCTGTCAGGAAATCCTTTTTGTTTTGGCCGTGCAGGGCAGCGGCCTCCAGCAGGCGCAGGTAATTGGATGCGGAGTCTGATTCCTCATCCATCCATTGGTTGAGCTGTTCCCATTGCCGGATCAGGCTTTCATGCGAGATATCAATTACTTTATCCTCCGTATTGGCAATATTGTTAACGATCAGAAAAGATCGTTTGCCGTCGATGAACCGATGGATGATCTCCAGCAGCTTTTCCTTAGTTGCCCCGGTCAGGGCTTCCAGGTCGCTGAGCAAGACGGGGCGCCTCGTCCTGCGACCGTGTTCGTCTGTTGTGGTCAATGCCTGGAATATGGTCTTTGCCATTGCCAGTTCCTCCTGATCCATCCCGGCCAGGGCTTCGTCGGCATGTTTGGAAAGTGCTTTTTCGATACCCCCGATCCCCTGGAAATCATCCATGTCCATCTCGCCGCTTTTATCGAGGTTTTTCTCGTGATCCCAGATACGCATCAGGGCATGTTGCAACAAGGGCAGTTCATCTTTAACCTTACCCACCACGTTCAATAAATGGGAGGTAAGGGCAGGATTGAGTACCCCGCCATACAGTTTTGCGGGGCCGGTGATGGCCATTTTAAGCTGCATCCGGTTCAGCCTGGGAACCAGGAACAGGCTGTGGTTCATGATTTCCGGCAATCCGGAAAACTGGGTGCAATCCCCCAAAAAATCAGAACGCATGGTAATCACCACATACAGCGGTATAACCGTTTGCTCTGTTAGATCCAACAGGATATGGACAAAATCAATAGCCTCATCCTTTTTGGCCGTATTGCCCTGGTCCATGGCAAATCGGAATAATTCCTCAAACTGGTCTACCAGTACAAAGAAGTTCTGATTGGAATCCTTTTGATACCGTAACAAAAGGTTGGTAAAGGCTGCAGAACCTTCTTCCCGTATACGGGTTATGATTGAAGGGATATTTTCCAGTTCAAAATCCGGGTCCAGCTGCTCCAGGATAGCTTCCACCAGGTTGTAAAGTGGGCTTTGGCCTGGCCTCATGATGGAGATACACCAGTTGTCGCTATTCTGGATCAGGTAACCTGCTTTCAACGCAGGAATTACCCCGGCGCGGAGCAGTGAGGATTTACCACACCCTGAACTTCCCACAACAGCCACAAAACGGTGAAGATGCAACTTTTGAAGCAGTTCAAGGATCTGGTCATTACGCCCGAAGAACAGCAGGCTTTCATCGATATCGAAAGGCCTCAGTCCCACATAGGGATTGCTCAGTGCGGGGCCTGGTGTAGTGCCGTTTTTAATTGGGGCTGCCATTCAGCTGGATTTTAAATCGGTTAGGAATTGGCGGATCACGTCTTTATCCAAAGCCTTTTCATTGCTGCTGTCAACAACATTTATCTTCAGGAATTTTTGGTTCAGCACCAGGTCATCTGCGTCTTTATGCGGGGGCGCCAGGTAGATATAAAAATCATCGATAGGATAGTTATGCGTAATGATCAGCTGGAGTGCGGCACTCATGCGTTCAAGGACCCATTCCTTGGAGACTTTTCCGTACAGGAATATCAGTTTTCTTACCTGGCTGATCCTGTTGCCCAGCAAATTGATATTTTTCCGGGGATCATCTTCCTGAGGATTGATAAAGGGTTGTATCTGGTTTTCAATTAGCGTTTTACTTAATTCCAGGGCATATAACTGGTCATTGAAATGGGTATCAAGCAATACCTGTACATTGCCCGCTTCCGATTGCTGTTTGGTTTGCATGGCCCTGAGCTGCGCTGCCAGGTCGATAATTTCCTTTGCCAGCGTACTTTTGGCCCCCCGTACAAATTCAAACGGTTTATCAATTGACTTCCCCCTTTCCAGGTTCCCCAGGAATCGCTTATGGCTTTCTTCCTCTATGGCGGCCAGTTCCGTTTCTGCCGGCAGCCAGATCATCTGGGGGACAGGGGATTCGAGTGCAATTTCAACTTGTTGCTGGGGATACCAGAATTCTGGTGCACCTACAATCTCACGGCCTGGATACCGATCCAGCAGGTGTACGGCCAGATCTGCTTTTTTCACGGCTTCTGCTGTAGCCTCGCGGTGTGCCTGCAGGGAGTCCGGTGGCGGGATGCCCGTGAGGACCTGGTACCCTTGCTTTTCCAGTTCCGCTATGGTACGTTTGCGCTGGGTCCGGAGGGTGTCTGCGACCTCCCCCAGGAAAATGGTGAATTTCCCGCTGTCCTGTTCTCCTTCAATTGCGGGTTGCTTACCAGACATATTTTTCTGGAATTCAGTGATCAGGTTCCAAAGGGCATCCCTGAAATCCTGCATCTGCTTCTGGAATTTTTTAGACTGGGGTTCCAGGGGGTCCCCGAAATCTTCTTTTTCAGAGGCATCGTGGAACGGGAATCCCGTGGTGCCGGAGAAAGGCGTTGGCCATTCTTTATAATCTATGTTGTTGAGCAACACGTGTACGATCCTGGATTGATCACCCACCTTTATACCCGCCGGCTCTTTTTTGGTTTTTTGGTAAAATAAATCCAGTTCCTGAAGACAATACTGGGATTTCTGGTAACCCGGGGAATCAATACAGATCATGATGGCGGCTTTCTCTATACCGGATTGAATGGATTCATCAAAGAGTTTGGTGCCATCCAGTTTTTTGTCATCCCACCATATTTTTATCATGTCCATGCGCCCGTAACGCCTGTCGAGCAATTGCTTAAGGTGTGCATAGAAATGTTCGATCCAGCCTTTTTGTCCCGCGCTGAGGGTTCCATTGTCCACATGTGCATAGCTGATGAAAATATCGTACTCAAAACCAGGTATAAGGGCCATACGTATCTTGTATTATAATTTACTATATAAAAGGGGCAGGAACCCCTATAGCCAAAAACTAGCTTACATCAAATTTCAAAAGGGGGGAAGCGTTCTATTGCCTAAAATAATTACAGGGTGCACTACCATTTTGGAAAACTCCGGACTCCCCGGAACAAATCAGGACGTTGTCCTTATACGACCTTATGATGTTAGTGGAACAGGATGGGCACGTCCCGGCCGGCGATTACAGAACTACCTTATTTAATGGATACTTAAATCTAAGAAAATTCTGATACATACGGGATTTTTTACCTAAAAAAGAGGCCCGATGCTTTCCGTATTAAAACAATATCGGCATTTAGCCACCCAATAACTGCTCCAGGGTGGGTAGCAGCGCCCGGAGCACCACCGCCCGTTCCTTCAGGGGTTGTGGAAATTTTCCGGGATACAGATCCGGCCACCAGTGAATATACCGTTCCAATTGCCGGGCGGTGGATTCCTTTACCGGAATGAAAGCCACTGTTTCGGCCATTTTTTGAAGGTAACCGGCAGCCGTTTTCAGGGAGGTATCCGCTTCCCCGGCGTTGCCCGATAATCCCGTTAGTGGTTGCAGCAAATACAGTTCAGCCAGCGAACCCCATGACCAAAGCCTGTCTTCATCGGTTTTTGCCTTTTGTTCCTCCCGTTCAGCCATGGTCTTTGCGGTATACCAATACGCAATTTCATCCTGCAGGGATCCGGATGTTATGGCCTTTAAGGATAGGTATTGAATGGTAGTCCAATGGCTCGACAGGTTGGCCTGTAAGCCACAGTGATAATAATTCCTGGCTTTTTCAAGGGATTCCATTGAAGCGGTAAGCAGGTTCGATTTTTGTGTCGGTTTGTAGGAGATCAGCCGGTACTGGAACTCTGATTTTCTTTTATAGGCACTCCCAAGTAACCCAAGATGTTCCGCTTGCAACGAATCTGAAGGGAAGGTACTTTCCAGTTGACTGACTGGATCCAGGTGGGCTGCCAAATCGGATATGGATCCTTCAAGCCTTATTTTCGTGTCGTTCAGGGCCTTTTCTTTCTGGCCGTCCTCCAGTTTTTCCCAGTACTTAAAAAGGTGGTCAACCCACGCATTGGTGGTCTTCATGGAACCAAAAAGTTGTTTCAGCCGTGCCCACCCCAACTGCTCCTCCAGGTCTTCCGGGAACCGTGAATAGGCAACAAGGCTTGCCCAGTCGTGGTTCTGCTCTTTCCTCAATTCCATCCTTGCTTCATATAAGGCCATCCTGGGATCAATGCCATTAAGCAACTGCCTGTAGAGGACCTGGACCAGGATTACGGAACCTGCCTGGGTCAGGGGAAATTGGGATGCAAAAATACAGGGAATACCCCGGGAATGTAACTGGTACGCCAGGCTGCCACTGGGCATAATGGTATTCCCAATATGCCCGCTATCACAAACAGCCAGCGTCACCACAGCCGGTGTAGAACCAGGTGGTGCCTGGACCAGTGCATCTGCAAGCTGATCCCCGGTTACCTTATGTACGGTGTCCCCGGAACCAGCCTGGCACAGCAGGAGCCGGAATTCTGTAACCCCGTATGAAAGTGTCTGCCCGCCATGGGCGAGGATATGGATATGGGTATATGTCCTGTTTGCCTCAATTCCCTGTTGCAGAACCTTCTGTATGGAAGTTACGGAGGCGTTGGGCACTACCGTCAGAAATTGGGACAGGTCGGCCTGAGGGACAGGGCTGTTTTTTTCCGGGGTGCAAAAGGGCAAGACAATAGCTTCAAGCACTGCCAGGTGTTCCTGGTAGGGGACGGGCATTTCCGGATTGGGCTGGGCCCAGGCAAAGAGTATCCTGGGAAGGTGCGGCCAGGTATAATTGGTTTCTGTTTCCTGCCGTACTTCCCGGGTCAGCATTATTTTTCGTTCCGGGTGGGCAACCATGGGTATTTTTAGCCCCCCCGCAATCTCTTCGGGTGTTGGGACAAATTCAAAAGGGATCTGGGCCAGTTCAAAGGGGGTGGTTACCAGGCGGATGTGAATGGCGTCCTGGTCCCCTGCCTCGATTTTCAGGTATTTGAGGTCATGGAATATCCGGGAAGTAAGCTTTTCAAAAAATGAAATAGCCCGCATGGATGAATCCGGGTCTGGGTCGTTGTACCGGAGGCCATTGATCATTTTAAGGAAATCGGATTGCCCGCAATCGATGGAAAAGGTCACTTCCGGTTTGGTCCCGCACATGGCAATGTACTTCGTATCTTCATTCAATACAAAATTGTGCGGGGATCCCGTCCGTGCTATGCCAATTATCAACGACTTCATAATTTTTTTGGGCTAGTGACCACTGGGGCGTACAGGCAGCCTGCCATGCTGTTTCGCCCCGGATGATCGTATTCAGGCTCCTGATGCAGCCATTTTTTTGCCAATATGTTCCATTACTTCCCCAAACTCTTTCGAAGGATTGAATTCAATAAACTGCACATCTTCTTCTACAATCCCAGTATGACCAGCAGGCCAGTAAAACACATCCCCGGCCCGGGCCACCTCTTCTGATTTATCGTCGTATATCAGCCGTATTTGTCCTTTGATAATATATCCCCAATGCGGGCAATGGCAACTATCGTTATTTAATCCCTGCAACAAGGGCCTAAAGTCGGTTCCTTTGGGGACTTCATTATAGGCAATGGTCATCCCGCCAAATCCTGCTTTGTTACGCATTATTGTATCCGGCGTCTGCATCATAATGGGCAAGTCTTCTTTGTTGATTTTCATAATGTTAATTTTTAGGTTCTACTTTTAATTGTCATTCCAGGGGGGAAATGCAGCAGTAATTCTATAAATCATCCTTTGTGATATCTTCGGGTTCCAGGAAGATAGGATCGTTCTGCGCTTCATCTTCCATCTCATCCCCCAGGATAGCCACCTTTTTCTTCCCCCCGAAGATGTTCGATTTTATCCGGAACAATCCCAGGCCAATGACCCCGTTTTTACCATTGATATTCAATCCAAGGGATTTATTGGTATCGAGGTTCACACCTGCACTGCCCAGTTTCATTTGGCCGAGGGCGGTTGCGTCCCCACTGAAATTGAGTTTGGTCCCGGCATCGATGGTTGAAACTATTACGGGGTCGAGGGCATTGTAAACCTGGTAAACCACCTTCCACTTGCCGTCCCAGCTACCGCTTTCCATGAGCTTTTTTGCAACTTCATTTACATTGTCGATCGTGGTTACCGTAATTTCCGGGGATTTTACCAAAAAGGATTTCTCCTGGGAGAATTCAATGGCAACCGTTGCTTTTGCCTCCCCCGCAGGGATAGCGTCCACCTCGGCACCTCCCGCCAGCTTGATCAGCCGTGCGCCTGCTGAGGTAAAGTCAATACTTGCCGCAGACCCGGATCCTTCGGTTATCGAAACCTTAAAATCATCGCTGATGTTGCCGAGCTTTGCAAATACCCCATCTGCTATCAGGCCATAATCGCCCAGTTTATATTGATTTACAATTGGCATCCAGGCCGCGAAAACATTGAGGTGCTTTTTAATAATGTCGTTAAATTGATTAGGAAGTCCCATTTTACTTGATTTTATTGTTAGTATATGCTGAAATAAGGTTATTAATGCTTCAATGATGTAAAGACTATACCGACTAAAATGGCTACTCTACATTTTCGGTCCCGTCCGGATAGTGTAAAACCAGTTCATGTGTCAGATCGATTTCATTCCTGTCGTTCAGAACCACCTTTGCATAGATCCGGAAAGTTCCCCAGCCTTCCGTTTTGATCAAAAACTTTGAACCCCGGTCGCGCACTTTTCTTACGGGCTGTGGAAAAGTAGGATGCAGCGTATATACCACATGGTCCACTTCATTCAGATCTGCGGGGTTCGCTTCGATCCACAACCACCAACTCCACCAATCGTCACCCTCATAATGGAAATCCTGTGCTATTTTGTATTTAGACGGGCTATTGTTCATCATTTATGTTTCTTGAAGGTTAATGGAAAGTAACTGCACTGACTCGTAATCGGATGACCATTCAAATTCCGGGCCCGAAAGGGTTAGCTGAACCAATGCATTCTCAGAGGGTGTGTTGTAGATATCGACACACAAACCCTGACCATATTTAAAAGGTTTTCCCGCATATTTTTTAGACTCTGTACTACCGTCCATAAATTGATATGTACATCTTAGTTCTTCTTTATTGATAAATGGCCTTGCCGCCTGGCAGATTTCCCTGGGCAATAAAAAAAATCGCCTGGCTTTTAATTTACGGCGCCATTCGGAGAGCATTTTCGCCAGGTCAACCAACAATTGGGCCTTGTTTTCAAGGTCGAATTCTATTCGTTGCCTGTCACCGGCAATACCGCCCTGACCGTCAACGGATTTTTCCCGGATTTCGATGGCAGGTATGCCATTATTCAGGGCAGTTACCAGCTCATCACGTACCCATTGATGGGTCGTAAATTTACCCGATGCCAGGGGGTCCCTGGGCGTACAAAAAGCCAGGACCCCATCAGATTTTTTTATTTTGTCTATGACGCCCTGGGAAATCACCTCTCCATGCAGGTCTTCCCCGGTCAAAATCTGGCCATCAAAAGCCTGTACCAATGGAAATACAAGTTCTTTGATCCATTGATCCTTCTGATTATAACCAAACCCAATGAATATCTTCATGTCATTCTATTTTCCTGCTTTTAAATATTGCTTTTTTTGGCACTGCCAATGGTTTTTGCAAAGGCATTCCATCATCAAGCCATTGCATGTATTCTTTCCGTTTCCTTTCTAGCTCTGCTGTGTTTTCTTCCGGTAACCTGTCTACCGCCCCCATTGCAGAAACATCCGCCCGGACGGGGGCACAGTAGCCTTTGCCGATGCATTTCATTTCTGTTCTTAACCAGTTACGGATCTGGACTTCAGTCTGCGCGATCTCACCTAACAACATATATTCCGCAACATCCCCCGATGGCAGATCCGGATGCAGCCATGCACAGGTATTTACCGTAAACCCCGGAAGTTCCCTAACCCTGCCATATTCATACGGTATCCACAGGCTCCCGCGCGAATTTTCCGTCATACAGGCAAGTAGGTGGGTACAATTGATCAGTGCCATTTCAATGATGCAGGCGGTCATCAGGGGTATCAGTTTTTCAGGGAACGCACTCCCGTTAAGGCTTCTCAGATCCGGATCGAGTATATCCAGCCAAAAGGCAAAATTATTTTCCTGGGCTAATGCTGCAATCCGGAGGGCAATGCCCTTGTCTACGCACCTGTGGGAAATGAATAAACGGGGACAGCTGTTCCCGGGGAGGGGCACGTATGAGTTACGCAACCGCAGGAGTAATACCGTTGCGATCAATTCTTCCGTGGACCGATCATACAGGTCCCGCCCATCCCTGTTAAAGTTGCTGCTACCCCGGTTATCCGTAAGTTCTATCAGTTCATGAATCGTCTGTCTCCGGATGGCTGTTCTGTCCGGGTTAACCTCAGTTTCTGAAGGGTATAGGAAAGCAAGTAAGCGTGCCAGTAAGCTCCGCCAGACTTCCCGTCCATTGATCACATAACCTTCCCCGGGTACCTGCTCTGCATCATACCGCTGTAGCAAGGACATTTCGCTGTGTTGGAAATAAAGGTAATTAGACATACTGTCGGCATTAAACAATTATTCAGCAGGACTTCCGGCCATTTCGAAACAAACATCCTGCAGAGATTTACATGGTACATCTTGAAATACACAGATGGCAGCCTGGCCGGCTCATCATTAAATCCATCCCGGTATCCCTAAAACCATCAGGGACCCACCTGTTTTTCTATAGTTATAAAAACCCTTATAAGTCGCTGAGATAGGTTTTTTTATATCTTTTAGACCACTCGTATCCTGGAAGCAAGAAACATTTACATTTATGTTCAACAATTCATATGCAACCAGATTACACCTCATTATTTATATATTTTAATGGTGAATTTTCCAGCAGAGGCTTCAACTTGGCTAGTTGCTCTTCTGTTGATTGTTTCATCCATGGCTGGGGTGCCTTTTCATATGCTTCCCGTAACTCTTTTTGCGCATTCCCATCATCTCCCATGCCCATGTAAGCTTCTCCTAATGTAGCTTTAACCCAGTACCATGAAGAAAGCGAAACAGCCAATTCATCAGAAGGCAGTTTATCCTGCTGAGGAATGGCATTATCCACGAGCCATTGCTCACAAATTGATCGTACTTCCTTTCTCACTCTCCTGGCCTCAACAAAATCTGCAATGGCTTCGGCCCGGTCTGTTGCCTCGTTTGCTCTGACATTTAGCAGGAAGGCATAGTTAATGCCGTTATAGTAATCGTTTCGTATATAAAATCCTCTTTCATACGCACGCACCGCATCATCCAGGTAGGCTTTATTTTTGCTTAACTCCCACAATTTTTTATGGACGGCACCCCATAAGCCGAGTGTTTCAGGGTCATTGGAAGTTACGGGTTGCAATGCTTTAAGCAATTCCTTCGCTTCCATAAGGGCATCCCATTCCGTTGGGTGTTTGCTTTTATAGGTGATGAGAGCCAGGCGCTGCAGTATATAGGGATCTTCAGGCTGCCCATCTGAATCATCAGTTGCAGCATTCTCATTTTTTACACTCTCATGTTTCATAGCCTCCCGGATGACTGATAATTTAATCTTGGCGCTTATCCAGTCCCCTTTTTTTTGCGCTTCATCTACTTGCTGCATCAGGACGCTGTGTGTTTCCGCATGTGCAGTTGATCCATCATCGGCTGACGGGTACTTATCAGTGTTTCCAGCGACTTTTACTGGTGTTTCCTTCCCGGAAACCGCACGGGTTTCAATAGCGTTATTCAGTGCTTCTATGTTTGATCCTTCAAATGAGGGTGGGATAAGGTCATTTAAAAATGTATAGACGGGGCTGTCTTTAGCCCGTGGATCAGTTTCTGTAATGCTTATTATAGCTTTGGTTAACTCATCGCGAAATCGCATCACTTCTTCAAAACCGATATCCTCTCCCAGGTGATGATATTTGCGTATAGTCACATGGTTTACATCAAAAGGGAAGGCCTTGATGCCGTCCTCGCAAATAACAACTGTTGTATAGGGACGTAGTGCGTGCCGGACGCCCAGTTCATAAAACGCATTCTTATTTGAGGTGGATAGGTCGGCCACCACAACGTCTGCATTAAGCAATTGCTTATACATGGGTACGTCTATCACTCCGGAGTGTACTATCTCATCAGCACGGATACAATGGAGTCCGGCTCCTTCCACTGCAGGTTTGATCATGTTTCTATATGATTTATCAAGGTCCAGCACACGGCCTGTTTCAAAATCCGTTTTCTTTCCAAATCCCATTACTACAAAACAGATCTTTTTACTCTTATCTATACCTTCACCTGCCATTATATCCTTGTTTTGATTTCACATTTATCTCCTTATAATTTGTTTATATCAATGACCAGAACCTCCGCTTTTTTTTCCCGGGCGATCTTCGTCATATGTTCGGTACCGCCAGGGCCATCTCCGCCTTTTCCATCCCATAGTGCCAGGAGGGTCATGTGCCCCCCGCCATTTTTCAGTCCTTCCGTAAGCATCCATGTATTGGCATGTTCCCATACGGAGTCGGATTCTTTCTCTTTGGTAAGCGCCAACACACTGTAGGGTACCTTTTGAAGCAGCGTGTCAAAGCGTTCCTCCCAATCTTTACCGGCAAAGGAAACCGATGTTTTTTTATATTCTTCGGGAGGCAGCGCCAGATACATCCGGGATGGGATCCCCAGTCCCAGGCAAAGTTCATGGAATATGATATCCCCGCCGCATGCCCCCCCGGCTATTCCTGTATGAACATCCTTGGAAGCTTGTTGTAGCCGGGTTAGATGATCCTTTATTTTTGACCTTACCTTATTTGATTTCGCTGCCGGAAATCGCTCTCTAACTCTATCAGGCTGGTCCAGCATATGCCCTGTAAATACTATGGAATGTTCCATACACCTTCAGATAATTAACCAATTATAAAAACCCGGTAAAATGCTTCCTGACCGACACTTGCTTTTTGCCTGTTGCTTTTCCGATTTCCCGTAATTTTTGTATGTTTTGAACTGCGTCCATCTCCCGTACTTCATCAGAATTTATATGTGGCAATCCCAACTCGGCCAGGCCTGTCGGACTCAGGTCTGCATTATACCTCATATACCGAAAATAGCGGTTTGCATCCGTTTCAAGGTCTAAGATATTGCCATCGGCATCCATGGGGATCATATCCTTAAGTTCCCTGTCGATGGAGGCACCGTAAACGCAACGCCCCACTGTACGGCAATTGATATCCTGATCAACCTGCATGGCATACATCAAATTCCCGGGTAATTCCTTCAGCGTATCGAGCAGGTGGCCATACACCCCTTCGGAAGGTGCGGCACCGGTTCCTACGGATACTATCATCAGGTTTTTTTCCCCCGTTGGCCAGTTTAAGCCGTAGGCAGGCTGGGTGGCCATCCGGTACAAGAGGAATGCAGGGTTGTTATAGGGGGTTACCCCCCCGTCTACAAATACAAAGGTTTTTTCAGGGTTGGTGGGATCCCATTGCAGGGTTTCCGGCCGGAAATAGGCCGGGGCAGCCGTGCTCGCCCTCACGAGTTGATATAAGGGGATCCGGAGGTTGCAGTCTTGCCTTGCAGGATCGTTGTATTTTGCATTGGGGTTATTGCTGATGGGCCAGGGAGAATCGGTACTCCTGTTCATGGTCACGATCAGCAGCAAGGTCTTAAAAATGCCGTTTTTTAAATCGATATCCCCCGAACCGAAAGTGGCTTTCAATTCATTCAGCAAAGGCCCGTCATTGTAGAAGTATTTGACCCGCTTTAACAGGAAAGCTTTATCAAACATTGCTTCCCCCTTGGACTCGTAAAAACTGATCAGCTCTTTTACCGAAAGGCCTATGGATAGTCCGGCTGCAATAATTGCTCCTGTACTGGTGCCACCGATATAATCAAAATAGTCACCCAGGCGAAACGAATCGTCTTTCCGGAGTTGCGTCTTTAACTGCCCCTCAATCTCACCCAGAATTTCAAGGGTTAAAACGCCCCGGATCCCCCCGCCGTCCAGGGCCAGGATTTTTCGCGGCTGCGCTGTTTCGAATCGCTGTTGAAGCGGTCCCCATTTAGACATAAAATCTTTTTTAATGTTAGTATGATTTGCTCACAATCCGATTTATACAGCCCATACGGGAACCGTGCATCAATCCTGAAAGGATCGGTATGCAAAACGACAATCTTAAAACGTGCTAAGGGAGAACTCTTTGATCAGTAGGAAACTGTTCCAGTAAATATAAGAATATAATTAGTAAAAAATTAGTATGATACGATGTTTTTAAGGTTATCTACAAAGAACTACATACTAAATTTGTGAAGGGGTCAGCACAGAAGAAATTTTAAGCGGTTTAGGCACTTGGCATCCTGGCTTAAGCCCATTATCCAGGCAATCGGTATGTTTCTGGTGTTGTAGAATATTCACTCTCCCTGCCTATATATAGGATTGGCGTGGATATAAGCCTCAATAGTTTCCGGATCCATATATCGTTCCTTGGGAACATCCTTTCCCTTAGATGGCTTGCCATCGGAAACGCCTCTCCACTGATTGATATGAAGGGCACTTCTAACATACCTGCTCCAATCGTATAATTGATAGCCCAGCCCATGGTTTATGCAGATAAGGTCTGTATTGTATTCAAAACGATCCGTACGTCCCGAATCAAGTAAGCCCAAAAAATCACCTATGAGTTGCAGCGAAGATTTGGAGTTATAGTCCGAAATATGGGCCAGTTCATGGCCCAATACCCCGATTTGGGCATTGAAAGGGAGGTTGCCGAAGAGGATCGGAGACAGTTCTTCGCTGGACTTTGTGCTGATGGTTATAAGATACCTCCTGTTCATTTTTTTTCTGAAAACACTCGATATCCTTGGTCGTGAGGTCAGGGGGGTTTTCCTTTGCCGCTGTCGTAGCATTATATAAAGGTCCTTCAATTCAGGATAGAACGACAGGGTCAATAAAGCCTGGTATTTTATAGTATCCGGAATGTCCTTCCGGAATAGGAACCGGGAATAGAATGTGGTATCGATATGCTTTTCATCAAATTGCCGGACCGGGGTTTGGGCATATCCGGGCAGATACAGACACAGCCAATAGCAGATGCCCGGTATCAGTTTCCCAAGTTTGCCTTTTGCCATTTTCATTCCCAGTCAAATATGCGGTTTCCACGTAATTCTGAACAGACAGGTATGGGCTATTGGTTAAAGTCAGTCCACCGTGTGGAACTTTTTTGCTAGTAACCAGCATCTGTCTTTTTGGATCATGCCTGTGCCCGTGATCCTGCCTTTTTGCAGTTATAGCACTTTAAGTCGTGCCTCTAATTTCCTGTTTTCCCGGATCATTCGCTTGCCATCGCTGAAACTCAAATATGGGACACCATTCCTGTTATTGTCCATACTGATCCGGCAAAGCAGGTTCCAGTGCCTGATGATTTCCCTCCAGGCAAAAAAAAGTGAATGCCTCGGATCATATATATGGGTAGGTTCACTTCCAGCCCCATTGATTTCTATAATGCTAAAGTTCCGGCCTGCGGAAAGCGCTTCAAAAGTAGCATACCTTATATCTAACCTGCCAAAGTAAAAGCCGGGAATCTTGCTGCATATGGAATCGATCGTCCTTAGCAGCCTGGTGTTTATCCTGCTGGTGATATCCACAAATTTTGCACCGCGTGTATGGCTTCCGTACGGTACCAGGATTTGTTTCGTTCCGGCAGGAAGGACTTGGTTCAAAACCGTACCATATTTCTTTTTCAGGAATGACAATTGGATAAGCGTCCGTGGATCCTGTGTAATCAATTCATAGATCGTATGACGGCCATTGCCGGTAACGGTTAAAAATTCTTTTGAAACGATACCACTAATCCATCCGCTACGGGCTTTGGGAAAACGGATATAAAAAATTCCGACTTCATTGGGGAATTCAATCATTTCCTGAATTAAAAAATCTGTGGAAATCCTTTCCACATAGGAAGCAAGCGCTTCGGAATTGTCAATTTTTTCCACCCCAAATGCCTTCATGCCTATATCCGGCTTCGCGATCATGGGGAAATGGATATTGGCTTCAGAGGTTTTCTTCAGGATCTGGGATACCGTGGTATTACTGTGGAATAAAAGCGTTTTAGGGATATACCGGGAGGGTATCAGATCGTAAATTAATTTTTTCGACTCCATCGCCATACCGCCGTTCTTTATAGAAGGATTCGCAGCATTAAAAAAGAAGAACGATTGCGCTTTTATGGCATAATAAAGCCACACGGGGAACAGTGGATAATAAATGACCTCCATGGGCCAATATTCCCAATGTGTTAGCTTGTGCAGTTGAAGCCTCAAATTATTCACTACAGCGATTTAAATTCTTTGATAAGGGGACTTTAACAGCATGCCTTTGGTTGCTGAGGAGATCCAGATGATTTAATCGGACCTGGTCCTTTTGGATCACAGCCTGGGTAATACTCAGGGTTTTTAACTTGTTTCCTCTGTTGATCACAAATCCATTTTCCAAATCATTGTTCCTGCTGTTATGAAAACCAATAACCGACTCTTCATCGATATGGGTGGTGTTCAGCAGGAATTCCCGGAATAACTTTTCGCGGTGCAATATTACCTCTTTGATATAGAGTGTTGCGGAGGACCATATATAGTTTTTGGAAAGATCGAGTTGGGCATTATATCTGTGGCCACCATCCCATCTGAATTCAGTCAGTTCAGGATTTTTGAACAGTATCAGGGTAAAGGGTTCAATGTTGTCCAGATCTATGGCAGACAGCGCTGAGGCGGGAATTTCAGCGCTAATGATATCCAGCAGGATCCTGCCCCGGCTCCGGGTATAAGGCGGGGTTTTTTCATGATTTTGGAATGCCCCATTCAATAATATGGCCGCATTTCCTCTTTCATTGACAGCAAACCAGGTACCTCCGGCAAGGGTATCCCGGGGGAAAAAAAGTCTACAACCATTGTGCCGCTGCTCAACAGGTTGTGAGGCCGTTCGCAAGCTGCTTTCATCACGGTTGGAAGTAAGTATAAATTTGTCCTTAACCGGCACGAAGGTTACCGTACACATAGTCATTTGTTATTTTGGTTATAAGGGGAACAACCGGGTACCACGGGCAATGCAGTGAAGCAACATAGTTGAAACTTTTCTTGCATCCGATCCCGGATATTTTTAATGCTCCTGTTAGGATCAGTGGCACTATTTCAATTTATATACTGAAATTATAAAAATTACATGTAACTCCTGAATGATTTCGGGACTTTAGCGGAACCTTTTTTTTACCCATAGTTTCACGTGATTTCTATAAAATACCGATACAAGGTAGACAGTAAATATCAAATACAGGCTTCCGGTTCCTAATGCAATGACAAAACTGAATTGCCTGTATTCCTGAAATATGTATTTACCGGCAAAAATAAAAGGCATCAGGCCTGCAATGGAACCTAACCCAATTCCCAAAAGGTACGACGGGTACATCCCAGGGCCGTTATCCAACGTTCGTTTCTCGATAAGAACTCCATTCCATGTCATCCAGAAGGGAATATGCATGGGATTGGTTATACTCAGCAGCAACCCCAGGAGGAAGGAGGACCTGATCAGGGAAAATAAGTAGGGTTCAGCAAGCAGGTCAGTGTGGTCGTTTGATGAAAGGAAGCTGGAGATAGCCAAATACAGCAGTAAGGTAATGGCGACCGGGAGCGTATAAGAAAATAACCTGCTCTTCAAATTTATGGTGTTGGAAAACCCTAATGTTATCCTAACAACAACTACTTCTACCAGGACAACCGCAAGGGCGAATAAAAGCGCCTCCTTTATATTCTCCAGCGCTGCGATATGGAATGCAGTTATATTCAGGGTTCCGAGAGGTAAGCTTCCCAAAAAACTTATCAGCCATCCTAAAAAATAGACTTTAAGAATCCTTTTCATGCGTTCTGGCTTTTCGGCGAAAGTCGTTTGTGAAATGTATTCCTTACATGTAATTTGGTTTTCAGGAGGCAATATGCATCCAACCAATTAATTAACCAATGTGATAAATGGGTCCCACATAGCTTAAATTTGAGTTCAGGATAGAAGATTCCCCGAATTTTTTAGCTATATTTAATTCTCCAAATCGAACATTTTTCACTCCCCCGATATTAGTGCAACCATTTTACAGTAAGACCTTCCCGTCCTAGGCGGGATTTACCACCCACTCTGTTGGTGGAGTAACAAGGACAGATGGTTGAGTCGTTAGGTACGGACGTATTGTACCCCATCCTAATGCAAGGGTCCCCACTTGATTAGTGCCTGGTAAACTTCACTTCATGGTCCCGGATGCCCCCTTTTGGAAAATTCCATTTATACCCCTTGTTTAAATTCTATCAGGCTATCGTTATGAATCTGCACTACACAAACCACATAGACGACAGTATGTTCTATGTAACTGATTTCAACTGCCAGACTTCCCGGTCATTATTAAAAAAGAAGGGATTGTACAAGATCATCTGGGCAAAGGACAATGATATCAACTTAACCGTTGATGGCTACCATCTGAACCTCCACCGGTCGCAGATACGATTTTGCACCCCTATGAATGTGATTGAACTGGACATGGATCAAAATGGGATCGTATCGTTGGTATTCAATCGCGAATTTTATTGTATAAGGGATCATGACAGGGAGGTGTCTTGTCAGGGTATTTTATTTTACGGGGGGTCCCAACCCGCTGTAGTAACACTTAATGAGATGGAGGAGGAAAAATATATCCTTATGTACCAGATCCTGCTTGAAGAATTTGAAACACGAGACCAGATACAGGGGGAAATGCTCCGGGTTGTACTGAAGAGGATCCTTATTAAATCTACGCGGCTTGTTAAAAATGACATTCCTGATCCCCTGCTTTCTAATGAGAAGATTGATGTTATCAGGCGGTTCAACATCCTTGTTGAAGATTATTACAAGGAGAAACACCTTGTTGCAGATTATGCTTCGATGCTTCACAAATCTCCGAAGACACTCTTAAGCCTCTTCAAAAAGTATAATGAACAAACCCCCCTCAAATTTATCAATGAGAGAATCCTTATTGAAGCCAGGCGATTGTTGCTTTTCTCCGATAAAACTTCGGAAGAGATTGCCTATGAACTCGGTTATCGGGAGCCCGGTCACTTTGCTAAATTTTTTAAGAAACAAGCAGGAATGAGCCCCATCGAATTCAGAAAAAAAACATATTCGAAGGCATCCTAGGAAAAATATACAATCTATTTGGAATAATTCACATTCCAGATTCTACACTCCAGAATTAGGTTTGTACAAGTAATTTGTAATTGTTAAAAAAATGAATGCAAACTTGTACAAGAATACTACAATTTCCGGTAATCCCGGGAGCCTGTACTGTGGCAGCCCGGAAACTATTAGCATGAGCGGCCTGCCCTATATGGGATGTAGATCAACATTTCACAGCAACACCACGTTTTTCGAGGCTTTTCCATCCAGATCAATATCGGGCATGGGTTTTTGGGAATACTGCCAATTACCATGATTTGTCCATATCGATTTGAGATGATTTGTTCCCCCGAGCTAATATAGCATTGTTGTTTATTCATCTGATCATCAAACCGGTGAGGGAACATGCCCGTAGAAACCAGCCAGAACTCCTCACCATTTTGCCACAAACCACACAAGGGAGGATACAAACAACAGGGAATTAAATCACAGCATTAAAGTACCGCATAATGAAAATACAGGGACACAAAACGGAAGAATTATTAGACATGGAATGGTTGGATACCAATGGTATAGGGGGTTATGCATCTTCTACAATCATAGGTGCCAATACACGAAAATATCACGGATTGCTTGTTGCTTCCCTCAACCCCCCAACAGACAGAAAAGTACTGGTAGCCAAAGTAGAAGAGCGGGTTAATAAAGGCGGCAAATCCGAGGATCTTTCGGTAAACAAATATCCCGGCACATATTATCCAATGGGCCACAAATTATTGAAAACCTTTGATCGCAGGCCTCTTGCCAACTGGTTTTATGAAGGTGAGGATTGGGAATTGCGAAAGAAAATCTTCATGGTGCCCGGCAGCAATACCACAGTCGTAATCTATAAGAATGCCGGGTGGGAATCCTTTGATCTTGAACTCCATCCATTACTGGAACATAAAGATTATCATGGCAATTCTCATGAAAATTATTTCGATTTTTATTACGAGCACTCTGGCATGAGCCTTAAAATACATGCCTACCCGGATAGCCCGCCATTATTTATGGGTTGGTCCCTTGGTACCTTCAGCGAATACCGCGCTTGGTATAAAAATGTTGAATTGGCTAAAGAACAGTTCCGGGGGCTCGATTTCAGGGAAGATTATTATCGCATCGGCATCATCAGGGCATCACTTCAACCCGGCCAGGAGATCTCACTTATATTCACCACTACAGAGGATATGATCGGTAAACCGGCAAGGGATCTTGAAAGACAGGCAAGGGATTACATCCGGTCCCAGTTCGACCCCGATGTAAGGAACAGCTACTACAGGGATCTCCTCGTGGCCGGTTCGCAATTCCTCGTAGAAAGGGCCTCAACCAATTCAAAATCGATAATCGCCGGATACCACTGGTTTACGGATTGGGGAAGGGATACCATGATCGCTATGAGGGGCCTTACCATTGCAACGGGCAGGCAGCAAGTTTCACGGTCTATCCTGGCTACCTTTTTCAACTATTTAGACCAGGGCATGCTCCCGAACAGATTTCCGGACCATCGGGGACAGCAGGTTGAATACAATACCATTGATGCCAGTTTATGGCTGTTTGTAACCCTATATGAGTATTATCAAAAATTCGGGGATAGGGATTTTGTTGAATGCCACATGAAAGATCTGGAGAGCATTCTCCTGTACCATATAAACGGGACCCGTTTCAATATCAGACTTACAGCCGAAGGATTCATATACGGAGGGCAGGAAAGCTGGCAGCTTACCTGGATGGATGCACTCGTGGATGGGCATGTGGTAACGCCCAGGATAGGGTGCCCTGTGGAGATCAATGCATTGTGGTATAACGCCCTGTGCATTTATGAATACTTCTGTGGCGGTTGCGACTTAAGACTTCACATGCAGATTAAAGAGGTGAAGCAGCAATTTACCAGGAACTTCAGGAACTATTTCCTGACAGATGAAGGATATCTGTACGATGTGGTAAGACCCGGTGGAATCGGCGATGCCAGTTTCAGGCCCAACCAGATCTATGTTGCAAGCCTTCCATTCTCATTGCTAACCCACAGGGAAGAAGAAAAACTGGTGGAAATGGTTGGGGATCGATTACTGACAGATTATGGTTTACGGACATTGGACAAAGAAGACCCCCGGTTTGTTGGTACATACGGGGGAAATCAATGGAACCGGGATTTTGCATACCATCAGGGTACGGTCTGGCCATTTTTGCTGATGGAATACTGGGAGGCATTTTTAAAGGTAAATCAATACTCGGTTTCCTCGAAATTCCAGGTGCTACGGGCCTTAAAGCCGCTGGAGGATCACTTTTATCAGGCAGGCTGCATTCATGGGATCTCAGAAATTTTTGACGGGGATGAACCTGCCGCGGGCAGGGGTTGTATACACCAGGCGTGGTCGGTGGCTGCGCTGGTAAAATTATATGGAGATCACAAACTTCATGAACTCAGCATGAGCGAGAAGGAAGTGGAATCGGAGCCCGTATTAATACCCATGGAAATATAATTGTAAATCTTCTAATCTTATTTAAAAATGATGAAAACGAACACTATTATTTTTGATAATCCTGAGGCTGTAAATGAAAATGCCGCCCTGCCAGCTACGGCAGCTCAAAACGCACCGTTGTTTTCAAGGGTTCATAGTGTGTTAACTACTTACCCGGTTGCTGGTGACACGGAGGATTCCAGCAGTTACCCGCTGGTTGCCATGAACAGGGAAACCTTGCTGTCTCTGAGATTTGTTCTGGAACAGCTGACCCCAGGGGATTACATATCACCTGTATCTGAAATGGCAAATACGCCTCTAAGCAGGCACGTTCGTCACATTCTGGATTTTTACAGGAACCTTTTACTGGCTGGTGAAAATGGTATCATAGCATACGATTCCAGGAAAAGAGGGTCAGATATTGAAACCAATAAGCATTCCGCAATATGGTTTATCGATCGAATCCTTGCACATATTGAGGCAATGAAATCAGACCGGCCTGTAGTCTTGCGCCAGGACCTGGGATCCGGAACGCTTTATATTAAAAGTTCCCTTAACAGGGAATTGCTGTATAACCTGGAACATGCCATCCACCATATGGCACTTATCAAAATAGCCCTGAACCTTCACTTTAACTATGTGTTGGTTGACGCCAATTTTGGTATTGCATATTCCACTGTGGCAGCATCCCGAAATTGATATTCACTTGCAGGCTCCACCTTTGCTGCAAACTGATAGTATCCTGTAGGAACCAATAAGTATAAAAAAATGGAAACAACTAAACATACGCTGGAATTGAGAAACGCCGTAGACGGTACAACAGATATTGGAATAATTGAAAATTGCCAGTGCGACTATTCCGAAGAATTCCAGAAAGATGGGTATCATAAGATCGTACTGGTGCATACGGGTGGAGGGACCATTCAAACCGGGATCAGTGAACGGCACTTTGTGGCACCTTGTGTACTTTTCTACCAGGCATTTCAGCCTTTTCAACTGATAAATTTGTCCGCCGGCACGCTTGCTGAATGTATCCGGTATTCCAATGCATTCTATTGTCCGGATGAGAAGGAACTTTCTTATGGGTACAATGATATCCTTTTTCACAATCCCGATAATTTCAATATGGTGGCATACGAGAAGCAAAAATATGAGGAGGTGTTTGCCATCCTGCAGCAGATCCGTAATGAGCTGGCCTCAACTAGACCTGACAAGGATATCCTAAGGAATTTTTTGGCCATTTTTTTGATGAGGGCCATTAAAGCCATGCAAAATTCCGCTGTCCCAAAGGTCAAAACACCCCTGGTGCTGAAGCGGAATTTTATCGGGGGAGTCACACAGCTTGTTGATAACAATTTCAAGACCGAAAAAAGAACAACTTTTTATGCAAATGAACTATGTCTTGCACCGAATACCCTATCCAAGTATATGAAGAAATATTTCGGGATCACCCTTACACAACTCATTCACGAGAAGGTAGCAACGGAAGCCAAAAGGGAACTCCGGGTTTCACGAAAATCGATTAAGGAAGTGGCCTACGACCTGGGTTTTGACGACTCCCTTTATTTCAGCCGGTTGTTCAAAAAGATCACAAGCGTAAGCCCCCGGGAGTATCGTGTTTAATATTCCATTTCAGTCTATATACGTTCCCGGTTAGTCCATACAATTCAGATATCAGGCACCTAATTTTACACTATGATCACGATCAAAAATTGTCCTGAGGATCCCGAGAGATACGGATGATTTAGAAGTGATATCACATGCTGATTACCGGAGAATTACGCTACCGGGGAAGGCATTTAAACTAAGAAATTAAAAGAATTAAATCATGAACAAAACAGCATTGTTACCGGTCTTCATCCTACTGTTCGGATGTAATATATCGGCCCAGAAAGCGACAAGCCAGTTTAACAACCTCAATCAAAAGGGTGTCATCATAGATGGCTATGATCCTGTAGCATTTTATACGGAAAACAAACCAGTGGCCGGAGATGAAAAATACAATTACCTATATGAAGGGGCCACCTATCACTTTTCTTCTGCAGCCAATTTGGAAATGTTCAAAGCAGATCCCGAAAAGTATAAACCACAGTTCGGGGGGTGGTGCGCTTACGCCGTATCGCTCGGCAGGGTAGCACCTGTAGATGTTAATTATTGGTCTGTTCAGGATGGTCGCCTGTTATTTCAACACAATAAAAGGGCTGATGACGGATGGAAAAAAGACCCGGCAGGTAATCTGCTTCTGGCAGACAAATATTGGCCGGAAGTTTCCTCCGAACATGGGGAGCAGATCCGCACTGATCAGGAAAAAGCATTCTATAATAATACGGACAAACATGGGGTGGCAATTGAAGGGTATGATCCCGTGGCCTATTTTACAAATAACAAACCCATACGAGGCTCCAAAAACTACGAGGCTCGTTTTGAAGGCGCAACCTATTGGTTTGCTTCCCAGGAGAATGCCGATATGTTTAAGGATAACTCCAGAATGTTTGCCCCGTTATATGGCGGCTTTTGCGGGTATGCCATGAGCGATGGCGGCAGGCGGAGGCCTGTCAACCCCGAATTGTTCTCCATTGTGGACGGGAACTTAATCCTTCAGCATTCGAAAGGCGCTGTGGAACTATGGGAAAAAGATGTGGTCCAAAACAAACAAAAAGCAGATGGATACTGGCCGGGTGTTATTGAAAAACACCATGGCGAAAAGACCAAATACGATTAACCAGTGAATTTCATCAGATACTTCATTTTAAGCCTAAACGATATGAACTGCTATACCCGTACTATTCAATTGATGCGATTCACATTAAGTATGACCCTGTTCTCCTTGGCAGGTGTTTCTGCACAGGTCACCTATGTTTCAGGTGTGGCATTTACGGTTAGGGATTTGGATCATGAGGTGAAGTTTTTCCAGGACGTCCTTCAATTCAATATGGTGGGGGAATTTAATATGGATGCAAAAACGTCCGCTGAGTTGTTTGGGATTGAGGCAGCCCAAACCCGGGTAGCGGTATTGCAACTGGGAGAAGAACGCCTGCAATTGGTAAAGTTTGAAGGAGAGGAAAACCAGGAGATACCAGTAGATTCTCATAGCAATGATCTGTGGTTCCAGCATATTGCCATTGTGGTAAGCGACATGGATCGGGCTTATGAGGTGATCAGGGAAAATGACCTGCAATTTATTTCCTCCGGGCCACAAACCCTTCCGGACTACCTTCCAAATGCCTCGGGTATTACAGCGTTTTATTTTCAGGATCCTGAAGGGCATGTACTGGAACTGATCCAATTCCCTCAAGACAAGGGAAAAGCCAAATGGAAGAAGCCGTCTGATAAATTGTTCCTGGGTATAGACCATTCGGCAATCGGAATTGACAGGACATCCCGGTCTTTACCTTTCTATACTGGTTTGCTGGGTTTGAAGGTGGGGGGCAAGAGTGAAAATTACGGGCCGGAACAGGAGCATTTGAACCAAGTGTTTGGAGCACACCTCCAGATAACAGGCTTACATGCAGACCATGGGGTTGGGGTGGAATTATTAGACTATCTGGCGCCTCAGGGCGGGAAACCATACCCCAGTGAGAGTAAACCCACCGATTTATGGCACTGGCATTATATGCTGGAATCCCGGAATCTGGAATATATATATGATAAACTGATCGCGCAAGATTACACCGTGGTCTCGAGTGGGATCGTGGACGTAGCAATACCGGGTATCGGCATCTCGGGGAAGGCTCTGTTGGCCAGGGATCCTGACGGACATGCTCTTTTGCTGTATCAGAATTAAATGGCCCATTTGGGGGTTAAACGAAGGAAATAAAATCAATTACAGCAGACAGAAAAATTGGCCGATAGACGGAAAATAACAAGTAATAAACTAAAGAGATACACATGAAAAAATACAATTGGTTCCCGCTTTTTTTACTGGCGTTTTATTCATTAAACGCACAGGTTCAGCCTACCTACCAGTTAACAGCGGAAGCTTCACAGAAGATTATGGATGCGGCAATTGCATACGCCAAAGAGAACAAGGCTCCGGGTGGTTCCATAGCCATTGTGGATGCCGGCGGGAACCTCCTGATGTTTCGCAGGATGGATGGGACATTTGCTTCTTCCGCAGGTGTTGCGATTGAAAAAGCCCATACCGCCGCCCTTTTTAAAGCCGATACAGAGAAGTTCGAAGAATCGGTAAACGGGGGAAGGAATGCGCTGCTTACGGTAGGGTATAATTTTCTCAAAGGGGGTATACCGGTCCTGTATAAGGGGATTGTAATAGGCGCCGTAGGGGTAAGTGGGGCAGCAAGTGCCGAGCAGGACAGGGAAATTGCCATGGCAGGTTCCGGGGCTCAGATCGAATAGATTAATCTGATAATATGAAAACACACGGACTACTTATAATTGGTTTGGTCTTCAGCCTTATTTCACATTCACAGGAATTCAGGGAATTGGCGGTGGGAAAATCCTTTGCGGTCGTGGACCTGAAAACGGCCGCGGGGATTGAAGCCGTGGGCGCACAATGGAAATGCAAAGAGGCCGGCATCCTTGAAGAACCATTCAAGGCACCTGGACCTTCTGAATCCGATACACTGAACCTGTACCCAACCGGGAAGGCAATAACCACACATGCTATTTTGCCAAAGGCGGGCGCACTTGAATTTGATGATTCAGCGTGGGACATAATCCCAGCGGGATCATTGGATGAACGGAAAGGGAGCGGGTTACTGTCATTTGTCTGGTACAGGATAGCAGTGACACTCCCGGAAAAACTGGGGGACAATACCGTTGAAGGGTCAACTGTATATTTTGAGATCGTCATGGACGATTATGCAGAAGTCTTCGTGAATGGAAAACTGGACAAAACATTTGGAGAGAGGGGCGGGCAGGCTATCGCGGGTTACAATTCAAGGAACAGGGTCCTGTTGACAGATAATGCCAGGGCAGGCGAAAAATTTCAGTTGGCCGTTCTGGGAATTAACGGGCCAATTGCCGATTTACCTGATAATTACATATGGGTACGGTCTGCAACCCTGGATTTTTACCATGAAAAGCCTATCAACCCGGAATGGGAAAATGTTGGAAAAATAAGCAGGGCGCATCCTGACCTGGATCAGGTACTATCCCCGGACGCACAGGTTTCGCGCGTGGCTGATGGATTCTCGTTCATCGAAGGGCCCGTCTGGCACCCGGATGGCTACCTGTTATTCAGCGATCCGAATGAAAATGTGATCTATAAATACGAGCCCCTTAGCGGAAATGTCTCCATATTTATGACAAAATCCGGATATGCCGGGGTTGATATCGGCAATTACGCACAACCAGGATCCAATGGGTTGGCCATTGATGCAGAAGGTCGTTTAATTGCCTGCCAACATGGTAACCGAAGGGTTGTCCGATTTGAAAAAAAGGGACCGGTTACTGTTTTATCCGCAAAGTTCGGGGACAAACGGTTAAATAGTCCCAATGACCTGGTACTGCGGTCAGACGGTACAGTATACTTCACCGATCCCCCATACGGCCTTCCAGAATTGTATGATGACCCCAACAAGGAAACACCGCATCAGGGGGTTTATGCCGTAGTGAACGGGAAAACCAAATTGCTTGCATCGGATCTGGGAGGCCCCAATGGTATCTCATTTTCCCCCGATGAAAGGTACCTCTATGTCAGCAACTGGGATATCAGGGATATCCATAATACCAAGGTAATATGGCGTTATGAAGTGCAGAAGGACGGCTCTTTAAAAAATGGAGAAGAATTCTTCAATATGAATGAAACGGAAGGGGACGAAGCCCTGGACGGTTTAAAGGTGGACAGCAGGGGGAACATCTTTGCCTCTGCCCCGGGGGGGATATGGATTATTTCACCCCAAGGGAAACTCCTGGGCAAAATTACAGCTCCGGAAAGACCTGCCAATATGGCCTGGGGTGGCCAGGATGGCAAAACCCTTTACATGGCTGCCCATACCGGATTATATAAAATAGAGCTGAAAACGGGGAGACCGGCAGCCGTGATACCCCTGGTATACCCATAAATTGGCAGCGAATGGGTGCGGGTACCTGTCTGGAGCAGGAGCCAGGGAGTGCGCTATTCAATAAAATTATAAATCAAAAGATATGTATGATATAATCATTATCGGAACCGGATCAGGGGGAGGGACCATTGCCAGGAAACTGGCACCCTCGGGAAGGAAAATATTAATCCTGGAAAGGGGTGACTTTATCCCAAGAGAAAAAGAAAACTGGGATATGGAAGAAGTGGTCGTAAAAGGCCGGTACAGACCAAGGGAAAACTGGTATGACAGGGATGGCCATCCTTTTGAACCGTTTACGCATTATTTGGTTGGTGGTAACAGCAAGATGTACGGTGCTGCCAGTTTCAGGTTAAGGGACCGGGACTTCGGGGAAGTGGTACACTATGCAGGTACCTCACCTGCCTGGCCTATTGGCCCGGAAGTATTGGCACCGTTCTATACCGAGGCGGAATCTTTGTTTTCGGTCCACGGTCAGCGCGGTATGGATCCATTTGAGCCCGGGAATATCCCGCCCTTTCCCTATCCGCCCATCCCGGTGGAGCCATTTACGGAAGAATTGTACAATCTTTTACATCAGACAGGGGTCCAAGCGTATCCCATTCCTATGGCAGTGAAATTGGGGCAGGATTCCAGGTCTCCGGAAGCACCTCACGTACTGGAAAATTTTGATGGATTTCCTGATCCCTCTGAAGCCAAGGTGGATTCTCATACAAGCGGGATCCGTAAAGCCCTGGAATATCCTGAGGTAACCCTGCTCACCGGGGCCCGGGTCACAAAAATCATCACCGATAGTTCCGGCAGGAAAGTAACTGCGGTTGAAGCGGATATAAAAGGCAAAAAGCAACTGTTCAATACCAGATTGCTTGTTCTGGCCGCAGGTGCCATCAACTCTGCCGCCTTATTGCTAAGCTCGGCCTCTGACAAACATCCCGGCGGACTTGCAAACAGCAGCGGCCAGGTAGGTAGGAACTATATGGCGCACATCAACGGTTGCCAGATTGCCTATACCCCTAACAAATTGAATACAAGCCTCTTCCAAAAATATTTTTGCATTGGCGACTATTATTTTGCGACAGATAAAAATGACTTCCCTCTCGGGGAGATCCAATTGATGGGAAAAAATGACGCGGGTACCTACCTGAGTACAGGACAGGAGTTTTTCCCGGGAAAGGACGCTGCCTATATCGCGCAGCACGCCATTGATTTCTGGCTTACCTCTGAAGACCTGCCTCATCCCGAAAACAGGGTAACGTTAACAAGGGACGGTGCCATACAGCTCACCTATCATCGAGAAAAGAACAACGTTACGGCCTTTGAAAACCTGAAGTTGAAACTGCGCGGCATATTCCGGGAATTGGGAAAAATAGATCCGGCATACAAAGAGGTCTATTGGGGAGGGTATGATCTGGGTATTAGCGGGGTCAGCCATCAATGCGGTACGTTGCGGTTTGGCATGGATCCAGGGAATTCCGTCCTTGATATTAATTGTAAGGCCCATGACCTGGACAACCTATTTGTGGCCGATGCCAGCTTTTTCCCGGCTTCTGGTGCTTATAACCCCTCGCTCACAACAGCTGCAAACGCTTTGCGGGTTGGGGCATTTATCAATGAAAATTTTAAGGATATCCTGGCGCCGTTGAATCGTGCCCTTTTACGGCCAAAGCCAATCAGCGCCTGAAGAGCAATTGGAAAGGGACCGTGGCCGAGCTGATGCCATCTCACCTTTAGAAACAAACAGTTAAATAACACAATGATGGTAAAGAATCAAATTAGAATTGATGGGCAAACTGCCCTTGTAACCGGTGCCAGTTCGGGGATTGGAAAGGCGACGGCCCTCGCATTGGGCATGGCTGGAGCCAATGTAGTTGTCAATTATGCAGGGAACTCTGCAGGTGCTGATGAAGTGGTAGATGGTATACTAAAATGTGGAGGGGCTGCCATATCGGTCAAAGCCGATGTCAGCAAACAGGACCAGGTAAAATCCATGGTGCGTACGGCGGTCGCTGAATTCGGGACTGTAGACATCCTTGTAAATAACGCCGGGTTGCAAAAGGATTCCAAATTCCTCGATATGAGCCTTGATGACTGGAATTATGTGCTGGGGGTAAACCTTACAGGACAATTCCTTTGTGCCCAGGAAATCGTCCGGGAGTTTGTACGACGGGGTCCCCGGGCGGATGTATCCATGTCATTGGGAAAGATCATTTGTATGAGTTCGGTACATGAACTGATCCCCTGGGCCGGACACATTAATTACGCTGCTTCAAAAGGAGGGGTCATGCTATTTATGAAATCACTGGCCCAGGAGCTGGGCCCCATGAAGATCCGCGTTAACAGCATAGCCCCGGGAGCGATCAGGACCCCTATCAACAGGGCGGCCTGGGAAACCAGGGAAGCAGAGGAAAACCTTCTGAAACTCATCCCGTACAAGAGGGTGGGGGATACTGCAGATATCGGCAATGTGGCTGTTTTTTTGAGTTCGGACCTGTCCGATTACATCCATGGGGAAACCATATTCGTGGATGGTGGGATGTCCCTGTATCCCGGTTTCGCAGATAATGGGTAATCCGGAATTTATTACTGATAAAATCATTACGATGAAAGAAAAACAAAGACTCCAGGACCACTACAATAAAAAGGTCAACTGGTTAAAATTTGGGCCATACCTGAGTGAAAGGCAATGGGGTACGGTACGGGAAGACTACAGCGAAGGCGGGGCAGCATGGGATTATTTCCCTCATGACCATGCGCGTTCACGGGCCTATCGCTGGGGAGAAGATGGCATTGCCGGAATTTCCGATGATCTGCAGCGGATCTGTTTCGCCATTGCCCTGTGGAATGGCAATGACCCTATCCTGAAGGAACGTTTATTTGGTTTGGCCGGGCCTGAGGGGAACCACGGGGAAGATGTGAAGGAGTTATATTATTATCTGGACAATACGCCTACACATTCCTACATGAAACACCTGTATAAATATCCGCAGGCTTCATTTCCATACCAGGAACTTGTGGAAGTTAACCGGAACCGTTCCAGGCAGGAACCCGAATTTGAATTATTGGATACGGGGGTACTGAATGATAACCGGTATTTCGACGTTTTTACAGAATATGCCAAAAATACCCCTGATGATATCCTGATCAAAATAACCGTGGCCAATCGAGGTGTCGCCAGTGCTCCCGTATACCTGTTGCCAACACTGTGGTTCCGGAACCTCTGGACACCCAAAATACAAAACATCAAACCATCCATCAGGCTGAAGAAGTCCGCAGGATCCTTATATGCAACCCTGGATCACTCGGAACTTGGGAACTATAACTTTTATTTTGAACCGGCAGACAGAACCCTTTTTACGGAAAACGAGAGTAACAAAGAACGCCTCTGGGATCAACCCAATGCGTCGCCCTTTGTTAAGGACGCCTTCCATCGTGCAGTGATCAACAATGACTATGAATGGATGGCAGGCCAGCAGGAAGGTACCAAATTTGCTCCATTATATTACAGGGAGGTACCGGGCAAGGCTGAAATATCAGTATACCTCAGGCTTTCCAAAAAAAGTTTGAAAGCCCCTTTCGATGCCAGATCACTGGCTGTCCTTGATACCCGGCGAAAAGAAGCTGATCAATTCTACAGCCAGATCGTCACGGCGGACAGGGAATTGGCGAATATACAAAGGCAGGCGTTCGCGGGGATGCTGTGGTCGAAGCAGACCTATAACATAGACATCCCTACATGGCTGAAAGGGGACGAAGGGCAGGTGCCTCCCCCTGCTTCAAGGAGCACAGGCCGGAACAGCCAGTGGCGGACTCTGAACAACCATGATATCATCTCCATGCCCGATAAATGGGAATATCCTTGGTATGCCGCATGGGACCTTGCATTCCACTGTGTACCACTGGCTATGGTTGATACACAATTCGCAAAGGACCAGCTCATTTTATTCCTCAGGGAATGGTATATGCACCCCAATGGTCAAATACCGGCTTATGAATGGGCTTTCGGGGATGTCAACCCCCCGGTACATGCCTGGTCCTGCCTGATGGTGTACAGGATGGAAAAGGCCAGATCTGGGAAAGGGGACATTGATTTCCTTAAAAGGGTTTTCCATAAACTGATGCTGAACTTCACCTGGTGGGTGAACCGAAAGGACAGCCAGGGTAAAAACGTATTTGAAGGGGGATTTTTAGGTCTTGACAACATAGGGATATTTGACAGAAGTTCTGCAATCCCGGGCGGGGGACACCTTGAACAGGCTGATGGTACCTCCTGGATGGCGATGTATTGTTTAAACCTGCTTGACATGGCACTTGAAATCACCGCCCATGATCCCGCCTTTGAAGACGTCACCACCAAATTTTTTGAACATTTTGCCTATATCGCTGAATCCCTCAACAGGATAGGAAATGACTGGACCGGTGCATGGGATGAAAAAGAAGGTTTTTTCTATGACGTACTGGCACTCCCGGACAAAAACTATATTCCTCTTAAGGTGCGATCCCTTGTTGGTCTGACCACATTGCTCGCAGTCCTGCCGCTGGACCGCCAACGCTTGGAAAAAGCGCCGGATTTCCTTAGGCGGCTGGAATGGTTCGTTGATTATCAGGAAAAGACACATGATTATCAGGTTCTGGAGGAGATGAAAGATAATAAGATATTGTTATCCCTCACCACTAAGGAGAGATTGAAGCGACTTTTGGAAGCCATGTTTGATGAATCCGAGTTTCTGTCACCTAACGGGATCAGGGCATTGTCCAAAATCCATCAAAACGGCTATAGCAACAACATAAACGGACAGGAATTTGGCCTGACCTACGAACCCGGGGAATCTTCTTCGGGATTATTCGGCGGAAACTCCAACTGGCGGGGCCCTATCTGGATGCCCCTGAATTACCTGTTGGTCCAATCACTGAAAAGCTACCACCAGTATTATGGAGATGAATTTCAGGTGGAATTCCCCACCAAAAGCGGCCGGTACATGAATTTGGAACAGGTGTCCAATGAACTGTCTAAACGGCTTATTGGCATTTTCCAACCGGAAGGATCCGGGCACCGGCCAGTAAATAACCATGATAATTTTTACCTGGATGAGCATTTTAAAGACCTGGTCCTTTTCTATGAATATTTCCATGGCGATACGGGCCGGGGAGTAGGAGCGACCCACCAGACCGGGTGGACCGGGGTGGTGGCAGAACTGATAGACCATGTATACTATGAGGTGTAAGCTATGGGAAACAAGCAAAATGGGAATTGGAATCTTGGAGCCTGGAGTTCTTCCCTACGGAAACCGGAAAGGCCCTATAACTCCCGGACTTTAATTTTAAACGGAAATGCACTATGAAACATCTGTATCTATGGAGCATGCTGATTTCGGCTGTGGCCCTTTCCCAGGATAATGTGGGTAAAAATAACCTGGCGGCTGAGGGGTATGATCTTGTGGCGTATTTTGAGAATGAGGCTGTTAAGGGGGATCCCGCTATTGAAACCACCTTTGAGGGTATACGGTACAGGTTCTCTTCACGTGCGCACAGGGAAACGTTTTTAAGGAACCCTGTTGCCTACCAGCCCGAATATGGAGGCTGGTGTGCCTATGCGATGGGACAGAGCGGCGAAAAAGTTGAGGTTAACCCAAAGACTTTTAAGATCATCAGCGGCAGGTTATACCTTTTTTACAACAAGTATTTTAATAATACACTGGAATCCTGGAACAAAAATGAAAGGGATTTATTGAAAAAAGCAGATGCCAATTGGACAAAATATCAGAATGGCTGATAAACAACATAATAACGCCAGGTGGCAGTGCTATACACAACCTTTTAGTAACCTAAATCAATAACAATGAAAATGGTCTATAATTTTTTGGAAAAAGAATGGATACATACCAATGGAACTGGCGGATATGCTTCGGCCTCCGTGTCGGGGGCAAATACCCGCAGGTACCATGGCTTATTGGTCGCAACGCTGAACCCTCCCACCGGGAGGAATGTCCTGATAAGCAAAATTGACGAAGAAATCCTTTTACCTTCCGGCATAGTGCACCGACTGGGTACCAACCAGTACCCCAATGCCATATATCCTGAGGGATACCAATATATAAAAGGATATACCATTTTTCCCTACCCCAGTTTTGCCTTTCAGAATGAGGATTTCAACCTTACCAAAAGCATCTATCTAAAACGCCTGTCCAATACGGTATTCGTGGAATATGTAAACCAAGGTTCCGATCAGATCCAGCTTTCCCTCAAACCGCAATTTGTGCACCGGGATTACCATGGTTTCTTTCAGGAAAATCCTTATTTCGATTTTTTCCAGACGGATTCAGGAGATGACTGGCAAGTGATCTACGCATATAATGGCGCCGTTCCCCTGTATCAAAAAATCACGAAGGGGGTTTTTTCCGCCCATCGGGAATGGATTAAGAATGTGGAATACGAAGAAGAGAAAAAAAGGGGGCTCGACTTTCATGAGGATTACTATGCCCTTGGGAGCTGGACGGTTTCATTACAAGCTGGTGAAAAGGTTGTCTTAATGTTTTCAACTGACCGGGAAATGTATAGTTACGATCCCGAAGAGGTAAAAAAAGAAATCCTGGCTCATCAAAAAATGCTCACCAGTCCTGAAAATTCCCAATTCTTCAATGACCTTTTACTTTCCGGGGATCAATTTGTCGTAAAGCGGGAATCAACGCAGAGCCATACCCTTATGGCAGGATACCATTGGTTTACTGATTGGGGGAGGGATACTATGATCGCCATGCGGGGGATCACAATAGCAACAGGGAATCAGGAAATCAGCAGGTCTATCTTACAAACCTTCTTCCAATACCTTAATCAGGGGATGTTGCCCAATCGTTTTCCCGATAACCCAAACGACGAACCCGAATACAATACTGTAGACGCAACGCTGTGGTTATTCATAGTGATGTATGAATATTACAGGAAGTTCGAAGACCTTGATTTCATCAGGGATCATTTTGAACGGTTTGCCGAAATAATACAGTTTCACCTGGACGGTACCCGATATAATATCCATACCACCAGAGAAGGCTTTTTATATGCCGGGGAAGGCTTATCGCAACTTACCTGGATGGATGTCAGGATAGGGGAATATGTGGTGACGCCAAGACACGGTTGCCCCGTTGAGGTCAATGCCTTGTGGTACAATGCACTCCGAATATACCAATATTTTTCCCAAAAACTATCCAGATCGGTTCCTGAAAGGATTATCAGGATAATCGATGAGTTTCCAATGCAATTCCGGAAATATTTCTTCAATCACCAGGGGTATTTGAATGATGTGGTAAACCCCGAAGAGTTTGCCGATGACAGCATCCGGCCCAATCAGATATATACTTTGAGTTTGCCATTTACCCTGTTGGATGAGAAGGACAGTAAGTCAGTTATGGAAACAGTTGAACAACACCTGTTCACCCCTTTGGGACTTCGAACACTGAACATGGAAAATTATCATTTCAAGTCAAATTATACCGGAGGGGTTTGGGACAGGGACACTGCATATCACCAGGGTACGGTATGGCCCTTTTTATGGAATGAATACTGGATTGCGAAAATGAAACTGGCCACGGACACCGAAAAGGTGAAGCAGGATTATCTGGTGGCCATTGAATCCCTGAAATTCCATTTTTATACCGAAAACTGCTTATACGGTATTTCGGAAGTATTTGATGGAAAGAATCCGCAACCTCATCTTGGAAAAGGCACTGTGCAACAGGCCTGGTCCCTTTCAGGTCTGATAAAATCACTAGTAGATTTCGGACTCACAGGGAAAGCCGTTGCAACCAATAAACAGTTGGAGGTACATTAACGGTACTATGTTTTTCAAATTTGCAGAATACTATGTGGAAACTTTTTAAAAGTCGCTGGAAACTTTATCTGATCGAAGCATGGGCACTCGGGATGTTCATGATGGCAACATGTCTGTTTGCCATCCTTTTTGAACACCCAGATTTCTATATCAGACAGCACATGCCGGATGCAATGGGCCGAAGGGTCATTATGGGGATCGCAATTGGGATCACCGCGGTTTTATTGATCTATTCTCCGTGGGGAAAACGGTCAGGGGCTCATATGAACCCGGCATTCACCATTGCCAATTGGCAAATGGACAGGATTACCACATTTGATGCCGGCTTTTACATCATAGCCCAGTTTACCGGGGGATTTCTGGGCGTGTGGGTGTTTAAGGTACTGCTGCCATCCTATATGGCCAATCCGTCCATTGCCTATGTGGTCACCATTCCAGGGATGGTTCCAGGGTCAGAGTGGATTGCCTTGATCCTTGAATTCCTGATCTCCTTTATCCTGTTGTTCACCGTATTGCATCTGAGCAACTATGAAAGGCTCTCCCGCTTTACAGGCTATTTTGTAGGTATATTGTTATTCTTTTACATCACGTTTGAAGCCCCGTATTCCGGGATGAGCATCAACCCTGCAAGGACAGTGGCTTCCTCCTGGCACGCGGGCAACTGGACATCCGTATGGATCTACTTTACCGGGCCTGTCTCAGGGATGCTATGTGCAGGAATGTTATTTCGCAAAAGTTACAGGAGAAAAAACGGGGAATGCCACAGTATGGAATGCTTTATGTCTGGCAATAAAAATGGCAACGAAACCTATGAAGTCCTGAAATATAGGGAGGATGCAAACCCTATTTTCAGGAGACCAGGATAATATAGAATAGTTTAGGTATAACTTAAAATTAAATACAAATGCAAAAATCAATAATTATCAGTGGGGCAGCCGGGAATTTGGGAAAAGATGTGGTAGAGAAATTAGTTGAAAACGGATACCGCCTATCCCTTATCGTCGGAAAAAGGAATCCGGATGAATACAAACACCTGAAGAATGCCTACAGCCAGGTGGTGGATTTGCTGGACGAACAGGCTGCTGAGAACTATGTCAGGAAATGTTTTGATCGGGAATCGATCATTCACGGGGCTGTGCTGTTGGTCGGTGGCTTTGCCATTGGGGACATTAAGAATACGGCCGATGATGACATCCGAAAAATGATAGATATCAATTTTTTAACTGCCTTCCATATGGTCAGGCCCCTGCTCGTGCGCTTTGAAAAACAGGGATTCGGACAAATTGTGCTTGTAGGGTCCAAAGCAGCTATGGATCCCAGGCAGGGTGCCGCTTCCTTTGCTTATACACTGTCCAAAAAAATGCTGCTGAACCTGGCTGAAATGATCAATGCACAGTATAAGGGGATTACAGCATCCGTAATCGTGCCCAGCACAATGGATACCCCGGCAACGCGATCCGCCATGCCCCACGCCGATTTTTCCCAATGGGTGACAACGCGGGATGTGGCAGAAAGCATTGATTTCCTTCTAAGCCAGGCCGGAAGCCGGTTACGCGATTCTATATTAAAAATATATAATGAAGCCTGAAAATTGGATATCGAAGATCTCATAAAAAGAATAGCGGTCGTAGTGGAAGTCTGCAGTGCCACCATCCTCCTGTATGGGTTCGTTAAGGTTTTTCTGAAGTTTTGGCTGGTTGAAATCAAGGGAATTGCCCCGACAATATTTCCCGGTAATACAATAACGCTGCTCAAGCCTGAAATTGGAGGATATATTTTGCTGGGATTGGATTTTTATATCATCTCGGACATCCTCAATTCAATGGTAGCCCAGGATGTGCAGGGCCTGATACGCCTGGCGGGGGTGGTTATCCTGAGGACTTTGATTGGTTATTTCCTGGGGAAGGAAATTGAAGGGATGAAAAAACATACACCTTACTGAGCGGTATGGCAGGTCTTAAGAGCAAACCTTAAACTTTAATAGTATGATACTGGTCTATATGTTCTACGGTTATCTCATGGTGGGGGCTGTCTTTGCGCTATGGTTCGTCTTTTTCAGGGTTCACCACCTGGACCACGGCGCCGAAAACACTCCGATTGGATTTAAACTGCTGATAATCCCGGGGAGTATCCTCTTATGGCCATATATCCTATCTAAAATCCTGAGAAAATGATCGCAAAATACAGAAAATCACATTTTTATGTCTGGCTTTTACTAGCCTGTTCCTTACTGATCCTTTGTTTTTTGGCATACCTGATGGTTCCAAAATATAGTTAATCCTAACCCTTAAATTTACCTGACCCATGTCTGTTAGTTATACCCATATTCTGTGGAACCCTTTTAAGAAAAGGTACGATAGGATCATTTTGCTCTTTTTGGTGTTGTACATCACCGGTTTTATGGTGGTCAGCAAACTACTGTATCCAGGTCTTATACTGCCTACGATAATTATCCGGACCTTTGGGACCCTGGCTATATTGCTGCTCCATCTGGTTCTGGCAATTGGGCCGTTGACAAGGCTGAACCGGCGGTTTCTACCATTGTTGTACAACAGGCGTCATTTGGGGGTCACTATGTTCCTTATGGCCAGTGTACATGCCATCTTCTCGTTGATATGGTTTCATGGATTCAGCGACTATGACCCTGTCTATTCCGTATTTACGGCTAATACACATTATAATTCCCTGATCTTTTTTCCCTTCCAGGTCCTGGGATTCTGTGCCTATCTAATTTTTATGCTCATGGCCTTTACTAGTCATGATTTTTGGCTCAATTTCCTGTCGCCCAGGGTTTGGAAAGGACTTCACATGATGGTCTATCTGGCATATGCCCTTGTGATCATGCACGTTGCGCTGGGGATTATCCAATATGAAGACAGTCCGGTGCTGTTTGGTCTCCTGCTGACCGGGTTGCTAACCATTTTATCGTTGCACATCGCAGCAGGATGGAAAGAATTCCGTTTTGATCTTCAGAAGAACCGGACGGATGATTCAGGGTGGGTATATGTTTGCACACATGAAGAAATTGAACCGGAATGCGCCAAAATGGTAAATATCAGGGGTGAACGTATCGCCGTCTTTAAATATGATGGTAAACTGAGTGCAGTGCATAACGTATGCAAACACCAGAACGGCCCATTGGGCGAAGGAAAGATTATTGATGGCTGCATTACCTGCCCCTGGCACGGGTATCAGTACCTCCCTGCGAATGGCAGGGCACCGGCGCCATTTACGGAAACCCTTGCTACCTATCAGCTCAAACTCAGGGGGAACAGGATCTATGCCAATCCAAAGGCGTTGCCGGAAGGCACAGAGATTGAACCGGTCCTCATCCCGGATATGGAGAGGCCCCCAAAACCGGACCGTGATTTTTTTGTTGGATGGCTTGGCGTTCTCCCCCAATCCTACAAACCGGTTATCCGGAAATTTGTGCCCTCCTTTTTCTTAGTGGGCCTCCTGGCGATAACGCTTATAAGTTTTAACAGCAAAAAAATAAGGATGTCATCCTACAATTATGATCAAGTGGCAGAATATCAGGGAGAATTGAGGGCATCACCCTTTCCCATGTTGCGTACCCTTCAAAGGGATGAATACGGAAATCCACAGGTTGTATTGTATCCGCTGGTCAAGGAAGGCAAACATGGTGTGGATGCAGATTTGGCCCGACTATTTAAAGGAAGGGAATCTCAATCCGTCGCAGGTGCCACAATAAAAGGCAGGATCATCAGCCGTGATGGTCAGGTGGCAATGGAATTGGCCGGGGTGGATGATAATATCATCCTTTCGGATGAAATGCCGGCGATTCCCTTGCTCGATTTTACCGTTCGGAACGATACCATACTTACCGGGCAGATAATTGATCCCAAATGTTATCTTGGGGTTATGAACCCTGGCGAGGGCAAGCCACACAGGGAATGTGCCATTAACTGTATCCGCGGGGGTATCCCCCCTGCTTTTATTACCGAAGACAGCCCGGAAAAGAAGTATTATATCCTTGTAGGAGAAGAGGGCCAGAAGATTAACCAGCATGTCCTTTTTGCAGTCGGAGAACCGGTACAGCTCTCCGGTAAGGTCCTGAAGATTGATAACTGGAATATGGTGTACCTCAATCCAGCTGGCGGGATTGTCCGCCTTGCCCTAAAATAATCCTTCCGGGCAATAGGCTGCGATTTTATCTGTTGTTATAATAAATACGCCGCTGCTGCTGAAAGGAATCCGAATGTTAACGACCGAATAAGCCCAGGAAGCCGGCACCAGCGTGGATTAAATTGCTGCTGCAAGCTACCCGACATCATCCGGATGGCATGTATCATTCGCGCCGGAGCCCTTTCCGAGGTACGCGTTTTACCATTGCGGTTTGCAGTGGCCGGCCGGGGTAGTGCGACTTTAAAATTATGTTAATCAAAATGGATTTAACAAAAGTTATGTAACTTTGCCAAACCAGATGAATAGCACTTTTCATAAAATAGCATCCTTTACCATGGCACTGATCGTGCTGTTTTCAACCTTCTCTTTTACGGTTGAAAAGCATTATTGCGGTGATGTCCTGGTGGATTATTCGGTTTTCGGCAAAGCTGAATCCTGTGGCATGATGTCCATGGATAGCGCCATGACCGATAAGGTTGACCTTATGGACGGACATTGCTGCAGTGATGAAACCCTTGCGGTTTCAGGCCAGGACGACCTAAAAATATCACACGAAAAAATAAGTATTGAGCAGCCGTTGTTTATAGCTGCATTTGTGTATGCATACATCCATGCCTTCAACTCCCTTAACGATAAAGTAGTCCCTTTCCGGGATTACGCCTCACCACCCCTGATCCGCGACATCCTTACGCTGGACCAGGTATTCCTTATTTAAAAGACATACTTTGAAATTAGCCATACCATTCATTTGATATGGCACCGGGCCTTTGGTGGCCTTTGGAGCGTTTCCATTCCATTCCAATATTTCAATGTATGCTTAACAGGATTATCAAATATTTTTTAGAAAACAGGCTTGTGACCATCCTGGTATTGGTTACGATCGTTATCTGGGGTATTGCCACCTCTCCTTTTAGTTGGGATACCGGTGCTTTACCCAGGGACCCTGTACCGGTAGATGCGATCCCTGATATTGGCGAGAACCAGCAGATCGTGTTTACGGACTGGCCGGGGCGCTCACCCCAGGATATTGAAGATCAGATCACGTATCCCCTCACTACCGCGCTGCTGGGTATTCCGGATGTTAAATCGATCCGCAGTACCTCCATGTTCGGCTTCTCCAGCATTTACGTGATTTTTGAAGAAAAGGCCGAATTTTACTGGTCCCGGTCCAGGGTTTTGGAAAAACTGAATTCATTGTCACCCAGCCTGTTGCCGGAAGGTGTACAGCCCGCATTGGGCCCGGACGCCACGGGTTTGGGACAGGTATTCTGGTATACGCTGGAAGGCCGGGATTCGCTAGGGAATGTCACCGGTGGCTGGGACCTGCACGAACTTCGGTCCGCACAGGATTATTTTGTAAAATATTCCCTGAGTGCGGTTTCCGGGGTGTCTGAAGTGGCTTCTGTCGGAGGGTATGTACGGGAATACCAGGTAGATGTGAACCCCGATGCCCTGAAGGCCTTTAATATCGGGATCGATAGGGTCATGATGGCCGTAAAAAATTCCAACCGGGATATCGGCGCCAAGACCATTGAATTTAACAAGGCCGAATACCTGGTCCGGGGGTTGGGATATATCAAAAAGACAGAAGACCTGGAAAATACGGTAGTCGCCGTAAATGATAACCGCCCGGTTCTCATTAAGGATATCGGGGTGGTGAGCCTCGGCCCCGCCGCAAGTCGGGGTGTACTCGACAAAGGGGGTGCCGAGGTTGTCGGGGGCGTTGTTGTGGCCCGCTATGGTTCCAACCCATTGGAAGTCATCAACAAAGTTAAAGAGAAGATCGGGGAAATGGCCCCCGGCCTTCCCAGGAAAACACTGGCAGATGGAACCACAAGCCAGCTGACCATCGTCCCGTTCTATGACAGGACTCAGTTGATCCAGGAAACGATCGGTACCCTGGAAACCGCACTCTCCCATGAGGTGCTGATCAGTATTATAGTTGTCCTGGTGTTGATGCTCAACCTCCGGGCATCCCTTATCATATCGGGGTTACTGCCTGTGGGGGTACTTATGACCTTTATCGTGATGCAGTATGCGGGGGTCGACGCCAATGTGGTGGCCCTGTCCGGTATTGCCATAGCCATTGGGGTCATGGTAGATGTTGGGATCGTTTTCGTGGAGAATATCATCCGGCACCTCGATATGCCCGAAAATGTAGGCGTTCGGGGAAAGGAGCTGGCGCGTGTCATTTATAAGGCGACCAAGGAGGTAGCGTCCGCTGTGACCACCGCACTGGCTACGACTGTGGTAAGTTTTGTGCCGGTATTTGCCATGGAATCAGCTGAAGGCAAGCTTTTTACCCCATTGGCCTTTACCAAGACATTCGCCCTGCTGGCGGCATTTGTTTTAGGGATCGTGGTACTGCCTGCCATGGCCCATTTTGTTTTTGGCATACACTACAATAAAAAAAGGATCAGGAGGACTTTGAGTATCATACTGATCGCGGGGGGCCTACTGCTTACCGTATATACAGGCATGTGGCTCCCGCTGGCATTATGTCTGATCGGGGCTAACAACCTGTTTGAAAATCGGTGGCCGCCACAATATTCGCGCTATACCAAACACCTGAATCTGGTATTGACCCTGTTTATTGCCACATTCTTCCTGACGGAAGAATGGATGCCCCTGGGTGCTGGGAATGCGGTTTTTACCAACTATATTTTTGTCCTTTTCCTAATGGGTACCATCCTGGGAAGTTTATGGGCGATCGTCTTCTATTATGAAAAGATCCTGGCCTGGTGCCTGGAGAACAAAGGCAAATTCATGTTAGTCCCACTCATCACCATACTCATGGGGATCCTTGGGTGGATTGGATTCAACAACACTTTTGGGTTTGTCGCCAATGGGTTTGACAAAGTGGGGATCAACATGAGGCAGTCCAGAGGCTGGTCTGCAGCGATCCACACCTTCCCGGGCCTGGGATCCGAGTTCATGCCGGCCCTGAATGAGGGCAGCTATCTCCTGATGCCCACTTCCATGCCCCATGCCGGCGTAGCAGAGAGCAAAAGGATCCTGCAACAGCTCGACAGGGCATTGGCCAACATCCCGGAGATAGAAAACGCCGTGGGAAAAATGGGACGGGTGGAAAGTGCGCTGGATCCGGCACCGATTTCCATGTATGAGAATATCATCAACTACAAACCGGAGTTCATTGTAAACCCTGAAGGGAAGCCCAAACGGTTCAGGGTAGACAGCGATAACCGTTTTGTGCTGCATTCGGGGGAGGCTGTTTCAAATCCGGATGCCTTGGCAGCAGGGGTCGCGGAAGCGGACCTGGTACCCGATGAAAAGGGCCGGTATTTCCGGAACTGGAGGCCCCATATCCGGGATGCATCCGATATCTGGGAGGAAATAGTCAAGGTAACCAGGATTCCAGGGATAACCTCCGCGCCTAAACTGCAGCCCATCGAAACACGGCTGGTGATGCTGCAAACCGGGATGAGGGCACCCATGGGTATCAAGGTATACGGGCCCGACCTGAAGACCATCCAGGATTTTGGTGAACAACTGGAGGCCATCCTGAAGGAGGTCCCCTCTGTTAAACACGAGGCCGTATTCGCGGATCGAATTGTTGGCAAACCTTATCTCCAACTGGAAATAGACCGGAATGCCATAGCCCGTTACGGCCTCAGTATAGAAAAGACCCAGGAGGTCATTGAATCTGCCATCGGGGGGATGGAAATTACTACCACCGTGGAGGGCCGCGAACGGTACCCGGTACGGGTCCGGTACCCTAGGGAACTCAGGGATGACCCTGATAAGATCAAAAAGATCCTGGTTCCAACGCCTACCGGGGCACAGGTCCCGCTGGGGCAACTGGTGGAACTGACGTACGAAAAGGGACCACAGATGATTAAAAGCGAGGATACCTTCCTGGTGGGCTATGTCCTGTTCGACAAAAAAGAAAATTATGCCGAAGTGGATGTGGTCAATGAAGCAGCCCGATTTATCCAGCAGCGGATCGATTCAGGGGAACTCGTGGTGCCCGCCGGCACAAGCTATAAATTCTCAGGGAATTATGAAAACCAGGTCCGGGCAGTAAAACGCTTGTCTATTGTAATTCCCATCAGTTTGGTGGTCATTTTCCTATTGCTGTTTTTCCAGTTTAAAACGATAATCGCTTCTTCCATCCACTTTTCCGGGGTATTTGTTGCCTTCGCCGGGGGCTTTATTATGCTATGGCTGTACGGACAGGGTTGGTTCTTAGATTTTGATGTCGCAGGTGTCAATATGCGCGACCTGTTCCAGATCCACCCCATCAACCTGAGTGTGGCCGTATGGGTAGGGTTTATTGCCCTGTTTGGCATCGCCACGGATGACGGGGTGATCATGGGGACCTATATCCATCAGGTTTTTGAAGAGAAAGACCCCAAAACAGTGCCGGAGGTGCGGGCAGCTGTATTGCTGGCCGGGAAAAAACGGGTCAGGCCCGCCATGATGACGGCCGCCGTGGCCATAATCGCGCTGTTGCCCGTCCTAACTTCCACCGGAAAAGGAGCCGATATAATGATCCCCATGGCCATCCCAACCTTCGGGGGCATGATCATCCAGTTGATGACCATGTTCGTTGTCCCCGTATTGCAGGCCTACTGGAGAGAAAATGTTGTTAAAAAAAATATGTATGATGCGCGTTCTATTTAAAGTAACGGGATTAGCCGCCCCTCCCCTGATACTGGCTAATAAGCGGGGCTTGGCCCTGTGGATTTTGTTGATCCTCATTGGGATGCCAACAGGGGGCAATTCCCAGTCGCTGGAAGAATACCTGGACCTGGCAGTGCAAAACAACCCTGAAATACAGGCTGCCTATTCGGAATTTGAAGCTGCCATGCAGCAGGCCCCACAGGTTGGTGCATTGCCCGACCCCACCTTGACCCTGAGTGCTTTCGGGCAGATGATAGAGACCAGGGTAGGGCGACAGGAAGCCCGGTTCAACCTGATGCAAATGTTTCCCTGGTTCGGGACGCTTTCACTAAAAAAAGATGTGGCCAACCTGATGGCTGAAGCCTCATTTCAACGGTACCTCGATGTACGCAATGAAGTATTCTTCAAATTCAGTGAAAGCTATGCTGCCTTGTATGAGCTGCAGCAAATGATCAGGCTGGAGCAGGAAAACCTTGCAATATTGGATACCTACAGGAAACTGGCCCTTAATAAATTCAGTAACGCCAAAGGCAGCATGGTCGATGTGGTCCGTATCGATATCAAAAAAAATGAACGTACAACCAATATCAGGCTGCTGCAGGAAAAACAAAGGCCACTGCAGGTTATACTGAATTCCTTGCTGGACAGGGGAATCAATGCGCCGGTTCCTCCCCCTGAAAGCTTACCGGTAGACTCCTTAAAAACACCGATAGCAATCGATAGTTTATTCGAATCAAACCCCAGACTGCTGCAGTTGGAGCGGCAGCAGGAATCCTATGAAGTGCAACAAAAGCTTGCCAAAAAAGCAGCGTATCCTATGGTCGGGATCGGGGTGGATTATTCCATAATTGGAAAGCGCGATGTCCCTGACCTGGAGATGAATGGCCAGGATGCGATCATGCCCATGGTGTCCGTAACCTTGCCGGTATTCCGGAAAAAGTACAAGGCGGCACAAAAAGAAGCAGCATTGATGGGAGAGGCCGCCGGGCACGAGATCCAGGCCGTGAAAAATACACTGTATGCTCAGTTCAGTATGGCACAATATGATTTTTCAAAGGCAGCTGAGCTCCGGCGGTTATATCAAAAACAAACAGAAACCACCGGACAGGCTGTTAAACTGCTGCTGACGGGGTACAGCAATGACACTTCCGATTTTGAAGAGATCCTGCGTATGAACCAGGACCTGCTGATGTATCAACAAGGGATAGCAACCCAGGTAAAGGAGGGCTTCATAGCCCAATCAAAACTAGCATATTTACTTTCTAAAGCCGAATAAGATGAACGACAAAAACAAAAATATCCTGAAAATGACGGGGATACTGCTGGCAGGGCTGTTGCTGGGCTGGCTCCTGTTCGGGGGAAACAACAGGGAGGCTCCGCCGGAACATGACCATAGTTCAGAGCTAATGGGTGATGAAATCTGGACTTGCTCCATGCACCCCCAGATACGGCAGACGGAGCCTGGTAGCTGCCCGGTTTGTGGCATGGACCTTATCCCGTTGGATAGGTCCGATTCAGATGTACCTTACAATGTCTTCCGGATGTCGGAAGATGCCATGAAATTAGCCAATATCCAGACCATGGTAGTAGGGGAGCGGGAGGCAAACAAGGAGGTCAGGCTCAACGGTAAAATCCAGGTGGATGAGCGCAATCTCTACGCGCAGACTACGCATATCCCCGGCAGGATAGAGCAGTTGAAAATTAATTTCACCGGAGAGAAAGTTACCAGCGGGCAAACCCTTGCCATGATATATTCTCCCGACCTGCTTACCGCACAGGAAGAATTGCTGCAGGCAAACAGCATTAAGGAGAACCAACCCGAATTGTTTGAGGCCGCGAAGCAAAAACTGGCCAACTGGAAAATAGGGGAACGTACCATCAATACGATCCTTACTACAGGGAAATTGATACAACGCTTTCCTATCTCAGCCGATGTTTCCGGGATTGTAATCAGTAAAAAAGTAGACCTGGGTGATTATGTGGACCGCGGCATGCCCCTCTATGAAATTGCAGACCTGTCCAGTGTCTGGGTGCTTTTTGATGTGTATGAAAGTGATATCCCCTGGGTAAAAGTGGGCAATAAGATTAGGTATACCGTCCAGTCCATGCCGGGAGACACCTTTGAAGGGTCCATCACCTTTATCGACCCACTTATCGATCCTGTAACCAGGGTGGCATCTGCCCGGGTTGAAGTTAAGAATACGGATAACAATCTTAAGCCTGAGATGTTCGTATCGGGCACCATCACCGGTAACCTTAACCCGTCGCTGTCCGATTCCAGGGAAATCGTGATCCCCAAATCTGCTGTGCTGTGGACGGGGGAACGCTCCATAGTTTATTTGAAGGAACAGGTTCAGGATAAGGTAGATTTTATGCTCCACGAGGTAGTGTTGGGCCCTTCCCTGGGGGACGCCTATGTTATCAAATCCGGACTCAGCAAAGGGGATGAAATCGTGGTAAACGGAACCTTCACGGTAGACGCCGCATCCCAACTGGCCGGAAAACCGAGTATGATGAACCCTGAAGGAGCCCCTTCGATGAGCGGGCATGACCATGGGGATTCGGGGATAAGTGGGTCTCAGGACAGGAGCGGAGATCAGTTGCCGGAAGTTGCCGTAACCAGACAGATGCAACTTGCAGTACAGCCCATCATCAGGGAATATTTTATACTGGAGGGGGCCCTGGGCAGGGATGACCTGGAGGAAGCCAAACGAAGCGGTACACGGTTGCTTACAACAGTTGAAAGAACAACAAAGACCACCTTTAACGGGGAATCCCGGGAAGTTTGGGAAGCGCTGAGCAACGGGATCCAAAAGGATCTGCAAGATGTAAAAAATATCACTGCCTTGCAGGAGATGCGCAGGATTTTCCGGGAAATCTCCGGGAGGATGATCCCCCTTGCTGAGTTGTTTAAACCGCTTGAAGAATCCTTGTATATACTGCGCTGCCCGATGGCTGATAATAATAAAGGGGCAGAATGGCTGAGCAGCTCAAAGGAAATCATAAACCCCTATTACGGCAAGGCCATGAGCAGTTGCGGGGAAGTTGTACGGGAGATAAGATAGCAAGATTATACCATAGAAAACGTCCGTTCACCAAGGGTAATAAGAAGTTAATTAAAACATGGAATACGTCAACCGGCCCGGTAGCAAAATGCTAATTTTAAGTGCAATTTTAGGCTGCAGGATCAGGCTACGGTATGCTTATAATCAATGTAATAATTTCAATAAACAGTAATTAAAAAACGAAAAGGAATGACAAATTTACGACTTAATGTCCCTTCAGGGATTGTTGCAATTGCCATTGTTCTGCTCTTCGCAGTCGCCTGCAAGGATGCTAAAAATGGAAATACTGAGGATGCCGGGACGGGTTCGGACATGGAACAGGTGGACAGCCCTAAAGGTGAAGGAATGGAAATGCCTGCCGGAGGCCCGGCCCCGGCGTCGCCCGGGAAGATGCAAAACGATGATCAGGCAGAGGTTTCCCAATCTACCCAACTGGTCGATTATTACCTTCAAATAAAGGATGCCCTTGTTGCTGATAATAAGGAGGCCGCCGCGAAGGCAGGTGGTATGCTGGTCTTGGCCGTCACTAATTTTGATGCAACATCCTATTCTTCCGCGAAGGAATTATCCGGCATACTGGAAGATGCCAAAACACAGGCAGAACAGATCTCACACAGCCAGCTTGAGGTACAACGGGCACATTTTGAAAGACTCAGTGACGATATGGTGGATCTTATTGGCTTTATGGGTACAGAGAAGACCCTGTACCAGGATTATTGCCCTATGGCCAACAATAATAGGGGCGCCCACTGGTTAAGTACCGGAAGGGAAATAAAAAATCCTTACTTCGGTAGCAAAATGATGAAGTGCGGATCCATACAACGGGAACTTAATTAGGATTACCAGACCGGAGATGCTGCAGCCTACAGGCGGAGGACAGCACGCATGAGTTGCCATGTATACTATATACCACTTCCCGGCGGATCAGCGTTTGTGGGTGAACAATTGGATATGTAATTAACTAATTTTTAAACTTTCTAAAATAGACACGAATGGAAAATGATCAGAAACACGCTAAAAAAGACACGTACACAAAATTTCTATTGATGCTGGTTGCATCCTTTATCGCCATGTATATCACCATGTACCTGAATACCTATGAATTGGACCATGTGTACTTCAGCCTTACCCGTTTTTACATGAGTTGCCTGGGCATTGCTGCCATGGCGGTGATCATGCTGCTTTTCATGAAGGATATGTATACAGACAAACATAAGAACCGTGCCATTATAATAGGCAGCATCGTTTTATTTGCCGGTGCACTCTTTCTTGTCCGCGCCCAAAAACCGATCGGGGATGTATTGTGGATGAAAGCCATGATCCCCCATCATTCCATTGCTATATTGACCAGCAACCGGGCTGATATCAAGGACCCGGAAGTAAAAAAGCTGGCTGAGGATATTATCAAAGCCCAGGAAAAGGAAATAGGCGACATGAAAAGGATGCTGGCAAGATTACAGGCTGAAGAAGAATGATAAAAGGGATAACTGACTGGATTGTCCATGGATTGAAATCCTGAAAAAAAAGGCCGCAACAGCTCCTTTTTATTTAAATTAGAAGGACGGTACCATTGTTATGCTATAAACTGAATCCCTGGAAAATGGCCGGTGGATTGGCGGTTACCGAAGGCATTATTAACGGCAGCAGGATGTATATTGACGAACTTTTCATCTTAGCCCGAAATAGTCCCGGCCAAAAGGATTTTTATTCCAATATCCTTGGCCTGGAATTGTTTGGGGAGACAGCTACCCGGTTTTCCATAAGAATGGGAAGATCCGTATTGCATATGGAATATGCAGCTGAGGCCACCCCCTATCATTTTGCGGTAAATATTCCTTCCAACCAGGTACCCGCCGCATTGCAATGGCTGCATCAAAGGGTCGTAATACTGAAGGACGGCGATAGAGAGATACAGGAGTTTACAGCCTGGAATGCCCGGGCTATGTATTTCTACGACCCCGATGGGAATATCGTGGAACTGATTGGGAGGCGCGACCTTCAGAACCAATCAGAGCGGGATTTCGGGCCGGACGGTTTTCTGGCCCTTTCCGAGATAGGGATTCCAACGAAAGACATCGAATCGATTTATACACAGGTAAACCAGGTAGCCGGAATCAACATCTACAGCGGTAATTTCATAAATTTTTGTGCCCTTGGAGATCCCGATGGCCTGTTGATCTGTTTGAATAAAAATGCAAAAGGTTGGTTTCCCACAAACGATACGGCACACCCCTCTGAATTCCGCATGACTATGAGAGTAGGGGACAAAGGCTACCGATTGATGTACGAAAAAGAAAATCTGACGATAAGCAAAACCCTTTTCCCATGAATTATGCTCCATTGTTTGATTATATCGATAAGCGCGTGGACTTCAACGAACGTGAAAAGGAACTGCTCATAGCACATTCCGATTTTCGCCGTTACCTGAAAGGCCAGTACATAGTGCAACAGGGAGATGTATGCCGCTATGAGAGCTTTGTGGTTAAAGGATGCCTCAAAAGCTTTTATATCGACTCTAAGGGTACGGAACACATTCTCATGTTTGCGATCGAAAACTGGTGGATAGCGGATATGGGCAGCCTGATTGACCAGATACCCGCCAGTTATAATGTGCAATGCCTGGAAACTACAGAGGTGATCCAGTTCACACATGAAAAAATGGAGGAACTTCTTACAAGGGTCCCTAAAATGGATCGGTTGCTGCGGATGATATTACAAAGGGCCTTTATAGCATTTGAAAAAAGGCTTGTTGTTAAATTCAGCTTAACAGCCAAAGAACAGTATGTGCAGTTTAAAAGTCAATATCCCCAGATCGAAAAGCGGGTTCCCCAGTACATGATCGCTTCCTACCTTGGGATCACCAGGGAATTCCTGAGCAGGATCAAAAGCGAATTGATCTACGAACAGTAATTGTTAAGATACCTTACCCTCCTTTCATAAACTACCTTATTGTTTTACTCCCATTTCTGATAGAAGTTTGTCATGAACTTTTAAATCTAATATCATGAAATCATTATTGGAAAGTGTAGCGGAAGTGAATGACCTAATTATACAGGGAAAGGGGCTGGAGGCCTTTGAGAAGTATTACGGCGACAATGTTTCCATGCAGGAAAACGATTTGCCGCCAACGGTCGGCAAAGCGGAGAACAGGGCCCGGGAAGTCGAATTTTATTCCAATGTACTCGAATTTCGAATTGCAAAACCCCTGAAGGTGGCTATTGGCGAGGGGGTAAGTATGGTGGAATGGAAGTATGATTATACCCACAAGGCCTGGGGCGAACGGGCGTATTTACAGGTTGCTGTGCAACTATGGGAAGATGGAAAAATAGTGAAAGAGAAATTTTACTACCCATGTTGATGGCCCCTGTATGCAATAGACAGTTGCGGGGTCTGGAATGCGCCAGGTGTACCAGGAGGGCAGTGGCATAACACGTCTAATGAGTTAACGAATGCGCTTACCGGAGGATATACATTACAGGGAATTACGATATATGGAAAAGACGAATTTCCGGGAGCAAGTGTCCCTGGTATCACTAAAATATCGGTCTAAACGGGCTGCTCAACGGGTAGGATCACATGGAATTCTGCGCCCTGCCCCGGGGCAGATTTTGCAAATACCTTGCCGGAGTGGTTTTCGGCAATTTTTCGGACCGTCCCCAGTCCAATACCGGTTCCTTCGTATTCATTATTCGGATGCAGGCGATGGAAAATGGTAAAGATCTTTTCCTCATATTTCTGGTCGAATCCTATACCCTTATCCTTGACAATAATCTCGATATAGTCCAATCCGGGGTCCAGTGAAGGGTGATCCTGCAGTTTTTCTTTTGCCAGTTTCCGGGACCGTATCTGGATATCAGGGGGCACATCCTTTTTTGAAAATTTCAGCGCATTGCCTATGAGGTTAAGGAATAGTTGGTTTATCTGAAGCGGCACGGCACATATTTCAGGCATCTTCCCAATCCTTATGCTGGCTTTTTTCTGATCTATCAGCAATTCAAAATCGGCCAATACAACACCAATTGTTTCATTCAGGTCTATGAGCTCATAGAGATCACCCGTATTGGCTAAACGAGAGTAGTCGAGCAGGTCTTTGATCAGGGCTGACATCCTTTCCCCTGAAGTATCTATCTTGTCCAGTAACGTATTGATGTTCTTGGTGAGGGCTCCTTCCTCCCGTTCCCTGATGAGATTGGAAAATGTAAGTATTTTACGCAGCGGTTCCTGGAGGTCGTGGCTGGCCACCCGTACGAACTGGTCCAGTTGCTCATTCGTTTTCTCAAGTTGGGCGATGCTTTCCCTGTAGTTTTTGATCGCAAGTTGCTGATCGGTAACGTCTTCAATAGCCAGGAGTATCAATTTATCATCTTTTTTGCCATCTTTGATTTCGCGCGCATTCAGGTGGAGTTTACGCTTTCCTGAACCATCGAGTTGCAATTCCATTTCAAAATCCTGGAAGGACTGATGTTCGGGCAGCACCTTATTTAACATGGCCCTCAGATCCTCACTGTCCCATTGGCCCTGTTGCAGGGAAAAGAATTTGGTACCCACTATATCCTGTGGATTCATATTTAGTTTCTGGATAAAGGAATCATTGGCGGTCCGGATACGGAAATCCTTGTCGAGTACGACCAGGGGTTCCCGGATGGTTGCCAGTATGGCCTCTGTATAACCGAGCGTATGATGGAGTTCATCTCGTTTCTCCACCAATTCCTGATTCATGATGACGAGTTCTTCGTTCGTGGACTGCAATTCCTCCTTGGAAGTTTCAAGCTCCTCGTTGAGGCTGTGCAATTCTTCATTACTGCTCAGTAATTCCTCATTGGCGCTTTGCAATTCTTCATTTGTCGCTTCCTGCTCATCACTTATATTGCGCATATCTTCGCGAGCCTGGGCCAGCTCAGTCGAAAGTGCCTTATTCTGATTTTCGAGTTCATCAACACCATAATTAAAACCAAGGTTCTTTAACTTTTTTCCCAGGCTCTCGAGCGGGGAGAGGCCCTTTTCTTTTTTCCAGAACAGGATCAGGTAGTAGGGGTCAGGGGTCTTGGGCAAGGGGATGATCTCTATAGTAACCAGGAACCTATCGCCGTTGGTATGGCAGGGGATGTCTTCCTTATGAACCACAGCCCCTGTGTGTTTTGCCTTGTATACCGAATTCCGCAATTCGAAACTCAGGCTCTCATGGGCCATTTTAATGAGACTGAACGTGGGGGCACCGGGGGGGGGTTGCAGAAAAGGGACAATTGTGCCATTGATGTGTACTACTTCCATCAGATCATCCACTATCACGCTGGGTGGGGTATGTTTCGAGATCAGGATCTCCTCTGCACTTCTGCGGAAATCAGGTTGGGACGGGGCAGACGTAAGGGATATTTGGGTGTTTTGAGGCATGCTTACGTTTTTTTCCGGAATGGTTGGAATATACCGACGGTGGACTGCTTTGCGCATAAAGATTTTTTCCTGCTTGGAAACAGGCATGAATAATTCACCGTCTGCCGACGTGGTCTCGGTCTTGCCCAGTAAAAGGAAACCTTGTTCACGAAGTGCATAATGGAATGTGCTCAGTGCCTTTTTTTGTAAAAATGGGTCCATGTATATGAATACATTTCGGCAACTGATCAGGTCCATTCGGGCAAATGGTGGGTCCTTCAGAAAATTATGGGTCACAAATACGATAATATCCCGTAAAGTTTTATTGACTTTGTATCCAGCGTTGACCTTTGTAAAATAATTTTTGAGCTGCAGGGGAGTCAAATTCTGTACTTCACCCGCACTGTAAATTCCGGACCGCGCCTTTTCAATAGCTAATTCAGACAGGTCCGATGCAAAGATCTGGATTTTTCGTCCCTTGAAGCCCGGCCCCCCGGTGAACCCGCCCGCTGCTTTGTGAAGGCACATGGCAAGGGAATAGGCTTCCTCACCGGTTGCGCACCCAGCCACCCATATCCGAATGGAGTCGTTAGGGGATTTGGTCAGGAGGATGGATGGCAGGATGTTCTCTTCCAGTTCCTGAAATGTGGAGCTATCCCGGAAAAAGGAACTTACCTGTATGAGCATATCCTGGAACAACACTTCCAGTTCCGGTTTATTGGAACGTAAGATATATAGGTAATCTGTTAAGGAATACGCGTGCTTTATGGCCATCCTGCGGGCAATCCGCCTGCGGAGCGTTGGTTGTTTGTAATAATTGAAATCAACATTGGTGTGCAGCCTGATAAGGGAAAGGATTTGCCGGAAGGCATCTTCCTCCTCTTCGGTAAGTTTTTCCCCTTCTTGCTGGACCTGGGAATTGATATATGCCGCATAAACTTCCTGTAATTTCCCGGGTATCTCTTCCGAATCCAGTACAAAATCAACCACTCCGGCATCTACCGCACTTTGGGGCATCCCTTGCCAGGCAGCATGGCGCGGATCCTCCACAAATGTGATACCCCCATGTTCTTTGATAGCCCTAAGTCCTTTGGTACCGTCATGGGCAGTTCCGGAGAGTACTACCCCGGAAGCGAGTGTTTTATGTACTCTTGCGAGGGATGTAAGAAAAAGGTCTATGGGTAAGTTGGGGCCGGATGCTGATCTTTTGGATAACTTGAAGGTATGATCGGTGATGACAACGTTGCTGTTGGAAGGCAGGATATAGATGTTGTTGGGTTGCAAATGTTGCCGGTTCTTGATTTCGTGTATGGGTAGGGAAGTAGCTTTCGACAGGATTGCAGGTAAAGAGCTTTCATGGGAAGGGTGCAAATGTTGCACAAGTACATAGGCAATTCCGGAATTATCAGGTATGGCATGGAGGAATTTTTTAAAGGATTCTATTCCTCCCGCCGAAGCCCCAACCCCTACGATGGGGAATATTTGTAATTGTTTTGACATAGATTTGCCGGTTTCACCCTGGCCGTATTCTTTATTTTTAACGCGACCCGATCATTCAGCGAGACGCCTGTCAATTGCCGCGGTCGTATACTGCTAACGGGAACTGAAGGAACAGGTTTGGGACATGCTGCCTGCCAATATTACCAATAAACAATTTCCATGGCTATTCTTTACGCATTGAAGATACCATATCCATCCATAATTGTCAGGCCAACACCAACTTTTTTCGTTTCCCCCTTGAGAAATACAAACGTAATCAGGATGAAGCCTTTAAAATTTTTTGCTTTAATTCTGGAAGTTCACATTTTTGGACCCCCATGCACTTTTCTGGTAACTAACTAAATGAAATGGAAGGAGATGCTGAAGGAATTTATAGTGTGGAACAAAATACCGAACCTGAACGGTATAAAAAACCCCCCAATTAAAAAGGAGGGCTTTTTTGGCTTGATAGCAGGTATTACAATATGAATCCTACCATTCTTCAATCTCCCTTTTTAGATCCTCTTTCTTCCGCCCGGTCTTAGACTGAAGCCTTCCGAGCATTTCATCAAATTTACCTTCAGAATAAGTAAGATCATTGTCGGTGAGATCGCCGTATTTTTGTTTGAACTTACCTTTTACCTGCTTCCATTTTCCTTCTAATTGATCTTTGTTCATTGTACATAAATTTAGATTAATATTCATTTTCAAGGACCTCTAAGGTATATTTCCCGGTCGCCAACTTTTGCCTTCTGTGAGAATTATTTTAACTCAATTGGTAATCCTGTCTTACATAACGGGTCTCATGCGTAATTAGAACAATAATTTTGACGATAGCATTCAAACGCCCCGATCTTTATGGTCAAATTTGAAAGGCTTTGCCGTGTTCCTTAAATGAATGTTTAAATAAATCTGAAAACGATGCCCGATCCCAGAATCAAGAATGAAGACAAGTATGAAGCCTTACGAGATAAGGGCTATAGCAAAGAGAAGTCGGCCCGCATTGCCAACACCCCGGATTCAGGTAAAAAAGGGGGAAAGGCTCAGCAATATGAAGACTGGACCCGGGAGGAACTCTATTCCCAGGCACAAAAGGTGGGAATTGAAGGCCGTTCCCATATGAATAAAAAAGAACTGATCCATGCATTGAGAAACAATTGAGGATAAAAGTAGTTTGGGTACGCTCAAGCGGGTGATATGCCACCGACAGTAAAGTGCAACCGGGTTGTCAGTTGTAAATAACATCCGGGAGGGATCACTTTTTAAACGCACTAACAAAATATGGTATCGGGTCAATTTATGATAGTTGGAATTACTACTATCGATGTTCCTTAGCACCAAGACATGATGGCATTAACAGAGATGAATGAAGAGCAAAGAATAAGGTTGGAGAATATTGCGGACACGGACTATGAAATATTTGCTTTGCTTAAACAGCGGTACAGCCCCAAAATCTTCCGGGATTTAACGATCAGGGAGGAACATCTGAAACAGCTTTTTGAGGCTGTCCGTTGGTCCCCCAGTGCCGGGAACGAACAACCATGGCGTTTTATTTACGCGGAAAAAGGTTCCGATTCCTATGGCCAAATAGTAGCATGCCTTACCCAGGACAACAAAAGGTGGGCTGCCAATGCACCGCTGCTTATGCTTAGCCTGTACAAAGAACAAATGGGGGATGGTACCTTCAACGGGCATGCCATGCAGGACTTAGGAATTAGCCTAGGATGCATGACGATACAGGCACAATACCTGGGGATCGGGGTAAACCATATGGCTGGCTTTGACCAGGAAATGGCCCGGGATCTGCACAAGGTGCCTGCCGGTTACCATATTGCCAGTACCATTGCCCTAGGTTATTTTGGAGGTGACCTGGGTCAATTGCCTGAGGATTTGCAGGAAGCGGAAACCGAGGAACGCCGCCGGATGAAGCAGGAAAACTTTGCCTTTAAAAATTACTGGAAAAACTAGCCAAGATGGGGATGGGTACACTTACTAACCTTCAATGACAGTTGATATTATCCTCGTATTCGTAATACTGGGAGTCACTATTGTCTTGTTCGCCTTCGAAATATTCCCGGTTGATAAGATCGCATTTTTTATCATCGTTTCGCTTGCCCTGTTGGGATTAGTCTCCCCGGAGGAAGCCATTAGTGGGTTTTCGAACAGTGCGACCATTGCAGTAATGGCATTGATGATGCTTGCCATCGCTATGGAGGCGAATGGCGTTATCAACTGGATGGTATCCGGCCTGGGCAGGGTACGGTCGCTTCCCATGTATCTCATGGCCCCAGTCTTTATGCTGGTGACAGCCACCATATCTGCTTTTATCAGCACCACCGCCGTGGTGATCGTATTTATCAAGATCGTAAACCAACTGGCCGATAAATACAATATTTCCCAATCCAAGTTATTGCTCCCTATCTCCTTTGCGGGAATACTAGGAGGGACCTGCACGCTGATGGGTACCTCCACTAACCTGATCGTCAACTCCGTTGCCAGGAACCTGGGGGCACCGAAACTGGGCTTTTTTGAATTTACCGGGTTGGGACTTATCTTTTTAGGTGTGTCTGTACTGTACCTGACCATCACGCTCAGATGGCTGCCCTGGGGAAAGAATAAGAATATCAGGGAAGACTACCAGATCAATAATTATATAACCGAGGTTACAATTCATAAGGATTCCGAGTTGATCGGCCGGAAGATAGAAGAGACTTTTTTTTACAACAACCCGGAAATATCCCTGTTGAAACTAACGCGGGAGAACAGGGTACACAATGCTCCGGGCAGATATATTACCTTACGGGAGGATGACACGCTTTTGCTGATGTGCGATATAGAGAACCTTTCCAGGCTCAATGCATCCAAGGATTTCACCATACATGACCGCAATTACCCGGAGTCTTCCCGGCAGGAAACAGCAGGTACGGAGCCGATCCCGGAGAATGGCCATACAGTTTTTGTGGAATTGCTCATGTTAAACGGGTCCGCATTGCTTGGCAAAACCCTGGGGAACATCCGGAAGTTTATGATACCGGACGTGATCCCTATCGCTATAAAAAAAAGGATTACGCTGACACACTTCAATGACCGCCTAATACGAAGCAGCAAGAACAAGCTGGTGTTAAAACCCGGCGACCGCCTATTGGTAGAAGTGGAAAAGGATGATATGCGTTCCCTTGAACTAATAGAAAATGTCGTGATCCTGCAGGAATTTGAACAATCCGGCCATACCACTCCCTACAGGCGGTTGTTTTCCCTTGGCGTTTTAATTTTGGTAATCGCACTGGCCGCTTCCGGAATGTTATCCATCCTGATAAGTGCATTAACCGGGGTGGCCATCCTGTTGCTAACCGGTAACCTCGACCTTTTAAATGTGTATAGCAAAGTAAACTGGCAGATCATTTTTTTACTGGCGGGAATGATACCACTCGGGGTTGCCATGCACAATACCGGTGCCGATATGTGGCTGTCTGATCAACTGCTTGAGTTGCTGGGCGGGAAAACACCGGTAGTCATCATTGGAACCCTTTTTATAATTACCATGGGCCTCAGCGGGGTGGTCAGTAATAATGCCACTGCTGTTATCATGACTCCCATTGCCGTATCACTGGCACATGGATTGCACCTGGAGTATAAACCTTTTATCCTGGCGGTGATGTTTGCTGCCAGCTTTAGCTTTTTTACCCCGGTAGGCTATCAGACCAATACCTTGATCTATGGTATAGGCAATTACAATTTCAAACATTTTTTGTTGATCGGTGGTATTCTGAGTATTATCCTTTGGCTCCTTGGCACCTTGCTTTTGGAACGCATGTTATAATAAGCGGATTGGTTTTCTGGTAGTCGACAGGTTGCTAATAAACTGTCACACAGAATTATAATGAATCTTAGAAGCTATTTTTAATAGAACTATTTATGTTAAAATTATATCAAAATTCATGCTGTATTGAGTCAACAACATCTTTGATAGCGTTAAGGAGCTTCTGCGGATTTTTCAATCTTTGCCGTGCAGGGAGGGATTTAAAATCCACTGCAAAATGAACTATAAATCATAAAATAATCAATTATGTTACGCTGGACTGTTACATTCGTTATTCTTGCCATTATTGCAGCCATTTTTGGCTTTGGGGGGATTGCCGCAGGCGCCGCCAGTATAGCCAAAATATTATTTGTAATATTCCTGGTATTATTCGTAATTTCCCTGATTATGGGGAATAGAAAAGTATTGTAAACCTAAAAACAAGATATATGAAACGTACAATGTATTTTTTAATGTTGCTGTTTGTAACTTCAACATCATTAGTATCCCTAAGCAGCTGCCGCGATACTAAATCCACCGAAGAAAAGATGGAAGACGCCGTTGATGATACCGGTGATGCCATTGAAGATGCTGTTGATGATACCGGTGATGCTATTGATGACGCAACAGATGACAATTAATTTTATTTGCTGAGTTAACGATTTTTTACTGTTTTGCTAAGACGGGCAATCCCAATAAAGGGATAGGCCCGTTTTTTTTTTGATGGTACGTATTTTGCTCCTCTCCGTGGGATGCAAATAGCTGTTATACAGGGCTATACAGCGGTCTGTAAGTGCGTTTCCCGGACCCTTCTGGGGAGGTACATCGCAACTTTTTAGCGATACTGGATTATTTCCTAAACTTAAATGCCAGAAAACACGTATATCCCTTATCGGATAATTTCCCAATAATTGATTACCTTAAACGTGCAAAAACCAACGTGATTTTCCTAATCATCTGATTTTAATGAAATTGCCCCAAAAGTGATCATATTTGTGTTAATATTGTTAATGGAATGCCTAATTTTGTTTAATATTTGCCTTTACAAACCACGATCAACCTTTATAAATTGAGATTTTTCCATGACGTTGTATGTTAAGTACGATCTAAATATCACATGTGACATCTTACTGCGGGAGGTGTTGGACAGGGTGGGGTTAGCGTATAGGTTGCACGGCATTGGGGAAATAGAGATCAGGGGGCACCTGACAGCGGATCGCCAGGAAGAATTATCGCGATCTCTCGATCGCTATGGCATTGAAATCCTGGACGACCAGCGGACAGCGCTGATACAACGTATAAAAAATGCAGTAGATGAGATGCTGGAGGATGATAAGGCACGTACCCAAAAAATATCGGTATACCTTGCAGACCGACTAAAATATTCCTACGCACATTTGTCTAATCTTTTCTCTGAAGCTACCCATACTTCAATAGAAAACTATTTGATCCTGAGGAAGGTAGACCATGCTAAAGAATTGATGGCACAGACAGATCTTACGTTGACCGAGATTGCCCACCGCTTGCATTACAGTAGTGTCGCCCATTTGTCCGGGCAGTTTAAAAAAACCACAGGGATCACCCCTACAACTTTTCAGAATATCATGAAAAGGAGAAAAATGAATAGTGAACTAGCGCGATAAATCATAGCAATCTGTGGACACCCTGAATATTGCCCTTGCTGACGATGATGAAGATGACAGACTGTTCTTTCAGGAGGCGATAGACGTAGTCCCTATTCGGACCAAATTATCCCTCTTTAAAAATGGACAGGAACTGATGGATTATCTTAATCTGCCGAATGTCATCTTGCCAAACCTGGTTTTCCTGGACCTCAATATGCCGGTGAAAAACGGCATGCAGTGCCTGAGTGAAATCAGGGCGAACCCACTGCTGAAAAATGTCTCCATCGCTATTTATTCTACTTCCTCTTCCGAAAAGGATATCGAGGAAACTTTCGTAAATGGTGCAAATATTTATATCAACAAGCCAAATAATTTTCAGAACTTACGGGATGTGGTGGAGAAGGTACTGCAGATCAAATGGCAATACCATACCTCTAACCTGAACAGGGATAATTTTTTGTTCCGGATTTAAAATGAAATTTTTAGATTGCATAAACCCCCGTTCCGGGTTTTATGGGTATACGTAAATGTGCCCTGGGATAGCAGGTGTTGGAGGTGCAGCCATAGGACAGGGGCAGATCGTACTATATATGAACATTCATAACTTAGATCAGGTTAATAAATCGCTGCTTTCTTATAAAATCGCCCTCACACTGGCCGTAGCGATCCTGCTTCTTATTGCGGGAATTTCCTACCGGCAGATAAAAAATCTGCAAACTTCCTCAGAATGGGTCGCCCAATCTTTAAAAGTGGATAGGGAGATCAATGAATTGTTTGCCACTTACAAACTGATGGAATCTTCCTATTTTCGATCCATTCTCCTTAATGACAGTTCCTTTCTGGCGTCCTACAGCGACTATAAATCAAGGAGCGAACAAACCTTTCAAAAATTAGCCCTCCTCACTGAAGATATCCCCGAGCACCGGCTATACCTGGACTCGATATCCGTGCTGAAAGATAGTTTATTTCTAAGCCTGAATGCGCTGAAAACCCCATCCGGGGTGCTGGATACGCTTACCGCGGAGACCCGACAGAAAATCAACACGGCTACGAGTATCATGATTCGCCTGACAGCGTATAAAAACCGGATGATCCAAAAAAAAGATGCGTTGATGCAGGCGCGTATGGCAACCCTTATTTCACAAAGCAGCCTGTCCCCGCTTACCTCTTTATTCCTGGCCTTATTTTCAATAATTGTATTCGGGTTCACCTTTTATAAAATTATCGGCCATAAAAAAAGAATACTCTATTCTGAATCGTTCTTATTCAATATCCTGCAGAGTACCGATAACATTATCAATTATTATGAACCTATCTACAAGGACGATAAACTAGTTGATTTTAAAATAATCTTTGCCAATCAGGGAAACGAAGAATATCTCCGGGTGTCACCCCAGGATATCATGGGCCAACCTGTTACAAAGGTATTTCCCCACCACCTGCTGAACGGGGAAATGGAATTGATGATGAATGCCTTTACCGAGAAAGAAGATTGTAAGTTTTGACAGGCAGATAGCGATCGATGGGGAAAAGATGTGGTTTCGTTTCATTGTCGCCCCTATGGAACAGGGGATTGCAGTTACCATCATCAATACAAGTCCGGAAAGGAATGAAGAGGAAAATCTTCGGGTTTTGAATGAAATGCTTCGAAATCATAACCAGGAATTGCAGGAAACCAAATTATTCCTCGAGGCTATCCTGAGCAGTACCAATAATATTATCATGTCATTTGAACCTATTCTGAATGAGGATTCGGAGATCATAGATTTCAGATATGTATACCTTAATGAACAGGTTGAACCCATAACCGGTTCATCGCCAGAGGAAATCATAGGCCGAAAGGTAAGTGTAGTATCGCCCAACATTTTTAAAACAGGGGTTTTTAAAAAAATGGTGGCCTGTTATACCCGTGATGTGCCTGTGGACTACGAAACAACCTATCAGCGGGATGGAAAAATATACTGGTTCCATGGCAAGGCTATAAAGTCTGGTAATCGGGTCACCATTACATCCACAGACATTTCAAATTTAAAGAACGCCCTTCAGGACCTTATCACTTTAAATGAAGACCTGGAAATCCAGAACTCCATCCTTACTGAAGCTGAAGCCATGGCCCAGATCGGAAGCTATACCTTCTTTTTGGATACCGCAACTTCCGTCATTTCCGATAATTTTTACAGGTTGCTGGGTGTTGAACCCAAGGAGTTGACCCCATCCTATGAAACATTCCGGAATTTTGTCCACCCCGAAGATGTTGAATTTTATGAAAGGATCGTAAAGCAGATACTGGAGCAGCGGCAAACAGAGGTGTATACGTACCGCATCATTACCAAAAAAGGGAAGGTTAAAAATTTAAAGGCAAAGGGAGATTTTCGAAAAAGGGATGGTAAAAGCGTACTCGTCGGAGTGGTGCAGGATGTAACGGATCAGATGAAGACGGAGCGAAAACTCCGAGAGAAAAACCTGGACCTTAAACGGACCAATGCAGAGCTCGAATCGTTCAACCGTGTTGCAAGCCACGATTTACAGGAACCCTTACGGAAGATCCAGATGTTCCTCTCCAGGATAAGTACGGAGGACAGGAACAAACTACCGGAAAAAGTGATACAAAACATCGCTAAGGTAAACGGGGCTGCCATGCGGATGCAATCATTGATCATCAATTTGCTTACCTATTCCCGTATAGACAACAAGCATGAAAATTTTGAAGAAGTAAATATCAATATGGTGGTTGATAAGGTACTGGAAGACCTGGCGGTACCCATTCAGGATGCAAAAGTCACCATTACATTTGAAAATTTACCCATTGTAAAGGGTGTAGCCTACCAGCTGGAGCAGGTATTTAATAACCTGATTTCCAATGCCATAAAATATCGTTCCATTTCTAAAGCCCCCAAAATAGAAATACGTGCTGAGAAGGTTCACCGGAACCAGATAGCAGAGGGTTTTCAAAAATCAACATTGTACTACCACAAAATAACCACATTGGATAACGGGATTGGATTCGCTTCCGAATACGCTGATAAGATCTTCGAACTGTTTGAACGACTGCATCAAAAAACGGAGTATTCAGGAACGGGCATTGGATTGGCAATCTGCAAGAAAATCATTGAAAATCACCATGGCTTTATCCATGCCGTCAGTGAAGATGGCAAAGGTGCTTCCTTCATTATTTATCTGCCTGCATAACCTAACTGCAATAAATTCCGTTGGCTGATTCGTAATTCCACCTTTATACTTCCAACCCGGCTGCGCAGGTTCCCCCTGCCTATATACCGGTAAAACTCCTATTACGCCGGTGTCAAAACGTTGAACTTCAGGCATTAATTAAGGTTTTAGAAAGCCCATTTTTGCGACCGGACCACATGCTGCTTTCCGGAAGTTATCACCGAAATAAGTAGTTCCGGTGGCTAAAACCATTAATTATATAACATTATGCCATAATTATATAATAGTAACCCGGCCGTACATGGCGATCTTTACCATAAGATAAAAACCAGGTTAGGGATATTTATTCGTTAAGCTGCAAATAAAGTCGATTATGGTCAAAATATATCAATTCATCATACGAAACTTTACGCCGTTTGAAGTTATCACTGCTCACCCTGTAATGGCAGAAATTGAAAATGACAATACGATGGACAATTTCATTATCGGGATGACAAATCAACAATTTGAGAACCACACCAGCCACTATATGTAGGCTGCGATAATAATCCCCCTACGATTATTAACCCTTTTAACAAGAACACCATGAGATCTATACAAATAAAAACAAATAAAATAAGCGACATGTTCGGGGAACTCCACCAAAATTTAGGAGGCTCACATTCCGTAGATATCAGAGAACATATTTTGGACGTGGATAATGAATTCGGTTGCGGCCGGATCCGTGGAATTTCATTTGAAGATGGAATTACCTATCTGGAGTTCGACATGACTTTTTCTGAAAAATTGGTACTTAGTATCGAAGCTTCTGATAAAATGCCCATTTATTTCACCTATTGTTCCAAGGGGAAGTTGGCACACAGCTTTGGCCAGGATGGTGAAAAACGCGTCCTTGGGAATTTCCAGACCGGGATCCTTACCAATAAATCTTCGGAAGAACACACTTTGTATTTCCAAAAAGATGTCCGGCTTCAGACTTCTTTGATCACCGTGTATGTTGAAGACCAATCAGAAAAGGAATCCAATAATGATCTGAAATCAAAATTAAAAGAAACCTTCTTTGCAGATACTACATCTGACAACTTCGTTTATATTGGGTCACACAACCTTAAGATCGCGGAATTAACCCAGCAGTTGAGCGCTATTACCCAGAAAGGGATCGTTCGGCACCTCCTGGTTGAAGGCTATGTGCATATGATGCTGGCATTGGAAATCCAGCAACATACTGATGATCTTGATAAAATGGAAAATTTCTCAGGGTCGCTTACACCGCGTGAAATGGATTCTGTCGTGGAAGTTTCCGAATTCATCAAGAATTACCCTGAAACCCAATTATGCATCAAGCAATTGAGTCATAAATCAGGCCTCTCACCTTCAAAGCTTCAGGAAGGGTTCAAACTGATGCATGATCGCACCGTTAGCGATTATATCCGGGACGTACGCGTCAGGAAGTCGGAAGAATTGATCAAAAATACAGACCTCAATATTTCCGAAGTGGTCTATAGCATCGGATTGACCAGCAGGAGTTATTTTTCAAAGATTTTCAAGAAAAAGTATAACTGCAGTCCGAAACAATATAAAAATCAACAACAGCGTCTGGCAGCATCTGCCTGATCGGATTTCAAGAGTATCCATAAAAAACCAGCCCTTTCGGCTGGTTTTTTTATGTTCCGGATTTAAAACAGTTAAATCTGCCTGTTTGTGGAATCAGGCCTTTACTTAGGAATGGACCAGCCTCCATAAAAAAAGCTCCCCCCGGCAGGCATCCACATTAAATGCGGGGACCCACCGGGGGGAGCTTATTGCTGCTATCCCGATACTTAGGAGGCGTTGATGGCTTTTTTGTTTAACCTGTTTTCAGCCAACTTGTCAAGGGCATTGTCTGCGTCATATTCCTCGTCCAGTGTGGTTTGGAGTTTTTCAGCGACCTCTGAATGGCCCAATTCCTTCGCATAACGGACGGCAGTACCGTAACCTGATATTTCATAGTGCTCAACGCGCTGCGCTTCGGCAATAAGGCCGGCATCCATCACTTCATCATCTTCAGCTTCTTCTATAAAACTTTCAGCTTCTTTGATCAACCCTTCCATAGCCTTGCAGGTTTCTCCTTTGGGGGAAAAATCCAATTCCTTACAGATTTCCTCCAGGCGGCTCTTCTGCTCCTTGGTAACGTTAAGGTGGTCCTCAAAGGCTTGTTTCAGTTTACTGTCCGAGGCATTTTTAACCATTTTTGGCAGGGCTACCACCAATTGGCTTTCTGCACTGTACAGGTCCTTTAGCTGGTGCTTGAATAAATCTTCTAGTGTTTTCATGGTATCTATTTTTATGTATTAATAATGGTATAATTTTCTTCTAAAGTACCCTTCAACAAGGGTTTCGAATAGCCTTTACCATAAAAAAAATAACGTTATCAATAGCCCCTGATTCCGTAGAACGAATCAGCAGCATTTGGGATCGGCCGGTTGAGGAAAAAGTGTGGGACTGCACTGAAAACAGCCACAGGATTCTTTTTTAGCGGAAAACCGTAAATGTCAGGGGGTTGCCGGGGGTGGCAGGTAGCTATGGAATGTAGCTCCGTTGTTTTTTTCCCCGGATGCAGTAACAGCAAGGTTCCGGATGATATATTATAGTGACGGTAGGCCGGTTCCTGTCACCATTCCGGTTATGCAGTCCCTGGAATTCCTGGAACGGATGATAACATCCATTTCGCTACCGCCGGGAATCAATGTTTGAAGGTTTTTTTTACTTTACGCTCCATGCCAGGATCAAACTTTGATGACAAAATCCTTCATGGACGTTGGCCTGCTTTGGTTTTGATCGATCGATTCCAGGCTGCGCTCCAGGGAGGCCTTAAGTTGTGTATAGGATTTCGGTTTTTGAAGGTAGAGGTTGGCACCTTTTTCAAGTAAAATTTCTGCCATATGCGGATCAAGGGAAGTAGAATAGATCACAATCGGGATTTCAGATAAGGTCGGTTCCAGCTTGATGTCGTTAAGGCACTCCTCCCCATTCATGAGTGGCATATTGAGGTCAAGGAATATCATATCTGGCAGTGCAATTTCCTTGTCGATAAGATTGGCCATGAGGTCCACGCCATTTTCGAAAGTAGTCACCCTGGTATTTGTTTCGAGTTCATCAAGGGCCTCACAAAATAATAGGCGGTCGTCATCATCATCATCTGCAAGGAAAATATTCAACTGATCTTTGTTCATGTGATAAAGATAATTTAATTAGAAGCTAAAAATAAGGTATTATGTAACACCTACGGCTATATTTCTTTAATCAATCGTACCGATTTCCCTCAAACAGTTAAACAAAAATTGAGCAACAATTCAGTAGGGAAGCTTGCAATAGTTACTCATTTCCTAACTTTTTGAATTACCGTAACTTTAGGGAGCCCTATTTCAAAATTACAATTATCTTCATCCTATGAAGTATATCGTGTGCCAGAATCCCGGAACTTTCTCCCTGCTGCATAAACCGCGCCCGGTACGAAAGCAGGGGGAAGCCCTGCTTAAGGTCCTTAAAATAGGGATTTGTGGAACAGACCTGCATGCGTATTTGGGGAACCAGGCCTTTTTTTCATATCCCAGGATCCTGGGTCATGAGCTGGCTGCGGAAGTGGTTGAGATCGAAAAAAATGCAGACGGGATACAGGTCGGTGAAACCGTTGCGGTAATGCCATATGTTAGCTGCGGGATGTGTATTGCCTGTCGGAATGGAAAGACGAACTGTTGTTCGGAAATACGTGTCCTGGGAGTGCATACAGACGGCGGTATGCAGGAATATATTTCCCTTCCCACCAACCTGTTGCTGAAGGCGGATGGCCTTGATCATGACCAGATAGCGATCCTGGAACCCCTAGCGATTGCGGCGCATGCAATACGCCGGGCAGCAGTGAAAAAAGGGGAATTTGCAGTTGTTGTGGGCTGCGGCCCCATCGGTATCGGGATACTCCGGATGGCTCAACTGGCCGGGGCCAAAACAATAGCTGTGGACCCGGATAAGGGACGCCTTGATTTCGCAGGAAATTCCATGGGGGTAGAGCACCTCATAGGGGATCCTTCAGGAGCAGTTGAACAAATCGCTGAGATTACCAACAGTGAGATGGCCACAGTTGTCTTTGACGCCACCGGGAATCGGGAAGCCCTGGAAAATGGTATCTACTATATGGCCCACGGGGGACGGTATGTGTTGGTAGGATTATCGAAAGGAGACCTAGCCTTCCCGCATCCGGTTATACATGCCCGGGAGACCACGCTGCTCTGCAGCAGGAATGCTACCCGGGAAGATTTTGAGTATGTCATGCAAACCATCGGGCAATTCCCCACAGCGGCCTATATAACCCATCAGGTGCCGTTTGATGCCATGATATCCCGGTTTGAAGGTTGGACCAAACCCGGGAATGGGGTTATTAAAGCCATGGTAAATTTGTAGCCGTCTAATACGGTAAGATATATGATTAAAGAAGTAGTGACCTTGGCGGGAAATCATGATGCTACCTGTCAATGAAGAAGATGCCGAGAAGCATTTCGGGACGCAAACCTGCTTTCACTTGATGAATTGGAGAAATTAAAGGGGGGGATGCCTCCGGAAGGGTTTCCCGCTAAACTAAAAAAGAGTACCCGCTATATGGAACAAAAAGATTTTTTAATGATCCATCCGGACGACAATGTCCTTGTCGCCCTGCAGGATATGGAGGGGGGCAAGCTCATCACTTACAAGGGGACGGGCTTTCCACTGATCCGCAAAACCCTGGCCAAGCATAAATTTGCACTGACAGACCGTAAGCCCGGGGAGGAAATCATTATGTACGGAACGCTGGTAGGGAAGGCGATAAAACCGATCGCACGGGGCGAGACCATCACCACGGAAAATGTGGTTCATGCAGCTGCGGAATACGGTGTGGGTGAACAGCGTAGCACATGGGAGCCGCCTGATATCAGTAAATGGGAGAACAGGACATATCCGGGGTTCCACAGGGCAGATGGGAGCGTTGGTACCGCCAACTACTGGCTGGTGATCCCCCTGGTTTTTTGCGAAAACAGGAATGTGAATGTCCTTAAATCCTCTTTATTGAAATCGCTTGGCTACCATACGGAAAGCGATTTCGTCATTGATACCGGGATGCTGATCTCCCGGTATCGAAATGGTGGTACTGCAGAAGAGCTCCTGTCCGCAAATATCATCAAATCACAGGAGGAGTTGAAGCAAAACCGGATCTTCCCCAATGTGGACGGGATTAAATTCCTGAATCATGAAGGAGGCTGCGGTGGTTTTAGACTGGACTCCGAGGCGCTTTGCAACCTGTTGGCAGGATATGTTACACATCCCAATGTAGCCGGTGCAACCATCCTTAGCCTCGGGTGCCAGAATGCACAATACAGGCTACTGGAGGAAGCCATACAGCACCGTGACCCCGGATTCAGCAAACCCCTGTATGTACTGGAACAGCAAAAAAGCAGCAGTGAACGGGCGTTTATCGAAGAAGCTGTCAAAAAAACATTTGTAGGCCTCATCGAAGCAGATAAAATAACCCGTAAACCTGCACCCCTGGGTACGATAACGCTTGGCCTTGAATGCGGGGGTTCGGATGGCTTTTCCGGTATCTCGGCCAACCCGGTCTTGGGTTATGCCTCTGACCTGTTGGTTGCTTTGGGGGGAACAACCATCTTATCGGAATTCCCGGAACTGAATGGTGTGGAACAGGAATTGATCAACCGCTGTACCACCACACGGAATGCTGAAAAATTTGCAGACATTATGCGCGCCTATTCAGCCAAGGCCAAAATCCTTGGATCCGGTTTTGAAAATAACCCGTCCCCAGGCAATATCAGGGATGGGTTGATCACCGATGCCATGAAGTCTGCCGGTGCCGCCAAAAAGGGTGGGACCTCCCCGGTGACTGATGTCCTGGATTATACGGAAAAGGCCACCCAAAGAGGCCTGAACCTTTTATGTACTCCGGGCAATGACGTTGAAAGTACTACCGGTCTGGCCGGGTCTGGCAGTACCGTTATTGCATTTACCACAGGGTTGGGGACCCCAACCGGAAACCCGGTAGCCCCTGTTATCAAAATTTCGAGCAATAATACACTGGCCCGCCGCATGCGGGATATCATTGATTTTAATACGGGCACGGTGATCACCGGCGAGGATACCATTGAGTCCAGGGGGGAGGCCTTACTGGAGTATATCATAGAAGTGGCCGGGGGGGATGTGATGCCCGCGGCAGTACGGATGGGACAGGACGATTTTATCCCCTGGAAAAGGGGCATATCACTATAATTGGCATGTTATGATCATCGATGCACATCAACATTTCTGGCAATATGACCCCGGCAGGCATCACTGGATGGATGATTCCATGGCCTTGTTGCGCAGGGATTTCATGCCCGGCGAATTGCGTCAGCTATACACTGAAAATGATATTGATGGCTGTATTGCCGTACAAGTAGACCAAACTACCGCGGAAACTGATTTCCTGGCAGACCTGGCCTCCGAATATCCATTTATAAAGGGGGTGGTAGGCTGGGCCGACCTACAGGACCCGGGGGTTAAGGCGCATTTGGAACGCTATGGTTCGATTAAAACTGTCAAGGGATTCCGGCACCTCGTCCAATCAGAACCAGACCCTAATTTTCTGTTGAGGCAGCCGTTTATGAATGGAATCGCCTGCCTGGAACAATTTGGCTTCACCTATGACATCCTTGTTTTTCCGCACCAGCTCGGAGCGGTACTTGAATTTGTAAAACAATTCCCGAATCAGCCATTCATCATAGACCACCTGGCAAAACCGTATATCAAAGATGGGTTTTTTGACGGTTGGGCAACCCTTATACAGGCAATTGGGCAACACGAAAACGTTTATTGTAAAATATCGGGGATGATAACCGAAGCAGACCACCTGGCATGGAACAAAGAGGACCTCCTCCCTTACATGGACTTGGTGCTTGAAACTTTCGGGGCAAGGCGGTTGCTGTATGGTTCTGACTGGCCGGTTTGCCTGATGGCCGGAACTTACGGCCAGGTATTGGAAACCATTCATGATTATATAACCCGGCTAAGCCATGCGGAACAAGCTGCCATCATGGGTGGGAATGCCGCAGTATTTTATAGGCTTTGAAAGGCTGCAGGCAGGAATGCACCAACACTTCATCCGTTTTCAGGGTGTATCGCTTAAGGCCGGGTACAAATGTTTAAGGTCAAGATGGTCATGGAGGTCTCCCTGCAGGAGCAGCAGTTCCGCAAATAATTCCTTTATTTTTGCTTTGTAATGCGGGCTGGGATCATCTGCCAGGTTGTGCATTTCTTCGGGGTCCTCGTTCAGGTCAAATAAGAGGACCCTGGAAATTGACGGGTAGAGGATCAGTTTATAGCCATCCTTCCGGATCATGCGTTGAAGGTCAATATAACCCCCGTAAATAGCACTATAGGCACTTTTACTGCTTGTGCCCCGGGCAAGGGGCAGGACACTATTGAAATAAATGTAGTCCGGCTTTTCAATCCCCGCAAGATCCAGGGTAGTCGCCATGGCATCCTGCAGGTATATATCCGCATCAACCCTTTTGTTTTTTGGAATACCAGGACCGGTTATCATAAAGGGGACCCTGATACTGTGGTCAAAGAGATTTTGTTTCCCCATTAGTCCATGCTTCCCAACGGAAAGGCCATGGTCTGCCGTAAAGATCACATATGTATTTTCCAGGAGTCCTTTCGCTTCAAGATCATCCAAAATATGCCCGATCTGGGTATCGAGATGTGTAATGATGGCATAGTATTCCTGCACATGCTTTTTAATGGCGTACGGAGTTCTGGGGAAGGGCGCAAGGGCCTCATCCCGGAGGTGCATCCCATTGCCCATGCTGTCTTTAAACGGATATTCAGGCAACCAGCTTGCCGGCAGGCTTATTCCGGACAGGGGATACAGATCAAGATACTCCTGGGGTGCCTGCCTGGGGTCATGCGGGGCATTGAAAGCAAGGTACATGAAAAAAGGTTCTGCTTTGGTCCGGACGGTATCGATAAAATCCCGGGCATCGTCCCTGAGTACTTCAGACCAATGCCTGCCCCCTGACCAATATCCACCAAATTTTTTATCAGCAGGGTTCCAGGTGGAATCCTGTTCGTTCCGGGGCCTGTAATATCCCGCAGGCCTGTCAGTGATAGCAGCTGCCTTCAGGGCATCCGGTGGCATACCCGGCCTCACATGCGCCACCTTTTGGAATACCTTTTCCGCTCCGGCATCCACGTGCCATTTTCCGGACATATAGGTAGCATAACCCTGTTGCGCCATTAAATTTCCCCAGGTTTTGGTAAGGCCTTGGTTTCTAAGCCAATTCTGACGGAAACTGTTGGCATCCCACATACTCCGCCCGGAAATGATCATCGCCCTGGAGGCCAGGCAGACTGCACCGTTCCACCCTCCCATGTTGTAGGCATGTGTAAACGTTGTGCCTTCGTTCACCAGGCGATCCAGGTTAGGGGTCTGTATCTCATGGTTCCCGAGGGCATGGATGGCGGTATAGGTCATGTCATCCGCAAACAGGAATACAAAATTGGGCAACGCTGCCTTATCCCCTTGGCTTTGGGAACAACCCAGCAGGGTGCAGGCTATACAAAGGGAAAGATAGCACCGGAAAATCAGGGATAGGTTCATCTGTATTTATTATTTTTATCGGATGCCTCCGGGCAAAGCCGTGTGGCGGGGATAAATAGGTTATTTTGTACGAATGTAATAAATAGTAATATATTTAAACCGTGCGGGGATATTGGAACAGGGCCAGGTAGCCCGATGCCCATAGACTGATCAACACCATGAAGCATACTATCATAACTCATATACTTACAGGGTGGCTGCCGCTGCTGTGCCTTATTGGCTGTGGCATGGAAAAAGACAAGGATACGCCCATTACCCGGCAACCCAACATCATTTACATTCTGGCGGATGACCTGGGCTATGCGGAAACAGGTGCCTATGGACAGGATAAAATCGAAACCCCGAACATCGACGCCCTGGCAGATTCCGGGATGCTTTTCACGCAGCATTATACCAGTGCCCCGGTTTGTGCCCCGGCCCGTTATATGCTCATGACAGGTCAACATTCCGGCCATGCCTATATCCGCGGCAATGAAGAATGGGGGGAACGGGGAGATGTCTGGGACTACCGGGCTATGGCCCTGGATTCCACACTTGAAGGCCAAAGGCCCATTCCTCCCACTACCGTTTTACTCCCCAAAAGGTTGCAGGAGGTGGGATATACCACGGCCATTGTAGGTAAATGGGGCCTGGGTGCACCCCATACCCAGTCCATTCCAACCAAAATGGGATTTGATTTTTTCTTTGGTTATAATTGCCAGCGGCAGGCACATACCTATTATCCGCTGCACCTGTACCGCAACGAAGTACGGGTCCACCTGCACAATGATACGGTTCCTCCCAATACAGGACTGGCTAAGGGTGCCGACCCCCTGGCTGCAGCCAGCTATGCGGATTTCAACCTATCCGAATACGCACCGGATTTGATGTTCCGGGAAATCACGGATTTTGTAGCTGAAAATGCCCACCAGCCTTTTTTCCTTTATTGGGCCACCCCCATTCCCCACGTAGCCATACAGGCCCCGCAGCGGTGGGTGGATTATTACATAGCCAAATTTGGCCCCGAGACCCCGTACCTGGTTACCAATGGCCGGGGCTATTTTCCCCATAAAAACCCCAGGGCCGGCTATGCCGCTATGATTTCCTATCTCGATGAAAATATCGGGAAATTGGTTAAACAATTGAAAGAAATGGGGGAGTATGAAAACACACTGATCATCTTTACCTCAGATAACGGCCCATCCTATGCTGGTGGGGCTGATCCGGAATGGTTCAGGAGTGCCAAACCTTTTGATGGCCGGTACGGTCGCGGAAAAGGTTTTGTTTATGAAGGAGGCATAAGGGTACCCATGATCGCTGCCTGGCCCGGGAAAATTGAAGCGGGATCTACATCAGACCATATTTCAGTACAGTACGATGTCCTGGCAACCCTGGCAGAATTGACCGGATTTGATTTGAAGGGGCCGCAGGACGGGGTGAGCTTTTTACCGGTTCTGTTGAAAAAGGGCGAACAGGCAGAACACGATTTCCTCCTGTGGGAATTCCCGGAATATGAAGGGCAGGTAGCGATCCGGATGGGGGACTGGAAAGTAATACGGCAGGGGTTAAAATCGGCTAAGCGCGAGCCTACCCTGGAGTTGTACAACCTGGCTTCGGATCCGGCAGAACAGCACAATGTGGCCGGTAAACATCCTGAAGTTATCACGCGTGCAGCTGCAATATTCGCAAAGGAGCACCATAATGCTGAGGTAGAAAAATTCCGGATGCCTGCTATCGAAAACGGACTGATCTCCGGACAATAAGATGATAGTGCTAGTCGGTGGTAAATTTATAAGCAGTTTCCGACCTGTATACTTCGCCTGGGGCAAGGATGGTATTGGGAAATTCTTTCCGGTTGGGAGAATCGGGAAAATGTTGTGTTTCCAGGCAGATTGATCCACGGAACGGATAAGACATGCCTTTTTTTCCGGATCCGCTGCCATCCAGGAAATTCCCACCATAGATCTGGACCGCCGGTTCTGTAGTATATACTTCCATTTGCCTGCCACTGACGGACTCCGTGAGCCGTGCAGCTAGAACCAGACTATTCCCATGTTTCGGTTGTTTCTTGAGTACAAAACTATGATCATACCCATTGGCAACTTTAAGTTGGTCATAGTCCTGACCTAAATCCCGCCCAATCGGCTTTGGCAGCCGGAAATCAAACGGGGTACCAGCAACCGGAACTATTTTACCGGTGGGGATGAGTCCCTTATCTACGGGAAGAAAATTGTCAGCATTGATCTGTAGGACATGGTCGTTCACATCTCCCTTGCCGGCTCCTTTAAGGTTGAAATAGGAATGGTTGGTTAGGTTTACGGGTGTTTTTTTATCTGTTGTGGCCTCATAGGAGATTATCAGTTCATCCGTATCCGTTAGGTCGTAGGTTACACGTACATCCAGGTTGCCCGGATAGCCTTCTTCCATATCCGGGGAAACCCTGTGGAAAGAAATACGCTTTTCCGAATGGTCTGTCACATGCCAGGGAACAGATTCAAAACCTTTGACCCCGCCATGTAAATGGTTATCGCCATTATTGCGTGCCAGGCTATACGTTTGCCCGTCTATTACAAATTGTCCTTTGCCAATCCTGTTGCCGTAGCGGCCTATTATGGAACCGAAATAATTGCCGTTGCCTTTCTGGTATTCGGCCAGTGATGAAAAACCCAGGACTACATCCGTTAACTTGCCGTTACGGTCCGGGACCATAAGAGATACAAGCCGTTGCCCGTAATTTGTAAAGGTTGCCTCCATGCCGTTTTTGTTCCTGAGTACATAGAGCTGAATGGGGATACCATCCAGGGTATCCGTAAAATCTTTAAAGTTTAAACCGGATAAGGTGGTATCGGCCATTGTTTTTTCTGTTGGGATAACCCCTTCGTTTTTTGGTTTATTTTCTTTGCAGGCCATGAATGACACTATAAGTCCAATACCAATAACAAAGAGGGAATACGGGTTTTTCATGTATATCCTATTGATTATATGAAGATATAAAATAACTTTACAAATTAATCTCTATACGACGGAATATGACGCATGTCAGTAAAAACTATTACGCTTGCCGGTACTGTTGCCTGTTAATGGCCGTTTTACAGCTGGGATGCAAACAGGAGAAGGGTTCTGCCTTACGGGATCCTGCCACCCCGGTGGAAAACCAGAAGGTAACCCTCCGGCAAAATTTACCAGAGGGGGTACAGGTGCCTGAAGAAATGGTTTGGATCCCCGGCGGGGAATTCTCCCAGGGTGCCGTTGGGGATGACCCCATGGCCATGTCCCATGAAACCCCAGTCCACAATGTTGCCGTAGACGGGTTTTTTATGGATATCCACGAAGTGACCAATGCCCAGTTTGCCGAATTTGTCAGGGAAACAGCGTATAAAACCATCGCGGAGCGTGAAATTGATTGGGAAGAGATGAAAAAACAGCTTCCGGAAGGGACAGCCAAACCCCACGATTCCATCCTCCAACCCGGTTCGCTGGTCTTTAAAAAATCAGCTGCCAGTGTACAAAACCTCTACGATTTTTCCCAATGGTGGCGATGGAGTGTTGGCGCGAACTGGAAACATCCTGACGGGCCATCGAGTTCCATAGCCGGAAAAGATGCCTATCCCGTGGTCCATATCGCATACGAAGATGCCCTGGCCTATTGCCAATGGGCAGGGAGGCGTTTACCTACGGAGGCTGAATGGGAATATGCTGCCCGGGGCGGAAAGGACGGACAATTGTACAGCTGGGGAAATGATTCCTCCGCATTAGCAGCGATGGCCAATAGCTGGAATGGCGAATTCCCCGTCATCAATGACCTTTCTGACGGTTTTGAAGGAAGGGCACCCGTCAAATCCTACCCGCCCAATGCATTTGGGTTGTTTGACATGGCTGGTAATGTGTGGGAATGGACGGGCGACTGGTATAACAGCAATTATTATAACGAATTGCATAAGGCTGGTATTTCTGTTAATCCGCCCGGGGCTGAAACTGCTTTTAATGCCGGTAACCCGTATGCGGTGGAAAAGGTGATCAAGGGAGGGTCATTCCTGTGCAATGCTTCCTATTGCGCCAGCTACAGGGTGTCTGCCCGAATGGCCACCAGCACCGATTCCTCCCTGGAGCATTTGGGGTTCCGAACCGTTGCCAGTCTGGATATGATACGGTCCGCGAATTGAATATCCCTATTCAGTGGCGATGGAATCATAATAACTTTTGATAACTTTGGACGTAAGGAAATGGGTGAAATTCCTACTTTTATAGCCTAATATTTTTTGTGACATACAGATTATGACTGAAAAAACAGAGAGAATAAAGACCCTGATCCTGGGTTCCGGCCCTGCCGGCTATACGGCTGCGATTTATGCGGCGCGGGCAGACCTTAAACCTGTCATATATACAGGAATGGAACCAGGGGGGCAATTGACCACCACCACCGAAGTGGATAACTTTCCGGGGTATCCGGATGGGGTGGACGGTCCCGCAATGATGGTTGACCTGCAAAAACAGGCTGAACGTTTCGGCACCGAAGTACGTATTGGCATGGCGACCGCGGTAGACTTCAGCGATGAGGCCGGGGGGATCCATAAGGTCACAATCGACGATTCAAAGGTGGTAGAGGCGGAAACGGTTATCATTGCTACCGGGGCAACAGCGAAATATCTTAACATACCGAGTGAACAACGCCTTCGTGGCGGGGGCGTATCGGCCTGCGCGGTATGTGATGGATTTTTCTACAAAGGACAGGATGTTGCAATTGTCGGCGGGGGGGATACTGCAGCGGAAGAGGCATCCTACCTTGCCAATATATGCAATAAGGTAACCATGTTGGTCCGGAAAGACAGCATGAGGGCTTCCAAAGCCATGCAGCACCGGGTAGAGAGTTTAAAAAATATCGAAATACGGTACAATACAGAGGTAGACGAGATCCTGGGTGAGCAGGTGGTCGAAGGCCTGCGTATGGTCAATAACCAGACTGGGGAAAAGGAAGAGATTAAGATCACCGGGTTTTTTGTCGCAATTGGGCATAAACCCAATACGGGTATTTTTAAGGGACAACTGGAGATGGATGATACAGGTTACCTGGTTACCAAGGGCAAATCCACCAAAACGACCAAACCAGGTGTTTTCGCCAGCGGGGATGTTCAGGACAAGGAATACCGTCAAGCGGTTACGGCAGCCGGAACCGGGTGTATGGCAGCCCTGGATGCAGAACGGTACCTGGCTTCCATAGAAACACACCATGAAGTAGCATAGGCAGTGACCATTCTGTATATAGAACTTAAAACCCGGGATCTTAGCTGATTCCGGGTTATTATTTTGGGTTTAGGGACCTGAACCTCAATCCAGCCGTTTATAACTTTCCGAAGAGATCCGGCTCCCCTCCTCATCCGTAAAGATTTGTGTATAGGTGCTGTCATTCAGGATCAGTTCCATTTCCCAGATCATACTGTCATTGGCAATTTTTCGCATGGAAGCCGACATATATTCCAATTTTTCGGTAAGGGTACTGTCTGTAGTGGTGTAGGAGCCGTATCCAAACCATTCCACAGAATCTGCAGGAACATAGCGGGTCCACATCACCTTTCCATTGTAATACATTTTGATTTGTCTGTACCCAGCTGCAGTGGGGATGGTATCTATAATATCAGTACCGTCATAATTGTGCCTGCTAACAAGCTCCCAGGTGCCTTCAATAGATGCCTTTGATTGTGGTTTAATAATATTATAATTGGTCGCAGAGACCATTATTAACATCAATATAACCAAGCCGAGTAATTTTTTCATGGTTGTGCCTTTTTAAATTTCTTGTTAAAAGTTACGAAATTTTTTGGTATGGTTATATCCTTTGTAATTTATTTGTACAGCAGGGTTGAAAGGCTCATTATTTTAAAATGTATCCTTGAAATAAGCATCAAGGGACTTGGTGAGCTTTACGATATCTTCCTTTTTATGGGATGCAGTGATGACGATCCTGCTGGTTCTCCCTGCATCTTCAACAGGGTAGGAAAAATCTGTAACAATTATGCGATTGTTTTCAAGGTGTTTGGTTAAACGGGTATCGGCATAACCATACGTTGGATGCCCCGGGACGTGACTGAGCTTTTTTCCCCATTGTATACCGGAAGCTGCCAATTGCATATGGCCTTCCAGGATTTGCCTTTTTTGGATTATAAGCTCCTTTCCTTCGATAAGGCTAGCCATGAAGGCCGGGGCAGCCGGACTTGCACCGCCAAAAACGTCGGATTCGGAAATAGCATCGAGGCGTCTCCTGGACCCGAGCAGGGCACCGCCCTGTATGCCCAGCGCTTTCCCCAGGGAACAGCATACCATCACCTCTTTTGCACCCAATCCACTAAGGAGCGAATAAACACCGCTGCCATCCGGGCCAACGATCCCGATCCCGTGGGAATCATCCGCAACGACAATAAGATCATTCAGCGGAAGGGAAGAGAGCCCTTCGAAGTGCGGATAATTGGAACCGGAAAAATCTATTGAATCCAGGCAAACAACGGGGGTAATCCCTCTAAATCGCGACAGGTGTTCCCGCAGGGCAATATTCAGGGAGGTATAGGTAACATAGGATTTTACCCGTGCTTTGGCGTTGGCAGGCAAAAACAGGGCCGAATGGCTGTTGGGGGCATGGAACAAGCGGTACTGTTCCCTGTTAAAGTGGCTGCAAACCAATTGTCCCGCAAGGTATCCCGATGATAAGGTGAGGGCCGCCTCACTGCCCGTCCATGCAGCCAGGAACTTTTCCACTTCGGGATAAATGCTGATGCGCACATTGGATTTTCTGGAAGCGCCATAGTTGGTCCCGTACAACCTGATGTTCCGGATTAAAAGGTCCTGGAAGTTTTTGTCGTTCTGTAAGCCCAGGTAAGCAGTTCCTCCGAAATAAAGGTATTTTTTTCGCCCAAAATTGATTTCGCGGCCGGGGAAAGTATCCAGGTTGAACGTCATGTCCGTAAAATTACCCCGCTCCCGCCGGTTTTTGGGAAAACCACCTTCCCGGAATCCAGAATCTGAACCCCATCTGCAATATCGGAAGCCAGGAGCATGGCACCGTCCATATCCACATAATCAAGCTGTGGAAGCAATTGGGCGATGGCAGAAATACCTACGGTTGATTCAGTCATACAGCCCACCATGACTTTCAGTCCCAGAGCTTTTCCTTTTTGGATCATGCGAAGGGCGGGCGTAAGGCCGCCGCATTTGCTCAACTTTATGTTGATACCATTAAAATGGAGTGCACAATTGTCAACATCCTGTTCCTCGATACAGCTTTCATCCGCAATCACGGGCAGGACACTATGGTGGAGTACTTTTTCCATCCCCGCCCAGTCAGTTGCTTTCAGGGGTTGTTCTAAAAACTCCACGCCCAGTTCCTTTAATGGACGGGCATTTGAAATGGTTTCCTTCACTGTCCACGCACAATTTGCATCGATCCTGAAAACGGCATCCGTATGCGTTCGGAGCTCCCGGACAATGGCGACATCACTTTCTGTTCCCAGTTTGATCTTGTATATCGGCCAGGGTTTCTCCTGCATTTTTGCTACCATCTTATCAACACTGTCTATACCGATAGTATAGTTGGTTACCGGGTATTTATCAACAGATGTGCCCCATATTTCGTATAGCGGCTTCCCGAGCAATTTCCCATACAGGTCATGCGCCGCCAGATCCAAGGCGCAAAGTGCGAAGTTGCCGAGCCCTTTTGTGCGAAGGAATTCATGGAAATTTTCAGGCTTTTCAAAGGGAAAAGACTCAATGAGGGGGCGGAGGGCTTCGATCTCCGCCTGCATGCTTTCACAGGAGACATTATAATAGGGGTTTGCGGTAGATTCCCCATATCCGGTAGTACCGTTTAGTCCAAGGCTCACCACAAGCGAATCCTGAAAGTCATAGGATTCCCTTGAAATACTGAAAGTATGTTTCAGGGGTAGTACGTATTTGTGTAAAGCCAGCTGCACGAACGATTAATTTGCACTAATATAGGCAAACGGAGCTGATTAAAAAATCAGAACCCCGCTATCCTGATGACCATCTGAATACCGGGGCCTGACCCGCGTTGGATTGGTATGTTCGCTAGTATTTATGAACGCTTCCAGAAACTGATTTTGTCTTTTGCACGGAAGCCTCACCAGTGTAGGATATATCGGCACCGCTGCTGGCATCTGCGACAAGCGACTCAGTTACGTTTACCGATATGTCGGCACCGCTGCTTGCATCGGCATGGCAGGTGTTTACCCTGAGGTCCCGGGCCTTGATATCCGACCCACTACTGGCATTGGCATACAAAAGGTTGGCCTCCCCTGAAATTTTGATGTCGGCACCACTGCTGGTATCTGCCGTAACCTCATCCGCAGTAAGTTCAATCTCCATGTCGGATCCACTGCTGGCGTCGAGTGATATTTTATCCACCTTCACGGCATTTTGGACAAGCAGGTCCGCACCGCTGGAACTCTCCAGGGAAGTTATATCCGGAAGGGAAACGTGAATTTTTTTGGTTGCCCTTCCGATGTTTTCTATGGCATGGATTTTAAGTTTTCCATTCGCGATATCGGTGCCGATCAATTCGATAATATTTTCATCAGCTTCTACCGTGATTTCAAAATCTTCAGCCTGGGTTACGTATACATCCAAACCTTCCGAAGCAGAGATTTCCGTAAATTCCTCCGTAATTTCACGCTGGTCTGTAGTGACCTCTCCATTCCCTTTCTTACCCTCCCCGAAATTGAGATCGAAGGCACATGATGATAGAAAAAGGGCCATTAAAAGGGCAATTGTAATTTTTGCTAGTGTTGTCATGATTGTTGTTGTTAAGCTGTCACTTCCATTTTTGGTATACTACAGGAAGTCACATAGATTATATGGTTCTATTTGATTGAATAAATTTGATGTTTACCGGCCAACTGTACATATTAAAATGACTGAACTGTATAAATGGGGAGATGAGTCGTATTGTTTACCTGTTTTCCTTTGTCTTGATCCGTACCCCGTCTTCATCGATCTTCAATTTAAAGGTATCCCCGTTGTCCTGAATATTGATATCCACTCCGTCCTCATTGATAATAAGTCGGCCGTCTCCATCTTCATCCCCGTTCGTATCGTCCATATCTTCCAGGCAGTCGAGGCACTGGAGTTCCCCGCTTGACTGCATGGACCAGTGGTGGTCTGCCATTTCGCTCCGGTAAATATCCCGGTCATAGCGCGTAGACCTCCCGATATGGTGCTTAGTACTTTGGTCGAGCATCAATACGGTACCTGCCGGCACATAGAGGGTTACCCGTACATCCTGGTCCCGTACCTTGTTCTGTATATCGGTGGTCAGGTAATCGTCCAGTATCAGCTCGTTGCCTTCTATCCTGTAGGCATACATTATTTTAGAAGCACGGTCCCGGGCATTTTCAAACGAATTCCCATCGGCATCTTTGCGGATATGTATATGTGCGGTCGAATCAGCGGATTTTTTTATATCAAACCGTATGTTGTCTGTAAACAATATCCGTTGTCCCTGTTCATTCCGGGTGATGGTCATTCCGTTGATACCCACATTTTCCTGGTCTTCATACAGGTCACTTTGCTGAAGGCGAACCCGGAGGGTATCGGCCCCCGCTGGGAAATATAATGGTTCTTTGATGGTTGTACTCCCGGTAAAGGCATGGGCAGAGGCTTGCTGTATCCCCAGGACAGTCAGCCCGATTATTGCCAGCAGCCATAATCCAAGGAGGGAGAATTTGGCAATATTCCCTATGGAATTTAGGTTGTTGACCAAAATTTTCAGACCGAGGTACAACACAAAGAAAAAAGGGATACCCACAGCGAAAAATGTCAGCAGGGAAAGTACCCATACCGGAACGTCAGTGGAATTCACCATATCATAGAATGCCAGGCCCGGGATGTTAATCACCCCGAGGACACCAACAGAAAATAATCCGATAAACAACCCTATCAGGGTAGCGGCGCCAATGATGATGAGCAGAATGCCAATAAATTTACCAATAACCTTGAAGAGGAACATTATGATATTGCCAAGGGCATCAAAAAACGTTCGCCCACTGCTTTTAACCTTACTGTAGTCCACATTTTTTATGCTGTCCGCAACATCTTCAATTCCTTCCTTCACCTTCCGCTCAATGTTGCTGATATTGACCGGTTCCCCGGTCATATCCAGTTTTTGAGAGGTCGTCTTAGCTTCGGGAACCAGGATCCATAAAAGGATATAGGCTATAAACCCGAAGCCGGTAAACACCCCCAGTAAAATAAATATAAGGCGGATCCATAATGCATCAAAAGCGAGGTAATGTTCCAAACCGGCGCATACCCCACCGATATATTTATGCTCCATATCCCGGTATAATTTCTTTACCCGGGGCCGGGGTGCTTCGGAGGAGCGGGGTTCGTCCTCAAATATGTCAGCGTCTACCATATAATCTTCGGGCTGCCCCATTACGGTAATGACTTCATCAACTTCCTTCAGGGTGATCACCTGCCGGTCATTTTCCATTTTTTCCTGGAAAAGTTCCGCAATGCGGGCTTCAATGTCCGCAATGATCTCATCGCTGCCGGCAGTACCCGAAAAGGATCGTTTTATGGATTCCAGATAGCGCTGCAATTTGTGAAATGCCTTCTCATCTATATGAAAAAGGATATTGGCTAGATTTATATTGACTGTCTTATTCATTGTTAGTTGTTTTTAGAGTTGGTAACCAGATTCACGGCCCCCCGCAATTCATCCCATGTTATATTGAGTTCCTTCAGGAACAGGATGCCTGTCTCGGTGAGGGAGTAATATTTCCGCGGTGGACCTGAAGTAGATTCTTCCCAACGGTAATTAAGCAAGCCTGCATTCTTCAGCCTGGTCAGTAGGGGATATATGGTACCCTCCACAACCAGCATTTTTGCGTCTTTCAGGGTTTCCAGGATCTCGGATGCATACTTGTCTTCTCCATTGATTATGGAGAGGATGCAGTACTCCAGGACCCCTTTTCGCATCTGCGCTTTTGTGTTTTCTATATTCATAATTTCTTACATCTTTAAATGCCGAACTCTGGGCATTGGGTTAACTGTTCGCTTTTTGATGGTTCATTGTTGTTGTTGATTGATGAATAAACTCCATTGTTGATGAGAATACCCGGATTGGCGAGTGTGATGAGCACTCCCGGTCACTTCATTTCCTGGCTACGGTGGTCGTAACTCAATTCTCTTTTAATTTTCCATTCGTTCCCTTCCCGGACCCATACATGCGTAAACCGGGCGATATCACCTTTCTGGTACTTCTTCTGGTTGTCCAGAAATTCAAAGCGGTGGACTCCGTGCTGTAGGGCCCCGTATAATTCCCCGTCCTTATAGAGGGGAAATACCTCCAGGCTCCCTGGCAACAGGATCCGTTTGGCCGGCTGGGGTGCCTGGGGATCGCGCTGGCTGCACTGTGCTTCCACAGGCTTTAGGAATGCCTCCCGCCCTGCTGTGAGTCCCCCCTTGTCATGGTAAAACTCAAAATCTTCCGTAAAAAGGGAACGCATGGTTTCCGGGTCACAGTGGTCAAATGCGGCCTGGAACAGCAAACTGTCTTTGGCTTGCAGGGTTATATAAAGTTCGGATTCCGCAGGTTCCTGGGCATTTCCGTCCGGAAAGCTGAGGCAGGCTGCAAGGGTGAATATCAGGTAGCTGGTCTTGTTCATCATTTGATAAATTTTATGGTTATGGGATACCGGAAGGTCTGTCCTTCACCGGTACGGATGGTAGCAAGGATTGTATATACAATATTAATTAGAAAGAGGGCAACCTGCAGGAGGCCTGCGATTCCAAGGGGCCAAAACCGGCCTATCGTGAAGTTGTCACTGTCCCAGTGAAAATTAAAGCTGTTGAGGTCATCCCAATGCCTGAAGTTCAAGAGGCCTCCTTCGAAAATGTTGGGCAGGAACCCCAGGAAGAATGGAACAGAAACAATCCCCAGAACAATAGAGTACAGCAACAGGCTGATCTGAAAATTCAGGGCCTGTTTGCCGTTATAGTCTACAAAAGTGTATTCCTTTTTGTTGGCTATCCATAAAACCAACGGAACAATAAGATTTCCAAAGGGAAATAAAAACCGGCTAAATGTTGAAGCATGGATGATGGCCGACAAATTTTTTTCGTGTTTGGTCAATGTCTCTGTCATGGCATATTAGTTTCTTATGCAAATATATATCTTTAAAAAGGTAATATGCAAAACATAGTACTAATTATTAACAAAATATTAACACTTAAAAGCTCGTCATTTTTCTATACTTTTAGCACAAATAATTCGCCAATGGCCAGCAAGACCAGCACTTTCAACACTTTTACATTTTTTAAACTCCCGGCTGCCTGGTGGTGCGGAGTTCGCCTGAGGTATCTGGACAAGCAACGTTCCGTGGTGACTGTACGCCACCGGTGGATCAACCAAAATCCATTTAAATCCATGTTCTGGGCTGTACAGGGGATGGCTGCCGAATTCAGTACAGGTACCCTGGTTATAGACCAGATAAAGGCTACCGGCCGGAATATTTCTATGCTGGTAGCCGGCAATAATGCGACTTTTACCAAAAAAGCCACCGGGAAGATCACGTTTAGCTGCGAAGACGGCAGGCTGGTAGGGGAAGCCATTCAAAAAGCCATCGAAACAGGGGAAGGTCAGACCCTGTGGATGAAATCCACCGGGATGAATGAAGCTGGGGCCAATGTTTCCGTGTTCAATTTCCAGTGGACCCTTAAACTGAGATCCTGATGGCCAGCTGAGGCCGGAGGAAGTTCCAGTGGCCGGGATTATGCCATCCGGTGCCGGGAGGAAATGGAGTTCACTGTTCCGAACCCAAACCCCAAAAATAAAGGCATAATATTTACAACGACGGCAGAAACGCATGTAACATTATCCGGACATCTAAGACGTATGTAAAGCAGAAGGAACAACTACATAAAAAAAACAAGAAACATGAATGCACATGAGATAGACTACCACATTTACGGCGAAGAAATGCAGTATGTGGAAATTGAACTGGATCCCCGGGAAGCCGTTGTGGCGGAGGCAGGCAGTTTTATGATGATGGATACGGACATCAAAATGGATACCATCTTCGGGGATGGGTCTAACCAGGACAACAGTGTCCTGGGCAAGATCTTTTCGGCCGGGAAACGGATCCTCACAGGGGAGAGCCTGTTTATGACTGCCTTCCTGAATGTAGGCCAGCGCAGGAAAAAAGTGAGTTTTGCCTCCCCGTATCCCGGGAAGATCCTGGCGGTGGACCTTTCCGAGAAACAAGGCAAATTTGTATGTCAGAAAGATGCCTTTTTATGCGCAGCACAGGGGGTGTCTATCGGTATTGAGTTCTCCAAACGCCTCGGCCGGGGTTTATTCGGTGGTGAAGGCTTTATTATGCAAAAACTGGAAGGGGATGGGATGGCATTTGTTCATGCCGGTGGCACCCTGGCCAAAAGGGAATTGGCCGCGGGAGAGGTCATAAAAGTAGATACCGGTTGCATCGTTGGGTTTACCAGGGAAGTTGATTATGACATCGAATTCGTAGGTGGTATTAAAAATACGGTTTTCGGTGGGGAAGGCCTGTTCTTTGCCACCCTTCGCGGCCCGGGTACTGTATATATACAATCCCTGCCATTCAGCCGGTTGGCCGGCAGGGTATGGGCGGCAGCCCCCAAGGGCGGGGGTAAAGACAAGGGGGAAGGCAGTATCCTGGGGGGGTTGGGGAATATCCTGGATGGGGATAACCGTTTCTAATCCAAAAAGCTGCGAGATATTTTTAGATTCAACCCCTGATCGCAAGCTACCGTAAATTTGAACCTGCGTATGGATTTTGAAAAACTATTGCAATTCCTAAGGGAACTGGATGAAAATAACCACAAGGCGTGGATGGATGATCACCGGGACCGGTATGCGGAAATACGGGATGAGTTTATTGAGTGGCTCAACCACCTGGACCGTTCCCTGGCGGGAATCGACAACGATTATTTTCACACCCCGGGTAAAACGGCTATCAACCGCATCAACAATAACCTCATGTTCCACCCCCATAAACCGGTCTATAAGGACCATTTTGGTGCCGGTCTGGATAAGGCACCCCATACGGGCGATTTTTATATTGAAATCGGTATCCGGGAGTCCCTCTGTGCCGGCGGGTTGTGGCGCCCCGGACCGAAAGTTTTGCAGAGCGTTCGGGATGCCATTGATTATGACGGGGAGGCACTGCAAAGCATCCTGGATAAACCTTCTTTCAAGGCTGCATTTGGCGGACTCTATCAGGATGAGAAGCTAAAGACCAGGCCAAAAGGATATGCCGGGGACCACCCCCATATAGGACTTCTCCGCAATAAGACATTTGCCGTGATTCACCGGTTTACAGCGGATGCAGTAACGCAGCCCCACTTTGAAGAACAGGTACTGGAGGCGTATATTGAAATGCTGCCCTTCCGGCGGTGGCTCAACAAGGCCATAACGGTTTAACAGGATTTTTCGACAACATTTAAAGTATCTTTATCCTTAAATAAACTTTATGAAAAACGGAAACATCAGAAACATTGAAAAAGAGATATTGTCAGATAACTGGTATGTCCTCAATAAATATACCTATGATTACCTCAAGGAAGACGGCAGTTGGGAGAAACAGCACCGGGAAGCATATGACCGGGGGAACGGGGCAGCTATTTTGCTATATAACCGTCGTAAAGGCACGGTAGTATTAACGCGGCAGTTCCGGATGCCAACCTATGTAAATGGCAACAATGACGGGATGATGATCGAAGTATGCGCCGGGTTGCTGGACGGGGATAACCCGGAAGACTGCATCCGTAAGGAAGTGACCGAAGAAACCGGGTATGAAATAGGAAAGGTACGCAAAGTATTTGAGGCCTATATGTCTCCCGGTTCCGTAACCGAAATCCTCTATTTCTTCGTTGGGGAATATGAAGCACAGATGAAAACAGGCGCGGGGGGCGGTTCATCCCACGAGACCGAAAATATAGAAGTCCTGGAATATTCCTTTGAGAATGCTATTGAAATGATAGGATCAGGGGCGATCAGGGATGCCAAAACCATCATGTTATTGCAGTACGCAAAACTCCACAATTTATTGATAGATAGCGACTAAATCTCCTCCGACAAGGGTCGGAACCCGATCAGTAATGATCCCGTATCCATTCAAAAACAAGCTGCATTTGCTGTTTTATCACCGAGGTTGGGATAGTAAAATGGTTGTTCATAAAGCTGAAGATCAGTGTTTTCCCGGACCGGGTCACCAAATATCCGCTGACGCAATGGTTGTTGCCCAGGGTGCCGGTTTTGGCATACACATAGGGGGTAGGGTTTCCGTCATACCAATCCTGCAGTGTTCCCGAAACCCCGCCGGCGGCCATAAGGGCAAACAGTCTTTGGGACGGAATTTTCCTGTATAGTTCGGTAAGAACGGCTACGACCGATTCCGGTGTGAACAGGTTATACCTGGAAAGGCCGGAACCATCCACCCACCGTGGGGGTTGCCGGAGTCCGGCTAACTGGTTTTTCAGGATATATTCCTGCGCCGTAGATCCAGTGAGCGTATCAGAAAGGGTAGCGGAGGCCTGGATCAGCAGCTGTTCGGCAAGAAAATTATCACTCTCCTGCATCATCCGTTTGTAAACTGAATCTGCCTCAATCCCATATAAAACCTTTTTTTCAACGGGAGGCATGCTGGGGGTAGTTGAGATCCGCCTGCCCAGCACACTTTCGAGAAGGGTCCGGACAAGGGTGCTGTCAGTCCTGAATGGGATTTCCAGGGTATCCCTGCGGTCCGTATCAAAAAAGAAACGATTATGATCCGGCAAACGGGCATTTCGGTAGTTTATAGTCACGATGCTGTCTGTAAACAAGGCTGGCTGCACGGTAAAGGATGGTATATTGGAAACCGTTACCACATTGCCATAAAGTGGGAAAGCGCTTCTTTCGGGCGCATAGCTGCTGTCATAGTCCTCCCAGGCCCAGCCCGGACCGAACTTGTCTTCCTGGATATTGGCCGGGTAAAATGCCAGGTTGGGGTATCCTTTTAAAAATTCTGTGGCAGTGCTGTCCTGAAAATAGGGATGGAATTGGGTTCCATCACCCATACCCTCAAAAAAAAGCGTGTCGGACCGTACAGCGTAGCGCAAAACCGGAAGGTTTTTGGGGAGTAATTCCAGGGCTGTGAAAAGGGTGAATATTTTGGTGTTGCTTGCCGGGGTAAAATACTTCTGACTGTTTAAACTATAGAGTGTATCGTGGGATTGTGGGTCATAAATCAGGATCCCCGTAAAATGATTGCCAAAAAATTCAGCGTTTATATCCTGTTCTATTTGCCTTGACAGTGCCGGATATTTTTGGGTGCTGCAAGATTCCAATGCTATGATTATCAGTAAAATATGGAAACAAAATACGGATAGTTTCAAATGAAAGAATTTTGAGAAAAGTTACCGTTAGCCTAATTTAACATGAATTTATCCAATTTTTAACGGATCGTGGATAATATTATATACCTTTTTTTAGTTAAATTCGTTATAACAGTCTAACTAAAACTATCTGAAAATATGGCAAGAGCTATGTTGGAGTACACCAAAACTGTCCTCCAAAAAGTAAGTTTTGATGCTAGATTATTCAGCAGAGAACTGAAAAAAGCAATTTCCAGACTTTTACCTTCGGAAATTGAAGAATTAAAGCGCTGGTTACTGCAATTCATCACCGACAAACCGGAATTACAGCCGAGTTTGGTTTACCTAAAAGATTAAATAATGGCCACCTCCCGGTGGCCATTTTCTGTATCCACGGAATTCCCGTATGTTGTTTTGTTGCCGTATTCGGGGAATCCTTTACATAAGCAACCCTTTTGTTTAGCATACCGGGGGCAGTTATCTCATACAACGTTGCTGTTTTTGAAAGAATCCGGTTACTACAACAGGGTAAGACATTAAGGCACCCGTGGCACGATCAATACCTTTACTTTTTGCCTACCGGACTGATGATCTTTACATCCTGGAAGGTGACAGCCCCCCTTACAATCCCGGAAATCACCTCTTTAAGGGCTTCTGTAATCTGGATCTTCAACTCCTTTTTATGATAAATTAAACTCACCTCACGTGCCGGGGGCGGATCCCGAAAGAATTTGAGGCTCTTCTTTTTGTGCGTATCGAGTTCCAGTGTATTCAGATAGGGGAGTAATGTCATTCCAAGGCCTTCATCAGCCAGATTGACCATAGTTTCAAAACTGCCGCTTTGCAATTGAAAATGGTCGTCGGGCTGATTTTTAGTGGATTTACATAAATTGATGACCCCTTCCCTGAAGCAATGCCCGTCCTGGAGCAACAGGATATCATTGATATCCAAATCGTCCGGCTGAAGTTTATCCCGGGAACTTAACCGATGGTGTTGGGGTACATATCCCACAAACGGTTCGTAATATAAGGGTCTCTCCTTAATAAATTCTATCTCCAGCGGGGTAGCCGCAATGCCGGCATCCAGGTGGCCATCCTGGATATTCCGGATAAGGCTTTCCGTGCTCTGCTCCTTAATGATAAGGGTAACCTTCGGGTATTTTTTTATAAATGACTTCAGGAACATCGGCAGCAGGGTAGGCATGATCGTGGGGATGATACCCAAAGTATACTGCCCCCCGATAAATCCTTTTTCCTGGTCTACAATGTCCTTTATGCGCTCGGCTTCATGCACGATATTTTTAGCCTGTGCCACTATTTTTTTACCTGCCGCTGTTATGGATATCGGTTTTTTGCTCCTGTCAAAGATCAGGATATCAAGTTCATCCTCGAGTTTCTGGACCTGCATGCTCAGTGTAGGCTGTGTAACAAAGCTCTTTTCTGCTGCAAGGGTGAAGTTCTGGTATTCTGCAACAGCCAGTACATATTGTAATTGCGTTATCGTCATGCGGTTATAATTTCCACCAATAAATGTATAAAAACTATCAATTAAATTTATCGGTTTTTCGATTTTTATATGATAAATTTATGTAAAATAATAAATCATGAAACTAAACAGCATTGGGCTTAGTACCCAGAAATCCACAGCATTGAGTGAAGACCTTAATATATTGCTCGCCAATTTCCAACGGTATTATCAAAACCTGAGGGGAATCCACTGGAATATAAAAGGAAAACGATTTTTTGACCTGCACCCTAAATTTGAAGAATTATATACGGACGCCAACCTGAAAGTTGATGAAATTGCAGAACGCATCCTTACTTTGGGGGCCGTACCACTCCACACGTTTGAAGATTATATGGCACATAACAGTGTCCCGGTAGGCAAAAATATTACTGCCGATGAAAAAGCAATTCGGCTGATCGTTGATTCCCTGAAAGAGCTGCTTATAATTGAAAGGCGCATCCTGGATGCTTCAGCAGAAGCCAATGATGAGGGAACCAACGCCATGATGAGCGACTTTATCACGGAACAGGAAAAAACGGTCTGGATGATGAAGGCCTGGCTCGCAGAGGAAATATAACAGTCCTTTACATAACGAATGAATTGATCCCTTACAGAATGAGCTCCATCTGGATGTTGCTCCGTTTATAGGGGGAAGGCCTGGCGGTTATCTCCCTGAACCCTAATTGGCGGTACAGTGCGATCGCGGGTTCCAGTACCGTGTTGCTTTCCAGGAAAATCTTCCGTGCTCCGAGTGACCTGGATTTTTCGATCACCGCTTTACCCAGCATCTTACCAATACCTTGCCCACGTACCTCAGGAGACACCCCCATCTTGGCGAGCTCATAATCGTATTCCGGCTGCTGCGATTTGATCAGGGCGCAAACCCCCACCGGCTCTCCTGCTAACAACGCAACCAGGATATGGCCCCCAGGAGCCAGGATAGAGTCGCGGGGATGGTCCAGGGCCTTGTGATCCAACGGTTCCATTTTAAAATACTGCTGTATCCACGCCATATTCAGGCTTTTAAAATAGTGTTGGTACGTATCCTCATACGGGACAATAGTGACCTGATGAGCTTCACGATTGCTGGATGTCATAAGCCATGAATTTACAGGATGCCGGAACAGTCTCCCCGCTTCCCTGTTTTGCCATCCCGGGTACATGAAGGCAGGGGCAAAGGTTCCGGCCCTTAAAATTACCATAATCCCATATGACTTACAACTAATAATATGTACTGCGGCTGCAGCACCGGGGAAGCATCCGGCTTGGAATTGAGGCTGTAAACAGTTTTATAAAATTCGGAATGGTTTTTGGTACAGAGATTGTATGCGACTATCGGTGTTTTTAGCCCTGATTTTATTGATCGCCTGCAACCCCCGGGACACAGTGGAACAGCTACTGGATCCCCAGGAAGTTATAGATCCTGACAAAGGGATACCTGGTAGCAGCGCGCCAGGATCTGCCGTACCCGATTCCAGGAACAAAGCTACAATCCTCGCCTACTTCGATGAGCTGATAGCGAACGGGCAGATCCTGGCCGGTCAGCAATGCGGGGACCACCCGGACCTTACCAATGATTACTATCAGGCTTATGTAGCCCGACTCGCAGGGAAGACAAATAAATATGTTGGTGTTGTTGGGGCTGAATTCGGGAATTTTTCCGGAAGTAATTATCCTGTGAAAACATTGGTTCAGCACTGGGACGAAGGCGGATTGGTTACTGTTAGCTGGCATGCAGGCAATCCGTTTGAGCAGGAAATTGATGGGTTTGGGATTGACGCCAAAAACGATCTGCCCATCAACCTTTCGGCCCTTTTAAAGGATGCCCCTGAGAGTTACATAAAATCAGCTTACCGTAAGGAAGTCGATGCGATGGCCGGGGCATTGCAACACTTGCAGGATGCCGGGGTAACCGTAATTTGGAGACCATTACCTGACATGAACGGGGACCAGGAATGGTGGGGGATCCAACCTTCGCAGGATCAGCAAACGACGATATCAAATTTTAAGATGCTCTGGCGGGACCTGTACGATACACTTACCTATGATTATGGGTTGGACAACCTGATATGGACCTATTCCGTTATGCCTTCCAGGGAATCGAAGGCGCCCGTAACGGCCTGCTATCCGGGTTCTGATTACGTTGATCTTGCAGGCATGGATTATTACGGTAAAACCCCATATTTCCCGGATTTCAGTTCCTTACGATCACTTGGTAAAACACTGGTTGTGAGTGAAACAGGACCTTCCCCAGACGCTACGGGCCGCTGGGATGAACTGCGGCTCATAACAGCCCTTTCGGGGAAAGCTGCCTATTTTTTGCAGTGGCATAGTTTTCCGGGTGAAGCGCTGGCTATTCAGGATAATTTGAAGGCCAATGACCTGATGAATTCAGAAAAAGTTGTCACAAGGGATGAGATCGGGATCCTTCCACTGGATTAATCAAGCTGGCCCCAAACCTTTTCAAGCAGGGTTTTGGTGGCTTTGATCCCTTCGGGTTCGGAGATGGACTCACCTTCAAATTCAATCCCAATATACCCGTTGAAATCCGATTCTTTGATGAGTTTGAGAAGTTTCGGGTAGTTTAGCTGTGTTTCATTGCCTGCTGCATCAAATCGGTACGATTTGGCACTTACTCCTTTTGCATAGGGCAGGAACAGGGCCACCCCCTTATACGGGTCAAATGTATTCCGGCACCTTCCCCCCTGCGTGCTTCCCCATTCCGTGTCAAGGCACCAATTGCCAAAATCCGGCAGGGTACCCAGATAGGGGTTATTGACTTCCTCAAGGATGCCCACCACAAATTCCGCATCGGAGGTGTGCAACCCGTGGTTTTCGATAAGGATGTGGATCCCCTCTTTTTCACCCAGGGATGCGAGGCGCCCAAGTGCATCTGCCAGGGATCCCTTCAGTGCTTCCCGTGTCCCGTTTCCGAAGGCATTTACGCGGATGGAGTGGCAACCCAGGATATGGGCGGCCCGGATCCATTTTTTATGATTTTCCACAGCCTTGGCGCGTTCTGATTGATCCGTGCTTCCCAGGAAACCTTCATTATCCACCATGATCAACAGGCTTTTTACCCCTTCGTTATCTGCTGTGGTTTTCAACCGTATCCAGAAGTCCTCATTTGCTGCTTCCTGAATGTAAAATTGATTGACGTACTCCACAGCGGAGATGCCATAGGAATTTCGTGCAATTGCCGGGAAATCGGCTGCCCGGACCTCCCCTTTTTCCAGTGCCCTGTGGAGTGACCATTGGGCAAGGGATAGTTTAAGTTCTTTCATAGGTGATGGTATGGGTTGTCCCGGGAGATGGCCGTATGACAGCGGTAAGGTCAATGCTGTCCCCCCCAATGCTGTCTGCCTGATAAACCTGCGTCTGTTTAACATGATATAGTATTTTTGCCTGGCTGAATTTCTGTAACCGCTGCTACCTGCACTGAAAACCGCGACACCCCTATTTATCCTTATACTTTTCAAACCACGCCAATACGCTTGCCACCTTCGCGATAAGGTTACTGGGTTTGGCCGCAATCTCATGGGAGGCGCCCGGGATCCGAACCATTGCCGTTTCCACCTGCTGGAGTTTAAGGGCGGCATAAAATTGTTCCGATTCGGCAATAGGAGTCCTGTAATCATCTTCCCCGGTCAGTAACATCGTGGGGGTTTTTACATTGCCCACATAGGTGAGGGGAGACCTTTGCAAGTAACTGGCAGGGTCCTCCCATGGTTTATTGGGAAACCAATATTTATAGAAAAATCCCGGATTATCGGAGTAAAGTACAAAACTATACCAATTGATGACAGGCTTTGCCACAACTGCAGCTTTGAACCTGTCGGTTTTCCCAACGATCCAGGCTGTGAGCACGCCGCCACCACTGCCGCCGGTAACAAAAAGGTTCTGATCATCAATATAGCCTTTCCCGATCACTGCATCCACCCCTGACATGAGGTCCTCGTAATCGTGGTTTGGATAATCATGGTGTATAAGGTTTCCAAATTCTTCCCCGTAACTTGTACTGCCGCGGGGGTTTGTATAGAGCACCACATACCCGGCGGCGGCGTACAGCTGGATCTCCGCCGAGAATACACTTCCATAGCTTGCAAAAGGCCCCCCGTGTATTTCCAGGATCAGGGGATATTTTTTAGCCGGATCAAAATCCGGGGGCGTTACAATCCATCCCTGCACCTTTCGCTGATCAAATGAAGATTCCCACCATAGTTCCGTTACTTTCCCCAAATTCCGGAACGAGAACAGATCGGCATTCAGTTGGGTGATTCGCACGGGATCTCCTTTATAAATGGCGGCAAGGTCAGCAGGATGTTCCGTCCCCCCCAGGGTGTAAGCGATCCGGGCATTGCGGGAAACGGAAAAGGCCGCTGCATTATAGGGCCTGCCGAGGGACAAACCTCCGAGTCCTTTTGATAACTCAGTTACCTTTCCCGAAAGTGAAATGTTGCCTATTTTGGTGTCTCCCTCCTCATCATACTGGAAATAAATGCTTTTTCCGTCACTGGCCCAGGCAATACCGGAAACATCCCGGTCCAGGCCGCCCGAAATCATTCGGGTTTCAGATCCATCTGATTTCATGGTAAACAAATGTGTTACCTGATACCCCTGATACCGGTCATCAAAACCCAGATAGGCCAGGGTTGCTCCATCCGGTGAAAGGGAAGGCCCAAAATCGGGGCCTGTCCTGCTGGTGAGTTGTGTTATGGTCCCATCGGCAAGCGCCAGGGAATATATCTCGCTATTATTGGGTTCCAGGTCATGCTCCGGATGTAAATTCGCGGAAAAAAAGAGACTCGTGCCATCCTTTGACCAGATGGGAGCCCCATGGTCATCTGCTGTATTTGTTACTTGACGGGGGGTTCCCCCATCCGTTGACAGGACAAACAACTGTTCATTGCCGCTTTTGTAATAGCCTTCGCCATCCCCCCTGTAGTTCATTTTGTCGATATAAACCGGGGGTTTGTTCCAGCTGGCCCCTTCCGGCTTTGCAGGGAGTTTTACGATGGATTCCCGGTCTTCCGGTACGAACATACTAAATGCCAGGTACCGGTCATCGCGGGACCAGGATATCGCTCCGGGGGCATTGGGGGTATTCGTAAGGGCGAGGGTTTCCCGGGTATCCATGTACATCAGGTAGAGCTTCATTTTATCATCCTGTGCATTCGACTTGTAGATGATTTTGGAACCATCATGGGACCACCTTGGATATACATCATTGTGGTTACCCGAGGTGAGGGGCCGGTTGCCGGAACCATCAAAATTGACCATCCAAAGATTGGAAAGGTTCCGGTCTGTCATGATGTCCTTAAAGTTACGTACATAGATGATTTTGGATCCATCCGGGGAGATCTGCGGATCCGAAACATATTCCATGTCGAATATATCCAGGAGCTGAAGGTTGGTTTGCGCCTGGGCGAAGGAAAGGTAAATATTCAAAAAAAGCAGCGAACAATACAGGAGTTTTTTCATATGGGTATGATTAAGAACACTTGGACAAGAGGTTCCACTATTTAGCGGTTATTGACAGGACACAGCTACAATGTTCAGCTGTATGGTTTAAATGTATGAAACCTGCCGCATGCAGCAAAAATTTTTTAAGGGACAGAACCATGAAGAAAAGGCTGACCCGGCAATTACACGGCCCCGGCCTTAGAGCCCTACAACCGCGGCCTCTGCACAGCGTTCCCCATCCATGGCAGCCGATACGATGCCGCCGGCATAGCCCCCGCCTTCCCCGCAGGGAAAAAGGCCTTTGATTTGGGGATGTTCCAGCCTCTGGTTCCTTGGGATTGTAACCGGCGACGACGTACGGGACTCCACCCCGACTATGTTTGCTTCCGACGTATAATACCCTTTCATTTTTTCACCAAAAGCCCGGAACCCGGTACGCAGCCTTCCCCCGATAAGCCGTGGCAGGAGCGAATGGAGCGGGGCCGGTTGCAATCCGGGCTGGTACGAGGTGGGGTTGAGGTCTGCAGATAGCCGGCCCTCCACAAAATCTGTCAGGCGTTGAGCTGGGGCCGTCTGGCTGCGGCCACCGGCTGTAAAGGCCAGCCGCTCCAGGTCCTTTTGATATTCCAGGCCTTTCAGCACACCGAAATGTTCATATTTGGGAATGTCGACATCGGTATCGATGGCAACCACAATACCCGAATTGGCATAGTCGTTATTCCGTTTGGAGGGAGACATCCCATTTACAACGACTTCCCCCGGAGAAGTGGCGGCAGGAACTATAAACCCGCCCGGGCACATACAAAATGAATAGACCCCTCTGTCTTTTACCTGCTGTACCAGGCTGTAGGAGGCAGCCGGCAATAATTCGTGCCGATCCCCAGAACAATGGTACTGGATGGCATCGATGATATGTTGGGGGTGTTCCACCCGTACTCCCATGGCAAATGATTTCGCCTGTAAGCTGATATTTTTGGTGTGCAACAGATAGAAAATATCCCTGGCGGAATGCCCTGTGGCCAGGATAACCCGCTGGACAGCCATCTCCCTCCCGTCCTGGATATGAAGCGCCACCAGCCGGTTGTTTTGGACAATAAGGTCGGTAACTTTACTATTAAAATGGATCTCTCCACCATATTCCAGGATGGTTTCCCGCATATTTTCCACAATTTTGGGCAGTTTGTTGGTGCCTATATGCGGATGTGCATCGATAAGGATCTGCCTGGTGGCGCCATGGTATACGAATCGCTGGAAGACGCTTCGGATATCCCCGCGTTTAAGGCTACGGGTATAGAGTTTGCCATCGGAATACGTACCCGCCCCACCTTCGCCGAAACAGTAATTCGAATCCGGGTTTACGACATGGTCCTGGTTGATGGCCTTCAGGTCGCGCCGCCGCTGCTGCACCTTTTTTCCCCGCTCTAAAACAATGGGTTTGAAACCAAGTTCCAGGCATCTAAGGGCCGCCCAAATCCCTGCAGGCCCGAACCCGATGATGTGGATGGGTTTGGCAGCCGACACATCCTGGTAGGGAAAGGTATACGCAACAGCTTCCGGAGCTTCATTCCGTGGATATACAGCCAGTTTATAATTAAAATAAATGGTGGGTTTCCGTGCATCGATGGATTCCCGGAGCACGTTGATATCAAATTCGGTCTCCGGAATGCCAAGGAGCCGTGATGCTTTCGATTTCAGGGCATCCCCCGCTGCTTTTTCCGCCAGGGTTATTCGAAGATTGATGTTCCTCACCATACCGCAATATTACTGGAATTTCGCAAACTGCGGGATACAATGGGGGCAATTAATTGCCTTGCGTGTGGTTCGGAATGGAGGAAGCATCGGTTGCAGCGTATTTTAGAATGAAGTGTTCTAAAACAGTGCCTTGCGTTTAGCGATATTTTCCAGGCCGTTATGGCAGGTATCAAAATAATAAACCCAACGGGTATCCATATGTCCCCCCGAAGCTAATTCGCATATGGAAAACCCATCAGGTTTTAGGTTGGTTGGTATTGTTCATCTCCGCATGCTGGTTCCCAACAACCGGCGGGTAGCGTTATTTGGCAGAATAGGCCATATCCGGCCGCATCCATCCCTCCATAATCTCGTAATCAATCATCGTTCCCATGTAATCGTTGAATAGTTTTTGCCACTCCTCACCCAGTAGTTCATTGTTGGCGTTGAGTTTAGCTTCATAGTCGGCTGCATCTTTTGCTGCAATCGCCACCATATAGAATTCCCCGCGGTTTCCAAACCCGCTTTGATACACCCGGTACTCCAATTTGGAACCTTTCTCCTCAAACATTTTTTTGATAGCCATTCCCTTTTCCCTGACAGCCTCCTTGTTGGAAGGCGCATATCGGAAATAGTGGAACTTCCGATAATTCTGCCCTTCCGGTGTCTGAGTGATACCGCCCGGCATATAGGATAATTCCTTGTCGAGTTGAATAACGTAATTATGCTCAATGTCATAGCACTTATCCATTTTGGCAAAAAGGGCCTTCAGGTTATCAGCCCCCATTTTTTCTGATAGTGTGGCAAACATCGGTTTATCGATATCTGCCATGTTGGATATCGGGCTGATCCACAGGTATCGGTTATCAAGGGTATTTGTCACAAGAAAGGACATATCCTGAATATTGTGTGTTTTCAGATTGGAGGTAAACTCATTGCAGATCTCTTCGTACTGAGGAACCATCCCTGGTTTTACAACATCTTCATGGATCCAATACATTTGGGTGGAACTGTCTCCCTGTCCCTGGCTGGTGTACATGGCACCTGCCATTAAAAAGGCCATAAAAATTCTTCTGTGTCGTGTTTTCATAATTTAATTGTTTTAGGGTTCTTATTTCAGTGCGTATTATTCCTTTTAGTGTATTAATCCAGATCAGGAGGAACCAGGGTATATCCTAATTGCTGTAAAAGTTCCAGTTCGTTATAATAAATGTCTTCCCGGATCATTTTTCCGTTGCTGTCAAAAAATATTTCAGAAAAACCGCTTACGTCCACCCGCTTTCCAGTGGGTGGTTTTTCACCAAAAATCCCCGTATTGGTTCCCCTGAAGTTCCATTTGGAGACCAGCAGACTATCTTTTATTATCGTACTTCCCAGGGTAAGGTGTCCGTCCGGAAATCCTGTAAAATATACCTTCATATTGGCTTCCATTTCGCTTTGGTTACCGGCAACCTGTATGCCATTGAGTGTCCGGATATAGCTTTCTGCCGATACTGCCCGCAGGCTGTCCATATCCTTCCGGTTCCATGCGTGGTCTATAAAAGTCTCGTAGCAGTCAAGGATGATCGCTTCGTTCTGTTCCGGCTCTCCGGCATCTCCAAGATCTTCAGTCTGGGTTCTGCATTGCACAGCAAACAGGAACAGGCAGGCAGCATAAAAAATAACTTTCATCGGGTGAGTTTCAGTTGACGCGTCTGTAAACGATATTACAGTAGAACAAATGACCTCATTTTAAGATGGGCAGGCAAAGGTGATAGGACGAATGCAGGCAATTATTGTCCGAAGCGCCTTTTTTAGTTATCCAACCGGACTGTTACGTCTTAAATTTTGTATATTTAGCTGGCTCCTCCCCCCCGGATGCGAATCAACCACCAATGAGAATCAGTCCGTTAAGCAGTATTGCTTGTATCTTTTCTCTGCTGAATTGCTTTATAACCTTTGCCCAGATTGTAGAATTCACCCGCGAAAAACCTTACAAAAGGGTATTTGTGGATACCGATAACTTCGGTGCTTCCTACCTGCAAACCCTTGCTGAATCGTACCCCCGGGCAACCCCGGATTCCCTCAGGTTTTCCATGCTCAATGACCTCGCCTATTACTGGCATACACGAAACCTGACCACAGCACTGAAACATACCCGGGAAGGCCTCACCGAGAGTGCACTTGCCAAAGACGGCATCTGGCATGGACGGTTCCAGATCACACTGGGAGCTATCTATTTGCGGATGGAAAAACTGGACAGCGCTGAAGTTGTATTGGAGGATGCCAAAATAAAGGTCCTGAAAGAGGACCTGCCTTTTCTGCATACCCAACTAGGGTACGTTTATGAACGCCGGGGCGACCTGGAAAAGGCCGCTGATCATATTATGATCTCCTTAAAGCTCGGGCAACAACTGCAGGATAAAAAAGCTGTGGCGCTGGCTTATAGTGATCTCAGCAATCTTTTCTGGAAACAATCCCGTTTCGAAAAAGGTGTGGAATATGGCCTGAAATCCCTCAGCCTTTTTGAAGAACGTGGGATCAATGACCTGGATTACGACTTTACGCTGTATGTGGTAGGCAATAACTATGTCAGCCTGAAAGATTATGAGAAAGCCCTGACATACTATCAGCATGCCCTGGCCATTGGGGAGCGGTATGGCTTCTATAATAACCTTTCGGATATTTACATTTCAATGGTCGATCTTTTGGCGCTGTTAAACCGACTGGAAGAAGCTGAATTGGCGGGCCGGAATGCCCTGAAATATGCCCGGCTTCTGGACAATAATTTTATGACCATGCGGTCCTGGCTTGCGATTGGCAAATTACACTATCTCCAGGGTAAATACGAGCGTTCCATAGGGAGCCTCCAAAAAAGCCTGGCAGTGGCCACAACTGATTTTGGGGATACGTATTTTTTGAGTGAAGTTTATGAAACACTTGGTAAAGCGTATGCCGGGAACCACAGTTATCAGGAGGCGTACCAGGCTATGGCCAAATATGACCAGTTAAAGAACCAGATCTTCACTGCCGAAGCAGACCATCGAATTTCCCTGCTACAGACTGAACTGGACGTAGCAGAGAAAGAGGATACTATCCAATTGCAGATCGGCCAGCTTTCAAAGCAGCGGACCTCCCAAATTTTGACGGTATCCCTCGTTATACTCCTCTTGCTGTATCTAATTTTGCTGGTTAAGGCATTCCGTACAAATATCCGGAAAAACAAAATGCTGGAACAGCAGAACGAGGAGAAGGAGTTTTTATTGAAGGAGATCCATCACCGTGTAAAAAACAATCTTGAGGTTGTTTCCGGATTGCTATCGCTTCAGTCTGAGCAGATCAACGACCCTGACATTACGGAAGCCATCCGGAAGAGCCAGCAAAGGGTGCACAGCATGAGTATGATCCATCAAAAGTTATATCAGGGTAAAAGCCTGGCCAGTATTGAAATGAAGGATTATTTTTTAAACCTTGGAACGTATCTTATCCAATCCTACGGCGCCGAAGACCAGGTGGCAATGGATTGCAAAATGGATCCTATTGAATTAGATGTTGATCTGGCAATCCCAATTGGACTAATTGTCAATGAATTGCTTACCAATGCCATGAAATATGCTTTTCCGGAAGCCCGCCCTGGGATTATCAGTATTGACCTGAGGCAGACCGGGTCCATGTTGTACCTCACAGTAGCGGATGACGGTATCGGCAAGCAACCGGAGAATATGATCCATGGTACCGGATTTGGAACACAGCTGATACAGTTGCTGACGCAGCAACTCGATGGGAAAATGGAATTGAACCTGTACAAAGGAACTTCGGTAACCATCCAATTTCAACAAAATAAAGCAGCCTGATCATGGATACACGTATTTTGATTGTCGAAGATGATATGATCATTGCAGCAAATATCTCGCTACAACTCACCAAATTGGGATATGAAGTAACAGGGATTGAATCTCGGGGAGAAGAAGCCCTGGTCCATGTGGCCATGAACTGCCCGGACATTATCCTGATGGACATCAACCTCAAAGGCACCCTCAATGGAATAGAAACAGTAGAAGCCATTCAGAGAAAGCAGGATATTGCCATTATCTACTTATCGGCAAATGCGGACGAAGCTACCTTTTTAAAGGCCAGGAGCACCCATCCGCTGGCCTTTATATCCAAGCCCTTCAACACGCTAACCCTGGAACGTACCATAGCATTGGTAGTGGAACAACTTCGTGAAAAGAAAAGTATCGGGGAATATACAGACCGGGAACTGGAGGTAATGAACGACAGGATATTTGTGCGTCACAAGGGGAAAATGACGAAACTTTTACTGGAGGAAATACAATATATAGAGGCGGACAGGAATTATTGCCATATTGTAACCAGTAACGGCAAATACCTTGTGGTCAGTACCTTGAAAGTGATCGATTCTGAACTTAAAAGCACCTATTTTATGAGGGTCCACCGGTCCTATATGGTGAATGTATCAAAAGTGGATGTGGTAACGGACAACCACCTGGAAATCGGCAGAAAAGTGATCCCGCTAAGTAAATCCTATAAGGATGCGCTGCTGGGAAGGCTGCACCTCATCTGATCATAGTTTACCTTTGCCGCTAATCCTTATTCCTGTCCATAGCTTTGGCAATTCCCCGGGCACCTGCCTCCTTTCTGGAGTTTAATGCTGCTTTAATGGCAGGGTGGTCGTGTTCCCTGCCCTGCGACAGCTTGTAAGCAGCCTGTATTTCGCTGATAAGGATCCGGAAGCCAACAATCCCTCTGACCTGCCGCAAAGTTTTTCCAGAAAGACCTTCCAGGGTTACCGGGTTTTGGGAACCTTTTTCATAGGTTTTCATCAAGGAGGACAAGGAAGCCAGTAGTTCCTCTTCATTCTGGATGTGCAGGCTGCCATATAGATGCACCGCGATATAGTTCCAGGTGGGTACCTCTTCATCCCGGTACCATGAAGAAGAAACATAGGCATGGGGGCCGTTAAAGATACACAATACGGTAGCGCCTTCCCGGAATGCCTTCCACTGCGGATTGGCTTTGGCGATATGTCCCACCAGGCAATCCCGTCCTTCAGGGTCCGTATCCAGTTCCAGGGGAATATGGGTGGCCCACGGTTTCCCATCTACCTCGTTCACCAGGATACCAAAACCGTGCTGCTTTAAGAATTCCCGGACTTCGGCGAGGTTCTCATTCTTGTAATGCGCTGGAATGTACATAAAACACGTTTTTTGAGGGAAGGTAAAAAAACATCCCGTCTGATTGAAATACCGGGCATAAAATTATGCTGCCAAATGGTATACAGCCGTAGCGGCAATATGGGCGGATAAATCATATTTGATTACCTTCACTCCTGTAAAACCTAAAATTATTACATGAATAAATCGGTTAAATCCATTCTTTTAATCGCAGGGATAATTCTTCTTGGGTATGGAATTTACACACTTATAGCGCCCGAAGCTTCCATCAGTATCGGAGACATGAGCCTGGAGGCACAGGACAATACCAATTCATATGTTACCATAGGGCTCGGCCTCCTGGCATTGGTGCTTAGTTTACTGGGTGGCCGGAAGAGTTGAAAGGGATTTGCATGTTTCACCAAGGTTATTCCAGCCTTTCCCGGATTGAGTATTCCTATTTTTCTGATTCCCGTTCCGGATCCTTCCCCAGTCAGTTCAGACCAGGAACTCGACACTTGAGCAGCTTACTTTTGCCAAATGGTCCCCCATGGTGCAACTTTGCCATATAAGGGGAGCATGTTGTACTGTTTCCCCCCGGGGAAAAGTTACCTGATTACAGGTGATTACCATCCCTCTGAATTTGTTAATTTTAGAGCAGGAGTAGTGGCAGGTTGTCAACGGACCCTGCCGAAAGACCTTATAATAGAGATCTGACAACATGAAAAACCTTGGTAAAACATTGATCCTAAGTATCGTGATCGCACTGATCCTGACTGCAATAGGCCTCGTAATCCGACTTTTATCCGGAGGGGCGATAGCAGCGGACAATGCCTTCTGGGTAAGCATTGGTTATAACCTGTTGTATGCCATCCTCCTGACATTTCTCAATGTCTATTTTTTCGATTTTATAAACCACAAGGTACACTGGAAAAAATATGGGCGCTACAGGGTTATTATCGGGGCCTTTGGCAGCATCGGCCTCACGATGATCGGCATCTTTTTGATCCGGCTTGTGGTTGAAATGGCAATTACAGGGGTTAGCTGGAATGAGTTTATTGCCGGTGAGAATGGGCTATACTATTTTATAGCCATGCTGATTACGACGGTTGTATCAATTTTGTTCCATGCCATTTATTTTTATAAGCACTGGCAGGAAGGAAAAGTCAAAGAACAAAAGATCATCGCCGGGACAGCTTCTGCTAAATTCGATGCCCTTAAAAACCAGTTGGATCCCCATTTTCTTTTTAACAGCCTCAATGTACTCACCAGCCTTATCGATGAGGATCCCCAGCAGGCACAAAAGTTTACAACTGCTCTCTCTAAGGTATACAGGTATGTCCTGGAGCAGAAAAACAAGGATCTCGTCAGTGTGGATGAGGAACTCGAATTCGCCAGGACCTATGTGCAGTTATTAAAAATGAGGTTTGAAGAAAGTCTGATTTTTGATATCCCGGAAGTGAGCAGTAACCCGGATGCCCGGATCGTACCGCTGTCCCTCCAGTTATTGCTGGAAAACGCAGTGAAGCATAATATAGTTACGGCTACCAAACCCCTTAGGATCAAAGTTTCCGAAGATAACGGGATGCTGGTTATCAGCAATAACCTTCAGGAGAAGCAGGTCGTTAAAAAGGGGAGTGGGGTAGGTTTAAAGAATATAGAACAGCGGTATGATATATTGTCTGACCGAAAAGTCGCCATTTTAAAAACAGCGACCAATTTTAGTGTTCAACTTCCCGTATTAACCAAAAAGATATCTGCAATGGAAACACAACAGGCTTATATTGAAGATAAGCGCTATCTGAAAGCGAAAGAGAAAGTAGAGGCCATTAAAGGATTTTTCGGGAATTTGACAGCATACTGTATCGTCATACCTTGCCTGGCCTGGCTCAACTATGTTACCACGGACTTTCCCTGGGTTATATTTCCCACCCTGGGATGGGGCTTTGGGATATTGATGCACGGTATGGAGGCGTACGGCTATAATCCGCTGTGGGGTAAACGCTGGGAAGAAAAAAAGATCAGGGAACTGATGGAAAAGGAAGATTTTTAAATAATCACGGGACCCGGGAGTCGCACTTACAATCCAGCCTGAAAATTCAACATTTCAGATATTAAATTTTTATATAGGCAGCGCGAAAAGGGAAATTTGGATCAGAATTACATAACTAACGATTCTTAAAAATAAAGATCATGGAAGATTTTACGAAAGAAAACAAATACCTCAAGGCCCGGGAACGGGTAGACCAACTCAAGAAATTTTATGGTAACCTAACGTCCTATATACTTGTTATTACCTTACTGGCTTTTATAAACTACTGGACCAATGAATGGCGGTACATGTGGTTTCTCTGGGCAGCATTCGGTTGGGGTATCGGGCTGCTGTTCCATGCCATTGGGACGTTTAACCTGAATCCTTTCTTTAACAAGGAATGGGAAGAGCGGAAGATCCGGGAATTTATGCAGGAAGATGAGCAGCATTCCAAATGGGAATAGTAACAAAACAAATATGGTCATGAAAAATTCAGATCAGGAAAAATTAAACAGGGCCCGAAAACGGGTGGAAGAATTACGGGGCTTTTATATCCATTTAGCGATATACGTGGTTATTAATACCTTTATTACAGTCAACAAAATGATCAGGAATCATTACAACGGGGAAACCTTTGAAGAGTCGTTCTGGGACTTCGGGACCTTTGCGGTATGGATATTCTGGGGAATTGGATTAGCCTTCCATGGATTTAAGGTATACGGATATAACCCATTTTTCGGAAAAAATTGGGAAGAAAGGCAAATTCGCAGGTATATGGAAGAAGATAAAGAAAAAGCAGAAAAATTTAAATGAATGGCCATGCGTACAACAGAAAACATAAGGAGAATGGAAGCCGCTAAAAGGAGGTTGGCCGGGATAAAGGATTTTCATAACCACTTTATCGGTTACCTTATAGTCAATACAATCCTGTTTGCCATTCATGGTGAAGTGGTACAATTTATATCCCAGGGCAACTCAAACTTACAAGCTGATTTTCTGGAATGGGTGGACCTGAACATCCTGTTAACCCCTGTCCTGTGGGGATTCGGGTTGTTAGTACATGGCTTATACGCCTACAGGTATAAATTGTCCTTTATAGCGCGCTGGGAAGCCCGGCAAATCCGTAAACTGATGGAGAGCGCGTAACACTGGCGGCTAAAATTTGCAGGCAATACCTGGTTAAAACAACAACAACCAATGGAAGTACTAATAATAGAAGACGAAAAACCGGCCGCGAGGCGCATGGTCCGACTCCTGTCTGACCTCGATGTGGTGGTTTCCACCATGCTGCATTCCGTAGAAGACTCGATCAAATGGTTCAGCGCGCATGCTCATCCGGATCTTATTTTCCTGGACATACAACTCTCAGATGGGTTATGCTTTGAGATATTTGAAGCCGTGGAAGTAAAAAGCGCCATAATTTTCACCACGGCCTATGATGAATATGCCCTGCAGGCCTTTAAGCTAAACAGCATCGACTACCTCCTGAAGCCTATCGATGAAGCAGAACTCAAAAAGGCTGTTGACAAATACAGGTCCGTATACAAGCTAAACAGTAAAATAGCACTCGATTTTAATGACATTAAAAAATTGCTGGTCAATCCCCTCGAACGGGAATATAAAAAGAGATTTACAACCCGGGTGGGGCAGCATATCAAGATCATTAATTCAGATGAAATAGAATGTTTCTACAGTGAGAACAAAGGCACGTATGCAGCCACTACGGATGGCCGGAATTACCTGATGGAGACCACCCTGGAAAACCTGGAAGGGGAATTGGAACCCGAAGTATTTTTCAGGGTAAGCAGGAAATTCTACCTTAATGTCAACCATATAAAAGATATCATATCCTACACCAATTCCAGGCTCAAAATTAAACTGAACCGCTTCAATCAGCAGGAAATCATCGTCAGCAGAGAACGGGTAAGGGATTTTAAGTTATGGTTGGAATAAACTATGTCAAATTACTGAAATATAGTAATTTAAATATAAGAATAGATTTTTCTTATAGCGGTTAAATCAGCCAATTTAAATCTTTTTTTCTATCCTGTTATCATCAAAGGATGAGGGAAGGAGTTTGGGGACGAGTTTTATAAATATAGGTAGCAGGACGGCCCCGCCGGGGAGCATGAAAATGGCGAGGGAAGGAATGCTTTTAAAGATATCCAATAACTGTTTTTGCATTTTGATTTTTTCTTCAGGGCTCAGATCCTTTACGGTGGATTTGGACAGCAGGGACATTAATTCCTTGCTATCAGAAAATTCTTTTTGGAGCCTTTTACTATTCCTCAGGATTAGTTTGTTGACCACTTTTGACATGCTATCGTAGAAATGAAAGGCGAAATTGCTGTCATTCAGAAATGGGATCCGATCTGCATTCTTTTGGAAAAAGGCGGTGATTTCCTCCAATGATTTTCCCACTTCCCCCTGTGAAAAACCAAGGTCTTTTCCAATGCCATAAATAAATTCTGATTCCCGGTATTCCATGGACTTGGATTCCCAGAGGGTGAGACAGGCCACATCCAGGAAATACCGCTTTTCCCAAAGGGAAGGGAAATTGATGAGCTGGTCCCTGTAGGCGCCATCAAAATCCTGTTCCTGCGCATCGATAAAGGTCAGGGAAGAACCGAATAACTGGGCCAGCTTTTTATCATTTTTATTTTTTTCCTTGGAATGAAGGGTATGGTAGGTGACATTGATGGTGACATACTCCAGGTTTTGTGCATACGTCCTGATCGCCTCTTCCCCTTCCAGATATTTTTTATAGGCCAGGACATCAATAAACAATAAAGAATTGGTGATGATGCGGTTAAAGGTCTTGCTGATGACATTATCTTCCAGGAAAACCCTGGAATCAATCAATTTCTCCAATTGAGATGAAGTCTTTTTGCCGGTCAGGATCTTATTGAGAAATGAAATTTTGGCAATATCGAGGGCTTGGTAAAATGTAAAGATAGAGATCAGGAATGCTTCAAAATTGGCTTCAGGCCTTACAAAGCGATACGTATAACTAAGTCCGGTAAGCAGGTTTATCTTGGCTTTTTCATCTTCCGAAAGTTCATGCTCCACGGGGATAAACCCTGGGATTTTGACATTGATACCGTAAATGAACCCCGTTTTTTTCAGACCATCATACAACTCCTGAAAAGTGGCGTATGCCTCGCATTGGTCCGTAACGATATGTCCGAATTTGGCGATCCATCCTGATGTGGAGGGGTTCATGGGTGGTGATTTTAAGGTAGATCAAAAATAGTGGAAATAAAAAGAAAATCTAGGAATGCCCTATCAATATATAACGCCCTGAGCCGTCCTTCCCAACACTGCCGGCACAAAAAGGGTTTCCGGCAGTTCACTTTAATTTCATTAACAAATTATTAACATTTCAAACCAAACCCCCTGGGTTAAACTCCGTAGGTAAGGGCAAATAAAATATCTAAATAATATTCTGATGAAAAAAACAAAGCTTTTATGGGGACTCGCTGCACTGGTTGCTGCTGGTAGTATTTTGGTCGCCGCTGACCATATTGACGCGCCCGCCACTATGGGAACCACTGCGGATATTGCCGATTTTTTTGCATTTGAACCTTCTGTAGGTTCTGACAATACCACATTTGTGGTCGATATTCAGTCGAATGTCCTGCCAGACCTGGCATACGGTACATTTGATGAAGAAATCCTGACCGAGATCAATATCGATGTGGACGGGGACCTGGTGGAAGACTACGTTATCCAGGCCACCCCGAGGAATGGCAGGATGTATTTCTTTTTTGCAACCGCAGCACAAACCGGAATTACCAGCGAAGTGATGACAGGCAACCCCCTGGGTAATGTAGAGATTTCCGCCACTACTGCTGTGGTTGAAACTACTGATACCGGTGTTAAATTGTTTGCCGGCCCTCGGCAGGACCCGTTCTTTTTCGACTTTTTCCAGTTTAACGCAGTGAAAGGTGGCATGGCCCCTGAAGGATTCCTTCCTGCAGGCGAGGCGGAAAACACTTTTGCTGGTGCCAACACCATGTCGATCGCAGTGGAGATCCCCAACAGTTTTTTAGGAACACCTACAGCGCAAAATGCATTAGGTCTTGCCGTTTACAAAACATGGGTGACTACCAACAGGAAACAATAACGATAATCTAAAAAAATTAAACAGTATGAAACTCACTAAAATAATAAATATGAGCCTTGCGCTGGTTGCCGTTGTCGCAATCACAGCATGCAGTAATGATGATAATACCACGGACCCGATTGCAATGGCAACCTGTACAGACGGGATCATGAACGGGGATGAAACCGGAGTAGATTGTGGTGGATCCTGTACACCATGTGACGGTGACGGGATGGGGCAGGAGCCTGATTTCTCCGGAACCTATTCCCAGGTAGACCATATGGGACGTCCGGGGATCAATACAGTTCTGGGATTTGATATGGAAGGTCAACCTAGCGTGAAAGATGCCCAAAATGTATCAGTCCCGTCTGAAATGGCAGCTGCTTTCCAGGCCGGTTACGAAGCCCGGCTGGAGCAATACCATGATGTTTATGCCGGCTTACTGGGATTGCAACCGGAAGACGTGGATTACGAAAACAATATCCTTGGCCTGAGTGCAACAGACCTGACCACTTACCTGGCCGCGGACGTTTTGGATGTAGCCGCAGATTTTCCCACAACCTATTTTAATCCCGGAACAGATAACGACGGCGATGGGAGGATTTTGGTACCGGATGGAGATGAAGTAGGGTTAACAGGAAGGGCCCTGCAGGATGATGTCATTGATGTTTCCCTGATCCTCCTGTTTGGCGGGTACGAAGGAACCCGCTTTAGCGGACAGGATGTGGATGGTGATGGGGTACAGGATCTACCCAGGCTGACATCCGACGGGGTAAGCTTAACCGCAACCATTGGTGCCGAATTCCCATTTGTAGGGAATCCACAGTAATATTGACTATGAAACAGAGATTAGGGGAGGGTGCCCGGCATCCTCCCTTTTTTTAAAAAAACAACAAACCGCTGTAACCTAAAATGTACCAGTATGAATAAGTTCCTATATGTCTTAACAATTTTGATGGTTTTTTCCTGCCAGGAACAAACCCTGCAAAAAATAACCAAAAAAGAAGATTATAATCAGTATCTCACTGCAACCCCTGCCAAAACCACTTCGAAATATTTCGAATTATGGGACGAAAAAATAAAACCAGACAGCATGCAACTGATGAGTTTTGGGATTGTCGCAGGTCAATACAACACCTATTTTCAGGCAACAGGAGATATTTCATACCTGAAAAAAGCAGAAAAAGCCCTCGAACGGGCTGTTACTATAGCAGCTATAGGCGAATCCGGATACTACCGGTCCCTGGCGCGGAACTACATCTCCCAGCACCGGTTCAGAGAAGCGGCTGAATGGGCCTCAAAAGCACGGGCAAAAGGCAGCGGGGTGCTGGAAAGCCAAAGCCTCCTTTTCGATGTACATATGGAATTGGGCAACTATGTCGCCGCTGAAAAATACCTGGACAGTATTAAAGATATGTCAAGCTTCGGTTATTTGATCCGACTCGCCAAATGGAATGACCATAAGGGGGATCTTAATACTACCATAACCTATATGGAATTGGCACTGGAGAAAGCCGAAAAATCAAAGAATGAAGACCTGCGGTTGTGGGCGTATACCAACCTGGCCGACTATTATGGCCATGCAGGGAGGATCAGGGATTCCTATTCCTTCTATTTGAAGGCCCTGGCCCTCGACCCCCAAAACGCGTATGCCAAGAAAGGCATTGCCTGGATCACTTTTTCCTATGAAAAGGATCCGGTGGAGGCTTTACGCATTCTGGATTCCGTAACTGCCCATTACAAAGCGCCCGATTACTATTTACTGAAATCTGAAATAGCAGCTTATATGAAGGATGATGCAGCCCGGCTTTCCAACCTTGACAGGTATTTTAAGGCTGTAACCAATTCGGATTATGGGGTAATGTACAACGCATACAATGTAACACTGCTGCTTGATACAACACAACACCCGGAGAAAGCTTTGGAACTGGCAAACGAAGAAGTGCAGAACAGACCAACAGCCCATTCCTACGGCTTACTTGCCTACGCACACTTCAAATTGGGTGACCTCGATAAAGCATTATCTATTACAGATGAATACATCACTGGAAAAACCTTTGAACCAGGGGTTCTGTTATATGCTGCAGAAATTTACAAAGCTGACGGGCGGATGGAAGCAGTGAAAGAACTGAAAACTGAACTGGCGGGCGCTGCCTATGAACTAGGCCCATCAAGGGAGGTTAGGATCCGTAACCTCTGATTTGGAAACTAATCGACACTGGTCTTAGGTTGGAGTTTTGTTGTTTTTAAGGAGGGCACCATGATATAACAGCCATGGTGCCTTAAAAACATACACTTTTGTGTTTTTTTTAACTTTTCTTTAGGAATAACAGGATGAAATGTGTATGTTTATCGTTCAAATGCAAAAAATTACTTTCTGAATGTCCCAAATATTACAGAAAAAACGATTTTAATTACAATAATCCACGCTAACCAAACCCCCGGATGTTATGGAATATTTCTTATTTTTTATATGGATTTCAATAATGTTCCTGTTAGGTCTACGGATTCTTCATGCCCACAGATCTCTTAAAAAATATTCGAATAAGGCTAAAAAGGAATTCTCCAGATCCTGATCATCCTTCTTTAGTAAAAACGCTACACTCCCAACTTTCTGACATCGATCACCGTTACTGGTACTTCCCTAGTCTTTTTAGATTGGAGGTAATTCCGTAGCATATTTAATGATTTATAAATCTTTCCGCTATTTTTGGGAGTAAGAAATAGGTAGAATGCCTGCTTCCAGCCTACAACCATTTGCGTATGAGCACCGGTAACAGGAATAAATCAAATAATAAGGCCGTCAACAAGGTGCAGCTCAACATAATACCAACGGTAACACTGGGCTGGTGATCGGAGAACAAAAGGGTAAGAAATACGGATATCAATATCCCGGTAGTGATAACCAGGGCCCTCCCCGTTTCGGCAAAAGTCTTTTTAAGGGCTGCATCCTTATCCATTTCTTTTAGAAGGCATAACTTGTATTTGGTCAAAAAATGGATCGTATCGTCAACCGCGATGCCGAAGGCTATGGCAAATACAATGGATACGGTTGCTTCCAGCGGGATATTTAAAAAGCCCAATACAGCAGCCGCAAACAAAAGTGGCAATACATTAGGGATCAGCGAGATGAATACCAATTTGATATTCCGGAAAAGCAACACCATCATAATGCTTACCAGTATAAATGCAAACGCCAGTCCCTGCAACAGGTTGGTACGGATATACACGGCATTCCTGTCCAGCAACAAACCTTTTCCTGTTAACCGGAAATCCACCAGGGTAGTATCTGTCTGTAATCGCATAAAGTTCCGGAGATCATCATACAATCGTAAGAGGCTGTCAGAACCAATGTCCAGTACATTTGCAGATATCCGGCCTTTACTCCCTGTATCGTTCACAAATGATTGCCAGCGCCTACCAGCCATCCGCCGGGCTTCCCGGCCATACAGCTTATAAATGGATTCCGATTCCGGCATGTTGTAATACTCCTGTAAATTGAGGTGATGGGCCCGGTTCATGGCCTTGTACAGTATGTTTTGGGTACGGACATTCCCAATATATTCGGAACTATCCATTTTTGCTGCAATCTTTTCCACTTCCAGCGCCACCTTGTAATCCGTGACCTTGGCGCTGCCCTTGGGTATTACCGCTACCTCCAAAGGTCGGAAACCAACATAGTTCGTCTGGAAAAAATCAAAGTCCCTGGTTATTTTTCCGGACTTTGGCAGACTGTCCCGGAACTGGAAGTTGGTGTCAATTTGGTACAATCCGACAATAAATAGGACCAGGAGGGCAGCACTTACATAAAGTATCGGGGTGGGCCTGACCTTGGTAAAGTTATTGAGCTGCAATAATGTCTGGGTCCATTTCTGATAACTTGTATCTTTTTTTACCCAGGTTCCCAATGGCGTGACCAGTAACAAAGAACTGGTCAGCATTATTACTGTCCCATACATGATCAAGACCCCAATGGCTGCATAAATACCAAAATCTCGGATAAAGTCGAGTTTCGAAAATAACAGCGAAGCAAATCCCACTGCAGTAGTGAGGGAAGTGAGCAGGGTAGACAATCCCACTTCCTTTAAGGTGGAGGTAATGGCTGGCCGCCGGGGAGCACCTGCGGCTATTTCCCGTAAATACGCATCCAGGATATGGATCACATCAGAAGTTCCAACTATAATCAACAGGAGGGGGTAGAATAAAGCGATTAAATTTAATTCTGAGCCCAGGAGGGATAGCATGGCCATAAACAGTAAAAGGCCTGTGCCTACGGAGAGCAGCGTAATGCCTACTACCCGGAAACGGCGGTATACCAAATAAAGGATCAGGGCCATGACCACCAGGGCCGCCAGCGTACTATAGACCAGTTCCTTTTTTTGCATATCAACTATGGTCTGGTAAAAGGAAGCACGCCCCAGGATATGGTACTCGACCAATAAATTTGCACGCAGTATATCCCGAATACCGTTCATGAGTGCAACAGATTCGGGATAGCCCATCTCTGCTTCTGTTTCCAACGCAAGGACGACCGATTTCGCTTCCGAATCGATCAACTGATTTACGAAAAGTTTGTCGGAGCGAATTTTTTCCCAGTCTTCGGTATACCGGGTAGTGTCCGCGAGATGGATGACGGGTAAGGCCGTAAATCCCATGGAAGTCTTGAGGGGATAGGACAGGGTTGTGAGCGATTGGGCATTCCTGACCGAAGGGAGTTTGTTGGCCGCCCGGGATGCCTTGTGGAATCGATCCAGGAACGATTGGTTAAAAACAGTAGGCTCGTTCCGGATCGCTATGAGCAGAAAACTATCGTCTGCACCGAAATCATCCATAAATTCGTCATAAAACTGCAGATCCGGATCCCCTTTGGGGAAAAACTGATTAAAATCGAAGGAAAATTGCAATTTTCCTGCCAGGGGGATGGAAAGGATAGCCATCAGGAAAAAAACAGAGATGCAAATCCAGCTCAGTCGAATGTGGTTGATCATGAATGTACGGGCATTGTCGCCATAGGAAAATGATATGTTTCACAAGGCAATTTACGCATTCACTGTCGTATTTTGAATTTGGGTATCAGTTTTGGCAATGGGTCCCGGAGCCGGGCAGTCTTCAGGATTAAAATAGCTATATAGGGTAGCCTTTTATGGAAACGTTCACTGCTCCAGCCTTTATCTCCAGTTTGGCTTCCTATAGATCCGTAAAATTATCGAGATCCAGCGTCCAGTTGTATTTTTTATAGCTGATATCGACACCTTTTGTTTCCGGAATAATATCATATTCTTCCAGGATATCCTTTATGCCGCTTTTACACCCAAAATCGCCCCGAAACCAATTAAAGAGGGATGTCACCGCCACTTTATTTGTATCAGGATCATAGGTGGAGGTTCGCTGTAAATAAGCTGCAGTGCCCTTGTCGAATTGTTCATCAAGACGGTCTGCCGTATAGATAGCTACAGGCGGACAATCTTTCGCACCGCAGTTCAGGGCAAAGTGAATATGATAATCGGGTTTATCCACCCGGAGTTTCCGTTCAAATTCATCCGGGAACCATGTACGTATCATGCCCAGCCCCAATTCCCATTGGGATTTCCGGATGATGCCATGTTCTATTTTGGCAAAGGAAACAAGGTTCCCGGCGATAGGGATCTGATCTTTTTTAAAGAATTCACCACGGTCTTTATACAATTCCGGATTTTCAGAAAGGATCACCTGAATGTAGGCGTTGTATACGTTTACCCAGAAAGCAAGTTTCTGGTCATCCGTTACGAGGCCTTCTTGAAGGTTTTTAAGAGTTGCATTTGCAAGTTGTTCCCTCAATTCCTTTGTTGATTTTCCGGCCTTGATGTTCACAAGCAGTTGTTCGGACAGTTTGTTGAAATCTATTGTATCCTGTGCAGCTGTATGGGTGCCGGGTGCCTGGAACGACGGAATGCTTAAAACGGTACTTAAAATTAAAGCGATTACAGTGAATTTCATTTGCCTGATAGCGTATTTCTGCTTTACTTACGTGGAAATGAAGTAAAGGTTTTTCATTAGTCGTACAAAAAAATAATACTTAAAGAATTATTGGGCTCATTACTCTATAATTACTCAAAAGTAGAACCTTAAGTCAAAATATTGGTACATAACATGCGAGTGCGTTCCAATCCGGGCGCATAATTATTTTTTTACTGCCTAAATGATCAGTGTAATTATTCCTGCACATAATGAGAAGGAGAATCTGGAGCGATTAATACCGTATCTAATGGATATCGGTGCTGGCTGTATATTTGAAATTATTGTAGTCTTCTCTGCCAACAGCAGTACTACAGGCAGCGATTTATTTACAGCGCAGCTTACCCGGGTCAAGGCGGGTGCAACAGGCCGGGCGTTACAAATGAACTATGGGGCCCGGTTGGCCAAAGGCGGGATCCTGGCTTTTTTGCACGCCGATGTAATTCCACCCAGTACGTATTTTAACGATATTGACAGTACGATCCGGCAGGGATTCAAAGCCGGTTTTTTTTCGTACCGGTTTGACAGCGTTAATTTGCTGCTTAGGATAAACGCTTCCTTTACAGCCAGGGATGGCATCTTTACAGGAGGTGGGGATCAATGTCTGTTTATTGATTCCAATACGTTCCGGCAGATGAATGGTTTCGAAGAATCTCAGGTATTGATGGAGGATTTTGAATTTTTCTCCCGGATGAAGAAGAAAGGCATTCCCTATACGATCGTTAAAAATGACCTTATAGTTTCTGCCCGTAAGTATAACCATAACTCCTATGCCCGGATTAACCTTTCCAATTTGCTGCTGCTCCTGCTGTTTAAAATCGGATATCCGGCAAAAAAATTAAAAGTACTTCATAACCGCTTGATCAGGATGCCGTATTAATTCGTTTACCTAATTTTAGAATGGCAATGGTAATCAATGGAATTCAGCAGATCGGGATAGGGGTAGTCCCAGCGCGGGAGGTCTATAACTGGTATAAGAACACACTGGGTTTTGACATACTTATATTTGAAGATGACGCCACTGCTCCGCTCATGTCAGCCTATTCCTTTACAGTGGATAGCGCACAGGGATTTGATAGGGCGCTGCATCGGGGCGTTTCAGTTATGTGGAAGACCCGGATGGCACCGCTATAGAATTAGTGGAAACACATAGGGTTCCGCTGCTGGGTATATTCGGGATTTTTATCGTTCTTAAAACGAGGGATCCCATGAAGCCCTTGCCCCTATGGCTGGTTATGCTGATGAGTCTCCATGGAATAAAAAGGACGTGCCTTAAATCAGGCTTAAGAGGACGCTACGGTACCCAAAGTATATAATTGTTCCATGGTTGGTGTATCGCTTCCGCCTTCCGGTTCGAGGGTGATCCCAAAGGCCTCTGACTGGTTTGGATTGGCAAGTGTAAAAACCTTGTTATTATCGGCCATAAAATCATCCAGTAATCCAAGGCTGGTTGGGGTAAGCGGAGATAATTCCAGCGACCATACCTGATACACCATTCCGGCAGGCGGCTCAGGCAACCCCCGGGCATCTATAAGAACTTTCTGCTCCGCTTTGTTCCAGTATACCCTGGCATAGGAAGTAGGTGATACATCCTGGCCACCTAAGGGCACTACGCTAATGTCCTTGTCCCGGATGGTCTCCAATAACTGGTTGGTATTGGCAAGGGAGTTCTTGGCATCAAATATCTGTTGTTCCATCACCTGGTTTTCCTTGTTCACAAGATCAATCTGTTCCTGTAAACCGATACTTTCGTTATAGAACCAGTAGAGGCCTGCCGCAAATAATATGGCCGCAGCCCAACCTGTATAGGCTGCCCAATTCGTTTTCCTCCTGGGCATTTTGACTACGGTGGTGTCTTTTCGCTGTCCTATGCGCACCTTAATATTATCAAACCCTTTCATCCGCTCATAAGAGGGTACGGTAGCCCTGCTAAGTGAAAGGATCGCGGCTTCAATCGCCAGGATTTCCTCCATTATTCTGGGATACTGCTTTGCATTCAGGTACACCTCGGAGTTTTCTTCTTCCGTAAGCACCCCCGCTACATAGAGCTCTAAAATCCCTGACGCTATATATTCTTCTACATCCATTTCAACGTGATATTTTCCCTAAGCTGGGAAATACAATTCCTGTTTCGGGTTTTAACCGTACCCAGGGGGATTTCCAATTCCTCGGAAGCCGCCAGCTGGGTATACCCTTTAAAATACAACAGGTTGATAATCTGTACGCATTTTTCAGTAAGGTTGGCCAGCATCTTTTTAAGGCCGCTGGTATCGAGGATACTGCCTGTACTGTCCTCCTGTTCCAACATACCTACGAAGTAATCTGTTGAAAGGTTCTTTTTTTGATTTTTATAGGACTTTGAACGTACTTCATCGATGGCAGCATTCCGGGCAATATTTAAGATCCAGGTAAAAAAACGGCCTTTTCTGGGGTTATAGCTGTCCGAATTATTCCATACTTTCGTAAAAACATCCTGGGAGATCTCTTCCGCCAGATTTTTGTTTTGCACTATGGTATAGACCACTCCGCAAATATTTTCCCAATACATTTCATATAACTTTTCAAAAGCTATAATGTCTTTTTTCTGAAAGCGCTTGATAAGTGAATCTAAATCCATAAAATCATATAATGTTGTAAGATAAAAAAACTGCCTGTAAAAGCAGTTTTTTATGGTTGAGAAAATATTTTATCACCTTATTGGATGATTCCCGTGCAACTTACCCGGGCTCCCGCATCTCCACTGGGCTGGGTTGTATAGTCATCCACTCCCTGGTGGACAATGACCGCTTTCCCCACGATATTTTTGGTCTCATCATCGCAGCCAATGCACCACTCATCGGTAGAGAATGTGACGGTTGCGTTTCCTTCCGCATCTGCGTTAAAATTACCAATGTCACCCCTGTGGTACCCGTTATCAGCTCCCCATTTTCCGTGGGGCTGGGCTGTGGGGTTCCAGTGTCCTCCGGTGGAAGTTCCGTCAGCGGCGGAACAGTCTGCTTTTTCATGTATATGTATGGCATGCTCCCCCTCAGAAAGTCCGGTCAGGGTTGCAGTCATATCAACTTTGCCATTTTCTTCGGTAAAATTAACGACCCCTTCTACATTGCTGTCACTTTTGGGTTCCAGGGAGAATTGTATGGTATTGAGGGTTACTTCCTTTTTGACTACATTTATTGTGTCCTTCATTGCATCCATGGAATCCCCGTCCTTTTTGGTTTCCTTGCATTGATACGATGTGCTTACCAATAAGCCCAATACTATTAATCTGATCAGTTTCATGTTATTAGGATTTATGTTCTGCCCGAAAGTTACGCAAATAAAGGGGGTAAATCAATCTATTTATTAGCAGAAACACATAAATGATTGACGCTATAAGGTGCTGTAATAATTGGTGGTGGCAGGCATGGGAACCACTATTTTACCCGAAACCACAGATAGGTGGAAATGTCGCTATAGGTATTGGACTATTTTCAGAGCTTTGGATTATAACCGATCTACTTAGCCAGTTTGGTCAGTATCTGGGTTTGGCTGTGAAGTGTCTTGTGTACAGGACATTTATCTGCAATTTCCAAAAGTCGGGACAGTTGTTTTTCATCCAGCGCTGAACTGATCTTTATTTCCCTGTGAAACGTATCGATTTTGGAGGAAGCCGACTCACAATCCTCACAATCAGCCGCATGCATCCTGCTATGGGAGATATGGACTTCAATGTTTGGGATCTCCCAGTTTTTGCGCCGGGCATACATTTGGATCGTCATGGCCGTGCAAGCTGCCAGTCCGGCTGCTACCAATTCATAAGGCGAAGGGCCAAAATCATTACCCCCCACTTCGGTGGGTTCGTCTGCCGTATAGCTGTGATTTCCTATTTTTAATTGCGTAGTGAATCCGGCATCATTATCAAGGCTGGCTACCACCTGGAAGCGGCTTTGTAAGTCATCCGGCTTCGGTTGTTCAAGGTAGCGGGAGGCCCATTCTGCAATTACCCTTCCCACGTAAGCCGAATCTTCTTTGGCGGACAGCAGATGATCGGCACCATCAAGGGAAACAAAACTTTTTGGGTGAAAGGCAGCTTTGTAAAGGGCTTCTGCATTTTTGATATCCACAATCTCATCCTGTGGAGAATGCAGTATCAGCAAGGGCAGTTTTGATTTTTTAACCGTTTCCGTTAGGGATTGGGATTCAAGGTCATCCAGGAATTGTTTTTTGATGGTAAAATCCCTTCCACCGAGGTTTACCCGGGCCACACCATTTTGGTTGATTTCCTGCAGACTGCTTTTCAACAGCTGCTTTACATGGCCAGGATCGGAAGGCGCCCCAATGGTGGCAATGGCCTTTACAGAGGGGATTTCCGGAGCTGCAATCAATACGGCCGCTCCCCCCAACGAATGTCCTACTAACAGGGATGGCGCCAGGTACCGGGTACTCAGAAACTCCGCTGCTGCTACTAGGTCTGCCACATTCCCTGAAAAATTGCTTTCCGAGAACTCACCATCGCTTTCACCAAGGCCGGTAAAATCAAATCGTAACACCCCGAATCCGAGGGCTGCCAGCCCCCGGCTTATCTGCTTAATCGCCATAAGGTTTTTGGTACAGGTGAAACAGTGGGCAAACAGTACATAATTGTGGGGTTGCCTATCTATGGGCAGTTCAAGGCGACCCTGCAATACCTGTGCTTCCTTATTTTCAAAACTGACTTTTTTGACACTCATCTGGTATGTTCTTTGAGACCGGGCGAAAGCCCCGTGCATTCAATTGTGTTAATAGCATACTGCCATCGTGATAATACTGATGGAAAAAGCAACCGGCTTTCGTACTATTTGCTTTCCAATTCCGTGGTTCCCCCATCTTTTATGGGCGTACCCGGATCTTTTTTTAGGTACTTATCCAGGAATTCCAGCACTTTGCTATAGGCTTCTATCTGGTTTTCCTTCTTGACAAATCCATGCCCTTCATCCTCAAACAATACATATTCCACCGGGACACCATTTTTACGCACCCCGGAAACAATCTCATCCGATTCAATCTGGAGGACCCTGGGATCCTTGGATCCCTGAAGGACGATGAGCGGTTTAGTTACTTTATCTGTATGGAAAAGGGGTGAAATGGCCTTAAGCCTAACGGAATCGGCGCTGTTGGGATCCCCCAGTTCCAGGTACAATGCTTCTTTGAACGACTCCCACCACGGCGGGATACTCCGCAAGGTCCTTATCCAGTTCGTTACCCCAAAAAGGTTGACGCCCACTGCAAACTCCTCCGGGGCATATGTAAGGGCCGCCATGGTCATATAACCCCCATAGGACCCCCCGATGATTCCAATTTTACTCCCGTCAATATCAGGTTGTTGCGCAAGCCATTTTTTCCCTTCCACACAGTCCTTCAGGTCCTTGTCGCCATGGTTGAGATCGTCCATTTTATAGAAGGTTTTACCATACCCACTGCTACCCCTGTTATTGACGGCCAAAACCGCATAGCCATGATTTACCAGGAACTGTATAAATGAACTGAAATACTGGCCGGACTGTCCCCCGGGCCCGCCATGAACCCAGACCAGGGCAGGTACTTTGTTTGTGGTGCCGGCCTGGTGGGGTTTGTAATAGATAGCCGGTATTTCGAGTCCGTCGAATGATGGATACCGTATCACTTCAGCAGTAACTAGGTCCGAGGCTTCAATATCCTTGTTCAGCACATTAGATAATTGCCTGACCTCTTTTGTTTTCAGGTTGTACACGTAGAGGTTATACGGGGAATGGGAACCCCCTGCATAAAACCGCATGAGGGTTTCATCATCGGAAAAGCCCACGTTGGCAATACTCACATTCTCCAGTACCGGCAGTTCCATGTTTTTACCGGATCCCATATCCATTACCTCCACAACATTTTTGGCATCAGCATTGATATAGGTTACCCTGTACCCCCCTTTGTCCGTGAAATAACTTCCCGTTATATCCCATTCACGTGACAGTACCTTCTCCCGGGTGCCATCAGCCAGTGTATATTTCATCAGATAGGAAAATTCGGAACCTTCGTCTGTGGTATAGTAAAGGGCTTTGTCGTCCGGGGAAAAATCCCGGGCCGAATTAGCACTCTGATTTTCATTTACCTTGATCAGTTTCCGGTCCTTCAGGTTATAGATAAAGAGGTCGCTGTCATTCGTGTTCAGCGGTTTTGTCAGTGAAATGGTACCCTTATCCCCGGATATTCCACTGAAGTTCAATCCCTCTACATTCCTGTAGAGCAATTTGGATTTCATGTTGCTGATGTTCATCTCGTAGAGATCCATGTACTTGCTGTCCCTTTTGTTGGATCCATAAAAAAAGCCGGTATCATCCTTTGCCCAGCTGTAAAATTCTGTCCGTGCACCTTTATCCGGTGTAAGATCGGAATGTGTTCCGGTGCTGTCCAGCAGGTAGATATGATAGATCTCATTGCCATTATCATCCATCCTGTATAACATTCTTTCATCTTTCGGGAAATAGGAAAGGGCAAAAACAGAAGAACTGTCGGATGCCGTTACAGGCACAGGATTTTCACCGCTGACCGGGATGGTATACATGTTGTAGATCCCTGACCGGTTGCTGGACACCAGCAATTTGGAATTATCAGGAGAGAAACTCCCCCCGGAAATGGACTCGTTATCCATCATCTGTTCAATGGTATATGACTTCACATCCATTGCGGACTCCGATGGGGAGGCCTTGTCATCCTTACAGCACCAAAATAGTGCGAGGATCAGAATCAAACTAATTCTTTTCATACATGCGTATTTTTATAATTGGCATAGTAAGTTACGGCAAATAGTTAGAATGCGGCATATGACGCGGAGAGGTTTGCCACCGGGTAACGAGGCTGCCGGCTACCAAACAGTGCCTGTCAATCAGACGCTTTACGTTCAAAGGATTGTATCTTTTTAAAGGGGGATACTTCCAGTTGCTCGATGTCCTCCCGGTAGGCCTTCCATCTGGTATTAAAAAACGCATTCGTCTTTTCCAGGGCTTCATCGAGTTCTTTTGCTGCATACTGGAGCAGCTTGTTTTCGGTTGCTGTCATAACCGAAGGCCTGCTCCTGACATACACCCCGGCCATTCCAATCCGCTGCATCACGGTAATTTCCGGGTTCCTGATGATTCCCTGCCGTTTATCCTCGCTGCCCAGATAAAGTGCGATAACTGAATCGATGGCCTTGCTGATCTCATTGGAAGCTTTCACCTGGTCCTTGTATTTTTCTTTGTCGGACTCCTTTAGCTCTTTGGCGTATTTATCGGCCACATTTTTGCTTTCCACCAGCTGTTTTACCGCATCGGCTGCGGTCTGGGTATAACGCTGCAATTTTTGGCCGGTTTCATACCGGGCATTGATCACTTCGGTGGGGATCCCCAGCCGCGGATCGGTTTTGACCGTAACAGAGGTTTCGTCCGTGGCTGTGCCATACCGCATTTTAACCGTGTAGGTGCCTGGTTTCACATCCAGCCCGCCCTGCTCCTCCGTGCGTTTGCTGATCTTCCTTGAAGGCAGGTCTGCCCCTTTTTCATCCAAATCCCAATAGATCCGATGAAATCCGGCTTTTTCGGGGGTTTTATACCTGAGTGTCCTGATCCGTTTATCCCCTGAATAAAAATCGAAGTAAATGGAATCCCTGGATGTCTTTTTTTCTTCCTGTGCATCCGCCGTATCCTCTTTGTCAGCTGCTTCATCCGATCCTGTGGCATCTTTCCCCGATTCCTTATCTTTTGCCGGACTTTTGCCTTGTTTCAGGTAGTAGGTGATCATGGCTCCGGATTTCCTGTTATCCGCATTGTAGATAGCATCTCCTCCAAACCTGCTCCCGGTAGGCTGCTGGTATGCAGCCTGGTAGGCATCAGGCGCAGGGAATAACTTGATGTCCTTTTCCAGGATGGTTTTGTCTGCGGTTATGGCACGCAGCGGCCGGATATCATCCAGTATCCAGGCGGCCCTCCCGAAGGTGCCGATAACCAGGTCCTGTTCCCGGGGATGGATAACCAGGTCCTTTGTTGAAACAGTGGGGAATCCTTCGGTCCATTTCTGCCAGCTTAAACCGGCATCCATGGAAAGGTACAGGCCATCATCCGTTCCCAGGAAAATCAGGTCGGGGTTTTCCGGGTCTTCAATTATGGATAGGGCATAACTCTTTACAGCGGTTTCATCCACAATGCGTTGCCATGATTTTCCATAATCTTTGGTCCGATAGGCATAGGGGGTATAGTTGAACCTCCTGTAATCATTCGCCACCAGCAGCGCTTCCCCCTTGTTTTGTGCCGAGGCTTTAATCTGGGGAATCCAGCTCCCCAGTGGCAACCCTTTTATATTCCCGGTTACCTCGTTCCAGGAATCGCCTCCGTTTTGGGTATAATGTACTCGGCCGTCATCGCTTGCAACCCACAGCATATCTTTTTCGATGGGGGATGGTTCAATTACCAGGAGGGTACAATGGTTTTCAGCCCCTGTAGCATCAATGGTAAGGCCCCCGCTTTCACTCTGTTTTTGTTTTTCCGGGTCATTGGTCGTAAGGTCCGGGGAGATGACGGTCCAGGTAAGACCCTTGTCCGTGCTTTTATGGACGAACTGGCTCCCAAAATAAACCGTGCTGCTGTCAAACGGATCCTGGCCTATAGCCGCATTCCAGTTAAACCGCAATTTGGTTTCTGCATCCGGTGGGGTAGGCCGTACAATATAATCGTTCCCGGTAACCCAGTCATACCGGCTCACATACCCCTGTTGGCTCATGGCATACCCATAACGCGAATCATCCTTGTCGGGGACCACATCAAACCCGTCTCCGAAGGCGATTTCCTGCCAGTAACTGTTGCGGATCCCCTGGGCACGCCAAACATAGGCAGGTCCCCTCCAGGAACCATTGTCCTGCATGCCGCCATATACGTTATAGGGGAATTCATTATCAACATTGATATGGTAGAATTGTGCCACCGGCAGATTTCCGATAAACCGCCAGGTCTTCCCGCCGTCACGGGTAATATTCATTCCCCCGTCATTGCCATCCATCATAAACTGCCCGTCCTGCGGGTGGATCCACCACGCGTGATGGTCCGGGTGCACGCCATTATCTGTACCGTAAGCTGGCATCAGCTGCGAAAAATTCTTGCCTCCGTCCTGGGAAACGTTGACCATGCTGAACACCGAGTACACCCGGTTTTCATTTTGAGGATCCACATAGATCTCTGAATAATAAAAGGGTCGATCCCCGATATCTTCCTTGTCGTTCACCTTTTTCCATGTTACACCACCATCTTCGGATTTGTAAAGGGCGTTCTTTTTGGATTCGATCAGCGCAAATAGAATATCCGGTTTGTTGCGGGCAATGGCAATCCCTATCCGTCCCAGCTCCCCTTTTGGCAAACCATCTTCATCTGTAAGTTTTTTCCAGGTTTTACCCCCGTCATGGGTTATATGCAAACCACTCCCTGGACCCCCGGATTTAAAAAACCAGGGATCGCGTTTGTGTTCCCACATAGCAGCTATCAGTTTGTTGGGGTTCGAAGGATCCATGACGAGGTCGGCAACGCCTGTGCGGTTGTTAGCAAACAATATGTTTTCCCAGGTCTCTCCCCCGTCTGTTGTTTTAAAGACACCTCTTTCCGGGTGCTCACCCCAGGGGGAACCAATGGCCCCAACATATATAACATTGGGGTCAGTGGGGTCAATTATAATGCGATGGATATGGCGTGTATTTTCCAGGCCCATGGATTTCCAGTTCTTGCCGCCATCCAAAGACCTGAAGACCCCATAGCCACCATTAAGGCTGTTCCTTGGGTTACCTTCCCCGGTTCCGACCCAGACCACAGACGGGTTGGATTGTTGTATGGCCACGGCTCCGACAGAAGCAGTGACTTCCTCATTGAAGACCGGCTCCCATTTGATGCCACCTGAGGTGGACTTCCAGAGCCCGCCGGAGGCAGTACCGACATACATCACCTCGGGGTCAGACAGTACAACGTCTATGGCCGTAACCCTGCCACTCATGCCACCCGGGCCAATATTCCGGGGTTTCAGGTCCCCAACGAGGTCCATTTTAAATTCTTGTGCAAATACTGTAAGGGATGCCAACAGCATCATCAGGGGGAGCGCAATCTGTTTCAAATAGTTTGGTTTTAGGGGGTTGGAATACAATAAATTAATTGGATCAGAATTCTAAGATGCTGTACAGCATTTTTCGGGGCAACATGGAATTGCTTTATCCATCAATGCGGCACATCCTGGTATTTATGGTCACAGGTTGCAGTCTTTGGCAATTAACTTTCGATCCGAATTTCACTAAAATTAGTCCGCTAAATATACCAAAATCTTCCCTGCATATTCTTAAAGAGGTGTTAACGTCCCGTACAACTTTTCCTCTGGGATGGTTGAATTTTACTCCATACTCCGTAAAATGATCGAAGACTTTCCCTGTAGCGGTTGTTCCCCGTCACTTCCTCCACCGCGATCGGTATACATTGCAGTAAGCAAATAAAACGCCTTTCCGGACTGATCATCAGGCCGCCGCATGGTTTCAAAAGCACCGGAGAGCCCTGGCAGAAAGTCAACGTTTTTGTCCCCGCCCACCAAAAGTATCCATTGGATGATTTCCGAGATCCGGGTTGAATCCAACAATTCCATGGGGGGCATTTTTTCTGTTCCCCATTTTCCTGCCGAACCATATAAAACTGAATGGGCCAATCGGCTCCTGGAGACAGGGTTGTTCTCATATTGTTCACTGATGGCTTCCCAGGATGGACCGATCAACCTGTTTTTTGCCGCATGGCAGGTGAAGCACTGCCCCACTTTTGCCAGTGTAAATCCGGTTGACTCAGGCGCCTTTTTTTCCATTGCAAGGGCAGAAGGTAAATGAGTGGAATCCGGAATAAAGGTTATTTTCATAAATACCTCCTTCGGATCAATTTCCCCGTAGCCAGACATGCCATCCTCCCTGTCGGCAACCTGGATTTCGTACGGTACCAGGGAACCCCAGCGGAATGTACTGTTGTTTGCAGGTTCGAGGATCTTCACCTCAGGGGGTTCATTGGAAGGCAGGAAGAAAGCCGCTGATGTAATGAAAACAAACACTACGAATCCGGGATGCAAAAGCATTCTGCTATGGGTAGTAGGTTCAGGCTTCATCAATTTCGGTGGCTACCCGGTTAGCAGACCGGGTGGAGGCTTCCATCCCCCAGTTGAGGTTATCGGCATATGCCCCGGCAAAATGTATCCTGCCATGGGGTTTCATGAGTCCCGGCCAGAATTTTGGCAATTCACCGATGGGAAATGCTACCCTTTCACAAGTGGAAGCATAGGCTTCTTTGGTCCAATCCCGGCTAAGCGCCTGTTCAATGGAATCGCTTTCCCCGGGGTACATTTCGCGGAAAGCAGCAAGGGCACGGCCAACCGAAATCCCACCGGGGCCCGTACCCAGGATGATGACACGATGGGTGTCAACTTCATCTGCGGTTTGCCAGACCGACCAGAGGTCCGGATGGTCTAATTCAAGGTTGATGCTTACCTTATCGGTTATCCAGAATTTGGAACTGGCCTGGAACACAAACCGCTGGTACGAATCATAAGAGAGGTTTTTCAGAATGTATTTTTTTTCTTCCGGAAAAGCAGGGCTGACGGGTATGTTTTTAAAGGCTGGCGGGGGAATGCAATTAACAAGGTAATCCGCTGCCAATTCCCTGGTCTCATTATGCTGTCTATACACCACAGTAACCTCGCTTTCGCCCTGACGGATAGACTCTATGGGGCAATCGAGCCATACCCGGGGGCCCAGCTTACCGGCGAAGGCATTTGGCATCATCTGGTTTCCGCCTTTTAACCGGTACACTTCGATCGGGAAATTGGGGACACCACGCAGTGAAAGGATAGCCGCCTGCCACAATTCAAACAGTGCGGATGCAGTATCTCCTCCCAGGAATCTCATGGCGGTTGGGGAAGCACCTTCCTGCTTATAGATTTGGGACATAGGAACCTGGTCCAGATCATCATAGCCTACACCGAATGGTTGGTATTCATCCGTAAAGGCCGCCAGGTATTTATCTATAAACAGGGACTTGAGTTCATTGAATGGATTTTCAGCCAAAAAACGGGCCTCTTTCTCATTGAACCCCATTTTGAGGAGCGTTTGACGGTCTTTTAGCATTTCTTCGGTATAATACGTTCCATCAATCCGGCGCCAGACGTTTTTTCTCCTGGGATAGGGTAGCGCGGTCAGCCCCAGTTCATTTACATATTCCCAGTATTTTTCATATCCCGGTTTGGTAAAATGCTCAGCGCCAAAATCCCCGTAAAGCCCGTCAGAGAGGCCATCATGAACCGTAAAAACATGCCCGCCATGCCGTCCGCTGGCTTCCAGTACCACCACGTCATGCCCCCTTTTCATAAGTTCATATGCAGTACAGAGTCCTGCAATCCCTGCTCCCGCAACAATCACCTTTTTCCCTGCTTTAGTGGGTTTCCTCTTATCTGCCAGTACATTTGGGGACACAAGGGATGTCGCCAATCCGGCCAGGGTCGTGTTCCTGATAAATTCCCTTCTTCCTTGTCCCTTCATAGCTGCATTGTTATTTGAATGTGATGGTACCTGATTTAAAAATACAAAACAATTGGATCAAGATACCTTCTTTCACAGATCTTTCGGACAGCTGCGTATGGAACATGAATTAGTTAAAGTGGTAGGATTATAGCAGGAAAGGGGGATTTCAGGATCCTGGTTTACAGATGATCCCATCCTTCATGACAAATGAAACCTCCCGCATGCGGCTGATATTCTCGGTTGGATCCCCTGGTACTGCAATGATATCGGCGAGGAATCCTTGTTTGATGTGACCCAGCCTGTCCAGATGGAGTACCCTGGCATTTATGGATGTTGCGGCCTGCAAGGCTGAGGTTGGCGACATCCCATACGATACCATCAGTTCCAGTTCACGATAGTTTTCCCCATGTGGAAAGACACCCACATCGCCCCCAAAGACAATAGTGACCCCTTCCCTGAGAGCCAGCTGGAAGGAAGCCTTTTTTTCGGCAATTTCCTTGGGCTCTGCAGTACCCCCTTTTTTCCAGCCATTGTATTGTTCGATGGCATCCCCCGCAGCCAGGGTAGGGCAGAGGGCAACGTTGTTATCCTTCATCAACCTGAAAATTTCCGCTGTTCCGTGATCTCCGTGTTCTATTGTTTCCACTCCGCTGAGGATGGCGCGCTTCATACCTTCGGGAGTACTGGCATGGGCGACCACGTAGCTGCCGGCACTGGTAGCGGCAGCAACCATAGCTTCCAATTCCTCCTGCAGGAAAGTTGGCATGGACGGTGCTCCTTTTGACCACCGGTAATCCGCATAAACCTTGATAAAATCCGCACCATTACCCAATTGCCTGCGAACCGTCTGAATAACTTCAGCAATACCACTGGCCGGTTCCGCCCCGAGCGGGACAGTCACCCCATCGTGAAACCCTTTGGGGCCATAGGCTCCGGTTGCAACTATGGCCGGACCCGCTGCCAGGATCCTGGGACCGGGAATGATGCCTTCCTCAATGGTCTTTTTAAGGTATACATCGGCATATCCGGCTCCTTCTGACCCGAGATCCCGCATGGTGGTAACACCTGCCATCAGGGAGTTCCTGGCATGTACTGTTCCGCGGATCGCCCGTTCCACAGGTGATTCCTGCAATACCTGATCGTTCCATTCCGTTTCATTGTAAGGATGAAGTAACAAATGGGAATGGCCTTCTATGATCCCCGGCATCAAAGTCATGCCCTCCAGGCTTATTTCAGCAGTCCCAGGAGGCTTTTTAAGGCCTGATAAGACTCCCGCATACGTTATTTCGTTTTCCTCTACCAATACCACCCAACCCGTGTGGTTAGCAGTACCATCAAAAACCCGGTCAGGCAGCAACAGGGATTGTGCGGGACCAGGTTGGCTTACCAGTAAAAGGAACAGCCATAAAAATCTATTCATTCGCTATATTTTTAATTGTTAAAATACGGGAACAGGAGGTTTATCGCCTGGTACATAATTAGTTGTTGATTCGATTATTGTTGCGCCATTTCGAGGTTGATCTTCATCTCCACATCATCCCCAATGGGAAATTCCTTGGTCCCCACCCCAAAATCCTTCCGGTTGATGGTCCCGGTCAATTTTAATCCCGCCTTTAATTTTTGACTCCGCTGGTCGGTGATGATACCATTTAGCTTGCCCTCGAGGGTAACAGGTTTGGTAACACCGTGCAGTGTGAGGTCTCCTGTTAATCTAAACGTTTTATCACCGGTCCCTTCGAAGGAGGTAGTTTTGAAGGTCATGGTTGGATAGGTTGCCACTTCAAAAAAATCTTCACTCCGGAGGTGCTCATCCCTGCGTGTATTATTCGTGTTGAGACTGGTGGTGGGGATAGTTACCGTAAAATCCGGTTTACTGAAGTTCTCATCCGCCATGGCCCCGATATCGAATTCCCCGAAGATGCCTGTTACCTCAGAGATCATCAGGTGTGATATGGTAAAATTAACGTTGGAATGGGCAGGGTCCGCCTTCCAGCTCAGTTGTGCGGAAAGGGAGGTCATGGCGGCAAGGCACAAAAGGAAGCTAATTTTTTTCATGATCTGTTTCTAATTGGATGTTACTATTCATTTATTAGTGATCCGGGAGTTCGGATAAACCAGTAAACCAGCTGACCTGCTTTTGCCTGTTACCTGCGTTTCATTACCAGGCTGTCTGCGGGGTAGGTATTTTTAAGGTGGGACATCTGGGCCCTGGCCCATTCAATGATCATCTTCCTTTGATCATCACTGAGGTTGGCCTCCGGGTGTAATCCCAGATACGTATAATCCGCTAATGGCATTTCCTTTTTTTCCACCATTTCAACCATTTCCTCAAATTTATGGTTCTGTACCGCGATCGGCATTTTGGTGAAAGTTGAGAAATTAAGGTGCCTTTTACCGTCATCCACATGATTGTCCAGGTACCAGGCAACCGGCTGTATTTTGGAATACCAGGGATATACGGTCTTATTGGAATGGCAGTCATTGCAGGAAACCTGTAATATGTCATTTACTTCCCGGGGAACCTGATATTTTGTCGACACGGCATAGGTTTCCTCGCCGGAATCATTTTTTTCAGGACGGAAGAATTGGATCACAACGAGTAGGATCAACAGGCCAATCAGAATTTTTTTTACCATAATTTAAGCGGTTGGTTAACGTGCAGGGCATATTTTGGTCAATGCGCCTTTGAGATTATATGACTAGAGCTACGACAAAAGGTTTAATCTGAGTCATAACTATTTTTTCCGTTGTGGTCGTATGGCCGGAACATAGCTGAAAGCACGCTTACTCCTGTGCTGCTTTTTCAGCAATTTTTCCCAACCCATCATCCAGGGCTTCCCTGCTAAGCCAACTTCCCCTGACCATTACCCCTGCTAAATTCCGAAGGGCCCCAGGATCTTCAAGGGGGTTCCCATTTGCCAGCAGGATGTCCGCATCCATCCCTTCCTGTATGTCACCGAATTCAGTTTCCATCCCAAAATAGATGGCGGGGTTAAGCGTCCCGGATTGCAGGATCTGCAAAGGTGTTAATCCAGCTGCCTCCAAGCCTTCGATTTCATGGTGAATGGAAAATCCGGGTACGTTGAACAATTGGGGCGCGTCTGACCCAAGCAGCATCCCATGCCCGCTTTCCTGAAGAGCGAGGATCAGTTGTTTCCTGATGGCATCGAACCTTTTCCACTGCTCCCCGTCAAACCCCGTTCCGGGTCCCGTTGTCTCCTCCTTCCTTTTTTTCCAGTCTTCCAGGACTGCAGCCGGCATATACTGCATTTCGGGCTGCGCCAGCAGATCCGAACCACTGACAGGAGCGAACCACCGTTCAAACAAACTCTGCGTAGGGACGATCCATACCTGATGCTTCCGGGCCAGTTCTACAAGTTCATCTATTTTGGTAGTGTCCGCGAGGCCTGTAAAACTATAGCCGAAAAAGCCATTAGCTGTAGGGTCTGAAACTTTTTCAGGGGGGACCAGTCCTTCCAGGAACCCATCTACGTGGTCAATGGAAGCGTATCCGCTTTCCAGGGCGTGCCGTATCCCAACCTCCACCGGGACATGGCCTGCAAACGGTATTTCCGCCTCCCTGGCTGTCTTTACAACCTCATCAAATACTTCCAGCTTGATTCCCGGGTGTATTTTGAGGAAATCATACCCATCTTCTGCATATTGGGTGACCTTGCTCCTGGCTTCTTCCGGTGTTGAAACAGTATTTCCGTTAAGTGATGGACTGGAGGTAAAGATCCTGGGACTGAGGATCTCACCATTTTTTGCCTGCTCCCGCAGTACGAGGTGTGAAGGGTGCCCCAGCATCCCACGGATGGTGGTGATCCCGTTAGACAGGTATAAAAAGAGGGTTGCCTCGATTCGTTCGCGGGATGTTTCAGGGGAGGGGATATGCGCGTGCATTTCAGCCAGTCCCGGCAGGGCAAATTTGCCCGTCCCATCAATTTGAATAGTATAGGCAGCAGCATCGGAGATGCTGTCCCGGATACTTTTTATCTTTCCGGAATCAACAACGATATGCTGGTTCTCATGGATAGTACCCTTTCGAACATCTACAATGGAGACATTGGAGATCAACGTAGCCGTAGGGCTCACGGTTTCCTGCGCTTTGTTGCAGCCGGAAAAGGCCAGGGCAACCGACATAAAGATCAGATTTTTCAGAATTCTCCTGTTTTGAGGGTTTTTGCTATGCTTCATGAGGTTTTATTTTGTTGCTTAAATTATAAAGTCCAGTTCCCGGTCAGTATGGAAATGCATGAATTTCCGCTGATCTTATGTTACAATATCGTCAATTTGTTGTTTTGTACCCCTCCCCGCATCTAAAAATCCACAGACCGCATACCATTCCGGCAATTGTATATCAGGAATCAAATGCAATGGACCAGTAATACAGGTTTCATGCTCCTGTTCTTCAACGGGTTATGTCCTGGACTTGCTATTGGCCCCACACAACCGGATAATTTCTGAAATCCGTACCTGCCGTGTCGTTTCCCTTTTGGCCTGATTTAGCCAGTACAAATAACTTTTCCGCTGCCCTTTTGTAAAATTTTCAAAATTTTGACGGGCTTTTTGATTGGCTTCAAAAGCTATCTTTAGGTCATCGGGAACCACCCCATTCTCAACATCGTCCAGGGCGGTCCAGGAACCATCCTTCCTGGCTGCACTGATCCTGTCGAGCCCACTCTGGTGCATCAGGCCTGCAGCCTTTAATTCAGCGATGTGAGTCTTGTTCAGCTTGCTCCAGGCACTTTTTGGTTTCCTGGGACAGAAATACTGGCGTCGCTTCCCGTCCCCCAGGCTTTTTACGGTACTGTCAATCCACCCAAAACACAGTGCCACCCGCACAGCTTCCTCCCAGCGCATGCTGCTTGCTTCATGTGCGACCGTAAAAAAAATAAGGTGCGCGCCGCCGGAGGTTGTATGGTTTTCAAGTAACCATTCGCGCCACTCCCCATCGTCCTTAAAATAAAGTTCCGGAATTCCAGCCATATCAGGTTTTTTTCTCACAATAATCGGCTATGCTGTGATAAATACTTTGGTAAATTTCGGCAACAATACATATCTTTAAAAGCTATAAAAATTATACGATATAAATTTAAAGCAATTGACCAAATACGGAAAGTCCGTATACCGCCCAGTAGTATTTTTATAAGGGGATGGGATACATCGTCAGACCTCCTTTACTACCCGTGCAAACTTCTTAATTATTTGATATTCTTATGAAAAACTCTTTTTGGCTTGCAGCTTTGATCGGCTGCCTATTGATTGCCGGTTGTGACAATAAAAGAAAAGGAGAACCCAAAGTGCTCGTCTTTTCTAAAACAATGGGTTTTAAGCATGCCTCTATCCCCGATGGCATTGCAGCCATTCAAAAGCTGGGAAAAGAACATAATTTTTTGGTGGATACCACCAAGAATGCCGCTTTTTTCGAAGAAGATTCCCTGAAGCAATACGCTGCTGTTATTTTCTTAAGTACTACAGGCGATGTCCTGGATGCACGGCAGGAAGCTGCTTTTGAAAGATACATCCAGGCCGGGGGTGGTTTTGTAGGGGTTCATGCCGCTACGGACACGGAATACGACTGGAATTGGTATGGAAAACTGGTTGGGGGCTATTTCCAAAGCCACCCGTCCGGGACCCCGGAAGCTGATTTTATCATAAAAGACAAAAATTTCGGGGCTACAAGCTTTTTCCAGGATTCGGTCTGGCACCGAACGGATGAAATGTACAACTTTAAAAAGCTGAACCCCGATGTCAATGTAGTGATGACAATCGATGAGAGCACCTATGAAGGCGGAGAAAACGGCGATTACCATCCTATGAGCTGGTACCATGATTATGACGGGGGCAGGGCATTCTATACCGCCCTCGGCCATACGGAGGCCAGTTATGCCGAAGAAAACTACCTCCAACACTTGTTGGGTGGCATTCAATATGCCATTGGTAAAAACCTGGAGCCCGACTATTCCAGGGTAACTTCCAAAATACCACCGGATGCCGATCGATTTGCGAAGGTTCCCCTGATCACGGGTGAATTCTTTGAACCTACAGAAATGGCGGTACTCCCCAACAATGATGTCCTGATAGCCCAGAGGCGGGGGGAGGTCATGTATTATAACGCAGAAACAGCTGAGTTAACGCAGCTGGCCCTTTTGGATGTTTATTACAAGACCCTCCGTACCCCCGGTGTCAACGCTGAGGAAGGCCTGATGGGATTGCAAAAAGATCCACATTATGCAGACAACCATTGGATATATCTGTATTATTCCCCTACAGGCGAAGCATCTGTTAACAGGCTATCCCGGTTTAAATTTGCAGATGGGAATTTTGACCTGAAATCAGAACAGGTAATCCTGGAGGTAGACAGCCAGCGGGAAATTTGCTGCCATACCGGTGGATCCATCGCTTTTGGCCCGGATGATATGTTGTACCTGTCTACAGGGGATAATTCCACCCCTTTCAACGAAAAGGATGTCAGGTTTGTGAACAGTGGGTTTGCCCCCCTGAATGATATCCCCGGCCATGAACAGTATGATGCCAGGCGTTCTTCCGGGAACACCAATGACCTTCGGGGTAAGATACTGCGGATCAAAGTGAATGAAGATGGCTCCTATACCATCCCGGAAGGTAACCTGTTTCCGGAAGGGACTGCCAAAACGAGGCCTGAAATATTTACTATGGGCCATCGCAACCCATACAGGATATCCGTCGATCCAAAAAAGGGGTATGTATATTGGGGCGATGTGGGCCCGGATGCCCGTGAAGACAGCCTGGCTACGCGTGGACCACGGGGTTATGACGAGATGAACCAGGCACGCGAGGCCGGGAATTTTGGATGGCCGCTGTTTATTGCAGACAACAAGCCCTACAGGGATTACGATTACGAAACCGGTGAAAGCGGGGAGTTTTTCGATCCGGAAAAACCGATCAACGATTCAAGGAATAATACGGGCCTCCGGGAACTGCCCCCGGCCAAGTCGGCCTATGTATACTACCCGTATGTTGATACCGGCGAGTTTCCCCAGGTGGGAACCGGTGGCAGGAATGCCATGGCCGGTCCTACATATTATTCAGATATGTATACAGGGGAAAATACCTTACCGGATTATTATGACGGCAAGGTTTTTATTTATGAATGGATGCGGGGATGGATGAAAGCCGTGAGCCTTTTTCAAGATGGTACCTTCAATAAAATGGAACCATTTGCTCCGGATATCAAACTCAATAACCTGATCGATATGGAAATGTCACCGGATGGCCGGATATACCTGCTGGAATATGGCAGCGGCTGGTTCTCCAAAAACGACAACTCAGCATTGAGCTATATCGAATATAACGGTGGCAACAGACCACCTGTCATCGATCATATGATCGTAGACAAAACCTCCGGGAAATTACCTTTGGCAGTCACCGCAAGTGTAACAGCCATGGATCGGGAAAAGGATGCCCTCACGTATGCCTGGGACCTTGGCGATGGTACGACCTCAGAAACTACAGATCCCAGGATCGAACATACCTATGATAAAGCAGGGGAATATAAAATTACTGTTGATGTCAGGGATGACAAGGGTGAAAGTGCCAAAAGCGATATGGTTTCAGTGGTAGCAGGAAATTCCCGGCCCGAAGTGGCCATTGACATGAGCGGCGGGAATAAATCCTTTTTTATTGCAGGCGTTCCCGTTCGCTACAAGGTTTCCGTAACCGATCCGGATAGCAGCGGGGCGATAGATGAATCGAACATCTTTGTTTCCGTGGATTATATGGAAGGAATGGATGAAGTCAATAAATCTATGGGGCACCAGGAAGTTTCAGCAGCCGTGACAGGAAAAGCGCTGGCAATGGCCATGGATTGTAAAACATGCCATAAGGAAAAAGAGGCATCTATCGGCCCTCAGTATGTAGATATTGCCAAAAAATACAAAGATGATAAGGATGCTATGTCTTATTTGCAAAAAAAGATCACCGAAGGCGGCAGTGGGGTATGGGGCGAAGTGACGATGCCCGCGCACCCGAATATTACCAAGGATGAGACCCGGCAAATCACTTTGTATATCCAGTCACTTGTGGATGACGGCAGTCGTAAAAAATCACTTCCCGCCGTTGGAAGTATTATCCCCGATCCCAGTCCGGGAACCAATGTGATGGTCCTTACGGCCAGTTATACAGACAGCGGGGTAGGGGAGGCCAGGCCACTCACCGGGGTTGAATCCGTATCCCTTATGGGCAGTACCGTTCCTTTTTCTCCCGCCACCCGGCAGGAAGGTATGAGCATTATCACCTTTAATGGGATGGACCTTTTGATTGTTCCACCCAAGGAAAGCTGGTTCGCAATCGACAGTCTTGACCTTACCGGCGTAAAATCTGCTATGATAACAGCTGGCTGGCAGACACCTCCCAAAACGGGACTCGATTTTGAAATGCGACTGCATGGACCGGATGGCAAATTGGTGGGAAAAGGCAGTATGCCTAAACCGGCTGCCGGCCAGCAAGGGGGAATGATCCCTATAAAAATGACAGAAGCAGTTAATGAAGAAGCGGATTCGGTCTACTTTATCTATAAACCCAAAGAAGGAACCGAGGAACTGGGTACCGTAGCCCTGATGAATATAAAATTCGACAGTAAGTAGCGCATTCCCCGGATCAGGGAGCTGCCGTACTGGTAAGCAACATACAATAAGTCCTTCCGGAATTTCCCGGAAGGATTTATTTTTTGCGGGAAGTGTTTGTGCCTATTTTAAATGGGTGTTGAACCAATCGAGGTACCGTTCCAGTCGGTCCTTAACAAATGAAGGCCTTCTGATACCATGATGTTCCCCGGGATATACTACCAATTGTGTTTCTATTCCCAGGCGCTTCATAGCCTGGTACATTTGCTCGGAATTCATAATAGGAACATTCCAGTCATTACTGCCACCCATCCATAGGGTGGGGGTTGTGATATTCGCAACCTGGTTGAAGGGAGAGATCTTTTCCCAGGCTTCCGCATTTTCCCAGGGCAGCCCCAATTCTTTTTCCCATGTGAGCTGATAGTGGTCATGGCCGTAATTAGACCGGTAGAGCGCTTCGCTGGCCCCCGAGATCGCAGCTTTAAACCGTGGTGTTTTGGTGATCACATAGTTGGTCAGGATACCGCCATAAGACCAGCCACCCACCCCCAGATTATCAGGGTCTGTATAGCCTTGCTCAACGGCATAATCCACCCCGGCCATGACATCCTGGTAATCAAGGTTTCCCCAGTCAGCGAACAGGGCCTGGGAAAATGCCTGCCCGTACCCGGTTGAACCCCTGGGGTTGATGAGAATCGTAACATATCCGTTGGCCGCAAATAATTGTGGTTCAGGATCAAAGGAAAAATCATACTGGCTGGTGGGCCCGCCATGGATCCATAGGATTGTCGGATACTTTTTGTTCACTGTAAAGTCAACCGGTTTAACTACAAATCCTTCAATGGGGGTGCCGTCTGCACTTTTAAAATGAATTTTTTCGATCACCGGTTTCCTGCGATTGGCCAGCAGTTGCTCATTCACAGCGGTTAAACCCCTAAGGGTGTTGTTTTCAAACACGTATAAATTGACGGGCTTGTTGGGGTAACTTATCAATGGAAAGATCCTGGACTGGAATAGCTGGTAGTCACCGATGCTAAGATCACCTTCCAGGACTTTCTCCAAATTTTTGCCATCAGGTTCGACAGATGCCAGGACCTGAGATCCGCTGTCCTCCAGCAGGAAATAGATGCGTTTACCATCCGGGGAATACCGGGGCCTGCTGATATTCCTGTCCAGGGATGCGGTTAGGATCGTGGGCTCCCCACCAGCCACCGGCACGGATGCCAGTTGCTGGGTAGCGTACCAGATCGCATCCCCGTCTGTTACCGTTTTATAGGCAAGCTCCCTGCCATCAGGGCTCCAGGCAGGGGATTCATCTTCATTGGGGTTGAAGGTAAGCTGTTTCGGGGCCTGTACTTTACCAGCCGGGTTCGCAGAAACTATCCAGATATCCGTATTGGAATTTCCATCCGGGTTCTCAGAGCGGTTGCTTACAAAAGCAATGGATTTCCCATCCGGGCTCCATTCCGGATCCGAATCATCAAAGTCTCCCGTGGTTAATTGAACCGCTGTTGAATCCCCCTGTTTCAGAATATATAAATGGGTCCGGTACCGATCCAGATACCCTACATAATCCTGTTTAAACTGAAGCCTGTCGATTACAAAGGGCCGTGCTTTTTTATCATCCTCCTTATCTTCCGTCAATTCTTCCGGTTTGGGATCCTTAAGAAGCAATAGAAGGCGGTTGTCTACAGGCGACCAGGCATGCCCGCTGACCCCCTGGGGAATTTTGGTGAGCTGCTCGGCATCTCCTCCCAGCCGGTTGGAGGTCCAAACCTGGGTTTTGGCATCTTCGCCCTTCGCTGCAAGAAACGATACATATTGGTTATCGGGGCTCCATTTTGGCTGACTCGCGGAATAATCCCTGGAAGTGATCGGAATACTGACACCTCCCCCGGCTGCCACAATGTATATTCGCTTGATACTTTTGTCCTTCTTCAGGTCGGGTTCGGAGACCGTATAGGCCAGCCATTTGCCATCCGGACTCACTTCCGGTTCGCTGACAGACTGCAACCGGATCAGGTCATCAATACGTACAGGCCGTAAGCTGTCCTGCGCATGCAGGTTCAGCACACCCAAAAAGACAAATACGGGAAAGATTATTAGGAGTTTACATTTCATAGGGTATAATTTATAAATGTATTTGACAATTTACTTATGGATTGGGCACCTCCCGTTAAAGGCAAGGCTGTTAGGGGCATTGTCCTGAGCTGGAATATTGGTAATGATGGTATTTGATATCCTTGATTTCAGGATGATTTATTTCAATTGTCGTTTGACATCAATATAAAAATTGGGATCCACCTCCAGGGAAGTACCGTCCCCGGGCAAAACCTCTGTTTTCCAATTGCCGGAAGGGTATAACCAATGCGGATCCCCACCGATAAAAACACGAACGGGCATCCTGAAACCGGGTACTATATTGGTGTAGCGATAGGTTATATCAGTACCCTTAACCTTATAGTTTAACTCAGGGATTTTTGTTGTTCGCAAATATTGATCGAAAAATGGTGCCAGGTCCATCCCGGTTGCCTTGGAAAGGAAGGATTCAACCTGACTTGTGCTGACTGTCTGGTGGTAAAATTCCCGGTTCATTCCCCGTAAAACTTCGCGCCATTTTTCATCGTCGTTAACCAGTTGCCGCAGGGTATGGATCATATTGGCCCCTTTGGGATACATGTCCCCGGAACCCTCCTGGTTAACATCATAAGGTCCAATGATGGGCCGGTCATTCCTGATGTTGCCGCGTAAACCGATGATATAGGCATCGGCAGCTTCTTTCCCGAAATAGTATTCAAGATAAATACTTTCAGAATAGGATGTGAAACTTTCATGTATCCACATATCAGCGATATCCTTATAGGTGATGTTGTTGGCGAACCACTCATGACCGGATTCATGGATAATGATATAGTCAAATTTCAGTCCCCATCCACTCCGGGACAGGTCCCTTCCCAGGTAACCATTACCGAACTTGTTGCCATAGGTAACAGAGCTTTGGTGCTCCATGCCGAGATACGGAACTTCAACTAATTTAAAACTATCCTCATAGAAGGGGTATGGGCCAAACCAGTGTTCAAATGCCTTCATCATCATGGGAGCCTGCCTGAATTGTTCCTTTGCTTTTTCCAAATTATAGCTCAAAACGTAATAATCCATATCCAGGACCCCCTTTTCCCCCTGGTATTTCTCACCAAAATGCACATAATCACCGATATTGACATTTACGCCATAATTATTTATCGGGTTGCTTACAAACCAGTGATAGGTTTTCGTGCCGGCGTTTTCAGAGACTTTCCGAAGTCGGCCGTTTGCCACACTGACCAGGTTTTTCGGTGCTGTAACATGGATTGCCATGCTGTCGACTTCATCGTACATGTGGTCTTTGTTCGGCCACCATACACTGGCACCCAGGCCCTGGCAGGAAGTTGCTATAAAGGGTTTGCCGTTATTGTCCTTCTTCCAGGAAAAGCCTCCATCCCATGGGGCATTATCCGCTTTCTTAGGGTGGCCCGAATACCGGATTGTAAGCACATTCAGGTCACCCGGATGCTGCGGTTTTACCAGCTGCACAAAATGGGCATTGCCTACATCTTCCACCTCCAGGGCTTTGCCATCCTGCGTTACGGATTCAATCTTCAGTGGGGCCTGCAGGTCTACTTGCAGTACCTGCCGTTCCTCCAGCACCCTGTAATGAATTGCATTGCTCCCGGAAAGGAATTTTTCTTCCGGATCAATTGCCACATCGAGATCATAATACGTGAGGTCCCACCATTCCCGTTCCGGCGTGATACTGCCCCGGAGTGAATCCTGTTTTGTAAATTCCCGCTGCCCGTATACTGCACATCCACAGAGATACGCCAGGAGCACTAAATGTTTTTGATTCAATTTCATGTTTTCAATTTAAAATATACTTAACTCAGAACATTTCACTCAGGGACCCGAACTTATGGTAACAGCTTCCGGCTATTGATTTTTGATCTGATCATCATTGTATTTCTGCCACCAGATCCCGGTAATCACTCTCCCGGACTATGGTCACAAGGTTGTCTGAATTGAGGAGTTCATAAACTGCCTTTCTTTTGTCTTCCTGTCCGTCATAATAGGATTTGGATATGAGGTAGCCCAGTGTATAACCGAGATCATGGGGTCTGTCTTCAATATCCCCCCCGTTATAAAGCCATCTCGAATTGTCCTGCCCAAAAAGGTCGTGTTTCAAATCCTTCAGGATCCTTTCGCTGTTGGCCGGGTCTTCCATATAAACCAGATTGGCATTATCTAAGGGCATCCCGGAGGACAGCTCTACCAGGAAATCGCAAATGCCTTCGGACAGGATCGCCCGAAGCACATTGTCTGTATTGGTGGTGTCATTGTAATTCTGTTCGAAGTGCATCAATTCGTGCAACGTAAGGCCCGGCAGGTCTGAGAATTCCATAATGACACTTTTTTGCCACTCGTTCAATCCCTGTGCAGGCATATGGTCTGATCGTCCGTACATGTCACCGCCTACGAACAATCCCATTTCGGTGGTGGTCCCACCGCTGTTGAGGATACCGGGTACCACAAATACTTTTGGGAAAACGGCAGGGGGGTAGAGTTCCCTGAAATTTTGCATCCATGCTTTGGTTTTATTTTGCATGGCTGCCAATGAATCGGGGCTGAATTGTTTTTCCAGGTAGGAATAATAATCCGGCGACGCATTGATCATCTGCCCGTACATATTTTCCAGGTTCAGGTACCGTACTACATAATAGTCCCTGAGTTCCCTGGGTCCCTGCAATACAAAATCACGTAAAATGGCCTTGGCATTGGCCGAATCCTTCAGGGCCCGGTTAAAATAGTTCCAGAACCGCGTCATGGATTCCGTTTCAATTGTAAAATGGGAAATATCCTGTAATCGGAGCCTGATAGAATCGAGTCGGGTTTCCAAAAGTTGCCAGGATTCCGAACCGGGATCATGCTTCAGGCCCGGGAATTTTGACAATATTTTAGGATTTGCCATGCCCCTGTCAATGGCGCTGTGCAACACGTCGATAGCCATATTGTCCTGCCCTGCACGGTGGTACAGCAAGGCGGCTTCCACATACAGTTCAGAAGACCTAAGCGTAGTGTTGGCTTCCATTAGTTCACCTGCAAATTGCGCATAGGACTCCAGGCTATCCGTGGATTCATAAGCTTCAAATACAGCATTCATATCGGGCAAACCCAGGGCTTCCGTATCAGACCGGTACTTCTTGGTACACGACCCGAACAACAATACCGCTACTACTGAAGTTAGTATGTATGGGAGATGGCCTCTTTTCATTTCAATTTTGTTCTCTATAGATCCCGTTGGGAAATACCACAACGCTTTCATGTCCGTTGGCACCAACCGAGGCCACCCCAAAGAAGAAGTTATCGATTACGATTCCTTCCAGTTCCTGCTCCGTGACATTGCCTACGTACCGGCTATGGTCCCAGGTGGGGGAGGTGGTATCGCGCCAGTAGATCTTATACCCCTTGGCGCCATCCGCTGCACTCCATTTGAGTTTTACGGCGGGTTCCACAATCCCTCCTATCAATACCTCCTTCGGGGCTGCCGGTGCCCAGGCAAGGGACGCCAGGTTAATGGCATTAACAGCGGTAAGCCTTTTGGCATATTCAAAATTGACATGCTCCAGGACATCTCCATAACGGATACCATTTTCGGTGCGGATATCCTGGTGCTGCTGGGTATAGTTTTCATGTGCTTCCATAATGCGGATACCGGCAAACCCTGCATCATTAAAGGGCCTGTGGTGCCCTCCCCTCCCAAAACGGTCCAGCCTGTAGATCATCATGGGGTCCATCTGTGGCATGTATCGCTTTGTAATAGTGTAAACGTATCGGGCGAGTTGACGGGATATCCCATCCACCTCCCCGCCATAAAACCGCCTGGCATTCCGTTGTTCTTCCGTTTCCGTGGGTGGGACCGGCTCCGAGAAGATCCTGAAATCCGTGTTGCTTACCATGCCATCCACCCCGCTGATATTCCCGATCATATCATTGTTGAATATTCCCACAATTTCCCAGCCCCTCTCCTTTGCGAAGGCCGCCAGGCCTTTCCCCCCGAACAACCCCTGTTCCTCCCCGGATAGTCCCACATAGATGATGCTGGAATCGAACCGGTACTTTGAAAGTACCCGGGCAGCTTCCAGGGTCCCTGCCATGCCGCTGGCATTGTCATTGGCCCCGGGGGAATCTGATGAGTAATCCGTAGGGTCACTTACCCTGGAATCAATATCCCCGCTCATGATGATATACCTGTTGGGATATTTCGTACCGCGCTGGATGGCCACTACATTCACTACCCAGACATCGTGGACAATCCGGTTATTTTCCCCTTTCTTTACCAGGTCTTTCTGATAAAACACCTCCAGGCAACCGTTGCATTCCCCGGAAGTTTTTTCAAATTCGCTTTTGATCCAGCGCCTTGCCGCACCAATCCCCCGGGTATCTGAAACCGTATCGCTCAAGGTATGCCTCGTGCCAAATTCCGTTAGCTTCGTAACATCTGCTTTCAGGCGCTCCGCGGAAACGGCATTGATGATTTCATATATCCTGGGGTCTGTTTGTGAAAAGGAAGATGCTGCACAAAGAAGGAGTGGGATCAGCGTAAGTATTTTCATTCAATTGCTGTTTTATATTTTTTATCAAAATGTACGCCATGAAGGTAACACAAAGGCCCTAATATCGCATAAATTATTCCAGGTAAGGCAAACTCCAATCCCACCCGGAATTTCGCCAGTAAAATGGAGCCAATTGCAACAAGGACGTATAGGCCGAAATGCCGGGCATAAAAATACAAAACAAGGCCCTGCTCCGTGTGTTTGGTTTTCTTATAGGCCCTGAAATACATCAGCGCCAGGCAAAGGAAAATGAGGACGAAGCCCAGGCTGTATAATTGAAAAAGTGACGCCAGTGCCTCCAAAGATGTAACTTCTTTACCCAGCAGTGAATTTACCATCGATTTTAGGGGAAATACATAATAGAGTATTACGAACAGTAGGATGCTATTGAGGGCGATGATCCCGTTGTCCATATATCTTGTCCGCCGAAAATAGTTGTAATGCAGCCACCACAGGGCGGCAAGCACAAAAAAGCTGACCCCGAAAGTAATAAAACCGGACCCAGTGGAGGCTAGTGAAACCATACTTTCATCCATATCAATTGACACGGCCATCAGCGTTGCTGCGAAGGCAAATACTCCGTCACTGAATGCCTCGACCCTGCTGCTGTTATGGGGAAATTTCACACTATAATAATTTGGTAAGGTGCTTTATGCGCCTGACAGTATTGAGCCTACAATGTATTAAAAAATACTGGAATTTATTTTTTTGACAATTGCCAAAGACCCAGGATCGGGCCGATTGCCAGGACCAGGAAAAGCAGGTTCGGAGAAAGCCTGTGCGATAAAATAGACACTAATTCGATGCTGATGATACTGACGGCAAAACCGATGCAGTTTACCAGTGTTAAGCCCGTCCCACGGAGGTCGGGAGGTGCTGCTGCGGCTACCAGGGAGGAAAATTGCGGGGAATCTGCAACCACGGCCATTCCCCAGAGGCAAAAGAATAACAGAAAAAATAACGGTGGCAGGTAGAATGCCAGCGGTGATAACAGGCATAGAAGGCCCGAAAGCATCAACGCCAGGAAGGCCACCTGCCGGCTGCCCCTCCGCACGGAAATATAGCCTCCCATGATACAGGAAACACCACCACAGGCGATACTGGCGAAAGCCCATGCCGCCACGGGTAAATTATGTCCCCCCATCGTGTTAAAGGAATGTATTGCAAAAGGTATAAAAGCCCAGAAGGCATACAGTTCCCACATATGGCCAAAATAGCCGAAAGCCGCCTTCCGGAAACCCGCAATCTTAAAAAGGTAAGGCCCTGACCTGAGCTGCAATCCCACACTGGGCCTCCGATAGGGTCCATCCGGGACAAACAACCATAATACTAAACCCCCAAACAACGCCATTAGCGAAGCAGTTACAATTACCCAAATATATCCTTCGCCATAATACAGCCCCTTCAAGAGATAGGGGAATGACTTTCCGAACACCAGTGCGCCAACAAGATAACCCAGGGCCTTGCCGAGTCCTTTTTCATAATAGTCGGCCGCTATCTTCATTCCCACAGGGTAGATCCCGGCCATAAAAAATCCTGTACCGAAGCGGGCTGATAACAGCAAGACCTTAGAAGAGCTGGGAAGGAGCAGGACTAAATTGCACAAAGCAGCGAGTACTGCGCAAACAAGGAACACCCGGGAAGGTGAGAACCGGTCAGCGACCATCAACAGTGCAAAAGTGAGGGTTCCAATGATAAAGCCGAATTGGACAAAAGAGAGTATATAGCCAATAATCTCGTTCCCAAAACCCGTTTTTACAGCCAGTTCGTCCACGACGGCATTCCCTGCAAACCATAAGGTGGTGCAGGCGAACTGCGACAGTATAATGACCGGGAGAATGTATTTTTTAGGTTTCAAATTCGGGTCTTATTGAACAAAGATTACCTTTGAAATCTTCCCGTTTTCCACCTCATAAATAGTGACTTCCCTGCCAGTTACACCATGTGCCAGACAAAATTCCTCAGAAATCACCTTGGTACCCATACTGATAAGGGTTTTGATTTTACAATGCAGGTCCGGAACAGAATCAAAGATAGGCTGATAATAGGACCTCATGGACTCCTTCCCTTCAAAAACCACCTTGTCCGGATATTGAATGAATTGAATTTTGTCGGAATACCGGTCAAGGAATGATTCCATGTTACGGTTGTTGATGGCCTCCAATTGTTGCTGTACGAGGAATTCTGCGGAAACTTCCCCCACCATGGCTAACCGGGTGGCACTTGGATTGGTGGCAAGCCGGGTAATCTTGTGGATATCCTTGTCTGTAAAAGTTTTGAACAGCTGCCAGGAGGCATCTTTTCCGGGATCCAGTTTAAAGAGTTCGTTGCCTACGGCTGTAATGGCAATCCGCTGCGGCAACCAGCATATATCCTCCCCTTCTCCTGGCATGGATATTATTTTTTCAGTTTTGCCGGTGAGTGGCTCCAGGGACCATACTTCCGGAAGACTATCAGTTTTGCTGATAAAACTTACCTTTTCTGTCCCCGGGATGGGATGCAGGGATCTTCCCACATTTGTCTGAATGGTCTGGTTGGTGGCGGCCTTCAAATCAGAGACTACGAGGTCCATCCTGTTTTTAACAAGGACAGTTGTTACCAGGATGTCCTTTGTAAACCACGTCTGGTACCCTACCTTCCGGCCATCGAGCAATACCCGCGATTGCCCGGAAGGCATTGCATATTTGTAAATATACTGCTTACTGCCCCGGACTGCGGAAAATGCCGTTTCCCCCGGAATACGTAAAGGTGAATATTCGGATCCATCCGGGTCAGGGGTATCCGTTATCCATTTCCGGGTACCATCAATGGCACTATACTGCCTTATATCGGTTTGCCCATTCCTGCTGGAGGTGAACAATACGGTTTGGTCATCATAGAATGAAGGCTGATTGTCATACCCTTCATTTTCAGAAATGTTCCTGGGATTGGATAATTCGGGGATTCCGTCCCGGATTACCATATCCATAAGATAGACCTCCTGGCTTGTGGATTGGCCCGTCACCAGGCAAGTTCCGAGCAGGGAGAGGATGGCTGCATAGTTCTTTGTATTCATACGGCAGAAGTTGGCATTCTAAATGTACGGATTTATCACGGACGGCTACCCCCTCCGGTTCAGTTACAACCCGGGCTGTTCCCTGAGTGATTCCCCAGTCTGTTTAATGGCATCAAGGAGTTCAGCCAGGTGGGAAATCGTAGTAAACGGATTCATGATGGTGGTTCGGAGATACTGTATTCCCTTTAGTCTGGTCTGAACGATATAATGAGTTCCCTCATCCAGGAGCTTTTTTCGGATGGCGGCATTCAGGGCATTCAATGAACCATCGTCCAGGGTGGGGTCCGTATACCGGAAACATATAATATTGGACATCGGGATTACCGCCAATTCGAAGGAAGGATGTTTTTGTATCATCTGACCAAATTGTAAACCCAGATCATAGGTTGTGGTGAGGTATTCATCAAACAGTTCGGCACCATATTGTTTCAACAGGGTAAACCATTGAATGCTCATCATGGTTTTGGTGCATTCGAAGGTGCGTTTGGCCAGGTTATACCAGTCTTCGTCATCGGATTGCACCAAGAGGTAGTCTGCCTTCTGGCTGAAGGTGGCATGCGAGTCATTACCATCCCTGTAGAGCAGGGCGGTGGTTATGGTTGGCAGCATCATCATCTTATGCCCGTCTATAACCACAGAATCAGCTTTTTCAATACCCTGTACCGTATGCCGGTATTTTGTCGAGAATATAGCGGCTCCCCCATGGGCCCCGTCTACATGAAACCACAAATTATGATCCGTGCAGAATGAAGCTATGGCTCTCCAGGTTGTCATAGATTCCCGTAGCCGTGGTAGGTGCGCTCCAGCAAGACCAAC
>CAVWMN010000010.1:0-92500 GCA_963756115.1 uncultured Flavobacteriaceae bacterium
CGTACCGTATGCCGGTATTTTGTCGAGAATATAGCGGCTCCCCCATGGGCCCCGTCTACATGAAACCACAAATTATGATCCGTGCAGAAGGCAGCAATGGCCTCCAGGTTGTCATAGATTCCCGTAGCCGTGGTAGGCGCGCTCCCAATAACCGCAAATATGGTGATCCCGGAGGCGGTTGCCTGCTCCAGATAAGAACCTAACAGGGATATGTCCATGGTATAGGCTGAATCTACAGGGATCTTAATGATACCTTCTTCCCCCAATCCCATGATACGCGCTGCACGGTCAACACAGTAGTGGGCCTCCTCACTGACCATGATCCCCAGTTTTCCCTGCTGCCCTTTATTCCATATATCGTGGGATACTTTTGCCTTCCTTGCTGATAAGAGGGCGGTTAGGTTGGCAAGGGTTCCCCCGGAAGTTAAAAATCCCCTGGAATCCGTATGGTATCCAAGGATGCTGCAGAGGTAATCCGTAACGATTCGTTCGATTGCGGAGGAGGCCATCCCCATTTCATAGATGGCCATCCCATTGTTCAGCAAGGCACTAACCAGCCCCGCAAGGGAGGATAGCGGCACGGGTGGGCATACCTGATGGCCTGTGCACCTGGGATGGTGTACATGGGTGGAATGTGCAATGATATGCTGATTGAGGCTTTCGGCAGCGCCATTATTCAGGAAATTCTTCCAAAACGAATGTTCTTCCTCCGGTGGGTTGTAGTGCAGCACCTTGCCGGCTTTCCCGCTAAGGGTAGCATCCAGATGGTTTGCCAGCTCCTCTATCAAAATATGACCTTTTTCCCGGAACGCCTGGGGGGAATAAGCCGCCTGTAATAGTGTATTGCTCATCGTGTAAATTTAGGAGGTATTTGTGTTTGGGACAAGAAAAGCAGCGCCATAAAAAAACCGCCCTGTTCGGGGCGGTTTCAATTGCTTTATCAACAAAAGTTGATTTGAATTAGTCAAAGGTATAACCATTATCTGCTGCCACCTTATCCGCTATCTGGATACGGAGGGCAGCTACATTGGGTTGATTCGTATATTTTGTAAACCGTTTGAGGCCCATGAGCATCATGCGCTGCTCATCGCCTTCTGAAAAGGACACTATCGCTTCTTTTCCTTTCCTGATAATTATATCCACTGCGTCGTACAAATACAGTCTTGACATGGCTATCTGCGCGGCCTGCGCATCTTCCCCAAAACGTCTGGCATTTTTTTCAGTCCGTAGGATGGTGGATTCCGCCATGTAAACCTCTATCAGGATATCGGCTGCAGCCATCAGCAGTTGCTGGTGTTTGTCGAGTTCAGGTCCGAATTTCTTAACGGCACTGCCGGCGACCATCAAAAAAACTTTTTTCAACCGGGTAACCATATCTTTTTCTTCTGCAAACAAGGTGCTGAAATCCGGTGCTTCAAAAGAGGGGATGCCCATTAATTCTTCCCCTACTGCTGTGGCCGGGCCAAGCAGGTCTACATGGCCTTTCATCGCTTTCTTGATCAGCATGCCAACGGCAAGCATCCGGTTTATTTCGTTGGTACCTTCATAAATCCGGGCAATGCGCGCATCACGCCAAGCCTTTTCCATAGGTGCTTCTGCGCTGAATCCCATCCCGCCGAATATCTGTATCCCCTCATCTGTGGTGTTTTGAAGGTCTTCAGAGACGGCTACTTTTAAGAGCGAACATTCTATGGCATATTCTTCAACTGCTTTCAATTCCGCCTCCTGATGCGAATTGCCTTCGGCCTCCCGCATGGCAATCCTATCCTCAATATTCCTGGCAGCCCGGTAGCAGGCAGAATCCCCTGCATACGCATTGGCTGCCATCCCGGCAATTTTTGCCTTCACCGCTTCGAAATTTATGATGGGCGTCTTAAACTGAACACGTTCATTGGCATATTTCACGGCTTCATTGATCACCCGGCGCTGCGCTTCGAGGCAGGCGGCAGCCAGTTTGATCCGCCCGATATTCAATGCATTCATAGCGATCTTGAACCCATTGCCACGTTCCGAAAGCATGTTTTCCACAGGAACTTTTGTATTGCTGAAAAAAACCTGTCGGGTAGAGGAGGAGTGTATGCCCAGTTTTTTTTCTTCTTCACCCATGCTGATCCCATTTTCAGGGTCATTTTCAACGATAAACCCGGTAATGTACTTATCGTCTTCAATCCGGGCAAAAACTATGAACATACTGCAGAAACCGGCATTGGAAATCCACATTTTTTGTCCGGTGATATGGTAGTGCTTTCCATCCTCCGAAAGGACAGCTTTTGTCTTTCCGGAATTGGCATCCGATCCTGCTCCGGGTTCCGTCAGGCAATACGCCCCAAACCATTCCCCCGTAGCAAGCCTGGGTACATATTTTTGTTTCTGTTCTTCCGTGCCGTAGAGGGTGATAGGCATGGTTCCGATACCGGTATGTGCGCCGAAGGCGGTACTAAAAGACCCTGTGGCCCCGGATATATAGTCGCACACCAGCATGGTGGAAACAAATCCCATCCCCATTCCTCCATAGGCTTCCGGTACGGCAACACTCAGCAAACCCAGTTCCCCGGCTTTTCGCATGCATTGTTCGGTATAAGCATAATCCTTTTTTTCAAACCGTTCCCAGTGTGCCCACAATTCGCGGTCTACAAATTCCTTGGTACTGGCGCGCATCATTTTTTGTTCTTCCGAAAGGTCTTCCAGCGTAAAGACATCTTCACAGCTGGTTTCCTTTACTATAAACTGACCTCCCCGTAAGAGGCCCCTGGTTGTTGTTGTGTCTGAGCTCATGGTATTTGATTTATTTGATCAGGATTACCATTGATGACAATCCTACTGATTGTCCACATCTCCCGATATTGTTAGTATTTGTGATTAATAATTAACTGGTTCGGATGTTTTGATATGCTGAAATAGCCTGGGATATGGCCTAATTGATGAATTCAAAGATCCCCGCTGCACCCTGTCCCGTGCCTACGCACATGGTTACCATCCCATACTTCCCTTCCATATTTCGTTTCCGCATTTCATCAAGCAGCTGCACCGAGAGTTTCGTGCCGGTACAACCCAGCGGATGGCCCAATGCAATGGCCCCACCGTTGACATTCACAATAGTGTTGTCCAGACCCAATTCCCGGATAACTGCGATCGATTGGGAAGCAAAGGCTTCGTTCAGCTCAATCAACCCGATATCCTGCTGCTGTAATCCTGCTTGCTTTAAGGCCTTTGGAATGGCTTTGAGCGGCCCTATGCCCATCAACCTTGGTTCAACCCCCGCTGCGGCATAATTGACCAGCCTGGCAATAGGCTGCAGGTTCAGTTCTTTGACCATGTCTTCCCCCATTACCAATACAAATGCCGCCCCGTCACTCATCTGGGACGAATTGCCCGCTGTTACACTGCCGTTGGCTGCAAATACGGGCCTTAGTTTAGACAGCGCCTCAAGCGACGTATCAGCACGTGGCCCCTCATCTTTGTTCACGGTGTATTTTTGGGTTTCTTTTTTACCCGAATCGTTTACGAAGGTATGGGCTATTTCTATCGGGATGATCTGTTCCTGAAACCGGTTTTCTGCCTGCGCCTTCAGGGCTTTCATGTGGCTGTTGTAGGCAAATTCATCCTGGTCTTCCCGCGATACCTTATATTTTTCTGCCACCGCTTCGGCTGTAAGGCCCATACCCCAATAGTAATCTTCATGCCCTGCTTTGGCTGTGGCATAATCAGGGGTAGGTTTATAACCTCCCATTGGGATATAGCTCATACTTTCCACCCCCCCGGCTATAATACAATCGGCCATTCCTGACTGTATCTTGGCTGTGGCAATTCCGATGGTCTCAATGCCCGACGCACAGTACCTGTTAACGGTCACCCCCGGCACATCGTTGATATCCAATCCCATGAGGGAGATCAGGCGGGCCATATTGAGTCCTTGTTCCGCCTCGGGCATGGCATTCCCGACGATGACATCATCAATTCGCTTCTTATCCAGCTGCGGAACCTCATTAATCATATATTCAATTGTTTCCGCTGCCAGTTCATCAGGCCTCTTAAACCGGAACAAACCCCGGGGCGCTTTGCCAACGGCGGTCCGGTAAGCTTTTACTATATAGGCTGTCTTCATTTTTGATCTATGTATTTAGTATTCAGTAAACAGTAAGCAGTAAACAGTACCACGCCCTTAGTAGCCAAGGGCGAAGAAGGTAACAGTAAATAGTACCACGCCCTTCGTAGCCAAGGGCGAAGAAGGGAACAGTAATCAGTGAACGGTAATCGGATCTGATGCATACTATTGTTAATTTCGTAATGGTTTTCCGGTTTTAAGCATGTGCTGGATGCGTTCCAGGGTCTTTCGTTCCGTTGCAAGGGATAAAAATGCCTCCCGTTCCAGGTCGAGCAGGTATTGCTCGCTTACATAACTTGCTTCGGAAAGGTCGCCACCGGCCATTACATAGGCCAGTTTATTGGCTATCTTCTTGTCGTGTTCCGAGATATAATGTCCCGCCTGCATGGAATCTGTCCCTACCAGGAACATCCCCAGTGCCTGTTTCCCCAGCACTTTGATATCCTTCCGCCTGATGGGTTGTGTATATCCGTTCTCTGCCATCAGCTGCGCATGAGCCTTAGCCATGGCGATCTGCCGGTCCCGGTTCACGACTACGATATCCTTCCCTTTCTGGAGTATTCCCAGATCATATGCCTCATAAGCAGAGGTGGAGACCTTTGCCATGCCAATGGTCAAAAAATAATCCTGCAGCACATTGAGTTCCACATCGTTCTTATGGAAGGTGTCGGCTGCCCTCAGGGCCATCTCTTTGGAACCGCCACCGCCGGGGATGATCCCTACCCCGAATTCAACGAGCCCAATATAGGTTTCAGCTGCTGCTACGACTTTATCTGCATGCATTGACAATTCGCAACCCCCTCCAAGACACATCCCATGCGGCGCCGCTACTGTTGGGATGGATGAGTAGCGCATGCGCATCATGGAGTCCTGAAACCGTTTTACTGCCAGGCTTAATTCATCATACTCCTGTTCTACGGCAAGCATAAAGATCATCCCAATATTGGCACCCACGGAAAAATTGGCAGCCTGGTTCCCAACGACCAGTCCCTGAAAATCCTTTTCAGCCAGGTCAATGGCTTTATTGAGCCCGGTAAGGACATCTGCCCCAATGGTATTCATTTTTGACTGGAATTCCACATTGAGGATGCCATCCCCGATATCTTCCACAACCACATCGCTGTTGCTGAATACCGCACTCGATTTCCGGATATTGTCCAATATGATAAAGGCGTCCTGCCCGGGTACCTTCTTCATGCTTTTTGTGGGGATGTCATAGTAGAAAGTTGCCCCATCCTTTACTGTATAAAAGGAATCCACCCCGGCTCCTTTCATATCGGCCACCCAACCGGCTACCTGCAGTCCCAGGTCTTCGATCAGCTGGAGCCCCTCTTCCAGCCCAACAGCATCCCAGATCTGGAAAGGTCCATCTTCCCATCCGAAACCTGCCTTCATGGCATCATCGATCTTGTAGAGGTCATCCGAAATTTCGGGTATCCGCTGCGATACGTAGGCAAATAATGCGCCAAAACTTTTACGGTAAAATTCCCCTGCCTTGTCCTTCCCTTTTACCAGGACAGGGAACCGGTCTATAACATTATCAATGGTTTTGGTACCTTCAAGTGTAGCGAACCTGGCGCTTTTTTTGGTCCGGTAGTCCATGGTGCCCAGGTCTAAAGTGAGTATTTCGCTTTTCCCGTCGCTGCCGGTAACCTTTTTATAAAAGCCCTGTCCTGTTTTGCTGCCCAGCCATTTATTTTCGATCATTGTCTTTACAAAATCCGGGAGTTGGAAGAGATCATGCCGTTCATCAGCCTTGCAATTTTCATAAATGCCATTGGCTACATGGGCAAGGGTATCCAACCCCACAACATCCACCGTGCGAAATGTAGCAGATTTCGGACGCCCTATAACGGGGCCGGTAAGCTTATCCACGTCCTCCACGGTCAATCCCAGGTCCTTTACCATATGGAAGAGGCTCTGAATACTGAAAATACCAATTCGGTTACCGATAAAGGCAGGAGTGTCCTTGGCGATCACGGAGGTTTTTCCCAAAAACTGTTCTCCATACCGGTTGAGGAAATCCAAAACCTCCGGTAAGGTATCGGGCCCCGGGATTATTTCGAACAACTTCAGGTACCGGGCCGGATTAAAAAAGTGGGTGCCACAAAAGTGTTTGCGAAAATCATCACTCCGGCCTTCACTCATAAATTTAATAGGGATGCCAGAAGTATTGGAGGATATGATGGTTCCTTTCCTGCGATGTTTTTCCAGTTTTTCAAATACCTGCTGCTTAATATCGAGCCGTTCGATAACCACCTCAATGATCCAATCAGCATGTGCAACCTTCGCGATATCATCTTCCAGGTTACCCGTGGTGATCCGATTGGCAAAATCAGGATGGTAGATAGGGGAGGGCTTTGATTTCAACGCTATTGCAAGGGATTCATTCACAATCCTGTTTCGGACACTTTTATCTTCGAGCGACAATCCTTTTGCCTTTTCCTTTTCCGTAAGTTCCCTCGGGACAATATCGAGCAGCAGGACTTCAACTCCGATATTTGCAAAATGGCATGCGATTCCGCTCCCCATTATTCCGGAACCTATGACGGCTACTTTGGTGATGTGCTTGTTCATGGATTAATCTGTTGAGGTGTTTTTGGTAAAAATCTTCTTTTCTGCGATGACCTGGTCTATGGTGTCCATGACTTCAAAAAAACATGTCAATTTTTCGGCTGGAACAATGGCCCGTACCGTTTCATTGAATTGCAGTACTGCATCCTTCGAATCCTTTCGCTTTTCCAGGCCAAAATCGGTTAGGTGTATCAACACCCCCCGACCATCATTGGGGTTGGGTTTCCGTTTTATAAGCCCTTTCTCCTCCATGCTCTTCAGGATACGGGACAGGCTGGTCGCTTCCATTCCCATTTTAGGCCCCAGCGCGGTTGAGGGCGTCCCGGTCTTTGGATCTATACTCAATAAGGTAAACCCCACGGCCATCGTTGAACCAAACTTCTTGGCTTCTTCATTATACATCCTGGCCACAGCCTGCCAGGTAGCACGCAGGGCATAGTCAATTGTTATCTCTTTCATGGGAACCAAATATACAAAAATATATTATGCATGCATAATATATTTTGCTTAAATCGGTGAAAAGCGAAAGGGTATCCGTGACCGTTTTTTTACCGGGGTTACCGGTGAACCTTATAATTTCCAGAAACTGTTATAGTGGCTCTCCCCCTAAGCTATAGCTGCAGGAATTCAGCAGCAGGAGACAGGCTACCCGGAGGTATACCCGTAGATATCATCGTATAAGGCTTTGTACTTATCCCTTATGATTTTCCTTTTTAATTTCATGGTGGGGGTCAGGTGCCCGTTATCCGTATTCCATACATCAGGGGTTAGCCTGAATTGTTTTATTTTCTCCCATTTTGCAAACGTTTCATTGGCGATATCCACCTCTTGTTGTATTCGTGCGATCACTTTTTCATTGTGCACCATGTCTGAATGATCGCCCACTGTGATCCCATGTTTTTTGGCCCAATTGCCTACAAATTCAAAATTGGGCTGGATTAATGCTGCCGGCATCTTTTCACCTTCCCCAACTACCATGACCTGATCGATGAACCGCGACTGCTTTAACATGTTCTCCAGCAATTGCGGGGCTACATACTTACCACCCGACGTTTTGAACATTTCCTTTTTCCGGTCCGTAATTTTTAAGAACCCAGCGGCATCAATTTCACCGATATCCCCTGTGTGGAAATAATTGTCTTTTAAAACTTCAGCAGTTTTCACAGGGTCCTTATAATAGCCTATCATTATATTGGGGCCTTTGCACAGGATCTCCCCGTCCGCGGCGATCTTTACATCCACGCCGTCAATCACCCTTCCAACAGTTCCAATTCGCCAGCCCCTATTGCGTACATCGTTGACTGAAATGACAGGGGATGTCTCCGTGAGTCCGTAACCTTCCATTACCGGGATGCCGGCCGCGCCAAAGATCCGGCTCAGCCTGGGCTGTAAGGCTGCGCTTCCTGAAACCATTGTTTCCAGGTTACCACCCAACCCTTCCTTCCATTTTGAAAAGATTAATTTCCTGGCCAGGCCCAACTGCATTTCGTACCACCAGCCATTGGCTCCATAGGGTTCAAATTTGAGGCCCAATCCAACTGCCCAAAAGAAGAGGTTTTTTTTAATTCCTGTCAGGGCGGTTCCTTTGGCGATGATCTTTTCGTATACTTTCTCGAGCAAACGGGGTACCACCGTCATCACATTGGGTTTTACCTCCTTCAGGTTGTCACTGATTTTATCCAGTCCCTCAGCAAAATAAATGCTGATGCTGCAAAACTGGTACAAATAGGTGATCATACGTTCAAAAATGTGGCATATAGGCAGGAAACTAAGGGCACTGCCGCCTTTTTCAAAGGGGACGCGTTTTTCGCTCGAAATTACATTCGATACAATATTCTGATGGGACAACATCACCCCTTTGGGCCTTCCGGTCGTGCCTGAGGTGTAAATTATAGTAGCGAGGTCACCGGTTTTAACCGCAGCCATCAAAGATTCCACTTTTTCCTGGCCTGCGGTATCAGCACCCAATTCGAGCAACTTCGACCAGTTTTTACAGCCCGGCAGCGTATCAAAGGAATAGACTTCCTTAAGCCCGGGCACTTCTGCACGTATTGAGTTGATCTTCTGTAGAACCTCCCCACAGGAAACAAAGCAATAGCTTGCCCCGGAGTGGTTTAATATATAGGCATAATCCTCGTCCGAGATCGTAGGGTAAATGGGCACATTCTGGGCCCCCAGCTGGAGAATCCCCATATCCATTACATGCCATTCGGTTCTGTTGGTCAGGGAAATGATGGCAATTTTGTCATTTGGCACCACTCCCAACTTTATAAGTCCCCGGCTTACCGCATTCGCCTGCTCTATATATTCCCTGGTGGATAGGGCCGTCCATTTCCCGTCCTTCTTGGTAACCAGGGCATTTTCCAAAGGGAAATTTTCGAGTTGATAACGGGGAAAGTCGAATAAACGGGCAACGTTTTGCATGTATCTAGTGCGTAAGGCGATTGAAAAGTAGCAAAAGAATACCGGAAAATAAAATCCCAAAAATTTATTTTCGGCAATGTCCCAATTGGTTATGAATTGCCCATCCCTCCTTCCTGGAATATGGTCAGGAACTGCCCAAAAATTGCTATGGTACCTGCCGGTAGCCAAATCATCGGAAAAAGGGTGCGGCCCTGAGGTGCTTCAGCCGCAACAGCACTGGGATCCTGTTGTGCCTTCCTATTGGCTGGCTGCTGTTTTTTGGTCGATCCATCGCCGGGCATTTACAAATGCCTCCAGCCAGGGTGCCACCGCGTCTTTTCTGTTGGCCGGGTAACAGGCCCAGTTCCAGGGGAAGATGGACCGTTCAATGTGGGGCATGGTTACCAGGTGCCTCCCGCTTTTGTCACAGAGCATGGCTACATTATAGTCGCTTCCATTCGGGTTGGCCGGGTAAGCCTCATAGCCATATTTGGCGACGACATCATACTGGTCTTCGGGTTGGGGAAGTACAAATTTACCTTCACCATTGGAGATCCAGACACCCAGGACAGCACCTGCCAGGGTGGATAGCATGACGGAATTATTGGGCTGCACCTTCACGGAGGTAAAATTACTCTCATGTTTATGGGAATCGTTGTAGGTCAGTTTCCCATGTATCTCATGTTCCGGATTGATGAGTTCCAGTTCCATAAACAGCTGGCAACCGTTGCAAATACCTACGGAGAGGGTATCAGTTCGGGAGAAGAACCGCTTGAGGGCGGTATTGGCTTTTTCATTGTATTTAAAGGCTCCTGCCCATCCTTTTGCGCTACCCAGCACATCGGAATTGGAAAATCCGCCGACAGCCCCGATGAAATGTATGTCTTCCAGGGTTTCCCTTCCGGAGATCAGGTCTGTCATATGCACATCCTTCACATCAAACCCGGCAAGGTACATGGCATTCGCCATTTCCCGCTCCGAGTTGCTTCCTTTCTCCCGGAGGATTGCTGCTTTGGGTCGGATCGTCTTCTTCCTGTTATCAGGGTATGGGTCTCCCGGTAACTGCCCCGAGAATTTTACCGGGAAACGGAATGCAAGGGGTTGCGTTTTATAATTGATATACCGGGCTTTGGCGAGTCCATTGGCAGTTTGTCGGTCATCCAGAAGGTAGGAGGTTTTATACCAGATATCCCGCAGCGATCCAATCTGAAGGTTCATTTCAACTCCCTGGTTACTGATACGGAGCATCGGTTCCTCCAGCACTTCCCCAATCCTGTGCCAGGGAAAGGCAGCTGCGGAAAGTATCGTTTCGATTCCTTCATCCCGCGCCTGGAACACAATCCCGGTATTTTCAGAAAACAGCAGTTTGATCGTATCCGGCTCCCCTAAACCGCTAAGGTCCAGGTCTGCCCCCAGACCATTGTCCGCAAAGCACATTTCAAGCAAGGTTGTTACAAGTCCGCCTGAAGCCACATCATGCCCGGCAAGGATTAGTCCGTTTTTTATGCATTCCTGCAGCGTATTGAACACGTTCCGCACCAGTCCTGCATCCGATACGGTGGGGGTTTTATCCCCTATTTTATTCAAAACCTGTGCAAAGGAAGAGCCTCCCGTGTGATACCCCCCGCCGGAAAGGTTGATATAGTAAACGGGACCTCCGGCCTTCTGGAATACCGGTTCTATGACCCCCGTAATGTCGGAACAATGGGCTGCTGCAGAAATGATGACAGTACCCGGTGCAAGCACCTCTCCATCGGCATATTTTTGTTTCATGGAAAGGGAATCCTTGCCGGTGGGGACATTGATGCCCAGGGCGATGGCAAAATCCGATACGGCCTGTACCGCCTCATATAGCCGGGCATCCTCCCCCTCATTTTTACAGGGCCACATCCAGTTGGCGGATAGCGAAACCGATTCCAGGCCATTTTCCAGCGGGGCCCATACGATATTTGTAAGGGCTTCGGTTATGCTATTGCGGCTCCCTGCCCCTGGGTCTATCAGGCCGGAGATCGGGGAGTGGCCGATAGAAGTCGCAATCCCTGCCTTCCCGCGGAAGTCTAGGGCCATGACCCCACAATTGTTCAGCGGTAACTGAAGGGGACCTGCACACTGTTGTTTGGCAACACGGCCGCCTACACAGCGGTCTACCTTATTGGTCAGCCAGTCCTTGCAGGCTACTGCTTCGAGTTGCAAAACCTGTTCCAGGTAATCGTGAAAATGTTCAAGGGAATAAGCCGGTGGCTCATATTTCCGTTCCAGGGTGCGATCTGTCAGTATGGTTTTCGGGGAACTTCCGAACATATCCTCCAGGCTCATATCCATCGGCTTAGCCCCGTTCGCCATCGAACTAAAGCTAAAGCGCTGGTCACCGGTAACCGCGCCCACCGTATACATAGGGGATCTTTCCCGTTCCGCTACCCGCCGGAGGAAAGGAACGTCTTTCTGACCGATGACAAGTCCCATCCGTTCCTGCGATTCATTCCCGATTATTTCCTTGGCGGACAGCGTAGGGTCACCCACAGGTAATTGGTCGAGGTCTATCCTGCCACCGGAATGCTCCACCAGTTCGGACAGGCAATTCAAATGCCCGCCTGCCCCATGGTCGTGAATGGATACAATGGGATTTTCTTCGCTTTCCACCATGGCCCTGATGGCATTTGCAGCCCGTTTCTGCATTTCGGGATTGGAACGCTGCACAGCATTCAATTCTATGGCTGCACTAAATTCGCCTGTATCTGCACTTGATACCGCGGCCCCGCCCATGCCAATACGATAGTTGTCACCGCCCAGCACAACGATGCTGTCTCCGGGTTTTGGCATGTCCTTGAGGGCCTGGTCTGCTTTCCCGTACCCGATGCCCCCCGCCTGCATGATGACCTTGTCATACGCAAGCCTGCGGCCATCCTCCAGGTGTTCAAATGTCAGAACGGAACCGGCAATAAGGGGCTGGCCGAATTTATTGCCAAAATCGGATGCGCCATTGGAAGCCTTTATTAAAATATCAAGGGGGGTTTGGTAAAGCCAGTCCCGTTCCGGCATTCCCTGTTCCCATGGCCGGTCTTTTTCGAGCCGGGGATACGCGGTCATATAAACTGCCGTCCCCGCAAGGGGCAGGGATCCTTTGCCTCCGGCAAGCCGGTCCCGAATTTCCCCCCCGGAACCTGTGGCAGCCCCATTGAATGGCTCCACGGTGGTAGGGAAATTATGGGTTTCTGCTTTGAGCGAAAGGACAGACGCAAAGGGTGACTCCTGATAGAAATCGGGCACATCCCCCCGTTTGGGTGCAAACTGTACGACTTCGGGGCCCTTTAAGAAAGCCACATTGTCCTTATAGGCTGAAACGATCCCATTGGGGTTGGCCTGGGAGGTTTTCCTGATAAGCTGGAACAGGGAAGCGCCTTTCTCAACATCATCGATTATAAAGGTCCCGTTGAATATTTTATGCCGGCAGTGTTCCGAGTTAACCTGACTAAACCCGAATACCTCGGAATCCGTTAGGTTCCTGCCCATTTTATCAGCCAGATCCACCAGGTACTGCACTTCTTCCTCACTCAGGGACAGTCCTTCTTTCTGGTTGTAGGCGGCTATATCCGATATCTCAAGGATGGGTTCGGGTTCGATTTCAACGGCGAAAACCAGTTGTCCGAGTCCCTTGTATTTTTGAGAGAGCATGGGATCATAGGCAGTAAAGTCATCGCTGACCCTATTGAATTCTTCTATCCGGATTATCCCGGATATCCCCATATTCTGAGTTATCTCTGTTGCATTGGTGCTCCAGGGAGTAACCATGGCAGCCCGGGGTCCAACAAAAAAGGCGTCGATAGACGCCACATTGAGTTTGGGTAGGTTGCCGAACAACCAGGAGAGTTTTTCTGTGTCTTGTTCTGAGAATTCACCCTGGGCCTGCACGGCGAATATTTTTTTGCTGGCGTCCCCGAAAAAATGGATCATGTGCAACTGATATTGTTAGGATTTAGAAAGGACAAATTTACGCTTTTTAAGCAATACATCCGGGAAGAATAGTTAACAGCCGGAAATCGGATTGTTGATAATTATAGGTGAGACTAACAGGGTTCGCCGGAGGCGAATATTATAACCTTACCTATGAACGAATAAGCCGTGCCATATAGAACCCGTCGAAACCGGTCCGGGCGGGGGAAATACGTTTTTCTTCCTCCAGCCTGAACTCTTTACCCTCGCCTGCAGCCAGGAATGCTTTGACCTGGGCTTCATTCTCCCGGGGTAGTATAGAGCAGGTGGCATAGACCAGTTTACCGCCGGGTTTTACCATTTTGCTGTAGTTTCTCAGTATTTCCTGTTGTGTCAGGATGACCTTTTCAAGGAATTCGGGCTGCAATTTCCATTTGGCATCCGGGTTTCTGCGCAATACCCCAAGACCGGAACAGGGTGCATCGATAAGGACCCGGTCTGCTGATGCTGCGAGCTTTTTGATCACCTTTGTGCTGTCAATGACACGGGGTTCAATATTATGTGCCCCGCCCCTCCGGGCTCTTCGTTTCAGTTCCTTAAGTTTTCCGGAATAGATATCGAGGGCAATCAACTGCCCCTTGTTTTCCATCAACGCCGCCAGGTGCAGTGTTTTTCCCCCGGCACCTGCACAACAATCGACCACCCGTTGGCCCGGGCGTATTTCTGCAAACGGGGCTACCAGTTGGGAAGAGGCGTCCTGTACTTCAAAATACCCCATTTTAAAGGCCTCGGAGGTAAAAACGTTCGACCGTTCCTTTAGTTTCAGTGCATCCGGGTATCCTTTCAACGGTTCCGTTACAATATCTTCAACCCGGAGCTGTTCTGCCAACTGTTCTCTGGTTAATTTTAACCGGTTTGCCCTCAGGACAACTTCAGCCTGCTGGTTCAGGGCTGCTAATTCTTTTGTCCACGATTTTTCACCAAATGCTTCCAGGCCCAATTCATCCATCCAGTCAGGTATGGATTCCCTGTATTTCCTGATCTTTGAAAGTTCATCAAACCTGCCTTTGATCTTCCTTTCGGGGGTGAGTTCTATCTGTTTCCATTCCGGAAGGGGGATGCCCCTTAAGACAGCCCATACGGCAAAGATCCGAAAAAGGTTTGCCCTGCTATACGGTGGTTTAACCTCTGCAATTTCTTCATACAACCTTTTCCAGCGGACCAGGTCATAGGTAGTCTCCGCTATGAATCCCCTGTCACGGGAACCCCATCTTTTGTCGCGTTTCAGTAATTTCTCCACCACCTTATCGGCATATTCCCCTTCATTAAAAATGAGATGGAGCCCGTCAATTACTGCAAAAACCAGATTTCTGTGTAAACGCATCCTGAAAATTAAGGCTGCAAAGGTATTGCTTTTGCAACCAATCCCTTTACTTTTGGGGAAATTTATGGCGATGCGCTACCAGATTGCACTGATATTGTTTGGCATAGTTATAGGCTGTGCTCCGGATTCTGGAGAGACAGGTTTTAATAGGGTAACCATCACACCCCTTTTGGAAGATTCCCTGAGCATCCGCGCTATTGAACTGATGCCGGGTTCCCTCGCTTTTGCCGCAAACAAAGGGGTGTTCGGATCCGTGGAACTGGCAACAGGTAAAATTCGTACCAATGTCCTCCACCAGGACGGCTATGTCCCGGAATTCAGGGCAGTTGCCCATACTGCTACTGATTTCTTCATGCTTTCAGCTGGGGATCCGGCCCTGCTTTATAAGACCGGTAATAACGGGACCATGCAATTGGTATATCAGGAAAGTGATTCCCTGGTTTTCTATGATGCCATGAAATTTTGGAATGACCGGGAAGGGATAGCGGTTGGAGACAGTATGGACGGCTGCCTTTCTGTACTGATTAGCAGGGACGGGGGGCAGCAGTGGCATAAGCTCCCCTGTTCCGTACTTCCGGCAGCCCTTTCGGGGGAAGGTGCCTTTGCGGCAAGCAATACCAATATTGCAATTGTGGGTGACCATACCTGGATCGGAACTACTGCTGCGAGGGTCTATTATTCGGGGGATAAGGGTAAAACCTGGGAAGTTTTCCAAACCCCTGTCAGGGACGATAAACCTACCAGCGGGATCTATTCACTGGATTTTAACGATGCCTTACTGGGAATAGCCATGGGAGGTGATTACACAGACCCGGAGAATATCCAGGCCAATAAGGCGATTACAAAGGATGGCGGTAAGACCTGGCAATTGATAGCTGATGGGGAAGAACCCGGTTACAGGAGTTGTATTCAATTTATCCCGAATACCCGGGGTGAAGGAATCGTTGCCGTTGGGTTTAACGGGATTTCCTATTCCAAGGATATGGGGCAGCACTGGGCACATCTTTCAGATGAGTCGTTCTATACGCTTCGCTTCCTAAATGACTCGGTAGCCTATGCCGGAGGCAGGAACCGTATTGCCCAACTGACATTCAGATAAGGGGACAGGATTGGGAGTGGCAGACCGCAGTACCCTTTTGCTATCGGGGACTACCACCCTTGCTGCGATATTGCCTGATCAGTTGCCGCTTAAAATCTTCTTCGGTCCGCAACAATAACAAGGTCTTTTTGGCGGTGATCACCTTACTCAGGTTTTTCAGAAAAGACCTGTCCAGTTCCTCCTCCTCTTCTTCCAGTTGCAGATAGGTATTCAGCAATGTGACAGCTTCCTTTTCTGAAAATCCATCCATTTCCTTCAATTTATAACGGATTTCTTTGTGTTCCCGTTCCCGCAGGGCGTTCCGCTCGTCGTCATAACTATTGTAAAGGGGCCAGAAAGCTTCCGCTTCTTTAGAAGTAAGATCCAGGTGTTCCGTAAAAAAGGCTACTTTAAGGGCCTTTATTTTATCCCGGTCCGGCTTATGCTGTCCATAGATCTGGGTGCAGAACAACAAACCTACCAGTATGGGGATCGTTAGGAATTTATTCATTGTTGTCTAGGTTTAAATCTTCAAATTCTTCAATATTCTCGTTCAGGTAATCCACGACCGATTCTTCCTGAAAGGGGTTGTCCAAAAGATCTCCAACTTCCAGTTCATCGACCGGGATCAATTCCGCGATTTCATATGTGGTAAGGTCCAGGTCATTGATCTCGAAATAATTTTCAATATCTGATCCCGCCAGATCATCAAATGTCATTTGAGCCGGCGCGTTCACGGAGCGGGTTATCCCGATGGTTACCGATACCAATATAAAAATGGCAGCAACTGATGCAGCTACCAGCAGATGCCTGCGGTAAGGGTGAAGGGGTATCACCCTGGTTTGTTTGGAAATGGTTTCCCGGGCTATTTTTTTATTGAAGCTTTTAAAGTACCCTTCCGGGACTTTAAAAGGCCGTTCTTTGGACATACCGGATTCCCTCATGGCGATTTTATCCATAAGTTTCCCAGTGAAGCCTTCCAGGTATCCTTCAGGGGTCTTAAAATTCTTCGATTTTTTGAAATCCTTCATTGCATATGTTTGACTCCCAATATCGTAAAAGGTTTAATGGGGTTGTTAATTTAATTAGAACAGGGTCATCGGGCAACTTAAACCGTGATACAGCACCATCTGCCAGACAGCCGTTCCTGCCTTTACCATCATGTTGTCTACCCGTCTTTTAAAAACGCTTCTATTTTTTTGGCAGCCAGGTGGTAAGATGCCTTGAGGCCCCCTACGGAGGTCTTCAGGATCTCTGAGATCTCCTCGTATTTCAGCTCTTCAAAATACCGCATATTAAATACGAGTTTTTGTTTTTCCGGGAGGGCGGCGATGGCCTGCTGTAATTTTAATTGAATCTCATCCCCGTCAAAATAAACATCTTCCCGAAGGTTGTTCGCCATTCTGTCAAACATTTCGTCCGTAGGAACACCCAGTTTCCTCGATTTGGATTTAATAAAGCTCAGTGCCTCATTGGTTGCGATACGGTACATCCAGGAATATAATTTACTGTCACCTTTAAAACTATCAATATTCCGGTAAATTTTTATGAATGTATTCTGCAACACATCATCGGCATCATCGTGGATAAGCACTATCCTCCTTACATGCCAGTATAGCCGCTCTTTATAGGTATCCACCAGCACCTCAAAGGCCTTAGCCCGACTTTGCTTATGCTTCAATTGTTCAACTAAGGGGTCTTCGGCCATCACGGTGAACACAGGTATTACGGTTAGACTCAGGTATGGAACATTGGTTTAATTATCCCGTCACCCAAGGATTAAGATATGAAATGTAGCGCATCCCCCAGTTGACCTTTTATGGAAGGTGGATAGCAGGCCTATGCCAATGATTGCATTTCCACCAATTTCCTGTAAACACCATCCCTTTCCAGGAGTGATTCATGGGAACCCTGTTCCACAATTTCCCCTTTCTGCAGGACTACGATTGTATGTGCATTCTGGATAGTGGACAGGCGATGCGCAATGACAACGGATGTACGGTTACGCATCATTTTTTCAAGTGCATCCTGTACCAGGCGCTCACTCTCGGTATCGAGTGCAGAAGTTGCCTCGTCCAGAATCATGATGGGCGGGTTTTTCAGGACAGCCCGGGCTATAGACAAGCGCTGTTTTTGTCCGCCGCTCAGTTTATTTCCACTATCCCCGATGTTGGTATGGTACCCGTTGGGAAGGGCGGTAATAAAATCATGGGCATTAGCAATTTTGGCAGCTGCCACGATTTCTTCAAGGGATGCATTTTCCTTTCCCAGCGAGATGTTGTTCCGCACCGTATCATTGAATAATATGGAATCCTGGGTCACCAGCCCCATCAGGTTTCGGAGTGATTTGGTGGTGAGGTCCTGGATGGCGATGCCATCGATTTTTATCTTCCCTGCATTTACATCGTAAAACCGGGTCAGCAGGTTGGCAATGGTGCTTTTACCACTCCCGGATTGACCTACCAATGCAACCGTTTCACCTTTGGGGACATGCAGCGTAAAATTTTTCAGGACATATTCATCCTCATACTTAAAGGAAATATTTTCCATCCGTATATCCTGCTCAAAGGATTCCTTTTCCAGTGCCCCATCACTGTCCGTGATGGGGTTTTCTGTTTCAAGTATCTCCAGTACCCGTTCGGCAGCGGCGTTCCCCTTCTTAACGCCATAAGAGGCTTTGCTGATGGATTTGGCCGGCGTAAGGATATTATAGGCCAGGCCCATATAGGCAATAAATGAGGGGGCATCCAGGGTGCCGTCAATCAGCACCATTTTGCCTCCAAACCACAACAGCACCCCGATCACAAGGATCCCGAGGAATTCCCCCGTTGGGGAAGCCAGGTTCTGGCGGTTCAGCAGTTTATTGGAAAACCGGAAGAAACGCGTGGTGGATGCCTGAAATGACTTATAGAACCTGGATTCAGCATTGAATGCCTTGATGACCCTAAGGCCGCCAAGTGTTTCTTCGACGATGGAGAGGAATTCACCCTGTTCGCGCTGCACCCGCCCGGATTGCCGTTTCAGGGATTTACCGATCCACGATATGATCATACCCGCCACAGGGATAAAAATAAATACAAAGATGGTGAGCTTTACACTGATCAGGAACATGATAATGATGGTGAACAGGATGGTGAGGGGTTCCCGTACAATCAGCTCCAGTATTGAAAGGAAGGAGTGCTGGATTTCCAGGACATCGGATGTAATCCGTGCGATAACATCGCCCTTTCGTTTTTCCGAATAATAGGCGATGGGAAGATCGGTGATCTTTTGGTACATTTGGTTTCGGATATCCTTTAATACCCCGTTGCGAAGGAAAGTAATGAAATACATCGCAAGGTAATTAAACACATTTTTGAGCAGGAAGAGCACCAGTACCAGCCCGATAACCAGGACGAGGCCACTCATAGGATTGTCACCGGACTGCTGGCCGATATAGTAGCTCATGTACTCCAGGTAATATTCCTTTAACTTGCCCAAACCCTGGTATTGGGGCGCTTCTGTAACTTTTTTGGTCTTGTCGAAAAGCACTTCGAGCATCGGGATCAACGCTGCAAAGGACAGGGCACTGAAAAGTGCATATAAAATGTTGAAAAAAATATTTAAAAAACCGTATTTCCTGTATGGCCTGGCAAATCGAAAGATCTTTTTAAAATACTCCATCAATCCAATTTGAGTTCCCGTACCATCCGGTCCAAGCGTGCATCCAGTTCCTGGTCTACCTTTTTATAATCATCTGCATGCTGCAGGGGGGCGCTGATGCTGAAGTAAAATTTAATTTTAGGTTCGGTACCGCTTGGCCTTGCAGCCATCCGGGTACCTTCTTCGGTGGTATAGATCAAGACATTTGATTTCGGGAGGTCTATAGGGGTTATTTCTCCCGTCTTCAAATTCCGGGAAGTAGCGGTATTGTAGTCATCTATTGTCACCACCTGGGATCCATCAAGGGAAGTAACAGGATTGTCCTTAAAATCGATCATCATCTGCTTTATTTCCTCAGCCCCGCTCATGCCTTTTTTAGTCAGGGAAACCAATTTTTCCTTATAAAACCCATAATCCACATAACATTGGATGAGTTCACTGAAAAAGGAACTTCCGCGCGCTTTGGCATCTGCACCTATTTCACAAGCCAGCAAGGTTGAGGTTACTGCGTCTTTATCCCGGACAAAATCGCCCACCATATAGCCAAAGCTCTCTTCCCCACCGCCCACAAAATCCTGCCGGGGAAAATCCTTTATCATTTTGGCAATCCATTTAAATCCTGTAAGGGCCATTTTACAATCAACTTCATAAGCTGCCCCCAATGCTTCCATCATCGGGGTAGACACTATAGTAGTGGCAATAAATTCATTCCCCTTCATGCCCACACGCCTGCGCTGGTCCAAAAGGAACCGGGTCATCAATATCATGGTCTGGTTGCCATTGAGTAGTTCCATTTCCCCGTCGGGGTTCCTCACGGCAATGCCGAGTCGGTCGCTGTCAGGATCCGTACCGATGACCATATCTGCACCCACCTCACCAGCTTTTTTTAATGCCATGGACAAAGCTTCCGGTTCTTCGGGGTTTGGCGACTTAACCGTAGGAAAATCCCCATCAGGTTCAGCCTGTTCTTCAATAATGGTCACATTGCGGTACCCTGCCCTTTTCAGGACTTCCGGGATGGCGGTGATGGATGTTCCATGAAGGGAAGTAAATACGATCCTGAAATTGTCCTTTCCCTTGGCGTTATAGTTTCCATTGGCCACGCTGGCTTTGATAAAAGCCTCATCCACATCCTGATCGATCAGTTTGATTAGGGATTCCCTGGCCTCAAACCGGATATCCCCGTACGGCAGTTTATTGATCTCAGCGATGATCTCCCCGTCCTCAGGCGGGACTATCTGGCCGCCGTCTGTCCAGTATACCTTATAACCATTGTATTCAGGGGGGTTATGGGAGGCCGTCAGCACGATACCGGCATGGCAATTGAGATACCGTACCGCAAACGAAAGTTCCGGGGTGGTCCGCAGCGCTGAAAAAAGGTGTACCCTGATCCCGTTTGCTGAAAAGACCTCCGCTACTGTCCGGGCAAGGCTATCGCTGTTATGCCGGCAATCATAGGCTATGACTACGCTCAGCGCAGCTTCCGGATAGGTCTTTTTAAGGTAATTGCTGAGCCCCTGGGTACTTTTACCGAGGGTGTATTTGTTGATCCTGTTGGTGCCAACGCCCATGATCCCCCGCATACCCCCTGTGCCAAATTCAAGGTTTTTGTAGAAACGGTCCCGCAGCTCTTCCGGATCCCTGTCAATCAATTGTTTCACCTCCTGTTGTACTCCTGCATCAAAAAAATCGGAAAGCCAGGTTTTGGCTGTTGCTAAGATATCATCCATTGTTAAAAGCGCTAGGGTTTACATGCCTAAAATTACGAAGAATATTGGTTTTCGGCTTTTGTTAGGTTTATTTCTTCGGCGATGGTATACCGGCTTTCATTCTTTTTGTTGCGGATCATGATCTCTCCCAGGAATCCCGCCAAAAAGAACTGGGTACCAATTATCATCGACGTCAGTGAAACAAAGAATTGCGGCCGATCCGTCAACAATCTGGCATACGGGTGAATGAATAGCTTGTCAATCCCCAGATAGAGTGCAAAGCCCAACCCGATAAGGAACATCAGGACCCCGAGGGCACCAAAAAGGTGCATGGGGCGTTTCCCAAAGGTGGAGACGAACCAGATGGTGATCAGGTCCAGGAAGCCATTGATAAACCGTTCTATCCCAAATTTCGTTTTACCATATTTTCGGGCCTGGTGCTGTACTACCTTTTCGCTGATCCTGGAAAAACCGGCACTTTTCGCCAATACGGGGATGTAGCGGTGCATTTCCCCGGATACCTCTATGGTCTTCACCACTTCATTTCTCATGGCTTTTAACCCGCAATTGAAATCATGGAGTTTTACGCCAGATGTCTTTCGTGCTGCCCAGTTGAACAATTTGGAAGGAATGTTTTTGGTGATTACCGAGTCATACCGCTTCTTCTTCCAACCCGAAATAAGATCATAGTTTTCTGTTTGGATAAGCCCATACAGTTCCGGGATTTCCTCCGGGTTATCCTGCAGGTCTGCATCCATGGTAATCACTACATCGCCCTTGGCCGCTTTAAATCCGGCATGGAGGGCCTGGGATTTCCCATAGTTTTTTTGAAACCGGATTCCTTTTACATGAGGGTTCTGTGCAGAGAGCCCGGAGATCGTTTCCCAGGATCCATCAGTGCTGCCGTCATCAATAAAGAGGATCTCATATAAAAAATGATTGGATTGCATAACTTTTACAATCCAATCATGTAATTCTCTAAGCGATTCTTCTTCGTTAAGTAAAGGAATTACAATGGACAGATTCATAGATTACTATGGATAATTCCTTTCAAAAGTACAACATTCACTTTTAATAAGCCGGTTTCGACTTTTTCATGATGAGGCCCGTCACCAAGCCTACAACAAGGCCAATAACTATGTTGATGATCAGGATTACGGGGTAGGCTAACCATGCAAATTTCTTCTGCATTTCTATTCCCTGGTCAATCTGTTCTTCCGTTAGCTGTGGATTGGTTTCCATGGCCTGCTGTTTACCTATTTCATACATTTTGTCCATAAACCCGGGTTCCATAAAATTGGAAAGGACAAAAAAGTAAATGATGCCTATGATACCGCCGATGAGCGCTATCCCAGCGCCTAATTTCAGGGCTTCCGAAATGGTCAGGAAACCCTGGTTTGCCTTTTTGAACTGGTAGATACCAAGGACTATGGCCGCGATTGCAATGACAATTCCTACCGCCTGGATGGCAAATCCACGTTCATAGTGCAAATCCATTGAAAAGAGCATCAGGTTAAAAACCACGCCTACGCCGCCCAGGAGGAGGCCGTAATTCAGTGCATACTTTCCGGTTTTTGGTTGCGTGTTTTCCATTAAAATTTGGTTTTAGGGTTGATTCTTCTATTAGTTGATGCAGCGGGAAATTTGTTACACTTAAAGGTACAATTTATAACTTTTCTTTTTTAGGGAATTAAAATTGTGGTTTCTTGGAAAAATAGTTAAATTTGCGGGCTTAAAAAATCAGATTATTATACTTTTTTACCATGAGAAAAGGCATTCATCCCGAAAATTATAGATTAGTTGCATTCAAAGACATGTCCAACGACGATGTTTTTATAACAAAATCTACTGCAGATACCAAGGAAACCCTTACAGTGGATGGTGTGGAATATCCGTTGGTTAAGCTGGAAATTTCCAGGACATCACATCCCTTCTATACCGGAAAAGCCAAGCTGGTGGATACTGCCGGAAGGATTGATAAATTCAAAAATAAATATCAGAAATTCAAGAAACCAGCTGCAGCCGCAGCCCCTGAAGCTGCTCCCAAAGCTGCCGAACCTGCTGGTAAAGCTGCAGAGCCTGCTCCGAAGGCCGCTGCCCAAGCGGAGAAATCGAAGGCCGAACCGGAAGAAGAATAGGATTGCTGTATTAACGTATAATGAAGCGCCCCCGATAGTTTATCGGGGGCGTTTATTTTTTAATTTTGCTGAAAACCTGCCCGATGAATTATATCCTATTTGATGGCCCCGAACGAAATGCCCTCTTGCCTTTTACCTTTACCAGGCCGGTGGCGGATATCCGGATCGGTATCCTCACAATCCGCGAAAAATGGGAATGGTTCCTGGGGCAGCAGACCAGCAGCAAAACGGAGGCATACCTGTCGGGAAAGTACCCGCTGATAATGGCCCAGGAGAATGTACTGATCAACGGGGCAGTGCTTCCCACGGAGGCGCTGGTAAAGGCCATAGAGGGGTTGCAGGCAAATGAGGCCCTGTTTTTGGAGGAGGATTTGGTGGCATTTAAAACCAACACGCATTCCGCAGAGATCGATATACATACAGCCAAAACAAAAAGCTTTCGGGGTGCCGTTATGCAGGTCAAAAATACGTGGGACATTTTTTCGAAGAACGGAGAAGCACTGCAAGCTGATTTCGACCTTATTACCAAAGGGAGGAAAAGTGCCTCCATATCCCCAACCAACCACCTTATCAAGCCAGAAAATATTTTTCTCGAAGAAGGTGCTTCGGTGGAATACAGCATACTCAATGCAACAGAAGGCCCCATATACCTCGGCCGGGATTCTGAGGTATGGGAAGGCAACCTGATCCGGGGCGCATTCGCATTATGTGAAAAAGCAGTAGTTAAAATGGGTGCCAAGATCTACGGACCCACAACCGTAGGACCCTATGCAAAGGTATGCGGGGAGATCAATAATTCCGTTATATTCGGGTATTCCAGCAAAGGGCATGACGGATACCTGGGCAATTCCGTGTTGGGTGAATGGTGCAATATCGGTGCTGATTCCAACAATTCCAATCTGAAGAACAATTATGCCAAGGTCCGGCTGTGGAATTATGCCACGGAAACCTTCGACCATACCGGCCTTCAGTTCTGTGGTCTTATGATGGGGGACCACAGTAAAACAGCTATCAATACCATGTTCAATACGGGCACGGTGATTGGGGTTAACTGCAATATCTATGTTCCGGGATTTCCCAGGAATTTTGTTCCAAGCTTCAGTTGGGGGGGAGCTTCCGGATTTAGTGCATACCATCCCTCAAAGGCTTTTGAAGCTGCCCGGGTGATGATGGCCAGGAGGGGGGTCACTTTCAGCCAGCAGGATGCGGATATCCTGGAACACGTATATGAATTGACCGCAAAATGGCGTAATTATTGATTTATTTTTCCAGCCGATGAGAACCTGCCGGGATCCGGCAGCCAACATTACCCAACACATATCGACTAAATATATTCCATTCTGAAGCTTAATCCTGCAGATACCGTGGTATGTTATCCGGAAATTCCGTTTAGCTTCCTTAAATTTATCGGCATTTCATATTAAACAAAACCATAAAAATCATTACATTTAGGAAGCTATTTTCCTACTACGGGATTCCCTGTAGTGCGGCTTACCTAAAATTCCCCCTTTTTATAGTTGGTTTACCCCTGTACCGCCGAATTGGCGAAATGAATTCCCCGGTGAATTCAACGTGCAGGGAAGCCTGTAAATAATGAACACGGCTGGTACTTCCGATCCGGTGCAGCCATTTTTGTTACCCCCCGCAATGTCCCCCCTCTAAAAATAATAGTTCCCGAAGTTCCTCTCAGGGTTAAGAAAAACCCCCCGGCTGATATGAATAGTAATCTAAAAATCAATGATATGAAAAATCGGGAGAAACACACATGTATGCTTTACTTGGTTTGTCTGCTGACTGCCTTCACATCAGCCCAGTCTTATCAATGGTCCATAAGCTCCGGAGGCACATTAGTGGATGCTGCCTATTCGGTTGCTGTTGATTCGCTGGGAAATGTATATGCTACCGGTGCTTTTACGGGGACGGTGGATTTTGATCCCGGTCCGGGTATCTTCAACCTGATTGCTGCCGGAGAAACCGATATTTTTGTTTTAAAACTGGACGCTGCGGGGAATTTCGTGTGGGCGAAGAAAATGGGCGGCCTATTTTCTGATTCTGGCAATTCAATTGTTGTGGATACCGTTGGGGATGTATATTCCTCCGGGCAGTTCAGTGGCACTTCTGATTTTGATCCTGGTGCCGGTTCATTTAACCTTACCACAGTTGGCTCCCACGATATTTTCATCTCTAAACTGGACAGTTCCGGGAATTTTATATGGGCTAAAAGCATGGGAGGAATTGGGTATGATAATACATATTCCACGCGTGTGGATAGTTCAGGGAATATATGCACTACCGGTTACTTTGAAAATACGGCTGATTTTGACCCGGGCAGCGGGGTATTTGACCTGATCTCGTCTGGGGGTAAGGATGTGTTTATACAAAAACTGGATCCGGCGGGGAATTTTGTGTGGGCCAGGAATATTGGCGGAACCGCCGATGATGAAGGCAAATCTATCTCTTCCACCAGCACCGGAGAAATCTACACCACAGGATATTTCGAAGGAACTGCAGATTTTGATCCGGATGCTGCCGGTGTACATAATGAAATTTCTGCCGGGGGAAAAGACATCTTTATTTCACGATTGGATGCCAATGGAAATTTCATCAGTGTCAAAATCATCGGGGGCAGCGGGGACGATGCAGGAAATTTCCTGCTTATAGACGGTGCTGACAAGGTATATCTTACCGGTTACTTTGAGGATACCGTAGATTTTAGCCCTGGGCCCGGTACGCTGAACCTGGTATCTGCAGGTGCGAAGGATGCCTATTTTTTAAAGTTTAACCCGGCTAACAATGCGCTTGCTGCCGGAAGTTTGGGGGGGAATTTAAATGACGAAGGGAATGCCCTTGCCGTTAATTCTGCAGAGGATATTTTGATTTGTGGTAGTTTCGAAGGTACCGGGGATTTTAACCCGGGTGCAGGGGTACACAATCTTACATCTTTTGATTTCAAAGATATATTCTTTGTGAAAGTTGGACCCGGAGGCACATTCAGGAATGCCAGATCAATAGGAAATTTGGGTAGTGATGTAGCCACAGCCCTGATATCCGACCCTACAGGAAGATTTTATTCTGCAGGCTGGATCAATACCACCGTAGACCTTAACCCGGGCACCGGGGTGGTAAACCATACCTCCGCGGGCGACTTTGATTTGTTCATCCTAAAGTTGTAATATGGCAACTTCGGCGATTTCTGTAATATGTATCAGGCATACCTGTCTATTCCCGAAACGTTGATTTCTTAATTCTTGCTATCTTTGCAATCCGCTTTTTAGCATTTTGACATGAAAAGAAAAGTAGCATTCCATACCCTTGGCTGCAAACTCAACTTCTCCGAAACCTCTACCATTGCCAGGGGATTCGTAAGCGAAGGCTATGAACGGGTGGATTTTTCGGATGTGGCTGATATGTACGTCATCAATACCTGTTCTGTAACGGAGAATGCCGATAAGCGGTTCAAGGGTATTGTTAAAGCAGCCAGGAAATTAAACCCCGACGCCTTTATAGCTGCCATTGGATGCTATGCCCAGTTAAAGCCTGAGGAACTGGCTTCGGTAACCGGGGTGGACCTGGTACTGGGGGCCACCGAGAAATTCAGGATAACCGAATACATCCATGAACTTTTGAGTCGCCCCGAACGCACAAAACTGGTGGGGGAGATCCATTCATGCGATATTTCCGAGGCCGACTTCTATGTTGGGAGCTATGCTATAGGGGACCGGACCAGGGCCTTTTTAAAGGTACAGGACGGCTGTGATTACAAATGTACCTATTGCACCATTCCCCTTGCAAGGGGCGTCTCCCGGAGTGACACCCTCCAAAATGTCCTTCGGAATGCGGCCGAGATCTCGAAGCAGGGGGTTAAAGAAATCGTATTGACAGGTGTAAATATCGGGGATTATGGCAAAGGAGAGAATGGAGATAAAAAGCACGAACATACTTTCCTGGACCTCGTTAAAGCGCTGGATAGGGTAGCAGGTGTTCAGCGACTGCGTATTTCATCCATAGAACCCAACCTCCTCAAAAATGAAACCATAGATTTTGTGGCTGCCAGCCGAACGTTTGTCCCGCATTTCCATATCCCGTTGCAGAGTGGCAGCGACGCCATTCTTAAAAGGATGCGGCGGCGTTATTTGACACCCCTATACAGGGAACGTATCGCTCGGATCAGGTATAGCATGCCCTGGGCCTGTATCGGTGTGGATGTTATCGTTGGTTTTCCCGGGGAAACAGATGACCACTTTCTGGAAACCTACCACTTTTTAAACGAGCTGGATATTTCGTACCTGCATGTATTCAGCTATTCTGAACGGGACAACACCCCGGCGGCTGCCATGGAAGGGAGCGTGCCCCAGGCCACAAGGAACAAGCGCAGCAAAATGCTGAGGGGACTGTCTGTAAAGAAACGCAGGGCATTTTATGAAAGCCAGTTGGGAACCGTGCGAACCGTGCTGTTTGAAAGCGAAAACCGGGAAGGATATATCCAGGGATTCACAGAAAACTATATAAAAGTCAAAGCTCCCTGGGATCCTGCACTGGTCAATACGCTGCAGGAGGTTCAGCTTACATCCATCGATGCGGATGGCCTTGTGCGCTTTGAGGCTCTTGAGAAGGTAACACCTTGATTTTGAGCTATCACAGGTAAGGAGCAGCCGGGACCTGGGTGGCGGGAACAGGCAGGGATGATCACAAAAAAACCCGCTCTAAATGGCGGGATTCACTGCATTTCACATTAGTACTTTCCTTTATATTCGGATGCCTACTGGAAGCATTTCCTTGTATTGCCGGTTTTTCCTTAAAAAACCTGCAATTTGCGGGCTTGTGGGAACGACCCTAAGGTTTTGGTCCTGGATGTGGTGGAGGACTGATTTGATAAAATCTTCCTTAAAACCGTCTGCCGTAATTTCTTCCGGTATGACCAACTTTGTTAAAAAAACTTTGCGTTCCTGGGAAGAGTATTCAATCTTGGCTAAATGTCCATCAACCCTTGTTTCGAATTGACGTAAAAAACTATTGTCCTTAATTGTTACTTCATTCATATAGTTTGATTTAATTTAGATTTCAAATAGTAAGAACGCGACTTAAACGGGATCGTAATTTTAATGTGACAAATAGTATGGTTACTTTCCACCCAGCCTAAGTATATTTGGATCCGGGAAGACAAAAGTAACCAAAATATTGCTTATTTCCTAGGGAATTCTATAGATATAACCCGATGCCCCAAGCCAAAATCCATGTTTATTTTATGCCAGGTCTGGCAGCCAGCCCGGGTATCTTTGAGTATATTGATTTGCCGGAGGCTGATTTTCAAATGCATTTCTTGGAATGGTTTATCCCATGGGATGGAATGACGATCGAAGCCTACGCGGCTGAACTTGCGAAACAGGTGGTACATGAAACCCCTGTCCTGATTGGAGTATCTTTTGGGGGGCTTATAGTCCAGGAGATGGCAAAATTGATCGCAGTCCGGAGAGTCATCATCATCTCCAGCATAAAACAGCGCTCCGAACTTCCCAGGAGACTTATAGTTGCGAAATATACCAAGATCCATAAGCTATTGCCTACCGGGCTTCTGAACAGCGTGGAATTATTGGCGCGCTATGCTTTTGGGGATAGTGTGAAGAAAAGGCTTAAGTTATACGAGCAATACCTCTCTGTAAAAGACAAGTATTACCTGGACTGGTCCATTGATCAGGTCATCAATTGGAAGCAAACCTTGTATCGGCCGGACATCATCCATATCCATGGCGAAATGGATGCGGTGTTTCCTATAAAATATATCAAAAACTGTATCGTGGTGAGTGAAGGTACACACACCATGATCCTGCACAGGTATAAATGGTTTAATGAGCGATTGCCAACAATTATTTTGGATTTTGGGAGTTGTATGTAATACCTTTGAATAGTAACAAATCACCAATTATGAAATTTCTTAAGAATATCCTTGCATTTTTTGGACTGGCAGTCGTACTGAGCAGTTTGGTTTTTGCGGTTCAGCAAAACAACACTTTTCAATCCGAAGACCCACAGGGCGAAATTACAGAAAGCCCGAAGAACGTTGCACCCGAGTACCGGATCACTGCAATCGATATTCCGGCAGACCTTAATTTTGCAGGGGAAGTAGTTCCGCAGGATGATCCTGAGATCATGGAACGAATAGACCGCGAATTTCTGGTCAATACCTATTGGCAGTCGAATGCGCTTTTGATGATGAAACGCGCCCATAAATATTTTCCGGTCATTGAGCCTATCCTGGCCAAAAACGGGATTCCGGACGATTTTAAATATCTGGCGGTGGCGGAAAGCGGGTTGCAGAATGTTGTGTCGGGAGCAGGTGCAACAGGTTTCTGGCAGATCATGAAAGAAACTGGCAAGGAATACGGCCTGGAGGTAAATTCGAATGTGGACGAACGCTACCACCTTGAAAAATCTACCGAAGTTGCCTGCCAGTACCTTAAAAGATGGAAGGAGAAATACGGCAGCTGGACACTCACAGCTGCTGCTTATAATGCAGGTCCCGGATCGATCAACAAGTTCATGGGGATCCAGCAGGTCGATAATTATTATGATCTCCTCCTGGGCGAAGAGACAGGGAGGTACGTCTTCCGGATCATGGCCATCAAGGAAATCCTATCCAATCCCGAAAAATATGGATTTGATATCTCTCAGGACGACCTGTATACCAATATACCCTCCTTTTCGGTTGAAATTGATACCCCGGTGCTGAGCTTTGCAGATTTTGCACAGCAATACGAGATAAACTACAAAATATTGAAGCGGCATAACCCCTGGTTACGGGAGCCACACCTGAACAATTCTTCCGGAAAAAAATATACCCTGGAAATACCCAACAAAGGATACTACAAAAGTTCCAAATAATGGTGTCCTTCCTTAAGGAAAATCTGTGGCAGGTTTTATTGGGGATCAACTATATTCTGGTAATTATCTTTTCCATTCTTATTGTCCTCAGGAACAGTAGTCCCGTTAAAACCCTGGTCTATCTGTTTGCCCTGGCGACACTTCCATTCCTTGGCCTGTTGGTATACTATTTTATCGGACAGGACCACCGTAAGGACAAAATATTCGAAAAAAAATATTTTTTGGATGATGGCAAGCTCAAAAAATGGCGTGCAGAATTCAAACTAAACCGGGAAGAGCGGGAAGACTTTGCCGAAGCCTTCGGGGAGGGGATGTACAAAATATACAAACTCCTTAAAAACAATGAAAGGGCCGTTCTCACCTTTGATAATGATGTCCAGATCCTGGTAAACGGGGAGGAGAAGTTCAAAAAATTGAAACAGGACCTTCGGAAGGCGAAAGACCATATCCACCTGGAATATTTTGTCATCATCGATGATGAGGTAGGTTCCCAGATTATAGAAATACTATGCCAAAAGGCATTGGAAGGTGTAAAGGTGAGGATGGTCTATGATGATGTTGGTAGCGACATGTCCTCGAAAACGAAGAAGAAACTGGATAAAAGCAAGGTGGAGCATTTTCCGTTTATGCCGGTAATCTTCACCAGGTTCACCAGTAAATTCAATTACAGGGACCACCGGAAGATCGTAGTGATTGATGGCGTTATAGGCTATGTAGGCGGGATCAACCTGGACAGGAAATATGATAACACCTATGATAATGATCGCTATTGGAGAGACACCCACGTGCGGATAGAGGGGAGTGCCGTAGGGGCACTGCAATCGTCATTTTTATTGTGTTGGGAGTTTGTCTCCACTAAGGAGGTGGAATTATTGGATGCGTTTTTTCCCAAACACAAGCCTGCTCCCCAGAAACCGGTTGCAATCCAAATTGCCGAGAGCGGGCCAGACACCGATTGGGAGAATATAATGGAAGCCATTTTTACGGGCATTAATTCCGCCAATGATTATATTTATATTACCACTCCCTACCTGATTCCCAACGGCTCTATCCTTACCGCCCTTACAACAGCTGCACGGAGCGGCGTAGACGTGCGCATCCTGATACCCTATAAGTCCGATTCGTGGCCTGCACAATTTGCTTCGGATTCCTATATTGAAGGGTTGCTGGAATCGAGGATAAAAGTGTATCGGTACACCAGAGGGTTTGTGCATTCCAAAACCCTGGTGATAGATGATATTTTTTGCAGTGTGGGCACCGCCAACCTGGATTACAGGAGTTTTTCTATCAACTTTGAGATCACTGCACTGATGTTTAATGAAAGTGTGACTAAAAAGATGAAATCGATTTTCCTGAAAGACCTGAACGACAGTGAGGAGGTAATATTGGAAAGGTGGAAGGAACGAGGGGTGGCCCGTAAATTACAGGAATCCTTTAACCGCTTGTGGGCTCCCCTGCTGTAACCTGCACGGCTCCCTATATCTTTTTCATCTGCTGTTGCATCATCTTGATCTGGTCGGTCAGCATGTTATTCTTATCCAGTTTTTTAGCTTCACGCAGCAAATTCACAGCTTCCCTTTTACGGCGTTTTTGCATGGCGATACCGGCGAGGCTTAATTTTGCCATGGCCACATCATAATCCATATTCAGCCCAAATTTCAGGGCTTTTTTAAAAAATTTTTCGGCCTGGGTAAGGTTTTTTTGCGAATAGATGATCCCATACAGGTAATTGTAGTATCCCTGTTGTTTCCGCGTCAGCGCTGCTTCCGGATTTTTGATCCTTGAAAGCCATTTTTCGGTGCCCGCCATATCCTGTTTGCGCATCCTCAGAAATGACATCAAGATAATTTCATTGCGAAAATACAGGAAGACAAAAATAAGGGAGAGTAATATCAATGCGATCCCATTTCCTATATTACCCTCAGCGAACTGGTAAACAGCATAGGCCACGATAAGTACGGTGATAACAAGTTTGATATTTTTATGGAACATAGTATTATTGGATTAATTCGTAAGTAACAGTGGATTTAATGGTGGTGGGGATCTCCTGGTCGCCCATTTGCGTCATCGTAGAATACCCGTCTGAAACACCTTCAACAGTCATTTTTTGAATAAAACCTGTGGTCAGATTGGTGATAATGGCTGTCATCTGCGTTCCGTTGAGTTTCATGGTGGTCGCCGGTTCCGTCACATCCATGGCCACAACAGCTTTTCCCGTAATGTTGGCATTGGATGTGGTAAGCCCCTTGAGAGTCCAGGTGTTCTTGGCAGATAACTTCCCGGTATATTCATTCTGCCAGCTGTCCCCAATATTGATTTTTTTAGTGGGATATATATAGGTCAGTTGCTTGTAACTTTCAGAAAGGGCTGCTGACCCAAACTCCCGCTCCAGCGATTTCTTCATCAGGTTCAGGGAAAAGGGATCCTGCAACCCGGATGATTCCGCCATTTTTGATACCAGGATATCACCCCCGGTGACCTGTAGGATATCTCCATTCCTGGCTAGGACCAGGTGTACAGGCACATCGAGGAGGCTGTGGAACATTTTGGACTGGCTATCATCTGCTTCCGAATCCAGTGCATTGACATTGAGCAGTTCACCCTGTATACTGGAGTTAACATTGAAAGTAAGGTCTTTGAAAGTGATGGTCAGCTCAAAGGTATCTGCCTTTTTACCCACCACCCGAAATTCCAGCAACCCGTAAATTGTATTGGTGATCTCATGGAACGCACCATCCAGTTCCTGTGTTATGACCTGCCGGGCATTTTGTTTGACCGTGAATACATCCCCCACCTTGAGGTTGTACTGCAGGGTGGTCTGACTAAAAGTAAGAGCGCTCAGAAAGTTAAAAATAAGAATGGAGCATACGTTTTTCATGTACAGGCGGGATCGTTTTTATGCTGCCGCAAAAGTACTAAAAACTATCGGAAATAATTTATAAATCAATTTGGCAAAGCAAAAACTCTTCGTATATTTGCGCCCAGATTTTGCGAAGGCAGCATCGGATTTTTCACGAGCAGGTGATCCTTTAAAACAGTAAAAAATATCGCATGAAAAGAACATATCAGCCATCGAAACGAAAGCGAAGGAACAAACATGGTTTTAGGGAACGCATGGCATCTGCCAATGGCAGAAAGATTTTAGCCCGAAGAAGGGCCAAAGGAAGGAAGAAAATCAGTGTATCCTCAGAGGTGAGACATAAAAAATAATGATCGAATTGCTACTAAAAATCAGGTGTTACTTTCTTAAAGTAGCACCTTTTTTTTGTGCATCCACCACTGATTCCAGATCAAAAGTAGTAACTCCAACATAGATATTGCAAGAACATGCCGAAAAGAAAAGACATTACTTCCGTACTGATTATTGGATCCGGACCCATCATAATAGGGCAGGCCTGTGAGTTTGATTACTCCGGCTCCCAGTCGCTGAGGTCACTGCGGGAGGATGGGATTGAAACTGTATTGATCAACAGTAATCCGGCTACCATCATGACAGACCCCACAATGGCAGATCATGTGTACCTGTTACCACTGAATACCAAATCCATCATCCATATCCTGAAAAAGCATCCGGATATTGATGCAGTTCTGCCTACCATGGGAGGTCAAACAGCCCTGAACCTGTGTATTGAAGCCGGTGAAAAAGGTATTTGGGAAGATTTCGGAATTGAGATCATAGGGGTAGACATTGAGGCAATAAATATTACGGAGGACCGGGAGAAGTTCCGGAAACTCATGGAGAAGATCGGCATTGGAATGGCACCGCAGGCTACCGCTACTTCTTTTTTGGAGGGGAAGGAGATCGCCCAGGAATTTGGTTTTCCGCTGGTGATACGGGCTTCCTATACCCTGGGGGGTGCAGGCGCCTCCATTGTTTACAAAGCTGAAGATTTTGATGAATTACTAAGCCGTGGTCTGGAAATTTCACCTATACATGAGGTGATGATAGACAAAGCCCTTATGGGATGGAAGGAATATGAGCTGGAACTGCTGCGCGACAGGAATGACAATGTGGTGATCATCTGTACCATTGAAAATATGGACCCGATGGGGATCCATACCGGGGATTCCATAACCGTGGCCCCCGCTATGACCCTTTCAGACAGGACGTTTCAGCGCATGCGCGACATGGCGATCAGGATGATGCGGAATATCGGCGATTTTGCCGGCGGTTGTAATGTGCAGTTTGCTGTTAGCCCGGATGAAAAGGAAGATATCATCGCTATAGAGATCAATCCAAGGGTTTCCAGGTCTTCTGCCCTGGCATCCAAGGCTACCGGATATCCTATTGCAAAGATCGCCACCAAACTGGCCATTGGCTATAACCTGGACGAACTGGAAAACCAGATCACAAAATCCACTTCGGCGTTGTTTGAGCCTACCCTGGATTATGTTATCGTAAAAATCCCGCGATGGAATTTTGACAAGTTTGAAGGTTCAGACCGCACCCTCGGTCTTCAGATGAAATCAGTTGGGGAGGTTATGGGCATCGGACGTTCTTTTCAGGAGGCACTCCACAAGGCCACCCAGTCCCTTGAAATCAAAAGGAACGGATTGGGGGCTGACGGGAAAGGGTATACGGATTATGAGCAGATCATCAGTAAACTGACCATCCCCAGCTGGGACCGGGTTTTTGTAATCTATGATGCCATCCAGCTGGGTATCCCCCTGAGCCGCATACATGATATTACCAAGATAGACATGTGGTTCCTGAAACAGTATGAGGAACTCCACTTGCTGGAAAAAGAGATCTCCAGGTTCACGGTGACCAACCTGCCCCGGGAATTACTGCTTGAAGCAAAGCAAAAGGGCTTTGCCGACAGGCAAATTGCACATATGCTGGATTGTTACGAAAGCGAGGTCCATAAAAAGCGGATGGAGCTCAGTGTAAACAGGGTCTATAAACTGGTGGATACCTGTGCCGCCGAATTCCAGGCAGTGACCCCTTACTATTACTCTACTTTTGAGGAGGAGATTGATAGTGCGGAGGGGGAACGGTATGTGGCCAATGACAGTGAAGTCTCAGATCGCAAAAAAATAGTGGTTCTGGGATCCGGTCCCAACAGGATCGGGCAAGGGATCGAATTTGATTATTGCTGTGTTCACGGGGTTCTTGCGGCCTCGGAATGCGGCTATGAGACAATCATGATCAATTGCAACCCGGAAACAGTCTCGACAGATTTTGACATTGCAGATAAACTCTATTTTGAACCGGTATTCTGGGAACATATCTATGATATCATCCTGCATGAAAAACCGGTAGGGGTCATTGTCCAGTTAGGTGGCCAAACCGCCCTGAAACTTGCAGAAAAACTGGATAAATACGGGATAAGAATTATGGGTACCAGTTTTAAATCGCTCGATCTCGCTGAAGACCGGGGCAGTTTTTCGAAATTGTTGCAGGCCAATGACATTCCTTATCCTGAGTTCGGGGTGGCTGAAAGCGCAGATGAAGCCCTGGAGCTTGCTGACAAACTCAATTTTCCACTACTGGTCCGACCTTCCTACGTGCTCGGAGGCCAGGGAATGAAGATCGTAATCAACAAGGAAGAACTGGAAGAGCATGTGGTAGACCTGTTGCGGAAAATCCCCAACAACAAGTTGCTCCTGGACCATTACCTGGACGGGGCCATCGAAGCGGAGGCCGATGCCATCTGCGACGGGAAGGAAGTGTATATTATCGGGATCATGGAACACATCGAGCCCTGTGGCATCCATTCCGGGGATTCCAATGCAACCCTCCCACCTTTTAACCTGGGCGAATTTGTGATGCAGCAGATCAAGGACCATACCCATAAAATTGCACTGGCGCTGAATACCGTAGGCCTGATCAACATTCAGTTTGCCATAAAGGACGATATGGTATACATTATTGAGGCAAATCCCAGGGCCTCCCGTACGGTCCCTTTTATCGCAAAAGCCTATGGGGAACCGTATGTCAACTACGCTACCAAGGTTATGCTGGGGGAGAAAAAAGTAAAGGACTTTACCTTCAACCCAAAATTGGAAGGATTTGCCATCAAGCAGCCGGTATTCTCCTTCAATAAATTCCCAAATGTGAATAAGAACCTGGGGCCGGAAATGAAAAGTACGGGTGAAAGTATCCTCTTTATAGACAATCTAAAGGACGATGAATTCTATAACCTCTATACAAGGAGGAAGATGTACCTGAGCAAATAGGCCTGTCTCCTGGATGCTACCTTTGTGACCCAGCCGACTTCCCCTGAGATGAGACTGATTTTATTGAGCAGTTAGGGGGAGTGAAACGGCTACCGTAACCTCCCGGGCGATCTTGGTAAATACTATTTTAGGGACTTTAATCCCGTATTCTTCCGGACGGACCAGAAATCCGGAGGTAAGTAAAATACCTTCAGGGGATTTGCTAAGCTGGATCACAGGGTATATATCCCTGGTTTCCCCATGCAGGGTAAGCTTTCCTGTAACCCGGTATTCCTGCGGTACTCCGGTAAGATCATCCATATTAAAATTCTCGACCTTTCCAGTAAAATATCCTTTGGGATAGGATTCAGATTCCATATAGTTTTCATTAAAATGCTCCTGCATCAGGCCGCGCCTGAACTGGAAATCCTTTATGAGCACCACGGTGGCAAAGTTGCCGTTATCCGGTTTCAGGATAGCATTGACCTGTGTGTTGACCGCCCTTATGTCTTCCAGGGGGGTGGAGGCATTGAACTGAATTTCACCCTGTTGTGTCCTGTAAGCACTTTGTGCAGTTAAAAAATTGCACAGTAGCAGTTGCAGCAGTGTAAGTAGTATAATTCTCAAAGCAATTTAATTTTCCGGCATTCCGAGGTCTATCCAATCCGAGATTATTTGCCGGGTGCTGGCGGGTAACCGCCCGGCAGGTGGCATTGGGTTGGAAGTGCTGTTGATCCTTGCCAGCAGCCCCCTGTTCTCTACAGCGTTTTTTACTTCAGCATAGGATGTTAGGGACATAGGAGCATCATTGGTCGGCGGGGTTCCATGGCAAGATAAACAATTACTCTGTATAATGCCTTTCACATCAGCTTCATAGGTCGCGTTCCGGGGCATAGGATTGTCGTCTGCCGGATCCGGAATTTCATCGGAAGAACTGCTTTTGGAACAGCCGGCAAGAAAAAGAACTGATAGAACTAAGGGAAAGATTAACTTTTTCATAGCGATTTTTTTAAGGTTAATCAATACAACTACAGCGAAGTGGCCTCCGGGGGAGACTGTTGTTTATAAATTTTAGATGCAAAAAATTTAAAAAGGTTCCACATTATCTGCAACTTTTTAGACCTGGCTGTATCTAAAACCTGGAGGGCAGCCTGGGGAATTCAGATTACCGCGTAAAACAAAAGGTTTACAACCTGTTTAGTACAGCGTGGTTAAAGCTGCCGTGTAATTAAACAGGCCGGGGGAAATGGCAGCAGGATGGCATTGTAGTGCAGGTTGCCCTTATAGTTTGCCCGGATAGTCGTATGTTTATTTATTTTATAGAGATGGGAGGCTGGCCGCCGTCGTGGGCAAAGGGCTCCTGCAACCTTAAAAAACCGTATATAATGAAAACAAACTACCTGATTGCGCTGCTGTTGCTCTTACCCCTGACCTCGTTTACGCAGGATGACCTGCTCAGGGAAATAGATAAGGAGGATACCAGCAGGGTTGCCGACGCCGCCTTCAAAGGCCTTAAAATTGTCAACCTGGAATCCACCAAACTGGCGGCAAGGAAGAGTTTTTATTTTGTGGTATCCCATAGGTTTGGCTCGGTACAAGGAGGTTTCCGGGAATTTTTTGGGTTGGATCAGGCAGTTACCCGGCTCCATTTTATCTATGGCTTTACCGACTGGCTCAATGTTGGGATATCCCGGAGTTCCTTTCAAAAGACCTATGATCTCAACACAAAATACCGGTTGATCCGCCAACAGGAGGGGGGCTCTCCCGTGACCGTGGCAGGATTCAACGGGGTGTATGTGAACGGAAACCTGGATAAGGATCTGGAACCCAATCTCCAATTCATCGACCGGCTGGGGTATATAAGCCAGGTATTGGTTTCCAGGAAGGTCACTGAAAGGTTGTCTCTGGAACTGGCTCCTTCCTTTTTCTATGACAACTACCTGCCGGAAGCATCGGGGGACCAGGACAAGCAGAAAGCACAATTTGCACTCGGTGCCGGGGGGCGGTATAAGATATCCAAACGGGTATCCATCAACATCGATTATGCGGCCCACCTGAACCGGGCAGGGAACAGCGCATTTAAAGATCCGTTGTCCGTGGGTGTAGACATTGAAACGGGCGGGCACGTATTCCAGCTGCATTTTACCAACGCTCAGCCATCCTTTGAGAACGGGTTCCTGGGACAGGCCAATGGCAGCTGGGGTGACGGGGTCATCTTTTTCGGATTTAATTTGAGCCGGACATTCTAATCACGATGGGACTATAGCTGAATTGGATTCATCCGGATAGTACGTTGTTCATTAACATTTTACTGTAATAATTTTAGGAGTATATAGGTCAGCAAAAAGGAAAACACCGGGGCGATACCCCAAACAGTAAAAAACAGCCGTACCGTTTTGTTGCGAAAGGTATGCTTCGCGCCATTCTTGGTTATGCTCAATGCTATGATTGCTGCGCCATTCAATTGTACCAGGGAGGTAGGGATCCCTTTGGACAATGAAGCAAAGATCAGTAAACTTGCCACGATCATTGATATCACCGTTGCGTAGAAGGGGCTAACCCTCACAATTTGATTCCCTGTTTTTTCCGTTACCTGATGTCCCAGTATAGAACTGCCAATGGCAAAACAGGGTGCTACGATCAGTACGGATAGAATAATGATGGGCAGGAAATTGGTGATAGCATCCTGTCCAATTTCATTGGCAGTCAGAGAAGCGATGGGTGCTGCGGCATTAGCCACATTATTGGCGCCTGTTGAAAATGCAACATATAATGCAGCTATAATGACCACGGCTTTCAGGCCTTTGTGCTGTTGAATATGTGAGAAATCGGTGGTGAATATCTTTTCCTTCAGGCCCGGGAAAACCCATTTGGATGCTATATATATCCGTCCAAAGGAAATAATCGGCGGGATGATCCAGGTGGGAATGATCTCCAAAAATAATTTTCGGGAATTCAGGCCATCGAGCGCCGTGGCGGCTCCTGCGATTGACAAGACGGAAGACTGACTGGTAGACTGGGGCACGCCAACCAAATTGGCCAGCAATACCGAAAGTCCAATTGAAAACAGGATCACCGATGTATTCACCGTTGTGAAAAATGATTGGTCAAGCAGGCCTTTGCCGAGGGTAAGGGATACTTTATCCCCTGCGATCAATGCACCTGCAAGGACCATAATCCCGAACAGTCCCGGGATGACACTCCTTTTCAGGATGTTTGCCCGTAGGCCGCAGAAAACGCGGGGGTTGTACCGCTGCCGCCCATAGTCACCGCCAGGAACATTGCCAATAAAAACGGAATGGTAAGCCCGGTAAATAATTCTGCCATACCTTATTTTGGTGTTGGTTGTTGAAGATTTATCTGGTGATGGATCGTGAACCGGACAATATTTCGGTCATAAAAGTCAATACCCGATTTACGCTGCTGGAACCAGTTGATATACCCCAGTTCAAACCCCAGGTTTTTAACAGGCATGTATTGCACACTGGCTCCATATCTGTTCTGGTCAAAAACATTCTGAACTATGTTACCCCCGATATTGAGCAGGATCTCATCATAGAGCTGGACTGAGATCTTAGGGGTTGCCTGGTATCTGACTTCCAGTTTGTACCGCGTACGGTTATTTTCCATTTTAAAGGACCCGTCTTCCTGTTGCATAAACCTGAATTCAGACCAATACCTGTGGGAAACACCCCATTTATCTGAAATATCCTGTTTATAACCTACTTCCAGCTGGGGCCTTAGCTCCGCCTGGTTATCGCTTATTATCAAAAGGGCATCATTGGGCAGTGAGTGGTTAAAATAGGCGAATCCAGCCCCGGCGTTCCAGCCCTTCCCCAGTTTCCTGTCGACCAGGGTACGTGTCACGAACTGGTGTTGCCGCCAGGGGAACCAGTAGGTCCTGTTTTCCAGTTCCTGCCGGATCATCCAGTTATCGCTCAGCCTGACCTTTAATGCATAGCGTGTCCAGAGCAGGTCCTGTTTTTCAACTTTTTTTTGTGCAATTGCCGGTAGTGTCAGCAGCATCATGAAAAACCCGGCAAGAAATATAGCCATTCTATACATAGGATCTCTGGTTTAATCCGGAATGAAATTAGGGATAAAACATACAATTCATATCAAATTAGTATGAATTATATAAAAATTACAGTTTATTCATGTCGGAGAGGGAAAGATCCAGGACCGGCAGCATTTTTAGTCGTAATTGCCCAAAAAGTTTGCGAATCTGACATGTTTTTTCGTCTATGCATTCATCACATTTTTTATAGAAGTTTTCCGATATACAAGGTATAAGGGCAATTGGCCCGTCTGCTATACGGATTATGTCAGCAATTTTAATCCTTTCCGGGTCTTTTGATAAGCAATAGCCTCCTTCTGCACCCCTGACACTTTTCAATATTTTGTGTTGTTTCAGCTCCCGGAGGATGTTTTCCAGGAATTTATAGGGGATTCGTTCATTTTCCGATATGGTTTTGGCCGAAATCGTAGGGATCTCCCGGTTGGCGTTTAAGTATAATAGGGCCTTGATGGCATATTTTGCTCTTTTTGACAGCATACGTCAGTACATATTATAGGGGGCCATCGTCCGGAAACATTCCATTCTGCCCTGCTCGATTTTCAGCAAGTTAAAGTAGCAATTTAGGCTGGCATTTTACAGCTTAATTACACAGGCCGGGTCCTGTTTCCCTGATCTTCGGTTTACGGTATGGGCTAGGGCAGCAGGAATAAGCGTACGAGTCCGAAAACCGCACTGATACCGATCCAGGTGATCATGTTGATTTTAAACCGGTACATTGCCAGAAAGGAGACAACCGTCCATGCCAGGGCATAGTAATCCGGGGTGATCCCGGAAATCCCATCCGGAAAGATAACGGCTTCCCCCAGGTACAGGGTAAGGTTCAGTACAACGCCCACCACTGCTGCGGTTACCAGTGAGAGGATCTCCTTGAGTTTTTTATTTTCCTGGGTGCGCTCAATGAGCGGCGCCCCGATAAAGATAAAAAGGAAACAGGGTAAAAAGGTATAAAAAGTGGTGGCTACCAACCCGATAGCCCCCATCGACAGCGAATTGCCAAAGTGGTTATAACCTGCCATAAAACCTACAAATACCAAAACCATGATCAGCGGACCGGGAGTGGTTTCTCCCAGGGCCAGTCCATCTACCATCTGCAGCTCGGTAAGCCAATGGAATTTTTCTACGCTCACCTGGGCCACATAAGGTAAAACAGCATAAGCCCCACCAAACGTCACGAATGCCGCCTTTGTGAAGAAAAGCGATAATTGCTTCCAGAATTCAAAGTCGTTTGTACCCCAGTAGAATGCCAGCAGGGGAACGGTCCAAAGCAGGAGACCGGTACCGGCTTGTTTCATCAAACGCATAGGGTTAAAACCCAGGGCAGGTGCCGTGGTATTCTTATTGATATAGTATCCAGCTTCGTCCGTCTCCCTTTGGGTCCTGGCAACAGCATTAGCTTTAAAGAATCCGGGGAGCCATTTCCTGGCCACTGCGGCCAAAACAATTGCCCCTACTATGATAAGCGGGAAAGGGATCTTCAAAAAGAAAATACAGATGAAGGCAGCCAGTGCGATGAAATAATGAAACAGGCTCAGCAAGGATTTTTTCCCAATCTTGATAACGGCAAGGATGACGATGGCAATTACCGCAGGTTTCAGGCCATTGAATAGTGCATAGATCCAGGGCACCTCCCCATAAGAGACATAGATGGCACTCAGGCCGTAGAGAATGAACATGGAGGGCAGGACAAACAGTATTCCTGCCGCGAGGCCGCCCTTTTTCCCGTGAATCATCCAGCCGATATAAGTAGCCAGTTGCTGGGCTTCCGGCCCTGGTAGTAGCATACAGTAATTCAGGGCATGCAGGAACCTGCTGTCACTGATCCAGCGTTTTTTATCCACCAGGTATTCGTGCATGATCGCGATCTGGCCCGCCGGCCCTCCAAAACTAATAAAGCCAAGTTTCAGCCAGAACCTTAGTGCTTCCTTAAATGAGGGTTTCGGGAAAACAGGATTATCCATCCCATTCTGTATGGAAAATTCCGGCTCTATCCAGTCTTTCATACGTATGGGAACCAAAATGGTCCCGTTGCGCCTGTAGCAGGTTCAACGGTAACCTGCCGGAAGTATATGCATCAAAATAAGACAGGGAATTTGAAAGTCCGGGCATCGGGATACCATTTGTGGCCGCATAAGCAACGATTTTCCGAGCCGCGGATACCGTACCGCTGATCTTGGAAACAAAGGAGGGTGCCAGGAGCAGGTTAGAAGGCTTATCATCCCCTGAAAATGCTTTGGTTATATCCTCCAGCAACGCAGCGCGGATAATACACCCGGCCCGCCAGATCTTCGCAATGGTACCCAGGTCCAATTCATATCCGTATTCTTCGGAGGCAGCAGTCAATTGGTGGAAGCCTTGTGCATAGGTGATCATATAAGAAAAGTAAAGTGCTTCCTCCGCCATCTTTTTGAGGTCGCCGGATTCCATCCGCGTTATTTCGGGCCGGTCATACAAGGCATCGGCCTGCAACCGCTCGTCTTTCAGGGCGGAGATCTCGCGCATACTTACTGCTATATCTACCGTGGGGATCGGAATCCCCAGGTCCATGGCATTTTGGGATGTCCATTTACCGGTTCCTTTTTGCTTCGCTTTATCGAGGATCTGGTCCACCAGCATCCCGTCACCGAGGTCATCCTTCATTTCAAAAATCGCTGCGGTAATCTCAATCAGAAAGGACTGAAGCCTGCCGTTGTTCCACGTATCAAAAATTTTATGGAGTTCCTCATTGCCTTGTCCGCCCCCCTTTTTCAGTAAGTCATAGACCTCCGAAATGAGTTGCATCAATCCATATTCAATGCCATTGTGGACCATTTTAACGTAATTCCCTGCTGATTTTGGTCCTAAATAGGCCACACAAGGTTCCCCGTTGAATTTAGCGGCCACCGCTTCAAAGATGGGTTGTACCTCCTTGTAAGCAGACCGGGAACCCCCGGGCATAATGCTGGGACCTATGCGTGCGCCTTTGGCACCTCCCGATACCCCGGCCCCGAAAAAATGGATACCCATTTCCTTCAGATAGGCTTCCCTGCGATCGGTATCGGTAAAAAAAGAATTCCCACCGTCGATGATGAGGTCACCCTTGTCCAGGAACGGCAGCAGGCTTTCGATAACGGCGTCTACAATTTTACCGGCCGGTACCAGCAACATAATTTTACGGGGTCTTGCAAGTGCCTGTGTAAAGGTTTTCAGATCTGTGGAAGCGTTTACTTTGGCGGTATCGCCGCCCTCTGCCTGCAGGGCGTTGACTTTTTCAGCATCCAGGTCGTGCCCATAAGCCGAGTAGCCATTATCTGCAACGTTCAGTATAAAATTCCGGCCCATCACCCCCAGGCCTACCAATCCAAAATCATATGAATTATTCTGCATAGTTTATGTTTAATGCCTGTTAGAGGCTTTGCCATTAAAAGAGTCAGCTGTGTTTTCCTTCCGGATTGAAATAAGGTTTATTTTCGTGTGACAGCATATAAAATTAGCCTAAAATATCGATTTAATTTCAAATTGCTACAGGCATTACCATTGATTGCCTTTTCTTTTCAATATATTTAAAATATCGCTAGTACCAAGACCTATGAATAAAACCACCAATCAAATGCTCATAATCTTCGGGGCTTCGGGAGACCTTACTGCCAGAAAGCTGATGCCGGCACTTTTTAACCTTTTCAAGGATTCCCATATTCCGGAACATTTCGTAATCCTTGGTGCCAGCCGGAGCAACCTGTCGGATGCCGAGTTCCGGAAGAAAGTAGTCACTGAAAGTTCCTACCTCACCGAAAATAAGGAAGCAGGCGATACGGCAATCATGAAGAAATTTGCGGAAAAACTGTTCTATGAAGACCTTGGAAAGGACTATGATGCGGATTATTCGAAACTTGGGAAGCGGATCGAAGCCCTGAACAAAAAGTATGGCACAGACGACAATTATATCTTTTACCTTTCCACCCCCCCCAACCTGTATAAAGTCATCTCCAAAAATCTGTCAGACCAGGGGCTTACGAACGAATCAAAGGGATGGAAACGCCTTATAGTGGAAAAGCCATTTGGGTATAGCCTGAAAACCGCCAGGGACCTGAATAATGCATTGCATGAATATTTTCAGGAATCCCAGATCTACAGGATTGACCACTACCTTGGCAAGGAAACGGTGCAGAACCTCCTGGTAACCCGCTTTGCCAACAGTATTTTTGAACCGCTCTGGAACAGAAATTATATCCATCACGTGGAAATTACAAGTGCTGAAAATGTTGGGGTTGAGAAGCGGGGAGGCTATTATGACCATTCCGGTGCCTTGCGCGATATGTTCCAAAACCACCTCCTGCAAATCGTTTCGCTGGTGGTTATGGAACCGCCAATCGGTGCAAATGCCGAAGAAATCCGCAATGAAAAAGTTAAAGCACTGAAATCGCTGCGGATCATGAAGGATGAGGATACGCTCTTTAAAAATACGATCAGGGGGCAGTACCTTGCAGCAGAAATCAACGGGGAAAAGGTGAAGGGCTACCGGGAGGAAGAGGATGTTGATCCGGAATCAACCACGGAAACCTACGCCGCCATCAAATTTTATGTAGATAACTGGCGCTGGGCGGAAGTACCGTTCTATGTGCGTACCGCCAAACGAATGCCAACAAAGGTAACGGAGGTTGTCATCCATTTTAAAGCTCCCCACCATCAAATCTTTAAAGAAGCTGGATTGTACAACAAGGATAACAAACTGATCATCCGGATCCAGCCTGATGAAGGCATATTGATCAAGTTTGGGGTCAAGGTGCCTGGCCAGGGGTTTAAAGTAGAGCGGGCCAACCTGGATTTTTATTATTCGAGCCTGGTGGATACACATGTCATGACTGCTTATGAAAGGCTGTTGCTTGACGCCATGCAGGGAGATGCGACCTTATATGCCAGGGCAGATGAGGTGGAAGCTGCCTGGGAATTTGTGGATCCTATCCTGGAATACTGGAAAAATGGGAGTAATGTAATTACCTATGGTTATTCGGCTGGGGTTTGGGGCCCTCAGAATGCGAATGACCTTTTTGAAGGTGACTATACCTGGCGCAATCCCGGGGAATACCTGGCAGATGATCCCGGATTCTGTGTAATAGGATGAATCTATCCTGCCATCTTTTAAGAACCAAATGGAAACCAATGCAACTCAATATTTTTGAATCAAAGGAGGAACTGGCAGAAAACTTTGCACGGCATTTCACACAAATTATTGCTGAGAGGGCCGCATGCCATATAGCTTTGTCCGGGGGGAGCACACCCAGGATCGTGTTCCGTGCACTGGCAGAAGGATTTGCAAATAGGGTCGACTGGTCAAAGGTGCATGTATACTGGGGTGATGAGCGGGCCGTACCCCCCACGGATGACGAAAGCAATTATAAAATGGCCTTCGAAACACTGTTGGGCAGCGTAGCAATCCCCAATGAACAGATCCACCGGATACGGGGCGAAAACTCTCCTGAACCGGAAGCATTGAGATACAGTAAAATACTGCAGGAGAATTTGCCGATGGCGCATGGTTTGCCGCAATTTGACCTGGTTCTCCTGGGGATGGGGGACGACGGCCACACGGCTTCTATTTTTCCCGATAATATCAAATTGTGGAATGCCGCTGAAAATTGTGTTGTTGCCCGGCACCCAGAATCCGGTCAGCAGCGCGTTAGCATCACCGGGAAACTCATCAACAATGCCCGGGAAGTGGCCTTTCTCGTCACCGGTGCAAACAAAGCACAAAAAGTACGGGAAGTGATCCGGAAGGAGGGGGGATTTGCCCGGTACCCTGCTTCGCTGGTAGCTCCGGATACCGGGGCATTAAGTTGGTATTTGGATTGGGAGGCTGCCTCAGGACTTATTTCAGCCTGATCTTGATATTCTCATTTTTCAGGCCTTGTATATGTTCCTCCAGTATAAAGTTGGAAGCGTCAAAAAGGGTAGAGCGGTTAAATGCCTGTTCTTTCCTTGCCTTGCTTCTCGCATAGCGCCTTATCCCCTGTATATCCTCGATAAGCAAGCCGGGAACGGGCTTGCCTTTGCCTTCGGGATCAATGGCTACCATGGTAAAGTAAGACGAATTGCAGTGTTTTTTCTTGCCTGTGGTTATAGCTTCAGAGTCCACCCGTACACCGATTACCATAGATGTTTTGCCGGTATAATTTACAGAAGCCCTTAGGGTAACCAGTTCTCCAACCTCAATGGGATGCAGGAAATCAACCCGGTTTACGGAGGCTGTCACGCAATAACTTTGGGAATGCCTGGATGCACAGGCAAAGGCGATCTGGTCCATAAGGTTCAGGATATGGCCCCCATGTACCTTACCGCCGAAATTGGAGTGGGAAGGAAGCATGAGCTCTGTTATGGAGACCCTGGATTCCCGGGATGTCTTATACTTCTCCACAGCTCAGTTTCTAAAGTGCGGGGATTTTTCTTCGCTCACCGCAGTGATAAAATATTTGGTATCGCCCAACCAGAAAAAGGTTGCATAGCGCTCCATATAATCCAATTTAACATATTCCCCCTGGTAGTCCTGTAATTTCCCGATCACTTCCTGATCCTTGTCGAGCACAGAAAAGCTGAAGATCTGGGCGCCGGATATCCCCTGGCTGATCTCACCTTCCCAGGTTTTTGCCAAAACCCCCTTGCGGCTAATTTTGATGAGTTCCCCTGTACGGACCCCCTCGCTGTAAGGCACGTAATATACAAAGGCATAATAGAGCATAAATAGCGCAATTAGCGAACCGATGACAATAAAGAGGATTCTTTTCATTTTAATTTACATTACACATTTGGTTACTGCCCCAGACTTTCAACTCCCTGCCCCTAAATTACGGCATAAAACCCTGAATCCCGGGCAGCAGACCTGGAATTTACAGTTATATATCTGTTGCAGCTTCTTCCTGTTCGTCTTCCTGTGCCCTTTTCAGTATCGTTTCGGGGATGGATTTTTTCGCTTTGGCACCCATTTTCTTTATTTTTTCGATGCTGGATACGATATTCCCCCGGCCTTCTACCAATTTGTTCATGGCGCCTTTGTATTCTGATTTAGCCTCATCCATCCGTTTTCCAACTTTGGTAAGGTCCGTTACAAAACCTTCAAATTTGTCATACAAGGCTCCTGCCTGCCGGGCGATCTCAATGGCATTTCGTTGCTGTTTTTCATTTCCCCACATGGAATCTATGGTGCGCAATGTCGCCAGCAGCGTGGAGGGGGTGACGATGACTATATTCTGTTCGAAGGCCTTATTATAAAGGTTGTTGTCCCGGTTGATGGCAACAGAGAAGGCCGTTTCAATGGGGATAAACATCAGCACAAAATCAGGGCTCTCCATGGCGTAGAGATCCTCATATTTCTTGGCTGAAAGCTGATCCACATGTTTTTTCAGGGAGTAGATGTGGTCTTTTAAAAATTTTTCACGGAGCTGGTCATCTTCAGCGTTGACATACCGTTCATAATGCGTAAGGGATACCTTGGAATCCACCACCATTTTTTTGCCGTCCGGTAAATGGATGACCACATCAGGCAGCACGCGGCTTCCTCCTTCACTCATAAAACTTTGTTGGACCGAATATTCCCTGTCTTTTTCAAGCCCCGACTTTTCCAAAACCCGTTCAAGGACAAGCTCCCCCCAATTGCCCTGCATCTTGCTGTCACCTTTGAGGGCCTTGGTAAGGTTTTCAGCTTCCTGGGTGATCTTTAGGTTCTGGGTCTGCAGCTGCCCCAGTTGTTCTTTCAACGCCTGGTGGATACCATAGTTTTCTTTTCGGCTTTCATCAACCTTCTTTTCGAATAACAGTATTTTTTCCTGCAGCGGATTCAGGATATTATTGATGTTCAGTCGGTTCTGTTCTGTGAATTTCACACTTTTTTCATCCAGGATCTTGTTGGCAAGATTCTCAAACTCCTTGGTGAATTTTTCCTGCAGCTTTTCTACTTCCAGCTTCTGTTCGTCGTTCCGTTGCTGTAAATTCTCCATATCCGCTTCATAGCGGATGAGTTGGTTCCCCAGCTGTTCCTTTTGCAGCCGGAGCTCATTCTTCTCCGAAATGCTCTCAGCGAGTTGCTCGTTTAAGAGAGACAGGTTGTGTCTTAATTGTTGCTCCCTCTCCAATAATGCGCTCTCCCCGGACCGGGTCTTTAAATTCTGTATATAAACCCCGCCGAAAAAGCCGATAAGCAAAAAGACTACGGCAATCAACAGGTAGATAATGTATTCATTCATTCCAACGGACTTCTTTAAAGTAAAGATAACAGTTTGGCATTAAAATGAAAGTTCGGCTCGCGCTTAGTTTTGTATTCTGAAGGAACCCGTACCCGGGTCGAAAACAATGGTATCTGAAGGAAAAAGGGTCTCAAAACAGTGGTTTTGGATTAACGTGGGAGGGTCCCCGAAAGGGTTTTGTGCATTGTCCATGATAAGGATTTTATCACACAGCTGAATGGCCAGGTCAATTTCATGGGTAGTATACAAAATAGTGCGACCGGTCTCATGTGCTATTTGCCGCAGTAATTTCAATACCTGCACCTTATGAAACAGGTCGAGGTGGGTGGTGGGTTCATCCAGCAACATTATGGCCGTATCCTGGGCCAATGCCCTTGCTATCATCACTTTTTGTAGCTGCCCGTCGCTCAATTCGAAACATTTTTTGTGCCGGAGCTGCTCCAGCCCTACCTGTTGTATTGCCGTTGCGATAGCCTCCCTGTCCGGACTTGCCAGGGAACCCAGCCAGTTGGTATAAGGTTGCCTGCCGAGGCTTATGAGCTCGGCAACCGTAAGGTTCCCGGAGGCGATGGGCTCAGTGAGGACGATACTCAAAACTGTTGCCAGGCTGGAAGGCTGGTACGATGCCAGGGGCCGGCCGTGTAGCAGTATTTTCCCTGACAGTTTGGGTTGCAGGGTGGCGAGTGTCCTGAGCAACGTGCTTTTGCCAATGCCATTGATCCCCACGATTGCCACAAGTTCCCCTTCCTCCAATTGGAAACTAATGTCCCGGGCAACAACCACGCCATCCCCCTTTTTGCCATAACCGACGCTCAGGGCTTCCACTTCCAGGCTGATATGTTTTTTGCTTTTTTCTATGACTTTTTCAATTTTACATACTACTTAACAAGTAGTTCGGTACAGAATATACGTACTGCCGGTCTTTCCCTGCCCAACATAACCAATAAATACTAATCCCGGGAATACATTAAAAAATCATTTGACGTTTTTTAAGCAACAACCATATCACGACCGGGGCACCCACTATGGAAGTTATTGCATTTATAGGTAATACATGGGCAGAGGTGGGAAGTTGTGCTATCGTATCACACAGCAGCAATAATATACTGCCATATACCAGTACAGCCGGTACCAGGATCCTATGATTGGTAGTGTCAAATATTTGCCGGGTTAGATGTGGGACCGCCAGGCCAATAAAAGCAATGGGCCCTGCAAAGGCCGTTACCCCTCCGGCCAGCAGTCCTGTGGCTGTGATGATGAGGTACCGGGACCCTTTAATGTTAACCCCCAAACTCCGGGCATAGCTTTCCCCCAGCAGGAATGCATTCAGGGATTTGATGGAAAGTATACTCAGTAGTATGCCCAGAAGGATAATTACAAGGAGTAAGGAAAGTTGCGGCCAGGAAAGATTTCCCACACTTCCAAAGGACCAATAGATATACTGCTGTAATTTTTCTGCGCTGGAGAAGTAAGACAGGATGGTGACCACTGCCGCCGTAATGCTGCCGAACATCAACCCGATGATCAGCAATGCCATAGTATCCTTGATCCGCGAGGCGACGGCCATAACAGCCAAAAGGACCACAAAACTTCCGATGCTGGCTGCAATGGCCAGTGAAACATCGCTGATCAGGTTTATCCCGATCCACCCTGAAACTAGTACAGAGCCCATGATCAGAATGGCAGCGCCAAGGCTGGCCCCGGAACTGATTCCCAGGACAAAAGGGCCTGCAAGGGGGTTCCTGAACAGGGTTTGCATCAGCAGTCCGCTAAGGGCCAGTCCACTCCCGACCAGAATAGCCGTAAAAGCTTTCGGGATTCTGTAGTTCCAGATAATATAGCGCCAGGACTCCTGCTCAACCTGCCCACCCGTGATGGCGTGAATGGTATCTATCAGTGGGATGCTAACGGAACCCAGGCTGATGTTGAAGAGAAAACACACTAGCAGCACCACTAGCAAAGCAAGGAATGGAAGGGAATATGTTTTGGTTTCTGGCACTATTTCAGCGGCTTAAAAAAGAATGGTTCATGATCCGGCAACAATTCCGGATGGAAAATATGAATGAGGTCTTTCAGCACCAGGTCGGGCCTGTTGGGCCCCAGTTCATAATACAATAATCCCCCTGTAGCTCCGGTAGTGCGTGCATAGGTATATACTTTCCTGTCCCTGAAGGCTTTAAACTGCTGGTAATGCCGGTTGCTTTCCTGCATTTCCTGATAGCTGGTATATTGGGAAGGGGCAACCCAATAATCTGCCTCCTTAGCTTTTTCCAGGACACTTTCCAGGCTTAGGGATAAACTTCCGGTTTCCCGGGTTTCCTTCCACAGGTATTCCGCATGGGCATCCTCCAAAAACTTCGAAGCCCAGCTGCGGCCACCGGGAAGGTACCAGACGTCTTTGTACAGCGCCCCACTGAGGACCGAGGGTTTATCAGATGCTTTTGAAGCGAGTGCTCTGGCCGCATTATAATCTGTTGCAACGGAACCAAAGATACTGTCCGCTTTTTTTTCCAGTCCAAAGAAAGGTGCAAAAAACTTAATCCATTCTGCCTTCCCGAGAGGGGATTCCTCTGTCCAGTCGCCATTGTATACCACCGGGATATCCGACCTTTGGATAGTTTCATATGCCTTATTCTGATTGTTTATACTGAATCCGATAACGACATCGGGTGCGAGTGCGATGGTCATTTCACTGTTGATATCCTCATTATTTCCTAATTCAGCCACCTCCCCGGCATCTATGCGTTTCCGGGTGGCTTCTGAAGAGATGTATCCGCTATCCGGGAACCCAACCAGCCTGTCTTCCACCCCCAAAGCCTCCAATGCCGGGATGTGGGTGGTTGAAGTCACCACAACACGCTCCACCGGAACGGTAATGATAGCGTCATAAGCAGCCCTGTTCAGCGTAGTGAAAGGGAGCACATCCCTGGAGATCAATGCATAGGAATAGGCCTTTTCGGCACCTGGCCAGGGGGAGGTGATCTCCAGAATGGTTACACCCGGGGATGCCTGCCGGAGGGTAAACCCTTTGGCATAGGCCATGGTCTGTGAGACAGAAGGAGTTTCCATTTGCTTCAATTCCTTCGGGTCCTCTTTACAGCCAAGGTGTAAGCCAAGGCAAATGAGCAGCACTAGTTTTTTCAATCCATCCATTTAGGTGCAGCATCAAAAATAGCATTATTTAACCTTTTCTTAGAATGATTGAACAGTTTGTTTAACTTTGACAGGAATTTTGGTTTTTAACAGGGGGATCCGCTGTTAAAATTAAAAGGGAATCCGGTGATCTGGTTCATTTGTACTCTTTTGAGCTACGGATGTTCCCGGAAATTCCGGAACTGTTCCCGCAACTGTAAGCTAAGCTGAGCGTACCGATGTACCATCGGACCATATCAGTGGCTATCATTTCTTCGAATACCACTGTCCGGGCCTTCAGCCCTCTCCAAAGGGATAGCCAGGATGGGAAGGTCAATGGTAGTACGCAAGTCAGGAGACCTGCCATTTTCACGAAAATAACTGTAAAACTTTCGGGATAAAAGTTTGCATTTGGTTCTCCATATGCCGTGTTCCCGTTTTAATTAAAACCAGATGATCAAAGGAATAGTCGGTCTTATGACCGTTACCATCTGCGGTATGTCACTGAATGCCCAGCAATCCGATACGCTTAACCTCCAACAACTGGATGAGGTTGTGGTAAGCGATTCCCGATTTAAACTGAACAGGGAATTTTCGGGAAAAACCGTGATCCACATCGGGCCGCAAGAATTGAGGTACAACCAGGGCAGGACCGTTGCCGAACTCATTACCACCAAAAGCGGGTTGGAGATCTCCGGCAGTCGTGGCAGGCAGGGGGAAATTTTGGGGGTCTTTGCCCGTGGAGGACGGGGAAGGCAGGTCCTGGTCCTGGTGGATGGCCTGAGGGTATCGGATCCTTCTTCTTTTTCGCAGGAATATGACCTCCGCCTGCTGGATCTTTCCAATATCGAATCCATTGAGATCATTAAAGGAGCGACCAGTACCTTGTATGGTGCGAATGCCGCTGCAGCCGTGATCAGCATCACCACTAAAAAAGGAGGGACTGAACCGATAGCCGCACATTTTTTCACAAGTATCGGGACAAATCAATCAGCAGGAGACCAAAATTTCAATTTAGCAGATTTTTCCAACAATGCACGGATAGGGGGAAGGATCAAAGGATTTTCTTATTCAGCAGGTACGGGAAACAGTTATTCCAACGGGCTTTCGTCACTTAGTACACCTACAGATGAAGCAGATCCGTTTTCCAGGATTCATACAGATTTCCGCTTTGGTTTCAGGATGTCGGAAAGACTGGAACTTGCGGTTTACGGAAACCAGGCCAAAATGAACAGTTCCTATGATGAATCTTTCGGGATGGAGGATGCGCCCTACCGGTTCCTAAGTGAACAAAACCGTATCGGGATTTCTTCCGGCTTTGCCTATACAGCCGGGGAAGTTCAGGTGACTATGGCTTATACCGATTTTCGATCTGAAAATATAAGCAATTTCCCAGGGTCTTTTTCAGGGTACAACTATGTGTTTGATCTCTATCATAAATATTCCATCAACAATAGGTTCTATTCCCTTGTGGGCATGAATTATACGGAAGACAATACGCGCTTTTCAGAAATAAAAAATTTCAGCCTTACAGATCCTTATGCCAATCTAGTATATATCTCAGACTTTGGTCTTCATGTAAATACAGGGGCGCGACTTAGCCTTCATTCAGAATATGGCCCCCATTGGGTATATTCGGTCAATCCTTCTTTTACAGTCTCTTCCGACCTGGGCTACCTGAAAGGGATTGCTTCATTTTCCACGGCCTTCATAAGCCCTTCCCTGGCGCAGCTGTTTGGAGAGTTTGGTGCCAATCCCTCACTCCAGCCCGAATCCAACCGTACATTTGAAGTAGGGCTCGAAGTTTCAGAACGTGGGAAATTGCGGGCAAGTTTGCTCTATTTTAACCGGCTGGAGGAAGGTTTTGTTTACTTTGATAACGGGGCCTTCCGGTATATGAATGCCCAAAATACAACAACAGCGCGTGGGGTGGAAGCCGAACTCCAATGGACACCAATTCCGGCAATGGCTTTCCAGTCTAATTATACCTTCACAGAGCGGCAGGGAGACAATGCCATCCGCATTCCAAAACATTCGGTTAATTCAGAATTGGGGTATACCTTTTCGGACAGGACGTATGTCTCAGCGAATTTTACGCTGAAAGGAGCACGAAAGGATACTGATTTTACGACACTGACCGATGTTGTCCTGGAATCCTATTCCCTCTTGGGATGTTATGTTTCCTATGAGGTCCTGCCCTCCAGGATGCGGGTATTCCTGGATGTTTCCAACCTCCTTAATGCGCAGTTTACCGAGGTCCTGGGGTTCACAACCCGTGGGCGCAACCTGAAGCTCGGATTGCAGCTCGATCTGCAATAGTATCGTTAAAGCAGAGGCCCCGGTATGGCGGGGCCGTCTTTGAAATAAATTTACGGTTACTGCACCTTGATATGGATTTCTTTATCGAGTACCATATTATCGCGAATGGGGGTAAACATTTTGGAACTGGTGAGCAGGTCCACCGGGTATTTTACGGTAAAATCCCGTTTGGAAGATAGCCCTGTTATTTCCTGAATGGCCCTGGCCAACAATGGTTCATTGACATCCCCAAGGATCCCAAAGTTTTCAAGGTCTTCATCCAATACGATATCCGGTGGAAAACCAGCGGTATAATCGGAGAACCCGGCTGCATTTTCATTCCTGCCGACAAGCGGCTGGATGGCCCAGCTGTTTTCCGGGTTGATTTGGCTTTCCCGTGAAGGCGTATAGATAAATGGGGCACCGTCCCGGTTTGGATCGTCTACCATGGTGAGTGAAAATTCATTTTTACCGGTGGTTGTTGTCCCTATTGTAATAACATCAATATAAGGATTTAGCCCGTTTATTACCAGTTCACTTGCCGAAGCGGTGCTTCCTGTAGTCAGGATAAACACGCGGCTCAGGTTTAAGGTGTTCAAGGGCGTCCCGGCCGCCGTTTGATCTGCAAAATAATCTTCCAGGGCTTTGGGGTCATCAGCCGTAAAGGCTGCCTGGATTTTGGGGTTCCACCGCTGGCGTACATAGAGCTGGTCTGTGTGGGTACCATAGATCATACTGGACAACAATCTGGAACTATTGACCGACCCACCGGAATTATACCGCAGATCGAGGATCAGATCAGTAATTCCGTCTGCTTTCAACTGCCCGACCGCATCATTCAGTTCCTGGTCAAATTCGTTGGTAAACCCGTTGTACATCAAATACCCTATCTTTTGGCCGCTGACGTCAAATGTATTTACAATATAAACGGGATCCTCCACTAAGGCTTCCTGTTTTGTGAGGGTTACCGCTAACCCGTTGGGTGAAATGGTGCCATTACTGATGTCGGCCATATTCAATGTGTAGGTATTATTCTCACCAAAAAGGAGCTCCATGTAATTAGAGCGGTTCAGGGTTTGCCCGTCCACACCAGTAAACAGGTCGCCCCGCTCAATATCCTTGGTGGACGCATCAGAATTGTTGACAATGTACCGTACATAGCCAAAGAGGTCATCGCTGTTGGAAAAAAGGAAGAGACCGAATTCCAGGCCATTGCTCCTTGAGATGCCAGAGAGATTATCGGTCAGTTCTTTGTAATCCTCATTATAAAAACTAAACCGGTCTTCGCTGAACCGCAAGTTGTTATCGAAGAAATTAGCAGGATCAGTTTCGGTTTGCAAAAAGGCGGTATATTCTGCGTTTGTCGTAAACCTGGTATCAGCGAGATTGGCAACATCTGCCTGCCAGAAATACCAGATATTCATGGCACTCCACATAAAGTCCTGTACCACGACATCCGCGGTAGGTTCCGGATCCGGACCGTTGGGGGTATCTACGCCATCATCATTTTTGACGCATCCTGTGAGCAGTATTCCAAACCCAAGGAACACGAAAATGTAATTTTTCATCTTTTTCATTTCTATTTCATTTAGCTACCAAATACCATTCCAGAAAATGGTCGCTTTTCAGTAACGGGATTCAATTTTTTTTTTTTATTCCGAAAACCAACAAGTGTTTAGTTTGGAATCTCCTAATTTACTTACATCTAAAAGAATAAAAAACTTTTTGTAACAAAATTCGTTGTACTTCGTCTTCCTCATGTAAAGCACTATGAATGGTTTACAAAACAGCTCATCAGCCAACAATGACACAGTCCGAGTTTTTAAATGTGGTCATGCCTTTTAAGGATAAGCTATACAGGCTTGCCAAGCGGCTGCTTGTCTCAAAGGAGGAAGCTGAAGACGCAACACAGGAGGTTTTGATGAAGCTCTGGGCAAAAAATAACATGATCGGCAGTTATTTGAACGTGGAAGCATTTGCCATGACAATGACGAAGAACTTTTGCCTGGACCGTCTAAAATCGAAACAGTCCGGCAACCTTAAGCTGGTACACAGCAATTATAAGGATGAGCATGTGTCCCTCCAAAGCCAGTTGGAAGCGAGTGACAGTGTAAGCTGGGTTGAAAAGATAATGGAGGAGCTGCCGGAGCAGCAAAAAATGGTGTTGCAACTGCGGGATGTGGAAGAATATGAATTTGAAGAAATTGCCCAGTTACTGGAAATGCAGCCTACCGCAGTACGGGTGGCGCTCTCCAGGGCCAGAAAAACAGTAAGGGATAAACTAATACAAAAACACAGTTATGGGATTGGTTAATATTAAAAAATTGATCGGGAAATATTTTGATGCCACCACTACGGCAGCTGAGGAAAGGATGTTACGGGATTATTTCTCAGGTAAGGATGTGGCCCCGGAACTGGAGAGCTACAGGCCCATGTTCACTTACTTTTCAAAGGCCAAAGAAGAAAGGTTTACCCGGCAAGTTCCCCTGAAAACCCGAAAACCGTATTACAAGTGGGCATCAGTGGCAGCAATCGCCATCCTCGCTTCAGGCATCTATTTTGGCAACCACTACCAGGAAAAGAAGGAAGCGGAATATGCCTATTACCAGACCCGGAAAGCCCTGAACCTCCTGGCCCAGAACCTGGAAAGGGGAACAGACAAAATCGGGTATTTGAATGAATTTGAAGAAACTACCCAAAAATTATACAAAAACAATTAAATATTAAAATGAAAAAGATGAAGAAATATATCGTATTAATCGCAATGGCAGCCTTGCCACTGGGAGGTTTTTCCCAGTCTGTCTTTGACAGGTTTGAAAACGTTGACAAAGTGAGTTCAGTGGTTGTCAACAAAAAAATGTTCAATCTTCTGGCAAAGATGGAAATTGAAGTGGATGAACCGGAAGCCAGGGAGTTTATGGATATCGCACAAAATTTAAGTGGTCTTAAAGTATTTATAACAGAGGACAAGGCTGTTTCCGCTGATATGAAAGCAACAGTGGACAAATACCTAAAGTCTTCATCCCTTCAGGAGCTGATGCGGGTGAAGGATAAGGACGCCAATGTAAATTTTTACGTAAAAAACGGAAAGGATGAAGACCACGTAAGCGAATTGCTGATGTTCCTGACCGGGATACAGAACGCCAATATTGAGGTGAATGACCGGAAGATCGAAACGGTCCTGCTATCACTCACCGGTGATATTGACCTTACAAAGATCGGGTCGTTGACCAAGAAAATGGACCTTCCTGAAGAACTTAATCAGGCCGGTAAAAAGAATAAAAATAATAAGTAATTATCACGAATCATCAACACGCCTTTTCCGGCCTTTCACTTAAACGTGGAATGCAGGTGGGCACCTCAAAAAACGAAAATCATGAAAAAATTAGTTTTTACCTTAGTAGTAGCATGTAGTACCCTAACCGGATTTTCCCAGTCCATTTTTGATAAATTTGAAGATATGGACCAGGTATCCACGGTGATTATCAACAAAGGTATGATCAACCTCCTTTCCTCAATCGGTGAGGTGACAGATGATGCCGAAGCTCAGGAGTTTATAAGCCTGGCCAGGGGGCTGGATGGCCTGAAGGTCTTTATAACCCAAGATGATGCTGTATCATCGCAAATGCGTACAGCGGTGGAGTCATACCTGAAGTCATCCTCCCTGGAAGAATTGATGCGCGTTAAAGACGAGGAGACCCATGTAAAGTTTTACATCCAAAGTGGGCGGGATGAGGACCATGTAAAGGAACTTCTCATGTTGGTAACCGGTCTGGACAAGGTGAAAGCTGGCCCGGGTGGGCGGAATATCGAAACCGTGCTCCTTACCATGACCGGGGATATCGACCTGAAGAAAATAGGAAGCCTGACCAAAAAAATGGACCTGCCACGCGAATTGAATAAGGCCGGTAAATAGGTTGCATAACAGTAAAATCAATAATTTCAGGAGTACCCTAAACATACAGCAATGAAAAAAATACTCTTTCAGGCATTTATAGCCCTCACGGTTTCTTTGGCACTATACGCATGTTCCTCAACACAAAGCCTTCAGGAATATTATGTTGACAGTGCCGAGAACCCCAATTTTATATCCCTGGATGTACCTGCCAGCATTCTGAATATGGACAGTGTGGAACTATCAGCTTCCCAGCGAAATGCGTTGCAATCCCTGCGTAAACTCAATGTTTTGGCGTTTCGTATAACTTCAGACAATGCAGCGGAATACCAGATAGAAAAGGAGAAGGTCAATGCCATTTTAAAAGACGACGATTTTGTGGAGTTGATGAAACTAAACTCTCCTTATGGAAAGGGGGTCATAAAATACCTCGGGGATGAAGATGCCATTGATGAGGTGATCATTTACGGCAGTAGTGACGAAAAAGGATTCGCCCTGATTCGTGTATTGGGCAACAACATGAATCCGGCCCAGATGATGCAGTTGATGCAGGCCATCCGGAAATCAGATTATAAAGGCGAAGGCCTCGGGGAAATAGGTAAATTCCTGAAAGGTTAAGCCATAAACAAATACCCGGCTTGATGATTGGCATGGGACAGCTATTGCACCGGCCGGCTATCATGCTGAACTTCCTTTATTTTTTGGGCCGTTTTTAACTTCCACACTAAGGTCATTTTTACCGAAATCGAGTGTCCTGATTGGGAATGGGATGTTGATTTTCCGCTCGTTGAACGTGCTTTTTATCAATTTCACCGCTATATGCCGGGCTGCATGTTCCTGCTTACTGTTGACCATGTCTATCCAGAACCGAACAATAAAATTGATGGAACTATCCCCGAATTCAGTATAAAAGAATTCGACTTCCTCGTTATTTTTCTGATCAAAATGCTTGGCAATGACGCTGACGGTCATGTCTTCCACCTCCTGTAAATTACTTTCATAACCAACACCACAACTCACTACAATCCGTGACCGGGAGCTGAGGGAGTAATTTGTAAACGATCCTTCAATAAACTTGGTATTGGGGATCACTACGTAATTGTTATCCGGACGCCTCAGTACGATATTGCGCAAGCTAATCTCGTCCACAAAGCCGGCCGTACCGTCTGCTTCAATAAAATCATTGATCTTGATATTGGGCATAAAGGACAAAACGAGGCCTCCAAACGTATTGCTCAGTGTCCCCTGAAGTGCCAGGCCAATAGCGAGGCCAATCACACCGGCACCCGCCAGGATGCTGGTAAGGACCTTGTCCAGTTCCAGGACCCCCAGGGCCATAAAAAAACCAATAAGCAATACCACGATGAAAACCACTTTGCTGATTATCTCCTGAATGGATACCTGGCTTACCCGTTTTAGCAATACGGTTTTAAACAGCCTCCGTATTCCCCTGGCGATAAAATAAAATGCCACCATCACCAGGATAGCCATAATAATATTAGGGAGCTTCAAAATCATGGCATCCAGCCACCCCTCCAGTTTTACCCAGAGTTTGGACAGGGATTCCTGAATGGAGAATTTCATTTCCATGTATAACAGTACTTTAGATATAGTTTTGATTTTTTCAACAAAATGGAAAATAAGGATTATATCTTATTTTTATGGGAAATTATATATAAATATTTGATCCAGGGACGGATTCTCCCTCGTCATGTTACTCCTTCCCTAATTTATCCGGGTTAAATCCCGGTATAATTTGCCGGGGTTATAGATTTCAATTCTTTTTTAATACCCTCAGAGACCTCCAGGGTGTCAATAAATTCGATCAGGGAGGTTTGTGTTACTGCCTCATTGGTCCGGGTCAATCCCTTTAAAGCTTCATAGGGGTTTGGATACTGTTCCCGCCGGAGTATCGTTTGAATGGCTTCTGCCACGACGGCCCAGTTCCCATTGAGGTCCCCTGCGATCCGTTCGGGGTTCAGAAGCAGTTTATCAAGACCCTTTAACGTGGCTTTGAAGCCGATGAGCGTATGCGCCAGGGGAACCCCTATATTACGGAGCACGGTGCTGTCTGTAAGATCGCGCTGCAACCGGGAAATAGGTAATTTACCGGAAAGGTGTTCAAACAGTGCATTGGCCATTCCCAGGTTGCCTTCTGAATTTTCAAAATCGATCGGGTTCACTTTATGCGGCATCGCGGAGGATCCCACTTCTCCGGCTTTGATGGTTTGTTTAAAATAATCCATCGATACATAACTCCAGCAATCCCTGTCCAGATCAATGATAATATTGTTGATTCGTTTAAGGCAATCAAAAAGCGCTGCCATATGGTCATAATGCTCTATCTGGGTTGTAGGGAATGAATGGTGCAGCCCCAGGTTTTCCTGAACAAATTTCTGGCCAAACTTCCGCCAGTCGATTTCCGGATAGGCCACTTTGTGGGCATTGTAATTGCCGGTAGCCCCTCCGAATTTAGCGGCACTGGGAATATCGTTCAACAAATTGAACTGTTCTTTCAGGCGTTCTGCGAAAACGGAAATTTCCTTACCCAGTCGGGTAGGGGATGCCGGTTGTCCGTGTGTACGGGCCAACATGGGTACCTGGGCCCATTCTTCTGCCAGATCCTTCAGGCGGGTATGCAACGCCCGGAATTGCGGCACATAGACTTCGTTCACCGCATCCTTCAGGGAGAGGGGGATGGCGGTGTTGTTGATGTCCTGGGAAGTAAGCCCGAAGTGTATGAATTCCTTGGTAGGTCCCAACCCGAGGGCTTCAAATTTTTGTTTGATAAAATATTCCACGGCCTTCACATCGTGATTGGTCCGCTTTTCAATATCCTTTATCTCCAGCGCATCTGCCGTCCGGAAGTCTTCATAGATCTTCCGGATTTCCGGAAAGCGGGATGGGTTTACCCCGCTAAGCTGGGGTAAAGGCAATTCGCAAAGGGTTATGAAATATTCTATTTCTACTTTTACCCTGTACCGGATCAGCGCTTCTTCAGAAAAATAGGAGGAGAGGGATTCCACCTGGCCTCTGTAGCGGCCATCAATGGGAGATATTGCGTTTAGTTGGTTTAAGGACATCTGTTGGTACGTGTTTTACTTCCGGAAAGATGCAAAGATAGGCATTACCCGGAAAGTTATAAATGTAATCCTGTGGAAGTTCCAGGCTTAACAACATCTTTGATAATGGGTTCCTGGAATTTAGGAGTTCCAGCCCAGAGCAGAAGCCATTTTAATGCTTAATTTTAAGCCGGCTGAAAACATACCGGGCCCTGGCTTTATAGGCAGCACTTTCATTTTGATAATTTTGTTCCAGGATATGCCGAAGTTCCGGGTGGATCCAGCTGAATTTCCGGCCCAGTAACAACAAACAGCTCATTGAATATGCTTTGGCCGCCACTTTGTGGTTACCGATAAGCCAGTCAAAACATACGGCAGCCATCTTTTCCATATGTTCCAGGGTAAGGACATTGCGTGTTATTCCGCCTGCAGGGGCAAAATAGTCCTGCATCAGGTATTCACAGATCCTGGCAAGCGGTCTGATGGCTGATTCATTATGAACATGCGGGATTTGGGCAGTAAAGCGGTCCATATAGGGATGAATTAAAGAGACCTGTTCCCGGACCGTGAAATCAAGCACCCAGCAGGCCTTGATTGAAACAGGGTCATTCGTATTAAAAGCCAGGTCGAGAAGTGGTTTTACCAAACTGTGGGACCGGGCTATCCTCCGGGCAATTACCATTCGTCCCTGCCTGGAATGGTCTGCCCGCTCCAGTGACCTGTATAGTTCAGTCTGATCCAAAAGTTGCTAGTGTATGGTATTCAGATGATGAAAATAGTAAAAATCCACAAGTTGAGCCTTTTTTCTGCTGCCCCCATACTTTGATACCAATGAAGCAGGGATTGAGAGGACCCGATCGGAAATCAGGATGCCTCGCCGATCAGCGATTTAACAAGCGGGGGAACCCCTGTAGCTGCCCTTTCTGCTATAAGGGTAAGGTTGTCCCTGCCGGAAGCCGAAACGGTAGGTTTGGGATCCACAAAAAAGATGGGGGTCAATGGGGCTGTATAGTGCATCAGGCTGGCAGCGGGATATACCTGCATCGAGGTGCCGATAACAATCAGTTTGTGCGCTTCCATCGTAATTTCGGCAGCATGCTCCAATAGCGGTACCTCCTCCCCAAACCATACAATATGTGGCCGTAGCTGGAATCCTTTTTTACACTTATCCCCGAGGTAAAGGTCCTTGCGCCATACCATTACCAGGGAAGGATCACCAGTGCTGCGGACTTTGAGCAGTTCGCCGTGAAGATGCAATACCCTGGAACTGCCGGCACGCTCGTGAAGGTCATCCACATTTTGGGTGATGATGGTCACATTGTAGTGCTCTTCAAGTGCCACAAGTGCATAGTGCCCCTTGTTGGGAGCGGCTGTCAGGAGTTGCCGTCGCCGTGCATTATAAAAATCCAGGACCATGGCAGGATCCCGTGAAAATCCCTGGGGGGAAGCCACTTCCATAACATTATGTCCTTCCCATAGCCCGTCGGCATCCCGGAAGGTTTTAAGGCCACTGTCCGCACTCATTCCGGCCCCCGTCAATACTACAATGTTTTTCCGCATACCTTGATTCACTACCTCCATAAATATACTGTTTTCTTATCTTAGATATATGGTAGATTTAGAACTGCTGCACTATTTGGAGGGTTTCATTACCCCGGAGCGCAAGGAAAGGTTTGCAACGGTTCTGGCCAAGCGTACCCGGTACCTGACAGTGGTGATGGAGGATGTATTCCAGCTGCACAATACCAGTGCGGTGATCCGGAGCTGTGAGGTATTTGGTGTGCAGGATGCCCATATCATCGAAGCAAGATATGGGAAGCGGCTGGATAAGAAAATTTCTCTTGGGGCACAGCAATGGGTAGATGTACACAGGTATCCTGCAACCCGGGAATGCATTATGGCACTGCGGGAAAAAGGGTACCGGTTAATCGCTACCACTCCGGACACGGGTGCCTGCCCCCTGGACAGTTTCGAACTGGATGTGAAAACCGCATTGTTTTTCGGAACGGAGAAAGAAGGCCTGAGTCAGGATGTTTTGACAGCGGCCGATGGATTTTTACAAATACCCATGGTGGGATTTACGGAGAGCCTCAATGTTTCCGTTTCGGCAGCCATAATCTTACAGCAATTGACCAGCAGGCTCAGGCTTTCGGAAACCGCCTGGGGATTGACGGAATCGGAGATACTTGAAAAACGGCTGGACTGGACCAAAAAATCAATCAAAGGGAGCCCAAAAATAGTTCAGCGATTCTATCAGGGAAAGTGAATTTTTTGGTAACTTGATACAGCTAACGTACACATACTAAACAAATGACTGTCATTCTGTATATTCTTGCGGGGATTGTTGTGCTGATCCTGCTGCTGGCCATAATTGCACCCAAAAACTATAACGTTTTCAGGACTATTGACATTGGCAGGCCCCGGAACCAGGTTTTCGAATATTTGAAATACCTGAAAAACCAGGATGAATGGTCTCCATGGGCGAAAAAAGACCCTGGTATGGAAAAAAAATTTACAGGCAAGGACGGGGAAGTGGGTTGTGTCAGTTACTGGAAGGGAAACAAGGAAGTAGGGGAGGGGGAACAGGAAATTACCAGAATTGTTTCCGGGGAGCGGATCGATTCAGAACTCCGGTTTCTCAAGCCGTGGAAATCTACCTCAGACTGTTATATTACTGCAGCGGACCTGGACGGAACCAAGACCAGGGTTACCTGGGGGTTTTCAGGAAAGAATAAATTCCCAATGAGCATCATGATGTTGTTTATGAGTATGGATAAGATGGTTGGGAAGGATTTTGAGGAGGGATTGGCCGCGCTTAAAAACAGGATGGAAAAAAAACAGCAGTGATGGAAAACAATATGGTTGGATGGTTCGAGATTCCTGTGCTCGACATGGACCGGGCGCAAAAATTTTATGAAACCGTTTTCGGAATAGCAATCTCTATCCATGACATGGACGGATTTATCATGGGCTGGTTCCCGGGAGATCCTGCCAAGCCGGGTGCTTCCGGCTCGCTGGTAAAACATGCCATGTATTCCCCCAGTGATTCACAGGGTGCCCTGGTCTATTTTTCATGCACCGATGTTGCAGGGGAATTGGGCAGGACCGGCGCGGCAGGGGGTGAAATACTGCGTAATAAAACAGAAATAGGGGGAGGACATGGATTTATGGCGTTGATCCGGGATACGGAAGGCAACCGCATCGCCCTGCATTCCCTGAAGTGATCTTAGTGCTCGCCGGCAACTTCCAGAAGCGCAATGTCAAAATCATTCTCCAATTGTACTTTACCATATTTTACTTCCACCTCCGTTTGTGAATAGGTATCATATAGTTTGGTGCCATCCCCGAAGAATCCTTTGACCCACAGGGATTTTTTCCCTTTGGGCAGATCCAGGCCAATGACAACTTTGTCCTTGTATTCCCCGTCCGTATAGGTCCGACTAAAAACATAGGGCGCCTTTCCCAAACGTTTGTGTTTCCCGGCACCCACCGCGGGGTGGTTGTTGCGGAACTGCCCGAGTTTTTGCCAATGTTCCAGAATTTGACGGGTGGCAGGAACGCTGTCCAGCTGATCCCAGTTCATAAAAGAACGGAGGGTTGCATCGCCAACCGTACCTTCTACGATCAAACTTCGCGCCGTTTCATCCCCATAATAGATCTGGGATGCGCCCGGGGTCAGTAACAGGACGTTTGCTGCCTTATACGGTTTCTTGCGTGCTTTGTCATATGGGGCATTGTCATCATGGGAAGAAAGATAATTCAATACGCTTTTATCCTGGAGTTCACCATGAAGCAGTTTACTGTATTTGGCGAATATGGTCTCATAATCATCTTGCGCATCGTGCTTCAATTCAAAATTGATCAGGCTTTTGAATCCATGGGAGAAGTAATCCACTTTTTTATCACCAAAATCGTATTCCCGGCCATTGGAGATACCATAACCATATACTTCCCCAACCATAAAGAAGGGCTGTTCATCCAGGATCTGATCCGGGTGCTTCTTTTTCCAGGTTTCGAAGGCATTGGAAGCTTCCTTGTACAACTCTGACCACGCATTCTCGTTCACGTGCTTGACAGTATCTACCCGGAATCCATCTATCCCAAGGTCATTGACATAATCCGTCAACCATTTAATGAGGTAGAACCTTGGTGCCCTTGGATACCCTGTCCGTTCAAAAAAGAGCTGCAATTCATCCAATTCATTGCTCAGCCGGCCTTCCACTTTCCATTTGGCCAGCAGGGCATCGGGCAATTCCACCGGCTCATCAGATTCTGTACGGATGTCCGGCAAATTGTCTACCAACGTACAGGCCGTGGTGGATTCGTAGTTCGTAAAATCGCAGGTGGGACCTGTACGGACCCAATTTTCCGGCCATACAGGGTCTAAGGGGGTCACGGGCCCTGTATGGTTCAGCACCACATCCATCAGGATCCTGATGCCTTTTCCGTGAGCGGTCTTTACTAAATTTTCAAGATCTTTCTTAGTCCCGAAATTGGGGTCCAGAACGGTCCAGTCTTTGGCCCAATACCCATGGTACCCATACGTGCTCCCGGTTTTTTCATCTGTATCGCCATGAATTTGTTCCACCACAGGGGTAAACCAGATGGCATTCACCCCAAGTTTGGAGAAATAGCCCTCTTCTATTTTTTGGGTGATCCCTTTAAGGTCCCCTCCCATAAATCCCCGCAAAGGACCTGTAGGATTCGTCCGCTCAAAATTGATGTCATTCTCAGGATCGCCGTTATAGAATCGATCGGTCAGTAAAAAATAAATGTTGGCACCTTCCCAGACAAATGGAACAGTATTTTCGGATTTTGGGAGGCTGGTAGACATTACGGTGGGTTCAATAACCGGTACTTTTTTTTCTTCTTTGCATGCGAAAAAGAGTGCAGGGATTGCCAGTGCAATCAGCCATTTATTCATGGTTGCGGATTTTGGCTAAAGCTATAAAATGCCGGGGGAAATAGAAAATTTATTTTTTCCTGTTCAGTACCTTATACTCCTCATAACAACTGCTGATGGCATCCAGTATCTGCAGGTCGTTGGCTGTAGTAATAAAGGAATTCGAATAATTGCAGTTGGAAAGGATATCATCAATATCTACTTTTTCTATCTGGAGCAGTTCCGTTAAGGTTTCCCGGTCGAACTTTGCAGCCAGTAAATTCCGGATTTCATCGTCCTCCTTCATTTGGCGTAGTTTCCTCATTTGATTTGGCTTCTTTCCAAAGAGGTTGCGCAGGAGGTCTGCGGGGTTTAAAATGGCTCCCAGCACCCTGGTAACCGCACTTGGATTCTTATTCCCGGCCTCGTAGCTCTTGGATAATCCTGAAATACTGTATTGATATGCCGTATTGATGGGCAGGTTCTTTACATCGATTTCCAGGTAACCGGTAAGCTGGTAAGGCCTGACGATAACTTCTTCCAGGGCATAGGCAAGTTCCGTGAGGGCTATTTTTGTGTTTTTGAACTTAAACATGTCGTTGGTAACACGGATCTTCTGGGATTTAAACCCAAGATAGGAGAAATAGAGCGTATCGTTTACGGCAGCCTTCATGGAAAATCCACCATCCTTCCCGGTTATGGTGCCGACGACCTGGTTGAGGTTCACCACATGTACACTTTCCATGGACTCGCCTGTTTGTGCATTGATTACAACGGCTTCGAATTGCTGGTCTGCTGCTGGTTCCGTATCCTGTGAGATACCGTTATAAGCTGTAAAAAATGCCAGGAGGATAAAATAGTGTTTCATGAACAACATTCAATATGAGGGTACCAATAAAACTAAAAAATACGCCGAAGCGTATTTTTTAATACAGAATTAACTAAAAGAAGCCGTCTCTTTTTTTGCTCTTTTTTTTGCCCGACCGTCTGCCACCTACTGCGGAACCGGCGGACTCCCTCCTTTTGCCACCGTGTCTCTCGTAGGAACGCTCACCGCGCCGCTTGCCTTTATTATTGTCCCGGCTGCGTCTGCCGCCCCCGCTGCCACTGCCGCCGGGGTTTTGGGAAATCTCAACATTGACAAACCTGCCATCTACCTTGAAATCTGTAAAGGTTGCCAGGATCAGTTCCGTTAAGGATGCTTCTGTATTAAAAAATGAAAAGCTGTCCTTTACGTCTACCTTGTAGATGTCGTCCTTGTTTATTTCGAGGGTATCCCGCAAAAAATCCTTCAAAGACATCCAGTCGTAACCGTCCTTTTCGCCCACGTTGATGAAATACCGTACCGAGCCGTTTTGCTGAACTTCGGAATTGTCCCTGCTTCTTTTTGAACGACCTTCCGCTGGTTCGCTGACATTCAGGTCACTGCTTCGGTTATAATAATCAAAGAACCGTGAAAACTCAACCGCTACGATCTTTTTGATCAGTTCTTCCCGGTCCAGGCCATCCAATACATCATGGATGGCGGGGAGGAATTGGTTAACTTTGTCATCCACCTCGGTATTCCTGATCTTATTGGCAAGATGGTATAATTGGATCTCGCATATCTCCAGGCCGGTAGGGATCTTTTTGCTTATAAATTTCTGTTGTATTTTCTTTTCGATGGCGTTTATTTTCCGCAATTCGCTGCGTGTAATAATGACCATGGAAATCCCCGACTTGCCGGCACGACCTGTTCGTCCGCTCCGGTGCGTATAGGTTTCTATTTCATCGGGTAACTGGTAATTGATAACGTGGGTAATATCGTCCACATCGATCCCCCGGGCAGCCACATCCGTGGCAACGAGTAATTGTATTTGTTTTTTTCGAAATGAATTCATCACCATATCGCGTTGGTTCTGACTCAGATCCCCGTGGAGTGCCCCGGCGTTATAGCCATCTTCAATCAGCTTTTCCGCAACTTTTTGGGTATCGCGTTTTGTCCGGCAGAAAACCACCGAAAAGATACCCGGGTTTGTATCCGCAAGGCGTTTCAGGGCGGGATAGCGATCCCTTCCCCCCACGATATAATATTCATGCTGGACTGTATCCACCCCGGAATTCTTGGATCCTACCGTGATCTCCCTGGGCTGATGCATGAATTTTTTGGCTATTACAGATACTTCCTTTGGCATGGTGGCAGAAAACAGCCAGGTGGATTTTTCCGATGGCGTATTGGACAGGATGTCCTGTATATCCTCATAAAATCCCATATTCAGCATTTCATCTGCCTCATCCAGGATACAGTAATCAATTTTGGAGATATCGATGATCCGCCGGCCTATCATATCTTTCATCCGTCCGGGAGTAGCCACCACGATCTGGGCCCCCCGTTTAATCTGCTTGGCTTGTTCCGTTATACTGGCGCCGCCGTAAATGGCAACGATATTGATGCCCTTGATATACTTGGCATATAGTTGCAGTTCATTGGTGAGCTGAAGGCAAAGCTCACGGGTTGGCGACAGGATCAAACCCTGGGTTGTCCTGCTGTTCGGATCGATCTTCTGGATGAGGGGAAACCCGAATGCTGCTGTTTTCCCGGTACCGGTCTGGGCGAGTGCCACCAGGTCGGTTTCATCTTCCAATAAAATAGGGATTGTTTTTTCCTGTATCTCGGAGGGAATGTCAAATCCAAGATCGGCAATAGCATCCAATAGGGGCTGTTCCAGCCCCAGAGCTTTAAACTTTGTCATAATACGTTATAATTTACTAAATCGCAAATAAGGTATGTTGCTTAGAGCGATTATCTTATAACCTATCAGACCCAGCGCAACACATGCTATACCAGCGGCGTCATTTGAGCGGCAAAGATACTGCTAAATATCGACATGGCTATAGGTAGGGTGGATTTTATTGGAATTGACCACCGCCTGCCAGGTGTGGCTAACCCCCCTGATGGCTACTGTTTTGGCGAGCCATTACCGTTATTTCTGAATAACGGACTGCCGGTATGTCCAGTTCCTGATCTGTGGTAGGGAAACCGTGCTTTAGAGCAAGTCCTGGCGGGTGGTATTCAAATAGCGGAGGAGTTTACCAAATGCGATTGCCCGGTGGCTTATCCTGTTTTTTACGGATAGGGGCAGCTCGGCAAACGTTTCTTTATAGCCCGCAGGGCGGAAAACAGGATCGTAACCAAAGCCTGAACTACCAGATTTCGAGAGGGTTATATCGCCCAGGACAGTACCGCGGAAGAATACCGTATTTTTTTTTGTCCGAAGGGCTATTACGGTTTCAAAGCGTGCCTTTCGGTTTTTCTGGCTCCCGAGTGCCTGCAGCAGCTTCTCGATGTTGGCTTCGGGATCCGCCCGAATCCCGGCATAGCGCGAAGAATGTACACCGGGTTCCCCGCCAAGGGCATCGACGAGCAGGCCGGTATCATCCGCAAAACACTCATAGTTGTAATGGGTATAGACGTGCGCCGCTTTGAGCAGGGCATTTCCTTCCAGCGTTGGTTCCGTCTCAGGAATTTCCTCTTTACAGCCGATATCTGCCAGGGATAACAGGGAAATGTCGCGGGGCAGCAGGTGTTGTATCTCTTGTAACTTGTGCAGGTTATGCGTGGCAAAAACGAACTCCATGAATTGAAGGTATTTCTTTTTGGATAGTTTATACTCTGTCAAAAATAGTACTTTTATTCCCCGTTATTTTAAGCCTATGAAGCTAAAGATCCCCCCGGTTGTTGTTTGCGTCCTGTTTGCAGGAGGGATGTACCTTTTGTACAAATTCCTCCCGGTAGGCTATTTTGATTTCCTTGGGAGGCGCTATCTGGCAATGGGCCTTTTACTGGGGGCAGTGGTACTAAGCCTGGTTTCGGTCATCCAGTTTTACAGGGCCGGGACTTCTGTTGATCCCAGGACCCCTGCCAAAGCCTCCGGGTTGGTTACCAATGGTATCTACCAGTATTCCCGTAACCCTATGTACCTGGCCTTGTTGCTGCTGCTGCTTGCCTGGGGGCTTTTCCTCGGAAATGCCTTCAATACCGTGGTGGCTGCTTTTTTCGTCGCTTATATGAATAAATTCCAGATCATTCCCGAAGAAGAAGCGCTGATCGCTAAATTTGGAAAGGCCTACCAGCAATACCTGCTTCAGGTGAGGCGGTGGTTTTGAAGGGTATTAGTACTTTTACTTATAGCAGCATTATATTAGTTTATTAACTTATATATTAAAATATTAGTAAATTAGCTAATAATATTCTATATTAGCACTTTAGCTTATAGTATGATCGGAATTATCACAGGAGACATCATCAATTCAGCAGACCACAAGACAGCCGTATGGATGGCCGTACTCAGGAACTATTTTTCCGGCCTTGGTGACGCGCCCACTGACTGGGAGATTTACCGGGGGGATGAATTCCAGATCAGAACACACCCGGAGGCCGCCCTTGGCATTGCGATACATGTCAAAGCCCTGGTCCGGTCCCTTAAAAACCTCGATGTACGGATAGGCATCGGGCTGGGGGAAGAAACTTTCGTTGGAAGCGGTGTGAGCGATTCCAATGGCCCGGCATACCAACGTTCGGGACATGTATTCGAAACTTTAAAAGAACGCAAACTCACCATGGCCATCGCCACGGGCAACCCGGATTTCGATACGACGCTCAACCTGATGCTTAAGCTGGCGCTGCACATAATGGATGACTGGAGCCAGGTTTCAGCTGAGGTTGTTGCCCTGGCGCTGCAATTCCCGGATAGCCCCCAATCTGAAATCGCCCGGCAGCTCAATATCCAGCAATCGGCTGTGAGCCAGCGCCAGAAAAGGGCACGTCTGGATCTTGTTCAGGAACTGCTGGCCTATTACGCACAAACCCTAAAAATTACCCGCCTATGATACTTTTCACCAAATTATTGCTGGCCCACCTCCTGGGGGATTTTTTGCTCCAACCCTTAAAATGGGTGATCCATAAGCAGGCAAATAAGATCAGGTCCCAATACCTTTATCTCCATGTACTGATACATTTCTGCCTGATAATGCTGCTTCTCTGGGATTTGGAGGCATGGAAACCGGCATTGCTTATTGCCCTCTCCCATTATTTCATAGACCTCGGTAAACTATATTCCATCCAATGGTTCAAAAACAAAAGCATCCCCTTTTTCCTGGACCAGCTACTGCACCTTGTGGTCCTGTTTTGTGTCGCTTTTTACACTAACCTGTGGGGACAGCTGGAACAAATGTTCAACCAGCTCAACTGGCCGCTGGTCACTGCCGTGGTATTCGTAACTTTCCCGGCTGCGATCGTTATGAGTAAACTCCTGGAAAGCATGTCGGAACAAATAGAACTGGACCACAAATCCCTGCCGAATGCAGGGAAGTATATCGGCATCATCGAACGGCTGTTTGTTTTGCTGTTTATTATAATGGGCCGGTGGGAGGCAATCGGGTTGCTAATCACCGCGAAATCCGTATTTCGTTTTAACGACCTTAAAGAAAGCAACAGCCGAAAACTGACGGAATATATCCTGATTGGCACCCTGATGAGTTTTGGTTTGGCTATTGTTACGGGTATGATTTACCTGAATCTATAGCTCAGTATCCTACGCATTTACAGATTCCTAAAAATAACAGGGTTTATAAAAGATATTGTCAGCAAACCCTCCACCTTACCCTCCGCACCCTAAAATTAAACTACATTCCAAACAGGAGACCAATAAAATATTTACTTTTACGGCTTAATTTTTTAATGGATGGCTGAAGTGGGCAGAAAGTATGTATTTGATTTTGACAGTACGCTGACCCGGGTGGAAGCACTCGATGTCCTTGCAGAGATGACCCTGCAGGGTAAGGCAAACAGGGACGAAATAATCGGTGAGATCCGGCGCATAACCAATTTGGGGATCGACGGGGATATCTCTTTTACCGAATCCCTTGAACGAAGGATACAATTATTACAGGCTCATAGGGATGATCTGGATGGTTTGGTTACCGAACTGCGGCAGAAAATCTCCAAATCCATCGCTTCCAACAGGGAATTCTTTGAGAAATACTCGGATGATATTTATGTGATCTCCTGTGGCTTCAAAGAATTTATAGACCCCATTGTAAAGGAATACAACATCCCTTCTGAAAGGGTATTTGCCAATACCTTTGAATTTGATGCAGATGGCAACATCGTTGGTTTTGATGAGGATAATGTCCTGGCTTCCCACAACGGGAAGATCGAGTGCCTGAAAAAGCTGAACCTGGAAGGGGAAGTGCAGGTAATTGGGGACGGTTACAGTGATTATGTCATGCGCGAAGCCGGGATAGCGGATAAGTTCTTTGCCTATACCGAAAATGTGCACCGGGAAAAAGCTGCCAGCAATGCGGATCATATTACTCCGAACATGGATGAATTTCTTTTTGTGAATGACCTGCCCAGGAACATTTCCTATCCTAAGAACAGGATCAAAATTTTGTTGTTGGAAAACGTACACCCGGCCGCTTTTCACAATCTTTCAGAAGATGGCTTTGCGGTGGAACTTATCAAGAGCAGCTTGTCTGAAGATGAATTGGTGGAAAAGATCAGGGGCGTGCATGTATTGGGTATCCGTTCCAAAACCCAGGTCACTGCAAAGGTCCTTGCCGCCGCCAATAAACTCCTGGTTGTGGGTGCCTTTTGCATCGGTACCACACAGATTGATCTGGAGGGATGCAAACGCAAAGGGGTGGTGGTATTCAATGCACCCTACAGCAATACGCGTTCCGTGGTGGAACTGGCCATTGGCGAGATCATCATGTTGATGCGGTACGTATTTTCAAGAAGCACGGAAATCCATTCCGGCCAATGGAATAAAACTGCTATCAATTCAAGGGAGATCCGTGGAAAGAACCTGGGGATCATCGGATATGGCAATATCGGTAAACAGTTATCTGTGCTGGCGGAAGCCATGGGGATGCGGGTATATTATTATGACATTGATGACCAGCTGGCCCTGGGGAATGCCGTAAAATGCAATACCCTCGAAGACCTGCTCAATGTTTCTGATGTGGTTTCCCTGCATGTGGATGACAACAAATCAAACCGCAATTTTATTGGGGAGCGGGAAATCGGACAGATGCGCGACGGGGCCATGCTCCTTAATTTATCAAGGGGCTTTGTGGTAGACATCCCTGCCCTGGTAAACGCCTTGAAAACAAATAAACTCGCCGGGGCCGCGATTGATGTGTATCCTGAAGAACCCATTGGCAACGGTCCTTTCGAGACAGAACTAAAAGGCCTGGATAATGTTATCCTTACGCCCCATGTTGGTGGCAGCACGGAAGAAGCACAGCGGAATATCGCCGATTTTGTTCCGAACAAAATAATGGATTATATGAATTCCGGCAGTACGGTCGATGCAGTGAATTTTCCAAACATCCGCCTGCCCAAACAAAACAATGCGCACCGATTCCTGCATATCCATAAGAATGTCCCCGGTATCATGGCCCGGATCAATAAGGTACTGGCCGAATTCAATATGAATATCACCGGGCAATACCTGTCTACCGATAATGAGGTTGGCTATGTTATAACGGACCTGGATAAGGAATATAACAAAGAAGTCATCAAGGCCCTTAAAAAGGTTGAAAACACCATAAAATTCAGGGTTTTATATTAGATAACAAATCGTTCCGGTCTCTATTTCACGATCTTTCCTGCCTTGATGAAAACCGGAAAGCTAACTCCTTTTTTGGACCCTTCAGGCCAATACTCCAGGAGCTGGTCCACTAATTCTCCAACGGGGTTTGTACCTATCTCTTTGATATAGTTCTGCACGGCAGACCAGGAATTCAGGTAGCCCCGGAGGTCTGCCAGGTCCATGTTCTTCTCAATCATGAAGCCTTGGGCAAGTTGAATTTCCGGGAAAATAAACCCAATTGTTTCATAGCCCGCTTCAATATATTTTCGCTCGAAATCCCAGTATGGACCAACAACCGAATCATAAAACCGATGGATAAGCCGGTTGATCCCGGGGGATACCTTTAGCAGCCCATAGCCCCAAACGGCCAGAATGGCGCCGGGTTTCCCGACCCTCCTGACTTCCTGGTAGAAACAGGGGATATCAAACCAGTGGATTGCCTGGGCCACCGTAATCAGATCAAAACAACTGTCCGGGAACCCGGTTGATTCAGCCCGTTCCACTCCATAGTATACATTCTGAAGTTTCGGGGCCCGGGCGAGCTGTTGCTCACTGATGTCAGTGGCATACACGGCTTTAAAATGGCGCGACAATTCCATTGCCACCTGCCCGTTGCCGGTACCACAATCCCAGCAAACTCCACGTCCGGGTGTTATCCTCAGGATTTCCCGGTATAGGGAAGCCGGGTAGTTCGGCCGGAATTTTTTATACATCCCTGCCTGCTCCGAAAACCGGTCCAGCGCTTTTTTCATGTTTATCGGTGATGATAAGGTTCATTTCTCAATATGGTACATGCCCGGTAAAGTTGTTCCACAACAAATAAGCGTACCATCTGGTGTGAAAAAGTCATTTTAGACAATCCAAGCTGCCCTGCAGCCGCATCGTAAACGTCCTGGCTAAACCCATAGGGCCCCCCGATAGCCAGGACCAGTTGCTTTAATCCCGAATTCATGTGCTTTTGCAGGTAAGCGCTAAAGGCAACTGAGGTAAATTGCCTGCCGCGCTCATCGAACAGGACAAGCGTGTCCCCGGGCTGCAGTTTCTGCAGGAGGGCCTGGCCTTCCTGCTGCTTTTGCTTTCCTTCACTGAGGTTTTTGGTATTTTTTAAATCCGGGATTACTTCCAGTTCAAACCGGATATAATGGTTCAGTCTTTTTTCATAGGATGCGATCAGGGACCGGAGTTCCTTATCGTCGGTCTTCCCTATGGCTAGCAGCTTAATGGTCATAGGCAAAGGTAGTTTTAAGGTCCTGAATTTCCAAGGCACCGGGGCGTTAATTCCTGGTCTAAGCGACGGCAGCAGTAAGGTTCATGCAGCGAATAACACGGTATTAGGCCTTACTTTTTACAGGACCGGATGCACCGTTAAATGTAGCGGCTTCAACCAAAACAATTTAGTAATTTAGCGTACTACAAAAAGCGGCTATGATATCAGAAGCACAGTTCAGGATGGAATTAGATTTGATCATTGCAAATGCCATCAGGGAAGATGTAGGGGATGGGGACCACAGTTCCCTGGCCTGTATCCCGGCCGATGCTACAGGTAAAGCCCAACTCCTGGTCAAGGATAAAGGGATCATCGCCGGAGTTGCTTTTGCAAAAGACGTATTTGATCATGTAGATAAAGAACTGGTAATGGAGGTTTTGATAGCAGATGGAAGTGAAGTAGGGAAGGGGGACATTGTTTTCTATGTGGAAGGGCGTTCCCAGAGTATTTTAAAAGCAGAGCGCCTGGTATTGAACGCCATGCAACGGATGAGTGCCATTGCTACAAAAACCCGTCAGTATGTACGGCTGCTGGAAGGGACAGGCACAAAAATACTGGATACCCGTAAAACAACTCCGGGGATCCGTGCCCTTGAAAAATGGGCGGTGCGCATTGGCGGTGGGGAAAATCACAGGTTTGCACTCTATGACATGATCATGTTAAAGGACAATCATATCGATTTTGCAGGGGGGATCACACCTGCGATCCGGAAGTCAAAGGAATACCTGGAAACAACCGGGCGCGACCTGAAGATCATCGTGGAAGCACGTAACCTGGATGAGGTAAAGGAGATTTTGCAGTCAGATGGGGTGTATCGCATCCTTTTGGATAACTTCAACTATGAGGACACCGAAACCGCAGTCCGGCTTATCGGTGACCGCTGCCTTACAGAATCCTCGGGGAATATAAACGAAATGACAATCCGGCGGTATGCAGAATGCGGGGTTGATTATATTTCCTCCGGTGCCCTTACCCATTCGGTCTATAATAAAGACCTCAGTTTAAAGGCGGTTTAGATGTGGGGAAAGTTCGTCCTTAATCTCAAAAAGCTGCTGCAGCTAGACCATCTGGTTCAATTCCTGAAGGATTTCAAACTCCCGGCCTTTGAAGGGCTATCCCTGTATGGTTTGATACAGATCTATTTCAGGGGGATAGTCCAGGGAACACTCTCTATCCGCGCCAGTGCCATCTCCTTTAACTTGTTTATGGCATTGTTCCCGCTGATGATCTTCCTGATTACACTGGCCCCATTTCTTATACAATATGTCAGCGTGGGCAATGAAAATTTTGATGCCCAGTTTCTGGCGTTCCTCGAATCCTTTCTCCCGAAAGCAACCGGGGAATATTTCGGCGAGATCTATAGCCAGATAAAGGACCAGAAAAGCGGGGGATTGCTCTCATCATCTTTTTTGTTTTCCATCTTTTTAATGGCGAACGGGGTCAACGCAATATTCGGCGGATTTGAAAGTTCTTATCATATAATGCTTACCCGCAATTTTTTTAAACAATATGCCTATGCCCTTATGGTAGGGTTGATCTTATCTGTGCTCATTATCGTGGGGGCGGTATTTTACCTTTATTTTGAAGTCTATATCCTTAAATATTTAAGTGACTTCGCAGCCAGGACAGGGGGCTATGTTTTGGAAGAAGGAGAAATACGCGGTGCACAGATTGGAAAAGTGCTGTTTTTTATACTGCTGACCTACCTGACGACCGCCATATTGTATTATTTCGGCACTGCAGAGGGAAAACAGGCAAAATTTTTCTCGTATGGAGCACTTTTGACTACCTTGCTATTCCTTTTAACTTCGTACCTTTTCGGGGTCTATGTTGAAAAAATAGCCAATTACAATGAATTGTATGGCGCCCTTGGGGGCTTATTGATCCTGATGGTTTACATATGGCTGAATTCGAATATATTACTGCTCGGTTTTGAACTGAACGCAACGCTCAATTTTTTAAGAAATAAGCACCAGAAAAATGATGTCCCCCACTAAAATATCCCTTACCCTCATACTGCTATGTTATTGTCTGACCTCCCCTGCCCAGGATGTTTTCGGTAAATGGAAAACTATCGATGACCGCACCGGGAAACCGAAGGCAGTGATCAAGGTATATGAGGAAGACGGGCTCATGCATGGTCATGTTGAAAAGATCCTTGAAAAGGGCATGGAAAATGCCGTGTGTGACAACTGCGAAGGAGATCGTAAAGACCAGCCGATCATCGGTATGAAGATCATTGAGGGGCTGAAAGAATCCGACGATGGCGAATGGAAAGGGAAAACCCTTTTCGACCCGCAGCAGGCCATGACCTTCCGCTGTAAAATTTGGCTTAACCCCGACAATCCGGATGAATTGATGGTACGGGGCTATATGGCATTCCTCTACCGTACCCAAACCTGGTTAAGGGTGAAAGGGTAGCAAGCAATAAACGATGGCATATTATGTAAATGTAATCCTCCCCATACCATTAGAAAACCTTTTTACCTATCAGCTTACCGGCGAGGAAGCACATGTTTTACAGGCAGGCATGCGCGTCGCCGTCCCGTTTGGAAAGTCGAAAGTCTACACCGCCCTTGTTCATCAACTTCACCAAACCCCCCCGGAAGCATACGAAGCCAAGGAAATCCACAGCATCCTTGATACGGCACCCATCGTAACTGCACAGCAGTTAAAACATTGGGAATGGGTTGCAGCTTATTATATGTGTACCCTTGGAGAAGTTTTCAGAAGTGCGGTGCCTGGCGCCCTTTTACTGGAGAGCGAGACTGTCATCCTTAAAGACAAGACTTTTAATATAGAGGATCACCCGCTGAAGGATGAGGAATACCTGATCCTGGAAGCACTTGAAAACCAGGCTGCCCTGCGTGTGGGTGATGTCATCGCCATATTGGAGAAAAAGTCGGTAATGCCCATACTCAACAGGCTCTTACAGATCAATGCCATTGTCCTGAAGGAGGACCTGCCGGAATTATACAAGCCTAAAATGGTGCGGAATATAAAACTGGCTGCAGCCTATGAGAATGAACCAAGCCTGGAAGTACTGCTGGAGACACTTGCGCGTGCTCCCAAGCAGGTGCAGGCTGTGCTGGCGTTGTTCCAGCTCCAGGCGCAAACACGAAAGCCAGTAAGGACAAAGCAGCTGGAAAAGGCCGGAAGGATTTCACGGGCTGTAGTGAAGGCACTGATCGATAAAGGGGTATTTGAGGAATACGAAATCCGAACAGACAGGGTAATTTTTACCCCGGAAGGGGATATGGCTCCGCTTAAGTCCCTCAATGAACTGCAACTGCAAGCACTGGATACAATTCAATCCGGTTTTAAGGACAACAAGGTAACCTTGCTCCACGGGGTCACGTCCTCAGGCAAAACGGAGGTGTATGTCAAGCTTTTGGAGGCCTGTCTTGATACGGGCCGGCAGGCCCTGTATCTCTTGCCGGAAATTGCCCTGACCACCCAGTTGATTGTTCGTTTACAAGCCTATTTTGGCGAGAGGATATCAGTTTACCATTCGAGGTACAATGTGCAGGAACGGGTAGAGGTTTGGCAGCATGTTTTGCAGAAAAAACCAAAGGCGCAACTGATCATCGGAGCCCGTTCTGCCTTGTTGCTCCCGTATTCCGATCTGGGCCTGATCATCATTGATGAAGAACATGATGGCTCCTATAAACAATTCGATCCTGCACCCCGTTACCATGCACGGGATGCGGCCATCATGCTGGGCGGCATACACAAGAGCAATGTCCTGCTGGGCTCTGCAACCCCCAGTATTGAAACATTTTTCAACGTGCGTACCGGCAAATACGGGTATGCCCGGATCGACAGGCGGTTTGGGAATGTACTGATGCCGGAAATGGAACTGGTAGACATCAGGGAACAAATGCGGAAAAAACGAATGAAAGGACATTTTTCCGAACGCCTTCAGGAAGCTATCACTGAAACACTTGAAGCCGGGGAACAGGTTATTTTGTTTCAGAACCGCAGGGGCTATGCCCCCATCGTTGAGTGTACGACCTGCGGCCATTCCCCCCAATGCCCCAACTGTGATGTCAGCCTTACCTACCATCAGCACCTCAAAGCGCTGCGCTGCCATTATTGTGGCTACCACACGGCACTACCGGAGAATTGTTTGGCCTGCGGGAGTTATACCCTGGATACCAAAGGATTTGGAACGGAGCAGGTAGAAGAAGAATTGAAGGGGCTTTACCCAGGCATCCGGACAGGCAGGATGGATCTGGATACCACCCGCGGCAAGCATGCTTATGAAAAGATCATCCTTGCTTTTGAACAACAGGAGCTGGACATATTGGTAGGGACACAAATGCTCACCAAAGGACTTGATTTCCGGAATGTAAACCTGGTGGGCATCATGAATGCTGATAATTTGCTGAATTTCCCCGATTTCAGGGCTCATGAAAGGAGTTTTCAGCTATTGACCCAGGTAGCGGGCAGGGCTGGAAGGACCCAAAAAAGGGGCACGGTCATTATCCAGACGTATAACCCCCATCACCAGATCCTGCAACAGGTCACAACGGAGGATTTTGAAGGAATGTTTCAGGAGCAGTTGTATGAACGGGAACAATTCGCGTACCCGCCTGCGAACCGGTTGATCCGGGTTACCTTTAAACACAAGGAATACAACAGGTTGAATGAGGCAGCTGAATGGTTCGGACAAGCCCTGCGGACTGTTTTCAGATCCGGTATCCTGGGCCCGGAATTTCCGGTCATTGCCAGGATCCGCAATCAATACATCAAACATATCCTTATCAAAATACCAAAGGGACAGTCCCTGCCAAACACAAAAAATAGCATAAAACGGATTCATAAATCCTTCCATGCTATTTCTCAATATAGAAGTGTACGCGTGATCTACAATGTAGACCACCTGTAGTCAGACATTGCTCAGTGCTTCAGCCAGCTCGGATTTTTTGTTCCTGCTAAGTGGGATGGAGCGGCCACTGACCTCCACATTTTTGCTGTTGAATTTTTCAATCTTTTCCAGATTGACAATATAGGATTTGTGGATGCGGAGAAATTTATCTTCCGGCAATTGTTTTTCAAAAGCCTTCATAGTGGACAGGATGACGATATTGGCTTCATCCGTTACCAATTTGATATAATCCCCCAGGGCTTCGATCCATTTGATATCATTAAGGATAACCTTCCTTTTCTTCAGGTTGCTTTTTACAAAGATGTGCTCTTCATCTTCCGGAGCCTTATGCAGTTGTTCGAATTTGGCAATGGCCCTTTTTACGGACGCATCAAAGCGTGCCATGGTAATGGGTTTGTGCAGGTAATCTGTCACATCATAGTCAAACGCTTTCAGCGCATAATCGGGCTTTCCGGTGATCAGGATTACCTGTGGCCGCATTTCCAGTGATTCGAGTAGGTCAAATCCGCTGATAATAGGCATTTCAACGTCCAGGAAAATTAAGTCTATCTCGTTATTTTTGATGCCGTTCTTTGCTTCAATAGCATTACTGTATTCGGCAACCAGGGCTAGGTTCGGGTGATTATTCACTAACTTTGCAACTGCCATACGCTGCATGGATGAATCATCAACAACAATACTTCTTAATTTCATAAAAGGGTCGATTTGTGGGGTTAAATCATTAACAAATTACAGAAAAAACACCTTGCGTACCAACAAAAGTTGTAAACAATGCAGTAAATCCTGTATAATTGGTAATGAACATAAGATTTGGTTTAGGTTAAGTTCAATTTATGATTCTTCTAGCTATAACGAAGATTTTTCCGTTTTCTTGTAATTAGTTGGATTATTTCTTACTTTTGCGCTCCTAAAAATAGATAGCAATATGAATCATTACGAAACTGTTTTCATTTTAAATCCCGTTCTATCTGATACCCAGATAGAGGAAACAGTACAGAAATTTGAAGATTTCCTTAAAAAGAATGGTGCCACCATGGTCACCAAAGAGAACTGGGGCCTGAAGAAACTGGCCTATCCTATTCAACACAAAAAAAGTGGGTTTTATCACTTGTTTGAATTTACCGCACCCGGTGAAGTCATTGCACCTTATGAGCAGGAGTTTAAAAGGGATGAGCGCATTATGCGTTTTCTCACCGTTAAGTTAGACAAACACGCCGTATTGTGGGCAGAGAAGAGAAGAACAAAACTAAAGGCAAAAGCGTAAGGATATGGCAACATTACAACAACAGGCAAAAGGCAAGAAGGATGGTGAGATCAGGTATCTGACCCCGTTAAACATAGAGACCAATACCCAGAAAAAATACTGCAGGTTTAAAAGGTCCGGGATCAAATACATCGATTACAAGGATCCTGATTTTTTAATGAAACTGGTAAACGAACAAGGCAAACTGTTGCCAAGGAGGCTTACCGGAACTTCCATGAAGTACCAACGTAAAGTTGCACAGGCGGTCAAGAGGGCACGCCATATTGCGTTAATGCCCTATGTGGGAGATTTATTAAAGTAAAAAAAGCTGATCATGGAAATTATACTAAAAGAAGACGTTCAAAATCTTGGATTTAAGGACGATATTGTCAATGTGAAAAACGGCTTTGGAAGAAATTACCTTATCCCGAACGGCCTGGCTTCTATGGCTACGGTTTCTGCGAAAAAGGTATTGGCAGAAAACCTGCGGCAAAAAGCGCACAAGGAGAAAAAGGTAGTGGATGCCGCGAATAAAACCGCCGATGCCATCAAGGAACTCGAGATCAAGATCCCGGCCAAGGTTGGTGCAGGGGATAAATTATTCGGTTCGGTAACCAATATTGACCTGGCAGAGTCGCTGGCCGCGGCAGGGCACGATATCGACAAAAAATACATCAGCATCAAAGGGGGTGCCATCAAACGTGCCGGGCCCTATGAAGCCCAGATACGCCTCCACAGGGATGTATTGGTACTCTTACCTTTTGAAGTTACCGGGGAGAAGAAATAACTAAAATCATTCTGGTTGATAACTTATAAATAGCTATGCGTGCATAGCTATTTTTTTTTGTGCTAAGTTTACTATATTACAACCTAAATCCAAACCAGATGAAAAAGTTAGTATTCCTGGGAATTATGTTCCTGCTTGGGGTGACATCCGCCTTTTCCCAAGTGACCACATCCAGCATTCGTGGAACCGTTGCCGATGACGAGGATAACCCGTTGTTAGGAGCAAATATAGTAGCCATCCATCTACCGACAGGAACAAAATCGGGAGCGATCAGTAATGAGGACGGCCGGTTCAACCTTTTAAACCTACGGGTAGGGGGTCCATATGAAATCACGGTTTCCTATGTGGGATTCAAGGCACAGACGGAGAATGACGTGTTTCTGAGTTTGGGAAAAACCTTTAACCTCGATGTGAAGATGGTTTCAGAAAGCCAGGCGCTGGAAGAGGTGGTGGTCACGTCAGACCGGGGGGGCACCTTTGGCAGTGACCGTACGGGGGCGGAAACAAGTGTAGGAAGGAGGGAACTGACCAGGCTACCCACCATCAGCAGGTCCGCGGAGGATTTTACAAGGCTGGAACCCACGGCTTCCTCCGGGAGTTCGGGGATTTCATTTGGCGGGCGGAATGATCAGTATAATAATTTTTCCCTCGATGGAGCTATTTTCAATAACCCTTTTGGCCTGGATGCAGCTACCCCGGGCGGACAAACCAGTGCGCAGCCCATTTCCCTGGATGCAATCGACCAGATCCAGGTTTCCCTGGCTCCTTACGATGTTACCCAATCCGGCTTTACTGGTGCCGCTGTGAATGCGGTAACAAAAAGCGGTACCAATGAGTTTTACGGTACGGCCTATGGTTTTTTCAGGAATGATGACCTTACGGGCGGGAAGATCAATGGGGAGGATGTGTTTAAAACAGGTCTGGAGCAACTCCAGTATGGGCTTAGTGTAGGCGGCCCCATAGTGAAGAACAAACTGTTCTTTTTTATGAACTTTGAGAAAGACGACCTGGATGAATTGGGAACTGCAGGCTTTATCCCCAACAGGGGCACCGGGGCTATCAATGAATCGCGCGTAAGCGCTTCGGATTTCGAGCTGGTCAATAATTTGTTGCGGCAGGTAGTGATAGGCAGGGATGCCCAGGGGAATGAACAATTTTATAATCCCGGGAGGTTTGAAGGCTTCAATTTTGCTCAGCAATCTACCAAAGGAATTATCAAACTTAACTGGAATATAGATGATAACAACCGGTTGGCGATCATTTACAATTTCCTGAACGCATCAAAGGAAAAGCCCGCCCACCCCTCAGCGTTGGGATTCCGTGGCCCCAATGCATCGACACTTCAGTTTGAGAACACCGGGTACGAGATCAACAACAATATCCGGTCCCTGCAGGTGGAATTGATCAGTACCCTCTCCGATGACGCTGCAAATAAATTACAGGTTGGGTATACCCATTTTGATGATTTCAGGAACCCTTTGTCAACCCCGGCACCAACAATTACCATTCTGGATGCCTCAGGAAGTTCCAATTATATCATTGCAGGGCATGAGCCTTTTTCGATCCATAATACGCTGGATCAAAAGGTATTCCAGGTAACCAATAACCTCAATTTCTTCAAAGGCGACCATACGTACACCGTTGGTTTTTCCTTTGAGAAGTTCCAGTTTGATAATTCCTTCAATTTGGGGGCCTATGGGGCCCAGGGCGTATTTTTCCCCACCACGACCATTGCTGATTTCCCCACTTTTGCCAGTTCAGGCCAGCTTCAGGCAGCCTTCAATGATGCCATATCGGCGTTTAATTCCCTCGAACAGAATGGAACCGGCAACCCGGGGGGATGGTCACTCGCGGAGACCAATGTGGGCCAGATGGCATTCTATCTGCAGGATGAATGGAACCTTACCGAAAATTTTAAACTTACCTATGGGGTGCGTTTTGATAAGCCACTCTATTTTGATACCTCGGAAAAGGTACGGGAGAATATTGCCCGGAAAGGCGGTGCCAATGGTACCTATATACCAGGCATACAATATTTTGACCCTGCGACAGGCCAGGGTGTCTTCCTGGATTCAGAAAAGATGCCCGACAATGACTTTTTGGTCTCGCCAAGGGTAGGCTTTAACTGGGACGTCCATGATGATAATACACTGCAGATCAGGGGAGGTTCGGGACTCTTTACTGGAAGGTTCCCATTTGTATGGTTGGGGAACCAGGTGCAGGGAGTTGATTTCTTCTTTTACCAGATAGTGGACCCAGATTTTCAGTTTCCACAGGTATGGCGCAGCAATCTGGGGGTGGATAAGAAATTTGATAATGACCTTATAGTAACCGCAGACCTCTCCTACACACGGGATATCAATGCAGCCCACGTACAGAACTGGGGCCTGGACACCCCATCCGCTACTCTGAACGGGGTTGATAACCGCCCGGTCTATACCAATGACGATAAGTCGCAGATCTTCGGAGGCCCAACCAATGCATACGTCTTTACCAATTCCGACAAGGGCCGGGTCCTGAATGCTTCTCTAAAAGCACAAAAAACCTGGGAAAGCGGATTCTATGGTCAGTTGGGCTACAGTTATCTCAATTCCAAGGAAGTCAATTCCATTGAAGCTGAAATAACCGGGGATGCCTTTGCCGGCAATGCCATTTCCGGGAATGCCAATGACGATGTACTTGCTTTTTCGAGATACGGTGATACGCACCGGTTCATAGGGGTGCTTTCCAAAGAATTTTCTTTTGGCACCACCATTTCAACATTCTTTGAATATGCCAGTGGCGGGCGCTATAATTATATCTATGGCGGGGACATCAATAACGATGGATCCAGTATTAATGACCTGATGTATATCCCGACAGCATCTGAAGTTACACAAATGACCTTCAGCGGGACAGGCCAGGCAGAAGCCTTCGAAGCATTTATTCAGCAAGACGACTACCTCCGCGACAACCGTGGCGGGTACGCGGAACGGTATGGAGCGCTGGCACCGTGGAAAGGTAGATGGGATATAAAATTGCTGCAGGATATTGATTTTGCAATGAAAAACAAACTACAGCTGAGTATTGATGTACTTAATATCGGTAATTTGATCAATTCAGACTGGGGTGTGGTGGAGGAACCCGGGTTCAACCAGTTGTTGGGGGTCACGGTTACCGATAACGATCCCACCTATACCTTTGATACCAACCGTACCGCAACCTATACCGCCGCCACGGATGCCCGGTCGAGATGGAGGGCACAGGTAGGGGTGCGATACATTTTCAATTGATGTGGAAACTTAAAAAGGTGTAAAGTTTGCAAACAAGGGCTATTGAATATATAGCCTTTGTTATTTTTGCCCCATGAAGTATACACGTCTTACCAAGGAACAATTAGAGGAGCTGCATCCCGAATTTATTAATTTCCTGGCTACGCAGTCCATTACGGCAGAAGAATGGAAGACCATCAAGGCCCGGAAACCCCAGGCGGCCGAGGAAGAAATAGATATCTTTAGTGACCTTGTCTGGGAGGGGGTTCTCAATTCCGTGGAATACCTGGAAAATATATCTGCACAGCATATGCATTTGTTCCATTTACTGGAAAAAGAAATGAAGCTGATCTCCGTAAAAATTTTGAATCCCGGGATCGATCTGCAGACAGATGCCGGGTTTGCCTGGTTTCGCAAGAACTGGCAATCCGATTTCGTGGAATACCTTACTGCTTCCAAAGTTTATTCTGAAGACCGGAATCTGGATAAGTTCAGGATAATACAGCAGGGATCGGCCATCACCAAAGGGGAGCTCTACCGCTGGTTTGATGATCTGATAGGGAACTAGAGCCCCTGCATGGCTGGGACCCATTCCGATTTTCCACTGGGGTTTGAATAAATCAGAGGATAAGTCGATATTTGCGGAAACATAAGAATATACCAGGTTCCCGATACTGTCGGGGGCAATAGAAAGCAGCACATGCAATGGCACAAAAACCATCCATTCCGAAGGGCACCCGGGATTTTTCACCAGCTGAAGTAAAGCGGCGGAACTATATCATGGATACCGTCAAAAAACATTTTGAAATCTTCGGGTTCCAACCCATAGAAACACCATCCTTTGAAAATTCCGATACGCTGATGGGGAAGTACGGGGAGGAAGGCGACCGACTTATTTTTAAGATCCTCAATTCGGGTGATTTTATAAATCAGGTGGAGGAAGCAACATATAAAGAAAGGGATAGCCTGTCCCTGACACGTGAAATATCAGACAAGGCACTGCGATATGATCTCACGGTTCCTTTCGCCCGCTATGTGGTGATGCACCAGAATGAGATCGCTTTTCCCTTCAAACGATATCAAATCCAGCCGGTATGGCGTGCAGACCGTCCGCAAAAAGGACGGTTTCGCGAATTTTACCAGTGTGATGCCGATGTCGTAGGTGCCACCTCCCTGTTGCAGGAAGTGGAACTGATACAACTATACGATGCCGTTTTTCATGACCTGAAACTGCCGGGGGTAAGGTTAAACCTGAACAACAGGAAGGTCCTGGCCGGGATAGCAGAAGTTATCGGGGCCTCCGAACAGCTGGTTGATTTCACCGTAGCCCTTGATAAATTGGACAAAATAGGAAAGCAAGGGGTGGTGGCAGAAATGCGCGCGAAGGGTATTCCGGATGCAGCTATCGAAAAGGCTTCACCGCTATTTGATTTAAAGGGTTCAAATGAAGTACAGTTGGAAAAATTGCAGGGCTATTTAAAGGATTCGGAAATTGGTACCCAGGGGGTAAAGGAACTGGGTTATATCTTTTCAACGCTGCGCGAAGTGTCATTGCAGACCCTGGAATGTGGTCTTTCAGTTACGCTGGCACGCGGACTTAATTATTATACAGGCGCCATTTTTGAGGTGGCGGCCCCGGAGGGTACCGATATGGGCTCCATAGGCGGGGGAGGGCGCTATGATGATCTCACAGGTGTTTTCGGGTTACGGGATGTCAGCGGTGTGGGTATTTCATTCGGGCTGGACCGAATATACCTGGTAATGGAGGAATTAGGGCTTTTTCCTGAAACCCTGGCTCAAAGCCTAAGCGTGCTCTGTGTAAATTTTGGTGACAATGAAGCCCTCGCTGCATTAAAACTGGTAACTCAATTACGGAAGCAGGGTATTTCAGCGGACATTTATCCAACTGCAGCAAAGATGCAAAAACAATTCAAATATGCCCACAACAGGCAGGTGCCATATGTGATCTCCATAGGGCAGCATGAACTGGAAGCGGATGTCTTTGTTGTTAAGGATATGGCAAGCGGGGAGCAGAGGACCTATAAGACCCGGGAAACAGAACAGTTCATTGCCACCCTATAGCCGGGATTGGATTGCTTTTATGACCGACTTATAATACGAAATATCGTGGGGAACATATTTGGCCTTGTTGGCCAGGCCCCAAACTTCTTCTGAGAATTGTATCAGCGGCATGAGCCTGAGGTCTTCCACTTCACTTTCCTGTTTCTTCAACTGCCTGAGCGGTGCTTTCAGTTCACATAAAAAGGTATGGTGGAATTCACAGTCGAGCAGGACTTCACGGTGGCTTTGCACCGATTTAAAAACCCCGATTTTTTCAAGGTCGCTTACTGAAATCCCCAGGCCGGTTTCTTCCCGTACCTCCCGCACTGCAGCATGGGGAATGGCTTCTCCCGCACCTACGTGCCCTGCGACGGAAACATCCCAGAGCAGCGGATGGGTTTCCTTGTTTTTTCCGCGGAGTTGCAGCAAAACCTGTCCGTTCGGGGTATACAGCCAAACGTGTACCGTAGGATGGAACAACCCCTTGCGGTGGGCCTCCGATTTCAGGCAGGTCTGCCCGGTAGGCTGGCCGCTGGAATCGAGTATGTCAACCAATTCGTCCATCGTAATTCGTATTTCATCCTCCCAAAGGGGAGTAGGGCCCATAAAGTTTAATCAAAATAGCTAAAGGTTTCCCCTTCTTTGATCGTAAGCAGTGTTTCGTAAATAAGTCGGATTACATTCTCCACATCATCGCGGTGAACCGTTTCCACCGTGGTATGCATATAGCGAAGAGGTAAAGAGATAAGTGCGGAAGCAACCCCCCCGTTGCTATAGGCAAAGGCATCCGTGTCTGTACCGGTGGAACGGGAGGCTGCCATTCGCTGAAAAGGGATTTTTTTGGCTTCAGCCGTTTCCAGGATCCGTTCCCGGAGCTTGTTCTGAACGGCGGGCGCATAACTTATCACAGGCCCTGCACCGATTTCGGTATGACCTTCTTTCTTTTTATCGATCATCGGTGTTGTAGTGTCATGGCAAACATCCGTGATGATTGCGGCATTGGGCCGTATCCTTTGGGTGATCATCTCCGCCCCGCGCAATCCTATTTCCTCCTGCACCGAGTTGGTGATATACAATCCAAAAGGCAGTTTTTGTTTGTTTTCCTTCAGCAACCTGCCTACTTCGGCTATCATAAACCCCCCTACCCGGTTGTCGATGGCCCGGCATACGAACTTATTGCCATTGAGTACATGGAACTCATCTGGATAGGTAATAACACATCCCACATGTACATCCATTTTTGCCACTTCCGCTTTGTTTTTGGCCCCTATATCAATAAATATATTTTCCAGCTTGGGCGGTTCTTCCTTGCTTTTATCCCTGGTATGGATTGCCGGCCATCCGAATATCCCTTTTACTATACCATTTTTTGTATGGATGTTGACCCATTTTGAAGGTGCTATCTGGTGGTCACTGCCGCCATTGCGGATGACATAGATAAGTCCGTCGTCCGTAATATAGTTGACATACCAGGAGATCTCATCTGAGTGCCCTTCGATCACTACTTTATAAGGGGCATCGGGATTTATCACCCCTACTGCGGTTCCATAGGTATCGGTAATAAAAGTGTCCACATACGGTTTGAGGTACTGCATCCACAGTTTTTGACCCTCCCATTCATAACCGGTGGGGGCTGCATTGTTCAGGTATTTTTCGAAAAAATCAAGGGATTTTTTAGTAAGGATCTTCTTTTGGGTCATGGAGACAGGTTTAGCTGCAAACTTAGCAATATTCACTTTTATTTAATAATACCATTGCATGTTTATCATTAATTTTGGCAGGACTTTTGTATATAAAGTGCCTATGGAAAAAAAATGGTGGTTGTTGTGCATGGGAATGACATGTTTTCTGGGTACTGCCCAGGTGGCTGAAAAACCGTTGGATTCCATTGCGGAACAAATGATCATAATTGAAGGGGATTCCCTATTCCAGCAATACATTCCGCTGGATGAAGTGTATATTTTTGGCAAGCTCGATTTTGATTCCTATGAGGATAAATTGCGGTACTATATACTAAGGCGGAAAACAATCAAGGTGTACCCCTATGCCAAACTGGCTTCTGAAAGGCTGGTTGAATTAAATGACAGCCTGGGGAAGATCAAATCGAACCGTAAACGGAAAAAGTACACCCGGCATGTTCAAAAATATATCGAGGAGGAATTTTCCGAAGAACTTAAAAAGCTGACCCGTACGGAGGGGCAGATATTGGTTAAACTTATTTACCGGCAAACGGGGGATACGGCATTCAGCCTTGTAAAGGAATTGCGAAGTGGCTGGAGGGCATTCTGGTATAATACTACGGCCAAAATGTTTAAGATAAGCATCAAGGAAGAATACCATCCGGAAGGGGTACATGAAGATTATTTAATTGAGGATATATTACAGAGGGCTTTTGCCGCCAATGTTTTGCAGCGGCAGAATTCTGTTCTCGATTTTGATTATGCTTCCCTGACGAATAAATGGAATAATACGCCAAAGCAAAAAAAATAGTTGTACAACTCATTAAAATCCCTTAGCTTTATTATCCCTTTTTTGACCAGGTTCCCTGGCAAGAAACTAGTTCTTAGGATATTAAAAACAGGGTAATAAAATTTTCTTAAAAATACCTGAAAATTTAGTTGCAATTTAAAAAAGTGCTCTATATTTGCACCCGCTTTGAGAGGGATGTTTGGTTCTATCGGAGTGGAAAAGCAAGTTCATTGAAATATTGACAGACAGCGTTTTTCTGTATTTTTTTTGAAAGATACAGGGGAATAAGCATATAATAGAATTAAGGATAGAATAAGGAACCATTTATGGGTGGGATCGGATTTATTTTTTGTGGAAAGCGTGAATAGTATTTACGAGTAAACGATGAAGAGTTTGATCCTGGCTCAGGATGAACGCTAGCGGCAGGCCTAACACATGCAAGTCGAGGGGTAACATGGTGTGCTTGCACACTGATGACGACCGGCGCACGGGTGCGCAACGCGTATAGAACCTACCCTGTACAGGGGGATAGCCCGGAGAAATCCGGATTAATACCCCATGGTAACATGATATGGCATCGTATTATGTTTAAAGCCTTCGGGCGGTACGGGATGGCTATGCGTCCTATTAGCCAGATGGTGAGGTAACGGCTCACCATAGCTACGATAGGTAGGGGCCCTGAGAGGGGGATCCCCCACACTGGTACTGAGACACGGACCAGACTCCTACGGGAGGCAGCAGTGAGGAATATTGGACAATGGGCGGAAGCCTGATCCAGCCATGCCGCGTGCAGGAAGACAGCCCTACGGGTTGTAAACTGCTTTTATACGGGAAGAATAATCACGACGTGTCGTGGGATGACGGTACCGTAAGAATAAGGACCGGCTAACTCCGTGCCAGCAGCCGCGGTAATACGGAGGGTCCGAGCGTTATCCGGAATTATTGGGTTTAAAGGGTCCGCAGGCGGGCTGATAAGTCAGGGGTGAAATGGTGCGGCTCAACCGTAGCACTGCCCTTGATACTGTTAGTCTTGAGTAATGGTGGAGTGGCCGGAATATGTAGTGTAGCGGTGAAATGCATAGATATTACATAGAACACCGATCGCGAAGGCAGGTCACTAACCATTTACTGACGCTGATGGACGAAAGCGTGGGGAGCGAACAGGATTAGATACCCTGGTAGTCCACGCCGTAAACGATGGACACTAGCTGTCGGGCGCACATTGGTGTGCTCGGCGGCCAAGCGAAAGTGATAAGTGTCCCACCTGGGGAGTACGTTCGCAAGAATGAAACTCAAAGGAATTGACGGGGGCCCGCACAAGCGGTGGAGCATGTGGTTTAATTCGATGATACGCGAGGAACCTTACCAGGGCTTAAATGCAGAATGACAGGTTTGGAGATAGACTTTTCTTCGGACATTTTGCAAGGTGCTGCATGGTTGTCGTCAGCTCGTGCCGTGAGGTGTCAGGTTAAGTCCTATAACGAGCGCAACCCCTGCCGTCAGTTGCCAGCAAGTAAAGTTGGGGACTCTGACGGGACTGCCGGTGCAAACCGTGAGGAAGGTGGGGATGACGTCAAATCATCACGGCCCTTACGTCCTGGGCTACACACGTGCTACAATGGCCGGTACAGAGAGCAGCCACTCCGTAAGGGGGAGCGAATCTATAAAACCGGTCACAGTTCGGATCGGGGTCTGCAACCCGACCCCGTGAAGCTGGAATCGCTAGTAATCGGATATCAGCCATGATCCGGTGAATACGTTCCCGGGCCTTGTACACACCGCCCGTCAAGCCATGGAAGCCGGGAGTGCCTGAAGTCCGTCACCGCAAGGAGCGGCCTAGGGCAAAATCGGTAACTAGGGCTAAGTCGTAACAAGGTAGCCGTACCGGAAGGTGCGGCTGGAACACCTCCTTTCTAGAGAAAGCGCGCCACGGGAAGTTGGAGAAGATCCCACCCTGGTTCCTTATTTTTTTTATCAAGGTTCTATATGCCCTTTTAATTGTTGTCTGTTATTACTATAAAACAAGTTGGTCCCGATAGCTATCGGGAGCAGTTGGCAGTTGCAGCTGGATACTGAATTGCTGATTACTGTAAAGAAGTCTCATAGCTCAGCTGGTTAGAGCGCTACACTGATAATGTAGAGGTCGGCAGTTCGAGTCTGCCTGAGACTACGAGAGTAGGGGAAGGCAAGATGAGAAGTTTATCCTGAGCCCTGTGCGAAGGAAGTCTGCGTGCCTGTCCGCCTTAGGTGGAAGACTACGGGAGTAGGGGAAGGCAAGATGAGAAGTTTACCTTTTGGCGGATGCCTGGGGAATTTAGTTTAGAATACGTTCATTGAAGATTATTTATTGGGAATAAGAGGTTGAGCAACCAGGAGATGTTGCAGACGTAGGTTTGCCTTGCTGCAAATTGAATACTGCCAACTCTAATGGGGAATTAGCTCAGCTGGCTAGAGCACCTGCCTTGCACGCAGGAGGTCACCGGTTCGACTCCGGTATTCTCCACCTTTGCCATCCTTCGCATAAAGCTACGGATGGCCAGATTCCTGCAAAGGGTTTTTTGGGGTAAGGATTTACTCCTTCGCCAAAGGCTTCGGAGCATGAAGAAACGTTCATTGACATATTGGGACAGAGCATATAGTATAGGTTATTCTTTTTGGAATGGCTTGTGATTATATGTTCGGGAAACACGAATTAAGTAAAGAGTAAGTAGAGTAGAAAAGAGTACGAATTAATACAATGCGAGGCGACAAGCTGAATAAGGGCGTATGGGGAATGCCTAGGCTCTCAGAGGCGAAGAAGGACGTGATAAGCTGCGAAAATCCGCGGGGATTGGCACATACGAATTGATCCGCAGGTGTCCGAATGGGGCAACCCGGCATGTTGAAGACATGTCATCATGCTTTTAAAGTGTGAAGCAAACCCGGTGAACTGAAACATCTAAGTAGCCGGAGGAGGAGAAAACAAGAGTGATTCCGTGAGTAGCGGCGAGCGAAAGCGGAAGAGTCCAAACCGATGTTGTTTCGGCAATATTGGGGTTGTAGGACCACGATATTTGATGCGTTAACGAACTGGAACCGTCTGGAAAGTCGGGCCATAGAGGGTGAAAGCCCCGTACGGGTAAGTTGCGTTATCGATAGCGGTATCCTGAGTAGCGCGGGGCACGTGAAACCCTGTGTGAATCCGGCGGGACCATCCGCCAAGACTAAATACTCCTGAGAGACCGATAGTGAACCAGTACCGTGAGGGAAAGGTGAAAAGAACCCCGAACAGGGGAGTGAAATAGAACCTGAAACCATACGCCTACAAGCGGTCGGAGCTGCAATTTATTGTGGTGA
>CAVWMN010000010.1:97500-1812590 GCA_963756115.1 uncultured Flavobacteriaceae bacterium
GATACTCGGATCTCAGGATAGTTTGTAATGCCAGCAAGGAATTCCATACCTTTTCTTTCCGTTCACTATCGGGGATATCGAGGTCCAGGCTAACGATTGCTACCCTGGTATCAAAACTGAATTTTAATACCAATCCTTTAATATTCGTTTGATATAAAATCCATTTTACCGGAAACGAGATCCCAAAGGAGGTCCAAAATTCTTGCCGGAGTTTTTTTGACTCTTCCCTGCTAAACATCTATAATAAATATGCAATACATACGCCTAATACGATAGCCGATAATTTTCGTAATGTAAACCGGTGCCCTTCTGAACTTTCAAAAAGTATTACGGTTGAGATATGGAGGAAAACCCCTATCACAACTGCAGTTATGGGGCCGTAATAAGGTGCCAATTGCGCAAAATTACCGCCGATATAATTTCCCAAAGGCGTCATCAATGCAAACAACAGCATAAACAATCCTGCATACCAGATCTTTATACCGGCATTCAACAGGAAAATGCTCAGGATAATGGCTATAGGTACCTTATGTACAAGGATCCCATAGAGGATAGTATGGTGATTGGCGATGGGAAATCCTTCGATAAATGCATGAATGGATAGGCTTAACAACAAAACCCACGGAAAATGACTGCTGGGACTATCTAAATGGACATGTCCATGTTCCGCCCCTTTTGAAAAAAATTCCAGGAAAACCTGCAATAATATGCCGGACATAATAAAAACCCCCATGGTCCTGGGTTCAGCGTTCAGATAAACCGAAGGGATTAATTCAAAAAGGGTGAGTGATAATAAAAATGCCCCCGAGAAGGCCAGCAAAAGATGGAGGAACTCTTTTTTTTGGGGTTTGAATATATAAACAAAACCAAAACTCAGCAAAACGGCCAGTATTAGCAATAAATAGGTCATTCCGCTGTAACTAGACTATTAGGGTGTATTGAAATCATAAGGGCTAAATTTAATGTATTTTTGTGGCATTGACAGAATAGAAAATGAATTCAAATTTCAAGATGGTCGCCAAAACCCTGGCAGGTTTTGAGCACCTGCTTTCCGCCGAACTGCGAAAACTGGGGGCAGGTTTTATAGAAGAAGGCGTTCGCAATGTTTCCTTTGAAGGGGATACCGGTTTTATGTATAAAGCAAATCTCTGCCTTCGAACCGCTATAAAAATTTTAAAGCCCATCCACTCGTTCCCTGTAAGGGATGAGGAAGACCTTTACAAAAAGATTTATGACATGGATTGGGCTGGCTATCTATCTCCGGACAGCACCTTCGCCATTGATAGCACCATCAACTCAGAAGCCTTTACACATTCCCTCTATGTATCCCAAAAAGTTAAGGATGCCATTGTAGATAAATTCCGGGAGACACACGGTCGCCGTCCCGATGTTGATATCAAATCACCGGATATCCGACTTAATATTCATATCCAGCACAACAAATGCAACGTTTCCCTGGACACCTCCGGAAGCTCCTTGCATCAGCGTGGATATAAGACTGCCACCAATATTGCTCCTATCAATGAGGTCCTTGCTGCGGGTCTCCTTTTATTGAGCGGTTGGGACGGTAGAAGTGATTTCCTGGATCCTATGTGCGGGAGTGGTACTATACTCGTTGAGGCGGCTATGATCGCCTGCAATATACCGGCCAATATAAACAGGAAGGAATTCGCATTCCAGCGATGGCCCGATTTTGACGAGGAATTGTTCCTGAAAATCAGGGAAGCCAGCCTTCATAAAACCCGGGAATTCCATTACACCCTCAAAGGATTTGACAAAGCCCCGTCTGCTGTAGAGAAAGCCAGGGACAATATTGAAAATGCCGGACTTACTGAATACATTTCTGTAGAACAACAGGATTTTTTCAAATCGGAAAAGAACGGTGACGGCCCTTTACACATGGTTTTTAATCCACCATACGGGGAACGCCTTACCATGGAAATGGAAACATTCTACAGCCAGATCGGGGATACCTTGAAAAAGAATTATGCAGGTACCCATGCCTGGTTTATAACTTCCAACCTGGAAGCCCTCAAGTATGTGGGCCTGCGCACTTCCCGCAAGATCAAAGTATATAACAGCCAGCTGGAATCACGCCTGGTGCAGTATATAATGTATGATGGCAGTAAAAAAATGAAGCACAAAGGTTAAATACCATTTCCTTCAAGTTGATCAGAAACTACCGCCATCAGGGAGCTGCACGTAAAGGGAACGCCTGCCTGCAATAAGGAATGGCATGGAACAGAATGGCTCAACATCAACTAAAGCCTGGTCTTTACAGGATCGGTCAAACTATATCCCATAGCGCCCGGTTACTTCATTTGGCAGGCAACGAAAACGTGTCAAAATAGTTTGTTGAAGGCACACCCAGCCTGTTGTAAATAAATAAAGAAAACAAAATTGCTACTGGGTTGTTTCGGTTAAAGGCTTTTTCGGTTTTTTCTGCTTTTTATATAAAGGTAGAAAATAAGTGATGCCATAATTATACCCCACTCCGAACTTACTGGCATCCGTTACCCTGTTGAAACCGGGGATCCAGAGGTTGGGAAATCGGTCCGCTGTCTTATTGCTGATCAGGAATCCCATCCGTACGCTGCCTCCCAAAAATATGTTGGCAAATAACTCTGCCTTAATACCGAACACAAATTCCAGCCAGGTAGCATTGAGGCTCCCGAACTCCTCCGGGAAGTTGCTGCCCTCTATAAGTACCCCGTTGTTCCAGTACCGGTTGCTGTCATAAAGCGAATAGCTGTACAATGTTTGGCTGAAGCTGCTGGCAGCATATCGTCCGCCTACATAGATGGTATTGTTCATACCATACCAGTTTTCATAAGTATTGTAATCAATTCCCAATTTCAGGTAGCTTCCGGAGGTTTCAAAACTATATAGTTCTGTCAGGTTGTTGCTCAGTTCACTTCCCAATTCTTCCCTTGCTGCTTTTTTTTCATTCCCCAGTTCCGCTGCCAGGTATAAGTTCTGGGTGAGTCGGTAATCTCCCATAAATTCCAGCCCCGTATAATCCTCGTTAAAATAGGAAAGTACGGGCCGGCTGAGATCGACACCAAACCTGATCCCATAGGGTTGTTTATATACAATGGAATCATTGGCCGGTTTTACGCTGCCCTTTTCCTGGGCGGAGCATGCACAAAGGCCTATACCAATCAACAATAGGATACTAATGGAATATCTTAACATGCGTGCTATCTAGCTTTTGAACCGAGGACCTCACAATTTCTATGTTTTGTATCCAATTTTCTGAACCCGTGGAAAGCGAATCAGTAAGGTCTTCATAATTTGCGACAAATCCACAGGCCCTGGAAATAAATACCTCGTTGGTAGCATAGTTGAAAGTAAGGGTATCTATGTTACCGGTTTCCATGTTGTCTACTTCCCCTGAATTCTGAATAAAGAGGAAACTGGTAGATTGTTCATTGGGCCGCAAAGGTATGCCGATAGAATCTAGTGAAGTCCGGTCGGCAAAAGTATTGACCGTGAATAGCTGTCCTACCCCGACAACCCGTAAATTCTGTACTTCCTTCAATTCAACAGGGTCATCGGCGTCGTAAAAGGTTATTAACAGAAGCGGGGTGTCCCCGTCAACACAGATATCATCCTTTTCACATGCCATAAATATGAAACCCAGAAATACGAGGAGGATAGCACCCTTTTTAACGGGTGCTGAAATAATAGAATTGAAGTTCATTTGAAATATGGACATCATGGGTTAACCGGTTCTAAAAGTACAACATTTTCAACATGGTGGGTCTGGGGGAACATGTCAACTGGTTGTATTTTGGAAATAACATAGTGCTGTTTCATCAATTCAAGGTCCCGTGCCTGGGTGGCACTGTTGCAACTTACGTACACAATTTTCTTTGGGGCTATCTCCAAAATCTGCTGTACCACATCCTTGTGCATCCCATCCCTGGGGGGATCCGTGATGATAACATCCGGAACACCATTGATTTCCAAAAAGGAACTGTTCAGCAGATCCTTCATGTCCCCGGTATGAAATACTACGTTTGAAATTCCATTAAGAACGGCGTTTTCCCGTGCCGCCACAACTGCATCATCAACGGATTCTATGCCGACAACCATTTTTGCATTTTTGGCGAGAAACTGGGCAATGGTACCGGTACCCGTATACAGATCATAAACCAATTCACTCCCTGTTAAACCTGCGTATTCCCGTACAACTTTATAAAGTTCAAAGGCCTGTTCAGAATTGGTTTGGTAAAACGATTTTGCATGGATCCTGAACTTTAAATTTTCCATCACTTCTGTAATGTAATCCGTCCCGCGGTAACAGCGTACCTCCTGGTCGTAAATGGTATCGTTCTGCTTGGGATTGATCACGTATTGAAGGGAGGTGATTTGCGGGAAGCGTTCCAGCATATGGTCCAGCAGGAGCGTCCGCATGGCCAGGTCCTCCCTGAAAAACTGGAACAGGACCATGATTTCCCCGGTGGTGGTCGTCCGGATCATCAGCGTACGCAGCATACCCTTCTGTTTTTTAGGGTTAAAAAAAGGAATCCCGTTGCGGTTCGCAAAATTTTTGACCTCCAGCCTGATGGCATTGGAAGGATCCGGTTGCAGATGGCATTCGGTGATATCAAGTATTTTATCCCACATGCCCGGGAGGTGGAAACCCAGCGCATTCCGGTCCGCTATGTCCCTTCCTGAATGCACCTCCTCTTCTGAGAGCCAGCGGTTATCAGAAAATGAGAATTCCATTTTATTCCTGTAATAGTACGTATTTCCAGACCCTATGATGGGGGCTATTTCCGGCAACTCAAGATGCCCGATCCGCCTCAGGTTATTGGCAACCTCCTTTTCTTTGTAAAACAACTGCTGGTCATATTTCATATGCTGCCATTTACATCCTCCGCATATTCCAAAATGCCGGCATTTGGGCTCGGTCCGCTTATCGGAAAAGGTTCTGAACCGGACGGCCACCCCCTCAAAATAAGCCTTTCTTTTTTTGGTGGTCCTTACATCCACCACATCCCCTGGAACCGCATTGCTGATAAAAATTACCCTGCCATCGGGCGACCTGGCTATAGCCTTCCCCTTTGCCCCCGCATCAGTCACCAGCACATTCTCTATGACCTCCCTCTCTTTTTTTGTTCGCATCTGGCAAATGTACCATTTACCAATTAGCTATAATCTTATCTTTAAGTGGAAAATTGCTAAAAAAAGATTAAAATTAATTGAACTTTTCAATAGCCCCGCCGTCTTCATAGTGTCCTTACAAATGGAAAACAGAACCAAAATTTTTGATGGGCTTTTGGTACTCCAGGTTCAGGCAGGCAATAAAAACGCCATGAACCGCCTTATTAAGCGGTACCATCTGAAACTGTGCCACCATGCCATGTTTTATTCCCATGATATGGCCGCTTCCCAGGATATTGTACAGGACAGCTGGAGCATTATCATGAGGAAATTGAATACCCTGAGAGATCCCAACAGCTTTGGCAGCTGGGCCTTTAAAATAGTCACCAGGAAAGCGCTGGATTATACAAACCGGATGGCATATGAAAGGGATAAGTTACAACACCTTCGAATATTTAGCCCTACTGCCGATGAAGTGAAAACGAAAGAGCGCCATCTCAATCAGCTTCAGGAGGCTATCGGTACGCTGCCCGCAAACCAACAGATTGTCCTGCGCCTTTTTTATACGGCTGAATTTTCGTTGGATGAAATTGCAGGTATATTGGAAATCTCTTCTGGGACTGTTAAATCCAGGTTGTACCACGCACGTGAAAAATTAAAAACAATTTTAAAAAAATAACACCATGAAAGATAACAGGGATCAGATCGATGAAATGATTAAGGAAACCTTGAGCCGGGAAGAGGCAGCATTTTATGACTCACTGGAGGAACAGAACCTCATTGGCAAGATCGGGGAGATCTACAGAGGAAAACTGGGTTGGTTGGCTATCGTCATGAATGTAGTAAACCTCCTTATTTTCGCTGCGTTTGTGTATTGCCTGATACAATTTTTAGGGACCGATGAAACCAATGCCCTTATCCGTTGGTCTGCAGCCGGATTTATTTGCATGATAGCCATGGGCATGCTGAAGGTCTATTTCTGGATGCAAATGAATAAGAATGATGTCTTACGGGAACTAAAGCGCCTGGAGATACAGGTTGCAACACTGATGTCCGGAATGGACAGGAAAAGCTAGATTAGAAGGATCGAATGTTTTATCATGATACTGATTATTTGTAACTTAGCCACACTGCAAAAGGATGATTTCTCTCCCGAAGAAGGAATTACGGAACGTATATTTAAAGGATCAATAGCATGTCAGTTTTAGAAAAAAGGATGTCCCAGGAGGCCATGGCGCTGGAGGAACAATACGGTGCCCATAATTATCATCCCCTGCCGGTGGTGTTGAGCAAAGGTGAAGGTGTATATGTTTGGGATGTGGAAGGAAAAAAATATTACGATTTTCTCTCGGCCTATTCCGCCGTCAACCAGGGACATTGCCATCCCCATATCATCGGGGCATTGGTGCAGCAGGCGCAAAACCTTACTTTAACGTCACGCGCATTTTATAATGATGTGCTGGGAAAATTTGAAAAATACGCTGCAGAAACCTTTCATTATGACAAATTGCTGCCGATGAACACGGGTGCAGAAGCGGTGGAAACGGCGATCAAGATCTGCAGGAAATGGGGTTACGAGAAAAAGGGAATCCCTGAAAACAAGGCTCTTATCGTGGTTTGCAACAATAATTTTCATGGAAGGACCACTACCATAGTTTCCTTTTCCAGTGACCCGGTTGCCCGGGAGCATTTTGGGCCCTTTACTGAAGGGTTTATCAAAATAGAATATAATAACCTGAAGGCATTGGAAGATGTCCTGAAGAACCATACCGAAATTGCCGGTTTCCTGGTAGAACCAATCCAGGGAGAAGCCGGTGTCTATGTACCTTCAGAAGGCTACCTTATTGCCGCAAAGGAATTATGTGAAAAATACAACGTCCTCTTTATAGCCGATGAAGTGCAGACGGGGATTGCACGAACGGGTAGGCTGCTGGCAACCTGCGGCAATTGTTCCTGTCCGGATCGGCATTGCAGCGGTACCCCGGATGTAAAAGCCGATATCCTAATCCTGGGTAAAGCCTTATCCGGCGGGGTTTACCCGGTTTCTGCAGTACTGGCGAATGATGCTGTTATGGAAGTGATCAGCCCCGGCAACCATGGAAGCACTTTCGGTGGTAACCCCCTGGGGGCCGCTGTAGGTATTGCTGCTCTTGAAGTCATACAGGACGAGGAACTGGCCGCCAATGCAGATGAACTCGGGCAATTATTCCGTCAGGAACTGGAGGCATTTATAGCAACGACCGATATCGTTACGCTGGTAAGGGGTAAAGGGCTGTTAAATGCCATTGTGATCAATGATTCTGAAGACAGTTCCACAGCCTGGGAAATTTGTATGGCACTCAAGGAAAACGGGCTCCTGGCCAAGCCGACCCATGGAAATATGATCCGTTTTGCACCCCCACTGGTGATGAACAGGGAACAACTGCTCGACTGTGTACGGATCATCATCGATACCCTTAAACAATTTGAAGGTCTCTGATTTAATAAGTCTGATTAACTCATAAAAAAAACCCGGGTAGCAACCCGGGTTTATTATAATCCATTTGGACGATTTTTTTAGGAACGGATTTCTTTAATCCTGGCCTTTTTCCCTGTAAGGCCCCTGAAGTAAAAGATACGGGACCTCCGAACTTTTCCTTTCTTATTGATCTCGATTTTCTGCAGTGCCGGCATATTGACGGGGAAGATTCGCTCTACGCCTACGGTGCCTGACATCTTCCGGATGGTAAATGTCTCCGTGGCCCCGGTCCCCCTTCGTTGTATCACTACCCCCCTGAAAAACTGGGTACGGGTCTTCTCACCTTCCTTGATCTCATAATATACCGTGATGGTATCTCCGGCGGAGAAATCAGGAAATTCTTTTTTTGGAACAAATTCGTTTTCAACAAATTTTACTAAGGATTCCATATTCTAATTGGTTTATAATTTATCAGAACCAACATTCACGTATATCGTCAGAGGTTGATTTTAATCGTCTGCAAAAATAGACAATTAATCATTAACTGCAAGTGATCTGTATGCTTTTTTGGTATAGTTCCCTTACAATGTAAAACCCTTTACCCCCTGGCTGATTGCTAATTCAGGAAAATTCCGGCTACAGTTTGTGAACCGGGCGATAGGGCAGGGGCACCTGCCTGTACAGACCGACCTTCGGATCAGATTTCATCCTTTAACAGGTCGGGCCGCAGGGTCTCGGTTCGCTCGTAGGCCTGCTTTTCGCGCCATTTCTCGATCTCGGAAAAATTCCCGCTCAGCAAAACGTCCGGGACCTTTAAGCCCTGGTATTCCCTGGGACGCGTATACACCGGGGGTGCCAAAAGATTATCCTGAAAGGAATCCGTCAGGGCAGATGTCTCATCATTCAATACCCCGGGAAGCAGCCGGATGACGGTATCACATAACACAGCAGCTCCTAATTCCCCGCCGGACAAAACATAATCCCCAATTGAAATTTCACGGGTTACCAGGGTATCGCGTACCCGCTGGTCCACACCTTTGTAATGGCCACAGAGGATAATGATATTTTTAAGGAGGGATAAGCCGTTGGCCATCCGCTGGTTCAGGGTTTCACCATCGGGAGTCAGGTAAATGACCTCATCGTATTCCCGCTGGGATTTGAGGGATGAAATGCACTTGTCAATAGGTTCGATCATCAGGACCATTCCGGCACCTCCTCCAAACTGGTAGTCATCTACCTGCTTATAGCTTTTGTCCGTATAGTCCCTCAGGTTATGCAAGTGTACCGATACCAGGCCTTTATCTATGGCACGTTTCAGGATGGAGGCCCCGAACGGGCTGTCGAGCAGTTCGGGCAAAACGGTAATGATATCTATACGCATCATGTGTTTAAGTGTAAATAGGGGAAATGTTAAGGGGCTTTCCAAAAATAATGGAAACAATGTGAATCCTTTTCCCACCCCAACCGTTCATATAATGATTGTGCGGGGTTGTCTGTGGCAGTTTCCAGGGCAAGGCCTTTAAAATTGCTGGCTATACATTGTCTTTTGGCTTCTTCCAGCAACATTTCACCAATCCCCAGTTTCCGGTGTGTCCCGGCAACATACAGGTCATTTAAAATATAAAAAGATTGGAGGCTTACAGAAGAAAAAGTGGTGTACAATTGGGTGAACCCCACTGCCTTCCCATCGTCAAGCGCCAGGAATAGTACGGATTCCTTTTTGCTCAGGCGTTCTTCCAGGAATGATTCAGCACCCGCTGCATTTAACTGCTGCCCATAAAACTCCCGGTAGGCATTGAATAGTGGCAGGATTTTGGCAATATCCGTGGTGGAAGCAGCTTTGATTGAGATCATTTGAAAGCCAAAAAAAGCTCCCGGGGGGAGCTTTGGATTATTTAGATTTTTTATACCTGTTTATCTCGTCCTGGAGTTGCCTGCTGATCCGTTGCTCCCGTTCCAGGGCCCGTCTCCTGTGGTCTTCGTATTCCGTTTCCAGTTCAGAAAGGTTGGATTTAGCTATTTGGGTAAGGATGTTGCTCCTCCTGAAACGATAAATGAACAGTAGTAACAGGAGTAACAAACCAAAAATTACAGTCCAGAGGATAAAATTGTAGGTTCCTTTGGACACCTGTATCCCAAGAAATGACATACTGTCCTTCTCATCGGTTACAGCCGCCAGGCTGTTGGTAGTTTCTTCCAGTTTCTTGTTCAGGGAGGTGATGGTGGATTCATGCCCCACTATGGTAGCCTTTAATTCACCGGAATTTTTATTGGCCGCATTGATCGTATCCAATACATTCTGCCGCAATTTATCCAGGTTGATCAACCTCACAACCTCGTACCGTTTCCCGTCCGCATTGTAGTTACCGGATTTCTTATAGAGGAATTCAAACTGGTTGTTTATGGTTCCTTTATCAAGGGACAGCTCGTCCTCTTCCTGCTGGGCCTGGTCTTGGGCGATGTGCAGATTGTAGGTCAGCAAGGCTATTACCAAGGTAAGTATTCTTAAACCCTTCATTTAGATAGTTCTTAGTATTAATACATGATTCAGAGAGGCAACTAAAGTACTTCAATAATATTAATTAATAAAAAAAAAGGCCAATAACGTTCATGATGAACGAAATAGAGGGCGCCAGGTCTTCTCAATAAGGCAGAAGTGGTGCTAATAATATGTGTACCGTCTTACCTTTGCGATATATTTGGCTAGCCGGATAACCTGATGGGCATAGCCATACTCATTATCATACCAGACATACAGCACAATATTTTTCCCGTCTGCGGATACTATCGTGGCATTGCTGTCATAGATTGCAGGCGCGGATGTACCGATGATGTCTGATGATACCAGCTCATTGCTGAGGGAGTATTTGATCTGTTCCACAAGGGCGCCTTCCAGGGCATACTTTTTCAGGATGGTGTTGATGACTTCCTTCGATGTTTTTTGCTTTATTTCAAGGTAAAGTATTGCCAGCGATCCATTGGGCACCGGTACCCGGATTGCGTTGGAAGTGAGTTTACCTGTAAGGGATGGCAAGGCTTTGGAAACCGCATTCCCCGCCCCGGTCTCTGTAATGACCATATTCAGGGCAGCCGCCCTGCCACGCCTGTATTTGTTATGCATATTGTCTACCAGGTTCTGATCGTTGGTATACGCATGGATGGTTTCCAGGTGTCCTTTTTTAATTCCGAGGGAATCCTCCACCACCTTAAGAACCGGCGTTATGGCGTTCGTAGTACAGGAAGCTGCGGAGTAGATATGCGTTTTATCCGGATCAAATTCAGTATGGTTCACCCCATGTACAATATTGGGGATGTCCACTCCAGGCGCTGTTAACAATACCTTGGTAGCCCCCTTTGATTTAAGATGCCTCCCAAGGGAAGCGGCATCCCTGAAAGCCCCGCTATTGTCTATAATCAATGCATTTTCGATTCCATATTGTGTATAGTCTATGGCATCAGGCTCTTCAGCGCTTATAAAATGTACTGTGGTGCCATTGATCAGCAGGGCCCTGTTCTTAAAATCACAGTCCACTGTACCCATAAACTGCCCGTGAACAGAATCTGTACGCAAAAGGGTGGCCCGCTTCTCCAGGATGTCTTCCGTGAGCTTCCCCCGGGTAACAATGGCACGCAACCGCAATTGGTTTCCCTTTCCCGTCCTGGCCATAAGGTCCCGTGCGAGTAGGCGGCCTATCCTGCCAAATCCGTAAAGGATCACATCCCTGGGCTGTATTTCCCGGGAATCATTTGCATCCTTTAATCTGTCAAGGACAAAAGCCTTTACATTGTGATAGTTGCTGTTATCATCGGAATGGTATTCATAGGTCAATTTCCCGATATCCAGTTTGGAGGGGGGCAATTTAATGTCATTTATAGCGCGAAGTATCTCTACCGAGTCGAATATGGAAATAGGTTTTTGAACAAATTCACCCGCGTATTCATGCAGGTTAATGATATCGCTGACATTTTTATCAATGACCTGATTCTTAAAAAGGACTACTTCTATGGATTTATCATACCACAGATCGCTGATGATTTTAATAAATTCCGTCGTGGCTTTTCGGCGATCAGCCTGGAAGGCCAATTCCTTCTCATAAGATTTTACCTGGTTCATCAAGGAAGCTTTAAATTTTTGCAAAAATATCGATTTCAAACGTTTTCGGGCAAGATTTCCAAAATAAAAAAAGCGCTTACGGAAGTAAGCGCCTTAATATGGTGAATTGCTACTGAATTATTGGAAGATGATCTTTTCCCTTTCTCCTTTTTCATTTAACATGGTGATACTTGTTTTACCATATCTCGGGATATTTTCAAAAAGCCTTTTGGCATCTCCTATGTTACTGATTTCCTCATCGTCAATTGCCAGGATCACTTTCCCATCCAGGCCGTAACCCCTGTATTGTTCGGGAACTCCAGTGATGATCACGCCTTTTTTGGTTTTGAATTTTTTCATCTCTTTTTCCGAGAGGTTTTTTACTTCCAGTCCCATTTTGGCTACCACGAGAGACTGCATTTCTTTCAGGGTAACGGGGATAACGAGGTCTTTGCCATCCCTGTCAACCGTTACGGTAACCTTGTTTCCCGGCCTTTTTGTAGCCACATATCCTATAAGGTCTGCAAATTTCCTGATTTTCACACCATCGACTTCCTTGATGATATCCCCGGAGCGCAAGTCTGCGTCAGCAGCGCCGGAATCTTCCTGAACTGTTTCGATATATACCCCTTCAATATCGGTAATTCCTTTTTCCATGGCAAAAGGCGTATTGGGGTTGAGGGCTGAAATCCCCAGCATTCCTTTTTGTACATTGCCATATTCCATAATATCTTCCACTACCTTCTTAGCAATATTGCTGGGTACGGCAAAGGAATAGCCCACGTATGAACCCGTTTGGGATGTTATGGCTGTATTGATCCCAATAAGGTCACCGTTGGTATTTACCAGCGCCCCACCACTATTGCCGGGATTAACGGCGGCATCAGTTTGTATAAAAGACTGGTCAACATTGCCCAGGGCCCTGGCCTTTGCACTGACTATCCCTGCGGTAACCGTAGAGGTAAGGTTAAAGGGGTTACCAACCGCCAGTACCCATTCCCCGACTTTGGTGTTGTTTGAATCTCCGAAAGCCAGATAGGGTAGTTCCTTATCTGCATCTATTTTTAACAGGGCAATATCCGAATTGGCATCCGTTCCGATAATTTTGGCATCATACGTATGGTTGTTGTTCAAGGTTACCTTTAGCTGGGTGGCCTTCGCGATCACATGGTTATTGGTTACGATATAACCATCCGGCGAAATGATGACCCCGGAACCTGTCCCCACCTGCGGCCGCTGGCTGCTTTCAGAGCCATAGAAAAAATCCATGATACTGGAAGGGCCCTGGTTGACCGTTACATTGGTTACATTGACCACCGCATTGATTGTATTATCGGCAGCTATTGTAAAATCAACTTCGTTGATCCCCGATCCTTTAAAGGAGGTTGGCCTGTTGCTGGTTGAAAAGACAGGCATTACTGAATCTCCCGAAACAAGGGAGTACATTGGCTTTTCAAAAAATAGCTTGTAAGATCCAAGGGTGACAGCACCTGCAAAAATAGCAACCAGGAAAAGTCCTGCAATTCGTTTCATATTTCTGGTGTATTTAGATTATTGATTCCCGTAAAATTAATCGATTTTAACACAGTAAATTTCGCTTTAACGCCTCTTTAACTGATAAAATTACCTTAAATAAAGTCCTATCTTTGCTCTCTAAGCCGGTTTATGCATTTTACATTTTATAAATACCAGGGCACAGGCAATGACTTCATTCTGATTGATAATCGCATGGAGGTATTCCCCAAAAATAATACCAAGCTGGTCTCACGCATGTGTGACCGTCGTTTTGGCATAGGGGCTGATGGCCTTATCCTGCTGGAAAATGACAGTTCGGCAGCATTTCGTATGGTTTATTTTAATTCGGATGGAAACCAGGGCAGTATGTGCGGCAATGGCGGCCGTTGTATTGTCTCTTTTGCCGGCTATCTCGGCATCATCGAATCCGACACAACATTTACGGCAGTGGATGGGATTCATAAGGCTACCCTTTTGGGTCTGAATGTACGCTTGCAAATGCAGCCGGTTACCGGGATCAAGGAAAAACCCAATGCGGTCTTTTTGGATACCGGGTCACCTCATCATGTGCAACTGGTGGAAGGCCTGCGCGATTATGCGGTAGCTGCCGAGGGCGAAAGGCTGCGCTATGGCATGTACGGGGAAAAAGGCTGCAATATTAATTTCGTGGAACATTTGGGCGCTAATAAATTCTATGCCAGGACCTATGAACGTGGGGTTGAAGATGAAACACTTTCCTGTGGTACCGGAGCAACGGCAGTGGCCATAGCCATGCATTATACAGGCAGGACTACCGAGGAAGCCGTTCAGCTTATCACTCCGGGAGGGAAACTGGAAGTAACCTTTACAAAAAATGGAAAGGGATATGAAAACATTTTCCTTACCGGTCCTGCCCAACAAGTGTTTAAAGGAGAGTGGATATGGTAACGCTGAAGGGGGATTTGGTATTTCTGAGGGCACTGGAACCTGGGGACCTTGATTTTCTGTATGAACTGGAAAACAATACGGGTATCTGGGAAATAAGTGGCACCATTACCCCTTATTCCCGGCATGTCCTTAAATTATACCTTGAAAACGCCCACAGGGATATCTATGAAGTTAAACAATTGCGCTTATGTATATGCGATCATCAGGGCCAGGTTATCGGGCTGATAGACCTTTTCGAATTTGACCCCAATAATCTCCGGGCGGGGATCGGGATAGTGATCCTGGAATCCGGTGAAAGGAATAAGGGAAGGGGCGGGGAAGCAATTGACCTCCTGTGTGATTACGCATTTAAAGTATTGAACCTTCGGCAGGTGTATGCCAATGTGGGAACTGACAATGAGGCGAGTAAGCATCTCTTTCTTAAAAGGGGCTTTCAACAGGCCGGTATAAAACGCGACTGGCAGCTGTTTGAGGGCAGTTTTCGGGATGTCATATTATATCAAAAGATAAATAGCTGATGTATATCAAAAGAATTGTTCTCATCATCGTCATGGCGGGGCTTGTCCTGGCAGGTGTGTTTGCCTTTATGGTCTACAGTACCTTCCTGGTTCCCAATACCAATTTCAGCCAGGATGAAGTGTACATCGAGATACCGACCAACTCAGGTTTTGATGATGTAAAAAAACTGGTCGGGCCCTTTCTCAAAAACCCCGAAGCCTTTGAAACGGTTGCCAATCGTAAAAAATACAGTGCTAATGTTAAAAGCGGCAGATATGCCATCCGGAACGGGATGAACAACAATGATATTGTGAATTCGCTGCGCAGCAGGAACATTCCCCTGAATGTTGCCTTTAACAACCAGGAGAGCGTTTATGCACTGGCCGGTAGGATTTCGCACCAAATTGAGGCAGATAGCACTTCCTTGCTTCTCGCATTTACGGACCCTGTTTTTTTAAAGGAGAACAACCTGGATGAATATACCCAGCTGGCTGTTTATCTCCCCAATAGTTATGAATTTTTTTGGGATACCAATGCCCTGGAGTTTCGCGAGCGGATGCTGACGGAATACAAACGATTCTGGAATGAAGCCCGATTGCAAAAAGCAGCCGCAAAAGGGCTTACCCCCTTGCAGGTTATGACCCTGGCATCTATTGTGCATAAGGAATCTGCCAAGGTATCCGAACGCCCGAAAGTGGCCGGCGTATACCTGAACCGCCTGGAGCGAAAAATGTTGTTACAGGCAGACCCTACCGTAATCTACGCCCTGAAAAAGCACCTGGGTAACTTTGATACCATTATTAAAAGGGTGCTGTACAAGGACCTGGTACTCGATTCCCCCTATAATACGTATAAATACGCCGGGCTCCCACCGGGACCGATAACCATGCCGGATATTTCTGCAATAGATGCCGTTTTGAATGCAGAAGATCATGATTATTTATACTTTGTTGCCGATGTGGAAAACTTCGGATTTCACAAATTTGCGACTTCCCTCCAGCAACACAACCGGAATAAAGTACAGTACATCCGATGGGTTAATGCACAAAAGATCAATCGATAGGTCTTTTATCCAACTTTTCCTACAAGTCGTCAAAAACACCCTTTTTTTAAGAAAATCTTGGGTTTTGAGCAAAAAATGCCGCCTATCTTTGCCCTAAGGATTTTAAGCTGATCGAATTTCGGTTGTCAGTCTTAAGAAAATAAACTTATGAAAAGATGGATAAGCTTTTACTGTCCTCTTATCATGATCTGCATTCTGGCTAGTTTTGGGTTTAATACCACTGAAATGGTGGAGGTACCCGAAACACTGATTGTAAAAAAACCTACGCCGGTTTTGTTCCCCAAAAGCAAAACCGTTTTGAAATCTGCTATTGTTGTACCTCCCTTTTTGGGAAGTTCATATGTTGGATTTAAGGAAGCCCTTGCTTTTAAGGAATCGCAGGGAAATTATTTTATCATTAATACATTAGGTTACCTGGGTAAGTACCAGTTCGGGATCGGAACCCTGCAATTGATGGGGGTATATAATGCCACTCAGTTCCTGAATGATCCCATTTTGCAGGAAGAGGTCTTTCGTACGAACATTGCAAGAAACAAATGGATATTGCGAAAGGATATCGAGCAATTTGTTGGTAAAGAGATCCGGGGTGTTGAGATTACAGAATCCGGCATCCTCGCAGCCGCCCACCTTGCCGGGCCGGGGAATGTAATGAAATACCTTCGTTCCTATGGTACATGGGATGTCAGGGATGCGTATGGATCAAGCATCTCTCATTACATCAATAAGTTTTCCGGATATGATGTTTCGGTTATTACACCGATGCGCAATCCGAAAGTGTAAGACCTTACGCTGTATGGAAAAAGACCCCGGCCCGATAACAATCGGAAGTCGGGGTTTTTTATGCCTGTATTATAAAGATGGTGGGCCGTTTGTGCAATGTAACCGTCATTTCCTGCCAGCGTGCCACCGATTGCGTTAAAATGAATTCAGTAGGCAATGTTATATCTGATGCCACACACAACATCGTTTTATTGGAGAGTGTTTTCTTTAATTCCGCAAGTAATTTGTCGTTCCTGTAAGGGGTCTCTATGAAAATTTGGGACATTCCCTGCTCCCGGGATGCCTTCTCCAGGAATTTGATCCTGTTCTTGCGTTCTGCCGCCTCAATGGGGAGGTAACCCTGGAATGCAAACTGCTGGCCGTTGAAGCCGCTCGCCATCAGGGCGAGCAAAATGGAGGAGGGGCCCACCAATGGTACTACCTGTATTCCAGCTTCATGGGCCAGGCGCACAACTTCCGAACCCGGATCAGCTATTCCCGGGCATCCGGCTTCCGATACAATCCCAACATTATATCCCTGCAGGCACGGGTTTAAATAGGTAGGTATATCGCTGGGTTCTGTAAATTTATTAAGCAACTCCATGTGGAGACCGGATTGTGATTTTCGGGGGCTTATTTTTTTGATAAACCTCCGGGCCGTCTTCTCATTTTCAACAATATAATGATCAATCTGTTCAACAGCCCTTTTTATGGAGATGGGAAGCACTTCCAGCGGTTCGTTTTCCCCGAGGGTGGTGGGGATTAAATATACTTTGCCACGATCCTGTGTAGGGCGCCTCATGGTTATTGTTTAAGTTTCTTCAAGTCCCTGGCAATCAGGTCACATGCCCTGTCTATAAGATGGTAGACCTCTTCAAATCCCTGTTCTCCCCCAAAATATGGATCCGGAACTTCCAGGGTGTTACCATTTAGTCCGTCCAGGAGTAACTTAACTTTCTCTCTTTCCGCCTTCGTTGTGGCAAGATCCAGGATATAGCTGTAATTACTTTGGTCCATAACATAGATCCGGTCGAACTTTTGGAAATCGGCCTGTTCAAACTTCCGGCATCGTTGTCGACTGATGTCAATGCCATATTTCAATGCCACTTCAATAGACCGGGGATCTGGTCTCTCACCGATATGGAAACCCCCGGTTCCTGCGGAATCCACGAACACCTGTTCCGGGTTTACTTTTGAAAGCAATATCCCTTCGGCCAATGGAGACCGGCATATGTTTCCAAGGCAAACCATTAATACGTTGGTGGTCATGGCAGGATCAGGAAAACTTCTTGGTTAGGTCTTCTATGTATTTGCGGAATTGCTTGTCGGTCTCCGCAAGGTTATCCACTGTCTTACAAGCGTGCAGCACCGTTGCATGATCCCGTTTGCCGATTTGTGATCCAATGCTGGCAAGGGAGGCTTTCGTGAATTTTTTGGCAAAGAACATGGCCAGTTGGCGTGCCTGCACAATATGGCGTTTACGCGTCTTGGACTGGAGGGTGGCAACGTCCATTTCAAAATAATCTGAAACTACTTTTTGGATATAATCTATGGATACCTCGCGTTTGGTGTTTTTCACGAATTTTTCTACAACCTGCTGGGCAAGTTCCAGGGTTACTTCCTTTTTGTTAAAGGAGGATTGGGCGATCAGGGAAATAATGGCACCTTCCAATTCACGGATATTGGTTTTGATATGTTTGGCCACATATTCTACAATATCATCCGGCATTTCCACGCCATCGCGATACAATTTATTCCGGAGGATGGATATTCTCGTTTCAAAGTCGGGATTCTGGAGTTCGGCGGATAGACCCCATTTAAAACGGGATAGCAACCGTTGTTCAATATCCTGCATATCCACCGGTGCCTTATCGGAAGTCAGGATTACCTGCTTCCCATTCTGATGCAGGTGGTTGAAGATATGGAAGAAAACGTCCTGTGTCCCGGATTTTCCGGAAAGGAACTGTACATCATCTATTATCAGGACATCGATCAGCTGATAAAAATGTATAAAATCATTCCGGGTATTCTTTTTAACGGATTCTATATACTGTTGGGTGAATTTTTCAGCGGAAATATACAGAACTGTCCGTTCCGGGTATTTATCCTTGATCTCCACCCCGATAGCGTGCGCCAAATGCGTTTTCCCTAGGCCAACACCCCCGAATACAAGGAGTGGGTTAAAGGATGTTCCGCCTGGTTTATTGGCAACCGCCATCCCAGCTGATCGTGCCAGTCGGTTGGAATCCCCTTCCAAAAAATTCTCAAAGCTGTAATTGGGGTTGAGTTGTGATTCAATCTTTATATTCCGGATACCTGGAATAACAAAGGGATTTTTTAACTCCGGATTCTTGGATTTGATGGGAACATCCATTTCCTGGGTGGATACATTGGACCTGTTGGAACTGGGGATCTTTTCGGTAAAGGGTTCCCGGTTTCCATACGTGTTTTCCATTTTGATGATATAGACCAGCTTTGCAGTTTCGCCCAATTCCTTTGTCAAAGCAACTTTGAGGAGCTTAACATAATGTTCCTCGAGCCATTCATAAAAAAATTTGCTGGGAACCTGTATACTTAGGGCGTTGTCTGCAAGCTTGATGGGCTTTATAGGTTCAAACCATGTTTTGAATGCCTGCGGTTGGATGTTATCGTGGATAAAAGCCAAACAATTGTTCCATACGGAAATAGCAGTAACACCCATTTTAAAGTTTGTCTATATATTGTTGGTTAGTAACTTGTTAGTTGGTTGTAGAGGAAGCGGGGGTACCGACCCTCTTAAGAGTGAGACAAATATGTGAACAAAAAATCTAAAAAAAAAATGATTTTACGTTGAATTTCCCCTTTTTTTTTTGCATGTTGAGCGCCGTATTTTCACACCTACTAAATATATCATTTTTACTTCAGACGACATGGGTTTTAACAAAATATCTTTCAGGGTCCGATACGGGGAAACAGATCAAATGGGAGTGGTCTATCACGGGAATTACCCGCAATACCTGGAGATGGGAAGGGTTGAGTGGTTGAGGTCATTTGGTATTTCCTACAAAAGCATGGAAGAAAACGGTATTATGTTACCCGTGTTTTCCTTAAGCCTGAATTTTAAAAAACCAGCGGTATATGATGACCTTCTTACGGTTGTTACCAGGCTTAAAAAAATACCCTCCGTCAAGATCGAATTCGATTATGAAATTTACAATGAATCGGGTGAAATTTTGGCCACCGCGAACACCGTTTTGGCATTTATGGACATGAAACGCAATAAGCCCATCCGATGTCCGGAGTATCTTCTGGAACGCATATCAAAATAAACGACCGGTATCCCTTTTTATCAGCTGTTTACAATCACCTCATTATGAAGTGGTCCGGAGGATTCTGGTTATAATTCCCGCAGGGTGATATCCTTCATGCCACGGAATATACCGATTACCCTTTCCAGAATACCCTTTCGTACTGAAATAATCAGGGTACAGTCAAGTACCAGTTCCCGGGTAACGATATGCAATTTTTGCCTGCGGATTACTCGCAGGACCTTATCCATCTCGGAATAAGGGAATGTAAGCTGCAGCTGTTGCTCCAGGGTCCTTATTACAATATAGGCATTATCCAGTGCAAGTGCTGCTGCCGTACGGTAGGCCTGAATAAGGCCGCCCACCCCAAGTTTGGTTCCGCCATATATCCGCAGGATCACAACCAGGATATCGGTAAGTTCAAATGCCTGTATTTGCCCTAAGATGGGCATCCCGGCAGAATTCGTGGGTTCTCCGTCATCATTGACGCGGAAAACACCCGGTTGCATGCCCATCTGCCATGCATAACACGCATGGCTGGCTGTCGGGTGCTTCTCCCGCAGGTCCGAAATAATGTCCCGAACACGGTTTTCATCGTGCAAAGGAAATGCGTAGCCTATAAATTTGCTTTTCCGGTCCTTGAATACCACTGCATCAGAAGGCTTGGCCACTGTCCGATAAGTATCCCCTTCCCTTTCCATTAAAAAGTAGCTACCAAAATGATACTGATCACAGCCAGTGCAATCCCGGCCCAATTCTTTCGGCTGATCCTTTCCCTGAATAGCAGTATTCCCAGCAAGGTTGAAAACATGACAATTGCAACATTATTCAATGTGAAGACAGATGCACTGTTGAGGGTCTCGCTTCCAAGGGCCCTCAACAGGAAATAAATTGAAAAGAAATTGGGTACCCCCAGGGCAATGCCCCCCAGCAAATTGCGGCCATTGAACCGCAATGGGATCCGAGGTAGCTGTAAACCAATAAATATCAGCCCGGAAAAGGCCGCAGCAGCAAACACCAGGGCCGAAAACAAGGGAAGCTCCGACTTACTTACCATGGTGCCTTCCATATATTTTATACTGGTATCGATGATCCCGGATCCGATGAACAATAACAGCGGCAGTAAAAATGCATACTTATCCGGGACGCGGGATTTTTGCCTGACCGAAGCAAAATAAACCGCAGCCAGGGCCAGGAGAATCCCCGTTACTTTCAGTGGTCCCAGCTTTTCATCATACAATAGTATCCCCATCACAACCGGGATTACCAATGACATCTTGGTAGCAACCGATGCAACGGATATCCCCAGTTTCTGCGAAGTCCTGGCCATGATATTAAAAACCAGGATAAATAACACCCCCAGCGCCAGGGTCCCTAAAAACCACTGCTTCCCGGGGATCTCCTTCCAGCTTACGGTTTCATTATAGTACAGCAGGCCTACAGTACAGGCCACCGCATAGTTTGTAACGATGGCATACAAGGTCTGCACTCTGTAAATGGCGAACAATTTAAAAATGATAAAGATCAAACTGGAAAAAAATACACTCAATGCCAGATCCAACATACTATAACCTGGAATTAAGTTCTACAACATCTTCCGTACCTACCCGGAGGTGCCAGGTTTGTATGCCCAGTTTCCCGGCGGCGAGGGTATTTTCCCGGGTATCATCCACAAAAAGGGTCTCCCGGGCGACCAGGCCGTTTTCCTTCAGGACGAACTCAAATATTTCAGGATGGGGCTTCCGCAAACCAATTTCATGGGATAGGTAGAATTTCTCAAAACAATTTTTAAAGCGGTCAAACCGCTCCTGCCCGATGTGGCTGGCTACATGGGGAATATGCAGGGCATTGGTATTGCTCAACAGGAATAAACGGTGCCTTCCGGCTGCCGCCAGGTTTTCAAGAAATTCCAGGCGGTATTCGGGCAAATCGAGCAGCATTGAATTCCATACCGATCGGAGTTTTTCACCGGGATGCTTCGGAAACCATTTGATGAGCGCGTCCAAAAATTCAGTTTCTGTAGTCCGTCCAATCTCAAAAGAATCATTGAGTCGCTCAAAATAGGCATAAAATTCAGGTTCCGGACTCAGGTCAAGGTTCTTAAGGACCTGCTTGTCCAGGTTGATAAATACATCCCCGAAATCGAATATGATATTTTTAATCATTCCGTATTATTTTAAGATTGTCAGGCCCTATGCCACCATGCTGGACCAACCGCCCGGAAAGTGTAGGTGCCTTCAGGCCTTTTTTAAATGACGTATTCCCGGTAAAGATGCGTGCCTCATCCCATAGTCCGGCTTCTATAAAGGTCCGGAGGGTTTGTGCCCCCCCTTCAACCAGGAGGCTCAGAACCTGTTGCCTGTGGAGTACCCCTGCCACCTGTGCTGCTATATTTCCGGAATAATCGATCTGCTCCACCTGTATATCGTGCAATTCCAAACCAGGTGGTCCGCCTGTAAGGATCAGGGTTTTTGCCTGGTTATCCAAAATGTGATAAGTCCCGGGGATCTCCTGGTTTTTATTCAAAACCACCCTAAGCGGTGAGGCGCCCTTCCACAGTCGGGTCGTAAGCGAGGGGTTGTCCTGTAAAACGGTATTGGCACCTACCAGGATAGCCTGTTCTTCACCTCGCCATTGGTGTGTGAGTTGCCTTGCTGCCATCCCTGTGATCCAGTAAGGCCCGGGATTTTTACTCCTTTTACCGCGTTCCGGGGCGATAAACCCGTCCAGTGATTCAGCCCACTTTAAAATGATATAGGGCCTCTTCTTCTCATGAAAGGTCAAAAACCTTTTGTGGTGATCCCTGCATGCTGCCTCCAGGATACCCTGTACCACGAGGCACCCTGCATCCTGTAGTTTTCGAATGCCCCTTCCGGCGACTTTGGTGTGGGGGTCCTTTGTACCGATTACTACCCGTGGAATATTGTGCTTTAGTATCAGGTCAGAACAAGGCGGGGTTTTTCCAAAATGTGAACAGGGTTCCAGGGTTACATATAAGGTAGAACTTGAAAGCAGGTCGGGGTGCTTAACCGATGAAATTGCATTGACCTCCGCATGAGGCCCTCCATAGGCACTGGTATAACCCTCTCCAATGACGCTGTTATGATGTACAACAACACTGCCTACCATTGGATTGGGGGCCGCAGTACCGAGTGCATTCCGTCCCAGCTGTATACATCGGAACATGTATTTTTCGTCTTCCAGCTGTTGGTGATTACTATTTTCAGGATGTGGAGGCATAGATTGTAATTCAGTCTGTTTGAAGCAGCAAGGTTATCTCCATTTCATGTATCTTCATATCGCAAAAATAGGTTATTCAAACAGAACATCCGGGGCCGGGTGCAGTGCCGGAATAGGAGGTAGGTCGGAAAGGAAACAGGGATAACACCTGCAGCATTGCAGTTGATAAAATGCTGTAATGCCGGGAGACCTGTTGCACTAATTGGATTATCGAATGCCGGAAGGTGGGGGCGGATACCTTACCGTCCCAAGGAATTAATGCGTAGTCGGATGCAATGCAGTTAAAGGAGATCAAAAATATTTTTCATAAGGAGCTGGATGACGTGTATCCCACGGAGGAAGTTGACAGCTTGTTTTACTGGCTTGTGGAACATTATCTCGGGGTAGAACGCTTTATTCTTGCCGTTCAGCCCGGGTTGGTCATCAGCAAGGAAGATGAAGGACATTTCTTCAAGGCGCTGGCCCGACTTAAGTTGCAACAACCCATTCAGTACATAACAGGGGAGACAACTTTTTTAGGCCTAACCATCAAAGTCAGTAAAAAGGTTTTGATCCCCCGCCCGGAGACCGAGGAATTGACGCGGTGGGTACTATCCGATGCAACTGAAAGATCCAACCCGTCTGGTGGAAGGCCGTTGCGGATTTTGGATATAGGAACCGGTAGCGGCTGTATTGCGATCGCCCTGGCCAAAAACCTGCCGGAAGCAGCAGTATATGGACTCGAGGTTTCAACCGAAGCTCTGGAAGTTGCCCGCGAAAATGCCAGGTTGAACCATGTTCAGATATCCTGGGTACAGGAGGATATTTTAAACCTGGAAAGGCTACAGCCCCGTTTCGATATAATTGTTTCAAATCCACCTTACGTGCGGGATTCCGAAAGGAGCGGTATCCGGGATAACGTAAAGGGATTTGAACCTGCCCAGGCACTCTTCGTTTCCAATGATGACCCACTCCGCTTCTACCGGCATATTGCCGGCCTCGCCTGTCACAACCTTACTTCGGGTGGGTTACTCTATTTTGAGATCAATCAATATCTTGGTAGGGAAATGGCGAAACTTTTGGATGATCTAAAATTTTTGCAAATTGAGTTACGGAATGATATGTTTGGAAACGAACGGATGATGCGTGCCGTTAAAGCATAAATTATACGTATATGAATACAATTGTAGTCTTTTGTGGCAGCAGTGAAGGCAACGATCCCCAAATCCTGAAAGCTGCCCGGGAATTAGGTGCATATCTGGCCCAAATGAACATCGGCATCGTTTACGGCGCTGCAAAAATAGGGATCATGGGATTGATGGCAGAAGCAGCATTGAAACACAATGGAACCGTCATAGGGGTCATCCCGGATTTCCTGAAGTCCAAGGAAGTGTTTCATTCAGGGCTTACGCAGCTTATCATTACGGAAAATATGCATGAAAGGAAACTAAGGATGCACGAATTGTCTGATGCTGTAATAACTTTACCCGGGGGATATGGCACGCTTGAAGAATTGTTTGAAACGATCACCTGGTCCCAATTAGGTCTGCACCAAAAGCCCATTGGCATCCTGAATGTCAATGGATTCTATGATGACCTCCTTCGCATGATGCAAAAAATGGTGGACGGGGGATTTTTAATGCAGGAGCACTTTGATATGCTCCTGGTAGATACTACGGTGGCCGGACTCATAAAACAGATGCTGGATTACCAACCATTACCCGTCCCTAAATGGATTCAAAAAGATCAGTTATAAATGGATTTAGAAAAGAAAATAGTGGAGCTCCGGCGCGAGTTGCGGGAACATAACCATAACTATTACGTACTGGACAACCCCACGATATCCGATTATGAATTCGATATGAAGCTTCTCGAATTGAAGGAACTCGAAACCTCAAACCCGGAATTTGCTGATCCTTCATCCCCCACCAACCGGGTAGGAGGCGCGGTGACAAAGAATTTTCAAACCGTCGCGCACGATCACCGGATGTATTCGTTGGATAATTCCTATTCCAGGGAGGAACTGCTCGACTGGGAAAAAAGGGTTCAACGGCAATTGGGGGAAATAGCTGTAGAATTCAGTTGTGAACTTAAATATGACGGGGCATCCATAAGCCTTACCTATGAAAATGGTATACTTGCCCGTGCCGTTACCCGGGGTGATGGATATAAGGGAGATGATGTTACGACCAATATCAAAACCATCCGGTCAATACCGCTTCAGTTACAGGGTAAGTATCCAGCGAAGGTTGATATACGGGGGGAAATTGTTCTTCCGCTCCAGGGCTTTGCCAGGATGAACCAGGAACGAATTGATAATGGGGAAGAGCCCTATATGAATCCCCGGAATACGGCCTCCGGCAGCCTTAAGCTACAAGACAGCGGCCTGGTCGCAAAGCGCCCGCTGGAATGCCTGGTATATGGCATGGCTGGGAACAACCTTGGGATCAGCACCCATTTTGAAGTATTGGAAACGGCGAGGGAATGGGGATTTAAGGTTCCCGGGGCTGCCAAACTTTGCAAAACCACCACCGAGGTAATGGATTTTGTCAATCATTGGGATATACACCGCCATGAACTCCCGTATGAAACCGACGGGGTAGTGGTAAAAGTTAATAGCCTCCTGCAACAGGAAGAGTTGGGACATACCGCCAAATCCCCACGTTGGGCATTGGCGTATAAATTTAAAGCGGAGCAGGTGTCCACGCTATTGCGTAAAATAACCTATCAGGTGGGCCGTACGGGCGCCGTCACACCGGTTGCCAACCTGAAACCGGTATTGCTGGCCGGAACAACCGTGAAAAGGGCTTCCCTGCACAATGCAGACCAGATTGCCAAACTGGATATTCGGGAAGGGGACACTGTATTTGTTGAAAAAGGCGGGGAGATCATCCCGAAGATTATTGGAGTGGATTTCACAAAAAGGGTGCCCAACTCTGAGCCCACCGGGTACATAACCGATTGCCCGGAATGCGGTACAATCCTGGAACGGCTTGAGGGGGAAGCACAGCACTATTGTCCCAATGAAACAGGATGTCCTCCCCAGATAACGGGGCGGATCCAGCATTATATTTCCAGGAAAGCAATGGATATTGACGGTTTGGGCAGTGAAACGGTAGAACTGCTGTTTAAGGAGGGATTGATCCATAATTATGCGGATCTCTACACCCTGACTGTCGAACAGTTGTTACCTCTGGAACGCATGGCTCAAAAATCGGCGGAAAACCTGGTAAAAGGGGTTGCTGAATCGGTTGAGATACCCTTTGAGAGGGTTCTGTTTGCCCTTGGTATTCGGTATGTGGGCGAAACGGTGGCTAAAAAACTGGCTAAAGCATATAAAAATATCGATGCCCTGATGCTTGCTTCCCGCGACGAACTCACTCAAGTAGATGAAATAGGGGAGCGGATTGCAGGAAGTGTGGTTTCTTTTTTTGAACAGGAGAAGAATAAGGAAATCATCAGCCGCCTTAAACAGTACGGGGTACAGTTCTCCCTGTCAGAGGCACAGATGCAAAACCAGTCCGACCAGTTAAACGGCCAGATATTCGTTGTTTCAGGGGTCTTTGAAAAGGTAAGCAGAACCGAGCTAAAAAAGCTGATCGAAGATAATGGGGGAAAAGTGGGGTCTTCCATTTCGGCAAAGACCAGTTATGTGGTAGCCGGCGAAAACATGGGCCCCAGTAAAAAAACAAAAGCGGAAAGTCTGGGAATTCCTATTATTACCGAGGATTCTTTTTTGGGGATGCTGGATAAAACCACATCCTAGGATCAGAACGAGTTTTCCTTGGGCCTGCCGCGATAGCAGCCGTCAGGCCTTCCCGGCCGGGTTGACATTGCCCCATCCCTGCAGGTTGTAGTGCCCCGGATTGCGATCGGCATAATGCCGGAGCAGCACGTGGAAGATGATAACCTGGAGCGCCAAAAAAAGGTATTCATTAAAATAGTTATCGGTGGAAGGGAAACTTGGAACATATACCCTGAATGAAAGTAGGTAATTCAGGACCGTCAGCAAAACAAAACCGACGCCGTACCGCCAGTGCCTGAAACATTGCTTATACAGGTCAAAAGAAAGCAGCAGGCGGATTTCCTGATAGCAAAAGTGAGCCATCAGGGGCCATAGGAACACCAGCGGAAGGGCGAACAACCGTGTTTCCCGGGAAAAGGCAGCCACTAATACAACAGGGGTATTGACGACACAACACAGGAAAAATCCTTTGATAAATTTTTTCTCGATCCTGGACGGGCTATGGTGTTTCATATAGGTAAGCAGGAAATATATAAAAGTCCCCAGCGCTAATATGACCGAAGTAATGGATTCGATTGAACTTGGCAGGTCTTTAAAATTTTCTGTAAAGCATGAAAATCTGCTTTGAAACTCATCCTGGGTTCCACCCCAAAGGCCATTGCTTTCCAGGAAAAAAAGTATAAAAATCATGTAAATCACTATCGGGAGCCCTGTAAGAAAATAAAATTTCAGGTGTCGTTTATCCAGGAGGTGTCCCCGTGTGCCTTCCGCATCCGGAATAAGGAACAGCAACCCTAAAATTACAAAAGCGGTGTTCTCACGGGCTATCATCGCAGCTGTAAACCAAATCATATACCCCATCCAACGCCTGTTCAACATACTGGTAATTCCCGCGAACAAAAAGCAGTATTGCAACGGTTCATCATAACTGAAAACGGGTGGGAAGAAAACAAATACTATAGAAAATGACAGGAAGTAAAGAATCAGGTTTATAAGGCTTTTCAGGTTTCCCAGCCGCAATGTCATCGATAACCTGAACAGCAACAGCCCGCTCAGGAAAAGCAGGGAAAAGTTGACCCAGATAAATGATTTGCCCATAGACAGGCCCAGCCAGCCGGAAGTCGTTTCAATCAGCATAGTGGTCAGTGGCCTCCTGGCAAAAGGGGCTAATTCCTTGTGATAGGTGATCTGGGACGTCAGGAACACATTGGAAATGGTCGTGTTCTTTTCATTTAACATACTATCGACATTGCTCGACATGTGTATTGAATAAATAAACACGACAAACCCTAAACTAATCAGATAGGGCAGGAGGGACTTAACAATTTTAATAGGTGCTTTTTCCAAGCTTCTGAATGATATTGCTAAATTTGTGAAAATAGGTAATTTTAGGACACCTATCGCGAATTTGAGTTTTGAGGCGAGTAACAGGACAGCTCCTCAAACAGGAACCACTATATGGATCTATCATTTTTCCGGGAATCACTTACGGAACCGGCTCCTCCAAAGGACTGGCACAGAGCGCTTCAGGCTCTCTGGTGGGACGCACGGGGGGATTGGCACAAAGCACATGATCTTGCTGACGGGCTCAATACCCCGGCCGGGAGTTGGGTTCATGCCTATTTACATAGAAAAGAAGGGGATGAATGGAATGCAGGCTATTGGTACCGCAAGGCAGGTAAGCCATTTCCCGGGTTATCACTGGCGAATGAATTTGAAGAATTAGTCCGGGCCATGCTGAATGATCGCTAGTGGGTCGCGGATGGCGCAATAGTAAAAACCCCGGATAAAAGGAGTGCCATTTCAGAAGCCAAACAACATAATTTTATCCAGGTCCGATAGCAGCGCATTTCGGATAATCGGCTTTTTTGTACAAAACCCCTGCAGATGGTTTCACGCATTTTTGAACACAAAACACACCCGGTCCTTCCCTTCCCTAAATTCCTGGCCAGGGTGTTCCGTTATTTTATGGTCTCGGTCCTCCTGCTTGTTTTCTCTCTGGGGTTAGGCACAGCGGGATACCATTACTATGGGGAAATTCACTGGATTGATGCATTTTATAATGCTTCCATGATCCTTACGGGGATGGGGCCGGTGAATCCTATGGACAGTACTGCGGCAAAATTATTTTCGTCTTTTTATGCCCTTTTTAGCGGTATTGTTTTTCTAAGTACAACCGCCATTGTCTTTGCTCCCATAGCACATAGGCTGCTGCACCTTATGCATGTAGAGGACAGCCCGGGTTAGATATGGACTGATGTTATAAACCGTTCTGAAGAACTTTAGTTGAGCATTAAAAAAACAAGGATCCCGGAAATATAGCCCAGGAATGCGAGGAGGGAGATCCGTTTCAGGTACCAGATAAAATCTATTTTGAGGATCCCCATAATGGCCACACCGGCTGCCGACCCGATGATAAGCATGCTGCCGCCCGTGCCGGCACAATAGGCAAGCAACTCCCAGAAATCATGATCCGGTGGGTAGGTTTCTAAAGGGTACATACCAATAGCCCCGGCGACCAGTGGTACGTTGTCAACGATGGAGGAAACCACGCCTATGATCGCATTTACCACTACGATATTGCTGAAATTCTCATCGAGCAGCCGGGCCATGTCTGTCAGGTGTCCGGCCGTCTGCAGGGCACCCACGGCAACAAGGATCCCAAGGAAAAAAAGGATGCTGGGAGTGTCAATTTTCTGCAGTACACCAGCGATGGAAAGCGCTTTTCTGTCATCGATGGGCTTATCCTTATGCATGAGTTCGGTGGTTATCCATACCAGGCTGAGCCCGAAAAGGATGCCCATAAAGGGTGGGAGGTGGGTGATCGTTTTAAAGATTGGGACAAAGAGCAGGGCCCCGATCCCGATTATGAACACCAGTTTTCTTTCTGATTTCTGAATCATTATTTTACCACCGTGTTCTTCCGGGAGGACCGATGGTTTTTGAATTTCCCCCCTGAACCTGAAGGAAACAAAGAGCAGGGGTACCAGAAGGCATGCAAGACTGGGGAGGAAGAGTTCCACTACAATATTGGCGGCGGTAATCTGCCCGCCAATCCAAAGCATAATGGTCGTTACATCCCCAATGGGGGACCAGGCACCACCGGCATTGGCAGCAATAACCAAAAGTCCGGCGAAGAACCAGAGGTCCTTTCTGTCCTGTATCAGTTTGCGCAAAAGGGCCGCCATCACGATGGCAGTAGTAAGGTTGTCCAGGGCCGCGGACAGGAAAAATGTCAGGAAGCTTAAAATCCAGATCAGTCTTAATTTGTTGGTGGTCGTAATCCGGTCGGTGATTACAGTAAACCCTTCATGGGCATCTATGATCTCAACAATTGTCATCGCCCCGAGGAGAAAAAAGAGGATTTCCGAAATTTCAGCCACGTGTTCCAGAAGACTTTCTGCGATAAAGGCGACGGATTCTTCCGGGTCCACTTCCGGTAAAAGGGTGTTACGGCCAAGTATAAATAGGATCCAGCACAGGGTTCCTGTCAGCAGGGCCATAGCAGCTTTGTCTACTTTGATGGTATGTTCAAGCGCTATAAAAAAATATCCCAGTATAAATACAGACAGGATGACCAGATACATCATTAAATGGCTAGTTACAGGACATTAAATATAGCAAAAGCGGCGTAATACCGATAGGTTGTATTAAGATATTATTATAAAAATAAAGAGTGGTAAAGAAGGGGGATCAACCGTTGGAAGAGCCCGTATTCCGGGAGATGTGGAAGATAGCATCGCCCTGGTTGACAATCGGGGATTGATTGATGCAGATCATATACCCCTTGAGTGGCGATTTAATATACCGTTCAAAAAAGCCGAATGGATCTGAAATGCTACCGAGGATGTCCCCCTTGTTAATCAGGTTTCCCAAAGTTACGGTAGGATGGAACATCCCGGAATATTTTGCACGGATCCAACGGGAGCTGTCAATCAGTACCGGATCTGCAGCCGGAACCTCCAATTTTTCCAATTCACCGGAGAAATCACGCATTCCCAAATGTTGCATTACCCTGAGGGCACCGGCCACCCCGGTACGGGTGATTTCATCATCGATGTGCAGGGATTTTCCCCCTTCATAAAGCAACACCTTCTTTTGCAGGCTATGCATGGTCTCACGGAAGGATTTTTCCCGCTGCCCGGTACGGATCACAAAAGGGGATCCAAAAACCCTGGCCAGCTCCAGGGCATCTTCGTCATTCTTGTTGATGCGTACCTGGGGTGCATTGAACCTGCTATCGCCCCCCGTATGATAGTCCAGGCAATAATCAACAAGGGGGGCAATCTCTTTGATGATATAATAGGCAAACCTGCTTGCCAGTGAACCCCTGGGGCTTCCCGGGAATACCCTGTTAAGATCACGGCCATCCGGAAATTGACGTTTTTGGTTCAAAAACCCAAAAACATTCACCACGGGGATGCAAATCACCATGCCATTATGGGGACGATTATACTTTTTGGAGATCAACTGCCGTACCACTTCAACGCCATTGATCTCATTGCCATGGATACCGCCGGTTATCAGTAATCGCGGCCCTTCGTTTTTAGCCCGTTGCACAATTACGGGTACCTGTATCTTGGTCCGGGTATGCAGTTTTGCTATATCCAGGTTCAGTTGTACGCCCTTCCCCCTGGAAATTACATGCCCCAGAACTTCTATATTACTATTCGGCATGCCTTTCAACATATTTGATGACTTGTCCGGCGATATCCTTTCCGGTAGCTGCTTCAATTCCTTCCAGGCCGGGAGAAGAATTGACCTCCAGGATCAGCGGGCCCCTGGCCGATTGCAGCAGGTCGACACCCGCAACTCCCAATCCCATCACGCGTGCAGCTTTAATAGCCGCATTCTCTTCCTCATCAGAAAGTTCTATGATCGTGGCCGATCCTCCCCGGTGGAGGTTGGATCGAAATTCGCCTTCCTTCCCCTGCCGCTTCATGGCTCCCACTACGACACCATCGATTACAAAGGCCCGGATATCGGCTCCTTTAGCCTCTTTGATAAATTCCTGGACAATGACCCGTGCCTGCAACCCGTTGAAGGCTTCCAAAATGGATTCGGCAGAATTTCTTTTGTCGGCCAAAACAACACCTAGGCCCTGGGTACCTTCAAGGAGTTTGATCACCACCGGCGCTCCCCCGACTTTATCGAGGATCGCACCTACGTCTTTTGAATAATTGCTGAATACCGTTTTAGGCAGGTCTAACCCAGCCCTGGACAATATCTGGAGACTCCTCAGTTTGTCCCTGGACCTGACCAATGCCTGTGATTCTACCGCGGTAAATACTTTCATCATTTCAAATTGCCGGACCACAGCGGTACCGTAAAAGGTAATTGACGATCCGATCCGGGGGATGACGGCACCCACATCCTTGATTTCTACTCCCTGATATATGAGCCCGGGTTTTCTCCTTTCAATAATCAGATCACATTTGGCATGATCTATCACCTGGATATCATGGCCTTTCTGCTTCCCGGCTTCTACTAACCGGCGTGTGGAATACAAATCCGGGTTCTGCGATAGTACTACTATTTTCATTCTTTAAAATTATTTGAATTGGAATTTCTTTGGGGATGACGGTAAGGGCAGATTTTGGAGCTATCCTGACCTGATTACCAAACTTGTTGAATATACATTATTTTTTTTCCTTTTTGGGCTATCGCTGCTTTTGATTGGATGATTTTCCGGAATGAACTGTTTTACCAAGGTATAATGGATCTTTATGATCATTCCGGAAATACCCTTTTTCCTCCGTCCATTTTAATACAAGGAGCTGTTGCCGGGGGAATCTTCCTCCGGCTTATAACCATTTCCGTTTCCGGAAGTAGAGCAGCATGGCTATGGCAACTACAATGATAACTGCCCACATAATATAATAACTATACTGGTAATGCAGTTCCGGCAATACATCAAAGTTGGTACCGTAAATACCGGCAATAAAGGTCAGCGGGATAAAAATAACCGAAAAGATAGTAAGGAATTTCATCACGTCGTTCAATTTGCTGCTGATGGTGGTATGGTAGATATTGAGCTGGTCTGATAGGATTTCCCGGTAGGTCTCCGACGAGTCCATCGCCTGATTGATGTTATCCAGAAGTTCTTTTAAATGTACATAGGTGCTCTCACGGATGAATTCCGATTCCATTTTAGAAAGGTTCAGGATCATTTCCCGGGCCGGGGTGATGTTTTTCCTTAAGAAGTTAAGCTCCCGCTTGTAGGTATAGATCTCATCAATAACGCTTTTCCGCGGTTCCTCTAACAGGGTTTCCTCCAGCGTTTCGATCCGTTCCCCCAGGACACCTATAATGTAGATGTAATTATCCACCACAATATCCAGCAACGCAAAGGCAAGGTAATCGGTTCCGCTGTTGCGGATCCGTTTGCGATGGTTGCGGATACGTTCCCGCACGGGTTCAAAGACATCCCCCTTCTTTTCCTGAAAAGAAAGCAGCACTGATTCCGTTATGATAAGGCTGAGGTTCTCTACCGAAATCGTCCCGGTCTGTTCATCCTGCTGCATCATTTTAATGGACAGCAAAATGCAATTGCTGTTTTCCTGTATCCTGGGCCTGGCATGGACATCGATCACTTCGGACATGATCATACTATCAAACCCGAAACCCCTGGAGATCTCATCCATGATGACGGGATTGTGCAACCCATCTATATTAAACCAGGTAACGGTAGGCTTGCTCTGGTACGTAAGTACTTCTTTAACCGTATTTACGGCGTTCTCTTCCAGGTCATTAGCATCAAAATCGAATACCCGCAGCAGGACTTTGTCCATTTTCTGTTTACCCCTGAAAGTCATATCGTCCGGAGGAAGACCGATTTCTTCTTTCCGCTTGTTAACAAATCTTGCCATATTCCTGAACTGTGTCAAAATTAGTCGGATTAATTTGGTTTTGGGATTCCAATTTTTACCATGGAAAGGTACTTATAATATAGCAAACACAATTGCGTTTTATTGTTGGCAAGAACCATTTCTTTTGCAGGTTGTTTAAAATTTACCGGGGAAGCATTTTCCCTGATACTTGTATCAGCTTTGGCCCATCAGGTTTAAACTGTTTCCTGGTTAACCCCTTGTTCTGAAAGAAGCAGGATGCGCGATAATTCAGCGACATTTCATTTAATCAGTAAAAATGGTATTACTTTTGCTGACAGATCCAACAATTACACATCGTGTTCAATGTTTAAATTCCTGGTAATTACTCTTGTATCGTTTTTTTTAACATCCCCTTCCCCCGCCCAGGAAAAGGTTGATCCTGAGGTTTTGAAAAGCCTTATTTCCCGATTAAAGAACGATATACGGGGACCTTACAAAGATATCCGGTGGTTTTGCACCGATGGAAGCATCCGGCCACCTAAGGATCCCTGCCCTGAGAATATCGGACCCGGAGTACAACATGCCCGGTACAAGGATGATGTGGTGGCACTCGGAAAAAGCAACCATATCTATTTAGGGCAGTTGCTGGCCTATACCGGAACGGATGAATTCTGGGACGCATCAAATGATCATAGCCGGTTAAAGCAATATCAATTAGACAAATACCTGAGATCAGTCGATGATGGGTGGATCCTCCAAAAGGGACAGTTTTATCGCGGTGCTGTGCAGGCTGAGGATGAGCAGGCCTGGGGTGTCGAATTTTATAAGCGGTTACTGGCCAGAGATTCGGTATTACAGGCCAGTTATTTTTTGATAAGGCAATCCCTCAAAGACATTCCCCATAGCGGCGATGAAAACCTTGCCCAGAAAATGCGGAGCCAGTCCAAAGTAATTTCAGATGAATTCATTCAGTTTATGGACCTGCGGGTCAAGATCCACGGACAGCCCGAAGTCGGTGACATACAAAAGGTGGCGGCATTCCAGAAAAAGAACGGCGCACTTATTTCCAAGGCATTGAACGCCCGGTTTGCTGAGTTGTTGGAAACAATGTCTGAATTTTATAAGCCCCTGGATAATTCAAAGATCCGCCAAAAAATAACACTCCTAAAAAATACTGATCTGGGCACTGCTATTGAAAGTTATTTAAGCAGCAGTGATGCCCAAACTGCCCCTGCTGTCCTGGTCCCGGAAACAGCCCAGTTACTGCTCGACATCCGGAATGGGATCCTGGCAGAAAAACGACCACTTGCCCGGCTGCAGCTGCTGGAAGTATCGCTGCTGTTGGAAGATATCCTATTTAAAAATGCCCCTAACTGGGACCCCGCCACACTGAACGAGCAACTGGAGAAAATCTGCAACCTGGGGATAGCATCCGCCGGGGCCGGCTATATTGAATTATGGGAATGGGACCAAATCAAAAATACGCTCAACAATGCTAACCGCGGGAAGATAACCCTGGGTGAACTGACGGCCGTATTGGAAACGGCCCGGGCAGCGGTGGAGTGGAGTGCTGCCATGGTAAATGCAAATTACCAGGAGGTAGTCAGCACCTATAGTACTTTTGAACCATTGGCCTATGGCTTCATCGACGACCGGATTCGGGGATCGATTGCGCTTCATCTGGGAAGGAGTGTAGGGGAGTTGGGTGATTTTATTGCCGGTGAATCAGCCCTGAAGAATAGTATCATGGACATACCGAACACCAGTTCCTTCCGGGGACTGAACCCCGGGTATGCCTATGGGGAACTTGTGGTGGTAGGTGGTTCACCCGATGATACTGAAGTAGCCCCTGATAAGATCTACGTTTTCCAGCGTCCGCCTTCCGACCTAAAACCTGTCGCAGGCATCGCCACAGTAGCGGAAGGTAACATGGTTTCCCATGTGCAGCTGCTGGCCAGGAACCTGGGAATACCCAATGCCGCCTTATCGGGTGAAAATCTTCAGGACCTTAAAAAGTATGACGGGAAACCCGTGTTTTACGCTGTGTCCAATAAAGGGAATGTCATTTTAAAGCCGGCATCGCAAATGACCCCCACGGAACAGCAGCTGTTTTCAAAAAAGGAGCGCAGTTCCGAAAAGATAGAAGTACCGGTAGGCAGGATCCGACTGGACAAGACAGATATACTGAACCTCCGGGATGTCGATGCCAGTGATTCAGGTGAGTATTGCGGACCCAAAGCAGCAAACCTCGGGCAGCTTAAAAAAATGTTTCCGGACAAAGTCGTGGAAGGGCTGGTAATCCCCTTTGGAATATTCCGGCAGCACATGGATCAGCAGATGCCCGGGCAAACTCAAACCTATTGGGAATTCCTCAATGCCCTGTTTGATGAAGCAGACCAGATGCGAACTGATGAAATACCGGAACCGGAGGTAGAACATTTTCAACTCCGGCAGCTGGAACTGTTGCGCAAGGCAATCGCACAGATCCCCTTAACAAAACAGTTTACTTCCCAGCTGGAAGAAGGATTTCAAAAGGTAATGGGCAAACCTATGGGGGAGATCCCTGTTTTTCTCCGTAGCGATACCAATATGGAGGATCTGAAGGATTTTACCGGGGCCGGACTTAACCTCACCATTTTCAACGAGGTGGAAAAACAGAAAATCTTGGACGGGATCCGGGCTGTCTGGGCCTCCCCCTATACAGAAAGGAGTTTTAAATGGCGTCAGAAATACCTGCTGAATCCTGAAAATGTTTTCCCGTCTATTCTGGTTATCCCCAGTGTTGACGTGGATTATTCCGGCGTACTGATCACCAAAGGTATCAGTTCGGGCAGGGAAGATGACCTTACGATTGCTTTTAGCAGGGGTGCGGGAGGAGCGGTCGATGGCCAGTCTGCTGAAACATACACTCTTTTCATGGATGGGGGATTCCGCTTGCTGGCGCCTGCCCGGGAGACCTATTACCATGCATTGCCGGTAACCGGGGGCACAGCTAAAAGGTCGGCTACCTTCGAAACCCCTGTCCTCAATTCACAGAACCTTACGGATATCAGGTCCCTGGCCCGTACCATCCGGGAAACAATGCCACGGGAAACCGGATCGGATTACAAAGGGGCCTATGATGTGGAACTGGGTTTCCAGGACAATAAATTATGGCTGTTTCAGATCCGCCCTTTTGTGGAGAACAAGAAAGCCCTCAGTTCGGGTTACCTGGAGTCTATTTCCCCTGAGATCAATACAAAAAAGGAAATTCCGCTTTCTGAAAAATTATAGTACGGACAAAAAAAAATTTCCTGCCGGGAGTGCTGGCATGGACCCCGGCAACTACGGAAAATTGATTATATTATGCGCTTAACTCAATGTAGAAGATGATAAAAAGTATAGAAAATATTGAATTGCAATTTTTGACATTCAGCGATTATCAGGAATTGAAATCAGCCATGATCGAGGCCTATTCCACGATGCCCAATTCATTCTGGGGGGAAAAACACATCAGCACCCTGATCGAAAAATTCCCGGAAGGCCAGGTAGTGATCAAGATCAACAACCAGCTTGCAGGTTGTGCGCTGTCTATCATTGTGGATTATGATAAGTTTGATGAACACCATACATACAAGGAATTAACAGGAAACTACACCTTTGACACCCATCATAAGGACGGCGATGTTTTGTACGGGATAGATGTCTTTATAAAACCGGAATTCCGGGGACTTCGACTGGGACGGCGACTGTATGATTACCGTAAGGAACTGTGTGAGCGTCTGAATCTCAGGGGCATTGCCTTTGGCGGAAGGATCCCGAACTACCACAAGTATTCCAAAGAGCTTTCCCCGAAGGAATACATCGAAAAAGTGAAGCGTAAGGAAATTCACGACCCGGTACTGAACTTCCAGATATCAAATGACTTCCACCCTTCCAAAGTGTTGAAGGGCTACCTGGCCGGCGATGAGGCTTCCAATGATTTCGCGGTACTCCTGGAATGGGATAATATTTATTATGAAAAACCTGTGGAAAAGGCCGTGACCAAGAAGAAGGTAGTTCGTTTGGGACTCATCCAATGGCAAATGAGGCCCTATAAAAACCTGGAGGATTTGATGCAACAGGCGGAATACTTTATCGATGCGGTATCGGGATACCGGTCCGATTTCGCCCTGTTTCCAGAATTTTTCAATGCGCCGCTGATGGCGGAGAACAACCACCTTCCGGAGTCAGAAGCGATACGGGAACTGGCAAAACATACTGCCGGGATCGTGCGGAAATTCTCTGAGCTGGCTATTTCCTATAACATCAACGTTATCACCGGCAGTATGCCGGAAATAAAAGATGAGTTGCTATACAATGTTGGATACCTATGTAAAAGGGATGGTATTATTGAACGGTATGAAAAGTTGCATGTAACCCCAGATGAAGCCAAGGTCTGGGGTATGCAGGGAGGGAGCCAGATCAAAACTTTCGATACGGATTGCGGGAAAATAGGGGTCCTCATCTGTTATGACTCAGAGTTCCCGGAATTAAGCAGGATACTGGCCGACGATGGCATGGATATTTTATTTATCCCGTTCCTGACCGATACGCAGAACGGTTACTCAAGGGTCCGGTGCTGTGCACAGGCAAGGGCCATAGAAAACGAATGCTATGTGGCCATAGCCGGAAGTGTAGGCAACCTGCCAAAAGTCCACAATATGGATATTCAATTTGCGCAGTCCATGGTATTCACACCCTGTGATTTCTCTTTTCCCGTCAATGGGATCAAAGCCGAAGCAACAACCAATACTGAAATGATATTGATTGCGGATGTTGACATAGACCTTTTGCGGGAATTGCACCAGTTTGGGAGTGTACGAAACCTCATCGACCGCCGTACGGACCTGTTCGAACTAAAGAGAAAATAGCAGTATCGATCCGTATCCAATCCACCGGCCGGAAGCAAAAGATCCCAGTCCCTATTTAACCTCATAAACATGAAGAATATAATTTTTGGTTACCTGATCCTGATCTGTAGTCCGGCCCTGTTACTATTTGATTCCTACCCCATCGACGGCTATTCCCATACCGGGATTAAACGGCTTAAAAGGCTGGAACTCATACAACAGGGTGAAATTAAGAACGTTCCGCCTTTACCATCCGGTGCACTGAAAAGCTATGACGACATACAACTCAACCTGGCCTCCCGGCGGGAAGACAGCCTCGGGATTTTCCTCGCTCGCGATGAAAAACTTCAGGGTGAAATAAATTCCCTGTTCAGGGGATTGGATAAAAGCTATTCCCTCACAGTGCTCGACATATCAGACCCCCAAAATATCCGGTATGCAGAACGCAATGAAAAATCAGGATACCAGCCCGGAAGTGTAGGAAAACTGGCAGTCCTTGCCGCTTTGTTTACCCAACTGAAAAATATATATCCGGATTCCTGGGAAAAGCGCACCGAACTTTTGCAAAATAAATCCGTAAAGGCCGGTGTATGGGGACTTACGGATGAGCATACCATCCCAATTTACAATATAGAGAAGAATACCCTGGTCAAAAGGCAGGTGATAGCCGGAGATGTCTTCACATTGTATGAATGGACAGACCATATGCTATCTGTCAGCAACAATGGTGCCGCCAGCATTGTGTGGCGTGAGGTTTTATTGATGGCAGCCTTTGGGGACCGCTATCCGGCGCTGACCCAGGAAGAAGCTGATCAGTATTTTAAAGAAACCCCCAGAAAGGAACTTACGGACCTGGGCAATGACGTGGTCAACCTTCCCCTCCGGGACATGGGGATAACTACAGACGAATGGCGTCTTGGCAGCTTCTTTACAAAAGGCGCCAATACCTATGTTGGCGATAAGGGCGGAAGCATTGGAACCCCCATGGGATTGATGAAATTCCTGATACAACTCGAACAGGGCAATGTGGTGGACCCGGAAAGCAGCCTGGAAATGAAACGGCTGATGTACATGACAGACAGGCGGATCCGGTATGCACAGGCACCTGCCCTAAAAGAGGCCGCCGTATATTTTAAATCGGGCAGTTTGTATAAATGCGATCGGAGCAAAGGCGAAGCCTGTGGGAAATATATGGGGAATGTGAGCAATTACATGAATTCAGTTGCCATTATAGAACATCCGGACAACTGTACCTATATGGTTGTACTCATGACCAATGTCCTGCGAAAGAATTCGGCAAGTGACCATATGTACCTTGCCGGTAATATTGATAAATTGATCAGGAAGGGGTAATTCCTTCCCGGATCGCCCGTACTGCTTCCCCGGCAAAAGTCCGTAGTTTGGGATCCCCGCTCTGGACAAAGGGTTCAATCATGGGGAGATAGGCTCTATCTTTTTGATGCTTTATAAGGTAGAGCACGGCCAGTTTCAGTTTCAGGTCGTTGCCTTGCAACAACAGCTGGAAGCACGCGCTTTCAGTGGGCACTTTGTGTTTTATTTTCTGAAGGACTTCTTCCGAAGAAATGTCCAGTGCTGTTTCCTCTATAATAGGCAACAAGGCCCTTTTAAGTTCTCCTGTGAGCAGGTTGTCCAGAAATTCAATCGCATTGAGCCGCGCTTCCTGTTTATGGCTCAACAACCCTTCATAAGCGATCTCCATATCTTTCTGAGGGTATTTTAAGCCCAGTAACCTGAAAATACGTTCCAGCCCGGCATCAAGCCTCCTTTCCAGTAATTCCAACAGGCTGGTGCGCGCATCGCGCTCCGCATCACTGATCTCTATATTCGACTTTTTCCGGTTGCGGTAGGAGATAATGATCTGGGTATGCATGGCAGACAATGTCTGGTGATGTAGTTTGCATTCATAGTATATCACCGAAACGACCTTATACTTGTTGAATTTAAGTTCGGGGTTATTTTTACGGATATCGCTAAGGGCCCGGATTGTTTCCAGGCGTATGCCGATGTCCGGGTCATCCAGCAGCCGGAAAAGCTGCCTTACCGCCTCCTGGGAATAGAAACTCTTCAGGATGACGGGGATAAACCGGCATGTGGCGATCGGAACCAGCCGCTCCTTTACGGTAGTCGCCAGGATGCCAATCAGTTTGGAACCATAATTGTGAAGGGCGATAATGGTGGCTTGCCGGTGCACCTTATCCGGCATAAATGCGAGCAGCTCATCAACAAAACCCGGATGGACACTCAGTCCGGCAGCTTCTATGGCGGCTTCCACAACTTCCTCATTTTCATGGGAAAAATAGGGGGGGATGTACTGATAAAATTCCGGAAGGTTGGCAGCCCCGATCGTTTTTAGAAGAATTTTTACCGAAGCAAGCTTGTTATCACCAGAATCTGTATGGAGGGAATCCAATTTTTCCTGTATGTGTTCACCTAACCGGTAGTTGGTGCGCAAGGTTTGGTTGTCACGGGCTTCGCGGGCCAGGCAGTACAAAGCCACATCTGCAATTTTGCTGTTCGGGTGGTGCAGGTACTGATCATATACCAGTCTGCTGTCAAATCCGGCATGTAAAAGGAGGTATTCCAGGGTGGCCAGCGTTAGGGCATCATCATCCGTATTCAATAATTCATTGATCCCCGCAACCATGGAAGACCGGTTCAGGAAATACAGGTTCTGTATTGCTGCCGTCCGCACCCGGGTTGATGGATGAGTCAGCAGATGCTGAACATCTTCTTCAAACCTCCTGTCATTGATCTCCATTAATTTTCCGAGCATGAAAAGTATCTGTTCCTCGGTCCCTGCCTTAAAAACGTTGCGCATACCATTAATTACGGAGGTTTTTTTGATGACAGCCCGGCCTGTACGGGGCTCTTTGGATGTGATCATTTCAAGGTTATCCCGGAAAGTCTTGTAATATTCCTTCCGCACCTCCAGGATAAAAAATACCCAAAGTCCTACCAGCAGAATAATGAGGACAGCGATGTAGGCAGATGGCAATTGCAGCCCACGGATCACAAAAATCAACAGAAATCCCGCAAGTCCGGTAGCCAAACTATCCACTACCACATCGATAAAGGATTTCGTCTTATTTTTCAGGTCGAAGGGTAGGGGAAGGGCCAGCAACTCCGTGGCACTTTTGTGAACGGATTGCTTTAAAACGCCATCCATGGCTTTGATCACCACCACGGCCGATAGTTCCGGGAGAATCAAAAAGAAGAGGCTCCCAAAAAATATTCCCAGCGGCAATAGCAGTAACGAAAAGCCCACCCCCCAGATGCCAACGATCCGCTGTGTAAAAAACAATTGGATGGTAAGGGAGAGCAGGTTGAATGTGGAGAACCAAAATGCAAAAAAGGAGGTCAGTTCTTCAGGATCCTGGATCGCGGCTGCCGCGAAATCACTGAACAGGTAGTCTACAAGTTTGGCAACCAGGACGCTTACCGCCACAATGCTTGCAATATATGTCAGGTGTTTGGATCTACGGATAAGCCGTAAGGGCCTCTCCGATACGGATACGGTCCTTTTTTTCTCCTTGAACTTACCCAGGATCTTCACCCGCGATCTCCATATTTTCCGAAGCAGGGGGACACAACAAATCAGCAGGATAGCCGCCAGAAATAACAAATTATCATTGCCCATTGCCGGTGCCAGGATGGAGGTCAGGTATCCGCCAAAAATCCCGCCCATTATCGCGCCGGATCCGATAAACCCAAAAAGCCGTTTGGCCTCCCGCACATTAAAGACCAGATTGGCAAGCACCCAGAACTGCGATGCGGAAAGCACGGCATAAATGGCTACCCACACATAAAAAAAATACAGTATCCAGCCCCCGACAATATTGAATTTTAACAATATCCCAAACCCTATCAGTATGGTTACCGATGCCAGTAGCGTTAACTCGATGATTTTATTAAGGGAAAACCGGGTCAGCGCCCTGGAATAAAAAAATGAACTGACAATGGCAGTAACGGCGACCAGCAGGAAGGCAAAAGGCAATTGTTCTACACCGAGTTCAGAAAGGAACAGCGCATTGACCGTAGGTTTAATGATCAGCAGTACGGCAATGATCAAAAAAATATAGGACAACATCCAAAGTGAGACCTTGAATTCCCCCTCCCTTACGTCAAATACCCTCTGGATTACAGTGCGGAGCATAGTTGCTTTTGGAACACATTGCTAGTTGGTTACCAAAGGTATACTCTTTTTTAAGACCTTCTCAACGGGTTTTACCAAATCGCGTATAATCTGTTCCCCGTTAGGATCATCGATGAGTGCCACCAGGATGTAGCGCCTGTTAGGTTCTTTACCCCACACCAGAATGGAATCTGAATGATAGGTTCTCCAGGAACCCGATTTCCGGAACAAACGGGCCTTTGGGGCAATTTTGTCGAGCGTATTCACAAATTTGTGGTGCAGGGCCGGGTTTTCCATGATCTGCAACATTTGCTTGGAACGTTTTTCATTGACAAGTTTGCCATTGACAAGTAAATAATAGTAGCGACAAACCTGGGTTACCGAAGCGGCATGGCTGAGTTGCTTGAGGGGTTCCCGGTTGGTATCCCCGCCGCTCCCGTAACGTTTGCCTACCCAGAGCCCACCGCCGGTGTGTTCGTCATAGAAGGCGTATTTGGGGTTTGTCATTACCGCTTCGATCTTTTCGTAGCCCACACGGTCGATCATGCGCGTGGAGGCCGTGTTGTCTGACTTACTGATCATCAGCCGCATATCGCTTTTAACCTCTGCCGTTTCCTTCAGTTCTCCTTTTTCTATGGCATCCATGGCCGCGAGCAGGATGGCGATCTTAGGCAGGCTGGCTGCATACATCATATAATTGCCGTTGATCCTCGCAAACCGTACGTTTTCAGGATTGCTCAGGTCTACAATACCTACCGCCATTTTCTTCTGGGCGATCAATTTACGCCAGTCCGGGTGTGCCTGCAGTTCCTTTTCCAGGCGTAACTGCAGGGGCTTGTCCAGCAACTCACGCAGGGGCCTGATTTTATCATCCGGGATCCGGAGTGGCAGTTCACTTTGCGCAACTAATTGCAAACTGGCGGCAAACAGCAAAATAAATAGGTTAAATCTTATCTTCTCCATGTATTCTAACAGGGTTACATCCGGATCAAAAGTAGGGAATCCCGAAATCGGTGGGTTGTTAATTTTTAAAAGCGATTGGGAGGGCCCTAATGCCCGTAAAACGGTTATCCGTGCCCATTCTATTTTTTAAAAGTGTTAAAAAGCACCCTGTATCCCGCTTTCATTTGTAAAGTATAACCATAAAATTGATAAAGTATTATATCAGTGTATTATTTTTGATTCCGAATTATGCTATATTTTATCTCTATATGGTATCTCAAGATACGCGAATGAATTTAAAGGATGGTGTCAAAACCTCAGAAAATAAAGTTTCCTCAGAAGCCCTTGAACTTAGTGACTTTGTCCGTGATAAAGGCAAAACGCTGGTAGACAGGCTGGAATCCTATGAAGACATTATCAACCTGGAAGTAGGGGATACCGGGCTAAGCCGGGCCAAGAGCCTGGAAAGGGAATTTGGTATCAGGAAACTATATATAAAATACGAAGGGGATAATCCAACTGGAACACAAAAAGACCGGATTGCATTTGCACAGGTCTATGATGGGCTGCGCAGGGAATATGACGAGATTTCCCTGGCTACCTGTGGCAATTATGGTGTTGCCGTGGCCCTTGCAGCCAACCTGGCCGGGATGGCCTGCAAGATATTTATCCCGGAATCGTACCAGACAGAACGGGTGGAAGAAATGAACAAGCTTGGTGCAGAGATCATACGTCTGCCCGGGAGTTATGAGGATGTCGTTGTTGCCAGCAGTTCCCTTGCAGTTGACAAGGGATGGTATGATGCCAATCCGGGCGGGTCCAATACAGCACTTCAAATATCCGCTTATTCCCAGATCGCGACCGAGATCTACGAGGATTTGGGAGATGCCCCTAAATTTTGTGCCGTCCCGGTGTCCAATGGAACATTATTTGCCGGAATTCACAGGGGTTTTGTAAGTTTGTACAAGCGCGGTAAAACTTCGGGGATCCCGCGGATGATAGCAGCATCCTCATCCCGGAAAAATCCCATTATCCAATCTTTCATGCAGGGCCTGAATTATTGTAAGGACCTGGATCCGGAGGCCATAAAAGAAACCAAATACAATGAACCACTGGTCAACTGGCACAGCTTTGACGGGGAAGAAGCATTATATGCGTTGCGGGAATCACAGGGGGAGGCCTTTAATATCAGTGATAAAAAATTAAAGGAAATGTCTGTTTTGCTGACCCGAAAAGAAGGTTTCAGGATATTGCCTGCGGCGACGGCCGGACTCATAGGGTTGTTGGAAATGGATAAGAAGTTAAATTTTGAACCGGGCCGCTTCGTGGCGGTGCTTACTGCTAAATATTAGAGATATATGAAGGATTCCATTGATGGTATGGCCCTGGTATATTGCCAGGGGGCATTTAACACCCCAAATGGTAAAACTGCCCACGGCCTTGTGCGGTTTACAGAACGCTATGATGTCATAGGAGTCATCGATTCCAACTATGCCGGGGCGGACGCCGGGGAAATACTGGATGGGAAAAAGAATGGGATCCCTGTATTTGCAGACTTTGACAAGGCCCTGGAATCCCTTTTAAAAGATAGAAAAAACCCAAAAAACCTGGTGATGGGACTCGCCCCTGATGGCGGCAGGCTACCACCGGAAGCCAAGGTTTCCATAGAAAAGGCATTGGGTGCCGGAATGAACATCGATAGTGGGTTGCACGATTTTATTAGCAATGACCCCAAACTTGCAGGATTGGCGGCGGCAAACGGTTGCCGGATCCGCGATGTGCGCAAAACACCGGACCGTGACCAGCTCCATTTCTTTACAGGGGAGATCGAAAAGGTCAATTGCCTGAAGCTGGCCGTCCTTGGTACGGATTCCGCCCTTGGGAAACGTACCACGGCATGGATTATAGTGCATGGACTGCGTCATGCCGGGTTGAAGGCAGAAATGATCGGGACGGGTCAAACTGCCTGGATGCAGGGAGCGAAATACAGCATGGTGATGGATAGCTGTATCAATGATTTTGTATCAGGGGAAATTGAACACGCTGTGGTCAGCGCCTGGAAAAACGAAAAACCGGATGTGATTGTTATCGAAGGGCAAGGCAGTCTGATGAATCCCGCCTACCCGGGCGGATTTGAGATCCTCGCGGCGGGTCGCCCGGATTTTATTATCCTGCAACATGCACCCAAACGGCTTGAATACGATGGTTTCCCGGGCTATAAGCTGCATCCGCTGCAGGAGCAGATAAGGGCCATTGAGGTGATCTCCGGCAAAAAGGTTATGGCCATTACGGTAAACCATGAACTGATGGAGCCTGGGGAAATACTACAGGCTTGCAAAGACATCACAGCGGAAACCAACTTACCCGCCTTTGACGTATTGGCTAACGGGGCAGAGGGACTCGTTAAACTGATACAGGATAAAATCCGATAAACCTTCCAGGAATGAAAATAGTAAAGGTATCTTATGAACGGCTCGATTTGGTACTGGCTGAACCCTATACCATCGCCTACGAGACCATCTCAAAGACCTGCAACTTTATCCTGAAACTGGAAACCGAATCCCTGCTCGTGGGTTATGGGTGTGCAGCCCCGGACCTTACCGTAACCTCTGAAACAGCCCGGGATGTAGAGGATGCCCTCGTGGATATCATCATACCGTACCTGGTAGGGAAAAATCCCTTTGCCTACGCCTTTATCCTACGGGAATTAAAAGGATTGTTAGGGGTAAAATCCTCGGCTCTTGCTATGGTGGATATCGCATTTCACGACCTTATTTCCAAACGGGCAGGAGTTCCCCTTTACAGGTTTTTGGGGGGATACCGGAACCATATACATACAAGCATCACAATTGGTATCATGCCGGTGGCCGAAACGCTGGAGGTAGCTGCTAAATTTATCGGCCAGGGGTTTACGATCCTTAAGATCAAAGGGGGCAACCATTCCGAAGAAGATATCGAAAAAATGATGCGGCTCCGGGAGGCGTATCCGGATATCGCACTGCGCTTTGACGGCAATCAGGGATATTCTGTAGCAGAATCCGTGAGCTTTGTCAATGCTACCCGGGCAGTCGGCATTGAAATATTTGAACAACCAACCCATATAGACCTGGAGGAGCGCTTAGGCCAGGTCACCGGACAGGTCCACATACCCGTAATGGCCGATGAGAGCATCAAAAACCTTGCGGATGCGTTCCGGCTTGCGCAGAATAACCGTATTGACATGGTTAATATCAAACTGATGAAAGTAGGGGGTATCATGGAGGGAATGCATATCAATTCCGTGGCAAAATCCGCCAATCTGGAAGCTATGGTTGGCTGTATCGACGAATGTGCGCTGGGGATTGCGGCCGGACTCCATTTTGCCTTGTCCCGGCACAATATAAAGTTCGCGGACCTGGACGGTCACCTGGATATGATCGATGATCCGTTCGCTGGTATATTTAAACTTGAAAAAGGGATCATGATACCCTCGGACAGTCCTGGTTTGGGACCCATAGAATTTTAATGGAATAAATAGCATATGAAAGCAGTTTACAGCATTGAACCCATAAAATTCAATACAATAGCAGAACTGCCGCAGGGGTGGATCCCACAAGACTATGTGGAACTGCTGGAAGCAATGGATTTTGAGGACATCGCCGGCATAGCCCCGGAAGAATTGAAGGAGATGTGCCTGATGTCCCTGACGGATAACGAACCTGAGGACGCCGCAAAGATCGTTATGAAATATCGCCTGGGCAGTCGTTTGAATGCCGGGCAGATCGATAACCTGTCAAATGAAATGCGCGATGAAAAAATGTGGGAAGAATATGCGGATTTGTCCCTGCATGAGGATTTCTTTAATGTGTCACAGTTATTGTACGAAGCCTACAACGGGAAATTCCCGAACCCCGAAGCAGTTCGGTTCCAATTAAAGATTAAGGTATCAAACCCGGCAGACCTCCTTGTTTTTGAACAGGATGCCGAAGCTTCACTCATACGGTTACTGGCAGCCGGAATGCCGGAAAATACACTGATCCGCCGGTTGTTTGAAGAACAATTGGAAGGGGGAATGTTCGGGGAGGCGTCTGATATCATCTGGCAACTCCATAAAGAGGAAAGGACTAGTGATTCTGTAACGTTTACGATAATCAGTTCCCTCTACTGGTTTCGCGACTTCAAGTATGTTATGCCCTATGAGGCTGCGCTTGAAAAAGAAGTGTAACCCAGAGGTTCAGGTAAATGGGTTTCATATTAGCGGCTACAATTCTCACAATAGGTTTCTCTTAAAAAATCATCCTCCAGTAATTGAAAGGAGACCCCTCCGTTCCCAAAAGCATTGAAAAGCCGGCAGTACCTTGTTTGGTCCTTATTGATGGCATTCAGCATAATGGTCCGGTAATCCGGGTCACTGGTCACCTCCCTGTCGATAAGGGTCAGGTTTAAATAGAAAAACAAAAGATCCTCATCGACATTGATCTGCATCACCATATCCTGTAATACGGCGATAGCCTCGTCAATATTGGAATAGTAGGAGAGGTACTGAGAAAGGCTCAGGTAATCAAAAGCCGTCATCGGGAACTTTTGATAATGGGATAGAATATAATCCACTGAATTATCCTTGTTGTAGAAATCGCGGCGGCGCATTAGGATTTCACTACGCACAATATGGAAATTCACAAACATCCTTTCTATCAGGGCAGGTTCAATCCCATAACCCTCCAGTTGCCCAATCTCCCGTTCAATGAGTCGGCCGTCAAAAGGCTGTACATTGTAGTGCCATAGCTGTAACTTCAGTGCCATCAGGTTGTACAGAATCTTAGGGTCGCCCGGGGACAGTTCATCCAGCTGCAGCAGTTCCTTGTAGGCAATAAGCATGTTTCGCTCATCCAGCAAATACAGCATGGCGGAATTCTTGTTGAAGAAGGGTAGGAACTTCAGCTGTTTCGGAATCTCCATCTGTTTCAGGATATCAGGGTCCTCCTCTTTATTCTTCAGCTTTTCAAAAAGCGAATTTTGAAGCACCGCAGCTTTGCTGAGATCATTTTGGGCGATCGCTTCATTGAATTGTTTCAGGAGTGAATTGGCAGGTTGTTCCCGGTAGGCGTCCTTTTTTTCAAGTAAGAGCGTAATGACAGCTTTCCGATGATTTTTAAGGATACTTTCCAATTCTTCAGCAAAAGCCCCGGCAACCCTGGTGTTGAGCTGTGCCTTGCTGAGGCTTCTCAAATCATCATATGGCGTGCCACTGATATCATTCAGGAATTCAACCCAGTTCTCTGCAGTGGAGATTTCAGTCTGCATGGTAGGTTTCTGGAAGGATTGCAGGGCGGCTATTATGCTTTGGGCCCTTTGTTTTTGTAATTCCTTGTTCCGGTCAAGGTTGCCTTCTATTGAAGAGTAAGCTTTAATGTCGATTTTCGAAATAGTATAATCTGTAAGCCGCAAAGAATCATAAAGTGGTTTGATATCCTGCTGTGAATACTGTGCCTTGTTTTTTTGAAAGGGAACCGTAAAGGTGAGGGTTTTATATTTCAGCGTGTATTGTTCTTCCCCGGCCCTTAATTTGGTCGTGTAGGTGAGGGAATCCAGGTACATTCCCATATCCAACAGATCCCATTGATACGCTTCCAGGTCAAACACGGTCTGGTAGCGGCACATGTTGTGGTTACTGAGAAAGAGGATATTGAATTCCAGGTCTTTTGAAGCCATGCCTGCCGGGAGTTTGCCAACCCACACCCTAAACCGGTTACCGTAGGGAACGATTGATTTCAGCAGGGCCTCTGCATAAACAGGGGACAGTAATTCCCCCCGAACCTGGTTTGCGTCAAGGAGGACCTCCTGACATCCGTAACGGTTTTTAGATACCACATCGATTGCCAGCCCATCGCCCGTATACCGGAACAACCCGATAAACCACTGCTTATCGGAAACCTCAAAGAAGAGGTTATTTGATTTATCCCGTTGGATGGCAAAATTAATTTCTTTTGGGGTGCTGGCGAAAAGGCTATTGAACCGCCCGCAAACTGCATCCCGTGTCGTTTGTGGAAACTGGATGTCGAATGTATTTTGTGCCATTGATACTTCCAAAGAAAGCAAGAGCAACAGGACCACTGATTTTCGTTTAGATTTCATGGGGAAACTCTATTTCTTATCACACATGCCAAAGATACTTTTTTCATTTCAGGAAAGGGCTTACCGGGAATAGATGTCCTGAGATGGCATGGTACGAAACGGGTGGCTCAGCCTAACAGTATGCTTACCCCCTCGGACAGCTTATTATTCTGGGAATCAAAATAAAAATCGATACGCCCCAGGTTGATCCCGTAACATCCTACCTGGTTTACCAGTACCTCCCTTCCTTTTCGGTTCCTCCGGATGACTGGTTTCTCGAGGAAAGTATGGGTATGCCCGCCGATGATCAGGTCTATATGTTCGGTTTTCCCGGCAATGACAAGGTCACTTGGTTTCCCCGGTTCACGGGGATATTCATAGCCCAGATGTGAGAGGCAGATAACAAGGTCACATTTTTGATCTTCTTTCAGAACACGGCTGATGTCCTGAGCAATTTCGAGTGGATCAAGGTACCCTGTTTCTTTGTAGAGCGCAGGGGTCACGAGGCCGGCTAATTCAATCCCCAACCCAAACACGCCAACCTTCAGTGAGTCGAGCGTATAAACAGAATAGGGTTTTATAAGGCCGTTCAGCACCGTGTTGCTAAAATCATAATTCGCCGATAGCAACTCAAATCCAGCATGGGGCATTTGTGCCAGGAGCCCATCCAAACCATTGTCAAAATCGTGGTTCCCTATGGTGGCGGCGTCATACTGTAATTTACTCATCAATTTAAATTCCAGTTCCCCGCCGTAGAAGTTAAAATAGGGGGTTCCCTGAAATATATCGCCGGCATCGAACAGTAGCGTGTTGGGATTTTCCGCGCGGATCTGCCCGATCAATGTAGCCCTTCGGGCAAGGCCTCCCAGATTGGGAAAATTAGAGTGGCCGGGAGGGAATGGGTCAATGTGGCTGTGAACGTCATTGGTATGTAATATGGTAAGATGTTTTTTCTGAGAGGGGCTGCAGGAATCAAGCGAGAGGCAACCCATCCCGATAAATACGGAAGCAGCAGTTGAATTGCGTAAAAAGGACCTTCTTTTCATGGATGGTTGAGTTTTATAAAACGGTCGTCCACCACAGGCTTCAGGGTATCTGTCTTTCGGAAATAATCGATCATGGCATTTCGTATGAGATAATCCAGTTCAAAGACCTGTAGCGCGTTCCGAAAGAAACCCATATTGTCCCCTCCCTGCACCAGGTAGTCCGAGGTGGCTACAAAATAGGTTTTGTTCTCATTAAAAGGAATGCCCCTGATATTTACCGATTCAAGGCTGTTGTCCTTTCCCACTATGATCTGCATTCCCGCTATGGGATGTGCCCGGTCTGAACGGATAAGGTACGCTACGAGCTCCCGAACGGATTTCCCGTTCAGTTCCACCACATTTATCCGGTTTTCAAAAGGCATGAATTCATAAGCGGTTCGGGCCGTAACAGTTCCTTGGGAAATGATGCTTCGGATACCACCGTGATTGAGTACCACGAAATCGATCTCCTTTTGGGATCGGGTTTGAAATATGGGGTTGGCTTCTTCCAGGATGATATCGGCCAGGAGGTTGCCGGCTGTAGTGTTATAGTGGCCATCATCCTTGGCAATACGGTAGGGGGCATACGACAATGCACTATCCAGTATCATATTCACATGCCTGGAATAAGGGGCCATAAAAGAATCAATCGCCGCAGAAGCTTTAATGGAATCTGTTATGGGGAACTGTGCGCCTTCTATTTTTACCAATACCTGCCCCTGCTTTTTGCAGGCAACATAGCTTATGATTGTTATAAATACAACAAATTGTTTTATTTTTAAAAGCATATTCCGTTTTATCTTAGCATCGGAGTTGCCGGTATATTAAGTACATTTGTAGAAACGTAAATGTACATGTTTTTAAAGGGACTCACCGACAAATTTAAGTACAAATCCGGCCAGAAATTTTTGCGGCAGGAACTTAAAAATTTGCCGGAAGCTGTTGAAAGAACAAAGGGTATACGTTCCGTCGCCGTGATTGTAGATATGGATAAGTTTGACAAGACGGAACTTTTTTATGAATTTATCGAGGAGTTTAAGCTGAGGCCGAATGCCGTAAAAATAATTGGGTATAAGAACTATTATGATAAGAATTCACCCTATGCCACCCCCGTTTTTTCCGATAAGGACCTGGGCTGGAACGGTGCGATCGAAAACAGTTATGTGCTGGAATTCCTAAGCAGGGAATACGACCTTTTGGTAAACTATTATACGGAAGAAAACCTGCTTCTGCAATTGATGACCGTTAAAACAAAGGCAAGGATCAATGTTGGATTCGCTGAAATTGACAAAAGCTATAATGATTTGATTATGGGAACTTCCATGGCTGATTTCAAAACTTTTAAAAAGGAGCTCCGGAAGTACCTCAGGGTATTGGATGAAATTGAAGTATGAAACTGATTTACGGAACAGGTGTTGCTTTGGTAACCCCCTTCAGGGAGGACCTATCGGTTGATGAAGGGGCGTTGAGGCGTATAGTGCGCTCCTGTGTTGATGGGGGAGTGGATTATTTGGTAATCCTTGGCACTACCGCAGAATCCGTTACGCTCTCCAAAAGTGAAAAACAGCGGATTATGGAAGTGGTGGTGTCTGAAAACGCCGGGGTTTTACCCCTTGTTATCGGCATAGGGGGGAACAATACAATGCAGTTGGCAGAGGAACTCCGAAATACGGATCTGCAGCATTTTGTTGCTGTGCTTTCCGTATCACCCTATTATAACCGGCCAACCCAGGAAGGTATTTACCAGCACTTCAAATATCTCAGTACGGCGTCCCCGATCCCGCTGATCCTTTATAATGTCCCAGCCCGGACCGGCAGTAATATGCTGCCGCAGACCGTGGTTCGACTTGCGCAGGATTGTTCCAATATCATAGCTATCAAAGAAGCTTCCGGGGATATCGCCCAGATCAAAACCATTATTGAATCGGCCCCGGACGGATTCCTGGTGATCTCCGGTGATGATTCAACGGCGTTGCAAACCATTGAAGCTGGTGGCGCTGGGGTGATATCGGTACTGGGGCAGGGAGTGCCCGCCGAGTTTTCCAAAATGATCCGCCTCGCCCTGGACGGTGAGTATGCGGCTGCCCGGCAAATACAGGCACGGCTTCAACCAGGAGTGGAGCTTATCTTTCGTGAAGGAAATCCCGCAGGTATCAAATCCATTTTTGAATTTCTCGGCCTTGCATCGGGCCGGGTACGGCTGCCCCTGGTTGAAGCTTCTGCAGACCTCAAAAAAGAAATCAGCGGTTTTATGAAATCGTATTCCAATATCCCGGCCTGAAGCCGATTGGCAGTATTCCGTTAAATCTTAGCCAATTAGCAGCGGTATATACAGGCAACTTCCTATTTTAGACCCTTAAATAATGTTTTTTATTCCGCCGATTATCCCTAATTTTGCAAAATGTTTTTTAAAATGAAGCAAGTATTTATAATGCTATCCGCAGTCGCGGTACTGGCTTCTTGCAACGAGTACCAAAAAGTACTCAAAAGCGAGGACACCAGCCTGAAATACGATTTGGCGGAAAAATTGTACAACGAGGGGGATTTTAAACGGGCGAACAGGCTTTTTGAACAAATTTCCCCAAAGTACGTTGGGAAACCCCAGGGGGAGCGTGTTATGTTTTTTTTGTCAGATACCTATTACAAGATCGGGGATTATAATTTTGCAGGGTATCAGTTTGAGCGGTTTTTAAAATCGTATCCGAAAAGCGATAAAGCCGTGGAAGCATCTTTTTTGGGTGCCAAGAGTTATTTTGAACTGTCACCCGCCTATTCACTGGACCAGACCGATACGGACAAGGCCCTTGTTAAACTTCAGTCATTTATCAATTCCTACCCTGAATCGGAATATCTTGCAGAAGCCAATGCCATGGCTCAGGAACTGACAACCAAAAAAGAAAAAAAAGCCTTTGAAATTGCGAAACAATACACCCGTCTGGGAAAATCCTATATGTTGGAGTTCAATATTTCCGCAATAGAGGCGTTGGATAATTTTATATCCGAGAACCCGGGAACCATTTACCGGGAAGACGCCTTATACCTTAAAGTGGAGGCCACAACCAATCTGGCATTGAACAGTACGCTCAGCAAGAAGAAGGAGCGACTCGAGGAGGCTAAGGCCGCCTACGAAAACCTGATAAAATATTACCCGGAAACCAAATACGCCCGGGATGCCAATAACATGGCCGAAAAAGTAAACAAAGAATTAACTAATTTTTCTGCTGCAGAAAAACTTTCTAAATAAATATGAGCGATCTAAAGAATTCCAAAGCACCCGTTTCTACCGTGACCATCAACCGGAATGAATTTGATGATAAGACGGAAAATATTTATGAAGCGATCTCTATCACAGCCAAAAGGGCGATCCAGATCAATTCTGAAATAAAGAAGGAACTTCTGGAAAAACTGGAAGAGTTTGCAACTTACAGCGACAGCCTCGAAGAGGTTTTCGAGAACAAGGAACAAATTGAAGTTTCCAAATTTTACGAAAAACTACCCAAACCCCATGCATTAGCTGTTATGGAATGGCTGGATGATAAAATATACTACAGGAATACAGAGAAAGACCAACAGTGATATGTTGGGCGGCAAGAACATCCTTTTGGGGGTTACCGGGGGTATAGCCGCCTATAAAACACCTTTTCTCGTTCGATTACTGATAAAAGCCGGAGCTGAGGTTAAAGTTGTTTTAACCGAAAGCGCCGGCTCTTTTGTTTCCCCCCTAACACTTGCCACAGTATCAAAAAATGCTGTCCTGACCAGTTTTTCAGAAGAAACCGAAGGTACCGTAAACTGGAATAACCATGTAGAACTTGGCCTGTGGGCCGATCTACTAATTATCGCCCCCGCTACGGCCAACACACTATCCAAGATGGCCAATGGTACTTGCGACAACCTCCTGCTGGCCGTATACCTGTCTGCAAAATGCCCTGTTTTTTTCGCGCCTGCTATGGATCTGGATATGTACCAGCATCCTACGACACTGTCTTCATTTGAAAAGTTGCGTTCGTTCGGCAACATCATGATACCGGCTGCTACCGGTGAACTGGCCAGTGGGTTACATGGGGAAGGACGGATGGCAGAACCATCGGAAATTATTCAATTCCTTCAGGCCCACCTGAAAAGAGGCCTTCCGTTAAGCGGCAAAAAAGTTTTGATCACAGCGGGGCCTACTTACGAGGCGATTGACCCCGTACGGTTCATTGCGAATCATTCCACCGGGATGATGGGATACGAACTCGCCAAATCCGCAGCTGCCATGGGAGCCGGGGTAACGCTTATTTCGGGCCCAACGCACTTGTCCGTTCAACATTCCGGGATCCGGGTGGTTCCCGTGGTTTCCGCGGCAGAGATGTTTGCCGCTGCCTTGGAACATTATGACGAAATGGATATTGTAATTTGTGCTGCTGCCGTAGCTGATTACCGGCCTAAACACGCTGCGGGCCAAAAAATAAAAAAAGGTGCGGATACCATTTCATTGGAACTGGTACGAAATCCGGATATCCTGGCGACTATGGGCCAACAGAAAAAGAAGCAGTACCTGCTTGGATTTGCACTTGAAACGGAAAATGAAGTGGCCAATGCAAAAGAGAAATGCGCTAAGAAAAACCTGGATGCCATTGTGCTCAACTCCCTGAATGAAGACGGGGCAGGCTTCGGGCTAAACACTAATAAAATAAGTTTTATAGATAAGAATTCAGCGATAAAAACGTTTGAAGTAAAAACCAAGGCCGCCGTTGCCGGCGATATTTTGAATGAAATCATCAGGAGGAAGGATGCGTAACCCATTGATAGTTTTAGTTTGTCTGCTATGCCCGATTATAATCGGCGCACAGGAATTAAACTGTACCATTACGGTCAATTCGGACCAGGTAGGCCAGACCAACCAACAGATATTTCAGACGCTGGAGCGGTCGCTCAACGATTTTGTCAATAAAAATGTTTGGACAAACAGGGTGTATAAGGAAAATGAACGCCTGAACTGCCGGATGTTTATCACCATAACAGAATACGAGTCCAACAGGTTCGGGGCCAATATCCAACTCCAGTCCTCAAGGCCTGTTTACAATACCTCCTATGAAAGTTCTATATTTAATTATAAGGACAACCAGTTTAATTTTGAATACATCGAATTTCAACCGCTGATATTTAATGAGAATGTTTTTGATTCCAACCTGGTAGGGGTAATTTCATATTATGTTTACATAATGCTGGGCCTGGATGCAGACACATTTTCACTGGAAGGGGGTACGGAATACTATAAAAAGGCACAGAAGATCGTTATCCAGGCACAGGGGAGCAGTTTTCCCGGATGGAGTCAGTCCGCCACCGATAACAGAACCCGCTTTGAACTGGTAGATAACCTGCTTTCCAACACTTTTAGGGAATACCGAATAGCCATGTACAATTATCACCGCAAAGGGCTCGATATCCTCGGTGATAACAACAGCACGGGCAAACAGGTGATCGCCGGATCCATGCGCCTCTTCGAAACGCTAATCACGCGAAGGCCAAATGCCTTTCTTATCCAGACTTTTTTTGATGCGAAATCAGAGGAGATCCAGAACATCTTTTCAGATGGTCCCAAAATCGATATCGTGCAGCTCAAAGAAACCCTCAACCGGGTTGCCCCTTTTTATTCCAGTACCTGGAACGAAATAAATTACTAAGCGCGTTTTTTTACACTCCCAGAACGGCTATCTTTACCAGACAAATTCGGTAACGTAAGGTGCTTACTCATTTAGCTATACAAAATTACGCTTTGATCGATGACCTGAAGGTTTCGTTCGGCCCCGGGTTTACAACCATAACCGGGGAAACCGGAGCAGGGAAATCCATCCTGCTTGGCGGTTTGTCGCTTGTATTGGGCAAGCGTGCGGATATGTCTTCCCTCCGAAATAAGGATAAAAAATGTGTTGTGGAGGCTGAGTTTGCCATCGGCAACTATCAGCTCCGGAACTACTTCGACGCCAGCGGGCTGGATTATGATACGCAAACCATTATCAGGCGAGAGATCCATCCGGGTGGCAAATCGAGGGCCTTCATCAATGACACCCCTGTTACGCTTGATATCCTGTCTGAGTTGGGAAACAGGCTGATCGATGTCCATTCCCAGCATCAAACCCTTCAGTTGACAGACAACGATTTTCAGTTAAAGGTTATAGATGCACTGGCCCAGAATGGATCTCAGTTATCGGCATACAAAGCGGCACTGGCAGAATTCACCGATACATCCCGGCAATTAGACAAACTGATAGAACTTCAGAACAACGCTATTAAGGAACAGGATTATAATAGTTTCCTGTTGAATGAACTGGAGAATGCACAATTAAAGGAAGGCATGCAGGAAGAGCTGGAAGAACAGTTTGAACAGCTCAACAATGTTGAACAGATACTGGAACAGTTGGGGGTTTCCCATCAATTGCTGTATGATGAACAGGTTGGGGTCCTTGCCCTCCTGTCTGAATTGAAGCAATCGGTTGGCAGGTTAGCTCCCTATGGTACTAAGTTTAATGCGCTCTGCGAGCGGCTGCAATCAATAGTTATTGAGACCGATGATATAGCCGGGGAGCTGCAGTCCCTGGAAGGCAGCGTGGAAGCAGATCCGCAATTGCTCGAGCAGGTGAACAGTAAGCTGCAATTGTTGTACGACCTTAAAAGGAAACACAGTGCCATGGATGTCACCGAACTGCTGTCTGTCCGGGAGTCGCTTGCGGAAAAAGTAAACTTTACGGAAAATCTGGAATCGGAAATAGCTTCCCTTCGGAAATCATTGGAAAACCAGGCAGATCAGGTCCGGAAGGTGGCCGGGGAATTGAGCAGCAGGCGACAGGCGGTTCTGCCGAAGTTGAAAACGAGGCTGGAAACTGATCTGGTTGCCCTGGGCATGCCTAATGCCACCTTTAACATTGGGCTCCGGGAAACCGAACTGTTTAAAAGCAATGGTACTGATGAACTTCAGTTTCTTTTTTCAGCCAATAAGGGAACCGATTTCGGGGAACTAAAAAAAGTGGCGTCCGGGGGTGAATTGTCGCGTATCATGCTCACGATCAAATCCATCCTGGCAGGCTATGAACAGCTGCCAACCATGATGTTCGACGAGATAGATTCCGGGGTTTCCGGGGAGGTCTCCAACCGGATGGGTGATATCATGCAAAAAATGAGCAAGAACATGCAAATATTCTCCATAACCCATTTGCCCCAGGTGGCCTCAAAGGGAGACCACCATTATAAAGTTTACAAGGTAGATGATCAGCAGCATACGCATACAAGGATGAAAGCATTAAGCCAGGATGAAAGGGTAGTGGAACTGGCTGAGATGCTGGGTGGTAAAACCTTGTCTGATTCAGCCCTGGCACATGCACGTGAATTGCTCAACTGATTAGCCGGTGGCGCTACCCGCTGTCTCCCTTGCCACGCTGCGGCCGGGCAGCTTTGATTAAACCAGGGAGATGGCCCTGTTACTACTTTTTTAAATATCTTTGAAACACTAAATAATAGCTACACTATGGCATATAACTTACTGAAAGGGAAGAAAGGAATAATTTTTGGAGCGCTGGATGAACAATCCATAGCCTGGAAAACCGCAGAAAAGGTATCGGAAGAAGGAGGCACTTTTGTATTGACCAATGCACCCATCGCCATGCGCATGGGCCAGATCAATGAACTGGCTAAAAAAACCGGTTCCCAGGTCATTCCTGCAGACGCCACCAGCGAGGATGACCTCAATAACCTCGTCACCAAATCCATGGAGATCCTGGGTGGCAAACTGGATTTTGTATTGCATTCCATAGGCATGTCTGTCAATGTCCGGAAAGGCCGCCACTATACAGATGAAAAATATGACTTTACCGCAAAAGGGTGGGACATCTCAGCCTTGTCATTCCACAAAGTACTGCAGACCCTCTACAAGTCTGATGCCATGAATGAATGGGGTAGCATAGTTGCCCTTACCTATATGGCTGCCCAGCGCACGTTCCCGGATTATAATGATATGGCCGATAACAAGGCATACCTGGAATCAGTGGCCCGAAGTTTTGGTTATTTTTTCGGGAAAGATAAAAAGGTCAGGGTTAATACCATATCCCAGTCCCCAACCCCTACCACGGCAGGGCAGGGAGTAAAAGGATTTGGTGGTTTTATCAGCTATGCAGAAAAAATGTCGCCCCTGGGAAATGCGTCTGCCCAGGATTGTGCGGATTATACTGTCTCCTTATTTTCAGATCTCACCCGAAAGGTTACCATGCAAAACCTGTTTCATGATGGCGGATTCTCCAGTACCGGTGTGAGTCAGGAAGTAATTGAACATTTTTCGGGATAAGCTTCCGGAATTCATACTAAAGCCATTCGCTTCGGTGAATGGCTTTTATAGTTACCACAGCTGCCATGGAATTATCATTTTCCTTTATCATTCCTGTTTACAACCGGCCCGGGGAAATACGGGAATTACTCCAAAGTTTCGTAAACCTTAACTATAGCCATCCCTATGAGATTGTTGTCGTAGAAGATGGTTCTGAGGATAGCTCGGAAGCTGTTGTAAAGGCATTCAGTGACACCCTGCCCATTCGGTACCTCGTCAAGGAAAATACGGGCCCGGGGAATAGCAGGAACTACGGAATGGATCATGCCGGTGGCACCTATTTTGTCATCCTGGATTCCGATTGCCTGCTGCCGCCCGATTACCTGCAGCTGGTGGAAGCCTCGCTCAGCCGCTCCTATGTGGAATGTTACGGTGGCCCGGATGCAGCCCACCCTTCCTTTACAACGATACAGAAAGCAATCAATCAAAGCATGACCTCCTATCTCACCACCGGCGGCATAAGGGGCATGAAAAAGGGAGTTGGCAGGTTTCAGCCCAGAAGTTTCAATATGGGGATTTCACGGAAGGCTTTTGAACTCACTGGGGGCTTCGGGACCATCCATCCGGGGGAGGACCCGGACCTGAGCATCAGGTTATGGAGGGCAGGAATTGCTACCCGGCTGATCCCGGAAGCCTATGTATACCATAAAAGGAGGATAGATTTTAAAAAGTTCTACGTCCAGGTAAAAAAGTTTGGGATGGTCCGGCCGATCCTCAACAAATGGTATCCTGAAACGGCCCGACTAACATACTGGTTCCCATCGCTTTTCTGTCTCGGGTTTGTGCTGGCCTTAGTCTGTGGTATTTATGATATCTTTTGGCCGATTATCAGTTACGCGGTTTATGGATTGCTGGTCCTGTCAGATGCGCTCGCAAGAACCCAGAGCCTGAGCGTGGCAGTCTATGCACTGGCAGCGATGGCCATACAGTTTGGGGGCTATGGATACGGTTTCCTAAAGTCGGCAATCTTAGTTAATTTTAGCAGGAGGGAACCCCATGAACTATTCCCTGAATTATTTTTTAAAAAGAAAACATAGGTGGCTAAAAAGATCGATAATGGACTGCACAAAAGGAAGGTAAAGATATTCCTGATCTTCCTTACCTGCTCTTTTTTGGCCTGGCTGGTCAGCAGGCTGTCTGAAACCTATACACAGAATTCCTCGTTCGATCTGGTCTATACCAATACCCCCGATAGCCTCAAGTTGATAGAGTCTTCCAAGGACCATGTTGATATTATCCTGCGGGCCCGGGGTTTCCAGTTCCTGCGATTCAACTTTGCACCCAAAAAAATCAACATTGACCTTTCTGCAGTCAATTATGCACATTCCCGATATTACATTCCCGAACTGGTGTATCGCAAGCAGGTGGAAGAACAGTTATACGGATCCATGACCTTGCTCGAAATAGACAATGATACGCTGTTCTTTGATTTTTATAAGATGGCTACCCGGGAGATCCCCGTACAACCCGACGTTGAGATCCACCTGGGGCAAAATTTCCTGATGGATGGCGGATTGACCATTGACCCTCCCACCATCGTAATAAAAGGCCCCATGGAAGAGTTGTCAACGGTAGACCACCTGAAAACGGAATATACCGAATTGGAGGATGTATCAGAAGATTTCAGCAAAGAAATCCCGTTACACAGACCTGAAGGACTCTCCAATACAATCTTTTCTCGAACATCCATTACACTTTCCGGTAAGGTGTTTCGTTTTTCGGAAAAGATAATAAAGGTTCCTGTGGAAGTGGAGAACCTGCCGGCAGGCTCAGAGGTTAAAACCTTTCCAAATGTGATCTCGATTTTATGCAAGGGCAGAATTGAAAATTTGAAGAACCTCGGGCCATCTGATTTCAGGGTAATAGCCGATTTCAACACCACAAGGGAAAACAGCCCGTACCTGGAGGTAAAGTTATCTAAAATTCCCAAGCGCATCCACAGTACGCAACTGATGGAAAACCAGGTTGAATTTATTATTAAAAGAAAATGATGACTGTTGGCCTGACAGGTGGGATAGGCAGTGGCAAGACCACCGTGGCACGGCTTTTCACAGCCATTGGTATCCCCGTATACGATTCGGATACAAGGGCCAAAAAACTGATGGAAGCCTCCGGGAAGCTGCGGACGGGAATTACCGAATTACTTGGGGAAGCGGCGTTCACGGGTAATAAATTAAACAGGCCCTATATAGCAGGCAAGGTTTTTGATGATAGAGACTTATTGAAACAGCTGAATAACCTGGTGCATCCGGCCGTGAAAAGGGACTTCAGAAGATGGGCAGCATTGCAGGATGCTCCCTATGTAATTCAGGAGGCTGCCATACTCTTTGAAAACGGTACCTATAAGGAGCATGACAAAATCATTTTGGTAACGGCCCCCGAAGAAGTACGGGTGGCAAGGATCATGGAACGGGACGGAAGTTCTGAAAAAGAAATTCGTTCCCGGATGGACCATCAATGGAAGGATTCCAGAAAAGAAGCACTTGCACACTTTACAATAGTCAACACGGACCTGGAATGCACCCGGGCATTGGTGGCTGGAATTCATGCAAAACTACTGCAAACAACGGTCTGAGCAATTTTAACATTTTTGTTAAGGTTAGGTTAAACAGTCGATCAGCAAGATGTTAAATATTTAATTTTACGAAAACGATGAATAAGAGATTGTTTGTGCTGTTGGTCATCCTTATGAGCTTGTCTCTCATCGGGATCATCTCAGTTCAGTTATACTGGATCAAGAGCTCAGTCAAAGACAAGGAAGAACAATTCTCTAGTGTTGTTTCTGAGGTTTTATTCAAGGTTACGGATAAAATCGAGAACCGGGAGATGAATGATTATTCCGAAAGGTTTTTAAACCTGAAGGATAGTATAGGAGAACTGAAATCCTCCCATCTGAGCAATATATTTTTTATTGATCGCGATTTAAATTCCAACGAGATTCTTTTTTATTCCCATGGGATACTTGAAGAAGACTACAATATCGCATCCACGTTCTTTGACAACAGCAAAGGTTCCGACTCCACAACCATTAAAAATTATACCAGTAAGCGAACCAAAACCATCTTTAAGGAAGACTTCGGACTGGATGGTAAAAGTTACAGATTAAATCCGATCCAGAAACTGGAGAAAGTAGGCGGTCTGTCATCAATGGACAAAGCCATATTTGATGATGTTTACCGGGAATATGCCAAAAAAGTCCCTATTCAGGACCGTGTATCCAGACAGGAGATCGAATTGCTCCTGGACCGGGAGCTAGAGAACAGGGGCATGGATATTGATTATGAATACGGGGTTTATAGCCGGGGGCTTCCCACAAAAATTAGATCGAGGAGATTTAAATACGCCAGGGCCGATGTCTACAAGGCCCCATTATTTAAAGACAGCGAAGGAAATAGTAATTTTTCTTTATTGTTGTCCTTTCCCAAGCAGAAGACCTTTCTGCTTCAATCTATATTGGGAATGGCCATTTTATCCCTGGTTTTTACAATGATCATAGTCATTGCCTATGCAGGGGCTATTTACCAGTTGATTCGCCAGAAGCAGATTTCTGAAATCAAATCAGATTTCATAAATAACATGACGCACGAATTTAAAACCCCGCTGGCCACTATCAATTTAGCGGTGGAGGCTATACAGAATCCCAAAGTAATCGGGGACCAGGAAAAGATACAGCGCTATTTGCGGATGATACGTGAGGAGAACAAACGGATGCATGCCCAGGTAGAGAATGTCCTCAGGATATCGAAACTTGAAAAAAACCAGTTGGATATCAGTAAGGACAGGGCGGATGTACACGACATAATACAGGATGCGATAACACATATAGAGCTGATCGTACTCGATCGCGGAGGATATATACATACGCACCTGGAGGCGGAAAGGACTGACGTATTGGCGAACGAAATGCATTTTGGCAATGTTATTGTAAACATTTTGGACAATGCGGTGAAATATTCGCCGGAAGCCCCAAAAATTGACCTGTTTACGGAAGTAGTCAAAAACAATATTATTATTAAAATTCAGGACCAGGGGGCTGGGATGAGCAAGGCAGTGCTCAAGAAGGTCTTTGAAAAATTTTATAGGGAACATACGGGGGACATCCATAATGTCAAAGGGCATGGTTTAGGCCTGGCATATGTAAAAAAAATTGTTGATGATCATCAGGGGGAAGTTTATGCAGAAAGTGAAAAAGGAAAAGGCAGCACATTCTATATTAAACTACCTTTAATATAAAAAATATGGAAACAGTAGAAAAGAAAATACTTTTGGTTGAGGATGACCCAAATTTTGGGATTGTCCTGAAGGATTATTTGTCCATGAACGACTTTGATGTTACCCTGGCAAAGAATGGGATGGAAGGGTTTGAAAAATTTAAAAAGGATAACTTTGATGTTTGTATCCTGGATGTAATGATGCCGTATAAAGATGGCTTTACCCTTGCCAAGGAAATACGTGAGAAGAACGAGCATGTTCCCATCGTTTTCCTTACAGCCAAGACCATGAAAGAGGATGTCCTGAAAGGATATAAGGCGGGTGCTGATGATTACCTGAACAAGCCGTTTGATTCCGAAGTACTATTGATGAAACTTAAGGCGATACTTCAAAGAAAAGCATCCAATTCATTGGCAGACAGTAAGCAATTTGAATTTAAGGTGGGTAATTTTCATCTGAATTCCAAACTGAGGTTTTTAAAATATAAGGATGAAGAACCCATAAAATTATCTCCCAAGGAAAATGAACTGCTGCGGCTTCTGGCATTGCACGAAAACGACCTTATGCCACGCGAACTTGCCTTGACCAAGATATGGAGGGATGACAATTACTTTACTTCCCGAAGCATGGATGTCTATATTGCAAAACTGCGCAAATATTTGAAACGGGACGATAGTGTTGAAATACTGAATATCCATGGGGAAGGTTTCCGCCTTGTTGTGAAAGATGACGAATAGCTATAACAAAGAGCTGATATAACTGAACCACGCATCACAAATGGGTGGTTTTTTTATGTATGACCGATCCGTGCCAGGATCTCTTCGACGATGATTTCCGGTTTAGGTGCAACATTGACTGTCAGCGCGTCATCCGGCACCTGCAGCGTATTGAACTGGGATTGCAGGAGTTTGCTTGGCATAAAGTGTCCCTTCCGTTGATGCAACCGGTCACTGATCAGCTTGAACGAACCTTTTAAAAATATCCAGGTAACCCTGGATTCTATAGCGCTTGATAAGACCTCCCGGTAGCTTTCCTTCAGTGCAGAGCAGACTATAACGGCCCCTTTTTGGATATTTTCCTTTGCCAGTTCATTCAGCCTGTTCAGCCATCCCTGCCTGTCCGCATCGGTTAGCGGGTGGCCGGAAGCCATTTTAGCCACATTTTCCTTGGAATGAAAATCGTCCCCGTCAAAAAAAGGAATATGAAGTGCCTTGGCCAATAAAATACCTATGGTCGTCTTCCCGGAACCGGAAACACCCATGATAATATAGATGGGGCCATGTGTATCAGGTTTTGCTTTTGGCATTCATTGCTTTTTTAAGGAGATCCACAATGCTGTCGATGCCTGCATCGTAGGATACCCAAATGATATCCTTATTTTTTCGGAACCAGGTCATTTGTCTTTTGGCAAACCTCCTGGAATTTTTTTTGATTTCCGTTATCGCCGTCTCCAGGTCATATTCATCATTCAAATATCGGAATAATTCTTTGTATGCCACCGTCTGCAACGCATTCAAATGCTGGTGTTCCCTGAGGGCCTTGACTTCAGCCAGCAAACCTTTCTCCATCATCTGGTCTACCCGTTCATTTATTCGCCCGTACACGACCTCCCTTTCTGCCATGATCCCCAGCCGGATAATCCTGAACGGCCTGGTTTTTTTTGGTTGTGTCAGGAAAGATGAATAGGGCAGCCCTGTGCCAAGGCATACTTCCAGCGCCCGTATAAGACGGTGGGGGTTATTCAGGTCAACCTTCCGGTAGTACACGGGATCCTGTTGCTTTAGGGCCTCCTGCAGCGATGCGATACCGTTTTCCGCCAGTTCTTTGTTGAGGGCATGGCGGATAGCCGGATTGATTTCCGGAAAATCGTCAAGCCCATCGGTCAGCGCATCCAGGTAAAGTCCGCTTCCCCCAACAACGATCACCACGTTGTATTGCTTAAACAACCTTTCCAGGGTTGAGAGTGCTTCCCTTTCAAAATCCCCTACACTGTAATCCTGGAATATGCTTTTATGCTGGATCAAATGGTGCGGTACGGAAGCTAATTCCTCTGCAGAGGGAACTGCAGTTCCAATGCTCATTTCCTGATAGAACTGACGGGAATCGGCGGAGACGATCTCTGTTTTAAAGTGCTGTGCCAATGCCAGTGCGATCCTGGTTTTACCAATAGCAGTAGGGCCTGCAATAGTAACAAGGATCATGTCGCTCATCAGTGGTCGGTAAGTTTTTCACCGCATTGCCTGCAATAATGGGCATCACTCCTGTGTATCTCTGTTCCGCAATTGGGGCAGGAACGCCCCGGATCCAAATCTTTGGTACCTTTTTTAGCGGAGGCATATTCTGCCGAGACGATCCCGGTAGGGACCGCAATGATGCCATAACCAATGATCATGATCAGGGTGGCGATAATCTGCCCCAGGCCTGTTTCAGGAGATATGTCGCCATAGCCCACGGTAGTTAGGGTCACAATTGTCCAGTAGACGCTATGTGGGATACTGTTGAACCCGTGCTGTGGCCCTTCCACCAGGTACATAATGGTCCCAAGCAAGATGGAAATAATGATTATAAAGAAAACAAAGACAAAAATCTTTGTTCGGCTGGCCCGCAGGGCACGGATGAGATTATTGGATTCCCCAACGTATCGCACCAGCTTCAGGATCCGGAACACGCGTAAGAGCCGCAGCGCCCTGAAAGCCGTGATATATTGCGACCCCCCTACTAAATAGGACAAGTATTTAGGAATGGTTGACAGGAGGTCAACAATACCAAAGAAGCTGAAGATATATTTTGCAGGCCTTTTGATACAGAGGATCCGCAGGATATATTCCAATGTAAAGAGGATGGTAACCACCCATTCTGAAATATTGAGGAAGCGGTGGTACCTGATATCAAAACTGGGAACACTCTCCAGCATGACAATGATGACACTATAAACGATAAGGATAAGTAAGGCAATGTCAAATAACTTCCCGGCGGGGGTGTGGGTCCCGTAAATGATCTCATGGATCTTGCGTTGCCAGTATTGGTATGTTCTGGTTGGTTTCAACTGGGTTGGTTAAGGTCGATCAGCTTTACTGGTTTTTTTTTGGACAAGTATGTAGTTATAATCCGATTGGTACCTTCATTGTTCTCCATAGGGGTTATGATGGATTCCAGGATGTGCCTATTTGTGATCTGATGGTTGAGCTGGTAAAATCCGATGCCTTTAAAGCAACCCTCTTTGATCAGGATGGCACTTTTTTCACCGATTTCCCTTCCTTTATCGATGATCAACAGGTCTTTCTCATGGAGTTCATGACCCTTTGGAAAGACATTATCGGTTCCCCTGCCGTTTAGCATGTGATGTATGTTGTTATATTTGGGCCGGTTTCTCCTTAATTCTTCATTTTCCTTCAACTGGGCCACCAGTTCACTTCCCGTGATCTCGAAAGTAACCTTTTTGGTTTCCTTCTGCAATTTCCGGGCCTGCTTTCCTTCTTTTGTAAAATGCCGGTTCACCTGTTTTTTGATGTTGGTGCTCTTCCCCAGAAAAATGATTTCCCCATCTTTGTTGTACATGTAATAAACGCCGGTTTCCGAGGGCATATTGGCTACCATATCCAATTGATTGACAGATAGCTCACCCATCGTTTCTTCCCGCACCAATTCCTTCAGGATAGATTTATCGGAATCCTTGGACAGCAATAACTTAAAGAGATGCAACGTCGCAAGGGCATCGCCATTGGCCCTGTGCCGGTCGCTCACCGGTATCCCCAGGGAGCGGACGAGTTTACCCAAACTGTGGGAATCGGCTTCGGGGATCAGGCGTTTGGAAAGATCTACCGTACAGAGTGATTTACGTTCAAAGTTATAACCCAACCTCCGGAATTCCGTGCGTAAGATACGATAGTCGAATTGCGCATTATGGGCAACCAGGACAGCATCTTCCGTGATTTCTACAATCCTCTTTGCGACCTCGTGGAATTTAGGCGCTGTGCGCAACATATTGCTGTTGATGCCGGTGAGGTTCTGTACAAACGGCTGGATATCCTTCTCAGGGTTGACCAGGCTGATAAATGTATCCACCACCCTGGCCCCGTCAAACCGGTGGATGGCGATTTCCATAATCCCTTCTTCATTGTATTTACCTCCGGTGGTCTCTATATCCAATATAGCGTACATTGCTATGATTATATGATTTAAAGGTTATTCTACTGCTTCCTGCGTGCTCCAAAGATACTACTTCCGATCCGTACCATATTACTTCCTTCTTCAATTGCAATGAGATAATCCCCGCTCATCCCCATGGATAGAACAGCGATTCCCTCCAATTCTTCCTGTAAACGATGGAATAAACCCCTCAAATACCCGAACTCCTTTCGGATCCTGTTCTCATCGGAGGTAAAGGTGGCCATACCCATCACCCCGGCAATACGGATATTATTCAGGGATCTGAATTCACCCGAATGAATAATTTCCCTGATTTCCACGGCATCCAGGCCGAACTTGGTGTCTTCCTCCGCAATATGTACCTGCAGTAAACAGGCGATCGTCCTGTCATTTTTTTTAGCTTCCTTATTTATTTCCTTCAATAATTTAAGGCTGTCAACACCATGCACCATAGCAACATACGGGGCCATATATTTGACTTTGTTCCGCTGTACATGCCCTATCATGTGCCATTCTATGTCCCCGGGCAGTACTTCCTGCTTTTCAGACATTTCCTGTATTTTATTCTCCCCGAAAACCCGTTGTCCTGCCTCATAGGCTTCCAGAATAAGTTCGGGCGGATGGGTCTTGGATACAGCTACCAGGATCACATTTTCCGGAAGGGTTTCTTTAATCTGCATCAAATTTTCCTTAACAGACATAGATTGTTTTAATGGTTATACTAATATAAGGCGAAATGGAACGCCTATAGCTGATATATAGCCAAACCGCTCCTGAGCTTGGGTTCTATATACGTGCTTTTTGGTGGCATGACGAGCCCTGCATCGGCAATGTCCCGGATTTCGCCTACCGTAACAGGAACCAAGCCAAACCCCACTGCAAAGTTCCCATTGTCTATTTCATCCTTCATTTTGATGACATTCTGTTTGCCATATCCGTACTGGATACGCCGGTCATTGCGCAGATCGCGTATACCCAGTACCGGTTCCAACACTGTTTTTAAAAGTATCTGGGTGTCGAGCCTGCTCAGGGCGTCTGTAAATCCATACACATCTTGCCGGAGGTGTAGCGCGTAAAATTCGCCGTCAAGGTACATGCTGAAGTGGTGTTTTTCGATGGGTTTATACAGGGTGCTGCCTTTGGTCTCTATCCGGAAGTATTCATCCAGTCGACCCAGGAATGAGGCTTTGGACAATCCGTTCAGGTCTTTGACCATTCTGTTGAATTCAAAGATCCTGATCTGGGACTCCGGAATCAGGTAACTCATAAAAAAATTATAGGCCTCCCGTCCGGTATGCCCCGGATTGCCCTTTTCCGAGACAAGTGCCAACCGGTTGGAGGAAGCACTCCGGTGGTGCCCGTCTGCGATATACACCGCCTCCATAGTCCTGAAAGACTCCTGTAATACCCGGATGACCTCTTGGTCGAAAACCGGCCATAACGTATGGGTTATCCCATCCGGGGTCATAAATTCATAGGCCGGATCCTTCTTACATTCCAGGTCCAGGAGGGATGCAATCTCAGGGCGGTCCGGATAGGTGATCAAAACCGGCTCCGTATTGAATCGTACCTTTTCCAGATAGGTTGCAAACAGTTTTTCCCTCCTTACAAGGGTGTCCTCGTGCCTTCGGATGGTATTATCCCTGTAATCCTGTACACTGGTGGCACAAAAAAATCCGCAGCAGCTATAACCTCCGTTCTTCACCCTGTAGAGGTAGATACCTTCTGAACTATCCTGTATCAATATACCCTCCTCTAAAAATTCACGGTACCGCTGCGACACCAGTTTAAAAAGTTCCTCCCCCGTAACTTTTTTATCGTATCTGAACCCTGGATTGATGATCTGTAAAAAGGAAAAGGGGTTACAGGTGAGGACTTTTTCCAATTCCTCTTCCGAATATTCCTCAAAGGAACGTGATGCTACGAAGGGCGCTTTGTCATGTGAAGGCCTTACCGCCCTGAAAGGTTTGATTAACAGGGACATTAACAGAATTGTGAAGCTACTTTCTCCGCTTTCCGTGTCCCGGAATAATCATAGAATCCTACGCCGGATTTGACGCCCAGCTTTCCGGCAGTGACCATATTGACCAATAGGGGGCATGGGGCATATTTCGGGTTTTTAAAGCCATTATGCATAACTTCCAGGATGGAGAGGCACACATCCAGCCCTATAAAATCAGCCAACTGCAGGGGGCCCATTGGATGTGCCATTCCTAGTTTCATCACCGTGTCTATCTCCGTTACCCCTGCCACCCCGTTAAACAGGGACTCAATCGCCTCATTGATCATTGGCATGAGTATCCGGTTCGCCACAAACCCGGGATAGTCATTAACGGTAGTGGCTGTTTTTCCCAGGTGCCCTGCCAGGGACATTATTTTATTGATAACCGCATCAGACGTACTGTAACCGCGGATCACCTCAACCAGTTTCATGATTGGGACGGGGTTCATAAAATGCATTCCAATTACCTGTTCGGGCCGGGTGGTAGCGGCCGCAATACGGGTGATAGAGATGGAAGAGGTATTGCTGGCCAGGATCGCCCCGGGGAGACACAGCTTATCCAACTCCTTGAATATAGCGAGTTTGAGCTCAAGGTTCTCCGTTGCCGCTTCCACGACCAGGTCAGCATCGCTAACCCCGCGTTCCAATTCTGTGTGCGTGGTGATGTTATTTATAGCCGTGGTAACATCTTCCGCGCTGATCAAATCTTTAGAGGCCATCCGATCCAGGTTGGCATGGATGGTTGCCATAGCATTATCAAGCGTATCCTGCGAAATATCTGTCAGGGTAACGGCATATCCGTGCTGTGCAAAAACATGCGCAATGCCATTGCCCATGGTCCCCGCTCCTATAACTGCTATATTTTTCATATCAATTTTTTTTGAAACATTCAATAACCTGTAGTGCCACCGAAAGGGCGTTCGCACCTTGTTGAAGCGTTACTATAGGCTCGGTATTGTTATGTATGGCATCAGCAAACGTTTCCAGTTCTTCCAGGATTGCATTATTTTCCGGGATCTGCGGGTTCTCAAAGTAAATCTGCTTTTTCTCTCCTTCCGCATTTTGGAGGATCATATCAAATTCTCCCGGTTGCTCAGGGGCTTCCTTCATTTTTACGACCTCCACCTTTTTTTCCAGAAAGTCTACGGAAATATAGGCATCACGCTGAAAGAACCGCGACTTTCGCATGTTCTTCAGGGAAATCCGGCTGGCTGTAAGATTGGCCACACATCCATTCCTGAATTCGATGCGGGCATTTGCTATGTCCGGCGAATTGCTGATGACCGATACCCCGCTGGCATTGATTTGCAGCACTTCCGATTTCACAACGCTGAGGATCGCATCAATATCGTGTATCATAAGGTCCAAAACTACCGGCACATCGGTGCCCCGGGGATTGAATTCCGCCAGGCGGTGGGTCTCGATAAACATCGGATTCTGTATGGCTTCCTTAACGGCGGCAAATGCAGGGTTGTAACGTTCAACGTGGCCTACCTGCCCCTTTACCTTATACTTAGCCTGAAGCCGCAGGAGTTCCTGTGCTTCCTCCAGGGTGCTGGTAATTGGTTTTTCAATAAATACATGCCTGCCTTTCTTCATGGCTTTCCGGGCACATTCAAAGTGCGAGAGGGTTGGAGTTACTATAACAATTACGTCCACCGCATCGATCAAGGCGTCCAGGTCCCGGAAAAAAGAATATCCGAATTCATCTGCAACTTTGTGGCCTGTAGTGTTGTCCGGATCATAAAAACCAATCAGGTTGTATTTTTGAGATGTGTTGAGTAGCCGGAGATGAATTTTCCCCAAATGTCCGGCGCCCAAGACTCCAACGTTGAGCATATCTGAATTTTCCCCAAAAATAAACATAGTTTGGGAGTTTGCCGGGCTATCCTGTAAAAGATTCATCAGGACCGCTGGCCGGTAAAAATCATTGCCGGAAATGTCTCGTTGGAATCACCATGAGGGCGGATGGGAAGGTTGATATGAGTACGCTGAACACAGGAATTTAAAACCGCATCCAAATTTCCGCTTCCTACCTTCCAAAGATTTCCTAATTTCGTGATCAAAACCAAACCATTGAGAGATACGCTTAAACATAAGGGCATGCGAAATCAATTGGCAGATGTGGTAGCTGCCAAGGGAATTGTAAGCAAAAAGGTGCTGGACGCCATCCGGGCGGTCCCCCGGCATTTGTTTATGGACTCCGGGTTTGAAGGTCATGCCTATCAGGATAAGGCATTTCCCATTGCCGCGGACCAAACGATATCGCAACCCTATACTGTTGCTTTCCAGACTGAATTGCTGGATGTAAAGCCCGGGCATAAGATATTGGAGATCGGGACCGGCAGTGGATACCAGACCGCTATTCTCCTGCACTTGAAGGCCAGGGTTTACAGCATCGAAAGACAGCTTGAACTTTTCAAAAAAACAAATCTATTCTTTAAAAAAATGGGGTACAGGCCCCGGAAGCTGATCTTTGGGGACGGCTATAAGGGACTGCCCGGCGAAGCCCCTTTTGACGGGATCATCGTTACTGCCGGTGCCCCTGAAGTGCCTAAACCATTATTGGCACAACTTAAAATAGGGGGCAGGCTCGTAATCCCGGTAGGCGTGGAGGAACAAATTATGACCCTGATTGTCAGGAATTCCGTCACCGAATTTGAGCGGAAGGAACTGGGGGTATTTCGTTTTGTGCCTTTACTGGAGGATAAGAACTGATGCCGATGGCTTTTTAAGCGTTGACGAACTTCAGGAGTTAAAACCCTTTTGGATCCTGTCCAGGTTACGCTTATTGTCCCGGTCCCTGATGGTTTCCCGTTTGTCGTATAATTTTTTGCCTTTGGCAAGGGCTATTTTCATCTTGGCAAATCCCCTGTCATTTACAAACATATTTAGTGGTACAATCGTTAGGCCGGAGGTTTGTACCTCCCGCCGCAATTTCTGTAATTCCTTTTTTTGCAGCAACAACTTTCGTTCTGCCTTGGGTTTGTGGTTGAAATGGGAGGCGTGGGTATACTCGTCTACCTGCATATTGATCACAAAGAGTTCCCCTTTTTCGTTAAACTCACAAAAACTCTCAGCAATGGAAGCTTTCCCAAGCCTGATAGATTTTATTTCAGTTCCGGAAAGTACAATCCCCGCTATATAAGTATCCAGCAATTCATAGGCAAAGCCGGCTTTCCTGTTTTTTATGTTGATATTTTTTTGCATCTGTGGACAAAAGTAACAACAATTTGGAAAGGCCGCATGCGTGAAAAGAGGATATATTCTGGTATTTTATGTAAAGTTTGGTGCATTTTTGCGAATAATCAATACAAACAGGCACATATGAAACCCTTTTTAATATGGATCGGATTGCTATTCTTTTTCTCCTGCCAATCCGGGACGAAACCTACCACCGCCCAGGAAATCGTGGATAAGGCAATTGAAGTTGCGGGTGGCCACCGTTACCAGGATGGTAGCATCAGCTTTCGGTTTCGCGACAGGCGGTACGTTTTGGAAAATAACGAGGGAAGGACACTCAAGCGTATTAGTACCGTAAAAGGGGACAGCATTGTGGACAGGATGGGACCTGGTGGTTTCCAGAGATGGGTCAATGGCCAGCTGGTGCAGGTTCCCGATTCAATGGCTGTGAAATATTCCAACTCAATCAATTCCGTCCACTATTTCACCTACCTCCCATTTGGATTAAATGACAAGGCGGTGAACAAGAAATTGTTGGGGGAAACCACAGTCAGGGACAAGAACTACTATAAGCTGGAAGTAACTTTTGACCAAGAGGGCGGAGGCAAGGACTATGATGATGTCTATATCTACTGGATCAACACCGAAACCTTCAAACCAGACTACCTTGCCTATGAATTCCATGTGGATGGTGGGGGGGTTCGGTTCAGGGAGGCTTTTAATGAACGCTATATCGGTGGCATCCGGTTCGTTGATTATAACAATTACAAGCCTGAGACTGCGGTTGATGTATCAGCTACCGACAGCCTTTTTACACTTGGCAGGCTAAAATTATTGTCGCGTATAGAATTAAAGGATATTGTGGTTACTCCGGACAAACACAATTAAATTTTAGTCGGGAGGCATGGGTTTTACCACCAACCATCTGGACAATAAAAAGGCTTCCATTGTCAAAATCGTCCATCGCAGGGTATTTGTCCTCACCTATCATTTTGTTTACAAGTTCCGGGGTAGTGTTGCTGTGGCCCACAACCAGTACATTCTTGCCCAGGTTGTCGGCTTTAAACTGTTCAATGTTCAGTTCGTCAGGAGAATAGTATTGCACCGTCAGGTCTTGTTTGACAGCAGCCGGGGCGGCTGTCATGGTGGTACGTTCAAAATCGGTTGAATAAATGGCATCCAGTTTCACGTCATCCAGTATTTCCGCCCAATGCATGGCCCTTCCGAGGCCTTTTTGATTCAACTCCGGGTCCACATCTTCCGGATTACTCCTGTCCTTCTCGGCGTGTCGAATAAAGTAAAACGTCGAAACTACCGTATCTACTGGCTCGGATGGGGTTGCATCATCCTTGCAGCCGAGTATTGCCATAAAAAAAAAGACAAAGATAAGCTGTTGAAAAGTTTTCATAATTAATTGGTTTGTATAAATTTGTCCTCCCACTCTATTTTAACTCTTAAACGTTAAAATTAGTATATAAAGCTAATGTATTTGGATAATTATGCTATACCGGTACCTTGTATTTCTCTTTATTGTGAGTGGAACAACTTTGCAGTCCCAGCAGGTGGCCCTGCCTCCAGATTTCAGACAACACAACCTCACTGAATTCAATTCCAGTTTACTGAGCCCGGTTTTTGCGATGGATCGGAACGACCCGGAATCAATAGCCCTGTGGTCTCGCTGGCAATGGCAATCCCTCGATGCAGACCCTACCACTTTGTTTTTCAACTATACCAGGCGCCTGAATGTGGAATCAACCGCAGGGGCCGGATATTTTCAACATAACACCGGGACTTTTTTACTCACGGGTGGCGTGCTTAATTATGCCTATGCCCTGGAACTGGAATCAGAAGCCCAGATCGCCTTCGGATTAAACCTTTTTGCTTTTTCACGGAAACTGGCGGATGATCGGTTCAGGCCGGATCCTGATATAGGGTTGCCAGCCCTGGCTGATGACAGCAACTTTATTTTACAACTGGCCCCGAGTTTACGGTTTAAACTGGACCGTTTCAGCGTTGGGATCGTTGCAGAGAACTTATTCGACTATAATTTCACGACCCGTGAGAAAGACACTGCCCCCACCAAAAAGACCTATATAGGCCTTGCCAGCTATCATTTTCCGATTAGCTTCTTGGGGTCCTCATCAACTTTCCTGCAGCCTACGGTTTATTTAAAAACCATGCCAGATTTTGATAACCAGATAGGTATCACCACCTTATTGTCTGCCCCCAGGTTCTGGGTACAGGCGGGGTACAATAATTTTTATGGTGTTTCCGGTGGCGTGGGAGGCCGTTTCTTTAAGAGGCTCTCCCTGGGTGCTTTGGTTGAATACGACACGGATCCGCTCCTTGAAGGTATGGATCCCAGTTTTGAAATTATAACTGCCTACAGCTTCGGACAAAAAGACGGCAGGAAAAAAATAATTGGTTTTGAAGTGGATGAAGGAGTAGAGGAACTAAAACCAGCGGATCAGATCACGGATGAAGAGCAACCCGATGCTGCTGCAGAACAAGAAGAAGCACTTGCAGAGAACCGCAGAAATGAATTGCAGAAAGCTGCCGATTCGGTTGCCGCAGTTAAAGCGCGTGAAGCGGCACTTGCAGAGCAGGTAAAATTGGATTCCATTGCAACGGTCCAAAGGGAAGCTGCCTTGGAAGCGGCCAGAAAAGCTGCACTCGATTCCATTGCCAGGGAAGAAGTGGCGGTTAAACCACAGGCCGGGGAGAAGTATGAGGAAACCCGTTCCGAGGATGGTCTTGAACCCGGCTATTACCTGATAGCGAATGTATTTGGCACTAAAAAGTACTTTGACGGATTTATGAAGACCCTCACAGATAAGGGATTACAGCCCAAATCCTTTTACAGGACCGTGAATAAATATAATTATGTGTATTTGGAACGCTATGATACCATCGAAGAGGCCAGGAGGGCGCGCGAAAGCAAATTCAATGGCAGGTACCCCGATAATACCTGGATATTCAGGGTGGTCAGAGATTAGCGGCTTATTTCTTTATTTCCTTTGAAATAAGCAGGTCTAAATAGGCTACTGTGTTCAGCAGGTACTTCCTGTCCTGGGTCAGGGTTGCCATAGCAACAGCTCCCTGTAGCATTGTATACAATTGTTTCGCAAATTGCAAAGGGGTTACCGGTAATTTCAGTTCATTGGCATGTACGCCATTTTCCAGGACTAGTGCTATTTTCCCTTCAATTACCCTTACCGTTTCCCGGATTGCGGCTGCCAGGATAGCATTATTATGCTGGCTGTCCACGCCAACTTTCAAAATTGGGCAGCCTCCCAGGTCTAAGGTGAATTCATCATACTGCCTGTAAAAATCGGTAAGTACGAAAAGTTTTTGCAGGGCAGTGCCATCTGCGTTTAATTTTTCGTCCAACACCTCCAACAAGCGGTTGGAACTGTATTCAAAGGCTGCAAGTGCAAGGGCTTCCTTATTTTCAAAATTCCCGTACAACGCTCCTTTGGTAAGTCCGGTTGCTGCTGTAAGATCACTCATGCTAGTCCCAGCATAACCTTGCCTGTTAAACACAGGTGCGACCGTTCTTATGATGAAAGCAGTGGTTCGTTCAGATTTGGTTGACATAGTTCATGGAGTTTATACGAATATAAAAAATCTATATACTGCATGGTATATATCGTATAAAAAAAAATGTCCCGGATCGCAACCAGGGACATTCTTAATTTCAACGCCTTTTGGGATGCTATTTTACCAATTCATTCTGATTCCGGAAGACCAGGCCATCATCAAATGAATCGATCAGTACGATACTATCTGCCTTTACGGTGCCTTTCAACAATTCGGTTGAAAGCTTATTGAGGACTTCCTTCTGAATGATCCTTTTTATAGGCCTGGCCCCATACTGGGGGTCGTATCCTTTTTCCGCCAGGAACGCTACCGCTTCATCTGTGGCATCTATGGTGATGTGCTGTCTTGATAGTAATTTTTTTAACTGGTTCAGCTGCAACCGGACAATAGCGATTATATTCTCCTTGTTTAGCGGTGTAAACATAATGATATCATCTATACGGTTCAGGAATTCCGGCCGGATGGTATTCCGCAGCAAACCAAGTACTTCTACCCGCGCTGCTTCAGTGGCACTATGGATATCATCACTGTCTTCGAAACGTTCCTGAATGATAGTACTACCCATATTGCTGGTCATAATGATAATGGTGTTCTTAAAATCGGCCACCCTGCCTTTGTTGTCTGTAAGCCTGCCTTCATCAAGGACCTGTAAAAGGATATTGAAGGTGTCCGGGTGTGCTTTTTCGATTTCATCCAGCAACACTACGGAATAGGGCCTCCTTCTCACAGCTTCTGTCAATTGCCCGCCTTCGTCATAACCAACATACCCCGGAGGTGCACCAACCAGCCTGCTGATAGAATGGCGTTCCTGGTATTCACTCATGTCTATTCGGATCATCGCATTTTCATCATCGAACATGTAGGAAGCCAGGGTTTTGGCCAATTCTGTTTTCCCTACCCCGGTGCTACCCAGGAACAGGAAGGAACCAATTGGGCGCTTCTCATCCTGGAGCCCCGCCCTGCTGCGCCTGATGGCATCCGATACAGCCTGGATCGCCTCTTCCTGTCCGATAACACGTTTATGCAACACATTCTCTAATTTCAATAATTTTTCCCTTTCACTTTGCAGCATTTTGGTCACGGGGATCCCGGTCCATTTCGCCACCACCTCAGCGATATCCTCCCTGGTTACCTCTTCTTTGATAAGGGTACCGGCCTGTTGCTGTTCTGCGAGTTCCTCCTGCAGTGTTTCCAGTTTAGCCTGGGCTTCCTTGATCTTCCCGTAGCGTAATTCGGCCACAGTTCCATAGTCCCCGTTCCGTTCGGCCCTTTCAGCCTCCTGGGTGAAATTATGGATGTCCTGCTTCATTTTCTGGATGTTGTCTACAACAGCTTTCTCACTTTCCCATTTGGCATAGATCTCATTGCGTTCTTCCTTGATGTTCGCAAGGTCGCTATTCAAAACCTTTAGTTTCGCCTTGTCGTCTTCTTTTTTGATCGCTGCGATCTCTATTTCCAACTGTGTTATTTTCCGGTCCAGGACATCGAGTTCTTCCGGTTTGGAGTTTATTTCCATCCGTAATTTGGAAGCAGCCTCATCCATAAGGTCAATTGCCTTGTCCGGCAAAAACCTGTTGGTGATATACCGCTGTGAGAGTTCCACTGCTGCAATGACAGCCTCATCCTTGATCCTCACCTTATGATGTTCTTCATATTTTTCTTTCAGGCCACGCAGGATGGAAATGGCATTTTCCGTATCGGGTTCATCCACCATTACCTTCTGGAACCTTCGTTCAAGTGCTTTGTCCTTTTCAAAATACTTCTGGTATTCATCCAGGGTAGTGGCACCGATGGCCCGTAATTCGCCCCGTGCCAGGGCCGGCTTCAGAATGTTGGCCGCATCCATGGCACCTTGTCCGCCACCTGCACCTACCAGGGTGTGTATTTCGTCGATGAACAATACTACATTGCCATCCGAGGAGGTGACCTCTTTGATCACGGCCTTTAGCCGTTCTTCGAATTCCCCTTTGTACTTGGCCCCGGCGATCAGGGCTCCCATATCCAACGAATAGATCACCTTGTCTTTCAGGTTTTCCGGGACGTCCCCCTCTATGATCCTGTGTGCCAGGCCCTCCGCAATTGCTGTTTTACCGGTACCAGGCTCCCCAACCAGCATGGGGTTGTTTTTTGTCCTTCGCGACAGGATTTGAAGGATCCTGCGGATTTCCTCATCCCGTCCTATTACCGGGTCTAACTTACCGCTATCAGCCAGTTCATTGAGATTACGGGCGTATTTGCCCAAGGCATTATAGGTTTCCTCGGCACTATGCGAAGTAACTTTGCCGCCTTTCCGCAATTCCTGTATGGCCGCGTTCAAATCTTTTTCAGTAACGCCCTGGTCCTTTAGGATTTGGGCTATTTTGCTTTTCGACTTCAATATGGCAAGCAACAAGTGTTCTATAGATACATATTCATCGCCCATCTTTTTTGCGATGGCAGTAGCTTCATTCAATGTTTTACCAGCTTCCCCTGAAAACATAAGCTCGCCCCCGGTTACCTTGGGGAAACTCTGCAGTTCCTTTTCCAGTATCTGGGAGATCATGGACGTATTGACGTGTAATTTTTTGAGGATAAAAGGCAGTACGTTCTCATCCACATCTGAAATAGCCTTGTACAGGTGTTCGTTCTCAACCTGCTGATGACCGATCTCCTGGGCGAGCTGCTGAGCCTGCTGTATGGCCTCCTGTGATTTTGTCGTAAAATTATTTATGTTCATCTTCCTTTAGATTTATCCGTAAAATGTGTTCTTTTGCAAAAGTATTTCAAGAATCCTACCAATGATGTGCAGTGGCCAAAATGACGGTATTATTTGGTTGTTTCAGGACATTTCGGCAGGTGCAGGCTAATTGAAAACGAGCTAAAAAAGCAGAATAGATACGATGGGTTTATTAGATAATATATTTGGACATAAGAACAGGGATTCAGAGGAATCCGGAAACCAGCCGGAATGGATACCACTGGTATCGGAAGAACAATTGGATTCCATTGGCGTGGATTCTAAAACACGCCCTCAGATACTATTTAAGCACTCGACAAGTTGCGGGATCAGCAGGATGGTACTTAACCGCTTTAAGGGCAGCTTTACAGCAGATCAGGACATGGCCGACTTATACTACCTTGATATTCATGCATACCGTGAACTGTCTAATGAGGTTGCCAGACGCTACGGCATACCCCATGAATCGCCCCAATTGCTCGTGATCAGGGACAATGCGGTAATTGTACATGATTCCCACGGCGGAATCTCGGCACTGGATCTCGACCAATACCTATAAAGAAACCCCGGCCACGGGCCGGGGTTTGGTTTGTTGCTGAATCCAGGCGCCTCCCTAATTGAATTTCTGGTGGATGATTATGTTTTTAAGATGTGCCTTCAGATCTTCCCCGGCATCATATACCATCTGTTCATTACTCGGGAATGGGACAGCAGCTAACTGAAGATAGGCCACCAGGTCATTGTCCAGTGCACGCTTATCCCCGTCATAGTTGGCGTAAATATGTTCAAATACAAATTCGCTGGAGAGGGGATATGAATTGACCTGTTGCCTGGTTTGCAGATCTACGTAACTTACATTGCCTGTAACCTGTGCAGCCTTATGTTGTGTGAACTGGTAAAAATTACAGGAAACGGTCCTGAAGTTATCCACCTGTATCTTATTTCCTAGGCTATCCTTGACAATATTTCCATCCGCATCATAAAGGTATTTTAAACCATCCTTGATCTGCTTTTCCTTGATCACCTGTTTCTCCTGAATCTGTTCAGGGGAAATATTGATATTCCGGAAGGCTACCTGCATTTCATAATCGTAGGCAATATCATCCTGGGGGTTCGCATGGTATTCTGTCCAGAGGTCGTTCAGGCCATAGGTATTGAAGTTCAGTAATTCTTCCGCCAGGCGTTCCGGAACAATCTGTTCTGTATCATTTACCATTTTAACCTTAACATAGTCCAGGCCCTTATAATAAGCTTCTTCCATTTTTTGTTTGGTATCCGAATACCCGGGGTTAAGCTCACTGAGATACGAGAAATCCTCATAGGCTTTCCGGTAATCATACTTGCTCGACGCATTGACCAGCAATTCTGATGCATGGCCATACAGGTACTCGGAAAGCTGGTTTTTGGTCGATACGATCTCATCGTCATAATTCCGGAAGTTGAATACTGCATTACGGTCTTCCTCGTATACCGGAAGGGGTAAGAGGGGACGTATGCGCTGTTGTACCTCCTTTAGGGCTGTATAGGTCCGGAAGATGGTCTCATAATCTGCCGGGTTTCCGTTTTTTTGAAGGAAGGCGATTTGCTGCAGCTCCCGTTCTGTATTTTTCCGAAAAGCTTCTTCCAGCATCAGGATATAGGGCTGGTTATTCTTTTTAGTCTTGTTATCCGCGATAGCGTACAAGGCTTTGTTGATTGCATTGCCGTAATTTCCGGTATTAATGGCCTTCTGGGTTTTTTTAACACCTCCGCAGGCGATCAATAGCAGGAATAGAGCGCCAAGTAGTACTGTATTTTTCATCGGTTTAAAATTTATGGTTTGAATGGCTGATTCCAATAGCCATGCCAAAACCGGGCCTTACCATAACGAAAATCGTTTAACGTTAGTATATGCCCGTTTAAAAACCAATAAATTAGGAAATGCCTATTTGCTTTTGGGTTGCAACGCAGGCAGCAATTTTGTGGATGCTTCCCCGAAACCTATCCTCATCCCATTCTTTTCACAATAGCCCTTTAATGTAACGGTATCATTATCCTGAATGGACGTCCGTTGCTCGCCCCCCGAAAGGGTTATCGGTTTGGTGCCCTGCCAGGCTAGCTCTAACATGGAACCATACGAATCCGGCGTACCTCCTGAAATGGTTCCGCTGCCCATGAGATCCCCGCTGTTCACCTTGCAGCCATTTACGGTATGATGGGCAAGTTGTTGCGCCATAGTCCAGTACATATTGCGGAAATTGGATCTGGTAACCGTTGTGGGTTCCCCCATCTCCGGGGTAATGGATACTTCCAGATGGATATCAAAACTCTGCGGAGTTTTCCGTTGCAGGTAGGGCAGGGGCGGGGGGTCCTGAACCGGGCTGGCTACCCTGAAGGGCCTCAGCGCATCGAGGGTAACAATCCACGGTGATATGGAAGAGGCAAAGTTTTTGGCCAAAAATGGCCCCAACGGTACATATTCCCATTTCTGAATATCCCGGGCACTCCAGTCATTGAATAACACAAGCCCAAAAATATAATCCTCAGCTTCCTCCACGGGTATCCGCTCGCCCAGCGCATTGGCATCGGTAGTTATAAATGCAAGCTCCAGTTCAAAGTCGACCATTTGGGAAGGACCGAAAACCGGTTGGTCAGCCCCTTTTGGCAGGGTTTGCCCGTAAGGCCTCCGGATAGGCGTGCCACTGGGAATTATTGTAGAACTCCTGCCGTGGTAACCAACTGGGATATGTAGCCAATTGGGCAGGAGGGCATTTTCAGGATCACGGAACATCTTACCTACGTTGGTGGCATGTTCCCGACTGGAATAAAAATCGGTATAGTCCCCGATCTGGACAGGGAGTTGCATTTCTATTTCCTCCATGGTAAACAGCACGATCTTCTGATGCTCCATGTTTTTTTGAAGTTCCTGGTTGTTTATGTCAAAAACTTCACTGATACGGTTGCGCACAAGACGCCAGGTTTTTTTTCCATCCGATATAAAATCGTTCAGCGTGTCCTGAAGGAAAATATCATCTGTGAGGGGGATGTCCTTAAAGTAGCCCAATTGGTGCAAAGCGCCAAGATCGATCGCATGATCCCCTATCCGGGTCCCGATAGTGATCACATCATCCCGGGTAAGGAATACACCGAAAGGAATATTCTGAATGGGGAAGTCGGAATCGGGTTTTACCGGCAGCCAGGATTTTTTTAATGGATCATTGGTTTTTGTGGGCATAGTTTGATTGTTAATTTAAGTTTGATAAATTCCTGATCAAATATATTATTTTCTTCCAATTAACTATCCGCAATTTGTACTTTTACGCTTCATTTAACAGAATAGCAGTACTATGCAACGCGACCAGCAAATATTTGATCTGATCCAGGAAGAAAAAGAACGTCAAGTCAATGGAATTGAACTAATTGCATCCGAAAATTTTACAAGCCCGGGGGTGATGGAAGCGGCAGGATCCGTATTGACCAACAAATATGCTGAAGGGTATCCGGGGAAACGGTATTATGGAGGTTGTGAAGTTGTTGACCAGATCGAACAATTGGCAATAGACCGTGCAAAGGAGTTGTTTGGGGCGGAATATGCCAATGTACAACCCCACTCAGGCTCCCAGGCTAATGCCTCTGTTTACCATGCCTGCCTGACACCGGGAGATACGATCCTGGGGTTTGACCTTTCCCACGGTGGGCACTTAACCCACGGCTCCCCGGTAAATTTTTCCGGAAGGCTGTATAAACCGGTCTTTTATGGGGTTGATGCGGAAACAGGTGTTTTAAATTATGACCGAATTCAGGAAATTGCAGAGAAGGAACGGCCGAAATTGATCATAGCCGGTGCCTCAGCCTACTCCAGGGATATGGATTTCAAAAAGTTCAGGGAGATAGCCGACAGCGTCGACGCATTGTTACTGGCAGATATTGCACACCCTGCCGGACTCATTGCAAAAGGGATTTTGAATGACCCTATTCCCCATTGCCATGTGGTGACTACAACTACCCATAAAACCTTACGGGGACCTCGGGGGGGACTCATTCTGATGGGCCGTGATTTTGAAAATCCATTCGGGGTCAGATTAAAGAATGGGAAACTGCGTATGATGTCGGCCTTGATGGACCTGGCCGTTTTTCCAGGGAACCAGGGTGGTCCTTTGGAACATATCATCGCTGCAAAAGCGATTGCTTTTGGAGAAGCCCTTACGGACGAATTCTTATCCTATATGCTGCAGGTCAAGAAAAATGCCGCAGCAATGGCTTCGGAATTTAATACCAGGGATTATCATGTCATTTCGGGGGGTACGGATAACCATATGATGCTTATCGACCTTCGGAACAAGGGGATAACAGGTAAGGATGCCGAAAACGCACTGGTGGAGGCAGATATTACCGCCAATAAAAACATGGTGCCCTTTGATGATAAATCCCCGTTTGTTACCTCGGGGATCCGGTTTGGTACATCTGCCATTACCACCAGGGGTTTAAAGGAGGGTGATATGGCCACCATTGTGGATTTTATAGACAGGATACTGCTGCACCCGGAAAATGCTTCTATGAAAGCTTCGGTTAAAAAAGAAGTGAATCAATGGATGAGAGATCGTCCGTTGTTCAAAGGATAAAAAATACCGTAAATGGAAAACCAATAGCCCTAATTACTGGTTTTCCATTATAAATCAATGATTGAGCATATATAAGTCGCCTGAAATAATTGATTTCTTGCTCAGGTCATAGATCACGGCATCTTCTTCTGAATCAAAATAAAGTCCCCAGAAATTAAAGTAATCTCTGTTACAGTTATCACCGGTCTTTATTTTGGATAGTACGGTCATATTTTTTTCTAGAATATTATCCTCAAAAACAGGGATATATATTTCAAATGGTGTTTCGGAAAGCCCTTTCGTCAAATGGACATAATGGCCGGCAATGGAATTCAGGATATTGCCCAACTGTTCTTCAATACTCTGACGGTAAATTTTCTTGATGACTATGGAAGCGTCATTTAAAAAAAGAGAAAATTCCTCTATATCAATGGGAATGTTATTCCTCGCCTGCAATTGGGCCAGGGCGTTGGAAAATGAAACTGCCTTCACGTCTTTTTTCTTCCTGGTCCGGATATCTCCCCACACACCTTTCTGCAGGTGGAAAAGTACTTCTACCAGGTCAAAATTACACTGCATTTCCACGACAAGGTTACCCAGTTTCATATCTGAGGAACAATTGCGGATGGTCACGTGTGAAAAATAGGCCTTTTCCAGACACCTTTTAAATTCCCCCAAACCGTTCAATTGTGGGTCATTATCCAGATGCAGATCAATGTTGTTATTGAAACTATCTAAATGTATAGGCATAAATTCGCAAGGTTTAAGCAGTGCTCTGGTTCAAAATTAGCTTTAAATAACAAAACAAGACTATATTAAAACCTTAGAATTCGTATGGTTTCTATTTAAATTATTGAAGGGTAATTTACAAGTACACACCCCTTTAAGGGCAGCCTTTTAAAGTAAGAATATTACAGGAACCCCCTGTTTTTGCTTTCTTCGATCAACGCCCGGTCATTTTGTTTTTCCACACCGAAAAGGGACTTCAGCTGGCGTTTCCTGTTTTCAATCCCGGGCAACGACAGGGATATATGCTTTACCATATCCTTTGTTTTTGTCCCGATAGACAAATAATACAGGATCTTGCGGTCATTTTCATCCAGGTTGATATCGGTGGCCATTTTCTTTCGAATAGCTGCCAGGGCTTTTTGGGTGTAATAAGGAGGGTTGGTAGTGACCGTTTTTACCATGGCCTGCAGTGATTTCTGGTCGATCTCCGATTTGACCATGTACCCTTCCGGATCCACCGATCGTAAAATACTATTGATGCGGTAATTATCACTAAAGGATGACATAAATACAATTTTGGAATCCGGACTTACTTTCCTTGCCAGTATCCCCAGGTCTTCCCCTGTTTTTACCGGCACTTCCTTTGCTTGTGAAAGTTGGATGTCCAGGAGGATAATATCATACTTCATACCCCTCACGGAATCTTCTATACGTGTACGGGCTTCCTCATAAGTTTTGGCCGTATCCATTTTGACCTTGAAGTTGTCAAATTCAGTGTCCTCCAGGATAAACTTGTACCCCAGGGTGGTCATTTCGTGATCATCTACCGCTAAAATTCTGATAATATCCATCTGCTTCGTCTAAACCTTATTTAAAATTCCATTGATTTCCTGCTCCATCCGTTTATCTTCCGCTTCGGTATGGTAGGGAATCCTGACGAAAATTTTGGTCCCTTTGCCGATTTTACTTTTAATTTCCCAGGTTCCATTGACTTTCATCAGGCGGGACCTAATATTTTTATGTCCTATCCCTTTTTTTCCTTTGTTGGTATCGAATCCTTTGCCATCATCCGTTAATGACACCAGTAAGTCACCTCCGGAGGAATCCAGCACGAGGGAGATGTTTCTCGCCTGGGCATGTTTTACACAATTGGTTAAGCACTCCTGTACGATCCTGTACACGTTGATCTGAATATCCGCACTCAACTGATCCCAGTCGATATGTTCCTCGTAATGGAAAGTGATTTCAGCCTCGGTGGTAACATCAACCGACTTTATCAGGTCTTGAATTGAATGGATAAAGTTATGAAATTTTTGATATGCTGCATCGCTCAGCTGGTGAGAAATAGTGCGTATTTCTTCCTGCACCGTTTGCAATTTTTCAATTGCCTTGGAGCGCATTTCCACCGCGTCATCTTCGGATTTTTGGTTCAGGCCCAGCAGCACCATCCGGATTCCGTTCATTTCTCCCAATACACCGTCATGCAATTCTTCGGAAATCCGTTTCTGAACAGATTGCTTCCCCTCCTCAACTTTTTGTTTCTGGGCCAGCATCAGATTAAAGATCTCCTGGTTGGCCTCCTGCTGTTGCTGCCGGAACCGCAATTTTTGGTTCTGCACCCGCTGGTTGATAATGACAAACATGGCCACCGCCAGCAATAAAAGGCCCGCTGCTATCCCAATCCACATCTGCCGTTGTTTGGCCAGCAATTCATTTTGGGCGATAAATTCATCCGTCTCAAAACGGATCCGCGCAAACTTGTTCCGGATCTGCCGTTCTTCATTCTGCAAACTGTCATTGAGGGTAATATATTCCTGAATATATGCCGGGGCCTTTATGGGGTCCAACATCGCAAGCAGGTGGAGGGTTTCGAGCAACCGGTTATTGTTGCTGCTCTGCTGGGCATACAATTTTGCCCGGTTGGCATAGATCAGGGCTGTTGCCGTATCCTTCTGTTCCACATAGAACTCTGCAAGGCTGTGCAGGCTCCGGGATAGTTCAGAAAGATCCTGAATGCTGTCCTGGATGCGTATAGCCTTGCGAAACAATTCCAGTGTATTGCCCGCTTCATGCCTGCCCAGCCTGCTCAGCCCCAGATTGTTCAGGGCTTTGGCATAAAGGGAGGTATTAAACGCGTTTAATGAATCGATTTCCAGAACACGTTGAAAATAAGACTGGGCCTGCCCATATTCCTGTTTTTCGAGGAAGACCATTCCCAAATTATTCAGCGTACTGGGTACGAACCTGTTTTTATCCGCAGATTCATCCAGATAGGTAAGGGCTTTTTTATGGTATTCTATCGCACGGTCATATTCTTTTAAGTTCTTGGCCACCACCCCAAGGATACTATAGCAGTTATACAGGTATTTGTATTCACCTAACGGTTTGAGCAACTCTATCGCCATGATGGCGGTGATTTCCGCTCCGGTGTAATCTTTGATGTCATTCTGCACCACAGCCATATTGTAGAGCATCCGGGCCGCGAAAAAGTTCTTGCCCTGGGCGCTGTAAATCTCCTTTGCTTTGCCAAAATGATAGTAGGCACTATCCGCTACATTTTTGGCATTAAAGAATTCGGCAAGATCCCAGTTTGCTTCGGCCAGTACCACCGAGTCCCGGCTGAGCGCAGCCAATTCCAGTGCCTCTTTATTAGCCCGCCGGAACGCAAGGGAATCATTTAACCGCAGATAGCCGAGTGATAGTTGTGAAAAGTATTTTATTTTTAGGGAATCACTTGAAATGGCTTCAGCGGCCTGAAGGGCTTTGTTGAGATTTTTCCGCCGCTCCGCTTCATCGAGTGTGATATCTTTTCCTTCCTGTAACCATACATCCAGGCTGTCAACGGCAGTATTGCCGGAAATACCCTGATGTTGCTGTACCGGGAAATCATATCTGCAGGAGATCAGCAACAGGAATAGCACTGTTATCGAAATACAAATTTTCTCTGTCACCATAGTTGGATACGCATTACGAAAGGCTCATAAAAAAAAGCCTTAAACTAATTTAAGGCTTTTAATGTTGAAAATAAGATTTATTATACTACTGGTCACGACCGTCTATGGGCGTATCATCACCGTCTGAGGCGTTCATGTCACCTATATTTTGGTAAAGAGCGTCTGTTTCCTGTGTTGTACTTTCTGGTTGGCAGGAGAAAAAACTCATACTCATTAAAGCGATTGCGACAAGGCTGAAAAACTTTTTCATAATTAGTTGTTTTAGGGGGTTATTTATTATTATTTGTTAGCTTCACGGCTAATGTAAGAATAGCCTTCAATTTCTATTGTCTTGAAAATAAACATTTAGTAAACGTATCGTTTTTGAGAGTATCAGGCCCGAATCTGATAGAATTTGATCAATTCAGGGTTGAAATGGTATTTTTGGACAAAATCTTCTTGAGACTATCGATATTTTCTTTGTAGGATTTGGAAAACGGCAGCTGTGTTTTTCCGGATTTAAGCGAGCATATCGATTTGCCGTAATTGATACGGGAAACATAATCGGTATTCAGGATATAACTCTGGTGTACCCGGATGAAATTTTTAGGTAGTTTTTCTTCAAAGGACTTCAATGTTTTAAACGCACTGATAGTACGTCCGTCCTTCATGATGAAATCTGTGGCGTTATTATCAGCCTTCAGGTACAGGATCTCATCCGTATTCAGGTAATGGAAGTCTTTGTAAGATTTCAGGCACAGGGTTTGGCCCGCAGGTTCTTTGGGCATTTTCTTCCTTAGACGAAGCAGGGTTTTCCTGATTTCATTTTCATTATACGGCATCAGCCAGTAATCAAAAAAATTATGCTTGAGTGCCTCATAGGCATATTTCTTACTCTTGGAAATACCGATCAGGATCGGGATATCCTGAATGTACTGGTACAATTCATTGATCATCGTAAAATAATCAGAGGAATTTTCATTCAGGTTGACAAAAACCACTTCAGGAAGGTGCTTTAAAATGGTATTCAACCCATCGGTGCTGCTGTCTACTTTCCCTACACATATAAAATCCCCATGATCTTCCAGGAAGTGCTGCAACTGCAGGTTGGAAGTGGCATCGGAATCGATTATGGCGTAGGTGTAGTCCATTGCACGCAAATAGGAGTACAAATTACTCATAGAAATTGAGAATGTATTGTATAAAAACCTTAGAATAACTATGGTTTTTGTTGTAAATCGCTGAAAATGAGGATTATTGAAGGATAATTCCTTCAAATTGCAGCCGGGAGCCTGTTTTTAATCCGCCATGGGTAGTTGGGCGTGGTCAAACCGTCTCACTACCGGGCATCAAATGTTTTAATAACGAACGGAAATAAACTATTAGTATAAAGAAAAGACCCTTTTAATCCTGAGTCTGGTTGAACAGGGAACTGATCTCGTCTGAGATCCGCATGGGGCGGAAGGTTTTGGGGTTCAGCAGACACCAGTGTGTCTTTGCCGTTACAAGGAGTTCCCGGGTTTTTTGGTTCCGCATCTCCACCATCCTGACAGAAGTAGCCCCCCTGGTTTCAGCGATGTACGTCCGTATTTGGATGACATCCCCCAACAAGGCCGAACCTTTATAGGTGATGTGGTGGCTCATCACCACCCATATTACGTTTTTAAGTTCGTCCGGGACTGTGTCTTTCCAATGCTCCTTTGATATGTCCTGGATCCATTGAACATACCGCACGTTATTTACATGCGCCAGTTCATCCAGGTCATCTGCAACAACGGCGATAGTTTTTTCATAGTACTGCATCAGTCTTTTTTCTTGATCCTGATTTCAAATAGTTTGTCCCAATTCTTGCCGGTAACAAAAAACGTTTGTCTCCCCGGATGATAGGCAACCCCGTTGAGGACATCGAGCTTATCATGTTTCTTCACCCTGGATTTTAGTCCCCCAAAATTGATAACCCCTTCGATGGCGCCACTTTTGGCATCTATGATCATCATGCTCTCTTTCTGCCAGACATTGGCGTAGATCTTACCATCTACATATTCCAGTTCGTTGGCTTTATTAAAAATCGATTTATCCGTGACGGTCTCAATATAGCCCACTTCTACCAAATTTTCGGGGTTCAGCAACCAGATCTTTTCGGTCCCATCACTCTTGTATATCTTTTGTCCGTCATTGCAGAGGCCCCAGCCTTCGGCACTCTTGCCATATTGAAAACTCCCTTTTCGGGTAAAGGATTCAAGGTCATAGAGGAATCCTACCTTACTCTGCCAGGTCAACTGGTAAATAGTGTTCCCAAGGATGGTTATGCCCTCCCCGAAATACGTTTTATCCAGGTCGATCTGCTGCAAGACCTCCCCGTTTGTAAAATTTACTTTCCGCAGGTAGGATTCCCCCTTGCGACCCGTACCTTCATAAAGCACATCTCCGTGAAATTCAAGGCCCTGGGTAAAGGATTTGATGTCGTGGGGGAATTCGTTGATAATTTCATACGTATAGATTTCCGGGGCCGTTTTGGCCAGGACGCGGATCTTTTTCGAAACCTCTGTGGTTTTACCTTCATGGGCCACCCGTGCAGTCAACTCCTTATTCCCCAATTTGACTATGTCTAGTGTCACCTTGCTCCCGTCTGATGGTAGCTCCTGTCCGTCGATTACATAAACAACCTTGTCTACTGGGAGGCTTTTCCTGTTTTCCAGTGTAACCGAAATAGCCTGACCTGCCTGGAACTCCGAGGCATTGCCCTCTATCTTAAGGGCAAACAGGGTTGAAGGTTTGGGGTCTTCTCCACAGGCCAGGAAAAGCAAGACTATGCAAAATGTTGCAATTTTAAGCGGATGCATGATGTTAAGATGTTAAATTGTAGTCTTTGATTTACGTTTTGAAATGGGAATGCCCATGGTAAAGATCGGGCATAAAAGGATTCTTTTTCAGCTCTTTATACTAAGATTTTAACTGCATCGAGACCCGGGAATCCCACTTTCAAAAGCCAGGCCAAGGTACTTGAATAATTTAAGAATCTAAAAATATTGCCTGAAATTTAAAAGGTTGTATATTTGTACTTGGCAAGTCCTACACGACCAGCTCCTGCAGAATCCCCCAGGGCGGGAACGCAGCAAGGGTATGTGGTCGTAGCGGTGCGATGTAGGTAGCTTGCCATTTTTTTATGCCCTATAGTGAAGGATTTACCGGGGGTGATCCACCGGTAGTTCAAAAATAACTCGTCGCCTTACGCGGCATGATGGGCGGATATATGTGGTGCTGCTATCCGTTCTCCCCATTTTATTTGTTTATTTGTAGGATCATGGAGAACAGGGTTGTATTGATTACCGGGGCCTCATCCGGAATTGGAAAATCCATTGGGACCTTTCTCAGATCAAAGGGCTTTACAATATATGGTACTACCCGTACTAAAAGTAAATATCCCGGTTTTGACGAATTTGAGCTTTTGGAACTCGATGTACGCCTTCCGGAAAGCATTTCCCTGGCCGTAAGGGATATTATCTCACGGGAGGGAAGGCTTGATGTCCTTATCAACAATGCGGGGATGGGGATCACAGGCCCTATCGAAGAAACCCCCCGCGAAGAAATGATCCGGGCGTTTGAGACCAACTGCCTGGGTGCCGTGGAAATGTCCAGGGCGGTTTTGCCCCAGATGCGGGAACAACACAAAGGGCTTATACTCAATATAACTTCTATTGCCGGCTATATGGGGCTTCCCTACAGGGGTATCTATTCGGCTTCCAAAGGGGCGCTGGAACTGGTTACAGAAGCCATGCGCATGGAAACCAAAAGGTTTGGGGTCCATATCACCAACCTGGCCCCAGGGGATTTTGCAACGAATATTGCAGCCGGCAGGTACCACACCCCGGTGGGGAGCAGTTCACCTTACAAGGAGGCATATGGAAATACCCTAAAAATGATGGATGACCATGTTGACCGCGGGGGAGACCCCGTTATAGTAGCAGAAAAGGTCTTGCAGATTATCAACACCAAAAATCCCGGGATCCATTACAAGGTGGGTAGCAACCTTCAGAAATTTTCCCTGCTACTAAAGAAAATACTACCCGATAAACTATACGAGAGGTTACTGTTACACCATTATAAATTGTAGTTTTGCGAAACCTTTCAAGGGTCAGGCGATTTCAATTATCAAACCACTTTTAACATACCAGAGCATGAAATTTTTTATAGATACGGCCGATTTAAAACAGATAAAGGAAGCACAGGAATTAGGTGTATTGGATGGCGTTACCACCAATCCCTCTTTAATGGCCAAAGAGGGCATCACAGGCCGGAACAACATATTGAAACATTATGTGGCTATCTGCAATATTGTAGACGGGGATGTTTCTGCAGAGGTCATTGCCACTGATTTTAAGCAAATGATCAAAGAAGGGGAGGAGCTTGCTGAATTGCATGAGCAGATCGTTGTAAAAATCCCTATGATCAGAGATGGTGTCAAAGCGTTGAAATATTTTTCCGATAAAGGTATCCGGACCAACTGTACCCTGGTATTTTCACCTGGGCAGGCCCTGTTGGCAGCTAAAGCCGGCGCCAATTATGTTTCCCCTTTTATCGGACGGTTGGATGATATATCTACGGACGGGCTTAACCTTATTTCCGAGATCCGCCTGATTTATGATAACTATGGATATGAGACCGAAATCCTTGCTGCTTCCATCAGGCATACAATGCATATCATCGATTGTGCCAAACTGGGAGCGGATGTGATGACAGGTCCGTTGTCTGCTATAGAAGGGCTGCTAAAACACCCCTTAACCGACATTGGCCTGAAGAAATTCCTGGCCGACTACGAGAAGGGGAATTAATCCGGACCGTCATGTAATGGATGGGGAGCGGGTATCACCTTCCAAATCCCGGTCCCTGTTAAAGTAAGCTCCGGGCTGACACTGAATTAAAAGGAAGAGTAGACATTGGCGAAGGCGTTTACAATAATGCCATCCTTTGCAATAATGCTTTTATTGGGGTCATATACGATCAGCGTATGGGCCACCTGGTCAAAATTATCACTCCAGTATTGCTCGCCCTTATTAAGCTCGCTCGATTCAACGATGGATTTCCAGCGGGTATTGTCCGTCCTGAGGTTGATCCCTACAAAGGTATATTCCGGATGTTTTATACGGAGTTGTGAGATATGCTGGGTTATGTTCCTGAAATGACCCGGTTCAATCCCCGACCAGAAGTAAAAAACCACTTCCTTGTTCGAGGCGATCTCCTTTAAGGAAACCTTTTCACCTTCAATATTGTACACCAGCAAATCGGGTAACTCATTGTTGGGTTGCATCCGCCTGATCCCCTCGTATAAACTATCGATCTCATCTATATGCTTGTTGTTGCCGGAACGCTCATGGAAATCGTCTATAAACGTCTTGATATTGGCTTCTGAATCATGCTTGAGGAGGTAATCGACAGCTACACTCCTGAACAGGTTATCCCTCAATTCATGCTGCTTGATAAGGCTGTCTATCAGCACCAGTTTATGCTGGTTGAAATGGAGCTGGTTCGTCACCTTCCCATTCTCCATATCACAAGCTTTCTGGCAACTCATATACGCCAGGTTGCCCAGATGGTACTTCATAAAATTGTAATAAGGCCGTAGGTAGATCAATGCCTCATCTTCATAATCGATGTCCTTTCGATACGCATAGAAATTATCAGATAATTCATGGATAGCCGGATCGCCCTTGGTCTTTCTGTGATAGAAAGGATAAGCCTCTCTATTGATATAGGAACTATAGTCTATACCTGCTTTGGCCACATCATATGCCTGGTCAGAGAAATCCATCTCCTTATTGAGGGCGTCAAGGGCTTCCTCCTTCTGAAGGCGCAGGGAGTCAATTTTATAGGTAAATTCTTCAGGTTCCAGGGTATACAGGGTAGATACGAAAGGCTCCTCTTCTTCATTGGCCAAAAACATGTCCAGCATAAAATTGTTGAGTTCCTCCCCCTGCCCGGAAAAAATAAGTGACTCATCAAAATTCAGGGTATTCAGGCGCATTTGAAGACTGTCACCTGCTTCAAGGTAAACATACTGCAATTCAGGACGGTGATAAAAATGATGCAAACCTTCCTGAACAGAATCAAGTTTAAAGCTAAACCTGTTTTGATCATCCAATCGTGCGGTATCAATAACTTTATCTCCGCGGTACAGAACAACATGATCACTGGTTGGATTTACAATCTCCCCGGCAAAAAAAACGCTCCGGGACTCTTTATTATTTTCAGCACAACCCACCCACAGGAAAAGAGAGAACCATAGTAAAATTTTGCTCATATAGATTTATCTGCCATGTGTACACAAAGCTAAAGAAACCAGTAAGTACGGGCTGTTAAGGGGGAGTTAAAAATTGCTAATAGTAGTTAAGGGCCTGTTTATCGTCCTTTCTTATCGGATAAACCGACTTTTTTAACTCCGGGCCGGTGCCTAAAAAATTAAGTGTTTCCCACAATACCTTAAACTTCCCCCAATAAGACCTGAGTATGGTCAGGATTCCCTATTTTTGCAAAAATTTTTAATAGAGGAACTATGTTATCTGTGTCCAATTTATCGGTTCAATTTGGGAAAAGGGTGTTGTTTGACGAGGTGAATGTATCGTTTACACAAGGCAATTGCTATGGGGTAATCGGCGCAAATGGTGCCGGAAAATCAACCTTGCTGCGAATTATTTCCGGCCAGAGCGATCCCACTTCCGGCCATGTACACCTGGAGCCGGGAAAACGCATGTCTGTCCTGGAACAGGACCATAATGCCTATGATACGCATACCGTACTGGAAACCGTGGTCATGGGGAATCAGCCCTTGTTTCAGATCAAAAAGGAAATGGATGCGCTCTACGCAGATTATACCGACGCGAATGCCGACAGGATTGGGGAACTGCAGGTTGCATTTGAGGAAATGAATGGCTGGAATGCCGACAGCAATGCCGCTGCCCTGCTTTCCAACCTTGGGATACCCGAAGAATCGCACTATACCCTAATGTCCGATCTGGACTCTAAACTCAAGGTGCGGGTCTTGCTGGCCCAGGCACTTTTTGGCAACCCGGATGTACTGATCATGGATGAGCCGACCAATGACCTGGATTACGAGACTATCAACTGGCTGGAAAATTTCCTTGCGGATTATGAGAATACCGTAATCGTCGTTTCGCATGACCGCCACTTCCTGGATTCGGTCTGCACGCATGTGGCCGACATTGATTTTGGTAAGATCAACCTCTATTCCGGGAACTATACATTTTGGTATGAAAGCAGCCAGTTAGCTGCACGGCAGCGAGCTCAACAGAATAAAAAGGCGGAGGAAAAGGCAAAGGAACTACAGGAATTCATTCAGCGTTTCAGTGCCAATGTCGCGAAAAGCAAGCAGGCTACATCCCGAAAGAAGATGCTTGCAAAACTGAATATTGCGGATATCAAACCATCAAGCCGGCGGTATCCTGCCATCATATTCGACCGCGAGCGCGAAGCGGGGGACCAAATTCTGAATATAGAAAATTTAAGTGCGGTAAGCGAGGACGGGGAGGTATTGTTCAACAATGTGAATATCAACCTGGCCAAGGGAGACAAAGTAGCTGTCCTGTCCAGGGATTCACGGGCAACAACAGCCTTCTATGAGATACTAAACGGGAACCGTAAGGCTTCCGGCGGGACTTTTCAGTGGGGGATCACTACAACCCAATCTTATTTGCCAGCAGATAACGCGGGGTTTTTTACGAATGAGCTCAACCTGGTCGATTGGTTGCGGCAATGGGCCAAGACGGAAGAAGAGCGGGAAGAAGTATATATCCGGGGATTTTTAGGAAAAATGCTCTTTAGCGGGGAGGAAGCATTGAAACAATGCAGCGTATTGTCCGGTGGCGAGAAGGTGCGCTGTATGCTCAGCAGGATGATGATGATGCGGGCCAATGTCCTGATGTTGGATGAACCAACGAACCACCTCGACCTGGAAAGCATCACTGCATTTAATAATTCTCTTACTAATTTTAAAGGCACCCTGCTCTTCACTACCCATGACCATCAATTTGCTCAAACAGTGGCTACCAGGATCATCGAATTGACCCCTAAAGATACTATAGACAGGTATTTAACGTTTGATGAATATATGTCCGACAAATCTATAAAGGAACAAAGAGAAAAAATGTATACCGTTTTGGCGTAGTATCATTGGACCCCAAATCTCAATGCTATGATGACCTACAAATTTTGCTGTTGTATTATGGCCCTGTTGGTCTTGGGTTGTGCTAAACCCGATAAAGGTCACCCCACTGACACTCACCAGGCGGGAACGGATGTGAACTATACTGTCCTTTTGAGAAAAGATGCCGTCCTGCAACAGGCTTATTTTAGTGCCGATGCCACCTTAATCCAGTCCGTCAACCCGATAGGGGAGACAGCAATGCTTACCTATCCCAAACTGAGTTACCGGGAAGGCAATAGTATCAGTTTATACGCGCCCCAGCCCGACTGTACAGGCGAAGTTGTCCGGTTTAATTTCAATACAGACCAGAAAGTGGTGATCCCTGTTTTTGAGGATATTGCCTCCTGTGCAATAGATGTTTTATCAATCACCCATTCCGCAGATGCCGTGTACCTGGCATACAGCTATCCGGGCTCAGGTCTCAAGGAAAAGCATTATTTTATACGGGCCGTCCCCGTGGCCGATGGTTTGAAAGCGTATTGGGAATACGAACTGTCGGAGGAGTCTATCCAGATAGTATTTTCCAATAGCAAAATTTTTGTCTTGTCACGGGATGAGGATAAGGGAGACAAGGATGGAGCTGATGACTTTACCCTGTTGGTTTTAAACCCTGCAGATGGTGTGTTGCTCCATGAGATCAACCTCGATGAAGATGCGCAAAAAATATTCCGGACAAATGAAGGACATGTACTGGTCACCTATCCGAAACTTCATTTGCTGATCGATAGCCAGACTTTAGGGATCCTTAAAACGGTACGCTATAATACCGGATCTGGTCCTAATTTCGGGTCTGTGGATAAGGCCTTTTTCGACCTGGTTGGGAACCTGTACTATCCCATGCCAACCGGCTTATCCGGAACTACTTATAAAACCATCCCGGGGGTGTATGATTTTTCAAACAATACTTCCATAGTGTATTATTACGAGAACTTCCTTACGGGGGCAGAACGAAAGTTTGAATATGAAATAGGGGATACCAGTTTGGTGGCGTATGACGCAGCCAACAATTTAATTCTTATAGGGTACCAGAAACTGGGTGAAAACGGGCTAGGTGGCCTGCTTCGTATCAGACCCACCCCCGGACTGGAATTGGTGGACAATATCGATCTGGATGGCATACCCTACGAACTGTTCATCCCGGGCCAGTAAACCCTTCCCCGAGCTTTGATTTAGCGAAACTCCTTAATTCAGGTACTTGCTGTTCCAGATCGCCGGATTAAAATTCTTTCCTAAGGCGAACCCATAAAAGATTACAATAGCTGCTACACATTTGAACATAAAGAAGAAAATGATCCAGAATTCCGCACTGGATCCTGCTTTGGAGAACAAACCATCGGGAACCAGCGAGGTAAGAATGTAACTGAGGAGCAGCACCAGCAGGGCCAGATTTCCGATATTTTTAAAGGGCCATACGGCAATCTTTCGCAATGGATGAAGATCATTACCCCATTTATGGATCAGGTAGTAATAACCGTTACCCAAAGGGGCAAACAATAAGGGGTCATCCTTGTCTTCCAATTTAAACAGCCTGGAAGGAGCAATGATCTTAAATCCTTGTATGGTTATCCCATGTATTTTTTCTAATTGGGCGATCTTACTGACGGCTTCGGGGGGAATTTTTCCTTTGAAATACTTGGTATCCAGGAAACGAAGCCTGTAATCCACACAGATCTGTTTGATGTGGTCAAGGTGGTAGATATTGGCGGTTTCCAGCAGATCCAGATTAAAATCAAATCTTTCGTCTGTACCGGCCCGAAGGTTTTTTAGGATGTTATCCCGTTTTTCCGAAACCTCGTCCAAAATTTGATGGACATCCCTTAAGAGTCTTTTTTCCCGGTCCCGAACCCTGGAGAGTCTTTCTTCAATATTCGTTTTCTTCAGCAGCATAATCAAAAGTTAAGGAAGTACTATCAAAAGTAATGAATCGGTGATTCCCAATCAATTCCGTCAACGCTTATCTACGCGTTAATATTATGTTAATTTCTATGAACGACATGAAGGACATAGCCGAGTATCAGCATTGAAATTGTATATTGTCGATGATATTGTACCCTTGGTCGATAAAGTACATATCCCTCAGTACCACCCTATGAAATTGCTATCAAATTTAGTAGCCCTGCTCTGTGTGTTTTTTGGCACCTGCATCTATTCACAGGCCATTCCGGATGAAATAGACCGGAATGCCATGGCTAATTCCATTATCAACAGTACCCGGGAATCCGCTAACCACAAGACCCTGTATGCTGCTGTAACCGCGGCGGACCTGGTGGAAACGTTGGACGGGGCAGGGCCATATACAGTTTTTGCTCCCTCTGACATTGCCTTTAAAAAATTATCTGTTGGAAGGATCACATACTTGTTAAGGCCCGAAAATAAAAAGGAATTGCTTGCAATGGTCACCAGTCATATAGTTGCCGGTAATATTTCGGCCGCCCAGATATTGAAGGCGATGTGCCAGGGCTCAGGCAAGGCCACTTTTACAACCATTAAAGGCGAAGAATTAACAGCGACCATGGACGGGATCGATATTGTGCTGACGGATACGAACGGCAATAAGGCCCGGATTACAACAGCTGATGCTAATCAGCGCAATGGGGTTATCCATGTCATTGACTCCGTTTTTATGCCCTGGAGAATCTGATTTATCGCAGCACGGCCCCCAATTCCTGTTCAAACCGGTCCTGCAGTTTCTTCATTATCCTGTCAGTCTGTTGATCTGTAAGTGTTTTTTTCTTGTCTTGTATTGTAAAACTGATTGCATAGGATTTTTTGCCATTCGGGAGATTGTTCCCCGTATACACATCAAACAGGCTGATCTCCTTCAGTAGGTTGCGTTCAACCTTGCGTGCGACAGCATAGACCTCGTTAAAACTGGTACCTTCATCGAGTAACAGGGCCATATCCCTCCTCACTTCCGGATACTTTGTGATCTCCCGGAATATTACTTTATTCTTTCCTGCCTGGGCTATAAGCAGGTCCCAGTTAAAATCGACAAACAACACTTCCTGTTTTATATCAAATTCCTCCAGCACAGCCTTTCGCAGCACGCCAAAGGAAACCAGGGTGTGCCCATTGAGATCAAATGCGATCCCTTCCGCAAAAATGGTATCTTCCGCAGGACGGGAATGGGTTTCCTGAATGCCCAGTCTCGAAAGTATATTTATTACTACGCCCTTGATATAGAAGAAGTCGGACCTTTGGTTCTCCTGGGCCCAGCTTTCCGGTATCCTGTCGCCGGTTACCCACATGGAAAGGTGGTTGCATTCCTCCCGGGTATCTTTAGTTGCGTGATAGGACTTCCCAAATTCAAATAATTTGAGGTTTGGTTTTTTCCGGTTGATATTATAGGAAACCACCTCCAATCCGGTATAGAGGAGCGATTGGCGAAGTACGGAAAGTTCCCGGCTCAGGGGATTTACAATATGTACCGGACCTGTACCTTCTTTTTCTTCGGCTGCTTCCGCGTACTTTGGGGAGGTGAGGCTGTTACAGATTATCTCAAAATAGCCGTTTGCTGCCAGTAAGTTCCCCACGACATCCTGTAATTTATGTTCCTCAAACTGGGATACTGTTGCAATGGAGGCATTAAATTTATTGCCATGGGCAACATTGTTATAGCCATAAATACGCAGTATCTCCTCTATTACATCCACTTCTCTTTGGATGTCTACCCTGTAAAAGGGTATCTCGAGGCCCAGCCCGGATTCAGTGACGCTTTTGACCTGTATTTCCAAAGATGCCAGGATAGTCTTGATCGTATCCTTTTTGATCTCCTGCCCAATCAGTTTATTGATCTTTTCAAAGGCGAGAAAGACCTGGTAATTGTCCTTTTTCCGGGAGTAGATGTCCACGATATCAGAGGTGATCTCCCCTCCGGTCAGTTCTTTTATCAACACGGCTGCCCTGCGCAGGCTGTATTCCACATTATTGATATCAATGCCCCGTTCAAACCGGAAGGAGGCATCCGTATTCAGGCCATGCCTTTTGGCTGTAAGCCGGATGGAGGTGGGGTCAAAATAAGCGCTCTCCAAAAATATGGCCTTTGTACTTTCTGTTACCCCCGTATTGATACCCCCGAATACCCCGGCAATGCACATGGGTTTTTCGGCATCACAGATCATAAGGTCATCCTGGTGGAGTTTGCGTTCCTGGCCGTCCAGGGTCATAAAAGGTGTGCCTGCAGGGAGCGTTTTCACCACTATCTTATGGCCAAATATCCTGTCCGCATCAAAGGCATGAAGGGGTTGGCCCAGGTCATGGAGGACATAATTGGTAGCATCGACGACATTGTTAATGGGCTTTAATCCAATGGACCGCAGCCGGTTTTTTAACCAATCGGGCGACGGCTTAACCACCATGTTACTGATGGTTAACCCGCAATACCGGGGTGCCAGTTCTGGTTTTTCAACTAATACATCTATTTTGAGCGAACGGTTTGCAACATTGAATTTGCTGACGGAGGGCGTATTGAGTTCCTTTAAAATTTCCTGTTGCTTTAATCCGGCTTTCAGGTCGCGCGCCACCCCATAATGGCTCATGGCATCTGCCCGGTTGGGTGTGAGCCCAATTTCGAATACCATGTCTTTTTCAATCTCAAATACTTCAGCACAGGGCGTACCTGGCTTTAATCCTGCATCGAGTACCATTATCCCGTCATGGCTATCCCCCAATCCCAGTTCATCTTCAGCACATATCATCCCGTGACTTGCTTCCCCCCGGATTTTCCCTTTTTTAATCATCCAGGCTTCATCGTCTTTTGTGAACAAGGTTGTACCGATAGTGGCAACCGGAACTTTCTGGCCCACGGCAACATTCGGGGCACCACAAACGATCTGGAGGGGTGCCTCCATTCCTATATCAACCTTGGTCAGCTTCAGGGTATCGGCATTGGGATGTTTCTCACATTGGACCACTTCTCCTACTACCACCCCATCAAGCCCGCCCCGCACAGATTCATACGGATGGATACCCTCTACCTCAAGGCCTAAATTGGTCAATAATTCACCGGTCCTTTGCGCTTCCCAATCAATTTTAAGAAACTGTTTCAGCCAGTTATAGGAAATATTCATCGGTTAGTTTTAAGCTCCCAAAGATAAAACAATGCCCCTATACATTCAACCAGACAACCATGAATTGCTGCTTTTTTTACTGTAAGTTTTTAATTGTTATTCGGATATCCTAAATTAGCGACCCATGTTTAACAAAATTCTCCCTGTAGTCGTATCAATCGCCATTCTGGCTTGTACCCCCCCTGTTGAGAAATTACCTGACTCCGGATTGTGGCTCGCACAGCTAGATGTCATGGATGGCAAGGTGCTCCCCTTCAATTTCAGGTTCAACAAGAATAAGGACGGGCTTATAATGGAAATTTATAATGCCAAAGAGGTGATCACCATCGATGAAATAGATACATGGGGCGATTCTATTTTAATTAAAATGCCCGTATTCGAAGGCTATATTGAAGGAAGGTTTACCAGGGATAGCATCGGGGGGAGTTTTATTAAGGAAAGCCTGGACAGGGTAGTGCCTTTTCAGGCTTCCCACGGAGAACTGCCCAGATTTTCAGGTAAGGACCCTGCTGAACTGAATGTCTCAGGAATCTGGGAAGTTGAATTCAGCCCGGAAACGGATGAAGCCTACCCTGCCAAGGGTATATTCACACAGCGGGGGAATGAAGTATCGGGTACTTTTCGCACGACCACCGGCGACTATCGCTATCTGGAGGGGATCATGGATGGGGATTCGATGAAACTGTCCACCTTTGACGGTGCCCATGCTTTCCTGTTTACTGCGCGGGTTACTGACAGCAGCATGCAGGGTATCTATTATTCCGGCAATCATTTCAAGGAACCGTTTACCGGTCATCGCAATGATAGCTATGAATTGCCGGATGGCGATTCCCTGACCTTTCTCAGGAAGGGATATGACAAGGTGGCATTTGCGTTTCCGGATGCCTCAGGGAAAACCATTTCCCTGAAGGATCCGGAATATTCCGACAAGGTGGTAATAGTACAGATCATGGGTACCTGGTGCCCCAATTGCCTTGATGAAACCAAATTTCTGACCTCGTACCTGGAAAAAAACAAAGATCCCGGCCTGGAAGTGGTGGCCCTTGCCTTTGAACATGCCAAAACCAGGGAAGACGCTTACAGCGCCATTGACCGCCTTCGAAAACGGATCGGGGTACCATACCCTGTTGTACTGGCGCAGTTTGGTTCCTCAGACAAATTGGAGGCCAATAAAAAACTGCCTATGCTCAATCATGTGATTTCCTATCCAACAACTCTTTTTATAGATAAGAAGGGGGTGGTCAGAAAAATACATACCGGCTTCAATGGCCCGGCTACAGGTGAAAGATATACCGAGTTCAAAAATGAATTTGAATCCTTTGTTACAGGGCTATTAGCAGAATAATTGTTGTGATGAGCCAAAAAAAAGGCCTTCCGGAAAATAGAAGGCCTTTGGTGGTGACTAATAAAAATGTAATTAAATGATGGTTGATTTTCCCAACCCGATATTTTCTTTATTAAGACGTGGGTAATCGTCAGAATCCACGATATGGGACGCAACAAACTCCCCGACATCGTCCGTACTGAATTTACTTCGTGGTTCGAGGTCCTGGGTCACGATATTTTTCTTCATCGATTTGTAGACTGCATTCACGACCGCCCAAGTTTCATCTCCCAGCCCAAAATGGTCCAGCAACATGGCAGCGGAAAGGATGGAAGCAATGGGATTCGCAATATTTTTCCCGGCAGCCTGCGGGTATGACCCGTGTATAGGCTCAAACATGGCGTGGTTCTCGCCCACGCTTGCTGATGGCAGGAGGCCGATGGACCCTCCAATAACACTTGCCACATCGGAAAGTATATCCCCCAGCATGTTCTCCGTCAGGATCACATCAAACTGTGTCGGATCCAGTATTATTTGAATGGCTGCGTTATCCATGAAAAGGAAGTCCAGCTGAACCTCCGGGTAGCTCTCTGCGATCCGGGAAACGACTTTTCGCCACAGCCGGGAGGTTTCAAGTACATTAGCCTTGTCTACCAGAGTGAGTTTTTGCCTCCTTCCCTTAGCCGCCTTAAAAGCCAGATGGCTGATCCGGCTGATTTCTTTTTCAGAGTATTCGCATAGGTCTGATGCAACCCGGCCGTCTTCACTCAACTTCTTTTCCCCGAAATAGATGCCCCCGGTGAGTTCCCTGTATATTACAAAATCAGTCCCCTTAATTATATCGGCACGTAAAGGGGATTTACTGATGATGGTGGGAAAGACCTTAATGGGCCGGATATTGCTGAACAGTCCCAGTTCCTTTCGCAATTTCAAAAGGCCTTGTTCCGGCCGTACTTTTGCCTCGGGGTTATTGTCGTATGTGGGATCCCCGATGGCCCCAAAAAGGATGGCGTCTGAATTTTTGCAGAGTTCAAGTGTTTCCTCCGGCAGGGGATCCCCGGTCTTATCGATAGCCGCGGCACCGATCAGTGCATTGGTAAACACAAACTGGTGCCCAAAGGTTTCTTCAACAGCCTGGAGGCATTTAACCGCCTGTGCCGTTACTTCGGGCCCGATACCATCACCGGTCAATAGCGCTATTTGTAGTTTCATCTATGCCAGGCTTTCTAGGTCAACCGCACTCGATGCTATAATTTCATGGATATCCTGGTCCAGCACCTCCTTTTTGCGATCTGCGAATTTCAGGAATTCATCATATACGCTATCCAACTGGATCTTGGTCAGTTCATACCCTATCTTTTTGGCGCGGTAGGCAAGGGCCGCCCTGCCACTGCGTGCTGTCAGCACGATAGAAGACTCATTGACACCAACATCTTCCGGATCAATGATCTCATAGGTTTCCCTTTTCTTGATGACACCATCCTGGTGAATCCCGGAACTGTGGGCAAATGCATTGGATCCCACGATCGCTTTATTGGGTTGAACCGGCATCCCCATTTTTTGGGACACCATCTGGCTGGTACTGTAAAGCAGTTTGCTGTTGATGTCCGTATCCAGGTTTAGGTCCGGATGCTGCCGCAAGATCATCACCACTTCTTCCAGGGAGGTATTCCCAGCCCTTTCACCGATCCCATTTATGGTGCATTCTATCTGGCGGGCACCATTGATCACCCCGGAAATGGAATTGGCCGTAGCCAGGCCAAGATCATTATGACAGTGGCAGGAAAGGATAGCCCGTTCAATGCCTCTTACATTTTCCCGTAGGTATCGCATCTTGGCCCCGTATTCCTCAGGGAGGCAGTAACCAGTAGTATCCGGTATATTCAGGACCGTTGCCCCGGCCTTGATGACCTCTTCACAAACACGGGCAAGGTATTCATTATCGGTCCTGCCGGCATCCTCTGCATAAAATTCCACATCCTCCACAAAACTTTTAGCAAATTTCACAGCCTCCACAGCCCGCACCATGATCTTTTCGCGCGTTGAATTGAACTTGTATTTAATATGGAAGTCTGAGGTGCCAATCCCCGTGTGGATCCGGGGCCGCCTGGCATACTTTAAAGCTTCTGCGGCTACTTCAATATCCTTGCGGACAGAACGTGTCAGGCCGCAAACCGTGGCATTTTTAACCACTTTTGCTATTTCTGAAACTGAACTGAAATCGCCTGGGCTTGATATGGGGAAACCGGCTTCAATGACATCAACTCCCATCTGGTCAAGGCGTTCCGCGATCACCAGCTTCTGTTTTGTATCCAATTTACAGCCGGGCACTTGTTCTCCATCCCTGAGCGTAGTATCAAAAATGTGTACCTTATCTTTGCTCATTATTATTACATAATTTTAATCACCATGACGAAAGTACCCTTAGCATATTAAAGTACCCGGGTGGATGCTGTACATTTACAATGTTTAGTTACTTTTAAGTATAGTTAAGATACTGTAGTACAATATATTAAATACATTTTTTTACGATGACAACTGTCCATAAAGATGCTTTGTTCGTTTTGGTAAAATCGCTCTCCAAATCGGAAAAGCGGCAATTCAAGCTCTACGTGGGCCGACTGGGTGTGAATACGGATGCCAAATTCCTGGCTTTGTTCAACCTGATGGATAAAATGAAGGAGTATGATGAAACCGCCATCCTGGATAGCGGCATTGTAAAAAAATCCCAGCTCTCCAATCTGAAAGCCCACCTATATAAACAGATATTGGTAAGCCTCAGGTTAAACCCGGTAAACCAGAATATCCGCGTTCAAATCCGGGAACAACTTGATTTTGCCACTATCCTCTACCAAAAAGGGCTGTATAAACAAAGCCTTAAAATACTGGACAAGGTAAAGGGGACCGCCATCGAAAATGAGGAGAAGAATATCGCATACGAGATTGTGGAACTCGAGAAGATCATTGAAACTCAATATATTACCCGGAGCATACCGGACCGTGCGGACGAACTGGCCATTCAGGCAAAGGAACTATCCGAACAGAATGTAATGACAAGCAAACTTTCGAACCTTTCCCTGCAGTTATATAGCATGATGCTCAAACTGGGTTATGTCAGAAACACCACGGACTATGAAATGGTGAAAAAATATTTTGAAAAACACCTTCCTGAATACCGGGTGGAAGAATTGGGTTTCCGGGAAAAACTGTGGTTATACAAAGCGCATTTATGGTATAGTTTCCTGGTGCAGGATTTTTTGTCGTGTTACAAATATTCAAGTAAATGGGTGGACCTTTTCTATGACCATAAGGAAATGATCTATCTCAACCCTGTATTCTATTTAAAGGGGAACCATTACCTGCTGGAATCCCTGTTTTATGTAAAATACAGTTCCCAGTTCAAAACCACGCTCGACCGCCTGGAGGCTACCATCAACGAAGCCCAATTTCCCAAGAACGACAATATTGCCTCACTCGAATTCCTCTATGTCAATGCGAACAAACTAAACCTCCATTTCCTGGAAGGGACCTTTGACAAAGGCCTCTACCTCGTTCGCATCATCGAATACGGGATCAACAAGCACCGGGAAAGGATTGATGAACACCATATTATGGTATTGTACTACAAGATTGCCTGCCTTTATTTCGGTTTGGGTGATAACAAATCCTGTATCCAATATTTAAAGAAGATCATCAATAACAAGAACCTTAAAATGAGGGAGGACCTGATGTGTTTTGCCCGGGTATTAAGCCTTGTTGCACATTACGAGGCCGGCATGGATTATCACTTGGAACTCCAGCTCAAAAGCACATACAAATTCTTATTGAAAATGAATGACCTCCATGAGGTGCAGAAGGAAATGATAAAGTTCCTCCGAAACCTGGGTAATATTTATCCCCATGAATTGCGGACGGAATTTCAGAAATTATATGATGACCTTAAAAAGTATGAGGACCACCCGTATGAAAAACGGGCATTTTTATACCTAGATATCCTGTCCTGGCTTGAGAGCCACCTCCAAAACAAACCTGTGGCCCAAATTATCCGTGAAAAGGCCCAGGCTATCATTCGTTGATGCCTGAGGCGTCGCCTGGATTGAATTGCTGCAACAAACCTTCACTTAGTTTCTCAAATTGATTGGCCCTGGCCATTTCCCTGACCTTAACCGGATCGAAGTCCCCGTTAAAATAAAGGAATGATCCTTTAATGTTATTGTTGTTATAGATCAATATTTCCTTAACACTGTTTCGTTTCTCCCGGATGGATACCACCTGGCGCTTCAGGGCGTCATTTTTGCGGTAGACCTCCACAAAGGAGGTTCCTGTCAGGTTGTTCATTTGTTCGTTAAGGAAGGCCGCGCGGGCAGGTGTAGTACTGGGAAACTGCATATACCTGAGGTCTTTGGTTCCGCCTACCAGGGCTTCCATTTCTGGAGATATTCCACTGATCATGGACAGCATCACACGGGGAACGCGAATTGCCATTACCTGATCATCATCTTTATGGGCATTGTAGAACCGGTCCATTGTATGGAGGCTCCCACAAGCTGCAAGTAGTAACAGCCCCAATAAATAAAGTGTTCTTTTGATCATTAGTGCAACTATTAGAATCCGCGGATTATCATTCAAATACCATGCCCCAATTCCTGGACGCCCCACCCTGGCGCTTCCTATTATTTCCTGCCATACAACCTGTCAATCATAGACAAGCATGCCAGATAACGTCTTCGGGCGGAGGTGCCACTAACGATATTTCCTCTTTCCGTACAGGATGTAGAAAGGAAAGGCTCCTGGCGTGCAGGTGTATGCTCCCATCCGGATTACTCCGGTCAAACCCGTATTTAAGGTCTCCTTTAATGGGACATCCAATGGCCGCCAATTGGGCCCTGATCTGGTGGTGCCGCCCAGTTTTAAGGTTAATTACCAGCACGTAATAGTTCTGGAGCCTGCAAAGAATATGATAATCCAGTACGGCCAGTTTACTGTTAGGCACCTCCTTATTATGGGCATAGGATTTATTCTGTTTCGGGTTCCTGACCAGCCAGTGTGAAAGGGTCTGTGAGGTGGCCGGCGGATTGTTTTTAACGACCGCCCAATACGTTTTACGTGCATTTTTGTCGGCGAAGAGCTTGTTTAAACGCGGTAAGGCCTTGGAGGTCCTGGCAAAAACCACGATCCCCGAGGTAGGCCTGTCCAGCCGGTGTACGACGCCCAAATAAACCGCACCCGGTTTATCGTATGTTACTTTTAAGTATTGTTTTACAACATCGCTCAGGGGGGTGTCACCGGTTTTATCACCCTGTACAATGTCACCCGGCCTTTTATTGATGGCTATGAGATGGTTGTCCTCGTACAGTACCTGGAGGTTGGATGGGTTTGATCGTTCGGAGCTCCGTGCCAAAGCTTTCCGTGTTTCCATTCCTGTGTTGGGTGCTTTCATTACTTTATCTGTTTGCCTATCCCCAAAATAATGTCAGGGAATTCTGAACGTTGGGCCTGCCATTCCGGCATTGTTGTTCCTACGCGGACGGGGGCCTTACCCTAAAAAAAGGGTTCTCCTGCTATTGTTGGAACTGGGCACGCGTATATCAGTATTGTTCTTCGTCACTGGGGAAACTCCTGTTTTTTACATCTGTCACATAATTGGAAATGGACTGGCCCATTTCTTCGTACAGGTTCATATACCGGCGCAGGAATCGCGGATGGAATTCGTGGGTCATGCCCAGCAGGTCATGGATGACCAGTACCTGTCCATCTGCATGTTTTCCTGCACCTATGCCAATGGTTGGTATCGATATCTTCTCTGAAACCTTTCGGGTAAGATCAGCGGGTATCTTTTCCAGCACTACTGCAAAGCAGCCAAGTTTGTCCAGTAGTTCTGCATCTTCCAAGAGCTTTTCTGCTTCATCTTTTTCCTTTGCGCGGACTGCATAGGTACCGAATTTATAAATAGACTGCGGGGTTAACCCTAAGTGGCCCATTACGGGTATGCCTGCGTTCAGAATACGTTTAACAGAGTCCTTGATCTCAATGCCCCCTTCCATCTTTACAGCATGTGCACCACTCTCCTTCATGATCCTGATCGCAGAGCGCAGGGCTTCCTTCGGGTCACTCTGGTAACTGCCAAAAGGGATATCCACTACCACCAGGGCCCTGCTGACGGCCCGGATCACCGAGGCAGCATGATATATCATCTGATCGAGGGTAATGGGAAGGGTCGTTTCATGGCCTGCCATGACATTACTGGCAGAATCACCGACCAAAATGACATCTACCCTGGCAGCATCCACTATTTTGGCCATGGAATAATCGTAGGCCGTAAGCATGGATATCTTTTCACCCTGTTCCTTCATTTCCACAAGGGATTTTACAGTAATCCGTTTGTACTCTTTTTTTACGCTAGACATCTCTTTTTATTTCGAATGCTAAATGTAAGGAGATTTGGTGAATCGCCTTTAGTGTTTCCGGATTCTGTAGCAGGGGAGTGCCTGTATACGGAAACCAGGATCTGTAAATCCCCGCAGAATAAGATCCGGTATCTGATAAATCATTAATTTTGAAAAAGTCAATGTATGAAAATCCTTTTCCCACTATTATTCCTCCTCCTTGGTATCCAGACCCACTTTTCACAGGAATCGGAAACCGAGGCGGTAAAGCATACTATAGAATCTTTCTTTAAAGGGTTCCACGAGCAAGATTCCACACGCATCAAACAAACGGTCTCTGAAGGTATTATCCTGCAAACCATAGCAAAAAACAATGACGGGGGCATGTTTGTGAAGACAGAGGATTTTTCCGGTTTTTTAAGAGGAATAGCGGGTATCCCGGATTCCATTTCGTTCCGGGAAGATATAAAGGGTTACACTATAAAGATAGATGGTGCCATGGCCAATGCCTGGACAGCTTATGAGTTTTGGCTCAATGATACCTTTAGCCATTGCGGGATTAATTCCTTCCAGTTATTCAACGACGGAAGGAGTTGGAAGATCATCTACCTGATCGATACCCGGAGGAAGGAAGACTGCCCCTAGGCTCCGGGTACGATAAAGTATGAACCCGTACCTATGATGTTGTTTACCCACGCTAAAATGGCCTTCCGCAAGACTAGATCTTCCAGCCTTCCCGGTAGTTTCTGCCTACAAACTGGTTGGCTTCTTCCAGGTTGGTGATACGCATATTTTCACCATCCCACAATAATTTGCGCCGGGCAAAAAATTCCATTTTACCTTCAGCATCCGGGCGTTGGAGCATATAACTCCGTATCGCTAAATTCCCCATCAACACGGTTTCCGTCATGGGGCCGGCATAATCGAACGAAGAGGTAAGACCCAGGTGTTCCTCACTGCCAAAACCGGCTTTGCAGGCGTCAACCCACTTGCGCTGATGGCCATACTCCGGTTCCTCGTTGGATTCCACTTCGGGGCCAAATTCCGTTGTGCCATCATTGAGGTATAGTTTGGGCATTAGCGGTGAACTGTCATTGATATTGGTGGAAATAATACCTTTTTCCCCGATGATCAATACCCCGTTGCTGCTGTTGGCCCCTCCGATATCGTGATCTGCGGGGATTATATCGGGATGGGAGGGCCGAATACCGCCATCACTCCATGTCATTTCTATGGGGGAGCCACTTTTTTCAGTAGCCCCAAAATGAAGCGTTATAAAAGAAGAGGGCGGACAACCTTCCGGATGGAAATCTGCATTCCACATTTGACTGTAAACACTACCCACACTGCATTCCGCGTCCGTTGGGTATTTAAGGCCAAGGGTCCTGAAAGGGATGTCGATCAGGTGACACCCTACATCGCCCAAAGCCCCGGTTCCAAATTCCCACCATCCCCTCCAGTTAAAGGGATGCAGGTTAGGGACATAAGGCCTGTCGGCAGCCGGCCCAAGCCAAAGGTCCCAGTAGAGATCCGCGGGCTTTTGAGAGGGGTCTGGTTCCGGCATGGCATAACCTTGCGGCCATACCGGCCTGTTGGTCCACACCTGGACTTTGGAAATGGGCCCTACCACTCCGGAATCTACCCACTTCTGGACCAATCCCAGGAGTTCATTAGACCCCCCCTGGTTCCCCATCTGGCTTACAATTTTTTGTTTCCGAGCCATTTCGGTGAGCATCCTGGCTTCACGAATATTATGTGTCATTGGTTTTTGGACATAGACATGTTTGCCGCGCTCCATTGCATATACTGCCGCCGGGCCGTGAACGTGGTCCGGGGTAGAAATAGTCACCGCATCAATGTCCTTTTCCTTATCGAGCATTTCCCGGAAATCATGGTATAATTTGGCTTTTGGAAAATTCTCTACCGAGCGTTTTGCACTCCCCGAAAAATCAACATCACAAAGGGCAACTACTTTTTCCTTACCATTTACCGAAGCGTTAAGTATATCGCTGGACCCTTTGCCCCCGGCACCTATGGCGGCCAGGTTTAGCCGATCACTTGGTGCGAGGTAACCAACACCCCCGAGAACATGCCGGGGAACGATGAAAATAGAAGAAGCGATCGCCCCCTTCTTAAGGAAGGATCTGCGGGATGCTACTGTTTTTTTTGATACTTTCATAATGTTTATAAACTGATATGATGTGAATAAATATACTGATTTATAGATAAGCCCCTGTCTTGGGGAGGGGCAATTTTTGTTATATTTTGCATTATACCCTTACCGATTTATAGCGTATCCCGGCGGAATGCGATCCTCAGCACAGGGCTGTTCTCAAAAGCGAAATTAAACATGGGATTACTAAGAATTCTAGCGGTCGATCCTGAAATTATCAAGTTTTATGTCATCAAGACCCACATTGTCAAAAGGATACTCAAGCTGGTTCTGGATGTTATAGAGTGAAATTAGGATAAATTCAGTTAACAGCACCACAAAATAGGTTACCCATTCCGGTGATTCCACCCCTATATTAAAAATTATAGTAGGGGTATAGATCAAGGGAAAGATATAAATAAAGAGCCGGCAATAGGCATTCAGACTGATTGGAGTCCTGTGAACATGTATTGCGTGCAGGTTTTCCACTGATTCATGTAAATCGTTCATATACCGGAAAACCTTGTCCCGGAGCGACCTGCTGATAAGTCCCTCCTGGTCTACGACAAATTCAAGGACATTGTTGATGATCTCATCGATGTCTTTGGTACTGTGCTCATCGCTGTTTAGATGTTCCATAAACCGGTTGCTTATATTGAGTAAAATGGCCGAAATTTCTGATCTGTGCTCTTCGGTAAGGTCGTTGTTGGTCATCAAAAAATAATGAACGGTCTTGAGCGAACTCCTGAATTGGCTAAGATGTTCAAGCGCTTTTTCCCGCCGCCTGAAGGAGCCCCTGATGGAAAAGACTAGCGGGAAGATGATGGCAATACTTAGCAACGTAAGATCCACATTGTAACTGACATTGAAATAATATGCCAGATAAACGGTAGCCGCAGAAATGATCAGTACCAGTAAGGTCCTGAAATTTAAAATTGAAAGGTATTGATTCAAAGCCGGTTGATTATTATTCTATATTTGTTAAAGCTATATTAAATATCGTGAATAAACAAGTCCTGACAACCTGCCTCCTGCTGATGCTTTCCCAGTTTTGTCTGCTTCCTGCCCAGGAAACTGTTACCGAAGTGAGTGCAGATCCGGCTGGAAGGTTGTTTGTGGACCAGGTAATACTACCCATAAAGTTAGCCTATTCTATAAAGGATGTCAAAAAAAATACCAATGACAGTACGTATATACAATCTGCAATTTCATACCTGGGCCCTGATGAATCATGGCAAAGCTTCGAAGTGGGCCTACGCGCACGGGGAAACTTCAGGAGGGATAACTGTTATAACCCTCCCATTAAAATAAAACTGGCGAAAGGAACTGTAAAGGGCAGCTATTTTGAAGGCCATAAGCGCTTAAAACTCGTATTGCCCTGCCTGCTTAACAAGAACAGCAACGATGACATTATAAAAGAATTTATGGCCTATAAATTCTATGAGATCATATCACCCTATCATTTCAAAACCAGATTGGTTCAAATTGATTTTGTGGAGGATAAAGGTAATAAAACGAGAGAGCATATATTTAAGGGCATACTGATCGAAGATGACAAAATCGTGGCCAAAAGGTTTAACGGCCAGATCATAGAACGAAGCATACACCCGTTGCAACAGGATGCCGATTGTTCCATACAGAATGCCTTATTTCAGTATATGATTGGGAACACCGACTTTTCAACGGCTTTTCAGCACAATGAATTATTGCTTTTCATCGATAACAAAACGATGCCTGTCCCCTATGATTTTGACATGTCCGGTCTTGTAGACGCCAGCTATGCCACCGTATCTCAAAGTGAGAACCAGTCGCTCGGTATAACGGATGTGAAACAAAGGTTGTACAGGGGATTTAAACGCGATGCGCAGTCCCTGCAAAAGATCAGGGAAGAATACCTGGGCAATAAGGACGCCCTACTGCAGATTTTGGATGGTTTGGCCCCACATTTCGAAGACCCACGGGCATATATCAAATGCCGGGACTATATCCTCGAATTTTTTGAGGTCCTTGCCAATGATCAATCCTTCAGGAAGGAGATCGTTGACAGGGCCCGTATCAAGTAACATTCCTTTTTCCGGATGGTCCGCCTCACGCGTTCGTTCCAAATCTGTATGATTATTTGAAGATTTCCTTCAGCGGTACGCCAACGGATCCACTGGGAAGCTGCAAGTCCAGGAACATTGCCAGGGTGGGACTGATGTCGATAGGGCTGACAGGCCGTACGGATTCCCCTTTTGGTATACCTGTTCCCATCCATAAGTGGGGGACATGCCGGTCATAGGCATACCCGGTACCATGGGTGGTACCTTTAACCTGTGCAATATCGATTTCCGAATTGGCATTCAATACAATCCCCGGATGAAAGGTCAGGAATACGTCCCCTGACCTTCCGGCAAGAAAACCATTTTGGAGCAAGGCACTCAGGCCATGCAAATAATCATTTGTTTGCAGGTCATGTGCCGTAAGTACGCTGTGGACACCTTCCTGACCCGACATAAATTCGGCAACCTGCTGCTGTAACGTGGCCAGGCTCAGTTTGCGTTCCTTGATCAGCGCCCTGTTCAGGTAGATCTGGTCATCTTCGAAATAACTGATCCATGGGTGGTTGCCATACAGAGAGTTTAAATAGGTCGCAAGGGATTCCCGGTAGGTTTTGATCCGGGCTACCCCGGACGGCAACTTCCTTTCATGGAGGAAGGATGCCACCGGCATTACACCGTGGTCTGCGGTAAGGAAAACCAGGTATTCTCCTTTTCCCACATTGGTATCCAAAAAGCCCAGCAATGTTTCCAGGTTTCTGTCAAGACGCAGGTAAATATCTTCAAGTTCTACAGATTGGGGTCCAAAAGTATGCCCAATCACATCGGTGACAGAATAACTGATATTTAAAAGGTCGGTTTCCGAATCTTTTCCCAACTTCTCATTTTGTATGGTGGCCAGCGCAAAATCTGTAAGAAGATTATTCCCGTCCGGGGAAACCAGTAATAGCTGGTATTCACTGCTGTTCTCCCGGTACTTTATGCGCATTTCCTTGAAATTATAGGGAAAAGTAGGTTTCGATTTTCCACCAAGAGAAGGTTCATAGGTGTTGTCATCCGAGGCGCTTTCGATGTACTCTGCAATAGGGTAAAGGGTATTCCATGTAGTGTCCAGGAATGCGTCGGACTTCTCCTGCCTGTTGAATGCTGAAACCCATTCGGGTAGCTCATCCATATAATACGTACTGGTAACAAAGTAACCCGGGCTTGATTCCCAGTCGAACCAATAGGCAGCAGAAGCGATATGCCCGCCAGGTAAGATGGCCCCCCGGTCTTTCAGGGAAATGCTGAACACTTTGGAACGCGAATTGCTGGACAGCCGAAGCTCATCCGAAATCGTGGTGGTGAGGAGGTTCCTGGGTGAAACACCCAGGGTATTTTTGATTTTTGAACCTACTATGGATTCCGTCGTATCCGTGACATTACCCCGAACCTGCCCATCCTTTCGATCATACCAATAATTACCTATTATGCCATGATAGGAAGGGGTGGTGCCGGTATAAACGGAAGCATGTCCCGGGGCAGTATAGGTTGGTATATAATTATAATTGGTGTTTTTGAAGTTAAAACCTTCCCGGAGCAGTCTTTTAAATCCCCCTTCCGAGAATTTCTTTTCATATTTATACAGCTGGTCGAAACGCATCTGGTCCACGATAATACCAATTACAAGTTTGGGTTTCTGAATTCCGTCAGCCTGGCCCATGACCAGGTTTATTGTACTCCAAAAAAGCGCGAAAAAAAGTATATATGACTTCATATTATCCGATTCGTATCCCATTGGGCAGGACAACCGTTGATGTGGGAAAAGATACTAATTTTGGGTAGATTGTCCTTTGCAAATCCCTGAAATAACAACAACCTTCCAGCATGTGATCATCAATTGTCGTACCAATCAGTGGTCCTGTCCATTCCCGGGAGCTTTGAATATCGAAGTAAAGAACCCTGAGGCATGGGGAAACAGCAGCATATCCGTCAATATAAAATTTGTTGTATAAACCGGGTATAGAATTCCTATCTCATAATAATATTCTTAAATTGAGTACCTGTAACGCAGTGATTACCCCCGAAAGGGTACCCTTATAATCCAATGCACTATGAATCATGATCCGAATAATTATTGGGAGCAACTGGAACGGTTGGAAAAACTTATCCGCGCTTCTGAACTAAAGGCCGGGGTGGTATTTTCCTTTCACGGGCTTATCCTGGGGATTTTCGTTGACCGGATGGACCAGTTGGAGCCTATATTGCAGGAAGGCACTATTTATATCGTCTTGGCTTTTGCCTGGATGTTCCTGGTTTTCTTATCCATTTTTTACTGTTTCAAGTGTTTCAGTCCGCAGATTGAGATGAAATATGAAAAAAATGTCTTTTTCTTCCGCAATGCGGTTTATTCGTTTGGAGACATTGATGAATATACCAAAACATTGGTGGACGTATGTGCTGATGAGGAGAAACTATGTAAACAGTTAGGGCACCAGATCCATGCTGAAAGTAAAATAATAGATGAGAAATTCAGGAGTGTTCAGAAGGCGATCCGGTATTTCTCAATAAGTTTCGGGATCATTATACTGGCAATTCTTGTTTGGGTAGTACAATTATATTGGTAATATGCACTATGGCAGATGAAAGGATATAACAAACTTCGGCGGGAGGCACTTCAATTGCTTGAAACACAATTGCCTGAGGAGTTATATTTTCATAGTATCCATCACACGAAGAACCTGCTGAAGATCAGCAGGACCTACCTGCGCAGTGAAAACGTCAGCGGCCATGAAGCCAAACTCGTTAAGGCGGCCATTCTATTGCACGATGTCGGTTTTACCGTGTCGGGTACGGAGCATGAACAAACCAGCAAAAGGATTGCTGGGGAACTGATGAAAAAATATGGTTTTGCTCCGCGGGATATCAAAACCGTTCAAAACCTCATCCTGGCGACCCGGATCCCACAATCTCCACGGACAAAACTTGAAAGGATAATATGTGATTGCGACCTGGATTACCTGGGGCGCAAAGATTTTTATTCCATCAGTGACAAGCTTTTTAGGGAGTTACAGGTTACAGGCAAGGTGGCTACAAAATTGGAGTGGGACAAAATTCAGGTGGCATTCCTCGAAAAACATCAGTACCATACCAATTTCGGATTACGAAACAGGGAACCCCGGAAACAAAAGCACCTGGCAGAATTGAAAAGGTCACTCAGGCAGCAGCCGGCGGAATAGTGAGTGGGGAGCAGGTATATTTGAAATACTGTCAAAAACACGTATCTTGTATGTACAAAACCAGTATGTTTACAGAAAATGATTCGGGGTTGGCAGTCTACCCGGGTTATGGAAACACAGCAGCAGATACGGGTCAATAACTATCAGGAAACCGGTAATCCCCCACCACCTATTGACCAGGAAAGGTTAGTGGGTATTTACAACTGAAATATGAAAAATTTCAATACATGGCAGCTACTGCTTGTATCATCACTCTTGTGGCTGGGATGTAATTGTACGATTCGATCACAAAATACCCGGATTCGCGGTTTTATCGATATCGGGGGGCGCTACGATCAAGACCGGGTTTCATTTGATTTTGGCGAGTATGATCTTTTCATTACCTCTGAACTTAATGAAAATTTCTCATTCCTGGGAGAAACGGTATTCCGGTATAACACTGAAAATAAAGCATTTGAAGTGGGTATCGAAAGGGCGATTATCAATTATAATTATAAGGGTAACCACAGTATCCTCATTGGAAAGCAACACACGCCAATAGTATATTGGAATGAAACGTATCATCACGGCCGGGTATTTTTTCCTACCGTTGGCAGGCCCTTATTATTTGAATCGAACATCATTCCGCTTCACACCACCGGGATCGCATTCCAGGGCCTTAACCTAGGTCAGCTGAGGTTTGGTTATAATGTACTCCTGGGTAATGGCCTTGGGTCTGAGGATATTACCGATAATGACAAGTATAAATCTGTCACTGCTGCTTTCCACATTAAACCGGCAGATAGGTTGCAGATCGGCGCAACTTTCTATTATGACATCATTTCAGAAGGTGCCGAGATCCATCATTTCATGGTTGATGAAAAAACCCGGCAACAATTATATACCGTATCGGTGTCCCGTTTTGGAAGCACATTTGAATTTCTGACAGAAGCCACTTTTATGAACAACCATACGGACAGGGCAGGAAATAATTCCTCCTTTGCATCGTACCTTTATTCCGGTTACCGGTTAAAGGAAAAATGGGTGCCGTATGTCCGTTTTGATTATCTTGATTATCAGAATGATGAGCCTTGGTTTGGCAATACGGATACCGTTTCCTTTTTGACGGGGCTTCGGTACGAGGTCAATTACCTTATTGTTGTGAAACTGGAATTCCAACATGAGGACCGGAAAATTACCGGAAGCCTCAATAAACTGACGGCCCAGGTGGCAATAGGATTTTAAATGTAAGGCCTATGAAACTGAGAATAAGTACATTCATATTGTGTTCCCTGATAGGCCTGTTTTTGCCTGCAGGAGCCCTCTATGGCCAGGAAGACCAGCTGATCATTGTGGGAAATGCTACTTCGGTCCCTTCTGAAATGGATATGAATCAACTCAAATCAATACTCAAAGGGGAAAAGCTCAGGTGGAATGATGGCTCAAGGGTATCGCTGGCACTGATGAAAACCAGTACCCCGGTTGGTACGGAAACTTGTGAAAAACTATATAATATGACCGCAAATGAACTCAATAAATATTTTTTGGCACTGGTATTCCAGGGCAAGGTGAAAGCGCCTACTTTTTTTAATTCAACCAATGAGCTGGAGGCGTATGTGGCTGAAACCCCTGGTGCGATAGGTGTAGTAAGACAGCCTGCCGGAAAGACGCTTAAAGTTATACGTGTTGATGGCAAAACACAGATTTAGGTGGATGCAACTGCACTTCCTTCTTGCTATAATGCCTGGAACTACCTAATAGCCTAACTATAAATGGTATTATCATTACAGAGTAAAATAATGCTCACGGTACTTTCTGTAGTGCTGATGTTTGCACTGTTCATACTATTTTACTATCCGGCAAGGCAGGAGCGGTACCTTATCGAAAACTATAACACTGAAATTAAGAACTATGCCAATACAGTAGCCCTTGGGGTGAAGATTGCCCTTACAGAGGAAAACTTTGAAGGGGTACAAATGGCCCTGAATTTCGTGAGGGATGATAACAGGCTGCAATTTGTCAGTATCATCCAGACAGATACGATCTGGGATCCGGACCATACCGATTTTACCGTATCCAAATCCGTATTTAAAACATATCCTGAAAATGTTGAAGTTGACCCTTACCAGGGCTCCAACGAAGATTTTATTATAAAGAGCACCCCTTTTTCAACCCCCATCATGGTCGGCGAGATCATGCTCAGTTTTTCTACTTCAGAAATAGCCAAAGGGAGGATGCAGATCAGGATAGCATCGGCACTGGCAAGTTTCATTGTCTTTGTTATCGGACTGGTGATTGGTTACTGGCTTGCCAAGAAGATCTCTGTCCCGGTACTGGCATTACGGGATGCCGCCAACAAAGTGGGGGAGGGCGACCTTACACAATATGTGGAAAGCCATTCCCGGGATGAGATCGGGGAACTGGGAATTGCCTTCAATAAGATGGTCCGGGATCTCAGCACGGCACAATCCGAGATCAATAAAAGGACCACAGAACTGACTGCAGAAAAGCAAAAATCTGATGAACTGCTGCTCAATATCCTGCCTATAGAAACAGCGGAGGAACTTAAAAGGACCGGAAAGGCAAAGGCAAAGCATTACAACTCCGTATCCGTTATCTTTACAGATTTTGTTGATTTTACAGCCCTGTCGCGAAAAATGAGCGCTAATAAACTGGTAAAGGAATTGCACTATTGCTTCAGCAATTTCGACAAGATCATTTCAAAATATAAAATTGAGAAGATCAAGACCATCGGTGATTCCTATATGTGTGTGGCGGGTTTACCCATTGCCAACTCCCTGCATCCGTTCCATGCCGTCCAGGCGGCCCTGGAGATCCGTGATTTTATGATCAAGTATAAATCGGAAAAAGAAGCTGCAGGCGAGATTGGTTTCGATGTGCGAATCGGGATTCATACCGGCCCGGTGGTAGCCGGAATAGTGGGCGTCAATAAATTTGCCTACGATATTTGGGGCAGTACAGTAAATGTCGCATCCCGGTTTGAAACCGCCAGCGAATCCAACAAGATAAACATCTCGGAAACATTATACAGCATTATCAAAGACCAGTTCGACTGTACCCGGAGGGGCAAAATAGCCATCAAGGGTATCGGTTCCGTGTCCATGTATTTTGTAAACAGCGCTACTGGATCAGATAACCGGGCGACCGGCACTGGGTAGGGGAAACCAAAACAAATTCGGATTTCCTAAATACAGACCCCGGTCCGGGATCTATAAAGTGCTGTTTGCTATGCATTCAGGGGTCAGCAATCGGTCATATTTACCCCGAGGGCCAATCCCCCTTCGGAGGTTTCTTTATATTTGGAATTCATATCCTTGGCGGTCGCCCACATGGTATCCACCACTTTGTCCAGCGGAACTTTTATATTCAAGGGATCCGTATCCATGGCAAGTTCCGCTGCATTGATCGCTTTAATGGCACCCATGGCATTGCGTTCGATACAGGGTATTTGCACCAGTCCGCCGATTGGGTCGCACGTCAGGCCGAGGTGGTGTTCCATGGCAATTTCGGCAGCGATCAATACCTGCTCGGGACTTCCACCCATAAGCTCTGTGAGAGCGGCGGCGGCCATGGCGGAGGAAACCCCTATTTCCGCCTGGCAGCCGCCCATGGCAGCTGAAATGGTAGCTCCTTTTTTAAAAATGCTCCCGATCTCCCCGGCAACCAGTAAAAATTTTTTGATGTGTTCAAAGGAAGCATGGTGGTTCTCAATAACAATATAATACATGAGCACGGCAGGGATCACCCCCGCACTGCCATTCGTAGGTGCTGTAACAACCCTCCCCAGGGAAGCATTAACTTCATTCACACTCAGGGCAAAACAACTCACCCATTTTAGGATCTGTCTGAATTTAACTTCCGTTTTCCGAATGGCCGCAAGCCATTCCGCTTCATTTGCGTATGGCTCGCTGCCAATCAGATTTTTATGCATATCGAATGAACGCCTCCTTACATTGAGCCCCCCCGGAAGGTTACCTTCGGTATGGCACCCAGTATACATGCACTCCAGCATAGCCTGCCAAATCCGCTTCAATTCATGGTCTATTTGTGCATCAGTCCTGAGCGACCGCTCATTCTCCAGGACAATGTCCGAAACCTGCTTCTGCTCCTGCCTGCAGTAGGCGAGGAGCTCAACCCCTTTTTGGACGGGAAACGGGAAGGTATTAAAAGCTGCTTTTTTGATCCTGGCGTTGGTCCGTTCCTCCCGGACTACAAATCCTCCCCCGATAGAATAATATGTAGCGCTCGTTTTTTTACCATTGGCAAGGGAAGCGTTAAATGTCATGCCGTTAGCATGGAAAGGGAGGAATTCACGTTTGAAGATGATATCGGTGGCCGGATCAAAGGGTATGCTGATTTCGTTTCGCAGTTTCAGGCTTTTATCTGCTTTGATCTTGCTGATGCCTGCAGGGATATCTTCCAACGGTATGTATTCCGGGTCGGCACCGCTTAGCCCCAGCAGTAATGCCAGGTCTGTTGCATGGCCTTTGCCTGTGAGGGCCAGGGAACCGTAAACGGTCACCTGTACGGCCCGTACCTGGTTGAGCTTTCCTGCAGTGCTTAATTCGGAACACCATCGTTCCGCAGCCCGCCAGGGGCCCATCGTATGTGAACTGGAGGGGCCTATTCCTATTTTAAGCATGTCAAAGACACTGATACATTCCATAAGCTGATTATTCGGTATAAATATACTTGATATCCCGGTTTTTCTTTGGCATTCATGTATCCAAATAACGGGGGCAACAGGGGCAGCTGCCAAAATTCATTCGCTCAGCACGCTGTCCGGGGAGGCCATGAATGACATCCTGTCAGTTTTGGAGCGTTGGCATGTTGTTTGACATTTAAAAAACGATTATAAAAAGGAATGCACTAATTATAAAATATAAAAGATGAGCAAAATTATTGGAATAGATTTAGGTACCACCAACTCCTGCGTCTCGGTAATGGAAGGTAATGAGCCTGTTGTAATCCCCAACGCTGAGGGAAAACGCACCACACCGTCGGTGATTGCATTTGTTGAAGGTGGCGAGATTAAGGTGGGAGACCCTGCCAAAAGGCAGGCGGTGACCAACCCGCATAAGACGATATACTCCATCAAACGATTTATGGGCAACAAATATTCCGAATCAAAAAAGGAAGCGGAACGGGTGCCTTATAAGGTTGTAAAAGGAGACAATGATACCCCAAGGGTGGATATTGACGGACGTTTATATACCCCACAGGAACTTTCGGCAATGATCCTTCAGAAAATGAAAAAAACGGCAGAAGACTATTTGGGTCAGACCGTAACACGGGCCGTTATTACAGTTCCTGCCTATTTTAATGATGCACAGCGGCAGGCTACAAAAGAGGCCGGGGAAATAGCCGGATTAAAAGTGGAGCGTATCATCAATGAGCCAACGGCCGCATCTTTAGCTTACGGACTTGATAAAAAGCACAAAGACCAGAAAATCGTAGTTTTTGATTTCGGGGGCGGAACACATGATGTCTCTATCCTGGAATTAGGCGATGGGGTTTTTGAAGTATTATCTACAGATGGGGACACCCACCTCGGAGGTGATGATGTGGATCAGAAAATAATCGATTGGCTGGCAGAGGAATTCAAGAAAGAGGAAGGGATTGACCTTCGTCAGGATCCTATGGCATTGCAGCGTTTGCGGGAAGCAGCTGAAAAAGCGAAAATAGAATTGTCATCTGCAGCCCAGACAGAAATCAACCTGCCTTATGTTACTGCTACGGCTTCCGGTCCGAAACACCTTGTGCGCAGTTTATCGCGTTCCAAATTTGAACAGTTGATTGCCGATTTGGTCAAAAGGACCATCGAGCCCTGCGAAACTGCATTGAAGGCTGCCGGCTTGTCCAAAAGTGACATAGATGAAATCATTCTCGTTGGAGGGTCTACAAGGATCCCAGCGGTACAGGAAGCGGTGGAGAAATTCTTCGGGAAAAAGCCATCCAAGGGTGTCAACCCGGATGAAGTCGTTGCCGTAGGTGCCGCGATCCAGGGAGGTGTTCTTACAGGTGATGTCAAGGATGTATTGTTACTGGATGTTACACCGCTGTCCCTGGGTATTGAAACCATGGGAGGTGTCCTGACTAAACTGATCGATGCGAATACGACCATCCCAACCAAAAAGTCACAGGTATTCTCCACAGCTGCGGACAATCAGCCTTCGGTTGAAATCCATGTTTTGCAGGGAGAAAGGGCAATGGCCTCGGATAATAAGACGATTGGCCGATTCCACCTGGACGGTATACCCCCCGCGCCAAGAGGAACACCCCAGATAGAAGTTACATTCGATATTGATGCGAACGGAATTATAAAGGTTTCCGCTACCGATAAGGCAACCAACAAATCCCAGGATATCAGGATCGAAGCTTCATCCGGACTTACTGAAGAGGAGATCAAGAAAATGAAGGCCGATGCCGAAGCCAACGCCGAAGCTGATAAAAAAGCCAAAGAAAAGGCCGACAAATTGAATGAGGCTGACAGTATGATCTTCCAGACAGAAAAACAATTGAAGGAGTTTGGGGATAAACTTTCTGAGGATAAGAAAAAGCCGGTTGAAGAAACATTGGCAGAACTCAAAAAAGCCTATGAAACCAAGGATGTTGCTGTAATCACCCCAGCCCTGGAGAAAATGAATGAGGCCTGGAAGGCAGCATCTGAAGAGATGTACAAAGCGCAGGCTGCCGGGCAGCAAGGAGGCGGTGATCCTTCATCAAATGGTGAAGATACGGCGTCTGCCGAGGGTGCAAAAGAAGGCGATAATGTGGAAGATGTGGATTTTGAGGAAGTGAAATAATGTACAGACCTGTATAGGTATGTGATAAAGAAGGGGCGGTAAATGACCGCCCCTTTTTATTTGGCCGGCGTTTTATTTTCATTTGCCGTATTATCCTGTAATTTTGCTGCATGGTAAAAAACTACTCCCGAATGTTATTTTTTGTCCTGATAGGTACCGGAAACATGCTGTTGGGCACGCCCTTACTTGCACAGGAACCCCAATTTTTTACACGGGGGGATTTCGACCTCCATGGGAAGGTTAAATCCTGTATGGTCATTACGGATTATGGAAAGGAGGAGTTCGAATTTGACAGATCCGGACTGTTAACCCGCTCAGTAACACGCTATAACGATAAGGATTACGACATTACCTATTACAAATACCAAAATGGCGTAATTACGGAAAGGAGGGACGAATCGTACCGTGATGGGCAATTCGATAAAGCGACCTCCATTGCACACTTCTATACACTGGACACGGTGCCGCGCAAAAGGATAACGGAAAAGATTCTTTCCTATAACCAGGAGTTCTTGGATAAATATGAATATGTGTATGATACAGAGGGCAACCTTGTGAAAATGATTCGCTCCAACAATGATGGCCTTGATGAAACCATCATTCGGCATACCGCCTATAAAGGAGAAACCACCACCTCCTACCTGCTCAATGGGGTTATTCAGAAATCAATCCGTTCCTCCAAAACCAACAGCACGGATGGAACCGAATACACCGCGGAACTAACCAAGGAATTCCTGGACGGACTGCCCATCAGAGCCGTTGAAAAACATTACGATACGGACGGGAAAGTCCTCCGTGAAATTATTTTCGAATACAATTCCTTAACCAAGTCCTTTGCCCCGATCACAGAGAAGCATTGTGAATATGATACGAATGGGATGTTGGCAGCCGTTGTTACCAAAACAGGGGTATCGGAAGAACGAAAAGAATATATTTACCAGTTTGACAATGCTGAAAAGGGGAACTGGGTCAAAAAGATCATCACCCCGGACAATGCCTATACCACCCGCAGAATAGAGTACTACCCGGATGCGTCAGGAGTGGAGGAATAAAAGGGCGATAATTATCCCGGGTCTTATTCTTCCTGTTCCCGGTTAGCCGAACATTCCATAAATACCTCCAAAGCTCTTTTTTGGATACGTATGAATTGCTCTTTGTAATAGGATCTCGTGTTTTCCAGCGATTCCGAATTCAAGGCAGACTCGCTTCTTTTTTCCATATCATTCAACAGGGATGGCAAAGTGTAACATCCTGTCAGTTCAGCAAGTTCCCGCCATTTTTGAATAAATTCCACCTGTGTTATCTCGGAAATGCGCTTCAGTTGCAACTGGGCATCGAATTCTTCCGGGTCCTTCAGTTTTTCAACTGCCGTCCCCATATCTTCAGCGGTGGCAACAGCATCATCCCCGGGTAATGCTTCGGGGACGTAATCCCCCCGGGAACAGGCATCAAGCGCCGATAACAGATTCTGCGCATCCGCAACTGCTTTTTTGGAATAATATCGGCCCATATCCCAGTCTTTCGGATCCAGGGCATTGTTCAGATCCTCGATCCCGTCCAGAATGGCGTCCAGAGAGCCATCACAGCCACAGGCTTCTACCAGTTTCCGGGTCTTTTCAAAGGCATCAAGTGCCCTGCCGGCATAATACTGCTGATGGTCAAAATTATTGGAGTCGAGGGATCGTTTTGCATGTGAAAGGCTATAACTGGCAGAGGCATACGCATTGGTGCAGTCTGCCCCCATGATGGAAGTCACAGTCATGAATGCTATAAGCAATAGGATATTCTTCATATGATTTTGTAGTAAAGATGTAATTTCCTAAACAAGTGGGCAAGATTACGAATACTGCCAACACCGCCAATTTATTGTTGTGAACGACTTTAATTCTGTGGTATGAAATGGTTGTTTATGGATCACCCGGCGGGACCCTGACCAGCGTTTTCGATTTCAGGATCTGTAAGGTATAACCTTACCGGGATTGTAATAAGTCCCAAAAGTTGCCGTAAAGGTCTTTGAACACGGCCACCGTCCCATAGGGTTCTTCCCGGGGGGGCTGGGTGAATAGTACCCCTTTGCTGTTCATATCGTTATAAGATTTCCAAAAATCAGTCGAATACAGAAAAAAAGCGACTCTTCCACCCGTCTGGTCCCCAATGCGCATTTGCTGCGAAGGGCCTTCCGCCTTCGCCAATAAAAGCGACGTTCCATTCCCTGAGCCAGGAGCCACCCTAACCCAACGCCGGGAACCTTCAAGCCGGGTGTCTTCGAGCAACCTGAAGTTCAGTTTGCGCGTGTAATAGGCGATGGCCTTGTCATAGTCGTCTACCAATAGGGTAACATGGGCAAGGGATTGTTTCATAGTAAGTCGCTGAATTTTGCTTTCCGAGTAACCAGCCACTCTTCTTTTAATATCCCGTAACAGCAGGTATTCCTTTTAAATCCGTCCGGGAGGTAAACATTTCGGCGAAGGATCCCTTCCAACCTGGCGTCTAGTTTTTCCACGGCTTTACGGGAACGGATGTTCCTTTCATCTATCCTGAATTCCACCTTTTCATAACCCATTCCATAGAAGGCATTGTCGAGCATAAGTACTTTTACCATAGTATTGAGGCCGGTTCCCTGGAATGCCCTGCCAATCCAGGTGGCGCCTATATGCAGTACCTTATTGGGCCGGTCAATTAACATATACCGTGTACTGCCGGCATATTTCCGGGTTCGTTTATCAAAGATGATAAAGGGAATAGACGTATCCTTTACCCATTCCTGCAATGCTTTCTCAACATACTTGAGCAGGGCCTCGGGGGTAGCAATCGCTGAAGGGGAAAATTCGACCAGTTTCGGTTCAGAGGCTATAGAAACCAGCAGGGAATAGTTTTCCAGGGTCAGGGGAGACAGCCGGACATGCTCATTCTCAAGTGTAGGACTTTCAGGCATCAGATCAGGGAGTTAATTATGTTTTTATTGAGCGAATGACCACCTTTGATAATAAGATGCTCCACCTTGCCGTTAAAGAGCCGTTCCAATTTATCCTTTTCATTTTCCCGCCTGGCCCCGTTTATGAATTCATCCTGATCCCCTACTACAAAACGGATGGTTGTTTCCGGATTAAGGTATGAGAAATCTGATGGGGTTAATTCGTCCGGAACCGTCCCCGCATATAAGATCAATCCCTTGCAGGAAATTCTCCTGCTTGCCATCCACCGGGTTGCGATTGATACGCCCTGGGAGTATGCGAAAAACATCAGATTATAAGTGGCAGGGAGTGATTCAGCTTGAAAAACTGCATCCAGATAGGTCAGGTTGTTCTCAATTTCCATGGGGATATCCTCTCGGGTAAGCCAGCTCGCACCTACCTGGGTATAGGAATTGTTCAGGTAGTATTTTGAAGGGGCCTGGGGAGCGATCACATAATTCTCATCTGCAGCCAGCCCGCTGAAACAGCGCAGGAAATTCCGGCTTAACTGGCCCATTCCATGGAAAGCGATCCAGACATTCCGGGTGGTATCGGTTAACGTATTCAACGTGGAATAAGTTTTGGAATTCCGGAAGCTTACCTGTCTTTGCAGCAGCGGCCCCGGTATTGATTTCGATTGGTTCGGCATAACTCAAATATAATACGGAATGTTTTACACCTGTCCTGCGGGAATAAAAAAAAGCGGTTGATGGCAACCGCTTTTTTTTTAGTGAATTTAATAGTCCCTTCTGCCCGCACTAAAGGGTGTTGCCGTCCATGTCTATTTTTAGATTTTTTCGCTTCCCGTCTTTCCGGAGTTGTAAGACGCAGGTTTTCTTAACCTCTTTGTCATGGTAGTAATTAACGAGATAGGCATCGGAATGGATGCTCCATCCCGGATTTTTGCTGTAAATCTTATTCCTGACATTATAGGGCAAGGTTATATTTTTAAACCTTTCAGTGGTTTCCATTATTTTGCCCTTGCTGTCATAAGTGGCAATAATACTGCCATTGCTATGGGAAAATATCACTTCAAAAGCTTCAAAATCTTCGTCGTATACAGAAGATTCAGTGATATTGAATCGGGCGGCTTTACTTTCGAGGTTTTTGACAAATTCAGGCAGGTTTTCATCCTCAACAGAATTTAAATAATTCATGTTAAGCGGGGTAACGGTTACGCCTTCCAGAACTACCTTGTCAGATTCACTGTTGACAGGCTGTGAGAAGCCTGTGATACTCAGGCCCATTGCGATTAGATTGATGAATACTTTTTTCATGATTTATGGTTTAAGGATTAATATTAGCGGTGGAGGCCATATCAATCGCAGAAAACTTAAAGCATAGAAAAACTGGTGAAGAATACATTTTTTGATTGACATGATTGATGAATTTGGTACTACAAAATTGATTACTTAAATATAGAAAATTGCGGGCTATCATCTATGGAGAAGGTCCGTTATTTAACATTTACACCCCCATATTGGCTTATAATTAACAATATTATATAGGAAACTACCGAAATCTGCCGTTTTTTTCTTAGCCTTTTCGTTATCCGGGTTAAAAGATATCCGCAAGTGGTCCGAAGGCCTGGCCAGAGTTATCGGGATGAATTTAGTCATCCGAATAGAAAGGCAGGTGTAGGAATGCGTATTTTTACTGAAATCTTAGTGTATGAACGACTATCATAAAAAAATATTGAAAATTTGCAATGATGTTCGAAAGAATACCCTGATGGAAACCCTTGAGATTGAATATATCGATGTGGGGGAAAACTTTATGGTTGCCCGGATGCCCGTTACACCCCGGGTCCATCAACCTGATGGGGTACTGCATGGAGGTGCTACAGTGGCACTGGCAGAAAGTGTTGCCAGTGCAGCTTCCTATGTATTCCTGGATGGGCAGAAATATTTTGTGCGTGGGATTGAAATAGCTGCGAACCATGTAAAAAGCATCCGGGAGGGATTTGTAATAGCCAGGGCAACACTAATGCATAAAGGCAGGACTACCCAATTATGGGATATCCGTATCAGTGACGAACAGGATAACCTTATTTCGAGTTGCAAACTTACCACCATTGCATTAGAACGTAAATAAATGCTTCAGCTTCTGAAAAAAGCCCGGGAACAGTACGGGTCTAACCTCCCTTTTGTAGTATACCACAAGCCTGGGGAAGACTGCGCAACTGGAATATTCCAGGCGGATTCCAAACTGCATCCAATCGGCGACTATACAAGATCAGGATTCGTATTTGCACCCTTCGACCTTCAGCAGCATGGTACGCTGATAATTCCGGATCAAATCCTGACAATGGACCTCGAAATTCCCACAGGCCACGTAATTACTGCAGGGAATGCTGGGGTGGCAGGGCAGGATTCTTTGGCAAAGCAACTACATCTCCAACTGGTTCAGAAAGGCATTAGCGCCATAAAAAAGGGCATCCTAAAAAAAGTAGTGCTTTCGCGTTGTTTTGATGTTGAAAGCCCTTTTTCCCCGTTTGATTTGTTCAGCCGGCTGACTGCAGCATATTCCCAGGCCTTTTCCTACCTCTGGTACCATCCGAAGATCGGTATGTGGATGGGTGCATCACCGGAATTATTGCTACATTCAGATCGGGAAACCCTGAACAGCATATCCCTTGCAGGAACCCTGAGACGCGAGGAGGGAAAGGAACCTTCCTGGGGTCCGAAGGAGCGGCGGGAGCAGGAAATGGTAACAGATTATATCACCGGCTGCCTGTCTCCTTATCTGGAAGAAATGGAAGTTTCCAGACCGGAGACGGTAAAAGCCGGGTCTTTGTGGCATCTGAAGTCTTCCATCCGGGGGACCTTGAAGCATCAGGGGCTGCAACCTATCCTGGCCGCTCTGCATCCTACCCCTGCTGTATGTGGGATGCCGGTTGAAATGGCAAAGGGGTTTATCCTGGATGCTGAGCTGTACGACCGGGAATTTTATACAGGATTCCTTGGGGAAGTACACTGGGGAAGCGCGCAGCAAACTGATCTGTACGTTAATCTCCGGTGTATGAAAATACAGCATGGACGGGCTACGGTTTTTGTTGGCGGTGGCATCACGTCAGATTCCGATCCCCAAAAGGAATGGGAGGAAACCGTGGCAAAAAGCGAAACCATGTTGAAGGTGTTAGGATATTCGGAAGATTGATTGGGTCAGGAAAATCTTCCGCCGTATTTTTGCAGGGTTTATGAAATATACCAATGTCCCGCTCGCACAGTCTGTTGTCTTCCACTGCAAAACAAAGGGCATAGACCGGATCGTTATTTCACCGGGCTCCCGAAATGCGCCGCTGACTATAGGTTTTACAGAAGATCCCTTCTTCAGCTGTTTCAGTATTGTTGATGAAAGGTGCGCGGCCTTTTTTGCACTTGGCCTCGCCCAGCAATCCCGGAAGCCGGTCGCCCTGGTCTGCACTTCAGGCAGTGCGCTGCTGAATTATTATCCTGCGATAGCGGAGGCGTTTTACAGCGACATCCCTCTGGTAGTGATTTCTGCCGACCGGCCGGCCCATAAGATCGATATTGGCGACGGGCAGACCATACGGCAGGAAAATGTCTTTGAAAACCATATCCTTTATTCTGCAAACCTAAAGGATGATTTTCCACCAGCGCAGCCGGAAAGGATGGAGGCCGGGAAGGAACATTCCGTTTTGGAAATAAGAAGCGGAAACGACGTCTTGCTCAACACCGCAATCAACAGGGCTATTGAATTCCGGGGACCGGTCCATATCAATGTGCCTATGGAAGAACCGCTGTACAATACCACGGACCACTTGTCCATATCCCCGGTGGTGATACCCTGTAAAGTCCCTGAGGCGGAGGTAGTCCAGGATCTTCAAACGTACACAGATCAATGGGATGCCGCGCCCCGAAAAATGGTATTGGTTGGTGTAAATATGCCCGGGACGGTAGGGCAGGAGGTGTTGCAGCTCCTGGCCCGGGATAACTCGGTCCTGGTTTTTACCGAAACAACTTCCAACGTACACCATAAAAGGTTTTTCCCAAGTATCGACAGCATCATTGCCCCAATTGAAAAATCTGACAGGAGTCAAATGCTCTTTGAAGCGCTGCGTCCCAATATTTTATTGACATTCGGTGGCATGGTGGTATCCAAAAAAGTAAAAGCATTCCTCCGGAAGTACAAACCCGACCTACACTGGCATGTTGACCCCTGGAAGGCAAACGATACTTTTTTCAGCCTCACCCGGCATTTCAGGATGGACATAAATTCTTTTTTACTTCCCCTGCTGAAGCGATCGCTTGCCAGGGAAAGCAACTACAAGACCGGATGGGAGCGCGTAAAAAATTCATATGAATCGAAGCGGGAAAAATACCTGGCTGAAAGCCCGTTTTCAGATTTCGTGGCCTTCGGGCAGATATTAAAAAATATCCCCCGTGGCTACCAGTTGCAACTGGCCAACAGCTCCGCAGTTCGCTATACGCAACTTTTTGAAATGGACAGTTCCATTACGGTGTATTGCAACAGGGGCACCAGCGGCATTGATGGGAGCACCTCCACGGCCATTGGCTCCTCAATTTACGAAAATTCCCCTACGGTACTGCTGACCGGTGACTTAAGCTTTCTCTATGACAGCAATGCACTCTGGAATGCGTATCTCAGGCCTGATTTTCGGATCATATTGATCAACAACGGGGGCGGGGGTATCTTTAGGATCCTCCCGGGAAAAGAGGAAACAGAAAATTTTAAAAACTTTTTTGAAACGGTCCAGGAATACGATATGGGAAAGCTCAGTGATTTTTACGGCCTGGAGCATACACGGGTCACCGACCGGGAAAGTTTAGAAGCTGCCTTAGCTTTATTTTACCTCCCAGGTGATACCTGCAGGGTGCTCGAAGTTTGTACACCCCGCTTGGTAAATGATAAAATTTTGCTTGGATACTTTGATTTTATATCTTAGGCCACTCCTCATTTAATTATCAAACAATAACTAAAAATTATGGGCAAAAGGGATGAATTAATTGCGCAGTATGCTGCTGACATCAAAGCTAAATTTGGGGAAACCCCAAACATGGACCTGTTAGAAAAAGTCACGGTAGGGCTCGGACCGTCCATTTACAGGTCGGATGCTTCCAAGGTCTCTGGTTCGGATGATAAGGAGCTGGAAACAGTTAAGCAAAATTTCCTCATCAAAAAACTCGGAATGTCAGACAGTCCCAAACTCATGGAAGGCATAAAAAGTATGCTTGACCAATACGGCTCTTCCAACAGGAACAAACACCGGGCAGTAGTATATTATATGCTGGCCAGGCATTTCAAAAAGGAAGCAGCGTATAAATAAGAAGCTGCAAGCCGCTTACACCTGTGACAACATGCCTGCAACTTGCAAGGTGTTACAGGGTTTTTTTGCCATCACGTTGAATATTCTGTATCTATTTTGGCATTGACCTCTGGATGGGGTAACTTTTTACTTCCTGTTTTTTTTGTATTACCGGAATTGTAAGCCCCTAAAATTTTCAAATGGCGGCATTAAATGTACCTTTGCTGCATGATTGAACTGGGAAATTACAACACGCTTAAAATCCTGAGGTCGACCAGCGTGGGTCTGTTTTTGGGAGATGAAGATGTGGACGACTTATTATTGCCCACCAAGTATGTACCAGCAGATTTTGAGATAGGGGACAACCTGACTGTTTTTTGTTATCTCGACAACGAGGAGAGGCCAATTGCGACCACCCTTAAACCCTATATAAAACGAAATGATTTTGGCTACCTGAGGGTTGCCGAAGTAACTGATTATGGGGCCTTTATGGACTGGGGACTGGAGAAACACCTTTTGGTTCCGTTCCGGGAGCAGCGTATCAAAATGACGGCAGGAGAGTGGCATGTAGTCCATTGTTATCTCGATGAAAAATCGTTTCGGCTGGTGGCATCAACCCGACTGAACAAATACCTGGATACGGAGCCAGGCGAACTTGCAGCAGGGGATGAAGTAAAATTGCTGGTCAGCAGGAAATCAGACCTTGGGTGGGATGTTATTGTCAACAATCGCCTGAAAGGCCTGGTCTTTGAAAATGAGGTTTTCCAAAAACTGGAAGTTGGGGATTTTCTCCCCGGATATGTAAAAAATATACGCCCGGACGGCAAATTGGATATTATTTTGCAACCTTTGGGCGTTAAAATATTGGAACCCGCCGCGCAGAAGATCTATGACCGGCTGATTGAAGCGGAAGGAATGCTCAGGGTACATGATAAATCGGACCCGGAAGACATAAAAGCCCTTTTTCAGATGAGCAAGAAAACCTTTAAAAAGGCAATTGGAACGTTGTACAGGGAACGTAAAATTGAGATCCGTGAAGATGGTATCTATAGATTATAGTACTTTAAATTAAATTATACCGTTAAATATATAGAAGCATTATTGGTTTGCTGATTTTTAAGAATTTATTTACATTTATCACCACCACCCCCTAAACCTGTATAACAATGCCGTTTATTGAAGAGAGTGATTTACTGGAATTGCATAAGGATATAGACAAAGCCCAGATCATTAACGAACGCCTGCTGGACCAGATCAAGTTTAAAAACAAGGAACTAAAAAGAAGTAAAATTCAACGCAACTTACTGGCTGCAACAACAACCTTATTTCTAATAGGAGCACTGGCCGTATTTTCATTTTCGGCAGGGATGAGCAGTTCAAAAGGGATCGATAACCAGAATTTACTGGTGTCTATCGATAGCCTGGATGCGGTTAAGTCAAGGATAGACAACTTACGACATCAAAATGAAGAGCTTAGCCTGGTAAAGGAGTTTTACCTGGCCAAAAAATTCCTCGATAAGGAGAAGATCTATTCCGTCCAGATCAAATCATTTGTAGACAACAATGTTACCCTGGCTTCAGAAGCGCTGACCAATACGATGTTCGTCAAGACAAACCCGTTCTATTCGTATTCACTTGGAAATTTTGAAACTTTGACCGAAGCACAATTATTCCGCAAACAATTGGTTGACATGGGTTTCCAGGATGCTTTCGTCGCATCATACAGGGACGGAAAACGTGTTCAAATAGAAGACCCTTACTAGTTTGTCAAAAGTAAAGGCCTGGCTTAGTGCAGCGCGCCTCCGAACTTTACCGCTATCCATTTCAGGGATCATAGTGGGTACCGCAATGGCGAACCACCAGGGATATTTCGATACCGCAATATTCATACTGGCATTGCTGGCCACTGTAGGTTTTCAGGTTACCTCCAATTTTGCAAACGATTATGGAGACGGGGTAAAGGGTACAGATAATGAAACCAGGATAGGCCCGAAGCGCACCTATCAGAGCGGACTGCTTTCCAGGAAGGCCCTTAAGAATGGCGTGCTGGTATCCCTGGGTTTGGATTTCCTTATTGTGGCTTTGCTTTTATATGTCTCATTTGCAGGGCATCCGATCGGTTATTTGCTGCTTTTTTCGGCCCTTGCACTAGCCTGTGGCTGGGCTGCCATCTATTATACGGTGGGCAAACGGGCATATGGCTATAAAGGTTGGGGCGATGTATTTGTGTTCTGTTTTTTTGGGTTGGTCGGTGTATTGGGTTCTATGTTCCTGTACACCAAATTCATTACACCGGTAGCTATACTCCCGGCTGTATCCATAGGTTTGCTGAGTACGGCAGTCCTGAATCTCAACAACCTGAGGGATTATGAGTCGGACAAAAGGTCCAATAAAAATACGCTGGTTGTCAGCATGGGAATAGCCGGGGGCAAAGTATATCATTCCATACTCATCGTGGCGGCATTTGTTGCCATACTGGCATATGTAAGCTACGAATTCAACAATTGGCTGAACCTACTTTGCCTGCTGGCCTTCATCCCCATATTTGACCACCTGCTAACCGTACAACGGGTTAAAGACCCGGTGAATTTTGATCCTGAACTCAAAAAACTGGCGCTTAGCACCTCCTTGCTGGCGATCCTTTTTTATATTGGGTATAATTATTTTTTGTAAATTTGAAACCACATAACCACCTAAACCCCCACGATTTTGGAACAACCCATAAAGATTCTGATCGTAGAAGACAATGTGATCATTGCAGACGATATGCAATCAATGCTGGAAGAAATCGGCTATGAGATTGTTGATAACGTCATCGTTTATGAACAGGCAGAGGAAGTACTGAAAAACAACCATATAGACCTGGTCCTGATCGATATTATCCTCGCTTCCGAGAAAACAGGGATAGACCTGGGCAAGCATATCCGGGAAAATTATAATATCCCTTTTATTTTTGTTACCTCCAACTCAGACAGGGCAACGGTGGAAAACGCCAAAACGGTTAAGCCAAACGGGTACCTTGTGAAACCTTTTGAACAACAAGACCTGTACACCTCCATTGAAATAGCCCTTTCCAATTTTGATTACTCCGAAAAAGGAGGCCGGCCATCAGGGGATGGGGAGGGTGAAACCATTGTTTCCAACTCAATCCTCAAGGATTCCATCTTTGTGAAGAAACAACACCTGTATTACAGGATCCAGTTTGGAGACATACAATTCATAAAGGCTGATAATGTTTATCTGGAGGTCAATACGGTTGATAAAAAATTCCTGGTGCGCTCACCGTTAAAGGATTACCTGGAGAAACTCCCCAAAAATAAATTCTACAGGGCCCATAAGTCCTATATTGTCAATGTGGATCATATCGATGCCATCAATTCAAAAGACATTCTGATAAACAATACCCTGATCCCGATCTCCAAGGATTTCAAGGAATTTATCATTTCAGCGATGAACTCATAAATCTGTTGACCCTGGTCTCAGGTAAGAAGCCCTGCCTGGTGGCGGCATACTATCCTATTATGCTGCTGCCTACAACCCGACACAGGTTCACAACAATTGTTTGCTACCCATTGCAGCGCTCCTTACTTTGGCCGTAGGTTTTAGCGATTTATTTTTTAATTTTCATATAGTGTTCTAATAAAAGGCGCTTCCGCCACAGGTAAGACCCTTTTCTGATTTGGAAACCAGGGGTTTACAAGGTAGAAAAATCAGCGGAACAGCGTTTTTTTGACTTTGAAGGAAAAACCCTAGTCAAGTCAGAAAAAACTGACAATCAGTGCTGTTAGACCACCAAAGGGTGTTTTCACAACAGAAATGGGGGGTTATACAACAATATTGCCGAAACCCCGTCAGTTCACGCTATTTTTGAATCACCCAAATGTTACCCTTTCTTTACCGATTTCTTATCATATCGCAACCTTAAATTATGGTCCTTATTTCAATTGGAAGATCCCGAATATAGGACAGACAGCATGATTTAGGATCAACAATATGTTGTTGGCGATGCTATGGTGCCCGGGTTTTTCCCGAATAAGCGGGTATCCTATTTCAGTCACACGTGATTTGTACGTTTTGATACACCACTTATTCTCCGCCTGTTTGCAACAATAGGCAGGGCCTTCCGTTACATATTGTAATGACAGGATCGGAAAAAGGCCCTAAAAATGCAAACAGGGAACTTAATCAAGATTTCTAAACGTGTTATGGCAAAGTCGCTTTTCTATATAGTTTTATTATTGCTGGTAAATTTTACCGCAGCCCAGGGACTGAACCCTACTGAAGACGTGTTGAAGGAATTTCAGGAAATACAGACTCCCACCGATAAATTCAACTTCTTTTTCAAAACAATCAACCGCTATGTCGAACGTTCCGGATATGATTGGTTGCAGGAAGTAAACCTCCAGCTTAACAATGCACAACAGTCCAATGATTCCCTTGCTATAGAACAATACCAGCTCATGCAGGCTCAGATCTATTTTGACCTGGGTGATTATGACAAGAGCCTGGCTATTGCCAATGAACTGAACATTAAAAAGGAAGACCTGGCCCTTCCTTTTAAAAAGATATTGCTCAACCTGATGGATACCAATTATGAACGATTGGAGCTATATGACAAACAAGTTGAAATACGCCAGGTAAAGCGGGATCTGGGCATTACGGAAAATATCGCTTTCTATGATATTTATTCCAACCTGGGCCTTCACCGGAAAGCCATGACGGATTATATCATGGACATGAAAAAGACGCTGAACAATGGTGATCTTTTCGGGCTTGCGGATTATACGAACAATGTAGGTAAGTATCTCCTGCTGGATGGATCCGCCTCTGTTGCGCTGTCAAATTTTAAAACAGCCAAAGGATATGTGGAAGTATACCTGAATGACCTCAATAAAGTTAAAACCGAAGAAGAAATTCAGCGTGCCAACATCTTAAAGGGGATAGTTGAAGGGAATATAGGGAAAGCACATGTGACCTTAAACCAGTTTCAGGAAGCATTGCCCTACCTTGAAAACAGCATCGGCGTTATCAAGGAATACAACATCGGGAGGTATTCAGAGGATGTCATTGATAACACCCTGGCCCTTGCCCAATCCCACCTCCTTTTGGAGAATTATAAGAAGGCGAAGGATTACCTGGATGTGGAACTGAATCTCCGAAAAACGGAGCATATCATTAAAAGGAACAGGCTGTTGGCAACCTATTATGACCGGATTGAAGATTATAAAAATGCCACCTTCTACCTTAAAAAAAATGCACGGATCGCTGATTCCATAAATATTAATGATACATCCCTGAAAAAGCAACAGCTTACTACCATTGCTGAATATGATTTCGCAAATTCCAGGAAGATGATCGACGAGCAAAAGCTGGCTATGGAACGATCCAGGATAGAGATACAGGCAAAAGATGAACGGATCAACCTGGTTTTCATCTCCCTGATATTTACCTTATTGGGTTTTGCAGGCCTGGTATATGCCTATCTCAAGAGTATCAAGAACCAACGACTTATTGCCGAGCAAAAACATATCATTGAGACCTCACTTGTGGAAAAGGATTCCCTTCTCAAGGAAATTCACCACAGGGTTAAGAATAATTTACAGATGGTATCCAGCCTCCTGAGCCTTCAGACAAAGAATACCCGAAGCAAGGCAGCCATAGAAGCACTCGAGGAAGGTAAGACCCGGGTGAAGGCCATGGCCCTCATCCACCAGAAGCTCTATCAGAATGATGACCTTTCCGTTATCGAAATGCAGAGCTATATCGAAAGCCTTATCAACAGCGTACAGTCCGTTTTCAAAAAAGGAGGGCACAATATCAATATCACCGTGGATGCAGAAGGGGTGGAACTTGATATTGACAGGGCCATACCCTTTGGGCTAATACTGAATGAGCTTGTTTCAAATTCTTTCAAATATGCCTTCCCGGATGATGAGGATGATGATGGCAAGATCTATATCCATATCCGGAAAAATGGGGAACACGGTTATTTTGAGTATACAGACAATGGCATCGGGCTCCCGGAAGACTCTGAAGACCGGGCTAATTCCTCCATGGGGATACGGTTGATGAACCGGCTTGTCAATCAGTTGCAATCCACGCTTAACATCGATAAAACTTCTGATGGCGTTCGTTTTTGGTTTAATTTTAAATAACTTTAAGCCAAAATATCCACTTTTATGAAGATCACATTTTTGGGCCATGCCACCCTGCTTGTAGAAGTTCAGGAGCACATGGTACTGGTAGACCCCTTTATTACCGGCAATGAAAAATCACGCGGGATCATAAACATAAAAGCCCTCAAACCCGATTATATTTTGTTGACCCATGCACACCAGGACCATACCCTTGATGTGGAAAGGATTGCCGAACCTTCAGGGGCCATGATCATCAGCAACTATGAAATTGCCACCCATTACGAGAAAAAAGGGTTTAAGGTCCACCCGATGAACCATGGTGGTAAATGGAAATTCCCTTTCGGGATGCTCAAATATACGAATGCCATTCATACCTCTTCTTTTCCGGACGGCACTTATGGCGGACAACCAGGCGGATTCATCCTCACTTCAGGGGATCAATGCATTTATATTGCAGGGGATACCGCTCTTTCCATGGACATGAAACTCATCCCCATGTCAAACACCCTGGACCTCGCGGTACTGCCCATCGGGGATAATTTTACGATGGGGGTTGAAGATGCCGTTCTCGCTGCCAAATTCCTTGAATGCACTAAAGTTCTGGGATACCATTACGACACCTTCGGATACATTGAAATTGATCATCAGCAAGCCCAAAAAACCTTTAAGACGGCCGGACTAACCCTCTTGCTGCCTGCTATTGGTGAATCGGTTACCCTCTGATCAGACTACCCTGCTTTTCAGTACGATGCGGTGTAGTAATTTTGGAAAAAACCGTTTCAGGTAAACTGCCTTTGCCTCCTTGCCTCCGATATATGCTTCAAATTTATTGACTTCCATGGCCCGTATCATTTTGACGGCAAACCTGTCTGCCGGCATCCCGCCAGCTGTTGCCGCATCCTCTTTTTTTTGCGGTGCTCCATTGGCGGTAAGGGCATTTCGGGCGATTCGGGTCTGCACAAATCCCGGGCATATCAAGGTTACCGATATCCCGTCTTTTTCATGTTCCATCCTCAGTACATCAAAGAAACCATGCAGCGCGTGCTTAGCGCCGCAATATCCCGAACGCAAGGGAGACCCGAACTTGCCCATCAGGCTGGTGAGCGTAACAAACTGGCCCTGCCTGCTGCTGACAAAAAAGGGTAAAAGGGCCTTTGTCAGGGCAATGGTCCCCAGGTAATTAACGTCGATTAATTTCTGGTAAACCTCCATCCCGGTATGTAAGATCAGGGAGCGTTGGCTTACCCCTGCACAATTCACCAGTACATGGATAGTCCCATAAAAGGACAATCCCTTTTCAACCATGGAAGGCATGGACGCCCTGTCTTCCAGATCCAGTGGAAGTACCGTAACTTTCCCGGGGGTTTGACAGCGGTCCTGAACTTCCCGCAGCAATGCCCCGTTCCGGGATGAGATAATGAGCCTGCATCCCATTTTATTCAGTTCATAAGTAAGTGCTTCCCCTATACCGGAGGAGGCCCCCGTAATCCATATGACTTTGTCTGCAATTTGTAGCATCTACCCGGTTTTCAGACCTAAAATATAGCTAAATTTGGCATGACCATACATGAAAGCCTGCATCAGAAAATATATCCTCAATTTTAAAAGACCCAGTGGCACCTCCAGGGGCGTGCTTACCCAAAAAGAAACATGGTTTTTGCTTCTAAGGGACGGCAACAGCTTTGGGATAGGGGAGTGTGCACTGCTGCGGGGTTTGAGCGCCGATGATGTCCCGGAATATGAGGACACCCTCCGGTGGACAACCGATAATATTGAAAACGGGGAAGCCTGGCTATTGGCCGGACTGAAGAACTTCCCGAGCATTCAGTTTGGGGTTGAGCAGGCTTTCAGATCCCTTGCTTCCGTAGATCCCTTCCTGCTTTACCAATCTGAGTTTACCAATGCCAGGGCTCCCATACCTATAAACGGACTGATCTGGATGGGAGATAAAAAGTTTATGGAACAGCAGCTGCATCAAAAATTGGAAGATGGTTTTCAATGTATAAAAATAAAGATAGGGGCACTTCATTTCAACAGCGAATTACAACTCCTGTCAACCATTCGGGAAAAGTATAGTGAACAGCACATCAGCCTGAGGGTAGATGCCAACGGGGCTTTCACCCCTGAAGAGGCCCCTCAGCGGTTAGCCTCCCTGGCACACCATAAAATTCATTCAATAGAACAACCCATCCGTGCCGGGAACTGGAAAGCAATGCAGCGGCTTTGCGAAGAAACACCCGTACCCATAGCACTCGACGAGGAACTCATTGGGGTTCATGGATCCCGGAAGGAAGAACTGCTGCGTACGATCCGGCCGCAGTACCTGGTCCTGAAACCAAGCTTGCTTGGTGGTTTTGCCGGGAGTATGGAATGGATTACCTTGGCGGAAAAACTGGGGATCGGTTGGTGGGTAACCAGTGCTTTGGAAAGCAATATTGGACTTAATGCCATCGCCCAGTGGGTGTATACCTTAGATCGTACGTTACCCCAGGGCCTGGGAACCGGTGGATTATATACCAACAATTTTGACAGCCCCCTTTCGGTTGAAACCGGCAATTTATATCACCTTGCGGACCATAACTGGAATAGCACTATAATTGAAGAATTATGTATATAGAACAAGGATACAGAGGATTACATGAATCGTGGCGGTACCTGGTCGGGATCATCATTATTTTGCTGGGCTGGCAGCTGGTCGGCTCCCTGCCTCTTGTTGCTGCACTTATTTTGAAGTCAGTCCAAACGGGTGCAATGCCCACGGATATCCCAGGTATGACCGCCTTGTTGGGATCCAATACTTTTTTATTCCTCATGTTACTGACCTTTGCGATCGGCCTGGTGACCGTGTTCCTTACCGTCCGGTGGTTGCACCGGCAGCCCCTTACATCCCTTACAACATCCCGGAGCAGGATTGACTGGAACAGGATCCTTTTTGCTTTTCTATTCTGGGCCGTGGTCTCGGTTGTATTTATTGCGCTTGACATCTATTTTTCTCCCGAGGATTATGAATATAATTTCCAATGGCAACCTTTTTTGGTGCTCCTGCTTATCGGTAGTCTCCTGATCCCGCTCCAGACCAGTTTTGAAGAATATTTTATGCGCGGCTATCTTATGCAGGGTGTCGGCATCCTTACGGGCAACCGATGGTTGCCGTTGTTGCTGACATCCCTGGTCTTTGGCCTCTTACACCTGTTCAACCCGGAAGTTGAAAAGATGGGCTATGGCATTATGGTCTTTTATATGGGTACCGGCCTTTTTTTGGGGATACTGACACTGATGGACGGAGGGCTGGAACTGGCATTGGGCTTTCATGCTGCGAACAACCTCACGGCTGCTCTCCTGGTTACAGCCGACTGGACAGCATTTCAGACCCATTCCGTTTACCGGGACGTTGCAGAACCCGCCCTGGGATGGGATGTTTTTTTACCTGTGTTGGTAATTTACCCGTTTATGCTGATCATTTTTTCAAGAAAATACGGGTGGAGTAACTGGAAGGAACGCCTGAGTGGCAAAGTAGTAGCAAAGAATACGGATCTTGAAACCCCAGGAAATGATGTACATACCTACTGATATACACCGGAAGTTTAAATTGAATGGAGTCTCGTTTTCATGGGAAGAACTCAGGGAAGTCGCCTACAGCCTGGTTAAGGAAGGGGAGGATTATGAGGTCGCCATGGGGGATTTTTTGCTGGATTGGGTTTCAGATAACCCTGCTATAGTTGTAAAAAGCTCGGGGTCTACGGGAAATCCCAAGAAATTTGTTTTAGAAAAAAGGCATATGGTAAATTCTGCCTTGGCCACTGGGGAATACTTTTCACTTCAGCCCGGCAGCACAGCCTTACATTGCCTTCCAACCAATTTTATTGCCGGCAAAATGATGCTGGTCCGGGCCATGGTATTAGGCCTGGAACTCGATTATGTTGCACCTTCATCCAACCCGCTTTCGGGAACCGCTAAACACTATGATTTTTGTGCCATGGTCCCGATGCAGGTTGCACAGTCCCTTCCCGATGTACAAAATGTTCAAACTGTTCTCATCGGGAGTGCTCCGGTTCCGGCAGACTTAAAAAAAGCATTGTGGCCCAATAACAGTGCTATTTTCGAAACTTATGGGATGACTGAAACTGTTTCCCATATTGCCGTGAGGGCGCTTTCCAAAAAAGCATTGGATTTTCAGGGAGGCGAAAAGGGAAAAGCAGCGGGGCATTCCGAATCTCCCTTTACGGTGTTGCCGGGAATCAGCCTGTCTCTGGATGCCCGTAATTGCCTCGTTATAGATGCCCCCGATATTGCTACCGGCCCGGTGGTGACCAATGACCTGGTGGACCTGGTTTCAGACAAAAAATTCCACTTGCTGGGGAGAATAGATACCGTCATCAATTCTGGCGGGTTTAAGATCATACCGGAACAACTTGAAGAAAAACTGAGGTCGCAAATAGACAGCCCATTCTTTGCTGCAGCTGTCCCAGACGCCGCATTGGGAGAGCAATTGGTATTGGTCGTGGAAGGCTCGGGACAAAAGGGCACCCTTGAGGAGAAACTAAATTCAAACAAGACCCTGCATAAATATGAACAACCCCGTGCCATTTATTTTACCAGGGAATTCCTGAGGACCCCTACCCATAAAATCAAACGGCAGGAGACCCTTGATATGGTCATCAGGCAATCCGGATAAGCGGATTTTGCAGGATACGTACTATGCCCGACTTGCCATGTTTGAATTTGATACTACAGGGAAACCGGTTCTGAAACCTTTCCCTGTAATTTTATAATTCTCCAAAAAAATGTAATTTGAACTGAATAAACCCATAGTATGAGAAACCCTATTTTATTATTGTTGATATGCATACCGTTTGCGATCCGGTCACAATATATACTGCCTGAAGTTGAGCGCGCAAAAATAGTGGATGAGATCCTGCAGGAACGGTTTGATTCGCTCCTGCCAGGGTTGATGGATGCCGCAGATATTGATATGTGGGTGGTGATCTCAAGAGAATATAATGAAGACCCCGTCCTCCGGACCATGCTGCCGGCAACCTGGCTCAATGCGCGGAGGCGTACCATCCTCCTATTTTACCGTAATAAGACGAAAAATACAATTGAGAAACTGGCAGTGGCCCGCTATAACGTGGGGGACAATATTACCTCTGCATGGGACAAGGAAGCGGAACCCGATCAATGGAAAAGGTTGATACAGCTGATAGCGGAACGGGATCCCGGTAAAATTGGACTCAATTATTCCAAAGACCATAATATCGCCGACGGGCTTGATAAAACGGATTACGATGAATTCCTCAGCCATCTACCTGCAAAGTACCGGAACAAGGTAGTCTCAGCCGAACAACTTGCCGTACGATGGATTGAGACAAGAACAGCCAGGGAAATGGTTATTTATAATCAATTGGTTGCGATTACCCACGATATTATTGCTGAAGCCTTTTCGGAAAAGGTCATCACCCCGGGCATTACCACTACAACCGAAGTGGAGTGGTGGATGCGACAGAAAGTAACTGACCTGGGGCTGGAAACCTGGTTTCACCCTACAGTTGATATCCAGCGGACCAGTGAAAACCTTGTAAGCCACCTCTATTCTTTTTCCGGGAGGCCGGACGACATGGTAATCCTTCCTGGGGATCTGCTGCACTGCGATTTTGGTATCACATACCTTAGGTTGAACACCGATTGCCAGGAGCTGGCTTATGTACTGAAACCAGGAGAGCGTGAAGCCCCGGAATTTCTCAATAAAGCGCTTGCCGAAGGGAATCAGGTACAGGATCATCTAACGAAAAACATGATTGAAGGCAGGACCGGAAATGATATCCTGGCCAGGTCATTGAAAGCAGCTAAGGACGCCGGGCTGAAACCAGCCATCTACACCCATCCCCTTGGGATGTATGGCCATTCAGCGGGTACCACAATAGGGATGTGGGATTCACAGGGAGGTGTACTGAAAGACGATGGGGAGAAGTATCCCTTGAATCCTGATACGGTTTACGCAATTGAATTGAATGCTACGGTCAGTATCCCGCAATGGAAACGCGATATCCGGATCATGCTGGAGGAAGCCGGTTTTTATGGCAGGGACGGGTTCCGGTACGTGAACGGGAGGCAAACACAATTGCTCCTGATCCCAAGGGTCATGGAACACCAGGGAAATCGATAAATTAGTAGACATGAGAAACTATGTACGGGCACTGCTGTTCCTTATGGTATTGTATAGTGCGGGAATCAGAAGCCAGGAGCCGGAAAACAGGCGGATAATGATTGCCTGGGATGCTTCCTTCTCAATGGAAAACAGGGTAGCTGAAAGTGATTTTAAGTTTTTGGACAATTACTTCAAACGAAATCCGGACATAGCCGTCAACCTGCTTATTTTCAGCGAATCCGTACAGGAAGATCTGGATTACCAGGTCACAGGGGGAGACTGGGAAATGCTGAAGAATAAATTAGCATCAGTGGCCTATGACGGTGCAACTGAATTGAATTCCATAGAACCTGCTATTTCACTCAAACATAGCGAGTTATTGTTGTTTTCGGACGGGGCACAGAATGTAGGCCCCGAAATACCTTCCTATGGGATCAAGACCCTGCTTGTAAATAGCAATCCCTTCAAGGACCAGATGGACCTCAATGCAATCCTGGTCAGGAATAAGGCGCGGCTTTTTGATTACGGCCGGCCCCAATTTACGGATGTGACTGCCGGCAACAATTTAAAGATCCAGAAACCAGCAGGGAAGGATGATCCGCAAAAGGATTCGTTATCCGCGGGCATCAACCTGAAGGGAGTTGTTGTGGCCGGAGAAAAGGTTGAAGAACCCGGGAAAATGGTTGACGTAGGCAACGGGGCAGTGGATAAGGACCGGTTGGGCATTGCAACGCAATCAATCGGTGATGAAGAGATTACCCCTATCCAAACCAATGTCGCACAATCAGTACAAAGCAAATTTTCCGGGGTTCAACTGGGCTCGGGCCAGGATCTCAGCCAGGTGACCATGCGAACCAACACCTCCATGCAGCTTAATAATTACGGACTTGTAGTTATAGATGGGGTGCCACAACAGCAATCTAATTCCACCGGTGGTCCACAGGCTAATTTCGGTTTTGTGGACCCTGAAAATATTGCGGATATAACGGTCCTGAAGGGAATGGCCGCTACTACCCGCTTTGGTACTGCAGGTGCCAACGGGGTTATCCTAATAACCACCAAGTCATCGCGCCCGGGGATGGCATCACAAAAACCGGTTGACCGTGCTTTGTTGCAAAACAATATTTACACCGGGGAGCTGTCGGTGACATCGGGTGGGATATTCCCGGATTATATCCGGGAACTGAAGCAGATCCACGATCCTGTCCAGGCTTATAAACACTATTTGGAACAACGGATTAACTATATTTCTTCCCCTGATTATTTTGTAGAGGTTTTCAAATATTTTGAGCCATTGGACGAGGTACTGGCCTATCGCATTCTTTCCAATATTGCAGAATTATACAGTACGAATATCCCCGTTTTACGTATCCTGGCTTATACCTATGATATGAAGGGGCAGGTGGCAGGTTCCATCAAAATTAACCAGCAGATCCTTAGCCTGGATGAAAACAGCGCACAGGCGAAGCTGGATATGGCACTGTCTTATGAAGATGCAGGGAAGTACCCGGAGGCATATGCGATCCTTTCGGAGCTGGTAGCCAATAATACCCCCCAGGTTACGGATTACGGCGTTTTGCAGAAAACCACCTCCAATTCTATAAGAAATATAATCCTTACGGAGGGTGCAAAGCTCGATGTATCATCGGCAGACCAGCAATATCTTAACAGGGTTCGCTATGATGCGCGGATCCTGGTAATGTGGACCAAAAGCAATGCGCAGTTCGACCTGAAGGTGATCAACCCGGACAAGCGGTTTTTCCAATGGGAACATTCCCCATTCAGCGATAGGCAAAGGTTTGAATCGGATATCCGAAATGATGCCAATACAGAGGAGTTCCACCTGATTGATGCACAAAAAGGGGACTGGTATATCAAGGCAACCAACCTGAATACCTATGCAGCGGTTGAACCTGTGTATCTTAAATGTGTGGTATACTATAATTTTGGGATGCCCGATCAGCGGAAAGAAGTGACTACCCTCGAGTTAGGCGCGGATGGATCCAAAGTGACGTTGTTTAAAATTACATTGTAACAGCCGTGTAAAAGTACGGGTTACCGGAGGCATCCTACAGTATAACGAACAACCCTATGAAACACTTCATAATTTCATTTTTATCTATTGTATTGACCTCTGCCTACGGGCAGATGCCTGACGTGAAAACTATCAGGGGCAGGGTATCAGCCAGCAACCAGCCCCTTGCCAATGCAAACGTTTCCAATGGAACCACCAGGCTAAAGACCGACACATCCGGGATATATTCCATCGCTGCCGCGGTAGGGGAAATGCTGGTATTTTCCTATCCCGGTATGCGTCCGGTAGAAATTATAGTTGAGGACGTAACCCATATTTTGAATGTTGAATTGCCCATGCTGGTCGAGCAATTGGAAAACGTAACGGTTACCCATACCGCGCAAAAAAGCCAGGAAGACCTGCTCAGGGAGTACAATTCGAATCCCAACCTGATCAAAACCAGTACAGGTATCCGGGATAAAAGCAGGGCCGGTTATGCCATGCAAATGATACAGGGGGATAAACTTTCACAGGGAACTGTTGATTTTATCCAGGCCATCCAATTCCAGTTTCCGGGCATTCGGGTGGATCGGACAGACGCCTCAAATCCCAGGGCCTATCTGCGCCGGGGCCTCTCCATGAACACATCATTGTCTGTCGTATTTGACCTGGATGGAACGCTTCTTACCCGTGCGCCCGTATATCTTGATGTCACTAATATAGACCGCATCGCTCTGATACCAGGGATGGCCGGCTCCTTATTATACGGAAACCTCGCCAGGGGCGGGGTGATCGTCATCAATACCAAAAATGCCGGGTCCGGCCGACTTGACCCAAAAACAGGGAAACCCTATGATCTGGCACAGCAAAGGAATAACATTTTTAAAGGGAAGGCCCTCCCGGCAGACCAGGTACATAGGGATAACCCCACCTATCTGCAGGAACTTTATTCCGCTGCATCGGAAGCTGAAGCCATCGAACGCTATGAAGCCTATTATAAACTGTATGGCCATTCATTTGATTACCTGCTGGAGGCCTACGGTTATTTCAGCACCCAATGGAAAAACGAGCCTTTTGCTGCATCCATCATTGCCCAAAACTGGTCGATTTTCCAGGGCGATCCCCTGGCGCTGAAGGCCCTGGCCTATCTGTATGACGCCAATGCAAAATATGAAGCAGCAAATCTTTTATATAAAGATATATTCATCCTCCGCCCAGGCTATGCACAATCTTACAGGGACCTTGCCAACAGTTACAGGAAGCTCGGGAATGCCGCCAGGGCCACAGCTATCTACTCCCGTTATGCCTATCTGGTATCCGAGGGAATGATCCCTGAAAAGGATGATGGTTTCCATCAGATCATAGTAAGGGAATTTTACAATTCACTTGAAAACACCGGTGTAAATAACAGTGCTACCCCTTCTGAACCGGCTACGGGTTTCGGGTCCGATTTTAAGGGAACCCGACTCTTGTTTGAATGGAATGACAGTGAAGCCGAATTTGATTTGCAATTTGTGAACCCTGATAACCGGTATTATACCTGGCACCACAATTTAATGAACAACCCTTCCCGGATCAGGGATGAAAAGATCAAGGGGTATTCCTGTGAAGAATATCTCATCGACTCCCATGAAGGTACCTGGCTTGTAAATATTACCTATACCGGTAATAAAAGGCTTTCTCCCACCTACTTAAAAGCAACTATTTACCACAATTATGGGCTGTCCTCCCAACGCTCCGAAATAAAGGTCTTTAAACTCCGCCTGAAAGAAGTGAACCAGCAGCTTTTTGCAGTAACCTACAGATCTCCTTTTTAGGTCTGGCATACTAGACCTGCAAAATTCCCATATTGAATGCTTTGGTAACAGGGGCGTTATTAGCTGCTTCAATCCCCATAGCGATCCATTTGCGGGTATCCAACGGGTCAATCACCGCATCGGTCCATAACCGGGCTGCTGCATAATAGGGGGAGATCTGGTGGTCATATCGCGCCTTGATCCGGTCAAAAAGCGCTGTTTCATTCTCTTCTGTAATAACTTCACCTTTCTTTTTCAATGACGCTTTTTCAATTTGGAGCAACACCTTAGCTGCAGAATTACCGCTCATTACCGCCAGTTCTGCGCTGGGCCACGCCACGATCATCCGGGGATCATAGGCTTTACCGCACATGGCATAATTACCGGCACCATAGCTATTCCCGATGACAATGGTGAATTTTGGGACTACCGAGTTGCTCACGGCATTCACCATTTTGGCACCATCCTTTATGATACCGCCATGCTCGCTTTTGCTGCCTACCATAAAACCGGTCACATCCTGTAAAAACACCAGGGGAATCTTTTTTTGGTTGCAATTGGCGATAAAACGGGTAGCCTTGTCGGCCGATTCGGAATAGATGACACCACCAAAGCGCATTTCACCTTTTTTGGTTTTAACCACCTTGCGTTGGTTGGCCACAATGCCTACGGCCCAGCCGTCTATCCGGGCATATCCGGTAAGGATGGTTTTTCCGTATCCTTCCTTATACTGGTCAAATTCAGAATCATCCACCAACCGTCTGATGATTTCGAGCATATTATATTGTTCCGTCCTTGATTGTGGCAATATTCCATAGATCTCCCCCGGATCTTCTTTTGGTTTCCCCGGCTTTGACCTGTTAAATCCGGCTATTTCCGGTGCACCCATTTTCCCGACAAGTTTTTTAATTGTATCCAGTGCATCTTTATCATCTTTGGCTTTGTAGTCTGTAACCCCGCTTATTTCGCAATGGGTTGTGGCCCCCCCAAGGGTTTCATTATCTACCACTTCTCCAATGGCTGCCTTTACCAGGTAGCTTCCGGCCAGGAAGATACTTCCTGTCTTGTCAACTATAAGGGCTTCATCGCTCATTATGGGGAGATAGGCCCCCCCGGCAACGCAACTGCCCATAACGGCTGAGATCTGAGGGATCCCCATACTGCTCATGATGGCGTTGTTTCTGAAAATACGCCCAAAATGTTCCTTATCAGGAAATATTTCATCCTGCATGGGGAGATATACCCCCGCACTGTCTACCAGGTAGATAATGGGGAGCCTGTTCTCCATGGCTATTTCCTGTGCCCTCAGGTTTTTTTTGGCGGTGATCGGGAACCATGCCCCTGCTTTTACCGTTGCATCATTGGCCACCACGAGACAGAGCCTGCCCTTTATATACCCCAATTTTACGATAACACCCCCCGAAGGACAGCCACCCTGTTCGGAATACATATTGTCACCCGCCAGGGCTCCTATTTCAAGCTGATCCTTTTTGGCATCCAGAAGATAGGCAATCCGCTCCCTGGCGGTCATCTTGCCCTGATCATGCTGTTTTTGAATTTTCTTTTTTCCTCCCCCCAGGGCAACTTCATCGAGCTTTTTAGTAAGTTCTGATACCTGGGATTTGTTATAATTTACGTTCTTGCTGAAGTTACTATCCATGGACTGCATGCGGTTTTTTTACTGTTGATAAAGATAAGGAGTATAATTAACTAACTTTGACAAAATCAAGTACCGCCCATATACTTTACCTTGCATCTCCATCCTGGGAAGGCCGGCCCGGGTGGTATCCCTGAAGAAGATACCTCATCAACCCCCTGAAGGAAGGAAGCCATGGGGAAGCGAAATATAATTACCATACAATTATGAAAGACACAATTAAGTGGGGGATCGTAGGGTTGGGAAACATAGCCCATAGTTTTGCGAAGGACCTGCAACTGGTACCGGAGGGCGAACTGTTTGCGGTTGCTTCCAGGAATGCGGGCAAGGCTTCGGAATTTAAATCTCAATATGGTGCCATCCATGCCTTTGGGAGTTACGAGGAATTATTCGATTGTCCGGAGGTGGAAGTAATTTATATTGCCACCCCCCATCCTTCCCATGCCCAATGGGCTATCCGGGCAATGGACAAGGGTAAACATGTACTGTGTGAAAAACCAATGGGTGTATCCCTTAAACAAGTGGATAAAATGATTGCCGCTGCCAACCGGAACCAGGTATTCCTGATGGAAGCCCTCTGGAGCAGGTTTAACCCGTCTATCATAAAGGTGAAGGAGATGACAGATGCCGGGGCCATTGGGCAGATCGGGTATCTGCATGCCGATTTTGCTTTTCCGGCATTGGACCGAAGTGAGGACGGGCGACTTTTAAACCCGGTTCTGGCAGGTGGATCCCTGCTGGATATCGGGATTTATCCCATTTTTTTGTCTTATCTAATGCTTGGATTTCCGCAAACCATCAAGGCAAGTTCCCGTTTCTATAAGACCGGGGTGGAAATACAGACCTCTATGATCTTTGAATACCCGGATGCACAGGCCATTCTGTATAGCGGACTAACTACCAGATCTTCCATGGAGGCCGAAATTGCAGGTAGTGAAGGCAGTATTTTTATTCACCCCAGATGGCACGAAACGCAGGGGTTTACCATTGCTAAAGATGGGGATGTACAAAAATTTAACCTGCCTAAGACCGGCAAGGGATATAGCCATGAAATAAAGGAAGTGCATAGCTGTATCAGGGATTCACAATTGGAGAGTCCGCTTTGGTCACACCAGCACAGTAGAGACCTTATAAAAATCATGGATACCATCCGTAAACAGACGGGGATCGTTTTTCCATTTGAGGTATAAAGTTTATCTTCTGACGTTTATATTTTCTTTTAATTTTACGATATTTGGAGACTAACTAAACCAACCCGAATGGGAATGAATAAAAATACCGTACTGGCCTGGGCTACCTTTATAATGATGTTTGTGGGAGCCGGATTGATGGCACTTGGCGCTTTTCGATATAACGATGTAGCAGGATGGGGTTTCGGGGCAGTTGGTGTTGGATTCTTTGCTATTGCCTGGGTATTCAATGCCCTTAAAGGCAGGGTGTGAGGAAGGTTCTGAAATTAACCTGCTAACAAATTTACAGGGAGTAACCTGTTCCTCAACCCAACCCTGTTTTTCCTTAACTCTAAAGAAGATTTGGTATTATGGCTGACGATAAAAAGGTCATTTTTTCAATGTCCGGGGTCACAAAGACCTATAAAAATGCGAATACCCCGGTAATCAAGAACATTTATCTCAGTTTTTTTTACGGGGCTAAAATTGGTATCCTGGGCCTGAATGGTTCCGGAAAATCCACCGTGCTCCGGATCATTGCCGGCGTAGATAAAAATTACCAGGGAGATGTTGTTTTTGCTCCGGGATATAAAGTAGGTCTCCTGGAACAGGAACCCGTCCTGGATGACAGCAAAACCGTTCTGGAAGTTGTAAAGGAAGGAGTGGGGGAGACCGTTGCGATCCTGGAAGAATACAATAAGATCAATGAGATGTTCGGGCTGCCGGAAGTTTATGAGGATGCTGACAAGATGCAAAAGCTCATGGACAAACAGGCTGAACTCCAGGATAAAATAGATGCCTCGAATGCCTGGGAACTGGATAATAAACTTGAAGTGGCCATGGATGCGCTCCGGACCCCGGAACCCGAAAAGAAGATAGGTATTTTGTCCGGGGGGGAGCGCAGGCGCGTAGCTTTGTGCAGGCTGCTGCTACAGGAACCCGATATATTGCTTCTCGATGAACCTACGAACCACCTGGATGCCGAATCGGTCCACTGGCTTGAGCATCACCTGGCACAGTACAAGGGAACCGTGATCGCAGTAACGCATGACCGGTATTTCCTGGATAATGTGGCCGGGTGGATACTGGAACTGGACAGGGGGGAAGGCATCCCCTGGAAGGGTAACTATTCCAGCTGGCTGGAGCAGAAGTCCAAAAGGCTGGCACAGGAACAAAAACAGGCCGGCAAACGGCAGAAAACCCTGGAACGCGAGTTGGAATGGGTGCGGCAGGGCGCCAGGGGGAGGCAGGCCAAACAAAAAGCAAGGCTTAATAACTACGATAAGCTCTTGAGTCAGGATCAAAAACAGCTCGATGAAAAGCTGGAAATATATATTCCCAATGGCCCCCGCCTGGGTACCAATGTCATCGAAGCTGTTGGTGTCAGCAAAGCATATGGGGACAAGTTGTTGTACGAGGATCTGAATTTTAAACTCCCCCAAGCGGGGATCGTGGGTATCATCGGGCCCAATGGTGCAGGAAAGACCACTATCTTCAGGATGATCATGCGGGAGGAAAGCCCGGACGGCGGGGAATTTAAAGTTGGGGATACCGTAAAAATTGCCTACGTGGATCAGAGCCACTCCAATATTGACGTAGATAAGACGATCTGGGAAAATTTCAGCGATAGCCAGGAGCTCGTCATGATGGGGGGGAGACAGGTAAATTCGCGCGCCTATCTCAGCAGATTTAATTTCTCGGGAAGCGAGCAGAATAAAAAGGTGAGCATGCTGTCCGGAGGGGAGCGAAACCGTTTGCACCTGGCCATGACCCTTAAGGAAGAGGGTAATGTGTTGCTTTTGGATGAGCCTACCAATGATTTAGATATCAACACCTTACGTGCCCTGGAAGAAGGACTTGAGAATTTTGCCGGATGCGCGGTGGTCATTTCCCACGACCGGTGGTTCCTGGATCGGATATGTACACATATCCTGGCATTCGAAGGGGATTCACAGGTTTATTTCTTCGAAGGCTCCTATTCCGATTATGAGGAAAACAAGAAAAAACGCCTGGGAACGGAGACGATCCCTACCCGCTTAAAATACAAAAAACTGATCCGGTAAAATAGTTACTGTTCCGCATTGGGGTACCATTCGAGTTGGATCACCCGGATACTGTCATTGCCATCCTCCACAAGGGAGGCGAATTCATCCACATCGCTCATGTCCGGTTTGCCACGGTAGTGGTAGGGATATACCGTAACAGGCTGGAATTCGAGCACAGCATCTGCTGCGCTTTGAACCGTCATGGTATAGGGGAGGTTCATGCACACAAACGCTTTGTCAATGTTTTTCAGAGCCCGCATTTCCGGGATGTCTTCTGTATCACCTGAAAAATAGATTCGTTCATTGTCCTTTTCCAATACATAGCCGTTACCCCGACCCTTGGTATGGAATTGGAGTGCTTCTGCACGAAGGTTATACATGGGGATCGCTTCCACGGTTATTCCGTAACGCTCCTTGCTGTCCCCATTGTCCAGGACATCGATTTGCGGCGAAAAGGCAGCCGGCATCTTGTCGGCTACAGCCTGGGGAACCATGATTTTGGCATCCCTGGTATCCAGTTCCTGCAGGGTTTCCAGACTGAAATGGTCCCCGTGGATGTCAGTGATAAGAATCAGGTCCGGCTGCTGTTGTCCTTCAAAGGCCTTTGCACCCCCTACCGGATCAATATAGATGGTTGTCTCTCCCCATTCAAGCACGGCCGTTGCATGTTCAATGGGGATGATCATAACCTTATCCGCGGTATTTTCAGTCTTTTCTGGGGTTTCTGCTATTTTGGTTTCCGCCGAATTTTTGGAATTTTCCCTGCAACTCAACAGGCAGACAGTACAACAGATACAAGTAAACAGGATCTTTTTCATCGTATTAAGGAATATGTTATATTTACAGCTATAGGGCAGTAGCCGGCACACACGTTAATCGGTAACACCTAAAGTTACGTATTGCATCGATGATCTTTATCCTATTACCGATTTTTTTGATCCAAATAATCTAAAAGATTGGATAAACCGTATATAGACTGATGCAAACAAACACATAAACTAAAACTTGAAAAAGTAAACTAATTGAATTATGACTGAAACAAAAAGTAACAATGGATTGAAGGTTATAGCCGGATTGTTGGCTGTGGTGCTTTTAGGTACCATAATCTACACCGTAAGCCTTTATCAGGACAAGAAAAAGACCACCAATATGCTTACCCAGGAAAAGGAGTTGGTTGTGGAGGATCTTAACAGCCTGAAATCTGAATATGACAAAGCTATCCTGGAAAGCAATGCAACAAACGAGGAATTGGTGGCCGCACGGGACAATATCGCGAAGTATATTGATTCTGTAAAAACCATGAAAGCTGATCTTGGAACCCTGAGGAGATACAGGAACCAGGTAGATATTCTTAAAAAGGAAAGAGAGCAGCTATTGGCTACTGTTGATTCATTGACCACCTCAAATACAATGATCGCCATGCAGCGCGACAGTACTTTTGTTGAACTGGAGAAACAAACTGTTTTTAATGATTCCCTGGTTGTACAAAATACACAATTGGCGGATGCCGTAGAGCGGGGTTCTGCCCTTAACTTGTCCAAGTTTACTGTAGATGCAGTAAAGGAGCGTTCCAGTGGCAAACTGGTTTCTACTTCAAGGGCCCGGTCAACAGACCAGTTTAAAATATGCTTTACCGTGGCAGACAATGTCATAGCAGAAGCCGGAGACCGGGAATTTCTGATCGAAGTTTTGGATCCGCAGGGGAATATCCTTGGGGGCGGGACTTCCAAAACCAGTGAAGAAGGTGCTTCTGTCAGCTACAGCAAAGGGACTAATTTCTATTATGAGAACAAAAACCTGGACGTTTGCGATTATATCAATAAGCCTGATGGGGATTTCCAGAAAGGGAATTACATGGTAAACGTTTATGACGACAAATTAAAGCTGTTGGGTACATCTAAATTTGTACTGAAATAGGCTCAGGGAAACACTATCCATTTGCAAAAAGGGGACTTCTTAAACGTGTCCCCTTTTTTTATAGCCTGGCTGTTCCTTTCTAAATTGAAAACCCCTGTAGGTACGTGTACCTTTTTACTGCAGGCCTCCTACCATATCACCCGGTTTCACCCAGGCATCGTATTCCTCTGCCGTAACATACCCAAGTTTAATAGCCTCCTCTTTTAAGGTAGTCCCGTTCTTATGGGCGGTGTTTGCGATCTCCGCAGCTTTGTAATAGCCAATTTTAGTATTCAGTGCCGTTACCAGCATCAGGGAATTATTGAGTAATTTTTGGATCACTGCTTCATTGGGTTCAATGCCAGTCGCACAATTCACTTCGAAACTTACACAGGCATCCCCAAGGAGCTGGGCAGATTGTAAAATATTGGCCGCCATGACCGGCTTAAAGACATTGAGTTCGTAATGGCCCTGGGCACCGCTGATGCTCATTGCAACATCATTTCCCATTACCTGTGCGCATACCATGGTCAATGCTTCACATTGGGTAGGGTTTACTTTCCCGGGCATAATGGAACTGCCGGGCTCATTGGCCGGAATAATGATCTCCCCGATACCGGAACGTGGGCCGGAAGCCATCATACGGATATCATTGGCAATTTTATTCAGGGAAACTGCCAATTGTTTTAGTGCGCCATGACTCTCTACCAGGGCATCGTGTGCCGCCAGTGCCTCGAATTTGTTGTCAGCCGTCCGAAAAGGCAAGCCGGTGAATTCCGCTATGTATTTGGCCACCAGTACGTCGTATCCCTTAGGTGTATTCAGGCCGGTACCTACAGCTGTTCCTCCCAATGCCACTTCACTCAGGTGGTCCAGCGTATTCCTCAAGGCCTTCAGGCCATGGTCTAACTGGGATACATAACCCGAAAATTCCTGCCCCAGTGTGAGGGGTGTGGCATCCATTAAGTGTGTCCGTCCAATTTTAACCACCTCGCAGAATTCTTTGGCTTTGGAATGCAGGGTGTCCCGTAACCGGGTAACCCCCGGGATCGTATTTTCCACGATCTTTTTATAAGCGGCTATGTGCATCCCGGTTGGAAAGGTATCGTTGGAGGACTGGGATTTATTGACGTCGTCATTGGGCTGGATAACCTTATCGCCTTCCCCGATCGTCTTGCCAGCCAGCTCCTGAGCGCGGTTAGCGATGACTTCATTCACGTTCATGTTGCTCTGGGTCCCGGAACCGGTCTGCCAGATAACCAGCGGAAATTGATCGTCTAGCTTCCCCTCCAGTATTTCATCACAAACCCGGGCGATCAGGTCACGTTTTTCCCCGGAGAGGACCCCCAGTTCATGGTTGGTATAGGCAGCAGCTTTTTTAAGGTATGCAAACCCATATATTATATCCAGGGGCATGGAACCTTCCGGCCCGATTTTGAAATTATTGCGGGATCGTTCCGTTTGCGCCCCCCAATATTTGTCTGAGGGGACTTTAACGTCCCCCATGGTGTCTTTTTCTATTCTAAAACTCATAATGGCGATTCGATTAGTTCTTACAAAGGTAAAGGATTGGCACCTTATTTCCCGGGACCTGACCTGGAAATTGGATCCTTTCAGCCGCTTGACGGAAGATGTTCCGGAGTGGAGGAGGGTTGCCGGCTGTAGTCCGTATCAGGTAGGTTAATTTTATTTTGCAGGTTACCCATTTCAAACTATCTTTGTATGGTAAATACACGTGTATGTTCGAATTTGACCAGTATTTAGGATTTTTGGCGTTTTTAACCATTCTCACCATCGGATTCTGGCTGATGATGTTCCTGTTGATGTTTATCGTACCCTACTGGTTGGGGGGCAACCTCATAGAACTCTGGAAAGAAAGGCGTGAGGCCAAAAAAGCCAAGCGTAATTTATAATAAAAAATAAAAGAAGCCGGGAGGCTTCTTTATTCATTTAGTGGGCCCTGGCCTGTATCGCTATTACCTGATTGAAACCCTTTCGATGTTTGAATTCCGGGTGTCATTCCTAAACCGGAGCCCGGCGTAATTCCGGGATCAGCTACCCGATTTATCCTTCTTCTTCTTCTTCTTCTTCTCTCCTTTTCCTTCTTATTTTTCTTAAAACCGTTTTTTTGCAGCTCCACAAAGGCATTGTATTTTTCTTCCGGCAATCCGGCCTTTAATTCAGCTTCCTGGTTGGTCCGGATCTTTTCCAGCCCTTCACGGGTCTGATCGGCATCGAGTTTGAGCAACTGCAATTCAATGTGCTGTTGGATGTATTTTGTCAAAATGGTCGATACCACGGCCTGCTCAAAATCATTGAGTTCGAGCGCTTCCGTGAGCTGTGGCATTTCATTATCCACGATCTGCTCAGCGGTAAGGGGCTCTGCTTTTTTCTCCGGTTCATCCGCGCGGGGAACAGCGCTTCTTTGCCTGCCATAGTACCTGTTACCGTAACCGTATTGTGCTTCCGCCATGGGGGCACAAAACAGCAGTACTAACAACAGCAGGCAACTGTGTTTCTTTTTTATCATCATTTCAGAATTTCATAATGGCTTCAGTAAGCGTTCAAAAAAGTATGCCTGCAAATTTAAACATTCCTGTCCAATCCGGTGGCGGTCCTTTTCAGGCTTCTTTTTTTTGCCCGGTCATCATCAGGAAGGCTTTCAGGAACGGATCGATCGCCCCGTCCATCACCGCATCCACATTGCCGGTTTCCTCCCCCGTTCGCACATCTTTCACCAGTTTATAGGGATGCATCACATAATTACGGATCTGGGATCCCCATTCGATCTTCATTTTCGAGGATTCGATCTCGTTGCGGGCTTCCTGTTTTTTGCGCAGTTCTATTTCAAAAAGCTGCGATTTCAGCATTTTCATGGCCGTTGCCCGGTTTTCATGTTGGGACCGGGAGTCTGAGCATGAAATATGGATCCCGGTTGGTTTATGCACCAGCTGTACTTTGGTTTCCACCTTATTGACATTCTGACCCCCCGCACCACTTGATCGGGCCGTGGTAATCTCCACATCCGCTGGGTTTACCTCAATTTCTATGCTGTCATCGACAAGGGGATATACGTAAACGGAAACAAAGGAAGTATGCCTCTTGGCATTACTGTCGAACGGGGAGATGCGCACCAGCCTGTGCACACCATTTTCCCCTTTCAGCCATCCAAAAGCATATTCCCCGTCAATTTCCAGGGTTACCGTTTTTATACCTGCAACATCGCCTTCCTGGTAGTTCAGTTCCTTTACCTTGTAACCATTCTTCTCGCTCCACATCATATACATGCGCATCAACATGGCAGCCCAGTCGCAACTCTCCGTCCCTCCTGCGCCTGCAGTAATCTGCAGCACGGCTGGCATCTCGTCCCCTTCTTCCGAAAGCATATTCCGGAATTCCAATTTTTCGATGGCATCCAGCGCTTTGCCATAAATGGTTTCTACTTCCGCCATGGGAACTTCGCCCAGTTCCAGGAATTCCAGCAGTACTTCGAGGTCACCGATATGCGACCGGGCTTCCTCAAACTCAGCTACCCAGTTCTTTTTAAACTGAATCTGCTTCATTTGTTCCCTTGCTTCCTGGGGGTTATCCCAGAATCCGGGTTCCAGGGTTTTTTCCTCCTCGTTCTCTATTTCGATGCGTTTGGCATCTATGTCAAAGATACCTCCTCAGCGCTCCAAGGCGCTCCATCAGGCCTTTCTGATGGTCTGTTGTTACCATATACTATCAATTTTGCCCAAAAATACCACACTTTTTAAAGTTAACATAACAATTTCACATAACATGTGGGCTTATTGCTGTTGTGCGGAAACCTGGACGGTATGCCGGGTTTCATTGTTCCCGCGGCCATATACCACGCCTTTCAGCGGGGAGCAGTCTGTATAGTCTTTCCCGTGCGCAACTTTAATATGGTTGCTGCTGGCAAGAAGGTCGTTGGTGGGGTCAAATCCAATCCAACCTATGCCGGGCACAAAAGCTTCCGCCCACGCATGCATTTGTGAGTCCCCGAAATATCCGTTTCCCTGATGCAGGTAGCCTGATACATACCGGGCCGGGATCCCGTTTTTACGGGCAATCGCACAAAATAAATGTGTAAAATCCTGGCAAACCCCCTGCCGTTTTTGAATTACTTCTTCCAGGTCGGTATGGACATCCGTGACGCCGGTCTTAAAGCGGATATATTCATAGGTCCAGTTGTTCATGGCCCGGAGGTTATCAAAAAGGTTGACCTCTTTCTGAAAGGTATAATATTCGGCATGGTTTTCCGGGATACTGGTATACCTGGTGGATCGTAAAAATGGTTCATGGTCTGCCTTGAACCCCATGTCGTTGATCTTACTGTATTCCCGGGAGATATCTTCAACCGGATCAAAATCAAAGGGATTGACTTCATGCTTGATCAGTTTGAAGGAAGCTTCAAAGGATATGGATTTAAATCGGGTCCTTGGATGTACCCGGATAGTGCGGAAGCCCAACCCGTTAATTGAATATTCATTAGGGGCATGCATCGAGTTTGAAAATTCAATGGATACATGGGATTGGCTGTCGTTCTGTTCGGGGATGATCAAAAATTGCCAATAGGCCTCCCGGACCCAGTCGTCATATTCATTCTCTGCCGCATAGGCAATGGTATATTCTAATGACATAGCTTTAAATGGATGAAAGGTGCCGTACACACCTGATTAATAATCAAAAAATTCCTTTTCCATTTTCTGGCTGATTTGTGTCAGGCTGTCCAGGATGCTTTCGAGGAATTTCTTTACATCCCCTTCAATCTCTTCGATCAGCTTAAACTGGTATTCTGCCCGGACCTTTCCCACCAGGAAGGCGGTGGAAGATTTGTTATAGCCTTTGGTATGATCCAGGGTATCAATATGGTAACACACCTGGTTCAGGCAATTCATTACAGACCTGGGGCAATCCGGGTTCAGGATCAGGAATTCCAGGGTACTTACACTGTTGGGTGTCTTTTTGTAAAACCTTCTCATCATGTCATAAGATTCTGCACATTTGAGCAAGGTTGTCCATTCAAAGCTATTTCTGAATTTGTCTGCATAGCTTCCCTTTGCCATCTGTGCATCATTATATTTCGAGTTGATGATGCGGATGATCTGTGAAGCCCTTTCAATATTAATACCCATCAGGATAATGGCATAAACTTCATCATGTAAGAGCGTACCGCGGATCTTCCCCCGCAGGACGGAACTCATTTCCGTTACATTTACCGTGAAATCATAGAGCCCGCGCTTCACATAGGAATCTACCGGGTAGTTGCACACAAAATGGTAAAATTTATTGATGCTTTCATACAATTCTGTCGATATCAGGTCCCGTGCGCTGTTGGCATTTTCACGGGCATACTTAACATTATTGATAATTGAGAATGGATAGGAGGGATCAAGGCCAATCCGGTAGAATATTTCTTCTTCCTGCAGTTCAGCGGATTCATCCAGGACGGGTTCCCCCACCATATACATCATGGAACGCAGAACAAACTGGCGCGATTGGGAATATTCATTGGGGGCATCCAGGGAGGCAAAATAATTTACGTTCAGGTACCTTGCAATATGTTCAGAACGTTCAATATATCGGCCCATCCAGAAAAGATTATTGGCAACTCGTGCTAGCATGTGATTATTTTTTTAAAACCCAGGTATCTTTGGATCCTCCCCCCTGGGATGAGTTAACAATAAGGTTTCCCTTCTTTAGCGCTACCCTTGTAAGGCCTCCTTTGAGGACAAATTCGGTATCCTTGCCGAGCAGTGTAAAGGTCCTGAGATCAACATGGCGCTGTTCAAAGGATTCACTGTCCTCAATATAGGTAGGATGCACGGAAAGTGACATGATGGGTTGTGCGACATATTTTCGGGGATCTGCCTTAACCTGTCGCCGGACATCCTCGGTTTCTTCTTTTGTAAGCCTGTTGCCGATTGAAATGCCGTATCCTCCTGCCTCATCCACCGGCTTTATAACCAGTTCATTGATATGCTCCAGCACATAGGACAGCTCATCGGGCCGGCTGCAGTGGTAGGTATGCACATTGTTGAGGATGGGCTCCTCGTCCAGGTAATATTTAATGATCTGGGGCATGTAGGTATAGACCGCCTTGTCATCTGCCACACCCGTACCAGGGGCATTGGCAAGGCTTACATTGCCTTTTTTATAGGCGGCAAAAAGCCCGGGCACGCCAAGGGTTGAATCCGCTTTGAATTCGAGCGGATCTATAAACTGGTCGTCTACCCTCCTATAGATTATATCTACTTTTTTGGGTCCCCGAATGGTCTTCATGTAAACAAAATCGTTCTCCACGAACAAATCGCGCCCCTCCACCAATTCAACACCCATGGTTTTTGCGAGGTAGGAGTGCTCATAAAAAGCTGAATTGAACATCCCGGGGGTAATGACCACACAGGTAGGGATGTCAACCCCATGGGGCTTGACGGTTTCCAGAACTTCCAGGAGGTTCTCTGCATAATTGGTCACCGTATGGGTCTTGTAATGGTTAAAAACCCCGAATAAAGCCCTTTTCAGTGCCGTGCGGTTGCAGATCACATAACTGACCCCCGAAGGGCAACGGATATTGTCTTCCAGGACATAGTAGTTCCCATCGGAATGCTTAATGATATCGGTTCCGGAAATATGGTTGTAGATACCGCCCGGAGGGTCTATCCCGATCATCTGGTGGAGGTAATTGGCAGATGAACTGATGAGGTCCAGGGGTACGATCCCCTGCTTGATGATCTTTTTGTCATGGTAGAGGTCCCACAGGAACAGGTTCAGCGCCTTACACCGCTGGATGGCCCCTTTTTCTATGACATCCCATTCCTCGGCATCGATGATCCTGGGGAACAGGTCGAACGGGAATATTTTTTCCTGTGTATCCTTTTCACTATAGACCTGGAAGGTGATCCCCTGGTTGAAAAAAGAAGCTTTTGCCTTGCTGTTAAGTGCCACGTAATCCTGTATGGAATGCTCCCCGTATAAGGTGAACAACTTCTGGTATAATGAAATGATGTTTCCTTTCTGGTTGAAAACCTCATCAAATAACCCCGGATTTCGCTGGTAGGAGGAAAAAATCGTATTGTTGGTCGTTGGCATAGTGGAATTATTTGCGATAAGTTACTGGTTTTCCGCAACATTTGAAATGGGAATTAAACAATAATCAAGGATGAATTTTTAATAAATCGAAATTTATCCACTGTACCTGTGTAAAAATCAAAGACGGGCCAGGGCATCCCCGCAGGATATTTCATAAATTGGCCTAACTTTGAGATTATTTTAAACTATGAGGAACATTCTGTTACTATTGGCCATCCTGACCCTTTCACTACCTGCATTTTCCCAATTTTCCAAAGACAGCACCAATTACAAGGAGCATAAAGGTTTTTTCAATTATTATGTAGATGATACGACCGACAAGGTTTTTTTGGAAGTTTCCAGGTTGGATGATGAGTTTTTATATGTTTATTCCCTCAGCAGTGGTATAGGGAGCAATGATATCGGGCTGGATAGGGGACAACTGGGCAATGAACAGGTTGTTTACTTTAAAAAAGCCGGCAACAAATTGCTTTTGATACAGCCTAACCTCCGATTCCGCGCCTTAACCGAAAATGCCCTGGAGAAAAAATCTGTGGAACAGGCCTTTGCCAAATCCATACTGTACGGGTTTAAGATTGAGTCTGAAACAGATGGGCGATACATTATAGATATTACTGATTTCCTTCTGCAGGATGTACACGGCGTCGTATCCAGGCTCCAGCAGTCAGGGCAGGGGAGCTATTCCCTGGATAAGACCAAAAGCGCAATGGACATGGATCGCACCAAGGCTTTTCCAAGCAATGTGGAATTCGATGTGCTGTTAACCTTTAAGGGTGAGCCAAAAGGGGAGTATATCCGTTCGGTAGTGCCCAATCCCGAACTGATAACCGTGTCGCAGCACCATTCCTTTGTCGAATTACCAGACCTGGCATATCAGAAGAGGGCATTCGATCCCCGGAGCGGATCCTATCCGTTCTCCTATTATGACTATGCTTCACCTGTGGAAGAGCCTATTGTAAAACGCTTTATTACACGGCACAGGCTCCAGAAGAAGGATCCCGCTGCCGCCGTGAGCGAACCCGTTGAACCTATTATATATTATCTCGATAACGGCACCCCGGAACCTGTACGGTCGGCTTTGCTGGAAGGCGGAAAATGGTGGGACCAGGCGTTTGAAAGCATCGGGTATAAAGATGCCTTCCAGGTAAAGATGTTACCCGATGATGCAGACCCGCTCGACGTTCGCTACAACGTCATTCAATGGGTGCACCGGTCTACCCGGGGCTGGAGTTACGGGAGCAGCGTAACGGACCCCAGGACCGGGGAGATCATCAAAGGGCATGTAAGCCTTGGAAGCCTGAGGATTCGGCAGGATTTCCTGATCGCCCAGGCATTGATGAACAAACCGTTTGCGGCTGATGATAACAATAATTCCCCTATGCTGGAGCTGGCCCTCGCCCGGATCCGGCAGCTTTCAGCCCATGAAATAGGGCATACCCTGGGATTTGCCCATAATTTTGCCGCAAGTACCAATAACCGGGCTTCGGTAATGGATTATCCGCATCCCCAATTTAGCATTACCAAGGACGGAATTGATTTTTCCAATGCCTACGCCAAGGGGATAGGGGAATGGGACAACGTAATAGTGGCGTACGCTTACACTGATTTTCCGGATGACGTAGCACAGCAGGATGCCTTAAATAAGATATTGGACGGAGCCCAGCAACGCGGCCTCCGATATATTTCCGATCAGGATGCGAGGCCCGAGGGAGGGGCACACCCCCTGGCGCACCTATGGGATAACGGGATGAGCGCAGCAGATGAGCTTTCCCGGGTACTGGAGGTCAGAGATGTGGCCATTCAAAATTTTTCCATTGACAACATCCGCAAGAATGAACCAAATACCGTGCTGGAAGATGTTTTTGTACCCCTTTATTTCTTCCACAGGTACCAGGCAGAGGCTGTCGCAAAGGTAATTGGCGGCCTGGATTACAATTATGCAGTAAAAGGGGGTGGGCAATTTGCAGTGAAAGTGGTTGATAAAGCTGCCCAAAAAAGCGCCCTGCAGGGATTGATGAAGACCCTGGATGCTGCAATAATTGCCGTGCCTAAGGATAAATTGGAGCTTTTCCCACCGCGGGCCATTGGATATGAGAGGACCCGGGAATCTTTCAGCGGAAGATCGGGTGTCACATTTGATGCCCTGTCAGCTGCGGAGACTGCAGCAGATATGACCTTATCGCTGCTGCTCAACCCGGAAAGGGCCTCCAGGCTTATCCAGCAAAAAAGCCTGGATGGAAAAAACCTTGGATTGGCGGAAGTGTTGGAAGATGTGGTACAAAAAGCGCTCGAGCTACGGCATAAGGACTCTTATCTGAATGAAGTCCAGGAAAGTATCAATTTCAGGGCACTGTATTATATCATGAACCTCGCTGCCAGTGAGGATGTTCACCCCCAGGTAAATATGATCGCCCATGACCAGCTGGGAAAATTAAGGGCTTCCTTTTCATCTGAAAAAAATCCCTATGCTGCTGAAATTGTTCGGAGGATCCGGAATTTCTACGAATTCCCGGAATTGTTTAAACTTGTTCCTGCCCCGAAAATCCCGGATGGTTCTCCTATAGGAATGGACTGTCTGCACTAATTTTTTTGAAACGTGAAGATAAACCTAATCAGTGATACGGTAACCAAACCAACCCCGGGAATGCTTCAGGCTATGATGGCTGCAGCGGTAGGGGATGATGTATTTAAGGAAGACCCTTCTGTAAACGCATTGGAGGACAAATTAGCTACGCTGTTTGGAAGGGAAGCAGCCCTTTTTTTTCCAAGCGGCACCATGGCAAACCAGACAGCCATCAAACTACATACACAGCCGGGAGACCAATTGATATGCGACAAATATGCCCATGTGTACAACTATGAAGGGGGTGGCGTCAGTTTTAACAGCGGGGTTTCCTGTAAACTGGTAGATGGCAACCGGGGAATGATGACAGCAGAACAGGTAGCGGCTGCTGTCAACCCACCCGATTTTTACCACAGCCCGTTGACATCGCTGGTGTGTATAGAGAACACTACCAATAAAGGAGGAGGTGCCTGTTGGCAAATGAACGAATTGCACAGGATCCATGCCGTATGTAAAAAACACAGGTTGGCCTACCACCTGGACGGTGCCCGAATCTGGAATGCCATAGTAGCCAGGGACCAATCACCACGACAGTTTGGCGAAATATTCGATTCCATCAGTGTTTGCCTCAGCAAAGGCCTGGGATGTCCTGTTGGATCGGTTCTTATCGGAGATAAAGAATTGATAAAAAAGGCCCTGAGGATCCGAAAAGTTTTGGGAGGCGGGATGCGGCAGGCAGGCTACCTGGCCGCAGCCGGGATCTATGCGCTGGACAACCACATCAACCGGCTGGCGGATGATCACCGGAAAGCGTTGGAAATAGCCGGATTTTTAAGCCAACTCCCGGCGGTCAAAAAAGTGGAGCCGGTGGAGACCAACATTATTATTTTTGAAATGGATCCGGAGCAGCTCAGTGCCGCAGCGTTCAGGGAGCACCTCTTATCACGCGATATCCATATCATCGAAATGGGCCAGGGCAAATTGCGCATGGTAACACATCTCGATTATACAGATGCCATGCATGTGGAATTGGAAAGGGTTCTGTCCGATTTATCGGGAATTGGTATCGCTGATGGACGCGAGGTGCTTTCGTAGGTTCTTAATGCCATTTTCCATTCCGGCTTCGGAACTATACAATCCGCTTTCCCCTATCAGCTTCCCATCGGTATCCTTCAGGCTGAACAGGAATTTACCACTATGGTCCGTCCTCCTTTCAAAAACCCCTTGTTCCCGGAGCAAAGGGGTCAGTTTTCCCACTGTTTCCATCGCTTCATCTTCATTGACAAAATCCACACTGTTCAAAAGGGTATTCCCAGATTTCGATTTTAGAAAAAACCGGTACGATTGGTCGTTGATTTTTTTTACCTCAATCATGATACGGCACCTTTTTGTTTAAAAATACAGGATTTTATTGAAAGGACAACCTCATGGCCATTTGCGAAATTTTTGTATATTGTGGACATACCGTACCGCTATTACTCGTAAGGTTCGTTCAGGAACCATAACAAATTCACATACTAACCAACCATTGAAAGGCTTCTGCCATTGAGGATCTGAAGCCTTTTTTATGCCGTAAATTTACGATACCGAAATCATTGCAACAGGCTGTCCAGGCCCGGGATATTAGGCATTCCCTCCCTGGCTACTGCCGCAAGTTCCTTTTCGTTGATCTCTGTAGCCCTTGCAATTGCCTTGTTAATTGTAAGGAGAAGGTAATCCTCCAATTGCTCCTTGTCTGCCAGCAGGCTGTCATCCATGGTAATTGATTTTACTTCCCGGTTGGCGGTTATCACGACCGACAGCAGGTTGTCAGCTGATTTTTCCTCCAGGGTAACGGTATGCAGCCGTTCCTTTGTCGCTTTTACCTTTTCCTGGGTTTCCTTTAATTTTCCCATCATTCCCATCAGATCACCAAACATAATTTCTGTATTAAAATTCCTGACATCTAAATTACTAAATTGTTCCATTAAACAAAGTATTTATAAGGCTGAACAGAAAAAATGGAATTGTTCATTTAGTAAGTATTATTTTTGCTGTTTCCTGGCAAAATTTCCAAAATATATGATCACAGTAAGTACCCCAATAGCTAAAAAGATCCCTACCGAACTCACAAAGCACGGTGATGTCCGCATTGATAATTATTTTTGGCTCAATGAGCGGGAGAACAAGGATGTATTGGCGTATCTGGAGAAGGAAAACGAATATTACAAGGCATTGACAGCGCATACCAGGGGGCTCCGGAAAACATTATACAGGGAGATGAAGGCCAGGATAAAGGAAGATGATACCTCGGTACCCTACAAACAGAATGGCTATTGGTACTTTACGCGCTATGAAACCGGTAAGGAATATCCCATCTATTCCCGGAAGGAAGGAACACTCCAGGCAGAAGAGCAGATACTTTTCAATTGCAATGAACTGGCAGCGGGACATGAATATTTCAACCTGCACGGGATTTCAGTCAGCCCGGACAACCAACTTGCAGCCTTTGGCACAGATACGGTGGCCCGGCGGCAGTACACCATCCAGATCAAAAATTTAAGCTCCGGGGAGCTGTATCCCGACAAATTGGAACAAACCACGGGAAGCTCGGTTTGGGCTACTGATAACAAGACGTTGTTCTATACAAAGAACGACCCGGTTACCCTCCGTTCCAATAAAATATACAAACACATCCTGGGCACCCCGCCGGAAGAAGATGTATTGGTATATCATGAAAAGGATGACAGCTTTTACACCTTTGTATATAAAACAAAATCCAAAAAATACATCATCATAGGGTCTACCAGTACGCTTACATCTGAGTTTCAATACCTGCCTGCCGCAGAACCTGATGGGAAATTCAAGATGTTTGCGCCCAGGGAACGGGGTGTGGAATATGCCATCTCACACTATAATACTGATTTTTACATACTGACCAACAAAGACGGGGCAACGAATTTCAAACTGATGAAGGTGGGGGAAGAAGACACTTCTGCTGGCAATTGGGAGGAATTCATCCCCCACAGGGAAGATGTGCTTTTGGAGGATATTGAAATATTCAGGGATTATTATGTCCTTTCCGAGCGCGATAACGGCCTCAATAAGCTGAAAGTCTCAAAATGGGATGGATCAGAAAGTTATTATCTGCCTTTTGATAATGAGACCTATATTGCCTATGCCTACGTAAATCCGGATTTTGATACCGAAACGCTGCGCTATGTCTATAACGCCATGACCTCGCCATATGCCATCATCGATTTTAACATGAGGACCCGGGAAAAGGAAGTTAAAAAGGAACAGGAAGTGCAGGGGGGTAAATTCAACCGGGAAAATTACCGTTCGGAACGGGTTTGGGCCCCGGCTCCGGACGGTGCTAGAATTCCTATTTCGCTCGTATACCACAAGGATACTCCCAAAGACGGTACAAGCCCCCTCCTGCAATACGGCTATGGTTCCTATGGCAGCACCTCCGACCCTTATTTCTCCACGATAAGGCTAAGTTTGCTCGACAGGGGATTTATTTATGCCATTGCCCATGTAAGGGGAGGCGAATACCTTGGCAGGCCCTGGTATGACAATGGTAAATTATTGCATAAAAAAAATACATTCGCTGATTTTATCGCGTGTTCCCACTACCTTATAAACCATAAGTATACCAGTAAGGAACATTTATATGCCTATGGCGGCTCGGCCGGTGGATTGCTTATGGGCGCAGTTGTTAATATGGCACCCGAGCTTTATAACGGGGTAATAGCCGCGGTACCTTTTGTAGATGTGATCACGACCATGCTGGACGAGTCCATTCCACTCACCACAGGGGAATATGATGAATGGGGAAATCCCAATGACCAGGAATTTTATTACTATATGAAATCATATTCTCCCTATGATAACGTTAAAAGACAGGAGTACCCGAATATCCTGGTGACAACAGGGCTCCATGATTCCCAGGTCCAGTATTGGGAACCCGCCAAATGGGTTGCAAAGCTTCGGGAACATAAGACGGATGACCATCTTCTATTTTTGGACACCAATATGGACGCCGGTCATGGCGGTGCTTCCGGGAGATTTGAAGCCCTTAAGGAAGTGGCCAAAGAATATGCATTTTTACTCGATTTAGAGGGTAAAATACATTAATTAAAAAAAATTAGTAATTTTACGCCAATAATACGGGATGATGATGACATCCTGTGTGGCTAACCTAGCTTTATGGAACAAAAGATAAAAGCCTGCAGCAATATCCTGGATCTTATAGGAAATACCCCACTAATCAAACTAAATAGGATAGCCTCTGGCCTTTCCGGTGAATTTTACGCCAAGGTGGAAGCTTTCAATCCCGGACATTCTGCAAAGGACAGGGTTGCCATGTACATTATTGAGGAGGCAGAACGGAAGGGCCTGCTGGTGAAGGGTAGTACCATCATTGAAACAACTTCGGGCAATACCGGTTTCAGTATTGCCATGGTGAGCATCATCAAAGGTTATGACTGCATATTGGCGGTCAGTTCCAAGTCATCCAAGGATAAAATAGACATGTTGCGCACCATGGGTGCCAAGGTTTATGTCTGCCCGGCGCACGTAAGTGCTGATGATCCGCGCTCCTATTACCAGGTGGCCAAACGGCTTCACCAGGAAACAAAAGGTTCGATCTATATCAATCAATATTTCAACGAACTGAATATTGATGCACATTATAAATCAACCGGCCCTGAAATATGGGAGCAGACCAACGGGTATATAACACACCTTATTGCCTGCAGCGGTACGGGGGGCACCATTTCCGGAACGGCCCGTTACCTGAAGGAACAGAACCCGGCCATCCGGGTTATAGGCGTTGATGCTTATGGGTCTGTGCTGAAGAAATACCATGAAACCGGTGAGTTGGATACAAACGAGATCTACCCGTACCGGATTGAAGGACTGGGTAAAAACCTAATCCCTGATGCCACGGACTTCAGCGTTATCGATGAATTCATAAAGGTTTCCGATGAGGATAGTGCGCACATGGCCAGGGAAATTTGCCAGGCTGAAGGGATGCTGGTAGGGTATACCAGCGGGGCTGCCATGCAGGCTGTAAAACAATTGAACGAAAAAGGTGAATTCACCGGCGATAGCAGGGTAGTGGTCGTATTCCCGGACCATGGCTCACGGTATATGAGCAAAATATACAGTGACCAGTGGATGAATGACCAGGGATTCTTTGACAGCAAACACGCTGCATCCCCACAGGAAATACAATTTGTAAAATAATACGGTTAACTTATAGTATAAGGGCAATGAACTGATGGATCATTGCCCTTTTTTCTTGGGACTTAAAATAATTTATGAATCCTAGGTAAAAATCCATAATTTTGCGCGTTAGTAAAGGTATTCACCACGGAAATTCCTTGAACGCCTTACCAGATACCAATTGGCAAAACTCCAAACCAGATTACATGAAAGACTTATTTGCAAGAATCGTTGAAAACAAGGGCCCCCTTGGTAAGTGGGCATCCCAGGCTGAAGGTTATTTTGTTTTCCCAAAACTGGAAGGCCCTATTTCCAACAGGATGAAATTCCAGGGCAAAGAAGTGATCACGTGGAGCATCAATGATTATCTTGGATTGGCAAATCTGCCGGAGATCAAAAAAGTAGACGGCGAAGCCGCTATGGAACATGGTGCGGCCTATCCTATGGGGGCCAGGATGATGAGCGGGCATACCGATTTCCATGAACAACTGGAACGGGAGCTTGCCGATTTTGTCAACAAGGAATCGTCCTATCTTTTGAACTTTGGCTATCAGGGAATTATGTCGGCTATCGATGCATTGGTCTCAAAGGACGATATCATAGTATATGACGTGGATTCCCATGCCTGTATCATAGATGGGGTCCGGTTGCATATGGGCAAACGCTTTACATTTAAACACAACGATATAGAAAGCCTTGAAAAAAACCTGGAACGCGCCACCAAAATGGCTGACCAGACAGGCGGCGGTATCCTGGTGATCTCAGAAGGTGTATTCGGCATGCGTGGGGAACAGGGTAAATTAAGGGAAATTGTAGCACTGAAAGAAAAATTCAATTTCAGGCTCCTGGTAGATGACGCCCATGGTTTTGGTACGCTTGGTAAAACAGGCGCCGGGGCAGGTGAGGAGCAGGGAGTACAGGAGGATATCGATGTTTATTTTGCCACTTTCGCAAAATCCATGGCCGGCATAGGTGCTTTTCTGGCAGCCGATAAAGAGATCATTGATTACCTCAAATATAACCTGCGGTCGCAGATGTTTGCCAAGTCCCTGCCAATGATCTACGTAAAAGGTGCCCTTAAACGACTCGACATGCTTCGTACCATGCCGGAATTAAAAGCAAACTCTGGGAGAATGTTGATGCCCTGCAGAACGGTTTGAAGGAAAAAGGATTTGACATCGGTACCACCTCCAGTTGTGTTACCCCCGTATACCTTAATGGCAGTATCCCCGAAGCCATGGCCCTGGTAAAGGACCTGCGTGAAAATCATGGTATCTTCTGTTCGATAGTCGTATACCCAGTTATCCCAAAAGGGCTTATCCTGTTACGAATGATCCCTACGGCTACACATACTATGGAAGATATTTCCGTCACCCTTGATGCGTTTTCTGTCATTCGGGAGCGATTGGAAAATGGCACCTATAAAAGGCTTTCAGCTGCCGTTGCCGCTGCAATGGGCGAATAAAATCCATTAAATTAAAGTGACTGCTATCCGGATAGCACGCTACCCCAGATCCTTCCGGTAGGTTCTCCTGCGTTTGTAGATAACCGGGTCAAAATGCTTCCACATTTGACGTATCGCCACATTTTCCTCTAATTCCGGCGTCCGGTAACAGGTCTCAATTCGTTTTTTTGTAAAGGTGTGGTAATATTCATTGAAGATAATGGCGGTTACACCTTTACTCTGGTATTCAGGATGGATACCGATCAGGTAGAAGATAACATCCCTGCTCTGCTTTTTCGCTTTCAGTAAATGGAAGATCCCGAACGGAAACAACCGCCCCCCGGCCTTCTGCAACGCTTCTGAATAGGACGGCATCACAATCGCAAAGGCAATCAGGTTCTCATCCTTATCAATTATGAATTTGATATATTCCGGGTTGATAAAACTGATGTATTTTTTCTTGAAATAGGCTTTTTGGACGGGGGTGATCGGAACAAAGGAGGCTAAACTGGAATAGGTTTCATTGAAAAGGTCGAACATTTTATCTACCCATGGCATAATGTCCCGTGTCTTGCTAAAATTCATTTCCCGTAGTCCGTACCGTTCCTTGATAAGCAGCTGAACCTTAGCAAAAAGTTTAGGATCGGCATTCGCTGCAGGGAATTTGTTTTCCAGGTATTCCTTTTCCTTCACCATGCCAAACCTTTCATAATGCGCCTGATAGTACGGGTGGTTGTACCAGGTGATCATAGTTCCGATATGGTCGAATCCCTCGGTAAGGACACCTACCTTATCGAGGTTCGAAAAACCTACAGGGCCTTCCATATAGGTTAATTTGTGCTCCCTTCCCAGCGCCACAACTTTCTCGAGCAAGGCCTGTGAAACTTCGGGATCATCAATAAAATCGAACCAGCCGAAACGCATTTTAGGGACTTTTTGCTGCTTAACTTCAATCCAGTTGATAACAGCGACCACTCTGCCCACCAATTCTTCCCCTTTGAACGCCAGGTAAAACCATGCATCGGCGTCCTTGAAAACCGGGTTAACGGCCTTATTAAAGCTCTCCAGTTCATCATTGATGATAGGAGGGACCCAATAGGGGGAATCTTTATAGAGTGTGAACGGAAATTTTACGAATTTTTTGAGATCCGCTTTAGTAAGAGCTTCTTTAATAGTGACCATACCCTCTGTTTGGAAGGTCAATATTAGCAATATTTAGGAAGAGTTTAAAATTGAATGCAAACTTTATAGGTGGGGGAGGGCCGGGTGGTACTAAAAATCGATTTCACCGCCGCCAGACTTTTTCTTTTTTCCTTTTTCCTTAATTTTTTCAATTGTTTTTTGGTAGGACCAAGGTCAATATCTTCTGCACCGGATCCTTTCCGTCCCGATTTCTTCTTCTTCATTGAATTTTTTCGGATGGGCCCCCCGTTCTCCCCGGCGCTTTCATCTTCAATAGCCTTCGGGGCATCATTGTGGAAATCGAGCCGATACGAAAATCCCCCGGTAATAAAGATACGGGTAGGTGTATTTTTAAAGCTGGTCCCGAAATTGATATCGGCCTGGAAATTATCACCAATGAGGTGGGCCACCCCACTGCGGATCAGCTGATCTGCATATCGGTCGCTCTTGATCCCTTGATTTTCAACAAAGACACTCCATTTCGGGTTCCTGAAGGCGTGTGACAGGGAAAGGGTATAGCTCCATTCCGGAAAATCGGTTCCTATGCGGTCATAAGCAATGTTGGAGATCAGTACCATGCGGGAGCTTACACTGCTCTGAGTGGCGATCATGGCCCTGGGGGATATGGTTCCATCCCCTGCATAATACGGGTTGTCTCCCAGGTTAAAATTTGCCCCGGCGTATACCGAAACGGAAGGGATCAGGTTCTTGAGTTGAAACACATGGTTGGCTCTCCAGCTGTATAGATTGGGTTTTGAATTTTCAGGATTTTTAAAGCGGTCATAAACGAGGTATTTTAAGCCCAGCCTGTTTCTGTAAAAATCCGTTTTGGTCCCCTCCAAGCCAACACTGGCGTAGGTTATTTTTTCGTTCTGGAATGTACCTTCCCAATTCAGCTCCAACCGCTCAAAAAACAGCCCGTAGCGCACAGACAGGTCGCCGCCAAGAATATTGGATTGCGTATTGAGCAAGCTGTGGTCCTGTTGTTCATAAAACAGCCCGGTCTCCAACTGGACAACATTCTTGCCTACTGCGTATGCACTCACGGAGAGCCCGGGCCGGTTGGAATTAATAACGTCGGTATATTGAGAAAGGGCCGTAAATGGCAGGGCAAGGAATAGAAAACAGCTGAACTTATGAATTGAAATCATCTTGGGCATATGGGATTGGGCCTTGTTTTATTATTATTTTATGACTTTTGTTCCCTTAATACAACGTCGGAATTGTATTTTTGATATATATTCTTTGAATAATATGGGTTTTTTACGAACGATATTAATAATTCTCCTGGGCTACTACCTGCTTAAAATAATAGGCCGGTGGCTGGCTCCCAAATTTTTTGCATACATTGCCAGGAAGGCTGAAAAGCACTTCCAGGAAACCTTCGGGCAATTCAACGGACCGGCGCAGTCCGAAGAAGACCAGATAGGGAATGCAAACTCCAAAAGCCGATCGGCCCGCGATAAAAAGCCATCCGAAAAGGTTGGAGAGTATATTGATTTTGAGGAGATCGACTAACCAAAATGCCTAGACCCACTGAATGAAGAAAGAAGTTAACGCTTTATTTGTCCATTTTTTTGTACTTGTTTTCTTTGTGGTGGCTTCCCTAGCCTATTTTTACCCGGTCCTCCAGGGCAAAACCATCCGGCAGTCAGACATAGAACAATTTACGGGGATGGCCCGGGAACAAAATGAATTCCGTAAAAAAACGGATACCGAACCCTATTGGACCAACAGTGCGTTCGGGGGGATGCCCACCTACCAGTTGGGGGCTTATTACCCGCACGACTATGTGAAGAAACTGGACAGGGTCATACGATTCCTTCCAAGGCCGGCAGATTATCTTTTCCTCTATTTCATCGGTTTCTATATCCTGCTTTGCTGCATGAAAGTGGATTACAGGCTGGCTGTACTCGGGGCTCTTGCATTTGGTTTTTCCACCTATCTCATCATAATCCTGGGGGTGGGACATAATGCCAAGGCACATGCCATTGCATATTTGCCCATGGTCCTTGGCGGGATCATCCTCACCTTCCGCAAAAGTATCTGTGGGGTTTCCTGCTTACCGCGCTTGCCATGGCGCTTGAAATAGGTGCCAACCATTACCAGATGACCTATTATTTTATGTTGTTGGTCGTGATCCTGGGCCTTGCGTACCTCATTGATGCCATCCGGAATAAAAGCCTGAAACATTTCTTTAGCGTGGTGGGGATTTTAGTAGGGGCTGTCATCCTTGGAATTGCTGCCAACGCCACTGCCCTTATGGCAACCAAGGAATATGCGGATTGGAGTACCCGGGGAAAATCGGAATTGACAATAGGACCCGATGGCGCGGAATCCGGGAATGCAGGAGGATTGAGCAGGGAATACATCACCCAGTTCAGCTATGGCATTACGGAATCCTTTAACTTGTTCATCCCAAGGCTTTTCGGCGGATCCAACGGGGAAGACCTTGGCACGGATTCCAAAGCATACGATTACCTCACAGAACAAGGACTCCCACGTTCCCGTGCCCTGGAATTCACGAAAAGCATGCCGCTGTACTGGGGCGATCAGCCTATTGTGGCCGCTCCCGCCTATATAGGCGCCATAATCTTTTTTCTTTTCATTATCGGGATGTTTTTGGTCAGGGGCCGCACCAAGTGGTGGCTTGTAGGTGGCGCCCTGATGGCTTTGCTCCTTTCCTGGGGTAAAAATTTCAGCCTGCTCACAGATTTTATGATAGATTATTTCCCGTTGTATGACAAGTTCCGGGCCGTCTCCTCCATACAGGTTATCCTGGAACTCTGTGCCCCGCTGCTGGCGGTAATGACATTGGTATACTTCTTTAAACCCACCATCGAAACAAACCGGAAGGTTCGGGCACTAAAATTTGGATTCTTTATAGTTGCAGGGATCAGTGCGGTATTCCTGGTGTTCAAAGGAAGCTTTGACTTTACCGGACTTTCGGATGAATCCTATAAGCGGTATTTCGGGGATGAGCTGATGACGATGATCCGGCGAGACCGGGAGGCGGTGTATATCAGTGATACCATCCGGTCCATGATTTTTGTGCTGTTGGCCGCGTTAACCCTGTGGATGTACCTCAAAAAAAAGCTGCCTCAGACCATTGCCATCATTTTGCTGGGGCTGCTGATCGTAATTGACCTGGCCGGGGTGGATCTCAGGTATGTGAACAAGGGGGATTTTGTACGCCAGCGCCAGATGGACCAACCCTTCCAGGAAATGGCCTATGATAAACAGATACGCCAGGATACCAGTATCTTCAGGGTGTATGACCCGTCAGAAACCGCTTCCGGCAGTGGGGGGAGAACGGCTTTTTTCCACCAGTCAATTTGGGGATACCATGCAGCTAAGCCTGCAGTTATTCAGGACCTGTTCGATTTCCATATCTATAAAAACAATACACGTGTCCTGAACATGTTGAACGTAAAATATGTGATACAACAGGATGCGGAGGGAAAGAGCTATGCTGCCCTGAACCCGGATGCCGCCGGCAATGCCTGGTTCGTTCAAAAATTGGTGGAGGTGAATTCCGCAAATGCAGAAATCAAAGCACTTGACAACCTGGAGGTGAAACGGGAGGCAGTCGTGAATACGGCTGAATTTCCAGCCCTTAAAAGGTTTAATTACCCGGTGGAATCAACTGCCAGTATAAACCTTACATCCTATAAGCCAAACCACCTCACATACCGCTCGGGGAACCCCAATAAAGGCATCGCTGTGTTCTCTGAGATGTATTACCCGCATGGTTGGAATGCTTATATAGATGGTAAAGCAGCTACGTATTTTAAAGCTAACTATGCCCTGAGGGCCATGGAATTGCCGGCCGGGGACCATACGGTGGAGTTTAAGTTCGAACCCGTATTGGTGGCTGAAGGGAGTAAAATCACCCTGGCAAGTTCCATTTTGTTTGTATTGATACTGGCGGGGGGGATCGGTTTTTCAGTTATCCGGGCCCGCAAGGAGGCGCAGCCATAATGCATAAAGTACTGATCATCACATATTATTGGCCTCCCGCTGGGGGTCCCGGGGTACAACGCTGGTTGAAATTCGTCACATACCTGCGTGAATTTGGGGTTGATCCGGTCGTATACATACCACAAAACCCCTATTATGTCCTTAGAGACCCTTCGCTGCTTCAGGAAGTCCCAGCGGGAATTACTGTATTGAGCCGTAAAATATGGGAACCCTATGCGTGGGCATCCCGGATTTCGGGAAAAAAAACAAAGCGGATAAGTTCGGGGGTCATCCACAGCAAGGACCAGTCTTTCCTGGAGAAAGCAATGCTTTGGGTTCGCGGCAATTGCTTTATCCCGGATGCCCGGATTTCCTGGGTTCGGCCTTCCGTGAAGTTCCTTTCTGAATACCTGAAAAAAGAAAATATAAACACCATAATCACTACAGGCCCCCCTCACAGCGTGCACCTGATCGGCCTCCACCTGAAAGAGAGCCTGCATGTCAGGTGGGTTGCAGATTTCCGAGACCCGTGGACCTCTATTGGATATCACAGTAAACTGAAGCTTAGCAAGGCATCCCGCAGAAAACATAAAAACCTTGAAAAACAGGTTTTGAGCACTGCCGATCAAATAATAGTTACCAGTGCAACTACACAAAAGGAATTCAATGAGATCACCGATACCCCGGTTTCGGTGATCACCAACGGCTATGACGGGGACTATGAAGGGTCCCCAGGTCTGGATGATAAATTTACGCTATCGCATATCGGCTCCCTCCTCAGTGGCAGGAACCCGGAGGTGCTATGGCAGGTGCTGGGGGAACTACTTCGTGAAAACAAAAAATTCCGGGAGGCTTTCCGGTTGCAGTTCATAGGAGTTGTTAGTAAGGAGGTACTTTCTGGTGTGGAAAAGCATGGTTTAATGGAACATACACGTGTAGTAGGGTATGTAGACCATGCCAGGGCTGTGGAATTCCAACACCGCGCGCAGGTTTTGTTGTTGGTGGAGATCGATTCGGAAGAAACAAAGGGGATTATCCCGGGGAAATTATTTGAATACCTTGCAGCCAGGAGGCCTGTCATTGCCGTTGGCCCAGAAGGGTGGGAGGCGGGGGACATACTAAAGCAAGCCAATGCAGGTGCTGCATTTGATTACCATTCCCGTGCCGCCCTCAAAGAAGTAATTTTAGACTATTTTAAACTATACGAAAAAGGTGGCTTGACTGTTGATTCCCGGAACCTGGAACAATACAGCAGAAGGTCCCTTACTGCTAAACTGGCCGAACTATTGTTATGGGAATGATCTTTAAGCAATCGCTGAACAATACAGTAGTTACCTATCTGGGTTTTGCCATAGGGGCCCTGAATACGCTTTTCCTGTATACCCGCTTCCTAACGGATGAATACTTCGGGCTTGTTGGCGTTATTTTGTCGGCTTCTGCCATCCTGATGCCGCTGCTCGCCTTCGGGATACCCAACAGCCTTGTAAAGTATTACAGCAATTTCCAGGGTTCAGCCTCTGAAGGCGGTTTCCTGACACTGATGCTGGGTTTGCCCCTTTTTTTTATACTCCCCATCGCTGCAGTCAGTTATTTTGCCAATGATGCAATAGGGAATTTCCTTTCCCGGGAAAATGCCATTGTCAGCGATTATGTCTGGTACATTTTCCTTATCGGTGTTGCCATGGCCTATTTTGAAGTCTTCTATGCCTGGTCCAAGGTCCGCATGCGCTCCGTTTTCGGGAATTTCATGAAGGAGGTATTCGTCCGGGTTGGACAGACGCTGCTACTTTTTCTTCTTTATTTTAAAACCATTGACGTGGAAGGGTTCCTGGTTTCCCTCGTCCTTTTGTATGGTATCCGGACGGTGATTATGAGCCTGTATGCGTTTTCACTGATGCCCCCGAAATGGAGTTTTAATTTTCCGGTGAATACGGGTAAAATTATCAGTTACAGTGCAATCATAATCCTTGGGGGTTCAGCTGCAGTGATCATCCTGGAGATAGACCGGTTTATGATCAACCAGTATATACAGATCGAAAATGTAGCTTATTACAGTGTAGCGGTCTACATTGCAATGGTCATCGCTGTTCCTTCCCGGGCAATGCATCAGATCGCCTATCCGCTCACCGCAGAGATCATGAACCGGGGCGATAATCAACAACTTAAAACCCTCTATCAGAAAACTTCCCTCACGTTATTCGTTGTATCCGGGATGATCTTTGCACTGATCCTCCTCAGTATCAGTGACCTGTATGCGTTGTTGCCGGATGCCTACCGCACTGGTTTGACCATTGTTTTCCTGATCGGGGCCACTAAAATTTACGATGCCCTTTTGGGGAACAACAATGCCATCCTGTATAATTCGGACCACTACCGCGATGTTTTGCTTATGGGGGTAGTACTGGCCGTCATCACTGTGCTTTTTAACCTCTGGCTCATTCCTGAATTTGGATTAAATGGCGCAGCCATTGCCACTTTTCTGGCTATTTTCATCTATAATACCATCAAGTTACTCTACGTGCAGCTGAAGTTCAGGATACAACCCTTCACCAGGGAGACGGTCAAAATTGTCCTGGTACTGCTGGTTCTCGGTATTCCGCTCTGCTTCCTGCCCCTTGAATTTCACCCCCTTGTCAATATAGCTATCAAGAGTATTGTTTTCTCCCTCCTGTACATAATTGCCCTGTACAGGTTTAGGATATCAAAGGATATTTTCCATATCCTGTCAGAGTTCAGGGATCGGTTCAGATAGAGCCGTGTTTCCCTTCCTGGCATTACCTTACATCGCAGGATAAAAAAACCCCGCAGGGACGGATCCACTGCGGGGCTAAACAACTAACCAACCTAAAAACTATCTTTACTGCACTCCCGTGCTTCTGCTTCTTACTGTACTACTGGTCCTGCCGGAGGAGGTCCTGCCTGTAGCGCCTTTGCTGGTGCTTCTGGACCTGATCTCACTGCTCCCTGCTTTTCGTGCCGGGGACCTGTCTGAACTTTTTTTTGCAGCACTCCGCTGAATAGCGCTTCCACTTCCGTAACTCCTGCCGCTATTCCCGGCAGATACTTTTTGTCGTGTATTCCCTGAGTTGCTTACAGACTGCCCGGTAGCTTGCCGGTTGACCGACCTGGTGTCAGCGTTTCGTCCTGCAGTTGTCCGGATATTCCGGGCTGTAGCCACCTCGCTCCCTTTGGAGGATCTTCCGGAACCGGTATTTGAGGACCGTGTTTCGGTTTTTTGGGTGCTGCTGCGCACAGTTCCTGAATTCTTACGGGTATCACTCCTGCCGGCATTGCTTCTTCCAGTGGTACCGGATTTGTCATTGGAACTCCGTCCCACTGTACTGCTGCTCCTTACCCCGTCACCTGACCTGCTTACCGTTTTGCTGGTACGGTCGGAAGATTGGCTGCGGGTTGATGAACTGCTGCTGCTCCGGTAGCCCTCACTCCTCCTGGAACCATTATCACGGACCGCAACCCTTTTATCATTACGATAAACCTGATCCCTGGTATTTGCTCTGTTATAGGTATAATGTTCCCCTATCCGGGCATACGCTCTCCTGTGGTTAGACCTGTAAGGCCGGTAATAAGTATATCGGACCGGGGCATAGTATTGCCTGTAAGGCCTGTTGTATACCAGGCAGAATCCCACGGCGGGCCTGGCAAAATACCGGTAATAGGGTCGGTAAACATAATACCTGTTGTATGCATTGATATAGCCGGTATGGTAATCATAAAACCCCCGGTTGTTATAAAAGACCCGCATGCTTCCCAATCGGTACAACCTGCCATTCCTGTAGCGGATGTTCACTTCGCCGATCTGGTCTACACGACCGTAATAATCATAATAGATCGGGACGTTCTCAACCTGGATCACTGCCCCGTAATCATCATACTGCACAAAGGGATCATAATCAAACCCGGAATTAAAAGTGATACTCGCTTGCCTTGTATTGATGCTCGCGCCATAGTTGACACGGTTATCTATATAGAAGTCGAACTCCCCGTCCGGATATACAGAAAAGGTTATACCATTTTCAACGAAGATAAAGGAGTTGCCGTAACCGTCCCCGTACCGAGGCGCAACCTTATCCTCAGGGCTTGCCGCGAGGGAACCAGCTGTACCTAAAACCAGGGCTGTTAGAAGAAGTACATAGTTTTTCATGATATAAGGTTTTAAGTTACCGAATGCAATTAGTTACATTCGAAGTGTATATACCAAACAGCGTGCCAAAAATATAATTATTATATAAACATCTGTAAATCAATAAAATATGATTTTTGGGTTGAACATTTTTAAAATTTCCCAACCCTTGACATTTAATACATCACATATTAAAAGGCGATCTCCATCCCCTCCGTCGCGTGGTTGGTTGTTTCGCCAACAGCAGTGAGATATCCCTGTATTAACAGGGACAAGAATAAAAAGTGAACCAAATATTTTCTAACTTTAGTGGTGTATCTGCGTGCTGTTAACAGGAATACCGGACCCTGGCCGACGATAGCTGCATTTACAACCCATTTAGTCGAGTCAATGAAGTTTTTTATATGGAATATTATAGTTGCACTATGCTTTTCCGGGCAGGCAATACCTGTTTCTGTATCCTCGGCCTCCCTTCAAAACACAGCCGTTCAACAGCAGGTTTATGTGGGTTCCACACCGGGTGATGCATTCATTAAATCCCGGCTGGGGATCCCCGGCGATACACCGATAGATTTTATCCGCTGGAAGTTACAACTGGATACTGCCAGCCGCAGAAGTTTTGAGTTGCAGATCTCTTATGGCGTAGGGCAGCCTAATACCCTTTTCTTTAAGAATGGGGGACTATCCCAGACTTTCAGGGGTGCGTACACTGTTTCAAGCGATGCGGACCGATTAGGGGGCGCTGAAATATTCCGATTGCAGGGAAGCCCGTTTCCGAACGGCCTGGCAATGGTATGCCTGAATGATAACCTAGTGCATGTGCTTACCGCGGAGGATCACCTTATGGTAGGGAACGGAGGCTGGAGTTATACCCTCAACAAGGAAATGCCAACTGCTTCACAAAATTTACTTCCAAATTTACAAAGTGGTATTCGTACTCCTGATACCGGTATTATTCAAAGCGTATATGAGGGCCGCACCCCATGTAGCGAAATTGCTGCTGCCTACCATTTGGATGTGAGCACTTCCTGTTTTAAAATTAAATGGAAACTGACACTGAGCAGGGATGGCAAATCTTTTAAGCCAACAACGTACGCTTTACGGGCGGTGGTAGATAATATGCCCCTTGATGCATCCGGCAAATGGGCAATAGAAGAAGGATTTGATACGAATGCAATTATCCTGACACTTCAACCCGACCATTCAGAAGATACCATGTACCTGTTAGTCTCCGATGAAAATATATCATTTTTCCTGAGCCCTGACAGGAACTTATTGGTTGGAGACGAAAATTTCAGCTATACGCTTAACAGGAGGGTAGCAAGTCCGGAACCTCCTCACTGATGGAATTTGACACCTTTCAGATCCAATTAATCAATCAACACTCCCTGCCAAAACCAAATTTAAATTCATACCTTGATAGAACGTTGCCAAAGTGCCTACACATGAACCCAATCTCTATGCATTTTTCAAAAAGGTTCCTTTTCCTTTTTCTGGTTGCCATGATCCTTATAATCCAGGCCTGCGGGTCGGGTCCTGAAAACCCGGACGCTGAGGAATGGGTGCCTTTGTTTGACGGCTCCTCTATGGAAGGATGGATTCCTAAATTTACCGGCTATGATTTGGGTCAGAACTACCATGATACTTTTCTGGTCCGGGACAGCCTGTTGAGTGTGCGCTATGCCGTACAGGATACGTTTAAAGGAAATTTCGGCCACCTTTACTTCCGGAAAAAATTTTCCTATTATAAGGTAAGGGCAACCTATCGCTTTGTCGGGCATCAAATGACCGGCGGGCCGGCCTGGGCTTTCCGCAACAATGGCCTGATGCTGCACTGCCAGGATCCGGCCACCCTTGGCCTGGACCAGGATTTTCCCATTTCCCTGGAACTCCAACTCCTCGGGGGAGATGGTATCCATGAGCGGACCAATGCCAACCTCTGCACCCCGGGTACCAATGTGGTCCTTGGGGATACCCTGTTCATCCCGCACTGTATCAATTCAACCTCGGAAACCTACCAGGGAGACCAATGGGTTGATGTGGAGGCCGTGGTATTGGGCGATTCGCTGATCCGGCATATCCTAGGGGGGAAAGTGGTGATGGAATACAGCAAACCTACCATCGGTGGTGGCGCTATCGGGGGTTACGAGCCAGGCGCCTACCGGGAAGGGGAGGCAGTGAAGGAGGGGTATATTGCGATCCAGGCAGAGACCCATCCCATCGACTTTAAATCGATCGAAATTTTGGACCTCTGCGGGTGTATGGACAAAAAAGCAAAGAATTATAAATCGTACTATATAAAACCGGATGCTGCTGCCTGTGAATATTAAACCCCGCTCCCAAAGGTTTCCTAAAATGATTCTTCTGTAGCCATGCAAAGGCAATTTGTCATATTCCTGATCCTTGCCATTTTACTTTGCCCGGCCCATGGCCAGGAAGTAAGGGGCACCGTTTTTAATGATACCAACGGAAACCTGCTAAGGGATTACGGGGAACCCGGCATCCCCGGCGTGGTCATTTCGGACCAGGATATCACCGTTGTTTCGGATGCACGCGGGGGCTATAGCCTGGAAAGCCGTTCCGACTTACCGTATATAATACTATCCCAGCCAACAGGGTATACCGGGAAATATTATTATCCAAAAGCGGCTAAGGTCGATTTCCCCCTTGAGAAGGGGGCGGATCAAAGCCATTTTAAATTTATCCATGCCTCGGATACGCATATTGACTCTTTGAACCTGCCGCGTATGGAGCGTTTCAGAAAAATGGCGGATTCTTTGGGCGTGGCGTTTGTCGTTATTTCAGGGGATTTAGTACGGGACGCCTTGCGGGTTGACGAACAAACGGCGAGCACATATTACCGGCTTTTTGCAGCAGCTGTCGGGAAGTTTTCGATGCCGGTTTACAGCAGCCCGGGAAACCATGAACTTTTTGGGATAGAACGGGATAAGTCTCTGGTAGGGGAAGACCATCCGCTGTACGGGAAAAAAATGTACCGGCATTTCCTGGGGCCAGATTACTATTCATTCAATTATGGGGGCATCCATTTTATGGGCCTGGCCGGGGTGGATTTTCAGAACCTCTATTACTATGGGGGGGTGGATTCCCTTCAGCTCCGGTGGATAGCGAACGACCTGAAATTCCTGCCGGCGGCATCCCCGGTCATCACTTTCAACCATATACCCTTTATTTCCGCAGGTTTTTCCTTTTCAGACTTCGAAAGCGATATTTTCTATGGCCCCCAACTGCTAGTGCAAAACGGAAAATTGAAACACCGGCATCTGGTCTTTAATTTTGATGAAATCCAGGAAAGGATCGGAAAGCGGCCCTATCCCCTGGCACTTTCGGGGCACTACCATGTAGCCATGGAAGCCTCCATCGCCGGGGGTACAACCCTGTTCGCCCAGACCGCAGCCATTACCGGGCCGGACCGTTTTGATTACCATGGCTTCCCGGCAAGATCCGGGTTTACCCTTTATGAAATACAGGACGGGAAACTGGTGTCTGCAGTATTTGTACCGCTGAACCTGCCAGGGAAATAATGGTCACCGCTGCCAGATACGGTTTTTGAAAATTTTCCGCCTTATCTGCAATCCTGCTTTGATGTTGCTATTATTTGTGTACATTTAAAGGAACTAACCAGGGTCTTTTCCAGTGGCCCGAAAACCCTTACTGGTATGGGCTGCAAGCTTCTCCTCACGTTATTGTTCATCCCCTTTTTAAGCACTTCGCTTTTCAGTCAGCAGCAACCCTTGCGGGTAGGGATTGCCGGGTTGTCGCATAGCCATGTGCATGGGATCCTGGGACGCGAAGATACAGGTGACATTGAAATCGTAGGGATTGCAGAACCCGACGCAGCGCTTGCCGAACGGTATTCCAAACAGTACGGTTTTGCAATGGATATCGTATACGCCACGTTGGGGGAAATGATAGGAGCTGTACACCCTGAGGCTGTAACAGCTTTTGGCAGTATATATGATCACCTCTCTGTGGTTGAAGCTTGTGCACCCGAAGGAATCCATGTGATGGTTGAAAAACCGCTGGCCGTTAGCATGGACCACGCTAAAAAAATGGAGGCCCTGGCCAAAAAATACAAGATCCAGCTGCTGACCAATTATGAAACCACCTGGTACCCTTCCAATCACAAAGCATTGGAATTACTGGAGGAAGGTACAATTGGTGCGCTGCGAAAAGTGGTGGTCAGGGATGGCCATAAGGGTCCGGTGGGGATTGGGGTCAATAAGGAATTCCTGGCGTGGTTGACAGATCCCGTCCTGAATGGGGGAGGGGCCCTGACTGACTTTGGATGCTATGGCGCCAACCTCATCACCTGGATGCAGCAGGGAGAAAAACCGGCTACCGTTACGGCGGTTACCCAGCAACTCCAGGTATCCAACAACCCCAAGGTGGATGATGAAGCGAATATTATCCTAACCTATGACACATCGAACGCACTGATACAGGCCTCTTGGAATTGGCCTATAGGTCGGAAGGACATGGAGGTGTACGGCACAACGGGGGTCTTGTATGCGGACAACAAAAACGACCTCCGGTTACTGATCTCAGAAGGATACGACGGGTTCGAAGAAACCAAAGTGGAAACCAACCCATTGGATCCGCCGTACAATGATCCATTTTCCCTGTTACATGCAGTTATAAGGAAAAGCACCAGGCTTGAACCCTTCGATCCATCCAGCCTTGAAAATAATATGATTGTTGTTGAGATCCTGGAAGCAGCCCGCGAAAGCGCCAAAACCCGGCAAACCGTTACCTTGCAGCATTGACTATAACGGAAAGGTCATGAGCCGGCTGGTCGGTAGGATAGCCCGGGATAACCAGCAACATCAAAATGATAAACCAAACGATATACTATATGCACCAATCTAACTGCCAGCTGCCGATACTATTCGGATTTTTCATGATTTTTTTCTGTCCGGACTATGGCCTGGCACAGGTCTATGCCGAAAATGGAATGGTGGTATCGGATAATGCCCTGGCATCACAGGTGGGGGTAGAAATTCTTGAAAAAGGCGGGAACGCCATCGATGCCAGCGTGGCAACGGCATTTGCCCTTGCAGTTACGCATCCGGAAGCCGGAAACATAGGAGGGGGCGGGTTCCTTGTTTTTATGGGAACTGACAGTTTAGTTACCACCATTGATTTCCGGGAGAAGGCTCCTTTAAAGGCATCTCCTGATATGTACCTGGACGAAACCGGAAAATTCATAGAGGATTCCAACAGCGAAGGCCTCAGATCTGTGGGTGTGCCCGGGACCGTAGCAGGATTGTACCTGGCGCATCGAAAATATGGCAATCTGCCCTGGTCAGAATTGGTACAACCCGCCGTAGATCTGGCTTCCGGGGGTTTTCCGCTTCCCTGGAGCTTGTATACCGTTGCGCTGATGATCCCCCAATGGGGTGCCTCCTATGATATTTTACAGCACTACTTCAGCAATCCCGATGGGTCCATGGTAAAACCGGGGGAAACCTGGAAACAGCCTGCCCTGGCGAATACGCTTGCCATGATACGGGATAAGGGGCACGATGGGTTTTATAAAGGGGAAGTGGCACATGAGATAGCCCGGTACATGGCAGCGAATGGCGGCCTGATCACCACCGAGGACCTGGAACGGTACAAGGCAATTGAAAGGGAACCCGTTACAGGCACCTTCCGTGATTATACAATCTATTCCATGCCACCTCCAAGCTCCGGTGGGGTTGCCCTGATAGAGATGCTGAATATGATGGAGCAGGCAGACCTGGAGTCCATCCCATTCAATTCTGCCCGCTACGTACACCTGGTTACAGAGATCATGCGCCGGGCGTTTGCTGACCGGGCGCAATTTTTGGGTGACCCCGATTTCAATGCAGTTATGCCACTTGGCAGGCTGACCTCCAAAGCATTTGCCAAATCCAGGTTTGATAACATTGACCTGGACAAAGCATCTCAAAGTGATTCAACCCAATATGGGCTTCCCTATGACGGAACTCACACCACCCATTTTTCAATAGCCGATGCCCAGGGTAATGCAGTCTCACTCACGTATACCCTGGAACGCTCTTACGGCTCCGGCCTTGGTTCCTCCAAACTGGGGTTTATTTTTAATAATGAAATGGGTGATTTTAACCCCGTGCCCGGTATAACCACAACCGATGGCCAGATCGGTTCCGCCCCCAATCTGATCGCGCCGAAAAAAGGATGCTATCCAGTATGACACCCACCATCGTATCCAAAGAGGGCAAGCCCTACCTTATAATCGGCAGTCCCGGCGGGCGCACCATCATCAATACCGTATTTCAGACCGTATTGAATGTACTTGCCTATGAGATGCGGATAGACAGGGCCATTGAGGCCATGAAGATCCATCATCAGTGGTTGCCTGATATATTGCTGTATGAGGGAAACCTATTATCCCCGGATACGGCTACGATCCTTGAAAAAATGGGTCATACCCTTCAAAGTGAAGAGAGCCTGGGGGTTTTAATGGGAATTATGTATGATCCGGAATTGAACGTATATATAGGGGCCTCGGATTCTTCCAGTGCCAATGGAGCTGCCATCGGCTATTAAAAGTAAGGCCTCATGCAGTGATGGCTTATTTACATCGGTTGAGATAGGATTTCCCGCTGACCGGCCGGCAGGTTCAGCCTAATTTTTCCCGCAGGAAACGGGCTGTAAGGCTTTCCTTGCTGCGGGCTACTTCTTCGGGGGTACCTGCTGCCATCAAATTACCGCCCAGATCTCCTCCTTCCGGCCCCAGGTCGATGATATGGTCCGCGCACTTGACCAATTCCATATTATGCTCGATCACTACTATGGAATGCCCCCCTGCGATAAGGGCATCAAAGGATCGCAGCAACTTCCGAATGTCGTGGAAATGCAATCCTGTGGTTGGTTCGTCAAAAATAAACAGCGCCTTTTCCTTATTAGTCCCTTTACCCAGGAAGGAGGCAAGTTTTATCCGCTGTGCTTCTCCCCCGGACAAGGTGGACGATGATTGACCCAGGGTAACATATCCAAGGCCTACATCCTCCAGGGGCTGCAGCTTGTTCACGATTTTGGTTTGTTTATACTTTCTGAAAAATGCAATGGCATCATCGATGGTCATGTTGAGGACGTCATCGATATTGGCACCTTCGAACCGCACTTCCAGCACTTCTTTTTTAAAGCGTTTACCGCCACAGGTATCACATTCCAGGTGCACATCGGCCATGAATTGCATCTCCACCGTGATCTCCCCTTCCCCTTTGCATTTCTCACACCGGCCGCCATCAACATTAAAGGAAAAGTGTTTTGTCTGATATCCCCTGATCTTACTCAGTTTCTGGGAAGCAAAAAGCGCGCGGATATCATCATAGGCCTTGATATAGGTGACCGGGTTGGACCGCGATGACCGGCCTATAGGATTCTGGTCAACAAATTCGACTGTTTTTATGAACTGATAGTCGCCCTCGAAAGCCGTATAATGCCCTGCTTTTTCACCATAACCCCCGATCTCCTTTAAAAGGATGGGGTAGAGCAGTTTTCTTACCAAAGTGCTTTTCCCACTTCCAGATACCCCGGTTACCACCGTGAGCATATTTAAAGGAAAGGTGACATCGATATTTTTAAGGTTATGTTCCCGGGCTCCCTTGATGGTAATGTAATTCTTGGATGTCCGGCGCACTGCAGGTACCGGGATCTCCAGGGTGCCATTTAAATAACGGGCAGTCAGGGATGTAGAACTCAGGATATCGGCAAGGGTACCGTAGGCCACAACTTCCCCGCCATGGGTACCGGCTTCAGGGCCAATATCGATGACAAGGTCAGCAGCGTTCATGATATCTTCATCATGCTCAACCACAATAACGGTATTTCCCAACGTTGTAAGGGACCTCAGCACAGTGATCAGGTTCTCGGTATCCCGCGGGTGCAAGCCAATGCTGGGCTCGTCAAGGATATACATGGAACCTACCAGGCTGCTGCCCAGGGAGGTGGCCAGGTTGATACGCTGACTCTCCCCGCCGGAAAGCGTATTGGATTTCCGGTTCAGGGTGAGGTAGCTGAGTCCGACCCGATTCAGGAACCCAAGCCGGGTTTCGATTTCCTTTAAAAGCCGCTTCGCGACCAGGTGGTCGTTATCCGAAAGTTTGATATCCAGGAAAAATGCGAGCAGGGCTGTGACCGGGAGTTCTACCAATTCGGTGATAGCCTTGCCATCCACTTTAACATATTCGGTTTCAGGCCGCAGCCGTTTGCCTTTACAAAGGCTGCATCTTGTTTTCCCGCGATACCTCGAAAGCATTACGCGGTTCTGGATTTTATAACTTTTCTCTTCGAGCTGCTGGAAAAATTTGTGGAGCCCAATAAAGTGGCTGTTACCGTCCCATACCAGTTGTTTTTGTGAATCGGAAAGCTGGTACCAGGGTTTATGGATGGGAAAATCAAATTTATATGCCGAATTTACCAGCTGGTCCCGGTACCAACCCATACTTTCACCACGCCAGGGAAAAACAGCGTTTTCGTAGACTGAAAGGGCACTATTGGGGATCACAAGATCTTCATCTATCCCGATAACGTCACCATAACCTTCGCATTTAGGGCAGGCACCATACGGATTGTTAAAACTGAACAAGTGCACATTGGGCTCCATGAATACCATCCCATCCAGTTCAAAGTTATTACTGAATAAGGTGGCCTCACCACTACCAACATCCTCTACCAGACATTCTCCCTTTCCTTCAAAGAAGGCGGTATCCACCGCGTTGGCCAGCCGATTGTAAAAATCCTCGTCGTCCTTCTTCACAATCCGGTCGACCACCAGAAAGAATTCCCTGCCAATGTCACTGGGATGTTCCCCGATACGGATCACTTCGCCATTGTATTTTATGCGGGCGTAGCCTTGCTTGGAAAGCAAATCCAGGGATTTCAGAGCATCTTTTTCCTTCGGGATCCGGATGGGGGCCAGCAACAGCATTTTATCGCCATCTTTTCTTCCTTTAACAAAGTTAACTACATCGGTTACCGTATGCTTTTTGACTTCGTGTCCTGAGACCGGCGAAAAGGTTTTCCCGATCCTGGCGAACAATAATTTCAAATAGTCATAGATCTCTGTGGAGGTCCCCACGGTTGACCGGGGATTCGTAGAATTCACCTTCTGTTCAATGGCAATGGCAGGGGCTATGCCTTTGATATAATCTACTTTGGGTTTATCTAATTTCCCCAAAAATTGACGCGCGTAGGAGGAGAGGCTTTCAACATACCGTCGCTGCCCCTCAGCATAGAGGGTATCAAAGGCCAGGCTCGATTTGCCAGACCCGGAGAGACCGGTGATCACCACCAGCTTATTCCTGGGGATGACAACATCGATGTTTTTAAGGTTGTGCAGTTTTGCACCTTTAATAATGATGTTTTCCTTGGGGTTTACATCAGCAATTGTGGTCATATTCATCATAAGGGCTGCTAAGTTACAACTTGTTTAAATCAATAACCAATTGCGGTGGTTTTACATCGTTAAAATCACAAATCACAACATTGATTTTTTGTGGGATGATATTTTTTCTATATTTGGGGCATTCCGTTAACAAATTAAATCGATTCGCCTATACAGTAAAAATTACTTTTTAAAGAGAAACCTAAACAACTGATCCCCTTCATTTCCGCCACTCAGAATTGAACCAGGACATGGCGGCAAAAGAGGGAAACCTTAAGTTGAACCAATAAAAAGTAATTGTATGGAACTACAGATCGATGATTCGGTATTAGTTAGAGACTACATGTGCGGGGACGAAAAGTCCCTGGAAATCCTTATTTACAAACACAATCAGCGGCTAAGCAGTTTTATTTATTCCAAAGTGATGGATCGGGAAGTTACAGAAGATATCTTCCAGGATACCTTTATCAAGGTTATCAAAACCTTAAAAAAGGGATCTTACAACGAGGAGGGTAAGTTTTTGCCATGGGTAATGCGGATAGCGCACAACCTGATCATAGATCATTTCAGAAAGAACAACCGGATGCCGAAATTTGAAGGAGGCTCGGATTTTAACATCTTCTCGGTCATAAGCGATGACAAGCTCAATGCGGAGAAACAGCTCATAAAGGACCAGATAGACAGTGATCTTGGGCTTTTAATAGAAGAACTCCCCGGAGATCAGAAAGAGGTTCTTGTTATGCGTATCTACCAGGATATGAGTTTTAAGGAAATTTCAGAGAACACGGGCGTGAGCATCAATACAGCACTGGGTCGTATGAGATATGCCCTGATCAACCTCCGCAAGATCATTGAAAAGAATAATATTGCTTTAACGAGTTATTAGGCAATAGGTCGGAAAAAACTGTCATTTCCAGATATCCTGCGTTATTTAGTGATAACGATGGAATCTATGGAAAACTTATACACCGAACCTACAGACACCTGTAAACTTATCAGTGCAAAGCACGAAACCATTCAATTTTTGCTGGGTTATTCGAGTTCCCTTACAATTGTAAGGCATAAGAAAACGATAATCTTTGAGAACAATCTCAATTAGCGGGACATAGTTTCCTGCTACATAAAAATACTTATTCCCTTTGGTTAGCAATAATCAAAGGGAATTTTTATTGGATCACATCCTCCTGTCGATGGAGGTCACCCATGCCTGCGATACATCGATGCAACTGTATTTTTTCCGAATTAGTATACAGAAAAATACAAAACCATGATTTTACATCATAAATAGCGTGTTTGACAACATAGTTTTTACCGGGCTTACTTCTTTATATACTTTTAGGGTATAATTAAGAAATCAAAAAAATGATCCTTATTTATTAACGAAGTAAAAAAATTCTTTCTTCCTGCCAGCGTCAGGATGGGGAGCCCTTAACCTTAACCATATATACCACCTTTATGAACATTCAGATCGATGATTCGGCATTAGTAAGAGACTACATTAGCGGGGATGAAAGAGCACTGGAATCCCTCATCAACAGGCACAACCAACGTATTAGCAGTTTTATTTACTCCAAGGTGCTTGACAGGGATATCACGGAAGATATCTTTCAGGATACCTTTATAAAGGTGATCAATACCCTTAAAAAAGGAACCTATAGCGAAGAGGGTAAATTTCTTCCATGGGTAATGCGGATTGCGCACAACCTTATCATAGATCATTTCCGGAAAAATAAGCGGATGCCCAAATTTGAAGGCAGTGATGACTTTAATATTTTCTCGGTGATCGGGGATGATAAGCTGAACGTGGAAAAACAGCTGATCAAAGACCAGATAGACAGTGACCTTGGCTTGCTGATCGAGGAGCTTCCGGATGATCAACGCGAGGTACTGGTAATGAGGATCTATAAGGATATGAGCTTTAAGGAGATTTCTGAAAACACGGGGGTTAGTATCAATACGGCCCTGGGGAGAATGCGCTATGCACTTATCAACTTAAGGAAGATCATTGACAAGCATAATATTGTACTTACAGCCTGAATAGCTAAATTAATATAAGGAGCAATAATTCCATTTTAGTAGCGTTATCATAGCATAACGATACTGTTAATATGGAAAAAATTTACTCTGAGGAAAAAAACGCGTACCCGCTGACCAAGGTAGCACCGGAAAAAATCCGATTCCTGTTGGATTATTCCAAATCCCTTTCTATTGTGGGGTATAAGCGCTTCAAATTTGAAGCAAATTTGAATTAACATCTGCCGGCCCGTGAAAACGGGCCCTCCGAATGGACAATACACCGGGTCAGTATCTGGTGTATCTTCTTATTTCCGGAAATCTGAAGGATTCCAATCCATAAAACCCCGCTTTTTATAAATTTTACAGACGTTTGCTGTTCCTGTAAAAGGCATCCAGTACTTTTTTTCGGCCTATGGTTTTTGTGATGATATCCTTATCAAGATCCCATCCCCTGGCCGGGGAATACTGCCGGCCGTACCATATTATCTGCAGGTGAAGATCATTCCAGAGTTCTTTGGGAAATAATCTTTTTGCATCTCTTTCGGTTTGCACTACATTTTTTCCATTGCTGAAACCCCATCGGTACATTAGGCGATGGATATGGGTATCCACAGGGAATGCCGGAATCCCGAATGCCTGGGATACTACCACACTCGCGGTTTTATGCCCCACCGCAGGCAGTTCTTCCAATAATTTTATATCCTGCGGTACTTCCCCTCCATATTTCGATATCAATATGTTGGAAAGACCGTGGATCCCTTTGGATTTCATGGGTGACAATCCCACCGGTTTGATGATCTCCCGGATTTCCTCCACGGACAACCTGACCATTTCATACGGGTCCTGAGCCCTGGCAAATAACAAAGGGGTGATCTGATTGACCTTTACATCGGTGCTTTGGGCAGAAAGGAGTACGGCAATCAATAGGGTATAAGGATCCTGGTGTTGCAGGGGTACCGGAATTTCGGGATATAGTTCCTGTAGCGTCTTTATGGTGAAATCTACCTTATCTTTCTTGTTCATTTTACTATTTTTGTTCCGGACTGCGGCAAATTTAACCAAAAAATAAACCATGAAAACACTTAAAGCAGGAGATAAGGTACCTGAATTCAGGGCGATGGACCAGGATAACAACCCCATAAGCCTCTCGGATTATAAAGGGCGGAAGCTGGTTGTATTCTTTTATCCCAGGGCCAACACGGAGGGATGCACAGCGGAGGCATGCAACCTGAAAGATAATTACAGGGTATTACAGGACAAAGGGTTTGCACTGTTGGGCGTGAGTGAGGATACCCCTAAAAAGCAGTCCAATTTCAAAAAGAAATATGGCTTGCCTTTTCCGTTACTGGCAGATACCCAACATGCAGCCATCGATGCCTTCGGGGTTTGGGGTCCTAAAAAATTCATGGGCAGGGAATACGATGGAATCCATCGAATGACATTCCTGTTGGATGAAAAAGGTATTGTAAGCGGTGTTATCGATAAGGTAAACACTTCGGACCACGCGGAACAGATCCTGGAAATGGTATGAAGCGTATCGGGGAAATGTACCTGCCCCTGAGCTGCCCGGGGTAGGGGTGGCATCGCAAGGATCCGGAGAAGCTGACGGCCGAGCCGGTATTCCGTAAGAAAGTAATTACAGGGTTACTGCCAAAAGGAATTATTCCAGGTCTTCGTCCTGGGCTACGAGGTGCTGGGTAAATAAATCATTCTTTTTAATAATATCTGCAATCCCTTCCGGCAGCATTTCTTCCCAGCCTTTTTCGCCATTGGTCAGTTTTTTCAACACATCACGGGAGAAAATATCCATGATATCCGGGTCGTAATCAATAATATCCATGACTTTCCCGTTGTATTTAAAGAATTTGTACAACTCCTTCATACGCGGATGGACCTTTATATTGTTGCTGGTCATGATCTGGCCGGTTTGGGTATTTTTCATCGGATACAGATAAACCTTCAGGTCTTTAAAGAATAGTTTGCCAAATGCCTCCAGGATCCCACCACTCAGGTGGCGGTAGTATTTTTCATCGAATATGTCCACCAGGTTATTGACCCCCATGGTCAGTCCGATCTTCTCCTTGGTATAGTTGCTGAAATATTCCACGAGTTTGTAATATTCCTGAAACTTGGAAATCATAACATTGTGCCCCAGGGAACATAACAGTTCCGCCCGGTCCATAAAATCCCGTTCGTCAATTTCACCGGAGGCTTTTAGGTTGGAAAGCGTTATTTCAAAGATGACGATCGTGTTATCTTCTTCCACTGTGGGTTCCCGGATAAAGATCTCATAGGATTTTTTGAACATGTCCATGTTCACTTTCGTCACCGGCCTGAAACTTCCGCGGATTGCCAGGATGTTCTTTTTATAGAGTTCGGCTGCAGGAAGGAGGTTATTACCATCAGAGCCAAACATAACGGCATCGGTCATATCGTTACGGATGAGCTGCAGGCTCATAAGCCTGTTGTCCACATCCTTAAAATTGGGCCCGGAGAAATTGACCATATCAATTTCCAGGGTATCCCTGTCTATATGGTCGTATAAATATTTGAGGAGTTTCCTGGGTTTGTTGTATTTATAAAATGCCCCATAAATAAGATTGACCCCTACTGTACCGAGGGTTTCCTGTTGCAGCCGTGCTTCATTCTGTTTAAAGCGGACATGGAGTATGATTTCATCAAATTCCTTCTGGGTAGGATCGAGTTGAAACCGCAGTCCCAGCCAGCCATGCCCTTTATAGCGTTTTGAAAAATCGATTGTGGCAACCGTATTGGCATAGGTGAAGAAGAGCCTGTCCGGGTGTTCGTCCCTGCTGATCCGTTCTTCCATCAGCTGCATCTCATGGTCAAGCATGCGCTTCAACCGCGCCTGGGTAACGTAACGTCCGTCCTCCTCGATGCCGTAAATGGCGTCGCTGAAAGCCTTGTCATAGGCGCTCATAGCCTTTGCAATGGTGCCGGAAGCACCACCGGACCTGAAAAAGTGCCTTGCTGTTTCCTGTCCTGCCCCAATTTCGGCAAAGGTCCCATAGATATCGGGGTTGAGATTGATCCTAAGCGTTTTCGCTTTGAGGGAAGGTATATTCTCAAAAGCGAATTCCTTATTTAAGACAGAGGCCATCCTATGTGTTTTATAGGCAACAAAGTTACTAAGATTGGGCTATCTAATAAATAAATAAGTTATAAATTTGAAATAAATAGACGAGGGGTTGAAAATCACTTTTTTGGGTACCGGAACGTCTCAGGGAATTCCCGTGATCGGGAGCACACATCCGGTCTGCCAAAGCCCCAATCCGAAAGACAAAAGACTTCGTGTTTCGGTTCTGATTTCGTGGGAGAATTACCGGTATGTGATTGATTGTGGCCCCGATTTCCGGCAACAAATGCTTACCAATAATGTCGTAAAACTCGATGGGATCCTGTTTACCCATGAGCATGCCGACCATACAGCGGGTATTGATGACATCCGCCCTTATTTTTTCAGGCAGGGGGATATTCCCATTTATGCGCATAAACGGGTGGTTAAATCCCTTGAAAAGAGGTTTGATTACATCTTTGCAGAGGGTGACCGTTACCCGGGTGCGCCGGGCGTCCAGGTGAACTTCGTTTCCAATGACCAGCCATTTGCTGTTGGAAACCTGATGGCAATCCCCATTGAAGCGTACCATAACCGTTTGCAAGTATTCGGATTCCGTATTGGCGACTTTGCCTACCTGACGGATGTGAAGACCATTCAACCTAAAGAAATAGAAAAAATAAAAGGTGTTAAAGTTTTATCTGTCAATGCATTGCGAAAGGAGCCTCACCATTCACACTTCAATCTTGATGAAGCGCTGGAATTTGTGGGGCAGGTAAAACCCGATCGGACGTATTTTACCCATATCAGCCATAACCTGGGATTTCATGATGAAGTTGAAAAAAATCTTCCTAAAGGTGTACATTTGGCATATGATAACCTTGTCGTTGAAATCTGAATAGTACTATGAAAGGCAGAATAATCCTCTACCTCTTTATTTTTTCCGCCCTGATTGCACTCTATCTGTATGTCAGCAGCGAAACAAGGGTGGAAAATTTGGGAGAGCGAATAGAAGATCTTCAGGAATCTCAAAAGAAACTGGAGGATTCTTTATTGAGTGCCCGGTTGAAATTCCTGGAACTTCAGTATTTTTCCCTCGAACACAATGATGATGCCCTTGCCTATTACGAACACCTGGATATCCGCGACCCGTCCCGGTACATTGCGGACAAATTGTTGGAAACAAATGAGCAGAAGGGCGATAATCCCTTGATCCCCTATGAGGGCATGGAAGGCGATTTCAAGATCAACAAAATCAAGATCCTGAACCAAAAATGGATCATAGCCGATTTTTCAGATGGGAAATACTGGGGGGAATTGTTTATAAAGTATGAATTGAAGGATGACCTGGGGGTGGATTTTACCCTGATGGATCATTTGCTATATACCCGGAGCAACTAAATACGGCTGATAAGCCACTTCCGAAAGGAATGGAAATTCTGCGGTGATACGCCATGGCCTACCGGAAACTCCTCATACTGATGCGCTATCCCCAATTTCTTTAATAGTACCGGTGCTTTTTGTGCCCATTCCGGCGGAATGACCATATCTACCTGCCCATGGGAGGCATATACTTTTAAATGTGAATGGTCTTTTTCTGCATAACCATTAACAAGTATCTGTTCATCGATATAACCGCTTAAGGCAACCAGGTTCCGTACTTTCCCCGGAAAAGACAAAGCAACCGCATAGGATAGTACCGTTCCCTGGCTGAATCCCAGGAGGCTTACGTTCTCCTTGTCCAGCTTATAGGCCTCGCATGCTTCTTCCAGAAATGCCACTATTTTATCCCTGGAGGCAACAGCCTGTTCCACATTGCTCCATTTGCCGTAGGTAGCATCAAAGTTGATAGCGTACCATGCATAGCCAAACGGTTCCAGCGGAAACGGCGCCCGGGCTGAAATAATACAGAGTTCCTCGGGAAGTTCCGGTGCAAATGAAAAAAGGTCCTCTTCATTGCTCCCGTATCCATGGAACAGGAAAAGCGCAGGCGGATTTTCATCCGTAATGGAGGAAGGCCGAACCAGGTGGACAAGGGACAGGGGAGCTGTTTTCATACTATTGAATGAATGTGAACCATTTTTGAAAGTAGGGACCCAGCACAGGTACCGATTGTTTTTTATTATTCAGGGCGCCCATAAAACCGTAAAACCACAGGATCAGGTAAAAGATATACAACCCATACCAGGCATAGGCATTGAACCACACACTCAGGAAAAGGGCGCAACCCAAAAAGATAAGGTGCAGACCAAAGGCTTGCCGGGTGTGGAACCTGGCGAAATCATTTTTAGGTTCCATATTCATGGTAATGGCTATCAAGGCGCCGATCATGGTAAAATATGCCACAAGGGCAGTAGTTTTTCCTTCTTTAATGGAATCCATTCTCACATATTTGGCCGAAGGTAAGAATTATAATAAAAACAGCGAATTTTCACTGGGTCAAGTATGCAGCATCATGCCATTGCCGGCAGCCCGGGCAAGGCACGCCCTGAATGGACGTTATGAGTTGGCATCGATGGTCACAGGACCAGCCGGTTGTTGGCCAGGACACCGTATGCCCGGCCTTTAAGGTCCTGGTCAAGAAACATGCTGTTTTTGGAAGTACTGGAGAGATTTTCTGCTGTCAGGGTATACTGAAGTTCCGGATCGAACAGCGTAAAGTTAGCGGCCTCGCCTTGCTGTATTTGGGACTTCGGAATACCATAGCGATCCCTTCCTTTGGTCAATAATGCAACGGCTGTTTCTGTATCGAATAATTGGGTTAAGATTCCAAACGCGCTCTCAAGGCCAATTGTGCCATAGGCCGCATTGTCGAATTCAACCCGCTTGTCTTCGATAGTCATTGGGATATGGTCTGAAGTTACATAATCAATAATGCCATCCTTCACCCCTTTGACCAGGGCTTTTTTATCTTGTTCTGACCGGAGTGGGGGAAGTACCTTGAAATTGCTTTCAAAATCATGAAGTACCTTATCCGTGAACCACAGGTTGTGAATAGCCACGCTACATGTTATATCGAGCCCTTTCTTTTTGCCCTCGGAAATGAGTTGTACAGCACCTGCCGTTGAAATTGTCGGGATATGTAATTTGCCACCCGTGTATTCCAGGATGTACAGATCCCTTGCGATCTGCAGGGTTTCCGCCAGCGCCGGGATCCCTTTAAGCCCCAGGCCGGTGGAATTTTCACCTTCGTTTACCATTCCCTTTCCGGCCAATGGCATATCCATTGGAAACGAATGGATCAGGCCCTTAAAATTTTGGGCATACAACAATGCCATCCTCATGAGGTTGGAATCCTTTACAGGGGCCTTGAAATCATAGAAACCTACGGCCCCGGCGTTTCCCATGTCATACAATTCGGCAAGATTTTCCCCTTCACTTTTCACCGTAAGCGCGCCGAGCGGAAATAACCTGGTGGCATGTTCCCGGGCAGCATTCCTGAGAAAAATGATATCCCCGCTGCTGTCAGGTACCGGGTGGGTACTTGGATTAAGCACTATATCCGTAAAACCGCTTTTTGCAGCGGTTTTAAGCCCGTTTTCAATGGTTTCCCTTTCCTCATAGCCCGGTTCTCCAAAACTGACACTGGTGTCGAACCATCCCGTGGAGAGGTGGAGGTTTTGGAGTTCAATGGTTTCGAATTTTCCTGTAGGGATTATTTTTGCGGCAATCTTCTGAATGATACCGTTCCTGATGTGGATATCACGTTTCTTCCGGTTCAGCACCTTATTCCCCGGGTCAATAATCGTGGCGGACTTAATCAGTATATTCATTTGCTCATGGTGTCATTAAATTTAAAAACGTCTCAATCTGACAAATACCCAGCCCATTCCGGCCTACCCTATGATTCATTTTATGAATTTCTGAATTAGCACTTCGCACAGTACAAAAAGCAATGCTAAAATAATAAACCATTTCCAAAGCTCATTTACGCGATTGTCATTTTCAAGCTTTTTGAAAAGTTCTGTGATTGATTGGTATCTCGAAGCTGCATCCAGGTTTTCCAAATTAAGATAAACCGGCTTGCTTTCTTCACGGGAATAGTTAAAACTTATATGTTTAACAGGGATTTTATTCTCAAAGACAGTATAGGTCCCGTCCTGTGTGGGATGTTCCGCGAACGTAAGGGTGGTCCTGTTGGCATGGTATTTTTGTCGGGGTATAAATTCATAATCCTGCTGTGCAACGGTGAGGATATTATCCTTTGCCATAGCAACCGGGATATCGATCTCCTCCGTTTTTCCCAGCATGTGGTAAAGCTCCGGCAGTTTAAGGCTGTTTGTTGCCATTGAGTAGAATGTAGGGACAATCAACGGGGAATTCTTGAAATTGGAATTGGCACTATCCAGCGCTGCGGTAAAAAGGTAGACGCCATCTCCTCCTGTAAGAAAAGGATCCCCGTCCTGAAGTGTAAGGATGGCAGCCCCGGGGGAGCGGATCCGGAAATGTTCCTTCACCATGGGATATTGAAAATTTGTAACCCTTTTTTCAAATACATCCTGAAATAAAGGATGGTCAAAGGCTATTCCTGTAATATTGAGCTCCAAGCCTATTTTCTGCGAGAAGGCCGTACCATTAATCCCCGAGAGGAAATTGTTATAACTGGGAAGGTCTGGCGTAGCGGAAGGGATCAGGGTAAGGCTCCCGCCATTTTCCCGGAAGGAACGCAGTGTATTTTGGAGGGCATTGGGAATTTCCCGGAGCTCATTCAGGATGATCAGATTTTGCTCGTCGAGAATCCTGTAATTCACATCATTTGCCCTGAAAGTCGTAAAAGCAATATCGGGTTCCCTGAAAATACGTTCCAGGAATTCACCGGAAGCATCACCTATGGCTAATACATTGATTTTTGCTGTATTTTCAATTGTAAAATACAATTGGTTATCATAGGTCAAAGCCCCATCTGCCACTTCGATCTTACCTTCTACAAACTGATTCGCAGGTAGCGTAAAGACAACAGAAGCTGTGGCCATACCTTCAAAATTGGCTGCTGTCTTGGCAATAAGTTCAGTTCCGTTATAGAGCGATACAGGGATACTTTCACGCCCCCCTTCCCCTGATAATTGGGCGGTAATTTCCAGGATCTCAGGGGAACTCCTGCTGATATGGGCTGAGTCTATCGAAATATTATCCTGTTTATCAGGACGTAATTGGACCAGGCTTATAGCAATACTTGAAATACTGTCTTGTGGATAACCATGTACCCTGTCCTGAAAATCTGAGAGCAGGATCAGATTCTTCCGGGTTACAGGATCAACGGAAAAAAGGGATTGGCCTTTGCGGACGATTCCCTCCAGGGTCAGTTGGCTGGCGGAATAGGGCAATGTCAGCAATTCGTTCCGAATGGCTTTTAAAGTGATGTCCTTAAAAACCCGGTCATTTGTAAACAGGGAGAATTTGGTTTCCTTGGGAAGGTTTTTGATCAGCTCCTGTACGGCGGTTTCCAACAGGCTTCCATTGTCTTTTTTAGCCTGCATGCTAAAGGAATCATCAAGATAGATAACATTTTCCTCAGGTTGGAAAGCGGTTTTGCTCGCGATAAACGGTTCTGCAAATGCCACGATCAAACCAAGCAGCAATAAGAGCCGCGTGGATAGCAATAACCATTTCTTGAGGGTGCTGCTCCGCCGTGATTCCGCTACGACCCTTTGCAGCAGCTTTACATTGGTAAAGGGGGTTTTTTTAAACCTCCGGAGTTGAAAAAGGTGGATAAGGATGGGAATGAGTAGTAGAAATAAGGCCCAAAGTAGTTCCGGATATTTAAACTGCATTCCTTAATTTGATTTGGTAAATATAGCAATTGCCCTAAATGTTCCCTATCGTTACATGTTTTTTAACTAAGTAGGCCCACAGTCCTATGGGCACCGGCCCTCTATATTGGGTAAATGCCAGACACTATTATATATCTTTGATACCTAACAAAAGAAGAAATAATCCAGCATGGCTTGCTGCCCATCAGACCTTAAAAAGCCGCGGATCATTGCCTGGGCCCCTGCGTTGGCAACTGTAATGAGGCTCTGGGGATCTTTCATTTCCCTCAAAACTTCATAATACAGCATTTCCTTTCCATATATTTTTTTGCCTATCTTTTTGGGGTTATCACAGAGCCAGTGAAAGCCGATCCCTTTTTGAAGCAATCCCTTTGCAATTTTTTTGCCTTTATTTCCAGCACCCCACAGGGTGAGAGGCCTTTGATTATCATAGTCGAGCAGGAGGAAATAATGCAGTTTGATATCCAGGAAATAATTTGCTGCATACCGTGGGCTGGTCCTGGAAGTTCGGGTCTTGTAATCCCGCCAACAATGCAGGACCTCGCGTATCGGGATACATTTCAGCTTGTGCTGATAAAACCGAAACGTTAGGTCATAATCCTCCGGATACCGTTCCGGTTCAAAACCCCCGCATCTGTCCAGGTCTTTCCGGAACGTCATCCAGCAGGGTGACGGGATCACACATTCCTTGTAGATCTCACTGAAATTGGATCCGGTTGCCGTAAGGCCATTGAGCCACTTTTCATACCGGGCATAACCGTCGCTGATCCCCGCTGCAGAAAAATACCGCACATAGCCAACTGCCAGATGCCCTCTACCGAATCGCAACAGGGAGCGCGACATTAATTCCAGTTTCCCGGGTGTCATCAGATCATCTGAATCCATCCGGGTGACGAGTTCCCCATTGCTGGACGTCAATGCCTGTCTCAGGGCTTCGATGATGCCATGCCCACTGTTTGTAAAGACCTGTATCCGGCTATCTGCACCCGCAAAACGGGCAACAATATCCCTGCTGTCATCCGATGAATGATCGTCGATGGCGATTAGTTCCCAATGGGGATAGGATTGGTCTAAAATGGACTGGAGACACGCCACAAGGTATGTAGCTGTATTTTTAAAAGGGAGCAGTATGCTTACCAAAGGATCTTGGTTGAAGGCCATTTTGGATATATTTTGGCAGGGATCCCAACAAGCCCGGAACCAGTTTCTGCAGTTTAGTCCCGGGCTACTTACCGGAGCCAACCGGATTGGCCGTTTTTAATGCCATCAACAGGGACCTGAAGGTCTGAACCTGGCTTCCGCCCGCTGTGTCTTCGGGTACAGTACCATAATAAGTGTTTATAAATTCTTCAGCTGAAGACCATACGGTCTGCATGATGCCTAAGAAATGACGCTGCATTTCAGGTGTACTTTGCGCCTTAAAGTTGTAGATCATTTCCACCTGCTCCCCGGCCACTTCCGGTTTACGCCACGGGCAGGCCACCACATCAAACCCCATGGTTGCGAAATAGGCAGGGGTTGGATCTGCCCTTTCATAGTGCCAGTCATTGATAACCACAGATCTGGATATCATCCCAATAGCCCTTGATGTATTGTTCATGGAGGCCTCCCACATCCCTAAGCCCGTGGTTTTTCCATCCAATAACCGGTCACCCCATATCCAGAGTCGCGCTCCCCTTTGTTGCAAATGCCCTGTAATGGTATTTACCTCCCCGGCGAATAATGCTGCAGGGTCCTTGCCGGAACAGCGTGGACAATTATCATCAGCTATATAAAAAACCTCATCCATTCCCGCGTGGAAGGCACCGGCTTCAAATACGTCCATGATCTCATCGATCAGGTCAAAGACCACCTCGTGTACCTGCGGGTGCAGCGGGCAATAGCTCTTACAATACAATTTGTCTTCATTAGGCCATTTATATTCCAGCGGGAGGGCCACATGCGGGGTTTCATCGAACTGGGGATAAACCTCCAGCAGTTTTCCCAGATTGGAATGCCAGCTTTGGTGGCCTAAAAGATTAACCTGGGGGATTAGCTGTATTCCATTGTTCTTACAGGCAGTTACTATTTTTTTTACCTGGGCCGAAGACAACGGGTTTGCACCCCGGAGTTCGGGCCTGGATTCATAGGCGTAATTAAAATCCACCCTCAGTACAAGTGTATTGATGCCGTTTGGAGCTAATTCCTCTTCGATAAATTTTACAAACTGTTCCACGCCCCCCGGGGCAGGAGCAGCAATACAGAGGCCCCTGACATCCAGGCCAGCCTGGGCCTGTAAGGATGATATGGAGAAAACCAGCAGCAACAGAAAAGAAAGATACTTCATAATCAGTCATTTTTATGGAGAAGGGATCCACGCATCCTGCCTGTAAGGTGCTGTTTTTTAATAGCCCCCCAGGGCCTCTGAAATCGCTTTCTCGGCAAGGGGTGCCATGATCTCATACCCTTTTTTGGTAGGGTGGACGCCGTCTTGAGCCAGTTCAGGGTCCATCCCGTTTTTATCATTGGTAAGGGCAGCGAAATAATCGAGGTACACGATTTCGTTTTGCTCAGCGTAGGTCCTGATCATCTCATTCAGCGCAGGGATCTTTTTATTGGGTTCAAGTCCGGGGCGCCATGGATAATCCTCAGCAGGCAGAACCGAGGACAGTACTACTGCAATCCCATTGGCCCTGGCTATCTCTGCCATGGATTTCAGGTTGTCCATAATCTGCTCCAGGGTCATCGGGCCTGTATTGCCTGCTATATCATTTGTGCCGGCAAGAATTACGACAACTTTGGGTTTAAGGGCTAGAACGTCCTGGCGAAACCTCAGTAGCATCTGTGGTGTGGTTTGTCCACTGATACCGCGGTTTACATAGGGTTTTCCTTCAAAAAATTCAGGCTGTCCACCTGCCCACCCAATGGTTATGGAGTTGCCCATAAACACAACCCTTTCCTCCCCATCAGCAGGGGGTTGTAAGGCGGCGTTCGCTTCCCTGAAATGGTCCAGCGCTGCCCAATCCTGGGAATTACCTGTTATGGGGATGATAGCCAGCATCAAAAATAATGAAAGGCAGACAATAGGATTTTTCATATTGGTTTCTTTTATTGGTATGGTAAAGTGCACCAACTTCAAATATATCACCTTTGGATATATAATTCCAAATTGATTTAGTGCCCTTTTCCAGGGGGGTTATTTAATAAATTCATTATGCGGGACTATCTCAGTATTTCGCGCTTTTGCCATTGGCCTGGGTTCGGGTAATAAATTCCCGGATATCCGCATTAGCCTTTTGCAGGTCTTCCCGCCGGAGGTACATCATATGGCCACTCCGGTATCCTTTAAACTGGAAACGGTCTTTCATCCGGCCGCTGGGATCGATCTGCCACATGGTATATTTGGCATTAAAATAGGTGGTTGCGCCATCATAGTATCCGGACTGAATCAATACGTTCAAATACGGGTTCTGGGCCATGGCCTGCCGGAGGTCATCACGCGTATGGTCATCCTCGTTATTCCAGGGGTGAACCGGCCCGAACATGTTGTATTTGATGTCGGTTTTAAAATTCAGTTCCTCCTGGAGGTAATAATTAATGGCCGGGGTAAAACTATGGAGCCAGGACGTCAGTTCCGCACTATAATCAGGTGAATCGCCTGATAATTGTCTGTCCAGGCCAAGGTAGCGTGAGTCTAACCGGCCTATATTATAGCCGCCACGTTCCCTTAAAAGCGCCTTCCAGAAAAAATCGGTAGGGACATCCAGGTTATGGTCCAGCACTTCCTTTTTTGACAAGCCGGAGTAATAGGCCATTTTTTCGGCGACGGCATTCTTTTCCGCCTCACTGATAAACCCACCTTTGGCAATCGCCGGAATCAGCGTATTGATGGTATACTCTTCGGACTCCGGCAGGATCTCCAGCAGGTCTTTTTCCTGTAATGCCTGCGGTAATGCCTTTTGGTACCAGGCGGCCGCCGTAAAGTAGGGGAGGTTCAATGCGCTGCTCACAGGTCCGCTCTCCCGGATCACTTTATAGTCTGCTGGGGAAACCATAATCACCCCGTTGAGATACATCCATTGTTGGTTTTGTAGCGCCAGGGATAATCCCATGACCCGGGTACCCCCATAGCTTTCCCCGATTATGTACTTGGGGGAACGCCAGCGGTTGTTTCGGGTAACAAAGGTATTGAGCCATTCGGCGAGGTATTTCGTATCGGCATTGATGCCAAAGAATTTACTTTTATCAACTCCTTCCCCTGTTTCCGGGATCGTGCGGGAATAACCTGTATTGGCAGGATTCACATAAACAATATCTGTTACATCCAGCACGGAAAAGGGATTCTCCCGCACGCCGTAGGGTTGTACAGGGTAGCCTTCATCATCTATGTTCAGGATACGTGGCCCGGTGTAGGCAAGATGCATCCAGACCGAACCTGATCCGGGCCCGCCGTTAAAGGAGATTAACAGTGGCCGGGCAGCCCTGTCCTTAACATCATTGCGGGTATAATAGGTATAGTGCAGGGAAGCGGTGGGTTTCCCCAGATCATCCCAGACTGGTTGGGTGCCGGTTTGTGCTTTATAAGAGAAGGTAGTACCATTGACCGTGACGCTGTGCTGGGTTGTAACCAGTGTATCAACAGGAAGTGTCCGCTCCTGTGCCGGGGCAGTGCAGAACAATAACAGGAAAGGAATCAGTATAAATCGTTTCATATGGGAGTGTTAATTAGTGGGTTCTAAAATAGGGAAATATGTTTAATAACCCAGAAAACCGTTCGGGGTCTGGGAACTTTTCAGGGAATCCAATTCATTTTAAATTTTTATCTTTAATAAGCCCTGTCGGAAAGAAATTAAGGAAAGAGATCATGGATAAACTCAGCAGAAGAAAGTTTAACTCACAGTTGAGTGCCGGACTTGGCGGGCTGGCGCTTCTTACCGGAATGCCATTGGCCTGTGGAATGGGTAATAGCAAACAGGACAAAAGATCCCTGGGTGTGGCCCTTGTAGGCCTTGGCAGTTACAGTACCTACCAGCTGGCACCGGCCCTTCTTGAAACCCGGTATTGCCACCTGGCCGGGATCGTCACCGGATCCCCCGAAAAGGCAGTTCAATGGGCGAAACAATATGGTATCCCGGAGAATAATATCTACAACTACCAGAATTTTGACAACATCGCCGGGAACGATGAGATCGATATTGTCTACGTGGTTTTGCCGAACAGCATGCATGCTGAATTCAGCATCCGGGCAGCAATGTCCGGCAAACATGTGATCTGTGAGAAGCCGATGGCGGTAAGCGTAACAGAATGTGACGAAATCATCAATGCCTGTGAAACTGCCGGTGTTAAACTGAGTGTTGGGTATCGGTTGCAGTCAGAACCGTATACGAAGGAAGTGAAACGGTTGGTAAGGGAAAAAACGTTTGGAAATGTAAACTTTGTGAGCGCTGATGCAGCCTACTTATCCAGGGGAAATCCGGATCAATGGCGGTTGGATAAAAAATTGTCGGGTGGTGGGGCTTTGATGAACATGGGGGTATACAGTATTCAGAGCATAATTTACGGTACAGGCCAGAATCCCGTTTCGGTAACGGCCCAGGAATTCAGTACCCGCCCGGAATATTTTAAGGATACCGATGAGACTGTCACGGCCCAGTTTGAGATTCCCGGCGGCGCAACCGGGCAGATGATGACATCCCATAATGCCAATGCCAACAGGTTATTTGCCTCCTGTGAAGCGGGATGGTTTGAGCTGGAACCGGCAAATAATTATGGCCCGTTGCACGGCACCACGTCAGCTGGCGAACTTAACTTTCCCCAGGAACGGCAACAAAAACTTCAGATGGATGATTTTGCCCGGCATATACTGGAAGGAACACCCAATGTGGCCCCCGGGCAAATGGGGAAGCGCGATATGATCATTGTGGAAGCGATCTATAAATCGATTGCAGAAGGGAATAAGAAGATTTCCCTTAAATTAGGGAACCTGGGGATTGTACAATAACAGCAGCAGCGTTGCTGCTTACCCTATATTGGAATACCAGGATATTTATAGGTCAGGGGATTCTTCAGCGTGCAGTAACCAAAAGATCGCTGCCCGTTTTGTTCCAAAGAGACGCATCAGTCCCTCCCGGTTTTGTGCAACCGATTCCATAAACCCATCGATATAATCCTTATGCCAGACGATGGCAAGCTTTACTTCCCGGCCTAATATTTTTGCTGCTTTTTCCGCCATAAAGAATCGCTCCACTACCGGCAGGTCTTCCGGGACTACCCGCAATCCGTTGATCAAAACCTTATAGACCTGCTCTCTTTCACAAACAGAACGTATATAGGCAGGAAATTCTATAAAGCTCCAGTAATCATATCTCCCGGTAACCTTCATTTCAAGGTAACCCTCTTTTTTTTCAAATGAGAAATCACTCTTCATATGATTGAATGCAATTGAGTTAAAACAATAAGATAACAAGTGGGGGAGGGGTTGTGAAGGTATCTAATATAGGGTTTATTTTTCAATTAAAATTTCTCGAAGGCGCCCAGGCCAAATAGTGCATAATCATATTTCACAGGATCTTCCGGGTCGAGCAAGCGGAGGCTGTTGTCCAGTTCCTCAACGGCTTTTGCATCGTTCTGCTTTCGAAGCAGCAGACCCAGCGAACGGGCAACCCGCCCGGAATGAACATCCAAAGGGCAGGAGAGCAGCCTGGGTGGGATGCTTTTCCATAATCCAAAATCTACCCCATGGGAATCCTGCCTGACCATCCAGCGTAAATACATATTGATCCGTTTTGCTGCAGATCCACGGGCTGGATCCGAAATATGTTTTCGGGACCTTGACGGGTGGTCTATCTCAAAAAACAAATTTCTGAAAGCAGTAATTCCCGGTTGCAGCGAGGTAGCGGTCGCGTGGCTGGCAAACAGGCTTTCCGGGCCAGCATGGTAGCTATAGATATGACGCAGTCCCCTGACAAAACAAACCAGGTCATCACCGTTAAACGTGCGGTGCACAAACTTCTTCAGGCTTTTGAGGTCCCCATCGGTATGGCCCCTAACAAATTCGTATGGCGAATTATCCAATAGTTCCATCAGGAGGGTGGCATTTCGGATGATGCTTTTCCTGTTGCCCCATGCAATCGTAGCCGTAAGGAACGCACTGATCTCTACATCTTCCTTTTTGGTAAATCGATGGGGTATCTGGATAGGGTCACTTGCCACAAAAGTGGGCTGGTTATAGCTGGTTACCTTAGCCTCCAGGAATTCCTTCAGTTCCGTTCGCGTCATAGTGTCTTGATATGGTTCAGCAGCAGGAGCGGGCCAATCAGCAAGAAGTTATAGGACGCATGAAACAACATGGCCCACAACAATCCGAATTGGACGCGAAGGTATCCGAGGATGGCCCCGACGATAATCTGCGGAGCAACCAGGAGGGGCGAAAAAAGCAAAACGGTGGCCGTAACCTGGAAGTTAATGAGGTGATAGAATCCAAATACCAGCGTAAATGCATAGAATATATAGTTAAAGCAGCGGCTATCCCGGAATAATACCAGCGGCCATCGAAACACTAATTCCTCCAGTATCGGCGCAAGCAGTACAGCTGCCAGTAACAGGAAAGCCGGGGTATAGGTGTCTGTTAAATCTTCCAGGGCATGGGTGCCAAAATCGATCCTATCCAAAGAATCCAGCATCCCGATACCGATCCCCAGCAGCAGGCTCAGGCCCATTGCGAGCAGCATCAACGCCAGGAATACAGTAATTCTATACTTCGGGTTACTAACACTATTTTCCTGATAAACTGGATTTTTTAAAAAAACAAAAAACGAACGGATCATCATTTCAGGAGTTGACCATCAACCATGGTGAGTTTCCGATCAGCCATATCAGCAAGTTCTTCGTTATGGGTTACGATAACAAAGGTTTGCCCAAAGCGGTCCCTCAGGTCAAAAAAAAGCTGGTGCAATTTATCGGCACTTTCTGTATCAAGGTTTCCACTGGGTTCATCCGCAAGGATGATGGCAGGATTATTGACCAACGCCCTTGCCACAGCCACCCGTTGTTGTTCGCCTCCCGATAGTTCAGAAGGTTTATGGTGTGAACGTTCTTTCAGGCCTAGAAAATCAAGCAGGTCCGAAGCCCTGGACTCCGCTTCTGCCCGGGGTGTCCCTTTGATGAATGCCGGGATACATACATTTTCAAATGCCGTAAACTCTGGTAGTAACTGATGGAACTGGAAAATAAAACCAATATGTTCATTTCGGAAGCGGGCCATATTTCGCTCGGATAATCCGTTCACCAGGATTTCATTGATTCGCAACTCACTTTCATTTTTATTGGAGGGGATGTCCAGCGTCCCCACAATTTGCAGTAAAGTGGTCTTACCTGCACCCGATGGCCCAACTATGGTCACAATTTCACCTTTGGCGATATGCAGGTCAACACCTTTCAGTACCTGGAGGTTCCCGTAAAATTTCTGGATATTCCGCGCTTCTATCATTGTGGCTAAAATACGGACGAAAGTATACAATCGGGGCCAAATGGCAAAAAATTAACTCCCCACCCGCATCAGCTGCGGCCTTATAACAGGGAGGGCATATGCTATGATGGATTATATCTATGGAGATTGAAAACATTTGCTGGATATTTGTAATAATTTAGAGAAATTTATTGTTGAACCAATTCCTCAAAAGATGTCGCCATATAAATATTTAGAAGAATTTAATATCCAAATAACCAGTGAAGTTCAGGAGCACTTTTCAAATATAATCGAAGACATTGGAGAGGATGTTTCCCGGGACGGCTTGTTGAAAACACCGGAACGTGCTGCAAAGGCCATGCTTTTCCTTACCCAGGGATACAAGCAGGATGCAGTAAGTATTCTGAACGGAGCTATGTTTGAAGAATCCTATGATGACATGGTCATCATCAAGGATATTGAAGTTTACTCACTCTGTGAACACCATATGCTGCCCTTTTTTGGCAAGGCACATATAGCCTATATTCCGGATGGACATATTGTAGGGTTAAGCAAGATTCCCAGGGTCGTGGATGTATTTGCCCGCCGCCTGCAGGTTCAGGAACGACTTACCCATGATATCCTGGAGTGTATCAATAATACCTTAAAACCAAAAGGGGTAGCCGTTGTGATCGAAGCGGCCCATATGTGCATGATGATGCGGGGTGTGCAAAAGCAAAACTCGGTGACTACCACATCCGGTTTCCGGGGACAGTTTGAAAAACAGGAGACCCGGAACGAGTTCCTGAAGCTGATCAGTTCCCACCTCTCCTAATACCGTATTATGCCAACAGACCCATCACAACCTCAAAGCAATTTCGGCCTGCACCATAAAAAGACCCGCCTCTTTCTTGGGCTCTTATTTGATGGCATTGGGATGCTTTCCTTCCTGATCCCGGGAATCGGGGAATTCTCCGACATTATCTGGGCGCCTGTAGCAGGGTGGCTCATGACCAGGATGTACCCGGGAAAGATCGGGCAGGCAGCGGGGATCGTAACATTTATTGAAGAACTCGTACCAGGACTCGATGTGGTCCCTTCCTTTACGCTGATGTGGCTTTATACCTATTTGCTGAAGCAGGGAAAAACAAGCAATCAGCTATTAAAGAAGTGACACAAAGGGCCTTCGGAAGTAAGCCTTCATTTCCGGCGCCATGCTGTCAACTTATGATTTATCAAAGCAAATTTTATATTTTATTGAGTTCATAACTTCTTGGAATTCTTGGTAGTGGAATTGCTAATTGCACTACATTAGCGTGTTATTTTCAGATAACTTACTTCTCTTTTTTTCACCACATAATCCGTTGGAACGGACTATGTGCTATGCCAAGTTCTCTAATTACTTAATTTCAATCGTATGGACAAAAACAATCTTATGTTGTTACCGGACGGTGTAGTTAACCGTAACCATCGCAGGCAATTCCTCAAACTCGGGGGGATGGCCGTGCTGGGCACCGGCTTATTGATGGCATGTTCCCCTGAGGAAGAGGTCATCCTTACCGAAAATGAAAAACCCACCCCTGCCCCTGGTCCGCAAGAAGGAGCTGATTCGGTTTTCGATTTGGGAGAGGGGGATGCGGGACTCCTGAATTACTTATATGCCCTGGCGCAATTGGGAGCTGATTTTTATACGCAGGCTGTGAATTCAACGGCAGATTTAACTGAAATTTATAGGATGAATTTGCAGGATATGTATAATCATGAAGTAAACCAACGCGAATTGCTGAGAGCAGTAGTACTTGCTGAAGTTGGTGGAGAGGAGGAACTTGTTTTACCCCCATTGCATTTTCAAGAGTATTCTCTCACTACTCTACAATCAATAGATTATTATGCTAATGTATATACAAACACGGCAATTGCTGCATATAATGGAGTTGGCAGATATTTTTCCAATCCGGAATATATCCTTCTGGCAAGTAAAATTGGTTCCGTACACGCAAGACATGCCGCTGCTAATAATTGGTATGGATTTAACGGGTTTTTCGTAGGTGGCCCGTTACTGGTAAGCAATCTAACTGGGCTGGAACGGGCCTGGGATCCCTCACAGGTACTTGATTACCATTATTTAATTTTCAGTGATCAATTTACTTCCAATCACTTGCCATAATCCCTTACTAATTGTTTTAAAAGCTGCAGCTATGAACCTTATACACTATTTAGATCAATTAAATAAAGAGGACCTACTCCTGCACAAATCTTCGCGCAGGCAGGTATTTAAAAAAATGGGGACCGTTGGAAAGAAATTGGCATTGGCATCCCTTCCGATTGGGCTTACCTTAAAACCAGAACCCGCGTTTAGCGCACCCGTTCAGGACAATGTGGTTGAAGTATTGCAATTTGTCCTTATGCTGGAATCCCTTGAAGAAAAATTTTACCTTACCGCCCTGGCCTGTGATATTTTTCCCCAAATTGCGCCCAATGATATTCCCTATAATATTATCGAGGCCATTGCATTTTATAAAACAGCTCACATAAACTACCTGCAGGCTACCCTTGCAGATCTGGGGGCGGAACCCATTGAAAATCCGGAGTACGATTTTACGGTAGGGGGGCTGTTCGACCCCTTGAATGAAAATGGCATCGGCAAGGAAGCGGCCTATACCCAGTTTCTGGCCTTTGCCCAGGCATTTGAAGATATCGGAGTCCGCGCTTATAAAGGGCAACTGCTAAATCTTCAGGGTTCTGAATTTCTTACAACCCTATTACAGATCCATTCCGTTGCTGCACGGCTAGCTTACGGTGCACGCAGGTTACATAAGTTCAAAGGATGGATTGCGGGGAATGAAAGGGGTGAAGGGATGCCCGACCTGACCCAGCCCGTATATAACGGGGAGGAAAATGTCATTCAGGCAGGGGTGGATGTGACCACATTGGGGGAAGGTTCCCCCTTTGGGATCATGGCAGCTACCGAGGCCTATGATGAACCGTTGGCCAAAGAGGAAGTCCTGGCCTATATCCGCCTGTTCATTAAGTCCTGAACCCTGCTTACTTCATACCGACACCATTGCACCACCAATGGTGTTTTTATTTGACAATAGATAAGAGAATCCCGTTCGCAGAGGTTTGCGTAATTTTGCGGCAGGGATTGCGACTAAACAGGTCGTTAGTCAGAATGACGCCACCATGGATGCCTATATCAATGCCTTTGTCGAAGCCTTTGCCTCAAATGTCAACTGGACGTGGAGGTCCATTATTTTTGAGGTCCCCTGGTACACCAATTATTTCTGGGGCCTAATCCTGATATCCCTGCTGGTATGGGGTTTGGAAATCCTGATTCCCTGGCGTAAGAACCAATCGGTTTTCCGAAAGGACTTCTGGCTGGACGCGTTCTACATTTTCTTTAATTTTTTTATATTCTCTATTGCCATCAGTGGGTTCTACAAATTGCTGGAGGTTTTTTTCAGCGACATGGGTATCGCTGCCAGCAGCCTGTCAGTACTCAACCTCTCTTCACTTTCCATGGGCCTGCAACTGGTGATTTTCTTTGTGCTGCTCGATTTTTTCCAGTGGTTCACCCATATCCTGTTGCACAAATACCCCTTCCTCTGGCAATTCCACAAGATTCACCATAGTGTTAAGGAAATGGGGTTTGCAGCTCATTTCCGGTATCACTGGATGGAAAATATAGTATATAAACCCCTTAAAACATTAGGGATCATGCTGCTGGGGGGCTTTGAGCCCCAACAAGCTTTTATCGTACATTTTGTTGCTATATCAATTGGGCATTTAAACCACGCTAACGTGAAGCTTACGTGGGGCCCTTTAAAGTATTTGTTTAATAATCCTGTAATGCATTTATACCACCATTCCTATGTACTCCCGGAAGGGAAATACGGGGTTAATTTCGGGATCAGCCTGAGCCTGTGGGATTATATTTTCAGGACCAACTACATCCCGGAAGAGAGTGGGACCATTCCCCTGGGATTTGAAGGGGATGATGAAATACCAAAGAATTTCCTGGGTCAGGCTACCTATGGATTCAAACGAAAGAACCGGGTACACCAATCCGATACTTTAAAGTCCGACACTTAAACCGAGGCTTATGTTCCTTCCCATATTTGGGATGCCATCTGCTTTCAACCGGGAGAGATGCGAAATATACGTTTTGTCCAGGATGTTGTTAGCTGTTATCCTGAAATCACACGCTTTTTTGAAGAGGAGTATCGTACTGCCGTATCCCAGGTCTAACAGGCTATAGCCCCCATTTGGGGTTTCAAAATCACTCACCCTATCCTGCCGGAAGTACGATTTGAGGGTTGCAAAGGCATAACCTTTGCCTGCTCCTTCCCTTGAATTCTTAAATTCTATCCTTAAACTGTTTCGCAAGCTGTTGGCCGGGATGAGCGGTAGCGGCGACCTGTTGTCTAGCTGCCCCCTTACCGTTTCAAAACTGCTTTCAAGGTGGAGCCAGTCGAGCGGGTGGGGGTGGAGGTGCAGGCCGATTTCCCCGCCATACAGCTTCGCATCCTGCTGACTGTACCTGAAAACCGGGTCATTGGCCACGAACTCACCGCTCGGTTGCAAAAATATATAGTCCTTGATCGGGTTATAAAACCCATTGATATACAATTCGATATGTTCATTATTGTATTCCATGGCAATATCGGTTTGCAGGTTTTTTTCATTCCGTAAGTCCCCATTGCCTATTTCGTACCGATTGGTCCCTTCATGCACCCCGTTGGAAGTGAGCTCCGCAAGGTTGGGTGCCCGGAAGCCCGATGCCAGGTTTACCCGCCCGATAAGCGTTTTAAAAATATCCACCCGGTAGCCGGCCGCTGCATTCACACTATTGAATGCCCTGTCTAAAGATGCGATGTAGCCAATATCCCCAAAAGTACCATACGAGTCTCCTGTTATTTTCCGGTGGTCAAATCGCAATCCGAATTGCACGTCGCTCGTATCAAAGTGCAGATGGGAAGTGGCCAGTATTCCGGCATCCCCTGTGACCGCATCCGGGATCAGCACTTCCTCGCCAAAATTCTTATTGGTCTGCCGCATGCCCTGTATACCTACGATCGTCTCCAGCAATTTCCCTTTTGGCAGGTGGTATTGTACATTATAGCTCAGCGTGGAAAGGTTCATATCCAGCAGCGCGACAGGAACATCGGGCTGCCCTCCTTCTTCGGAGATCCCAAATTCCTGCCGGTCATTGAAAATATACCCCAGCGTAACTTTGAGGCTCGAATTTTCAAGGAACAGGTCCGTACTGGAACTCAGTATATGGTTATTGAGTTTCTGATAGGGGATTTCAGGAGACCGATTGGTGTTCTGCTCTCCTATGGCTTCCGGGATCCCGAGCAGCGAATTAGAGAAGTTATACCGGAGTTCTGTTTTGAAGATGGTGTTTTGATATGCCAGCCCGGTTTTGAGGTCAAACTCCTTAAAGCGCGAATTGATAACCCTTTGATCCATCCCGGTCTCATAGTCGGCATGGGATGCCCAGGCACTCCTGACAAGGAACCTGAGGTGTTCCCCGGAGGTCTTTACTCCGGCATCTCCGCCAAAACCGCGTGTATTCGAGAAATAATCCAGGTTTACATCCCCGGCGACCGTTTTGTTGGGCGCAAACTTTTCCGGATTCAGGTACAGCACACCTCCCATGGCATCGGAACCATAGAGGAGGGAGGCAGGGCCCTTGATCACTTCCACGCTTTCAATGCCGGCATCATTTACACCGAGACCGTGTTCATCACCAAATTGCTGGTTTTCCAGGCGGATGCCCTGGGCATAGACCAGGACCCTGTTGCTGCTGAGCCCCCTGATCACTGGTTTCCCTATTCCCATCCCGGTTGAAACGCTGGCCACCCCGGGGATGTTGGTGATGCCTTCAGCAAGGGTTAGTGACCCCTTCGCTTTGAGGTCAGTGATTTTTGCCTGTTCTACCTTCATTACATTTTCCCGCTGCAATTTATGGAAGGGGGTTGAAACAATTACCTCCTGCATTTCAATAGCACTCGGGGCCAGTATAATATCGAGATTGTTAGCCCCGGGCTTGATAATGATTGTCCTGGAGTAGGTCTGGAAACCGATGTAGGAAGCCAGGATCTTATACGATCCCAGCGGCAGGTTACCTAGTGTATAATGCCCGGTGCTATCCGAAACGGTACCTTTTTCCAGTTGGGGAATGTAGATGGAAACATCCGGTAAAGGCTGGATACCATCCGCCTCCTTAATGGACCCGGAAACTGAATTTTGGGCAGTCCCGTAAAAGACAGAAAGGGCAATGAAAAATATAATCAGGGGTTTCAGTCGCATAATATTATCGGGTATTGCGGAAGGTATTGGCAGCGACCAGGTGCTGTAATCTCAGGACAATCCCGGTAATATGGGTAGTGGATTTCACATCACAAATTAATTCATTATGTGGCAGGAAACCTGTTAAAGAAAATACAATTTATTTTAGTAGAAAGCCCATACCCATCCTGGAAAGCATTTTTTTTTCAAAATTCCAGAAAAATTTGAATTGTCCGAATATATATCCAAAAAACACGAGTAGTACCTGATAGATAGGGAAGATTAGCAGGATGCGCAATGTCCAGTAAAGCGCACCGCTCCACCAGGCATCCGGCAAGTTGCCGCGCTCCAGGCCGAGGAATTCCAAAAATGGTTTTGCCACATATACGGATGCGGAGCCTGTAAGGGCGAATACTATTAAAATCAGGAGCAGCTGGAAGCCGGAATGGATCCCCCAACGTTTTTTCAATGCATTCATATGAGATAGTTATCGAATGCGAAGATATTCAATTAAATCCTCGGGACAAAAGGCCCCAGCTGTTGTCTGTATTTTCTCTGGAAATAGATAAAATAGTTATAGAGCTTATAATTGACTTCATACCCATAATCTATGAATGGATCATAGTTGATCTGCATTTCATAGAGGTTAGGATCGTATTGAAACGGCTGCAGTACCCGTTGGTTCCAATTGATCACATAGATCTGGTTGCGGGATTCAAGGAACGATTGGGAATAATACCCTTCCGGCTTGGCAATGCTTTGCAGCCAGTTGTAAAATCCCGGTTCTATGATAATGATCTCGTATTCCAGTTTTGGATTTTCAATGGCTACCGTATCCGCATCCTGCTGATTAAAAGTCTCTTTTTCCGTATCCGTGACCGCGGTGGATTTGGTAGTGGAACAGTTGCCAAGGAAAACAGCAGCCAGGATAACCAGGAGAAGCCTATGTAAATTAAGTGTTTGCATCTTATGGGATCATTTCGTTTACTTTAAGATACAAAAAACCATCTGCGGTAGCAAATGGTCTTGTTAAAATACAGTACCGGATGCCCGGGCCTGGTTTTATTTTCGAAAAAGGCCTCCCAGAATTCCTCCCAGACCACCCTTTTTTTTGGTGCCTGAACCGATGACCATACCGGCTACATCATCCAGGACGCTTCCATCCCCGTCAGCGTCGAGCAGGGATTCGATGAGGCTCTGGTTCTGACGTGGCTGCCCTCCAAGCATGCTGCCCAATAAGGTATTAAGGCCACTGGCATCTTTTATATTATTCTGTGATTTCTGTTTGGCCAGGAATCCCAAGAGGATAGGGGCGGCTATTTTCAGGATCTGGGCAATGCTCCCGGTATCCAGACCCGATTGCTTACTCAAGGCTTGTTCTACTGTGGGCTGTTTCGCACCGAGGACATGGCCAAGGATCCCCTGTCCATCTTCAATAACCTCCCTGTTCACCCCGCCCCCAAACAAGCCTCCCAGATCGTCGAGGATGGACCCGTCATGTTTGGATGAAAGTGCTTTCATCAACCCCTCCGCACCACCAGGTCTCGATACATTCTTTTTCATGGCGCCCAGTAACAAAGGCATCGCCATACCCAATACACTGGCAGTTTTATCCACTGGTTGCCCTGTTTGTCCGGCAACCCCATTCACAAGCTGTTGGCCCATTGGGCTATCCAAAAGTTCCCTTAATCCTGACATGACTTTATATTTAAAGATTATAGGGAAATGTACGAAATTATATGCTAAATATTCCGTTAATTATCAGGGTTTTACGTTATTTTTCAACAAGAAAATGACTTGCTTTGCCAGCTCTACCCCAATCCGGTCCTGGGCTTCCTTTGTGGCAGCTCCAATATGTGGTGAAAGGGACAGGCTGGGGTGCATCAGGATCCGGATTTCTGGAGAAGGCTCTGATTCAAATACATCCAGGCCGGCAAATGATACCTTGCCGGATTCCAGGGCATCTATCAGGGCTACTTCGTCTAAAACGCCGCCCCTCGAAGCATTAATGATCCCAACACCTTTTTTCATCCGGTCAAATTCCTTTTTCCCGATTACATAGGACGTTGATGAAGGCACATGCAGCGAAATAAAATCGGATTCCTGGAGCAGTTCTTTTTTTGAGGTATTCCTTAAGTGGAATTCTATTTCCCGGCCATCAAAAAAAGGTACGCTAAGGGTAGTTTCCGCGATATCCGGATCACAAAAGATTACCTTCATCCCAACGCCCAGGGCTATGCTGGCTGTGGCCTGTCCAATTCTTCCGAAACCTATAATGCCGAGTGTTTTGCCCCGCAGTTCAGTGCCCCCGGCATAATTTTTTTTGAGTAGTTTGAATTTGCTGTCGCCCTCCAGCGGCATATTCCTGTTGGCATCGTAGAGAAACCGCACCCCACCGAACAGGTGTGCGAACACCAGTTCCGCCACGGACCCTGAAGAGGCTGCAGGGGTATTGATGACATGGATCCCTTTTTTCCTGGCATAATCCAGGTCAATATTATCCATGCCTACACCACCACGTCCGATAAGCTTCAGCCCCGGGCAACGGTCTATCAATTCTTTGCGGACCTGCGTGGCACTGCGCACCAGCAATGCGACTACACCCTGGTTCGTAATGAAATCGATAAGCTGTTCCTGGGCAACCCTAGTAGTTATTACTTCAAATCCGGCTTTCTCCAGGACGGCAATGCCACTCTGGGAGATCCCGTCATTCGCAAGTATCTTCATCTGGTTCCTGGTTTTAAGTTATTGTGGAAGGAAGTACTGTTGCTTTGTTTATGAAATCCCATTCCTTACCCTTTTCGTTCCAAATCACTCATAACATCCACCAAAACCCCCACACTTTCCAATGGCAAGGCGTTATACATGGATGCACGGTATCCGCCAACTGACCGGTGTCCGTTGATACCAACGATCCCTGCCTCCCGGCACATGGCATCAAAGGCTTCTTTATAGCTTTCATCCGTAAGGTTAAAAGTGGCATTCATATTGGAACGGTCCTCCTTCGCGGTATACCCCTTGAAAAGTGGATTCAGATCTATCTCAGAATAGATGAGACTGGCTTTTTTTTCATTCACTTCTTCAATCGCCGGAATTCCACCCATAGCCTTCAGCCACTCCAGCGTCAGCATACAAACATAAACCGGAAATACAGCCGGTGTGTTGAACATACTTTCTTTGGCAATGTGAACACTGTAGTTAAGCATCGATGGGATTTTACGTGACACCTTGCCAAGGATATCCTCCTTCACCACGATCAGGGTTGTGCCAGCCGGACCCATATTTTTCTGGGCCCCTGCATAGATCAGGTCAAATTGCGAGAAGTCGAGTTGCCGGGAGAATATATCCGAGCTCATATCGCATACCAGGGGCCTGTCAGTTTTAGGGAATTCCTGTATCTGGGTGCCAAAGATGGTATTATTGGAAGTAATATGAAGGTAATCCAGGTTACCCGGGATGCTGTAATTTTTTGGTATATACCGGAAGTCCTTATCTTTCGAGGATGCCACTTCGATGATATCCCCAAAAAGCCGGGCCTCTTTTATGGCATTGCTGCTCCAGGTACCGGTATTGACATAACCCGCCTTGCTTTCCAGCAGGTTATAGGCCACCATGAGAAACTGCAGGCTGGCGCCCCCCTGGAGGAACAATGCCTGATAACCTTTACCTTCCAGTCCCAGCAGTTCCAACGCCAGGGAACGGGCATTTTCCATGATGGCAACAAATTCCTTGCTTCGATGTGATATTTCTATCAGGGAGAGGCCCACGCCGTCCAATTCCATTACTGCCTCTGAGGCCTTCAGCATGACTTCCTGAGGCAATATACAGGGCCCTGCACTAAAATTATGTTTTTTCATATAGGTGTGTTTAACTCCATCACCAGATGTACCATCCGATGCAGTGTGACAGGTTATAAAAATTTAAGTTCCAAAGGTCATAAATTATGCTGAGAATTGGGGCTGGAAACAGAATAATTATAAACAGGAGGTCTCATTTGCCCGTGGCCGGTCTACCGATATTATGCAGGCTCGTTGTTCCAGGTACCCGTAGGGGAAGCATTTCTGATCGGCATCATTGTGCCTCCAACAGAAATTCCACCGTATCTGTGCCATCGGCATATTCCTGAAGGCCCGGGAACTGGGTTTCGCCAAAGGAGATCTCTCCCGGCAAAAGCCCGTGGGCAACTATACATTGCAGTTGCTCCCTGTCTGTTGCTATTCTTTCAAGCACATCCCCAGGATTTTTGTAATATTCATAGCATAAAGTAGCGATCGGGGAGCCGTAAGCTGCATCTTGTTTCAGGATCAAAAAACCATTATCGAGGATTCTGAATTCGCTCATCAGGTAAACGGCTTTATTGTAATCATAATTATTAGCGTATTTCTGGTGGTCCAGGATTGAATGGAAGGGGTATATGGCAGAAAAAAATGCCTCAAAATCGTACCCTTCCGGGACAAATAATTTGGATACACTACGACATCCCAAACCGAAATACCGGAAAATATCCTCTCCCAGTGACCGGAGCGATGCAGCCGATTCGTCTCCCTGAAGGATGGCCACGGAAACCCTGTTCTTTCGGATTATATGGGGCTTATGTCCAAAATAATATTTAAAATAGCGTGCGGTATTATTGCTGCCGGTTGCAATTACGGCATCAAATCCCTGCAGACGGCCTTCCTGAAAGCTATACGAATCCTTCAGGCATGGCGAAGCCTGGCTCAGGTAATTCGCTATGAATGGGAGTAGTATCGCATCATTGGAAGCTAATTTCACCATGGCATGGTTGCCGGTCATTAGGGTACACATAAAATCATGGAAACCCACCAACGGGATATTGCCGGCCATAATAAGCGCTACCTTTTTAGGCGTGTTTTTTTTGAGGTCATAAGGCTTCAGCCATTTTTCGAGGTTCTCCCTGGTCAGCAGGCTGCTCCAGGTTTTAAGGCTGAATTCTATATTTTCCCTGGTAAACCACCCATTTTTATGGCCTGCCAGTTCAATGGTTTCATCCAGCCGGACCAAATCGGGATCAATATCTTCTGGTTTGCGTGCCCGATTATTGGCATATTCACAATATTGACTGAAGAAATCCCCAAGTTTAACAAAAGCTTGCAATCTCTGCTGCTGGTCGGTCATTATATTTGTACAGGATTTTAATAGCATATACCTTTGTGCAAAAGTACGGATGCTGAAAGATTTTCGGCAGTAATGGAAAGAGAAAATTATGGCTATAATAATAACGGATGAATGCATAAATTGCGGGGCCTGCGAACCGGAATGCCCCAATACGGCTATATATGAGGGGGCGGATGAATGGCGGTACAGCGATGGTACCTCCCTTACCGGAGCGGTAGTATTGCCCGATGGCAAGGCTGTAGATGCCGATGCCATACAGGAACCGATAAGCGATGAGATCTATTACATTTCACCTGATAAATGTACGGAATGCATGGGATTCCATGAAGAACCGCAATGTGCTGCGGTTTGCCCCGTAGACTGCTGTGTCCCGGATGAGGACCATGTTGAATCGGAGGAAACCCTATTGGCTAAGCAACGCTTCATGCACCCTGAATAAACATTCGCTTACTTCATATCATTTTTGAGGCAATTTCACGAAGGAATTTGGCACAGACCATGGCTGTGACCCCATCCTTATCCCTTGTTGGGTTATACTCTACTATATCTGCCCCCACCAGCGGTACCGTGATCCCCTGCAGAATTGTAATGAGTTCCCTGGTTGTAAGACCCCCGGGTTCATGATGCGATACGCCGGGAGCAAAAGCTGGGTCCAGGGCGTCTATATCCAGGGACACATAGAGCGGTTTTGTAAAAACTGGCAGGTTGCGGGCATCAAAATCCTTCATTTCAATGGTTTCCACACGGAATCGCGAAGCTTGTTTACGTTGGTGGGCATTAAAGGTGCGGATACCAACCTGCGTCAGGCTGGAAGCCATGCCTTCTTCCATGATCCGGGCGAAAGGGCAGGCATGAGAATACGGGTCCCCCTCAAAAGCGTCATACAGGTCACCATGCGCATCAATGTGAAGGATATTTAAAGGCCCGTAAACCGCAAAGAATGCCTTTATAACAGGATACGTTATGGAGTGGTCCCCACCCAGTGTCAGCAGGGGAGTGTCCCTGATAAGGTTGGAGCGGGTGATCTGTTCTATATCAAAATACGCCTGAACAGGATAATCCCCGCGATCATCAAAGGTTTCCGGATTGATCTCCGAACCGTTTTCCGAAAAATAATTGGCAGACGGACTATTAAAAGCCTCCCGTATCAAGGGTGGTGCCAGCGATGCCCCTTTTAAAAAAGAAGACTTTGCATCATAAGGGATCCCCTGAAGTACTATTTTTTTCATGAATTCCGGAATAAAAAAAGCTGCCTAAAGATAGGCAGCTTTCCGAAATCCCCCTGAAGTGAGGGACTTAAAATTGGTAATTGATAGATAAGTTGAACAACGTACCTAACTGGCTGAAATGGAAGCCGTCATACGTCATCTGGGAATACCTTTGGTTAAAGGTTAAAAGGTTGGATTGATTCTGAATGGGGGTTAATCCCAGCGCATTGGTGGATGTATCATTGATGATCGCTTGTCCTGCTGCATTTTCGGCAACAAATTCCCATTCGGGCAATACATTCAACAGGTTGTTGATATTGAGTGCAATGGTGAATTTATCCGTTGCATTAAAGTTGACGCCAAGGTCGGTCACAATTTTTGGGATAAATTCAGTCCTCAGGTTATCATCCATCCCTTGTTGTTTGAAGGTTGTTTTTCCAAAGTAGGTGTTGTTCAGTGAAAAACCGAATTTACCTATATCGTAAAAACCTCCCAGGATCCATTTGGTTACGGGCCTGGATGTGAAAAATAAAGCTTCCTGGGTTGCAGTAACCACGGATTGCCCTGTACCGGCAAGAAAGGCAGGATCCTTAACGGGCCCGTCGCGTTCATTTTGGATCGTATAATTTCCGGCAAGGTTGATAGCCAGAGACCCGGTACCAATAGCTATGTTCCGGTAGTTGGCGACCACATCGAGCCCGGATGTCTTGGTATCGATGGCATTTGCGAAAAAGCTAAGGTCAGACAATCCTTCAAAAGCAGGCCCGCTTGGGGGGGCAACCTCAGACCCCAATACGATCCGGTCCTTTACACTGATATTATAATAATCCACGGTGACATTGAAGTCTGAATTGATATTAGACCCAATCCCGATGGTGAAGTTGGTCGAGCTTTCTGCATCCAGTGCAGGCAATCCAAGTAACCGTGCCTGTGGAGAAACATTGTTTACCAGTCCCCCAACCTGGATACCCTCTCCGGGGACAAAGCTGTATTGCGCTTTCTGGGTGTAGATCTGGTGCAGGGTAGGGGCCCTGAATCCGGTTGAAACCGACCCTCTTAAAATTACCTTATCCTCGGCAAATTTATACCTGGAGCTAACCTTCCAGACAAAGGCATTCCCAAAATCAGAATAATTCTCGGTACGGATAGTCCCATTCAACAGGAAGTCTTCGGTTACATCAAAGGCGAGGTCAAAATAACCCCCAATGTTATACCTGTTGAATTTACCTGAATTCTGTGGCTGGTTACCCGCAAATGAATCGGCACCCCCGCCATCATAGGAAGCCAGGCTTCCTTCAATCACTTCAAAGGTTTCTGTCCTGAATTCGGCTCCGAACCCGATACTGATCTGATCCGAAAGGATCCTTGAAATATCGATGTTGCCTACATTATGGTTGAATTTTGTCCCTCCCGGGTCAAAACTGATCGGGCTGTTCTCCCGGTACAGGCTGGATCCCTCTGTAATCTCCCCCGGATCTACGACCCCATTTTCATTGGCATCGATAAAAGTGGAAGGGGAATACACAAAATTCCGGTTGTGGGAGTTATTAACCTTATAGGTCTGGGTATTGCCACCGGTGGTAAAACTGACGTCATAATTCCAGTCATTCTTAGTCGATTTAAATCCAACCGTCCCGTTGTAATCACTCAGGTCCCCTTCAAAGGTAGGCACATACCCATCATAATTATTAGGGGTGCCGGGTGCAGGAAAAAAATCGGACAGGTATGGGAAGTCTGTAATAGTCCTCCAATAAGGCGTCCTGTAATTGGCATAACTGTTTACTTTTTTATAAACATACGCTGCATTTGCATATAGCTGTGTATCGGGAGACAGGTCGAAACCCGCATTTACTGAAAATTTTGCTGCGGCTGTTTCCGGGGAACCATTGATGTTCCCGGCGTCCGGCTGGCGGGAGAGGAATTCCTGTACAACTGCAATGTCGGCTTCAAAATCAGTGGCTTCCCCTGCTGCATTCACGGTACCGGGCCTGTTGGCAAGATTGACCTTGGATAGGTCAACTGTGTAATTCACAAAACCCTGATCCGTACCAATGGGGGTTCCGTTATTAAGACTGATACCCACCATTTCCCCATCTCCTTCCGAAGTGATACCAGATCGCAGGGTTGCTGAACCTTCAGTGGCTGCATCTTTCAGGATGATGTTCATTACACCGGCTATAGCATCTGAACCGTATTGGGCAGAGGCGCCATCCCGAAGGATTTCAACCCGTTTGATCGCATCCGTGGGGATCGCAGAGATATCCGCCCCGGTTTCACCACGACCCGGCGAGGTCTGGGTATACAGCAGGGCACTTAAGTTTTTCCGTTTTCCATTGATCAGGATCAGCGTCCGGCTTGGACCCATGTTCCGGATCTCGTAGGGATCCAGCAAGGAGGTCGCATCATTTACCGGGGTTTGTACCGTATTGAATGAGGGAATCCTGTACTGCAGCGATTTATCAAAAGTAAGCTGCCCGGTGGAGGTCAGATCTTTTACGGATAAAACATCTACGGGGAGCGGGGTATCGGCATTGCTTCGGGGAGCCGTCCGCGTACCGACAACAATAAATTCCTCCAATTCCACACCTTCAGACAACATTACATTTATAGTGGACCTTCCGTTCACAATTTCTTCTTTGGTGGTAAACCCGATATAACTGAATACCAGGGTCGCATCGTCCGCTACATCGATACTATAATTTCCGTCAAAATCAGTTGTGGTTCCATTTCTGGTGCCCTTTTCCACGATGTTAACCCCGGCGAGAGGGGCTCCATCCTGATCCGTTATCGTACCGGTTACCGTGTTCTGTACAATTTCATGTTTTAAAAGGGTTGGGAGAGATCCGGCCCTGGCAGGGATCATTCCAAAAAGGAGCAGGAATGACAACCCTGTTTGAATAAGTAGCTTTTTTTTCATAATGTTCTGTTTTACTGAATTTGAATTGAGTTTAAGAGGTTTAACTGATTCTAATTTATAGTGGCAGTCACACAATAGACCGTACACAGGGCTGCCAAAAATATACGTACCTGTCCGGCTGGCTTTGCAAATATTGCCTGAATCGCATGGTAACTTAATTATAACAACAATCAAATCAATTTCAGGCGACCGGCAAATTTCATAGGGCTATATTAGTTGAATTAGGGTTTACAGGCTTTAGGAAACTTACTATTTACGGAATATTTCTGAGGGGGGGGCAGGACGAAATAGCGGCTGGTTGCAGTTTAAGTAGTCCACGTTTCAATAGCCTTTTACCTTAGCATTCCAATTATTGATATAGTGTAAATTGCATGGCATTAGAAGGTTTGGGTCTGGTAAATATACCATAATTTTTTTAAGTGTTATTTTTTTGTTAAAATCCATATCCGCTTGCATAGCAACCTGCAGAACCATTGTTTGGCGCAGACTGTACTAACATACATACCAAATGCCGGGATTTCGGATCGTCGCTTTTTAAACAAAATGAACTAGGACGGATTGCGCTGTAAGGACTATCTTTGCACCCTTATAACAGCATAGTATGAAAGCAGGTATTGTTGGGTTGCCGAATGTCGGCAAATCCACCCTATTCAATTGTTTGTCCAATGCCAAGGCACAAAGTGCCAACTTCCCATTTTGTACGATAGAGCCCAATATCGGGGTTGTCAATGTGCCCGACCAGCGCCTTCAGAAATTGGAAGAACTGGTACATCCGGAAAGGGTATTGCCGGCTACGGTAGACATCGTGGATATAGCGGGATTGGTAAAAGGGGCCAGCCAGGGGGAAGGACTGGGGAACCAGTTTCTTGGAAATATACGGGAGACAGATGCCATTTTGCATGTCCTCCGCTGCTTTGATAATGACAATATTGTCCATGTTGATGGTTCCATTGATCCTATCCGGGACAAGGAAACAATAGACATGGAACTGCAGCTAAAAGATCTGGAAACGGTAGAGAAAAAGCTGGAAAAGGTGAAGCGGGCAGCCAAAACAGGCAACAAGGAAGCCCAAAAGGAGGAAGCCGTATTGCTCCGGCTGAAATACGGCCTGGAATCCGGTATTTCAATCCGGGCACTGGATATCCCACGGGATGAGAGGAAGGAATTTGTAAAACCACTGCAGTTGATAACCGATAAGCCCGTTCTCTATGTCTGCAATGTGGATGAGGGTGCTGCAGTTTCCGGCAACGCCTATGTTGATTCGATAAAAAATGCGGTATCCAGTGAGAAAGCTGAAGTGCTGGTACTGGCGGTAGGGACCGAAGCGGATATCACAGAGTTGGATACCTATGAAGAACGTCAGTTATTTTTAGAAGATCTGGGGCTGACAGAACCCGGTTCTTCCAAATTGATCCGTGCAGCCTATTCCCTTTTGAATTTACAGACCTATTTTACGGCTGGCGTTAAAGAAGTCAGGGCATGGACTATCCCGGTGGGGGCAACGGCCCCGCAGTCAGCCGGGGTAATCCACACAGATTTTGAAAAAGGGTTTATCCGGGCCGAAGTCATCTCCTACGAGGATTATATAGCATATGGCAGTGAAGCCAAAGTTAAGGAAGCCGGTAAAATGAGGGTGGAAGGCAAGGAATATGTAGTAAAGGACGGTGATGTGATGCACTTCAGGTTTAATGTCTGATCCATAGTGCAATACGGCCCTTTGGCTCCCTAAAAGCAATCAACCCCTTCAAACCCGTAACCTTTCGGAAATTTCCCGCAGCGGGGTGCTATCAACAATGCAGGAACCGCATTGTTAATTACTTTCTATACGGCAGATTTTGATTTCTGCCCTGAAATTCTATATTAGCGGGGGTAAACCCCTTACTTATGGCAGTATCACAATATACGGAGGATAATATTCGATCGCTCGACTGGAAAGAGCACATCAGAATGCGGCCTGGTATGTATATTGGGAAACTGGGGGACGGCTCCTCCGCAGATGACGGAATTTATATTCTGTTAAAGGAGACCATCGACAATTGTATTGATGAATTTGTCATGGGGGCCGGTAAAACAATTGAGATCCGGATCAAGGATAATACGGTGGTCGTCCGGGACTTTGGCAGGGGAATCCCTCTTGGCAAGGTTGTGGATGTGGTATCTAAAATGAATACAGGCGGTAAATATGATACCCGGGCCTTTAAAAAATCCGTGGGACTTAACGGGGTGGGGACCAAAGCAGTAAATGCCCTTTCCTCCTATTTCAAGGTTGAATCATCCCGGGAGGATAAATTAAAAATGGCGGAGTTTTCCCAGGGAAACCTTGTAAGCGAAGAGGGACCACAGGAAACTTCAAAACGGAAAGGAACCAAAATATCGTTTATCCCCGATGAGGTAATCTTTAAAAAGTACAAATACAGGAATGAGTATGTGGAACGCATGCTTAAAAATTATGTATATCTCAACCCGGGCCTTACGATCGACTTCAACGGGGAAAAATTCCATTCCGAAAACGGCTTAAAAGACCTGCTGGAAGACAACAACAGCCTGGACGATCTGCTTTACCCGATAATACATCTGAAAGGTGAGGATATTGAAGTGGCAATTACCCACAGCAAGACACAATATAGTGAGGAATACCATTCTTTTGTCAACGGGCAACATACCACCCAGGGCGGCACGCACCAGGCTGCTTTCCGGGAGGCATTGGTAAAAACAATCCGTGATTTTTACGGAAAGAATTACGACCCCTCGGATATCAGGAAATCGATCATCTCAGCCATTTCCATCAAGGTAATGGAGCCAGTCTTCGAAAGCCAGACTAAAACCAAACTGGGGTCCACTGATATGGGAGGGAATTTACCGACGGTACGTACCTATATCAACGAATTTATAGGGAAACAGCTGGATAACTACCTCCATAAAAACCCGGAAACCGCGGAAAAGATCCAGCGGAAGATCATGCAGGCGGAGCGGGAGCGCAAGGAACTGTCGGGCATCCGCAAGCTGGCGCGGGAAAGCGCTAAAAAAGCCAGCCTGCACAATAAGAAACTCAGGGATTGCCGTATCCACCTTGGAGATATGAAACATGACCGCCGTTTGGAAAGCACCCTGTTCATAACAGAAGGCGACTCAGCCTCCGGTTCCATAACGAAATCACGGGATGTCAATACGCAGGCGGTCTTTAGCCTCCGGGGCAAACCGCTTAATTCGTTCGGGATGTCCAAGAAGATCGTGTACGAGAATGAGGAATTTAACCTGTTGCAGGCTGCACTCAATATAGAGGAGTCCATGGAGGACCTTCGTTACAACAATGTGGTGATCGCAACGGATGCAGACGTGGATGGCATGCATATCCGGTTGCTCCTGATAACCTTTTTCCTGCAGTTCTTCCCGGAACTGATCAAGGAAAACCACCTGTATATCCTCCAAACCCCGCTCTTCAGGGTTCGAAATAAAAAGGAGACCCACTACTGCTATAGCCAGGAAGAAAAACAGGCAGCTATCAATGCGCTTTCAGGGAAACCGGAAATAACAAGGTTTAAGGGGCTCGGGGAGATCTCTCCGGATGAGTTCAAACATTTTATAGGGGAGGATATCCGACTCGAACCGGTGATGCTGGATAAAGCCATATCCATAGAGGAATTACTGCGGTTTTATATGGGCAAGAATACGCCGGACCGGCAGGAATTCATCATTGAAAATCTTAAAGTAGAAGTTGATTTAGTAGAGGATGACCAATTATAAACCAAAACATTAGGTTATTGCCTATATGGACGAAACGGGAGGGCTGAACGAAGCAAAAGAAGAACAGAATGATGGAGGTGGGGAAGCGCTTACCAGGGTCACCGGTATGTACAAAGACTGGTTCCTGGATTATGCCTCCTACGTAATCCTGGAAAGGGCAGTACCGGCTATTGAAGACGGATTTAAGCCGGTTCAGCGCCGTATCATGCATGCGCTCAAGGAACTCGATGACGGTCGCTACAACAAGGTAGCCAATGTGGTGGGACATACCATGCAATACCATCCCCATGGGGATGCCAGTATTGCGGACGCCATGGTGCAGATAGGACAGAAGGATTTATTGATTGATACCCAGGGAAACTGGGGTAATATTCTAACCGGGGACGGAGCTGCAGCATCGCGGTATATCGAAGCTCGACTTTCCAAATTCGCCCTGGATGTGGTTTTCAGTCCCAAGATCACAGAGTGGCAGTCTTCCTATGACGGGCGCCGGAAAGAGCCGGTAAACCTCCCCGTAAAATTCCCGCTTTTGCTGGCCCAGGGTGCTGAAGGGATTGCTGTTGGACTCTCTACGAAAATTTTGCCCCATAATTTCAATGAGCTTATCGATGCGTCCATACGACATCTGAAAGGGAAAAGCTTTAAACTCTATCCCGACTTCCCGACCGGGGGGATAATTGATGTTGACAACTACAATGAAGGCATCAGGGGTGGAAAAATAAGGGTCCGGGCCCGGATCTCCCAACTGGACAAAAACACCCTCGTTATCACGGAGATCCCGTATGGGACCAATACTTCTTCCCTAATAGACTCTATCCTGAAAGCGAATGATAAAGGCAAAATAAAAATTAAGAAAATAGAGGACAATACGGCTGCTGAGGTGGAAATCCTTGTTCATTTGCCCTCCGGTCTCTCCCCGGATAAAACGATCGACGCGCTGTATGCTTTTACAGCCTGTGAATCTTCCATTTCCCCCCTTGGCTGTATCATCGAGGATAACAAACCCCTTTTTATCGGGGTTAAGGAAATGCTCGAACGCTCTACGGATTATACCGTGGAATTGTTAAAAGCCGAATTGGAGATACAATTGGCCGAATTAAATGAACAATGGCATTTTTCTTCCCTTGAACGGATCTTTATTGAGAACAGGATCTATCGGGATATAGAAGAGGAAGAAACCTGGGAAGGGGTTATCGCTGCCATTGACCGGGGCCTTGAACCGCATACCAGACATCTGAAACGGGCCGTTACGGAGGAAGACATCCTGCGACTGACCGAGATCCGTATCAAAAGGATTTCAAAATTCGATCTGGAGAAGGCGCAGCAGCTGCTGGAAAGCCTGGAAGAGAGAATAGCCCAGACACAGGCGCACCTTGCCAATTTAATAGTTTACGCCATCGATTATTTTAAGGACCTCAAGGTAAAATACGGGAAAGGCCGGGAACGGAAATCCGAGATCCGCGTTTTCGATGACATTGAGGCGACCAAGGTAGTCATGCGCAATACAAAACTTTTTGTAAGCAGGGAAGAAGGATTTGTAGGCACCTCACTAAAACGGGATGAGTACGTTACGGATTGCAGTGACATAGACAACATTATTGTCTTTACAAAAGAAGGCAAGCTGATGATTACCCGGGTAGACTCCAAAACCTTTGTGGGCAAAAATATAATCCATGTTGCCGTTTTCAAAAAGAAGGACAAAAGGACCATTTACAACCTCATCTACCGTGACGGCAAGGGAGGTGCCAGCTATGTGAAACGATTTAATGTCACCGGGATCACCCGGGACAAAATTTACGATCTGACGGCGGGGAAACCAAATTCGGAAATACTGTATTTTTCTGCAAATCCCAACGGGGAGGCGGAGGTGGTAACCGTAAACCTGCGGCAGGCAGGCAGTATAAAAAAATTGAAATGGGATGTCGATTTTTCCGATGTCCTGATCAAGGGCCGGGGATCCAAGGGCAATATTGTCACCAAATATACCGTAAAGCGCATAGAGCTCAAAGAAAAGGGGCTGTCCACACTGAAACCCAGGAAACTATGGTTTGATGATACGGTCCAAAGGCTGAATGTTGATGAAAGGGGAGAGCTCCTGGGGGAATTTACCAGTGAAGACAGGTTGCTGATCGTTAATCAGAAAGGATTTTTGAAAACCTTAATCCCGGAACTTACGATGCGGTTTGATGATGATGTGATCGTTCTTGAGAAATGGAAACCTGGAAAACCGGTATCGGTGGTTTATTTTGAGGGGGATAAGGAGCGCTATTACGTAAAACGCTTTCTGATCGAAAAGGAGGACCGGGAGGACCTCATTATTTCAGAGCACCCCAAATCGGTACTTGAACTGGTCTTCACAGATTGGAGGCCCGTTATCGAACTGGAATTTTCCAAACCCAGGGGAAAGGACGCTAAACCAAATCAAATAGTTGATATTGAGAACTTTATAAGCATCAAAGGTATTAAAGCTTTAGGTAATCAACTCACTCCGGACAAGGTTAAAAACATCAATGTACTGGATCCGTTGCCATACGAAGAACCTGAAAGGAATGATCCTCTTGATATGGAAGTTGTAGATGAAGTGGATGTTGCAGCAAAGGATGAAGACGTATCCGGAGCGCAGCCTGAGAAGAAGACAGGCCGCAAGAAAAAACCAGATGATCCGGAAGAAAATCCGGATGGGGAGGGACAGATTAAACTTTTTTAAAACCAGTTTACCATGCGCAATTTTATACGTGAATTCAAAAATTTTGCCATCAAGGGCAATATGATTGACATGGCTGTCGGGATTATCATTGGGACAGCTTTCAACAATGTGGTTAACACCCTTGTCAAGAAGATTGTGATGCCGCCGCTGTCGCTTTTCACCGACCGCGTAAATCTTTCCAACCAAAAATACGTTTTGCGGGAAGCCTCGGAAGGGGTGGAGGAAGTAGCTATTGGATATGGCGAATTCCTGGAGGTCATGGTTGATTTCACGATCATCGCCCTCACTATTTTCGTGGTAATCAGGATGATCAATAAAATAAAGGCAAAAGCCGAAGATCCCAAAAATAAAACTGAAGTTACCCCTAAGGACATCGAACTACTCGCCAGTCTGGAAAATTTGATGAAGGAACAAAACAGCATCCTTCGGGAAAGGAAGCAATAAGGTTACAATCAAATATATTTTGAACCCGGGAAATGCTAATTGGCTATAATTTCAATGTAAATGAACATTATATGATTATATTTACGGCTGATAGTATTTTTTATGGATTTTACCAACCCCCTGGTATACGGAGTACCTTGTTTTATTGCCTTCATTTTATTAGAACTCACTTATAGTAAAACACACGGAGACGATCATCTCTACAATTGGAAAGACCTGTTCGCAAGTGGATTTATGGGTATAGGCTCTGCGATCATTGGCCCACTTTTCAAGCTTGTCTTTGCCATTGTCCTCTTCAATTATGTATATGATTTATTCAATCCCCTGGTTGCCGGGGAGCGGACCAATATCATGGGATACAGCTCCTTTGGTTTCGTCTGGTATATGTGGTTTTTATGTCAGCTGGCAGATGATTTTACCTACTATTGGTTCCACAGGGCAAACCATGAAATAAGGATACTTTGGGCGGCGCACATTGTCCATCATTCATCTGCTAATTTCAATTTGGGTACCGCTGTGCGAAACGGCTGGTTCACTATTTTATACAAGCCTTTGTTCTACATGTGGATGCCGGCAATTGGATTTCCCCCGGAGATGGTGGTCGTTTGCCTGGGGATCGAAGCATTGTGGCAATTTCAGCTGCATTCGGTTTATGTGCCGAAAATGGGGTTTATAGAAAAAATATTCAATACCCATACCATGCACCAGGTGCACCATGCACAAAATGTGGAATACCTTGATAAAAACCATGGGGGGTTTCTGAATATATTTGATAAGATTTTCGGTACCTGGAAAGAACTTGATGATGACATCGATGTAAAATATGGCGTCATTCATGCCCCGAATTCACATAACCCTGTGGTTATCCTGACACATGAATTTAAAGATATATGGCGCGATGTAAAAAAATCAAGCAAACTCTCCCATAAACTTATGTATATTTTTGGTCCTCCGGGGTGGAGCCACGATGGCAGTACGCTTACCGTCAGACAGCAGCAAAGGCAATTCAAAGAAGATAAAAAGCTCAACCCAAATATGGTGTTTAGCAGGCCTAATTAAACTATAGGGTTTATTCTGCCTCCAGATAGGCTTCCCTGAGCCATCCTTCCAGTTCTGAATCCACCTCCTCCGGCGCACCCAATTGCACCCGATGGGTACACATGGTCCCAAATGGGCCTGATGGCCCCAGGCGTTCTCCTGATGGCTTATTACGCAATTTCAACCCGAGATCGATCCGTGTTTTGGTAGCGGGCCTGATCAATGCGAATTGTTTTTTACGGATGATGCTTACACTGTCTTTTTTAGGAGATAGCGTTACATCTTTGCCAAACCGGGAAACAACTGCAATCAGTTGCTCATAAACCGGGATGAGGCTCTCTTTGCCCTTGTACTGAACCGCGACGAGACTGGTCTCGTCCCGCGTTTCTTCTTTGGACAGCTGGATGATGGTATTCGCAAAACCGTGTGTAAGCCCATGATCCTCCTTCAGGAATTTCATGGCCTCCCCGTGTTTTGCAAACGCCTTTCCTTTGAGGATCGCTTGCCATTCTTCGAGGGATTTGCCGGTTTTTGCCGGCATATTACTTATCATCGTCCGCAATGCCTTGTCCATACGTACTATTTTATTTTTTCTTTTCCAGGGTCCCTGTTCCGGATCATGTACATATCAAAAATATCGAATATGGTCACTCGGTAAAGGCCCCGGTTGTTTTGGATGGAACCCGGGTAGCGGTTCCCCTTAATTTTTTACGCTCACCAACAATACCATATTCAAATGTATATGAAGTATCAGTGGTAGATAATATTTTCATATGAATGGCTGGTTCTTCACTTCTGTCCTCCGGATGTATTTGCTGCAGGATGTATTCACAGTCGTTGATCCACCTGACGGACGCTGTATCCCTGTTCCCTTCAAAAAAATCGATCTCCATCTTCCCTTTCCTAATAAAGGTAGAAGTCTGCGATTCGCCATTGATCACCGTGGTAAAGCTAAATGTACCATCTTTAAAGTTACTGCACTCCCGTTGAGGCTGATAGCAGGAAGCCACCAGGGTAAGGGTTAGTACCAGAAAAACATTTCGTACCGTCATGGCTGCAAAGTAAGGATTTGCGGGATGATTTCCGAGTGGGCAATCGCTTAAAAGCACCCATTAGGATGGAATGTCCAGATTCTTATCGAATACCTTAAAACTTCCGTCCTCATAGAAAATGATAATCTTTTGTATTGCCTTCGATTCTTCTTCCTTCTGGGCGACATCCTGGGCCGGCTTGTTGGGCCGGACAGGAGTACCTGGGTTTTTGGATGGAAAGGACCCCTTTCCGTTGAGCAGCCAATATAGGTTTACTTCCGGGAAAGTCTTCACCACCTTTAACACAAATTCCAAACTTGGTTTGTTCCGGCCGCTCAGGAGATGCGATATACTGGAGCGCTGAACCGAGATTTCATCGGCGAAAGCAGAGGCCGTCATGCCGTAATACTGCAGGATTTTATCGAGGCGTTTTACAAATTCTTCACTATTTACCATTGTAACTTGATTGAAGGGATGCCGTTGCTGTCATAAACGCTGAAAATGAATCTAAATAATTAATCTATTTAATTATATTGACACAGATAAATACCTGATTATTAATATTTAATATACTTCGCATCATCTGCTACTTTAAAATTCGGGTATTCGTTTACAATAGTATGCATAACCGGCGGCCAGCCGGCCCCTTTATGTTTACAAATGTAATTAATTATATCACAATTGTTATTTAATTTGGGCTTACTTTTGCTTTGCTAAATCCCATCAATTTGCCAATTTCCAGGGAACACTATTTGTTGATTAAGGAAGGGTCCGTTACCGGGCGTTATGTACCGATGGATGATCTGGGCAGTTTCCTGAAAAAGGTTACACAAAAAATTTCAGTAGCTGTAGCCGGTACTTCTGTCCGGAAAAGACCGATCCATACCCTCACCCTGGGGAACGGAAAAAATACGATCCTGATCTGGTCCCAGATGCACGGGAATGAAGCTACCTGCACCCGGTCACTTCTGGATCTGGTGAATTACCTTTTGAGTCCCGATAAGATGGCGCAGGAGATAGCGGCTGCCTGTACCCTGAAAATAATCCCGATACTCAATCCGGACGGGGCGGCGGTTTATACCCGTGAGAATGCCAATATGATCGATTTAAACCGGGATGCAGCAGACCGGTCCCAGCCTGAAAGCAAGGTATTGCGGGAGGTGTATGAGGCGATGCAACCGGATTATTGCTTCAATATGCATGATCAGCGGTCACTATTCGCCGCCGGAAATACGGGGAAGCCGGCTACCGTTTCATTTCTGGCGCCGGCGCATGACCTGGAAAGAAGTGTATCCCCGACCCGGGAACGAAGCATGGAGCTTATTGCCGGTATGCATCAGGTACTGCAAACCCTTATCCCTGGCCAGACGGGGAGGTATGATGATGCCTATAACCCAACTTGTGTGGGGGACACCTTCCAGGCACTCCGGTCACCAACTATTCTGTTTGAAGCCGGACATACCGGAAAGGACTATCAGCGTGAACAGACGCGGGAATATATCTTTCATGCGCTGCTGCATGCCCTGGAACAGATCACCAGCCCTCCGGCGGATGTTCCCGGTACCGACTTGTATTTTGCCATCCCGGAAAATCAAAAATTATTTTATGATATCCTCATCCGGAATGCGGATCAGATAAATCCGAAATATGAGAAAGGGACCCACCTGGGGATTCTGTATCAGGAAGTCCTTCGGGATTCCCAGATCGTTTTTGAGCCAAAAATAGAGGCTAGCGGTCCGCTGTCCGGCTATTTCGGACATGCAAGCTATGATTGTCTGCTTGAAGAGGACAGGAGCAAACTATCAAAAGATAAGGCGCTTAGATCCTTATTGGATTAGATATCCCTGATAAATACCGCACTATTTTACGTATATTTCAAAAAACACGTAATTTCTTTACGTATATTTTGGTAATTTTTTACTTTTACCAAAAATTTAATTTACATGGGCAAAGTAAAATTAGATGAAATAGACCACCAGATCCTGGATATGTTAATCGACAATACCAGGACCCCATTTACAGACATAGCAAAAAAACTTTTGATCTCGGCGGGTACCGTTCATGTGCGCGTAAAGAAAATGGAGGAAGCCGGTATCATCAAAGGTTCCTCCCTTACGCTGGATTATGTGAAACTTGGCTACTCCTTTATTGCTTATGTCGGGATTTTTCTGGAAAAAACGCACCAGACCAAATTTGTCCTGGAGCGGCTGACATTGATTCCCAATGTCACTGTAGCGCATATCACTACCGGTAAATTCAACATTTTTTGCAAGATCCGGGCAAAGGATACAACGCATGCCAAAAATATCATTTTCAAGATCGATGATATTGATGGTATCAGCCGAACGGAGACCATGATCTCCCTGGAGGAAAGCATCAACGACAAAAAACGGCTGATGCATATGATATTTAATGAACTTTAGGGATCACTAGTAAAGTTACCATCCCGATCCGTATTTCTATCGGGATTTTTTAGCTGTTATATGAAGACATCGGATCTTAAATCAGGAGATTACCATTCCTTTTACCAACCCTACATTGAAGCATTGGGGGATGCGGATCTCCAGAGCCTCCTCAGGAGTCAACGGGAAAATTTTCCTCAGTTCATCATGAGCATCCCGGACGAAAAATTACAATATGCTTATGAAGAAGGCAAATGGACCATCCTTGAAGTACTGGTACACCTGCTCGATTCAGAACGGGTTTTCCAGTACAGGGCCATGCGGTTCGCCAGGATGGACCAGACACCCTTGCCGGGCTTTGATCAGGATACCTATGTACCGCATTCCATGGCCAACAGCCGGACCAAAGAGGATATAATCCGGGAATACAAGGCGGTACGGGAATCAACTATTTTACTCTTTGAAAGTTTTCCTGAAAAGGTGTTGAAGCAGACCGGAACAGCCAGCAATTTTAAGATGAGCGTGGGTGCCCTGGGTTTTATATGCTGTGGCCACCAAAAGCATCACAGGAATATTATACGGGAAAGGTATTTGGTATAAAACAAAATCAGTCGAAATCTGACTCCTCATCCGGATCCGCATCCAGATTCAGTTCCAATTCTGCTTCCGCCGAATCAAAATCATCATCCTCGTCTGAATCATAGGTTGCTGCCGCCACCTTGTCCGGCGTATCCAGTTCTTTTTCAATGGTATCGTCAAAATTTGCGATAAAATTGGAAAGGCTTTTGCTGATCTTGATCAAATACAAGGTATCATTTGTTTTGAGTTCTACCGCTTCCACAATTTCCCCATGGAGATTTTTAAAAGTGATGATATCGTCATCCCCATAGCCATCCGGATATGTTTCGATCAGTAAATCAGCCAGTTCATGGCTAAGTTTTTTGTAATCAATGATTTTTCGTAACATAACAGGTTAGTTGGATTTGGTTTCTTTACAAACCTAATCTATACAATTTTTTGCTTTGGAAATGCAAAGAGTTGTCAAACTCCTGAAATAGTATATGTAGTACCTATTCCATGTAGTATGAGAAAGCTGCTGTGTACAATTCTTCGGGGACCTGGCAATCGATAACGGGTTCACCGATGCTTTTCAAAAGAACAAAATTGATATTGCCGTGGGTGTTTTTCTTATCAAATCGCAGCAGCTTCAGGATGGCGGTAATTGCTTTATCGGAAAATGGCAGCTTTTTATACCGTTCCATAAAGGTCGACTTTATATCGTCCAAATCGCTGCGGTCCAGTCCGGTAATCCTATGCGAAAGGAAACTTTCCAGGATCATACCGGCTGCAATGGCTTCCCCGTGCAGGACGGTAAGATCTTCTTCCGAGTCCAGAAAATACGATTCAATCGCATGGCCAAGGGTATGGCCGAAATTGAGTATTTTGCGCTGGTGCTGCTCCGTAGGGTCCTGAAGCACTACTTCGTTTTTGATGACAACCGAGTCATATACAAAAGGATCCATGTTGTTAAATGCTGTTATTTGCTTGAGGCTCTGCCAATAGGCTGCATCCTGGATAAGACCGTGCTTAAGCATTTCAGCCAATCCGCTATACAACTGCCTTTGATTTAGCGTCTCGAGGAAATCGGGGATTACCAGTACCATCACGGGCTGGTTGATAAACCCGATCTGGTTTTTTAGCTTCCCCAGGTCAACCCCGGTTTTACCCCCAATCGAGGCATCCACCATAGCGAGCAGGGTAGTAGGGACGTTGATAAAATCAATTCCCCTTTTAAATGCAGAAGCCACAAATCCCCCCAAATCCGTTACCACACCCCCGCCAAGGTTAATAAGGACACTGCTGCGGTCCGCGCCAAGCCCGGATAGTGCTTCCCGAACCTCCAGACAGGTGTGCAGGTTTTTATGATGTTCGCCCGGGCTTATTTCAATGATCTCGGCGGAACTGTTTCGGGGAAGCTGCCCCATAAACCGGGGGAGGCAATGAAGGTGGGTGTTTTCATCCACCAGGATAAATATTTTGGAATAGCCTGCCGTTCTCAAATGCTGGTTTAAAGACGTGTAGGCGATTTCATTAAAATGAACACTGTAGGCGGAGGTTGTTATTGATTTCATCTAGGATCCAGGTTCTTTGGAAAATGATAGCCTATAGGAGGCTTCTGCACAAAATAAAGGGTATTTTTCCGCAAATGAACATAATTTCTGTGCTATTTTTGGCGCGTTGAGAAAATTGCAATAATGGACCATATTTTTGAAAATACAGCAACGGCTTTTGCCCTGAAATCGGATTCGGAGCTGGAACGGGCTTATTTTTTATTCAAGCTGATTGCGAATGAACCCTTGGTCAAAATAGGCACAGCCGTGACAAATTTTGCGATCAAAGCCCATCTGCCGGTGGAAGGCCTGATACGTGCCACGGTCTTTGACCATTTTTGCGGGGGGGTAAATGAAGAGGATTGTATGCCGGTAGTAGATAAGTTATGGGAAAGCGGCGTATACTCGGTCCTCGATTATTCTGTGGAAGGAAAAGACTCGGAGGACCCCCTGGACGATGCGCTGGCTAAGAACCTCCATATCCTCGATTTTGTAAAAGAAAAGAAAGCAATGCCCTTCGCGGTATTCAAACCGACCGGGTATGGCAGGATGGCCCTTTTCCAGAAGATCGGGGAAGGAAAAAAACTATCGGCATCCGAACAGGCTGAATGGAGCAGGGTTGTTGGCCGCTTTGATGCAACCTGTAAAAAAGCCTATGATCTGGACGTTTCCCTTTTGATAGATGCAGAGGAAAGTTGGTTACAGGATGCCGCTGACCGGCTGGTGGAAGACATGATGCGGAAATACAACAAAAAGAAGGCGATTGTTTTTAATACGCTGCAGATGTACCGCTGGGACCGGATGGATTACCTGGAGAACCTGAACCGCCTGGCCGCCCGGGAAGATTTCAAGATCGGCATCAAACTGGTCAGGGGGGCCTATATGGAAAAAGAGAATGAAAGGGCCGAGGAAGAGGGATACCCTACCCCTATATGCCCAAATAAGAAAGCGACGGACGATAACTTTGATGCGGCAGTAGTGTATATCCTGGAGCACCTCGAGTCCATTTCATTGTTTTCAGGCACCCATAATGAGGCCAGTTGCTATAAAATGATGGAGCTGATGGAACTAAAGGGAATTGCCGCCAATGATCAGCGAATTGGTTTTGGGCAGCTATACGGAATGAGTGACCATATCTCCTTTAACCTCGCAGCCAAGGGATACAACGTGGCTAAGTATATGCCTTTCGGTCCGGTACGGGATGTGATGCCTTACCTGATTCGAAGGGCAGAAGAAAATACCTCTGTGGCAGGGCAAACGAACCGGGAGTTGGAACTGTTGAAAAAAGAACGCAAGAGGCGCCGTATTTAATTACGATGCTGCATGTTGACTATTGGTTATAAAACCATTGGTTTAATGTATTATAACGTTATTTTGAACCAGTAATTATATTTCATTCACAATGGAGAAACAGCAAAAAATAGCGTTGGTTACCGGCGCCGGCTCCGGAATCGGCCGGGCGGTGGCAATTGCCTTGTGTACGGAAGGGTGGCAGGTAGTGCTTACCGGGAGACACGAGAAGACCCTGAGGGAAACGGCAACCGCAGGTAAGATGACCAAAGCCCTGGTGGCACCCGCAGATGTAACAGATCCTGAAAGTGTGCGGAGCCTTTTTGAGCTTGTTGTGAAATCCCTTGGGCGTCTGGACCTCCTGTTCAACAATGCGGGGATCAGCTCCCCGGCCAAACCTTTCGAATCCCTTTCCCCTGAAGATTGGCAGCAGGTGATTGATACCAACCTTACGGGCAGCTTTTTATGCGCGCGGGAGGCATTCCGGATCATGAAAGGGCAGCAGCCACAGGGAGGGCGGATCATCAATAACGGTTCAATCTCCGCCCATGTACCCAGGCCTTCTTCTGCACCTTATACGGCCAGTAAACATGCGATAACCGGACTCACCAGGTCCATATCCCTCGATGGACGTGACTTTAATATAGCCTGCGGACAGATCGATATTGGGAACGCGAACAGTGAAATGGCAGAGAAAATGGAGTCAGGCGTTATCCAGCCGGATGGTTCCATCCGGGTTGAACCTACGATGGACGTTGCTGATGTAGGCAAAGCAGTGGTGCTGATGGCTGGATTGCCGCTGCATACCAATATCCCGTTTTTGACCATTATGGCCAATGGCATGCCCTACATGGGCAGGGGCTGAGATCGGGTTGGTTTGGAATTCTTTTTTATTGGTGTTACTGCTGCTTTGGCAGGTCATATGTTAGTATTTCCAGGCCGTGATCATGATGCTGCCGTTCCCGTAGCAATAGTGTACCTGTGGAGGCAGCTGTTCCAAATAGTTTCACACCGCCACCCAGGATAATAGGGTTTAGCTTTAGTTTCAAAACATCTATCCGGCCGTTGTCCAGCAGCCAGCCTGCGAACATCCCGCCCCCGCAAAGGTAGATATCTGTACCATTCTCCCTTTTTAACGCATCGATTTTTTCCAGGCCGGGTTTTTCAACATGCACTTTTGTATGCGGGCTTTCCAGTCGTAAGGAGTTGGAAAATATATAATGTTCCATGTGGGGGTAGGCCGGCTGTCCCGGTTTCAATCCATAGTTGTAGCCAAATTCATAGGTATGCCTTCCCATGATCACCGTATCAAACTCCCTGAGGTCTTGCAGGTATTGGGTTACACCACTACCTTCCGGATGGAAAAGGCTTATATCGTTGGCCGGGCCACTGATATACCCATCCAGGGAAGCAGCCACGTAATAAATGATTTTTCGCATAGGGATAGGTAACGGTTAGTGTTCGAGTCGTTCCACAACCAGGGTGGAGTCACAACTGCTTACCAGCAGCATCGCCTCCCGGTCTTTGATGGTAGCAGCGATCCTATAGGTTTTGCAGGGCTCGGAACGTGTTTCGCTGTGTTTAAAATCAATATTTCCTTCCCGCAGGAAATAAGCGATGTCCGAGGAATCGAGTTGCTGTTCTGCCATGGTTTCAGCCAACGCCTGCGAATAGGAAATGTGCTTGGTGCGGAGTTCCTTCAGGACACGGCAATTGGGAAAATAACAGAACTCCGTCCCGGTTTCGGCTGTTTTATTTTTAAAGAAGATGGCAAGGAAAATAAGACCGACAGAAAGTCCGGCCAGGTAATATCCCAGGCGTTTTATAAAGGGCATGTATTAAAAAATAAGAAAGTTAATATCGCTGAATTTCAGATTGAACCATTCGCCCACCATCCGGTTCGTAAGGATACCGTGGTACATATACAGGCCATTCCGCAGGCCTTTATCAAATCGAAGCGAATTCTCCAATCCGCCTTCTTCTCCTATTTTGAGGAGGTAGGGGGTAAAGATATTGCTGATGGAAACGGAAGATGTTTTTGGGTACCGGGCAGGCATGTTAGGTACACCGTAATGGATCACCCCACATTTTATACGCGTAGGCTTATCGTGCGTGGTCACTTCGCTGGTTTCAAAGCAGCCGCCCATATCAATACTCACGTCGATTATAACTGCTCCGGGTTTCATCTGTTCCACCATGGTCTGGGTTACAACCACCGGAGCCCGGTCTTCCCCGCGCAGGGCGCCGATAGCGACATCACACCGCCTGAGGGCCTTCATCAAATTTTTGGGTTGGAGGGTGGAGGTGTATACGGTTTGGTTGATGCTGGTTTGTATGTTCCGCAGTTTACTCAGGGAATTGTCGAATACTTTAATATTGGCACCAAGGCCAATTGCGGAGCGGGCGGCAAATTCCCCGACAGTCCCGGCACCTATGATGACTACCTCCACAGGGGGCACACCGCTGATATTCCCGAACATCAGCCCGTTGCCCTGATTGGTAGCGGCCATGATTTCGGCTGCGATCAGTACGGATGAGATTCCCGCAATCTCGCTCAGGGATCGAACGGCTGGATATTTCCCATCCTCATCGCGGATATATTCAAAGGCAATGGCGGTGATCCGTTTACGGGCCAGTACTTCAAAATATTCCCTTGACTGGGTCTTTATCTGCAGGGCAGAGATGATGGACGCCTGGGGGTTGAGCATTTGGATTTCCGAGAGGGTAGGGGGTTCCACTTTGAGTACCAGCGGGCAGGAAAATATTTTTTTGGTATCCCGGGATATAGTGGCACCGGCCTCGGTATAATCCACATCGGAAAAGTTGGCACCCTCACCGGCCCCGGATTCTATTAATATGCTATGCCCGTTGGAAGTAATCGCGTTAACCGCGTCCGGGGTAAGGCAGATCCTCTTTTCCTGGTACTGGTTTTCTTTCGGGATCCCGATATAGAGTTCCCCTTTGTGTTTTAGGATTTCCAGCGTTTCTTCCTGGGGTAGCAATTGTTGTTTGCTGAAGGGTGAGGAGGGTTGGTCCATAGGCTGTACTAGTAATGCCTGAATTCCAGGTTGATCAAAATTACAACTTTTTACTGAAACCCCGTTTACCCCCTGAGCGAGGTTCAACGGCTATGACGGATACTGCTTTTTGGGGCAAGAAAGCTGTACAACAGGCATCCTGCCTGGGGTTAAAAGCAAAGGCCTGCCGGGAAGGCAGGCCTTTGAGTAATTGTATCTTTACGGGTTTCCGGGGAGGGCCGGTTAAAAAAAGCTTTTTAAGGAGACCTGCATCTTTTTCAGCAGCTTACTGAGTGTTTTGTTTGGGGTTTCATCCGACAGGTCCTCTTCAATGGATTGGCTGAGGTCTACCTTGATCCCGTGTTTTTCCAGGGAATCCCGTTCCTTGTCCTTGTAGTATTTTAATTCGGCATCCATGGCTTCCAGGTCTATCCCGTGTACATGCTTGTCATACAATTTTACCCTAATAAAATATACAAAAGGGATCACTACCATACAAACAGGAAGTACCCATAGCACATTTTCAGTATCAACAAATAGATCCTCTGAATATACTACCTCAAATATTTGAAATGCATACATGCAAAGAGGAATCAGAAGTATATGGTACCACCAATGACGGCAGGTAAAGAACCAGATAATCAGAAGGTATAATGGAATGATTTTACCTATCAGAAACCAGATATGAGTGCTCACATCTGCAAAGCCATTGCGCCCAATTTCTAATCCTAAAAAATTGATAATATGCTCCGGGTCCGTAGGCAAATATTCATGGATTTTAAAAACAAATGGAGAAATGATAATAAGTAAAATGGCAAATGATTCTATTAGAAACCTTTTTCTGGCTTTCTTACCATTTTCAGGAAGGCTGTTCATTACAATAGATTTGGGGATCTAAACTAAACAACGCAAAAAAGGGCAATTTATTGATTGCCCTTAAAATTATCTAAAATAAAATATTTTTTTAATTCCCGGAATTATTGGTTGTGGTGACCTTACTCTTGTCAACGCTGTTAGTTGTGGTAACTTTACTTTTATCAACACCATGCTCATAAAGCTGCTGATCTTCTGCAGAATCATTCGGGGTACAAGCGGCTGCCATGAGTATCAAACAAGTACAAATGCCAGCAAAAATTTTCTTCGTGTTCTTCATGTTTAAGTTTTTAGTTTAAGATTGGTTTCATTTTCATTACAAATGTAGGAAAAAAACCTACAAATAAATGTTATAAAACGGTAAAATAGTGTATTTAATCGGAGAAAGCAAGCGTTTTGTCGAAAAACATGTCGTTCGTCGATTTTCCATACTAACTGCAAGGGAATTGCGTTGTGCGAATTATTTTGAAACCGGGTTAGCAATGAAGGATATAAAAAGGGAGTTTAACCACTCACTGAAGATTGTGGCTTGAGAATTAAAAGAAGCCAGGTGGAATAAGATGAAGTGCGTTATAAGAACCTATAGAAAAAAGAGGTATTTTTTATGATCCGGTGAAATTGTATAGATTATTTTCTGCAGTTTACCGTAAATCTAAGTATAATTGGCTTGATTTTCTTAGTTTGTATTTTTCTATAAGTAAATTAGTATGATGCTCGGACGAAAAAAATTCACCTATGATATTGTCATCAGCTCCGTGATAATCATCATCCCTTTCCTCTTATCCCTGCATTTATTGTTTTCTGATACAGATGGGCAGCAGTCACTATTTCTATTTGGTTTGGAATGGAGTCATTACTCTATTAATAACAGGGTATATATCTGGTCGATCTTGATCCGAATTATCCCTTTGTTATTATTAATCCTTTGGTATCTTACATCAATTTATAGATGGAGGTATTTTATCTTTTTGGCCTAGTGCCATATTCACTAGCTTTTTCAGCCCTTTATTAGAGGTGGCATCGATTTATTTCGATCTGTTATACCGGCTTGATATTTACAATCTTACTTTTCTGGTTGGATCAGAAAATAATGAACAAATGGAAGCAGTATCCCAGATTCAATAATTCACAAAGTAGTTTTGGAGTTAAAAACTTAGATTCTTTCTATAGAAGGCTGAAAATATATTTGGATGAAAATCTGGTTGGAAGTCATATCATGGGAAAAAAAAAAAGGTAAAGAAGCTATTATATTTAAAATTGATTTTGGACAGAAATTTATGGATCAAAATATTGCCGATGATTTATCCAGAACTCCAAAAATCCACAGTCAATTCAATTTGTGTTTTATTATGGTTTGTATCCTGATTTTTTTATTTGCATCTTCTTATTCCCAAGGATATTCAAAGCTCTAGACTTAGGTTTATTACCATTAGTAGCAATGGGTTTAAGGACGTACAGTACATTTATTTGGTATTGTAATTTAAAGATTTGTATTATGATTGCCCTGTCCGTTTGGTTTATCACCTGCAGGGACTGGTGGCGGTATGCCATCCTGTGCCCCATCATTCTATTTACCTACCAGTTGTGGGAAGTTTAAAAGGAGATCATCTGTTAGTAGATGAATCAGCATATATTGAAGCCTTACCTTCAATCCTTGTTGTTTTAATATTCTTTTTTCGTTGTCTGATTCGGTAAAGTACCAAGCCAAAATTATGGACATATATGAAGAAATATGCCATGAAATAACCCTGTTATTATCAACTTATTCAGCGGGTGCATTTAAACTTAAAAGACAATATTTGAAAGTTCGTCAATTTGCGGAAAAAAGGAGAGCAAAGATGCAGGGGAACACCTGGATCAGTTAATTCGTTTTAAAGAAGAATTGCTTAAGGATCTCCGGAATTCTTCCAGGGGGTATCCCAAAAGCTAGGTGGTTATGCCGGGGATGGTCAGGCTTTGGTTGTGTATATATAAATGAGGGAGCTGAGAACAAAAGGTACCACGTCAACTTTCTGGCTTTAATTTTTCCTGTGTTTTCTCAATTTCCGCTGTTACTTCTTTTAATAGCCGCTGCAGTTCTTCCTCATGCCGCTCTTTGATCTTCTTTTCGATGATCTGTTCAATTTCACGCTGCTTTTCCTTTGGCAGGTGATCAAAATCGAGTATTTCATCCTCCTCATCTGCCTTAAGCATGGCACCTTCGCCCGTGATCAGCCATACCACATTGAGCTGAGGGTAGGCCCTTATGATATTTTCAATGACATCACTCCCGATGGAAGCGCTGTTCTTTTTCATCCGCAGCGTATACCCATTGCCGGCGCCAATGGATAGATCAAACTGCCTGGCACTTAAACCTGCATACTCAATAAACAACATCAGCCGGTCAATTGTTTTTAACATTTTTGAGATTATAATCTATATGAAGATACAAAATTAATTCAAATATACAATTTAAAGAAGAAAGTTATGGGGCTTAGCATCCTGAATATAGGCCAAGGTGTGAAAAAATATCATCTGGAGATTAAAATCTATAATTATTTGTGTATATAGAAAATAATCTATAAATTTAAATCACTTTTTATACTATACCTGCCGAAAGGCTGTAAGTAACCGATAACCATTTAAACTCCACAATATGAAAACGATTAAAAACCTGGAACGTATGCAACAATTGCATGAACTGATTGAAAAGGAATGTACGGGTTCGCCCTCGGAACTCGCAGATAAATTGACGATAAGCGAACGCTCAGTATACCTCCTCCTGGAACAGCTGCGGGATTTTGATGCTCAGGTTGCCTACAGTCGTGGCCGAAAAACATATTATTACCGGGAGGAATTTAAACTGGCTATCGGTATTTCAGTTTCTGTGGTGAACCACAATGGTTCCACGGATCTGTTTGGCGGCAGCTATTTTAACAATGAGGTTTGACCCAAACCGGAAAGCGTAAAATGCACTCCCCCTCCCGCTGAGATTTCGCGGCGTCCCCCAAATAATGCCCGTTAGAACTCCAGCTTTTTCCCAACCGTTTCCTGCCCGTTCTGCAATAAGGTAACACTTTCCACCGCACCCTGTTCGCTTTCATTAAAAGTCAGTTGTGCCTCCACTACCTTTAAGTAGAAAACATGCTCCGTTTTGGGAAATATATCAAACTGCGGTTGCCCGGTAGCCTGGGCCTTTAACTGTGAGCCCACCCGGGTAACGGTCAGTATAAAACCGGGAGCCAGTTCATACTGTCCCACATAGCTTTCCAGCCTGGCAGCATCCACTTCCACGGTTGCTGTCAGCTCGTCTGTATCTACCCCCAGCTTTTCAAGGACGTCCAGGCCGCTTGTATTTCCCGGGTTGATCTGTACCGACTTCCGGTAATTTTCAATGGCCTTCAGCGTATCCCCGCCTGCCAGGAAAGCTTCCCCGTAACTGTCATATACATTGGAAGATTGGGGATAGGCTTTAACATTGAGCCGGAATACCGCCAGCGCTTTTTCGATGGAGTCATTGGATAGGTACGTGTACCCCAGGGTATTTAACTGGGGTTCCCCGAAATCAAACTTCGCGCTGTCGTTTTCCCTTAATTCCCAATAGGCTGCTTCTGCAACGGGAATGCCTTGATCGTCCATAATTTTCCGAATGGCAACACCGATTGAGGGCTGTGGGGTATCCAGCGGGGATTCCGGATGCAGTAAATGGATGCCGATATCATCCACACCCCTATCCGAATTGGTCAGGACCACCACCCCTTTGTCCCCTCCGTTGACAAACCCCGCGAAACTGCGGTATCCCCCGGTCCCCCCGTTATGCCATATGATTTCTGTATCCCCGAAAGCCCTCGTATGCCATCCCAGGCCCACAACGGGTCCGTCTGCAGTGCCCCCCGAGTTTTTATGGGATAACTCCATGGCCGGGTAGCGGTCGCTTTTGGTCTTCCCCATATTGGCCGATATATATTTTAGCATATCCTCTGCCGTTGAACGAATCCCCCCGGCCCCCGCAAGGGTTGTAAGGTCCCAATTTTTGACTGCTATCCCGCCACTATGCCCTTTGGCCAGGTTTTCCTCCATTTCAGGGGTTAGGGTCACCCGGGTGTGATCCATTTTTAATGGTTTTGCGATCACCTCCACCAGCAGTGACTCATAATCTGTCTTCCTGGCAGCTGCCAGGATATGCCCCAACAATCCAACAGCATAATTAGAGTACTCATACCGGGAACCGATATCCCGTGTAAGGGTGTGCGAATTCAAAAATTCATATAACTGAGCCTCTGAATAGTCCACATACGGGTTGGCGGGATCCGCAGGATGGAAATTATCCGGCATCCGGGGTAGGGAAGAGGAGTGGTTGGAGAGGTTAGACATCTGAATGGTTTGCCCGTTGCGCGTAGGGGCAGTCACACCTGCCGGCAGGTATTTTTGGAGGGGATCATCCAGGTTTACCTCTTTTTTAAGTACCATCTCCGCAAGGATGATGCCCGTAAATGTTTTGGAAATTGAGCCGATCTCGAATACCGAATACGCATCCACTTTGTCAACTCCACCTACTGCCTTAAGCCCGGCACTATAATAATGAGTTCCTGTTTCATCAATAACCCCAACCACGATGCCGGCATTCAGGGCATTCTCAATCCGCAATCGGATATTGTCCTGCACCTCCTGCGGAACCCCCTGCGCGGGACAGCCTGGAAGGAAGGTTACCCAACATATTATAAACAGGAAGATCTTCGCGGAAGAAGTGGTTATAGGATATTTCATGGCTCTGCTGTGGTTTTACTATAGTAGTAAGTTTAAAGATATCAAATAAATCGGGATAGGCGGCGGGTGCAGGTGTCCTATCCGGGGATAAGAGCTATATCCGGGTCCCCGGATCTCACCAGGCCTGTTGGTGACCGGAAACAGGGCTGAGACCTGGCAGTACATAAACCCTGAAAATGTTTTTTGTACCGTGGGGTTTTTGCTATTTTTGAACCCAAAATTAACGGAAACTCCCATAAAAAACCAGATGGACATTCTTAAGAGAAACAATGTAACGATACTTGGTGAGGGCTCTAAAACCTTGCTTTTTGCCCACGGGTTTGGCTGTGATCAAAGCATGTGGCGTTTTGTCACACCGGCTTTCATGAAAAACTATAAAATTGTATTGTTCGATTACGTGGGTTCCGGGCATTCCGATTTCTCCGCTTACAATCCGGAAAAATACAACTCCCTGTATGGTTATGCCGAAGATATACTGGAAATCTGTCAAGTCCTTTCCCTGGAAAATGTCATATTTATAGGCCATTCGGTGAGTTCCATGATCGGCATCCTGGCTTCCGTCGCATCCCCTGAAATTTTCAGCACCTTAATCCTTATATGCCCCTCACCCTGTTATCTGAACGATGCCGATTACCATGGGGGTTTCAACAAAGAGGAACTGGAAGAACTGATGTCTGTTATGGAGCATAACTATGTAGGATGGGCAAATTTCCTGGCCCCTGTGGTGATGAAGAATCCTGATAAACCTTCATTGGTAAAGGAACTGGAAGAAAGTTTTTGTTCCGGTGATCCCACCATTACCCGCAATTTTGCGGCAGTCACTTTTTTTTCAGATAACAGGGAAGATCTTAAAAAGGTTAAATTACCTACGCTGATAATTGAATGTGCTGATGATGACATCGCACCGGAAGGTGTTGGGGAATTCGTACAGGATAGCATACCACTCAGTAAATTATCCAGGATAGAAGCCCCCGGTCATTGTCCACATATGACCCATCCATCTGAGACTGTTTCCGCAATCAAGAAATTCCTGGACCTTAAAGCTGATTCTTTTGAGTGAACCTGGGGCATCAGCGGAACAGCTTTCCATAAATAAAACACCTTGTTATATAGTATCTTTCCTTGATAACGGTGATGTCAGAAATATAAATTCCCAATTTCTGGAGGCCTTGGAATACACCGCTTCGGAGGTAGTAGGAAAGAAAAAATTCATACAGTTGCTGACTCCGGGCAGCCGGATATTTTTCCAGACCCACCTGTTTCCCATAGTAAAGATCAACGGGCAGGAACAGGAGATCTTCCTTACCTTTCGAACCGCCAATTCCAGTGATTTACCCGTTCTTTTAAATATGTCCGCTGACCAAAACGGGGAAATTCATGCGGCGGGAATCCTCATTTCCAAAAGGAATACCTATGACAATGCATTACTGGAGGCAAAACACGCAGCCGAAAAAGCCTTGAAAGAAAACGTGGAACTGGGGCTGCTCCGGTCGCGGTTGGAAAAGAACCAAAACTTACTTGAAATCCAGCTTCAAAACCTTACCCGGATCAACAAAGAGAATGAAGAGGTCAATAAACTGCTCTCCCATGACCTGCAGGAACCTTTTCGGAAGATTGGGTTAATTTCAACATTCATTCAGGAGGAATTAGGCCCGGTACTGACCGATCAAAAAATTCCGGAATTTTTGGAAAAAATTTCCAATCTCTCCTCTAAATCCCGCAACCTCCTGGTAAAAATTCAAAAATACCATTCCCTGCACCTGGCGAAGGTCAAATCTAAAGTGGACCTCCAGATTACCCTGCATAGTGCACTTGAGGCTGCCCGTATCCAGGAAGTTGATATGGACCTGTCCTCACTTTTGGTTACGGAGGTGGAAGGTGATCCCAGATACCTGAAGCAGCTTTTTGTGGAATTGTTTGAAAATTCCAATAAATTCCGTTCAGATCTAAGGCCCCTGAGGATCAGTATCAGTTCTGAGCGTATCACCCGTAATATTTACCGGGCAACGGAAAAGAAATACAAATACGGGCAATTTGTAAGGATTGCCGTTACTGATAACGGAACCGGCTTTGACAATAAACATGCAAGCCTGGCCTTTCAGTTGCTGCAGAAACTGCATCAGCACCCTGGAGATGGCCTGGGATTGGCATTCTGTAAAAAAATCGTGGAACTTCATCATGGGGAGATCGGGATCAGGTCACTCAAAGAAGTGGGTACCATTGTTATCATCACGCTCCCTGCATGACCCGTTTCCCATAGCGTAACCTATTAAGCGGTGTAGTCTGCCAATTTCCCTTGCAGGTTTTATAATTGATCATTCCGTCCTATTCTTTATATTTACGTATGATCCGCCATACCGTCGTTTTTACACTCAGTCATGCGAAAGGTTCCCCTGGAGAAACCACTTTTTTAAAGGCCCTGGCAGTGTTATCGGCTATTCCAGGGATCCGTAATTTTGAAGTGTTGCAACAGATAAGTCCCAAAAATGACTATGATTACGGTCTTTCCATGGAATTTGAGTCGATTTTCGCAATATGACGCTTATAACACGCATCCTAGCCATTCCACCTTTGTCCGGGATCACTGGCTTCCTTCCGTTGAAAAGTTTATGGAACTGGATTTTGAACCGGTCCGGTGATCTGCCGGCCTGGTGTATTTGATTTCACTGTCCGGCCTTCCGGAGGATGCCGGATGCCCATGAAACAATGTGAGATTGTGATCTTACACTGTACGCCGATGATACATTCTTAAAAGGTGACCTTGCGGGTCCTTTCATCAATGCTCTCAATTTGCAGGCTGACACAATGTAAGGGGAGGAGGGAAGCGATGTGTTCCGGCCATTCGATAAATATCCAAACGTCTTTGTCCCAGTATTCTTCCACGCCCAGGTCCAGTGCCTCCGCTTCGTCGTTGATTCGGTAAAAATCGAAGTGGTAGGCCAGCAAAGATCCCTCGGCGTTTTCATATTCATTGACGATCCCAAAGGTTGGACTGTTTGCGCCTGAACCCCCTCCCAGGGCCATTACAAGGGCTTTGATAAGTGTGGTTTTACCGGCACCCATTTCCCCGTAAAAACAAAGGATCTTATACTCTGAATTCCGGATGATCTGGCTGGCAACTGACGGCAGGTCTTTTTCTTCAAATGCGATTTCCATAGCCCTACCTTATTTTGGTTCCATAACCACAAACGGAACGATCATTTCTTCCAGGGAAACACCCCCGTGCTGATACGTGTCGCGGTAGTAACTCACATAATGGTTATAATTATTGGGATACGCGAAAAAAAGGTCGTTTTTGGCAAAAATATAGGAGCTGCTCATATTGATGCTGGGCAGGTTAATACTGGCAGGATCTTTGGCTTCCAGTACATCTTTTGATTCGTACGTTAGGCTCCTTCCTGTTTTATACCGCAGGTTGAGGCTGGTTTCCTTATCGCCTATCACCTTCGAGGGTTGCTTTACATGAATGGTCCCATGGTCCGTGGTAAGTACCAGTTTAAATCCCATCTGCTGTGCCTGCTGGATGATCTCCAGCAAGGGTGAATTTTTAAACCAGCTTTGGGTCAGGGAACGATAGGCCTTGTCATTGGATGCCAGTTCCTTGATCACTTCCATCTCCGTTTTGGAATGGGAAAGCATGTCTACAAAATTGTATACAAGGACCGTCAGGTCATTATCTTTCTGGGTCTTAAAATTTTGACAGAGGTTTTTCCCCTGTTTTAGGCTGCTGATCTTGTGGTATTCCCATTTAATGTCCAGTCCCAACCGCTTTAACTGGGAACCAAGGAACTTATCCTCATACAGGTTTTTCCCGCCCTCATCCGTATCGTTCTTCCACCATTCCGGATATTTCCGGGACATATCGAGCGGTGTCAGGCCCGAAAATATGGCATTGCGCGCATATTGTGTCGCTGTTGGCAATATGCTGTAATAGGGGAGTTCCCTGGTTTTCTTATAATAGGGGCTCAGGGAATCTTCAAAGGCAAACCATTGATCGTACCTGAGGTTATCAATGACAACCAGCAGGGTTGGCCTGTTTTTGATCTCGGGCTTGATCCATTCACGGAAAAGGGTATGTGACATTACCGGACCTTCCGCCCCGCTGAACCAGCTCCTGTAATTCTTGTCTACGAATTTCCCGAAATGACTGTTGGCTTCCACTTTTTGGGATTCCAGGATTTCATTCATCCCTGAATCTTCTATTACTTCGAGCTGCAATTCCCAATAGATCAATTTTTTATAGAGTTCTGCCCAGGCATCATACGAATTTACCATAGAGAGGTCCATGGCGATCTTTCTGAATTCCTGTTGGTAATTGGAGGTGGTTTTTTCGGAAACCAGGCGGGAATGATCCAGGTTCTTCTTCAGGGAAAGCAGTATCTGGTTCGGGTTTACTGGCTTTATAAGGTAATCGGCGATCTTGGACCCGATGGCTTCCTCCATGATCAGTTCCTCCTCGCTTTTGGTTATCATTACTACCGGAAGGGAGGCACTCATAACCTTGATTTCATTCAGGGTTTCCAGGCCGGATATCCCGGGCATGTTTTCGTCCAGGAAAACGATATCAAATCGCGTATCAGCAATCTCCACCAGGGCATCCTGTCCGCTCTTGCAGGTTACCACTTCATAGTTTCGGGCTTCCAGGAAAAGAATATGAGGCTTTAAGAGGTCTATTTCATCGTCAACCCAAAGGATTTTGATCTTCGTCATTGCTATGTATGTTTTTTTGGCTCCAAAATAGTTGACCGGGATAAAAATCTATAGAAAATGCCAGGGGTGTATCGTAGCCCATCTGGCAAAGGTCTCATCCCAATTGCATAACTTTGGCCTGTAAAAAAGTGTAAAACTAATCGGATTTTGGCGAAATCAAATAAGCTTAAAATATTTAATGATCCAATTTACGGATTTATTAGAATTCCCAATGCGCTTATTTTCGACCTTATCGGGGACCCCTATTTTCAAAGGCTCCGCAGGATCTCCCAAATGGGGATGTCCTATTTAGTTTATCCAGGCGCACACCATACCAGATTCCAACATGCCCTTGGCAGCATGCATCTTATGGAACAGGCCATACAAGTGCTACGGTATAAGAACGTGGCTGTCAGTGAAGCGGAAGCAGACGCCCTCCGTTGCGCCATACTGCTGCATGATATAGGCCACGGGCCCTTTTCTCATGCTATGGAACACAGTATTGTGGAAGGGATCAACCATGAAACCCTTTCCGGTTATTTCATGGCGAGCCTCAACGAGAAGTTTAACGGAAGTTTAACGCTGGCCATCCATATTTTTAAAGGGAACTGCCCCCGCACTTTTTTAAATCAGTTGGTATCAAGCCAACTCGATATGGATCGGCTTGATTACCTCAAAAGGGATAGTTTTTACACCGGGGTTGCGGAAGGGAATATCAATGCGGAAAGACTGATCACCATGTTAAATGTAGTGGACGGGGAATTGGTAGTGGAAGAAAAGGGAATCTACTCGGTGGAAAAGTTCCTGATGGCCCGCCGGTTCATGTATTGGCAGGTATACCTCCACAAAACCGGGATCGTTGCAGAGCAGCTATTGATAAGGATACTGAAAAGGGCCCGGGAACTGCAGGGGAGAGGCGAAGCACTGGAAGGGAGCAGCTCCCTCCTGTTCTTCATGAGCAACAGCATCAGCATGGTAAACTTTGACCGGGAAGTTCTGGAACGATTTGCCCTCCTGGATGATGTGGATATCCTGTCCGCAATCAAGGCATGGCAGTTCCACCCGGACGTGGTACTTTCCACATTATGCCAGATGATCGTGAACCGCAAGCTGCTTACCATAAAACTGAAGAGCAAACCGATACAGGAAGGCAAACTGGAGCAGCGCCGGCAACGGGTTAAGTTGAAATATGGGCTGGATGATGCAGACGTGGGCTATTTTGTATTTACCGGGATGATCGAAAACAAAGCATACGATCAGGTAGATCAAAACATCAATATTTTGCGTGCAAACGGGAAGCTCATCGATGTTGCAAAGGCTTCAGACCATTTGAATTTAAAAGCACTGTCCGAAACAGTCACCAAGTATTATATCTGTTACCCCAAGGTTTCGGTATAGGAATTTTTCATACTTTTGTCTCCATCGAACAGGATAGTATTAATTTTTAACTATTGGAATTCACAGCTAGTCAGATCGCAGGTATTTTGGAGGGTGAAGTCGATGGGAACCCGGAAATTGCTGTCCACAAACTGGCGAAAATTGAAGAGGGAAAGGCAGGGTCCCTGACTTTTTTAGCCAATCCAAAGTACACGCCATATATCTATATTACTGAAGCTTCCATTACGTTGGTAAATAAGGATTTTGTACCGGAACAATCCCTATCAACAACGCTTATCAAGGTTGAGGATGCCTATAAATCATTTTCTAAACTACTCGAATACTACAACCAGGTGCAAAGCAATAAGTCGGGGATAGAATCCCCGGTTTTTTTATCGCAGTCGGCTACCTATGGGGAAGATTTTTACATCGGTGCTTTTTCGTACATCGGGAATGACGTTTCCATAGGCAAAAGCGTAAAGATCTACCCCAATGTATATATCGGGGACAACGTAAAAATAGGTGATAATGTGGTCATTTTTGCGGGTGCAAAAATCTATTCCGAAACCATTATCGGCAATCGTTGTGTAATCCACAGCGGGGCTATTATCGGGGCAGACGGGTTTGGTTTCGCCCCGGACAGGAACGGGGAGTTCAGCAAAATCCCCCAGACCGGCAACGTAATTCTGGAAGATAATGTCGACGTAGGGGCCGGTACCACCATTGACAGGGCTACGCTGGGTTCTACAATTTTGAGAAAAGGTGTAAAACTTGATAACCAGATACAGATAGCTCATAATGTTGAAATAGGGGAACATACGGTCATTGCAGCTCAGACGGGGGTTGCCGGATCAACCAAGATCGGGAAGAATTGCCTTATCGGGGGCCAGGTAGGAATCGTTGGCCATATCACTATCGGGGACAGGGTAAAGATTCAGGCCCAATCCGGTATTGGCAGGAATGTAAAGGACGGTGAGATATTGCAGGGATCCCCTGCTTTGAATTATGCCGAGTTCAATAAATCCTATGTACACTTTAAAAATTTGCCGAAGATCGTAGGCAGACTTAATGACCTTGAAAAAAAAAATAACAGTGAGTAATACTACGTGTAAACAGCGTACTATCGCTAAGGATATTACGCTTACCGGTGTTGGTTTGCATACCGGTGCCAACGTAACGATGAAGTTTGTTCCGGCACCTGTAAACCATGGATACGCTTTTAAGCGTGTAGATCTGGAAGGTGAGCCGGTTATTGAGGCTGATGCCAATTATGTCATCAATACTCAAAGAGGTACCAACCTCGAAAAAAAGGGCGTAAAGATCCAGACTTCCGAACATGTTCTGGCAGCCCTGGTGGGACTGGAGATCGATAATGTCCTTATTGAACTCAATGCACCGGAGCCGCCTATTATGGATGGTTCTTCCAAGTATTTTGTGGAAGCCCTCGAAAAGGCCGGGATCGTCGAACAGGACGCCCCGCGTGAGGAATACATTGTAAAGGATGTGATCTCCTATAAGGATGAGGCTACCGGCAGTGACATTACCATTATACCATCAGACGAATACCAGATCACGACTATGGTTGATTTTGGCACCAAAGTCCTTGGCACCCAGAATGCAACCCTGGAGCACATCGCCGATTTTAAAAAGGAAATAGCAGATGCCCGGACCTTCAGCTTCCTGCATGAATTGGAAATGCTGCTGGAACATGGCCTCATTAAAGGAGGGGACCTCAACAATGCCATCGTATATGTGGATAAGGAGATCTCGGATTCCACCATGAAAAAATTGGAAAAAGCCTTTAAAAAGAAAAAACTATCGGTGAAACCCAATGGGATCCTGGACAACCTCACCCTTCACCAACCCAACGAAGCGGCCCGCCATAAATTGCTGGATGTCCTCGGTGATTTGGCCTTGATCGGGGTCAGGATCAGGGGAAAAGTTATCGCGAATAAGCCGGGGCATTATGTCAATACCCAATTCGCCAAGAAATTATCCAAGATCATCAAACTGGAAAAACGGAACAATATTCCGAAATATGATCTCCACCAGACGCCGCTGATGGATACCACACAGATCATGAATATGCTTCCGCACAGGCCGCCGTTTTTATTGGTGGATAAGATCCTTGAGCTTTCAGATTCACATGTGGTAGGGGTTAAGAATGTAACCATGAATGAACCCTTTTTCGTGGGTCACTTCCCGGGAGCACCGGTAATGCCGGGAGTGCTCCAGGTAGAAGCAATGGCACAAACCGGTGGGATCCTGGTGCTGAGTACGGTACCCGACCCGGAAAACTACCTCACCTTTTTTATGAAAATTGACAATGTACGCTTTAAACAACAGGTAGTCCCCGGGGATACTTTGATCTTTAAATGTAACCTCATATCCCCGATCCGGCGGGGTATTTGCCACATGCAGGCTTATGCCTATGCGAATGGGAAACTGGTTTCCGAGGCGGAATTAATGGCCCAGATAGTTAAAACAAAATAAAGCATGAACCAACCCCTTGCATACGTCCATCCCGGAGCAAAAATTGCCAAAAATGTGGTCATAGAACCCTTTTCCACCATCCACAACAATGTACAGATCGGGGAAGGAAGCTACATCGGGTCCAATGTAACCATCATGGAAGGCGCACGGATCGGTAAAAACTGCAACATTTTTCCGGGGGCAGTTATTTCCGCACCCCCCCAAGACCTGAAATACAAAGGTGAGGAAACTACGGTGATCATTGGGAACAATACCACTATACGGGAATGTGCCACGATCCACAAGGGAACTTCAGACCGAATGAAAACGGTCATCGGCAAGAATTGCCTCATCATGGCCTATTGCCATATCGCTCACGATTGCCAGGTTGGGAATAATTGTATATTCTCCAACAATTCAACTCTGGCAGGTCATGTTACCATTGGTGATTATGTGATCCTGGCCGGCCTGGTAGCCGTGCACCAGTTTGTATCGATAGGCAACCATGCCTTTGTAACGGGTGGCTCGCTGGTGAGAAAAGATGTACCTCCCTATGTGAAAGGCGCACGGGAACCCATGTCTTATGTAGGAATCAATTCCGTGGGGCTGAGAAGAAGGGGCTTCGACTCTGACAAGATCCGTGAGATACAAAACATCTACCGTATCCTGTACCAGAAAAATTACAACAATTCCCAGGCAGTACAGATCATTGAGGCAGAAATGGAAGCAACCCCGGAACGGGATGAGATCCTGCAGTTTATCCGTGATTCACAACGGGGAATAATGAAAGGCTATTTTAGCACTACTTAAAACCATATATGGCAACAACATCAGATATCAGGAAAGGATTATGCATCCGGTACAACAATGATATATATAAGATCATTGAATTCCTCCATGTAAAGCCGGGGAAAGGCCCGGCCTTTGTCCGTACTAAACTCAAAAGCGTCACCACGGGGAAAGTGCTCGAAAATACTTTTTCCGGCGGCCATAAAATAGAGGATGTTAGGGTGGAGACCCGGTCCTATCAATATTTATATGCTGAAGGAGAGACCTACCATTTTATGAACACAGATGACTATAACCAGATCACCTTACAGGAAAGCAGCCTGGATGCCCCTGGTTTATTGAAGGAAGGGGAGGTAGTCACAATATTGTTCAATACGGAGGACAGCATGCCCTTATCCGTGGATATGCCCGCCAGTGTGATTTTGGAAGTGACCCATGCTGAACCCGGGGTTAAAGGAAATACAGCAACAAATGCGACTAAACCCGCCACGGTCGAAACCGGGGCACGGATCAATGTACCCCTCTTTATCAATGAAGGGGATAAAATAAAAATTGATACTGAAAAAGGGGCCTATATGGAACGGGTGAAAGAATAACAACCCTGTAAGCACCCCTGCACGACACCTGTTGAAAGGTGCCATCCCCACTAATCAAATAGTATACCCACAGTGAAATTCCCACAACCATACACCTTAGAGCAAATTGCCGGGATCATCCATGCCACCTATATCGGGTCGGCTGATTTTCCGGTGTTGGGCATGAACGAAATCCATGTGGTTACCGAAGGGGATATCGTTTTTGTGGATCACCCCAAGTATTATGACAAGGCCCTGCAATCCAATGCTACGGTCATACTCATCAATAAGGAAGTCGTATGTCCGCCCAACAAAGCCCTGTTGATCTCCGAGGATCCATTTCGCGATTTTAATTTACTGACAAATCATTTCAGGCCGTTTGAAAAACTGAGCTCCACTATTTCCCCATCTGCCCGGATTGGGGAGGGGACTGTCATCCAGCCAAATGTAAGTATCGGAAACCACGTGGTCATCGGGACCGGGTGCCTGGTACATCCCAACGTAACCATCTATGATAATTGCATAATCGGAAATAATGTCATTATCCATGCCGGTACCGTGCTGGGCTCGGATGCCTTCTATTACCAGCGCAGAGGAGAAGGATATTCCAAGTTACTTTCCGGGGGCAGGGTCATACTGGAAGACCAGGTTGAGATCGGCGCTTTGTGTACCATCGATAAAGGGGTGACGGGGGATACCATCATTGGCAGGGGTACCAAGATCGACAACCAGGTGCAGATAGGCCATGATACCGTTATCGGCTCTAAATGCCTGATCGCGGCGCAAGTGGGGATAGCCGGTTGTGTTGTGATTGAAGACGAAGTTACTATTTGGGGGCAGGCAGGCATCGTAAGCGCGGTAACCATAGGGAAAAAAGCCGTTATCCTGGCACAATCAGGAATTTCCAAATCCCTGGAGGGCGGAAAAACATATTTAGGCAGTCCGGCCGAGGAAGCAAGGGACCGGTTAAAGCAGATGGCCATTGTGAAAAGACTTGACGGCCTGATAGACAGGCTTGAAAAACAATAGGGTGGTTTGGCGAATAAATCAAATTCAAACCTATATTTTTGTGAAACCGACCGGGGAGTTCTTTACCCCTTAATTAATCATATGTAAGAAATTACTAACCGACCCAATTATGAGTGTATTAGTCAATAAAAAATCAAAAATTATCGTTCAGGGATTCACAGGCAGTGAAGGCACTTTCCACGCAGAACAGATGATCGAATATGGAACCAATGTCGTTGGTGGGGTCACCCCCGGCAAAGGCGGGCAGGAGCACCTTGGAAAGCCGGTGTTCAACACGGTTGAAGAAGCGGTACATAAAGTGGGGGCAGACACGACCATCATCTTTGTACCCCCGGCTTTCGCCGCAGACGCGATCATGGAAGCGGCAAATGCCGGCATCAAAGTGATCATCACCATTACGGAAGGGATCCCCGTGGCAGATATGGTAAAAGCATATGATTATATCCGGGATATGGATTGCCGGTTGATCGGGCCCAATTGTCCTGGTGTTATCACCCCGGGCGAAGCCAAAGTTGGGATCATGCCCGGCTTTGTCTTTAAAAAGGGGCACATTGGGATCGTATCCAAGTCAGGAACCCTCACCTATGAGGCCGCGGACCAGGTAGTCCGGCAAGGTCTTGGCATTACCACCGCTATCGGTATAGGAGGGGACCCCATTATTGGAACTACTACCCGGGAAGCCGTGGAAATGCTGATCAATGACCCGGAAACGGAATGTGTAGTAATGATCGGTGAGATAGGCGGTCAACTGGAAGCCGATGCGGCCCAGTGGTATAAGCAAAGCGGCAGTAAAAAACCGATCGTGGGCTTTATAGCTGGCGAAACTGCCCCTGCCGGAAGGACCATGGGACATGCCGGCGCAATCGTTGGAGGGAGCGATGATACGGCACAGGCAAAAAAAAGGATCATGCGAGAATGCGGAATCCATGTGGTTGATTCCCCTGCCGAAATAGGGAAGAAAGTGAAGGAAGTAATGGGGTAAGCGGCAGATGTTAAATTTTATATAATAGATTTCCATATTGCTCCATCGGCCTTATTTTTAAGTCGATGGATTTTTTTTAAAAACAAGCAAATCATGATTAAATCAGCCAAAATTCTCTTCCTTTTAGCATTTATCCTCCTGGGGTGTAAGACAGGCTATGACAATGACTCACTTACCACCACGGAACAGGATAAAAACGGCCTGTCCTATGAAACCGTCGCCAATGACCCTACCGGGCTGCGCCTCTACACCCTCGATAATGGATTAAAAGTTTACCTGAGCAAGAACACAAACGAACCCAAAATACAAACCTATATAGCCGTACGTGCCGGATCGGTATACGACCCCAATGACAATACCGGTTTGGCGCATTATCTGGAGCATATGGTCTTTAAGGGAACCGACGAGATAGGAACCCAGAATTGGGAAGAAGAAGAAAAGCTGATTGCGGCTATCGCTGATTTGTATGAGTCCCATAAAGCGGCACCGGATATGGAGTCGAAGAGTAAAATTTACCGTTCCATCGACAGTCTTTCCCTGGAAGCTTCCAAGGTATCCATCGCGAACGAATACGACAAAATGGTGAGTTCCCTGGGCGCGGAAGGTACCAATGCCTGGACATGGCACGAAGAAACCGTCTATACAAACACCATCCCGGTCAATGAACTGGATAAATGGCTGTACCTGGAATCCGAACGGTTCAGCCAGTTGGTACTGCGGTTGTTCCATACCGAATTGGAAGCCGTATATGAAGAATTCAACCGGGGCCAGGATAATGACGGCAGGAAGCAGAACTTTGCATTGATGGACGCCCTGTTCCCTAACCACCCCTATGGACAACAGACAACGATAGGAACTTCAGAACACCTGAAAAATCCGTCGATGAAAGCCATCCATAATTATTTTGAGACCTATTATGTCCCCAACAACATGGCCATGGTTTTAGTAGGGGATATCGACTTTGAAGAAACCATACAGAAGGTCAATGATGCCTTTGGTAACTTTGAATCCAAAGAAGTTAAGCACCCGGAACCACCCGTGGAGCAGCCCATAACCGCACCGGTGGAACGGGAAGTCCTTGGCCCGGAAACCGAACGGGTGTTTCTTGCCTTCCGCACCGATGGCATGGGATCCGAGGACGAAAAATATATAACGCTGGTAGATTATATCCTTGCCAACAGTACGGCCGGACTAATAGACCTTAACCTCAACCAGAAGCAAAAAGTTCAGCGGGCCAGCAGCTATACCACTTTCCTTACGGATTATGGGATTCATACCCTGTATGGTTACCCCAAATCCGGGCAGACGCTTGAAGAAGTCAGGGGACTGCTGTTGGATCAGATTGAACTGGTCAAAAGCGGCAAATTTGAAGACTGGATGATCGAAGCTGTGGCAAACGACCTCAAGCTGTCACAGATCAAAAAATATGAAGAAGCTTCTGCCGTGGCATATGAATACGTCAATGCTTTTGTTCACTTCCAGGATTGGGAGAACCGGGTTAGCCTCATAGATGATATTCGATCCGTGACCAAAGAAGAACTGATGGACTTTGCGAATAAATTCTACGGTGATAATTATGTTGTGGTCAATAAAAAACAGGGAGAAAGTACGGATATTGTCAAGGTTGAAAACCCCGGAATTACACCAATAGATCTGAACAGGGATAAGAAATCTCCTTTCCTGGAGGCTTTTAACCAACTCGAAGCCCCTGCCATTGAACCTAAATTTATTGACTACCAGACGGCCATCGAGACCTCTAACCTAAAGAATGGGCTCGAATTTTCCTTTGTGGAAAACCCTCAAAATGACCTTGCAGAACTGTATATCCTGTTTGATATGGGAAAAGACCACGACAAAAAGCTGGGTCTGGCCGTTGAATACATGGAATACCTGGGGACAGACACCCAGTCTGCAGCGGAACTTAAGAAGGAATTCTATAAACTGGGTATCAATTACGGGGTGTATTCCGGGGATGACCGGTCCTACATATCCATCTCGGGCCTAAGGGAAAATATCGACGAAGGCCTTGAGCTCCTGGAGAACCTGTGGACCAATGCTGCGCCCGACAAGGAGGCATATGAAAAACTCGTGCTGAAGATCGCAAAAGACCGGGAAGAAGGGAAGGCAAACAAGGGCAATATAATGTGGAATGGGTTGATGAGTTATGGCCAGTACGGGGAAAATTCCCGGTTGCGTGATATTTATACCATCGAAGAACTGAAGGCAGTGGACCCGGCAGAACTGGTGTCCATCGTAAAGGACCTCAGAAACTACAGGCACCGTTTTTTCTACTATGGCAAAGATGCCGGAGAAGGGGTAGCTGCCCTGGAATCCAAGCATGTGGTGCCTGATGACTTAAAGGATTACCCAGCAAAAAAAGAGTATATGCCCAAGGAGATGGATAACAACGTTTACTTTGTCGATTATGACATGGTGCAGGCAGAACTTTTATTCCTGGCCAAAGGGGAGACATTCGATCCACAGAAAATGGCGGTTTCTTCCCTGTTCAATACCTATTTCGGCAGCGGGCTTTCATCCATCGTTTTTCAGGAAATAAGGGAATCCAAATCATTGGCCTATTCCGCTTTCTCAGCGTATTCGAATGCAGCCAAAAAAGAAGACCCAAACTATGTCTATGCCTATGTGGGAACACAGGCCAATAAAATGTCCCAGGCCATGGACGCCATGTTAGACCTGATGGAGAACATGCCGGAGGCAGTAGAAAATTTCAATGCGGCCAAGGAATCCACCATCAAACAACTGGCAGCAGACAGGATCAACAAGACCAACATCTTTTGGTCATACCAACGGCTGAAAGACCGGGGGCTTACAGAAGATAACAGGGATGAAATGTATGAGGCAATCCAGAATATGACCATTGATGATCTCAGAAATTTCTTTACCGATAATATCCAGGGTTCCAAATACGACCTGATGGTCATTGGAAACAAGGACGATGTGGATATCCAGGCGATGAAAAAATTTGGAAAACTGCAGGAACTTGATCTGGATTACCTCTTTAATTATAAGGAACCCATGCCGTTAAAGTCATAAGGGAATACAACAGTATACTATAAGCATAAATTGCATCATATGAAGTTACTCGAAGGAAAGAATGTCATAATAACCGGTGCCAGCAGGGGCATCGGGATGGGGATCGCTGAAGTTTTTGCGGACCATGGGGCCAATATTGCTTTTACCTATAGTTCCAGTGAAGCCCCGGCTCTAAAATTGGAAAAGGACCTTATGGCAAAAGGCGTTAAAGCAAAGGCCTATAAAAGTAATGCAGGGAGTTTTGAGGATTCGGAACTGCTGGTCAACCGTGTATTGGAAGATTTCGGGGGGATAGATATCCTGATCAATAATGCCGGGATAACCCGTGACAACCTGCTGATGCGGATGGGAGAGGACGATTTTGATGCGGTCATTGAAACCAACCTGAAATCGGTTTTTAACATGACCAAGGCGGTTCAGCGCACCTTATTGAAGCAGCGCAAGGGATCTATAATCAATATGAGCAGTGTGGTTGGAGTCAAAGGCAATGCCGGGCAGACCAATTATGCGGCTTCCAAAGCAGGAATGATTGGCTTTACCAAATCCGTGGCACTTGAACTCGGGTCCAGGAACATCCGGTGCAACGCTGTCGCACCTGGTTTTATCGAAACGGAAATGACGGATAAGCTGGATGAGAAAACCGTACAGAGCTGGCGGGATGCTATTCCCTTAAAGCGAGGAGGAACCCCGGCAGATGTCGCCAACGCATGTTTATTCCTGGCCTCAGATCTTTCCGGGTATATCACGGGACAGGTCCTCCATGTGGACGGTGGCATGCTCACCTGATTGCCCGGCCGATGATAGCATAATAAGCTGCTGGCAATATGAATACAGCGAAGGGCAGGCTGCTGAATAGCCTGAAGAGAGAGAGAATCATTAGATGCAATCAACAACTTTGGTATTGGTCTTACTGGCGGCTTTGGCATCTCTGGCCATCGTTTTCTATCAATACTATTTCAGGTCAAAGGCCCCGGGAAGGATAAAGGTACTCCTGGCTTCCTGCCGTTTTGTGGCAGTTTTCGGGATTTTCCTTTTGTTGATCAACCCGGAATTCGTACGGCGGCAATATGAAGTGGAAAAAGCCAACCTGGTATTGCTGTTCGATAATTCATCTTCCTTACAAGTGTCTGATGCAGCTGATCAGGTGCGGAATGTCCGGGAAGCAATAGCTGGTAATACCGGGTTAACCGATCGGTTTCGTATCAGCAGCTACAGCTTCGGCGAAAACCTCAATGTTTCAGACAGCCTTACGTTTACCGAAAAAACCACCAATATATCAAAAGCCCTGAAGGCTGTGGAAGAAGTCTATTCAGAAACTCCCACTGCAGTGGTTGTAGTAACGGATGGAAACCAGACCCTGGGGGAAGATTATGAATATTATGGCAAAAACCAGCCATGGCCGGTATATCCCATTGCAGTGGGTGATACCACCCAATATGCCGATATCCGGATCGACCAGCTCAATGTCAATAAATATGCCTTCTTAAAAAATAAATTCCCGGTAGAGGTTTACCTCTCCTACCAGGGAGACGCTGCTGTTGACAGCCGGCTGACCATTGCCATGGATGGACAAAATGTCTATTCCGGGAAGGTTTCCTTCAGCAATACATCCAACAGCAAAGTGATCAGCACACTTATACCGGCATCATCGGTGGGGGTAAAGCGCATCCGTGCAGTCCTTGCCCCTTTAACGGGCGAACGCAATACCACCAACAATATACGCAACAGCGCTGTGGAGATCATTGATGAAAAGACCAGGGTGGCAATCATTTCAGGCCTGCTGCATCCTGATATCGGAGCTTTAAAAAAGGCCATTGAGAGCAATGAACAACGTGAAGTAGTGCTTTTAAAGCCCAATGTGTCCCTTGCGGAGCTTGACAAGGTGAATCTCTTCATGCTATACCAGCCCACCGCATCATTCAGGGCGATATATGAGTATATAGAAACCAAAAAAGCCAATAAGTTTACCATTACCGGGTCTAAAACGGACTGGAATTTCCTCAACGGGATACAGAATAGTTTTGAAAAGACTTCCTATGCGCAGAGTGAAGACGTAAGCCCGATTATCAATACGGCCTTCAGTCTTTTTGATATATCCGGATTTTCAATCCAGGATTTCCCGCCCCTGGAAGAAAACCTGGGCGATCTCCTTATAACCAAAACTTCGGAATCTATCTTAGGACAGGAGATCAAAGGGGTGGATACGAACGAACCCCTTATGACCCTGATAGAAAATGATAACCGGAAAGAAGCCGTCCTCTTTGGTGAGAATATCTGGAAATGGAGGGCGCAGACCTATCGAAATGAACAATCGTTTAAAAATTTCGACGAATTGATCGGAAAAATTGTATTGTATCTGGCTTCAGATGCGCAAAGGGACCGGCTGTCAATTGATTATGAAACTATCTACCAGGGAAATTCAGAAGCCGTTCTTACAGCAGCCTATTTTGACAAAGCGTATGTGTTTGATCCCAATGCCACAATATCGCTCTTTCTGCAAAACGATGCTACTAAAAATAAAAGTGAAATCCCCATGCTGCTGATGAATGGATATTACAAGGCAGACCTGGGGGGGCTACTGCCCGGGCAATATAGCTTCAGTGTGAGAGTAAAAGAAGAAAACCTTACAAAGTCGGGGAATTTCAGCATACTCGATTTCGATGTTGAACAACAGTATGTCTCTACGGATTATCGGAAGTTGGGACGCTTGGCGGTGGCAACGGAGGCAGCACTATATTTTCCTGAAAATACAGGTGACCTGATTGCAGATCTGCTTTCAGAAAAGCAGTTTGTACCCATACAGAAAAGCAATCAAAATGTTGTACCTTTGATAGATTTTAAAATCTTGCTGGGCCTGATTATTGCAGCGCTTGCTGCTGAATGGTTTATCAGGAAATATAACGGACTAATCTAAAACTAATTTATAATGGACAAATTGCCAAAAATTGCGTTGCCCGCAATCGTTGTTTTTATTTTGCTTATCATTTTGATATCCAAATCAACCATCACCATCAGTTCCGGGGAAGCCGGGGTGCTGTACAGGACCTTCGGGGGAGGGGTGGTAACAGATGAACCTCCGCTGGGTGAGGGTTTCCATGTGGTGGCCCCATGGAACAGGGTACACGTATATGAAGTAAGGAGGCAGGAAATTTTTGAAAAAATGAATGTACTCTCCAGCAATGGCCTCGATATCAAACTGGACGCCTCTGCCTGGTTCAAGCCTGAATACAACAATCTTGGAAAGTTGCACCAGCAGATAGGGGAAGGGTATGTGCAACGTATTTTGCTGCCCACCATCCGGTCCGCTGCCCGTTCTGTTGTAGGACGGTATACCCCTGAACAGTTATATTCCAGCAAACGGGATGCCATACAGGCAGAAATATTCGAGGAAACCAAAAAAATTGTCACCCAGCAGTTCATTACGCTGGATGAGATCCTCGTCCGGGATGTAACGCTGCCCCCGACAATAAAGGATGCGATTGAACGAAAGCTTCGGCAGGAACAGGAATCCCTGGAATATGAATTCAGACTGGAAAAGGCCGACAAGGAGGCGCAGAAAGTACGGATAGAAGCCCAGGGTAAGGCCGATGCAAACAAAATTCTAAGCGCTTCCCTGAACAGCATGATCCTGCAGGACAAAGGTATTGAAGCCACCCTGCAACTTGCACAGTCACCCAATGCCAAGGTTGTAATCATCGGTAGCGGGAAAGACGGGATGCCGATAATCCTGGGGAATAATTAATTTTGATTAAATTTTTGCAGATTCAAAATATATTCTACTTTTACAGCATTATGAGAAATACCAATACACATCATCATTTTTGCTCTGTCGCTCGGACGAGGTAAAAATGTATTGTTGTATTCCAAAAATATATCTAACCCGTTTGAGCAATCAAACGGGTTTTTTTATGTGGTTCTCATCTGAAAGATAAAATCCTGAGGCAGCCATAAAAACAGTTTCAGGTGGAACGATCAAAAAAATGCGATGAAAAAGATTAAAATAGCAATTCAGAAATCCGGGAGGCTCATGGATGACTCCCTTAAAATTTTAAAAGACTGTGGCATCTCCATTGATAACGGAAAGGACCAGCTAAAGGCGCAGGCGAGCAACTTCCCCATGGAAGTGTTTTACCTCCGGAACGGGGATATTCCCCAATATTTAAGAGACGGGGTCGTGGATATTGCCATCATCGGAGAGAATGTATTGGTTGAAAAAGGTGAGGATATTGCCATCAGCGAGAAACTGGGATTTTCGCAGTGCCGGGTCTCCCTCGCCGTAACCAATTCGATGAAATACAAGGGTATTACCGATTTTAAAGGAAAACGGATCGCCACTTCGTATCCAAACACGGTAACTTCCTATTTAAAAGAAAGGGGAGTTGAAGCGGAGTTGCATATCATTACCGGTTCCGTGGAAATTGCACCGAATATTGGACTGGCAGATGCTATTTGCGATATTGTGTCCAGTGGCAGCACCTTGTTTAAAAACAACCTGAAAGAAGTGGAAGTTATTTTACATAGTGAAGCCGTACTGGCCGTTTCCCCCCTGATTGGAAAAGCACAGGAGGATATTTTGGAAAAAATGCGGTTCCGGATCCGGTCCGTATTGAAGGCGAGGCAATTTAAGTATGTTCTGATGAATGCCCCCAACGACCGACTGGATGCTATCATTGAAATATTGCCGGGGATGAGGAGCCCTACGGTACTGCCGCTGGCAGAGCCCGGATGGTGTTCCGTTCACACGGTTATCAACAAGGATACCTTTTGGGAAGTACTGGATGAATTGAAGCTGGCAGGGGCCGAAGGTATTTTGGTTTGCCCGATTGAAAAAATGGTTTTATAAAAAGCCAGGGGATTAGCAGGAAGGTAAGTATTGCCGGTTCTTCCAGCACCTGGATATATAAAGGAAAGAAAAACGAAATGGAAAAATATACTAATCCCCACAGGTCAGAATGGGCCACCATCCTCGGTCGGCCTCAACAGGATTTTGATGCGATCCGGGATAAGGTGGATACGGTTTTCCGGGATATTCAGGAGGGCGGAGACAAAGCCGTGCTAAGATATACCGCTCAATTTGATGGCGTACAATTGCAGCGTATTCGGGTGTCGGCAGCGGAAGCAGCCCGGGCCGCGGAACAGGTGCCGGGGCCGTTACAGGATGCCATACATCATGCCAGGCTTAATATCGAGAAGTTCCACCTGGCACAACGAACCAAACCCGTCCGTGTTGAGACAAGGCCCGGAGTGGACTGCTGGCAGGAAAAAAAGGCGATTCAGAAGGTGGGGTTATATGTACCCGGCGGAACGGCGCCGTTGTTTTCCACTGTACTGATGCTGGCGATCCCGGCCAAAATAGCAGGCTGTTCAGAAATAGTACTATGCACCCCCCCGGGAAAGGATGGAAACATACATCCGGCAATTTTATATACCGCCCGGCTTTGTGGGATCGAGGCCATTTATAAAGTAGGGGGTATACAGGCCATTGCAGCCATGACGTGGGGTACGGAATCCATTCCAGCTGTCTATAAGATCTTTGGTCCGGGAAACCAGTTTGTGACCCTTGCCAAACAAAAGGCTACACAATACGGCGTAGCAATAGATATGCCGGCAGGTCCCAGTGAACTTCTTGTGCTGGCGGATGAAACGGCCAACCCGGACTTTATTGCCGCAGACCTGCTGAGTCAGGCTGAACACGGGCCTGACAGCCAGGTATTGCTGGTAACCACATCACCAAAGTTGCAGGAGGCCGTGGAACAATCGCTGGAAGCACAAATGAAATCCCTGCCCAGAAAGGCCATTGCCGAAAAGGCGATCGCCAATAGCCGGTCCATATATGTGACTGATGAAAGACAGGCCATTGACCTCGTCAATGCGTATGCCCCGGAGCATCTGATCATTTCATGCGAAGCTGAAGCGTATTATCTGGAACACCTGGTAAATGCCGGTTCTGTTTTTGTGGGACCTTATACGCCGGAGAGTGCGGGGGATTATGCATCGGGAACTAACCATACCCTTCCTACCCATGGGTTTGCCCGGCAATACAGCGGTGTCAACCTGGATAGTTTCCTGAAAAGCATCACCTTTCAGAAGATTTCCGAATCCGGTATCCTGGAAATAGGGAATACCATAGAAACAATGGCCGCCGCAGAGGGGTTATGGGCGCATAGGAATGCGGTAAGTATCCGGCTTAAAGCGCTGGAAAAAACGAATTCTCTTCAGGCAGAGGATTCGAAAAAGTAATCAGTCAAAAAATGGCTGTTATCTTTGAAACAGCAAAATTGGTCAACGGCATGGAACGTATATTTAATGTGGAAAAATTGATCCGGCAGAATGTAAAGGAACTGCATCCCTATGCTTCTGCACGCGATGAATTTGTGTCTGACGGTTCCCGGATGATATTTTTGGACGCCAATGAAAACCCTTTTGAAAATGGGGTTAACAGGTATCCCGATCCACAGCAAAGAAGCCTGAAGGCAGTTTTGGCTGCCCAAAGAGGGCTCGATGTTAAAAATCTGCTGCTGGGTAATGGAAGTGACGAGATCCTCGACCTGCTGTACCGGACGTTCTGTGAACCCGGGATAGATAATGTCATAACGCTGCCACCTACCTATGGCATGTACAAGGTATTAGCCGGGGTGAATGCAGTTGAGAACCGGGAGGTGGGGCTCACCGCTGGATTTGAACCCGATATGGATCAGATCCGGGAAAGCATAGATCGCCAATCTAAAATGATATTCCTCTGTTCCCCGAATAACCCCACTGGAAACACCTTTTCCCGGGAAAGCATCATCAGCCTGCTTATGAATTTTGGGGGGCTGGTGGTGATCGATGAAGCCTATGTGGATTTTTCGAGCGACCCGGGATGGATTGGCAATTTGAAGGAATACCCAAATCTGGTTGTGATTCAAACGCTTTCAAAAGCATACGGAATGGCAGGTATCCGGCTGGGGATCTGCTGCGCTTCCCCTGAAATAATTGAAGCCATGAATAAGATCAAACCACCCTATAATGTGAACGAACTTACCCAGGAAAGGGCCTATGCACGGCTACTGGAACAGGAAACTGTCAGGGAGGAGATAGCGCTAATCCTGCAGGAACGTGAGAAACTACGGAATGAACTTGCCCTTTTGGAGTATGTGCAGCAGGTATACCCTTCCCAGGCTAACTTTCTTTTGATACGCGTAGATGATGCGACCAAACGGTACCGGCAACTGATACAAAAGGGGATTGTGGTACGAAACAGGTCGTCCCAGCCGCGTTGTGAGAATACCTTGCGGCTGACTGTTGGAACATCAGCGGAAAACAGGGCCCTGTTAAACGCTTTAAAATCAATTTAATGGAAAAAGAAATCAGTGGAAGAAGGGTTTTATTTATTGACAGGGATGGTACCCTGATCCGGGAGCCGGCCGATGAGCAGATCGATTCCTTTGAGAAGGTGGTGTTTTATCCAGGGGTATTTGGCTGGCTGGGGAAAATTGCCCGGGAACTCGATTATGAATTGGTGATGGTCACTAACCAGGATGGCCTCGGCACCCCCTCTTTTCCCGAGGAATCCTTTTGGCCTGTTCATAAATTTATATTAAAAACCTTCGCGCAGGAAGATATCCACTTCGGGGAAGTGCTCATAGACAGGACATTTCCAAACGAGAAAGCAGACACCCGCAAACCGGGTACAGGTTTGCTCAGACACTTTTTTTCAGCGGAATATGACCTGTCAAACTCCTATGTGATCGGTGACCGGCTGACAGATATGGAGTTAGCTAAAAACCTGGGTTGCCAGGGGATTTTCATCAATGCCAATACCCACCTTGGTGATACGGAAATTACGGTCAAAAGGGAGGAACTCGAAAATTCTATCGCCCTTGAAACGGATACGTGGGAAAGGATCCATTCCCTTTTAAAACTGGATAGGAGGGTGGCCGGAATAAACAGGAAAACGAACGAAACAGACATCCGTATCAGGGTTGACCTGGACGGGACGGGAAAAAGCAATATCCATACCGGCCTGGCATTTTTTGACCACATGCTGGACCAGCTCTCCCGGCACGGGCAGATGGATCTGGAGATAGCGGTTACCGGCGACCTGGAGGTAGATGAGCACCATACCATTGAAGATACCGCCATTGCCCTCGGAGAGGTATTTCACAAGGCCCTCGGCAATAAGTTGGGAATCGAAAGATATGGATTTTGCCTTCCCATGGACGATTGCCTTGCCCAGGTTAGCCTGGATTTTGGCGGGCGCAACTGGCTGGTCTGGGAAGCAGAGTTTAAACGGGAAAAAGTGGGGGACATGCCAACGGAAATGTTCCTGCATTTTTTTAAATCGTTTGCAGATGGGGCAAAGGCCAATCTGAATATAAAAGCCGAAGGCTCCAATGAACACCATAAAATAGAGGCGATCTTTAAGGCCTTTGCAAAAGCGATTAAAATGGCTGTAAAACGGGATGTGGATAAAATGGTTTTGCCAACCACAAAAGGTATACTGTAATAGGCACTGCAATGAAGATAACCATAATTGATTACGGTGCAGGGAATATCCAAAGTATTAAATTTGCATTGAAGCGTTTAGGCTATGAGGCAATTTTAAGCAGGGATGCCGATGTAATCCGGGCCTCCGACAAGGTCATTTTCCCGGGGGTAGGCGAGGCCAGCAGCGCCATGAAAAAATTACGGTCTGGCGGCCTGGACAAGGTGATACCGGAATTGAAACAACCGGTGTTGGGCATCTGTCTGGGGATGCAGCTGATGTGTAATTCATCTGTTGAAGGACAGACAACCGGGCTCGGGATTTTTGATGTCGATGTCATAAAATTTACAGCAACCCATAAAGTGCCCCAGATAGGATGGAACCAAATTACGAATTTGCGTACCGGAATTTTTAATGGGGTTCCAGATAATGCCTATATCTACCTGGTCCATAGTTATTATGCGCCGCTTTGCGAAACAACTATTGCCGAATCGGATTATGGCGTGGTATATAGTGCAGCCCTTGGCAGGGATAACTTTTATGGAACCCAGTTCCATCCAGAAAAAAGTGCCCGGGACGGCGAGCTGATTTTGCAGAATTTTATCGAAAAAGTATAGAATATGGATGTTTTTGTAACTACTGACAAGGCCCGGCTGGATGTTGAAAAAATTCATGACTATATCAGTAATCATTCTTATTGGGGCAGGGGCAGGTCGCTGGAAGAGGTACAGACGACGATTGCCAACTCCCTTTGTTTTGGGATGTACCTCCCGGGCGATTTGCAGGTTGGTTTTGGACGGGTAGTAACCGATTATACAATTTTCGCCTATCTCATGGATATTTTTATTTTTAATGAGTACCAGAAAAAGGGATATGGCAAGGCCCTGGTAAACAAAATATTGGATCATGAGCTGCTCCGGAAGGTACGAACCATCGCCTTAAAGACACGGGATGCACATGGCCTGTATGAGGCATTTGGATTCGAAAAGATCGGAAATTCCCCTATGTGGATGACAAAGGATAAAGTTGTATTGTTATAAGGAAAGCTATGAGGATCATACCGGCAATAGACATCATAGACGGAAAATGTGTCCGACTTTCAAAAGGGGATTACAGCAGCCGGAAAACATACCATGACGAACCCCTGGAAGTTGCCATGGAGTTTGAGGCACATGGGATCAAATACCTCCACCTGGTAGATCTTGACGGCGCCAGGGAAGGGAAGATCATTAACCATGGGGTGCTCGAAAAGATTGCTGCCGGAACCGGCCTTCGAATAGATTTTGGCGGGGGACTGAAATCAGATGATGACCTTCGGATTGCCTTTGAAAGCGGTGCGCACCAGGTAACTGGGGGAAGCATTGCGGTAAAGGACCCCGAGACGTTTTTGCGCTGGGTTACGACCCACGGTACAGAAAAGATCATCCTGGGTGCCGATGCGTTGAATGAAAAGGTGGCTGTAACAGGATGGAGCGAAGATTCGGGCAGAGACCTTATCCCTTTTATACAGGGCTACCAGAAAAAAGGCATTACCACAGTTATATGTACCGATATAAGTAAGGATGGTATGTTACAAGGGCCTGCATTCGAATTATACGAAAGGATCTTACAACAGACCAGTTTTATTAAAACCGGGAAGGGAATAGGCAGCGCCGGGGCCAGGGAAGTAGTGGGGATCAACCTTATCGCAAGCGGGGGGATATCCCGATTCAGGGAGATTCCCAAGCTTTGTGCCATAGGCTGTGAAGGCGTAATCATTGGAAAAGCGATCTATGAAAACAGGATACACCTGAAAGAATTGGAGGAATACATACGTAACAATTGATTATGGAAGGGAATTGGGGTTCCGAAATCAAATCCCAGGCACTTTACCGCCTGGATGAAAGCAGCCGGATGGCGCTCAGCTGCATGGCGGAACTTTCCGATTCGGAAATCTGGCTTCGGCCCAATGCGGCCTCGAACAGCGTCGGGAATTTGGTTCTACACCTCTGCGGCAATATGAGGCAATATGTAATCGCCTCCCTGGGGGAGTCTGCGGATACCAGAAACAGGGAACTGGAATTCACCACAACCTCCGGGTATTCCCGGGCGCAGCTGGCGGCACTATTGTCTGATACTATTAATCTGGTTAAGGAAACCATTGCTGCCTGTACGCACCAACAGCTTCTAAAAAAAAGGAAGGTTCAGGGTTTTGACCTTACAGGTGTTGGGATTATTATCCATGTGGTGGAACATTTTTCCTATCACACAGGGCAGATGGCCTTTTGGGTGAAATTACTCAAGGACAAGGATTTGGGTTTTTATGAAGGCGCAGACCTGAATACGCTGAATGAAACCTGAAAAAAAACAGGACTAATATAAAACGAACGTGTTAACAAAAAGAATCATACCCTGCCTGGATATCAAGGACGGACGTACCGTAAAGGGCATCAATTTTGTAGCGCTCCGCGACGCAGGTGACCCGGTGGAACTGGCAGCCTATTATGCCGCGGCCGGTGCTGACGAACTGGTATTCCTGGATATTTCTGCCACCGAAGAAGACAGGAAGACCCTGGCCGACCTTGTTCACCGTGTGGCGGAAAAAGTTAATATCCCCTTTACAGTGGGAGGGGGCATCTCATCGGTGGAAGATGTGGATATCCTGCTTCAGAATGGTGCTGATAAAGTTTCCATCAATTCGGCAGCCGTTAAGAACCCGGACCTCATCACAGAGCTATCGGCAAAGTTCGGCTCCCAATGTATAGTGGTGGCTATCGATGCACGGCAGGTAGGGGGTTTTTGGAAAGTACATCTGGTCGGGGGGAAAGTTCCAACGGACCTTGATCTGTTTGAGTGGGCGGAGGAAGTGGAAGCACGTGGGGCGGGGGAGATCCTGTTTACCTCAATGGATCATGACGGTACTAAGAACGGATTTGCCAACAAGGCATTGGCACGCTTATCTGCCGCCCGGAATATCCCCGTAATCGCTTCGGGCGGTGCCGGGAATATGCAGCATTTTGTGGAGGCTTTTACCATCGGGAAGGCAGATGCTGCCCTGGCTGCCAGTGTTTTTCATTTCAAGGAAATAGAGATACGCGATTTAAAGGAAAAACTAAAGGAGCACAACGTAGCGGTAAGGACCGTATAATATTCCAGGGCACAGTATCACCCGGGACACCGGGGTTAGGTACAGATAGCGCCATGGGCAGTGGATACTAAATTAACGTATATGGACATCGATTTCAATAAAAACGGGGATGGCCTGGTACCGGCCATTATACAGGATGCAGATACCCGAAAGGTCCTCATGCTGGGTTATATGAACCGGGAAGCCCTTTCCAAAACGGAAACTTCGGGGAAAGTAACGTTCTATAGCCGGACCAGGAAGCGGCTCTGGACCAAAGGCGAGGAAAGCGGGAATTTCCTCAAGCTTGTAGCCATAAAAGCAGATTGTGACCAGGATACGCTGCTGGTGACTGCTCATCCTGATGGCCCTACCTGCCATACGGGGGCCGATACCTGCTGGCAGGAAGAAAACCAGCCTGCTTTCGGGTTCCTTTCGATTCTGGAAGACATCATTGCAGACCGGAAAGCTACGGCGGGCAGGGATGGCGCACCGGAAGGAAAGCCAAGCTATGTGCAATCCATGTTCCGGGAAGGGATCAATAAAATGGCGCAGAAGGTTGGGGAAGAAGCTATAGAGATGGTGATTGAGGCCAAGGATGATAACGATGAACTGTTCCTGAATGAAAGCGCCGACCTGCTTTTCCATTACCTCATCCTGCTCCAGGCGAAGGGATTCAAATTGACAGATATAGCCGAAATCCTCCGGAAAAGACATTAAACAGTATCGTTAAGAATTCTTTAAATGATAGGGGCCTTATATGAAATGTAGTATTTTTACAATATGGCTATGATTACCAGAAAAGGTTTCCGTTTTTCCTCCTATGAAGCACAGGAACTTACTCCCTTTGAAAAGCTTTTTGATATTTTCCAGGAACTTATCACCCACACTTCGGGAGACGTGGAGGAGGCGCTCGACTGGCTTCGGGAACTCGATAAGGAATATGAACTTACCGATGAGGATTACACGATTGATGATTTTATTGAAGACCTGAAGGCCAAGGGATATTTAAGGGAAGAATTCAAAGATGGCGGTGGGGATGGTGACGGAAAAGAAGGAAAGAATAATGGTTCCCTTTCCATCACTGCGAAAATGGAAAGGATCATCCGGCAAAGGGCACTGGACCAACTGTTCGGAAAGATAAAACGAAGCGGGAGCGGGAACCACAAAACCGGCAAATCCGGCCAGGGTGATGAACATACCGGGGAATTCAGGGAATATCGATTTGGTGATGGCCTGGAGCATATTTCCATGACAGAAAGCCTGAAAAATGCACAGGTAAACCATGGGCTTCAAAATTTTATGCTCGATGAAAATGACCTGGTGGTAGAGGATACGCAGTATAAAGCCCAGATGAGTACCGTACTGATGATCGATATAAGCCACAGCATGATCCTTTACGGGGAAGACAGGATCACCCCCGCTAAAAAGGTTGCTATGGCCCTTGCAGAACTCATCACAACAAGATACCCAAAAGATACACTGGACATCCTTGTGTTTGGCAACGATGCCTGGCCAATCCCTATTAAGGACCTCCCATACCTTAAAGTAGGACCATACCATACCAACACCGTTGCAGGGTTACAGCTGGCAATGGATATGCTCCGGAGGAAGCGCAATACCAATAAGCAAATATTTATGATCACCGATGGGAAACCAAGCTGTCTGCGCCTGCCGGATGGTACATATTATAAAAACAGCGTAGGGCTCGATGATTTTATTTTAGAAAAATGCTATAATATGGCACGGGTTGCCAGAAAATTGCATATCCCGATCACTACCTTTATGATTGCGCAGGATCCGTATCTCATGCAATTTATCCGTCATTTTACAGAAGCGAATAAAGGAAAGGCGTTTTTTACCGGATTGGAAGGACTGGGGGAAATGATCTTTGAGGACTATGAACAAAACAGGCGCAAGCGCCTGCGGTAATTCCCTGACTTGATTCGCACGCATATCACACGATTTATAATGAATAAAGGCCGGGTCCTCCGGGGTACTGCATCGATTGGTTGTATTCCCACCCGGTAAGGGCCCTTAACTAAAAAATTGAGAATTTGAACCATACGAAAATAACTACGCTTGGGCAACTGAAAGAATCAGGATACAAGACAAGGAGCATAAAAGATGAACTGAGGAATAACCTCATCGAACAGATATCCAATGGGGGCGAAACCTTCCCCGGGGTCTGGGGATATGAAAATTCAGTGATCCCGGAGTTGGAAAGGGCCATACTTTCCAGGCACAATATCAACCTCCTGGGGTTGCGGGGCCAGGCTAAGACCAGACTGGCCCGCCTGATGGTCAATTTACTGGACGAATGGATCCCCTATGTGGCGGGATCCGAGATCAATGATGATCCGTTTAAACCGATTTCCAGGTACGCAATGGAACTCATCAGGGAGAAGGGAGACGATACACCTGTAACCTGGTTGAACAGAAAGGAACGGTTTTATGAAAAACTGGCTACCCCGGATGTAACCGTTGCAGACCTGATTGGGGATGTGGATCCTATCAAGGCAGCGAACCTAAAATTATCCTATGCTGATGACCGGGTGATCCATTTTGGGATGATACCCCGTGCCAACCGGTGTATTTTTGTGATCAATGAGCTCCCGGACCTCCAGGCAAGGATACAGGTCTCACTATTTAACATCCTGGAAGAGGGCGATATACAGATAAGGGGATTTAAGCTTCGGCTGCCGTTAGACCTGCAATTTGTATTTACGGCAAACCCCGAGGATTATACCAACCGGGGGAGCATAGTCACCCCCCTGAAAGACCGCATTGGTTCCCAGATACTCACCCATTACCCGGATGATATTGAAACGGCCAGGCGAATTACCGAGCAGGAATCCCGACTGGATGGGCGACAAAAAAAAGTGGTCTATGTGCCAAACCTGGCAAAGGATCTGGTTGAACAGATCAGTTTTGAAGCCAGGAACAGCGAATTCGTCGACCCTAAAAGCGGTGTCAGCGCCCGTACCAGCATCACTGCTTATGAGAATCTTTTGAGTACGGCAGAACGGAGGGCCCTTAAAATCGGGTCCGAAACTACAACTGTGAGATTGAGTGATTTTACCGGGGTGGTCCCGGCCATCACCGGCAAGATTGAACTGGTATATGAAGGAGAACAGGAAGGGGCCGACAGTGTGGCTGAAATTCTTATAGAAGATGCCGTGAAGTCGCTTTTCCCAAGCTACTTCCCCAAGATCAATAAACTGGAGCACAAGGATGCGGTTACCCCCTACGATGAATTACTGCATTGGTTCTTTGAAGGTAACGGTTTTGAACTCCTGGATGACCTTACAGACGCAGAATACAGACGGCAACTGGACAGTATCCCGCCATTGGGGCAATTGATCAAGAAACACCAGCCCGAAGTTAAAAAAGAGGATAGTTATTTTTTAAAAGAGTTTTTGTTATGGGGATTGGTAGGTCATAAAAAATTAAACAAGCAACGGTTTGCCGAAGGCTATCAGTTCAAGGACCTGTACGGAAGCTTTATCAGTGGCTTATAGGCAGCCATTGTGGTGTATTCATTAACAGTTAGGGTTTGAAATCAGCTCGGAAATCAAACCTTTTCAGGAGCCTCCTGAAATCAAAAACCCCGGAAATCGCTCCGGGGTCTTTTGCTGCCATAACACAAGTTGTTCCTGTTATTGCCAGGAATCAATATTTTCGTTGATATTGTCAAATTTGTAATCGCCTATCAATTGCCTCCTTTTTTTGAATGCGGATAGCGTAAGGACTACCAGCAAAAGCTGAAGGCCAATGATCAGGAACCCCATAGGCAGGAAGGTACCGGGAATAAAATGATTCTCGTAATCGTAATAACTCATCAGTATATAAAAAGTATCGAATACTTTATAGATGTAGATCAGCAGGATGCCATACATTGCAAATTCAATGTTCCGCATTTGCATGTCTACCATTTCCTGTTCATGGATCTTAAACCACAATACATAAAGGAATATAAAATGGATGAATGTCAGGATGGGGAAGATGTAATTGTCCGGTTTCAGAAAGTAGAATTTGTTGGAATACAGCCCGTAAAAGTTCAGCACTATCAGGATGCTAAGTACCGCAACTGACAGGACCAGGCAAATTTTCCAGGACAATAAACGCAATTCGGGCTTCATAAAAATTTATTTCAGGGCTCCGGGGGGACCAATTGAATTCTCAACCTAGAACGGGTACCTTTTATTTTTTATTTGAAATAATTCGATGAACCGCAACCAATGTTGGGTAAGTGTCCAAAACTGTGGCCAACGGCTTATTTGGTAGATAGATTTGATCCTGAAGTTACTCAATGTTAGCGCACAAAGGAGGTTTAGGCCAGCCAAAAATGACGAATGCACATTGCTGATTCCTTAAAATTGCAATACACCAATCCCCGCACACATTAGCCAGCGCCTTTTATCAGCATTACGGGCAAAGAAGAGGAGCGCTATACCTGCCACAAACACCAGAAATGGCATCAGCATTGCCTGCAATTGGCCATAGACCCGTATTGCACTGGATAAAAATATAGCATGTGCCAGCTGCAGTAGTATTCCGATGAGCGATATACCAAACAGGTGGTTTTACCGTAATGATGCCATTCATTTATATTTGATATAATGGTTATGTTTACATCAAATTACTAAAAAAATTACTTTTCCGGGGAGGTGGGTTTACTACCTAAGGGAAAATAGTGTAATTCCGGTGGCAGGCACTGTAAGCAGGCTTCCTTTTACTAATTCCAAAGGCTTTCAAATGAAACAGGAACGGTTCTATTATGTGATCAGGATCCAGTATCTTGGATTCAGGTATAGCGGTTGGCAAAAACAACCCGGACAGAAAACCGTAGAGGGCATGCTCTCCAAAACCCTGAAATTTATCCTGCCAGACCGTGCATTTAAAATATTGGGTGCAGGGCGTACGGATGCAAAGGTTTCTGCTGAAGGCGCTGCATTTGAATTATTCATTAAAGGCAGGGCCCTGGGGGATTTGGATGAATTTATGTTAGACTTTAACAGGAACCTGCCTCCGGATATCCGGGTCTTCCAGCTACAGGAGGTAGATAAAGACTTTAATATTATCAAGCATATCGCCATAAAGGAATACCGGTATTTTTTTTCCTTTGGTTCGAAAAACCATCCTTTTTGTGCTCCATTTCTGACCAATATAATTGAAGATCTGGATGTTGAACTCATGCAGCAAGCTGCACCAATTTATACCGGGATCCACAATTTCCGGATCTATACGGCAAGGCCCCAAAAGAATACGGCCTTCCGCAGGGAGATCAGCCATTGTGCCATTGTGGAAAATATATACCTGAGGGCTAATTTTTTTCCTGACAAAAGTTATGTGCTCGTCATCCGTTCCCGAGGATTTCTGCGGTATCAGGTACGGATGATCATGGGGGCATTGATACAGTTGGGGAAGGGGGAACTCAGGATGGATGAACTTCGGGATTCCCTGCAGGAAAATTCGGGGGTGCTGCTCTCTTATGTCGCACCTGCTTCGGGCCTGATGTTACACGACCTGAACTTTGATCAGACCAATTGATACTATTACTATCTTTAAGCAAACCCTGATATATGAGGAGCAGGAAAAAAAACAAGTCGGGACAGAAAAAAAAGCTGCGGATCCGCAATAAAGTTGGCAAAGCACCCGGGACGATAACCTATATGGGTTACAGGGAAGGTACCAGTACTGTCCTTACCGTCTTGGAATACAATGATAAAAAATATGAATCGGGAACAATCTCGGCACCTGAAGAAATTTCCTCCCACATCAAAGCTGATACTACAGCCTGGTTGAATGTAGTGGGGTTAAGCGATGAGCTGCTGATAGAAAAAATCGGGGAAACCCTGCAGCTGAACCCCCTGGTCCTCGAAGATATTGTGAACACCAGGCCACGCCCGAAGATTGATGAATATGATGATTATATTTTCGGGGTTTTTACAATGTCTTACCTGGATACGGACCAAAAACTCATCGGGGAACACGTTGCACTTGTCCTATATGAAAATGCAGTTGTGGTCTTCCAGGAACTGGAGCAGGATGTATTCAATGGCATCCGGGAAAGGATAGAGAACCATACGGGGCGTGTGAGGGGCAAACGGGCCGATTACCTGTTTTTCCTGCTATTGGATGCTATTATAGATAATTACTATGTGGTACTTGAACATATAGGGGACCGGATCGAAGTACTCGAAACAGAAGTATATGAAAGGCCTAACCCTGAAACGGCCCATAAGATACAGGACCTTAAAAAAGATGTTCTGAATATCAGGAGATGGATATTCCCGGTCAGGGAATTGGTAAGCAGGTTGATTGAAACCGATCATAAACTCATATCTGCTGACACGCGGCACTTCCTTCGGGATGCCATGGACCATTCAATAGAAATCAACGAGAGTCTTCAGGTTTACCGGGAAATGACCATGAGCCTCATGGAAATGTATATCAGCAATGTCAGCAATAAAATGAACGAGGTGATGAAGGTGCTGACCATTATGGCCTCCATATTTATCCCCCTGACCTTTATCGCGGGTATTTATGGGATGAATTTTGACCATATGCCGGAACTTCACTGGCCCAACGGGTACTTTTACGCGCTGGGACTGATGCTGCTCATATTTATCCTTATGTTGATCTATTTTAAAAGAAAGCGCTGGCTTTGAGGTATCTAGTGTGTTTACTTCCCAAATAAAAGGCACTGTGGTTGGGCGTTTGTCAAAGATTTACGCGATAAAGCACGTGGTTTGGCCATAATTTGGGTAACTAGACGGGAAACCATGTATAACTAAATAATAATGTGATGAGAACAATTAAAATAGCAGTTTGTGCATTGATAATGTTGAGCTTATCGGCAATCAGTGCCCAGGAAACGTCTAATATGACATCAGAAAGCACTACCGGAAACCGCGAAATAGGATCCGAAACAACAGAAAAAACCTATTCAATATATTCAAATGGCCAGGTTATCAGAAATTCGGTTAAGGTTACCACCACCACCGCCCAGGAGATCATGCTGGACGAGGGGGATGAAGGCCTGGTGGAACAGGACCGCGTAAATCCTAAAAAAAAGATCACCAAAACCGTACTGATTGATAATGACGGGGATGATTCCTATGATGAAAAGATCGTTTTCAGTTATATGGCAAATAATGATTCGGATTTTACGCTGGTCAGCAATGATGATCAGCTGATGGTGGCAGTGGATGAAGGAGAAAACCTGAATATTGTAGAATCAGAAGTTATTGCCATAGACAAACTAAAAAGCAACAAAGAGGCCTATGTTTTCACGAACGATAAAGGTGATTCGGTAGAATTTTTTATTGAAGATTACGAGTCGATGAATTAATCATGCGTGTCAGGCGGGCGATACAGGAATGAAAGTTTCCTGTTAGGATGCAGACCAATGTCCCGGGAAGTTTATACGTGATGCAGTAGGTGGTTCTAACCCTTACGGCTTTGGCCCTTTCAGTCAAAGAGATCGGAGGATAAATAGCGGTCGCCGCGGTCACAAACAATAGATACGATAACACCTTCCTCCAAAGTATCTGCAAGGCGCAGAGCCGCGGCGGTTGCGCCCCCACTGCTCATACCGGCAAAGATACCTTCCTCGGATGCCAGTTTTTTAGCCATGGCTTTTGCCTCTCCTTCGGTAACTTCCAGGACCTGGTCTACTTTTTTTGGGTCGAATATTTTGGGGAGGTACTCCTTGGGCCATTTCCGAATGCCCGGGATGCTGGCATCATCAGTTGGTTGTACGCCAACAATACGGATTTTGGGATTCATTTCCTTCAGGTAGGTGGATGTCCCCATGATGGTGCCCGTTGTTCCCATGGAGGAGACAAAATGTGTTACCTTTCCCTGGGTATCCCGCCAGATCTCGGGGCCTGTCGACTTATAATGTGCCTTCCAGTTGTCATCATTCCCAAATTGGTTGAGCATCGTAAACCCTTCTTTTTCCACACGGGCATCCGCATAATCACGCGCGCCTTCAATCCCTTCGGATGAGGGTGTAAGCGTGACCCTGGCCCCGTAAGCCCGCATGGTCTGTACCCGTTCTCGGGTTGCATTTTCAGGCATTACCAGTTCTATGTTCAGATGATAGATGCCGGCTATCATGGCAAGGGCAATTCCGGTATTTCCACTGGTTGCCTCGATCAGTCGGGTATTCTTGTCGATTGTGCCGTTTTCCAGGCCGTTTCTTATCATATTGTGGGCAGCGCGGTCCTTTACGCTGCCACCGGGATTCTGCCCTTCCAGTTTGAAAAACAGCCGGACATTTTTATTCCTGTTGAGCACCTTGCTTTCCACCAGTGGTGTATTCCCGATCAGGTCTAAGATGCTATGAGGCATGGGGTTGGGTCTTTATTTTTATCTCCGGACTATGAAAAACAGTTGAATTTGCAGGTACCGAAGCGGTAAGCCATGCATTCCCCCCAATAACTGAATTTTCACCGATCACGGTATCCCCCCCTAATATTGTAGCATTGGCATAAATCGTGACATTATCCTCAATGGTGGGATGCCGCTTGGTTTTCTGCAGGTTCTTTGCCACATATAATGCGCCCAGTGTAACCCCCTGGTATATTTTCACGTTATTTTTAATTACCGCCGTTTCACCGATCACCACCCCGGTGGCATGGTCAATAAAGAAGGAATCGCCTATTTGCGCCCCGGGATTTATGTCCACCCCCGTCTGCCTGTGCGCATATTCCGTCATTAGCCGGGGTACCATCGGAAAACCTTTGATATATAGCTCATGTGCAAGGCGGTATATGGCAATGGCATAGAAGCCGGGATAGGCCATATAAACCTCTTCAATGGATATGGATGCCGGATCACAACTCGCAATAGCCTCCGCATCCAGGTTTAATTTGGCCAATACCGTGGGTAACGTCGCGAGGTAGTCATCCCAGATCTTTCCGCAGGATTTTTCCACATCCCAACAAGCCAGGTCAACAAGGGATTCAAACTGGTTTTCAAGGGTAACCAGATTTTCCGCAACAGGGGTTTCAATGTCAAAAAGTGTCAGGAAAAGCAAATCCGTGAAGGCTTCACTCTGTTGCTTTAACCGATATCTGAGATTGGGTTGCTTTTTATTGTCATTGATCCTTTTAATGATCTGTGATCTGTCCATGTATTGGAAATTTACCCGCCAAAATTAACCAATAATTATATCCCAAGGGGTAAAAAGGGTAACTTTAGCTTAAAATTATGTGACATGCCTAACAGGGTCATATCGGGAGAAATGCTTCGATTTCTGGAGAGTTTGCGGGATAACAATAACCGGGAATGGTTTGCCGACCACAAGCAGGAATTTAAAGAGCAGCATGCGGCGGCAAAGGCTTTTTATGAGTCCCTCATGGAACAGATGAAGGTGCATGACGCTATTGAAAAACTCAAACTATTCCGCATCTATCGGGATGTCCGGTTTTCACATGATAAAACCCCCTACCAGGAACATTTTGCCGGCTCTTTTTCCAGGGCGGGTACATCGCGGCGGGGAGGGTACTACCTGAGGATCAAACCCGGGGCATCTTTTATTGCTGTCGGTTTTTGGGGTCCCGAGAAGGACGATTTGCTTAGGATCCGCAAGGAACTGGAACAGGATGCGGCTGAATTTATTTCCATCATTGAAGCTCCTGCTTTCCGGGATGTATGGGGAAGCCTGCAGGGCGACGCCGTCAAAACTGCCCCCAAGGGCTTTGATAAGGACCACCCTCAAATTGACCTTATCAGACAGAAACAATTTATTTTTAGAAGGAGTTATACTGATAAACAGGTCCTGTCCACCGGTTTTATAGATGAGGTAAACACCTCCTTTAAGGCTGTCCGGCCGTTCTTTGACCTGATGAGTGAAATCCTTACCACAGATACCAACGGGCAGTTGCTAAACAGCTAGAATGCCTCCCTTTACCGGAAAAGATACTATACCAAAGTTGCTGCCTCCAGCAGAAGCACCTGGTCCTTTAGGCGTTCAATGACCATGTTCATCATGCGTTTGTTGAGGGCGGAAGAATTGGCAATGTATTGATCATATTCCTCAACGGTAAATTGCCCGATCACCATTCCTTTCAGGGAATTCCTGAATTTAATGTCCTTGTGGATGGCATTCTCAATAAAAGTCAGCTTTTTTTCGGGAGGCAGTTCCTGGAATCCAAATTTGTGCTTGGCAATATAATTCCTGAAAGCGGCGATAAGGAGGTCGTTTTGAAACTTAATGATAGGACGTAAGCATGTGTTTTGAAACCGCTCGTCTCTACTCATTTCTACATAAATCTGGGCTGAAGGAATTTCCGGGCGAAGCAGCAAAAGACTTTGCGACCTTTTGTTCATAATCGGAGTTTCCCTAAAAATAGAAATTAAATGCCGGGCGCAGGGATGGGGCTAAAATAGTTTTTAACCAGATTATGAACATGCAGGGAACCGGCATAATATAAAAAAGAAGTGATAACTTTAAAGCCATAAAGGGAACGGTTGGGAATAACCCCATTCCCCGGGTCAGGCACCGGGTGTGTTGCAAAATAGCTATGCTAAGCCTTTTTGAAGCAGAACTCCCGGGAACATAAAATTTATATGATAAAAGTTTTGATACTTACCATACTGAGCATGCTGTCCCTTTCATGTGCTGAGCAGGACCAGGATGCTCGCATTGAAAAATGGAAAATGGAGATTGAAGAGACGGAAAAAGATTTTGCCAACCGGGTGGGGGAAATCGGGATGCGGGATGCCTTTTTGGAATTTGCTGCGCCGGATGCTGTCCTGATGCGGGATAATAAACTTATTGTTGGAAAATCCGCTATAGCCGCATTTATGAAAGTACCCCCTGCTGACGGCGCAACAACGAGCTTGACGTGGGAACCGGTTTTTGTGTCGGTAGCACAGTCAGGGGACTTGGGATATACGTATGGGAATTACATTTTTACAGTCACTGATTCGGTAGGAGGCAGAAGCGTGAACGAGGGTGTTTTCCATACCGTATGGAAAAAGCAACCGGATGGGAAATGGCTGTTTGTGTGGGATTAGCTATCAAAATCACAGCGGCCTTCAATCCCTGTCAGCCGGCAAATAATTCCCGGCTGGGGAAGTTAAAATAGAAAGCAAAGGGAAATTCGAGATCACATGAGATTGAAAATAATTGGAACAGTTTTTATCGTACTGCTTTACGCCTGCAATTCGGGTTCGTCCAAAAAATCAGGAAACATGAAGGATGGGCAGGATACCAACCTGCAGAAAGCAGACAAAACTATTGCTAAACCTGCCTATAAACCCATCCCCCTTCCGAAATTGATCGGTATGTCCGATATGGCAGTTATAGGAAAGGTTTCTGAAATCCGGGAGGATACCTTTGTGTTTCGGATTGATGATTATCTCAGCATACGGGAAGACTCACTGAATATTGAAGTGAGCAAATATATTCCACCTGCCTTTATGGCGAAAAAACATACCCCCTATGATAGTACACAGCAGTTTGTGCTCTTTCTCCGAAAATTACCCAGGGAGAATACCCCTTGGGCCATAATAGGTATCGGCGGTGAAGGAGAGCGGCCCATTGGAGACGGCAACGTATATTTTGAAGGGTCCTATCTCCAGGATCTCGACACTTCTGTCTATACCATACAAGGCCTGGAAAAGTCAGCCCAACGGATTAACCTGGAACAATTCCGGGATGCAGTTCAGAATTATGGCAGGTGCTTTACGTGGAAAATAATGGACCAGGCAAGAGATATAAAAACACTGGAAGGATGGGCCCCGGTACAGGTTTGCGATGAATCCCTGATGAATCAATACCGGGCTAAAAGCTGGATACACGAATACCTGGTCAGCCAAACCCTGCCCCTTTTGGGGAATAGCATGCCTGAATGACCCCGGATGCTCATTTTTACAGCTGAACCGGGCAAGGAAATGTACCTGACCGGGCATATGACATACTCCTGAAGACTTCAGTATAGGGCCAGCTGTTTAATGGGTTTCACCGCTTCACAGGAATACCAGGATTATTGTTTACTATTTTTAAAAATTAAAACAATAACTACATATTGACATGCGTTAGTTTTCGGGATTAAGATCTTTTATAATACATTTATTTAATAGAACGTATAGGGGTATCGCACCTCTGAAATTATCAGTTCATTTACACCTGTTTATTATTGGAATGCATCCAAAACGGACATTAATAATCTTTAATTTTACCAATTAACAGTTTATGAGGATCCCTGTCACGAGAAAATCATTTAAAATAACTCCAGATGCGAGCCGGGTAGTAGCCCGGTTTTTTGATAACGGAGAAAAAAGGACCAAGGCCTTGATCGCCCGAATTCTGGCCCTGACCGAGGAGGAGGTGAATTGCGAACTGGAACATACACTCCGGGAATTCACGGGCCGGCACAGGAACATATCCCAGATATTCTTTAAGCATTGTGCGAATTTCCGTGAATTGATAGAAAGTATGGGTATTGATTATTCCCGGCTTTCTGATAAATACAAAATGTTGATCGGTTCGTATTCCACTATGGAGTACTCCATCGAATCTGCCGCATTGTTCAACCCGTCCATCGTGGAAGATTTTGACCAGTCCTTCCTGCTTAAAGGCGAAAAAAGGGTTATCCTTTCGCTGCGGGCTACCGGGGAAGGGCATTTATCCTCCATTGTCTTTCGAAGGGGCATTTTGGATAAGGACAACAATTTACGGATCATGAGGGTGCGTAACCATATCGATATGGCCACCATTGGGAAGAAAAAATCCTATAACAAGAACCGGTTCATACAGAAAATGCATGAAATGCATATTCCGGAGAAATATTCGGCGGCTATCATGGAGCAATTGCCGGATAAATTTGAGTATTACCAGCTCAAAAATGCCGTAGAACAATTGCAGACAGTAAATAAGATCAGCGTAGAACGGAAACTGGCACTGGAAGAAATGACCTGGCTGGTTGATTCGTATTACGATGTGGAATTCAGGCTGGACTCCGATATTTCGGAGCGGGTATTGTTTCCGGTGGCTGCTGCAGAAAGTCAGGGGATCGAAGATGCACGCTTTGTACGCTTCACAGAAGATGATGGTTCAACAATGTATTATGCTACCTATACGGCCTATAATGGCCATGCCATCATTCCCAAACTGATATCTACAGAAGATTTCTGTACATTCCGGATCATGCCCATGCACGGGAACGGGGCACAAAACAAAAATTTCGCACTCTTTCCGGAGAAGGTAAATGGAAAATATGCCATGCTGGCCAGGATTGATGGTGTCAACAACTACCTGATGTATTCAGATCGTAATACGCTGTGGAATGATCCTATTTTGATACAGGAACCCAAATTTCCATGGGAATTTACGCAAATTGGCAATTGCGGACCGCCGATCCGGACCGATGAAGGATGGCTGATAATCACCCATGGGGTAGGGCCCATGCGTCGCTACTGTATTGGCGCGTCACTTTTTGACCTGGAGGATCCAACCCGGGAAATAGGCCGACTTGAGGAGCCTTTGCTGGTGCCCCTCGAGGAAGAACGGGAGGGATATGTGCCCAATGTAGTCTATTCCTGTGGTGCCCTGATCCATAATACGAGCCTGATCCTGCCCTATGCAGTATCCGATTATTCATCCTCCTGTGTAGAAGTAGATATGGCTGAATTACTGTATGCCCTTCGGAGATAACCCAATAATGGCAGGAAGATCCCTGTTTTACCTGTCGAGTACTTTTTCGTAAGCTCCTATATAGGAAGTAACCATCTGTTCTATGGAAAAATGTTCCAGGGCATGTTCCCGGCAGGCAGTGGGATCGATATTGTTTAAGGCAGCCACGGCCTCAACTGCTGTTGGAATGTCCGGAACCAGATAACCCGTTGTACCATGGATCAACAATTCAGGCATGCTCCCGCGATTAAATGCAATGACAGGCGTTCCGCACATCATAGCCTCTACCACACTTAACCCGAATGGTTCATCAAAGAATATCGGGTGTAACAGTGCCTTTGCCTTCCCGAGCAATTCCTGCCTTTCCCCGGGCCCGGCATTACCGAGATACAAAACGTGGTTATTGTCTATATGAGGCTTCACCTGCCGGTTGAAATACTCCTGGTCCTGGATCAGGCCGGCGATCTTTAGCGGATATCCGCTCCGTCGGGCTATTTCAATAGCCGCATGGGTTCCCTTATCCGGATGGATCCTGCCAAAATACAGCAAATATTCTTCCTTGTGGGATTGGAAGGGAAACCGCAGGGGGTCGATTCCATGATAAATGGTTTGCAGATACCTCAGGGAAGGATGACGGTCTGAATTGGAGATAGAAATATAGGAGGTATTCTCACTGTATTTTTGATAGACGGGGACTATTCGCTCTGATGAAAACCCATGGATGGTGGTTATCATGGGTGTTGGGATCAGCCTGGAGTAGGACAGGGGAAGGAAGTCAAAATGGTTGTGAATGATATCGAATTCGGCTGCCTTTTCCATAAGGTTGGATATATGGAGGCATTCCCAAACTTTAGGGTCCATTTCCGGATTTTCGCCATACGGGGCCGCACAAACCGCCTCCAGTTTTCCGGCAGTATCTGAATCAGCGGTAGCGAACAGGGTAACATCCATGCCTTTGGCTACCAATCCCTCCGCAATGGCAGAGGCAACCTGCTCCCAGGGGCCATATTGGCGGGGCGGGGTACGCCAGACAATAGGGGAGAGCAACGCGATTTTCATACGTCTGAATTTTTACCTGGGTGGCGGTTCGAATCGAGCAGCTCCTTCCCCTGTGACGCCGATGGATGACCGGGGCCCGGCAGTGGGAAATGCAGTGCTCCCTTACTCACGGGAAGCAGGAGGCAAATTTTCATATTCAGACATCCCGGGCTTTTCAAATGTCAGTCTGGCCAGCAGGTAGCTGATGGTTGATTCTGCACCCTGGTTCAGGTTTACATTATGTTCTTCGAGTCCGTCATAACAACCACCGGTACACGGGTTGTAAATGATTTGGTTCAGGTGGTTATCACCCAGGAACCAATTAAAGGCACTTTTCTTTTGAGCCCCATATCCGGCATGGGGAAATACCTTGTGAAATTTATCCAGCGCCAGGATAGTATAGGCAACATCGATGGGCTGCTCGCCTCCCGGCGGTGTATCCTGTATCTCTTCCCCTTTCTTCAGCCAGTTCTTGTTGGAAACAACCCTGATCCTCTTTTTATTGAAAATGGTTGATAACAGGAAATTAAAGGTAGTACCGGCAACATTGCGGAAACGGACCTCCCCGGTTGCCAGCCATGCACATAATAAAGCTTCCGGCAGCACACTGTTGGCATAGGTGAGGTAACTTTCAAACCAAAGCCAATCCGCCTCTTTTTCGGCTTCATACGTCTGGGTCAATCGGCCGGCCAGGGTTCTGATGACCTCCACATTATGAATTGAGGGGTGCTGCAGGTTCTCATAAAACAATCCCTTAATGGTAAATGCGATAGCGCGGGGCGACTGCATTTGCAGGATCTGATCCAAGGAGCTACGCAAAATGGTTTCAGCAGACACGGCAAGATCCTTCCAGCCTTTGGGCAGCAGGGGGGAACAATAGATAAGATACCCCAGTGCCCAAACGGCACGGCCATTGGAATCTTCCAGGTTGACTTCATCGTTCTGGTCCGTAAAATTCTTATCTATGTCCATATAGTTAAGGAAATAGCCCTCCTTTATGTAACAGGCCCGTATGAAATTAAAATAGATCTTAATGTATTCCAGTGCTGACTTATCGCGGGTTATTTCGTAATACCGGCACATGGTGATCAGGGCCCTTGCATTGTCATCCAGGGTATATCCGGAACTTTCATCAGGCCGGTTGATGACGGAGAACTGAAGCATCCCGAAACCGGTAGTCATTCTTTTGATATGATCCAGGTTTAGATCCGGCAATTCGTACGTAAGTTTAATGGCTCCTCCACTGATTTTCTCAAACAACAGCGCGTGGGCGATCGTCGCATTTTCCCAGGCAGACGAGGTTGATTTATGCAGGCCGTTCAGCCCCATATTTTTTCGAAGCACCTCATCTTTCAGCAATTTAATGACGGCTGCTGCCAATTGGGTGGGATTTGTAAAATCAACTATGATCCCGGTATCATCCCTCAGGGCTTCCAGGGCATGGGGGATGGGGGTGGAAATTACGGGGCATCCGCAGCTAAGGGCATAGGAGAATGTCCCGCTCACCGCCTGATTCGGATCTTTAGAAGTAAATAGATAAATGTCGGAGAGCTGGAGGTATTCCAATAATTCCGGAAGGCATAAAAATTTATTGATAAACCTTACATGCTGTTGTAAACCGAGTTCCTGGATTTTGCCAGTGAGGAAATCGCGATAGGACTCTCCTTCCGCTTTTACGAGGGAGGGATGTGTTTTTCCAATGATAAGAAACATCACATCAGGATCGTTTTTAACTATTTCCGGCAGGGCATCAAGTGTTGTCTCAATACTTTTACCAGGACCGAGCAACCCAAAAGTAACCAGGACTTTTTTTTCACGGAGGTTATATTTTTCCTTCAGCAGTTCCTGATCCCGTTTTTTAACCAAGTGCGTGCCATGCGCTATAACAGAGACTTTTTCCGGGTCAATGCCGTAATATTTTTCCAGTAAACCTTTGGAAGAATGGGTCATGACAATAAGTGCACTTGCCAGGGCTCCCATTTCCCTAACCTGAGCTTTCAGGTTTTCATTGGGATTGGGCAACACCGTGTGGAAGGTGATTATTACCGGCTTTTGCAGTGAATCCAGGAAATCAAGGAATGCCTGTTCGTTGTTTTTAAAAAGACCAAATTCGTGCTGGATCATCACGATGCGAACCTGATTGTCTTCATTGATCTTATCGGCCAGTTCGCCAAAAGCCTCGGCTCTTTTTGTATTGAGGCTGCAATTAACCTGGGCAGGGTAGGGCAGTTGATCCGGGTCCAGGGCACAAATGGATAATTTAAAGGAACTTCCAAATGCCGCATCGAGAGCGGTAACCAGGTCCTGTGAAAAAGTTGCAATCCCACACTCCCGGGGCGGAAAAGAAGTGAGAAACAAAATTTCAGCAGGTTGGTTCAAAGGCTTTGGATCAATCTGCTTCTGCAGGGGACCGGGACTTACACTCCTTACTTTTAGCGCATTCCGGGTCTGGGTTCTATAGTTAACAGGTAGTACATTTTTCATCAATCGAAATTTTTAAACAGTGGTTCTTTACACTAATATCCACCTCTCCATTACAATACATTATCACAAAAAACACTTCATAACTCTCCACTCACCGTTGCCAACAAGGTTGCGAATAAAGTGATTTCAGGTCACAAAAATCTGATTAACAGTGGTGTGACCCCATCTTAAAAGTTTTCGATACGTATCCCTGTAATTCCTTAATTATGGACCGCCAAAGGGGGGAGGTCTACCTGGAATTAAACGGACTTTTTGGTTATGGTAAAACTATAATCCAGCGATATATTAAAAGGACTCAATAAATTTATTTCTTAACAAAAACGAAATAAAAATCCTACACTATAGTTCCCTGAAATTTACACATAATTGGTGGAAGAAGTACTCCTTTATCAAAATCATTTCTATAGTATAGTATGATAATCTCTGAAGCCCTGAAGCCAAGATTTATATGTAAGCTCTCTGGAGAATTATAAAGAGATTTTTAACCGGAAGCAGCCCGGCGATTGGGAGCGGAAAAAAAAAGGGAAAAAAAAAGAGAGAACCACCCCTGATTCTCTCTTTTATATGTAAGCATATGTTTATTAACTATACTCAACCTACTCATTCAAGTCAAAGGTAATACAGAAATCGACTCATAATGCATCTTTTTAAAAAAAGAATTGACTCATTAAATTTCAGGAAGGGAAGGTAAATTCTTACAAATAAAGCTCAACCAACCAATTGGGAACTTAACTGTCCAATAATTCATTGGACTGAAGCGCTTCCAAAATACTGTTTATTTCAAGGATTCCATTCCTGACAACCATGGCAAGGTCCTTAGATATCTCAGAATAGCTGAATGCATTTGCAAGATCAGCTTTGGCTTTCCTGTTCGCCCTGATAACAAGCTGAAGAATAGCCAAATCCCCTGCAGCGCCTTTCATCTCTGCTTCCTGGATCCAGTGCGGCCTTAAAGCCCCTGGGTATACCACCAGTTTCTCAATTTTATGTCCTTCTGAAGCAAGTACCAGGAATAAATGATCGCCAAAGGATTTATAGTACTGGGCGAAACCTGTAAAATGCTTTTGCAGCTGTTCATTGTGAACCTGTGCAACTAATTCTTTAAGCTTAGTCTCCAGGTCATAGCAATGTTCTACAACATGGTTCATTTCATTTATCAAATCCATTACAATTACCACGTTAAACCGTTTATGGTTCAAAAGTACAGCCGTCATCAGTTACATCTGAGCTGAATTGTGCATTTCCTTGACACTAATGGTACAATTTGAGACATGGGTTTCTTGGTTTCTGACATTCCTGCAACACTTGGAACTATCAAATTAAAACCTTTTGTTAAGGCCCGATCAAGGGTTGCGTGAAGCTGCACAACGGTTAATTGCGGAAATGAACGGTGAATGGAAAATTTCGGGAACCCATGTACTGTTCGTTCAGCGTTAGATCAGCAGTGTTTAGCGATGTGCAACTTTAGATTAGACAGGACATCCCGTAATATGGTCATCTCAACAAGTTTCTGCGTACAGGACCCTGAATTGCCGGAAATTTGTACATATCAAAACTTATAGTATATGAAGACAATTCTACTTTTACGGGAAATTTACCTTGAGGGATTTAAAAATTTAGGTAATTTGATCGTGCAAAAATATTTCAAGTTCTTTGCCTGGATAACCTTTATAATGTTTGCTATAGTCCTCTATGCCTTAATTTTCAGGATTTCTACTGGCTTTGCATTTGATTAGGCAGTATTACTGCAGGTGACGTTCCGCAGGCCGGATTGAATTATGGACGCCCCCCGCGTACATATAACCCAACCAGCCTTCTGCATTAAAACCTGTATTCCATTTTTAAATGGAAGTATCTCGGCAGTAGTTTATAGGAAGAACTGTAACTACCCGTATCACTAATCCCGAAACTGGAGAAGGTATTGGTATTCCAAATATTATTGATCCGGAAATCGATCAGTATCTTATTTGGTTGCAGGGTGTACCGTAGGTTAAAATCTGAAAAGCAATAGGATTTATCCCGCGGGAAGCTTCCAAATGTGTACATTTCATTCCGGATTTGAAAGTTACAGGTATCCGAGAGTATAAAATGCAGGTCCAAAAAGGATGTATTGTCTGTATTGGAATTTTCCACTGCGGTTTGAATCCCGGATACAGTCCATTCCGTTCCCGCGTGAAAATTAAACATTCCGTCTAAAGAAGAACGCAACTCCGCCCCGTAGGTATAGCGTTCGGTGTTTATTGATCTAATGCCTCCTTCATTCACTATATCTTCATACGTACTGTTACTATATCCTCCTTTTAATTTTAAGTTTGATGACAGGGCGTTTAGAAATATATCTGTAGTGAAATTAAAGGTGTAATAATCCCTGTTAGTCAACACAAGGAGGCTACTCAAATTATAATTTTGTCGTATAGTATAGGAATTGGACAGATAATTAAACTTCCTGTTGTAAATAAAGGAGGCATTCATTAAAAAGGCATCCTTCCAGTCTCCCAGGATATAACTCGCCAGGAAGGTATTGCCATTTAAGACGCGGAAAGTCCCAAGCCCCCTGGTAAAATTCCGGAAGTTTGTTAGGATATAGCCTGCATGCATACTCTTCACCCCAACAGGATCATTGCTATACGAATAACTACCGAGAAAGCGATTCTTTTTATCGATTTCCCACGCAATCCCAAGACTTGGAATCCACAGGAAGGGGACATTGCTATTTATGGCCCGGTTGCCCGGAACTTTAGAAAATAATTGATGCAGTTCCAGACCCCCGCTTATCGATAAGGCATTGAAGGTATATTTGTATCGCAGTTTGGCGTACAGGTCCTCCAGTCGGAACCTGGAAAGGGGATTTGCAAAAGAATTCGCAACAGCAACCTTATTTTGAATTGAATCGGTGATTTGCAGCTCACTCGCTAATTCGTTTCTCCGAGCTGAATAACCCAGGTCTATGCCGGTATTACTATGGTTTCCGGTTTTATGGAAGTTCCCCTCGATTCCTAAAAACGCTACGCTGTTTCTGCTTGATTGCTGTGCAAATTCCAATTTGTTTACTGAAGGGATCAAGTCCCTGAAGATTACCTTATCTGTTTGATATTCCTGTGGTTTGCTGTCACGGATGTACCGGCCAGTAACCTGGGTGGCAGCATTCCCTGACAGTTTTCGGGTATAGGTCAGCCGCTGGTCTGCAAAACTGGTTTTAGACATTAAAGATTCGTTGATCATCTCGGTATTAAAATCGAGTTGTGCCCTGTCCCTGAATTGACCTCCGGCATAACGGCCTGTATAATCAAGTTGGGCGTTTTTTCCCAGCTTTAACCGGGCATCCCACTTTGCCGAAACAGCCTTGCTGGTTTTTCGGAGCCTGTAGATCTCGGAATTTACAAAACTATCCGGAGGTACTGTAAATCGTTCCAGGCCACGCCTCATAAAATCGTTTTCATCTGAAGTATAGAACAACAAACCTTTAATCCTTAAATTTTTCGAAGGATTATAAGTACCGTTCAGGGAACCCAGTTCAGCGTTGTTGAAATTTACCCTGTTTTCCTTCAGTACGGGGACTTGGGATATCAAACTGATATATTGGTCCGCACGTTCACCATCACCTATATAGGAGTTGGAAGTCCAAAGATCCGGGTACAGGAGTTGATAAATATCCCCGGTGACATCGGTTCCCGTATTGTTCAGGTTCCCCAGAAAATAGTATTTTACCCGTTCCGTAAAAGAAATAAGGTTCAATTTAGCCTCATAAAATTGCCCCGTTCCATAGCCAAGGCCAATTGTGCCAAAGAAAAGTGTCCTGGCCACGTCCTTCAGGGTAAGGTTCAGGGCAACCCTGTCACTGTCTTCTATCCCCTTCAGCAGCGCGTTGTCTGAATAATGCTCAAGGATCTCCACCTTGTCCAATACGGAAGCACTTAGGTTTTTGGTCAATAGCTTATAGCCCCTTTCAAAAAGGTCATCACCTTCCACCATAACTTTTTCCACATTTTTGCCCTGAACCTGTATACTTCCATCGGCCGAGACCTCCACGCCCGGAAGCTTCTTTAACACATCCTCCACCACGTTTTCCGTGCCATCTGTAAAACTTTCAGAATTGATGATAATAGTATCTTTTTTAACAAGGATGGGAATCGCTGCACTAACCTCCACTTCAGTCAGGGAAAAGGGATGCGGCTGTAGTACGATATGTCGCACGATCTTATCCAGCGCCTCCTTCCCGGAAATATTCATGGAAATTTGTACCGTTTTGAAGGACAAACTACTGACATTCAGGATAAAAAGTCCTGTTTTATCCAACACCATTTGAAAGGTTCCATCCTTTTTAGTATAGGTATAGGCAGAAATAGTGGGCGTATTTTCAGCCTGTATAAAGACGTTGGCATTGACAACAGGATCTCCAAGTGAATCTTTTACTGTCCCTTCGATCACCGTTTGGCCAAATCCCTGAAGTACTGCGGACACCACTAAAAGGAAACTGACAGCCAGGCGGTATGACCGTATTGGGAATGTTGGTTTGGTTTGGATCATTGATAACCTCATAAACATTCCTGTATCAGTCGAAATATTCCAGGGATAGCGGTTTGGACAGGGTTATGGACATTTCGCGGGGCATCTTTGACGACAGCTGTCGGAGGAGATCTTTCGCACCTGAAGTAGTATTGACTTTGTATTCTTCCAGGGTAAATACAGGTATATCGGGAAAGTTGGGTTTAACAAATTCATCGGTTTGGGTTAAGGACTTGAACACGAAGCGGACCTCGCCCGTATCATCATAAGCCATTACGATCAGTCCCGGAAGGCCCTGCAATTTCCACGGTCCTGAGCGGATGGGTATTTCCCTGGCGAACCACGCGGTATACGTCCTTCCGCGAAAGGAAGCTTCTGCCTTTTGACAGGATAAGGGGCCAATATTTTTAACCTCTTCCAAAATTTTCCATGCTATTTTTGGTACAATTTCCCGGACAATCACAACACCGGTATTGAACGTCATTTGCCGTGAATATAAAGTATCGGCAACCATGTCGATATAGTTGTAATTGCCGATACTGTCTTTTTCACTCATATTTATACTAAACTCCGTATCCGTATCTTCAACAGTCTGGATGTGAGGTGTGCCCCACATAAAAAGGCTTTCCCCCGGGGAAACAAACAGGGTTGATGAGTAGACCCGGTATTCGCCAAAATTTAAATTAAAATCATAGGAGATTTCTACTGTTTTCTGTGCAAACACAGAGGTGGTAACCGTCAGCATGGCAATAACAATATGTTTTATCATACGGCATAATTTTAAAAAGTGGCAGGATGTCAGATCCTGCCACTTACTCGATTGTACATATGGATTATTTAATGGCATCCCTTAACTCCTGTCGCAGCCTTTTGACCGTAGAGACCACCTCAGAACAAGCAATACCACTTACGGTGGCACTTACTTCTACGAAATTGGATCCAACACCAATCCTGACTTTTACGGTTACACTTACTGTACAAATTGAATTGCCTGCATCAGTGATGAACAGATCTTCAGCAAAAGCGAAACTGTCAAAATCCATCAATTCATCCTCCGTTTCAAAATCGAGTTGTACCTGCTGCCATAAACCCTCCTGTTCTATGGTTATGAATAATTGATATTGATTTGTGTCCGGGTTGGCAGGTGTAGTATATTCGGGTAGCGTATGCGCATGGGCGGCCAGCCCGCTGGAGAATAATAATAATAGTATCAAATTTTTCATGATGTATGTTTTTAAATTTTAAAATTATTGTTATACAGAGGCTCTGAGTCTGGCAATACATGCCCTCAGTCTTGTGGCGAGGGATGCATTGCAGGGCCCCTCAACCGTGGCAGTAACTTTCACTTTGCCACCGTCAATTAGCAGGTACCCGGAGGCACTGACGGTACATAACTGAAACAAATAGGATCCGGTTGGTTCCTGAAGGTTCGATTCAATTTTATTCCATTCCAGGACAGGGGTATGTTCGGGAAGGTCTTCCGGGATCATGGACGCATATGCAGCCATCCCAATGAGTAACAGTACTGAAAAAAGTAAGGTTTTCATCGTTTTGAAATTTAATGGTACCTACTCTGTTAAAGGCTTTTCAGTTTCCGCCTGTTACATTCCCACACCGTGCGCACCTATGCTAAATGTCTGGTTGCGAATGTAAATGTGCTCACTGCACCAGCATTGCGGAAGGCATTTTAATTTGAAAAACCTTGAAAATGGCTGTATCCGTTGGTTTCTGTGGACTTCCTCTTTTTGTAATTTTTAGTATATTGGATTGCTAACCCGCAATGGCACTGAACGTTTCCTTCAGTGTGTATTGCTATTTAAATGGATGCTATGACTATATTCGGAAGACCCCGGGCAAGATTTTTAATCCCTGGAATATGTGCAGGCATTTTCCTGGCCCTGCTGACAGGATGTGTGGCAAAAAACATCAATTCCATGCAGCTCAGAGGCGAGCGGGTGGAGGTAGTTCCCCTGTCCGAAGGAAATATGATCGCTCCCTTTGGGGTGATAGCGGCTGCCCTGGCCCCGAAGGTTATCGATTTTACAGCTTCGAAGCTGGAGGAGTTTTACAGGGAAGAAAGTGAAAAATACAGGGGGGTCTATTTCGGAAAGTATGTGGGGGATGACTTTTATAAACCTGGAGGAAGCCTGGAACTATCCTATCCTAAAATTGAAATCAGGCGGTATGTTTCTGCAACCGAAAAAGACATGGAACAGGAAACCCTGGCCTCCAGCATAATCCTCGGGTTTGATACAAATACCGATGGGACCCTGCTTACACTTCGCCCGCTGCAGATATTCGTTGAAAAAACCAAGGCGAAGTTAAGGGCCGGTGATGATGACGTGGACATATCCATAAATTTTAAATTGAACGGGTACTGGACAAATAAAGCACAGGATGTTAAAAGCAGGGAAACCGCTGACATCAGCCTGCTCCTAAAGAATATACAACTGGGGGAAACCTATAGGATGGAGATGGGTGAAAGCAAGCAGTCCTACCTGGTATCGGAAAATGGGGAAAAATCCAATTATAATAGTATGAGCGACTGGTTCGCACCAGTTCCCTTTTCGCTCGATGATAAAGGCGACCGGGCAGAAGATGCCCGGGGTAATTTTGTGGTATCCATACAGGTTACGGAACTGGATGACTATGGGCAGCAGGTGGCAAAGTTTGGTGAAAACATTGATGATTCCAGCGGAATCTGGGCAGAACTTGCAAAGAAATTACTCAACTGATCGTAATCTAAACCTGGTAGGTTTGTCATCCCGATGGATGTTAGGAATCGAAAGTTTTATAAAACACAAAGGGAACAATAATGAAGATTTACATTATCCGTTCCCTTTGCTGGTCATGTTTCCTTTGCCGGCATTATCCGCCAAAGACTCGGGTATACTCTCAGCCTGAACAGCACCCCGAACATGACAATCTAAAAATACCGCGCAATATTGGTACATAAAAATGAATTTTAGGATTTTAACACTTTTTGACCGATAGGGCTAAAATATACAGCTAATGAGTACAAAATTCCTACGACACCAAAAAACTATTACTAAAAAAACCGCCTTCAACAGAAGGCGGTACGTGTTCTAATCGGACGGGTGGGAATTACCAATTTTCTATTTCCCTTTGGATCTCCCTACGTGATCGTCCCCGTTTCCGGCCTATTCTTTCGAGCATTTCCTCGAAACGGCCATCGTCATAGTTCACGTCTTCGTCAGTTAAATCCGAATACCGTTCCCGGTATTCATCCTCGATATCATACCATTTATCTTCCAGATTGGAATCTGTATCCTGGGCGTTGAAATCATCCTCACGATCGAAATCATTCTCACGATTAAAATTCGGATCATGATCCACATTGTCTCTGTAATTAGTATCTCTGTCTTCCATGATAAATATATTAATGGGTTTCTATTTCTAAATTACAGGCAACCTCAAAACTTTTTGTTCCCTTTTAAGCTATTAATTAACGTGATTACTCAATGAGTTCCAACGGATAGAAAAAGTATTGGGTAACGGATCAATAATTAATTCAAAAGCGGCACAGGCTTCAATGTATTTTTTTATCTTTAGGGGAGAATTCAATCTGGCATTAACCTTCTGTTATACAGCATGATATGGTTAAAACCGGACCATTGTACATAATTATAAATTTAAAACAGAGATATATGAAAAAAGTAAGAGCACTTTCAATTTTAGCAGTATTTTTTATCGCCGTTGCAGCCTTCGCACAAAGTGACAAGGATAAAAAAGTGATGAAGGACGCGGAAAAAGCAAAAGAAAAACTATCCAAAATGGGTAGTGGGTTAGACACATTTTTTGAAAATTCAGCCGGCTATGTAATTTTTCCCAATGTGGGGAAGGGCGGGTTTATAGTAGGAGGTGCCTCAGGCAATGGTGTCGTATATGAAAACGGTGTCCCTGTTGGTATGGCAGACCTTAAAAAATTAAATGTAGGTCTTCAGGCCGGTGGCCAGGCGATAACCGAAGTGATATTTTTTGAAACCCCGACGGACCTTAACAGATTCAAGGATGGCGATTTTGAATTTTCTGCCGAAGCATCTGCAGTAGCCATAAAATCCGGGATCTCTGTGAATGCAAAATACAAAGATGGTGTAGCTGTTTTCGCCATGCCTAAAGCTGGTTTAATGGCTGATGCCTCCGTAGGCGGCCAAAAATTTGGCTATACCCCAATACAGTAAAATTAACGTTGATTAGCATTATAAAAAGTCGGCTCCGGGCCGACTTTTTTATTTGATATCCGTATCAATTATAGAATATTCTTCATATGGGACAATTTTTTTGCGCATTTCAGTCAAACTGCATGGGTATATTTTAGGAATTTCATGGCAGCAATAAAATCATTCGATATGTATATACGAGAAAAAGACCACAGATATATAAAATTCAGGGTAGAAGATTTCTTTGAAAGGGTTCGGTATCCAAATGAAACCCCATACCGCAATTCCGGTAAGCAACAGGATGAAGTGGATTAAAATCAGGAAGGAGAATCAGGTTTCAAATGATGTGGGATGGACTGGGTAAAACTGCTGGGACTGATTGCCGGTATATGCACAACGGTCGCTGCAGTGCCGCAGCTCATTAAAGCATGGCGTTCAAAAAAGGTGGAGGATGTGTCCCCTCCTATGTTCGCTATTCTGATATTAGGCGTATTCCTCTGGACTTATTACGGAATCCTGAAGGAAGACCTCCCCATCATCCTTACCAATGGTCTATCGGTTCTCCTGAATGCCACGATGTTAGGCCTGATCATTAAGTATCGCAAAAAGGGAGGGTAGCGAATCTTTTAAAAACACGGAATGGAATGGATGACAATTATCCTGGCTGGGATCGCGGGTACTTCTGTGATGACTTTGTTCAGCTACATCTGTCAGCTCATATCCCATAAAAAATTAGGGGAACCCAAATTACTGAGCCAGTTTCTGCAGAAATCCCGGATGGAAATCGGGAAGAAAAGCCGAATGACGTTCTGGGGCTGGGTCCTTCATTATGGTACCGGTATCATCTTTTCCCTTCTGATGGCACTGATCATATACTTTTTCGAGGTGCCGCTTACCTGGGGGACAGCAGCGCTGATGGGATTTACCTTAGGCCTCCTCGGGATTGCAGGATGGCAGGTATTGTATTGGTTACACCATGATCCCCCGGCCATGGACCGTCCGGCATTTTACCTTCAATTGGTGGTCGCCCATATCTTTTTTGGAATTGGAGCCATAAGCATATTTAAATTCTGGCCGTGGTAATCCGGGTATCACTATTTATCGGAATCCACCTGTATCCCATACTCAATTTTATAGATCCTCACGATTATAAAAAATAAGCTGATCAGCAAGGGCCCGAATATCAGCCCGATGAATCCAAATAAAGGAATCCCGATAATGACACCGATCAGCGTGATAAGCGGATGCACATTGTCCAGTTTTCGCAGGAGGTAGAGTCGGATAATATTGTCTGTGGAACCCACCACGACTACCCCGTATATCAGCACCCCCCATGCCTGGAATTCATTGCCGGCGGCCATGGCCAGGATAAAAACAGGGATAATGCCCAGCAGGGTTCCAATAAAGGGTACCATAGAGCCAATCGCCACAATCACAAACCAGAACAATGGATTTTCAATGCCGAATATTAAAAACCCGACCAGGGCCACGATCCCCTGGGCAACGGCAACCAGGGGTATGCCAAGGGCGTTGGACCTTACCATCGCTTTGGTTTCGGCCCCGATAATCTTGATGTTCTTTTTGCTCATAGGAATAAATTCCAGCAATTTATCAGCCTGTTCCTTTGAAATCGTCAACATATAATACAGCAAAAAGTACATGATGGCAATGGAGACAAAAACATTGAAGGTACCTCCGGCCAGGTTTGGGAGGTTATCTGATATCCAGGTTGATACGCCTGTTGGATCCATCCTGGAGGCCACTTCGTAATCGATCTGTTTTTCCAGAACGAAGATCTGGTTCTGTATCGCTTCCACAACACTTTCCGATTTATCCACCAAATTACCAATTTCGCCGCTCAGCATAAAGATGGTACCAATGACCGGCAGGAGGATACCCACAAAGGATATCAGCATCAGTGTGATGGCTGCCCAGCTTCGTTTCCAGCCTCTTTGCATTAATTTGGCCATCCATTTCCGGAAAATTATATAAAAGGTAATGGCACCCAGGATACCGGAAAGGAATGGGAGCATTTTATTGAATATCATCACCCCCAGCAGGAGGATCAGCAGAAGCATAAAAATCTGCTTTATTTTCTTAGGATCTATTTGATGCATGATATAGCGAATATAGCGAACTGGGCCACATCTTTGTTATATAAATCAGATGGGGAATGTTTACATGGATAAATATGATTCAAATGGCTGGGGCGTTTCGCGCTGACGAGTGAGCCGAAGTGCCACCGATAGGGGAACAGGGGGGACGTATAGCCCCAATAAAAATAATTCCCCAATAATAATATTGAGGAATTATAAAGGAATGTCCGGATCATAGTATCCCTAGACACTACGTCCGGTAACAAGTTTGTAGATTATCAATATCACTGCTATTACAAGCAGCGCATGAATAATCCCACCTACTGCAGGAAAGGCTACAAAGCCAATCAACCATCCTATCACCAATATTACTACGATAAGCCATACTATATCTCTCATAACTGAAATTTTGTTTAAGGTTATACCCGAAATTACCGCCTTCTTTTAACAAAATATACCTCGAAAAATTTAATTATTAAACCGATTGGTACCGTGGTAATTAATGGATATCAGGCATTTGTGTGCTTGTCGGCATGCTTTAGCACGATTATCCGCCAACTACTTCCCCGCCATTGATATGCAATACCTGCCCCGTCATGTAACTGCTGTCCTTACTTGCAAGGAAAACATACGCGGGACCCACTTCCGAAGGTTCTCCAAAGCGCCCCATCGGTACATCTTTTCCAAAACTGTCCAAATCATCAAAAGTGGCCGGGATCAGTGGTGTCCAAATGGGTCCCGGGGCGACAGCATTGACCCGGATCCCCTTTTTTGCCAGTTGTTTGGAAAGGCTCCTGGTAAATGATACTATAGCCCCCTTGGTACTCGCATAGTCTACCAGATGATCCGAGCCCCTGTAGGCCGTTACAGATGTTGTATTGATGACGGTATCCCCTTTTTTGAGGTATGATAAGGCTGCTTTGGTGATATAGAAATAGGCATAGATATTGGTCTCAAACGTAGTGTGCAGATTTTTCGCGCTGATATCCTTCAGGCTGTCCTCCGGGAACTGCATGGCAGCATTGTTGACCACGACATTCAGTTTTCCAAAATGGGCCTTTGTTTGCTTTACGGCGCTTATACAGAATTCTTCATCCTTTACATCCCCGCGAATCAGGAGGCAGTCACTCCCTTCTGCTTCAATCTCGGCCTTGGTGTCCAGGGCATCTTTCTCCTCCTTGAAATATACAATGGCTAGCTGTGCCCCTTCACGCGCAAAATGGACCGCGGCGCTTTTACCAATTCCACTGTCCCCACCGGTAATCAATGCAACTTTGCCCCGGAGTTTCTGGCTGCCATTATAATCAGAACGGATCGTTTCCGGTACGTGTTCCATCTTATGCTGTTTGCCGGGCTGGGTTTTTTGATTCTTTTTCTCTTTCTTTTCTTTTGTGATCATGATCTTAGGATTTAGGATTAATGTATGGGTTATGTACCCTTAGTTTCAAGTACCCTGAGGGTCTCTGAAATATCGTTTCGATCAGCTAAAAACCCCTGGAATGCATCTCCCTTTTTAATGAGACGTTCCGGTACGGTGTGGAGGTTATAGTCTGCTATACGGATTCCTTTTTTTACTTCTTTCCATTCCAAAGGGGTGGATACCGGGGCACCGGGCAGGGGTCGCACACAATAAGGTGCTGCCAAGGTCTGCCCTTTCCTGTTCTGCAGGTAGTCCAGGTAGATCTTTCCCCCCCGTTTATCAAGGCTGCGTTCCATGGTGGTTAGTTTTGGGAGGGCCTCCATGATTAATAGGCACAGGAGTTTGGTGTAATCCCTTGCCTCCTCATAGGTATAACCTGCCAGTAAGGGAATATAGATATGGAGCCCTTTGGAGCCGGAGGTCTTGCAGTAAGACCGTATAGAGAGACCTTCCAGTATTTTGCGGGTTACCAATGCAGTTTCTATTATGTGCTCGAAGGAATTTTTAGGAGACGGATCCAGGTCAATGACAGTATAATCCGGGGAATCAAGGGAGTCCTTCCCCGAATTCCACGGGTTGAATTCAATGCTGCCCAGGTTGACAAGGTATAACAATGATGCTTTGTTGGTACAGAGTGGATAGTTGATGATGCGGTCGCCCGACTTCGAATAGACTGGAACTGTTTGTATCCATTCCGGGAGGTCGCTACCGTCTTTCTGGAAAAATCCTGAGGATGCGATCCCGTCCGGGTGGCGGTGCAAACTGAGGGGCCGGTCTTTAAGATACGGGAGCAGGGTATCGGCAACCTTTATATAATAATCTATCAGGTCATACTTGCGAAGGCCATCCTCCGGCCAATAGACCTTGTCCAGGTTGCTGAAAGGAACTTCGATCCCATCGATTTCCAGGAAATCCTTTTTCCCGGAAGGGGTGGGGGTATCCCTTTTAACAGGCTTAGCTTCAACAGGCTCCAAAGCCCCGATTTTATCCATACGCAATCCCTTATATACCGGATTTCGCAAAACCCCGTTTTTGGTCCATTCATTATAGGAGACTTCGCATACCAGGTAGGGATCCATCCACTGCGGTGTCCTGCCCCTGAGGGATACCTTTTCATCGAATGGGCTGTCCTTCCGGAAAACGGGCTTCATGAGCGGAAGCAATTCTTTTTTGATTGCTGAAGTTAAGCCGGTTCCGCAGTTTCCGATATAGCGCAACTTCCCATCCTTCTTCATTCCCAGGATGAGCGATCCGAAGGCTGGACCTTTGGCAAGGGAATCAGTATACCCGCAAATGAAAGGATCCAGGCTCTGAACCGATTTGATCTTTAACCAATTTTCGGTACGCTGTCCCGGAATATACTCCGAATTGCTTTTTTTGGCGACGATGCCTTCCATACCTGCCTCAATAGCTTTTTCATATAATGCAGACCCAAGTGCTTCAAGATGATCACAATACACCGTAAGATCCAGGTTTTCGATAACCTCCGGGATCAGGCTTTTACGTTCGGTTACCGTCAACCCGGTCATCGAATGACCATTTAGGAAGAGCATATCGAAAACATAGTACCGTAGGATTTCATTTTTGCCCCCGTCATACTTTTGAAGTTTTCCAAATTCTGGTAACCCTTTTTCATTGAGGATGACGATCTCACCATCCAGGATAACGGAATGGCCTATTGCTTGCAGATCCGTAACCAGTCGGGCGAATTTCGTATTATAACCCAGTCCATTACGGGAATAAAGGGCCACTTTATGGTCTTCTATATGTGCCAGGGCCCGGTATCCGTCCCACTTCAATTCATAGATCCAGGCCGGGTCGTTGAATACCTTTGAGGCAGTCCCAGCCAGCATCGGTTTGACAAATTTTCCCGGTCGGAGCTTTTCCGGAACGTTTTTTTGGAGTTCGTCCGGCAGCAGGGCTTCCGGATCATAGGGAAGCGTAGATGCATACGCGTCCTGTTTTTTTATCAGCAACCAATCGTTTCCCCGTTGGGTACGGACAAGGGCAAATTTGCCTTTAAGGTTTGTCCCGAAAAACGTGATTTTCAAATCCCCGGAATTAATGTCTTTTCCTTTGCCTTCCAGTTGATAAGTGCCCTGGTCCCAAATCAGCATCTTCCCGGCCCCGTAATTGCCTTTGGGAATTACCCCCTCGAAGGTAAGGTACCGTACCGGGTGGTCTTCCGTTTGAATAGCCAGCCTCTTGTCATCGGGGTTCATGGACGGGCCTTTGGGCACGGCCCAGCTTTTCAGCACCCCATCGATTTCAAGACGGAGATCATAGTGGAGCCTGCGGGCAGCATGCCGCTGCACCACAAAGCGGTGTTGCTCCCCCGGTTCTATTGTACCTTCCGGTTCCGGGGTATCCTTGAAATTGCGTTTGTCATTGTAATCCGTGAGGGCCATAAGTTATGAGGCCATTTTTTTTGTTTTGCGATCCAGGCTGGCCTTTAATTGCGCCATCAGATCTTTGGCAGGGGTTGCTTCCGCCTCATATTCTTCTGTTTCCACCTTTTTGCCAGTGTCCTTTGCATCAATGATCTTTTGAAGCTGCTCGTTATACACATCCTTATATTTATTGAAATCGAATTTTTCGGAATATTGCTCTATAAGCGAGACAGCCATGTCTACTTCCTTATCTGAAACTTTTGACCCCGGCAGCTTTAATTCGGACGGGTCCCGTACTTCTTCAGCAAAGCGGATCACATGCAATACAAGGGCTTTTTTATAGATCCCGATCAACGCCAGATTTTCTTTCTCCCGCATAACAAAGGTCCCGACACCCAGTTTCCCTGTTTTTTTAAGGGCTTTCAATAACAGGTTGTACGATTTACCGGCATCTTTCTGGGGTTCCAGGAAATAGGGTTTTTTGAACAATACATCAGCCACTTCAGCCGCTTCTACAAATTCTTCAATGTCAATTGTCTTGCTTTTCCGCACATTGGCTTTTTCAAAATCTTCAGGTTCCAGCACTACATATCCTTTGGAAGTTTTAAATCCTTTTACAATTTGTTTCCAGGGTACTTCCTTTCCTGTTTTTTCATTCACCCTTTTATAGCGGATCCTGTTATGGTCTTTCTTATCGAGCATATCCAGATCAAGGGTTCTTTCCTCAGAACCCGAATACATTTTGATAGGGATGGATACCAACCCAAAACTCAACGACCCGTTCCATATAGATTTCATCTGGTCAATTTTTCCCGGTCAACTGTCCCGGCATTTATAGCCGGAAAGTATCGTAATTAGTTGCAACAGCTTATCCCGATTGATATAAAAATTAGAAGTATCGCGAGCGGGGGAGGATGTCATCCTAAACGGGCTAAAACTAATATCGTTACATGCATTTTCTGCGATAGTTGGATACTATTTTAGACAAAACGAAAAATCATTATACTATGGCTGGAAAAGATGACAAGGATGCCAAGGGCAGTCCGTCAGATAAAATCGAAGATCTCCGTATGAACACGGAATCCGGGAAGGATGAATTCCTTACCACAAACCAGGGTCTCCGGATCAATGATGACCAGAATTCCCTAAAGGCAGGGAGCAGGGGCCCTTCACTTCTCGAAGATTTCATCCTAAGGGAGAAAATAACCCATTTTGACCATGAGCGGATCCCGGAAAGGATCGTACACGCCAGGGGTTCAGGTGCACATGGCTTTTTTGAATGCTATGAATCCATGACCCCGTTCACCAAAGCCGGATTCCTGCAACAACCCGGACGTAAAACCCCGGTATTTTGCAGGATATCGACGGTGGCCGGGTCAAAGGGGTCTACTGACCTTGCAAGGGATGTCCGCGGATTTTCTGTTAAATTTTATACCGAAGAGGGGAATTATGACCTGGTAGGCAATAATATGCCGGTTTTCTTTATCCAGGATGCGGTTAAATTCCCGGACCTGGTACATGCTGTCAAACCCGAGCCGGATAAAGGGATCCCACAAGCTGCTTCCGCCCACGATACGTTCTGGGATTTTATTTCCCTGATGCCCGAATCAGCCCATATGATCATGTGGTTGATGTCTGACCGTGCCATACCGCGAAGCCTCAGGATGATCGAAGGATTTGGGGTACACACCTTCAGGTGGATCAATGAAAAGGGGGAATCCCATTTTGTAAAATTCCATTGGAAACCCCTGCAAGGTACCCATTCGGTCCTTTGGGAAGAAGCGCAGATGATATCCGGGGCCGATCCGGATTTCCACAGGAGGGACCTTCACGATGCCATCGAAAAAGGTGATTTTCCCGAGTGGGAACTAGGTGTACAGCTGGTCCCTGAAAAAGACGAACACAAGTTCGATTTTGACCTTCTCGATGCCACAAAATTGATCCCGGAAGAATTGGTACCTGTAAAAATTATCGGGAAGATGACCCTGAACCGTAACCCTGATAACTTTTTTGCCGAAACAGAACAGGTAGCTTTCCACCCGGGGCATCTGGTCCCTGGTATCGATTTTACGAATGACCCCTTGTTGCAGGGCAGGTTGTTCTCCTATACGGATACCCAGTTATCGCGGTTGGGGAGCCCTAATTTCCACGAAATTCCAGTCAACAGGTCGGTCGTAACCGTCCACAACAACCAGCGGGATGGCCATATGCGGCAGCAGATCAACAAGGGACAGACCCACTACCACCCCAATTCCCTTGGTGGCGGTTGCCCCTTCCAGGCTAAAATAAGCGAAGGGGGTTTTGAAAGTTTTCCGGAAAGGATAGATGGTAAGAAGATCCGGGAACGGAGTAAAAGCTTCAACGACCATTTCAGTCAGGCAACGCTTTTTTATAACAGCCAGTCCGATATTGAAAAACAACACCTCAGCAAGGCACTGCAATTTGAACTGGGGAAAGTACAAACCGTAGCCATCCGGGAGCGTATGGTAGGGATCCTTAGTTGTATCGATGGGCAATTGGCAAAAGAAGTGGCAGCCGGCCTTGGGATGGCAACCGTCCCCAAACCGGAAAAGCCTGTAAACAAAGGGGTTCCTGCAGATGCAGACCCGGCGATTTATCAACCGGGACCATCCAATCCGGCTACAGCCTCCTCGGAAGCCCTTAGCCTGTTTTTTGATAATCCCAAAACCATCAGAACCCGTAAAATTGCCTTCCTCTGCGCAGATGGGGTAGACCAGAAGTCGTTTGATGTGATGAAAAAAGCGGTTGAAAAAGAGGGAGCCTATGTTACAGTTGTAGCCCCCCACCACGGATTCATTACCTCATCGGATGGAACGGAAATTATGGTAGATGCCAGTTTACTGACAACAGCATCGGTATTGTTTGATGCATTTTATGTACCGGATGGCCGGAAAAGCATCGTTGCCTTGCTCAAAGAAAAAAAGGCTGTCAAGATGCTGAACGAAGGCTTTGAACACCTGAAGCCCATTGCCGGTGCCGGGAAAGCGGGGGAGTTATTCGGGAATTCGCAATTTGCAGCAGCAGTAGATAAGGCAAGCAAAACAAGCGGACTCCTATACGGTGACACGGCCACCCCGGAAATGGCGAAAACCTTTATCAGTCATTTGGAAGGCCACAGGGTATGGTCGCGGATGGAACTGTTGTAAGCACGGGGAGGTGGATCAATTACATCATCATTACTGTTTAATTTAATAAAAAAAGCCACCAGCGATGGTGGCTTTTCCCTTATTTTATCCGGATCAGTTGGTTGACAGGAATTCATCAAAACTTTTCAATTGGATATCGGCCGAACCTTTGATTTTCTTTTTTAACTGTTCAAAATCAGCTTTTGCTTTGGTAAATCGTTCTGTGATGACTTGAATATTATCCATGTCGGATTGTGATGGCTTATCATAACTGTTTGCCACTTTGCTGTAAAGATCTGCCATTTTCTCCCTGAGCTGAGGCTCTGCAGCCCCTACATAATTGTCCCCTGTGGTTACAACAAGTGTTTCGCGCAAAGCATTCAACTTCGCCAGCGTCCTGGAATTTTTTTGATCTTCTGCTGACTCTATCACCGCATCGAGCTCGAATACGAGATATGCCAGTTCCTGTGTCATGTTGTACAGGTTCATGGTAGTACTGTTTTTTATAACCCTGTCCTCAGCTGTCAGGGGGGAGTCCGGGTCATATACCAGTTCAAAGGTATGCTCATAGGTATCCTTGCCTTTGGTCATCAGCACCTTATAGTTCCCGGCCGGGACCTGAGGTGCCGTAAAGCCGCCAAAACTGAAGGTTTTGCCTTTGGCAACCTTGGGTTGCTTCCGGGTATAGCCCCAGTTCACAATATTGATACCCCTGGATTTGCCGGGTCCGAGATCTGCTATTTTATTCCCCTCCATATCCTGTATTTCCAGTGTCATTTTTCCAAACGTATGCCGGCTTTTTAAATAATATTTGATCTGGACATCACGTGTTTTATTGGCTCCAACGAACTGTGTATTTTCCGAGGTTCCGCCAAAATCACTTTTTTCATTGATGACAGTAGGTTTGGTCTCAAAAAAATGGACCGGTTTTCCCAAAACTTCATCATTGATGGCACGCAGCGGGGATATGTCGTCTAAAATGATGATGCCCCTGCCATGGGTAGCCATAACGAGGTCGTTGGTAGCTTTTTGCAGGGTGATATGATGCACTGAGACAGGGGGCATGTTGTTGGTGAAGCGGCTCCAGCTTTTGCCCCCGTCAAGGGTGATATAGAGGCCGAATTCCGTACCGAGGAAAAGCAGGTCCGGGTTACTTAAATCTTCCTGTATACTCCGAGCAAATCCATTCACGTCACCCGTAATGATGCTGGTCCAGGTAGCACCATAATCGGTGGTTTTATAAGCATACGGATTCATATCATTTTGGGTATGACCGTCAAAAACTGCATAGGCCGTCGACTTGTCGATGGAGCTTGCTTCAATGTGATAGCACCAGGTATTGGCCGGCAGTCCGGGAATATTGGCGGTGGTATTGGTCCAGTTTTTGCCTCCGTCCCTGGTAAGCTGTACATTTCCGTCGTCTGTCCCCACCCAGATGAGTTTTTCATCAAGGGGTGATTCAGCAATTGTAAAGATGGTGGTGTGGTTTTCAGCCCCGGAATTATCCACGGAGAGTCCACCGGACGCTGCCTGGTTTTGTTTTGCCGGGTCGTTGGTGGTGAGGTCCGGGGAAATTATTTCCCAGGTATCACCCATGTCCTCTGATTTGTGCAGGAACTGGCTCCCCATATAAAACCTGTCAGGCTGCTTTGTGCTTACCGCCATGGGTGCATTCCAGTTGAATCGGAGTTTCGCAATGCCTTTGCTTGGTTGTGGCTGAACGGTTTTCGATAACCTGTTGTCTGCATCATAGCGCCATACCCTTTCAGCACCCTGCATTTCGGCATAAATTATATTCCTGCCGGGGTGTTTTAAGACCCGAAAGCCATCCCCGAAGCCCACAGGGTTCCAATCTCGTGCTTCTACACCACCCGGGGAAGAGGACGGCCCATACCAGGACCCATTATCCTGCAGGCCGCCATACACATTATAGGGCTCTGCATCATCCACACTGACGTGATAGAACTGTGAAAGCGGAAGATCTTCCACAATTTCGAGGGAACTGCCGCCATCCCAGCTGCGGTATAACCCTCCGTCAGTACCCACATACAGAACATCCGAATCTTTGATGCTGAATGCGATGTCATGAATATCCGCGTGCATAGGCCCGAGGTCTTTGAACGTTTTGCCGCCATCCCGCGAAATGGAGCCGCTCAGCCCGCCTTTAACCACGGTATTTTCATCCCGGGGGTCTACTACAATCCGCGAAAAATAAAAGGGCCGTACTGTGATCCCAAAATCATTGTTGAGTTGTTTCCAGCTTTTTCCGGCATCATCGCTTCGATAAAGCCCCTTGCGTTCATCTTTTTCTGCTTCTATGACCGTGTATAAAACCCTGGGGTTGGAAGGTGCCACTGCAATCCCCAACCGACCGAGGTCTCCCTCCGGGAATCCGGTATGGATCTTGTTCCAGCTGTCGCCCCCATCCGTTGATTTGTATAAGGCACTATTTCCTCCCCCGGAAGTAAAGGACCAGGCTGTCCGACGGAATTCCCACATAGAGGCATACAATGTAAGGGGGTCATTGGGGTCTATCGCCAGGTCTGCACAGCCTGTTTTCTGATCTACAAACAATATTTTCTTCCATGTCTCCCCGCCATCAATCGATTTAAAAACACCGCGCTCTTCGCTATCTCCCCATAAGGCACCCAGTACCCCTGCATAGATTTCTTTAGAGTTTTTAGGGTTGACAAGAATACTGGCGATGCGTTCCGATTTTTCCAACCCGATTTTTTTCCAGTTGATACCGCCGTCCTCCGATTTGTAAAGGCCGTCACCTATGGAAACACTGTTACGGGTCCAGGTTTCCCCGGTCCCTACATATATCGTGTTGTCAGGATCATTGGGGTCGAGCTCAACAGCACCGATTGACTGGACGTGCTCATCAAAAATGGGTGTGAAAGTAGCCCCCGCATCATTTGATTTCCAAACACCGCCACCTGCTGAACCAACGTACAGGATCCTGCTGTTGGTGGGGTGAACCTCCAGGTCATTGATACGGCCGCTCATGATAGCCGGACCGATATGCCTCGCACTCATGTCCCCAAATAGTTCTTTGCCATTGATAGGGGTTTCATCCTGGGCTGCTGCCGGGAAATGGCAACACACACCCAATAGGAGTAAAGGAAGTACTGATCTCATCTTGTATTTGATTGGTTACAATAAAAAACCCCTTAACTGGTAAAGGGGCTTTTACTTGTTGGATTATTTTTTCTCTTCGGTCGTTTCCTCCGGAAATGTGAAGGAAGCATCATCTACAGTAGGATTTAATTCTATGGTGTCAAAAGTAATAGGCGCCGTCTGCCCGTCCTTTAAACCCTGGGTCATGGCAAATGGAAAGTACAGGCCCTCCACCTCCTGGTAGTCGCTCAACGTTATCTCCTGTGTCATTCCCTTTTGAGGCCCGAACATAACTTCAGACTGCACTGCAATAGGGACAAAGTTTTCCGTATCGAAGAAATAATAAGAAACATCTTCTTTTTCGATGCCGTCAATAGTAACCGGTTCCTTAACTAATTTCACCTTGTAGGTCTCGGCCCCGTCGATGGATTCCTTGCCCATTAATTCAACAGTATAGCCTTTATCCTTATAATTCATAAAGGCATCCGGGAAGTCGTTGGCATTTAGTTTGAAGTTTTCGGTGTTTTCGGCATCGCTTTTTTCTGCCTTCATGGTCATGAAATTATGGCTCCATAGCGTCTGACCGTCAAAAACGCCCTGCTTTAGTTCCTTTCCCTGGAAATTTATTACCGTCATCTGGCGTCCGTCCTTTAATTGGATGATCTCCAAAGGGATTTCCATTCCCCCCTGGTTAACTTTGGCGGTCATTTTCATCCCTTCAAGGGCATTCAGTTTATCCTTGCCACCAATATTTTCAAAATAATTATCGATTATCTCGTCTGCGGTTTGTGCCTGTGTTGGCAACGCGATTGCAAATACCGCCAGGGCGATCCATACTTTTAATGTCCTCATTTTAATTTTTTTTTAGATACTATATTGAACTAGTCCTTTAGTATCAAATATAAGCTTAATGTTACATTCCCGAATTAAAATATACCTGCTTTTCTTGTTCGGGGTGGGTAAAGGGGGGTGCTGTATTAAACCCAGGCAAGGACATGGGACTAATGATGTGCAGGCTTTGTAGCAATCCTTGAACCGGATCAATCCAATCAAACATATATTCCATACAACACACTTAATTTTACCATTGCGCTACATTTGCCGAAAATACCCCATGGCAGTACTTGGTAAAATGATAAAGGGGTTTCTGGATCTGCGGGACAAACTCACACCGGAAACCGATCCTCTCGAAGCACAGCATAAAATGCTGGTACACTTGTTGGAAAAAGCAGCGGATACCGATTTTGGCCGGCATTACCGCTTTAGTGAATTACTGGAATCTGAAAATATCGAAAAAGATTTCGCCAACCGTATCCCTTATTTTGATTACCATAAAATGGACCTGGAATGGTGGCAAAAATTGCATGAAGGGGAGTCCGATATAACATGGCCCGGCAAACCGGATTATTTTGCCCTGAGTTCCGGTACGACCGGAAAAACCAGCAAACGAATCCCGGTTACGGATGACATGATAGGTGCCATCAGGAACACGGGTATCAAACAGGTCTATGCCCTGAGCAATTTTGACCTATCCCCCGATTTTTTTGAAAAAGGGATCCTGATGCTGGGGAGTTCAACTGATCTGGAGCAGGTTGAAGACCATGAGGAAGGGGAAATAAGTGGTATAAGCGCCAGCAATATCCCGGGATGGTTCCGGGGTTTCTACAAGCCCGGGGAAGAAATTGCAAAGATCGATGACTGGGATGAACGGGTCAAGAAAATTGCACAGCAAGCCCCTACCTGGGATATAGGTGCGCTGAGCGGGATTCCTTCCTGGATTGAACTCATGTTGCAGGAAGTGATAGCGGTTCATAAGCTCAACAATATCCACGAAATCTGGCCCAACCTGCAGGTATATACCTCCGGGGGGGTTGCCTTTGGCCCCTATGAAAAGAGCTTTAATGCGCTCCTGGGGAAACCCATTACGGTCATTGATACCTACCTGGCTTCAGAAGGCTTCATTGCCTTTCAGAGCAGACCGGAAACATCGGCTATGAAATTGGTGACTGATGGTGGCATTTATTTTGAATTTGTCCCGTTTAAACCGGAATATATCAAACCGGATGGTTCCCTTACCGAAAATGCACCTTCACTGACACTATCCCAGGTTCAGCCCGAACAGGATTATGTCCTGATCATCAGTACCGTCTCTGGCGCCTGGCGTTACATCATTGGTGATACCATCGCCTTTACGGATGTGGAAAAGGCAGAAATCAAAATTACGGGCCGTACAAAATTCTTCCTGAACACGGTGGGCTCCCAATTATCTGTTAATAAAATGGATGACGCCGTGCAGCACCTGGAAGAATATTTCTCCATGAAGATCCCGGAATATACCATATGTGCCAAACGGATCGATGGGGAATTCTACCATTGCTGGTACCTGGGAACCGAAGATCAAAAAGATAACTCCGGACTTGCGGAGGAACTCGACAGATTTTTAAAGGAAGCAAATAAGAATTATGCCGTGGCACGGTCCAAAGCCCTGAAAGGTGTAAAAGTACGCACGGTCCCCCCGGCAATATTTTATGAATGGAACGGGGATCAAAAAAAGAAAGGGGGCCAGGTAAAAATGGAAAAGGTCATGGATACTGAAAAATTTGAGGAATGGGAAGATTTTGCCAAGGCAACATCTTAATGGCCGGATGATTTTCTTTCCTGGTCCCGTTCCGCTACCAGCAGCAGTATTTCCTTAGGGGATAAATAGTATTTCCGGATCCTCTTCTTATAGGGTTCCCCAATATCGGCATGGTTTAATATAAACTCCTTGGTTCGTAGGATATAGTCCTCCATCCCATTGGTAACAGCGTAGGCATCGGCTGTCCTTTCTGCTATTTTCAGGTAGCTTCCCGAAAATTTATACCGTAACCCGAACCACAAAAGGTTCAGACTGCTCCTGTCCTTATAATCCATAATATGCCCTAATTCATGTCCCAACCATCCGATCAGTACATCCTTCGGAATATCACCTGTCTGAAATGCTTTATCAGAAATATGGACCTCCCTGTTGATCAGCACTTTATAGGTTCTTTTTTTGCGCGGACGGAATAAGCTCAGGAATTCGGGTTGCGCAAGCATAACCGACTTCCGGATATTCCTTTTAAACTTAAAAGTAATAGGTGTATCCCGCAACTGCGGGTAATGGGAAAGTGCAATCTCAACCTCATCCTGTATACTATCGGGAACCCTATGTTGTGCATGTACCGAAGTAAGCGTCATAAATAAAAATAATTTTACGGCAATACCTGTTAAGATACCACCCATTTCCTGATGCAGGCCGGTAGCCAACCTGTTACCGGCGGATCCGGGGCTGACAATATAAACCTTTACTACTGGTACCCTTCTCATCCTGTCATGGCATTGCCAGCGGCCTGATCGTAATCAAAATCCTTAATCATCCGGTTTTTGCTCCTTTTCATTTTCAATCTGGTCATATGCCTCCTTTAGTTCTTCTTCCGATGGTGGCGGCAATACCTGTTCATGTGCAAGATCCGGCTCAAAACTCAATTTGGTAAAAAATGGAAAATGGTCAGACCCTGTTTTCCCACCCCGTTGTACATCGAGAACCCGGAATGCCGGGGATATGAAAATATGGTCCAGCGGCCATCTCAGGAGCCAGTTTTTTGCATTGAACGTGCTAAAGAGCCCCCGTCCCTTCCGAAGGTCCAGCAGCCCGCTGACCGATTGAAAAAGGGAGGTTGTTTCAGACCAGGCCACATCGTTGAAATCACCGAATACAATGACCGGTAATTTGGAATCCCTGCTTAGTTTGGCAATTTTCATCATTTCGGCATCCCGGTCCACCGAAGTGGGATTATGCTGAGGCGTAGGAGGGGCAGGGTGGATAGCAAACAGTTGTACGGTATCATTACCCGGCATAATAAGTCTGGAATGTATGGAAGGGATGGTGTCTTCCACCATAAATTTCACCGATTTATCATAAAGCGGCAGCCTGGAATACAACAACATTCCATACGTGTTTTCCAGTGGTACCTCTACAAAATATGGGTGGCTTTCCCGGAGCCTGGGGGCAATTTTGTCCCTCCAGAAAGCATTCGTTTCCGTTAATAATACGATGTCAGAATCATATTGTTCCAAACTGGCCATTAAATTGTCTGTATCATCATTTTTCTGAAGGACATTGGCAGCATAAATCCGCAACACCTTATCTGCATCCTCCTTTCCCTCCAAAACCTCGTACCCGGCAAATGCGGTATAGGGGAATATCTTCTGCACCTGGAACAGAAAACAACCCAGGAGGGCTGCAATAAACAGGTAATCGCTCACCTTCCGAATATCGAACTTTAAAAAATAGGTGAGGAGGGCAATCATGGTCAGCAGCGTTAATTGCAGATGCGGAAAGTCGAACATCCTTACAAACCAGTAATCCACTGCTATAAAAGGAAATATGGTCAATACAATGGCAATGATGCCAAATACCCTAAGGAAGATCTTTAATTTCATAGAAGTCCGCTAACCGTAAATATACGGTTTACGGTAGTTTGTTGCTAATAATTTCCCCCTGGGAACCGATTGCGCTAAAGATAACAGTGTCCGCTCAATTGTATTAAAAATTTATTGGATCCACTTCACAAAATCGGGTCCGGGAAGATACCTTGTATCAAATAAAAAAATGAGCTATGAGTAAAGAAGATTTATACAATCAGGAAGCGATAGATAAAATAAAGGAGCTGGCCGAATCAATTGATTTTGCCATGTTGGTAACCAGATTGGGGGAGAGGCCGCTCCATGCCATTCCCATGAGCACGAAAAAGGTGGATGACAGTGGCAATATTTGGTTTTTAAGCGGCAGGGACAGTGCTCATAACAGAAATTTAGCAGCAGACAGGCATGCACAACTTATCTATTCGGATCCGGGCGATATGGAATTCCTAACTCTTTACGGCGAGGTTGAAATACGTACCGAAAAGTCGGTTATCGAGGAATTATACGGCAAGTCGGATGACCTTTGGTTTGAAGGGCAGGATGACCCAAATGTTAGTGCGTTGAAGTTTAAACCTGTGTCTGCCCAGTACTGGGATAATAAGAACAGTAAGTTTATTACCCTTTTAAAAATGGGGGTAGGAATTATCACCGGCAATCAACCCGATATTAGTGAAACCGGCAAACTGGAGGTTTAACAAAATGCTACGGACTGCTGCGATCGTGTGTTGGCGGTTTTTATTGAAACAGGTACACACCTCAGGGAAGCGGGCAGATAAAGGTATACCGATACTCCGGACTTTCACTGGATGATTGATTCGGAGGGATTTATAACTCCACTTTAGGTGAAGAAGTTGTATATTTAAAATATAACAATTTATCTTAACCATAAATAAATCATCGCTTTTGAAGCATCGGGATAGCGAATCCATCTTTTCCATCCTATCCGAACTGGCTACACGCTTAGGGGCCGTATTCAGGCAGGAAGGTGACAGTGCACATCTTGCTATGGAAAATAGCCAGGGGCGCGGGGAACTTTGGGCTTACAGCCTGATCCCGGGCCTTGAGTCCGTGGTATGTGACATCACATTGTTAAAGCCCCGGGAATTCCAGTTTAAATTTGCTGATTCCCGATCCCTCTGTTTCCTTTTTTGCAAAGAAGGTTGGCTGGAGCATAAATTCCAGAAGGAAGCTCAGTTTGAGCGGTTGGAATTTCAGCAAAATGTGATCCTGAAACCACGGAGCGTCAACAATAATACGGTGCGGGTAGCTCCACACACCCCCCTGAAAGTAAGCGCCATTCTGGTGTCCGGGGAGAAATTGAACAGGATAGCCAATAAGGACCGGTCTTCGCTACAGCATGACCTGCTGGATCTATACAGCACCTTCCCGGAAGAACAGCCTTACAGGCATTTGGGGAGGATATCCCCTGTTACCGCCAATTATGTTCAACAATTGCTTGGTATCCACCAGAATGATGTAGCCGGCCGCCTGTTAAAGAAAAGCACTATTCTCAATATCCTTTCCTCCCAGATCCTGAAACATAATTCGGATGTTGCATCAGAAGGTGATAAATGTCCCATCCGAAAGATAGAACTGGACAAGATCATAGGTCTTGCATCTTTTATATCCGATAATATTTCCGAACCGCTACACATCCCTCATCTGAAAAGGTTATCTGGTTTAAATGCCCGGAAATTACAGGATGGCTTTCAATTCCTCTATGGAGTTTCGGTTGCGAATTATATATCGGAGATCCGGCTAAAAAAGGCGTTATCCCTCCTGGATAAGACTGATCTATCCATATCGGAAGTAGTCTACCGCGTGGGACTGTCGAGCCGGAGTTATTTTTCAAAGATATTTAAGGAAACCTACGGGATACGCCCGGTGGATTATAGGGCCTCAATGCGGAATTAGGCGAAGGCATATAAAAATAACCTCCTGACAGGGGGTATAAATTCAGAATACCAAAACAGCATGCAGTCAATACAGGTAATCATATACATATCGGAAGCAGACCCCGGATTCGGGCCGGCGGCCATTGAAGAAATGCTGTTCAAGGCCAAACAGTTCAATGCTGCTGCTGCTATTACCGGGTTTATACTTTATGGGAACAACAGGTTCATCCAGCTCATAGAAGGGGATAAGGTTCCCATACATGAACTGTATGCCCGCATCCGGAAGGATCCGAGGCACTCCAATGTCACAACTATTTGGGATCAGCAGAATAAGGACAGGCTGTTCAGCGACTGGTATATGTCTTATTATGACCTTTCAGATGGGAATACTGCCGGTGTGAATAAACGGTTACTGCTTGAAAATTACCTCTCCAGGCCTATTAAGGACCCCGCAATGCAGCGTACATTGAGGAGATTACATTCCGGGATACAGGATATCCTGAATGCCCCGGTTACTACCTGATACCTCTCAGGCCAGCCCGGTTAAAATAACTTCCGATACGATACATTATTTACCTTTCAAATCCCTAGATTTAGCAAGACCCGCTGCCCGGGCTTATGTAAGGCCGGGGCTTGTTGCCGGGATATCTTTTGGTTTGTCAATAGTTCACTATGAAGAAAATATTCGCTGTCATCCTTATTTTGATCGGGGTCTTCATTGTACTGACGTACTGGTCGCTGTGGACAACTTCTGAAGAATATGCAACATGCAGGATTGTTGGAAAATCCGACCTGGAAACCATCGACTTTAAAAAGCACGATTCTGTGTGGGTAGCTGCAAGCACCCTGTATGAGTCCAATTTTGTTAAAGATATGATGCAGGGTACCAATTACCGGGAAGCCTGGGCTACCCCTGTACGTGTGCCCATCCTGTATCTCGATACCATTTTTGGCGGACTTACCATAATAGAGGAAGGTGGTGGAAAACAGACCCACTCGCTGGAACTGGAATCCCCAACCCGTGTTCGCTACACCCTGCGGGGGGTCAATAAGGACCCTAAAGTGCTTGTTCCACAATTTGCCCGTACCCTGGGATTGGAAAATATTGTGATCGATGGGGTATCTGCCCAACATCCTTATGCTGCCGAGGTGGTGGCAGCCCTGTCAGACGCGGCGTCCGTACTCCACACCCATCCCAAGACTGTATTTGTCCCCCGGCAGGCCGCCTTGGGAACTTTTAATGAAAAATATGGAAATGGCCTTTATCAGCTGGAATATGAAACGGAAGGCAAGGTAAACTGGACCGATTTAAAAAATGTGGTTGCCCTTATGGACACGGAAGGCCTTCAGCAATTAAAAATGGATTACGGACCCAGGGTTACAATAGATCAGGATGCTTTGGTTAGGGCCCGTCTTTTGGATCTTATCATTGGGGATTGGGACCGACATGCCAAACAATGGGGTTGGGTCATCCAGAAAGTAGGGGATAATTACAGGGGGGTTCCCTTACCTTCAGACCGGGATAATGCTTTTTTTAAGATCAATGGAGCCATACCGACTATAATTTCGGATAAACATATAACCCCGGGCCTGCAGCCGTTCGAAAAGGAAATTGAATACCTGCCAGGACTGGTAATGGATTTTGATGTCTATTTCCTAAAAAAGACCCCGGAAATTGTGTTCACCGAACAAGCAAAGGCACTCCGGGCCTTGTTGACGGATGAGGCTATTGAGAAGGCCTTACATACCTGGCAGCCTGCTATCTATGAATTAGATGCCAAAGCTATTCAGACTAAAATACTGGAGCGCCGGGACAATTTAGTCGCGTATGCCATGGCGTTTAAAAAAGAGTTGGATAAACGGGAATGGTTGACGGAACCTCTCGAAGGGTCTGATAATATGAAAGGGCACCCGGGCCTGCGCGCCTGTTTTGAATGTGATGAGTTACTGGGATCTTATGAAGAAAAGTAAACGAGACCCAGGGTAATGAAAAAGGCAAATCCCCTCTTCCCCGGGGGATTTTTTTTGAACTAACCCGTGCGTATCGTCCGGTATAGTTCGGGGAAGAGGAGATCATCATTAGGATTGCCTTTCTTGAAAATTTGGGGGAACTTTTTGCCACCTCCCTTTTTGCAGGGTGGCGTATATCAATCACAGTACTATTTAGTTGTCTCGTTTCCAGGTAGCATAGAGTTCCTGCTGTTTTGGAGTTAGAATTACTGACAACACATCGTCCTGCTTTTCGTCTATTGAATCATCCATACTGTTGCCACCGGAATTATTCCTGTAAGTTTCCATTGCCGAGTTAAACTGTTGAATCTGATCATCAGTCATCTCCAAATAGGAAAACATGGCATCATAATCGGTATCCGGGGCAGCGCTCATATCCATTTCCCTAGAATTTGTATTGGCGCCTGTACTTCCGTTGTATTGCATTTCTTCTGTGTTTTCGCCTTCAGCGGGCTCTGATACTGTAGGATCCGATGTGTCATAGCTTGCTTCTGACTGCCGGGTCATCGCATCCGTTTCTTCTGACTGCTGGGCCATTGTATCTGTATCTTCTGATTGCTGAGCCATTTCGTCTGCTGATTCTGACTGTTGGGTACTTTCCTGGGTCCCTGCCGTGACGGTATCACCTTCCCGGCCGATGGTAGTGGTGGGATTTATGGAAGATTTGCAGGAAAGGAACAGCGTAAAAACTACCATTGTCAGACTAATTTCTATTTTTTTCATTCTCATTGATTTTAAAATTAAACTTACCTTTTACGTAATCCTGCCCGATTCAACGGACAGGGGACTCATTATTTTGAAATGGCCCGCTTACTGGCTCAAAAAGCTGCGGCAAGCTTCCATACAATTGATACAGAATTCCGCGCAATCCTTGCAATGTTCATGATCGTGTTTATTGCATTCCTCGGCACAATCCCTGCATATGCTCATGCAATAAGAAACAAGGTCACGGGCATCACCGGTATCCGAAATCAACACTTTAGCGGTAACTTCACAGACATCGGCACACATAAAGTCTGTACGGATACAATTGGCCATCATGTCAACCGATTCTTCATCCAGGCAGGCGGCTGCACAGTGCCTGCAACTTATTACACAATCCATTAAGCTCTGGATCAATTCACTATGCTTCATGACGGGAATCTTATTTATTACCAAAAGTAAGGGTGTAATACCGGAAGGATGGACTGCATTGGACAATTTGGTAACGCAATACAATTGCAACATTGCTTTCCTCACTTAATGTGCAAAAGCAGGCCCGGATAACGTTGGAAACTTTACGATCCAACCCTGCGAGTTAAATATGATTGCAATGTGGACTGTTTTTGACATCTTCAGGCCGTATCTTTAAATAAATTTCAGCAATCCCAATAACCTGTAATCAATGCCTGAAACGGGCCCTGTAAATAGCATGCACTATGAAAAAATCAGTCAATCCATATACCCGGGAAGTACTTTACGAATTTGATGAGTTACGGGAGCCGGAGATCGACGCAAAACTGGAACTGGCTCAAAAAGCCTTTGAAGCTACCAAAAAAACCTCTTTCGCGGAGCGGGCGGAGATGATGCGAAAGGTTGCCGATGAATTAAGGAGTCAATCCCATTTCTATGCCAGGACGATTTCTCTTGAAATGGGCAAACCGATAACACAGGCTGTTGCCGAAGTGGAGAAATGTGCGTGGGTCTGTGATTATTATGCGGAAAATGCCGAAGGGCACCTCCGGGCCGAGCCTATTGCCACAGATGCCGATTCGAGTTATGTATCCTACGAGCCATTGGGGGTTATACTGGCTGTAATGCCCTGGAATTATCCTTTCTGGCAGGTATTCCGGTTTGCGGCACCGGCATTGATGGCCGGTAATGTGGCGCTCCTTAAGCATGCATCAAATGTCATGAAATCCGCTGGGCATATAGAGGATATCTTTGTAAGTGCCGGTTTCCCTGCAGGGGGTTTCCAAAATTTATTAATAGGCAGTGAAGCGGTTGCTACCATCATCGGCAATAACATCATCAAGGCCGTTACCCTGACCGGAAGCACATCTGCAGGGTCTTCGGTAGCAGAGGTGGCAGGGCGGGAGATCAAAAAGACAGTTTTGGAACTGGGCGGCAGCAATGCGCTGGTCGTTTTTGATGATGCCGATATGGAATCCACGCTGGAGACCTGCCTGCAGGCTCGATTCCAGAATACCGGTCAGAGTTGTATCGCGGGCAAGCGATTGTTGCTACATCAAAAGATAGCCGGGAAATTTACAGAGCAGTTCGCGGAAAAAGTATCCGCCCTGAAATCAGGCGACCCGCTGGATAAGGAGACCTATATCGGTGTACTCGCCCGGGAGGACCTTGCCAGGGACCTTGAAAAACAGGTAAATGATTCCCTTGCCATGGGTGCAAAACTCCTGGTAGGAGGGAAAAGAAATGGAACTTTTTATGAACCTACCCTTGTTGCAGGGGTCACTGAAGATATGCCGTTGTTCAGGGAAGAAACATTTGGACCTGCTATCGGGATAACAATTTTTAAATCAGAGGATGAGGCGGTGTTCTTGTCCAATGCCACCGAGTTTGGATTGGGCGTTTCGATTTTCACTTCCTCCGCTGAGCGGATAGCGCGATTGGTACCCCGTTTCGACGAAGGGGCAGTCTTTGTGAACGAACTGGTGAAAAGTGATCCCCGGCTGCCTTTCGGGGGGGTCAAAAATTCCGGATATGGGCGGGAGCTCTCCCGGCAGGGCATCCGGGAATTTGTCAATAAAAAAACGGTTTTCATCAAAAATGTCCATTGACTCCTGTATTAAAACACTTAAAATATATTTTTAAGTTACTATTATAGAAGCGTATAATATTTATTATATAAAGTAACACTGTAATGATAGGATCTGAGAAAGGCATAGCTGATGCGGGGCTTACAGCAATGCCTCAGTAGGGGGCCCCAACCTCTACAAATGTATGCCGGAAGTGGTACCGGGGCCTGGTGGGGGCTGCCAGGCAGCAACTTGATCCCAGGTAAAAAACGGCAATTTCCCCGAGTTTTTCCACCACTGTTCCGGTGGTTAAGTGATCCGCTAGTTTTATGGTGCCAACAGCAGGCCCCCCGATGACTGATAGAAACCATTTGTTACCGGAATCATCCATTATATCAATATTATAACGTTCATTCCGGAATGCGGGCAGGGATGGCTGTTGCCGGTATATCCAGGGCCGGAGGACAACAAGGTCCCCGGGGATGTGTTGGATCCGGCATATTGTCCCCGATACGGGGGCATGGATCCGATGATAATTCTTATTGTGGAGGAATACGTTGCTAAAGCCGTAATCAGCTGGTATGTCCCCGGGCGACAGACCAAAAATGGTTGTGATGTCCCTGGAATCATTTTTAACACGGACAGTTCCAAAGCTACCCACCGGCCCTTCATCGCACAGCAGTCCCTCGCAGGGCCATACCGATGCGTCAGGCACCCGGGGTAAATTTTTAAACCTGCGGATAAAAAAATCCTGAAAGCTTTCAAATTCCTTTTTGCCCCCGGGGGGGTCAAATAAATCAAGGTAATTTTTATCCCTGTAATTCAGGCGTATGTAGGGGCCTATGATCCATTTTGAATAAGGTTTGTCGTAATGGGAAGCATAGACCGCGGATAAGCGTTTTTGGGTGTTGCCCGGAAGTTGGCCCCATAGAGAAACAGATAAAAATTTATAGAGTTTAGCGCGCCACCACGGAAGCGTGGATACCTTAAAGTGAGGGTCAGAATAAAAGTGATAGTGGACTAGGCTTTCCATGGCATTCACGCGGTTTAAGTTTCGCAGGGCGAGATCCCTGCGGAGCCCCCTGCTGTTTCCAATTCTACCCTGGCCTGATCCAGGTTGGCCATACAACTTTTCAGGGAGGAGTGGGGGAGTATGCTGTAGCTTAGATTACAAGTGCTGACGGGCTTGATGGTGCTGCGGATGATTTCCTTATCCTTTTCCGGCATGGTCTGGAAAACTTGTGAAATCAGTAACAGCAGGAAAGCAATAAAATACTTGGCGATTGTTTGCATGGGTGTTGATTTTGGATTCTTAAATTTATTTTTTTAACACCCAACCCGGAAATGAATTAAGAAAAGTTTATTGTAAGATTAACCTTTTTTTAGTAAATAACTTCGTATAGGGAGGGCTTCCCCCTGTAATACCGCCCTAAAGCAAGACCTCGTGCCGGAGATGAGCTCCAGGGGAAGCAACATTCGATTTTCTCAAAAATAGCACCCAATTTTTGGATCTTCCATAGCGAAGGGCTTTGCTTTTTAGAATTAAGCACTTTTTCAGACCAATTTAGGTCCGCCCCTATAAATAACCTTCCTTTGCGCCTGAAAAGATGCCTCAACTTATTAAAAATACGATTATGAACATGCGATTTCATACCAGGAAATGGGTAAAGCCACAGGACCTTAATGCCAACGAAACATTATTTGGCGGTGCCTTGCTGGCCTGGATTGATGAGGAGGCTGTATTGTACAGCATTATCCAATTGGAAAATAAAAAGATCGTCACCAAATATATGTCTGAACTGAATTTCAGGAGTACCGCCCGGCAGGGGGATATTATTGAGATTGGGATTGAGGTGGTTAAATTCGGGGCTACATCCCTGACCTTAAAAAGTGAAGTACGTAATAAAATGACCCGGGAATCCATCCTAACCGTGGATACTATCATCATGGTCAATCTTGGGCCGGATGGCAAACCGGCACCTCATGGCAAAACCAAGATAGAGTATGTAAAGGACCGGCTGGGTGCTGATAGGTAAACCGGCAGTTGCGGGATTATCCCTCCCGGTCCATTTTCTCTGCCACTTCCTGAACCTCGTCCAAAACCCTGAGCAGGTTATCACCCCATAGTTTTGAAATTTCCTTTTCGGTATAACCGCGTTTCACGAGTTCCAGGGTGACATTATACGTTTCTGAAGCGTCTGACCAACCTTCGATCCCACCGCCACCGTCAAAGTCCGAACTGATACCAACATGGTCAATGCCGATCAATTTTACCATATGATCAATATGATCCACAAAATCTGCAACATCTACCGCTGCCGGCGCCCCGGGCATCCCTTCTGCCCTGGCACGGGCGATTTTCCTGACCATGGGAGCATTCTCCATTAGGGCGGTCTGTTGATCCTTATTCAGGCTGGAGAATTCGCTGAAATCAAACCATTCAATTCCCAGGGAATCTGCGACCTCCTTGTAGACCCCCTTCATAAAGGTGGTGTAGGCATCATTTTTTTCTGTGTTGAGATAAGCGGAAAATGCCACCGTCTGTACAACCCCGCCATTTTCTTTCAGGAGTTCGAGCTGTTCGTCATCCAGGTTGCGACTGTGATCGCATAATGCACGGGCTGAAGAATGGGATGCAATAACAGGGGCCCGGGAAAGCTTCACCATTTGGAGCATCGCCTCTTTCGAAGGGTGGGAAATGTCTATCATTATACCCAGTCTATTCATCTCAATAACAGCTTTTTTGCCAAGATCACTTAAACCATTATGTAACCAAATGCTATCTTTCTCACCGGTATTGGAATCACTAAACTGGCTATGGCCATTATGGGAAAGCGACATATACCGGGCGCCCAAATTATAATATTTTTCCATATTGCCCAGGTCCTCCCCGAGGGGATACGCATTTTCCACTCCTATCATCGCCACTTTCTTGCCGGTACTATGGATCTGCCGAACATCATCCGAAGTAAGGGCCAGGGCAATTTTGTCCGGTGCAATTTCTTCACAGAGCCGATGGATTGCTGCGAATTTTGACATGGCATTTTCGGCTGCCCGGGCATATCCCTCGCTATTGAGGGAATCCTGTCCGGTATAAACAATAAACCACGCAACATCCAGTCCGCCTGCTATCATTTTTGGCAGGTTCACCTGTGTTTCCAACTCCTGGGTATAGTTGATACTATCCGTAAAATTCCCGACATTGATATCATCGTGTGTATCTATTGTGATCACTGTTTCATGAATTCTGCGGGCTGTATCTTCCATACTTTCTTCAGGGTTTTTTTTGGATTCTGCACAGGAAATAACAGATACCAGCGAAAGTAGTAGTACGGGGGTTTTCATTCGGTAGGAATTTTATACCTACAAATAAAGCAATTTGACAACATAAAACGAAGCATAGGTAACATTTAATTGTAAACCCTTCAGTAATTGATGAGTTTTAATGAAATAATAATCAGCGCTTTAGAATTACTGTTGAAATTTTCCCTGCCACAGTATTTTATTTCAGCGTAATCCAGTGCCTCAAACCCAAATCTGTATCGTGCTTAAATCTGAAATCCTGCTACAAAAAATATCCGACCTGGAATTCGCCCTGCGCGATTTTTCACTTGATGCGCTACCTGCCCGGGAAGCGATAGGAATACAGCACTCATTTTACAAATTCAGGAAGCAGCTGGAACTAAAAATTCTTGGGATGGCCGATGATGCAGTCATTCCGGGAATATCTCACACGGCCATAAAAAAGGGGTCTAATAGTACTCCTGAACCTACAAACCTTATCCATATCAGCAGCGAGCTAAAAATGCCCCTACAGGATATAATGGGCTGCACCGATATGTTGCGGGAAAGTGAACTTAGCAGCGAACAGGTCCATTACGTGGATGCCATACTCGCCGCTTCGGATATCCTGATGGATATCAATGAAGACCTGCTCGATTCGCTGGGATCCAAGGGATCAGGCAGGGATAGGAAAACCAAAATAAAACCTCAAAGAAAAAGTAAAGCTATGACAGTACCACCCAAATACCAAACCGCTATCAGCACCCACATTTCCGGAAAAAAACAAAGATTGGATTTGAACCCGGTTTTGGAAGACTGCCTGGGCCAGGTAGACCTGCTGGAGGAATTGATCGGACTCTTTAAAGCCAATGCGCTCGAATTTATCGGGGAAGTAAAAATACACCTGCAAACTTCAGATTTTAAAGGAATTGCCTTTGCCAGCCATAAAATCAAAAACGGGCTCCGGATGCTGCAAATCGCCGATTTACTTACCATTGCCGAACAAATGGATATCCAGGCCAGAACGGACAAGGATATAAAGCACCTCAAATTCTTATTCGGGTGCTTTATTTCAGAATACCCGGCCATTGAAGCGCATTTGGATGCGGCAGTTTTAAAATTTAAGAAAAACTAGATATGGATACAGGAAAAAAACAGTTGTTGCTGGCGGAAGATGACCAGTTGTTGGCCTCCCTGTTGAATTACCGGTTGACAAAGGGTGGCTATGCTGTCCATTTGGTACACGATGGGAAAGAAGTGAAGGAGTACCTTTCACGGGCCCTGCCGGACATCATAGTCAGTGACATCATGATGCCTTATTTCTCAGGTATAGAGCTCATAGACCACGTACGCAATGAACTTGGGCTCCAAATCCCCATCATCATTATCTCCTCTGCCGGGAATGAGGAAAATGTTTTGAATGCCTTCGAGCTGGGCGCCAGCGATTTTATTTCCAAACCTGTTAGTCCATCCGAACTCCTGGTACGTGTTGGACGGGAACTAAGCAAAACATAATGGGTGGATAGCAATTTCAGCACATATCATACGATCCCTTTGATCACTGTCCCAAAGATGCATACAGATCTTATATGGGACCTTACCATTTTGTTTACCGGACTGGGATTTGTTTATTTCCTGGTCATTTTCTTTTTCAGGAACAGGTTATCCCAAAAAGCAAAGGAAGTGGCAAGGAGAAAGCAGGAGCTGGGCCCGATGATCAGCAACTTTCTGTTTTATGAAGATGATGCTACCAACATAGAAAAGGTTGAATATTTTAATCTGAAACTGCAGATCAGGGAACTGCTGAAAGATGACCTGAACCGGAAGGTACTCGTTGAAATCCTCCTCGACCTGCAAAAGGATATAGCCGGGGATGCCGCCCATCGACTATCCGCACTCTACCGGAATCTGGGGCTACACCTGGACGCATTTGACTCCCTTAAGAGCAGGCGATGGGAAGTGGTCTCCCGTGGGATCCTTGAGCTGACGCAACTACAGGTAGATGAATCCTATGGGTTCATCAGGAAATTCATCAACCATAAACGCGGGGTAATCCGCAAACAGGCACAAATCGCCACGGTGAGCCTGAAGCACGAAGGAATCAGCTATTTCCTGGATACCAACAAATACCGGATCTCCGAATGGCAACAGCTGAAACTCATGGACGAGATACGGAACCTGGAAGATTTTACGCCCCCACGGTTCCGGGCATGGCTGACATCCAGGAACCGGGACGTAGTGTTGTTTTCCCTTAGGCTCATCAAATTTTACAAACAAAACGATGCCAATGCCTCCCTGATAGAACTGGTAAAGCACCGGAACAACCAGATAAAGATCGAGGCCATTGAATGTATCAAAGAATTCTGTGTGCAGGAAGCACTGGACACCCTTAAGGCGGTATTCCGAAAATGCAATGCGGAAGTAAAGATCCAGATCCTGGACGCTATTGGCCAGATGGGCCAGGAAGAAGAAATTGAATTTTTGAGGAAGGCCGAAAACAAAGAGACAAATTTCCTGGTGAAAAGTAAGATAGTAAGTGCTATCAACTGCATTTCACCCGGGTCTGTATTACCTACCAAGGACATCGTATCTACCTCCGGTACTGAAACAGACCCCGTACCTGGAGCTGATCAGGATGTTGCTTCCATCAGCGAAAAAATGGATGATCTTCCCCTAACAGAAAAAGAGGAGCAGGAAGAGCTGACCCCGGTTCCCAATGAGTCGCAGGTTGCTTTTGAAACGCTGGAAGTGATGGCTGAAGCCGATGAGTCGGTCAATAACAATAACCATGTAAGCCAAGACCCACCGGATACACCTGATGAATGGGAAATATCCCTGGATCCGGAAAATGAAGATACAGAGATCTTTGAGATCTGCTTTATGGAGGAATTACGGGATATACTATCCGAATCAGAATATTCCAATGACCCGTCAGAAGAAGCGGGAGTGCTTCCCATAGGCTTTTTGCCTGTGGTCACAGAAGAAGCCGTTCTACAGGAATCCATCCCAGCTGCCCTATTGGATATTGAAGTTATCTCAGAGGAAATCTCTGAAGACGCAAAATTCCGGCTTGAACTGGATGGCATGCTTCAGCGAATCCGGATTATGGAAGATTCAGCTGAAGATAACATGGTGCCCAACCAGGCTCCGGCTCCGGAAATCGATCCGCATGATATGGAAACAGTTCAGGATATCGCAGTCCCGCCGGGCGATCCCGCAATACCCGAAGCCTTTATCAATACTGAAGATAATGACGTTCAGCCAATTGAAGATCAAATGGATGGGATTGAGATGACCCCTTCAAATTCGGGCCAGGAAAATGATCGGCAGGGTGGAGAAGTGTTGCTGCTGCCGGAGGGGAAGAAGACCTCTTCCCAAAATCCCGCAGTCTCTCAGGAATTTCCTGAACCCCGGTTCGGCATTCATGAAACAATTACAGAAAATACAGAACCTGATGAATTCGCGTCAGGGGATTCAGGAGAGGACCAACTACAAGATATGGCAACTGATGATACCGCCTATTCAGGCATTTTCCATGAATTGTTCCGAAGGGCAGACACCGAATCAAAACTGATACTTCTGGACGAGATCCTCGAGATTGGGGATGAGAGAGATCTTCATTTTATCAATGCACTCACCACAAGCCCCATAGATGAATTGCGCGATAAGGCAATTTTACTGAGTGGGCAGTTGCAGGATATCATTGCCCGGCGGCAGGCACTAAAAAGTGAATGCCCTGAGGACAAGGAATTCACAGGCAGCCCCCCGGAAGCAATACCTGCGAAAGTTGCACTACCGGAAGGGAAAAGTGAAAACTATGTGGACGGGAGACAGGATTTAGATGCTTTGGAAGAATGCCACCAGCCCGATACGGGTGATATGTTTAATATGTTTGAGGTTGAATTTGAGCTGACCAGGGAAGATCCTGATCAGGTAGCTGCGGATGGAAGCCTTCAAACTGCACCAAATACCCTGTTGGACAGTATCCTGTCCATTCCGGTCAAAATCATCGATAAATTCAATGGATAGCGGCCTCTTCTCTGTAATTCTCGAATACATAAACATCGTTTTCCTGATGTTTACAGTAACGCTATTCCTGATTTTCAGCACCATGGGATTTCTTTCTACACAGAATTCCCTCCATTATAAAAAAAAGAACAGTTTCGGTGACCTAACCCGGATCATGGCCTCCCCGATGGCTCCCGGCATAACTATCATCGCCCCGGCGTTTAACGAAGGCCTGACGATCGTTCAGAATATCCGCTCCCTCCTGTCGCTCCAATATGTGAACTATGAGGTAATGGTCGTCAATGACGGCAGCACGGATGATACGCTGGAGAAAATGATAGCAGCCTATGACCTGGAACTGATCCCGTGGGAAATAGATCCGGAGTGGCAAAGCAAACCTATCCGCGGCATCTACAAATCGAAACAAAGGTCTTTTTCAAAGCTTACAGTGATCGACAAATTCAATGGAGGCAAGTCAGACGCGCTGAATACGGGTATTCATCTGTCTGAGAATAAGTATGTCGGTTGTATAGATGTGGATTGCCTCCTGATGCCCGATGCTCTGCTGCATGTGGTTAAATCATTTTTTCAGCGGAGTAAGAAAAGGGTGATTGCTGTTGGTGGGGTCATCCGGGTTGCTAATTCCTGCAGGATCGCAGGGGGAATGCTGGAGGAAATACGGCTGCCTTCGAACTGGCTGGCCCGCTTTCAATTGCTGGAATATACCCGGTCTTTTTTGCTGGGAAGGATGGCCTGGGGGCGTTTGGACAGCCTCCTGATCATCTCCGGGGCATTTGGGTTCTTTGACCGGGAGATCGCAGTGGCGGTAGGCGGATACGATACAAAGACCGTAGGCGAAGACATGGAAATCGTGTTCCGGATGCGCCGCTATATGCATGACCGGAAGGAGCCATATACGATTGAATATATGCCGGATCCTTTATGCTGGACAGAAGTTCCGGAAACCGCACAAATGCTGGTGAGCCAACGCGACAGGTGGGCCAGGGGGAACCTGGAGACCTTGTTCAAGCACAAAGACATGTTCTTGAATTCACGATATGGGAGGCTGGGTCTTATAAGCTATCCGTATTGGTTCTTCTATGAATGGCTGGCACCCATCCTGGAATTGACGGGACTGATCTCTATTATGTTGTTCTATTACCTCGGTATCCTCAACGTAGATTTTTTCATCGGGATGACGTTTATGGTTTACGCCTTTGCTGTAATGTTTTCCTTCTATGCCATCCTGTGGGAGGTGTACATGTATAACCAATATACCCGGGTAAAGGATATCCTCCTGCTGATGGTCTTTGCCATGGTGGAACCATTTGTATTTCATCCCCTTGTGACATATGCAGCCATCCGGGGAAACTGTAAGAAATTGTTTAATGTCCGATCAGGGTGGGGGACCATTACCCGAAGAGGATTTAGCAAAGCATAGGATTATGAATACAAGTAAGATCGATAAATATAACCTGAAGCACTATACGAGATTGATAATCTCATTTTTCGGATGCCTTGTGCTCCTCACCTGTTACCAGTATACTACCCTGTATATAAAGGGAGTCCTGGATACCATCCTCAGTACGAGTTTGTTTATTGCCATCGTACATCAGCTAGGGTATGCTGCCATTATCGGGATCCTGTTTGTATTTGCGTTTAATTTCTGGGAAAACCTGCGGCCCAAATACGGTTTTAACCTGGTATTTGGGGCCCTGTTGTTCTTATTGATCATCGAGGCACTGCTGATCACATATTATTGTACAACCCTGGTACCCCTGGGTTCCGATTTACTTGGGTACAGCTATGAGGACATGAAGACCACGGTATCCAATTCAGGAGGGCTTTCACTGACAACATTACTGGGGATATTGGGAATTAGCGGGCTGTTCTTTATCTTTTATAAAGTGACATCCAGGTTCTACCACCGGATCAGCAGGCTATATCCCTTTACCATAATCCTTACCAGTTTGTTTGTAGCCACCCTTTTTACGGAAGGCCGGCCTATCAATCAAAACAAGACCCAATACCTTGCGGTCAACCTGTACAACTCCACTACAGAGAACAATACGTATGATTCAAATGTGGAATATCCCCTGATCAAACGGCCCGAGGGCAAGAATAGCCTGGGGGAGTATTTCGAGCTTAAGGAGGAAAAGCCCAATATTGTCTTTATAATTGTGGAAGGCCTTGGAAGGGATTTTGTAGGAGAAGGTGCTGAATTCGGCGGCTTTACCCCCTTTCTGGATTCATTGTCCGGCAAATCCCTCTATTGGGAGAACTTCCTGAGCAATACAGGCCGGACCTTCGGGGTAGTCCCGTCACTCCTTGGATCGCTTCCATTCGGAAAAAGTGGTTTTATGGAACTGGAGGAATATCCCAATAAACTCACACTCTACGGAATCCTCAAGAATAATGGGTACTATACATCCTACAACCAGGGAACCAACAGCACCTTTGACAATGTAGAGAAGTTTTTACGCAGTGAGAATATTGATTTTGTACTGGACAGGTCCGGATTTGGCAAGAACTATGAACTTCAGGAGGCAGATGCGGCCGGATCATCCTGGGGGTATCCGGACAAAGAACTTTTTAAAAAGGCACTGAGCCTGCCCCGCGATGCTGATCAGCCACGCCTGGATGTTTATATGACCATCAGTACCCATGAGCCCTTTATCCCCCCCAGGAAGGAATATTATGAAAATAAGGTAGCTGAATTGGTAACCACCGGCAACTATGAGAGCAGGGTAAAAAACATCATTAAAAAAAACGACAATGTTTTTGCCAGCCTTTTGTATACTGATAATGCCATCGCATGGTTCCTGGAAGCCTATAAAAAGCAGCCGGGATACGATAATACCATTTTCATCATTACCGGTGACCACCGATTGATCCCCATACCCCAGCGGAATACGATAAGCAGGTTCCATGTGCCGTTGATCGTCTACAGCCCCATGCTAAAAGCAACAGAAAAAATTAGCTCGGTGTCTTCACATTTTGATGTCACCCCGAGCATATTGGCGATGTTGCAGCATGCTTTTAAATTAAAAATGCCCAAAAAAGTGGCCTGGATGGGCAGCGGCCTCGATATGCAAAAAGAATTCCGGTCCGTAAAGGATATCCCGCTGATGCGGAACAAAAATGAACTCAAGGAATTTATTAGTGGTGAACAGGTATATACAGACGGGGATATTATGGGAATCGATAAAAATATGGACCTCAGCCCTTCTTTTGGAGGAAGTTCCAAACTGGAAAAAAAATTGACCGACTTTAAAGCGATGAATGCCTATGTAACCACCCGGAATAAGATCATCCCGGACAGCCTTTCACTATTTACCCTGGAACGGGAAAAGTTCGGGGAAGGAGAAATGGTTTGGATCAACAGTGTGTATAATGGCAAAAATTCAGATAAGGCATATGTTACAGCGCGCGACCTGGCGTTTAAAAAGGAGTACACAAAATCGTTGCTGTTGTGCCGGTATATTTTATCTGAGGTACCGGGGCATATAGATTCAAAAATTTTGACGGGACGTATCAATGCCTGGATTGGTAATTATGATACCGCCGTAACCATATTAAAGGAATGTATCAAAATGGTCCCGGAATACGTGGATTCCTATGCTGCCTTGTTTGATGTATATTTTTGGTCCGGCAAGACAAAAGAAGGATATGAACTGATAGAACATGTAGAACAGAACAGTTCTAGTGCCGGTGAGGTGGCGGATAAAATAGCGCGTGCAAAAAAGGAATATGGAAAAATACAACCCGCGGTATCTTCCATAGATAAAACCGAGACTACCCCCGAAGCGGAAGGGACAACCTTGAATTAAGCATGGTAAATAAGTATTTGTTATGGTTTTTGCCTTACCTGGTCCTTACCGTCAGCGCCGCTGCACAGGACCTGGCATATCAAGGCGATGCATCCGCCGTTTCTTACCGGTTTGCGCGCAGCCTTGCCCATGGGGGTGAACATAGAGCTGCAAAGGATACCCTTCAGCATATCCTGAAAAAATACCCGGGTAACCTCCAGGTCATTTCGCTGCTCGCGCGGACCCATAGTTGGGACGGAGAGTATGAACTGGCCAGGAAAGAATTCAACAAGTTTACTTCCAGAGACAGGAACAGCAAAGAAGTATGGCTGGCAGCTATCAAAAACGAACTCTATGCGGCCAATCATGCAACTGCGTTGGGCCTGGCGAACAAAGCACTGAGCTACCTGGGTGACGACCCTGATGTGGACAGGTTACGGCAACAGTCAATTGAAAATATCAACCAGGCAGTCCCGGCAGGGGAAGTAAAGAAAGAGCCCATGGCCGAGGCAGTCCGGGAAAAGGAAGCGAAGGCAGTTAATACCCTGGGAATTACCAATGCGGTACGGATGTTTGACATGATTTATGAACCCATGATCTATTCCAGCATTGATTATAAAAGGCAAACCAGGTTTGGCAGTATCATCCCGCGGATCAATTACAGCAACCGGTTCAACACACATGGGATCCAGTATGATATTGATCTGTATCCCAAGTTCTCAAAAAGGTTCTATGCCTATATCAATTATGGATACTCCAGCTCCGATATATATCCCAACCATAAGATTGGCGGGGATCTCTATGCCAATCTGCCGGGTGCCATGGAAGCTTCCGGGGGAATGCGGTATATTAGTTTCGACACACGGGATATTATGGTTGTCACCAATTCTTTCGGATTGTATAAGGGCAACTATTATTTTTCATTGCGTTCCTATATCACCCCAAAATCAAACAACCTGACACGGATATCAGGGAATCTATTGGTTCGGAAATATTTAAAGGATGCTGAAAATTACCTCGGAATTTCAGCCGGAATGGGGTTCTCTCCGGAATTCCGGCAAATCACCCTGGATGGGATGGTACTGGCGGAAACCTTACTTTACCTGGAGTCCCAGCGGCTGAACATGGAATACCAATTTACCGGTAAAGGTGGCCCCTCGGTATATAAGACCCGGCTGGGGCTTGCAAGGCAGGAGCTGGCTTCCAGCCCCGGAAATTATTTTTGGTCCCTCCTCGGGGGACTAACTTATAAAGTTAAATTTTGATTTCCCTGTATCACCTCAAAATTAACATAGGGTTACCACAATAATTTGGAGATTCACCACATTTTATTGTTTTCGTCCGTTAAAATAAATAGGTTTATAGTATGATTATTGAAACCCAAATTTCAATAGTTTAAAAAACCCAAACTTATCATGTTATACGACACCTACGGCGAGGAATACTTATCATTTCTCCGAGACCTGAACGAAATCTTAAGTTTAAATGAATTAGCGGAACTGGACTATTTATAGTCACAACCGTTTTAATGTCCTAAATCCTACAATTATGGCAAACAAGAATCACGACAATGCAGCTTATCTAAGTTTTCTGGATGACCTGAATGAGATCTTATTGGATTACAACATCAGCAGGTTGAGTTGTTCTTAAGATTTTAGGTTACAAACAGTCAAAAAAAATGGAACGCGCTTCGTTCCATTTTTTTTTGTTTCCCTGTATCCTATCCCAGATAGGTCTTTAAGAGTTTGCTCCTCGAATTGTGCCTGAGTTTGCGGATCGCCTTTTCGCGGATCTGCCGGACCCGTTCCCTGGTAAGGTCAAAGGTCTGCCCAATCTCTGCCAGGGTCATTGATTGCTGGTCGCCAATCCCGTAATACAGCTTTACCACATCTGCTTCCCGTGGAGAAAGTGTTTCCAGGGCCCTGTTGATCTCGGTATTCAAAGATTGCTGCAATAGCGCCCTGTCCGGCCTGGGAGATTCCCCGGACCGTATTACATCATAGAGGTTGGAATCCTCCCCTTCGCGCAAAGGTGCATCCATGGATACATGGCGCCCCGAATTTTTAATGGATTGTTTAACCTCATTCACGCTCATATCCAGCTCCGTAGCGATCTCTTCTGCTGATGGCGGCCGTTCATGGGCCTGTTCCAGGTAGGAGAAGGTCTTTTTGATTTTATTGATGGATCCGATTTTATTTAGTGGAAGACGCACAACCCGCGATTGTTCCGCTAAAGCCTGCAGGATGGACTGCCTTATCCACCATACGGCATAGGATATGAATTTAAAGCCCCTGGTTTCATCGAATCGCTTGGCGGCTTTTACAAGCCCCACATTGCCTTCATTGATTAAATCTGGTAGTTTTAAACCCTGGTTCTGATATTGTTTGGCGACCGAGACCACAAACCTCAAATTGGCATTGGTTAACTTATCCAGGGCAGCCTGGTCACCTGTTCTTATTTTTTGCGCCAGCTCTACTTCTTCGTTGGCCGTGATCAATTCTATTTTACTGATATCCTGCAGGTATTTATCGAGGGATTTGGACTCTCTATTCGTTACCTGCTTGATAATCTTTAATTGCCTCATGTATGTGTGTGGATTTTATATATTAGGAAAGCTCAGTATACATCATTATTCTGTCATATCCAAAGGGTTGCCCTTAATATTATAAAGATTTTATGAGTATTGGGAAGGCATTGCGATACGTTATGTGAATGGGTCGCATGCCCCGTTTTTCGGAAGCTTTTCGCGAATGACAAAAATTCAGGGGATATTGCTATCTTGGGACGGTGAGCAAAAGAGCCCTTAAAAAATACCTAGGAACCTTAAAAAAACGACAGCTGGAAGAACAGGTGGTGGATTTGTATGAGCGGTTCCCTGTGGTAAAAGTCTATTATGACTTCGCCTTCAACCCAAAAGAAGACCAATTGATCGGCGAAGCCAAGTCCAAAATTTCCAATGAGTACTTTCCGGTAAAAAGGAAAAAACCAAGGGCCCGGAGGTCGGTTGCGCAAAAGTATATCAAGCAATTCTTAAAACTGGGGATGGATCCTGCCCTGATTGCAGATTTGATGCTGTTCAACCTGGAAACAGCGCAGTCTTTTGCATCCAGCCGCAACGTACCTGATTCGTTCTATAAGAGCATGCTGAATTCTTTTGATGAATGCATCCGGTATATTGCCGTGAACAACCTGGTTCCTGGGTTTAAAGAGCGCATCCTGGCTGTCTACCAGGTTGCAACCAGGGAAAAGTGGGGCTACCTGGAAGGATTTTCCAGGGCACTCGATGCCATCGACTGAACTACTCTCCAGGCAATGGGGTTCTATAATTAATACATCAATACTATGGGAATAGTCATTATCAGACAGGACCACCGGTTGCCAGATTGGGTGGCAGCACTTAAAAAGGCTGCCCCGGGGATACCAATTTACAACTACAAAGAAGCGCATCCTGCAGAAAAAGTGATCATGGCCATTGTTTGGAAACATCCGCCACATAGCCTCAGGGGATACCCCAACCTTCGGCTGATCGCATCCTTTGGAGCAGGGGTTGATTTCATTTTTGACGATCCGGATATACCTAAGCATGTACCGGTAACACGGGTGGTAGACCCAAAACTGGCCGGCGACATGTCCGAATTTGTACTAGCCGTGATCTTGAACTACCTTAAAAACCTCAACAGCTATAAAGCTGACCAGCTCGCGGGAATATGGAAACCAAGGCCCTATCGCCGTATAGAAGATATCCGTGTGGGGATCATGGGGATGGGTGCACTCGGTACCGCTCTGGCCCTCGATTTGTTAAATCAGCACTTCAAAGTAATAGGGTGGGCCGCATCCGCCAAAAATAGCAGTAACGTCCACGTATTTGTTGGTGCAGGGGAAAAGCATAAATTCTTGTCCCAGGCAGATATTTTAGTATGCCTCCTTCCATTAACGGATGAAACACGGGGGATTTTGAATATAGAAACCTTCCGGGCACTCCCCCAAGGTGCCTATGTGATCAATGTGGCCCGTGGGGGTCATATGGTGGATGAAGACCTGCTTGAAGCCGTCAACAGCGGCCATTTGGCAGGTGCAAGTCTGGATGTATTCCATGCCGAACCCCTGGGGGAAGATCATCCCTTCTGGGCCCATCCTGCGATCCATATGACGCCCCATATTGCAAGTGTTTCGCATATGGCGTCAGTTATCCCGCAACTGCTTGAGAACTATAACAGGTTGCAGGCCGGGAGGCCCCTGCTGAACCTCGTTTCCCCGGTCAAGGGTTATTAATGTTAATAGAATTCAACCATTAAATTTCGTTTAAGGGCAAAAATCTGCTAGTTTTGCAAAATTGGAGTCGTGCCAATGGTATGCCTTCAGGCCTGATGAACTTTTAAACACAGATAGCCTTTGGAGATACAGACAGATAATGTTGAAAAAACGCTTTATGATTACCAGCTTGAAGACCTGAATACGATTTTTCAGTATTTAAAAGAATCTCCCCCGGATGTAAACCTGCTATATCAATTGCCCACCGGAGGCGGTAAAACGGTCGTGTTTTCGGAGATTGCCCGGCGCTATATCAACGAATCCAAAAAGAAGGTAGTGGTGCTGACGCACCGCATTGAGCTGAGCAACCAGACTTCCAATATGCTCACCGGATTTGGGGTCCGGAATATGATCATCAACAGTGATGTGAAGGAACTGCAGGACCAGGATGACTACATGTGCTTTGTTGCCATGGTGGAAACCCTGAACAACCGGCTTCAGGAAGGGATGGTACAGCTCAATAATGTAGGCCTGGTTATTATTGATGAGGCCCATTACAATTCCTTCCGGAAACTTTTCAAATACTTTGAAAAATCTATCATTTTAGGGGTTACAGCAACCCCCCTGAGCTCCAACATCAAGTTACCCATGAAGGATAACTATAAAAAACTGATCGTTGGCGAATCAATCGCTTCACTTATCAAACAAAAGTTCCTGGCCAGGGCTAAGGTATATAACTATGACGTAAGCCTGAGATCACTTAAACTGGGAATTAGCGGGGATTATACCGTGAAATCCTCAGATGAACTTTATGGCAACCAAAACATGCTGGGGAAGTTGCTCGGGGCCTATGAGGAGGTAGCCAAAGGTACCAAGACCCTTATTTTCAACAACGGTATCAGTACTTCCCGCTATGTTTATGAAACATTCAAAAAAGCCGGGTATAACATCCGCCATCTCGACAATAAGAACAATGCTACGGAACGACGGGAAATCCTGGAATGGTTTTCGGAAACCCCGGATGCGGTGCTGACTTCCGTCAGTATACTTACCACCGGTTTTGATGAACCCACAGTGGAAACGATCATCCTGAACCGGGCTACCCGTTCCCTGACCCTCTATTTTCAGATGATCGGGCGTGGGTCACGGATATTGTCGAACAAAGATGAATTTACGGTTGTGGACATGGGGAATAATGTTTCCCGGTTCGGATTATGGGAAGCGCCGATCGACTGGCAGGAAATTTTCCATTTCCCGGATTTCTTCCTGGAGAATATTAAGAATGATGAGGATATCGAACGCGAATTCATCTATGAGATGCCAGCTGAACTTCGCACCAGGTTTGGCAAATCTAAAAACATCGAATTCAACGTCAAGGAGGAATACAAGAAAGTATTTGCAATGGGACTTAAATCCAAGACTGTGCTTGAGAGGAGTATAGAGCAACATGCTCAGATCTGTGTGGAGAACAGTGCAGATGTATTTGAAGCCCGGATCCTGGCTAAAAAATTGAAAGAAGAAATTGCCTACAGGGTACGGCAATACTCCTATTGCATCATGAATAATACCAAGAACTACAAGGAATGGCTGGAGGAAGATTATGAACGCAAATTGCGGCTCAGGATCTCCCAGAAGTTTGCCGAAAGGTTATAACAACCTGTACGTTCGGAAAATGCCGGAAAATGATCCAGAATAACCTGCTGATTGTTGCATTGAATTGGCCTGAGCCTCAGGCAACGGCGGCCGGCCAGCGGATGATGCAATTAATTTCCTTTTTCCTTGAAATCGATTACCACATTACCTTTGCCTGTACAGCAGCAGCTTCTTCCCATTCCCGGGTCCTGGATGACATGGGTATTTCCATACGGCATATCGTTGTTAACCAGCCCGGATTTGATTACCTGGTTTCCGGGCTCGAACCCGAAATTGTACTGTTCGACAGGTTTATATCGGAAGAGCAGTTTGGATGGCGGGTAGTACAATTTGCCCCGGCAGCCTTGCGGATATTGGATACGGAGGACCTGCATTCCCTGCGGGCTGCCCGGAAGGATGCCCTTGAATCCGGAATACCATTCTCCGTTGATGCCTGGCTCCAAAGCGATATGGCCAAACGGGAGATCGCAGCCATTTTCCGATGCGACCTTTCCCTTATAATTTCGCGCTATGAAATGGACCTGTTGCAGGAACTGCTCCCCATCATAGCCCCCATTCTGGCATACTTTCCGCTGGTGGTTGATGAAATTTCCCAAGCTGGCATCCAAAAATGGCCTTCGTTCAGCAGCCGGGAAGATTTCATTTGTATCGGTAACGGCAAACATGGCCCCAATACAGATTCCTTTTTGTGGCTGTTCGAAGTGATCTGGCCGCTGATCCGGAAAGCAATGCCCCGGGCCATAGTACATATTTACGGTGCATACCTCCCTGAGCGGATCCTGCAATTAAACCGGCCTCAACTGGGATTCCTTGTGCAGGGTCATGTTGAAGATTCCGGGGCCGTTATGCGGAGATCCAGGGTAAACCTGGCACCCCTGCGCTTTGGGGCCGGCCTCAAAGGGAAATTAATTGAGGCCATGGCATGCGGTACCCCCAGTGTAACAACCAATATGGGCATTGAAGGCCTTGGAGACACCGTATCCGCAGCTGCTTATGTTTCGGATCACCCGGAAGCATTCGCAGCGCTCGCGGTGGGCTTGTATACAAACGAAGCAGACTGGACCGCCCTGCAGGGCAGCGGTACAGCACTGATCAATTCGAGTTTTGGCAAAAAGGAGCATGGCAGCCGGTTGAGAAGAGCATTGAGGCAAGTACAGGAAGATCTGCACGCACACCGGTCCCGGAATTTTATGGGTTCTCTTTTGCTCCACCATACCATGGCCAGTACCAAATACCTTTCGAAGTGGATCACCGCCAAAAACAGTCAGACGCAGACCAGCACAGTGGGCGGTACAGACAAGGTTGACACGGGACTCAACCCTGGTTAACAGCCAGGACAACAGGATGCATTTGGATTCAACTGTTCCTGGAGCTGCAGGTATATGCTATGAATCGCTATCTTTAAAAATTGCTAATCGTACATCATAATGAAAAAACCGAATTGGAAAACCGTCAGGGAATTTGAGGATATAACATATAAAAAAAGTGATGGGGTTGCGCGTATTGCTTTCAACCGACCCGATGTGCGAAATGCCTTCCGGCCCAAAACAACAAGTGAGCTCTATGAGGCCTTTTATGATGCGCAGGAAGACAGCAGCATTGGCGTGGTACTCTTATCTGCGGAGGGCCCGTCATCAAAAGACGGGGTCTATGCTTTTTGCAGCGGAGGGGACCAGAATGCCCGGGGGCAGCAGGGCTATGTGGGGGATGACGGCAGGCACCGGCTCAATATCCTGGAAGTGCAGCGGCTGATCCGCTTTATGCCTAAAGTTGTGATTGCCGTCATCCCGGGCTGGGCGGTAGGAGGGGGGCACAGCCTCCACGTAGTATGTGATCTGAGCCTTGCCAGCAGGGAACATGCCATCTTCAAGCAAACGGATGCCGACGTTACAAGCTTTGACGGTGGCTATGGGTCGGCCTACCTGGCCAAATTGGTGGGCCAGAAAAAAGCCCGTGAAATTTTCTTTTTAGGACGGAATTATTCCGCCCAGGAGGCATGTGATATGGGCATGGTCAATGCAGTGATCCCCCATGAAGAACTGGAAGATACCGCCTATCAATGGGCAAGGGAAATTTTGGCCAAATCCCCTATTTCCATCAAAATGCTGAAATTTGCCATGAACCTCACCGATGACGGGATGGTGGGCCAGCAGGTATTCGCGGGGGAAGCAACCCGGCTCGCATACATGACCGAGGAGGCCAAAGAAGGTAGGGATGCCTTCCTGGAAAAGCGCAAGCCGGATTTTGGTAAAAACAACTGGATCCCCTGACAGCGTCAGGCAATTTCCATTTGCACCAATCTTAACCTACAGGCAAGGAAGTTTGTCGATCCCCATGGGCAATGATACGTGATCACCAGGGGATCCATTACCGCAAACTTTAGTTGGGTACGGTTCCGGTAAAACCCGAATCGGAATAACAGGCCCGCGTTTTTTCCAATGGAATTTGACTGGGGCCCTTCAGGTTCAGGTAACGAACAGGCTTATAGAAGGGCGTTTTAAATAGGATTCCCCGGGCCTGCAAACAGGGGAAATTGAAACCTGCAATGGCAGCTGCTCCGTGAGACTTTCCCCATCCGCGATAAAGGTGGATATGGGTTCCGCACTGCGCATGTTTTATTGTAGTGATTTAATAAGCGATCAGAATGCAATTGAATGCTTTCCGTCCGCCATAGCAGCACCTGTTCCGTTTTAGGGGGATAGATGGCAACGGACCACCCATAATTTCCGGACTTGAAAATAGTTGTAAACCAAAAAGAGCCCTGATCTGGAAGAACAGGACCCTTTTACGAGAACACTATATGAAAATGAAAAAATTAACTCCTTGATTATTACACTGTAAACATACGACTGATATGCCATGCCGGGAAAATATTGTTGTGAAACCACCGCTGGATGTTGTCTCGGGCTGCATTTCTGTTATTTGGGTTTTCATCCTAACAACCTGGAGCAAGCTTGTCACGCCTGTAACAAAGCCTGGCTAATTAGGATTTAGCGGCAGCGGATCACATTGGGAAAAGGACTTTTTCCGGTTTATTTACCCGTTACCGGATGGCATTCAGGATGTTATCCAGAAACTTATCGATGTTGAAATCAGGCGGCTCCGCAAGTCCGGTCCGTACGATCACCAGGTCTTTTGAAGGGATTATGAACACATATTGGCCCTGGTAACCATTGGCGGAATATAAATCTTTTGGGATACCCGGGTATTTGCCATTGGCATTGAGCCAGAAATGGGCGCCATAGGTGCCATTGGATTTTGCAGTGGGTCTGGTAACGTACTCCACCCACCTGGGATCAAACAACTGATCGCCATTCCAGTTTCCGCGGTGCAGGTAAAGCAATCCAAACCGCGCCCAGTCGCGCGTAGTCGCCCATCCATAGGAAGAAAGTACATAATTGCCGGCCAGATCGGCTTCGAGCAGCATTGAATGCATCCCTATCCTGTCGATCAATCCGGTATAGGGAAAATCGAGATACTCCTGGTACGTGTCGAAATTACCACGCAGATATCCGGAAAGGTAATTGGTAGTTCCGGAGGAATAGTTCCATATTTCTGTGGGGGCTGCCACGGATTTTTTCTCCGCCTGGGACTGGGTCATATCAGTTGCAAGGAACAGCATCCGCGTGACATCTGAAATGGAAGTATAATCCTCATCCCAGGCCAGGCCACTTTGCATGCGCAGCAGGTGGTTCAGGGTGATTGCATCTTTTGTGCCACTATTTTTATGGGCGTCCGATGATACCTGAAAAGGGTGGTCTTCCCGGACATTTAATTTTCCCTTGTATTCCAGGATCCCGAACAGGGTAGCCAGGATGCTTTTCGTCATGGACCATCCCAAAACCGGGGTTACCTTTCCAACACCCCCGGAATACCTTTCTGCCAGTATATGGTCTTTGTACACTACCAGCACCGTACGGGTCTTCTCTGATACGGAATCGGAAAATGCCTGGTTTATGGCTTTTTCCAACAGGGGGTAATCCACATTGGCAAAAAGTGTATCGGCCTGGGGTCCGTTTCCATATGGGAAAGGCAGGTCATTGGGCTCCCGCTGCCGCCTGGGCTGCAAAATCCCCCTGGAAGGGTCATAGGAATCATTGATGAGGACACATCCCAGTTCACCCCTCCGTACCGCCTTTCTTTCCATTAGCCCGAATACGGAAGCTGCCACCGTCTGGTCTGCGGGATCCAATCGTGTTTCTGCCAGTTTGATCAGCGGGACATTATTGTCATACCGGCTGATATCCTCTTCAGGCCGCCCGCTTATGAATAATGTGGAGGCCATGTTTTTTGCGGCATAACCAGCAATGATGTTTAGCCTGGGGTAGTTATAAATGGCTAACCCACCGAGCATGAGGACAATTACAAACAGGATCCGCAAAAAATATTTCATCCGGGAGAGGTTGGCCGCCGATGGCGGATTGTGTATTTAAATTAATAGGTAACTTTAAAACAGCTAATATAAAGATATGTCCAAAATCAGAGTTGGATTTTTATTATTTGTGATCTTCGCATGTTCCTCCCCGGTAAATACCCATGGTCCTGACCTTTTTAAGAACAATTGTTCCGGGTGCCATTTGGCCCCGGATATCCGGGACCTCCCCAAAAGCATTTGGGCACAGAACATTTTACCAGAGATGGGCCACAGGCTGGGCATACAGGATACTGCCTTTGATCCGTTAGAGGGCCTGTCCTTCACTGAGATGGAGGCTGTTCTTAAAACAGGGGCTTTTCCCGGCAATCCGGCCATCAGCCCCGCAGACTGGGAACTTCTAAAAGAGTATGTCCTTGATTCAGCGCCTGATTCGCTGGTATTCCCAATAAAACCAGAACCCCCTGCAGAATTGCAGCTGTTTTCCGCGAAGGCCGTTATGCTTGATAGCAACAACCGCCCTGGCATAACCCTACTCAGGTTTGATGAAGGGACTAAAAAAGTCATAATTGGGGAGGTGTCCGGAAATTTGTTGGAATTGGATCGCGCGCTCCGGGAAAAACATCTTTTGGGAAGATTCCCCGTTGGGGTGGTTGACTATGCAAAAAGGGGGGGCAATACCTATGCTACGACGATTGGAAACCTCAGGCCTTCAGAATTATCCGGGGGGGCAGTGTTCCGTGTAAGCGGCAAATCAAAAAGCGTGGTATCCCAAAATTTGCACAGGCCGGTTAATACCCTGGTAGCTGATTTTAACGGGGATGGCTATGATGAATTTGTGGTGTGCGAATACGGCGACCTGGCAGGGAGGCTCTCCCTCTTTTCAATGGGTTCTGATAAACAGCTTCACCGTACCGTATTGCTCAACCAGCCGGGAACGATCCGGGCGGTTGCCCAAGATATGGACGGGGATGGAAAAAAAGATATTGTGGTCCTGACCGCACAGGGCGATGAGGGGATCACCATCCTGTTCCAGCAGGAAGACCTTCGATTTGTGGCCAAAAAAGTGATCCGGTTTAGCCCGGTATATGGTAGCAGCTGGTTTGAACTGCTGGATTATGACGCGGATGGTGATATGGACATCATTACGGTCAATGGCGATAATGCGGATAGATCCGTGATCAAAAAACCCTATCACGGAATGCGCATCCACCTGAACCAGGGTGGCAATTCATTTAAAGAGGTATTCTTCTATCCCATGCCTGGGGCCACACGGGTGGTGGCGCGCGATTTTGATGAGGACGGCGATGTGGATATGGCGCTCCTGTCCACGTTCCCGGATTATAAGAACCATCAAAACCCTTTTATGTATCTTGAGAACCAGGACAGCCAATCCTTCAGCTTTGCCCCCTATTCATTTGCGGGTGCGATGGAAACCGCCCGGTGGTTTTTGATGGATGCCGGGGATGTGGACGGGGACGGGGACCTCGACCTTGTCCTCAGTGCCTTCAGCTATTCATTTAATGCGGCTCCTGAAAGGCTAACCCGACTTTGGCAGGAAAAACAGGCAGACCTCATGTTCCTTGAGAACAAATTAAAACGGAATTCAGAATGAAAAAAAGTATTGCAGGAATCCTGATAATAGCAGTATGTCTTGGTATAGACAGCTGTAAGGTGAAAGAGGATTATGTCTGGAAAACCATGGATGTGACGGTCTCTGCCTATAATTCTGTCCCATCCCAAACGGCCAACCATCCCAGCCTGGCAGCGTGGGGGGATACACTTCGTCCTGGCATGAAATGTATCGCTGTTTCAAGGGACCTCCTGGATCTTGGATTTGATTATGACACCCGGGTAAAAATCCCGGGTTTACCGGGGATTTATCGCGTTAAGGATAAGATGCATTACCGGTGGCGTAAACGGATAGATATATATATGGGATTGGATATCGGTAAAGCAAGGGAATGGGGCAAAAAGAAACTCAGGATTGAATATGCCGTAAAAAGAAGGCCTGCCCAACCTGTTCCGGAAGCGGTCAATTAGTACCTTTGCTGTTCCAAATTAAGATCTGTATGAGGTATACCCTGCCGCTTGTTTTAATACTGTCCCTGGCATCCTGCGCTGCACCCATAAAGATCATAGACAGACCTATCGAATTCTCAGCGGACCGCGACCAACTCAGCCTGCAATACCTGTCAGAACGCTATGGCCTTGAACAACGGGCCCCCGTTATCATGCCCCGGATGATTGTATTGCACTGGACCGCCATCCCTACCTTTGAAGCATCATTTAAAACATTTGATCCGGCCTTTATATCGGGCTCCCGGACCGATATCCAATCTGCCGGTAATCTGAATGTCTCTTCCCATTTTTTGGTGGACAGGGATGGTACAATATACCGGCTGATGCCGGAAACCAGGATGGCCCGCCATGTCATCGGCCTGAACCACAGCGCCATCGGCGTGGAGAATGTAGGAGGTACGCCCGGGACACCCCTGACCAGGGCACAACTCCGTGCCAATATCTGGCTGGTGAAACACCTGAAGTCCAAATATCCTGTAAGCTATTTAATCGGACATTATGAATATACCAGTTTTGAGGGAAGCACGCTATGGCTCGAGAAGGATGATTCGTATCGTACCATCAAGACAGACCCCGGGATAGATTTTATGCGGAAGGTGCGAAAAGCAACGAAAAAGTTTAATTTTAAACCCATACCAAAAAAACCATAATCCATGAACATTAACATTATCCTTGCCATACTGCCCCTGTTATGTACCCTGCAGTTATGCGGGCAAAACCAGGATATCACCACATCCCTGTATGAAACCTATGAGACCTACAGGGAACCAACACTGGATAAACGCCGGATCAAACACCAGCAGTTGCAACCCCTCATTGATGCATATCGTAACAACCCCAAATTTACGGTAAACCATGTTGGCAGGTCCATAGAAGGACGGGATCTTACCCTTATCAGTATCGGAAGTGGCCCTAAAAATGTGTTTTTGTGGTCCCAGATGCACGGAGACGAACCCACGGCTACCCAGGCAATTTTTGATATCCTGAATTTTTTGAAAAGTGATGATTTTTCGGAAGAAAAGGAGGAAATACTTAGCAGCCTGACGCTACATTTCCTGCCCATGCTGAATCCGGACGGGGCAGAGGCTTACCAGCGGCGCAATACCCTGGGGATCGATATCAACCGGGATGCCCTGGCGCTGCAATCTCCTGAGGGAAGGGCCCTGAAACAGGTCCGTGACAGCCTGGAAGCCGACTTTGGGTTTAACCTGCATGACCAAAGTACGTACTACAACGCGGAACGCACCGATAAGCCTGCCACTATCTCCTATCTGGCACCTGCTTATAATTATGAAAAGGAGGTCAATGAAGTAAGGGGCAATGCGATGAAGGTTATCGTATTTATGAACGGCATCATCCAAAAATATGCCCCTGGCCAGGTGGGACGCTACAATGACGATTTTGAACCAAGGGCATTCGGCGACAATATCCAGAAATGGGGAACAAGTGCAATCCTTATTGAATCCGGGGGTTATCCCGGGGATGCGGAAAAACAGGAAATCCGCAAACTAAACTATGTTTCCATACTTTCGGCCATCTATACCATCGCAAATGAAAGTTATAAGGACCTGCCGTTGGAAGCTTATCAGGAAATCCCTGAAAATGACCGGAAATTATTCGACCTGAAGCTTACAGGGGTTGGGTATGAATTATTGGGAGAAAAGTACACCCTGGACCTGGGCATTCACCAACTCGAAGTTGAAAAGGAAGGGCAGTCAGATTTTTGGTATAGCAGCCGGATCGTAGATCAGGGCGACCTTTCGACCTATTACGGATACGATACCCTGGATGCGACCGGATATACGGCGAGGCAGGGGCGCGTGTATCCGGGGGTACTGAACTCCATGAAGGATTTGCAGGAATTGGATCCCATCAAGTTGCTTCGATCGGGCTATAGCTATGTTCGGGTGGAAAATATACCGGACAAGGTAAAGTCATCCAGGATCCCCCTCCAGGTTATCAGCACGGGCTACAAACTCCCTGAGTTTCGGTTGAATGTAGGGATCAACCCCACCTTTCTGCTGCAAAAAGGTACGGAATACCGCTACGCAGTGATCAATGGGTTCCTGATTGACCTGGTTACAGGAGCGGGTGATTTTGGGAATGCCATGATCTACCGATAGCATCCACCTTCACCTTGATCAATCGTTTTGCCGGCGGTCAATAACCGAAGGTAATATTCAGTTGCGTGCCGTTTACCAGCAGGAATAACAACATGGATAACAAGGTGACCACTATTGCGGAAAACAGGAATATTACTAGGCTTTTAAACCAGTTCGATAGTTGGCCTATGGCACTCTGTCTGATAATTTCGTTGATTACATCCATTATTTCTCATCATTACATTAAACATCAATTTCAGTTTTAGGATGTGGGTTTGAAGTTGTTTGGTGTGTTATATATAAAACAAGGAAACATCCATAAACCCTACTTCGGATTGGTTTACCTCGATAAAACGCATAAAAAAGAGGAGCATCGGCAAGGATACTCCTCTTTTCTGGATTATGGGGATACGGAAAAAGGACCGTATCATTACAGGGCTGATTGAATCTTCACAACTTATTCACAGCCTCCCGTAAAGCCTTTGGTATCAAATTTTGTTTGTACGGACCCCTGCCTGCTGCCATCTTTCACCTGTATGGCCAGGTTGTTTTCCCCACTGCCATCGCGCTTGGGGGTACAATATTCAAAAAGGTAGAAGCTGTTAGCCTGTTCGGAGACCCGTAGGGAGATCTCATTGAAATTTGTTTCCAGTTCCTCCTTGTTACCGGCAAAAACGCTAAATGTTTTCCCAATGGCGCTTAACACTTCTGTATCGATCTCCCCGCCAAGCCCAATGGTAAAAAACGAAATATTGGGGTTGGCATCATTCACCTTTTGCAGGGCAGCGGTCTCCGTGTAGCGCGAAGCCTGGTCCGTTCCATCGGTAAAAACAACCACGGAGGCTGCTCCTATACGATCATCGGAAGTGCTGGCATTTAAAACCTCGGTGGCCAGGTCTGTGGATTTTATGACCGCGCCGTAAAGATCCGTTGACGGGTCATTGCTAATGTCATCCGTAATACCTTCTATTGAAGTGATCAGCTGCTCTTTGGAGGGAGTAAGTTCATTTAGCAAATGCAATTCATCTTCCCCGTCAAACCAATAGATCGCCATTTTGAAGGATTCGATATCATTCTCCGGCATAACATTGTTTATAAAACTGACAGAAGCCGTCTTCAGCTCACTCAGGCTGCTGCTCAGAACACTGTTGCTCAGGTCAAGTACCAATAGGGTATTGTTGTTAAAGATCTGGGAATTAGGGGATATCCTGGCAAACGATTCGGAGGTGGATATTGTATTGAAGCAATCGTCATTCCGGCCTTGTTCGTAAATCGTAAACTGGGAAGCAGTCAATCCGGGTACTGGTTTGCCATCCGTATCCGAGACTTTAAAGAATATGGAAACTTTGCCCGGCAACGTGGTAAACTGGTCCTGAATGGATAGAACAAGGTCGCTGGCCCCCAGGTTGAGGCAGTCATCTACAGGTTTTCCCTGGCCCAGGCCCCCCGGGTCTACATCGAAGATCACATCATTATCTGCGTTGCCGCAGGAAACTAAAAAGGCAAGTATACAAAGGGATGATAAGATTCTAAGAGTGGATTTCATATTCAAATAGTTTTTCTGTTCAACCAACAGAACGTTCAAAACCTGATTTAATTATAGCTGTAGTAAAATTCTTTGGTAATTCTTGTCAGTGCGTTGTACTAATTATTTTAAAGTTTAACTTTTGCAATACCTTTACACCTTATTTATCAGGATTATGAAGAATACCACACTAGTGATTATCAGTTGTCTGACGGGATTTTTCCTTAGCGGACAACAACCCTCCGTTGCGGAGAAACTGGGCTATCCCGCGGATTCCAAATTGCTCATTATCCATGCGGATGACCTTGGGGTATCCCATTCCGAAAATGCGGCCAGCATAAAAGCACTGGAAAACAGCCCGGTGAATTCTGCAAGTATCATGGTACCCTGTCCATGGTTTCCCGAAATCGCTGCCTATGCGCGGAGAAACAGGAAGGCGGATCTGGGGCTGCACCTTACGCTGACCAGCGAGTGGAAATATTATAAATGGTCTCCCGTCACTTCCAGGGATTCCGTGGCAACGCTGGTAAACAGGGATGGCTATTTTTACGGACAGGTTGACAGCCTGCTGCTTTACGGGTCCCCGGAACATGTGGAAACAGAGTTGCGCAACCAGGTTAAAAAGGCTTATCGTGCAGGAATTGACGTAACCCATCTCGATGCCCATATGGGTGCTGCCGTCGGTACCCCCGATTATACGGCGGCTTATATGAAAATTGGCCGGGAATTCAAGCTGCCGGTTTTGCTCGATCAAAGGATCTATGCGATGCAAAATGAGGAGATCAGTCTCCTGCTGTCTGACCCGACCATAGTAATGGACCAGATCCATTCAATAGAACCCGCACAATATGAAAGCGGAACTGCCACTTACTACAAAGAACTTTTTGCATCCCTGAAGCCGGGCCTCCATTGCCTCCTGATCCATCTGGCCTATGACGATTCGGAAATGAAGGCGGTTACCGTGGACCATCCGGAGTGGGGAGCAGCCTGGCGGCAGGCTGATTTCGACTTCTTCACCAGCCCGGAATGCGAAAAATTGCTGGAAGAAGCAAACATTAAACTGATAACATGGCGGGAATTACGGGACAAGGTATTACGCTCGCAGTAGCTTTTTAACGTTTAAAAATTGTTAAACGCATCCGTAATGCTGCTATTTTTAATAACTTTAAACAATTATGGGGTCTTGCAGAAACTAAATGAGGTACATGGATTTCACATGCTCCGGGGGGTTGTCCCAGAGAACCAATTTTGACAGATTCTGGCTTACCCGTACGATGCGGTAGCTGCTACCGGGAACCGCTTTTATTAAAAGCACCGGGCTCCAGCAGGACGAGGCAAATACAGGCTGATATATGAATATTTTACTTTTCGGGGTTACCAAAGACATAGTGGGTAGTGGTACCATTAGCCTCCCGCTGTCCAGCGCACAAAGGCTAAAAACAGTCGGGGACCTGAAGTTTTACCTGGGCAATACCTATCCGGGGTTAACAAAATTATCCTCATTGGCAATAGCTGTGAATAATTCCTATGCACTGGATAACACTAAAATCGATAACTTTGATGAAATTGCGTTGATCCCGCCTGTAAGCGGCGGATAAATTCATCAGCAATTAATTGTGACCGGGTCCCGGTAATTGATTCCTCCGATCTGCGCAGGCCAACGGTGTTTTCCCGGCAGAGGGTTACCTTAAAAGTTAAGGAAAAAAATATGTTGATAGACAACCATAACAGAACGATCAACTACCTAAGGCTGGCCATAACGGACCGCTGTAACCTGAGGTGTAACTATTGTATGCCTGCAGAAGGAATCGACTTTGCCAAAAAAAATACATTGTTCACTATCGAAGAACTTTGCAGGCTTAGTAAAATACTGGTGGGACAGGGGATAGATAAGATCCGGATAACCGGTGGAGAACCTTTTGTCAGGAAAGATCTCATGGTATTGCTTCGATACCTGAGCGAACTGGAAGGGCTAACCGATATTTCCATCACCACGAATGCAACCCTTATAGGGCCTTATATAGCAGAGCTGAAGGAACTGGGCATCCTGAATGTAAATGTAAGCATGGATGCCATACATAAGGAAACATTTGAACGTATCACAAGGAGGGAACAGTACGATATTGTTTACAACAACCTCATCCGTCTTATTACCGAAGGCTTCAATGTAAGGGTTAATTTCATCGTATTGCAGGATCAGAACATACAAGAGATCCTGCCGGTCCTCGAATTGCAAAAACGCTATCCTGTTTCGGTACGTTTCCTTGAAGAAATGCCGTTCAACGGGGGAAGCAAAAATTTTGACACCATCAAGTGGGATCATAAAAAAATCCTGGCGTATATCCTGAAGGAATATCCGGAGGCGGAAAAGATAGCCTCACCCAGGACATCCACTTCTGTCAATTACAAGATCAAAGGCCATAAAGGGTCTTTTGGGCTTATACCCTCCTTCAGCCGGACATTTTGCGGTTCCTGCAACCGCTTGCGGATCACTGCTACGGGTGATGTCATAACATGCCTGTATGGGAAACCGGTTATCAACCTTCGGGAATATATGCGGAATGACAATGCAGAAGCTACGATCCGGAACGCCATTGTGAAGGCCGTGGGAAGCAGGGCGAAAACAGGATTTGAAGCCCAACAGCAGTATTCCGGTGTTTTTGATAGTTCCATGACATCCATTGGTGGATGATCCTAAAACAGCAGGATTACGTGGTAAAGGTGCTGCACAGCTGATTATATAAGGGGGGGATAATACGAATTGATACAGCATGAAGAAATTATTTTCCGGTGCGGATGTTTATGGATTGGTACTTTGCGGAGGTCAGAGCAGCCGGATGGGGGAGGACAAGGGTACAATTATTTACCATGACCGGCCCCAGCGCGAATACCTTTTCGCGCTGCTCAGCCAGGTCTGTACGCGTACCTATTACAGTGTCCGGGAAGACCAGGTTGCAAGCCTTCCGGCAGGTGCCGATTTCATAACAGACAAGGACCTGTACAAGGGCCCATATAATGGCCTATTAAGCGCATTCGATACCAATGCGGAGGTGGCATGGCTTGTATTGGCCTGTGACCTGCCGCTGATGAATCTGCCGGCATTGAAGCATCTGATGAGGGAAAGGGACCATAGTAAGCTTGCAACCTCCTTTTCAACACTGGAGAGCGGACTTCCGGAACCTCTGGCCGCGATCTGGGAACCTGCCGGATTACAACAATCCCTTGAATACCTTTCCCGTGGTACAGGCACCTGTCCACGGAAATTCCTTATCAATGCCCGGGTCAAATTGGTTGTTCCCGATGATGAGTCGGTGCTCATAAATGCCAATTCCAGGGAAGATTATGAAAAAGTCCTTTTAAAATTAGATGATAAGTGAACCAGCAACGGTACATACGGCAGGTGTCCTTATCGGGCTTTGGGGCGGATGCTCAGTCAAAATTGGCAGAAGCAGGCGTACTGGTGGTTGGCCTTGGTGGCTTGGGTATACCCGTATTGCAATACCTCAACGCCATGGGTATTGGCAAGTTGGGGATAGTGGAACAGGATATTGTCGAACTCTCCAACCTGCACCGGCAACCCCTGTATTCAGAACAAGACCTGGGAAGGCCTAAATTAGCTGTTGCCCTTGAAAAACTCAAAGCTCAGAATTCAGGTACTGAATTCAAAGCATACAACACCTTTCTGGCCAAGGATAATGCCCTCAGTATACTGGAAGCCTATGATCTGGTTATCGATGCTTCCGATAATTTTGCTACAAGGTATCTCATCAATGATGCCTGTGTGATCTTGAAAAAACCTTTTGTATCCGGTGCCTTACATGGTTTTGAAGGACAGGTAAGTGTCTTTAATTACAAGGGTGGGCCAACATATAGATGCCTTTTTCCCGATATGCCGGGAGAAGGGGAGACCCCGGATTGTAATACCCATGGGGTTGTGGGGGTGCTGCCGGGCATAATCGGGAGTCTGCAGGCGCTGGAAGCTGTTAAGGTACTTACGGGGATTGGCACTCCATTATCTGGCAAGCTATTGATATACAACGGATTGAATCCATCTACCCTAACTATTGGGTTTGATGTTGTACCGGCGAATACCCTGAGAAAAGAATTAGAAGCAACGTACGGTACCCCTTCCGTTTTAGAAGGTTGCGGGTTTGCAGTAAGCTCACTCCGGAAGCTGCTTGAAACAGGATCTCCCATACAACTTATAGACGTCCGGTCTGCAGGCGAGTTTCAGGCAGACCACTTACCGGAGGCCCGGAATATCCCCCTCGAGCAAATAGGGCAGAAGCTGGAGGAAATAGACGCGAAGCAGCCTATTTACTGTTTGTGTCAAACAGGAAAACGCAGCAAGATTGCCTTACAGCATTTGAAATCAGTGTTCCCGGAAAGCAGGGTTTATAATGTGGAAGGGGGACTGGACAATTACAGGATGGTATGCTTATAGGCTATCCCGAAATCCTTTGGGTAGTAGTTTTGTTCTTTGTGATCGCCATGTTATATGCATCGGTGGGCTTTGGTGGCGGATCCAGCTACCTTGCAATACTAGCCCTGGTCCTTACCAGTTTTTTGACCATCCGCAGCACAGCGTTGGTATGCAATCTCCTGGTTGTGACAGGGAGTTGTTATTTATATTACCGCAAAGGACATTTGATTTTCCGGAAATTCCTGCCCTTTATCGTCACCAGTATCCCCCTGGCATTCGTTGGGGCGTCGTTCCGACTTGAAGAACGTATTTTTTTTATAATCTTAGGTTTTACGCTTGTGATTTCCTCCCTTGCGCTCGCATTTCAGAGTTTCAACCGGTCCGGTCCGGACCATAGCTCCCGGCATTACCCGCCATACCTTACCTATGTGCTGGGTGCTGTAATAGGGCTGCTCTCCGGCCTTGTAGGGATAGGAGGGGGGATCTTCCTGGCCCCGCTGCTGAATCACATGCGGTGGGATACCTCCATAAAGATTGCTGCCTTGGCAAGTTTTTTTATATTAGTCAATTCGGTCTCGGGTGTAGCCGGCCTGCTTACAAGTGGTACCTTTCAGGTAAACTGGCTGGAGGTAGTATTTTTAGCTGCCGCTGTAATCATGGGCGGACAGTTGGGGATCCGGTATAGTTTGATTAAATTAAGTGGCAGGGGAATTAAGATAATTACATCCCTGCTGGTCTTTATCGTAGGCGTGAGGGTATTACTTGTAAACGGGATGGGACTAACTATTTTCTAATGAAAACATTTAAAGAAGCATATCAACTGGTCCTGGAACAGGCCCGCGACTACGGGGAAGAAAACGTCCCGCTGCGGGAGGCTACGGGAAGGGTATTGGCAGAAGATATTTTTGCAGATCGTGACTTTCCTCCCTTTAACCGTTCAACCAAGGATGGCATTGCCCTGCATTTCCAGGCCTTTGAAAATAAACTGGAAACCTTTCAAATCAATGGATTGTTGCCGGCAGGCACCCCCTCCAGGAATCTGGAAGACCCTACCCTGTGTTTTGAGATCATGACTGGCGCAGTAGTCCCCGAAGACGTAAACAGCGTTGTGATGTACGAGGATCTGGAAATTGAAAATGGAGTAGCCCGACTCCTGAAGCCCCCCGTTGCAGGTGCCAATATCCATCATAAGGGTAGCGATGCCATCGCGGGTTCTTTGGTGGTAAAAAAGAATGTCCTGATAACTGCCGCAGTGGCGGGCGTACTGGCTACTGTTGGAAAGGATTCGGTGCGCGTTAAAAAATTGCCGACAGTTTCCGTTATTTCTACCGGCAATGAGCTGGTGGAAATAGATCAGGTCCCCCTGGCCCATCAGATTCGCAAATCAAACAGCTATTCACTGGCAGCGGCACTTTCCGAAGAAGGGATATTACCTTTGTTACTGCACCTGGAAGATGATAAGGATATCATCCGCCCTAAGCTGGCCTATGCCTCGCATGAAATTGATGTCCTCATCCTCAGCGGCGGCGTCTCGAAAGGAAAATTCGATTTTATCCCCGAGGTCCTTAGTGAAATTGGGGTGGTGCAAATTTTTCACCGGGTTCTGCAAAGGCCGGGTAAGCCATTTTGGTTCGGATTCCACCCCAGGACAAAAACCCTTATTTTTTCGTTCCCCGGGAATCCGGTTTCAACTTTTGTTTGCTATCAGGCCTATTTTAAAGCGTGGCTTCACCAATCCCTCGGCCTGCCTCGATCCAACAGTACTGTAGTGCTGAAAGAGGATTTGGAAGCACATCCGGATCTGACGCAGTTTTTAAATGCCCGGATTTCCATCTCCGGGGGTGTTTTATATGCTGAAAGATTAAAGGATAACGGATCGGGGGATTTGACAACCCTTGCCCTTGCCGATGGGTTTATCATCCTGGAACCTTCGCAGGATCCTTATAAAAAAGGCGATTCCGTACCGTTCCTATCCATCCGAAATATTGCGTAGATGACACATGAACTTATCAAAATTATAGATGCTTTCGAACTGGGGCGGGAAAAAGGCCTTACGGCCGCATTGGCCACCGTGGTGGCATTGGAAGGTTCCTCATACCGCCGGCCGGGAGTTAGGATGTTATTACTGGAAAACGGGGAAATGATCGGAGCGGTAAGTGGTGGGTGTGTCGAAAAAGAAATTTTCCGGCAGTCAGAATCTGTGTTCCAATCCCGGATCCCGAAGATGATGACCTATGACGGGAGGTACCGCCTGGGATGTGAAGGTATCCTGTATATCCTCATTGAACCAATAGATCCGGATGTGAACTTCCTGTCAGCTTTTAGGAAGATCATCAAATCGCGCCAACCGTTTACTGTAGCGTCCTACTTTTCTCAACGTGAGGGAACAGGCCTGCAGTTTGGTTCCGGCATCAATTTGCAGGGCAACCTTCTCCCGGTACGACCCGGTTTTATCCCGGGCCCGGACCTGGAGGTTCTGAGCCAGGAGATGAAACCGGCTTTTAAACTTCTTATTATCGGCGCAGAACACGATGCCGTTCAACTCTGTGCCTTCGCATCGCTCACAGGCTGGGAAGTCGTAATTGTAGCTCCGCCCACAGAAGAAAAGAACAGCATGGATTTTCCGGGATCCAGGGAGTTGTATGCCCTGCTTCCGGATGACCTGCCCGTTGCCGATATTGATTCGCAGACCGCCGTGATGATCATGACACATAATTATGCCAAAGATCTTCAGTTCCTTTTGAAATTGCGGGAGGTAGAACCCATCTATATCGGTCTGTTGGGTCCGGCAAAGCGGCGCGAAAAACTCCTGGCGGAAATCATGGAGCGGGAACCGGAGCTGGAGTTGGAATTCTTCGACCGGATACATGGCCCGGCCGGCCTCAACATCGGTGCGGAAACACCCCAGGAGATCGCAATTGCCATTCTTGCAGAGATCCTGTCGGTTATCCGGGACCAGGAGCCTATCGCATTAAAAAATAAACAAAACAGTATCCACACGTGATGAATAAAAGGGTTATCGCTTTAATCCTTGCAGCCGGATCTTCCTCCCGCCTCGGGCACCCTAAACAATTATTGCCATGGAAAAATAAAACCCTGTTGGGCCATACCATAGCTATAGCACACGAATCTAAGGCCGCTGGGGTACGGGTTGTATTGGGTTCCCAGGCACAGAGCATCCGGGCCGCACTGTCCGATACTACCACCGAATTCCTGATAAATAACAACTGGGAGGAAGGCATGGGAGGCTCCATTTCCTGTGGCGTTGATCATTTGCTCGCAGAAAAGAAGGTGGCAGATGGTATTTTGATCATGCTGTGTGACCAACCCCTGATAGACAGTAATTTCCTCAATGTCCTGATCGATGCCTATACGGAAAACGAATATGGGATTGTGGGGACCTTATATGGGAAACATATAGGGGTTCCCGTAATTTTTGATAGGTCATATTTCCCAAAGCTATCCGGATTAAAAGGGGAGGGGGGCGCACGTTCAATTCTGCGGGAAAACAGCCTCGACTCCCTGGGGTTTGCTGCGCCTGCCAACAACCCCGACATCGATACAGCAGCGGATTACCGCAAGCTGTTGAAAGGGCTGGATTCCTCGACTTAAAGATTTTAGGAGTGCAAAACAAGGCAGAAATGCCACATCTGGTCATGCCGGTGGAGGCCGGGTGATAAGAACCCGCATAAAACCAGGCTGATGAAACCACCGGGAGGGTGGTGTCCATGGACAGGGGCGATGGCCGTAAAACGACCACAGCTGCCAATAGGAGTCCCGATGGATCGGGCAGCCTTGTCACCGTGCGCAAAAAAGGGGGATAAATAAAGGACAGTCCGTGCAACCGGGGGGGCACCAATCCAAAAAACAATGCCGGAAAAAGGACCGTCAGAACGAATGCGAGCTCCGGAAAAAGTAAAAAGAGTTCCTGAAAAAGGAGGCATTTTATTCAACCCTGAAGGAACCTCCAGGGTTTTTTTATGCTTGTGGCGGTTCTGAATTTTGGCCGGAACGAAGATAAGTTTCGGGTAAATTATAGTACTTTCATGCACTATAAAAACCAAAAAAATGAGGTATGTGTTAACGGGGGCCGCAATTCTGGCCTTTCATATAAGTAGCATTTGGAGCCAGGAAATGGGATTCGAAGAATATAACCCTCCATCCACTTTGGTTGTTCCCACACATGAAGTGCCCCGGGCAAAATTTCCATTTATCGATATCCACAGTCATCAGCGGCAGATGGCCGCTATGGACCTGTCAGAACTAGTAGCAGATATGGATAAGATCAACATGGCGGTAATGGTAAATTTAAGCGGGGGCAGCGGAGCCGATATAACGGGGGCAATCGATAACATACACCGTAACTACCCCAACAGGTTTATTGTGTTTGCCAATGTTGATTTTGATGGGGTGGGTTCGGAAGCGTGGGCAGAAAAGGCCGTGGCCCGATTGGAACAGGATGTAAAAAATGGGGCGAAAGGATTAAAAATCTACAAGAGCCTCGGTTTACGGAACACCGACAGCGAAGGCAGGCGCCTTGCGATTGATGATCAAAGGCTGGACCCGGTATGGAAGAAATGCGGCGAATTGGGTATCCCTGTATTGATCCACGCCGCTGATCCGGAATCGTTCTGGGATCCCATGGACAAACAAAATGAAAGGTGGCTGGAACTAAAGACCCATCCACGAAGAAAACGGTCTGATACGGACCCGGCCCCCTGGCAGCAGATCATAGATGAGCAACACCGGGTGATTAAAAAGAACCCGGGCACCAAATTCATTAATGCCCACATGGGCTGGTATGCAAACAACCTCGGCAGGTTGGGGGAATTGATGGAGGAAATGCCGAATATGTACGTGGGCATTGCAGCTGTAATAGCAGAATTGGGAAGGCAACCAAGGCATGCAAAAGCCTTTTTTATAAAGTACCAGGATCGTATCCTATTTGGCAAGGATAGCTGGAATCCGGAAGAGTTCCCCACCTATTTCCGGGTTTTGGAAACAGCTGATGAGTATTTCCCGTATTATAAAAAGTACCATGCATTCTGGTCAATGTACGGCCTGGACCTGCCGGATGAAGTACTTCGCAAGGTATATTATAAAAATGCCATATCCTTGTTGCCGGGGGTTGATAACAGTTTGTTCCCAACAGAATAAGGCTACCGGGATCCTCACTCAAATCGTGGAAAGGCTTCCGGACCAGCCGCTCCGAAAGGATTGCTACAACCATCAACTTTATTTGATTTTAACGGGAAAAGATTCGATCTTGTAGGGACAAATCGTAAGCCCCCCAGTGTATGTGCAATTCCGTTAAATGCCAGATCATACCCCCACATATCCTGGAGGAACTGGCTAAACAAGGCAATATTAGTTGCAAGAAAACCTTAAATGATACCAACAGGATCCTTCAGCGCAGGAACACAATACTCAATCAATTGTTGGTCCGAAAAACTGAAAAAGGGGAAGGCGACCGGTATGTTTATGACAGTCAGCATAAATATGAACAAAGGTATAAACTGGTTCTGGAAGAGGGGGGTACAGCTTCCGATGACCCAACCGTAAGTGGTGCTTATGATACTTCTGGTTTTGTCCGGGATTATTTCCGGGAAATATTTGGATTGAATTCGATCGACGGCAACGGAATGGACGTTATTTCCAATATCCATTATGGGCTCAATTACAACAATGCTTTTTGGGATGGGGACGAAATGACCTACGGGGATGGTGATGGAAAGGAATTCACTGATTTTGCAACCGCCGTTGATGTGGTGGCCCATGAGCTAACCCATGGGGTGACCCAATTTTTGTCGAATTTGGAGTACCAGGGTCAGCCTGGTGCCCTCAATGAACATTTTTCGGATGTATTCGGGACGATCATCAAACAAAAATATTTTAAACAGGACCTCGCGGATGCCAACTGGCTTATCGGTGATACCATCGTAATGGATGCATTCCCGGGGGTTGCCATCAGATCGATGAAGGCGCCGGGTACGGCAAATGAATTTGATATTCAACCGGCCCATATGGATAAGTATTATACGGGAACTGCCGACAACCAGGGGGTACATATCAATTCCGGCATTCCAAACAAAGCCTTTTACCTTTGCTGCCTGGAAATTGGCATTGAGGATTGTGCACTGATTTGGTTTGAGACCTTAAAATCTTTGTGGCGAACAGCCACTTTCCTGGACATGCTCGATATTATCCTGGAAACTGCCCGCCTCCTGACCAATGCCAATAAAGTAAGCAGTGCAGCCCCCGAGGCAGTTCGCCAAAGTTTTGCGGCAGTTGGTTTAATCCAGGTAACCGTATGAAATACACTATTACTATAGAAGGTGGATTTACCGGCATCCCAAAAGAATATGAAGGTATCCTGGAGATGGAAGGAAAAAAGGAAAAGCAACTTCTCAGCTATCTCGAAGATACCCCTTCCGGGCTTAATGAATCACTTCGTGATGGCAGGGTATACCGTATTAAACTGACAACCGCCTCCAGGGATTGCGAAGCCGTGTTTGATGATTCCAATCTTCCCGGGGAATTGCGGAGGTTTATAGACAAGATTCGCTCCATGTAGGCCCGCTGTCACAGCTCAATTTTCTGTCAGGATATTAATAAGGACCAGGATGTGTGATTTTTTCTGCCCCGGACAAACTAATAGGTCAAACAGGAAGTGAAACTTGATGGGCAAGCAACGGGAATTTATTCAGATAATAAAAGCAAACGAAGGCCTCATATACAAAGTCACGACCCTATACACCCAGAATAGTCATGACCAGAAAGACCTGTACCAGGAAATTGTATATCAGCTCTGGCGTTCCTTTGATTCTTTCAGGAATGAAGCCAAGCGCAGCACCTGGATGTATAAGGTGGCTTTGAATACGGCCATCAGTCAACTAAAAAAAAATAAGAGAAAGCCAGGGTTTACAGGAACAGACCAGGTTCTGTCCTTTGAGAATGACAATCCCGACCCACTTTTCGAGGAACGCTTAAAAAAAATGTACACCTGTATCCACCGCCTGAATTTATTGGACAGAGGGTTGATGCTGTTATTGCTGGAAGGCCGGAAATATGAGGAGATCGCAGAGATATCAGGCCTTACCCTTACAAATGTAGCGACCCGCATTTCCAGGATCAAGGCAAAACTAAAATCAGAGGTTACTTAATTATAATTGTATGGACTGGGAAGAGATGAATACAGTATGGTCCCAATTGAGTGGGCAGCTGGCAGAACAAAAAAAATTAACAGATAAACTGATCCTTAAAATGACAGAAGAAAGATATTACAACAGGTTTTCAAAACTGCAATTCTTTGAAACAATTGGCTCCGTTGTTTGTTTTGGTATGGCATTGCTGATCCTCTTCCATTTCAACAAATTAAACACATGGTACCTCATTGCCAGCGGGATTTTCACGGTAACGTATTTGCTGGCATTACCGATCCTGGTCCTCCGATCCCTTTACAAAATTCAGCATCTGGACATTTCAGGGAGCAGTTACAGGGACACACTTGTTCGCTTCCTTAAAGCGAAGAAAGAACTTTTGCTCATACAACGCTCCGGAATATTTTTGAATTTTATCCTATTGCTGAACAGCCTGCCGGTTTTGGGAATGGTTTTCGGGGATAAGGACATCATACAGGAGATCGATGGATGGATTTGGTATATCCCGGTCATGATTGTCTTTATGGTATTGGTTTCCCGTTGGGGTTACAGGTGTTATAAGGGAGTCACCCATTCCGCTGAGGAAATACTTGCGGAAATCGAATAGCCGGGAATCCAGGTTGTAGCTGCCGTAGACAATTAACCTCTGGTGATATTCGGGGTGGGGCATGGTGGTTAGTAAGCTATACAAGTATAAAATATCCTATATTTATCCTTTAGGAACAACGTACCAACCATTCCCTGTGACATCTGCTATTTCCCCCTCATTCCCGGAACGATCCTTTGTTTGCCATGTTCAGGCCTTATTGATTATTTTGACAGTGTCTTTGCTGGGGAACACAGTGATGGCACAAAAAACGAATGCAGCTTACCAGCTGCATATCCGCAAGACAAACTTACCTATTACTATTGATGGGGATGCCGATGATGAAGCCTGGCAGGATACAGATGTGGCCAGGGATTTTTTTATGGTCCTGCCCATGGATACCGGGAAGGCAGAGGAACCTTCGGAGATCCGCATGGCCTATGACGACCGGAATATCTACCTGGTTGCCACGTTTTACCACCACACGAAAGGCTCCTACTATGTGGAATCCCTGCGCAGGGATTTTTCCTTTGGAAAAAATGATAATTTCCTGCTATTCATCGATTCCTTTAATAACCAGACAACAGGTTTTACCTTTGGATCCAATGCAGCCGGGGCCCAATGGGACGGTACCATGTACGGAGGGGGCAGTGTGGATCTGAGCTGGGATAGCAAATGGGTCTCTGAAGTGAAACAGTATGAAGACAAATGGGTATTTGAAATGGCGCTCCCCTTTAAATCCATCCGCTACAAGGAGGGGGTAACGGAATGGGGTATCAATTTCAGCCGGCTAGACCTGAAATCGGGAGAGAAATCGAGCTGGACCCCTATCCCAAGGCAGTTCCCTACCGCCTCCCTGGCATATACCGGGGTGCTCGTGTGGGATGCACCACCACCACCTCAGGGAATCAACTTTTCATTGATCCCCTATGCCTTGGGTACATCCGAATACAACAGGGATGGGATCACTGCCTATGACCAGAAATTTGGCGGTGATGTGAAATTCAGCTTAAGTTCTTCCCTGAACCTTGACCTTACCGTAAACCCGGATTTTTCGCAGGTGGAAGTAGACCGGCAGGTTACGAATCTGGACCGGTTTGAATTGTTTTTTCCGGAGAAAAGACAATTCTTTTTAGAAAATGGCGATCTGTTTGCCAATTTTGGATATCCCAATATCAGGCCATTTTTTTCACGGCGCATCGGATTGGGGGTACCCATACAGGCAGGGGCCAGGGTTAGCGGCAACCTCAATGAAAAATGGCGTCTGGGGGTCATGGATATGCAAACGGCAAGCATCGATGAGATAGGGCTTCCCAATCAGAATTTTGGCGTTATATCCCTCCAACGAAAGATGTTCAGCCGGTCCAGTATCGGCTTGATGTTCGTTAACAAACAATCCCTGAATTATGCAGATGAATCGGATTCCCTGAGGTTGGCCTATCCACAATTCAACCGTAACCTCGGGTTGGAATACAACCTTGCTTCTTCGGATAACCTATGGAATGGGAAAGCGTTTATCCTGAAGTCTTTTGCGCCTGAAAAAGAAGGGAAAGGGTTGACCCAGGCGGCCAATATCGAATACAGGAGCCGGCAATGGAACTGGGGCATTCAGGAGGAATCAGTAGGGGAGGATTATACCGCTGAGGTAGGGTTTGTCCCCAGGAGGGGCTACATCAATCTTACTTCGTTTTTGGGCTACCTGTTTTTTCCGAACAAAAGCACCATATTGAGCCACGGGCCAGAAGTAAGTTCTTCCTATTTCTTTGATCATCAACTGCAACGGACAGATAACCAGAACTCCCTTGCCTATCTTTTTAACTTCCGGGACCGGAGTATCCTGAACCTCGAAGCCAGTGATGAATTTGTGGAACTGCTGCAACCCTTTGATCCTACCAGGTCCGGGAAGGATGAGCTGGCGATCGGGACCCGGCATAACTGGCAATCTGTTGAATTCGATTATGCGTCCAAACCCCAAAGCTTATTTACCTATGGCCTTAGCGGCCGGTTTGGAGGCTACTACCTTGATGGCAACAGGACCAATCTCAGTACGCAGCTGGGATACCGGTTCCAGCCCTATCTAAGCCTGAGTACCAACTTAAGTTATAACAAGATCAGTATGACAGCGCCCTGGAATACAACCGAATTCTGGTTAATCGGGTCCGCTGTTGATGTCACTTTCACCAATAAGGTCTTTTTCGCCACCTTGTTCCAGTATAATGAACAATCCCGGAATTTCAACCTTAACTCCCGGTTCCAATGGCGGTACAAACCGGCATCGGACCTCTTTATCGTGTATACCAATAACCAATTGCTGGCGCCCCTGGAGGGAAACAGCTGGTCCCTCACCCTAAAGCTAACCTACTGGTTCAACAAATAGGGGACAGCTGTAAGTGCACTGAATGCAAGGGACCTTACGGCTGTCTTTTTGGAAGGTCTCCTAAATAGCTGTACCCGTGTTTTTAGATATTTTCTTGTAATTTGTCGGACTTATCAATAGATTCCTATTCATTATGGAACCATCAGGGTATTCAGGCACTCCGCTTACTAAAAAACTTGGGATCAAAGATGGACATACCGTTGTGATCGTGAATAACCCTTCCCATTATTTCGAACTGTTGGAACCGCTGCCCCATATCAGGATACTCAGGGATGAACTACCGGAGTCCGCGGATTTCATACACCTGTTTGCGGTTACATGGAAGGGATTTATGAATCATTCCCTCAGGCTCAAACCGCTTCTTAAAAGGAACGGGATGTTTTGGGTTAGCTGGCCCAAGGCCAGTTCCGGGATCACGTCAGATCTTAACAGGGATTCCATTCGTGTATTCCTCCTGAATAATGGTTTGGTGGATGTGAAGGTCTGCGCCATAGATGCGGTTTGGAGTGGCCTTAAATTTATGTACCGGATTAAGGACAGAACTAAAACTTTTTAATATGATCAACTGCTTATCGCACAGGACCAAATCTGGTTTTGCTTATACGTTCCTGCTTTTTACGATTATGACTATCCCCCTGTTTTGGACAGCCCCCGGGCTGGCCCAGGAAAAGGAGCAATTGGTCGTTAAAGGACTGAAGGAACCTGTGGAGATTTTTCGGGATACCTGGGGCCTTAACCATATTTATGCGAAAAATCAATATGATCTTTTTTTTGCACAGGGTTATGCTGCCGTGCGTGACCGGCTCTTTCAATTTGAGATCTGGCGGCGGCAGGCGACAGGCACGGTATCCGAGATACTGGGTGAAAAGGAATTACAACGGGATATAGGCACCCGCTTATTCAAATTCAGGGGTACACTGAAAGAGGAATTGAACCATTATCATGAGGATGGGGAGGAAATTATCACAGCCTATACGGATGGAGTAAATGCCTATATCAAAGCGATCAACCAGACACCGGAACAATTGCCGGTTGAATTTAGGATCCTTGGCATACGCCCCCAGGAATGGACGCCCGATGTAGTGATCTCACGGCACCAGGGCCTCAAGGGCAATGTGGAGGAGGAATTGAACATTGGCCGTGCCGTTGCGCTGATCGGGGTTGAAAAAGTCAAGGAAATCATGTGGTTTCACCCCAATGAACCGGAAATTGCACTCGACCCGAAAATGGCGGCATTTTTGCAATCAGACAGTATCCTGGCGCTGCATAATGCTTATGCGGGCCGGGTATCCTTCAAGGCATCAGATATTGCCCCTGAATACAGGGACAAGGGCACCTGGGATGAGGGAAGCAACAATTGGGTGGTCAAAGGAGATAAAACACAGAACGGCTATCCCATTATGGCCAACGACCCCCACAGGCGGATCGCGGTACCATCCTTGCGCTATGCAGTTCATTTGGTGGCCCCTGGCTGGAATGTCATAGGCGGTGGTGAACCCGAGATCCCCGGTGTATCTATTGGCCACAATGAATACGGGGCCTGGGGACTTACCATATTCAGTACGGACGGGGAAGACCTCTATGTCTATGATCTCAATCCCGAAAACCTGGCGCAATACCGGTACAGGGACGAATGGAAAACTATGGAAGAGGTGGTGGAAACCATACCTGTAAAAGGGAAAGAGGCTGTACAGGTTACGTTGCGGTATACCCACCATGGTCCGGTTACCTATATTGATTCCGTAAACAACAAGGGGTATGCAGTAAAATGTGCCTGGCTGGAAAAAGGAGGCGCACCCTACCTGGCCTCCCTGAGAATGGACCAGGCAAAGACCTGGGAGGAATTCCGGGATGCCTGTCAGTACAGCCATATACCAGCTGAAAATATGGTATGGGCAGATAAAACAGGAACTATTGGGTGGCAGGCGGTGGGTATTACCCCGATACGCGATAATTTCAGTGGCCTGGTACCGGTACCCGGGGATGGGCGCTACGAATGGGCGGGGTATCTGCCAATAAAAGACCGCCCACACCTTATGAATCCCGCAAAGAAATTTTTTGCAACAGCCAACGAAAATGTGACCCCGGAAGGTTATGAACACGCAAGCACACTCAATTACCTCTGGGCAGATCCATTCAGGGGGCAGCGGATCAATGAAGTATTGGAACAAAAGGATGCGGTCACCATGGAAGAAATGAAACAATTGCAGTCCGATTATTTCTCCGTACCGGCGCGGTTACTGATCCCTATGTTAAAGGACATAGAGTTTACAGATCCCCAGGCACGGAAAGGAAAAGACAGGGTGCTCCAATGGGATTATGTGTTGTCTGAAAATTCAGTGGCTGCGGGGATTTATGCCATGTGGGAACGGATCATGCGCGAGCAGGCGGAAACCCTGTTCATTCCTGAAGAGGCCCAGGGACTTCTTTACATACAGTTAAACAAACTGATCCAATGGCTGCAGGAACCGGGTGAGGCTTTTGGCCCCGGGGAACAGATAGATAAGTCAATTTTTCTACAGGCTACTTTTACTGCTGCAATACAGCAATTACAGGAAAAAATAGGACCGGAAATGGCGCGCTGGAAGTATGGGCAACCAGCTTATAAACATGCTTCCATGGAACACATGATTTCCTCTATTGCAACACCCGATGTCAGGGATTCCCTGGATGTGGGCCCGTATTCCAGGGGCGGGAACAGCTATACCCCGAATTCTACCGGCAATACCGATAACCAGCTCAGCGGTGCCAGTTTTAAGTTCATAACGGATCTGAGCGATTGGGACCAGGCATGGATGATCAATACCCCGGGGCAATCCGGGAATCCTGATTCGCCTTATTACAAAAACCTTGTGGAATTATGGGCGGGCAATGGTTATTTTCCGGCCTATTACAGCAAGGCAAAAATTGAGGAGGTCACCGTGGAGATAACGGAACTTGTTCCCGAATGACGGGGCAGCTATTTCAGGTACTTCCTTCCCATTTCCGGATTACCAGGTCGCGGACTTCACCTTTTACGGCAACCGCTGCAATATAATCATCCGCCGGGGGGAATGAAAAAAGCCGCCACCTGCTGCGCTCAGTCGGGTCCCATTGGGTTTCCAACAAGTGTGCATGGTTATCATCATCCACGGAAACTGCAAACGATTCGAGCGGAAAGGAGAGGCCACTGCCAATTGCTTTTATTATCGCTTCCTTCCGCGTCCAGCATCGGTAGAACCCACGCGTAAATTCGGATTCACGGAGACTTAGAAGTGCCTTTAACTCCGTTGGGGAGAAAAAATTCCGGGCTATGGTTTCCAATTCACCTACAGGCCTGATGTGTTCGATATCAACCCCTACCGCATCTTTTTTGGCGAATCCGATGATCGCGTAACCTGCGGAATGCGACAGGTTGAACCGGAAGTCTGTATTGGAATCCAGGGCCGGCTTGCCGTATTTCCCGTTCCGGAATGATATGCTTGTGGGGTCAGCATCCAGATAACGTGCACATAGGAGTCGGAGTACTTTAACACTTACAGTATACCGCTGGCGGTCGGAAGCGAAGCGGAACTTTTCCGCACGGGCCATTTCTTGTGTTGAAAGCAATGAGTCCGTATCCATGAGCAGGGGGGCGGCGGCTGCTATTTCCAGGATCCATAGATGGACTGTTTCGGGATGTAAGGGAATTGGTTTTGCTTCGGTGGTATACATGCTCTGTAGTTCCTGGATGTCCTATGGAAAATACCCTAAACACAACATTTTTCAACGGCCCTGGCTGCGTGGGTGACCTCGGGTTCTTCAAAAATACTACGGTGGTTACCTTGGGTATATTCGGTTTTTACGCCCCCCATTGCAACCTCATTCCACGACCTTACAAGTTCCGCATTAAAGCTGTCATGTGCTTTGGTGGTGAGTATTAACTTAATCTCCCCTTTATAGGTAATCCAGGTGTAATTATTATATAACTTCTGCAAATGCCTTCGGATATTTTCAGAATTTTTCACTTCCCGGTTTCCGAACCAGGCCCTCAATAGGGGGGCTATATGGGTGTCTATGCGGTCTGAAATCATACTGTGAAAAACCCTAAGAGGATTTTTGGAGAGCCGTTTCAAAAAACCCTTTAAACGCATACTGAACCGTTGCTTCGTCAGGAGCTGATCCTGATCTGTCATAGTATCCATCACGATGAGATTGGATTCCTGCTGAGCCTCTGAAAACAAGTTAGCCATTTCCAGACCCAAGGCAGTACTAAAGCAATATACCAATAAATTATAGGGCCCTTCGGGTTGCACTTTACGGATCTCAGCAACATAGTCCCGGGCCATTTCTTCTATACTTTCATGCATTTTGTCTTTTCCAAATATACCGGAAGGTTGCAGGCCATAAACGGGCCTGTCGGAATTCATATGTCTGGCCAGGGGACTGTAAAAGAAGACATGACCACCTCCGGCATGCAGACAGAAAAGGGGATTTTTTGTTCCACTGGCACGGATAGGTACCAGGTTTTTCCAAGCAATCCCTGGTTGCGGGCCACTAGTAGACTTGAAATGGGCAAGCGCTGTTATGGTAGGATGTTCCAGGATTGAAGTTGGGGAGAGTTTCCAGCCTAATTTCTTATTGATGGTTGCGAACATTCGGATTGCCATCAAGGATTTGCCTCCCAATTCAAAAAAATTATCATTTACACCGATTGGACTCGTTCCGAAAACGGACTCCCAGATTTGAACAAGTTTCAACTCGACTTCATTCTTAGGGGCTACGTAAGTCTCCTGGTTTTGCCGGGAATTCGGGTAGGCTGTATTGACAGGCAGGGAAGGGGGTTCCAGTTTGGATAGTAGTTCATGGTAATCCTGGGTTTTTTCGATTACCAGCACTTTTATAATAACGCCCAGGCTGATCACCAACCATTCTGCAATAGCTTTATCTACGATATTGGGCAGATAGGTAAGTGAGAATGCTATCGCATCACCCGGGATTGACACAAGGGTAACCGGAAAAGTAGAGGTAAGACCGCTTCGCATTTCTGTAATCCGGAGTGCACCGGTTGAGGGATTGGCAACCGGATAATTTTCAAAGATCAACAGGTTATCGAAAAGTGGGCGTCCAGGGGGCCATGCGAAACTGGCCGTGATTTCATCAAGGCTCATATGCTCGTAGTTACGAGCCTCCTGTTGCTGCGTCTGTAACTGTACCAACCATTGTTGTAAGGGCTTATTTTCCGAGATTTGAACCCTTACAGGTTGGATATTCATAAACATTCCTGACATGAGGTGGATATTCGGAAAATCCCCTGACCGCCCTGAAACGGTGGTCCCTATTACGATATCCCGGCTTTTAAAATAATGAGATAATAACAGGGCCCAGGCACCCTGAACAATAGTATTTTTAGTAACCTTGATTTCCCGTGCATATGCTGTCAGCGAATCCGACTCGTCCGGGGCAAGTTTTGTTTTAATAATTTCGGGAATTACGGCAAGCGATTCTTGCTGGTTGGTATTGAAGAAATTTGCTGTAGTGAAATTATCAAATCTTTTGCTCCAAAATTCCTTTGCAGGTTGCTCTTCCTGGATTTTCACCCAGTTCAGATATGCTTTTTGCGACGGCAATGTCTCCAGTACGATCTCCTTTCCTTGATAAAGGGAATTGTACGTATTGATTGTATCATTGATGATTATGTGGGAAGACCAGCCATCTATGAGAATATGATGGCTTGGCCAGAGCAAAATATACCTTTTCTCAGCAACATATATCAAATAAAGCGTTGCCAAGGCTCCTTTTTGTAGCGGTGCCCCATTTTTCTTGATATCTATTTTAAGCGAATCCAGTTTATTGGCGATTTCGATATCGGTATAAGAATACCAGTCCATATATTCAAAATCAATCCCTCTTTCTGCCTGAATGATTTGAAGGGGTTTGTCAAGGCCTTCCCATCTTATAGAAGTTCGCATTACGCTATGTCTCTTACTCATGCTATTCCAGGCTCGCTCCCAGATTTGCTTGTCCATGTCTCCGGTTATCGTGCATTCAACATGTAAAAACCCCTGATCGGACTTACTGGAAAGGTGATGGAACAGGAGCCCCTGTTGCATATAACTCAAAGGCAGTATAGCTTCAATCCTGGTATTCTTCATAAGGAGGGGACTATTCTTTTAAATTTTGTATAAGCATATCAAGGTCTTCCTGGCTAATTTCTGCTTCCGGAAAATCAGAAGGGGTATATCCTATTTCTGATTTAGAAACACAGTGATCAACAATGGCCCTGAGTTGCTTCTCTAATTCAGCAGCCAACATTTCGATGGTAGGTTTTTTAAATACCAATTTGGAATAGCCCCAGTTTATTAGTAAGGAACCAGCTTCGATATACGAATTTAGTTCCATACTATAAGTCTGCTCACTTCTTGGATCCTGGGATATTCCTTGTATAAATTTAAAACCAGGTTCCCCTTCCGCTGCACCTGTGCCAAAAACGCCCATATAATTAAAAATCAATTCAGGTTCCTGGTCCAATGACGTTGATATCTCAGGGTCTTTGTTCAGATATTTAAGAATTCCATAGCCAATACCTTCATTGGGCAGCGTCCTGAGCTGCTCTTTAATACCTTTTAAGTTCTCCTCAAGGGAATCAGTTTGGTCAGAGCCCAGCAACACCGGAAAGAAGGCGGTAAACCATCCGATGGTACCGGATACATCAAGAGAGGTTACTCCTGAGGTTCGTCCATGTCTTTCAAGGCCGATCAAAACCTTTTCTGATTGACACCAGGGACTAATAGCCAACCATAAGGCCGTCAGTAGCAAATCCTCCGTTTTCGTGGAATAGGCCTCATTGGCCTGTTGGAGCAATAAGGTGCTAAACTCGCGGTCGAAACATTGTTGATAACGTCCAATCTCACTTTTCTGAAATACCGCGAGACTAGTGTCAAAATCCGAAGGAAGGATTTTTTTTGCTGCCCGTTGTTCCTTCCAATAGGGCAATTCCTTCAGTATTTCAGGGCTATTGGCAAGATCTTGCAGCCGCTCCCCCCAAGTTCGTATTGATGCGGTTTTGGGTTTAAGGTCTATTTCAGAAGTATGCCCGATCTTTTTCAACACTTGTAAAAAATCACTGAAAATTGAATTCCAGGAAACAATATCGATTACAAGATGATGTGCTATAAGGAAGATCTGATCCGGACCGATGCCATTACAGCTAAAATGAACCGATCTGAATAGCTGGCCCTCTGATAAATTACATGCACTTTGCAATTTCCGTAATTCATCTGTAATGGCTGCATTCTTTGCTTCCCGGGAATGGTAATCCCCGAGGTCATAGGACAGATGACAATCCGGATACCCTGCAACCGGTTTGACAAAAGCCTCCCAATTATCGCCATCGCTGTGGAAAGTAAGCCGTAAGGCACTGTGGTAAGCAACCAGCATATTGGTTATTTCTGCTACTGTTGATGACCTGGGTAACCCGATCCCTGTAAGTTGTACAACATGGTTCCAGAAATGGGGTGCAGCATGATGGGTTTCAAAGAACCAATGTTGAATGGGGGTAAGGGGCACCTTACCCGAAACTGATTCAACCGGGATTGGCTTTTCATCACTACCACCGGTAAAGAGGGCCAACTCGGCTATGGTTTGGTGTTCAAATATCCGGTTGGCCTCCAGGTGTAGGCCCATTTTTCTGGCTTTGGCAATTATCTGGATGCTGGATATTGAATCTCCGCCAATGGCAAAAAAATTCTCATAAATCCCAATGGATTCCATATTCAGGACCTCCTTCCAAATGCTTAGCAATTTTTCCTGGATCTCATTGACCGGCTTTTCCGGTCCGCTTTCTTTTTCCTGTCCGGATACCTGCCCATACTGTTGCAGGGTACCCTTATCCAACTTGCCATTGGGCAAGGTAGGAATCGTATCAAGCTCCACGACCCGGGAAGGTATCATGTAGGTTGGTAAGCGCGAATTTAAATAGCTAATAAGGGCCTTTGTATCGAGCGTGCGGTTTGTAGTTACATAAGCTGTAAGGCGCTGTGAAGATCCGGCAACTTCATTGCCCGGCAGCAGGAGATTTTGCTCTTGCAATGTATGCATCAGCAGCATCCGCTCTTCCTCAGACAAGCTTTCTATTCTTTTTTGCAAAGAATCCATCAATTACTTATTTGTTGCAACAAATATTCTTTCTCCTGTGAACTCAACGATTGTAGCTTGTCCAGCAAAGCTTCCACTTCCTGTTGAATTTGGCGCTTCTCTATCAATTCCAGCAACTCCCTGGTTTCAGGGGCGGCCTTTTTTTCAGCCACATGTAATTTTGATCCGGTTTCCTCCACTATGACCACCGCTTCCTTTATTCCGGTGAATTCCGAGATCACCTTTACGATTTCATCAGGCTCTACACGAAAGCCCCTGATCTTTATCTGTTGGTCTGCCCTCCCGTAAAATTCAATAATACCATCTTTGCCATAACGGCCCAGATCCCCTGTCCTATATAGTTTTTCCGTATCACCGCTCTTAAAAGGATTGGTGATATAGGTGGTACGCGTCAGGTCGCTCCTGTTCAGATAGCATCCGGACAGTCCGGGCCCGCCAATGTAGATTTCCCCCCTGGAACCATAGGGTACCCTGTCCAGGTGTTTGTTCAAAAGGTAAATCTCTGCGTTGGCGACAGGTTTACCAATCGGAACTGCAGCAAATGAATCCTCCTTTTTTATTTGATGTGCAATACACCAAACGGTTGCTTCGGTAGGGCCATACTCATTGTATAAAGTCACATTGGGATGTTTTTCAAAATGCAGTGCGGGCAGGATTGCAGGACATGCTTCCCCAGCTACAATAACAGTTGACAGGCTCTGCAAACGGTCATTGTCTGTATGTTCAAGGATCAACTTATAGAGTGATGGCAGCATTAAAGTATGGGTGATTGCGTTCGCGGAAATTACTTCCTCCATTTTATCCATGTCCTGCTCCAACCGGTTCTCTGCGATCACCAGCGTACCACCGGTACATAAAGTCCAGTAGATTCCTGCCTTTGAGCTGTCAAAGGATATGGATGACATCAGCAGGAAGGATTTTGGGTTATCCGGATAGAACAATAGTCGACCTTCTGTTGAATTAAGGATATTGCCATGGGTAATGGGAACGCCTTTTGGGTTACCGGTACTTCCTGAGGTATAAATGACATAGGCACCATGGTGTTTTTCCACCTTGGGTATGGAGAGGGGAGTCGTTATTTCTTCCTGTACCAATTCTTCGATCAAAAGGACGGTTGACCGGCCTTGTTTAAAATCCGATTGAAAGGGCTTTTGGGAAAGTACTACAGGTACTTCGGAATCCTGCAGCATAAAATCTACGCGTTTTGCAGGATATGCCGGATCAATAGGCAGGTAAGCACAACCGCTTTTTAAGATCCCCAGCAGGCCACTGATCATTTCCACGGATCTATCCGCACATAACCCAATGATTTTCCGTTCCCCATTCGTATGCTTAATTATACCCTGTGCGATCCGGTCAGCCTGCTCGTTCAGTTCCTTATAGGTGACGGTTGATTTTCCAACTGCCACGGCCGGATGATCTGGCTGCTGTGCGGCGATTTTCCCGAAAATTGTGTGGATGTTGTCATATTGCTGAAAAGGACCTTCAGGCCTGTTGTCCGCAGAATTAAAAAATTCTTGTTCCCGGGGGGTCTGCATCGGAATCTTTTCCAATACCTGCGATGGGTTCTCTGCAATGCCCTCTAATAACATTTTAAAGTGATCCTGAAATTGTATGATGGTCGACCTATCGAATAGATCAGTCGCGTACTCAAAGGATGATGATAAATGGCCCTTGTTGTTGGAGATATACAGGGTGAGATCAAATTTGGCAACCCCGCTGTTGATGAAATTGTAGGAAAACTCTACTTCCGGACCAAAACTAACAGATGGCGGCACATCATGGTAGATGAACATGGTTCTGAACAGCGGGTTTTTCCCGGGTATCCTTTCCGGTTTGAGTTCCTTTATCAACTGGTCGAAGGTGATGTCCATATTGGAGAACGCGCCCATAGCCGTTTCGTTGACTTTTTTTACCAGGTCGGCAAAGGACCTCCCCTCGGGGATTGCAGTCCTTAATACAATGGTCTCATCAAAAAAACCTATGAGGTTCTCCAGTATTTTTTCTTTTCTGTTCGATATTGGGGATCCGATGAGTATATCATTCTGCCCGCTATACCGGTACAGCATAAGGTAATAGACAGCAAGCAGAAATACATAAGGGGTGGTAAAAAGTTGCCTGGACAGGTCGATTATTTTTGTGGATAATGCTTTGGAATAATATTGAATATGTGTCTCTCCCTGGAAGGTGTTGTGTTTATCCGGTCTATTTTTGGTGGGCAGTTCCAAATTCGGGATTTCCCCGGAAAGTTTTTCTTTCCAATAGGCCAGCTGCTCCGTGTTCAGCTGCTGTTGTTGCTGCCAATAGGCGTAATCTGAAAACTGGATAGCAGGAAGGGTCTCCGCGACGGCAGTCCGGGAACATAGGTTTTTATAGTTACGCGCCAATTCTTCCCGGAAGACACCCATGGACCATTTGTCCGTAATGATATGATGAAGGGTAACCAGCAAGACCCATTCTGATGAAGAAACCTTTATAAGGGTTGACCTTATTAATGGAGGCTGGTCCAGATAAAATGGTTTGCCCGCGTCGGCCATGAGTATATTCATTTTTTCCGATTCCTTTTTCCCGGGGGGTAATTCAGAAATATCGTAATCCTGAACTGAAATTATAAGGGAGGAATTGGTTTTTTGAAGTAAGGAACCGTCCTCGACCCTAAAAGAAGTTTTAAATATGGTATGAGCCGACCATATTCTTTGGAGGCTTTTTTTTAGGATTTCCGGTTGCAACCTACCCTTGAATGTATACATCTCCGAGTAGTTATATACCGAACTGTTTGGATAGAGCTGTTGCAGGAACCAAAGTCGCTGCTGGCCGCGGGAAGGAGGTATTGGTGCATCCAGGGGTGCCCTGTTAATCCCCGCCGGAGCAGTAACCTTTTGATGCTGCTTCCATTTGCTCAGAAGGGAATTTACATTAGATTCATCATTCATAGCCTTATCATTTCTAAAATTCTTCCACCAGACCAAGGGATAGCCTTATCTTATACAGAACTGCCCGCAGGGTGTCATCTAATGTCAGATTGATATCAAATGCACGTTCCACAAACCAATATAGTGAAATCAGGATTAGCAATCCGGACATGAATATCAATAACCTGGGATATATCCAGCGTTTTCTCAGCAGGTATAAGAACGGAAAAATTGCAGCGATAATGGCTACCTGCCCAATCTCTACCCCGAGGTTAAAGCCCAGGAGGGAGAGGCTGAGGTATTCGCCCCGAAAACCAAGTTCTCCCAGGACACTGGCAAATCCGAAGCCATGAAAAAGCCCAAAAATAAAGGCAATGATCCATTCCCTCCCTATCAGCACCGGTTTTATATTATGGTATGCTGCAAGTCCAATAGACAAGGCGATTATGGATTCTACCACCCGCGACGGGATGTTGATGATCTGAAGGGACGCCAGGGACAAGGTAATGGTATGCGCAATGGTAAAAAAGGTTATTACCTTTATAATGTAGATAAAGGCCGGTTTGAACTTTGGTACAGGCTCCCATCCCCAGTCGATCAATCGGACTCTTCGGGCATTCCCTGGATTTTGTACCTTGTCATCCCGCCTCCGCCTGACGACTGACGGGAGGATGAGCGCAACCAAAAAGAGGATATGGTCGAACCCTATCCAGATATGCCATATTCCCTGCCTTATCATAGCCATAAAGCCTTTCCATACAGACGTATCGGTCAGCGACAGCGTTTTGGTGTAGTTGCCTGGAGTAAAATCCAGTGCCATCATACTTTCATTGTTGATCAGGCCTGCCTTCCAATTGTATTCAATACCCAGCACATTGGTATGCGATGGGTCTTCCTGCAGAAAAACGGAATAGGTAACTTCGAGCTCATCCGGGAGTTTTTTTATATTCCCCAGTTTAAAATGGAAATTGATAAATGACCCGTAATTGACCCATAACCTGCTGGTTTCACCCGTAAATAGGATTTCGTGTTTGCCATAAACCGAAGAAAAGGCTGCATGTTTGAGGATATAGGCTTGTATCTGTTCCTGATAGGGTTTAACATCCTCCAGACGCGGGTGCAACTCTAACTTAAGCCCTAAAAACTCATTTAACTCATGAACATTGAGTTCAAACCTTCCTTCAATGCCATCCGCTTCATAGATCCTTAAATATATCAGGCTCCTGTCCGGTCTGTGAGCGAACATCGTAACAGGGATCATAAACAATAAGGCAGCAAAGCTCAGAAATAACATTCTTTTCATAGGGGTGATTTCTTTCGGTACCTTTACCACACTACCGGCATCAGACTACTTTTTGTTTAACTTTTTCGAATTTCTTCTAAACCACCAATTCATGCAGAATTGCGGCTATTTGGTAGTTATAGGTAAAATGGGAGGTGATATGAAGGGTTGAACAAGTTTTGTTTTTTTTATAAATATGACAATAATTTAGCATATATATCAACAAAAATTTGTTTTTTCGGGTATGTTTATTGTATTATTAATTCTTTATGAACCTATCTTTTACAATAATTTAAATCAAATAGTTCTATAATTTTTTGGAAATAGTATGGAATTTATGTCATAGCCATCACAGGAATCTATAAAATCAAACGCCCCAGAAGAATGATTTATACCTTGGCACATCTTATTGAACTGGCTGCGGTACGCTGGCCGGGAAATGAAGCTTTCAGAAGTTTGAATGACTCCCTGTCCTACGCCGAATTGAACCACAAAGCAGATCAGCTTTCCTGTTTTTTGATGGAAGCCGGACTCGGCAAAGGGGATCGGGTAGGGATCGTTATGAACAGGTGCCTCGATACGGCTGTTGCGGTTTATGGTATCCTGAAGGCAGGTGGGGCCTACGTAGCAATTAACCCATTCCTGCCGGTCAACCGGATCTCAATGATCCTGGAAGATTGTGGTATTGAGCACATAGTGACCACTCCTGCCCTGGCTAAAAAAGTGAAAACCATCTCAGCAGCAGTACCATTTCTAAAATCTGTGGTAGGGATCTCAACAGATTTGGACGTCAAAACCGTTACCTGGGATACTATATTCTCCAAATCCCTGGACAGGTACAGCCCACCGGTGGTCCTGGAACAGGATCTGGCATTTATTCTGTACACTTCAGGATCAACAGGCATGCCTAAAGGAATTATGCATACCCATTACAGTGGCCTGTGCCTGGCAAGGCTGGAAGCAGAACTGCATTCCATGAAGATGAATGACCGAATCGGAATTTTGGCGCCCCTGCATTTTGACCAGGCGAATTTTGGCTATTTTTCGCCGCCCCTGGTAGGTGCAACATCCATCATCTTCCCGGACTCCTACGTAAAATTACCGCCCAGCCTGGCTGCATTGGTGGCTAAGGAAAAAATCACCATCTGGTTCTCGGTTCCATTTATACTGGTGCAGCTTCTGTTGCATGGTAACATGGAAGAGCATGATTTTAATTCCTTGCGCTGGGTGCGGTTCGGCGGCGAAGTTTTTCCCGTGAAAACCCTTAGGGAGCTTATGTTGAAGTGGCCGCACGCCAGGTTTATCAATTCGTATGGCCCTTCTGAACTCGCCCGTTGTACGTTTCATATACTTACGGAACCACCACAGGAAGATGAACAGGTCCCCCTGGGCAGGGTTTGGGGCAATACGGAATATTTGATCCTTGATAAACAGGACCAGGTAGTAAAAAAAGGCAAACCCGGCCAGTTGGTGGTCAGAACTGCCACCTTGATGGTAGGTTATTGGAACAACCCGGAACTTACAGAGAAATCTTATTTCAGAAAAAAAATCGCCGCGGGTTATGACCATGTTTTTTACAGGACGGGTGACATGGTGTACGAGAACCAAAAAGGGGAACTGATGTTCCTTGGAAGGATCGACAGGCAAACCAAACTCCGGGGCTATAGGATTGAACTCGATGAGATTGAATCCACGTTGTTGAAAAACATTCATGTAAAGGAAGCCGCTGTGATCGTGGTTCAGAAAAATGGACACTCAAAAGAACTTGAAGCAGCAGTGCGACTTGCAGAAGGTTCGGATGTCGGACACGAGGCGTTGCTCCTGTTTTGCAGAACCCAGCTTCCGCCGTATGCCGTTCCGCAAAAACTGACCATCATGAAGGATTTTCCGAGAACGGGTACCGGGAAAATAGACAGGAATGTAATTATTAAATTGCTTGAAGCAGATGAATGATACCATCATTACATACATAAAAGAAGAGCTGTCGGCCGAGCCTTTGGAAAATATCGGTCTGGACGAAGACCTTTTGGGAGGCGGGATTGTAGATTCCCTGGGGATGATGAAGCTGGTGCTTTTCCTTGAAAAAGAATTTCACATCAAAATAGACCCCGGTGATATGACAGTTGAGAATTTTATGACAATCCGGAATATTACCGATTATATAGCAATAAGAATCAGCCGTTAATGTTCCCAAATCCAGCAATAAAGCGCATGAAGTTACCACTTACGCCCAGTCAATTGACCTTATGGATGGGGCAAAAGATGAACCCTGCATCTCCGCTATACAATACAGCGTCGTCCTATGAAATTTTTGGTGCGCTGAATGAACCCCGTTTCAAAATGGCATTTCAATCCCTTATGGATCGTACGGATGCCTTTAGGATCCGATTTACCGAGGAAGAAGGAATCCCCTGTCAGTCTGTTCAACCGGAGCTGCGATATGATCTCGAGGTTGTTGATTTCACGGGTGATCCATCCGAACTAAGTATCCGCGAATGGCTGGAGGACCGCAGTCGGCGAGTATTCGATTTATCACGGCAGGTCTTTGACTCGGTGTTGCTCAAAATTGCCCCGGAACGATATGTTTGGTATATCAATATGCACCATTTGGTTACGGATGGCGTTTCCCGGAAAATTATATTCAGTCGGATGGAACAACTGTATGGGGGTCTCATACGGGAAGCAGCGGTCCTGGGACATCAGGGAGCTTCTTATTTAGACTATGTCGGATCCCGGCAGGAAGCCCGGGACGGGGAGGATAACCCATATTGGAAAGAAAAAACGGAGGGTATCGAAGAGTCGCCCGTTTTATATGGTGTCCGGCACATCGATAAAACAACCCTGGCAACACGGCATATCCTGCACCTGGGACCGCAACGTTCCCAAAAATTGAGGACGCTGGCAGCGGATCCGGAATTTCGCAGCTGGACGGAAAACCTCAGCATGTTCAATATCCTGGCAACCCTTTTTTTCATTTACCTATACAGAATCAGCGGGCAGGGGAAACTGGCAATAGGGGCCCCAACGCATAACCGGGTTTCCCGGAAATTCCAGGAAACAGCAGGTTATTTTCTAGAGATATTTCCGTTGATCACCACTATCAGATCAGATGACACCTTTCTTACAGTTCTACAACAGGTAAAATTAGAAGTTAATGATCATATCAGGCATTCCCAACAACAAGCAATAGCGCCGGAGTTAAGAAATACCTTCAATGTAGTCCTGAATTTCATCAATACCAGTTTTACGGAATTTTGTGGATTTAAAACAAAATCCAACTGGATATTTCCCGGGCACATGGATCCGAACCATCAAATCCGTTGTCATGTTTCGGATTTTGACGGTTCGGGGGAATTAGCACTATCTTTTGATTTAAACCATGGCACTTTTGACCCGGAGAACTGTGAAAATGTCCCCCGGCATTTCTTAAAACTGATGGATGCCATGCTGGCCGACATTCACACCGCTGTTGGTTACCCGGAGATCAGTACCGAAGGGGAAAAGCGTGGAATTATGGAGAAATCTGTCTACCTACCGGTCAACCAAAGCTTTTTTGAGCTATACACAGAGAACACTGCAAAGAATTCCGGATCAACGGCTTTGCAATATGGGAATAAGGAACTCACCTATTCCGGCCTGCATAAAAAGGTGGGCCAGGTTTCAGCTTACCTTACGCAGCAGGGCATAGTGGCAGGGGACACTATCGGACTCAATTTTTTCAGGAGTCCGGAATATGTTATCAGTATGTTGGCAACCATCCGGCTGGGCTGCATTTTTGTGCCGATTGCATCTGACCAGCCAAAAGCCCGGATTGCCTACATCCTTGAAAATTCAGGGTGCAAACTGGTGCTAACCGACAGTGATATAAGTCAAACCCCGCTCCAAACGGACATCAGGTTCCTGGTGTTGAATATGGATTCCATACATCATCTTCCGGACCCGGACAATGCGGATGATACCATGATATCCGATGGCACGGATACTGCATACATATTATATACTTCAGGAAGTACGGGAAACCCCAAAGGGGTGGCGGTATCCTATGGAGCATTGTCTAACTACCTGCTTTGGGCTGCCGGGTACTACCATAAAGAAGGATCATTTTCCTTTCCGTTTTTTACCTCTCCGGGCTTCGATCTTACGCTTACCTCACTTTTTTTGCCATTGCTGACGGGGGGCAGAATAGTCATTTACAGGGAAGGTAATTCCGGCCCGGATATTTCCCTGGTTCAGGTCTTGACAGACAATAAGGTGAACACCATTAAACTCACACCGTCTCACATCGCACTGATTGAGGGCCGCGATCTGTCAGATTCCCAAATAAGAACCGTGATTGTGGGAGGGGAGGATTTTAAGACTAGTACGGCCAGGGAACTGGTTTCGGTGTTCGGGGAAAAAGTGCATATATACAATGAGTATGGGCCCACTGAGGCTACCGTGGGAAGTACAGTATGTAAATATGATCCCCGAAAACATGATGGGGCATCTGTTCCAATAGGAAGGCCTGTAACCAACATGAGTGCTTACATCCTTGATTCGTATAAGCATATGGTGCCCAATGGTGTTGTAGGCGAGCTCTATTTAAGTGGCCACAGCCTGGCAAAGGGTTACCTCAATATGGATGCACTTGCCGAAGCTAAATTTGTAGATGATATCCTGTTGCCCGGAAGGAAAATGTATCGCACCGGTGATCTCGGTCGATGGAACCAGGAAGGAGAGCTGGAGTATTTAGGAAGGGTGGATGAACAGGTGAAATTGAATGGTTTTCGAATTGAATTGCAGGATATCGAAGCAAACCTGGCTTCACATCCTGCGGTTGAAACTTCTGCCGTCGTGCTGATAAACGAAAAACAGCATATCCCCGAAAATGAAGTTATTAACTGTAAGGAATGCGGTTTGCCGTCTAACTACCCCAGCTCCGATTTTGATTCCCATGGAGTATGTCATCTCTGCAATGCGTTTAAAGGATATAAAGAAAAGACGGCTGCGTATTTCAAAACCGAAGAAGACTTAAAACAGTTACTTAATTCCCGAAAGGGAACAGGCGGGGACTATGATTGCATTTCTCTGTTAAGCGGGGGCAAGGACAGTACGTATATCCTGGCCCGACTCATCCATATGGACCTTAAAGTACTGGCTTTTACCCTGGACAACGGCTATATATCGGATCAGGCCAAGTCCAATATCGCGCGGGTTGTCAAAGCACTGGGGGTAGACCATATCTATGGGGAAACCCCCCATATGAACAAGATATTTGTAGATAGCCTCCACAGGCACGCCAATGTGTGCAATGGGTGTTTTAAAACGATCTACACCCTCAGTACAAAAATAGCCCTGGAGAAAAATATTCCCTTTGTGGTAACGGGCCTGTCACGCGGGCAGTTCTTTGAAACCCGGCTTACGGAGGAACTTTTTTGGGATGAGGGTGCAGATTCTGATACGATCGATAATACCATCCTCGAAGCCAGGAAATTATATCATAAGGAGGAAGATGCGGTCAGACAACATTTAAGTGTTGGCATCTTCAATGAAGAAAGCACTTTTGAAAAAGTACAGTTCGTTGATTTTTTCAGATATAGTGACATACGTCTGGGTGAAATGCTGGAATATTTAAGGGAAAAGGTTGGCTGGGTGCGGCCAACCGATACGGGTAGGTCTACCAACTGCCTTATCAATCAGCTGGGGATCTATGTTCACAAAAAGGAAAAGGGATATAGCAACTACTCCTTTCCTTATAGCTGGGATGTGAGATTAGGCCATAAAACAAGGGATGAGACCCTGGAAGAAATCAATGAATATATAGATGAGGCAGAAGTAAAACGAATTATGGCCGAGATCGGGTATGTAGAACCGAATACCCCTGGCGGGGAAAGGCAACGGCTTGTAGGTTATTACACCGGAAATTTGAAACTGCCTTCCGCAGCGTTGAAAATGCATCTGTCCGGGAAATTGCCGGAATATATGATCCCGGGTACATTCAAGTACATGGACAAACTCCCCCTGACAAATAATGGGAAAGTAGATAAAACCGCTTTGCGAAGCCTGAATGATGTGCAGCTGGAGATGGATACCAGCTATGTAGCCCCGCGTAACGAAATAGAAGAGTTGGTGGAAAAGGTATGGAAGGAGGTTCTGCTGCTCGAGAAGATTGGCGTACACGACAATTTTATTGCCCTGGGAGGCCATTCACTGGCTGCAATCAGGGTGACAGCGCGCCTCACTGCTGAACTGGAATTGAAATTGCCTCTCACTAAGGTCTTTGACCTGCCGACTATTGCTGAATATGCCCAATATATTGAATCGACTATCATCAATTTAATGAAATAACAACAGTTTACACATGAAGTCAGTACATCCGAATAAATGTCACCGATTAACAATTAGCAATCCTATGGATCGGTATAAAGCTGACAGCAGTAAGAGCAGTTTGCCAATTATCCCGGGTTTGGCAATATATTGTTTTTATATCTTGTGTATGCTGGGCTTTGGCACATTATATGCCCATGAGATCAATGGTACAATTGTGGATGTAAACAACAAACCGCTTGAAGGTGTTGGGGTATATAATAAAACAACTTCAGGGTATACCTATTCCAACATTGCCGGCTATTTTGAATTGGATGGAATTGCTGCCGGGGACATATTATATTTCTATAGCCTGGGGTATGAGAACCGGCAGCTGGTAATCAATGAATCACAGTTGAATGGGTCTGTCCGCGTGGTCTTAAATGAGTCTGCGCTATCACTGGAACAGGTAGTCCTTGTTTCCAAAGTCAATGCGCTAAGTAATTTCGTTACCATGGATTTTAAGACCAACCCTGTAAAATCATCCCAGGAGATCCTCCGGAAGATCCCGGGCCTGGTCATTGGACAACACGCTGGAGGGGGCAAGGCGGAGCAGATCTTTCTTCGGGGATTTGATATTGACCATGGAACGGATATTGCCATCAGCCTGGATGGTATTCCTGTAAATTTGGTATCCCATGCCCATGGGCAGGGTTATGCCGATATGCATTTTATAATTCCTGAAACGCTGGATAACATAGATTTTGGTAAAGGGCCATATTATGCCAGTAAAGGAAATTTCACCACGGCGGGATACATCACGCTTAAAACCAAAGAGACGCTTGAGAATAACCTCATCTCTCTGGAAGCCGGTCAGTTCAATACCCTTAGGGGCTTGGCTCTTTTAAAATTGGTTGAGGGAGGCCAAAGCAATGCCTATATGGCCTCAGAATTCAACCTCAGCAACGGTCCTTTCGAATCGCCCCAGAATTTTAACCGCCTAAACCTAATGGGACGGTATACCTTCAATAACTATATAAATGAGAAATTCAACGTTACCTTATCCCACTTTAGCAGCAAATGGGATGCTTCCGGACAGATTCCACAACGAGCGGTAGATCAGGGCGCAATTAGTAGGTTTGGAGCGATAGATGATACAGAAGGGGGAAACACCAGCCGTTCAAATTTTTATGTTAACCATAGCAGGGAACTGGACGAACACCGCAGGGTACAATCCGTTGCATACCTTTCCCATTACGACTTTGAGCTTTTTTCCAATTTTACATTTTTCCTGGAAGACCCTGTAAATGGGGATCAGATACGGCAAAAAGAAGACCGTACCATTATGGGCATGGAAAGCAAACTGGAACGTTCATTCCATATGAAGGACCATGATGCCCAGCTTAAATATGAAGCAGGGATAGGGTTCCGGTATGACAAAATCAGGGAGGTGCAGTTGTCGCGTACCAAAAACAGGAAGGAATTGTTGGAAAGGCTGGCCTATGGAAATACTGATGAATTGAATACGAACCTATTCGCAGAAGTAACCTATAAACTGGGCAAATGGAGCGTAATTCCTGGCCTCCGGGTAGACTATTTTAAATTTGACTATGAGGATTTGCTCAGTGAAACATACAGCAACCAGGCCGAGGATAAATTTTTTATAAGCCCCAAGTTCAATCTGGTCTATGCAGCTTCCCAGGGTATGCAATTATACCTGAAGACAGGGCAGGGTTTTCATTCCAATGATACGCGTGTGGTGGTTTCCAATACTGGCGAAAGAACCCTTCCCGCAGCCCTGGGTGCCGATTTAGGGGCAATTGTCAAGCCTACAGATCGACTTGTTGTGAATGCTGCGCTTTGGACGCTTCATCTGCAACAGGAATTCGTATATGTAGGTGATGCCGCCATTGTAGAACCCAGTGGAAGATCGAAGCGGTATGGAGCTGATCTGGGACTCCAGTACCAGTTAGGCAATAGTATCTATGTAAATGGGGACGTAAATTATGTCCATGCCAGGAGTACGGACGAACCCAAGGGAATGGATTACATACCGCTTGCGCCCGCACTCACAGCTTCAGGGGGTATTAATTTCCGGGACCTGGGCCCTTTTAACGGAGGGGTATCCTTCCGATACCTTCAGGACAGGCCGGCCAATGAGGATAACAGCATTATAGCAAAAGGCTACTTGGTAAGTGACCTCAACCTCAATTATAGTTATCAGAATGTGACAATTGGTATATTGGTAGAAAACCTCTTTGATACGGCATGGAATGAAACGCAGTTTGCCACGGAGAGCAGGTTGTTCAACGAAACGCAGCCTACCGAGGAAATTCATTTTACTCCCGGGACCCCTTTCTATATCCGGGGAAAAATCAGTATCGCCTTTTAGCACGGTGTAACCATATTATACAAGGCACTGTAACATTTCCACCAGGGGTATCCAATACACTTTAAGAGAATTTTAAGTAGAAAACTGCATCCAATTCTGTAACTTTTACGGATGAATCATAAGGAATTGGGATTGTTATTTTCCCTGTTGTGCGTTCTGGGGGTTGGTTATTCACAGTATACGGAAAACGACTGGGCAGCGCGGGACCAGTGGATGGATGTTACCAAAATATTCGAATGGGCGGAGGTTGATCCGGGAGATATAGTGGCCGATGTGGGCTGCCATGAAGGATACCTCAGCATGCACCTTGCCAGACGTGTAGGAACTGGGGGTAAAGTTTATGCAGTGGATGTGGTCCAGAGCCACTTAAGTGTGCTTGAAAAGCATGCCAATGAAAGAAAATTAAATAACATAGCAACGGTTTTAGGGGCATATGATGACCCGCACCTCCCGGAAAAATCATTGGATGTAATTTTTATAATGGATGCCTATCATGAAATGGATGAGCATAAAGCCATCCTGGAACATATTAAACATGATTTGAAACCCGGCGGTAGAATCGTCATACTCGAAAAACTCAAAGACCACGCCCGGGATAAGTCGCGTAAGGCACAGGCAGATGCACATACATTGTCCCCGGGATATGTGAAAGCAGAGTTGGAAGAAGCCGGGTTTACCATAAGTCGGGAATTCCGGAACCTGGGGAATTGGGAAAATGAAAAAGATAAAAAAATATGGCTGTTGATAGGTGTGGTGCCGGAATCCTGAAAAGTCGCATGCATACTTTACACCCTATAACCAAGATAAATAAGGGTTTTTTCAAACCAAATCAATGATATGAAAACAGCTACGGGAGCCCTGATGATTTTCCTGCTCCTTGGACAAATTTCGAGCGGACAACAGCCCGACAAAAAAGTGCAGCGGGAAGAAGTTGCGTCGCGCTCATTCTCAGCCACGGCGGATGTGGTTAGCAGTGGTAATTTTGAGTTTGTGGCTGACCGGACCATCCCTGCAGGGGGCAGCAGCATCAGTTTAACTACCAATCCGAACCACTTATCTTTTAAGGGCGGGGAAGTGGATATATGGCTGCCTTATTTTGGAATAGTGTATGCCGGTGCTGGATACAACCAGGAACCAGGCATCCGGTATACAGGGAAACCCGGAAATTACACTGTTGCAATCGATGAGGTAAAACGCAGGATACGAATCGCTTTTGAAATTTCCAATGGCTCTGAAAGTCATACAATGATATTGAGTATAGGAAAAAAACAGTATGCCACACTGCTGGTAAAAAGCAGCGGCCGCAGCACGAGCACGTATGATGGCTATATAAGGGATACCGAATTGTAACGCTTTTACCGCTTGTGAATTCCTGCGATCCCGATTAACGAAAACTGGAATCATTGAGAATATATCATTCCATTCTGTTGGCAGGCTTCAGTTTTACAGTGGCTTGTTGTTATAGCCAGGCCGATTTTAAAAGCCTGAGGGAAAATATGGTTGAAAAACAACTAATGGCACGGGATATAACCGATGCCTCGGTCTTAGGTGCCATGCGCAAGGTGCAAAGGCATCTGTTTGTGCCCGGAGAGCTCAGGGATCAGGCTTACACAGACGGGCCCCTCCCGATCGGGCAGGGACAGACTATTTCACAGCCCTATATCGTTGCTTATATGACGCAGGCGTTGAAACTGGGATCGAATGACCGGGTTCTGGAAATAGGGACGGGATCCGGTTACCAGGCTGCCGTATTGGGGGAGGTTGTGGATTCCGTGTATACTATTGAAATTGTGGAACATCTGGGGATCATGGCCCGGGAAAGACTTAAACAACTGGGTTACACGAATGTCGTGGTAAAGGTTGGCGACGGGTATCATGGCTGGGAGGAAAAAGGTCCGTTTGATGCTATTATGGTAACGGCCGGGGCTCCAAAAATTCCGCAACCACTGCTAGATCAGTTAAAGGATGGGGGACGGCTTATTATCCCTTTGGGCCCAAATAATTCTATCCGCCAACTGGTACTAGCCCGCAAAAAAGAGGGTAAAATCAAGACCCGGAGCCTAATGCCGGTACGGTTTGTCCCCTTCACCCGCAAACAGGATTAGGTCCTGATCACTTACCCGAATGCAGACTCCGCTAAGTATTTTTGAAGGAACGAAGGTAATAAACAGGACCTTATGGACGTTATGGGTACGATAACCCCATAAAATCTTATCATGAGGAATTTAATTGAAACGTGTAAAGCTACAGTCCTGCTTTGTACAATTTTACTTTTTGCATACAGTTGCAGCAAGGATAATGACGCCGTTCCGGAGGACCAGGAGCTGACACAGGCCGAATTGAAGACAATCCTTGAAACCGATGATGTTTCTGCTTCGGTAGATACGATTCTTGCGGACATTTATGCAAATGATGGTGCCACCGGCAAAGGATCAAATGAATGTTATGCGGCTGAATATACCGAAACAGGGTTTACGGTTGATTTCAATAACTGCGTGCTGAACGGAACGGACAATGCCAACGGCAGCCTGGCTGTGACGTATGCAGCGGAAGGTGAAAATGCTACCTTTTCGGCAACCTATGTTGATTTTTACGTAGGAAACATCAAATTGAATGGGACCCGGACCTATAGTATTGATGGAAACGAAACACAAGGGACGTATTCCTTTTCAGTAACAAGTGAAATGACCGCAACCATGGAAGATGGATCGGTAATTTCCCAAAATGGTACGAAGACATTCGGTCTGACTTTTGGTGAAACACTGGAATCCAGCACGTTCTCCATTGCAGGCAACTGGACGCTCTACATCAATGGCAATACATACTCCGTAGCCGTAACCGATACCCTGACAGGTAACCTGTCTTGCGGATATCTGACCAGCGGGTCAATGGATATCAATAAAAACGGGCTGGAGGTTACAGTTGATTTTGGTGATGGTGACTGCGATGAAATGGCATCCGTTATTTATCCCAACGGTGCTACCCAGGACCTTTCGATGAAGGACTGATACTTTAATACCCGGTAATTTAAAATTAAATACCCCTGGCCAGTAAGGCCAGGGGTATATTTTTTAGGTATATAAAGCTGTGTACCAATTCAATAGTTATCTGGTCATAGCCATTTACCTACAATTCATACACTACAGGAGGCCAACTGTACAAATAAGGGGTCTGTTCTGCCCAAAAAAAGTTACTTTTCCGAACTATCCGGCCCGTATAAAGTAGTCAGTGGGTCCATTTCATGTGCGGAGTCCGTCAACATCAACCGCTGGCAATTAAATCCTGTACTTCCATGAAATTGTTAAAATCGATTTTTTCAGTGTTGTTTTTTGTACTGCTCTTCCTTGTAATATTCCAATCCTGTTACAGTGTGCGTTTAAGAAGTGTCAATGGCGTACCCATGCCCGACCCGGTAGGGGAAAGATCTGATTACTACCGCGGAATGCAGGTAATTGAATTGGATACTACGATCTCCATCGATATGGTGACAAAGGACTTTACACTCCTGATCAAAGAATCGGAATTCTGCCCTACCGGTAGGTTGCATACAGTTGAATACAGGAACACCCTGGGTGGTGTCCTGCTCAGCGGGGTAACCCTTGGCAGGAAACGAAAAGTACATATAAAGTACGTATGTGTGAAACCAGAAAACTGAGCAATTATGGCAACCACAAAAGCATATGCAAAAACCCAATGGGACAGCTTACACAACAACGGGCCCTTTCCCTTGAAAACCTTGTATGTTACTGAATTGGAAGGGCAGGGGAACATGTCTTCAAAAATAGACAGGTATAATGATGCTGCAGTTGAAATACAACGACTGATCCGGGAAACGAGTGACCAGGGGCAGGGGTTCCGGGCATATGGTTCAGCCTGGTCTATGTCTAATATCGCCCACCACCGGGACCGGATGCATTATAACGGTTTCATGAATATTAGTATGCCGGTCACAGACGGGGATATGCATGTTAATTCGCCCTATAGTGCCTCCAACCTATTTATTTTTGAATGCGGGAACGTCATTAAAAGAATTTCGGAAGTCCTGGCCTCTCATGGCAAATCATTAAAAGCTTCCGGGGCGAGCAACGGCCAGACTATCGCCGGATGTATCAGTACCGGGGTTCATGGGTCCGGATTGGATGCAGGTTCTGTTCAGGACTACGTGGTTGGCCTTAATATTATAACGGGACCCGGGTCCGGGGATATCATTTATCTGGAGCGGCACACCCGTCCGGCATTAAATGATGCTTTTGCGCAGAGCCTGAATTCAAAAGTCATCCGCAATGATCATTTGTTTAATGCGGCACTGGTAGGGCTGGGATCCTTCGGGTTTGTCCACGGGGTAGTCATTGAGGCAGAAGACCGCTTCCTGTTAAAAAGATACGTCCGAAAAATAAGCAAAATCCAGGCGTTGCAACTTGCGGAAACGCTGGATTTCGCCAATTCGCCATTTACGATCCCGGGTGAGACAGATGCCAATGGCAAGGGCAACAGGCCGTATCATTATAAGGTATTTATAAATCCCTATGTCAATTCACCGGATTATATGGTGGAATTAATGTTTAAGAAACCTTACGAAACTCCATATCCCGATCCCTTTCCGGTGATTAAAACAAGCCTCTACAGGGACCTGATTCATCTTTTGATCAAGATCAGCGAGAATTTTCCGAAAAGCATCCCATGGTTTATTAAAAAACTTGAAAAGGCAATACTCCCTGAGGTTGAGGAGTCGGTTACAGGTACGCTGGCAGAAATATTCTGGGATGCCCCATATCAAGGGCCGGCCTTCGCCTGCTCCTTTGGGGTAGACCATACAGATTCACCAAGAGCATTGCAGCTGCTGGTAGACCTGGCCAGAAATGAAGGCCCCATACCGGGAATCTATGCCATGCGGTTTATCAAAAAATCTGAAGCAACCTTATCCTTCGCCAGGTTTCCGATAACCTGCATGATCGAAATTGACGGGGTTTTATGGCAGAAGACCGGCAGTATTATGAGCCTTACGGAATTTTCCCGTAGAATGATCGAAGTGCTGAAAAACAATAACATCCCATTTACCATCCATTGGGGGAAGAATGCAGACTGGGAGTTCCCTGGACTGGTGGAACACATGTACGGGGGGAATGTAAAAGAGTGGAAAAACTACAGAAACGCGCTGCTCTCCCATGATATGGCTCGATTATTTTCAAATGATTTCCTGGAAAGCACCGGGTTATCACATCCCGAGCTTGTTATCCCCGATAATTTAATCGTGTCGCTCTGAATAATTGAATAAATTGCAGGGAATGATGACATATCCATAGCAGTATGGAGATGCGGGAGGTCAATACGTTAATTTAATGAATCCAAGAATGCAACCCAATAAGGAAACAGACAAGTCAAAGATAGCCCTGGAATATGAACTGCGGCTTACCAAGGAAATCCTGGCGAGGATACTCGAACTGAACAAGGACAAGGATCTTATTGTACCTCAATCAGCGGAAATCGACAGTATTGAGGAACACTTAAAAAATGAACTGGAAAAAGATTACCCCAAATTCAGGATCAATATTAAAAAATAGCGATGGGCAATACATTATTAAAGGATATGGATCAGCGTCTTCACAAGGTGCGTGTTGAACGATTTACAGTGGATGAAAAAAGGGAACGAAACCGTGGGACCCTGGCGATGGTGTTTGTAATCCTCTTTTTTTGTGTGATATTCCTTAGCTTTCTGATTGGCTATTTTACAGAGGACTTTGGCATTCAGGAATATAAAGACCTTCTTACAACAGTTTCTTCTATACTCTCCGGCCCTTTGGGATTTATCATCGGCTTTTATTTCAAGGAAAAATATACAGCAGTGGAGGATAAATAAGGGTGTACGCTGGCACGTCTGCTGAAATGTGTTGTAAGCCTTCCGGGGATCTCTCCATAAAAAAAGGGCCGGTTAGCCGGCCCTTTTCTGTTACAGGATTGTTGTTTGCACCAGCTTATCGGCTAGTAAACATAGTTCCTGGATTCGGTCCAGCGGACCCTTTTGCTATTCCTGAAATTAGAGAATACGGAGAATCGTCTGGATTCGGTGGGTGATTGATTGATGAATGTTTTCATGACTGATGTGTTTTATTCTTGATTGACAAGATGTTATTAATTGGTATAATTCCTGGCTTCGGACCAGAGGACCCGTTTCGAGTTACGGAAGTTAGAGAATGAAGAAAATCTTCTGGACTCTGTCGGGGTTGGATTGTTAAAAGTTCTCATATCGATGTTGTTTTAATGTTTATGTTGTTTTTATGTTAAGGCTGTTAATCGTGTTTTTATATTCAGAACGCCACCCAAATCCTATGTTCAAATACGTTTTATTATTGATGGTTGCTTTTTTCTTAACCCGCTTGGTTTTCATAATTTAACTGTTTATATCCAATAGACGACAGCGGGTTATATTTGTTACAGTACTATGTATAAAATAGTACCGTTTTAAGTATTATTTAACATTTGTTAACCTTTGAAAGGGGGGATGGGGAGATTTTTACACTCTGTATATCAGCACATTACATCCTTTTAGTAAAGAAATAGCAGGACATTAAAATTGATCATAAAAAAAAATGGTGTTACTACGTTTCCCATACTTGTGGATAGCGGCATAAAAATGACAGGGTGTATAAGAATGGTAAAGGCAATTTGAAGTGTGCAGGTCTTTTGTGGAATTGAGGTTGTAGGGATAAGGGCGCCGAGTACCCAGGATGCCGTCTGTGATGGTGTTACTCCTTCTGGAGTGTTTCCAGCAGTTGCTCATAGGTTGCAATGGTCGTAAAGAGTTTCCCGCCAATATTTACTATAGGCGTCTGTAAAGAATCTAAATTAATCCGATTTCCAAAAGACCTTGACAGTTGGTCCTTGATTTCCTGTCGTTCGCCGAGTACATGGGATGAAAATTTATATTTCCCCGCTTTCAAGGGCACCATGAGGCTGTCGCATACCGTGCATTTATCAGGCAGATAAACGGTGATGCTTTTCCGTGGATTTATTTGGATAGGCACTGATTCCTTCCTGAGTGACCGGCGTGATAAACTGTCGTTCACAACTATGTCATACGTATAGTTTGGTTGTTTTCCCCGCAGCAGCACAATGGTTTTCATATGTACTTTGGAAACGGCAGGTACCCTTATATATCGGGGCCTGGCAGCACTCTGCCGGAAATTGGTCCCGGCAATGGTAAGCAGGACATCCAAATCTTTTTCCGTTTCATTAAGGGCGTAAAATGCGAGTCGGTTTGGAATGTCTTCCGTCACTATTTTCACGGGTGCTTCCTGCGCAACCAACGGGGCTGTTGCCAGCATCCATACTACAAAAAGGATTCTCAACATCTCTTTCAATATTTCCTGAACTTCAAGATAAGAAATATTTTGGTGGAGGTCTTTTGGGTGAGGAATCAGGAAAAATTTATACCGGGCACTGATAACCTGTAATACGGTTACAGGCCCGGCATTTATAGCTGTAGTAAATGGAACACCACTGGGATTCCGCTGCGTTTTATTTCAGTTATTCCACTGCGAATTTATACCCTTTATCATCAGCCATTAGGATGTAGACACCCGATGGCACTTTGCCAAGCTCTATGGTCAGTTCCCGTTGCTCGTCTACAGCGGTTTCCTGGAGGATGTTTCCGGAAAGATCCAGTATGCTTATATTCTTGTAGCCCTGTTGGTAAATATGGAGTGTTTTGTCCTTTACCGGATTGGGTGCTATAGTGAGGAAGACTGCATCCTCCACTAATTCCCCTGTCTCACCAGCAGCATTCGGGATAGTATCACCCTTTGTTGATGTCACCGAAGTGGAAGAAGCGGATTTACTGGCGGCACCGCCTGCGGTAAAGGAAATAGTGGTGACTGCTGTGGCACCTTTATTATCCGTAACCTTGGCCTTTACAGCATACGTACCTGCCTTTATATTGTTTATTTTGTGGGTAGTATAGGTTGCCCCATCCGTATCCACCAGGGTATTATTTACAAATATTTGATGTTTTGCGATACTGCCATCCGGATCGGATGACGATAATTTTACGGTTACCGTGGTCCCCGGGGCAATATTTTGCCCGTTTTTGGGAGACAGTATCGTTACCACAGGGGACTTGTTGCCGGTGCTTTTAGTGCCGCCGCCGCCGGCCGTAATTTTGACAGTATGAATAGCCCGCTGGCCATCGCTGTCTACGACCACTGCCTTGATAGTATGGGTACCGTTGGTAATATTGCCGAATTTATAGGGAGTATACGTGCTCCCGGACGAATGCACTAGATTACCATTTACGATGATCTTGTGCCTGATAATATTGTCATCGGGATCAGAAGACTTAAGGGTTACATAAAATGAATTGCCTGCTGTAAAATTCTGACCGTCTGAAGGGCTCGTAATCGTCACCAGAGGCGCAGAGCCTGATGCAGGGGGGTTGTTCCCAGACCCGGTAGCGGCTTTGAAAGAGATTGATTTCGCCGTGTTGGCCCCGTCATCGTCCGTAATAATTGCCTTTACCGTATAACTTCCTGTTTTGATGTTGCTGATGGTATACGGTGAGTAATTGGATCCCTGATTACTGACCAGGTTGCCATTAAGAAAAATCCGGTGTTTTACGATACTGCCATCGGTATCGGATGCTGATATCCTTACAGATACGTTGGTTCCCGTTTCAACCGTTGACCCTCCAGTGGGGTTTACAAATGATAGGGAAGGAGACGTGTTGGTAGTGGGCTTGGAGGAGCCACCACATGGGTTTTCCAGTAATTTCTCGAAGTCGCTGATGGTAGACCTCTTTTCTCCATTGTTGAAAGGGCCGCCACTGATCAGGAAATAGGACATCCCTGCATCAGAAGGGTCAAATTTCTCGTTTCCGAATGGATTACGGGTATAAATATACCTGTTGTATTCATGGCCACTCGACTTCATCCAGCTCCAGGAGCCTAAAGAAGCACTGAGTCTGGCATTCTGGTCTCCCAGTTTATCGGGTCCGTTGCAACCGCTGGCCGCTGTACAAAACCCTACAAAATAGACACCTTTGCTTTTGTATTTGTTCTCCAGGTCACTCCAGGTATGGTCTCCGGGGCAATCACTGTGCTTTTCATTCCAGTTGGAATGGGAAATGATGGTTACATTCCCATGGCCCCTGCTTGCCTGTTCAAGGCCCCTCCATATCGTTTCCATTGGACCCCCGGCTATGATCCAAAGCGGGTTGGAAGCGGTGGATTTTTCTATCTCAGCGGCCATTTTACTGGTGGAGGCATTACCCTGATTCTCATAATCATAAAAAATACCGGAATTATAACCAAAGCGGGAAATGGAACCGGAGGCACTGCTTCGCATGTTCTGGGAATCATCACCGGCACCGGCACCGGATCCGTCATTTTCGCTGACATTGGTGCTGCACACATGGTTGTTATATTCCACCTGGACCACCCTGTCTTTCAGGCCGGCTGCCCACCAAAGTCCAACTGACATGGGGAGTGCAACAATATCATCATCATCGTGTACATTTCCGTCAAAGGTTAGGATGACCCTTCCACCCGGGAAATTCACCTCGGGGATGGGATTGCAGTTTTGACTGAAGAGGGAGAACGTAAAAAGGAATAATGCGAGAAAATTTAATAGTGTTTTCATTGAAGAAGGTTTAAAATTCATGGGGTTATTGGGGTAATGATGCTGGGGTAGCGTGTAGGCAGTGAATGTGGCAAAAGCGACAACGTGCAGGCCGGGCGTTTAAAACCGGAAGTACCGGGGAAGATCCATAGACATTTCCAACCGTATACCGGTTTTACCTGAACCTTTACAGGAATTGCCGCTCCCGTCCTATTCCTTCTGCAACAAAGGAATCAAGGGAAGCAAAAGGACTTGATAAAAATAATAATGGAAATTTTTGGAAATTAATCCGAACAGAGCCAATACCAAGTTAACCTTGGGTAGGCATGGGGCGATGTTGGGGAACATATAGCGTCTTTTTAAAATTAAAATATACTGACCGTCCAGGCCACCATAGTACGTACGAAAAAATAGTAGGTTTCGGTTGCGCAAGCTAGCATATATTCCTAAACATTTATGTTAAATGAAACACTTTAACATTTTAAATTGTAAGTAATTACCTACGAAACTAGCTATTTTAGCACAAAAAATCCGTCGAAAGGCCTTATTTACCGGATAAACAGCAAGTACGTAGCATGTATCCTGAACGTGTGCTTTTTAAGCTATGTAAGTTTTGGACGACGTGTGTTAAAGTATTGGTTTAAGGTCGGAAGGGGGAGGTAATTGAACATAATCAAGGATGAAAACCCCCTGAATCAATCTTTTTCAATTCACATTCCCATGGTTTTTGCCTGGCATGATGCCCTGTCCGGGTAAATCGGTTCCGTTTTTGTCTAAAATGGGCGGGAGAAGGTGGATCATAATCAATAATTTCTTATTTTTAAGAGGCTAACCAAAACAGATCATTATGAAAATCTACGACGACAAACATATTAAGAATGTAGTATTTGTCGGGGCTCATAATAGCGGCAAAACAACCCTGGCTGAAACCATGCTTTTTGAAGCGGGTCTTATCAACAGGCGGGGATCGGTGGAAACACGGAATACGGTATCCGACTATCACGAAATTGAATTCGAAAGGGGGGCCTCTGTGTATGCCACCCCATTGCATACGGAATGGCGCAATTACAAGATCAATATCCTGGATACCCCCGGACTGGATGATTTTATCGGGGAGATAATATCCTCCATCCGGGTGGCTGATACCATTGTAACTGTTCTGAATGGGCAGCAGGGGGTTGAAGTAGGGACCGAAATAATCTGGAATTATATTGATAAATACCTGAAACCCACGCTTTTTGTAGTCAACCAGATTGACCATCCCAATGCGAATTTTGAGGAAAGTTTCCAAAGTATTAAAAGCCTTGTCGGGAAAAATGCTGTAAAAATCCAGTATCCCCTCATAATGGATGGGGCTCAGTGTATTGTGGATGTTCTTAAAATGAAGATGTATAAGTTTGGGCCTGAGGGGGGTAAACCGGAAAAACTGGCTATTCCCGAAGATCAAATGGAGGAAGCAGCATATTTGCAAAATGAACTGGTGGAAAAGGCAGCTGAGAATGACGATGCTTTGCTGGAGTTGTTTTTTGAGAAAGGAACCCTGAATGAAGATGAAATGCGCAAGGGGATAAAGGCCGGGATGCTAAACCATGAACTTTTCCCGGTCTTCTGTATTTCAGCCCTTAAGGATATGGGATCCGGCAGGTTGATGGGCTTCATAGACAATGTGGCGCCTGCTGCGGCAGATTTGAAGCCGGAGCAAAGCGTACAGGGAACCGAGATCTCGCTAAAAAAAGAAGCACCCACCACCCTGTTCGTATTTAAAACAATATACCAGCAGAACCTGGGTCAAATTACTTTTTTTAAAGTCATTTCCGGGGAGGTAACCGCCAATACCAAATTGGTGAATTCCAGGAATGGGGAGACGGAGACACTTAACCAGCTTTTTATAATGGATGGCAAGAACAGGGAACCTATTCCAAAATTATCCATGGGAGATATCGGGGCCACCCTGAAATTAAAATACACGGAGACCAATGACACGCTGCATGTACCTGGGATCCCGATTGCACTTAAACCCATACTGCATCCGGAACACCGTATCAGGAAAGCCATAACCGCGGTGAATACCAAAGACGAAGAAAGATTAAGCGAAGCACTGAAAACGATACACAGTCAGGATCCCACCGTAGTTGTCAGCTTTTCACGCGAATCCAAAGAGCTGATTTTAGGATGTCAGGGAGAATTACATTTGGCTACGATCGATTGGACATTAAAGAATGTCTACGGGGTGGAAGCCCAGTTCCACAAACCTAAAATTGCATTTCGGGAGACCATCCGGAAGCCTTCCACAGCAAGCTACAGGCACAAAAAACAATCCGGGGGTTCCGGTCAATTTGCAGAAGTGCATTTAAAAATTGAACCCTGGGAAGAGGGGATTCCCGAGCCGGAAGGCTTTAATATCAGGGGGAAGGAAGAAATAGATTTAAAATGGGGAGGTAAACTCGTTTTTTATAACTGTATTGTGGGCGGGGTCATAGACCTGCGGTATCTTCCGTCTATCCTGAAAGGTGTCCTAGAAGTTATGGAATCCGGCCCCCTTACCGGATCCTATATACGGGATATACGGGTACTGGTTTATGACGGCAAAATGCATTCGGTGGATTCCAATGATATTTCATTTAAGATCGCGGGAGCCCATGCCTTTAAAAAGGCATTTTTAAATGCCAGCCCCAAACTCCTTGAGCCCACCAGGGAATTAACGGTGAAGGTACCGGAAGAAATGGTCGGTAATGTAATGACAGACCTCCAGGCCAGGAGGTCCCTTATACAGGGGATAGACAGCAGCGGCAATTACCAGATATTAAAATCCATCACACCGGAAGCAGAATTATTTGGTTTTTCGACAGACCTCAGATCGCTTACGCAGGGCAAAGCCGCTTTTAATTCGGTTTTTTCTTCCTATCAGCCGGTACCACCCAACATCCAGGATACCCTGGTGAAAGAAAAGGGATAGCATTTACATCGATTGCCTCCACCTGTATGGGCTGGCTAAGAGTTATATTCCGCTAACAGCATTAGCGGGTTCAACCTCCTGCAAGGTGCCCGGGATACCTTTAAAATTGGAATAGTATTAATTTCCGATCCAAAGTATTATATTTGTAAAGGATAAATGGGCCGGGCAACATGCACCACTGTCATAACCTCCCCATAAATCAATTTGGAATCGATCATTCCTTCTTCCCAACAGGTAGGTTAGGTTTCAGCAGTATGAACTCAAAAAACAGTTAATTTAAAAATGGCAAAATCCCAACAGACCTATAATAAAAGTGAAAAGGAGAAAAAACGCCTGAAAAAAAGGGAGGAAAAACAAAAGAAAAAAGTAGCCAGGAAAATGGCTGCCAAGGAAAGTGGGGGTGGCATTCAATTTGCATATGTTGACCACAATGGGCATCTAACCGATACCCCACCGGACCCTTCCAAGAAAATAAAGGTTGATGCTGAATCCATCATTCTAGGTATTCCCAAAAAAGAAGAAGGTGATCAGGAACCATTTGACCCGGTGCGCACAGGTAAAGTCTCTTTCTTCGATACTTCCAAAGGGTTTGGCTTTATCATTGACCAGGAAAATCAGGAAAAGTACTTCACACATGTCAGCGGGCTTCTGGATGAAATTGCAGAGAACGACGTAGTTACCTTTGAACTCATAAAGGGTATGAAAGGCATGAATGCCGTAAAGGTAAAAAAAGTCTAAGCAAAGCCTTATCCCGGTATTTTTAAAGGTCTGGTTGCAGTGCTGATTTTATGCTTCTTTCAGGTAAAGCTATCCAAAGCATGTGTGACGATTTCGCGCAGATCCCAGCTGCAGGTTGCAATGTTTCTAATTCACAAATTTTTTATCCCTGTCTCCGTCCTGGATGACTTTTTAAGTATCTTACGGCACAAAATTCAATTCTCAGACTTTTATGGAAATCAATAAAAAGTTCCTGATTGCCTCCCTGGCAATCTTTACTGCTATCGCACTTCAGGCCCAGGAGCCTGCAAAAGAATCCAAACCAGACATTTACAGTGGCCTGGAATTCAGAAGTCTGGGTCCCGCCCTCACTGCGGGCAGGATTGCAGATATTGCCATACACCCTACGGATGAGAATATCATGTATGTCGCGGTTGGCTCCGGGGGAGTGTGGAAGACCACCAATTCAGGAACCACCTGGCAGTCTGTTTTTGATCAGCAGAATAGTTATTCCATCGGTTGTATTGCGCTGGATCCCGGCAATCCTAATACGATCTGGGTAGGTAGCGGTGAAAATGTAGGTGGCAGGCATGTTGGCTTTGGCGATGGGGTATATGTTAGTCATGATGCCGGAAAAACCTGGAAGAACATGGGTCTGAAAAACTCAGATCATATTTCCAGGATCGTAGTACATCCTGAAAACCCGGATATAATTTGGGTGGCAGCTCAGGGTCCCCTGTGGAACAAAGGTGGAGAACGGGGCCTGTATAAATCAACGGATGGTGGAACAACCTGGAACAGGACACTGGGAAATGACGAATGGACCGGTGTTACAGACCTGGAGATAGATCCCTCCAATCCTGATTTGCTGTATGCAGCTACATGGGACAGGCACAGGACCGTGGCGGCTTATATGGGCGGTGGCCCAGGCTCCGGTATCCACAGGAGTAGAGACGGTGGAGAAACCTGGGTGAAACTGACAGAAGGCATCCCGGATTCCAATCTCGGGAAAATAGGATTGGCTATTTCACCATTTGATCCTACAACCGTTTATGCGGCCATAGAACTTGACCGGACCAAGGGCGGCTTGTTTATGTCTGTCAATGAAGGCGCCTCCTGGACCAAGCAGTCAGAAGCTGTTTCCGGGGGTACCGGCCCGCATTATTACCAGGAATTGTACGCTTCACCACATCAGGAAGGCAAGCTCTATCTGATGAGCAATACCGTTCAGATTTCGGATGACCATGGAAAGACTTTCCGGGATATGAATGAAAAGAACAAACACGTGGACAGCCATGCCATGGCCTTTAAAAACTCAGATCCCGAGTATGTAATTTTCGGTACAGACGGCGGACTTTATGAATCATACGACCTTACAAAGACCTGGCGGTTTTTTGGCAACCTCCCTATAACGCAATTTTACAAGGTGGCAGTAGATGATGCCATGCCCTTTTACAATATCTATGGGGGTACTCAGGACAACGGTTCCCTTGGCGGGCCTTCGCAGACGTCCAGCAAGGCAGGCATCCTCAATTCGGACTGGTGGGTCACCCTCGGGGCAGACGGGCATCAGTCTGCCACAGAACCCGGCAATCCGGATATAACCTATGGTGAATTCCAGGAAGGTTTTCTCTGGCGTATTGATCAAACAACCGGGGAAACTGTATTCATCCAGCCACAACCCGCTGCCGGCGAACCCCATGAACGGTTTAACTGGGATGCACCCATACTGGTTAGCCCGCATAAGCCAACCCGACTCTATTTTGCATCCTACCGGGTATGGAAATCAGAAAACCGGGGGGACGCATGGACCGCAATATCAGGGGATCTTACCCGAAATGAGCAACGGATCAGCCTGCCAATTATGGGCAGGCAACAAAGCTGGGACAATGCCTGGGATGTAGGGGCAATGTCTAATTACAATACTATTTCATCCCTGTCGGAATCGCCCGTACAGGAAGGATTGCTCTACGCAGGTACAGATGATGGGATCCTACAGGTCTCAGAAGATGGAGGCGATACATGGAATAAGATACTGTTGGGTACTATCAAAGGGGTACCGCAACGGGCATTTGTAAATGATGTCCGGGCCGACCTTTACGATGCCAACGTAGTCTATATGGCCTTGGATAACCATAAAGAAGGGGATTACAAGCCCTATCTGCTGAAAAGCAGCGACAAAGGCAAGACCTGGAAACTGATCAGTGGCGATCTGCCGAACAGATTATTAACATGGAGGCTGGTCCAGGACCATAAAAAGAAAGAGCTGTTATTTGCTGCCACTGAATTTGGCATCTATTTTACAACCAATGGCGGTGGCAACTGGAAACAGCTGAAGGGCGGTCTGCCCACCATATCATTCAGGGATATCACCATACAGAGACGGGAGGATGACCTGGTAGCGGCTTCCTTTGGGCGCGGGTTTTATGTTCTGGATGATTTATCACCGCTTCGTGAGTTTGATGCCCCGTCCATGGAAGGGGAATCGGTTCTCTTCCCTGTACAGCCAGCTTACTGGTATATTGAACGGGACGAAGTATATGGCAGGGGAGATGCAGAATATGCAGCAAAGAACCCACCTTTTGGTGCGACCATTACCTATTACCTTCCTGATAAATTCAAATCGCAAAAGGAGATCCGGCAGGAAAAGGAAAAAGAATTGAATAAGTCCCTGACTGATGTTCCATTCCCCGGCTGGGAAGCACTGGAAGATGAAAAGAACAAGGAAGAACCAACCATATTGCTCACTATAAAGGATTCTCAGGGCAATGTGGTCAATACAATGCCGGGCACCAATAAAAAAGGATTTAACCGGGTAGCATGGAATTTGGGATATGCCAACAGGGAGGGGATCTCCCTTAAACCGCCCTCCGGTTCGGAGGATAATTTTTTCGGAAGCGGATACCTCGCTACGCCGGGCACATATTCTGTTACCCTGAGTAAGCGGGCAAACGGTGAAACGGTTTCCCTGGCCGATCCGGTAACCTTTGAAGTTAAGCCTCTGGGAAAAGGCGCCTTGCCATCCAAACCAACGGAGGAGATCGTTGCTTTCAGAGAGGCATATCAACAATACCGGCAGGACCTTATGGCCACCAACACCTCGCTGACCAAAAACCTCGACCTGGTAAAGGCCATGAAGCGTGCCCTTGACGAAGCGGAACGCCCTACAGCACAACTTCGCGCCCGAATTGTTGAAACTGAGGCTAAACTGGTGGCTATGAATAAGGTTATGAATGGCAGTACAGCAAGGAATGAGATTGGGGAACGCAATGATCCTTCCCCTCAGGACGGGGTATTTATGGGCATGTTAGCCCTGAATAATACGTATGGCCCAACCACAAACCAGCAGCAGGCATTTAACAGGGCCAGGACGCAGCTGACCGAACTAAAATCAAACCTCCGGACCGTAGTTGAAACAACCATCCCGGACTTGGAAAAATCATTGAAGGAAGCAGGTGCCCCCTGGATAGAAGGGCAGGGACTGATCAAGTAAGGGCTGGCAATAGCTTGAAAATTACCAGCCGGATACGGGGCAGGCACTGATAGTCCCATTATTCATCTAAACAATTGAACTAAGAATCATGAAGTCATTTACCATCACGGAAATAAATACCATTTTAAAAGGTAAACTTAAGGGAGACACCACCCAGCAAATAACAGGACTGGGCGAAATAAAAAGCGCCGGGCCGGAGCAAATAACCTTTATTGGCAGCGGTAAATATGCACGGCTCTGGCCTGAGTCCGATGCAGTGACAGCCATCGTAAACGAAACATTAGACCTGGACCCGGGCGAGGGCGAGGCTTTTGTAATGGTCAGCAATGCAGATCTTGCAATGGCTAAATTACTCGAATTGTTTCATCCTGAAGGCCCGGTATTTGAAACTGATATCCATCCTACTGCTGAAATTCATTCTTCTGCCGAAATAGGAGAAGGATGCAGGATAGGCGCAGGATGCTATATCGGAAAAGATGTAGTGCTGGGAAAAGGAGTAACCCTGTATCCGAATGTCACTGTTTTTGACGAAACCAGGATCGGGGACCAAACAGTCATCTGGTCCGGTACGGTCATACGGGAAAGGACGCAGATCGGGAGCCATTGTATCTTTCACCTGAATGTAAGCATCGGGGCTGACGGTTTTGGATACCGTCCCAGTGAAGATGGCCGTGGTCTCGTAAAAATTCCCCATATCGGGAATGTTATTATTGGCAACGGAGTAGAAATAGGAGCCAATTCCTGCGTAGACCGGGCTAAATTCAATGCCACCATTATTGGCGATGGATGCAAAATAGACAACCTTGTACAGATTGGTCATAACTCCGTTATGGGCCGCTGTTGCATCATGGCCGGCGGCAGCGGCCTTGCGGGTTCCGTTACCCTGGGGGACGGCGTGGTCATCGGTGGGAGTGCCTCTATCAAAGATCATACTACCATACATTCAGGTGCAGTTGTCGGCGCCGGTTCCGGCGTAATGGGAGATGTGGCAGCGGGTAAAACAGTGCTGGGATACCCCGCCTGTGATTCAAGGGATATGTTACGACAATGGGTTGCACTCCGAAAACTGGGAAACGGAAAAGGGACTACCTGAGCAGCACCGGCTGAAATCAGCAAGAATCGGGTTTTGATTGCGAATGCGGGCTGATACCTTTACGTAGTAACTTTTAAAACCATAGCCATGGAGACACAAGAAATGCTGAACTATGATCGCATAGAAAAAGCCATCTATTTTATTCATGATAATTTTAGAGATCAACCTACTTTGGATGAAGTAGCTGATTATGTACATTTAAGCCCATTTCATTTTCAGCGATTGTTTAAAGACTGGGCCGGGGTAAGCCCTAAAAAATTCCTGCAGTATACCAGTATTGAACATGCCAAAAAAGTGCTTCGGCAGGGTAACAGCACGCTTTTTGACGCCACCCTTGAAACGGGGTTATCCGGAACTGGCAGGCTGCACGATCTTTTTGTGGCCATTGAGGGAATGACCCCGGGGGAGTACAGCAACGGTGGAGAAAACCTTACCATCAATTTTAGTTTTGCTTCCAGTCCGTTTGGAAGTATTTGCATCGGATCCACCGGGAAAGGTATCTGCCATTTGGCTTTTATACGTACTGAGGAAGATGGGTTACGGGAATTAAAAGAACGATTTCCCAATGCTGTTTACCACAATGGTGTGGATATGGCCCAGATAAATGCCCTGAAAATATTCAATCAGGACTGGGATGTACTTCCAAAGGTAAAATTACACCTGAAAGGAACGGATTTTCAATTGAAAGTATGGGAATCCCTCTTAAAAATACCAGCAGGGAATTTAACATCCTACGGAGAACTGGCGAAGTCTTTCAGTAACCCGGGTGCATCCAGGGCCATTGGTTCAGCCATAGGGAATAACCCGGTTGCCTTCCTGATACCCTGCCATCGTGTCATCCGTGCGACCGGCAACATTGGAGAATACCATTGGGGCAGCGGCCGGAAAGCGGCTATGTTAGGCTGGGAAGCGGCCCGGGCCTATGCCGTATAGACCCTCAAAGCTGTAGTAAACTGCCCCTGTAGACAGCTTAGGTTTTAATGGCTGCAGATATTTCGTTGCCAATTCGGATGGTTTGGGACAGGAGTAGGTCCAGGTCCGATTTTTTGGTCCTGTGGTTTACGATGCATACACGGATGCAAAACTGCGAATGAAGGATAGTGGATGAAGGGGAGGCAATACCTTGTTCCTGCAACCGCATGAGTAGCTCCATGTTCAGTCCATTTGTTTCTTCCCGGCTGCTTCCCGGATGTACAAATTGATAGCAAACAATACTCATAGAAACAGGTGCCATTAGCTTTAACTGGTCATTTTCAGTGATCCTATCCCCGAGGTATTCAGCTTGCCTGTTGTTTTGGGTTATCAGGTCGGCATATTTCTGCAAACCGTGCTCTTTAAGGGACATCCAGACTTTCAGGGCTTTAAACCCCCTCGAAAGCTCAAATCCCATGTTATTGATAGACTCGGGGCCTGCAGCCAATCCGCGGGTGGCCTGGAGCAGGTAATTCGGGGTTATGGCGAAGGAATTCCGATGGGCATCAGCATTTTTAAACAGGGCACAACCCACCTCATAAGGGATATAAAGCCATTTGTGCAAGTCGAATGCAACACTGTCCGCTTTTTCAATTATCTTAAGTTCTGCGGCGTATCGGGGATCCAGTTTGCACAAGGCCCCGTAGGCGCCATCTATATGGAACCAGATACCATACTTTTGGCAAATAGCATGGATTTCTGATAAGGGGTCAATGGCACCCGTATTTACAGTCCCTGCCGTGCCAACGACACATATAGGCAGGAAACCATTGGCTAAATCCTCCCCAATGGCATTTTCAAGGGCCTCCGTATTCATTTGAAAATCCTCATTGGTCTCTATGATACGAACAGCCTGGGTTCCTAATCCAATGATTTCAGCTGCTTTTATTACACAGCTGTGGGTCTCGGAGGAACAATACAACAGCAATTGCATCGGCTGGTCAAAAAGCCCTCTTTTACGTGCCTGGAGTGCCTGGTGGTTCCTGGCCACGGTCAGCGCAGTGATGTTTGCCATGCTTCCCCCACTTAACAGGATCCCGGAGGCGGAAGAAGGATAATTGAGCATCTGTTTGCACCAATCCACTACCTGTTGGTCAACATACATGGGAGCATGTTCGCCGATGGTGACATTAGGGTTCATAGTAGCGGCCAGCATATCGGCAAGGGCTCCCAATGGTGTCCCTGTACCCTGCACCCAGGCAAAAAACCTGGGATGTATATTCCCTTTGGTATAGGGGAACACATATTTTTTAAAATCTGCATACACTTCCCCGATGTCCTGCGGCGATTGGGGGATCTCCTGATCCAGGAATTGTTTTACCTCCTCAGGAACAGGCTTCCAGCTTGGCTGCTCGCCGATAGTCTGGAGATAGTCCATTACATCATCGATCATTTGGTGTCCTAAACTGCGCATTTGCTGCCAGTTTTCAGGGTCGAGGGTTAAGTTGCTTTCAACGGTTACAGGTTCATTTTCCGGCTTCATAGGAAGGCTATTATGTGATTCAGTATAAACGGATCCAAGATATATAAATCCAGTATCTTCCGTTGCATTTTATTGTGGATAAGTCAGATACTTTTACACCACCCTGTCAGATCATTGGCCTGCTGGTAACCCTGAGACGGCAGCTGGTCATTTGCAAACGGTGGCCGGATTTATTTCATGCTCTAATTGATATGTAAAATTACAGGATATGTGTAATATTGCACTCGCTTAATGAAGTATACGCCGTCCCATGGGGAAAACACCAAACACCACTTTAATTATCCTGGCATTTTTTGCCATTTATTTTATATGGGGATCAACATACCTGCTAAATAAAGTGGCCGTAACTGAATTGCCGCCCTTTATGCTTGCAGCGATACGTTTTATAAGTGCGGGCCTCATCATTTTCCTGATGTGCAGGCTGATGGGCCTCAACCTTTCAATTAGTTCCAGACAACTCGTCAATACGGCCATCGCAGGGTTTCTGTTTCTTAGTTTCGGGAATGGGGTGGTCGTTTGGGCGCTTAAATTTGTAGATAGCGGTTTTGCAGCCCTGGAGATTTCAGCCCAACCCCTTGTGGTATTGATATTGATGCGTATCATAGACGGAAAGAAAATACAGGCTATGTCGGTTATTGGTGTCGTCCTTGGCTTTATTGGTATTTACCTTTTGGTAAGCCAGAAACAGATTATAAGTCAGGAAGGTTCCCTTCTTGGTATGGTCATGATCCTTATGTGTATGGTAAGTTGGGGGTATGGCAGCCTATTTGTGGCGCGGGCCAACCTGCCCTCGAATTTCTTTGTCAATACCGGGTACCAGATGCTCACAGGGGGGATTATGCTGTTAATCGCAAGCGTATTATTCGGGGAACAATGGACCTCCCCATTAAACTGGAGTGGTCCGGTTCAATTATCCATGATCTTACTGATCCTCTTTGGAAGCATTGTTGCGTTTACATCCTTTAATTATTTGCTAAAGACAATATCTCCTGAAAAAGTGGCTACCTCTACCTATGTAAACCCTATCATAGCACTCTTCCTGGGATGGTATTTTTTGAATGAACAGATAACAGCTCAGTCCATCGTTGCAGCGGTTGTATTGCTAACGGGGGTATATTTTATCAACACCCGGAAAAAGCTGGCTATGTATTCCAGGTTTACAAAGCAGTAATCGCCAGGCGTAGCCTGTTAGGCAGTAGGGAGTTAAATTGTACCGGGGAACACTTCACTAACAGCATTAAATTTTAAAACGTTACAATGAAATCAGGAATGTAACATGCGATCTCGGAATGATTAAAACCCGGGACTATTAAAAACAAACAGGGATTACCTTAACATAACATAGACATCACTTTGATCAAAAACACTCGGGATACCAAAAAAGTCCTTTTTATCTCTAAATATGGCGAGATCCTGGACCTTGCCAATGCAATTGCCCAGGAAGGCAATATCGTTAAAATGTATATTGAAGAGAAAAGCTGCCGGGAAATCGGGTTTGGCTTTGTACCGAAAGTACAGGATTGGAAAAAACACAAGGAATGGGCCGACCTTTTTATTTTCGACTACACCGGGTATGGCAGGGAATGCGATGATTTGAGAAAGGCAGGAAAACGCGTGGTGGGAGGCTCCGTCTACACCGACCAATTGGAACTCGACCGGAATTTTGGCCATGAACAGCTGAAAGCACATAAGATCAAGGTCCTTCCTTCCCTGGAATTCACGAATTTCCAGGATGCCATCCTGCACATACAGCAACACCCGGACTCCTATGTTATAAAGCCTTCCGGAGAAACCCAGGAATTAAAGCAACTCCTTTTTGTGGGGAGTGATGATGAAGGATTGGATGTAATCAGGGTGCTGCGGGCCTATGAAAAATCCTGGGGTAACGATTTCGGCAATTTCCAGCTTCAGAAAAAAGTAAAAGGGGTTGAGATTTCGGTTGCAGCCTTCTTCAACGGTACCAGGTTTTTACATCCCATCAACATCACATTCGAACATAAAAAATTATTCCCGAAAGAATTGGGTGTATCTACAGGCGAGATGGGAACCAGTATGTTCTGGACAAAGGATTCGCCCATATTTGATTCGACCCTGAAGAAATTTGAAGCCACCCTGGCATCCCATAATTTTATCGGGCATATTGATATCAACTGTATTGTTAACGGCAATGGGATCTACCCCCTGGAGTTCACTTCCCGCTTCGGATATCCGCAGATTATGATACAGCGTGCGGGGATCTCAGAGCCGATCGGCACATTTTTTTATAAACTTGCCTCGGGAAAGAATTTTAAAATTAATGTCAAAAAAGGATTTCAGGTCGGTATTTACGTGGTAGTACCCCCTTTTCCGTATAACGACAAAAAAACGTTCGAATTGTTTTCTAAAGATGCTGTGGTAATTTTTAAGAAGGATATGAAAGAGGGGGTGCATCCGATGCACGTCAAAAAGATCAATGATGAATGGCTGATCACGGGTGATACCGGAATCGCCGTTTTGATCAGTGGCCTCGGGCTCACCATGAAAGATGCGCAGAAAAATGTGTATAACAGGGTCCATAACCTTATTGTCAATAACAGTTATTACAGGACGGATATTGGAGACCGGTGGCAGGAAGATTCGGATAAGCTCTGGTCCTGGGGATTGTTATAAGGATGGGCGATTTTAAGGACATAACGGATAGGGCATTCGCCTTTTTTGACATCCTGCCAACAGACTGGCAGGATGCCATAGTGCCGATATGGGATACATACCGGGAACATGCCAGGGTATATATACTGGAAGAAGAGAATCAAATCTGCGCCGGGGGGGTCATTTTTTTTGGCATACCTCCCGATATGGACGCGTTCCGGGAGGAATCCGGATACTGGGCAGCACAGGGCTACCATTATATCGGGTTTGTTTGGGTCCCGGAAAACAAACGCAAGAAAAAATACGGTTCGGCCTGGCTCCGGTCCCTGATTGAACATAATCCGGAACAGGGCTATTGGCTGACAACCGAGGAAGCTGCATTGACGGAATTTTATACCCGGAACCAATTCCGGTATGTCAGGACCCTGCGACATCGCCAACTGGAAGAACAACTGCTGGTATATAATCCGAGCTCCCAATAGCGTAAATTCGGTAGAAAATGATACCTTGTGATAACAAACATCAGGTAGCTAAAAATCCACTGTTATGTATAAATTAGGCCTGCTTTTACTGATCATCCTGAGTGCGTTTTGCAGTTCGACCCAGCAGACTACAAGCCTTTTTAACGGAAAGGACCTGACCGGCTGGCATGTTGATGTACCGGAAATGGATAGTATCCCGGAGGCCATCAACCCGTTTATTATCAGGGACGGCATGCTGGTAAGCCTTGGAACCCCGCAGGGTCACCTCATTACAGACGCCGTGTACAAGGATTACAGGTTGGAAATCGATTACCGCTTTGCCGGTGAGCCGGGCAATTGTGGGGTGCTGGTACATGCGTCCACTCCCAGGGCATTATACAAAATGTTCCCGAAATCCATTGAAGTCCAGATGATGCATGAAAATGCGGGAGATTTCTGGTGTATTGTGCAGGACATCACAACAGATGATATGATACAACGCCGTGGTCCCGAGGCGGAATGGGGTATTACAGAAGGCAAACAACGCCGGATCATGAATCTTACCGATGGATCCGAAAAATCCCTTGGGGAATGGAATACCATGTTCATTGAGTGCCTGGGTGATAAAATTAAGGTTTGGGTAAATGGCGACCTGGTCAACTTTGGGTACAATGCATCCGTCAGCAGCGGCCAGATCGCAGTACAGGCAGAAGGTTCGGAGGTAGAATTCAGAAAAATACTCCTTACGCCCATTACCACACTGAGTGAAAAAGTTCCGCAATAATAGTGGCATTTTATAATGCTGGCATGTTCTTGTGACCAGCTAAAAACCCAGATGAATGAAAGCGGCGGTATACGAAAATTTTCAATACCCACTGTCAGTCCAAAAAGTTAAGGACCCGATTCCATCGGAAGATGGGGTCGTCATACAGGTCTGTGCCACTGGTTTATGCCTGAGTGATTGGCATGGCTGGATGGGTCACGACCCGGACATTATATTGCCACATGTCCCGGGTCATGAGCTGGCCGGCACTGTGGCGGAAGTAGGCAAAAAGGTTAAAAAGTGGAAAAGGGGGGAGCGTGTTACGGTGCCTTTTGTAGGGGGATGTGGTACCTGCGAGCAATGTACATCAGGGAACCAACAGGTTTGTGACCACCAGTTCCAGCCAGGGTTTACAGCCTGGGGATCCTTTGCAGAATACGTAGCCATAGCATACGCCGATGAGAATTTGGTGGCACTCCCGGACCATATGGGATTTGTGGCGGCCGCAAGCCTGGGCTGTCGTTTTATTACAGCCTACAGGGCTGTCCGGGAGCAGGGCCGGGTGAAACCGGGCGATTTGGTTGCCGTGCACGGATGTGGGGGAGTGGGATTATCCGCGATCCAGATAGCAAAGGCGCTGGGGGCTAGTGTAATTGGCATCGACATTACGGAAGATAAATGCAAGTTGGCCAGGGAAATGGGGGCGGACCATGTCATCAATGCGAACCATACAGAGGTTGTACCTGCCATAATGGAATACAGCAGGGGAGGGGTACAGGTTTCAGTAGATGCCCTGGGCAGCAGTAACACCTGCCTCAATTCCATTTATTCCCTCCGCAAGCGGGGGAAACATATTCAGGTGGGCCTCATGACCGGAACCCATGCCAATCCTTCCATTCCCATGTCAATCATTATAGCCAGGGAACTGGAAATACTGGGAAGCCATGGTATGCAGGCGCATTGCTATCCGGACATGTTCCAGTTCATCGAAAATGCCGGGCTGGATTTAAACCGGATGGTCAGGGAAACCATACCCCTTGAAGAGGTGCCGGTTAGGTTGCCGGAGCTTGATTCCCAGAGGTCCCCGGGCATAACGGTTGTCAACAGGTTTTAGTGGTACTTCCCTGGGGGCATGGCCCGGGAACTGAGTTTTCTGCACCGGGCAACTAACGCTCATCCTGCTACTTTTTTTCCCGTTCCTCCTCACCTACAAATCGGATGGTTCCCGAATTATCCTCATAGCCTATAATCACCCCGGTTGGCGTGACCTGCGATTTCGGATCGATTCCCCAGGATCTATAGGTGTAAGTTGCTGGCAGGTTGTTACACCGTGTTGCCGAAAATTTCAAGATTACAGGACCACCTGCATTTATAGGATGCATTCCTCCAATATCTATCCCTGCGACAGGAGCAGCAAGCGGAGCAGACAATTGCGGAAGCTGGACTATACCCACATTGCAGCCACCGGTGTGGGTAAATGACCACCCGAACTGAGCATTCGGACAATTCCTGACATCCGTAACGGAGAAAGAAAAGTTTACCTGGTTGACACCCATCGGGAAAGTAACGACATTTCCACCCCCAACCAAGGTCATTATGGGTATGGGAACACATTTATTGTCCCCAAATTTCGGGAGGTCTATGACGTGATCTTCAATCTCACCCGAACTGAATTCCCCACTCCCGTCCCAGTCGCTCGAAATAATACTTTCCCTGGTAAGCGCTATTCTCATCCAGGCTTTATCAGGAAGCCTGTTCCCGGCAGAGAAAAAGAACCTTGGCGGTTTTACCACAAGGGAATCCCCGGGTGTTACGCTGACCGGGAAATTTTGTACCACCCATTCTGGCTCATTGTTGACGGCAGTTCCTCCCCATTTCCCATTCAGGTTCAGATCAATTAGGACATTCACAAAAAAATCACCTCCGGAACCGCCCGCCGGCCCCGAAACCAGGATTTGCAACTCAGCCGGCACCGGGATACTGACAGGGATTATCACCATGGAAACGATACCATCATCCGAATCGGTATTCGATGGATTCAGGTTAGGTTGCCCATCCGGGTCGTTGGTGTCATTAGCGTTCTTTTCCAGACTGGCTACCGAACCAAGTACGGCGTCCTTTGATTGAAGGGCACGCGCCCCATTCCTTGCCTCGAGGGTCGGAAATTGACCGGTTTGCTCAAATATTCCCGCATAGCCGGTTGAACTTCCATCCGGTGCATCTCCATATTCTGCTTTTTTGCAGGAAGTGAAACCTAAAAAGAATATTCCAAGGGTACACCCCATCGCAACTCGAAAATAGTTTTTCATGATTTTGCCTAATTGGTTACTTGCAAACTTACATGCACGATTCATAACATATTGTATGTATGCAGCACTACAAGCCATCATTAACGGGCAGCTGCCAATTATTTGATGACCGTAACATCGTTCGGATTTATATTAGTGGAGGAAGTAGTTAAAAATACAAAAAAAAATTCAAACCTCTTTTTAAATCACTAATTAACAGGTATTTATATAAATTTACCAGAATTAATTGACCTTGGAGAATCCCAAGGCTCCTTTTAAAGTCTTCTCAATTTGATCATAAAGTAACCTCCATAAAGAACCCCGCACGCTATCAGGGAACCGCAATTCCGAATTAGATATCAATTTAATTTAGTAACTTAGGAAACATAGAGTTACCGGTACCCGGGTCACATTATGGTAAAAGATCAAAGTTCTCCCAGGGATTTCAAAAGATAACATAAAGGGGCTTTTCCCATACACGGTACCTCTAAATTAATAAGCAGTCCCGGAAAGGATAACAACAATTTGAACTTTATAAAAGTGCACGAAAAGGGGACCACTGTATCGGAAAGCCCGGATAACCCACAGAAGGTGGGTTATGGAATGGCCGACCGGATTTTTATGGTGCTGGAAACCGGAAATAGACTGGAAAGGCCCGGGCTGGGGCAACTGAGTGTATTCCGGCAAAAATTCCACAATAGTGTCACCAAAACATTCCGCCATTTTGAGGCGAAAATCATTCGGCAGGATAGCAACGAATACCTCGTTTTATTCACCACCGCAACAAATGCTGTTCTGTGCGCATTAAAGATCCAATCCGATTTTAAATATATTACCCCGAAATTTGATGAAAGAAACCGAAGTTTTAAGATCGGAATAAGTACGGGATCCCCAAAGGATCGGGACTTATGGGATGCGAAAGAGCTTATTTCAGCCGCCTTGTACCTGTGTGAATTCCCAACGCAGGAAATTGTGATCACTTCAGCCCTCAAGGGCCTTTTTGATAAGGAGAACCAAAACGCCATTATTGATAAAGACCATATTCGTTCCCTGACCCCCCGTGAAGAGGAAATGTTGCTGAACCTGCTGCTAAAAGCGAGTACCATCTGGGAATCCCCGCAATTCCCCGTCAGCAATCTAAGCAGGGATTCAGGGTATAGTCCCTCCCAGTTCAGGAGGCGACTCAAACGCCTCACGGGCAAATCACCCATCATTTTTATCCGGGAACTCCGGTTAAAGCGGGCGCTTGACCTGATGCACCGGCAATTCGGACAGATCTCACAAATTGCAAAAGCAAGCGGCTTCAGGTCCCCGTCCTATTTTGCGAAATGTTTCCGGGAGAGCTTTGGCATACTACCGTCCCGGTACGCCCGGTTGCTCAATGCCTGAAACAGTCAGCCTGCGTTTCATGTCAGAACTAAAATTCCTTCTAACTACTTGGTGACTACCATTTTAAGGGCTTAAATAGCACTAACACGCCTCCCGTATCCGGCTACTTTAATGATTCACCCACGGAAAATGCCATTTCACCTGCCACTTTTTCCGTTTCAGTCAGATTCTGACCTGCTTCCCCGTTGTATGCCCTTAAATTTGTATCAGAAAGGGAAAAAAAGTATTCGTTCCCTCAGTTTAAAAGTACAGATCATGAAAACAACTATTCTACTTACAGGTTTTGGGATACTGACCGCAGCGTTTATATCCCTGAATAATTTAAATGTTTTTGAACCGGGCCATGCTGCGGATGCCGGTAAGCAAAAAACCTTCACCACAGAATCCTTTGCATTTGGGAATGACTACCAGCTCCCTATTGAGTCGATAGCGCAGACCGGGGCAATTGAGGTCTCAAAGATCACGGATAACACAGGGAAGGGTACAGCAGGTGAACTGCTACATACTCCGGCTGAATTGGAGCATATCTTCCTCAATACAATCGAATATATAGAAGAAGCGGAACCAATAGAACTTGGATTTGATGTGGAAACATACCTGCCTGCAAATTTTGACCCGTATGCCGGTATGATGGTAAACCTTGAAACTGTTCCATTTATTGAAAGTGAAGATTCAGTTTCGCTGGGATTTGAAACAGCGGCATACCTCCCAGTTGGATTTAACCCCTATTCCACCAGCGTAGTAACTATTGATGCCATCAATTATATGGAGGAAGAGGAAGCAATTGATTTGGGTTTCGATGTAAATGAATATCTGCCTGCAGGATTCGATCCGTATGCCAGGGTTTCCCCGGACACCGATGACCTGAACCTGGATGATATCAGCTTCATTGAAGAAGAAGAGCCGATTGAGATCAATACGGGATTACCAGGGGCTATTACCATATTCTTCTATCCCAATTGATTTCCCAGGATTCGGACATAGATACACAATAAGCTTTCTACTTTTGTAGGAAGCTTATTTTTAGTTTGGTAAACCATCAAGAATTGGAAGGTTCTCAGTAACTTGATATCCCATTATAGCAGATAAAATGTACCAGAAATGAAAGTCAGACAAGTTAAACCAATAGAATTATGGAAGATAGCCGCGTTGGTAGCCGTTTTGGTTACACTTCCCGTAACAATTTCCCTATTCCGGATCCAGGCTTTTGATGTGGAAAACATACAAGGCGTCTCACTTGGGTATCTGATTGTGCGGCTACTATTTATATTCTTGTTCTCTTTTATTGTATTGCAATTCAATGCCAACCTGAAATACCGATTCCCTGAGGGTAAATACCCCATTCTTGTACAGCAGATCCTTGTTGTTATGATCAACATAGGATTATACTTTGGAACCCTGGCAGTGCTGAACACCCTGTATTCCGTGTTTACGGGAAAGGCATTCGAAGGCGGGGAACAGAAATTTTTGTATTTCATATTCAGTATAGTCCACATCATCCTGCTGTTCATTTCACGTATCCTGCGGCTTGGCATTATCAGGCAGGACAGCATGATCGAAAACGAGCGGCTGCAGCAACAAAACCTGCAGAAGGAGTTGAGTGCCCTTAAAAACCAGCTGAACCCGCATTTCCTGTTCAATTCCCTGAATACACTAAATTCATTGATACGGGAAAACTCCGAAGCCACCATGTTTGTTAACAAGCTGTCCCATATGTACCGGTATATCCTTCAGAGCTCGGACAGGGACCTGGTATGTTTAAAAGAAGAACTCAAGTTCCTGGAGAGTTATTCCTTTCTGATCAAAACCCGCTTTCGTCAACAGTGTTTTGCTATTGATATGGATATTTCCCCGGAACATTTGCAAATGGAAATCCCACCGATGGCATTGCAGCTGCTGGTTGAAAATGCCGTAAAGCACAATGAAATGTCGAAAAACTGCCCCTTGCAGTTAAAGATCTATTCGGAAGGCAACTCCCTGGTTGTACAAAACAGGTATCATCCCAGGACGACCGAGGTAGACAGTACCGGCAACGGTTTGCTCAATCTGGACAAGCGGTATTTCCTTTTGCGTAAGGAAAAGATCACCATACAACAAAATGAAAACCTTTTTACGGTTAAGTTACCTTTAATCCCCATGGCATGAAAGTGGTAATCGTAGAGGATGAATTCGCTGCCAGTGATAACCTTACGTATCTGCTAAAACAGATAGAACCCGATATTGAGGTCCTCGATGTCCTTGATTCGGTGAAATCGGCGATCAGTTACTTTTCCAAACCCCATAAGGCAGAATTGGTGTTTATGGATATACACCTGGCGGATGGGAGGTCATTTGAGATATTTGAACGGGTTACAATTACTTCCCCTGTTATCTTTACCACAGCCTACGATCAGTATGCGCTGCAGGCGTTTAAGGTTCACAGCATCGATTACCTGTTAAAACCTATTGACCAGCAGGAGTTGGAAGCTGCCCTTGTGCAGTTCAAAACCCAGCTTCACGGGAATATCGGACTGAATGAACAAATGGAAAGGCTTTTGAGCCTCATTAAAACCAGGAAAAGGACCTATAAATCATCCTACCTTGTGAGCCAGAAAGATCAAATGGTACCGCTTAAAACAAGTTCTATCGCCTATATTTATATCGATGCGAGCCTCGTGAAAGCAGTGACCCTTGACAAGCAAACCTATTTGCTCGATAAAAAACTGGAAGACATGGAATTTGAGCTGGATCCGGAATTTTTTTACAGGATTAACAGGCAGTTCATTGTAAACCGCGAAGCCATCCAGAATATCCAGAACTATTTTAACAACAAACTCCTGGTAAACCTCTCGCCCCCTTCAAGGGAAAGGGCGGTGGTTAGCAAGGCAAAGGCGGCCGAATTCAAGCAGTGGCTCAATACCTAGACCCGGACACTCATTTTACCCTTATTCTTACCATCGAAGAGGTCGATAAAGGCCTGGGGGATGTTCTCAAACCCCTCCCGGATTGTTTCTGTATTTTTTAACTTGCCTTCCTGAAGCCATTGGGCCAATGTAAGGGTAGCCTGAGGGAATCTATCTGCATAATCAGAAACAATAAAACCCTGCATCAGGGCCCTGTTCCGAATCAGGAAAGGCTGGTATGCCATACTTTTTGGCATGGAGGTTTCATTATATACGGAAATAGCCCCGCACACCACAATTCTGGCGTACGTATTGATATTGAAAAGCACCGCATCGGAAATAGGGCCCCCAACATTATCGAAATAGATATCCACCCCATCCGGACAGCTGCCTGCAATGGCTTTCGACATATTTCCGGTGGCATTGTAATTGATACCTGCATCAAAACCGAAAGAGCTTTTAAGGAGTGCTACTTTTTCATCAGAACCGGCTATCCCGACCACCCGTAGCCCCATAATTTTTCCTATCTGCCCCACTATGCCTCCCACGGCACCTGCAGCCCCGGAAACCAGCAGGGTTTCTCCCTTCTGTGGTTTCCCGATTTCCAACAGCCCGAAATAGGCGGTCAGTCCCGTCATGCCCAGAACCCCCAAATAGGCAGATAAAGGAATCCCCTGCTCATCTATTTTGCGGAGGCCTTTCCCGTTGGATATTTGCCATACCTTCCACGGCAGCATCCCGGAAACATGGTCCCCTTTACGGAATTTGTCATTTTTTGAATCCGTGACCTCGGCAATCACTGCGGAAACGATGGGCTGGTGTAGCTCAAATGGGGGGATATACGATTTTACATTATTCATCCGACCCCGCAGGTAGGGGTCTACTGAAACAAACATTGATTTTAACAGCACCTCTCCGGAAACCGGAACAGGAATTTCTTCCGGGATCAGTTTAAAATCAGAGAGCGCCGGTTTGCCAACGGGCCTTTTTTCGAGAAGGATAGTTTTATTCATCTGTTTCAATTTTTGCCTGCTGCCTGCAACAAGTTACAGATAAATTGGTTGCCTGCCCTTCTTCAGTTGGCAATGATTGTAAACCTGTGCCTTGGTAAGGTGTAACAAAAAGAGTTGTTAGGCATCCTTATAGAGGATCCGATGTCGGGAAAAAATTGTACATATGACGAAATCAAACCTGTTTATTATAATGCTACTGGCCTGCGGTATGATTTCTGCTCAGGATTCCGGCACGGCTGCCACTGTTATCTTCAACGTAAATGTTATCCCCATGGATTCCACCCGGGTCCTGTATAACCAAACAGTAAAAATTGAAAGTAACCGGATAGTTTCAATTGTGGATTATGAAGATGCTGCTGCATTGAAGGATATCCGGGGTGTAATCAATGGAACCGACAAATACCTGATCCCCGGCCTGATCGATATGCACATGCATATTAAGGAGGACAGGGTGGGTGATCTATTCTTATATCTGGCCAACGGGGTCACCACGGTACGGAACCTCCATGGCAGCCCCTGGCATATCAGACTGCGTAACAGGATCGCCGAGGGAGAAATAATGGGGCCGAGGTTTTTCACTACCGGTCCTACCACCTATTCCGCCAATCTGGAGGATACCCCCGAAGCGGCCGCAAGTTTTGTTCTGGAGCAAAAAAAAATGGGGTACAATGCCCTCAAGATGTATGGCACACGGCCTGATTATAGCATGTCCAGTGAAACATACAGAATGCTGTTACAAACTGCAACCGCCAACAATATCCCGGTGGTGGGCCATACACCCCGGGGAATCCCCTTGCAGGAGGTTTTAGACGCCGGACAGCAGTCCATAGACCATTTGGAAGAAATTTATTATGGTTATCTGTCAATGCAACAGGCAATGGGTAAAATTGCCGATTTTCAGTTTGGCCGTATCAGCCTGGCGGAATATCGGCAGGCTAACCCTGAATTTCCCGATTTGGAGAAGATAATAGACCCACTGATAATGCAGTTGGCGGGGGAAATCAAATCGTCCCGGACATATATAACTCCAAGTTTAATCGCATTTGAGGCAATTGTTGCGCAGATAACCCCATTGTTTGATACCCTGATCCTGGATGAGAGGATGAATTATATCCATCCTGTTGACAGGTTGTACTGGGAAAAATATAATTCATATCGCGGAAGATGGGCAGGCTATTTGCCGGAAATGCTGGCAATACAGCAGTTTATTTTACACATACAGCATAAAATGCTCAGAGAATTCATCAGGATAAACATTCCGTTGATGATCGGTACAGATGCTTCCCTTCCCTTCGTGCATCCCGGATTTTCTGTTCACCAGGAAATGGCGCTTTTCGTCGATTATGGCGCATCCCCATTTGAAGCTTTGGAAGCGGCAACGGTTACTCCTTCCAAAATACTGGGCATAGAAGGGGAAGTCGGTTCCATACGTCCAGGTAAACTGGCAGATCTTGTTTTGCTGGATGACAACCCCCTGGAGGCAATTGAAAACACACGCAAAATTTATGGTGTGGTGGCAGGAGGGAAGTGGTATTCCGGAATTTCGATCAAAGAAGAACTTAAAAACAGGGCTGATGCTAATCAGGTGCTTTGGAAGGAAATAATGAATACTGAGCATCGACTCCAAAAAGGGGAAGTGGAAGCTATTCTGAAAGATTACAGTAAAGGGGGTACCCATGATGATACTTTTGCAACTTACCTTGAGAATGCAGTAAATAGAAAGGGTTATGAGCATGTTAGGAACAACAATCCCGAAATGGCCTTTAAAATTTTTGAGTGGAATACCATTTACTTTCCGGATTCCTTCAATACCTGGGATTCCCTGGCTGAAATGTATATGCGCTCGGGAAATAAGGAAATGGCGGCAAAATATTATGAGAGATCACTGGATTTAAACCCGGAAAACAATAACGCCAGAGAACAGCTTAAAACGCTTCATTACCCCAGGTAGGTTTATGTACTTTCATTGCGTGAAGCAGACATCCGGTTTAAAAACTTACTTAGAACCGTGGGTCAATTGATAAATGACTGGTTGAATAATCCAAATAAGTTGTAAATTTCCAATGCGATTTAATAGTAGAAAGCTACGCTTGTTCCCTTCATTATGTATGACCAATTGAAACAACACGTTTCCAGTGTGATTACCCTTACGGAAACAGAAATGGCGGAATTCCTCAGCCTGTTCACTGAATCGAAGATCCGGAAAAAGAAATTCCTGATACAACCCGGTGACCGGGTTACCAGGGAATACTATATCCTGGCAGGATGCCTGAAAGCATACTACCTGGACCCTATGGGTGAAAAGCATATCATCCAGTTTGCAATTGAAGATTGGTGGATCAGTGATTTTGAAGCATTTTTCGGGGAGGGAGCCGCGCAACTCCATGTGGAAGCGATAGAAGATTCTGTAGTGCTGGGGATAGACAGGGCTGTTTTGGAAACATTGTATGCCAGGATACCAAAATTTGAACGGTTCTTTCGGATCAAAACCACCGCTGCATTTGTCGCAGCGCGGAAACGAATCCTTGCTACCCTCCAGAAATCGGTTGGGCAACGGTATATTGAATTCTGCGATACCTATCCCACTATTGAAAAACGGGTAGCCAATTACCATATCGCCAATTATCTGGGGATACAACCTGAAAGCCTCAGTCGAATCAGGAAAAACCTGGAACTCACCTCTTAACTTTTTTTAACACCTTTCCCTAACCTATATCAAGCAATTCCGATCCCATTCGGGGTTATATTTGGTCGTAGCACATAAATACAGATACGATGAAGAATTTGGGATTACTGGCGATACTGAAGGCAAAACCCGAACAGGCTGACACCGTGGCCAATTTTATAAAAGGAGCCGTAGCCTTAGCGCGTGACGAACATAAAACCCTTACATGGTATAGTTTCCGGATCGATACGAATACCTTCGGAATATTCGACACTTTTGAAAACGAAAGCGGACGGGAAGACCACCTTAACGGGGAAATCGCCAAAGCCCTCTTGGGGAAGGCCGATGAGTTACTGTCATCCGCTCCGGATATAAAAAAAATCGATATCCTCTCTTCAAAATAACAAAATTAAGGACCACTTAGTGCGAAACGCCGGCGATAGCCGACCGGGGTCATCGCTAAAATTTAAATTAACATATGTCAGATCAAAAAGTTTTAGAGCCCTATATTATAGGTGATCTTTTATTGCCCAATCGGGTGGTGATGGCACCTATGACCCGAAGCAGGGCAGATAATAAGCAGCACGCCCCTACTTCCGGCCTGCACGTTCCCTATTATACACAGCGGGCCACAGCCGGACTCATTATAACAGAAGGATGCCAGATTTCAAAGGAAGCAGTGGGATATATTAATACCCCCGGGATCTATTCAGAAGAACAGGTGAAAGCCTGGAAGGAAGTTACCCGTTCCGTACACAATGCCAGCGGGCGGATTTTCATTCAATTATGGCATGTAGGCCGTATGTCGCACCCCGACTTTCACGAAGGCGAATTACCCCTTGCCCCATCAGCACTGAACCCACATGAAAAATCCTATACCCAGGATGGATTCAAGCAAACTGTAACTCCTAAAGCGATGACGCAGAAGGATATTGAAAGGACGATCGGAGATTTTAGAAAAGGCGCTCAAAATGCCATGAAAGCAGGTTTTGACGGCGTTGAGATACATTCCTCCAACGGGTACCTTTTCCATCAGTTTTTCAGCAGTACCAGCAATAAACGTACAGACCTGTATGGTGGGAGTATAGCGAACAGGGCACGCTTCTTCTTTGAAGTGCTGGATGCCATCGGGGAAGTAATGCCGGAAAACCGTATTGGCGCCCGGTTTAACCCATCGCTCCATAATAGTTTTGGCATGAAATTAAATGCAGATACATTGCCAACTTTTGATTATATTATCAGTAGGTTAGACAAAGAGTATAACCTTGCGTATATTCATCTGTCAGAACCGTTCAATGACGTAACAGACGTGGCATTTGCAGAACCGGAGATCGCAAAACGCTACCGGCCCCTTTATCGGGGAACCCTCATGATCAATTCAAATTTTGATCGTGAATCAGCCAATAAGGTTATTGCTGCCGGTGACGCAGATCTGGTGGCATTTGCGAAGTTATACATTTCTAACCCGGACCTGGTGGGAAGATTTAGGGAAGGAATAGAACCCTCCCCATGGGATCAAAGTACTTTTTATACCAACGGGGAGGAAGGGTATACGGATTACATCGCTAAAACGCGGGAATTGAAACCGGCTGATAGATAGCGATTTACCCTGAAAACTTTGCAGGGAGGTGTATAAGTGGCCCGGAGGGATTAATTATTTCAATTTTTTAAAAATCAGAACTTATGAAATTTAGCAGAAAAGCTCAGGCCCAGTGGAAGGGCAGCGGAAAAGAAGGCAGCGGTACCCTTACTACTGCCAGTGGGGTATTGGAAAATACACCCTATTCTTTTAAAACGAGATTTGAAAACGTAAAGGGTACAAACCCGGAAGAACTTATTGGAGCGGCGCACGCCGGTTGTTTTACGATGCAACTGAGTTTTCTCCTGGGGGAGGCCGGTTATACACCCACCTCCCTCGACACGGAAGCAAGGGTAAACTTTGAGGATGGCAGTATTGTTCTTATCACCCTTCATGTAACCGGAAATGTCCCCGATATCAAAGAAGATGAGTTTAAGAAAATTGCCGGGAAGGCAAAAGAAATATGCCCGGTATCAAAATTACTCGATACGGATATCGAGCTGGAGGTAAAACTTTCCTGACCGTACTATTTTTTTAAAAATTTAAAATTTTCACAAATCCTCCTCAGAGGGGCCCATAAAAATAAGACAATGAGCGATAAAATAAATGCCTATGGTGCCCACGCAGCCAAAGGAGAGTTGGAACCATTACAGATCGAAAGGCGGGAAGTTAGCCGGGACGATGTTAAAATTGATATAACCTATTGCGGTGTTTGCCACAGCGATATACACACGGTCAACAACGACTGGAAAAATTCTGTATATCCCGTGGTACCTGGACACGAGATAATTGGAAGGGTTGTGGAAACGGGTGAAGGCGTTACAGCCTTTAAAAAAGGGGACCTGGTAGGAGTAGGGTGCCTGGTGGATTCCTGCCAGACCTGTTCTGCCTGCCAGGAGGACCTGGAACAATTTTGTGAAAATGTACCCACCTTTACGTACAACGGGGAGGATAAACACCTTGGAGGCCATACGTATGGCGGGTATTCCACAGGGGTGGTGGTAAACAAGGAATTCGTGCTTCGGATCCCCGAAAATATTGATGAAAAAGCCGCAGCACCTTTATTATGTGCCGGAATTACCACCTGGTCTCCGCTACGCCACTGGAAGGTAAAGAAAGGGGATAAGGTTGGAGTCGTTGGCCTGGGAGGCCTGGGCCATATGGGTGTAAAGTTTGCCAATGCACTTGGTGCGCATGTAGTCATGATTACCACTTCTCCTTCCAAAGCATCAGATGCCAAGGATCTGGGTGCTCATGAGATCCTGATTTCTAAAAATGAAGATGACATGAAAAAGCACGCCGGGAGTTTTGATTTTATCCTGAATACGATTCCGGTAGCCCATGAAATGGATCCCTATATCACACTGCTGAAAAGGGATGCTACCATGGTACTGGTTGGGGCCGTAGAGCCGCTGAAACCTTTTCATGGTGCCGGGATCATTATGGGTCGCAAGCGGATAGCAGGTTCTTTGATCGGGGGGATAAAGGAAACACAGGAAATGCTCGACTTTTGTGGGGAGCACAATATTGTTTCCGATATTGAACTCATCAACATACAGCAGATCAACAAAGCCTATGAACGGGTGGTTGATGCGGATGTCAAATACCGTTTTGTGATAGACATGGCATCGCTTAAGAATTGATTAGTTGTTATTCAGTAGGGAAAAAGAGGCCTTGTGCTTCTTTTTTTTTGGAAACTGGTTAACCTCCACAGTACGTTCAAAATAGATCCCTCAAATTTACAACGGCCAGTATTCAGCGAGTTTCTTCCTTAAAAAAACAACGCTCCGTTCCAGCTGGGGCATGCCTTCCACACCGTCCTCAATACTGATCCACCCTTCAAATCCTGCTTCTTTCAACCGTGCAAATATAGCATCATAGTCATTCAGACCCTTTCCTATTTCGCCATGCCGCAATCGTTTGGCATAACCCTGGGCCCCGTTTTCTTCCCTGCGCAGGTCCTCCAGGGTGCCTTCGGTCAGGTAGCGGTCACTGGCATGCATGGTCACCACGCGGTCTGCCACCCGGTCCAGTAACTCCAGGGGGTCATCGCCTGCAAGGAAGGCGTTGCTGGGATCATAGTTGATCCCAAAATACGGATGGTCTATACGGTTTGCCAGGGCACAAAAGACATCTATCTGCTGTGCAAATTCCGGATAATCCCAGAAATCATCCTTATAATGGTTTTCAAGGATAAGGGTCACACCATTGTCCATAGCATAGGGGAGACATGCTTCAATGCAGCCCGCCGCCAGGTCCAGCCCTGCTTCGATGGAAAGCTCCGGCCTCCTTTGGCCTGACAGAACACGGCAATAGGAACCCCCAAGGATCCGGGTCATGGAGATCCAATGGAGTTGTTTTTCAATTTCCTTCAGGCGAAAGGCAGCATCCGGATGCGTGAAATCCGGGGAGCAGCAGAGCATTGGGATCACCTTGCCATGGGCTTCCACCTGCTGACGGAAGCCATGCCAGTTGTCTTCCCTGGCCATTTCCAAGAATCCTGCATACCATTCCAATCCTTCCACATCCAACTTACCGGCAAGGGCTATCCACTCTGATAATTTCATGGTTCCATCCTTGCACAAAGCCTGCATATAGGCTTTCGGAAATACAGCTAATTTTGGCACAGATATAAATTTAGTAGCGTTCCTGGTTTCGTTATGTAGTTCGTAAGTTTTTAGGCATATTCCGGCCAATCATGGGAAATTGCTCCAACTCCACCACCTGACCGCTCACCGGGCCGCATTCCTCTGACAACAGGTAAATAACGCCTGCGGCTATCTCAGCCGGTCTAAAGAGCCTTTGGGCCGGGGAGAAAACATCCGGCAATTCCGTGTGCCATCCTTCCTTCATGCCTTGCTGCCGCTGGTTTATCAATTCATTTTCTGTGAGTACCCACCCCGGGTTGATCTGGTTAACACGTACACCCTTTTCCCGAAAAAGGCTGTCGCCCAAATTCCGGCTCATTGTCATCAGGGCTCCTTTGGAAATGCTATAGGGCAGGAGGTTCGGCTCTCCGCTCCAGGAATTGATCGATCCAATATTAACAACACAGCCCCGCGTCTCCGCAAGGTGTGGAAGTGCGGCCTGTATAATAGCAAAAGGAGCCAGTGTATTTACTTCCAGCATTCGTCTGAAAAAGTCCATCGTTGTGGTATCGATATTTGAGGAGGCTACAATCGCGGCATTGTTGACTACCGCATCCAGCTTGCCAAAAGATTGGATCGCCTGTTCGACCAGCAACCGGGGTGCTTCTCCATCGGTTATATCCATCGTACAGGGAACCGCATTTTCGACTCCCAATTGGGATACCAATTCCTTGCCCAGTTCTTCCTGTAATCCGTTTATCACCACTTTGGCACCTTCCCGGACACATTGGGTGGCAATGGCTTTACCGATCCCGGTATATGCCCCTGTAATTATAATACTCTTTCCTGCTAATCGCATAGGTGTCAGATAGGTTTTAAAATACTTTTAACGACTTTCCCCGAATGCATGGATTCGAAGGCGTCTTTCCAGTTCTCCAGGCCCCATACTCCTCCAATAATCGGCGTGACATCCAATCGGCCTGAAGCAAGGAGCGTGATCACTTTCTCCCAAACCGGCCAGTTATGGCTGAAACTTCCCTGCAGGGTTATATTTTTTTGTACGAGCGGGTCCAGGGAGCAATCCAGCGGTTGTTTGCCCCAGCCAACTTTGGTTATCTGCCCGTTGGGACGAACCAGGTCCATGGCAATTTGGAATGTAGCGCTAACCCCGGCGGCGTCTATGACACAATCCACCCCAAAACCATCTGTTTTCCTGGCCCAGGTTGTTGCGTCACCCACCAAACCTTCACAACCATACTCCTCTGCGATCTTCAGGCGCTCCCTGTCTGATGCAAGTCCGACTACCGCCACTTCCGCTCCGCATAACCGGGCAACCGCTGCGCATAGGATTCCGATGGTGCCCGGCCCAAGGATCAACACCCTGTCACCCGGTTTAATGGAGGAATTCATCACTACAGCGTTGTACGCGACGGAACAGGGTTCCGACAGGCATGCCTGCTCAAAAGGAAGGTGGTCCGGAATATGGTGCAGGCATCGGGTAGGGACCCGTACAAAGCGGGTCATGGCGCCGTCCACGCCGTAGCCAAATCCTTTCCGGGTTGGATCGAGGTTATAGAGTCCCTGCCTGGTAAACGGGCCTGTAGCATCGATTAGGGCCGCCGTTTCACTGACCACCCGGTCCCCCTCCTTCCAGCCGCTGACGTTTTTGCCCAGTGCTGCTATCTTCCCGCCAAATTCATGTCCAAGGACCACCGGGTAATTAACAGGCCAGCTGTGATCAGCTGTCCATTGGTGAAGGTCGCTCCCGCAAACCCCCACATTGGCCACTTCCAGTAACACTTCCTCGGCACCTATGGTTGGAACAGGAACTTCCCGTATTTCCACACTGCCCTTTTCAGGGGCAAAGTTTACAACGGCTATCGATTTCATACGCAGTTTTTAGGTAGTTGAAATTTCCCCATAAGCGTGGATTTTTTGACAAATGACCCGTAAGGTGCCCTCCAGGTCCCCGGTGGCTGTTTTAAATGCCTCGCTGTCAATGGTCAGCGGTGCCCCCAGGACCACCAGTGGCGCCCCGAATTCCGGACAGCGGATAGCCTGTTCCAGGGATAAGCCGCCTACAGCCTGCACCGGGATTTTCACCGCTGCTACCACGTCCCGCAATTGGTCCAGCGGACTAGGCATGGGATTCCCCCTGGCTGCAATACCGCGGCGCTCGTCATACCCTATATGGTGGATAATATAATCACAGCCCAGTTCTTCTAGGCGTTTGGAGGCGCCTACCATATCCGGGCACCCGAGATTGTCTCCCATAACCCTGACCCCAAAATCCTTTCCGGCCTGAACCACAACTTTTATCGTTTCTTCGTGTGCCCTCGCCATCACCACTACATGAGTTGCACCAGCTTTGGCCATCATCTCAGTTTCCAGGTAACCGCCATCCATGGTTTTCAGATCCGCCACTATGGGTACCCCGGGAAATGCTTCCCGCAGCTTCCGCACCCCGTGCAATCCTTCTGCCAGGATCAATGGCGTACCTGCTTCCAGCCAATCCACACCGGCACGAATGGCAACTTTGGCTGTGTCGAGGGCTTCTTTAATATTCGTGAGATCCAGGGAAATTTGTACAATAGGTTTCATAGGGTCTATAGCTTATAAATATATGCTTTTTAAAGGTGGGCGGTGAATTGAAATGCCGGATACAGTGAAAACAAAACCAGTGCTATTTAACGCTGGTCGGGAGTTTTTTAATCAGGATATTCCGGAATTCCACTTTCATGGGAGGGCCCACATGAACCTGAATCCCCAGCAACCCACTGTCAGTTCGGTTTACGGTGTCATTATCAACTACCTCGCTCATCAGAATATCATTGATATAATGCTGCATGCGGTTCCCTTTCACCACAAGGTGGCACCTGTTCCATCCCTCGGTGTTAATGCTGTCTTTTAAAGAATCCCGATCCCCAAGGGTTTCCAGGATTTCCCGGTATTTCCAGGCATTATTTTCCACTCCGGCCCGCAGGGATCCTGGGGTATCCGCATCTGGTTGTGTTTGAACACTGGCCCGTTCCCCCCGGTATGCAAGGGTTGTTCGCTTTCGTTCTTCATAATTCTGTCCTGTGTACATCCGCCGCCCATCGATATCCGCCTGGTAGCCCCGCAAGGCAAACGGGATGCTGTCTACCGGTTCACTCCGGTAATTGATTCCGCTGTTACCAGCCTCAGAGATGCGGAACTCCAGCTTGAGTTCAAAATCCGAAGGTTTTCCACCCTGCCATATAATAAAGGTATTATTCGTTAAAACAGTTTCCGGCCGCACCTCGCCGACAAGGTTTCCATCTTCCACGCTCCAATAGCGCGTATCTCCCTCCCAACCGGAAAGGTTTTCACCGTCGAATATCCTGACAAACCCCTGGGTTGTATCCTGTAACATGCTTAGATTTCCCGGAGCCGGATGGTTTTTGTTTTTACAGGATGCCCCCGGAAACAGCAAAAGAAGGAATAGTAAAACAAGAAACAAGGTGGAATGAGAATGTACCATATATGCGATGTTGGCCTGGAAAGCATATTCCGAGGGGTGCCACTAAAATAAACAAAAGATCCTTTGGGTTCTTTCAAAATTGCCCGATGAATCGTAATTTTGAATTCATGTTTCACCAAAGGTTATACCGGCTCCAGGTTGTCAAGTGATGCACACGAATCTTGATCCCCGGACATGGGTAGGGGGGAGGTTAATTACCTGACTGGTTTTTATTCATTACATTACACTACATAAAATGAAACTATGCCAATATTCATGGACCGACATGATGTCTCGGAGGAAGTTACCGCGGAACATGTAGCGCAATTACACCAACAGGACCTGAAGATCCAGCATAACTTTAATTGCAAAGGGCTGACCTATTGGTTTGATGATAACCGCAAGACTGCGTTTTGTCTGGTGGAAGCCCCGGATATGGACGCTATTAAAAAGATGCATGACAAGGCACACGGACAGGTCCCCCATCGTATCATAGAAGTTGATAACGCAGTGGTGGAATCCTTCCTGGGGCGAATAGAAGATCCAGAGAAATCAAAGAATACAGAGCTGAACATCATCAACGACCCGGCCTTCAGGACCATCATGGTAACCCGGATCATACCCAAATCCCTTCTTCATACTACCAACGGGCGATTCCAGGCGAGCCTGAATGCGAGCAGTGAGCGGATTGCCAATACCATAAACTTCTATAAGGGCCGGATCGTAAAACAAAAACATAATTATTTCCTTAGTTCATTTGATTCTGTGAGCAATGCTGTTGTTTGCGCAAAAACGATCCAGGTCAACCATAATGCCCTTCCAACGGATATTATACTTAAAACAGGCTTGAGTGCAGGCGTCCCTGTCACTGAAAAAGAGGGCTTGTTTGAAGAAACCATCAAAATGGCAGACCGGCTCTGTAAGGCGGTTAAAGGCAGTATAGTCACTTCCGGGGATGTAAAGGACCTGTATGAAAGTGAAAACAGGAACAGTCCCATTGATTCAAAATTATTTCGAACCCTGGAGCGGGATGAAGAGCATTTCCTGGAATTGCTAATGGACTATACGGACAAGGAATGGCAGAATACCAGCCTGAATGCAACTGAATTCAGCCAGCGCCTTGGGTTTAGCAAAACCCAGCTGTACCGAAAAATGATTGCGATCACCGGCCGCTCACCCCATAGCTTTATGATGGAATACAGGCTTATCAAAGCGCTCTCATTATTAAAGCAGAAGCATAAGAATATTTCTGAGATAGCGTTTGAAACCGGATTTAACAGCCCGGCATACTTTTCAAAATGTTTTGAAAAATTGTTCAGCTTACTCCCTTCTGCTTACATCCGCCAATTATCCCGAAACTGACTGCTTATCACCTAAGCAACGCTTCCCCTGCATAAAATGTATACTTATTTGGATGAAATGTGCCATTTCGGGTACCCCTGCTTCTTTAATTTTGAGTATAACAATTAAATCAACAAAACAATGGAAGCAGCTGTTAAGGCGGTAAACGTGGAGAAATTAGCATCCCTGGCCGGCACGCTCAGGGGGAAACTGGTAATGCCTGATGACCCCGAATATGAAGAAAAATGCAAGGTATACAACGGGATGATCAAAAAACATCCTGGTATGTTCGTACTATGTGCGGATGTAGCAGACGTCATGGCAGCCGTGAATTTTGGGAGGGAAAACAACCTCCTGATAGCCGTAAGGGGTGGCGGGCATAACGGCGGGGGACTGGGGCTATGCGATGACGGCATGGTCATTGACCTTTCCGGATTGAAATCCGTTCGAGTGAACACATCGGATAATACGGTCCGGGTTGGAGGCGGCAACCTATGGGGGGAAGTGGACCACGCGACCCATCCATTCGGACTTGCCATCCCGGCAGGGATTATTTCCACCACAGGGGTTGGCGGACTTACACTCGGGGGAGGAATTGGGTATTTATCCCGAAAATATGGCCTTACCATAGATAATTTACTGGAAGCCGACATGGTATTGGCCGATGGGTCGTTTGTAACGGTCAATTCAAACCAGCATGCCGATCTGTTTTGGGCGATTCGCGGCGGCGGCGGCAACTTTGGTATCGTTACCTCTTTTAAATTCCAGGCCCATCCGGTAAAAATGATCTATGGCGGCCCAACCCTTTGGCCTATAGAAAAGACTGAGGAGATCATGAAATGGTACGATGAACTGATCCGAAACGCACCGGAAGACCTCAATGGGTTTATAGCCACCATGGTCATCCCGGGCCCGCCATTTCCCGAAGCCCTGCATCATAAGCAATTTTGTGGAATAGTCTGGTGCTATACCGGTCCGGCTGCTCAGGCGGAAGAAGTGTTTAAACCCATCCGTGCCATGCAGCCTGTATTCGAACATGTCGGAGAAATGCCATATCCTTCCCTGCAATCACTGTTTGACGGATTATTACCAAAAGGGCTGCAGTGGTACTGGCGGGCCGACTTTTTTAACGAGTTGGGGCCAGAGGTACGAAAGGAACATTTAAAATATGGCTCAGCAATTCCTACCCCTTTATCCCAGATGCATCTCTATCCCATTACAGGTGCTGCTGCAAGGGTAGGCGCGGAAGAAACAGCCTGGGCCTACCGGGATGCCAACTATTCAGGGGTCATAGTAGGAGTGGACCCCGACCCGGCGAATGCCTCCCTGATCACCTCCTGGTGCAAATCGTATTGGGAAGCCCTGCATCCCTATTCCTCCGGTGGGGCCTACTCAAATTTTATGATGGATGACGAAGGACAGGAGCGGGTGAAGGCCAGTTACCGCCACAATTATAAGCGACTCGCAGCCATAAAGGCAAGTCACGACCCGAAAAATTTGTTTCGGGTGAACCAGAATATTAAACCAATTAAATAACACTAATCCTATAATTATGAAACGACAAAAAATTAGCTCCGCTTTAAAGCAGGCAGTGATACTATCAACATTGGGTTGGGGCTGCGCGATGAGCGCACAGGGTCCCGTGGAAAATGCAGCAGAAATGTCTGTTGTAAAGACCGCTGATGACGCGGATCTAAATTGGGGGCCATGTCCGCCATTCATGCCGGGGGGATGTGCCATTGCCGTACTGCACGGTAACCCTGCAGCGCCTAATTCCGATATATTATTCAAAGTGGAGCCCAACACGGACATCCCTAATCACAGGCATACCTCTGCTGAACGGATGATCCTGGTTTCCGGTGAAATGGTTGTAACGTATGAAGGGGAACAATCACAAACAATGAAAGCGGGTTCCTATGCATTCGGACCCGCAGATAAACCCCATACCGCCAGGTGCGGGGATGCAGGCCCCTGTATTCTTTACATAGCATTTACAGAACCGCTGGACGCATTTCCGGTGGTTTCAGGGAATTGAGGAATCTTAACAACAATAGCCAAGGGTATCCCGGGAGATTTCTATCCCGGGATATTTTTTTAATGAACTTTACCTGCTTTACCTGTCCCGGAACTTCCCATGAATTTGAAGTAGGTAACTGCCCATACTGCATGTAAATAGCTTTATAATAGCTGTCTGTAAACGGGATATGAAAGGCGGTTCGGTAATTAAACCCGGAGCTTCGGACAGGGAGATGGCACTTTCGCAAAAAAATCAGGATTTCTGAAAGCCTAAATAGCTATCTTGAAGATACCGGAGCAGTTCGCTTTGCGGAATGAATTTAACGAAAGGTAATGAACAGGCCGATAAAGCTGAATTATCAGGATTAAACCCATCCGCTATAAAAAAATATGTAAATTAAAGCGTAAATCGAGAAAACCTGGTCCGGGCAAACTGATTCGCTAACCACAAAAAGACACTCATGAAACCAAAAACACGTGTTCCAAACCTCCTTTTCATCATTTTAGCAGCCTGTAGTATTTCCCTTTTTGCACAGGAAACACATACAATTACCCTATACGTGAATACTGCAGAAATAAGCAACCAGGATACCAATGCCTTCTGCAATTTTGGACAAGGTGGGGATATCCCGAATGAAGAATTTACAATAAACGTGAGAAACCTGGACACTGTTGTCTGGGAAGGGGTTTCCACCTCCTCAACTGATGATGAGGTGTTGGTCAATGCAATCAACCACGAGGGGGGAAAGAATGTTTTTGATAAAAATGTGTTGAAGGACACCCGGGATAACCCGGGGGTGGTTCAGGGCCAGGTTGTAAATGGGGAGGTCGGCGACGAGCAAAAATATAAGATATCTTTTAAGGTAACGAATAACGGGAACAGCAGGAACGGTACCTTCCACATTGACCCTAAGATCAAAGTAACAAATTAGATTTTTAAATAACGGTTTTTTAATCCTGATGGGAAACTATTTTGAGGCACTGCCACCAGGCATACAAAAAGCCTTCCTTACACTGGGCTTTTTTTTTATTGTATGTGGTGGCGCCTATGCCCAAAATCAGCGTATTGCCGACAGCCTCGAAAATGTTTATGCCAGGGGCGGTTTTGATGAAAAGGACCGACTAGAAATTTTAAAAGCGCTGGCATTCAACCATACAAATCCTGAGTTGGGGTTGAAATACAGTGAAGAATTGCTCCGGAGGGCCCAAATCCTCGATTCCACAAATTATATCCTTGCTGCATGGCTGCAAAAGGGCAATGCCCTGAAATTAAAAGGGGATCTGAGCAACGCCCTGAAAAGCTACTTTTCCGGTGTGAAAATAGCCATGGACACCGGCCGTACCAGAAGCCTTGGCCTGCTGTATAATTCCATTGCCGGTGTTTATTCGGTGATGGGAAATTCCAATAACACGATCCGTTACTACCTGGAGGCAATCACAATTTTGGAAGAGGAACAGGATTCTGCCAATTACGCTTCGGCACTCTTTAATTTGGGAGATGAATATGTAAACCTGGCCAAGCCGGATTCAGCCCTCCTCTTTTTAAAACCCTCTGGCGATATTTTTAAAGCCTTGGATCATAAATCGGGTCTTGCCTATACCCTGGGAGATACAGGAATTGCATATGCCCAAAAAGGCATGCAGCTGCAGGCTGAAAAGTACATGATGGAGGCGATCGCGATGCTTACCGGCATGGGTGATTACTATCCCATATCAGTCTATTTAACGTATATGTCTGATATCTATGCCGTACGAAAGGACTGGGATAGCGCATTCGAATATGCCCGCAGAAGCCTGGACCTGGCCAGGCAGTATAACCTGAAAGAGCAGATCAGTGACGCTAACCTGAAACTGTCCGAACTCAATGAGCAATACGGGGATTATCAAAAATCGCTCGGGTATTTCAAAGACTATATCCTTTACCGGGACAGCCTAAAAAACATCAAGGCAGTACAGGAAATGGCAGACATCCGGGCCGATTTTGAAGTTTCCCAAAAACAGATGGAAGTCGATTTAGGGGAATTGCGTAACAAACGGCAGCGGATCGTGATCTTTGGTACTGGCATTACGCTGATCCTTGTGGTGATCCTGGCGCTGGTAGCACTGAACCGCACGAAATTTATAAGCAGGACCAACCGCATTATTGCACAGGAAAAGCAACGTTCCGAGAGCCTGCTTTTGAATATCCTTCCGGAAGAAACTGCCATCGAATTAAAGGAAAAGGGCAAGGTTCAGGCCAAAAAATTTGAATCTGTCACTGTTCTGTTTACCGACTTTGAAGGCTTTACCCACTCATCAGAAGACCTGTCCCCGGAGGAACTGGTGGAAGGAGTTGATTTTTATTATTCCAGGTTCGATGAGATCATAGAGAAATATGGCCTCGAAAAGATAAAAACAATCGGGGATTCCTATATGTGTGCCGGGGGATTGCCGTTTCCTACGGAGGACCATGCGTTGCAGATTATCCGGGCGGCCCTCGAGATCAGGGAATTTGTGGAGGAATCCAAAAGCCAGGCTTCTGCCAGCCAGGCACGGTTTGATATCCGGATCGGTATCAATTCCGGACCCGTGGTGGCCGGGGTAGTAGGAAAGAAGAAATTTGCCTATGATATCTGGGGTGACACGGTAAATGTGGCGTCCCGGATGGAATCCATGTCTGCCGCCGGCAAAATAAATATCTCTGAGAATACGTATGCGTTGGTGCAGGATGCCTTTGAGGTGGAATACCGGGGGAAAATAGCCGTAAAGAATAAGGGGATGATGAAGATGTATTATGTGAACGGGGTAAAAATTGTCTAAAATTCCGTAAGATGCAGTGATACAATGGGAAGTAAACAGTGAGGGAAATGTTAAAATTTCCTTTTAAAGTACGTTGAAATTAACTACATTAATATCCCATTTAAGGTACAGATGGGTTTTGCCAGGCCTTCCCCCGCAACCATACCCCGCTGAATAAAGCTATTTTCCGATTATAATAAAATTTTAAAAACTTACAGTATTCATAATAATTGTCTGAATAATGGCCAAACCTGTAGAAATAACGATTAAAGTAAATGCTTCAGCCTTGTGTCCGTTGAGTGCATTGGATGATGAGGTACTAGCAGCAAACAATGACATGTCAGATGATAATAATGGCTGCAGCCCTGGAGGCAGAAAGAATAAGGATTTTCAGTCGGTTGTTTATGTTGGAAAGACGGTCACGTGGATTCCTGCAGTTAAAGGTGCTAATCCCCAAGATCGATACACCGTTAAAATTAAGGAAATAAAATTTAAATCGGGCACCAATATTTTTGGGTATGATCCATTGACGCCGGTAGCAGGTGGAGTTACAGCACAGGTATTACCTGATTCCAAACTCAACAATACATTATACGAATATACGATTCATGTTGAGGTCTATGATGATGGTACACTATGCCATGAATATCCAGTGGATCCCAAACTTCAGGCCAATACCTGATAATCACGATTCTATCTGCCATATTTGGAAGTGAGATTCCTACTATTGGCAAAGCAATTCGTTTTAAAATTGTATAGAATTAATTAATTTATGTGCCAATTTGGGCAAATATCCTCAATATACGACTGAAGTCACGCACAATTTTGCGTTGAAAAGAAATGAATAAAATTGAAATCCCCCCGCTCATTTAAAGTTGTCTATTTGGTTATGGCAGTAAAGACTAAAAGATTGTCCTTACTGCTAATGAAGCCCTGGGGGCAAGAAAATCCTTGAATTAAAATTCCGAAATATCAACCAAAACCATCGTATGATACAGAACTATTCATTGAGACACATCGCCGTTCTCCTGATTATTGTAGCCTGCCCAATAAATTTACAGGGACAGGACCAGCTATTTGCTGAAAACAAGTCCGGAAAATCCCGGGTAAGCGGGCATGCGGGTACCGGGAACTTGAAATTGTTGAAGAACCCATTCGCTACGGGGAAAGGAAATATGAGGAAAAAAGTGGTGATTATGCTGAAAGTAGATGTGGACAGTATTTTAAAACTGAATAATCCGAGTGAGACGGATATTCTTAAATACTGCACATTATCGGATAACAAAAACCGTACAGATTCTTATCCTAAGACGTTCCTATCCAACGTCTATAGTGGTAAGCGGGTTAAATGGAAGGATAGCTCTATTAATAGCGGTAAAGTCAAAATTGATTCGATTACCCTCAATTCCGGCGAACCGATTCTATTTAGGAAAGGTCCGACCCTAAAACGCAAATGGTTCAGACTTTCCGGGCGTGTAAAAAAAGCTAAAGAGTTAAAAAAACTGGCCAATATGGAAAGCCTGTATACGATACATTTTAAAATTAAAAAGGACGGGAAATGGTACGGCACCTATAAGATAGACCCAAAATTAAAAGCTAACAACTGATTTCGTGAACTTCAAGTGGAGACAGATCGCAGTGATCCTGTTAGTGGTAACAGGGACATATACATGTATCCGGGGACAGGACCAGCGTATTGCAGACAGCCTGGCCGGGATCTACCGGGAGGGTCACCTTGCCGGTACTGAAAAGATGGAACTGCTGAAAAACCTGGCCTTCCATGAGAGCAAAGACCTTGATTTGGGTCTTTCCTATGCAGATGAACTCATCGCTTTAGCCCTGGAGGCGAACAACCAGGCATACCTTCATAGCGGCTACCTTCAGAGAGGGAATAAGAACGCGTTGGCTGGTCAGATGGAAAAGGCCCTCGAGGCTTATTTTCAAAGCGTGAATGCTGCATCTGCCATTAACTCCCGTGTTGGGGAAGGCATTGGCTATATGGCGGTAGGCGACATCTACTCCCAGAAAAATGACAGCAGCAATGCATCCCGGTATTACGCGAGGGCCATCGAGATCCTGCGAAAAACCGATCACCCCATCTCACTGGCTACTGCTCTGCTCAATGCAGGGGAATACCACATCCAAAATGGCCACTATGACAAGGCCCTGGTCTACCTAAAGGAAGCCGGGCCCATTTTTGAACAGGAGAAACACGAGAGTGGGACCGCTTATACGCTGGGCAATATGGGAATGGTTTATGCCGGCCAGGGAGAGAACAAGGCAGCCAGGAATAATTTTTCCGGGGCGATCACTCAATTGGAATTATTACAGGATTATGCTGCAATTGCCGAATACCTGGTTTATCTTTCTCAGGTCCATGCCCGGCTTGGCAACATTCCGTCAGCTGTGCGTGCCGCCCAAAGAAGCCTTGAGATGGCCGTTACCTATGGTTTGAGGAACCGGATTGGGCCCGCCCACCTCCAGCTGGCCAACCTGTACGAAGAATTGGGCAAACCAGAAGAATCATATCCTCATTTTAAGGAATACATTGCCTACCGCGATAGTTTGAATAACCTGGCCACCATCCGGCAAATGGCCAATTTACAGACCAACTTTGAAGTTTCCCAGATGCAGACGGCAGTAGACCTTCTTGAAAAGGAGGCAGAGATCCAGAAATTGAAGGCGGGCAGGCAGGGAAATATCATCCTGGCTGCGGTCATTGCCCTGGGCTTCGTACTATTTCTCATCCTGGCTCTATACAACCGCTACAATTACATACGGAAAACCAAGCAGATTATTGAAGAAGAAAAAAACAGGTCTGATATTCTGTTACAGAACATCCTTCCGGAAGAAACCGCCCTGGAATTGAAAATGCACGGGAAGGTCCGGGCCAAGAAATTTGAATCGGTTTCCGTACTTTTTACCGATTTTGAAATGTTTACTATGCATTCTGAAAAGCTATCCCCGGAGGATCTGGTGGCCAGTGTGGATTTTTATTTTTCAAGTTTTGACCAGATCATTGAGAAGCACAAGCTGGAAAAAATAAAAACGGTTGGCGATGCATATATGTGCGCCGGTGGTTTGCCATATCCTAGTAAGGATCATGCCACTAGGATAATTGAGGCTGCATTTGATATTATCGATTTTGTAAAAAAGGCGAGTCAAGATCCCGATGTAAAAGCAAACCATTTTGACATCCGGATCGGAATCAATAGTGGCCCGGTTGTAGCAGGGGTAGTTGGAACCAAGAAATTCGCCTACGATATATGGGGGGATACGGTCAATGTTGCAGCCCGTATGGAATCCAATTCCAAAGCCGGGAAGGTCAATATTTCCGCCAACACGTATGAACTGGTAAAGGACTTCTATAACTGTGAGTACAGGGGACAGATAGCAGTCAAAAACAGGGGCACCATGAAGATGTATTATGTTAAAAGCCCAAAAACCACCCGCGCAGGTGAACACGGCTTACACGCTTCCATTTCCACTTAATGGAGGTTATCTAATACCATTAGGAATACTGACGTGAGCTACCTGTATCCCCTACAATTTTGTACCTTTACAGCTGTATTTTGGGCAGATTCCGGGTGCCGGACGAATTTGAATTACAGGCCGGATCTGCCTGCAAGCCAAGTTGCCCTTCCAACTAAGATTCATTTAAAATTAAATATAGAACAAGATGAAAATAATTCCGTTTACCGTTGCCCTTATCCTCAGCTTTTCCAATGCATTCGGGACTGCCCAAATTAACAATCCCAGGACCGAAACCATAACATTAAATGGCAATTGCAACCTGTGTAAAAGCATAATCGAGGACGCAGGCTCCCTCAAAAATGTTGCAGCCGTGGAATGGGATCAAAACACCCAAACAGCCACCCTGGTTTACAACGAAGAAAGAACAACCCGGGAAGAGGTCCTGAAACGAATTGCCCTGGCGGGCTTCGACAATGAACTGTTCTATGCTCCGGATGAAGCTTATGCCGCCTTACCAGCTTGCTGCCGCTATCAACGGAACAAGCCCGAACAAAGATCTGTAGCAGGGGATATGGCTGAGACCGGAAATGCCCACGTAAATATGGAAATGCCCATGGAAAAACACATGGAGCATGCAACTAAAGAGGATGTTCCCGGCAGTAATCCCCTTGATCCGGTTTTTGAGGCATATTTTACCGTGAAGGATGCCCTGGTGGATTCAGATGCCGCCGCTGCTTCACAGCGTGCCGCCGATTTATTGAAAGCTTTGGAAGGCGTGGACATGGGTTCATTGGAAATGGATGCCCACATGGTCTGGATGAAAGTCAAAGACAATTTGATGGATCGATCCAAAAAAATGGCAGCTGCAAAGGATATTGAAAAGATGAGGAATGATTTCAGGGATCTCTCCGAAAATATGTATAGCCTCCTTAAGGCTTCCAAAATGGAAAAGCCTGCCTATTACCAGTTTTGCCCCATGGCGAACAAAGGCCAGGGTGCCAACTGGCTGAGTCTCGACAGTGAGGTTAAAAACCCATATTATGGTACGCAAATGCTGAGTTGTGGCAAAACAGTAGAAACCATCCAGTAAATGGAGCTTTCTATCCGGAATATGGTATGCCGCCGCTGTTTACTGGTGGTCAGGTCCGAACTCGAGAAACTGGGGTTGCATCCGGTTTCCGTAGAGCTGGGTAAGGTCATACTGGAGGAAGATTCCATAGATGAGCAAAGACCCGAACTCGACGCTAACCTAAGGGCCCTGGGCTTTGAAATCATCGATGATAAAAAAAGTAAGACCATCGATAAGATTAAGACACTGATCATAGAATTGATCCACAACCAGGATAACAACCTCAACGGGAATCTTTCGCAATACCTGTCCGGCCAACTCATGCAGGATTACAATTCCCTGAGCAACCTTTTTTCCGAAGTGACCAATACGACGATCGAAAAATACTTCATAGCCCAGAAAATTGAACGGGTAAAGGAACTGCTGATGTACGATGAATTGACATTGAAAGAGATCGCCTATAAACTCAATTACAGCAGTGTAGCCTACCTGAGCAACCAGTTCCGGAAAATAACCGGTTTTTCACCGAGTTATTACAAGCAGTTAAAAAACCAGAAACGAAAACAGATCGAAGATCTGTAAATCTTACAACTCATTCCCAAAATTACGTAATACGCATGTGTCTTTTAATCAGGAACTTTGGGGTATTAAGTTGAACCAAAACCTGTTAACAATGACACATTCGTATCAAATCCATGGAATGACCTGCAATGGGTGCCGCACCCATGTACAGGAAGCACTCAGTGCTGTACAAGGTGTAAAAAATGCGAGCGTTGACCTGGACCGGGGCACTGCTACCATCGAAATGGACTCCCATATACAATTAGACAATTTTCAGGAGGCATTGGACGGCATCAATGGCCATTATACCATTTCGCTGCCCGGAAAGGAACCAGCACATTCGCACCATAAGATGGAACCGCCTAAAGGTAACGGGACCGGGACGTTTTATTGCCCCATGCATTGCGAAGGGGAAAAAACTTATCACCAGCCCGGCAATTGCCCGGTATGCGGGATGGACCTGGTGGAAGAGGTAAACATGTCCGCCAAAGATAGTCGTTACACATGTCCGATGCATCCCGAAATTATTTCGGATGAACCCGGTTCCTGCCCCATTTGCGGGATGGACCTGGTGCCCATGGCGGCCGATGATTCGGCAGAAGACGCCACCTATAAAAAACTGCTGAAAAAGTTCTGGATAGCAGTGGCATTTACGCTGCCAATTTTCCTGATCGCCATGTCGGAAATGATCCCCAACAATCCTTTGTATGAAATTTTGGATCAAAAAAACTGGAACTATGTCCAATTTGCATTGTCCATTCCTGTAGTATTTTATGCCACCTGGATGTTCTTTGAGCGGGCTTGGAGATCGCTGCGCTCTATGAACCTCAATATGTTTACGCTCATTGGAATAGGTTCGGGCATTGCCTGGGTCTTCAGTGTATTTGCACTCCTGTTCCCTTCCTTGTTCCCACAGGATTTCAGGACCCATGAAGGGAACGTTTTTGTTTATTTTGAAGCTGCCACCGTGATCCTCACCCTGGTGCTGTTAGGCCAGTTACTGGAAGCCCGGGCGCACAGCCAAACCAGCGGGGCCATCAAATCCCTGCTGAAACTGGTTCCTTCAGTGGCTACTATTATTGTAGACGGGGAGGAAAAGGTGATCGCCATCGACAAGATCAAAGAAGGAGACCTCCTCCGGGTTAAACCCGGTGACAAGATCCCTGTAGACGGTACCATCATGGAAGGCAATAGTACGGTGGATGAGTCCATGATCACGGGGGAACCCATTCCGGTCGATAAAAAATCAGATGACCCGGTTACCTCCGGAACCATCAATGGCGTAGGGTCCTTTGTGATGAAAGCTGAGAAAGTAGGTTCTGAAACCCTGCTGTCCCAGATCATCCATATGGTAAATACCGCAAGTAGGTCCAAAGCACCCATCCAGAAACTGGCAGACAGGATATCGAAGTATTTTGTGCCCATAGTGATTTTCACTTCCATTATTACATTTATTATATGGGCCGTTTATGGCCCTGAACCGGCATATGTCTTTGCCTTTGTGAATGCCATTGCCGTGTTGATCATTGCCTGTCCATGTGCCCTGGGACTGGCCACACCCATGTCGGTCATGGTTGGAGTGGGACGTGGTGCGCAAGCTGGAATCCTGATCAAGAATGCCGAAGCCCTGGAAAAAATGGACAAGGTTGATACCCTTATAATCGACAAGACAGGGACCATCACCGAAGGTAAACCCTCTGTTGAAAGCGTAGTGGTTTTCCCGGGAACAGAAGAGGAAAACGTGATCGCACTGATTGCCTCATTGAACCAACCTAGTGAACATCCACTAGCGGAAGCAATAGTACGGTATGGTAAATTGAAACAAAGCCCACTTTCAAAGGTAACGGATTTTGAAGCCGTAGCAGGGAAAGGGGTAATCGGGACAGTGGGTACTACCCATGTTGCTTTGGGTAATGACAAACTAATGCACCATTTATCTGTCTCGATCCCGGATCCCCTTACCGCACAGGTTGAACAAGAGCAGGAACAGGGCAAGACCGTATCGTATATTGCTATCGACCATAAAGCCATTGGTTATGTTAGCATTTTCGATGCCATAAAGGAAAGCAGTAAAAAGGCCATTTCCGAACTCAGGCAAATGGGGATAGAAGTGATCATGCTCACCGGGGACAACAAGAATACGGCCAAAGCAGTTGCGCACAAATTAAACCTGGACCTGTATAAGGCCGAATGCCTCCCAGCTGATAAACTAGCAGAAATAAAGTCACTGCAGGAACAGGGTAAGGTTGTGGCAATGGCCGGGGATGGAATCAATGACGCACCGGCACTGGCCCAATCTGATGTAGGTATTGCCATGGGTACCGGGACCGATGTGGCCATCGAAAGCGCGGTCCTTACCCTGGTGAAGGGAGACCTGCAGGGAATCGTGAAGGCTAAAAAACTTAGTCACAAGGTAGTAAAGAACATCAAAGAAAATTTGTTCTTCGCTTTTGTGTACAATGTTATCGGCGTTCCTGTGGCAGCAGGAGTTTTATATCCTGTCTTCGGACTTTTATTATCCCCTATGATTGCGGCCCTGGCCATGAGCTTCAGTTCCGTATCCGTGATAGCGAACTCCCTTAGGTTGCGGTCTGTAAAAATTTAATTGACAAACCCTGCTAAAATGAAACAAATGAATCATAGTAAATTGACGCTGCTGCTCACCGGCACCCTTATTATAATAGCGGTCGGTTCGGTTATGGCTCAGCAGGTGGTCCGGTACGACCTCTACGTAAGGGACACCCTGGTGAATTTTTCAGGCAAGGAAAAAAGGGCAATTGCTGTCAATGGTCAGATACCCATGCCCACCCTTACCTTTACGGAAGGGGATATTGCTGAAATCTACGTGCACAACGAACTTAAGGAAGGTACCTCCCTTCACTGGCATGGAGTATTCCTGCCCAATCCCGAAGATGGGGTGCCATATCTGACACAAATGCCGATAGCACCCAACACTGTTCATAAATATACCTTTCCCATCATCCAAAGCGGTACCCATTGGTACCACAGTCATTCTGGCATGCAGGAACAGATCGGAATGTACGGATCCTTTGTTATGAATAAAAAACAAGATGATCCCACTTTTAGGAAAGGGATCGATGACCTCCCCGCTGTACCGGTTATATTAAGTGAATGGACTGATCTTGATCCGGATAATGTCCACAGGATGCTGCACAATGCGAGTGATTGGTTCGCCATCAAAAAAGGGACCACCCAAAGCTATCTGGAAGCCATTCGGGAAGGACATTTTAAAACTAAATTCAACAATGAATGGAAACGGATGCTGGCCATGGATGTCAGTGATGTATACTATGAAAAATTCCTGATCAATGGTTTAAATCAATTACAGATCCCCGAATTCAAGGCAGGGGAAAGGGTAAGGCTCCGGATAGCCAATGCCGGCGCGTCCTCCTATTTCTGGCTCAAATATGCAGGCGGCAGGATGACTGTTGTTGGCAATGACGGGAACGACGTAGAACCCGTAGCAGTAGACCGACTTATCATAGGCGTGTCGGAGACCTATGATATCTTGGTGGATATACCGGCTGAAGGTACAGCATACGAACTTTTGGTTACCCCGGAAGACCGTACGGGCTCTGCATCCCTCTACCTCGGGGACGGCATAAAACAACTGGCAGCACCACTTCCCAGGCTCAGGTATTTTGAAGGCATGAAAATGATGAACGACATGATGAATATGGACGGGAGCATGGACGACATGGGCATGGATATGAGCCTTCAGCAAATGGACATGAATACGGTTATGTACCCCGAGATCAGCGGGGCAAAGGCCGATACGAAAAGCACAGGAACTCGCAAAAAAAGCAAAAAAAAGGAGGGGGGGGAGATGGATGAACCAATGGACCATTCCCAGCATGATATGGGCATGGCCACCGGGCTGGTAACCCTTAATTATGCCATGTTAAAATCCCCGCAACCCACGCAACTCCCCCCCGATGGACCCATTCGGGAATTGCGGTTTGAACTCACAGGCAACATGAACCGGTATGTCTGGAGCATGGATAACAAGGTTCTGGCGGAAACAGACAAGATCCTTATCAAAAAAGGGGAAAACATTCGGATAGTCCTGGTCAACCAATCCATGATGCGGCACCCGATGCACCTGCACGGTCATGATTTCCGGGTTTTGAACGGACAGGAAGCATATGCCCCGCTTAAGAATGTGCTGGACATTATGCCCATGGAAACCGATACCATTGAGTTTAATGCGAATATCGAGGGCGATTGGTTTTTTCACTGCCATATTTTGTACCATATGATGTCCGGGATGAACAGGGTGTTCAGTTATGAAAAGCAATCCCCCAATCCGTATGTGCCCAATAAGGCCTGGGCATACAAAAAACTGCAGGCGGAGAGCAATGCGTTTCATGTGATGGCAGAAAATGATTTTGCAACGAATGGCAACGACGGGATGGCCATGATGGCAAATACGCGCTGGAGTATTGGAACGGAGTGGCGTTTGGGATACACGAATATGCACGGATATGAGTCCGAAACTCATATCGGCAGGTATATCGGCAGGATGCAATGGCTGATGCCCTTTGTGGGATTCGACTGGCGGTATCGGGAAATGGGACATAATGAGGTTGAAAAAAACCTGTTTGGGCAGAAAAACACCAAGGATACCCGGGCCGTTTTGAGTTTGGGAGCCGAATATACCTTACCTTTATTAGTGATAGCACAGGCTGAGATATTTACCGATGGAAATATACGATTTCAGTTAATGCGCGAAGACATTCCCGTATCTCCCCGGCTCCGGATGAGTTTTATGGTAAATACGGATACCGAATACATGACCGGTTTGAAGTATATACTATCAAAAAATATGGGGCTTACTACCCATTATGACAGCGACATGGGATGGGGCCTTGGCCTTTCCCTGAATTATTAGGCGTACCCTTCACATACTAAAGCACGGCAAATGAAAAGCTATGATACCTTGATTGAAGCCCTTAACGACCTTAAGGAAAGGGGCTATACAGATGATTTTAACCTGAAACCCGATTACCTGGAATGCCATTCCAAAGAGCTGCGATTACACCCGGAAAACTTTAAGGTAGACGAGATGTACCGGTTTGAGGGGATGAGCAACCCGGATGACAACAGTATTCTATTTGCCATTTCCTCAGATACCGGGGTGAAGGGGGTTTTGGTGGATGCCTATGGTATGTATGCCGACAGTATCAATGACGCTATGCGCTTAAAGTTACGGTAAATCACATTGGCTGATCATTTTAAAATGACAACCCTGTTGCCGGCACCCCCGCTAAAATTAATGGTTGCACTTCCCCCGGTTGCAGGTCACCCAGATACAAGGTCCCGATGCGCACGCGTATGAGCCTTAGCGTTGGGTATCCAACTGCTGCAGTCATTTTGCGCACCTGCCGGAACTTGCCTTCGGTCACTACAATTCGTACCCATGACCCAGGGCGGTGGCGTCCTATCCGTATCCTGGGGTCCGGAGGCGGAAAATGGGGAACTAGATCCAGCTTTTCTGCCTTGCATGGTTTCGTAACATAACGCCTGCCGGAAAAACCAATTTCAACTCCAGCGGCAAGGCATTGCAGCGCTGCATCGGTGATCTCTCCGTCGAGTTGTACAATGTATTCCTTTTCGACCCCGGCCCGATTAATCCGGTCGCTTAATTTCCCGTTTGAGGTAAGGAGCAGTAACCCTTCCGATTTTTCATCCAGCCTTCCCACTGGCATAATGCCTTCCGGGAAGGTAAAACCCGCACTTAAAAATATTTTTTTCCGGATGTCCCGCGGGTCATTGGAGGCTAATTGGGAGAGCACCCCATAAGGCTTGTACATTTTAAAATGCAAGTGTGTTGATTTGGCCATGCAGCCAAAGATAGTCAAGAAATGGAGTTGCCTGTTGTTTCTTCCGTTCCCTGAATGATGTTCATAGCAGGGCGTGTTTCCAAACAGGAAACACATTAGGTTGCCAGGTGCGTGCGATTTGCCCCTTTTATCAAAAGCCATAAGCCAAAGGCGAGTTCCCCCAGAAAGCAGGGGACCAGAATGTAGGGTAGGAGGTATGCGGATAAATGGGGGACAAGGAAGTGGGTTAGACTGTTCACAAGGTAACACCCGCCGGCAAAGGCCATCAATATTCCAAGAAACCAGGGGAAAAGCTTTGATTTAATTATCAGGAACCCTGCCAGTATACAAACCACCCCAAAAAACAACAAAGCAAGGTCATATCCCACAGACTGATAACTCAGCGTCTGGTACGCCAGTGAATGTACTTCCTCCGGACTGACAGAAATCCGGACGCCATTCTTTAGGATCAGCAGCGCTTCATATTGATATAATAAACTCATACTTTCAATTGAAAGTGATAAAACATTGAATATCAACATGCATATTGCCAATAAAGGGTTCGTATTCCTGAAGAGGAAATACAGTATTGCCCATAAGTACAGGGCGGAAAGTATGATGATACAGTGTGCAACGAAACCCAGGCGGAACAAGAGTTCATTTTGTATGATATTGGCTGCGGTCGTGGCAGGATCCCCATGGACCGTCAATTTCTCCAAAACAAAAAGTTGGGCAAAAATACCACCTGCAATAATGATCATATAAAGCAGTCCGGCAATTTGCGTAACCTTCCTGTCTGTGTACATAATCGGAGTGGTTTTAGCTGTAAGACGCAATGGGGTCATTAATGTAACAGGCAGGCACTAAAATCTTTTTGAAAAGATCCCGGTAAAAACGTTAAGGAGAAGGGAATGGTTGTTTTCCGCCAGGAAATAAGCATCGTGCCCAGCGGGGAATACCCATGATGTTATAGGTGGAAAACCGGGTATGTGGGCCTTCTTACCGGGCGATCCAGCCCATGCTGTGGTAAATACTGTAATACCGTTTCATACACCAGCCTTCCTTGAGACTGTAGTAAAGACTTCTTTTGTCATAGGTCATTACTGCTGTTTTCATGATACAAGATTTTATGTTAATTCTTACTATAAAGACGACTGGAAAGCGAATTTGTTACGCGTACTACTAAGTGAACGAATGGAATGCTGAATATATTTCGATGCACCTCTGCTGATTCCATACTAAGTTGTGAAAGTGGCATTTTGCGGGGTGAAGAGGTGATACTACGGTTCTGGCGGGATCTGAAAGTCCCAGCAATCGCCGTGGATATTAAAAATATTTTGTAACTAGCTGCCATGTTAGAACGCCTCAGAGAACTGGAAGAATTATCCCGCAAACTGGAACCCTCCCCGGGGGAAAGGTCGCTTTGGAACAAATCCGTCGAAAGGTATGCGGACCGCTTTTTGGATGAGTTTAATCAGGATCACACCTTTGTGCAGTCCGAAGAGATGGGCAGCAAAATATATGATTTCCCGATTGGTGAACATGGCAGGCCGCTGGACGACATACTGGAATGCCTCCGGGAAAATGTGGATACCCCCAACCTGAATCCCGCATCAGGCGGACACTTTGGGTATATCCCCGGGGGCGGGGTTTATACCACAGCACTTGGCGATTACCTGGCAGCGGTTACCAACCGGTATGCCGGTATCTTTTTTGCCTGCCCGGGCGGGGTTCGGATGGAAAATATGATGCTGCGGTGGATGTGCACCATGGTAGGTTATCCTTCCGATGCACTCGGTAACCTTACTTCCGGGGGTTCATTGGCTACCCTGTCGGCTGTCACGACGGCCAGGGATACCCGGGGGATCAGGGCAAGGGATATTGAGCGGACGGTCATCTATATGACCAGGCAGTTACACCATTGCGTGGAAAAGGCCCTGCGGATAGCAGGGCTGGAGGAGGGTATCCTCCGCTATATCCCGATGGATCCCCGGTTTAAAATGAAACCGGCTTTGCTTAAAAAGCAGATAAAGGCCGATCAAAAAGCAGGTTTGCTTCCTTTTATGGTCTTTGCTTCCGCAGGAACCACAGATACAGGGGCCATAGATCCCCTGGAAGAGATTGGCATTATTGCCAGGGAAAATGGGGTCTGGTACCACATAGATGCAGCCTATGGGGGGTTTTTTATGCTATCGGATTTATTAAAGCCGGCATTCAAAGGCACGGAATTATCAGATTCCATGGCGATCGACCCTCACAAAGGCCTGTTTTTGTCCTATGGGATAGGTGCGATTTTGATCCGGGACACCAAATCCCTGTATGATACCCACCAACAGACAGCCGGCTATATGCAGGATGCCTTTAGCAGGGATGATGACCCTTCACCTGCAGACCTCTCCCCGGAACTCACCAAACATTTCCGTGGGTTGCGGATGTGGCTCTCCCTGCAATTGATGGGGATTGCCCCTTTCAGGGCTGCCCTGGAGGAGAAGGTGCTTCTCTGCAACTTCTTTTACCGGGAAATACAGCAAATGGGTTTTCATGTTGGGCCACCCCCGGAACTGTCCATCTGCATCTTCCGGTATGTCCCGGCTTCCGGGGAGGCCAATGCATTTAATGAACAGTTGATAGAAGCTTTCAAAAAAGATGGCCGTGTATTTCTTTCTTCCACCACCCTGGACGGGGTATTTTGGATTCGCTTTGCCTGCCTTTCGTTCCGCACTCACCTGCAGCAGGTGCAGCTGACACTGCAATTAGTAAGATCTTTCATAGCATAGCCGGGTCCCCAAACTGCAGGTGACCGCTTAACGTTGGAGATCCGGGTTGTCCGGATTTATGCATATGGCGGGAATCCGGACATTCGTAAGGCAGCCCCTGTATACTTTTGCCCTGTAACAGTAAACTACAAGGTCATGAAAGCAAGAATCAGATTAGGAATGGCAACCGCAGTACTATTTTTAGGGTTATCATCTTCGGGGCAGGTGGCTGAGGGACACCGGCCACAGCATGACATTGACCTCGCATTTGGAAGTTCCTTTGGAGGTCCTGCTCATAACATGTTGAAAATTATGCAACAATACGGATACAATTATTACCACCCGGGACTATTTTTCGGGCCCGTACAGTATCCTGTAAAAGATCGGGGTGGAATGAATATTGCACTGACCTATAGCCACAGCCTGGAGCATGACGGAAAGCTTGCCGCCGAACTTGCATTTTCGCGCGTAGGCGTGGCAAGCGGGTATAGTGGTACATACGGGCCGCTATCTGTTGGCTTTAAGTCCATTGTACTTGCAACATACTATGCATACAGGAAAAAACCAATGGAATTCCGGGTAGGCCCCACCGTGCAATACAATATAGTATACAATGATTATATACCTGAAAACAAGACAACCATTGACCACGGTATTTCCTTCGGCATATTGGGGGGTATGGGAATCGGATTCTGGAACGGGAAGGTTACCTATGGAAAACTTACCGGGGAATACCGGTTGACCTATGCGAATAGCATGGGGCCGTTCCCCGCGATGAATAATCAGAACAATGACGCTGAAATTCCTGAAAGCAAACTGAATTTCAGCCAGGGGGCCGTTAACTTTGTTTTTGGGATCCATATTTGAAATCCAGGTATCCCTGCCGGGGGCCGCAGTTTTACCAAATGATGGGGTAATCATGTCGTTTAGTATCTTTAATCCAAATGAAAGCGCCATCCACCATTGGAGTATACACGGCCACAGCCATCGTGATTGCCAATATGATCGGGGCCGGGATTTTTACCAGCCTGGGTTTCCAGCTCGAATCGGTCACGAATACCTGGTCCCTGCTCATCCTATGGTCGCTTGGGGCACTGATGGCAATTTGTGGTGCCCTCAGTTACGCAGAACTGGGTACTTTCTGGCCACGGTCCGGCGGAGAATACCATTTCCTGTCCAAAGCATTCCACCCAGTTCCCGGTTATCTATCCGGCTGGGTGTCCCTCACGGTAGGGTTTTCAGCCCCGGTTGCCCTTTCCGGGATGGCTATCGGTGAATATGTTGCGCCTTATATGGGTATACCCGGATGGCTTTTGACGGTGCTGGTTATTTTATTTATCAGTATGATGCATTCCGTAAGCCTTCGCAGGAGCAGCCTCCTTCAAAACACCACCACCTTATTGAAGCTGCTACTGATCGGGGTATTGCTGTATTTCGGGTTAAGCAGCACAACTGTTGCTTCCGCTTTGTCCTGGGATTCCGGCTGGCAGGAAGAAATACTGCTCCCGGCTTTTGCCGTTTCCTTTGTGTTTGTAAGTTTTTCCTATTCGGGATGGAATGCAGCTGCCTACCTGGTCGAAGAGATCCGGGATGCCCGGAAGAACCTGCCCAGGGCCCTTTTAGTTGGCACCGGGGTGGTCAGTGTACTGTATCTGCTGCTGAATTATGTATTCCTCAGGCATAATTCCCTGGCCAGCCTCCAGGGGCAGTTGGAAGTTGGTCAACTAACCGCTAACGTGCTTTTCGGGGAAGCAGGGGGGGAGCTCATAAGTTTTGGGATAGGGATATTGCTGCTGTCAGGAATCAGCGCCATGGTATGGGCTGGCCCGCGCATTACCCAGGTAATGGGTGAGGATTACAAACTCTGGCGTTGGTTTTCCAGGAAAACCCGTAACCACATCCCGGTACGTGCCATCTGGCTGCAAACTGCCATTACCCTGATACTGGTGGTAACAGGGACCTTCCAGCAGGTATTGATCTACAGTGGTTTTGTACTGCAACTGTTCGCCGCACTTACCGTCGCCGCGGTTTTTAGGGTGCGCAGGAAGCCACCGGTACCCAATGGGTTTCGCAGCCCGTTTTTCCCGATTCCACAGTTGCTTTTCCTGGGGATGAGCCTGTGGGTATTACTGTATTTGCTGGTTGCCCAGCCCCTTGAATCAGCAATTGGACTCTTAAACGTGGTTATAGGGATGCTGGTCTTTAAGATGGACAGTCGCAACCCGGTTGAGTTCCCACGCGAATGATGTAGTGCCTTTAAGGCTGGGTGCGGGAAGGAAATATGACTATATTTAAGAGCAGAAGAAATAGTATGAAAATAGATTTTCCCACCAGGACCATCTTTTACACCATCGAGAACGCCATCAAACAATACCGGAAGATGAGCCAGAAACACATATCGGAAGTAGTGGGGGATATTACCATAGACCAGGCCCTGGTGCTGATCCTGCTACAACAGAATCCCGATTATTCCCAGGTGGAGATCGCGGAGATATTGTTCAAGGATTACGCTTCCATCACCCGGATGATCCAATTGATGGTCCGGAACGGATACCTGAAACGCAGCATCCATAAAGAAGATAAGCGCAGATCCGCCTTACAGATCACAAAAAAAGGATTGGCAGAAATAGAATTGCTGATCCCTGTGATCAGTGACAACCGGTCCAAGGCATTGCAGGATATAAGTCCGGAAGAGATTATCATATTGAATACGATACTTCAAAAACTAATCAACAACTGCAAATGAAGACATTGTAAACTGTCACAGTGTCACAAAAAAAGATACCCCGTTTTCCGGAATACCGCCTAATTTAGCTCGCGCTGAATCCACTGACGGGTTTAGGGATGTACAAGGTACCTTGTTTGAAGGTTGATGCGTAACCGGACTGTTCGTATTTTGATGATATACTAAAATTAAACAATAATTTCCTATTTAATTGATATATCAAATATATTTAACAAAATTGCAACATTTTTTTAAGGAACAAGTAGAATTTTCAGTAGCAGTGGATGTCCATACCGCTCGATGAACTGCCTGTAAAACCCGGCAGGATGGAGGTTTGGTGCTCAATAGCTTAAATTTAAGCCTGTATCAGTTGGGGTCTGCGGACCATGCTGTTTTTTATTGTAAATTCAAGTACAAACTTTTAAAATAATGAACCATGCATCTAAAATATAGCTTAAAAGATCTCGGAAAAAGTTTCATTCCGTTCATTGGACTCCTGTGCTTTATGGTCTTTTATGTAGGTTGTAAAGAAGATAAAAAGGAAGCAGAAAAAATGGAATCCCCTGCTACGGCAGAAGCAGAGGCTGCTATTGAGGCGGAGTTGGAAAAGGACAGGTTGCGCACAGAAGCCGTTTCTTCCAGTATAGCCGGCAAAGCAATGGCCTCCCGGGACCTGGATACCCTTGTTACGGCGCTTAAAGCAGCTGATCTTGCAGATATGTTTTCCCAACCGGGCAACTTCACCGTTTTCGCACCAACCGATAACGCATTTGCCAAACTTAAAAAAGGCACCCTGGACGATTTGTTAAAACCTGAAAACAAGGAGGAATTGCGCAAAGTCATGCAATATCACGTGGTAAATGGCCGTATCACTGCAGACCAATTGTCAAAAGCCATAGCGAATAGCAAAGGGAAGTATTCCTTTAAAACGGTTTCAGGGGACGAACTTACCGCTATGATGGATAAGGGACAGATCGTGATACGGGATGGGCGGGGTAAGAAATCCCAGGTAGTCCGGGGCAATGTCGTAGCCTCCAATGGCGTCATCCATATCATCAATGATGTCCTTTTAGTCAAAAAATAAACATATGTAAAATAGCTGGAAGTCCTCCCGCCTGCCGGCGGGATTTTTTAACGGTTTGCAGGCGCCTCATTATACAGTCAGGCCCGCAGCCATACATAACGCATTTTATAGGGAGTTTGAATACGTACCGACAGGTTGATAACGCCCCATGCAGTTGCGAGGTCTCTTTTCGGGTCCGTGGGGTCCAAAGCCCCGGCTAGCTGGTCCATGTCAAATCCAAATAATTCCTTCATGGCCTGGGAATTTTCCTTCTGGAGATCAGCCACATCCCAGGTTATCCTGAGTATAAATTCAGTTTTATACGGACTGTCCATGTCATCGTTGCGCCTGGTTTGCCAGGTAACACCTTGATCTCCTTCATTGTATACGATGCTGCCGTTCGCTAAATTATTGTCGTTGTCTAGCGGAAACGCTACGGACCATGAAAAGGATGCCGGTTCACGCAGGGTATTTATTTATCCGAAAGTGTTAACCCATTTATAGGGAATTCAATTACTTGCCATTTATTTTCCGGTTCAAGGGACAGGCAAATCAATAAAATATAAAAATCGATACAACATGATTAAACCCAGGACTAAAACCCCCGACATAACAATCAATTTGGTTAACGGTACTAAATGGATCCTGCAGGAACAACATCCGGAACATTTTACGATGGTTATCTTTTACCGCGGTAAACACTGCCCGGTTTGTAAAACCTATCTTGAAACACTCCAGGAGAAAATCCCGCACTTTACAGAATATGGAATCAACATCATAGCGCTGAGTTCTGATACAAAAGAAAAAGCTGAGCAGACCTATAAAGAGTGGAAGATTGCTGATGTCCCTGTTGGATATGGCTTTCAAATAAATGATGCCCGGGAATGGGGTTTGTTCATATCCAAAGGGGTAAAAGAAGAACCGGATCACTTCATTGAACCAGGGCTATTCCTCATCAAACCGGATGGGACTTTGTACAGTGCGTCCATCCAAAGCATGCCGTTTGCCCGGCCGGAATTTGATGCGATGCTCAAAGCAATACGCTATATAATCAAAAAAGAATACCCGGCCCGGGGTGAAGCCTGAGCGCACTCACGCCCCGACTATTTAAATCCAAATTTACGCAGGCCTTTATGGCTTATTTTGATGGCTTCCAGGGGTTCCATATCAAAGGTTCGGTCCTGTTCTACCATATAGTATTTCATGCCTGATTTTTTCTTTTGTGCAAGGATACGGGCAAAATCGATGGTGCCATTCCCAACGGGGGCAAACCTCCCCTGATCGTCCATATCCTTTACATGCCAGATCGTAAACCGGCCAGGGTACTTTTCGAAATAGGCCACCGGGTCCGCACCTGCCTTGGTCACCCAAAACAGGTCCATCTGGAAATTCACTATTTTGGGGTCTGTATGTTCCAGGAGGTAATCAATCGGGACAATCCCATCCGCATCTTTTTTAAATTCAAAATCATGGTTGTGGTATAATAATTTGATACCGGCCTTCCGGCATTTTTCACCCAGGGTGGTCAGAATTCCGGCCAGGTTTTCAGCACCACCGGTCATTCCCATCACACGGGTTTTTTCGTCAACCGTAAAATGCCCCATGGGCGGTACCGGAACTACAAAGTATTCAAAGCCCGCTGCTTTGACATCCGCTATCATCGCGTCCGCGTTTTCCAGCGTAACGGAACCCTGGTGTGTGCTGATTGGTTTTAATCCCAGGTCCCCGAGTAGTTTCTTAAATTCCAGGGGCTCCATATTATAAAATTTCCCATCTTCATACCCGGCGGCTTCAATATTTTTGTAACCGGCATCCGCAACGGCCTGTAAGGTAGCAGTGGCATTTTCGGCCATGGCATCACGAACGGTATAGAGGGCCAGGCCGCCATACGCTCCCTGGGCATAGTTGTGAAGGGGCGCCATCAAAAGGACCGCAAAAGCTATAGTACCTATGAAATTGAATACGGGATTTTTCATGATATCTCATTTAGTTGCTAATAACCTTAAATGTAAGGAAAGTTCGGAGGTTTTAGTAACCAGTTTATCATTTTTATGCCCGGAGCCAGTTCCGGCTATCCGTGTTGATCCGTAACTATCAGCAAGGTTTGTTTCGCCGAAAATTGTAAGCATCTACTTCATATTTGGCTCTGCGACAATATGTTGTAACAAAATAAGCCACTTTGCGACTAACATTTTATAGGTCCCGGTATACCTGCCGTTATTCCTATATCATCAATCAAGTAATCATCAATCCGAAAAAAACAAGTCATGAAAACGGTTAAACGATTTCTCAGATCAAAATGGTTTCTTATTCCCATTACAGGCATCACCCTTATCGTTATCTATGTAAATATTATACTGTCCTTTAAGGGGGAGGTGGAAAAAATTTCCTTTACGGGGCACCAGATACAGATTGAAGGGCTTATCATCAGGCCGGAGGGCCCGGGTCCGCATCCGGGTATTGTTTTACTACAGGGTGCGGGAGGGAGCCATCAGACGTATGATAAATGGTATAACAGGGTCCATGCGAATGCCCTTTTAAAGAAAGGTTTCGCAGTCTTGATCTATACCAAAAGGGGGTCGGGTAATAACAATATTGACTATAGCTATTTCACCTATTCCGATCTCATGAAGGATGCGGTAGCAGCAGTCGCTTTTTTCAGAAGCCAAAAAGATATTGATCCGGATAATATAGGGCTGATGGGCCTTAGTGAATCGGGCTGGTATTCGCCTGAAGTGGCTGCCCGGGACGGGCGTATTAAATTTATTATCAACCGGGTAAGTTCCCCATTTTCAGTAGCCGGTACTATAGTGCATGAGGAAATATCGGATGCCAGGAATGCAGGTTTTACAGATCAGGAAATAGAACATCAGATTGTGCCACTGAGTACGCGGATCTGGCAGTTTTATATTGATGTAGCCAGGGACCCATCAGTTTATTATAGTGAAGTACGGGATTCCATTAATACCGCCCTGGCCCAAATGCAACGTCACGATCGACTTAAAAAATGGTTCGTACACGACGAGTTGGAGCCTTATGATTCGCTAAGATTTGCCGCTAAAGGACAGAATTACGCTTATGATCCAATGCCTTATATCAATGCGCTGAACGTACCTATGCTCTATATCCTGGCCGGGCAGGATGTGAACATCCCGACAAAACAGGTGGCTGAATTTTTTAAAGAATACAAGCTCAGGCAACAAAAAGATATAAGCCTTAAAATATTTCCCGATGCCGGTCACTACCTGTATCGTTGGAAGGCAGTGCCTGTCGAAGGCTTGTACGAGCCCGGTTACCTGGACCTCGTTGCAAACTGGGCTGCGCAACAGGTGCAATAAATTGGCAGGTACGGACTTGAAAAGGCGGACCTGCCGGTCACTGACCATCAGACATGTGATCCTTAAAGTCAATGTCGAGTTCATTAAAATTGTTGGCAGCCTTGACCATCAGCGTGCTCCCTATGACTTCAAATAAGTGATTGGTCTTTACGACGAACTCCGTCTGTTGTTCTATACGGAAGTTGGGGATGCCAACCAGTGTAAGGTCTGTAGTGGCGGAAAATTCCTGGATGATCCTGTAAAAAGTCCTTTCCTCCACGGCATTATCGATTATAATGATCTCAACATTTACCCGCAGGTCATCCACCATCTTCTCAATCTTGTCGTGAATTAGGTCATTGTCCACATTGTTATTATTTACAAAAAGGACACGGATCCGGGTATTGTTCCATTGGGGCGATGCTATGATAAACCGGGCAATATTGAGCATCATTTCTGCATTTTTACTGTCGGTTTCCCGCCACCACAGGTCGACGGATTCATAATTGCCGAATTTGGCCTCCTTGTCAAAATCGAGGTACAGCAGATTATAATCCAGGTGCAGCAAGGTTTCCGTCATGCGGGAATACTCCACAGAATTTTCCAGCCCTTTGGGCCACCCCATCATAATGGTATTGGGTTCTACCCCGGAAAATCCAAAGGTTGTGGCGATCGTCGTGATCCCGCTATAAATACTATCCACTTTGATCTGCCGGGCAAAGATTCCAAGGTCCCGGAATGTATCGTCGCGGACAGTCTGTTCGGCTTTGCGCAGCGGTTTTTCATTTTCCCTGCGGACGATAAGATTGAAATTGGTAACGATCCCTGTACGGCCGGAAACTGCTTTGCACAGTTCCAGCAAATAGGATTGATGGTCGCTTTCCCCGCTGAAGAGGATGATATTGGGGTTCCAGTTGGCATTCTCATCCACTTTGGCATCTATTTTTTTCAGGCCTTTGTTGACAACGTTCTCCCAAACACTGCGCCATACGTCATTAGACTGTAATTGGACCTCTTTGCGGCGTAGCCAGAAGTATAGTCCCCCGATAACGGCCAGGGCACTGAACATGGCCAGTATATCCAGCTTGAACATAACCCCGAAACACGCTATAGAGCCCAGGAGCCCTACCCATCGCTTAATTTTAAAAGAAGGCTGGAAATCGGGGTTTGCCCAACTTTCCAGGAAAAATGAAATATTTATAAAACCATAGGCGGTAAGGTAGAACATGGAAACCACCCGCGCGATCACATCAAGTTGCCCGATCAGGATACCTGCTTCGGCGATTACAAAGGCCATAAAGAGGGCATTTACCGGTTCCTGGTTTTTTCCCCGGACCTTACCGAAAAGTTTTGGCGTCACCTTGTCCATGGACATTGCCTGTAATATCCTTGGTCCGCCCAGGATCCCACCCAGGGCAGAGGAGAGGGTGGCGCCCCAGATCCCCGCAACCACGGCAGGGGCAAACAGGGCTACTTTCATCAGTATATTATAATCCGATTTTAATAGTTCCGGATCAATAGTCAGGCCTATGAAAATGGCCAGGCCCACATAAACGATCAACCCGGTGCCTATAGCGGCCAGTGTCCCGAGGGGGATTGCTTTTTTAGGATCCTCCAGGTCACCGCTCATGGCGATGCCTGCAGTAAAACCGGTTACTGCCGGAAAAAATATCGCAAATACAACCTCCATGGGCACCGCCCCGGAAGTGGAGAAAAAGGGTATGGATTCGGGTAAATTGGGAGATGTTCCCAGCACTATCGACACCAGGGATATTATAATGGCCGCCAGGATAAGGAATTGGGCCCTTAGCGCCACCGTAGTGGAGATCAATGCCAGGAGTGTCAGAGCAATAAGTGACACCGAACCGGTAAGCCTCAGATCATTCACTGTTTGGCCGAAGCCGAAATAAGCATTAAAGCTTTCTGCAAACCCGATCAGGTAAAGTGCAATCGAAAAGGCTGTTCCCACGTACAAGGCAATCCCGATGGAACCCCCTATAGGAATCCCCATACTCCGCGACAGAACATAATAGATGCCGCCGGCACCAATTTTTTTATCGGTCGCAACAGAAGAGACACTCAATCCTGTGGTTACCGCTATCACATGGGCAACCACAATGATGACCAGGGCACCTAACAATCCGGCATTCCCCACCACCCAACCCAGTCGCATATACATGATCACGCCCAGTATGGTCAGGAGGGAAGGGGTAAACACACCGGCAAAAGTCCCGAATTTCTTTTTATCTGACATCCGTGGTCCTTAAAGCAGCTATTGATTGCATCAAAAGTAATATTACGCCACAGATATATCCCTCTTTTAATTATCGGTATCGTCACCCGGGCAGCCTGTAAATTTAAATGAAAGCAAAGGTGTGACAAGAATTAAAAAAAAACTATTTTTAGCTTCCTTCACTTTAATCTCTGACCATGCGTATTGTAGCTGCACTCTTTGTTCTAGCCATTAACCTCCATTCTATAGCCCAGATAACCCCGTCAGCCTACGAAGATCTGCAATACCGGATGATCGGCCCTTTCCGTGCCGGGAGAACGGTTGGTGCAGTTGGTATCCCCTCACAGCCCCATGTTTTTTTTATCGGTGTGAACAATGGAGGAGTTTGGAAAACAACCGATTATGGCAGGACCTGGAACCCTATCTTCGATAAGGCCCCAACGGGTTCGGTAGGGGACCTGGCTGTTTCCCTTTCCGATCCGGATATTATCTATGTTGGCACAGGGGAAGGCCTCCACCGCCCTGACCTCTCAGTGGGTGATGGGATATTCAAATCGACAGACGGCGGGCAAAACTGGAAACACATCGGACTTGATGATGTCCAGCAGGTGAGTCGCGTTATTGTCCACCCCACGAACCCTGACATTGTTTTTGTGGCAGGACTGGGGCACCCTTACGGGGCTAATGAAATGCGCGGCATCTTCCGTTCTGAAGACGGGGGCACAACATGGGAAAAAACATTGTATATCAACCATACTACCGGGGCGGTACAGGTGGAATTTGACCCGAATGATCCCACGATACTGTTTGCCGACATGTGGGAACACCAGGAGGGACCCTGGGAAAATGCGGCATTTTCAGGATCCAACAGCGGATTATACAAGTCCGTGGACGGGGGTACAACCTGGCAGAAACTCACCCGCGGTTTACCCACATCGGAACAGGGTTTGGGAAGGATAGGGATTGCCATAGCCCCCGGGAATTCTCAGCGTATGTATGCCACCGTTGATGCCAGGGACCAGGGCGGAGTGTACCGCAGTGACGATGGCGGGGAGCATTGGGAATTGGTATCGGATAACAGGCGACTTTGGGGAAGGGGAAGTGATTTTGCCGAGATCAAAGTGCATCCCGCAGATGAAAATACGGTATTTGTTGCCAATATAGCTTCCTATAAATCAACCGATGGAGGGGTTAGCTGGACCTCCCTCAAAGGGGCACCGGGGGGTGATGATTACCATCGGATATGGATTAACCCGTTGCAACCTGATATCATGCTGTTTGCGGCAGACCAGGGAGCTGTGGTAACGGTGAATGGTGGTAAGAGCTGGAGTTCCTGGTATAACCAGCCCACTGCACAGCTCTACCACGTATCCACGGATAATCAATTCCCGTATTGGGTCTATGGAGGACAACAGGAAAGCGGCGCTATTGGGATTGCCAGCAGAGGAAACGGGGGGCAGATATCCTTCCGTGACTGGCAGGGGGTAGGGGCTGATGAATATGCCTATGTGGCCCCCGATCCCAAAGATCCCGATATAATCTATGGAGGCAGGGTGATCCGGTTTGATAAAAAGTCAGGACAATCTCAGAACGTGGCGCCGGAAATACTCCGCTCCGGCGATATCCGCTATCTCAGGACAATGCCATTATTATTTCATCCGGCTGACGATACCATGTTGCTTTTCGGGACCAATTTGGTTTGGAAAACACATGACGGGGGACAGCATTGGGAGGAGATCAGCACGGATCTTACCCGGAGCAGGACGGATGTTCCTGAAAGTGTGGGTGATTTTATGAAGGCGGAGATGGAAACCATGGCCCAACGGGCAATTGTCTATGCATTGGGACCTTCCCCGCTGGACAAGAATATGATATGGGCCGGTACGGATGATGGATTGGTACACCTCACGCGGGATGGGGGTAAAACATGGGCAGAAGTAACGCCATCTGCACTGACATCATGGGATAAGGTATCCCAGATAGATGCGGGCCATTTTGATACCGGAACAGCCTATCTGGCCATTAATACCATCCGGAAGGATGACATGAAGCCACATATTTACCGTACCCACGATTATGGGGTTACCTGGGAGGAAACAGTAGCGGGGATGAACCCGTCCGGGCCGGTAAATGTGGTTCGGGAAGACCCCGTTCAAAAGGGATTGCTGTTTGCGGGGACGGAACGCGAGGTATATTTTTCCAATTCGGACGGGGATACCTGGTACCCCCTGAGACAGAATATGCCGGCAACTTCGGTTCGCGACCTGGTACTACATGATAATGACCTGGTCATTGGGACTCACGGCCGCTCCATATGGATACTGGATGATTACAGCCCCCTGAGGGAACTGGCGGTTGCTGAAACCGGAGCTGCCTATTTATTTACACCTTCCACCGCAAGGCGCGTTCGTTTTAATATGTTCGGGGACACACCGTTGCCCCCCGAAGAGCCCACCGGCCGGAACCCCCCCGACGGAGCTATCCTGGACTATTTCTTAGGGGCGGATGCAGATAAAGTAATGCTTGAGGTAGTGGACAATAACGATAACAGGATTAATTGGTTTTCAAGTGAGGTTGCTGTAGAAGCGCTGGACAGTACCAGGCTACCGCATCCCACGTATTGGATCAGGCCGGAAAAAGGACTGGCTTCTTCCGCGGGCCATCACCGTTTTATTTGGAACCTGCGGTATAAGGACCCCCGGGGAGCGGAAAGGGGGTATGCCATAGCAGCTGTTCCCCGGAATACATCGAGCAGTCCGGTTGGCCCTTTTGTTGCCCCGGGAACTTATAAGATTCGACTTACAGTGGACGGGAAGGTCTCGGAGAAGGAGTTGACCGTACAGCTTGATCCCCGTTCTGACATCACAGCGGAAGGGCTGCAATTACAAACCGGTCTCTCACTCGACAGTTACAATTGGTATGGCCGGCTGCAGGACATGCGGGAAGCAATAGACGACAAGCTGGCGAAGCCTGGCAAATGGAAAAAAGGTCTGAAGGAGGCACTGGAAAAATTCAGGGGGAAGGGAGCCCCGGCGGCGGGAGACATGCTGTACGGTAGTATAGCCGCGTCTACACTGGAGGAGGAAACGGTAGTTGGGCTGCAGGAAAAGTTGCTTTTTGTGCTGGAGGTTTTACAAAGTGCGGATGCCAGGCCACCCGCGCAGGTCCAGGAAGCCGTAGCAGCTTTGGTGAAAAGGGCTGAAGAAATGGAGGCTTTGGGTAAGCAGCTTACCGAAGGAACGTATAAAGGATCCCGAAATTAACGGTGTTCCAGGTACGGCTATCGAGGTTTACGGATGTATATGAGAGGTTGATTTCTGCCCCGGCACTCACCAGATACCCTGCTATGGGCCGGAAATAAAGCCCGCCATCGTTTCCCTTGTTGATACCAAGGGCATACCCTCCATCAATCCCGATGGAGAACGAATTGGATGGCCATATACGCACGGAAGCCGCAATCGGGATAAACTGAACATCCCTTAAATCGCGTAATACTACATCCGAATGAAAGGTTTCATGGAACCCGTAAATCAAACCGGTAGCAATTCCTGCGTCCACAACTTCACCCAATGCGTGCATGTAACCCAGGTCGATTCCTGCAGACAATGCCACTTCATCATTGAAATCATTGATTGGCAACCCACCCTGGATCCCTAGTTTAAATCCCTGCTGTGCGAACAGGCCTGTGCCTGTCAATACGAATAATATGACTAATACACATTTATTCATCTGGCTTTACTTTATGCATTAAACGCAAAATGTCCGGCTACGCTATACAACGGGCGAAATTTGTTGCCAAAAGGCCTGAAATGGTGGTGGAAAGGGTTAAAACGGACATGTGGCGGATGCTTATAATACACTTAAAAGCGGTAGCAGGTACTGGTTTCAATTGGTAAACATCGAACTAAACAGTTTTCATAGGGTGGATCGCTTATGCAATTGAACGAGGCTGAACACATGCATGAACACAGCAGAAGGCATCAGGAAACCAGCCACCAGGGTATACGGATAAGAGATGGCCTCAAGTGGCATCAGGGGCGTATCACTCCCATAGAGCTGGGGGGCAAAAGTAGTGCTCAGGAACAGGAAAATGATCGCTGCAATCACTGCCAGACCCAGGTAGTTCCAGGCGATAATGACTTTACGGCCTACATGGTTTTTCTGAAATAAATAGGCAACCACAAGGGCCGAAATGCCAAATACAACATCAAAGTTATAGCCTTCCATGGTTACTTCCTTAGGCAGTACGCCCCTGGCTACAGAAAATACAAACAGGGTTTCTATCAAAACGCGGAAGCTTTGGTAGAAGATCGGCCAGGTTTTAGGGATGTTGTGAAGCCATTGATGGTTTCTTTTCCTGAATAAAAATATGCCAGTGAACAGAAAGAGCGGTAAGACCAGTAATAGGAAAAGCCGGGGCGGCATCCCGAAATCTTGCAGGATGCCGGATCGGGAAATAAAGAAAACATAAAGGTGCCATAGTAGGAATCCCCCTATAAGTATACTCTTTTTTCGATTGAGAGTACCTGGATGGGTATCGGAAAGATGAATAGCACGGAAGCCGATAGAGATCAGGATTAGCGTTATGATAGCAGTTAATACGAGATATGCGGCAGGGAGTATCATTTTTTTGATGTTCGGGGGGGATCCTGACTGCTAAATTAACTTCATTTTATCATCAATTGCTGCCAACGGGGGGATATTCTCAATTATTTCCGACTAGAGAATGCCTAATACCGGGTAGAAATACGAATGATTTTGGGAGGGTTCATATATCAAAGTTAACCGGTTAGCAAAGTATTGGTTTAGCCTTTCCTGAAACAGTAAACGTGAAATTTTCAGCTGGCTCAATTTGATTAATCACTGGTTTCCAAAGATTCAAAAACTACTGCTAGCAATTCCTCCACCAGTTCATGTCTTAACTGAGGGCCATCGGCAGACCTGCTCTGATTGTTGAGCATGGCAATACTGACTTTACTACCGGGTTCAAAGAACATGGCTGACCCATACCCCCTCATACCGCCGGTATGTCCCCATAGGGTCCTGCCGGCATATGTATTCCGGCGTACCCCAAGGCCGTATCCTGTAAAAACCGGATCAGGAATGTCATAATAGGAGGTCATCATTTTTTGTCTTGACTCTAAAGAAATGGCTTCGCCATCGTATAAATGCTGCGCCCATAGGGAGAGGTCAGATGCAGTTGAAAATATATCAGCAGCGCAGTAAAAGACACTGTGATATGCGGCCCGATACTGATCTGAAATATCTTCCAGGGTACCATTTCCATCGGAGTCCCTCCATGGAGCGGCAATAGGACCGACTATATGCTCATTTGCCCCAAAATAGATAGCATTTAACCCTAAAGGACTCCAGAATTTTTCCCGCATCACTTCCCCTGCAGGTTTTTGGGTTACCGCTTCGATAATGAGGCCTAATAGCAGATAATTGGCATTGGAATACTCGTGAGTAGTTCCTGGAAAATTGATCGGTTCCAGAATGTAACCCGCCACCTCCAAAGTCGGAACGGGGGTATCTAAGTTGCCCTCAACCCTTGTCCAGAGTGCATCGGTGAAATAATCGTTCAACCCAGAAAAGTGGGCCAATAGCTGAAAGATGGTAATAGATTCGTCCACATTTGGGGAATTCAGCGTAATCCAGTCCCCGATCGTATCGTCCAGAGTCAGTAGCTCTTCATCCACAAGCTTCATAATGGTTGCAGCCACAGCGGTTTTAGTAATACTGGCAATGCCAAACCGCATACTTTTATTAATCGGTTGATTAAGGGTGGAAATGCCTCCACTTAGATTCCATCGTTCTTCGCTTCCCACCCGGATAGAAACTGATACCCCAACAAGCTTATCGGCGTCATTTCCTACTTTTTCGTCAATGATCGACTGTAGCCGCTCTCCGGTTGAGACCTCCGGCGGATCCGGCGGGTTATCATCCTTTGAGCAACCACCGATAAATACAAACAATAAGAGGGATATTGAAACTATAATAACTGACTTCATCACTAATTTTGTTTAACATTTGAATACTAAACCATTCATAATTTAGGCATAAATGGTGGATTGGGGTGTGTACAATTTACCATTTTGATATGAGACGGATTCAGACAGGTATATGGGTAGATCAATGAGGTAGATCATCCTTAGGGAGATTAGCGGGTCCTACGATTGAAATCGTCTCAGTAATTTTATATAATGGCAGCTAAAATTCACGACTTATATTGTAATTTTAGAAAAGTGAATCTTAAGCAGCAAAAAGGATTTTCAACTTATTGGATTTCCCACCTACGGCCCCGGCCACAACATGAATTTTTAAAATGATTTTTGCAGAGGTTATCCGTATTTGATAGCAGAATTGTTGACAGAAATCAAATAAACATGTCATTTATAAAGCATAGCTGTACGAGAGTGAATACTAGTTAACTTCCCCCCATTCAGACGGCAGCTCTTTTTAGTTTATAATGGATGTTTTTAAAGGAAGAATCAAAAGCATCCTCACGTTCAATCTCAATCAAATGAATCATGAAAACTGTAAGCGTATCTGCCTTTTTAGTTGCCCTCATTTGCACCGTATCAGGGTGCCGGCAAAAATCCCCGGATCCTGAACTATTGTCCATTGACCTGTTGCGCGGTGACCTGCAACTCTGTGGCATTCCTGAATTCGGAAAAGTGGAATTTTCCCTGTCCTGCGATTACAGGACCCGTGAGGATTTTCAATTGGGGCTGGCGTTGCTCCATTCTTTTGAGTATGAGGAAGCTGAAAAAGCGTTTGTAAAAGTGATCGATACGGACCCAGAATGCCCCATGGCATATTGGGGAGTTGCCATGAGCAATTTCCATGCACTTTGGAAACAATCCGGCGAGGAATACCTGGAAAAGGGTTCCAGAATTCTTAAAGTAGCTGAAAACCTGCCCCAATCTGAGAAGGAGCACGATTATTTGGCAGCCATTGGTGTTTTTTACAAGGACTGGCAAACCCTCGACCATAAAACCCGGGTGGCTTTATTTGAAAAACAGATGGAAGCGCTGTATGATAAGTATAAAGAAGATAAGGAAGCAGCTATTTTTTATGCCCTGGCGTTGTGTTCCACTGCAGATCCCACAGATAAAACCTATAGTCACCAGCGCAAATCAGGCAAGATCCTGGAAGGCCTTCTGGCCGCAGAGCCCGATCATCCGGGGATTGCACATTATATAATCCATAATTACGATTACCCCGAACTCGCGGAACTGGCGTTGCCCGTTGCAAGGCGCTATGCACATATTGCGCCATCCTCAGCCCATGCACAGCATATGCCTTCCCATATTTTTACACGATTAGGGTTATGGGAGGAATCCATCAATTCCAATATCAAATCTACTGAAGCAGCCCTGTGTTACTCCAATAGCCTGAATCCCAACGGCCATTGGGGGGAAGAACTGCACGGGATGGATTATCTTGTATATGCGTATCTCCAGGCAGGGAATACCCCAAAGGCTATCGAACAATACGAATATTTAAAGTCCTTTCGGGAGGTATTTCCGGTTGATTTTAAAATTGCCTATACGGCAGCTGCGATTCCTGCCCGTATCGCACTGGAGAACAGGGATTGGGAACAGGCTGCCAACCTGGAGTTACCGGGATTAATGATCGACTGGCAGGCATTCCCATGGCAAAAAGGAATTTTTCATTTTGCGAGGGCCCTCGGCGCTATCCATTTGGGCGATACTGCAAGTGCGGGGGCGGAATACCAAAGACTGGGGGAAATGCGGCAGCAACTTCTGGACTCCAAATTAACCTATGAAGCCAACCAGGTTCAGATACAACAAAAGGCCGTGGAAGCGTGGATGGCACTGTCCAGGGGAGATCAAAAAGAAGCTCTTGCCCTTATGGAGGAATCCGCCAACATGGAAAACAGCACCTCAAAACATCCGGTAACCCCAGGGGAAGTTCTACCCGCAATGGAACTTTATGGGGACCTGCTCATGGAACTGAAGAGACCAGCCGAAGCCCTGATCATTTATGAGGCAAACCTAAAAACCCACCCAAACCGGTTCAACGGTTTGTATGGTGCCTTTAGGGCAGCCAGGGATGCGGAGGATTTTGAAAAGGCCCGGTCTTATGGGGAACAATTGCTGTCTATCACGGTTTCGGGCAGCAACAGGGCGGAACCAGCGGAAGTAAAAAAATACCTGGGCACGCTTCAAACAAGCATTTAATATAACACTGACAGGAGCAGGCTTCATAGTAAAATGGCAGGTATGGAACGTAAATTGGTATCAAGCGGCAGTCCTTATGAAAAAATTATCGGTTTTAGCCGTGCTGTACGCGTGGGTCCCTACATCGCCATTGGAGGAACCGCTCCATTGGACAGCAGGGGGAAAACAGTAGGGGTAGGGGATATTGCGGTGCAGACCCGTCAGTGCCTGGAAACCATCAAAACGGCCCTGGAAAGTGCAGGCTCCGGCCTGGGAGATGTGGTCAGGACCCGGATGATGCTTACGAATATAGCGGACTGGAAAGAAGCGGCCCACGTGAGGGCCCAGTATTTTAAGGATATCAGGCCGGTGGATACGGTAGTGCAGGTAGCGGGTTTCATCGACCCGGAATGGCTGATCGAAATTGAGGTCGATGCCATAATTTCACCTTCAGGATCAGGACCGGGGTAGAGTTTAAAAAATAAACCAACTAATCTGCTGCATTCTAATTATATAGCGTCATCTTTGCAATTCAATAAATAAACATTTAATTACATTACAATGGGTAAAGGAACAGTAAAATTTTTCAATGAAACCAAGGGATTTGGTTTTATCACCGAAGATGGTGTTGAAAAAGATCATTTTGTACACGTTTCAGGATTAATCGATGAAGTTCGCGAAGGCGACGAAGTTGAATTTGACCTGCAGGAAGGAAACAAAGGATTGAACGCAGTAAACGTAAAAGTTATCTAATACATATACTTCTAAGTTTAGTAAAACCCATCAGTATTGATGGGTTTTTTTATGCCCTTTTGTCCCCGGGGCAATGCCTTGCTGGATGTTGAATGCCTTTTGCAATAAGAGCGATAAAGGATACCGGGGGCAGGCAGGGGGGAGGGCACCTAAAAAATAAACGTGTGTATGTATTTCACTAAAACAGACTGCGTTTCAGTGGTGGGCAATGTTGGAACATAACCATAGCGGTTCGTGTTGATTCCCGTATTGAAGACCACCCACAGATCCTGCCCTTCCCTGAAGTTATACCGAAACCGGACATTGGCGGAAAAGAGGTCGGCAGCACTGTTGTATTGGACCAGGGCATTGGTTGAAACCTCCCTGTTCAGGGCTGTACCGATACTCAACCGGGGGATGTGCGCTATAAACAATGCATCCCGCTCGGTGAATCTGGCCTGGTTAAAGGAATACGCTAAATTGAACTGGATATATCTTGACAAATACCAGGATGGGGTAACGGTTACACTAGTAAGCCATCCATCGTAAAATGGCCCGGTTTCCAACATTATATTTGTTCGTATAGTCCTGTCAACGGACATTGTATAGGATCCGGAGAACCGGTAAAAATCATATGCGCCAACCGGGATACGCACAGCATCCGAAAGAAAAAATTCCTCCAATAAATTCTCATATACCCGCCTGACAGAAATCCCACCGCCATCAAGCCTCCGGGTAGAAAACGTCCATTCCGGTCCAATTTCGGAAGATAACAGTTCATTTTCCAAGTTGCTGAAATACGCATTCCCCAGCATTTCAACTTTATGCCAGATAAGAGGCCCTTGGGTATTCAGCCAGGTTTGCGAGAGGGCAGCCGTCCCGAATTTAAAATCACTCCTGTCAACAAAACCCACTCCGGGGTTATAGTTGGCACCCGAAAAAATACCCCCTACATTATAGCCAAATCCCCGCCGTCTCCTTCGATTCAGATCAACGGCAAGACGGCCGCTGTTAAAGTTTTGTGCTGCACCGCTTTCGGAAAGGTTACCAAATGTCTGCGCCCACTGGACCGTGAGATAATCGTCAGCAAATAGCCGGATCAACCCATCGATGCCATATGCCAGGTTATGATTCCCTTCTGTATCTATCCGGCTGGTCAGCATAGCCCCGACATAGCTGTTTTGATTCAGGACCCTTTTCCTGACACGGAGGACCCCAAAATTTTCAGAGGGAATCGTGTCAAGCCTTTTCGTTTGCATACTCATAAGGCCTATATCCCAGGTTTTCATCCTTCCTATAAGGCGTACCCCGCCATAAATGGGTACTTGTTGCCCGTTCCCGGTAAGGCCTATCCGGCGGCTGAAAAACAACCGGCTCAGTCCCCCTGTCCTGAAATCAAAAACGGAAGCCCTTTCCTGGAAAAATTGTCTTTTTTCCGGGAAAAACAACGAAAAACGGGTGAGGTTGACCAATTGGTCATCTGCCTCGGCCTGGGCAAAATCAGTATTGATCGTAAAATCTGCGGTAAGGTTATTGGTTATGGAGTATTTTACATCTGCTCCTACCGCTTTCTCAACCTCATTTTGTCTACTGTAACCCGTTCCGGATTCATTCAATTCGCTAAAACCTGCGTGGCCTCCCAGGACATAAGGTGTTATATAGAGGGTTTTACCGGGTTTGATCCCGGTCAATACAATTTTTTGTGCCAGGGAGGGCCTCAGGAAGGCCCAATCTGTTTTTGGAGGTACAGCCGGAAAAATCAATCGTTCCTGTTTCCGGGCTATCTTACGCTGTACCGTAAGCCCCATGATGACCTTGCCATCTGTTTCCTGGAAACGCAGGCTGCTGAAGGGGATCCGGATTTCCGTGAACCAACCCTCTTCTGTAACAGTGCTCTCGGCATCCCAGAAGGTATTGAAGTCCCTGTTTAACCAGGAGGCAGAGGAAATGGTCCCCCCGGTGGCATCGTTCGCTATTTCCAGATCATTGCGGATACCGGTGGGGGTAGTCGTAAAGACATAGCCGGTTTCATTATCATTATAGGTGTCCAGCAACAATTCGAGGTGGTCCGAGCCCGCAATCCGGTCACGATACAATGAGGTAGCACGGATGCCGGACGGATCGCTGTCATAAGCCTTCATGGAGGCGTAGAAATAACGATCATCATATGCAAATCGTATCTCGGTTTTTTCCGTGGGGGCAGCGCCGGCATCGGGTTCATATTGGACCATCGGCACGGGAGCAACCGAATTCCAGGCCGGTTCATCAACCCTTCCGTCAAACTGAATACCATCCACCCTTGGGATTATAAAAAGACTGTCAGATTGGGCTTTGCAAATCGCAATAGGGATCGCAGACAACAGCCAGATTAACAGGTACTTTGCTGCCATTTCTTTCTAAAGTACTAAAAAAGCCGGCACAAAGGAAAATTGGATAATAAAATGTTAATAGTCCACATACGATCCGTAAATTAGGAAATCAACTGCCGCGCTCAGAGGTCTTTTGGTTTTCGGGCTGACTATTTTACGGCAAACCCTGTAACAAATCCGCTAAAATTGTAACTTATCAGGTAGTAATCAATCTCTTATAGATATAACATGAAACAGCTGATTTTCATATTTGTAAGTTGCCTGATCGTCCAGGCATCGGCACAACAGACCCTGAGCCCTCAACAGTGGCGGGAGGACCTGAAATTCCTCCAGGAAACGGTCCATTCTGACTATCCCTTTCTATTCAAAAAAACGACGGCAGCAGAATTCGATACAGCGGTGGAAAATCTGTTTGATGAAATCCCGGACCTGCAGGAACATGAGATAGTAATAGGCCTGGCGCGACTCGTATCTTCCTTTAAATACGGGCATACGGTTCTGGGATTCCGCTACCAGCCCTATGCCTTCCATCAGTTACCAGTCAATTTATATGAGTTCAGTGACGGTATGTATATACAGGGTGTCCATAGAGAATATGCCGAAACGCTGGGTGCAAAAGTCATGGCAATAGCCGGGGTTCCTGTAGCGGATGCCCTGAAGGCGATCTACCCGGTTGTTCCAGTTGAAAACGACCAGTTTTTTAAGGCTTATGCCGGAACATACCTTACCAGCCCTGAAGTCCTGCATGCCCAGGGGGTAATCAGGGAACTTTCTGATACAGTGGAACTCACCTTGGAAAAGGACGGCAAAATTTTTAAACAAAACTTTAAATCGCTCCCAAAAGGAGAGCGGGTGCCCACAACTTACGGCTTCGTTCAACAGGACGGGGACTGGCTGGATGCACGGGAACAGGGTACCACTCCCAATTACCTCAGGCAGCTGGATCAGATTTATTATTATGAATACCTGCCGGATTATAAAACCGTGTATATACGGCAAAGCCAGGTCCAGGATGATTCCCTTGAAACTATACCGGAATTCTATGAACGGGTGTTCCGTTTTATCAAAGATAATGATGTGAACCGACTGGTTTTGGATGTGCGTTTGAACGGTGGTGGCAACAACTATAAAAACAAACCGGTTGTTACCGGAATAATAAAGTCGGACAAGATCAATAAAGTGGGGCATTTCTTTGTGATCCTTGGACGGAGGACATTCTCGGCCTGCCAGAACCTGGTGAATGAGCTTGATAATTATACGAATGCCATCTTTGTTGGGGAACCCACTTCGGAGAATATTAATTTCTACGGGGATAACAACAGGGTGGAACTGCCCAACAGCAAAATACCGGTCTACCTGTCCTTTGCCTGGTGGCAGGACAAGCCTCAGTGGGAAGGGGCGGAATGGCTGGCACCCCACATTGCCGTCGACATGAGTTTTGAAGAATATAAGACCAACCAGGACCCGGTACTGGATGCAGCCCTTATTTTTTCAGACACCAATTTTGTGCTAGACCCCATGGAACATATGACCAATTTATTCATGGCAGGCAATATTGATCAACTCAAAAGCGATGCGGCCCGGATGATGCAGGACCCACACTATCGGTTCTTTGATTTCGAGGATGAGTTCAATTCCGCAGGCTACCGGCTACTAAGCCTACGGGAATACCGGGATGCCATTTTCGTATTCCAGATGATCACCGAATTCTTCCCGGAATCCCCCAATGCATGGGACAGCCTGGCGGAAGGCTACTTACGATCCGGCGACACCCAAAAAGCCACCGAGTACTATACTAAAGCGATACAGATGGACCCGGAAGGACCCACTGGTAAACACGCAAGGGAGATGTTGAAGCAAATGGAGGAAGGGAAAGTGGATTGATATCCCCCTGAACCGCAGGAACCTTCTTTTGGGGTGTGCATACCGCTTTCCCAATTGCCCAGCTATAAAAAACCACCCTAAATCATAAAGTTCATGGATATTTCCCGTACTATTTTTATTTGAGATAAAATAAAACGGGTTGTGAGAAAGTTTATTTATCCCTAAAATTGCTTAGCTTGGAAGAAATTTTAGATCATGCCGGATAATGTTGCCGATGATGAGGGTTGATCATATGTTTTTCGAGGATGCCCGGGAGTAGTATTGGTTCCCATAACATTGCAAATTGTTTTCAATGGGTTTGAATTGATGGATTTACCCAAAAGTAACTTACCAAATCTGCCCGATAGTATTATCCCGGACATGAACATGCGGGAAAAATTGGGGGTGGATCGTTTATTTGAAGTACGGACAAGTGAAACCCTGAAAAATGTACTGATGATACGCTGCTTTTCTTCCTTTATTCCGCAACTGACAAATTTGCCTGGCAAAAAAGGGATACCACTTGGAATTAGAAAGTTAGACGACTTTCCGATATTGAAATCGTTTGGTGACCGTTCGGTTTCCTTCATATTAACAATCTTTCACGGTGCGAAAAAGAAAGAAGGATTCGTTATTCAATCATAATCAGGCGTTATGAAAACAACTCCCAAAACCGCTGATCTCTTCTTTCTGGATGGTGGAGGTGATATGGGCGATTTTATAAAAACCAGGGACTGGGAAAAAACCGTCCTGGGTAGTATCGCGTCATGGCCTGCAGGTTTATGCACCACATTGGGAATCATTCTGCATTCCAATATTCCCATGTTTTTATTCTGGGGGGAAGAGTTTACCTGCTTCTATAATGATGCCTTTATGTGTTTTCGGGGGGGGACAGGTCAACATGAGGCCCTGGGTAAAAATGGCAAGGAAATCGGGCCGGAGCTATGGGATGTGGTTGGAGGTTCAGTCAAGGAGATATTTCATTCTGCCAGGCCAATTTCCCTGGATGCCAGACCTGTTGCATACGGCCGGGATAAAAAGTTTCCTGTGATAAGCTCTTTATATAATTGCAGCCCTGTCTTTGATGACAAGGGTAAAGTAACTGGTGTATTGGTGATTTGTAAAGCGGTGGGTAATGAGATGCTCAAACAAGATGAAGACGGAAACATTGAGACCTGGCCGGGCACCGGTATCCCGGACCAAGAACAGGTCATGGAGGTGGAAAAGCAGGTCAGGGAGCGAACTAAAGAACTTGTCGCTTTAAACGCGAAACTCCGGGAGAGTGAGCAGCGATATCATCTCATGGTGGAAGAAGTCCAGGATTATGCAATACTATATATAAACCGGGAAGGCGTGGTTCAGAACTGGAACAGGGGTGCAGAAAAAATTAAAGGCTATAAGGCAAAAGAAATAATCGGTAAAAATTTTAATACTTTTTATACAGAAGAGGACAGGAAAAATGGCCTGCCCCATAAGTTACTAAACTTTGCAATAGCTAATAACAGGGCTGGTCAGGAAGGATGGCGGGTAAGAAAAGACAAATCCCTATTTTGGGCCAGCGTTGTAATTACAGCCGTGCATGATGAGAATAACGAAGTAATTGGTTTTTCCAAAGTGACGCATGACCTTACCGAAAAAAAGAGATCGGACGATGCCCTAAAAAATAAAACGATCGAGCTGGAACAAAAAAATGTTGAACTGCAGAAAATGAACAAGGAACTACAGTCCTTTGCCTATATTTCCAGTCATGATTTGCAGGAACCATTAAGAAAGATCCAAACCTTTGCTTCCCGTATTGCAGAAAAGGAAAAGGAAAATCTTTCCGAAAACGGACAATATTTATTTAACCGGATGCAGCTTTCTGCAGAGCGCATGCAGATGCTTATTGACGATCTGCTGGCCTATTCCCGTACCAATAATTTAGGGGGGGATTTTCAGTCCACGGATCTGAATGAACTAATTGACCAGGTGAAAGAAGACCTTTGCGAGGAACTTAAAAAAGGGAATTTAACGGTTGAATCGCATAACATAGGTAACATATCGATCATTCCATACCAAATTAAACAGGTATTCTATAACCTTTTAAGCAACTCCTTTAAATTTTCACATCCCGAAAGACCATTACAGATAAGAATAGTAAATGAACTTGTTAAAGGCAAAGATCGGAAAAATGCCAATCTCGAGGCGAATAAGGCCTATTGTCATATTGCCTATTCTGACAATGGGATAGGTTTTGATCAAAAGTATAGCGAGAAAATATTTGAACTGTTCCAACGCCTTCACGGGAAATCTGAATACGCGGGCACAGGGATAGGACTTGCCATAATTAAGAGGATTGTAGAAAACCACGATGGGGCCGTTACGGCCCGGGGCAGATTGGGAAAGGGTGCCACATTCGACATATATATCCCCGCTAAAAAGTGAGCATACACTACCACCAACTGCATCTTTTATGCAAGGTACCTTTTTTAGCATCAGGTCAGGCTGAGCGCCCGCCTTGTCCGTCCCGTTAGTTATCGGGAGGGACAAGGCAGTTGACGCCCTTTTTCAGTAAGCAGTCTTCAGTGGCAGTTATCAGTTTAAGTTCTCCCAAGCCCCGGCGAAGGAGGAGCAGCAGGCAGTACATCCTTCCCTTTTCCCCCCTAAATCCCCTCCAGGGAGGGCGACACCCAAAAAACCAGCGAATATTATAACAAAGCCATACACCTTGATCGGGAAGGGCCCACCGGTAAACATGCACGGGAGATGTTAAGAAAGATGGACCAGACAGTAAGGCAGATGATGCCCCATTGCAGCAGGTGTAGCATGGGCAGGTAAGTTCACGAAAGGATTAATTCAGAAATCCTTGAACACGATCAATAATAGTAGGGATTCATTCTCAAAGCTTTCCCTTATTTTCTGATAGGCAATACGCATTTGAGATTCCACCGATTTTACCGAGATCTTCAGCTCAGAGGCGATTTCCTTGTATTTCATACCATCCCTTTTGTTTAGTATCAGGATCTGTTTGCAGCGGGGCGGCAGATTTTCTATCTCTTTCCGTAACCGTTCAATTTTATCATCCTGCAGGGAATCATTTTCATCGATAAAGGTCTTTAAGGCATTCGCTTTAATTTGGTCAATGAAGTTGCTTTTTGTCTGTTTTTTGCGGTAGTGATCAATGAACATATTATGGACGGTGGCATACATATAGTTCTTCAGGGTAGGAGCTGTCAGAAGTTCATCCCGTCTTTCCCATAACTTCAGAAAGGTGTTCTGTACAAGGTCCTTTGCTTCCTGCTGATCATTGGTCAGCGTAACGGCATATGCCAGAAGTTTTGGATGAAGCTTCCTGAAGGTTTTTCCAAAAACTTCGGCATCATCTTTCCCATCACCCAGGTCATTGGTTTTCATTCTCCGCATTCAACTTTTGTCAAAAGTATAGAGAAAGATTTAAATTTAATTAAGATTTGTTTAAGGGTTTTTTCAGGATTACACGTACTTACTATATGAACCGGATCTGACCTTTGCCCGGAACAGGAATGATAGTTGCCATAGGGCTTGGGTTTAAGCACAGGGGCAAGTTTTTGTTCAATAGCAATAGTCACCATTGACAAAAAGCCCTCTGAAAGGCGATACTCAGATCCCTGCATTTAATTATATTTTTTGGATAAGATAATCGACAAATATCTGACGGGTACCATTACCAAAGCGGAGTTAAAACAACTCCTGGCCTGGTTAAAGGATGACCGCAACATGGATCTGTTCACCGAACGGGTAGGAGAACAGTACCAGTTGAACCTGTTGCTGCAAAAAGATGAATCCGATACGGAATTTGCAGCCCTGCTGAAAAGGATCGGGCAGCGTTCAAAGGACAAAGTCGAGCGTCCGGGGTATCGAAAATGGTATGCCAGGGCGGCCATTTTTATCGGGGTCATCGGTTTGGGATACTACTTTTTTCACAATTCCGGACAACAGCCTGAACCGGTTCTCCCGGAAAACACCATTATCCTGACACAGGAAGATGGCACTGTCCGAATTATCAGGGAAGATAATGAAGGCATGATCGTAACAAATAATGGTAAAGTTGTGGCCAACCAGTCGGGCGCGACCATCAATTACCGGGATATAGATCATACCGGTGAAAATGGAGGTGGCACCGGATCCCTTACTTATAATGAGTTGAATGTGCCGAACGGCAAAAGGATACAGTTGGTCTTATCGGATGGAACTACGGTTCACCTCAATGCGGGTACTACTTTAAAATACCCGGTACGATTCCTGGAAACATTCCCAAGGGATGTGTTCCTGGATGGGGAGGCATTTTTTGAGGTTGCCCGTGATCCAGAACATCCTTTCAGAGTAAACGCTCAAAATATTCAGATCAAGGTCCTGGGGACCAAATTCAACGTGAATTCCTATAGTGCCGACCGAGTAATAAACACAGTCCTTGCCGAGGGGAGTGTGGAGATCAATGAGGTCGGGGAATTGAATAGCAACCCGGTACTGTTAAAGCCAAACCAGATCGCGTCCTATAACGTATCGCACAGAAGCATGCAGGTCGATAATGTGAACGTCAGCGAATACATCGCCTGGACCAGGGGTGAGCTTTGGTTCCAGAGCAGGACATTCCCTGAGATCCTGAAGGTTTTGGAGCGGCATTATGATGTTACGATCAGTAACAATTACAGGTACCTGGACGATCAGAAGTTCTTTGCCAGGTTCGACTCGCAGACCATAGAACAGGTATTAGATCTGTTCCAAAAAAGTGAACCCTTTGAATATGAGATCAAAGGAAATAATATTGAGATCAACCGACCTTAATTTAATCTATAAAGCAACCAACATGACATGGTATTCAGGATGCAGCTTACTCTAAAAAAATCGGGATATGTTGGAGCATACCCCGATTGATTAGTAAGTGATCGATCAAGTCAATAATTAACCACCAGTAAACACTTCTAAAAGTATGAAAAAATATTTCATTGCTTGGGAACCACTTATCTGTATCATGCCCAAATGCAGTTTAAAAATGAAGCTAACCACTCTTTTTCTTGTCATAGCCCTTTTTAAGATCCAGGCCAATACCTATTCACAAAATGTAAAGATTACGCTGGACCTGGAAGCTGTTAAGGTTATGACTGTGCTACAGAATATCGAATCACAGAGTGACTATAAATTCCTCGGGAACCAGAATGTGCTGGACAATAAGAGCCTGGTTTCCATTCATGTGAAAAGAAAACCATTAAACAGTGTATTGAAGGATCTATTCACCAGCCGCGGGATCGATTATAAATTTGTTGATAAGCATATTGTCCTGACCAAAAGGGTAGTCCGGGGCCAACCGAGTGGTGGGTCCATTCTTCAAACTCCTGCCACTGACCTGGTGCAGCAAATAGAGATTTCAGGTACCGTTACCGATGAGGACGGTGTTACGCTGCCGGGCGCGAGTATTGTGGTCAAGGGTACGACTACCGGAACACAAACTGATTTTGATGGCAACTATTCCATTGCGGCACAGGCCGGAGACGTGCTTCAGTTCAGTTACCTGGGCTATAAGGCTGCGGAGGAAACGGTTGGAGATGCTGCAGTTATCAACGTGATTTTGATTGAAGAAGCGAGTTCGTTAAATGAAGTTGTCGTTATAGGCTTCGGTACCGAGAGAAAGGCTTTACTTACAGGGTCGGTGGCATCCGTAAAGGCTGAACAAGTAGAAGATCTGCCAGTTTCCGGGGTAGATGGTATCCTCCAGGGGCAGGCAGCGGGGGTCCAGGTCATGCAAAATTCCGGAACACCCGGAGGTGAAATGTCTGTCCGTATACGTGGCCTTACATCCATTAGCGGTTCCAGTCAGCCGCTGTATATCATTGACGGCATACCTGTAACTACCGGAGATTTCGGCCAGGTGGGATATTCAGGGCAAGGTGCCAGTGCACTTACCGACCTGAATCCCGGTGATATCGAATCCATCAGCGTGCTAAAGGATGCATCCTCGACCTCCATCTATGGAGCAAGGGCATCCAACGGAATTGTACTGATCACCACCAAAAGGGGCAAAGAACAAAGATCGGTCGTCAACTTTAATGTATATAACGGGTTTCAAAGGGCCTGGAACAAATTGGACATGCTCAACGCCAGGCAATGGATGGAGTACAGGAATGACCTTGCAGACGCCACGGTCTTTACGCCCGGGCAGATGAATGATAATACGGTTGATACGGACTGGCAGGATATCATTTTCAGACCGGCGACAATCAGTAGCTATGAACTATCAGCCACGGGGGGTGGCGACAAAACAACCTTTTTTATCAATGGCACCTATTTTGAACAAAATGGGATATTGATCGGCACCGATTACAACCGGTTGAGTGCACGAATAAACATTGATCATAAAATTTCGGATAAGGTAAGTATCGGAACAAATATTGGCCTTTCCCATGCAAAAACGGATCGGGTGGAAAGTGACCAGTCCCTGCATGGCCCACTGCCCAATGGCATTTCAACCCCGGCTATTTTCCCGGTCTATAATGAAGATGGCTCATATAACCAGGATGGTCCCTATTCCAATGCCGTTTCCATAGCAAGGGAGGCTATCAATGAGAATTTTTCGTACCGAACCAATTCCAATATTTTCCTGGATTACCAAATCGTAAAAAATCTTACTTTTTCCACCAAATGGGGTATCGATTTCCTGAATTTCAGGGAACACGCCTATGAATCGACCAAAACGGTGCAGGGTGCCAAGTACAATGGGCTTGGTTTTGAGACCTACAGCAACATCAGCAATTTGGTGTCGAACAATCTCCTGAATTACACCGGGCAGTGGGGAAAATTAAATATGGACATTTTGGGAGGATATAGTTTCGAAAGCAGAAATTACCGGTCTTCCTTTATAAGGGGCCAGGATTTTGCCGATGACAACTTGCAATATATCAGTTCGGCAAGTACCATTGTTTCAGCTTCTGCAAGTGCCTCGGACAGTGGACTGCGGTCTTATTTCGGAAGGCTTAATTTAAATTTTGATAATAAGTACCTGTTCGATTTGTCCGGCCGTTCAGATGCTTCCACCAAATTTGGTGAAAACAACAGGACCGGGTTTTTCCCGGCTGCATCCCTGGCATGGCGGATTACTGAGGAGGGTTTTATGGACAACATCCCTGTTTTGTCTGATTTCAAGTTACGGGTAAGCTACGGCCTTACCGGGAATGACGATATAAGCCCGTTCCTTTTTTCGGAACTCTATGGGAACACATCCTATGGGGGGAGCCCGGCAATTTATCCCAGCAATATCCCGAATCCGGACCTGAAATGGGAAAGCACGGCGCAACTGAACCTGGGAGTGAACCTTGGTTTTTTCAACGACAGGATATCACTTACCGCAGATTATTATGACAAACAGACCAAAGACCTGTTGCTGAGCAGGCCGTTGCCCAATAGTTCCGGCTTTTCCTCCATCACTGAAAATGTGGGCAGGGTTGAGAACAAAGGAGTGGAGATCACCATGGATACCCGCAATTTCGTGGGCAGTTTTATCTGGAATACCCAATTCAATATCTCCGGAAACAGGAATAAGGTCCTGGAACTATACAATGGCCAGCCTATTGATGATATTGGCCGCGGGGGCAACCGCATTATGGAAGGGCAACCCATTGGCATTTTTTACAGCTTTAAATCGCTGGGTGTAGATCCATCCACAGGCGATATCGTTTTTGCCGACACCAATTTTGACGGGGAGATTACCTCGGAGGACCGTACGGTAGTAGGCAACCCACATCCCGATTTTATCTTTGGCATTACCAATTCATTTTCCTACAAGGGATTCGACCTTAGCGTATTCCTGCAGGGATCCTATGGAAACGACGTTTTTAACGGATCCCGTCTTTTCCTGGAATCCCTGCAGGGGGGTGACAACCAATTGGAGGCCATTACACGGAGATGGCAACAACCGGGAGATGTTACCGATATTCCAAGGGCCACCAATGATCCCGTAAAGGCTGCACAGAATAAACGGGTTTCTTCCCGCTTTATCGAGGATGGATCCTATATGAGGATCAAAAACCTGACCATCGGCTATAACCTGGACAATAAGGCTTTGGACAGGACATTATTCACGGGTATCAGGATCTATCTCAGTGCCCAGAACCTCTTCACTTTCACGAACTACTCTGGCCTGGATCCCGAAGTAAATTACAGGGGGGATGACAATTCAGTGATCGGTACTGATTTCTTTACCTACCCACAGGCACAAACCTTTACCCTGGGTGTAAATCTTAAATTATAGTTGGAATGAAAAAAACACTTCTTATATCATGTATCCTGATCACCGCAATTTCATGCGATGTAATGGATGTGGAACCACAGAATGCCGTTCCGGCCGATGCGGCCTTCAGTACTAAAAAGGACATTGATAAAGGTATCCTGGGAGCCTATTCTGCTTTTCAAAGCCTGAGCTACTATGGCCGGACCTACCAGATATTTTCCGATCTCGCAGCGGATAACCTTTCGCATCCGGTAGATGCCACCGCCGTTACATATGCGGAGGTTGACAACAATGCTATTTTGCCCGAGAACGGCTCTGTCAGCGGTATCTGGAGCATTATCTATGACGGCATCAATGTGGCCAATAATGTGATCACAAAAGTTCCCGAAATGGATGATATGACCATAGCGGAAAAAAATACAGCCCTGGCCGAACTATATTTCATAAGAGCTTTGAACCATTTTAACCTGCTGAACTATTTCGGGGACATCCCCCTAAAACTTGACCCAACCAGGGGGGTAAACGGTCTCAATGTCCCCCGTGACCCGGAGGCTAATGTATATACACAGATCATACAGGACCTGGTCTTTGCAGCGCAGCACCTCCCTGTCTCCGGCGATAAGACAAGGGCCAGTAAATATGCGGCAACCGCTCTTTTGGCCCGGGTTTATTTGTACCAGGGGGATTACGCACAGGCAAGTGCGAAGGCGAAAGAGGTTATCGATCATGGCACGTACACTTTAATGGATGACTACTCCGGAATTTTTGCAGGGGATGGAGCTTCGGAAACTATATTCGAGGTATTCTTCTCAGAGACCGAACGCAACAGGATCGCTGAATATAATTTTCCCCATTCGCTGAACGGCAGGAGGGAAGTAGGTCCCTCAGAAAGTTTATTGGCAGCTTATGAGTCCGGGGATTCCCGGTATGCGGCGAGCATCGCGTTTGAAGGCTCTGAAGCTTATGCCATCAAATATGATGACCTGAGTTTGGGAGCAGACAATTTTATCGTCCTGCGCCTGGCCGAAATGTACCTGATACGGGCCGAGGCCGAAACGGAACTGAACGGCGAGCCAGTATTGATTCAACGGGACATCAATGCCATCAGGGAACGGGCCGGACTCGCCGGAACCAACGAAACCAGCTATGATCAGTTGCGGAACATGATCGAAAACGAACGCAGAGTGGAATTTGCCTTTGAAGGCCACCGATGGTTCGACCTGGTGCGTACCGGAAGGGCGATCGAGGTTTTGCTCAACGTGGCGAACCCAAACCAAACCCTGTTCCCCATACCAACTGATGAGATACAGACCAATACTGACCCCGGGATGACACAAAACCCGGGCTATTAATTAAAACCTTTAAACAGGAATAAATGAAAACTAAATTCTACCGCAACCTTTTTATTTGCTTATTAACAGCTACCTTTTTTGCCTGCCAGAAAGACGAGGTGATCGTCCCTCCGCAATCTGTAGCGGAATTTACCGCCAGTGCCACAACGGTGCTGGTAGGAGAGGAGATCCAATTTCAGAACAATTCCCAGAATGCTACGGCCTATTTATGGAGTTTTGGAGATGGGACCACCTCCAAGGAGGTATCTCCCAGAAAAACCTATCAATCAAGCAAAATATTCCTGGTGAGTCTGGTAGCTACAGGTGCTGGCGGATCCACTATCCAGAATATGGAGATCACTGTAACCCCCGCAGCCTCCTTTACGGTAGTGGATCAAGCCAACCTGGTCACCAACACGCCTGTTCAATTTACGAATACCTCTGAAGGGGCAACCTCCTATGAATGGTCATTTGGAGATGCCGGTAATTCTGGTTCTACGGAAGAAAATCCGACGTTCACCTACAGCACCGCGGGAGATTATACCGTTTCGCTGACAATCACCGGGGATGCAGGAACCAGCACCAGTACCCAGACCATTACGCTGGAGGCAGCACCGGTAAGCCTGGCAGGACTTTATTATATCGATCTGGGGGATGAATATATCCGCAAACTCGAACTGGATGGTTCCGGTACGGTTGCTGATGTCTATAACATGGCCGGTAAGGGCGGAGTCGGGCTAACGTACACTGCTGTAAACCAAAAAATCTATTTCAGTGACTTCAATCTGTATCCCAGCGGCAATATCTGGAGGATGGACGTAGATGGCACCAATGTGGAAGCCATAGTGAGCGATATTGGTGATCCCTATGCAATAGCCATCGATGAGACCGCCGGAAAGATCTATTGGGTGGATGATGATGGAAACGTAAGCAAGGCAAATTTGGACGGCAGCAGTCCTGAAATCGGATTTTTTAACGTGGCCGGCGCATCCTGGCGCGCCATTTCGCTCGATGTGGAAAACAACAAAATGTATGTCTACGATGCCAATGTAGAGGATTTGTATGCCGTAGACATGGACGGGGCCAATCCGCAGATCATCATATCAGGCATCTATGGCTATGCCATTCTGGTAGACACGGTCAACGATAAGATCTATTTTGATGACCAGAATGAAGCCCTTCTGAAGGTAGCAGACCTGGATGGCACCAACATTCAGACTGTAAATGATAACGGTACGAGGATTTATGGCATGGCGATAGACCATGATACGAATAAACTGTATTGGTCCGGCCGTGATTCGGGTGAGCTGTATCGTGCCGACCTGGATGGTGCCAGTCTGGAGGTGTTGAAAACCGGATTGGGAAGTCCAAGGGGCATCTTTTTGCTCAAATAGTTTGCAGTAGATGCAAATTTCCCCGGAGTTTACTATGTGAACGACGGGAATCATTTCCTGGTCAGTAGGTTAAGAAGTTCAAGTCTGGATTCGGGTCTTGGTTCTGTCCTGCGCATAGGAAGTATATGCAAATGGCTGATTATATAATTGTTAATTTGAATTTTTTCGTATGAAACGTATAAGTGCATTATTAGTAGCAGGTATTGTGGTATTGCTGTTACAGGCTTGTTCCGAAGATGGATTTCCCGTACCGCCGGCCAGTACAGTCCCGATGTTCACCTATGTCATTGATAATGATGAATTTGCCCCATCTACGGCACAATTTACCAATACCTCCATCGTGCCCTCCAATGTGGGCGAAGCCAGTTTTTATTGGAATTTTGGCGATGGCACCACGTCCACAGAAGCAAGCCCCAGTCATCTGTTTACGGAACCGGGGGTATACACTGTGAATTTGGTGGTGACCACCACCGGGTCACTGGAAGTGCGGGAAATTACCCGTGAAATTGTCATAAGGGATCCCAGCGCTACAGGAATACCCATCTTTTATACCGATGGCAGCCTGGTTTACAGTGCACTCATTAATACCCAGACCCCTGTATTCACAGCCGTTCCCAATATTTCAGTGCAAGGTTCCTACGGCATGACCCTGGATACGATAACGTCTAAATTATATATCAGTGATTATAGCGGTGATGCCATATACCGGTCCGATCTGGACGGAAGTAATTTTGAAGAATTCCGTACCGGCATTGACGGTCCTAATTCCCTGGCAATCGATTATGCGGAAAACCAGCTCTATTGGGATACCAGTAGTGGCATACAGCGAGGTGACCTGGATAGTTCCGATCTTAGCCAATCCGAGGATTTTGTAACCGGGCAGGCCAATGACCCGGACGGGGTTGCCATTGATCTGCAAAACCGCAAACTATACTGGGTAAATTACAACGGCGGGTTGTGGTCCAAAAACCTCGATGGCTCAGCCGAAACAGAACTGATGCCCACCGTAGAGGGGGGCAGTGTCCTGGTGGTAGGCGACCGTATCTATTATGATGAGTATGTGGCATCGGGGGATATTCGATTAAAATCGGCCAACCTGGACGGTACCGGTGTGGCTACTGTAGCTGTCAATATCGGCCGGGTGGTGTATGGCATTGGGTACGATGCCACAGCCCGGAAGATCTATTGGGGCGACAGGGGTACGGATGCCCTGATGCGGGCCAACCTGGATGGTACAAGCCCGGAATTATGGTACCAGGCTGATGCAGATACCCGTGGAATTGTGATATTCAACCAATAATAAGACGGCATGATCATCAAACACCTGTGTTATATAGGCCTGATAGTACTGGCATTTTGCAATACGAACCAAAGTATCAGCCAGGAGACCCCCGAGGGCAAACTCTTTATCATTGGAGGTGGTTCCAGGCCGGAGGAAATGTTGAAAAGGATCGTCAACGAATCCGGGCTGGATGCGGGAGGTTACGGCATCGTGCTGCCCATGGCCAGCAGCGAACCTGATTCTGCCATCTATTATGGAAAAGCACAATTTTCAAAGATAGGATACCAGAATGTACATGGCCTTAGTTTTGCTAAAGGGGAGCAAGCTTCCGAACAGAAACTGGATTCCATCCGGCAGGCCAAAATGCTATATATCTCCGGGGGCGACCAGAGCCGATTTATGGAAATAGTAGCAGGTACTTCCATCGAAGACGCGATCCGGGAAGCATACAGTAAGGGTAGTCTTATTTCCGGGACCAGTGCAGGGGCGGCAGTGATGAGCAGGCAAATGATCACAGGCAATGAACTGAAGCATCCTGAATACGCCTCCACCTTTAAAAATTTGGAATCAGACAATATCGAACTAAAAGAAGGCCTGGGAATGATATCCAGTATCATCATAGACCAGCATTTTGTACGACGAAGCAGGTATAACCGTTTAATTAGTGCCATTATTGAATACCCGGAAATGGTAGGTATCGGGATTGACGAGTCAACGGCCATCCTCATAAAGGGTTCCCGGATCGAGGTAGTAGGGGAGTCGCAGGTAATCGTCCTTACCAATCCGGGGAAATCAAAGATCCGGTACAAGGAAAAGATCGGGGCGGAAGGGTTGTCACTCGATGTCTATTTGCCCGGAGCCATTTTTAGTTTAAAAGGGAATGATCAGAACTAGTCTTGTTCTTATCGTGATATGGGCTACCTTTTATTCATACAGCCAGCAGGAAAGAGTGGCTCGAAAACTTGTAAAGGTTATTGATCTGCGTACCGAAGTCCCAGTGGAACTTTTAAAAAAGTTGGTCAACATCAATTGTGGCACCATCTTCAACTACTGGCTAGGAGGGAGCTGTACGCATCTACCACCTATTTGGGGACCCGTTGTAACGCGTATTCCTATGTATAAAATTTTCGTGCTTTGTTTGCTGTTTTCCCAGTTGGGATTTAGCCAGAATTATACCCTATATTCCACTGGGAGCAATTCTGATGTGGACACGGACCATAAACCTGGTATTTGCCTCATGGGCGGTGGCAGCGAGCATGATGAAGCCATGCGCTGGTTCCTGAAGAAGGCGGCCGGGGGTGATGTGGTTGTTCTTCGGGCTTCAGGCAGCGATGGCTATAATGAATATTTTTACTCGGAATTAGGGGTACCCGTCAATTCCGTCAAAACCTTTGTGATCCATAATAGTAACGGTGCCGTGGACCCCGTCGTGCTGGAAAAGGTATCCCAGGCTGAAGCGATATGGTTCGCAGGAGGTGACCAATATGATTACGTGCGTTATTTTAAGGATAATGCTATGGAGGATGTTTTGAATGACTTCATCAATAACAAGAAAGGCGTAATAGGCGGTACGAGCGCGGGCATGGCTATTTTAGGGGGAGCCTATTTCAGTGCGGCCAACGGTACGGTTACCAGTGCGGAAGCATTGGCTGATCCCTACCACCCTAAAGTAACACTCGGATACAGCGATTTTTTGGATATCCCCATACTAAAAAATACAATTACCGATACACATTATGATGAACGTAACAGGCGTGGGAGGCACAGTGTTTTTTTGGCACGTTTCTCAAAGGATAATAGCCGACGTTCCTTTGGAATTGCCTGTAACGGTTCCACAGCCGTTTGCATTGAACCGGATGGAAGGGCGGCCGTATATGGCAATTATCCCCATTACGACGAGTTTGCTTATTTCCTGCAAGCCACTTGTACAACCGATTCATTGCCGGAACAATGTGTTAGTGGCAGTCCCCTGACCTGGGAGACGAATGGGGAAGCTTTGAAGGTCTATAAAGTGGCCGGGACGCCCAACGGCACCCATTATTTTGATCTGGAAAATTGGGAAAGCGCTTCGGGGGGCGAATGGCAAAACTGGTCGGTTGTCAATGGTGATCTGATGACGGCTGTGGGCGAACAGCCCAGCTGTACTTCCATCCCTTTACCTGAAGAGGAAACCCATGGAGCTATACTGTATCCCAATCCGTTTTCTGAGCATTTTACGATCTCCGCAAAAGAAGAAATCGGTTCCGCACAACTTTATGATACTGACGGCAGAACCTTTACGGTTACGTTAAAGGGCAACAATCTCATGGAAGCCTCCAATCTGGCTACCGGACTGTATATTCTTCGGGTGCAGTTGGCCTCCGGTGATAAATTGTACAAGATCCTGAAAAAATAGTCCAGGAGCGCTGGGAGAACAATACTACCTGTTAAAATCCATGGAGACTATTCTGAATAACCAAAATACCCTTACCTGAAGCAAGCAGACATTCATTTTCCAGTCAGGGCTAATTAGCGGGGGAGTTGCCGGGATTGAGTGGTCCCTGCCTGTGAAAATCTTTGTTTTATTTTTGGATGCCTGCGACTTATTTACATCGTCATTTCAATAATTCGGTATATTTAGAGTATTATAGAAATCAGGGTATTGCCTGACCGGCATTCTTCCGTCAATGAAAGAGGGAAGAAAATACCCGTCCGGGCTTTACTGTTCTGTTATCACGTTTCACATGAAGGCCCAATCCTGGCTCAACTTATAAAGAAATGGATAGGATCATCCCGACCGTCAAAAAATCAGCTCATGCAGAAGTGGCAGTCAGCTATCATGAAGTGTCACCTGTGGAAGTTATTGGATTGGTAAGCCTGGCTTTTCCCTCGGTTACAAATGGACGTTATGCTTCTCCATTTTTATGAACATATAAATTCGTTATAGTAAATAAGATCATGAAAGCAATAGGGTTTAAGCAATCACTACCGATATCGGAAAAAAATAGTTTTATAGCGTTTGAAACGGAAAAACCGACTCCTGCCCCACGGGATCTGTTGGTAAAGATTGCGGCAATTTCTGTGAATCCGGTTGACTATAAAATCCGGCAAAATGCGGCAAAGGATAGCATATTGAAAACCCCGAAGATCATCGGATGGGATGCCGTGGGTAGGGTAGAAGCAGTGGGGGATGAATCATCGTGGTTCAAAGTGGGTGACGAGGTATATTATGCTGGGGACATCACCCGGGATGGCAGCAATGCGGAATACCAGCTTATCGATGAACGCATAGCAGGCCATAAGCCTAAGAACCTTACCCTGGCGGAAGCCGCCGCTATCCCGCTGACCGGACTGACTGCCTGGGAATGCATTTTTGACCGTATAAAAATAAACGCTGAAACCGACAGGGGAAAAACAGTATTGATCCTGGCGGGTGCCGGGGGCGTGGGTTCGATTGCCATACAGCTGGCAAAAAAGGTAGCCGGACTACTTGTCATCGCCACCGCATCCCGACCCGAATCGGTCAGTTGGTGCAAACAAATGGGTGCAGATCATGTGGTAAACCACCGGAACCTTAAAGCAGAACTGGAAAATATCGGGTATCCGGATGTTGATTATATTCTGGATTTTGTCGATTTGGAAGCGTATTGGGAAATTGCCTGTGAAATCATTAAACCCCAGGGACATATTGTTTCCATCACAGGGAGCAAGAACCCACTGAACCTGAACTTGCTTAAGAACAAAAGTGTCACGTTTTCGTGGGAATTGATGTACACCCGGTCCATGTTCACCACAGATGATATGGAAAAACAACACCAGATCCTGAATGAAATAGCACGGCTGCTGGATGACGGAACACTCCGGTCAACACTCGCTACAACCCTATACGGATTTACGGTGGACAACCTCAAAAAGGCACATCAGATGCAGGAATCCGGAAGGACCATCGGAAAAACGGTGATTCAATTTTAAATTAATAGAACAAATTGCAACCATGAAGATCCCCATTAGTGAAAGCAGAAGAAATTTTATTAAAAAATCCGGATTATTGGCTACTATGACGCTGCTACCTATCCCTTCCGTTTCAATGCTACCCAAATCCAGGTTTAAAATGGGGCTGCAGCTCTTTACTATCCGTGATGCCATGGCAGAGGACCCTTCCGGTAGTCTGGCAAAAGTCAGGGCCCTGGGTTATCAGGACCTCGAGATCTATGGCTACGATGCGGAAAAAGGCACCTATTACGGGTACAAGGCATTGGACTTCAAACAAATTTTAAAGGATATGCAGCTAACGGCCAGCAGCGGACATTACGATTTTTCCAGCTATTTTGATCATTCGCCTGAGGCATTAAAAGAATATGTGGACCATTGCATAGAAGGTGCACATGCCATTGAAAGCCGCTACATTACCTGGCCCTGGTTAGCTCCTGAATACCGGACGCCTGAAAATTTTAAACGCCTTTCTGAAAAACTGAATGCAATAGGAGAGCAGGTTAACGCTGCAGGTTTAGGCTTTGCATACCACAACCACGATTTCGAATTCAAGGATCACGGCGGACAAACCGGCTATGATATCATCCTTAGAGAAACAGACCCCAACCTGGTAAAGCTTCAGATGGACCTCTATTGGGTGGTTCATTCTTCAGAAAAGAGTCCGGCTGAACTGATTGCCCAACAGTCCGGACGGTATGTGATGTGGCATATCAAGGATATGGACAAAGTGACCCGGGATTATACGGAGCTTGGAAACGGGTCTATAGATTATGTCAGTATGTTATCCAGGCTCCCAACAGATGGACTGGAATACTACTACCTGGAACAGGGCGGAAATTATGCCACTGATTCTATGCAGAGTATTTCGGATAGTGCTGCATATTTTAAGAAGTACCTGCAACGGTATTTATAGCGATTGCAAAGGGTTCAGCGCCAGGTCCAGGTTTCCTCCAGGAAATGCCTTATAGCAAACAGCCACTGCCGTAACACCTTTCCAGCCGGATGTTTTTTATCGTTCAGTTTACCCATCACTTCCGGTTAGCAAGGTCTTTTTGAAAGATGGAAGCAGGCAGTACTATATAAATTGTTACATTTAAGTTTTATAGCATCCCCTTTATGAGATATACTGTTTACCTGCTGCTGGCCAGCCTATGCATTTCAACCTTTGCCAATGCCCAAAAAAAATCGACAACCGCCTCCAGTGACACGCTGCTGTACGGTTCCCTCAAATACCGGAATATCGGTCCTTTCCGTGGCGGGAGGTCTACCACGGTAACCGGCGTATCCGGTGACCTGTTCACCTATTATATGGGCGCCACTGGTGGCGGGGTATGGAAGACCACGGACGGGGGGACAAGCTGGGAAAATATTTCCGATGGCTTTTTCAACACCACCGGGATTGGCGATATAACCGTAGCGCCTTCCAATACCAATATCATCTATGTGGGTACCGGCGAATCCCCGGTGCGGGGTGTTAAAACTTCACACGGCGATGGATTATATAAATCAACGGATGCCGGTAAAACCTGGAGCCATATGGGGCTGGCAGCCACAAGGCATATCAGTGATGTGTATGTACATCCCACCGACCCGGATAAAGTCTATGTGGCTGCGCAGGGTAACCCCTGGGGCCCCAACGAGGAAAGGGGGGTTTACCTATCGGAAGACGGGGGTGCCACCTGGAACAGGATACTTTATGTGAATGATCATTCAGGGATAGTTGACATGACAGTCGATGCCCATAACCCCGATATAATGATGGTCACCTCCTGGGATTTTATGCGAAAACCCTGGGTGGTTCAAAGCGGGGGTCCGGGAAGCCGGGTGTATAAAACAACCGATGCCGGCATCACCTGGAAGGAAATTACCAGGGGGCTGCCGCAACTAAAGGGTAAGATGGGAATATCTATTTCCCCGGCGAATCCGGATATCGTATATATGGCCATTGAGGCCCCCGGAAAGGAAGGGGGCGTATACCGATCTGAGGATGGGGGCGAAAGTTTTAAACAAACTACCAACGATGCCACAACCTATGCGCGTGCCTGGTACTACATGCACATCATCGCTGATCCCTCGGATGAAGACGAAGTATGGGTAATGAACAGTTTTGCGATGAAATCTATTGATGGCGGCAAAACTTTTACCGGGATGAGTGGAAGCCATGTAGACCATCACGATCTGTGGATTAATCCCGGCAACAGTGACAACATGATCAATGCGAATGATGGGGGCGGCTCCGTGACCTATAACGGAGGCAAGACCTGGTCTACCCTGATGAATCAGCCTACCGGGCAATTTTATCGGGTGATCACAGATAATCAATATCCCTACCGGGTCTATTCGGGGCAACAGGATGCCAGTACCATTGCAATAGACAGCCGGGTGGCCGATGAGGGGATAGGGGAAATGCACTGGGACATCCTGCGGGCCGGGGAATCTTCTACTGTGGCCCTGGACCCGGACAATCCCAGGTACATTTATTCTACTTACTTTGCCAGTAATTTTGTGGAGTGGGACCGGGATATTGACAACACCCGTATGGTGCGGCCTTATCCGGAACGTATCAGTGGGGAACAACCGAAAAATTTAAAATACCGTGCTAACTGGAACGGCCCCGTGATCGTTTCGCCCCATGATCCATCTGTCATCTATTACGGGTCTCAGTATATGATGAAGTCTACAGACCGCGGGGTAAACTGGGAGGTTATCAGCGAGGATCTCACCCGGAATGATACAGCACAACAGGGGAAAGGCGGGGTGCCTATCAGCAATGAACAGATCACCGCGGAAAGCTATAATAATATCTTTAATATCGAAGAATCCCCGGTGCAGGAAGGGGTTATCTGGGCTGGTACGGATGACGGGTTTGTACACCTTACCAGGGATGGGGGAAAAACATGGCAGGATGTGACCCCCAGGGGTTTGAAGGAAAGTATCATCAATGTGGTGGAACCTTCCCCCCATGATGCCGGAACGGCCTATATCGCAGTGGCGGGGTATAAAATGAATGATTTTACACCGCATATCTATAAGACAGCTGATTTTGGGAGCAGTTGGGATGAAATAGTGGGTGGTTTGCCAGGGGATACCTTTGCCAGGACGGTGCGGGAGGATCCTGATAAAAAAGGATTGTTGTACGCAGGTACGGAGACCGGGGTGTTTGTGTCTTTCAACGATGGGGCTTTTTGGCAGCCGCTGCAAAATAATTTGCCTGAAGTGCCGATCACGGATCTTCGTGTAAAACGACAGGACCTTGTGGTGGCCACCCAGGGAAGGGCATTGTGGATACTGGACGACCTCACACCGCTGCACCAGGTTACAGATAAAGTAAGAGAGGCGCCATACTATCTTTATAAGCCCCGGGACACCTATACTGAACTTTCTATCACATACAGCGCAGAAGTGGGACCGGGCAGGAATCCTCCCGCTGGCGTACAAATCCACTATGTACTTCAAAAGGAGGTGGGGAAAGACGTTCCGATGCGAATGGAGATACTGGATTCCGCGGGAAAAATCATTCGGTCTGAAGCTACCGATCAGCTGGCAACAAAATGCGATACGCTGATAAAACCCCAGCTGAAGAAGGGAATTGGAGCTCATAGTTACCTATGGGATATGAAAGTTGGGCGGTTCGACTGCCTTACTGAATTATATACCACCAACCGCGACCTGGGGGCTTACGATGCCGCACCAGGAAAGTATAAGGCGGTGCTCACAATCGGGGACTTTACCCAAAGTCAGGATTTTGAAATAAAAATTGATCCCCGTATTGAAAACAGCATTTCAGGGGCACCGGCCGCGTACAAGGAACGGGATCAGTTATCCCAATCGATCTATAACGGAGCAACGGAAATGGCCAAAGGGGTTCGCGATTTGCAAATGATCCGGGAACAGCTGGATTTTATCCAGGGAGTGGCTACATCCAAAGAAATACTTGATGAGGCGGCCAGGCTCGATACGACCATTACGAATTGGATCGCGAAGATCCTGCAAAAAGAATTGCGGACCTACCAGAGCAATTACCAGTTTGAAGCGCGATTGCTGGTGAAATTCAAGGATTTCCTCAATGACATCGGGAAAGGGAATATCCCGGTAACCCAGGGGATGCGCGACGTTACCAGGGACTACCTCCGGCAATGGGGCACGTATAAGGAGGAATTACAAGCCATCAGGGCAACAGCTGTTCCGAGCTATAATAAGCTGTTAAAACAATCCGATTTACCGGAATTGTACTGGCCTTAAGCATAATCAGATGGGGTGGCATTATATCGGGAATGGTTCACTCAGTTCTCAGGAATACGGGAGCGCTTGATAGTTATTAGCGCAACTTTGGCATGTTTGTGCTATTCCGCGGCGTTAAAACCTTGCTGGAAAGGGTAAATTACCCTAACCATGGTTCCTGTTCCGGTCAGGGGAGCATCCCGAGCCAGTACTGCAACAATACGCCCATATAAAATTGGTAAGTGACGGGGCTCCCTTTTTCGTAAAGTACAAACTCACCGTGTAAAAGGTATTCCGTGATCCGTCCGTTATTGTCAACCATTATCTGGCAATCGGGTCTTACCCGGATAGGCCGTACCCGCCTCACCATCATCGCGAACAAATTCCGCAATATCCTGGTAAGCCAGGATCCGCGAATACGCCGGATCTCCTTCAGAAATAAACCTGCCTGGTATGGGTTCAGGGTAATTTCATTTTGTGTACCATATTCTCTGACTATTATTATCATGACCCTTACCAATTTCCATTCTTAAATCCAATCCAACAAGCCCCTCCGCTTGAATTTGATCCCCCCGGATATTTTTTCCAAACCGTACTGGTCCAAGGCGGGATGGATAATGCAAATTCATATTCCGTATAGGTATCGACCGTTTTTTCATTTCCTTCCACATGCGTCCCGCTGAGGTATCCGTTGGAACCATAGACCCATATTTTGTGGGGAAAGGTCGCCTGGTTATATAAAAGTGAATTAGCGAGTTGTTGGGCGATGGGGCCCACCCTTGCCGGATCGGTAATACGGGTGGTTCTAGTAAGTCCCGTATTGCATCCGGATAAATAGATACTAGCTTCATCACACCATTTCAGGGTTTTCAGCTGCGTAGTCCAGGTACTGACATCCGTCCGGGTCATGTCGTTAATAGATACCGGGCTGCCATGTGCATCAATTTCCAGGGTCTTTAAACACGGATGATCCGGGTCTATTATTAGGTATTGGTTTATTTTGTTGATAAGGTCAGCAAGGTTATCATACCCCAGGATAACTTCCCAGGTGGCCGGCGCATTGCGCACGAGTCGGGCTTCCTCCTGGTCATATTCGTTTTGTGAGTCCCAGCCTTTTGTATAAGGCGCTACCACATTTAGTTCAGTTGCCATAATGCCGTCACTATCAAATTTATTTCCGAAACACCGGGGAAACGAAGCAGCAGGCCTAAGGACCTCGGAACGGAGTGGGGGTGGATGGAGATGTTAGCGTGCTGATTGTAAATGTGTTACAACACTAAATATACATCTTTTTGGGCTAAAATGAAATAATCTCATGAGATGGACCTATTTGCGGAGCAGATAACCAGAGGATATACAGTATTAGCCAATGGCAATGCGACTTGCCCGGGCACTATCAATATACCTGTATTGCCTTTGGTAAAATTGGGTATAAAGGTCCTGCTTCAAATAAAAGTACAGGGCTTTCTATAAAAAAAAGTACTTTTATACTTCATTTTTAATTGCGATGAAAAATTATAAAATAGCGGTAATACAGGTGAACCTGAATGATGTAGCTGAAAATAATCTGAAAAAGTGTTTGAACTGGGTTAAAAAAGCTGCGGCAGGGGGTGGGGAGGTGATCTGCCTGCCCGAATTGTACAGCAGCCATTATTTTTGCCAGAGTGAAGACACTGATAATTTTGCTTTGGCAGAGCCCCTGTACAGTACCTCTTTCACCGCTTTCAGTGCGCTGGCCAAAGAGTTGGGGGTGGTGATCATCGTACCGTTCTTTGAAAAGCGGATGGCGGGCATCTACCACAACAGCGCCTATATAATTGATACGGATGGCACCGAAGCGGGTTTGTACCGGAAGATGCACATCCCGGATGACCCGCATTTTTATGAGAAGTTTTATTTTACCCCGGGGGACCTGGGGTTTAAGAACAGCCAAACTAAGAAAGGTAATATCGGTACCCTCATTTGCTGGGATCAATGGTACCCCGAAGCAGCCCGGCTGACCGCTCTTAAAGGTGCGGAAGTTCTGTTCTATCCAACCGCCATCGGCTGGCATCCGGATGAAAAAGAGCAATACGGCGAAAAGCAATTCAATGCGTGGATGAATGTGATGAAGGGCCATGCAGTGGCTAATGGGATCTATGTAGCCGCGGCCAACAGGATAGGCCTGGAACAATACCTGCCAGATACAGCAGGTATTGAATTTTGGGGAGCCTCTTTTATTGCTGGTCCCCAGGGGGAGATCCTCGCCCAGGCATCGCAGGACAAAGAAGAAATTATTATGGCTGAAGTGGATCTGGACCAGCAGGAAAATGTGCGGCAGAACTGGCCATTTTTCAGGGACCGCCGGATCGATGCATTCGGGGATATGAATAAAAGAATGCTGGATTAAATGAGAAGGTTTCCGGCGGAATGGGAGGAACAGCAGGGTATTTTACTCTGTTTCCCATATAATGGCAATGACTGGCCGGGAAAATACCAGGCCATACAATGGGCTTTTGTAGAATTCATAAAAAAAATAGCCATTCATGAACAGGTATTTCTGGTCGTGGCAAATCCCAAATTGAAGGAAAAAGTTGAAGGGATGCTTGATATGGCTACCGTCAACCTGCCAAATTTGACCTTTATTATACGGAAAACCAACCGTAGCTGGATGCGGGATTCAGGGCCCATCATCGTAAAAAATGGCTCGAAACGGGAAGCGTTACACTTTACTTTTAACGGCTGGGCAAAATATTCGAATTACCGCTTAGACCAGCTCCTGCCCCAGGTTGTAGCCGACGCGCTGGACATACCCCTGACCCGCGTCTTGTATAAGGGAAAACCAGTGGTTCTTGAAGGGGGCGCCCTGGAAGTCAACGGGAATGGAAGCCTGATAACTTCCGAAGAGTGTTTGCTGCACCCCAGCATACAGGTACGAAATAAAAACTTCACCAAAGCGGATTACGAAGCAGTCTTTAAAGAATACCTGGGGGTTACCAACACCATTTGGGTCGGCAACGGCATCCTTGGGGATGACACCCATGGCCATGTAGACGACCTGTGCCGGTTTGTGGATGCAAAGACGATCCTGACGGTTGTGGAGGCGGATCCAAAGCATAGGAATTATAAGGCGCTGCAGGATAATTTGAACCGACTGGAAAACGCCCGGCTTGAAGATGGACGATCTCCCATAATCATACAGTTGCCTATGCCGGACGATATCGTTTTTGATGGCATCTGCCTGCCGGCAAGCTATGCAAATTTCCTGATCCTCAATAAATCAGTACTGGTCCCTACCTTCAATGATGCCGCTGACCGGATTGCGCTGGATACGATCGCTTCCTGTTTCCCGGACAGGGCGGTTATAGGAATGAGTGCCATTGATTTTATATGGGGGTTTGGTACGTTGCACTGCCTGAGCCAGCAAATACCAATCTGATACCGGTATGTATCGATAGTTAACAATTGTCAAGGAGGAATCCAGAATGCAGGCAGGAAAAATTTATCCGGGGATCCTTTGGGTATAGCGCCAGCAAAGGAGGCATAACTGTGAAATGGGCTTCAGGAAAACATTTCTGCCCTGTTCCTTTTTCCTAAATTAGCCCAGTTGCTTATATTTAATAATCCTTCCAGCCAAAACCGATGAATAAGCGAAGATCTTTTCTGAAAACCAGTTCCCTCGCAGCCCTTGCCACTCCTTTTATGGCATTCGATTCCAGTCAGGAATGGTCCCTTAAAAACCTGGCCACACATTATAATGATCCGGAGGAATACTGGAGGATGGTCCGGAAACAATTCCCGTTAAAGGAGGGGCAAACCTATTTTAACAATGGTACTATGGGACCTGCATCGGGGTATGTAATAGACAAGATGATCCACCATATGCTGGAGTATGGCAGGGAAGCGGCTGCTATAGACTATACAGATGGTTCGGGCCCGGAACTGCTCAGCGGTTATTTTCCGTATGACGAACTTCGTACCAAACTGGGCAGGATCATCAATTGTGACTACAAAGCACTATCGCTTACCCAGAATGCGACCTTTGGGATGAACTATGTGGGCATGGGGCTTGACCTGAAGCCGGGCGATGAGCTCCTCAATACCAACCAGGAACACGGTGGTGGTTACGGGGCATGGCAACTCCTTGCCAAACGAAAAGGCTGTGTATACAAACAGGCTGTCATGCCTGTTCCGGCCAATGACCCCCAGGAAGTTTTCGATGCTGTTTTTAAGGAGGTAACCCCCAAAACCAGGGTGATTGCCATTCCGCATATAGTTTCGGTCTATGGTACGGTGATGCCGGTGAAGGTCATTTGTGCGGAGGCCAGGAAGCGTGGGATATTTACCGTGCTGGATGGGGCACAATGCGTAGGCCATATAGCAGTAGACGTAAGGGATATTGGTTGTGATGCTTATTATTCGAGCCTGCACAAGTGGTTGCTGGCACCTGCCGGGAGTGGCATTTTGTATATCAATCCGGATGTAGTTGCTGATATCTGGTCTACTATTGCAAGCTATAACTGGGATAATACGGAAGACCACGGTTTCAGGCTGATGCAGAACGGCACCGGCAACCCGGCCCTTATGACTGGTTTTGATGCCGCGGTGGATTTCTTCAATGCCATCGGGAAAGACAAGTGGCTGGGCAGGATACGGGAACTGGGGGGATACCTCCGCGCCGGTTTACAGGAAATGCCCCATGCAACAATACACTCCTCCACGAATGAAGAGATGGCAGCCGGCATCACTACCTATTCCGTGGCAGGCATTTCCGGGAGAGACCTGCAGGCCACCATGTGGGAAAAGGAGCGGTTGCAACCCCGGGCCGTTGGACCGGATAGTATCCGGCACTCCGTCCATATCTACAATTCCAGGGAAGAAATTGATAAGGCCCTGGGGATTATAAAGCAATTGGGCTAGTAAATACTATGTAACATGGCATGGTGAACCGCCATGGATACGATCAAACTATTACAAAATAAAAATCAATCGTATGGAATTTCGAAAACTTGGATACAGTGACCTGCAGCTTTCCACAATCGGGCTCGGGACCTGGGCAATGGGAGGGGGCGAGTGGAAATTTGGCTGGGGTCCGCAGGAGGACAATTCCTCCATAGCTGCTATCCATAAGGCCCTGGATGAAGGGATCAACTGGATCGATACCGCCGCAATTTACGGCCATGGCCGCGCGGAAGAAGTGGTGGGCCGGGCGGTAAAAGGCATCCGGGATTCCGTGCTTATTGCCACCAAATGCGGGAGGGTATGGGAAGGCGAAAGCCGGGAGATCGGGAAATCATTAAAACCTGCGAGTATCCGAAGGGAAGTGGAAGCAAGCCTGAGACGGCTGAATATAGAAGCCATAGACCTGTACCAGATCCACTGGCCGGAACCGGATGAAGAGATCGAAGAAGGGTGGGGGACCATGGCAGCACTTGTAAAGGAAGGGAAAGTCCGTTACCTGGGGGTATCCAATTTCAGCCTGCAGCAATTAAAGCGGGCACAGGCGATATACCCCATTGCCTCTTTGCAGCCACCTTATAATATGTTGCGGCGGGAGATCGAGGAAGAAATCATACCCTATTGTAAAAACAACAACATTGGTATCATAGCCTATAGCCCCATGCAGGCGGGGCTGCTTACCGGAGCCTTTACCAGGGAACGGGCCGCCCGACTGCCGGAAACGGACTGGCGTGGCCGGCACCCCTTTTTTCAGGAACCCCTTTTAAGCAGGCATCTGGAAATAGTCGAACAGTTGCAGGTATTAGCCCGCCAAAAAGGATGTTCGCTGTCCCAATTGGTTCTGGCCTGGGTAGTAAGGTATCCGGAGGTAACATCGGCAATTGTAGGTGCACGCTCGCCAGAACAGATAAAAGAAACGGCAAAGGCCGGGGATATTCACCTGACACCGGCTGAAATAGTACAAATTAACGGGATTTTGAAGCAAAATTAAAAGGGGTGTCTTTCGGAATGTAAGGCCGGTCACAAGGATGTTTACTATTGGTTTCTGGAAAAAGGCCTTCATTTTTTGGGGTATATCAAAATAACAAACTTCATATTAACAATTTGACAATATTGATCCCTGCTATCCCACCTGTACAATTAAAATCATATTTTTGCCATCACCCGGTCATAGATTTTAGTACCGTAGCCTTTAAAAAGGTTGTCCGAGGGCCGATTACCCTCTTCTATGGTTCGGACAAACCGTTTCTCAAACTGCCAAATTAAAACGATATGACCCCAACCAATACCGAAGCAGAAAGGCTGGCCCTTCCTGGCAATTACAAATATTGGAAAAGATGGGGGCCCTATCTGGCCGAAAGGCAATGGGGTACTGTGCGTGAAGACTACAGCACAGACGGAAATGCCTGGGATTTTGTGAATCATGATAAGGCCCGCAGCAATGCCTACAGATGGGGGGAAGAAGGCATAGGCGGATTTTGCGATTCCCGGGAGATATTGTGCCTGGCACCTGTTTTCTGGAACGGCCGGGATCCCATATTGAAAGAACGGTTGTTCGGTCTGACGAACAATCAGGGCAATCATGGTGAAGATGTCAAAGAACTCTATTTCCATCAGGTATCAGCACCCACGCATTCGTATTGCAGGTACCTGTACAAGTACCCGCAGAAAAAATTCCCTTATGAAGATCTGGTTATACAGAACCAGCGAAACCGGGAGCAGAGCGAATATGAACTGCTGGATACCGACTGTTTTAAGAACAATGCCTATTTTGACTGTTTTATCGAATATGCGAAAGCCGATGTAGAAGATATCCTGATGAAGATCACTGTGGTCAACAGGGGTTCCAAATCGGCAATGATCCATGTACTTCCACACCTCTGGTTCCGGAATTTCTGGAAGCACAACCACCGGTTTGAGCGCCCCAAAATGAAGTCCCTTACCGATAATTCGGTGCAGACCCGAAGCATCCGAAATGGAAGGTTTTACTTCTATCATGAAAAAGGCGAACAGCTATTCTGTGAGAATGAGACCAATAATAAACTGATCTATGATGTCCCTAATGAGGTGGCGTATGTCAAGGACGGTATAAACGATCATGTGATAGGAGGGAAAGCTACCGTAAATCCGGAAAAGACCGGGACAAAGATGGCTGTCTGGCATAAATTCAGGATCAAGGCAGGCCAGGCGAGAAGTATCAGGGTCCGACTAAGTAAAAAGAAGATCCAGGATCCCTGGAACGATTTTGAGGGGGTCATGGAACAGCGAAAAACGGAATGCGATGATTTTTATGCTTCTGTGTTAAAAAATGACATGCCATCCGCACACGAACTGATCGTGAAACGCGCTTTTTCCGGTTTACTGTGGACTAAGCAATTCTATTACTACGATGTGTTTAAATGGCTGTTTGGAGGTCCAGGTGAAAAACAATCATACCGCACTGATGCGCGAAACACCAGCTGGCAACATCTTACCAACCGACATGTGATTTCCATGCCAGACAAATGGGAATACCCATGGTACGCGGCCTGGGACCTTGCATTTCACATGGTTTCCTTCGTAGAAATTGACCCTCATTTTGCCAAGGAACAGTTACTCCTGGTTTTGCGGGAGAGCTATATGCATCCCAATGGACAAATTCCGGCCTATGAATGGAATTTCAGTGATGTCAATCCACCGGTCCATTCCTGGGCAGTCTGGAACGTCTACGAAAAGGATAAGGTTCATACGGGTAGGGGAGACGTTGATTTTCTGGAAAAGTCGTTCCAAAAGCTCCTGATCAATTTTACCTGGTGGGTGAACCAAAAGGATAAGAGCGGCACGGACCTATTTGAAGGCGGATTTTTGGGGCTCGATAATATAGGGGTATTCGACCGGAATTATATGCCCCCGGGTATTACACGGATGCAGCAGGCAGACGCTACCAGCTGGATGGCGCTCTTTACCCTGAATATGCTGAGAATGTCGTTGGAACTTGCGAAGTATAAAAAGTTCTATGAGGAAGCGGCTGCCAAATTTTTCCGGCACTTTTTGAACATTGCATGGGCCATGCACCATATTGGCAAAAAGGATATCTCGCTATGGGACGATACCGACAATTTTTATTACGATGTAGTTGAAATGTCGAGTGGGACATCAGACCGACTTAAAGTACGGTCCCTGGTGGGTATCATCCCGATGTTTGCCGTAGAGATCCTTCATAAGGACCTTTTTGAGGAATTAAAGGAATTCAAGATCAGGGCGGCGGAGATCGTACGAACCAGGCCAGACCTGGCTTCTTTGATCTCCAGCATCGAGGAAACGAATGCAGACGGAAATTACCTTTTCTCCATCATGCGTGGATTCCGCCTGGAGCACCTGCTCAAAAGGTTGTTGGACGAGGACGAATTTTTGTCGGACTATGGCATTCGTTCCCTTTCCAAATACCATGAAAAGCATCCCTTTGTATTCCAGCATCATGGCCACCATCAAATACAATATGAGCCCGGGGAGAGTCGGTCCGCAATGTTTGGGGGCAATTCAAACTGGCGTGGCCCCATCTGGATGCCCCTGAATTATATGATCATCCAGTCCTTGCGAAAGTACTATACATTCTATGGACCTGAATACCTGTATGAGTTCCCGACCGGTTCGGGGAAAAAGCTGAACCTTCACCAGATAGCGAATGAACTTACCAAGAGATTGATCAGCCTTTTTGAACGCAATAAGGATGGCAGGTACCAGTATCATTCGGATGACCCCCAAAATCTCTTTACCAAAGATGCGCAGTTCAGGAATCAGCATCTCTTCTATGAATATTTTGATGGCGATACCGGTAAAGGCCTGGGTGCATCGCACCAAACAGGCTGGACGGCGCTCATTGCGAATTTGATATTGGAAATGAAAGAACTTGATTCACAGAATGTTATGGATTATGAGTTCAATCAAAATTTTGGATGACCAATCCTTGGTTATTACAATATATTGAGGGTTAAGGCGTTACTAAATAAATAGTTTTAAAAACTACCTAACCCCAAACCGATGAAAAATTACCAAGCTATTGTATTTGCATGCATGTTCCTGTTCGCCATGGCGGGTGTGCAGGCCCAGGCCCTCTATCAAAAAGGCACCCTCCAGCTTAAAAAGGGAAAAACACAGGAAGCCTATATCGAGATAGACTTTCAGCACCCGCAGCGTTTTCAGCAGGGGATAACCTACCTGGCCCCGAAGGATTATGAGAAATACACCCAAACCGGAAAGCTGAAAGGCAAGATGAAACAAAAAATGGAGCCGAAGCACCTGGAGGGCTTTACCCTGGAAGATGGCCGGGTATTCAAGACCGTGTGGTATTCCGATCTTACCGGCAGGGCCATTAAGATGCTTCCGAAGCGCATGACGCTGGAAGAGGTTGCCCATGGCCGTATCCTGATGTATAAATTATACAGCCGGACGACCGGGCGGATCAATCAAGAACTGGCTGATATGGTATTTGACGACCCGCAGAAACTGATAGACTATATCCAGGACAATTTCCAGCTTTTGATCCAAAAAGACAGCAACAACCCCAAAAATGTAATGCATGTCAACCTTCTTAACTTTATTGGGGACAACCCCAGGGTAAAGCAAAACTATGACAACAACCACTACGGTTTGCGGAACCAGTTTACAGAAAGACAAAAAATGGGGATCTATGTCAATAAGGAGTACGAAGCGGCTTTTTTACGGATGCTTACCGACTATAACCAGGAGGCCGGGGCATCGAGATAAAATTGCTAACCCAATTATCCATAAAAGGGAATGCGAACAGGCATTTCCTTTTTTTTGGTCCTAAGCGGAATAATGCTACCTTTAGTTCACGGCAATTGACAGGGCCGTGCACTCCCAGAATAATATACTACCTTGAGGGTAAATGCCTAAGGTTTCGTTAATAACCTTTTGATTTTGTTTACTATTATCTATATTTAGTTAAACATTATGAAGGGATTAGTAGTTCTATTGTTTATGGTAACAGGATATCAGGATACTCCGGCAGTGCTGTTCAACAGCGCTGACGCTGCTACGTTGGCGAACTGGAATGTAGTGGATGACGGGGTGATGGGAGGCTTATCACAAGGATCCCTGACCCTGAACCATTCGGGGTACCTTCAGTTTTCCGGGACGGTCCGGTTGGAAAATAATGGCGGGTTCTCGTCTGTACGCCTTAGGTTTGAACCAAAAGATGTTACCGGATATAGCGTTGTGGTGCTCCACATTAAGGGAGACGGCAAGGACTACCAATTCCGTATCAAAAGTGAGTCATCGGATCGGTTTTCCTATATATCAGTTTTTAAGACCTCCGGGGACCGTGAGATTATCAAATTAGATTTGGACAGCTTCTATCCTGGTTTCAGGGGCTCAAAACTGGACCAGCCCAATTATCCGGGCAGTGTAATGGAAGAGATCGGCATTTTGATAGGTAACAAGCAAAAGCAGCGTTTCTCCCTGGAAATCGAAAAGATTTACCTGGAATAGCTAATCAACAACCCTTTAATATATGAATATGGACTATTTACTTATTGCCTTACAGCTAATTGTTGCCATCAGCATCCTTAATGTATGGTTGGTACAGAATAAAAAAGCGACCCAATGGCGGGGCGGGGATGCAAAAACGCTTGTCGGGGAGTTCCAGGTGTACGGACTGCCGGTATGGATGTGCTATGCAGTAGGTACCCTAAAAGTACTATTTGCCTTAGGCCTTATCCTGGCTATCTGGTATCCAGGCCTGAGACAACCCTCAGCTTTGGGACTGGCTGCGCTTTTACTGGGCTCGATAGCCATGCACCTCAAAATCCGGGACCCCCTGAAAAAGTCGATTCCGGCATTCTTATTTTTGTGCATGTGCCTGTACATTGCATTTCCGGTCTGGTAAGCGCCCTGCTACAACAACGGAAGCAGCCGGTAAAAAATCCAGGCGTTCAGCAGCGCATATAACAGTGACGGAGCGGATTGCAGAAAGGTATCCCTCATCCGGAGTCGCACTCCGAATCCCAATAGCATTAAAATGGAGAGTCCGCCTGCTGTAAGGGCCCACACGGAAGGAAGGAAGCAATATCCCAGTATCAATCCGGCCGCACCCAGCAACTGCAATGCCCCCACGACCTTCCGGTAGTTTGCAAGGCCGTATCTCCTGAATTCCGATTTCATTTGAGCCGTTGCAAAACAGGCCCACCCAAAAAAGAGGAAAGAAAATGCCGAAAAAAAGGTGAGGTAGGTGAGCGCATTCATAATGGGTAGTCTTGCACTTTGAGAATTCATTTAGACAAATATAGGCATTCAGATTGGGGCTGGTACCTGATCATGGCATTGCGATTTTAATGTCATTATCCTGAAAATAGGGGCGTGGGGAGGATGCAATAGATGTGGTATACACTCATTCACCATAGAAACCGACAGATGATATTACCACGTAGGCATGGCCTTTGGAACCGCAGCAAAAAAAAAGCCGACATCTGGAGTCGGCTTTATCAGTAATTATTATTTATAAATAAGCTTTTAAAACTTCGTTACGGGATTTATTCCGCAGCAAACGGATCGCTTTTTCCCTGATCTGCCGGACGCGTTCCCGGGTGATGTCAAAGATTTCTCCAATCTCGCTCAGGCTCATCGGGGCGTGCTCCCCAATACCGTAGTACAGCCGGATGATATCACTTTCCCTGTTGGGCAGCGTTTTCAACACCTGGTCAATATCAGTGCTAAGGGAGTCTTTCATCATTTTCGCATCCGGACTTGTCGCTTCTTTCGATTGTAAGACATTGTACAGATTGGAAGATTCACCTTCATCAAAAGGGGCGTCCATAGACAAATGCTTGCCTGAATTTTTAATGGCGAGTTTAACCTGCGCAGCGCTCATATCGAGTTCCCTGGCAATTTCAATGGCACTTGGAGGCCGCTGAAAGGACTGTTCCAAAGCAGAATATGCCTTGTTTATTTTGCTGATCTCCCCAATCTTGTTCAGGGGTAACCGTACCATGCGCGATTGTTCGGACATCGCCTGCAACATGGATTGCCGGATCCACCATACGGCATAGGAGATAAATTTAAAACCCCGGGTTTCGTCAAAGCGTTTGGCTGCTTTGACCAATCCAATGTTTCCTTCGTTGATCAGGTCAGAAAGTCGCAACCCGCTTCCCTGGTATTGTTTTGCGGCGGAAACTACAAAACGTAAATTGGCATTCACTAATTTATCAAGGGCAACCTGATCTCCTTCGCGTATTCTTCTTGCCAGTTCAACTTCCTCCTCTGCTGTTATCAGATCAATTTTTGATATTTCCTGAAAGTACATTTCTAAGGATTTGGTGTCTCTGTTGGTAATTTGCTTCGTGATCTTAAGTTGCCTCATATATTGCTTTTAGTTTAAAATTATAACTATAATCTACACTTTTTTTGCAGAAAACCTAATGAAATCGTAAATTATTTGATTTTAATTTAATAAAAGGCTTGTTTTGGTCAGTAAATTGAGGAATGTGCAAGCTAATTTGCATTAGGTTCCTTAAAAAATAAGAAACGACCGGCACATAATCCTGGGGGTAAAGGTACTTGCCCCGAAGAGTACTAATCCAGCTACTGCTATCACTCTTATCGCACATATTGATGTATATCATTTACTATCACTTTTATGTTCAGTATAATATATAGGATTCGATATGTAACATGCGGAATGAGATGGGTTCCGTTCCCAAAGTTTGAATGGTCAAGAAATCTATACCTATGAAAATTTTCCGAATCAGTGCTATTCTAATTTGGGTGGTATGCACGCAGTTCGCAGCCTTGGCTCAGCAAGCGTATTATCACCCATCAGGTGATTACTTCTTTACCATTCCAACCGACTGGGATACCATACCAGCTAAGGAGATTATCTCAATGTCCAGGATGTTAAATCCCACAGCTGACGCTACAGGCCAGGAAGCCTTTGATGGCGGCCTGACATACTTTAATGATTCTTCAGACTACTTTTTAACGCCTTATGTGTTGTTCAAATATTATAAGGAACCAAATGTGATGCAGTTGTCCATAGCTGAATTAGAGGAAGAATTATCCCTTGGTTTTCGCCAACTCAATCAACAACTATACCTTGATTTTCTCAATCAAAGACGTATTGACCTGCAGCGCAAGGCTATTTTTTTCGATTATTCCATGGCCTCTGAACCTGATAGTCTGCGTTTAATTAGTGGCTACTTCATCGGTCCCAGGGGTGTTGTATCTGTTATTTGCTATGCACATCATTCGGAGTACTTGTATTTCCGGGAAGATTTTTCAACCCTCTTTGAGTCCGTTAACGTCCCTTTTAGTTATCAGGACGACAGTTTAGAAGCAAAGGAAGAGATCGATACGTATGATGAAGACTGGCTATCCGATGGAGGAATTTATGAACCGGGGAACGATTCAAAAAATAATCTCCTAATCTTTATAATAAGCATCCTTGTGCTTATTCTGGTCGCAGGGTTCCTGGTGTTGCGATGGCGCAAAAAGAAAGCAAGGCTGGTTCAATCTCCGGGAGAAAGGAGCGAAAAGGAAGTGGCGCCGGTAGCCCGCAGGGCTGGTAAAATGTATAAAAGGACAGGCATATTTCTGGTCATATTTTCGCTCATCCTGGGACAACTTTCCCGACTTGCTGAAGCCGAGGTAGCGCTGTCAATATGGGTTTTTAGTATTTCATTGTTCTTTTTGGGAGTATTTTTGTTTTGGCGGGGGCGTCAGTTTTCAGATAAGGCCATGGCCGAAGAAGTACTGCATGACACAAAGCCAGATGTACTTTATTTAAGGGCTTTCAAAGCCGACCCTACTATGTATAAAAAGATATTTTCGGCCGTTCTTACGCCGAATTTGGTGTCGGGCCTCACTACCGAGGAAGAGCAGCTTCGAGAAGCAGTAGCCCCATTTGGCGATCTGGTCGCTATAGGCAAACCTGGAGAAGGACTGCCCACACCCGGGGCAGCCCGCCTCTATGCAAGCAATGAAGAATGGCAGGAAATTGTAACGGAGAAAATGCGGGAGGCAACCCTGGTGATCATCCGGGCGGGTGAGGGTAGCGGCTTATACTGGGAGCTCACCCAGGCATTTAATATCGTAGATCCCCAAAAACTTTTGATCCTCGTTATGGGATTAAAAAAGCAGGAATACAATTCTTTCAGCCTGCAGGCCCAATCAATATTTGGGGTAGCATTTCCTACCGTCAAAAAAATGAAAAAAGTCGTATTTATCCGGTTTTCCAAAGACTGGATTCCTGAAGTGCTTGTTCCCAAGATCCCCTATTTTCGAAGGAGTGCCTACAGGCCTTTGGGAAGGATTTTCAAATACGGTCTGGCCCCGGTATATCGGCACTTTAATATAATGTGGGAGCCTGCTAAAATCTCCTGGTTAACGGTTGTATCAGTGGTTATTTTGATCTTATTCGGTCTATTATTCTTATCCCTGTTTATTACTTCTTTATATGGGTAGTTAAATTCTTAGCATTATGGAACTATTTTCAATAATGTCTTATTCAGGTTAATTATAGCTAAATAGTGATTTCAAAGGTGCTCCGTAATTCCTTTGTACATAATTCTGTACGTTAGCATCCGGCTGCATCAAATCTATGACTGAATTATATCATATAGTACCATTCTGGGAATTACCATTATCTGCGCGCTGATGTCATGCCCCTGGTTGCTTGATCTTTTTTAGTGAAGGCAGGTGATGCCTGCCCTGGGCCCAGTTGAAGGGGCATTTTAGTTAGTCGGCATAAAAAGGGAAAGCATAGTGGGCTTTTTCCTCTTTGAGCGTGTTGCTGCGCTGGCGTATTTTTAGCACTACACTTCCTTTAAAATTTCTTCTAAAAATGGAATTCTCCTATAAACGCTTAATTCACCAGATAAGAAGTCAACTCCGCATCGGCGTTGCGGTAATAAACCTGCCCCGTAATATCATCCACGGCATAAATAGGTTCCCGGTCTTTACCCAAATCGATCGTCCCTTCAACTTGCCCTGAATTCTTGCTTACCTTGAGCAAGGTTATCGCCTTGTCCTGTTTTGACATTATAAACAGGAAGTCCCTTCCGTTTTGAGTAGCCTTCAATCGTGCAGTTGCCTGCTTAAATGCAGTAGCGGCGTAGCTTGATGCCTTATCACCCAGTTCACCATAGGCATTCCCCAATTGACCCGTTACCGCCCTTCCCAAAACAGCATCTTCGGGTAATTCGGCATTTGCAGCGCTGAGTGCTCCTGAAACATAATAGGATGTTGCACCAATGTATGCCCCCCGAATGGCTTCAGCGTACAAAAGTGCCCGTTTCCAACCCGGCTCACGTGGGGCCGGATAGTATTCCTGAAAACTCAGGGATCCGTCGAAATTGTATTTGGCAACATTCTGGTCGGAATGAATAAAAATGCCATCTTCCATTATTTCCAACGAGTTTGGTATCTCATTACCCTGAAATTTTAGCTCGGTCGTTGCGAGGTCACTAACATGCCCGGATGTCATATCCACTGCTTTTAATAGCCCTGATCTGTAATCGAAGGCATAGATTTTGCGCTCATATTCTGCAGTGAGGTTAGGAGTTGTCTGAATGCTTTTTTTCCATGCAAGTTTTCCCGTAGTGGTTTCCAGAATATTCATGGATTCGGTGGTTATGTAGAGAATAGAGCCGGCTAGCGGAACAATACCGACAACGGTTCCATCAACCTTCACGGGCTTTTCGAATGTGATGACCCCGGCTATTGGATCCAGGTAATTTATGAAATTATTGGTAGCGGTCCTGGTAACCAATACTATACCATTTCCTGTATCCAGATAATCATAGACCCCGCCTTTGATATTGATCCCGCGTCCTTTTTTGCCCCAACGACCTTCGCGCGTTTTATAATCGAAAAGATTGATCTTTGTCCGGTTCCCATCATCCGGTAATACCAATATCCCCTGATCTAAAAATGCCACGGGGCCCAAGGCCCCATTTAGTGATAGCTCATCATCCCACACCATGCTTCCGTCCTGTATACTGTATGCAATATAATTGTTTGTATAGGTAACGGTTGGGTTGCCGTTGGTCGTAGTCATATTCGATTGTTTCTCCTGTTGCGATCCCAGATAGAACAGATCACCATCCCCAGGTCTGTAAAAGTGCATGGGGATATCGATATCTTCCGAAAGTTTTTCAGCTGCAGCCATTAGTAAAGATCCGAGCTTCCCAAGACTTTTGGCTTGAGCGGCCTCTTTGGAGTTGACTACCTTCCAGATGGTGTTACCTGTACCCGCATTGATTTTATAGTTATTGAATAATGTTACAATAAGCAATTCATTGTTGCCCAATTCATTTACGGCGATAATGCGCCCAAACTTTTCATTAATGGACCAGGACAAACTTCCGTCCGACATACTAATTGAAACCATTACAGGTTCTCCATTGAGATCGTTGCCAGCTACAAGTATGGCATCGGTATTATATAAAAGATAATAACTTGAGATACTGCTTAGACCTGCAGTATTGGAATTGAATACTATCTTACCACTAAATTGATCTACCAAATGCAATGTACCGTTTATGGTAAGCGTAAAGAAGGGCCCGTTTGGCAGTTCTTCGAAGGATGTTCTACCTACCTTACCAAAAGCGCGACTGCTCCAACTGACCTCCCCGGTTTCGGTATCAACCCCCATTAATCCTTCTCCTGAGCTTACAATCAGGTTGCCCAAAGCAGTTACTTCCTGCCATATAATATCTGTAGGCAATTGCTTATTCCATTTGACTTCCACCTGCCCGGAATGGACAATAGGATAGAGTACAAGAAATATAAAAAATAATTTGAATTTGTTCATAATCAGGTTTTTATCTCTGTTTACAACGCAAACGACCCGGATTTAGTATGAGGGAGGTTATTCACAATATGATTTGATATAGGCCTTGATAGAACTATGCAGGAGATGATGTTATGAGGCGACCGCCTGTCCGCCGAAACCGCCATGGGTGGAGAAAGGGGAAGAAGATGCGGCTGGGGTATGTGCGTAGCGGAACAGTACTGATTTTATGAACAAATATTAGCTTACACGTGGTTGCGCCCTGTTTTAAGCTAAAATACTCTCATGTCCTGAATCCTTTACGAACAGGCAGGTACTTTTAGTTTTAGCGGACATTTCCTTAATAAAATCAAATTGGAGGTCCTCATCCATCCCGAAAATATTCAGATCCGCAGAAGGTGCATTTTCTATGACCGAAGTGAAAGCACCAATATGAACATCAATAAGTGTTTCCGGTAAACGTGCCAGATTGATCAGTAAACTCAAAAATTCCCTGGCATTTTCAGCTTCATCAGGGTCTTTTATTACTGTGACCAGCCGAATACGGGCTCCCCAATTCATTTTGAGCTTATAGGCCACCAGGATGGAAAGGTCCAGATTTCCAATATCCCAACCCAGATCCCATTTGGTTTTCCGGTCACTAACCCAGACATTGATGGTACTGCGCTGTCCTAATAAAGCGGTAGGATGCGACAAATACAAAAGCACGCCTATTTCCAGCCTTATGGATTCCTTCATTACCGGCCTTAATTCTGTTTCATAATCATCGTGATCCTGTAAATTTAAAAAAACAATATTGGGTCTGAAAAAAGCGCCCTGGAGCGCCTGACTTCCGTAATTGATCCCCTTCGCGAATTCTTCCGTGTGGATGACCGAGGTAGATGAAAAAACCTCCTTTTGCCGAAAGGATGCGGAGATGGCCTCCAGTTCTTCCGCAAGGGTACTGGTTTCAGAAAACGGCTCGATGCCTAATAATTTGATGGAGCCTTTGGGCTTAGCTATATTTCTAAGAAATTCAAAAGTTCCCTTTAAACCGCTTACATCCCTGACGGGCACCATTAAATTGGCCTTCCAGGCACGTTGTTGCATTTTTTTCATACCCCAGGTGTGTTTGGCTGCCCATTCTGCAAAGGAAACGAACAGGCCGGAACGGACGTCTTCAAATGGAGTTTCCAAATTTTGTCTTGATAAATACCAGTACACCATCAAAACGATCATGATCGATACGAGGCTAACAGTAGGATTGATGATGAACATGGCGAAGACCGATGACACCAATCCGAACCAGGGGACCCAGCTGTGAATCTTAAATACTGGCCGATAGCTGATCAATCCGAGGTTTTGTTCAATGATGACCACAATGTTGATCATGGCATACGTGATCAGGAAAAAAAGCGTCACCAGCGGGGCTACTGCGTTAATATTTCGTAATAATAGCGTCGCGAAAATGAGTATTCCCGTGACCAGCATGGCATTTCTCGGCTGGCCGTTGGCACTTTGGCCTGCCAAGAAATCGGAGAAGGGGAGGACCTTATGTTCCCCCATGGCAAATAATATCCGTGAAGAACCGACTATGGAAGCCAGGGCCGAGGAAAAGGTGGCACCCAGTATTCCCAAGAGGATCAGCGGTCCTATATAGGCCTTTTCCACCATGATATAATAATTGCTGACCAGTTCAGCTTCCGTGGCACTTCTGGAAATCCAAAAAGCAAGTGCCATATAAATCACAAAACTCACCCCGATTGCCCAAAGTGTCCCGGCGGGAATGCTGCGTTTCGGATCTTTTAGTTCACCGGACATATTAGCACCGGCCATAATACCTGTAGCGGCTGGGAAGAAGACTGCAAATACGATCCAAAAATTACTCCCGCTGAATCCATTCTCCACAGACCCTTTATATGTTCCCCATCTTAAAGCATCGCTGGTGGGAATGGTCATTGAGCCCTCGTAAGCAGCAATTATAATTGAAATCATAGACAGTACAATTATGACCATAATTATATACTGTGTTTTTATTGCGAGATTGGCACTGATGTACGCAATTGAAATAAGCAGGGCGAAAACGGCAATATCCACCAAAAAGGCGCTATGGTCCGGGAAAATACCCAACCAACCTTCCCTGAAGCCAAAAATGTACATCGTGACCGCCAAACCCTGTGAAATGTACCTGGGAATCCCCAAACTCCCGCCAACTTCGAGGCCCAGAGCCTGGGATACAATGGCATACGCCCCCCCGGCACCTATGCGGATGTTCGTGGTAATAGCCGACATGGAAAGTGCGGTACAGAGGGTAATCAAAAAGGAAATGATAATTATCAGCCACGCGCCCAACAGTCCGGCGTTACCAACCACCCATCCCAGGCGCAAATACATGATGACGCCTAAGATGGTCAGTAAGGTCGGGGTGAATACACCCCCAAAGGTTCCAAATTTTTTAAGGTTGGCCGATGGTTTCTCCATTTATAAATAGCAGGCTGATTTTGAGTATCAATGTAAGGATTTAATAGTATTGATTCTTTTTAAGGTATGAATAAAGTCACCAGTATGAATGCGCGCGTGTTAGATAGGGGAAGCTTGGGCTCCCCTTCAGAAGCTGGGACAGCGTGGGCCTGGGTTGCGAAAAATTCCTGCCCCGGCCCTGAAGGGTGGATTTTTTCTCTCCCTTTAAATTAATTTCAACCGCCGTTTAGATCAAAGGGGTATCGCGGAACTCCCCTTCAAAGGCCGGGGGCAGCGTGGGCCTGGGCTCGGAAAAGTCCCTGCCTGGTCCCGGAGGGAGGATTATTCTCCTTAATTAATTTATTGTGAATCAATCAATTTATCCAAAGCCATTGTAATTGCTATTTTCCCATCCTGGTTTTGGGCAGTTCCGGTAACGGGTCGCCGATAAAACTCGAATCTACCACGATGGCAGGTTCACTTTTAAGGTAAAATAACGAGCCTTCCAGGCCGGGGTATTTTTTTCTAAGGGGATCGTATTCCGGATTTACGCAATATTGTCCCCAGATGCCCAACATGAACATCAGGCCTTCTTCGTTCTCAGCATATTGGCCTTTATCGCCGGTATCTGCGATCCATGCATCCAATATGCCGGCATGCTCTTGTAAGGCCTCACTATATTCGGGGACTTCCGCAAGGTTATACAATTCGTAGGGGTCTTTCCGGATGTCATAGAGTTCTTCATAAGGCCGTTCATCGGACATAAACCGGTCCTGAATGGAATCCAGTTCTTTGGCAGCGTGTAAATGGTGCATCACCTTCACAAACTCAACCCCGTCCACATCCATATAGGTAGGTTGGGTGTAAGGCCTGTCTGTTATAAAATTGCGGATGTATTTGAACCTGTTAGACCGTACGGATCGGATACGGTCAATTGTAAAGTCGCACCGGTCCCTGGTGGAAATCACAAATTCCCGGGGGGCCATGGAGTCATTGAATATATTCCGGCCTTCCATGTAGTGGGGTATTTCAATACCAGCCAGTGCCAGGGAACTGGTTCCGAGATCGAGCCCGCTGACCAGGTCATCATTGACGCTGCCCGACTTGAGTTTATCGTTGCCATGGGTAAAGTCGGCAATGATCAAGGGCACATGGATTCCCCCGTCATACAAAAATTGTTTATTCCGGGTGAGACGCATGCCATGGTCCGAGAAGAAGAAAACAATGGTGTTGCTGAGAAGATCGCTTTCCTTTAATTTTTTTACGATATCACCCACTTTTTCATCCGTGACCTGTATGGCATCGAGATGGTTGGCATATTCCTCAATGAGGGCAGGATGATCCGGCAAATAGGGCGGAAGTTCAATGTTGTCCCGATCCACCGGGGTTTTCACCTTTTCCCTGAAGGTGGATGAAAAGATCTCTTTCCCACCGCGTAATTGTATTTGCCCGAAGAAGGGTTGCTTGTTTTTTAGGCTGGCGATCTCCAATGGAACACCGCCTTTTCCATACAGCGGGTGAAGCGTATAATCCTGTTTGTACAGCTCCCTGCGGTTGTACGCAAAATTATAGTCGTCCTTCCCGTTGTTAAACGTGAAAAAGCCTGCTTTTTGAAACAGTTCGGGTATTGTTTTCATACCGGGGGGTAAAGATATGGCCGATTCCCGGGTCCTGGAACTGTGATGGTTATGGGCCCCGAAAGTCGTGGACATCACACCTGTAATAATACTGGACCGGCTCGCGGAACACACGGGTGCGGGCATAAAGGCATTTGTATACAATACGCCATTTCTGGCGAGGCTGTCGATATTTGGGGTAGCGATCAGGGACGTACCGTAGCACCCTAAAAGGGGGGCCGTATCCTCCAAAAAGATCCACAGGATATTAGGGCGCACGGTGGTTTGCCGGGATTGCCTTGTTTCCGTGCAGGATATGCACATGAGGCCCATGATGAGCAGGACAATAGGCAGGTTCAGGATAGTATTTGATTTCATATGGTTGTTACTACGCGTTAACAGGGATTAAAGCAGATGCAGGATGTATACGTTAAAGATAGGGGTCTTGAGGAAATTCACCAATTCCAGATTACTTCTTCACCTTTTCTATTTGGTTGCGGGGATGGCAACTGAAGCTGCCAGTGGTGGTGCAGCAGGAAAATGATGAGTGGTAATGGGTTTAGGTAGTTCAGTACTGATTCAGTGCGCTTGAATGCCGATGCTGTTACAGCGTAGGTGGGTTATGGAACTTGAGCTTTGGTTACGGCATAAAAAGTATAGAATGAGAATCTTTGCTTTTTTGAGCGAGATGGTGCGCGGGCTAAGTCGTTAACCTCTTCTTTGATTTTTTTCTTTCTTAAAACTTTCTTCTCAAAAGGTAGTGGAACACTCTTTATCCGAAACGGTAGTGTAGTAGCATGTGTGGAATTGCATTAAAAATCCTGTTTTAAATACTCATTCTATAGTTTCTCCTTTTTCATCAACAACGATTTCTTCCCATTTTACAATTGCTGTCAGCACAGGAGCTGAGGTTTCACCAAAAGTTAGCTATGTATTTTTTACCTTTAAAGGGGTTTTTAAGTATAAACTTTTCGTGTTATTCAATCGTCTTTTTGCTAATTGCTTCAATTGCAAACTTACGTTACGCTCAGTAGAATAATGGGCCAGCAGAAGGGATGACAAAAAACCATTTTGGCGGGAAATGGCGTAAGCTTATGTAAGCTACTAGTTTGTATTCAAAACCTCTCGGAGCAATTCTGGGAGCCTATCCAGTAATTCACTTAAGCTCCTCCTTAAGGAATCTAGCTGTCTACGTTCTTCCCTTGCTCTTGCGGAATCTTCCTGTTCCAGTTCAGCAATAGCTGCAGATCGTCTCCTCATAACCGCGATTCCTTCTGCCAGTCTATTAATCATCTCGAGTAGTTCTTCCGTATTTCTTTCTTCTTCTGTAGGAACATGGAAATCTTGATCATCCGTGGGCCAGGGACGAATATCATCCTCATCAAATTTTATTTGTTTTCCACATATGGCGATAGGGACTGGTTTGCGGTACCTTTCCTTTACATAAGGTTCCAGCATAACAATCAATTCTGTAGCCCTTTGCTCAATCAAAGGTCGTTCCATGCTAATTGGCCCCAGTCCAAGGCCAGATGAACTACCAAATATTCTTTCAAGAATCTCACGAGATACTTGCTGCCAGAATGAGCCCACTCCCGGCAAGGGTATAGATATGAGTCCACACACGTAGGTTTTATTTTCGGGATCTTCAAGTACGCCAACTTCATAATTATCTTCGACTATTACCCTTGCGGTTTTGCCATTACAACTGCATTCATAAATTTCTGAAAAGCTTCGTGTGTAGTAGTATTCCATTTCTCCCATTACAAACGGATTTAGGCCACCAACGGTATTAATCGGTTTGACTTCACAAAATTCCCAATTGGATACTGATTCATCTACGCGCCGGATGCGACGACAAGGTCTTTGTTCTTCCATAGTATTCTTTTTTTAAAACAACCTGAGGGAACCGGTGCCTGAGACCTAGCTTGTGAAGTTATGTATTGTTCTTTCGTTGAAAATATCCAACACCTTTAAAGATAGAAAATTCAGAGTAAAGAACGCCTGATTTTTTTAAAAGCTCCAGGAGAGGGCGAACTACTTTCTTTGCAATGTTGCCTTAAGCTTTAACTGATATTAACTGACCGACGATAGGATGATGCCACAATTGTGAAAATGGGTAAAGCAATACAGGGTTATTAGGAAAAAAAAGCACTACACGCATCTAAACCTGCAGACTTAATGGAAAGGCTCATTGAACTTGGTTTTTTCGAGAAAGATCCCACGGGGAAGGTCTGCCGCTTCGCCGGATTTTGAGAAACCTCAATGAAACTGATAAATTATACTTATAGCCGCAGGTACAAAAGGAATTGAAAACTAAATACATTTGGTGGAGTTTTGAACCAATAAAATTTTAGGAATTTAGTAGTCCCGGCGAATTAGATTTGTAATATGTCAGTTAACAACTAAAACAGTTCAACTACAACCGGTAATTCCCTTATCCATAATTCTGTAGGGTATAGTACAGCTGCGCTGTACTATAACTAATTTATTTCAGGTAGCGAATAAATTAAAGCAGTACAACTATAACCGGTAATTCCCTTGTACATAAATACTCATGTCATTTTTATTTAATATTATGGTATTCGTGAATCTCCACCGTCGATTTCCTAACGTTATGGTACAGCTGTACAATAACTGAATTATGTCGGATAGCGAATCAATAATATTTTCCATGGTTAAATTGGTTTCAACTATAACCCGTAATTCCCTTGTACATAATTCTGTACGTTATAGTACAGCTTTGCTGTAGCTATAACTGAATTAAAAAGTTGTAAGAGTACTCCAGGTAATAATCCGCAATTCCCTTGTACATAATTCTGTACGTTATAGTACAGCTTTGCTGTAGCTATAACTGAATTATGTCAAATAGCGAATCAATAGTATTTTCGCTTGTAAAATTGGTTTCAACTATAACCGGTAATTCCCTTCTACATAATTCTGTACGTTATAGTACAGCATCCTGTATCTATAACTGAATTAAGAAGTTGTAAGAGTACTCCAGGTAATAATCCGCAATTCCCTTGTACATAATTCTGTACGTTATAGTACAGCTTTGCTGTAGCTATAACTGAATTAAGAAGTTGTAAGAGTACTCCAGGTAATAATCCGCAATTCCCTTGTACATAATTCTGTACGTTATAGTACAGCTTTGCTGTAGCTATAACTGAATTATGTCAAATAGCGCTAAAAAGCGCTATTACGGGAATTACTATATTCTGCTCCATAATTTACATTATGTCAAATAGCATATGTAGACAATGCTGTCCCGACGGCATGTTTCGCTTCCCATAGTTTCCTGTAAACTCCCCTTCCCGGTAGGATCTGGAATTTATTATTGATCATCTAAAGGCTCCGGCATCTGGGTCTTCTCATCCACGGCGCCGTTGATCTTCCACCGATGGCCGTAGATAGACCGGTACTGTACCTCGTAATTGAACTTCCTTCCGGTAAGCTGCTTCATCGCTTTTGCAAAATCCGTAAAACTCCTGGAGCCGCCGCCAATGGTCAGCACATTGATACCGTCCCCGGACCGGATAGCGCTACCTTTTAAAATGGTCGTAGTGTTGACCGCCTCCACACTGTCCATCCCTTCCAGTTCCGCCCTGAAAAAATCCATCAGTTGCTGCCGGTATTCCCGACCCTTGTATCGGATCACCACCTGGTCAATGATTGCAGGGCCCACGCCATGGTTCACCAAGTCAACGGAATACGTCTGGTTGCCCCTGTTTTCGGACGTTTCGATCAATAAATACGGCATGACGGACAAATGGCTCTGCCGCTCCATGATATTGGTCTGCCGTATAAAGATGTAGAGCGTAATAAAACTGATGAAGATCGCCGCCAGGCTCAGGATTTTGTCGGTTGTCCAGAATTTCCTCATTTTCATGCTACAAGTAAATTATTGAATCTTCAAAACCCAATTTACTATTTGAAGCTGAAATTTAAAAGTTTTAATCCCGTCCCGATACGAAGTACGAAATACTTAGAACGGTCAAATCGATTCAGGGAAGGTCAGTTACCCTATAAAATGTTGGCAGTATACAGTGGCAGTTCGCAGTAGTACAGGTTCAATGTTTCAAAGGACTAAATCTGTAAATTAAAAATCAGCCAGGGAGTTTTTTGATTCTTTTTTACTCCGTTAAAAAAGAACATAACCGAAAGTCACTAAAAGTGCACAGTTCCCTTCTATACTTCGCTGCTTCGGCCAGGTAAATTGACAATATAGGTTGAAGGGCTCCGGCGAGCAAGGTCATTTGCAAAACTGTCATATTGAGCGCAGTCGAAATAAAGGTTTTGCAAATATTTCAATTTCCATCCTATAACTCCTTGCTGCCGACTACGAGAAAATTGCCCATGGAAAAGGGCTTCGACTGCCCGCCGGCGCTCAGCCTCACATTGAGTTCAATGCTTCACTTGCGTTCAGCATCACAAAAAGGTGCAATGTTGTGGCTAGCTATTTTGAAATTCTTTGAACTTTTAACTTTAAACATTGAATGCAAAGCTATTGTTCACTGCTTATTGTTCCCTTCTTCAACAATGGCTACGAAGGGCGTAATACTGTTCACTGCTTACTATTCACCGTTCCCTCCTACGCCCATAGCTATGGACGGCACGCACTGCAGACTGCTACTGCCCCTCCTTCGCTCATGGCCATGGAGGGCAAGCATCGCAGATTCCACCTATTGACTTCTATGGGAATAGTTCTAAATATCAGTTACGGCGCTGGGGTCTCAACCCCGCCCCGCTCTTAAGTTATTGTTACTTACTGTAAAGTACATGCGGATCAATTCCCAGGGTCTAAATTTGTTGGAATTTAATTGCTTTCCTAGGATTTGCTCTTGAAGGACCCGAAAGTAGCCCTGTCTTAGACACAGCCCTTAACCCTCCAGGGAGGAAGGTTGTACTCCTGTTTGCCGGGGAGCTACAAAAGAACGCTGCTTACTGATAACTTCTAATGCCAACGATACCAAAACCTGACTGATATCCTTATTTATCAGGATCTTATTTATCCCTTTTTGCTTGTCCAAAAAGGAATACAAAAAAGACACCTTCTCCGCAGGTATTTTTCCGCACAGCGGAAAACCGGCTCATAAACTTCGCCACCACGCTAAGGCGTGGCGGTACCTTTCGAAGCTTTCTTCGCCTATACTTCGGATAAGGGTAGCCTTGCCCTCAGCTATTTGTCCGGTAAGGCTATTACCTATTTAATTTGAAAAATAGAAATTTTCGGGTAGCTGCTTGCTTGTCTTTGGACGGCACGCACTGCAGACTGCTACTGCCCCTCCTTCGCTCGTGGCTATGGAGGGCAAGCATCCCAGATTCCACCTATTAACTTCAATGGGAATAGTTCTAAGTATCAGTTACGGCGCTGGGGTCTCAACCCCGCCCCGCTCTTAAGTTATTGTTACTTACTGTAAAGTACATGCGGATCAATTCCCAGGGTCTAAATTTGTTGGAATTTAATTGCTTTCCTAGGATTTGCTCTTGAAGGACCCGAAAGTAGCCCTGTCTTAGACACAACCCTACAATAATAACGGGTAACTCGATTCAGGGAAGATCAAAGCATTGAATATTGAACCTTGAACCTTGAATTAATAAACGGCGATCAATTGTGTATTTCATCGATTTTATTTTAATGGATCAATTTTGAATCCTTCAATAATCTACATTTGTCGGCGAATTTTAATTAACTAAATTATGAAATTAAAAAGTTCACCCTATATTTTAATGGTTCTCGCACTAGGTATTTTTGCTGGTTGCAGCAAGGATGACAACGGGAATGATCCTGTAATAGTGGATTCCAAAGTTTACCAGTTAACTGAGGTCAACGGATCCGGTGTTACCGGGAAGGCTAAATTTACCAAGGACGACAGTGGTAATACCGAAGTCCTGATTGAATTGGACGGCTCCACTACCTCCTCACATCCGGCGTTTATCCGGTACAATACGGCAGCGCAAGGTGGTGATGTGGCATTGACCTTAAAATCATGCGAATGCAACGTAGGCCATACCACGGTTACCAAGCTGGATAACGGCGAGCCCATTACCTTTGAAGGCCTGTTGGAACTGAACGGGCACGTTAGTATTCATGCAAGTCCGAATGATTTGGGTTCTGTAGTCGCTTCGGCGAACATTGGCATGAACGCGCAATAAGGATCCTACTTCATACAATTGAAAAACCCTGCTTTTCAGAAAGCAGGGTTTTTTTTATGCTTGACAAGTATAAGGTATTACCGCCTGTTCCTATTCAATTAAAATGCGGCCACAGGTATATATGCCGTTCGTACCACGGACCCGGTGTCCCGGATATCGGTCCATGCAAAGTATATGTTGTCTCCCATCAGTTCCATCTGAGGGAACCCACTGGACCGGGAAGCATCCAGCTTCGCTATTTCCACAACATCGGACATTGTCCCGGATCGGTCCACTTTTACCGTTTTGATGCCGGCCATCGCATCCATCGTTTCCATCCAGCTCACCAGTGCTGTTTCCCCATTAAGCAACAGCACATCCACCCTCCCCATGGCGTTTGCTTCCGAAATAGTGACCGGTTTATCAAAATGTTCCCCCCCGTCCGCTGAGAATACAAGTTTTACCATTGGTTCTTCAGCCGCGGCCGTGAACCAAGCTACGGCCAGGTTATTGCCCATTGCAGCGGCTTTTGGACCGTTTACCGGGCAGCCCTTAATCTTCCAATTGTCCGCAAATACGGTCTCCGGTGCCGTCCACGAGCCATTCACCTGCCGCACGATACTCATATCCCGGACCTCCTCCCCGGAACGGTCCCGGTAAATCACGACCGGGCCATTATCCGTTAGTGCGGCAGTGGTCTGGCAACAATCACAGGTGCTGTCATCCAGCAGCGCCTCATTCCGTATTTCCCCAATAGCCGAAACCTCGGCTGCACGAATGGTCATGGCACCATGTCCCCCGCCTTCCTGCTCCCCGGTATTCCTTCCGTCAAGCCAGGTCACGAAAAATGTCCCTTCCGTATAGGGCAGCACCGAAACAAAGCCATGTTCCGTAGGTGTATTATCGGAATGCAACGGGATATCGTTTTCCCATTCCTGTACGCCATCAGGCAGCAGATTCAGCTTAACATCATAGGAATAAGTGCCGGCCGATGATTTCTTCAGCACATGCGCGAGTAAATTGCCATCATTCGCTGCAATCACTGGGAAATCCGCCCAATTCACAAACCAGTCGGTTCCCTGGGCAATGTCTGCAGGTTCCTGCCATTTGCCGGATCCCATTGTTGAATAGCGCAACCTGTTGAGGGAATCTCCCTCCTTTTCAACCCAGGAGAGCCATACCGCTTCCCCATCGGAAAACAACGAAGGCAGGGAACTCCCCTGCCCCGCTGGCGAAGTGATCGGTATTACACTTGATTTTTCCTTTTCTTTTTTCGGTTCTTCAGCACAGGAAAAAAATATCACTAAAATACTGATTGATAATATTTTATATATACTCATTTATTGTATTTCTTTTAGTTTTTGGATCATTTCAGGAGCATCCCATTCCACTCCCCCGACGATCTTATCAACCTCCTCCCCTGCCGCATTGTAGATAATAGTTGTAGGCAAGGCACTGATCTGCAGGGCGGCCAGGGAACCCTTGAATCTGATAAAATTAAAATCGAGGCCCCGTTTTGCTACAAACGTTTGGATGGTAGCAAGGGACTGGTCTGAAGCCAGTAAAAATATATAGTTTTCCTTCTCCAATATATCCCGGGAACGCTGCAGTGCCGGCATTTCTTCCAGGCAGGGTTTGCACCAGGTAGCCCAGTAATTCAGCAATATCCTTTTGCCCCTGAAATCAGACAAGGCGACCGGATTCCCTTCCATATCCTCAAACTGGCTTACTGCCTGCCGGCTTGGATCGTGTACCCCGGATGTGTTTTCAGTGCTACCGGCTTCCTTAACCGGTCCTTTACATGCGAAAATAAACAGTAAGAAAAGAGCACCGACAGTAGCTTTTATATTCATGGTTATTGGTTTTAGGGCCCTAAGGTACTTAAATTTGTGGTCCGTCTAAAACGGTTATCCTCTGGCAGATTAAAAGTGAAGGACTCCCGGATATCAGACATTAAAATGTACCGTTCTCCCTCAGTTCCCCAACCTTGCCATCATAGCTGATAACAAAGCGTTGGGAACTGGTTACTGTAATATGGCTCCTGAGGTTGGGAAAGAGTTGTATTGAAACAGCATAATTTTCACCTTTCTCACGGATATCAAAATTCATACGGTATCCCAGGGTTTTCGGGTCCTTTTTTATGTCCAGGCCTTTGGGGACGCCCCTGAACTGTATCGCGCTATTGGCACCATACCCGCCGCCGGCCTGTCGTTCCCCATAATATGGTAAATAGGCAGCAACACTATCCCCTTCCATCTGAAGGTAATTGCTGTTCCCAATTAAATTGATGCGCCCGGCAGTACTTCCCGGAGGCAATAAACCCGCATTGGAAACCTGAGTTATGCTGTTGGTAACAAATGGCTGGGCCCAATCGGATTCTATCCGAAAGGATTTGCTTTCCACCAGCCGGTCAACTTCAGCTGTTTGATCAGGCTGGAGTCCCGCCTGCGAAGCACTGCCGCATGCTCCTATCCCTGGAAGCAGCAACAGGATTATGAACCGGTTAACTATACGACGTACCATTTATTTTAATTTTAGTTTCTAAAAGGTAAGCACAAATTATATACCAAATAGTTAAAGAATTTTTAATTCCTTTGTGCTACAATTAGCTATAAACAAATAGCATATTTTCAGGAACAAATACCTTCACAAGACCCTGTAATCGATTAAATTCCCTGATGTACCGTGCCCTGGCCCGGCCTTTTTTTGATACTTAAGCTATCTCCGGTATGTCACAGGCACCCCCTTCTGACAACAGCGGATAGCAGGTTGCTTCTTATTTCATAAATGACATTTTATACACTTGATTGAAAGGAGAGAAGAAACCATACCAGATCTGTATGATAAGATCCCGGCAGACGAAGGACATTTAGAGATGGGGCTGTTCCAAACTTAAATACAGCCTGTACTGGCTGTATGAAAGCTTTAGTATGACCTTTAACAACCGGAGTGGCCCCTGAAGTGGAATTAATAAATGATTTGTTCCGGGAGATATTTCTCGAATCTGCAGCCGTACCGACCCGCATAGAGCCAGGTTCACTTTGGAAACATGAAAGCCCTATTGCAGGATGAAGGTTTGGGCAAAAATTGTTAAGGATTCGCTCCCCTATTGATCCGGATCTTCTTCAAACCGTGTATTGGCCAGTAGAATTTTATTGAGCCTCCTGGAACCCTCGCTTTTGTAAAGGTCCCGTATAAGTTTCTGGCGCCTTGTTTCGGAAATATCAAGTGAATCGATCAGTGCTTTTTTCATTTCAATTTCCTCCCGGCGTTCAGCTTCCGCAGCGGCAAATTGTGGTTCGAACTTCAGGATCAAAGGGGTTTCTTCTTCAGCCTGTTCCGCCTGTATCAGGGCTTCCTTCTGGGGCATCTCCTGCCCCCATACCACGTGTATTGTCATCAGGAACATTCCTGATAGCAACAGGCGTATCACCAATCTTTTCATAGGGAGTTCATAAATGTTCCCCAGCAAATTACACATTTTCCCTAAATTTATCATAAACCGTACAGTCACAAGCCCCTCAACCCGTCAATCCGGCCATAGATCGATAAATCCGAGCCTCATCCATGGTTGGAAATGGCTCTGGTCAGTGCATATACCCATTCAATGGAAGCATTTCATACGCTGAATATCTTATTACATGTCACTACGGGGTCAATTGCTCTCATCCTTGGACTGATTGCCCTGTTGTCTGCCAAAGGGGGACCTATACACCGGAACAGCGGCCATTATTTCCTCCGGTTTATTTCGGTGGTGATCCTGACCGGATTAATTGGCGTATTTGTTTTTGGTGTAAATGCCTTTTTGCTGGTCATTACCATACTCAGCGGATACGTTGCTTTTTCGGGCTACAGGATAATCAGGTCCAAATCAAATGTCCCAAAAATACCGGATATGGCAGCGGCAGTTCTCGCCCTGATTGTTTTGGGGTACTTCCTGTATTATTTTCAATCCATTGGGATGATCTGGTCCCCTATTGTTATTTACAGCACGGTAGGTGCCTTGCTGTTTGTCATATTTTATGATTTCCTCCGCTACCTGATCCCTTCTGTGATCTTTAAAAAACACCGCATCTGGGTCTATGAACATATCTACAAGATGACAAGCGCCTTTTCGGCACTTTTATCTGCCTTTTCCGGGACGGTATTGGAAGAATACCAACCCCACAGCCAGTATTTACCCTCTGTCCTGGGATTGTTCATTATTTTTTGTTTTATGGTCTTTGTTGCCCGCAGGGGCCTGAAACGATTACCGGGAAGCTGAACTTCTATATTTTTGCCGGCTTGGGGATCAAAGATTGTGCATACCTCCAACCGGGATGGAATTGTGTGATGATGTTGGTCATTCTCAAGTTCCGGTTTATAGTGTATTTTTAAGGCTTAAAGATAATCAGATGACAACCAACAAAACACACAGGAATTCCCATGCCTCCAATGCTGTCTATGGCCTGGGGTTTATCGGGGCAGTTATTTACTATATCCAGATGGCCACCAGCTTCTGGACAGGGGTCATAGGCTTTATCAAAGCGTTGCTCTGGCCAGCTTTTATGGTTTATGAAGCCCTGAGGTACCTGGAAGCCTGAGCCTGGACCCTGCCCTGCTGCTATCCCCGTATCTCATATACAAAGGCCCGGTATTTTAACAGGGCTACAAAAACGACACCGCCAAATGCATTGCCCAACAAGGCAACTGACTCGAAGACAAGATAGTCGGGAAAAGATATGGAAGGGGAAGTAAGCATCCCGGCAAATACCTCTACGCTACCCACAATACTGTGGTGAAGCCCGGTAAAGGACAAGGCTGCCATCAGGATAAATATGATCACGATCCTGCTGATCGTATCTTTTGAAGCGGCCACCAGCCAGGATAACAAGCCCATTACCCAACCAGCCAGGATGGCGCTGATGAACAATACGTGTAGGGCAACATCATTGGTGTGGATGGCGATATCCGTAACATTGGATACATCAAATAAGTGCATTTTCGGGCCGATATAGATGAGCAGCGCGGCCATCAGGTAGCCACCCACCAAATTTCCCGTGATGACCAGCCCCCACAGTTTCAGGAGGCTTCCTACAGACCTTTTTTTGTTTAGCACCGGCAGGGCAAGCAAAGAAGTATGCTCCGTAAAAAGTATGGATTGCCCTAAGATCACAAGGATAAACCCGAATGGATAGACCAGTGCAAGGGATTTGAATAAAGTGTCTTCTGCAACCTTTCCCTGCAGGAAAAAGTAGAGGCTGCAGAGGAGCAAATAGCCCAGGCCAATTTCAAGCCCGGCTGCAAATGAACTGGTAAGGATGCTGAGCGGGGCTTTATCATAGGTCTCCTGCCCGTCAATGATCTGCTGTCTGAGAATTTCACCATGCGTTTTGGCCACATCTTTTTCCGTGGTTGCATTGTCTGCTGCAACCTCTTCGTGCACCCGGGCATTCTCTGCTTTCTTCCGGACTTTGCTATCATCCTTTTGGGCCATATACCAGACTTAATTGATCCGTGATTGCAAACATAGGGATAATCCCTGTCCATAAGCCTATTCCTGCCTGGATGGGGAACTTACTATTCTTCCTGTTTATCTTCCTCTGACAATTCATCCACTACCCTTCGGATCTCCCTGATGTCCTTTTCAGGATCCTTCTTTGTTCGCAGGGTACCGTCTCCTGTAGGTTTTTTATCCGTATCATCTTTTGTTTTCCCAAAGTTGGAGGATCTCCTGTAGGGATCCTGAAAATCTGCATGGTCTTTTTTATTCGTAACGCTCATGGTTCTCTGTTTATAATTAATCTTTGTATATCTTTTTAGTGTAATCTCATAGTTAAGCCCTGTGCATTACCACCCTGACCTTTATGGATTTACTGATGGGGGTTTTGCTCCTGTCGGCATATCGGTCAAAGGGTACCAGCACATTGGTCTCAGGAAAATAAGCCGCCAGGTTACGCTGAGGAATATCATAGGGTACCACTTTAAAATTCCGGGCTGTACGTGTTACTTTGTCATAGGTACTGCTCATGTCCACAACAGTCTCTTTTGAGAATCCGTATGCGTCCATATCAACAGGATTCATAAAGAGCACCCTCCGTTCATTATATACCCCCCGGTACCTGTCGTCCAGGCCATAGATAGTGGTATTGAACTGGTCGTGGGAACGAATGGTCATCAACAGCATTTCGTCCGGTTCCAATTGGTGGTCCGGCAGTGTATTAACCGTTATTTGAGCCCTGCCCCCCGGCAGCGCACTAAAGTCGCGCTCCCTGGTATTGTTGGGCAAATAATACCCCGTGCCCTCCGATCGCTGATTGGTCTGTTCAAATCCTTTGGCTACCTGGTCTATCTTTTCCCTTATAAGGGTGTAGTCCTGTCCCATGGCCTTCCATGCAACGGGATGCCGCCCATTAAAATAGGTATGGGCCAGCTCTGCAATGATCTCAGGTTCACTCATGATATTCCCTGAGGCTGGTTTTAAAAGCCCCCTGGACCTGCGTACCTGTCCCATACTGTTTTCAACCGTAAGAAAACGGGTAGTCCCATCGTGTACATCCTTTTCAGATCGCCCGATAGTTGGGAGTATGATGGCGGTCTCCCCCGTCACCAGGTGCGTGCGGTTCAGTTTGGTACTTACCTGTACCGACAGCCGGCATCTTTGCAGTGCCTTTGCTGTATAGTCTGTGTCAGAGGCCGCCCTCAGAAAATTCCCGCCCAGGCACATAAATACTTTGGCCCGGCCTTCGTGCATGGCTTGCATGGCACCAACTGTATCCACGCCTTCATGCGAAGGTGGTTTAAATCCCAGATGTTCTGCGATACGATCATTCAGTCCTTCATCCACAAAGTGTTGTATTCCCACGCTCCGGTCTCCCTGAACATTACTATGGCCACGTACCGGGCAAGTCCCGCTATACGGTTTTCCTATAGCGCCCTTGAGCAATAGCAGGTTTACGTATTCCCGGATGGTTTCCACAGCATTCTTATGCTGGGTAAGCCCCATGGCCCAGCATACAATGATCCTCTCGCTTTCCGCGAGTCGGGAGGCTGCTTCTTCCACCTTCGCTTCGGTTACCCCTGTAGGGCGTAGCAATTCGGCTTCTGAATAGTTGTCCAGATCGTCCATCAGTTCCTCATACCCGGCAGTATAATCACGTATAAAACCGTGATCGAATACCGTTCCAGTTTCCTTGTCGCGTGCTGCCAGCTTTTTTAGAATCAATTTCATCAGGGGAATGTCCTGGTTAATATTGACAGCCAGGTGCAGGTCGGCCATTTCTTCCCCGGGACCCAGCATCCCCTTTACGTTCTGTGGATTTTTAAAATTGACCAGCCCTGTTTCCCTTAACGGGTTGATACTGATTATATACCCTCCGTTTTCCTTGCATTTCTCCAATGCGCTCAACATCCGCGGGTGGTTAGTACCCGGATTCTGCCCGGCCACAATGATCACTTCTGCCTTATATAAATCTTCGAGCGTGGTACTCCCCTTCCCGATCCCCAGGGTCTCCGAAAGGGCTATTCCACTCGACTCATGGCACATATTGGAACAATCGGGCATGTTATTTGTACCAAATGCCCTGGCAAACATCCCGTACAGAAAGGCAGCTTCGTTGCTGGACCGCCCGGATGTGTAAAAGATAGCCTCATCCGGATTGTCCAGTCTGTGGAGTTCAGCTGCAATCAGTTTAAAGGCCTCCTGCCAGCTTACGGGTTCATAATGGACACTCCCTTTCCGGAGGATCAGGGGTTCAGTTAACCTCCCAAATTTATTCAGCTGGTAGTCAGATAACAAGGAGAGTTCCTCCACAGAATGGGCCGCAAAAAAATCGGCCCCTATATGTGAATTGGTCGCTTCGTCCCCCAGGGCTTTGGCACCGTTCTCACAGTATTCAGCAATTTTGGATGGGTTTTCAGGATCAGGCCAGGCACAGCTGGGGCAATCAAAGCCATCCTGCTGGTTCATTTGTAAAAGAGCACGCATGGAACGCACTACCCCCATTTCTTTAAAGGTATGCTTCAATGCTTCATAAACCCCCAATTTTCCTGCCGCATATCGTACCGGGTCCTTTAATTCCAGCCCGGTAAAAGTTTCCGGCCCAATGGGCGAAACTTTACGGGGCTGTGTACCATCCTTGATGTTGCTTTTATCCATTTCTCTGGTCTTCTGCTTTTGGATTGGGATAATTGTCTGACTGATCTTCCTCCCTTTCGTCCAGACAGGCAAAATCCTTTTCCAGCAAAAGCTCCAGTCCCTCCCCATCCTCCAACTCCATTATATCCCGGATACTTACCAGGTCACTGGCGTCCCAACCCTTTCCGATGCTTTCGGGTACCCTCAAAACAATACGGTCCCCGGTAAACGCGGCTTCTAGTTTTTCCAGACCTCCCATCAGCTGTACTGCATATACCAACCTTCCTGAACCGAAAGCGGTGATCTCCTCTAAATAGCCCTGGCTGCATAGCGTGGCCACTTCCGATTGTGTAAGGCGGTAACGTATTGTATTTCCCTTTATCCTGAGCTTCATGTTTTATAACGGGCCCATTTTGGTCGGGCCCTTGCTTTAGCTTAAAAATACGACTTCTATACCTTTTACAACCCATTTGGAGCAATCACGTTACTTTTTTTTGTAATGGATTACGTTCTGCACCTGCATTCTATGTAGTTTTGATCCCATCTTATAGAATAATCATGAAGAATATAATCAGGGCCGTTTTAGCCGGGATCGGCGCCAAAAAAATCGGCGGGGGCAAGTGTGGCTGTATCGGCACCATTGTGGTTTTTTTAATATTGTACTGGTTGCTGGGGTATGTTTTTGATATGTTTTAAGCAAGTGGGTCGCTGTTTTCGAAACGCCGGTGGACCGTTGATCTATATCCCGGTATAATGTATGCCCATACGGGGAGACCATTTTCTCACTCCATGACGGATAGCCCTTGTCCCGCAGCTTTTCCAACTACCGATATTTACAGTATCTTTAACCCCAAAATAAAGAGATGCTTCATGAGGCCTTTTGCTGACCCCCCTGTTTCATGTTGAGAGTGCCCGTTTTTAAAGGATCCCTAATACTTGGTATATTCCTTTTTTGGACTGCCCCCGGGGCCTCACAGTCCTATATAGACCTGGCCAGGTTTTCCTATGCCATCACCCCCAACAATGAATTTGACAATGGGCTGGAGGGCTCCCCCATTAACGAATGGAACCTGCAGGTAGACCTGCCAGTGGTACTGAATAAAAAATTGGTCCTGATAGGCAGCTTTACCGGAAACAGCCTCACTGTCGGACTCGACCCATCCCTCCCGGACGGGGCTCAGTTGTATTCCCTCGGGATGAGAATGGGTGTAAACCAGGTTTATTCTGATACCTGGTCTGCCACCTACCTGCTGCTCCCTAAATTTTCTTCCGATTTTTCAAACGGGTTCAGGGACGGGTTCCAGCTTGGGGTGGCGGCGCTTTTTACCCGGACGCATTCCAAACGACTTAAATACACATTCGGGTTTTATACAAATACCGAGGAATATGGCCAGCTGGTGGTTCCCCTGGTAGGGGGCTATTACCTTAGTCCCAACAACCGTTTTGAAGCCACCATTCTCCTGCCGTCAGTAGCTGATATCAATTATGCGGTAGGCCCTAAAATTAGACTAGGTATGAATTTCGACGGCCTTGGGTCAACCTACGTCCTTCATGATCCCAATTTCAACCGTGCCTATGTCACCAAAGGTTCGAACGAACTATTTTCATACATCCGTTACCCGATTACCTCTTCTGTTTTGCTGAATGTAAAAGCAGGATACGCCATTTTCAGATCCTATAAGGTTTATGACCGGAATGATAAGGTAGACTTATCGCTGGCATCAATTTATATTGGCGATAACCGGACCGTATTAAATACAGGGTTTAAGGATAACTTTATTCTAAAATTCGACCTCATCTACCGATTCCATTTTAAGAAGGATCCTGTATCAGAATGAACCCGGCACCAGGCTGGACCCTGCGAGTATTTTCACTCCTTTTTCTCCCGATAGGTTCCCATCACTTTATCCCAAAAAGTAAAATACAGGCCGTAATTGCCGTGTCCTTTATGGTGGTGGTAGTCGTGGTCCCTGCTGTCATTCCCTATATCTATTACTTCTAAGGCAGGAATACTGTATCCCAGGTGTATGAATACGGTATATGCTACCATAAAAGTGATGAATATGACCAGTGCCAGCGGGTGGTATGGTATCCCAAAGATGATTATGGGGATGATCCCCATCGAGATAATGCTTTCCAGGGGATGAAAGGCAAAGGCAGCCCAGGGCGTTGGGTTGTGGAACCGATGGTGCGTTTTATGGATGAAGGGATACAACCGGGGATGGTGAATCAACCGGTGAGTCCAGTAAAAATAAGTATCGTGGAGGAGTATCATCAGGAAGATACTAACAACAAAATAGGCGAATCCATAGGTTTCGAGGGTTTCATAGCTCCTGGTCATCCCCTTCCCGGTCCAGTACAGGAAGAGCCAGATACTGCCACCATAAATGATAAACGTCTGTATCGAATACCCGATAGCAGCCCGGATCTCACTACTCCCGGGGAATGCCTTCCGTATCTTCCACTGCATCAACCGTTTTTTCCAGACATGGTAGCAGATCAGGTAAGCCAATCCGGCCAGCAACAGGTATCGCGCTATAAACAGCAATGTGCCCAGGATCCAGAGTTCCACTGGGGTATATCCGTACAGATTCATGATATCCCGGATTGGATGCTATAGGAAGGGCACCCTCGGCCCGCCAAAGCCTCCAGGTTCCCATCAAAGTTTCCATCGAGAACATTCCCCGCTTTTTGCTGACAGAACGGGCAGGCATTCATGTCGCCATTCGTATCCACATACATCCCTTTGACACCGGCGCTGTAACACCCTGACCTCCTTTGATAGTACCCATGGTAGGTAACAATAGGATAATCTGCATAATCCTTGCAGAAATTCATCCGTATAAAAAATGCTTCCAGTAGTTTGATATGCGCAGGTTGGAGCAAAACCTCCTGTCCGCTGTAGTGGCCTACCGGTTTTGGTTCCAGGAGCTGTACAAAGGAAACCCCCCATCTTTTGGCGAGTTCCATATAGTCCGGCAGGTTTCCTTCAGATATGAATTCCCGGGTGGCACAAAGGCTGAGGGCTACCACCAGGTTGTTTTCGCCTGCATTTTTAACCGCTTCCTCCGCCCAGTAGAACGCGTCACGAAAGCCCCTGAACGCATTATGTTTTTCCGGCACCTGGTGGTCCAGGCTTACGATCACACCGGTAAGTCCGGCTTTTTTGAGGGCGGCTGCATTTACACCCGTCAGTTTAAACCCGGAGGTGACCACCCAAAAGTCTGTACTTCTGTCTGCATTCTCCAGGACCTGTAAAACCGTATCGATTTTCAATAATGGCTCCCCTCCCAGCAATTGCACCTGGCTGGCACCGCTTTGCTGAATCCTTGCGACTATCCTGCTGATACTCTCCGCCGTAAGGATATCCTTTTTATTGAGGTTTTCCCATTCGTAACAATGTTCACATTGAAGGGTACATTTTTTTGTCACCGCCAAAAACACGGTATTCAATCGGTTCGCACCGCCGCGTATCGGTTTAAAATCGTTCAGCTGGGAGGCTATAAATTGGCGGTACCCCCTGCCGTTCCAACCCGGGGTATATAATCCCATATAGTATCTGCCACCTGCATAAGCCATTTTTCGGATTTCGGAATCCCCCAGGAATTTCTTCCGGAGACGGACCAGGTAACGAAGTGCCCGTACCCAATCCAGTGGATTGGAATAACATCGCGTAATAACAAGCAACAGCGTTAAGCGCAACCTGAAATGTATAAGGTGCATCTCCCATCCGGTAATTATCCGTTGTTTTGCGGCCTTTTCTGCAACTTCGTCTGGTTTTGCGGTATGTCCTGCCGCCATTGAATGGCCGGTATAGCTTGTTTCCATCTTATTGTAGCGTTAGGGTTGGGTCTGTTACTCTGTCAACGGCCAGTATACTATTATAACTATTTTCGGAAAACCGGGTAAAGGCATTTTTATCCCGGAAGCTTTTCAGCCGATTAAAGTCAGGGATCCCCTTATAATCACGGACGTAATTATAATAACCCTGGTTGACCAGAAATACTGATCGTGTTGTTCCTGCCGGTTGGTTGTCTGCATGGAAATTTACTGTAACGGCATTGCCCCTTTCGGGTTGTACCAGGTATTGTTCGTCCACGCTGCTCAGCAGGGAGGTAACATCCGTATTGTTTTCGTCCAGGGCCAGGTAAGGCGTAATTTTTGTAATTCGGGCCTGGTTTTGATCCTCCCCATAATCAATGGCTGCATAATCAAGTTCCCAGAACATAAAACCACAAACCAACTTCACCTCTACTTTCGGGCTGCTGACTCGGTCCAGTTCGAGTTCGATCCCCAGGTCCCGGTTGGCCATGGGCCCCACTGTCTGGATTTTTTTTACAAGTTCCCACCCCTTATCCGTTTTCAGGTATACCGACAGTGGGATATCCTGTTCGTCCACCCATTGCCGGGTCTTTTCGGCACTGAGCTGCTGCTGGTCCTTTTGAAATTTGTTATAGTAGGCACCGAATTGTTCATTAAATTTTCCAAAGATGTAATCGAGCCACAGAGAATTTTTGGCGGTAAGTAACAAGCTGGCATGGCCGGCAGCGGGTGGCCTGTCAAAATGGAGTATCAGTTCGCGGGTACTGTGGGTTGTGGCCAGCTCATTGTTGAAGGTATAGGCCCGGCCATCGATTGCTTCAAAGGCTTCGGGGCCTACCCTGCCCGACTCATTGTATATTTTTTGGGGTGGAAAGAGCTTCGAAAAAGTTTGAATATCCCCCTTGTCGTCCAGGAGTACTTTGGTGTGAATTTCATGATCCACGATCCAGAGCTGTAAGAGGTCTGTGTACTGTTTTTCCCTGAGTTCATTGGTTACCATCACCGAGTAGGAAGAACCATCCGGAAGGAACCCGGGCAAGGGCAGGTAATCCGGGTGCTGCATACCCGGGGTTAAGGTACCCGGGAAGAGTTCCCCCTGGAATACATATTCATCACCGTTTTTGGTGTAAACAAAAGGACAGGAACTTTTTAAAGCGGCTATGATCAGTGTAACGGCAAAGAGTGTACCAATGGTACCTGCCATGACATTCAGGACGGCGCGGCCTGTGTTCCTGTCATTGACCGTAATGGCTTCGATTTTTGTAAAAGGAATGGTAACACTGTCCCCCACAACAGGCATATTTTCAGACACCACCGTAAAATGGAGTTCATTGAAGGGCTCCCGTTGTTTCACTTTAAAACGGTAGGTTTTTTTGATGGTCCGAATCTTATCGGAATGGTGCTGGGGTGATATGGATCCTGCAATACCAGAAAGGGTTTTGGTGTCTTCGTTAATGGACAGGTTTTTTAGATGCCATGACTCATTGATGATCGCATAATTGCGTTGATCGTTGAATTCGCGGATATGGCTTGCCATATCATCCCTGGTTGCAGGTACTTCCCGTACCTTGTAATAGGAACAACCCGTGCTGAGATGCAGCATGCAAAAGGCCAGGAACACGGAGAGATACCCGGTGAATTTCCGTTCACGTTTAAATAATTGCGGGGGGCTGTACAAAGGATAAGGAATTGTTTTCATACCTGTGTGATTTTGATCGTTAGTAATCGCAAATCAAATGTATGAATCGGTGACTACCCATTGTCCGAAATCATGCAAATGGTATAAATCCGGACGAACTTATGCCTACAGCTGCCTGCGCGGCGGTGTACGCCATACAAATTCCAGTTTATTTACCTGACATCCGTATCACTATATTGAAATCTGTTATTTTTGCCGAATGAAAATAGCACAGCGCAGCCAGGTTGAGTTTGTAGCCCTTATGGCTTCCCTGATGTCCATAGCTGCCCTCGCCCTCGATGCACTCCTCCCCGCCCTTGACATTATAGGCCTTGCGGTGGGTACAAAAAATCCTGCGGATCAGCAGTTGCTGATCATCATGTTCTTCCTGGGCCTTGGTGTTGGCCCCCTCCTCTTTGGTCCCGTATCTGATAGTATCGGCAGGAAACCTGTGGTGTACATCGGGTTTGCGGTATTTATACTGGCCAGTTTTATATGCATTTTTGCGGTCAGCCTTGAGATGATGATAGGGGGCCGGATCTTGCAGGGGGTTGCGCTTTCTGCTCCCCGAACCATTAGTATCGCCATGGTGCGGGACAGTTACAGCGGCGATCATATGGCCCGTATCATGTCGTTTGTAACCGTTGTCTTTATCCTGGTGCCTATCATAGCCCCTGCCAGCGGTAAGTTATTATTGGACAACTATAACTGGGAAGCCATATTTTATGCCCAGGTTTTTTTCAGCATCCTGGTATGCCTGTGGTTCTGGAGGCGGCAGCCCGAAACCCTGAAGTCCGCAATGCGTATTCCATTAAGCCGCCATATCTTTATGGACGGATTAAAAGAACTGATCACCTACCGGATTACCGTGGCCTTTACCCTCATATCAGGCTTTATCACCGGTTCTTTTCTGGTTTACCTCAGTACGGCCCAGCAGATATTCCAGGACCAATACAACCTCAAGGAACAATTTCCCTATATATTTGCCGGGCTGGCACTTACCATAGGAACTGCCATCTTTTTAAATGGATCTTTTGTACTGCGGTTCGGCATGCAGAACATGATCATAACCTCCCTGTTTGCATTTTTCGGGATATCCCTCGCGTATATCCTGATTTTTTATGACAGCCCAAACCCAGGTGTTGGGGTGTTGCTGTTGTTTTTTGGGCTGCAGTTCTTTGCCATAGGCTTCCTGTTTGGGAATCTTAGGGCCATTGCAATGGAACCGGTAGGACATATCGCCGGAATCGGAGCAGCCCTGACGGGTCTTGTATCAACCCTGATGGCCGTTCCCATCAGTGCCTTTATCGGCAGATATGTTACCGACACTGCACTGCCCATATTTATTGGATTCCTGGTATGTAGCACGCTGTCCCTTGGGATACTGGGATATGTCTGGATGACCAACCTGCGTGGCAATCCTGAAGAACTACCTACTTGACAGTAAACTGCAGTTGCCCCTTTTTAACCTCACGGGGAACGGGATTTCCCTCCCGAATCTTTTCGTCAAATAAACCCCATAGGTTATTGCCGGCCAAATCTTCAAGTTTAGGATCAATTAGTAAAGTATATTCCTCTTTATTCCAAGCACTTGAAGGTATAATTTCTATAGATGACTCAAGGGGTCCCAGCCGGTAATGAACGATTACGTCTCCGTCTTCCCTATCCCGTATTTGCAGGCATTCAGGGAGGAGGACTGCGTCCAGGGGTTCCGGGAATACCAGCTTCAACGGGTCACGGGTATTGCCTTTCGGCGATTGCAGTTCCCATCTGCCAGGGTCCGGGCTCGACCTGTCACCAATTCCCACATGGAATGTTTTTTCGTATCCCTCTTCCAATGGCAGGCCTGTGGCAGATTTCCATTCCGGGGAAATACGGATGGCATAGGAATGTCCCGCTTTTAACGGAAGGCCCTTGGCCATATTGGGTATCAGGCCGGTCTTGATTCGCCCGGGATCGAGCCATAAGGTGAGCAGGTTGTGTTCTTTATTCCACAATTCTGATTCCATGCGCAGAAAAATATCCACAGGCTGTCCTTCGGATACATCCCTGACCTCGATGAAATCCAGCGCATTGCCCACCTCCTGCATGGGCATGGAGAATTGGACATATACCTTCAACAGGTTTTCCGGAACACTGTCCGTCGTGGGATAGAATCGGGATACCTGGGGTCTTTTCCTCCCTTCAGCTTCTGCAATACTAAAGTCCCCCACTTTCTGATCCTCCCTGTAAACGTGGTACGAGCGCCCGGGCTGAAAAGGGATAGCTGGAATAAATAGGATGCCTTTATCGCTGCTAACTATCTCACCAAGCACAGGGGTTTCTTCTTCACCGGCGATAAAAAGCCTGAATTCAGCCGGGTCGGTATCGGTTTGAACGCTGAGGGATGTTGCACTCCCGTTTTTGTACTGTACCACCAGGTTTGGGGTTCCATGATCCTGCCGGCAGGCCGGGAGTAATGCCAGAAAACAAAAAAAGACCAAGGATGGCTTGATCTTTTTTCGGATACGATTATGCCGGACTTTTACATCCATTTCGTTGTGCGGCTTTTCAGTACCAGGTCTCCTTCAGCAGTCCGTTGTATATACACGACGTTATCAGGATCCAGCTTATCCATTTGCAGAACATAGGGGAAAGGGAGGTTATCAAAAGCCACGCCCTTTGTAGCGGCAAATTCTGTCACCGGGTCGGTCAGGGATTCCTGGAAGGCTGCAATGTTCTTGTATTTGATCCGCATCACGGGCCGGTCGCTGTTGGACATCAGGAAAAATTTTTGTCCTTCCTTTTCATAGGAAATCATATCAATAGGCGAGTTTCCCGCTCCTAATTCTGCAACTGTACGACCTTTGGTATGGGCACCATCTTTAAGTTCATCCAACGGAAACAGCACCAGGGGCGTACAGGTATAGCTGGCCATGATATAATCTTTGGAATCGAGTTGGATCACATCGAAGGTTTTAACAGGGGCATGGGTTTCATATTTACCATGGGCGGCATGCCATATCTCCAGGGTTGCATAATCCTGTGTATCGTTAAAAGGAAATGGGATGCTCCGGAAGGTAGAACCAAATTCTTTATTGCTTAGCCCGGATACCAGGACGTTGCCATTGTGGAATTGCATATCGGATATAGTCCATTCACGCAGTGGCCTTTCCCTATGGTCGACGGCATCCGAAGCAACCGGGTCGGCAAGCCCTATTTTGCTAAAACTTAAGTCCTTGAGTGGTACGTTCTCAAGCAAGCCGTCAACCAGTTTTAATAAAACAGGAGTCCCGTCTATCAGCTTAACTGAGAAATACACCGTTTTTGAAACAGGGTTCACCGCCATGTCAGTAATGGCGATCTGGTCTTTGGTTGTACCCAGGGAGGATGCGATTTTTCCGTCAAAACCATCAATACTGATTTCGCCGCCCACCGCTTTAGACTCCAGGTCTTTTGTGTCAATGGCAAAAACAGCAGCGCTTTCACTATCACCAATAAACAAAATCCCTTCAGGACCAAAGGCAAGCTGGTCAACCGAAGCGATGCCGGGATCACCAGTTATAAAATATTTTTTAAGGGGGGAAGTTTCCGAGGTTGTGGCCGAGAGGGTTATCACCAGGATGGAGATTACGGCCAGGCCAAATAGTATATTTTTCATCGGTAGGGTGTTTTCTTAAATGTATCAAAATTTTAAGGAAACCCCCTTTCGGCCCTGTTCAATTAACGAAAATTTAACGGGCTGTATTTCAACTAATCACAGGTTTCCTCCTAAAGGTATTGTAGCTAGGCTGCTACCGTTCTTATACAACTCCCGGCATGTAGAAACTCCGTAATTGAGCGTAATCCCTATTATTTTTGATCAGTTCCGTTAGTATTGGCCCCGCCCTGCTTTTGAATTGAAACGATTCCTATCTTTGCCGCTCTAATTATCACTGACCATGTGGATCTGGGTATCCTTTTTAGCTCTCATATTTGTATTTCTTGCATTAGATCTGGGTGTTTTCAACAAGAAGGACCATGTGATCCGTTCAAAGGAAGCCGGGATCTGGACAGCGGTATGGGTTACCATAGCCTTGTCATTCAGTGGGGTTATTTACTGGCTTTTTTCGGGAGATCTCATAGCAAATCCTACCGGCTTAACGCCCGGGACCGCGGTTATGAAATTTATTACAGGGTACCTCATCGAGCTTTCACTAAGCATCGATAACGTATTTGTGATCGCTGTGATTTTCTCTGCATTCCAGATCCCGCCGCAATACCAGCACAGGGTGTTGTTCTGGGGAATACTGGGCGCCATTGTTTTCCGTGCCCTAATGATCCTGTTCGGGGTCTCCCTGATCAACCATTTCGATTGGATCATCTATGTTTTCGGGGTTTTCCTGCTCTTTACGGCCTTTAAAATGCTGCGTTCAGGGGATCATGAGTTCAAACCCAAAAATTCCTTTGTGTTCAAGCAATTCAAAAAACTATATCCCATTACCTCCGATATGCACGGAAACCAATTTTTTGTAAAACGCATGGGGGTTAAGGCTGCAACACCTTTATTTATAGCCCTGATCATCATTGAGGTAACCGATATTCTTTTTGCGCTGGATAGCATCCCCGCGATCCTGGCGATCACAGCCGATCCATTTATAGTATTCTCCTCCAATATCCTGGCCATCCTGGGACTCCGCTCCATGTATTTCCTGGTATCCAGGATGCTGGCGAAATTCCGCTATATCAATTACAGCCTGGTGGTGATCCTGGCATTCGTGGGATTTAAAATGTTGCTGACGGATTATGTACACCCTGAAGAATGGGTGTCCCTTTTGGTAATTGTCCTTGCTTTGGCAGGTGGCATTGTAGCTTCCCTGCTTTTGCCGGACAAATCAGATGCTGATATCACTTAGGATCCTTAACAATGCATTTTGGCCATTCCGATATATTCCAAAACCTTGTTTTCAAGTTCCCGCAGGGCCCTGCGCTGTTCCCGTACGTGCTCCATGCGATCCTCAAAAGATACCTGCCTTTGTTTAAGCGCTGACATTAGTTCCTGATTGCTATTCCGCAATCCTTCGAGCTTTTCCCTCAGGTATTCCTTTTGCTCAAAAAGGTTGAGCGTTTTGGGTTCACAAATGTAAGAACTCAACTTTTCCTTCAGATACGAAAGGTTCCGGTTATTCCTTTCCAGGCGTAGCAAAATACTGTTTGCATCATTTTTTCTGCGGCTGACGGGTTCACTGCTCTCTGTTTTCATGATAGGTATCGTTTTGGGGGGGAAGTGAGTAATTCAATAATTAATTTAGCTAAATAAGGTTAAAATTCCTACTGATAAAGCCAAGTAAATCAGACTTTAACAATTATTTATTAATATGGTAATATTAACACCCTAAAAAAATATATTTCGTAACGTCAAATTAAATTTGGAAATAGGCGCACTCCTTTCTACTTTAATACCAAACAAAAATGTATGCAGGTAAATTTTGAATATGATCAGGTAAAAGCCAGTGAACGACTCGAGATTATGACCTTGAAAAGACTGGAAAAAATGGAGGATAAATATGATTTTATCATCAATGCGGACATTATCTTTAAAAAAGAAAATACCACGGAACAGGAAACCGGGAAAATATGTGGGATACAACTCAGCATCCCCGGAGTCCGATTGTATGCTCAAGCGAGTCATGCCAATTATGAGGCTTCCATTGCAGAAGCAACCGAAGACCTGGAACGGCAGCTTCGCAAGCGAAAGGAAAAAATGAAACGTATTTAATGTTGTAATTATGAAAGATGATGATATTGGGACAGTCTCTACGGATGAACGCCTGTTTACCCTGATCTATAATTCAGAGAGCCGTGTAGGGAAACAGGCTTATGGCTATGTGCAGGGCATCGCAGGGAAAGTGCATACAATCGATATTTCCAAGACAAAGGTTGCGGATACCATGTGGGTATCCCTGGCGGAAAAATTAAAGGTACCTCTGAAGGATCTGTTGGCCACAGAGCACCCGGATGCGCCGGATATGGAAGGTTCTGATTTTGATACGGACGACTGGCTGAAAGTACTGCAGAAAAATCCTGTATTACTGCAAACGCCGATAGCCTTCAGGGGGCAACATATCATTCTGGTCAATACCCCGTCTGATGTACTTCAATTGCTGCAGGAGGGGCATTCAGCTAAACAGTGAACTATGAAGTGATTGCTTCGGTAGCGAATGCCGGGAAATGAGGTAGGGTGTAACGTACAGCTAGGTGCTCCACCGATCACTGGTCCGGGTCATCCTCAAATTCTATTTCGGTGAGCAGTTTCTCCCACTGATCTGAATGAGGTGTCCCGTAAAGTTCCTTTAGCAACCGCCTTCTTTTGCGGTCTGATATGTCCAGGGTATCGATTATCTCCCTGCGCTTTTGGATGGTGGCAAGCCGTTCCTTTTTCAATTTGATGCGGTCATCTACAGTCAGGATCATCCCGGGCTCATACTGTTCCATGACCGTTTTTTTCTGTACCCTGATCTCCTGTTTACGTACGTTTGCCACCTCCTGGGCAGCAATCGAATAGGAACCCAACAACACCCCGAAGAGTACCATTCCGGCACCGGTTAATCCTTTCATTTTCATATCATTGAATGTCTCCGTACTAAATTAGGACTTTGAATGTATATATCCCCCCGAAAGCTGTAGGAATTTTTGCTTTCCATCGAATATACCAGCCATTTGTCGGGGAGTTGGTAAGCAGGCTTCATAATGGCCGCCAAAATTGCAAATCCATTGTATAATACATCCATTGTTCCATGTATTAGAAGAATTGTAGTAACAATTCCGGGGGAAGGAGTTGCCATAATCCTACTGTTTTATTCTGAATCCCCACTTTTTTTCGCATCTTGCCGGTGATGTAGGCTACCTAAATCCCGACACTATGCAAAAATCCACCTCCACTACCCTATCTGAATCCATCAGCAACACGTATGACCACTTTATAGCCCAACTCCCGGGGATTGCCATGGGAATCCTGATCATTGTACTCGGAATCCTGATCGCTTCCTGGATCGGCCAGTTTGCCCGGAAGAGGATATCCTACAGAACACAGGATCCGCTGATGAGCCGGTTCCTGGGGCAGGCCATTAAATATACCCTTATAGTTATAGCCATTATGATGGCGCTGAAAGCCGCCGGGTTAGGCGGTATCGCGACCGGGATTCTCACTGCGGCTGGAGCCAGTGCGGTAGTCCTGGGTTTTGCATTCAAGGATATAGGTGAAAATTTCATCGCAGGTATTATCCTTGCGTTTGGCAGGCCTTTCCGTGTAAACGATACGGTAATGATCGGTGAAAATTTTGGAAAGATCAAAACGCTGGAATTCCGCTATACCAAATTGAAGACCTTTGATGGGAAAGATGTGTACATCCCCAATAGCGACGTGCTTACAAAACCGGTGACCAATTATACGGAGGATGGGTTTTTCCGGTGGGATTTTATTGTTGGGATCGCGTATGAAGATGCTATCGAAGGTGCGAAACAAACCATTTTGGAAGCCCTGAAAAAGGAACCCAATGTGATATCGGATGACCTGCATGAGAACTTTGTAGTGGAGGACCAGCTGGCAACGAGCACAGTCAACCTGAAAGTTTATTTTTGGGTAGACACCACTGATTTCAGGCGGATGGCACTTATCACCAGGGGGGAGGTTATCAAGAATGTAAAGGAGGCGCTGGAACAAAATGGCTATTCCATGCCGGCAGACATTCAGGAAATCAAGTTGTACGGCAGCGCCCGGGGTTTTCCGGTGCGACTCGAGTCCGCCGATCCGGGAGAAGACAAAAAGCATTGACACGTTTCCGGGCGCTGGGGGAGATCGTTACCCCACAGCGGTCTTTTTGTCGATTATCGCCAGGGCGTCCTCCACGGTCTGCATCTGGTCCATATCTTCGTTTGCAAAAATGATATTGAATGCATCTTCCACATCGAGTACAATATCAACCAAATGTGCCGAATTGATATTTAATTCATTAATAAAGTGGCTTTCCCTGGATATAGAATCCGGTAGGACATCTTCAGGCAGGTAAGGTTTGATGATATCTTTCAATTTTTCGTAATGTTCTTCCTGGGTCATTAATAAGCTGTATTTTGATGAAAAACGGGGAATTTGAATCGTGTGTGCTGATGTACGCATTCAACTTCCGGTTTCAAAGATATTCAATGTGGCTGTATGGGAGCAAGGAATTTTGCTAATTGCCCTGATATGCTTTAAATATCACGCAGGCATTGACGTCACCGAACCCAAAACTGGCCTTTGCCAGCATCCGGGGACCCTCCGGAAGGGTTTGGAATATAACCCGCGAAGGGTCAATTCTGCTTGCGATTTCCGGGTGGAGGTCTTCACAATTGATATTTTTAAAGGTCTGCTGTTCCCTGAATTGCAATACCGATCCTACACACTCAATACTCCCGGCTGCAGCCAGGCAATGCCCTGTGGTGCTTTTGAAGGAGTTGATAATGGGAAAACCGGAACCGCTGCGACCCAGGGCAGTAGCCCAATTCCCGATTTCCATGGCATCCTTCGCAGTAGCTGTCAGGTGGCCATTGATACTGTCGATTTCAGCGGCTGCAACACCCGCCTGAGAGAGAGCCTGCTGTATACAGCGCTGTACGGCAAGACTGTTGGGTGCCGTCATGCTCCCGCCTCCCCGCTGCCCCCCACTGTTGACAGCGCCTCCCAGAACTTCGGCATAAATTGTCGCCCCCCGGTCCCGGGCACTCTTCAGGGACTCCAGCACCAGAGCCCCCGCCCCGCTACCGGGCACGAATCCTGCAGCCGAGGCACTCATTGGCCTGCTGCCGGCTTCAGGTTCCCCATTGTAATTCCGGGGCAGTACCCGCATGGCATCAAATCCACCCCAAACATACGGGCCACTGTCGCTGCAGCTCCCGGTCAAAATACGTATTGCTTTTCCCGCCTTAATGCGGTCATATGCCATCAAAACCCCCTCGGTACCAGTAGTGCAGGCTGAGGAATTTGTGGTTACCTGGTTCCCACATCCCAGGATGCCCCCAAGGTAGGCACTGATTCCACTGGCCATAGTCTGTATTACCGAGGTACTTCCCAACCGCCGCACATTCCCTCCATCGACCAGGTAGATGGATTCCCGGAACTTATCCACCCCCAAAATGCCGGTGCCAAAAATAATGCCGCTATCCCAGTCTGGTTCCTCCCCTGATGCTAAGGGAAGCCCCGCATCCTTCCAGGCATCCATCCCCGCTATAACACCGTAGATAAGGCCGCTTGCGAGTAATCCCCGCTGTTGTAAAGGAGTAAAGTAATTATTTATATATGTTGCAGTAAGTTCCGGTTCTCCTGCTATCTGACAGCCAAAATTTAGATCGGACAATTCCGGGTGATACCTGATTCCGCTTTGCCCTTCCGCAAGGTTACGGGCGAAGTCCTCCAGACCAATCCCATTGGGTGCACAGACCCCCATTCCCGATACAACTACCCTCCTGTCCATTTATTTCGTTTTTACCATCCCTGAAAGTATCCCTTTGCATACTAATTCATTTTTCCCGTTGTGCATCTGTACCTTGCATTTTAATTTATGGAACCGGTAGTACACGACTTCCGATCTGACCGTAACCTGCTCCCCCGGCAAAACCGGGAGATAGAATTCCATCTCAGAGCCGCTCAGCGCCACCCCAAAATCCCCTGTTCCTTTTTCCAGGGAGGGCAGGTTAAGGAAGATCCCAAGGCAAACGAGTCCAATCTGTGCACAACATTCAACGAGTATGACCCCCGGGGTAACCGGACTTCCGTTAAAATGCCCCCTGTAAAAATCCAGTGCCGGGTCAAACGTAAAGGTTCCTTTTGCTCCCTTTTCATTCACAGTTTCCAAAGCTTCCACAAATAAAAAGGGCGCGGAATAAGGCAGGTATTTCAGGATATCCTGGTGCTTCATATTGCTATTGGTGCTTCGTTATAGTTTAGGCAATACCTACCCCAGGCTTTCCCCTCCGTCAGCCGTGATAATCGTCCCTGTTATCCACCTGGCTTCATCCCTGGTCAATAGGTAGGCCATATTGGCCACATCTCCGGGGCGCGTCAACCTGCCCTGCGGGTTCCGTTTAAGGGCGTGTTCCTTTATCTTTTCATGATCCGGTATCATCGCCAGGGATGCTGTTTCCGTAACCCCAGCCTGAATACAATTGGCCTTGATCCCCAAGGGTGCAAACTCCAGTGCAATGCTGCGCGTCAGGGCTTCCAGGCAGGCTTTGGCCGCAGATACTGCAGCATAATTGGGCAGTGCCCGCCTGCTGCCTTCACTGGTAAAGGAAATGATCCTTGTATCCTCGTGGAACAGTCCGGCTTTAAGCAGTCCCCGGGTCCAGTCATACAGGCTCAGCGCCATGGCATTGATGGTAATCTGAAAATCCTGCTGGTCCAGTTCCCGGCCGTTCGGTGTGTACATAGGTTTCAAATTCCCTTTGGCAATGCTATGTACCAGAACTTTTATTTTTGCCCCGGCGGGCAGGCTTTCAGATATGGCCCGGATCAGTTCAGCCCGCTTCTCTGGTAAGGTGGCATCTGCATTGTAACTGAGAAAACCGTTGCCTTGTTCAGCAATAGCGCCAAAATCACTTTCAATGCGGGGGGCATGTGCTTTCCTGTCACGGTGTACCACGATGACAGCGTAGCCATGGGCAGCCAACTTTTGTGCTGTTGCCAGTCCCAGGCCGCTGCTCCCACCAAGGATTACAGCCCAATCATTCCTTCCCGCATCCCTATCGTTTGCCATAGCTCTCAACTTTCAATCCATTGTGTAAACCTTCCATTCAGGTCCTTACCATTCTATCAGGACCCGCTGTGCCGAAAACCCCGGTCCAAAACTAAGTAGCAAGCCTTGTTCCCCTTTTGCTATTTCCTTTTTAAGGAAGCGTTCCAGGACATACAGGACCGTAACACTGCTCATATTACCATACAGGCGGAGTGTTTCGCGGGTATCATCGATGTTTTTACCAAGTTGCCCGAACAATTCCTCGACGGTTTGCACGATTTTTTTGCCCCCCGGGTGGAAGATCAGGTGATCCACCTGCTCAATACTGGTCCCGTACTTTGCCAGAAAGGGATGCACTATCTCCGGAAAATGTGTTGCGATGGTCTCCGGAACTGCAGGATCCAGGATCATTTTAAGCCCTGTATTCGTCAGATCAAATCCCATCAGGTGGGTCGCATCTTTAAAATGGTACATTCCCTCCCCCCTGATTTGAGGCCCGGCATCACCATCCCGGGAGGAGAGCAGCACACAAGCGGCCCCGTCGCCGAATATGGCAGCACTGACCATATTTGCCATGGAATAGTCGTTCAGCTGGAAGGTGGCAGTCGGACTCTCAACAGCTATAACAACGGCGCGTTTTCCCGGATTGGAACGCAAAAAGTTGGTTGCATAGATCAATCCTGAAATCCCGGCGGCACAACCCATTTCGGTGACCGGCAGGCGGATGACATCCTCCCGCAACCCCACTTCGTTGACAAGGTAGGCATCAAGGGAGGGGATCATGATCCCGGTACAGCTGACCGTTATGATATAATCGATGGATTCAGCTGTCCAGCTATGCTCCAGCAGCGCCTTTTTCAGGACCTGAGTCCCTAATTTCTTGATCTCCGCCACATAGATGGCATTTTTTTCTTCAAAGGAACTGGCGGTAAATACTTCCTCTATATCCATGATCCCATACCGGATATCAACTTCTGCTCCTTCGAATATTTTCAGCACTTTTCGTTGAAACCTATCCTCCTGCCCGTTCAGCCAGGTGGCAACATAGGGAAGGATATCCCCGGTTTTTCTGCTATACGGCGGTAATTCCTTCGATACACCTACTATGCTTATCTCATTCATTCAGTTGCTTTAGTCGGTGTCATGACCCATACATATCGGAATGCCCATTTCCACCTGATCCTGTGTTGCACCTTGGGCAGGTCTTTTGCAAATTCCTGCAGTTCCTCCCGGGTGAATCCACTTCCGATGGATATTAGACCATCGCGCCTGGCCATTGCCGTGCGTATAAAAATAGCACTAAACCCTTTAAAAAGATAATAAGCCAGCTTACTTCTTTGGAGGTCATTGATCACTACTCCCATGGCAGCTTTTTCTGTAAAGCTTTTCAGGAATATGGGGATCTGGGGGGAATGGAAGTGGTGCATGGTAAGGGTGCATAGCAGGATATCGCAGCTAAGGTCGCTGTGGGGCAGTGCAACAATATCCTGCCGGTGATACCGTATCTCTTCATAATCTTTGGATTTTTCCCTGGCAATGGCAAGGGCCTGTTCATTCAGGTCAACTCCAATCAGGCTGGCATGAATCAGGTGTCGCCTGCAATAATGCGCTACGGTTCGGAGCATGTTGCCGTCCCCACAGCCCACATCGAGGATGGTATAGTGCTCTTTCGGATTTTTTTTCAGGATCCTGGAAAGGGCTTTTATCGTTATACGGTTCCCCCCCAGTAGCTGGTTTACCCTGTTTACATCGATCAGGACATCGTTCAGGACATCCTTTCCGATCTCCGGGTCATCCATCCATTCCGATTCCGTATTGCGTATCCTTAAATCCATTAATTTATTACGGGTTGCCCGTGTGTTTTCCGGATGATGCTGCCAAGGATGCGTGGGGAACGGGTTGCCAATCCCATGAGCGTATCGGCCAGGAAAGGGTTCATCAGCAGTCCTTGCAAGCGCCTTCCTGTTTGCAGGCGACTACCGAAGGTTTGCTGCCATGCACATTGGTAATCTGATTCGAGCCGGGCACGGCTATAGGCATCTTCCCTGAAAAAGCGGATGATCCGCTCTGAAGCGATCTTGGCGGCGTGTATGGCCATTGCCATCCCGTTGCCACAAAGCGGGTGGATAAGTCCTGCCGTGTCCCCACACATCAGGACATGATCTACGACGGCTTCTTTTTGTTCAAAGGATATCTGTGCTATGGTCAGCGGTTTGGGGAACAATGGGGTAGCCTGTTGCAGGAATTCCTGCAGGAACGGGTTTTTCCCGGCAACATTCTGGGTGAAATCAGGAATACTCTTCTCCGTTTCGAAACTCTTGTAATGTACCAGATAACAAAAATTGACCGCCCCGGTCTCCGTCCGTGACAAGCCCCCGTATCCGCCTTTAAAATTATGCAGGGCTACTTCATGTCCGGGGAAAGCGGCATGCCGGTAATGTGCCTTAATTGCAATCCAGGGTGATCGTTGGGTAATAAAGGGCCGCTGTAGCTGCTTATCAAGGTGCGAGCGTTTTCCATAGGCACCTATTACCTGTTTAGCCCGGTAGGTTTCTTCGGACGAAAGGGCAACCTCAAAAGCACCATTGCGGAAATCAATGGATTTTACGGCCTCAAAAATAAAGGCGACCCCGCAAGCCACCGCTTTCCGGTATAGGGTATCATCGAGCGCATACCTGCTGATCCCCGTACCACCCAGCGGGAGCTCCACCCGAAGGCTTTTCCCTTTTACCGTTGTAAGCAACAGCGTATTGATCGCAACAGGATCGGGCAGGCAAACCCCGAGTTGATCCAGGTAGGGAATTATTTCATTTGAGAGGTATTCCCCGCATACTTTATGGTGGGGATAGTGCGATTTTTCAAAAACCTGTATGGCCAGGCCGTAGCGCGACAAATCGATGGCGGCAGTAAGGCCTGCCAGTCCCCCACCCACGATAATAACATCAAAATGCTTCACTCAGGTAAGATACATATTCCACATTTAAAAATCCCGACCAGCCGATAGCTATCGGGGTCGGGATCCAAATAATTCACATTAAAACCGGGTGCTTACCCTTTTGTATTTTCAATGGCTTCTTTTTTCATTTCATCATTGGCGATGATACCGAGTTCCACCCTCCTGTTCCGGGTTTTGCCTTCCGTGGTATTGTTATCCCCCACGGGCTGGCTTTCGCCATACCACTTGGTGGTAAACCTGCCTGCATCAATTCCCTGGGCTATCAGATAATTGGTTACGGACTCTGCCCTCATCTTTGACAGGTTCATGTTATAATCATCTGGTCCGGCACTGTCTGTGTGCCCTTCTACCAATATGATGGTTTTAGGATATTCCTTAAAGATCCCTGCCAGCCGGTTCAGTGTTTCAGCTGAAGTTCCCTTAACACCCGATTTGTTGGTGTCAAAATATACCCCGGCATCTTCATTAAATGTGACATTAATCCCTTCACCTACCCGGGTTACTTCAGCTCCCGGGATCTCTTCCTCAATACGTTCTGCCTGCCGGTCCATCCGGTTGCCGATATAGCCTCCTGCAACACCACCGACGACTCCGCCGATGATCGCGCCTAGGACGGTATTTCCTTTTCCTACATTGTTCCCGATAACACCGCCGACCACTGCGCCGCCGGAGGCACCTATCACAGCACCTTTCTGTTTGTTGTTGGCATTCTTGACGGCATTACACCCCAAAACCAGGGCCAGTACTACTACCATGGCCATATTCCGTATCATACTATTTTTCATCTGATTATATTTATCTGTTTTTATCCCCGTTTCGATGGAATTTTTCACATCAAAACGATTTTCTTTTTAAGTGGTCAGCAATTTGGTTTCGCCTGTCATAACTCCTTCCGGGAACCAGTAAAAGAATCCAGGAAGTGTATAAGGCATCCTTCATTCCTGCTGATCCTGATTTTTAGTGAATTCATAAACCACCATTACCGGTTTTCCATCAACGGAAACATTCGACTTTAATGTCATTTCCTGTTCCGTAAGGGATGCAATATTCAAGCGGTACCCGGTTCCTCCGGATACATCTTTGCGCTTTTCATCGATAAATTTAAACTGCAACTGGCTGGAATAATTAGCGGACGGTTCCACCACAGACCATCTGATGTACCGGTCTCCGCCGGAACACAGGCTGCCTTGTTCGATGGTATACCTTCCGGTGCTGTTATTGTCCCGGAAATACCAGGTGCTACCTTCGAAACAAATGGCATCCGCATCCCCGAAAAGGACTGCTTTTAAGGCGCCTTCATTATTTTCATAAGCAATGTTATCCAGCGTCCAGGTACCACTAAGCATGTTCCGCTGGTCGCGCACCGCCTTGGTGCCGGAGCAGGAGCTCAACAAAAATGTTACGGCAAGCAATAAATAAAAGGTTTTTCTCATAATTTGTCAATTGTGTGTACAGGATGATATACGTACATGCCTGTCAATTAGTTTATAACGGGTATACTATTATACAGCATACCACCCTGCAAAGGTGGTGATAGGTTAAAAGAAAGGCAGTTTTTTTTCCAATTAAAATTGACTCCATTACTAGTAGTCCAGTAATTCCCTGAGGGCCGTGGCAAACCGCTCCCTGGGCAGGTAGTTGTTTTCCAGCGTTTTCGCAAAGGGAATAGGGGTATCCAGGCTTGCCACCCTTTTAACAGGGGCGTCGAGGTGTTCAAAGCAATTTTCCATTACCAGGGCGGCTATATCACTCGCGATCCCGCCGAATAAACTGTCTTCCTGCAGGATGATCAGCTTTCCGGTCTTCCGCACACTGGTAAATATGGCCTCGGTGTCGAGCGGTTGAAGGGTCCGGAGATCCAGCAGGTCTGCGCGGACATCGGCCTGCTCCTTGAGTGTATCGAGCGCCCAGTGTACCCCCGCACCATAGGTTACCACACTTACAGCATCCCCTTCCCTCAGGAGGGCAGCTTTGCCCATGGGCAGCGTATAATAATCGGTGGGGACTTCCTGGTAACTACTCCTGTACAAGGCTTTATGTTCAAAAAACAAAACCGGATTCGGATCATTGATAGCGGTTGCCAGCAGGCCTTTGGCATCATAGGGAAATGCCGGATAGACCACTTTTAGCCCAGGGGTCTTGGTGAACCAGGCCTCATTGGTCTGGGAATGGAACGGCCCGGCCCCCACCCCTGCCCCGCAGGGCATCCGGATCACCACATCAGCCTTCTCATTCCACCGGTAATGGGTTTTGGCGAGGTAGTTGACGATAGGATTGAACCCGGTACTGACAAAATCCGCAAACTGCATCTCTACCACCGCTTTCATCCCATTGATGGAAAGACCCATGGCCGCAGCCACTATGGCCGATTCACAGATGGGGGTATTCCGTACCCGCTCCTTCCCAAAGGCAGCTACGAATCCTTCCGTAATTTTAAATACCCCGCCGTAATCCGCTATATCCTGACCCATTAAAACAAGGTTTGGATGGACTTCCATCGATTGCCTCAGGCCTTCAGAAATGGCATCGATAAGCCGGATGCTTTTGACAGTATTTCCTGGCTTAATATCTTTATATTCAAATGGATGATATACATCACCTAATTCTTTACTTTCCTCAAGAGGGACTTCAGATTCCGCAAATGCAACCTTCAGGTCTTCATCGATACCGGCCTGGATCTCCTCTTTTAGGGCTTTTATAGCATCTGTGGTGAGGACCCCTTTATCCAACAGGTGTTCTTCAAAATTGGCAATGGGGTCTTTTCCCGCCCATTCCTCCATAAGTTCCGTGGGCACATACTTGGTGCCGCTTGCCTCTTCATGCCCCCGCATGCGGAACGTATTGAAAACCAGCAGAACCGGGTGCGGGTCCTGGCGCATGCTTGTACAAAGTTCATCCACTTTCTGGTACACCTCCAGTATATTGTTGCCATCCAGGGTAAAGGCTTCCATCCCATATCCCTTGCCCTTATCTGCCAGTGCTTCACATCTGAATTGTTCATTGGTAGGTGTAGACAGGCCGTAGCCGTTATTTTCGACACAAAAAAGGACCGGCAGGTCCCAGACGGCCGCCACGTTCAATGCTTCGTGAAAATCCCCTTCACTGGTACCTCCCTCCCCGGTAAATACTGCGGTTACCTGCCGGCGGTGCCGGAGGACATCAGCCAGGGCTATTCCATCTGCAACCCCAAGCTGGGGGCCTAGATGGGAGATCATACCTATTATATGATAATCCTGTGTACCAAAATGAAAACTCCGGTCCCGTCCCTTGGTAAAGCCGGAAGCTTTACCCTGCCATTGTGAAAATAGTCTGTATAATGGGATCTCCCGGGTGGTAAATACCCCCAGGTTCCGGTGCATTGGAAGTATATATTCTGAAGGCTTCAACGCACTGGTTACCCCGGCTGAAATGGCTTCCTGGCCAATTCCACTGAACCATTTTGAAATTTTTCCCTGCCGCAACAGGATCAGCATTTTTTCTTCGATCATGCGGGGTTTCAACATCGCCTTATAAAGCGATAGTTGCTTTTCAACAGGAATTCCATTGTCGGGGTAATGCATAAAAAAATGCTGTATTATGAATCTTCAGGGGCGTAAAAGTACTAATTGCCCGCTACAAAACTAGGGTTTAAGCATGCCATTTTGCCCCCGGAATTTACTAACTTTGAAAAGAATTAAAAAAAGGAACTCATGAATGCCATTCCAAGTGTTGATCTGCAGGATTACCTATCGGGTGATCCCGACAGGAAGCAGAAATTTATTGATGAAATTGGTGCCGCTTTTGAAAATATAGGCTTTGTAGCCCTTAGCGGGCACTTCCTGTCAGAAAAATTGGTGGAGGACCTTTATGAGGAGATAAAGCAGTTTTTCAACCTGCCCCAGGAGGTTAAAGATACCTATGAAATACCAGGTATAGGCGGACAGCGCGGATATACCTCCTTCGGGAAGGAGCATGCAAAAGGACGGAAGGAAGGAGACCTGAAGGAATTCTGGCATTTTGGACAATATGTGGAGAATGACCCCCGACTGCAATTGGAATACCCGCCCAATGTGCTGGTTTCGGAATTGCCCCGCTTCAATGAAGTGGGCAGGGAAACCTTTAAAATGCTAGAAAAGACTGCCAGGTATGTTTTACGGGCCCTTGCGCTTCACCTTAACCTGGAGGAAACGTATTTTGATGAATACATCACAAATGGCAATTCCATATTGAGGCCTATTCATTACCCCCCTATAACCAGCGAACCCAAAAATGCGGTCCGGGCTGCAGCCCATGGGGATATCAACCTCATCACGCTGCTAATGGGGGCTCATGGCCGCGGCTTACAGGTAAAGAACCACAATGGCGAGTGGGTGGATGCCATTGCCAGGCCGGACCAGCTGATGATCAATGTAGGCGACATGCTTTCCCGGTTAACCAACAATAAACTGAAATCTACTATCCACCAGGTCATCAACCCGCCCAGGGAAATGTGGGGAACCTCCCGGTACTCCATTCCTTTCTTTATGCACCCTGTCAGCGAAATGCCACTGAACTGCCTTGCAAACTGCGTGGATGATACCCACCCTAAGAAATTTGAGGATATCACGGCAGGGGAATTCCTGAACGAAAGACTGGTAGAATTGGGACTGATCAAAAAATAAGCAGATCTGGTAAGGAGACCGTTTTTTGATTGTTTTGGCTCCACCAGCATGGAAACTAAAGATAAAATCGTATTACATGGACCTTCAGGACCAGCTTAAAAACCTTTTTCCGGACCATGAACCCACAGCGGCGGATAAGCCAAAGGATCCTCCGGGGATCTGGTTGCAGGATGATCCTATTATATGCAAGTATGAAAAGCGTAAAGGGAAACCGATAACCATCCTCGAGGGTTATACCGGGGCAGATGCCGATTTTAAAGCGCTGACCAAGGAATTAAAAACACTGTTCAGCACCGGCGGGACCTACAAGCAGGATACCATCATCATACAAGGCGATTTCCGGGATAAAATCATGGAGATACTTCGCAAAAAAGGGTTTACTGTTAAACGTGTTGGTGGCTGATGCCCCTGCTGCGATGCACTGATCGATGAGATGTTGCGTAGTTTTCTGTTAATTTTATTTTGTTTCTTTCGATTAAGTGTTACTTTTATAAGTTATAAGCTAAACTTCAAACCCAACATGAGTTCCCAATTGCATATTACCAACGGGGATAATTTTACCCAAAAGTTAGAAAAACTCCAACTCAAAGGTGAAATAATTACCTGGCGTGAAATGCTGTGTGAGGGAAGAACAGAAACGAATGTTGGCAGCGAATCTTTTTGGAAGACCCGCTTTGAATTCCTGCACAAGAACTATAAAGTCAGTAAGTCCTGGTTCGTGGAAAAGACGCTCAAGGAGTATCGTTCCCTATGCAACCATAAACAGCAGGACCAGATCATCTTATGGTTTGAATATGACCTGTTTTGCCAGGTCAATCTGCTCGCCGTCCTAAGCTGGCTAAAAACCTACAGGAGGCATGCCGAAATTTCCCTTATCTGCAGCGGAAAAGAGGATGATTCCGATAAATTATACGGCCTTGGCGAACTCAGCGATGAACAGTTGATGAACCTGTATAAAAATCGGAAAACGCTTTCCCAGGGTGATATAGAATATGCAGACTACGTTTGGCAGCTGTATTGCAGCGATAACCCTATACGCCTGGAAAACCTTACCGACTTCGAGGATTACCAGTTCCCGTACCTGTCTGATTCCATTCAGGCACACCTCAGGCGTTTTCCAACTATCAAGAACGGCCTGAATGCTGTAGAGAACAAAATCCTGGAAATAGCTGCAGAGCATAAACCCAAAAACAAAAAGGTCCTCCTCAGCCTGGCCCTGGAAAACCAGGGGTACTACGGGTTTGGAGATTTGCAGTATGACAGGGTCATCACCAACCTGAAACCCTTGTTCTCCTCCTTTAACCCGGTAAAACTCACCCGTAAGGGAAAGGATATCCTGGACCGGAAAACCAGCTATTATTCCTTTATCAGGGATAATGAAGCTTATCTGGGCGGGGCTCTTAAATACAACTTCCTGTATAATACCGATTCGAATAAAATATTAAAATTATAGCGTCGTATGCAGCTTGGTCCCTCGGAGCTGATCCTCAATGCTGACAACAGCATTTACCACCTTAATTTAGTCCCTGAAGATGTTGCACCCACCATTATTACGGTTGGCGACCCGGACAGGGTCTGGGAGGTTTCAAAATATTTCGATTCGATAGAAGTCCAGAAAAAGAAACGGGAATTCCATACACATACCGGCCACCTTGATGGTAAGCGCATTACGGTAATCTCAACCGGTATTGGCACGGACAACATCGATATTGTCCTGAACGAACTCGATGCCCTGGCGAACATCGATTTCGAAACCCGGACGGTCAAACAAGACCATACGCAGCTCGATATTGTCAGGATCGGTACCTCCGGTGCGATACAAGCTGAAATTCCGCTTGATTCTTTCCTTATCAGTGAATATGCGATTGGTTTTGACAGCCTTCTGCATTTCTATGACAGTGAAAACATACAGCACCCGGATATTCAATTAGCCTTTGTCCAACATACAGACTGGGCGGTGTTTAAATCGATCCCATATGTGGTCTCTGCCCACCCGGAACTTTTGTTGCTCCTGAAATCCCATGCAGTACAGCTGGGTTTTACCGCGACCAATTCAGGTTTTTACGGGCCGCAAGGCCGTTCCCTCAGGTTGGCTACATCAGACACGGACTTTATGGAAAAACTGGCCTCCTTTGATTACAAGGGGATGCGGATCACCAACCTGGAAATGGAGACTTCGGGGATCTATGGCCTGTCCCGGTTGCTCGGGCACCGGGCTGTTTCCATGAACTGCATCGTAGCCAACAGGGCTACCGGTGAATTTTCCCTGCATCCTGAAAAAGCCATGGACGATCTGATCGGTTACGTGCTCACTAAAATAACCGCCCCCCAGCATCAAAACTAACCGCTTTACCATTCATTTTATACCTATACTAAAGCTTATATTTGCGACCATATGTATCAAAATGAATCCGGGCATAAACACCGGGACATCAATTGGCTGTATTTCAATGAACGGGTTTTACTGGAGGCGGAAAATACTGCCGTTCCCCTCCTGGAACGCTTAAAATTCCTGGCTATTTTTTCAACGAATCTGGACGAATATTTCAAGGTCCGGGTCTCCCAGTTACGGCAATTGCGAAAGGTGGATAAAACGCTTCGCAAGAAACTGATCCTGAAAGCCAATAAAATCCTGCGGTTTATCCTGGAGGAGATCCACCGGCAGCAGGTCCGGTTTGGCATCGTCTTCAGCGAAATACTCGGGGAATTGAAAAAGGCGGGTATTTTGATTGAAAACAGGGGATCCCTCAATGAGTCACAACGAACGTACATCCGGTCCTATTTCCGGGAGCACCTGCAAAAAGATTGTAAAATAATAACACCGGAAGGGGAAATTTTTCTGGAAGACGGACAGTTATACCTGTTGGTGGATCACGGAGATACCAACTGGAACCTTGTCCATATCCCCGTCGACATCCATGGCCGTTTTCACGAGATTCCGGGAGAGGCACACCATTTCGTATTTCTCGATGATATCCTTAAACTAAACCTTGAATTACTTTTCCCCGACAAGCCCGTAGTGAATAGCTTTGCCATCAAATTATCCCGGGACGCAGAATTGTACCTTGAAGACGATTACCGCAATTCAGCGCTGGTAGAAAAGATATACGACTCGCTTGACAAACGGGAGACCGGGCAGCCCACGCGGCTCCTCTATGATGAGGCCATGCCCGGGGATTTACAGCTGGCCCTGATGGAGAAGCTGGGTATAGGAGAAGTAGACATGTTCCCTGGCGGGCAATACCATAACCTGTCTGATTTTTTAGGGTTTGCCGATCCAACTGAGAACCCTGATCTGCGCTACATCCCACAGCCCCCCTTGCCACATCCGGTGCTTTCAGATTCCCGGAATATCTTTGCTTCCATAGCCGAAAAGGACCAGGTGGTCCATTTCCCGTACCAGCAGTTCAGCGTGGTGGAAAAATTGATAGGATCCGCAGCAGAGGATCCGGATGTGACCTCCATCAAAATGACGCTCTACCGGATCGCTGAAACCTCCAAACTTACAGACGGTCTGATCCGTGCCCTGAAAAACAACAAAAAAGTAACCCTCTTTGTTGAGGCAAAAGCTCGATTTGACGAGAAAAATAATATCGAGTGGGGCCAGACCTTTATTGACAACGGGGCTACTGTTATTTTCAGCGTCCCTAATATAAAGGTTCATTCCAAGGTTGCCCTCATCGAACGATTGGAGGACGGGAAAATCAAAAGATATGCCTTTATCGGAACCGGGAATTTCAATGCGCAGACCTCTGCAATATATTGCGATCATGGCCTTTTTACCAGCCATAGCGGGATAACGGAGGACCTGGACCAGGTCTTCTCTGTGCTGCAAAAGAAACTGATCATACCAAAACTACGGTATATCCTTGCCTCGCCTTATAATACCAGGAATTCTTTTTTGGAACTGATCGAAAAAGAGATCCGCAATGCGGGGGAAGACCTGCCTTCCGGAATCACGATCAAGATGAACAGCCTGGAGGATGCAGTGATGATAGAAGCGCTGCACCGGGCGGCGTCTGCCGGGGTGTCGGTTCGACTCCTTGTCCGCGGGTTTTGCTGCCTGATTCCAAAAATAACAGTAAATGGCAATTCCATGGAAAACCCCATCCACATTACCAGTATTGTTGACCGTTACCTGGAACATGGGAGGTTATATTTATTCGAAAACGGAGGGCAGCAAAAATTATATATGGGATCAGCGGACTGGATGACGCGCAACCTCGACCGCCGCATTGAAGTGCTGACTCCCATTCTGGATGCCCAGGTATTCCTGGAATTGAAGGATATTTTGGAGATACAGCTTCAGGACAATGTAAAGGCCCGGGTAGTAGATGCCGGTGATTCCAATAAAGCGGTGCCTCGTGCAACGGGCGAAGAACCAATCCGTTCGCAATACGCAATTTATAAGTACCTTAAAGAAAAACTACCGAATGAAAACCATTAGGATACTGGGTGTCCCGGAACATTTCAACCTCCCCTGGGAGCTGGCTATAGAAGAAGGGGCCTTTGAAGCCAGGGGCATCGACCTGCAATGGCAGGATATTCCCGAAGGGACAGGAAAAATGTCCGGGATGCTCCAAAACAAGGAAACGGAACTGGCGGTTGTCCTTACGGAGGGAATTGTTAAAAGTATGGCCGAAGGCAATCCCGTACAAATAATCCAGGAATACATCGCTTCCCCCTGCTATGGGGAATCCATGTTGCAGCTGATAGCCCCTACCGGTCTATATCCGACCTTAGGAATACGAAGCCGGCTATCAGCCGATTTGGCAGTGGCAGCCACCTCATGGCCTGTGTCCATGCACAACAACAGGGGTGGAACCCGGCTAAACTCCAGTTTGAAGTGGTCCATACCCTCGATAATGCCATCCGGTCATTGACTTCTGGAGAATCCGCTTACTTTATGTGGGAACATTTTACGACCAAACCTTTCGTGGATAATGGCACCTTCCGGAGGTTGGGGGACTGCCCTACCCCTTGGCCCTGTTTTGTCCTGGCAGGAACTTTGGATTTTATTCAAAAAGAAGCGCGTGTCCTGGAACATATCCTGGAAATCATCAACCTGTATTCATCGGAATTCCCCCTCATACCCAGTATAGATCGTACCCTCGCAAACCGGTATGGACAGCAGGCAGCGGATATCCGGGAATGGCTGGCACGAACGCGTTGGAGCCAATCCCAATTAGGAAAGCAACAGATTGAAATAGTGATAGATACATTATTTAACCTAAAGTTGATTGATAAGAAGTTGCCAGCGCTGCCCCTGCTGTACAATGCGTAGTACCAGGCCTGTTGTTATACTACCAATTGATCGGGGGTTTGCCCTGGGCGCCGAGGATCTTGTTGGCCTTACTGAAATGTTTGTTGCCAAACCATAGGCCCCGGTTGGCACTAAGGGGTGATGGATGGCCGGAGGTGAGGATATAATGCCTTCCCTGATCGATCAGGGAAACTTTTTTCCTGGCAAAGCCGCCCCAGAGTAAAAAAACGACCCCTTCCCTTTTTTCTGAAATCCGGGAAATAACATGGTCCGTAAAAGTTTCCCACCCTTGGTTCTGGTGGCTCCCGGCTGCATGTGCCCGCACGGTCAGGGTGGCATTCAGGAGGAGTACACCCTGGTCTGCCCACCGTTCCAGGTTGCCGCTTTGGGGATAAGGTTTCCCCAGATCTGTCTGGATTTCCTTAAAAATGTTTTTCAGTGAGGGCGGGTGGGCAATTCCATCATGGACAGAAAAGCAGAGCCCGTTAGCCTGGTTAGGCCCATGGTATGGGTCCTGCCCGATGATGACAACATTGGTCCGGTCCAGGGGGGAATGGTCAAAGGAGGCAAAGATCTCGCTCCCTTTCGGATAACACTTGTAGGCGGAATACTCCGATCTTACAAACTTTACAAGCTTCTCAAAATAAGGTTGCCGGAATTCGTCCTGAAGCACATTTTTCCAGCTGGGGTGTAAATCTACATACATGTAATCCGATGGATAATCGGTTTCAAAATTACGGTATTATCCCAGCATTGTCAACCAGGGGAAGTCCGGGAACCGGGTTTATTTTGAAGAAGCAACCGGAAGGGCCCTTGCAGCCAGTTGTTTTTGAAGCAAGGTATCGCTGCTGATCCTCTCGCCCAGGATTTCAAGATACCGGTCTGCTGTCTTACACGGGTGGATCTCTTCGGCCCTGGAAGCCAACTCAAATGCAGCCTGGAGGTTCTCCAGATATTCCTGGTAGACAGCCATATTATGATGGGCCCGGCAACTTACCCGGGCATTCTGATCCGATCTGCTTTGTTCCCATATCCTTGAAGCTCCTGCCAGATCGCCTTCCAGCACCAATTGATGGGCAGTTTTAAACCCGGCGGTCCCCGTACTGTAATATTGCCGGTACACCCCCCGGTTATAGGGTTGCAACCTCATGCCGTATTCCCTGCCATTACGAATGCTCGTATGCATTAGGGAGTCCATTCTGCCGGTAACGGCTTCCAGGGCTTGTAACGGGTTTTTGCCCTTGGCAGTTATGGAAAACTGGTCGGTAAAGGTAATTTCATCCAGGACGAGCCTGCGGGCTGGATCATATATGCGCCATCCATTCTCCAGCAATGTTTCCAGGGTGATCTCCCGCGCCGGAATGCTGATTTTCATACGCAGCATATCGGTATCCTCCATGGTGGATTTTTCAAAAGATATCCGTGTATCGGTACCGTACGACTCCAGGGAGAAAATAGCATCCAGCTGGTACGTATCACAAACACGCTCAATGCTGTCCCATGGGATCTCAGGTGTTGCCGTTTCATTATTCCTGGTAAAATCATGCACTTTATCCAAAAGTAATACGGTATCCACCATAGGGTCTTTTTGCAATGCTGCCTGTACCGCCTGCATCGCTGCAATACTGCCATGTTGTACTATCTTTTCATCCCGCAATGCAACCAGTTGGTTTAGGCCTTCTGATTCAGCCGGGGACTTAAAGGGCCTGCTCTCGTTAATTATCCCAATCCTTTTGGTCCCACCGGCAAGTTCAACAGGCGCGGGCTCAAGCGTTTCAAACTGCAGCGTTGCAGTAGATTGGCAGCCTGTAAACACGACAGGAATAAGTACCCATAACAAATGATAAACCGGAAATTTACGTAACTCCATAATGTGCATAGCCCTTGCGGGGAATGATTAACCATAGCTAAAACACCATATTACCCTTGTTTATTGTATTTAGGGTTAAATGAACTGTAACTTCAGGCAGCACATATCTGTGATAAATGGAAAAAAAAGCTGGTGAAAAAATACGGGAACGCAATGTCATGCGGGTAGTTTTTCAAATCAACCCTAATCCATACCTTTGCGCCTTACAGGATATACAATGGCCAAAATCAGTAAAAAAACACTTCAGGACCTGGAATTTCCGGTGGTGCTGCAACAATTGGCAGGCCGTTGCAGTACGGAACTCGGAAAGGAACGCGCACTACTGCTAACTCCTGTAAAAGATGAGGCTGTACTATTCAATATACTGGGGCAGACATCGGAATACCTTTCTTCTCTTACCAACGATAACAGGCTCCCCAACCACGGGTTTGAGGAAATATCCGGGGAATTGAAATTACTGAAAATCGAAAATACCACCCTGGAGATCGGGGGGTTTCGAAAAATTGCCGCTATATGCACAACTGTGGTTGCCCATAAAAAATTTTTAAAGAAATTTAAAGTTTATTATCCACTGCTATTTGAAGTTTCCGAAAAAATAGAAGCCAATACGGAAATCCCCCGGCAAATTGATGAAGTGATCGATAAATTCGGGGAAATCCGGGACAGTGCCTCCGAGGCTTTAAAATCCATCCGGCAGGATATGCAGCGGATCAAGGCACGTATCAACCAAAGTTTCGGGGCAGCCCTTTCACAATACCAGGCATCGGAATTCCTGGATGAGATCCGTGAATCCGTTGTTGATAACCGCAGGGTACTTGCCGTTAAAGCCATGTATAGAAAAAAGGTAAGGGGAACCGTCATGGGTTCTTCCAAAACCGGAAGTATCGTTTATATTGAACCTGAAGCTGCCCTTACGTACAGCCGGGAACTCAACAACCTGGAGTTTGATGAAAAGGAGGAAATCCAGCGGATCCTCAACGAACTGACCAACTATTTAAGGCCTTCGCGGCTCATGCTCTCAGCATACCAGGATTTCCTTGCCCATATGGACCTCACGGCGGCCAAAGCAAAATATGCCGCTGCAATGGATGCGCTGTTACCGGAAATCAACCGGGAACGCCGCCTATTCCTCCGGGAAGCTTACCATCCCCTGCTGTTACTGAGCAATAAACGAAAAAAGGAAAAGACATATCCCCAGACCATAGAATTGCTACCGGAGAACAGGATCATCGTAATTTCCGGGCCCAACGCCGGGGGCAAAAGCATTACCCTTAAAACCATCGGGTTGCTGCAGCTAATGCTGCAAAGCGGTTTATTGATCCCGGTGCATGAACGGAGTTCCGTTTGCCTGTTTGATAAGATATTAACCGATATCGGGGATAACCAGTCCATAGAAAACCACCTGAGCACTTATAGTTACCGACTTAAGAACATGCAGGGCTTTATTAAGAAATGCAATGAAAATACCCTGTTCCTGATTGATGAATTCGGGACGGGCAGTGACCCTGAATTGGGAGGCGCATTGGCAGAAGCTTTCCTGGAAGTATTTTATGAAAAGGGATCCTACGGGGTCATCACAACCCATTATGCCAACCTCAAGGCGTTGGCAGATGAACTCCCGCATGCCACTAATGCCAACATGCTGTTCAACAGCCAGACGCTGGAACCCGCCTTCCAGCTGATACTGGGGGAGGCCGGCAGTTCATTTACCTTCGAGGTGGCCCAGAAAAACGGTATTCCATTCAACCTGATCAATAAAGCGAGGAAGAAAGTAGCCCGGGGAAAAGTACGGTTTGACGCCACCATCGCCAAACTCCAAAAAGAACGCAGCAAAATGGCGCAGACGGGCTCCCGGTTGCAGGAAGAAGAGTCCAAAGCGAGGGAGGAGGCAATTCGACTTGAAAAATTGAATGCTAAAGTCAAATCGAAACTGGAAAATTATCAGGAGCTCTATGACCATGACCAACGGATGATCCGGCTGGGAAACAAGGTAAATACAGCTGCGGCCCGTTATTTCCAGGATAAAAAAAAGCGGGCACTGGTCTCCGAACTCCTGCACATTGTGGAAACAGAAAACAGCAAGCGCAAAAAGAAATCAGCCCGGGAAGCCAAAATGGACCAGGAAAAACAGGCTAAGGTGGTGCAGGAAGTTCAGCAGGAAGTAAAGGTGATCCGAAAGGCAAAGGAAGAGCAGAAAAAAAAGGCACCAAAACCGAAGGTAAAACCCCGCCCCGTTTTTAAGGTAGGGGATCGCGTTCGGATGCTGGACGGGAAGGCGGTGGGTAGCATTGACAATCTGGAAAAGAACAAGGCCATTGTCAATTACGGGATGTTCACTACGAATGTCAGCATAGATCAGCTGGAACTGGTGGAAGCCGGGAAATAAGTGAATGGATTTGAATTCCGGATAGCTGTTGGCCGTATGGAACAGCAGGTCTGCTTTATTAACCTAAATACACTATAAAAGCTTTTCCCGTATGGGTCCACACCGTACCTTTGTGCTATGGTAACAGGAGGAAAGAAAGTTATCCTTTTTGACGGCGTGTGCAACCTGTGCAACCGCGCTATACAGTTTGTCATCAAACGCGATAAGAAGGATGTATTTCGATTTGCAGCACTGCAAAGTGAAACAGGCAGGCGTTTTATTGCCGAACGCGGGATTGATACCTCCAAGGTGGATTCCATTATCCTGATCGAACCCCAGATCGCCTATTACACAAAATCGGAAGCGGCCCTGCAGATAGGGAAGTCCTTTGGCGGAATATGGAACCTTCTGGGCATCTTTGACTGGATTCCCCGGGTTATCCGGGACTGGGTATATGACCGGATCGCAAGAAACCGCTACAAGTGGTTTGGAAAACGCAGTGAATGTATGATCCCCACTCCCGAGCTGAAGGCAAAATTCCTGGATTAGAATACCGGGGTTGCATGAAGATTATAAGGTGGCAAGGCGGCTGTTAAAAAGATAATTTGAATACAGATTGTTGTATTGAACTTTCTTTTCGATGGATTTTATTACTTCTGCAGCAAAATCAGCTCCATACATATCTCCCATTACGGTAAGTCCGCCCGGGCTGAAGACGTTGATCTCCATAAGTTTATCCCCTACAATATCAATTCCTACCAGGAACATCCCGTCCTGTACTAATTTGGGCCTTACAATTTCTGCCAACTCCATGATCTTGTCGTTCATTTTGACCTTTTTAGGCCTTCCGCCTGCGTGTATGTTACTGCGTATATCCCCGGAGGCATTCACCCGTTGCATTATGGCATACTGCCCATTAGCCATCAGGGGTTCCCCGTTCATCAGGAAAAGCCGCGTATCGCCGTTTTTGGCCTCCTCCAGGTATTCCTGTGCAATGACAAATCCGTCCCTGCTAATGGCATCGATGGTCTGGGTAAGGTTGTGTTCGTTTTTCTTATCCATCATAAAGACATTGGTTCCCCCTGAACCCTGTAAAGGTTTCAGGATCATCCGTTGCTTTTGTTCAGTAAAGAATTCACGGATTTCCTCGTGGTCCCGGGTGATCGTAGTTTTAGGGCGCAAAACCTCCGGGAAATGCTGGAAGTACATTTTATTAACTGCCCCTGCGAGGCTGCTGGGATGGTTCAGCACGAGTACCTTGTCACGCATCGCGATTTCCCCGAACACAAAGGCGGCATTTTGTGCCCAATCCCGTTCATTGATCTCGTCTGATGGGTTGTTCCGGAGGAAGAGCACATCCAGTTCCTCTGATGATATATGGATATACTTTTCTTTTTGAACTGCCTTGAAATAGGTTTCCTGGCTGTTGAAATTTTTATCCTTAATGGTCTTGCACCGGGCAGACATATGCCCGTCCGAGGCATAGGCCAGTTCGCCTACCCCGATAAAAAAAACTTCATGATGCCTTTTGTATGCCGCATAGCCTAAAGCCGGAGTCGTAAAATTGGGTTTTTCGGTACTGTGGTCATTTATTATAAAGGCGATTTTCATCAAAGTAAGTTTACGGGTTAATAAAGGGAACTGCCTGCAAAATTGCAATCCTCACCAGCGTTTAAATATCGCATTTAAAACGGGTTATTCCCGGGCCATTTTTAACTCAAACGGTAAAATGTTCTTCGTTCAGCAGGTCCGTCACCGATACCCCATTTTTCAGGATTTCCAATCTTTTCAGTACCTCTTCCCGTTGCAGGAAATGGGGGAGTTTGGGGGGGTTCAATACCTGCCGGTGCAGTAATTCTTCTATCAGGTCAACATGGTTGCTGTTGAATTTCCCTGTATACAGGGTGTCCAACGAACCCCCTTCCCGGATATACCGCAATACATTGATCAACCCCGCAAGGTAAACCGCGTCTTTGGTGAGTCCGCCGCCACGATAGATCCGCATGGTGATGTAATAGGCCTGGAAAGGCGGAAATTTATGATCGATCCGCAACAGGTTAAACGTTTCAATAAAACCGGCCCCCTTCAGCATGGTTTCTACCGCCAGTACCCTTGCCGCCAGCAGTCGCATGCGATTTATGGTAAGCCCCCCCACCAGGAATTCCGCTAAAACGGCCAGTCCTTCCTGTAACTGGTCGTATCCGGCAAAGCCGGCATACATCTGTTTTAGGGGCTGGTTTTTACCATTGCAATAGGTAAGTATGTGGGTACTGACCTCGTGTTGGATCAGGGCATCTGTGCGGTTTTTGTCCATGGAGAGCTGGTCTCCTATCAGGAGTCTGGTCTTGGATACCATAATACCGGCTACGTCATTTCGGATCTCGATGCTTAATTTCTGTTTTGGAAATTGTTCCTGGTAATAGTCCATTACGGGTTGTGCCTTTTCGGCAAACTCATAACAACCGATCCGTTCATAAGTCCCAGGGGCATTCCCATCGGGGTATTTATGGAGGATTGCCATTGCCGCAGCCAATGTATCCGGTGCCACATCGCCATATACACTCTCTCCTATATACCGGAAATTGGGTGTCCCGCGTTCCTCCAGCATCGTGAGCTGTTTTTCTATCTCCAGGCGCTTATCCCTGAGGATAAAGGCGAGGGTTGGGTCTTCAACCTGCTCGATAGGGATGTCATACAATTTTCTTTTTTTCAGTTCCGGGTCCAGCGTGATCAGCCTGTATTTGAAAACGGGCGGTTTTTTAAACCCTTTTTTTTGGAATTTTTCCCATTCCGAAGTACTGTTCACGGGAGTTGTCCGTAAAAGGAAGGACATACCCTCACTGATTTTGGCAAGGTCGCTGTCTGCTTTTCGTGTAATCTTATCGAGATAGGTTTTACCCAGCATAAGGTAATGGTGGTAGGGGTTGCCGGTTTGAACCCTTATAAATTCGAAGGCAGCGCGTTTGATGATCTCCGAAAATTTAGAATAGAATTTCCTGTAGAATATTGAATAGAGCTCTTCCTCATCCCTCTTTTCATATAGCGTGGGCACGGCAATGCCTATTACCAGGGTACCGGAGAGTTTTAGTTCTTCCGTTGACAGCAGCGGTGGAAGTCCTTCAGGGTGACGGGTTTGGGTAGATAGGACTTTACTCGAGACATCCTGGTAGATCCCCTTTAATTCGGAAATACCCTCTTTCAGGGCGGCAATGGTAGCTGGTGCCTTCCCTTTCGGGCAAAAAACAGTAAATATCCCCTGATGGTCCTGCCGTACCGGCCACATCTCGAGGATAAGAAATGCATTCAGTTTTGCTGAGACAGCATCCGCTATTTCCAAAAGCAGGACGGAAATATCTTCCCCGCCATCCGCCACAAGGTAAGATGCCTGGGTTTTAAGGAGTCGGGAGAAATAGGCATCGGGATGGGTCCTTCGATAGACACAGATATAAGGCATCAATTTATCAACATGAAGGATACCGGTATCCCCAATTTGTTCTGTAACGGGTTTCCCGGCCTTGATAAGCCTTACGATTCGCCTGATTGTTCTCTTTTCAATCATAACTGGTCTGCCCTAAATTCCGCCGCCTGCCTGGCAATCAGTTCCCTTAGTTGCACATCAACGGCCCTTACAACTTCCGGGTAGATGATCCCTGTACGTTCATCACAATATACCTTGGCAATTTCCGTGGCCAGGACCAGCGTATTTTTGAAATTGGAAGAAATGAATTTTAAAAAGTACCCATTGCCCTGGAAGGTATCGTTGATAGCGGCCGAAGAATCAATCCCATGCGGAAGTTTTATATCGCGGAGTTTCCGACGCCAGGATTCGGCAAACTTTCCATACCGGTTGTTGTCTATATTTGCTGTGCCCAGGTTCCAGGTAGGGATGGCCCGCTCCCACCGCAACCGGTTATAGCTGTGCATGTCAAAAACCAGCGCTCCTCCATGCAGTCCTTCAAGTTTGGCCAGCAGGGCATGTATCACTTCGTAGAATGCATTATGTTTTGATAGGCTTCTGTCCCTTTCCGCTGCCGGCAGGGGATTTTTCCACAATTGCTTGCCCCAGGCATCCGTATAAATGGCCAACTCCGGCTCCCGGTTCAGATCATATTCAAACCGGCTGTCTCTTCCTGCAATAACGATGGGGTGGGTATGGACCATTTCCAGGGTACCGGGATCTTCCTCATACCAGCGTTCATATTCTGTATGCAGGCAATTCGTCCAAAGGGATTTCCGGAATTGATGGCCATCGTGGATGGCCGCACAGATATAAGGAACATAGGAAGTGATTTTCAGGGTAAAGGAATAATCCTCGGCAACAGCTTCAAAAGGCTCCCCTTTTCTTATCCCGTCTAGTATGTCATCGATCGAAAGCCTATGCATTGTCTACTTCGGTTCGCAACCTGGATCGCCTGTCAAAGGCCTGAAGCTTATCGAGCACCTTGCTTTCCACAAAGTCGATCACCGTGGCCTGTATCCTGGTTTTATACACTTTATTCATATAGCTGATCCCCCCAGGTGACATTACATTGACCTCGACCAATTTCCCACCGATCACATCGATGCCCACGAAAAAGAGGCCGTCCTTTACCAATTTCGGGCCTATTTGCTTACAGAGTGCCTTTTCCTCCTTGCTCAGGGTATGTTTTGCTACCGATCCCCCGGCAGATATATTGGACCGGTGATCATCCATTCCCGGAATCCTTTTCATGGCAGCAATAGGTTCCCCATTAAGCAGTAATATGCGTACATCCCCTTTGTCTGCACCTTCGATATATTCCTGCAAAATCACATAATTGGAACTTCCATCTGTATTGGTAACGTAAAAATCAAGCAGGGATTTGATATTGGACATAGCTGATTTTTCAATCAGGATAACGCCGGATCCCCCAAAGCCATTGAGCGGTTTAAGGATCATCCTGTCTGAAGAGGATTCGTTGATCTGCTGCAGCAGGTATTTTTTATTTTTCGATACATGGGTTACCGGGATGATATTGTTGTGGCTATCCCCGAAAGCTGCTGTATAAAGCTTGTTATTGGCTTCCCGAAGCCCCTGCAGGGAATTGATGATAAACACATCGTCTTTTACTGAGTCCAGGAAGTTGAGCATAAGGGGGTCTAACGGGGGATTGGCCCGCATGAAGATAACGTCAAAACCGGCCAGGGGCAACATTTCCACCCTTGTTTTTGCTTGTTTATAAAAGGTTTTAATGCTTCCCGAAACTTTTTCCATCCTGCTGATGACCGTACAAAAAGCATTGGTAACACTATTCCTGATCGTAAGGTTGGCAGGGGTGCAAATGGCCACACCGTGGTTGCGCCGAACACATTCATGGATCAGCGTCAGGGTCGTATCTTTTTCGGGATTGATTTCCTCCCAGGGGTACATCAAAAAACAAATGTTCATTTATTGAGTTTTAGTCGGGATAAAACAGCTGAATAGCGTTTTGCATGCCGGACTGCTCCCATAACAAATTTAGGCTTTCGAAGGGAAGTCTGCTCGCCCTGAAGGAATTTTTATTAACTGAAAAAGGCAGCCCCCGGTGAATTATTTCACTTCCTTGTAGTGATCATCCCAGTTTTTGACCTTGGGTTTCCCAAGTTTCCCGACAGATTTGGCCACCATCATGGCAACCATGGCGTCACCGGTCACGTTCACCACGGTACGGCACATATCCAGTGGCCTGTCAACCGCAAAGATCAGCGCCAGGCCGATTGCCAGCTTATCAGGGGGGAAACCGATCGCCTCCAGGACTATTACAAGCATGACCATCCCGGCCCCAGGTACTGCCGCTGATCCAATGGAGGCAAGCAGGGCCGTCAATACAATGGTCAGCTGGTCTGCAAAAGAGAGGTCAAAGCCCAGTGCCTGTGAAATAAAAACGGCAGCCACGCCCTGGTACAGGCTGGTCCCATCCATATTGATCGTTGCCCCAACGGGCAGGACAAAACTCGAAACTTCCTTGTCAACACCTATATGTTCCTCCACCCTTTCCATAGTTACCGGCAGGGTTGCCGCACTGGAGCTGGTTGAAAACGCCAGCAACTGAGCCGGACTGATCTTTACCAGGAAGGACCACGGGTTATAGCGGGTAAATGTTGCGACTACGATGCTGTAAAATACGATCATCACAAACAGTCCCAGGAGCACAACCCCGGCATATTTCAACAAGGCCAGCAGCAGGTCAGGGTCACTGGATGAGACCACAACACCCGCCAACAGGGCAAACACGGCAAATGGGGCAGATAACATGATCAGGTCCACCATTTTTAGTACGATCTCATTCAGGGAATCGAAGAATTTCTTGATCGGGGCAGCGTCCTCCTCCCCTACCAGCAACATTGAAATCCCGAGAAATATTGCAAAAAAGATCACCTGTAACATCAGGCTATTGTTGCTCATGGCAAAAAAGGCATTGTCGGGAACCATGTCTTCCAGGAACTGAAGGGGCCCGCTTTCTTTTTGTTTGAATGCCTCCTCCAGTTTTGAGGTAACCCCGGCATCCCGGGAATACGTATCCGTAAGCTTGGTAATGGTATCTTCAGAGATCCCATCGCCCGGCTGCAGGAGGTTTACCAGCAGGAGGCCGATTGTGATGGCGATGACAGTAGTAGTTATATAGATTCCAATCGTCCGCAGGCCTATTTTCCGGAATTTGGATATATCCTTCAAATCAGAGATCCCTTTGATCAGTGAGGCCAGGATCAGGGGGATGGCGATAAGTTTCAGCAGTTTTACGAATATAGTGCCAAATGGGTTGATCCAATCCTGTACAAAATCCCTTCCCCACGCCAAATACGTCATGGCGAATCCGAATACGATACCCGCAATCATTCCGATCAGGATCTGCCAGTGCAATTCCAGTTTTTTCATAAAAAAGTTTAGTTTGATAAGGTTGGTAAGTTACTATTTTGACGCCAAAACCCCTAACCCCCTGAACAGAGGCCTAAGGTTCCAGCTTTGTGGTCCGGTTGCGCAGGGAAAAGTCGGCCAGCACCAGGGCAGCCATGGCTTCCACAATAGGTACCGCACGGGGTACCACACAGGGATCATGCCGGCCTTTCCCCTGGGTCTTTACAAGCTCCCCCTCCTTGTCGATGGTCTCATAAGGCTGGATAATGGTCGCTACCGGTTTGAATGCTACATTGAAATAGACATCCATGCCGTTGCTGATCCCACCCTGGATTCCCCCACTATGATTGGTTTTGGTTGTCCCATCAGGATTGAATTGGTCATTGTGTACACTGCCTCGCATGGCAACGCCTGCGAAACCACTGCCATATTCAAATCCTTTTACCGCATTTATGGAAAGCATTGCCTTCCCCAGTTCGGCATGGAGTTTATCGAATACTGGTTCCCCAAGGCCAACCGGAATATTTTTTAACACACAACTGACGACCCCCCCGATGGTATCCCCTTCCTTACGTACCTCTTTGATATAGGCCTCCATTTTCGCTGCCATACCAGGATCAGGGCAACGAACGGGGTTCGATTCTGTCAGGGTAAAGTCGAGTTCGGTGTATGCCTTATCCAGTTTCAGTTCGCCTACCTGGGAAACATACGCATTGATCTGTATATCCTTCAGGAATTGCCTGGCCACAGCCCCAGCCACTACCCTGGAAGCAGTTTCACGCGCAGAACTCCGCCCACCTCCTTTGTAATCCCGCAGCCCATACTTTTTATCATAGACATAATCCGCATGTGAAGGGCGATAGGTATCTTTTATATGGGTATAATCTTTGGATTTCTGGTTGGTGTTATGGATAGCAAAACCAATTGGGGTTCCTGTGGTGATTCCTTCAAAGATGCCCGAATAAAAGGTTACCATGTCATCTTCCTTCCGCTGTGTAACAATAGCAGACTGGCCCGGTTTCCGTCGGTTCAATTCCTCCTGGATGGCATCCAGGTTGAGCGTTATACCGGCGGGGCAGCCGTCTATCACCCCACCGATTGCCACCCCGTGTGATTCCCCGAAGGTGGTCAGCTTAAAAAGGGTTCCAAATGTATTTCCCGCCATGGATGGTTCTGGGTTTTAGAATTAGGTATTTTGCTCTGCGTGCCTTGGACGTATTGCTATTGGCTGCAGGTCAAAGGTAAATGTTAAATCAGAGATACAAAAATCAATTGAGCAGGGCTTCCTTTAAAATAGAAACCGGGTGCATCGCTTTGCGCTGTGTACCGTCGAGGATCTGATGGCGGCAGCTGGTTCCGTTGGCAGCAATGATCATATCCGAATCTGTTTTCCGGATTGCGGGAAACAATTTTAATTCCCCTATCTGCATGCTGATATCGTAATGTTCTTTTTCATACCCGAAGGAACCGGCCATGCCACAGCACCCAGAACTGATGAGCGTTACGGTATAGTTTACGGGCAGGTTTACCACATCGAATGTCACTTTTTGATTAGACAGGGCCTTCTGGTGGCAGTGGACATGGATCTTCACAATACGCTTGTCTGAAGTAAACCTTTCGGGGCCCAGGTTGCCGTTTTTTATTTCCGCAGCTAAAAACTCCTCGACCAGAAAGGAACTGGCAGCTAGTGCCGCTGTCTTTTCAGGCGGCAGCCCAAAACGCATGTATTCATCCCTGAAGGTGAGGATGGCAGATGGTTCCAGCCCGATAACCGGGATACCGTCCTGAACGAAGGGATCTAATTGGGCCACGTTGTGCTCCGCCAGTTTCCGGGCTTGTTTCAGGAAGCCTTTGGATATAAATGTACGGCCGCTTTCTCCTTGGTACAAACGAACATCATAACCAAGCCTGCACAACAGTTCAATGGCATCTTTGCCCAATTCAATATCCAGATAACGGGTAAATTCATCAATGTATAGAACTACTTTTTTACCAGTTGGTATCATATTGATCTTTAAGCTTTTGAAGTAATTTATAAAAATTAAAACTTGAAACGCCGGGCAAGGTGCGTTTTGCGGCAACCCCGGAAGACTTCTTAAGCAGGCCGCTTAGAAATCCGGAGTTATATACTGCATTGGTGAGCGGGGCGATCCTGCTTCCCCACCTGTTCAGGCGGGTATTATAGGCAAACAGTTTATTGCGGAACGAATAGCCGTTGGCTTCCTGGTATTGAAACTGGAATTCAGATTTAAGGGTAGCCACATCTACATTACTGGGGCATTCACTGGCGCAGGCTTTGCAACTGAGGCATAAATCGAATACCTCCTTCAGGGCCCCCTCGTTAAATTTGTTTCGCTTTTCCGAGTGGGTAAGGTATTCGCGCAGTGCATTTGCGCGTCCCCGGGTAGTATCCTTTTCATTCCTTGTAGCGTGATAGCTGGGACACATGGCGCCTGCCATCTGTTCGGTTTTCCGGCAATCCCCGCTTCCATTGCATTTCTCTGCAGCTTTGAGGATGCCTTCACTATCTGAAAAATCAAGCATGGTTGGTATACCGGGTTCCGCCCTGTCTATTTCATAACGGAGGGACGCGTCCATCGGATAGGCATCAACGATCTTACCCGGGTTAAAAATGCCCTCCGGGTCAAAATAAGATTTTATACGCCGGAGCAATTCATAATTTTCCGGTCCGATCATGAGCGGGATAAATTCTGCCCGGACAATACCATCTCCGTGTTCCCCGCTAAAGGATCCCTTATATTTTTTTGTCAGGTGGGCTACGGAAGTAGTAATGGAGCGAAACAAGGCCACATCATCCGATTTTTTAAGGTTCAGTATCGGCCGGAGATGCAGTTCGCCTGCACCGGCATGTGCATAATAAACTGCGTCCTGTCCATACCCTTTCATTATTGCGGTAAACTCCCCGATAAATTCGCTTAGATCTTCAAGGGCAACCGCCGTATCTTCAATACAGGCCACCGCTTTGCGGTCACCCACCATATTGCCGAGCAACCCCAGCCCCGCTTTCCGGAGCTCAATCGCTTTATAAATATCCTCTCCTGAGAGTACGGGTTGTGCATAGCTCAGGCCCGAGGCCGCGATGGTGGCCAATAAGGCATTCAACTGTGTTGTCAGTCCTGCTTCGGTATGGTCCCGTATTTCCAGCATCAGCAAGGCAGCAGGGTCCCCCTGCACAAAAAAGCGGTTCTCCAGCTGGGCCCTGTTGTTCTTCGTACAGTCGAGTATCACCCGGTCCATCATTTCACAGAGGTGCAGGTTATGGCGCATTACCGGGACAACATCCTTCAGGCAATCTTCCAGGAACTGGTAATGTGTGACCACCATTGCGGAGAGCGGCGGCGGCAACGGGTCCAGTTGCAACGTAATCTCAGTAGTAAAGGCGAGCGTTCCTTCGCTGCCACTCAATAGTTTACACAGGTTGATATCCTCAGGGGAATCGCCATACAGGTTGTTGTCCAACAGCGCATCTACCGCATACCCTGTATTTCTCCTATGGATGCTGGGTTTGGGAAATTCTTCAATTATATTTTTTCTTATATACTTGTTTGATAACTCGTTACCTAAGTTCTTATAAATGTTTCCTTCAAGTGTTTCCAGCTGCATCTTTTTCTTCCATTGCGAGGCACTGATACCGGAAATATGTGCCAGGGATCCATCGGATAAAACTACTTCAAGGGAAACAACCTTATCCCTGGTAACCCCGTATTGTATGGAAGTGGTACCGCTTGAATTATTACCAACCATCCCCCCTATCATACAACGGTTTGCCGTGGAGGTATTGGGGCCGAAAAATAAACCATGGGGCAGTAAAAACTGGTTGAGTTCATCCCGGATAACCCCGGGCTGTACCCGTACCTGTTGCTTATCAGTATCCAGGGAAAGGATTTGGGTGAAATGGCGGGAAACGTCCACCACGATACCATCTCCAACGCACTGGCCCGCCAGGGAAGTCCCGGCTGTCCTTGGGATCAACCCAATTTTATGGGTAGTGGCATACTGTATCAGCCGAACAATATCATCGGTCGATTTTGGAAAAACAACCGCAAGGGGCAATTTGCGGTAAACGGATGCGTCGGTAGCATATAATGACCTGGTGAGTTCATCATATTGCAGGGTACCTTCGAGGGAATCCTGCAATTTTTTTAAATGATTTTCTGACAATTCTGTACAATTATGGGCACTAAATTAACTTTTTTAGCCGTAGGAATTCAAAATGGCCTATTTTTGGCCCATAAAATTTATTACTTATGAAAATACTGAAAGTTTTAAGTATAGCAACGATTATCATGGCCTCCTGCAGCCTGAGCGCTCAGGATATATCAGAACATGCATTGGGTCTGCGTTTGGGCGACAGTGATGGTTTTGGTGCGGAGATTTCGTATCAAAAATCATTGAGTACGGAGAACCGGCTGGAATTAGACCTGGGCTGGAGAGACAGCCGCAATTACGACGCCTTCAAATTAGCTGCAGTGTATCAATGGGTAAGGCCCCTGGATGGAAACTTCAACTGGTATTATGGCGTAGGTGGCGGACTGGGCAGCGTTGATTTTGCACCCAATACCAGTGGCGATCCCGATGGCGGCCTGTTTGTATTTGGCGCCGGGGATATCGGGGTAGAATACAATTTTGACATCCCCTTGTTGTTATCCCTTGATTTCCGGCCTGAGATCGGAATTGCGGGCTATGACAATTTCTCCGATAGTTTCGATTTTGATATTGCCCTTGGGATACGTTACCAGTTTTAACATTTTTAGCATCGTAAACAGGCCCTTAGCACCCTCAAATGTTAAGGGTTTTTTTTTCTATGGCGATATATAATTACCTTTGTACCTCAAAATTTTAACTGGATGAAAAAAATAATTTACATGATACTGGCTGTTGCCTTTATCTCCGCCTGCAGTAATGGGTCTGACGGCTTTACCCTGAACGGTACCATGAGTGGGGATCTGAAAAATGGCACCCAGGTATTCCTGAAGAAGACCAATGAGCAAAATATGCCGGTGGATGTGGATACCACTACCATAGAAAACGGCGAATTCACGTTTAAGGGCGATGCAGGATCCCCTGAACTGCACTACATTTTTGTAGATCAACTACAGGGCAACATCCCTGTGATCATCGAGGAAGGCGACATCCTCGTCAGGGCACAAAAAGACAGCATGGCCTACGCGCAGCTGGAAGGAACACTCCAGAATAACCTATTTACGGATTTTTTGGAAGAGTCCAGGGCTTTGACATCAAGGGCCATATCCATGCAGGACGACATGCGGGCAGCTACTGCAGAAAAAGATTCTGCCACGCGGGAAGCTGCTGTAGCATCGCTGCGGGATGAATATATTGAACTGCAGGATGAAGCGAAAAAATTTGAGCTGGATTACGCCCGGGAAAATCCCAATGCCTTGATTTCTGCACTCATTTTGGATAAAGTACTCACGACCAAAGCCCTTCCCGAAGAAGAAGTGAAGGCACTCTATGAGGCCTTAACCCCTGAGATCAAAGCCACAACAGTAGGTAAAAAGATCACTGAAAAATTAGGGAAAGCCAAATCAACAGCGGTTGGAGCCAAAGCCCCTAATTTTTCAGCACCTACCCCTACCGGGGAGGAACTCGCTCTGAATGATGTTCTTGGAAAAGCTACCATTGTTGATTTCTGGGCTGCCTGGTGTAAGCCCTGCAGGGCCGAAAACCCGAACGTGGTAGAGGTATATAATAAGTATCACGGGAAAGGGCTCAATATCCTGGGAGTATCATTGGATAGAAGGGCTGAGGATTGGAAACAGGCAATTGCCGATGACGGCCTGCTTTGGAACCATGTGTCCAACGTGAATTATTTTGATGAGATCGCCCAATTATATAACGTAGATGCCATCCCCGCTACCTTTATACTCGATGAGAACGGGGTTATCGTTGCCAAGGACCTCCGGGGCCCGGAACTGGAAAAGAAGATCGCCGAGATGCTCGACTAAGCAGCATCTTTAGGAACTGCAAAGCCCTCATCAGTACGGTGAGGGCTTTTTTATTATTTTAATCTGGCAGGAATTAAAATTTATTTTGCAGGTCGTCAAAAGTACCGGTCACCTGGGCAGTGCCGTTGAGTTCTACCGATCCGAATATATCCGCAACAGAGCCCGTGCCTATGAATTCAAGCGTAGCACCATCCTCCAGGATAAGATCGCCATATACTTGTAAGTTACCTTCCACGCGGAAAACAGCGCCTTCCTCCACGACTATATCACGTCTCTTTTTATTGCTGCCGACCGCAAAGGTACCGTTCATCTCGAACAGGCCATCCTGCCGCACGTCAACATCCCCTGATACGGTCCAGGAGCCACAAAGCAACAACGATCCGGCTACTTCTACTGATTTGAACCGCTTGGAGCCACTGTATTCCTCGGTCTCACCCGCATCGACCTTAAGCGTGGAACTGGAACTATAGACCGGGGTTGTGGAGCAACGGGTAACCAGGGATTCTTCCGGTTTGTTCATTTTAATGATATACAACCCTTCCCGGCCCGAAGCCGCAAAAATATAATCCTCTTTGGAGGCCACAAAATTGGTGGAGCCGTCCAGCTCGATGATCCCGTACAATTCGTTACCATTTCCCTTGTCCTCCGCCAGGCACAGCCCTGCGCCCCCATTGGCCATCAGGATTATGCCATCGTTGTAGGCGACCGCATTGGTATTGATATCCGACTGGGATACCCCATCCGGGTTCAGGAGGATAGGCAGGTATTCCAACAGACTGCTGGCCGAATAACTGTAAATACCGGCGCCTCTCCCCGCTTCCGATACGATGATCTGATCTCCTATAAAATCTATTGTCTTTTTTGAGGCAGGGCCAAAATCCGTGCCGATTGAAATATTTTTTAATGCCTGGAACTGGGCATTCAATATATGAATGCCACTTCCCGCATCCAATACTGCTATGTTCCCGTTATATACAGAAACTGCCCGAAGGTCGGGAAAGGATATTTCATTGGTTACAAAGAGGTTATTTTTATCATAGGCAGTGAGCGTACCCTCTTTACCACTGGTAACATATACCTTAAGGGCGTCGACAAAAACATCATTGGCATTATACCCGGCCTGGAATGCGTAGGAGATACCGGTGGCAGTATTCATTTTTCCTGCAACACAAACGATCTTCGCCAATACGGAGTTGCTTGTTGCCGTAACGGAAGATTCCGCATCAATCCCGCCAACGGCATAAATAAAGCCGTTATCATATTTTATTGAATTGACATCAATATTGAGATAGAGCAGCTGAGAGGTAATCACCGGGCTATAAGGATCGCTGATATCAACGACTTGTATGGCCCCGAAATATTCCTCGCCGCCAACATTATAGGAAACGTACGCATAATTGCCATCGACATCCACATGGGTGGCTGTAAGCTGGCCCCGTCCGGAATAGCTTGGAGGTGTCACCTGGGCGACCATGGTGAGTGGATAGTCACCTGCCAGATCAGCCGCCTTGTTCGCCGGACCCTTCTGGTTGATCGTCGATTCTTCGAGTATCCCAAGGACGCCCGCTTTGGCGTAGGTGAGGCTGCTTTTTAATTTGGTTTCCGAATTTTCTACAGCTACCAGGTCCTGTAGATCTTCCTGGTACACAATGGTCTCATCGCTGCAGGAAAAAGCCATGCACAATACAAAAAGTATCAGGAAACGAACTTGCATAATCATAAGATTGAGGTTAAGATGGACTATTTTAACGTCAAAAAACCTCGAATCTTATAATTTTACGTGAAAACCCTTTCCAGCAAGCTGCACAAGATGGACATTCTTACCCCGGCAAAACGTACCTGATAACAGCACCTCTTTTCGCGAGTGCTATACAGACCTGCTCTATACAACTGCCCGGCCGGTAGAAGCTATATCTTAAAAAGCATTTCGTACGTCCTCAAAGTTTCCAAGTACCTGTACTGTTTCGTCTTCCCTGTCAACGGAACCAAATATGTTTACCACAGAACCATCCAAAAAGTGTAAGGTGGATCCCTTCTCCAGGATCAAATCCCCATAGATCGTCAGGTTGCCGTTTACAGTAAAAGTGGCATCTTCCTTTACGGTGATATCTTTTCTATGATCATTCGTTCCAACCACATAGGTGCCATTCATTTCGAAACGGGCAGCATCGCTTACCTCCGTACCCTCTTTAACCGTCCAGGAACCGCAAAGTAATAAAGCCCCTTTTACTTGCACGTTTTTCAGGCTTTTGGCTCCGGAATACGCCAGATCTTCATCATCGTCTATCTTAAGATCCTCATCTCCCGTATATTCCGGATATGCGGAACACTGGTTTATTAAGGTGTCTGATGGCCTGTTGAGTTTCAGAATTTGAACACCTTCTTTTCCGGATGCTACAAAGACATAATCCCCTAAGGAGGTCACATAATTGGCAGAACCATCTAATTGTATAATCCCCACAATATCAGTGTTGTCGATTTTCTTTTCGGACAGGCAAAGTCCGGCACCCCCATTTGCCATCAGGATTACGCCCTCGTTTAGTGCAACGGCATTGGTTACTTTTTCTCCATCCCCCAGGTATTCAGGGTAGATCAAAATGGGAATATACTCCACAAGTTCACCCGTCTGCGAGTTATAAACACCAGCCCCCTTGGATCCTTCTGCCACGTAGATCTTATCTATAGAGAAATCCACAGATTTCTTTGTTGACTGACCGAAATTAGTAGAAATTGCAATTTCCCGTTGCACCTTCAGGTTATCGTCCAAAATGGTGATCCCGGTTCCAGCGTTCAAAACTGCGATTTCCTCATTATAAAAAGCCACGGATCGCAGATCGGAAAAGGGAACCTCTTTCTTTATATCAAGATCATCTTTATCATATTGGGCCAGGGAACCTTCCGATCCGCTTGTAACGTAAATTACGTTGCCTGCTATTGCAAGGTCCGTAGAGACATATCCCTGCTGATACCCATATATCCTTCCAACACCCAATACCAGGTCCAGATCAATTATCCCATTGATGGTCGGGATTTTTACAATAAAGGAATTTGTTAGTGCCCCTAAAAATTTTGATGCATCGAGACCCCCGACAGCATACACATACCCATCTTCATATGTTATTGAATTAATGTCTGCGTTGGGATAATACAGCCTGGAGCTTACAACCGGGATGTTGGGATCACTGATATCAATAACATCAATCGCGCCCGCAAATTGCTCATCTACCGTATTATAAGAAACATAGATAAAATCTCCTTCCTGGAATATATGCGAAGCCGTAAGCTTGGTACCGCCGGGAAAGGAAGGCGGGTCAATTTGCGCCACCAGGGTGATGGGATAATCCCCGGCAGAAGAATCGGCAGCCAGTTTTGAGGATTTTCCGGTTCCCTGATTTTCATCAAGGATATCCAGGACGCCGGCTTTGTCATAAACAACGCTTTGGTATAACACCTGTCCGCTTGACTCCAAAGAAAGCTGTTCTTCTTCGTTGCTGTATATCGTTGTATGATCGCTGCAGGACAGCACAACACCAAGTGACACTAACAGTAGTAGGGAAACTCTTTTCATAACTAAGTAGGTTTTTATAACCAGATTTGGGTTCCAGTATAACGTCAAAACTACCGCGTATGTATTATTTCCCGCCTACTTTTCGATAAACTGCGATTATTGGCTATGAAAACCAACTTTATAGCTTTCAGGGGCTAAGAACCGGAGCCTGGCAAACCGGTTAAATTTTGCCGGTCCGCTGCAAAACGAATAAAATGAGGATAGGAATGGCAAGCAACAAAACCATCAGGGTATCGGTTACCAGCAGATCAGGTTTAAATAACAAGGTGCTGCAGTACCCGCCAATTGCCCCGCCAAAATGCGCCGTGTGCCCAATATTGCCAACCCGGCTTTTCATGCCGTAAATAGAATAAAGCATATACCCTATCCCCAGAACGTAAGCCGGCAATGGAATGGGGATGAACATCAATGCGAGCTGCATATCTGGGTATAACAGGATGGCGGCATACAATATCCCGGTCACTGCGCCGCTGGCGCCCACCGCTGAGTAGTGGGGTTCATCCTTATGGAAAAAAAGAGCGAGCAGGCTGCCGGCAGCAAGGCTTATCAGATAAATTACAAGGAATTTAACCGGCCCAAACCACTGGATGACCACATCGGCAAAAAAATAAAGCGTGAACATATTCAGAAAGAGGTGGGCTATATCCACATGCAGGAAACCGGAAGTAAGGAGGCGGTCTTTCTGCCCTCCCCTGATCTGTGCAATCCCGAATTTGTAGCGTTCGAAAAAAACGGTATCACGAAATCCCCGGAGGGATACAAGCACATTGGCGGCAATAATGGCTATGGTTGCCAAATGCATATTCATGGGAGGCACGATTAAGATTCGTGCCAAATATAGCTATATTTGACAATAGTTATTATGCGCATGCAACTTCTGGCCTATATTCTTTCCTACCCTTTTTTATGGCTTATTTCCAGGCTGCCCTACCGGCTCTTCTATGCTTTTTCTGATGGTGTTTTCCTGCTGGTTTACTACGTTATCCGATATCGCCGGAAGACTGTTTACCACAACCTTACCCTGGCGTTTCCCCTTAAAACGGATGCAGAGATCAACCATATCCACAAATCGTTTTACCGCCACATGTGCGATGTGTTCCTGGAAATGGTAAAAACCATGGGCCTCAGCCGGGAAACAGTCAGAGAGCGTTTCAAGGTTACCAATATCGAGGTGCTGCAGGAAATAGAGAAATCGAAAAGCGTGCTGTTGGTATGTTCCCATTATGCCAATTGGGAGTGGATCGTCAGCATCAATAACTACCTTGATTCCACAGGGTATGCAGTATATCAAAAGGTTTCGAATCCCTATTTTGAACGGCTTATCACCCGGATGCGGAAACGGTGGAACAGCATCCCGATCTCCCAGAAGGAAACCGTTAAAACAGTGATCCTCAACGAGCAAAACAATATCCGGGCGGTATATGGTTTGGTCAGTGACCAGTCGCCCCAGGTACACCCCAATCAATACTGGAGTCCCTTCATGGGCGTTACCGTTCCCATATTCAACGGCTATGAGGCGCTCGCCCGGAAACTCGATCTTGCCGTTGTTTTTCTGAAGGTCACCCAACCCCGCAGGGGATACTATGAAGCTTCCCTTGTCCCTATTACGCTTTCCGGTAAAAAAACGGCCCCGCACGCGATCACTGAACAATTCCTCCGCCTTGTGGAAATGCAGATCCGGGAACGACCGGAATTGTACCTCTGGACCCACCGGCGCTGGAAACACCGCAAAAAAGCCCCAAAAGAAATTTTATCGGCAGACCGGGCCTGAATCAGGCCCGGAACCTGTATTTTAGTAACTTTCCCATTGCGATACTGGGGATAACCCTATAGAAATCAAGCGATGCACACGGAAGTGCGATCCTAATCTTTATTTCATTGACCGGCTATGCTGCTAAAAAAGATGCTCCTGATACTGATCTCCATCCTTTGCTCCTGCCAACTGACAGCGGAGGATGGCTACCGACTCTGGCTCCGGTATGACCGGATAGAAAATGAATCCGTACGGGCTGACTACCTCAGGGCAATCCGGTTTGTCTCTGTTGACGGGGAATCGCCGGTATTGGATGCTGCCCGGAAGGAATTAGCAGCCGGGCTTTCGGGCCTGTTGGGTAAGGCGATATCCCAAAAACCAACTAAAACCGGCAGGGGCCTCTATCTCGGGATAGTTGGGAAAACGGGTTTCGCTGAGCCGGATATCTCCCCGGGAGAAAGAAATAGCCTGAAGTCGGAAGGTTTTATGATCAAAGCGACCCCGGAAAGGATCCTCATTGCAGCCCTGGATGAGCAGGGCCTGTTGTATGGCGCCTTTCATATTCTTAAGTTACTGCAACTGAACAAACCTCTGGACGGACTTTCGATAGTGGAAAACCCGCGGATCAGCCACAGGATCCTGAATCACTGGGATAACCTGGATGGGACGGTCGAGAGGGGGTATGCCGGGTTTTCCATTTGGAACTGGCACCAGCTCCCAACCTATATTGACCAGCGCTATATTGATTATGCCCGCGCGAATGCGTCAATCGGGATCAATGGGACGGTGGTTACCAATGTAAATGCAAATGCCCTGATCTTCAGGGCAGATTATTTGGAAAAAGCGGCCGCTTTGGCCGATGTATTCAGGCCCTATGGGATAAAGCTATACCTCACAGCCCGCTTCAGTGCTCCTATGGAATTGGGTGGATTGGCAACGGCAGACCCGGAAGATGAGGAGGTCAGGGCCTGGTGGCACCGGAAAGTAGCAGAAATTTATAAGGTGATCCCGGATTTTGGCGGTTTTTTGGTCAAAGCCAATTCGGAAGGCCAGCCGGGACCGCAGGATTACGGGCGTGATCATGCCAGTGGTGCCAACCTGCTGGCAGATGCCGTCGCACCCTTTGGAGGGATCGTTATGTGGCGGGCATTCGTCTATAGCGAGGAGGCACCTGAAGACAGGGCGCTTCAGGCCTATAATGAGTTTGTACCGTTAGACGGCGCCTTTCATCCAAATGTCCTGATACAGGTGAAAAACGGCCCTATCGATTTCCAGCCCCGGGAACCCATACACCCGCTTTTCGGGGCCATGCCAAAAACCCCGCTGATGCTCGAACTGCAGATAACCAAGGAATACCTTGGACAGGGGACCCATTTGGTTGGGTTGGCCACCATGTTCCGGGAAATATTGGATACGGATACGTTCCGGGATGGCAAGGGTACAACTGTTTCCAAAGTAGTGGAAGGAAAAAGTGAAGGACACAACCTATCCGGGATCGCCGGGGTTGCCAACATTGGAACCGCCAGGAACTGGACCGGGCACCACTTCGGGCAGGCCGACTGGTACGCCTTTGGGCAGCTGGCCTGGGACCCGGGGCAATCGGTGGAAACAATTTATACGGACTGGGCGCAAATGACCTTTACCCACGACCCTGGGGCAGTGCAGGTAATCGTCAACCTGCTGACGCGGTCCTATGAGGCCTGCGTAAATTATATGACCCCCCTGGGGCTTCACCATATTATGGGAGCCGGCCATCATTACGGCCCCGGCCCCTGGGTAGATTCCCAATCCCGGCCCGACTGGAATTCCGTGTATTACCATAAGGCGGATACTGCCGGGGTTGGGTTTGACCGTACCCAAACCGGCAGCAATGCCCTTTCGCAATATGCTCCTGGATTCAGGGCACAGTATGAGGATGCAACCAGCTGCCCGCCCGAAGTCCTATTGTGGTTCCACCATGTAAGATGGGACACCGTTATCAGTACGGGGAATACACTATGGGAGGAACTTTGCCTGCGCTATCATAAAGGGGCCTCCGCTGTAACTGATTTTAAGCAGCAATGGCACGGGATTGAGAATTCCATTGACAGGGAACGCCATAAAGAAGTACTGATGCACCTAACCATCCAGGAAATGGAGGCAAAATGGTGGCGCGATGCTTGCCTCTCCTATTTTCAGTCCTTCTCCAAAATGGAAATACCAAAAAAGCTCGGGCAACCGGAACACAGCCTGGAATACTACCAATCGCTTTCATTTCCGTATGCCCCGGGAATCCGACCCAGGTGGTAAGCTTCAGATCCCGGCGATGTCCTTGATTTCCGAAATGATCCGGTCCGCCAGGCTATCGGCTTCAGGCTGGCTTTCGGCTTCGGTATAAATCCTGATGATCGGCTCTGTATTGGATTTTCTGAGATGGACCCAGTTTTCGGGAAAATCGATCTTTACGCCGTCAATGGTAGTGATCTCATCGTGTTTGTATTTGGATTCCATTGCCTTTAAAATTCCGTCAACATCCAGTCCCGGTGTAAGCTCGATCTTTTTCTTACTCATAAAATATCCCGGGTAGCTATCGCGTAGTTCCTGTACCGTGCCTCCCCTTTCGGCCATCAGCATCAGGAATAATGCAGTGCCCACCAGTGAGTCCCGGCCATAATGGCTGGCAGGATATATAATGCCACCATTGCCTTCCCCCCCGATCACAGCATTAACTTCTTTCATCCTGGCTACCACATTGACCTCCCCGACAGCAGCTGCACTATACGTACCACCGTGTTTTTGGGTAATATCCCGCAAAGCCCTCGAAGACGACAGATTTGAAACGGTATTTCCTGGGGTTTTCCCTAAAACATAGTCTGCACAGGCAACCAGGGTGTATTCTTCCCCGAACATTTCCCCCGTATTGCTGATAAATGCCAACCGGTCTACATCCGGGTCCACTACGATCCCAAGATCTGCCTTTTGGCTGACCACCAATTTGCAGATGTCCCCTAGATGTTCTTTCAGCGGTTCCGGGTTATGCGGAAAATGGCCCGTGGGATCACAGTATAGCTCAATAACCTCCACGCCGAGGGCACGGAGCAGTTTGGGGATAGCAATTCCGCCGGTGGAATTGACACCATCTACCACAACCTTAAAACCGGCCTTTGCGATGGTATCGGCGTCGACCAGGTCCAGGTTTAACACTTCATCTACATGGATATCCATATAGGCATCATTACGCGTAATGGCACCCAGGTTGTCCACTTCGGCAAAAACAAAATTTTCCTGTTCCGCAAGTTCCAGTATCACTGCCCCCTGGGCAGCATTGAGGAACTCCCCTTTTTCGTTTAAGAGTTTTAACGCATTCCATTGTTTTGGATTATGACTGGCTGTTAAAATAATACCGCCATCTGCTTTCTCCATGGGTACCGCAATTTCCACCGTAGGGGTGGTGGAAAGGTCCAGGTCAATAATCTCGATCCCCAGCGCCACCAGGGTGGAGGCCACCAGGTTTTGAACCATTTCACCGGACAGGCGTGCATCCCGGCCTATAACCACCTTCAGTTGGGATTTTTTGGAATACGATCGCAACCAGGTACCATAAGCAGCGGCAAATTTAACTGTGTCTACAGGTGTCAGGTTCTCCCCTGGCCTTCCCCCTATAGTGCCCCGGATCCCGGAAATAGATTTTATCAAAGTCATATGCAGGTTTCAAGTTTTTGCAAATATACAGGTCTGCAGTCAATCCTATGTCCCGAATTAGTATTTTCGAAGTTTGAACGATCCGGCAAATGAACTACCTCGCGCATATTTACCTATCTTTTGGGGATGATGAGATTACCCTGGGCAATTTTATGGCAGACAGTATCCGGGGCAATAAATATAAACACTACCCGGAACGTATCCGGCAGGGCATTATACTGCACCGGGCAATCGACACCTTTACCGATACGCATCCAATCCCTAAGATCAGCAGCAAACGCCTGCATGTAAATTACAGCCACTACAGCAGGGTGATAGTCGATATATTCTACGACCATTTTCTGGCCAAAAACTTTAACCTGTATTCAGAAGTACCCTTGGATGTATATGTAGCCCGGTTCTATGAGCTGTTGCGACAAAATTATTCCTTTATGCCCCCAAGGATACAGCATATGATGCCATACCTGATCGGGGATAACTGGCTTTTGAGCTATGCCTCGCTGGAAGGCATAGCCAGCGTACTGCAAGGGATGAACCGGCGTACACGCAACCTGTCCGGGATGGATGTTGCTATCCTGGATTTGCAGGATCACTATGGAAAATTTGAAAAGGAGTTTGCAGATTTTTTTGAAGAGCTACTGTTGTTCTCAAAAATTGAATTCCGGAAACTGGGGCTGTAATATGGATCCAACCGTACAAAACGGAAATCTTCCTGTTAAGCTTCCGGCGGACATGACGGACAGACTCCTGTATATTTTCACTTTGGAACAGGCATATCCCCGGTTTTACGCCGATGAGTATAGATGATAATTTCATGGGAGGGTTCTCTGGTTTGGATTGTATCAGAATTACCAAACTTTTCCAAGAAAAATTAGTCCGATCAGGTTGGTCATGATGGGGATCTTCCTGAGCCTTCTCAATTGTAGTAAGGAACCTTTGGCAGCAGAATCGTCACAATCCCTGCTGGGAAAATCTGCAAATAAACCCGAAATAAAAAGTGACACCAAGGCCCAGACGTACTACGGGCCTCAAATGAGCATCGGAAACGGGAAAGTACGCTCTTGGATCCGTATCTGCAAAGATGGCCTGCCCGAAGAAATTGGGGTTGAACTGAACGCCAAAGCCCTGGAAGGCCTGCCCACTTCAGGGGAGCATTTATCCATGGTACTGCCATTCCATATCAAGGCCAAGGAGGTTACCCCGTTCGATCATGTCTATTTTAATTGGAATCCTGCCGGACATGAGCCACCAGGGGTTTTTGACGTTCCACATTTTGACGTGCATTTCACATGGGTCAGCGTAGAAGAAAGAGAAGCGATCCCTGCCTGGACGGAAGGGGAAATTGATGCCAAATTCAATAATTATCCTCCACCTGAATACCTGCCTGCAGATTACTTTACACCTCCCGGCGCGGCCACAGCAGAACCAGCAATGGGGAAACACTGGTTGCCCAACAACCTCCCCGACCTGTTGCCCTTTACCAATGTCATCCTATACGGGTCATACGATGGGAAGGTATTGTTTGAAGAACCTATGGACACCTGGGCCTTCCTCAATAGCAGGGAATCGTTTACCCAGCCGTTTTCCCAGCCGGAAAAATTCCAGGAATCTTCCTATTATCCCACCACTTACAATGTATATTTTAAGAATGGGAAGCACTATATCACGCTGAGTGATTTTGTCTGGCGCGACGCCGATTAGCCGACTGAAAGGGTTGCTGCAATAGCAACCCTTTTTTTTGCCCCATGTAACCCATCCGCTGGGAACCGTATTACCAACAGATGTACCTATCCGGGGTTTTATCATTTTACAGAAAAATGCTTTCCATCGGATTTATGAGAATTACTTACCTTTTCCAAAAAACAGAAACCAATGTTTAAAGCGTGCTTTATTGTCCTCTTGCTGGTATGCCTGATCCATTGCACCCCTAAACCAGCGATGCCGACAGGGCTGGTAACGAATACGGCGATGGTAGTCTCAGCACGGGAAGAGGCATCCGGGATTGGGGCTGATATCCTGAAAAAAGGAGGAAACGCCTTTGATGCCATGATCGCTAATGAACTGGCTCTCGCCGTGGCCTACCCATTTGCCGGGAACCTGGGCGGGGGTGGATTTATGGTATATAGAAAACATACCGGCGATATAGGGGCCCTGGATTACAGGGAAAAAGCACCCCTTGCTGCCCATAAGGATATGTACCTGGATTCCCTTGGGAATGTGGTCCCGGGAAAGAGTATGGAAGGGGCCACGGCCGTGGGTGTACCCGGCACCATCGCCGGAATTTTTGAGGTGCACCGGAAATTTGGTTCCCTTCCTATCGCTGAAATCATGGAACCTGTTATCGCCCTGGCCGAAAGGGGGGTTGTCGTAACTCCGAAACAGGCTGCACGGCTGGAACGTTACCGGGATACCATCATAAAAGTCAATGGTGACAGTACCGTATTTTCCTCGGGTTGCAGGGCCTGGGATACCATTAAATATGCAGCGCTGGCCCAAACGCTCTGGCGAATTTCCAGGAATGGACGCGATGAGTTTTACAAAGGGGAGACTGCCAGGAAACTGGCTGCTTTCGTCCAGGAAGCAGGGGGTTATCTGACAGCGGAAGACCTGTTGCGCTATGAAGCAGTATGGCGCCAACCGATTATCTTCGGTTATAAAGACCTCCGGATCATTTCCATGTCCCCTCCCAGCAGTGGAGGTGCAACCCTAAACCAGATCTTTAAAATGATCGAACCTTTTGACCTGTCCGGATATGGTCACAATTCCCTGAGAAGCATCCAGGTATTTACGGAGGCTGCCCGGCGTGCCTATGCAGACCGGAATTATTTTCTGGGGGATCCGGATTTTGTGGATATTCCCCTGGATGTGATCCTGAGTAAATCCTATTTAAAAAACAGGATGGAAGGTTTTTCATTCGAACATGCCACGCCATCCGCGGAAGTGATACACGGTTATGTGCAGGTAGTGGAAAGCAGGGAAACCACCCACTATTCCATCATCGATGCTGAAGGGAATGCTGTTTCAGCCACCACTACCCTGAACGGTGCTTACGGCTCCAAACTCTATTCGGAGGAACTTGGATTTTTCCTTAACAATGAGATGGATGATTTTAGTGCCAAACCCGGGGTTCCCAATATGTTTGGACTAACCGGGGCAGAGGCGAACAGCATCGCAGCGGAGAAAAGAATGCTCAGCTCCATGACCCCGACCCTCGTGGAACGGGAAGGCAAGCTTTGGCTGGTAGTTGGGACACCGGGCGGGTCTTCGATCATAACCGCCGTTGCACAGACCATTCTGAATGCATACGAATTTAACCTAAGTATGCAGGAATCCGTGAATGCACCCCGTTTTCACCACCAATGGATGCCCGATATACTGGTATTTGAAACAGCGGGTTTTCCGGATCGGTTAAAACAGGAATTACGATACTAAAGGTTACCAGATAAATGAGGAAAGAACGCCCATTATTGGCAAGGTGGATGCCATCCGGGTACTACCCGATGGCAGGCTTGAAGGAGGCGCTGACAGGCGGGGTGATGATACTGCAGTTGGCTTTTAGGGATGCGTGTATTCAGGTATGGATACAAGGTGCTTGCCTGTTGAAGGGGTGCAGCAGACAGCGGCTATGCCCTGAACGTGCCCGCGCCATCCCGACAGTGGTAAAAACCAGCTAGATTCTGACCATCTACGGGTTTTCATTAGTGGCATCCCGTGCCAGTTTGGCTTCATCATCCATCTTGCCGATCGTTTTATCCAGGTAGAACAGGGATTCGCTGGTAGCATTTGGCCCCCCGGCTATCTTTAATTTATCCAGCAATCCCAGGACCATGGTCTCTTCCTCGATTTGTTCTTTCACAAACCACTGGGCAAAATTATAGGTAGCCCAGTCTTTTTGCTCCATGCTTAAATTTACGATCGCGTAGATTGCCGTAGTGTTATCCACCTCGTGCTGGAATACCTTTTCAAAGCATTCCTGAATGTTCCCGGGGTCGTTTGGAGGGGCCGGTAAAGCGGATATTTTAGCCCTTCCCCCCCGGTCCATGATGTATTGCATCACTTTCACCATATGGCTCCGTTCTTCCCCGGAATGCCGGAAAAGGAAGTCGGATATCCCGGCAAATCCCTCGCTGTCAGCCCACGTACCGTAGGACAAATAGATCTGGGCAGCTTCTGCCTCCTTCTGAAGTTGTTTGTTTAGAATTGCCTCGATCTCTGGTGATAATCTGTTTGTTTTCATGTGGTATTGTGCTTATCCTTTCAGGTTGTATATTTGTTCGAAGGCCCAGCCCCGCTGCTTCAGTAAGGCTTATGGAATAGGAATACGGATACTGCCCGTTCCAACTGATTCTGCCTGAATTATTACGGGACAGACTCCTGCTGATATTAGTATGTGAAAGCCATAATTGATTATATAAATGTAGCGAATGTAATGGACTGTTACGCAAAATATATTGACCATCATGATCATAGAGATAGTGCGCCCCGGGGATCTTACCACGCGGTTCCAGGAACAGGTCCGGGAACTGTATAAACAACTCAACCCAACGATTTCCCAGGTAGGACTCCCGCAGATTATGGCCAGGGACAGTGCTACCCTGATGGTTGTTTGCAGGGAGGGAGAACTACTCCTCGGACTGGCCCTGCTGGCGAGCTACACCGTAATTTCCGGCCACAAGGGGATGATAGAAGATGTAGTGGTTGACACCTCCTACAGGGGTCTTGGGGTTGGGCGGAAGCTGATGAACAAATTGCTGGAGGAAGCCAGAAAAGAAGGATTGGATGAAGTACTGTTATTTACGGGCCATCACCGCGTTGTCGCCATCAATCTCTATAAAAGCCTTGGGTTTCAATTAAAAGAGAGCGGGCTGTATTTTTTAAAGTTACACTGACGGCTTTACGAATCAATGCTTCAATGAGCCGCGGCTGATCTGGCTTTTCAGTTCGTCCATGGATTCCTGTAACTGCCGTAGCAGCCCTTTTTCCGTCGTGGCATCCACACCAAAGGTGATCTTGCTGTTCACCTGCCAGATTTCCTGTATTTGGTAGGGTTTTATTTCATAAGGGGGATAGGATTCATTGAGGGAGATCAGCGAAATGTTGTTGGAATTCGGACGCTTCTCTATCTTTTTCACCAGAACCGCATCTTCCAGGACCACAACATAGATCTTATTGGGGTTAACCTCGTCTATATGTTCCACTGCTTTAGCCAGTACCCATTCCCCCGGCCTCAGGTTCGGGAGCATACTGTCGCCATCTACCTGAAATCCCCGGTAGGTGGCATTTCTGAATTCCGGCAACGGCAGGTCGAATGCCGGGAGCTGTCGATACCAGCTTGTATCCTGTATGTGCTGCGGGTAGCCGGCTGCGGCTTTAACGTTTACAAGTACCATATTATCCCTGTCTTCAGAATCCACGGTGACAACCTTGGGTATAACGCTGGTATTGGAGGTTTCCAGGTATTGCTGATTGCTCTCCCCGAATAGCCACAACGGGTTGATCTTAAATTGTTTCAACAGTTCAGAAACCACCTTCCCCGAAAGTTTGGTCCTTCCCCTTTCGATATCGGCAGTGGTGCTGGAAATCCCCAGCAATCTGGCGAATTCAGCCTGGGTATAGCCCAATTCGCGCCGGATATCTGTAAATCGTTTGACGGTGATCTCGTTCTCCATGGGTAGCTGTGAATTTCCGTAAATATACAAAATATGGAATATATCCAAAATAAAATTGGGATTATTTCCATAATGTGGAAATATTCCATATTTTTGGATTAATTACAAGAAATATGAATTGGGAAAGAATTAAAGAGAAATTATGCATCCTTGCCGATGCCGCAAAATATGATGTCTCCTGTGCCAGCAGTGGGAGCAACCGTAAAAATGAGAACCGGGGATTAGGGAACAGTTCCAAAATGGGGATTTGCCACAGCTATACCGAGGACGGTCGCTGCGTTTCTCTGTTAAAGATATTGCTGACGAATCATTGTATTTTTGATTGTGCGTATTGTGTAACAAGGAAAAGTAACGATATCCGGAGGGCTGCTTTTAAAATTGACGAAGTGGTGGCACTGACCGTCGAATTCTACCGCAGGAACTATATAGAAGGCCTGTTTTTAAGTTCGGGAATTTTCAAAAATGCGGATTATACAATGGAACGCCTGGTTGAGGTTGCCAAAAAGCTTCGCCAGGAAGAAAATTTCAATGGGTATATCCATTTAAAGTCTATCCCGGGAGCCAGCGATGAATTGATGTACAGGGCGGGGTTATATGCAGACAGGCTATCCGTCAATATCGAAATTCCAACGGTTTCCGGTTTAAAATTATTAGCACCGGAAAAAAAACTGGAGGATTTCATACGCCCGATGCGCAAGGTTAAAAATGAGATACTCCGTTACCGGTCAGAGGTGAAGATCCTCAGGACCGCTCCACGGTATGCCCCGGCTGGCCAGAGTACTCAAATGGTTATCGGGGCAAGCGGAGAAACGGATCGGGATATAATGGAGACGGCCAATCATTACTACAGGGATTATCATATGAAACGGGTGTACTATTCAGGTTACATCCCCATATCAAATGATTTACGTTTGCCGGCACTTGGATCCCAGGTACCCATGCTCCGGGAGAACAGGTTATACCAATCAGATTGGTTGCTGCGATTTTATGGGTTTGGGATTCATGAGTTACTCAATGATCAATATCCCAACCTGGATCCTGATATTGATCCCAAATTGAGTTGGGCATTGCGGAATTTACATTTTTTCCCCGTTGATATCAATACGGCCGCCATGGAAATGTTGGCGCGCGTTCCTGGATTGGGGATGCGGTCGGTGCACAGGATTATCCAGGCGAGACGGTTCAGGAATCTGAACTGGGGGCATCTTAAAAACCTTAAAGTCGCGCTTAATCGCGCTAAATATTTTATTATCTGTAATTCTGCCGATTGGGAGCATCGTGATATGGATGCGGGTAAACTTAAAACACTGATCCTGAATAATTCTTCGGGTAAGTTCAGGAAGGACTTTAATACACAACTCAATCTTTTTGAAGCGTCATGACAGCATCTAAAATTTTACTATACGATGGAAGTTTCAATGGTTTTCTGACAGCCATATTCACCGCTTATGAGGAAAAAATCATTGTTTCCGGTATTCAACACACAGGTTTAGGTCAAAATGGCCTTTTTTCTGAGACACAAATGGTATTCACAGACCTCTCCCGGGCCAAAAGGGTTTGGGATGGAATAAGTTCTAAAAGCAGTAACGCGATCAAAAACATTTATTTTGCCTTTCTGAGTGAACAGGAAGGAGTTGAAATGCTTTTGTATACCTATATCCAGAAACTATTCGGCACTGAAAAAGGCGTTCATTTAAATTTTGCAGACGAAGTTGTTCTTAAAGTAAGTCAACTGTCCAAAATGGTAGGTCGGGAAAAGCATCGTATGGAAGCATTTGTGCGATTCCAGCTGACCAGGGATAACATTTTCTTCGCGAATATTGAACCTGATTTCAACGTACTGCCCCTTATTTCAAAGCACTTTCGTTCGCGATACGCGGACCAGGAATGGATCCTTTACGATGTTCGCCGAAAATATGGGTTGTATTATAATACCAAAACCGTGGAGATCATTCAATTGGATTTAAAAGAGGTTTATGCCAATGGCATCCATGAAAAAGATGTTTTTACTACAGAAGAAAACAACTTAACGGATTTATGGCAAGGGTATTTTAAAAGCACCAATATAGCATCACGGGCCAATAAAAAACTACATACCCAACATTTACCTAAACGGTACTGGAAATATCTCAGTGAAAAAAAGGCAGTATAACGGAGCTACAGTAAACCTTTTATCACCGACTTCCTTATTATTCGGCAATAGTGTACCTTTGCAACTTTGCCTTATTGTATGATCAAATACGAAGAAAACATAGAGGTTAAAGGGGCCCGCGTCCATAATCTCAAAAATATAGACGTTACCATTCCAAGGGAAAAACTGGTAGTGATCACCGGGCTTTCGGGGAGTGGGAAATCTTCCCTTGCATTCGATACCATCTATGCAGAAGGGCAACGCCGCTACATTGAAACATTTTCAGCCTATGCCCGTCAATTCCTTGGGGGGTTGGAACGCCCGGATGTTGATAAAATTGACGGATTGTCTCCCGTAATTGCTATTGAACAGAAGACCACATCGAAATCCCCGCGGTCTACCGTAGGCACCATTACTGAGGTATACGATTTTCTTCGGTTATTATTTGCCCGTGCTGCCGATGCCTATAGCTATAATACTGGAGAAAAAATGGTCAGCTATACCGATGAGCAGATCCGTGAATTGATTCAGGCTGCCTATGCCGGAAAAAAGATCAATATCCTTGCTCCTGTCATCAAATCCCGGAAAGGGCATTACCGGGAACTGTTTGAACAGATCGCCAAACAGGGCTTTGTCAAAGTCAGGGTAGACACGGAAATTAAGGATATTGTTAAGGGGATGAAAGTAGACCGGTATAAAACCCATGATATCGAAATTGTTATTGACCGCCTGCTGGTCAATGGGGAAGATGATATGGACCGGAGACTGACAGAATCCATTAATACAGCAATGTACAGCGGGGACAATGTACTCATGGTCCTGGAAGAAGGGACTGAAGTCCCCCGGTATTTCAGCCGGGACCTGATGTGCCCTACTACCGGAGTCTCCTACCCCAGCCCGGAACCCAATACTTTTTCCTTCAATTCCCCCAAAGGAATGTGCCCTGAGTGCAATGGCCTGGGACATATTTATGAAGTCAACCAAGATAAAATCTTCCCCAATCCCAAATTGTCCATTAAGGCCGGGGGAATAGCCCCGCTGGGGGAATACAAGAATTCATGGGCCTTCAGACAGCTCGAAACAATAGCCCGGCGATATGAATTTGAGCTGACCGATGCCATAACTTCCATCCCGGAAGAAGCGCTGCAGGTCATTCTTTACGGCGGGGAGGAGAGCTTTGCCGTGGATTCGAAAACCCTGGGTATCAAAAGGGATTATAAAATCGACTATGAAGGGATCGCCCATTTTATCAAAAACCAGTTTGAACAGGCAGATTCCACTTCCATCAAAAGATGGGCGAAAGAATATATGGACAAGATCACCTGTCCTGCCTGCCATGGAACCCGACTAAAGAAAGAATCGCTTTATTTCAAAATAAATAAAAAGAACATAGCGGAACTGGCCCAAATGGACCTGGCGGAACTTGCCGAATTCTTTGATAACCTTCCTAATGTCATGGAAGGCAACCAAAAGATTATTGCCGAAGAGGTCATCAAAGAGATCAGGAGCCGCATCGGTTTCATGCTGGATGTTGGCCTTGATTACCTCTCATTGCACCGCAGCTCCAAGTCCCTTTCGGGCGGCGAGGCCCAGCGCATCCGCCTGGCCACCCAGATAGGTTCCCAACTGGTTGGGGTGCTCTATATCCTTGATGAACCCAGTATCGGGCTGCACCAACGGGATAACAACAGGCTGATCAACTCCCTGAAATCCCTGCGGGATATCGGGAATTCCGTGATCGTCGTTGAACATGACCGGGAGATGATCGAGAGTGCCGACCACGTTATTGATATCGGCCCACAAGCCGGGAAACATGGGGGAGAAATCATCTCTGAAGGTACACCACAGGAACTTATAAACTCACATACCCTGACTGCAGCCTATATCACAGGGGAGCTGGAAATCCCCGTCCCCCCAAACGCCGTAAAGGCAATGGAAAAAAAATTGTACTGGCAGGATGCACCGGCAACAATCTCAAAAATGTTACGGTTGAATTCCCCCTCGGGAAAATGATCGGGGTAACCGGGGTTTCCGGAAGTGGAAAGTCGACACTGATAAATGAAACACTCTACCCCATCCTGAATGCGTATTATTTCAACGGGGTAAAAAAACCCATGCCCTATGAAAAGATCACGGGCTTGGATCACATTGACAAGGTCATTGACATCAACCAGTCCCCTATCGGTAGGACACCACGTTCCAATCCGGCTACCTATACCGGTGTTTTTAGCGAGATCCGCTCCCTGTTTGCCAAAACCCCGGAAGCGGCCATCCGCGGCTATAAGCCGGGACGGTTTAGTTTTAACGTTAAAGGCGGGCGCTGCGAAACCTGCATGGGCGGTGGTCTCCGGGTCATAGAAATGAATTTCCTGCCGGATGTTTATGTGGAATGCGAGACCTGCAATGGAAAACGCTTCAACCGGGAGACACTGGAAATCCGCTACAAGGGTAAATCTATTGCCGATACACTGGAGATGACCATAGACGAAGCGGTCGCCTTTTTTGAGAATATCCCCAAGATCCATCGGAAACTGAAAACCATCCAGGATGTAGGGCTTGGATATATCTCCCTGGGACAGCAATCCACTACCCTGTCCGGCGGGGAAGCCCAACGGGTAAAACTGGCGACGGAACTATCAAAACGCGACACGGGCAATACGTTTTATATTTTGGATGAACCTACTACCGGCCTCCATTTTGAGGATATCAGGGTTTTGATGGAAGTGCTGAACAGGTTGGCCGACAAAGGCAATACCGTAGTTGTCATTGAGCACAATATGGATGTCATCAAAATGGTGGACCATATCATTGATATCGGTTATGAAGGGGGCCGGGGTGGCGGGATGGTAGTCGCCAACGGTACGCCCGAGGAAGTTGCAAAAGATGACAAAAGTTATACTGCGTTCTTCTTAAAGAAAGAATTAGGTTTGCATGACCGCGTTGATACTAAGTTGATCAGTTATTGAGTTATAACCAATGTAATCTCTAATTCCACGTTCAGACCGGACAGCCGGTTTTAAAGGAAATTTCCTGCAAATGCAATTCCATGTTTTGGAGTGCAAAAATCACAAGTAATATCAAATGAGAAAAGAACAGCATCATAAGGGATGGAACGAAATCAAGACCAACGATTCCTGGGCTATCTTTAAAATAATGGGGGAATTTGTCTATGGATTTGAAAAAATGAGTGCCATAGGACCGTGTATTTCCATTTTTGGTTCGGCCCGTACCAAAGCCGACGCGAAATATTATAACATGGCGGTCAGTATTGCAAAAAAAGTTTCGGAGGCAGGATATGGTATCATTACAGGGGGTGGCCCCGGTATTATGGAAGCCGGGAACAAAGGAGCACACTTATCCGGCGGAACCTCGGTTGGACTCAACATCGACCTCCCTTTTGAGCAACATGACAATCCATTTATCGATGCGGATAAGAGTCTTGATTTTGATTACTTCTTTGTACGGAAAGTGATGTTCGTAAAATATTCCCAGGCTTTTGTTGTGATGCCAGGCGGCTTTGGTACCCTCGATGAACTTTTTGAGGCCCTTACGCTCATCCAAACCAATAAAATTGGTAAATTTCCCATAATCCTGGTAGGTTCTGAATTTTGGTCAGGCCTGATGGAATGGATCAAAACCACCATGATCAAGGCCGGAAATGTGAGTCCAACCGATCTGGACCTCATTAAGATCGTAGATGAGGAAGATGAAGTGGTTCAACTAATCGACGCCTATTACAAAGGCCATACCCTGAGTCCAAATTTTTAGTCCCCCCTATGGCCCTGGAAAATTCATTTAAATTATTCGCAATTGGCTTCTTCCTCTGGATGGGAAACAGCCAGGCCCAGCATAGAAATACCCTCACGGCTAATTTAGATGATGAAACCCATCAGATCAGCATTCAACAGGAATTCATCTACCATAACCATTCCGCAGACACCCTCGATATACTGTATTTTAATGATTGGGCCCATGCTTATTCCGACAAAACTACTGCGCTGGCCACCAGATTTGCAGAAGAATTCAAAAAGAGCCTCCACCTGGCCCCGAAGGAGGAACGGGGGTACACCGAGGTTATCAGTATGGTCGACAGTGAATACAGGGGCATATCCTGGCATCGTACACAGGGCAAGGATATTTTAAGGATTATCCTCAATAAACCACTCCCCCCCGGAGCCGAAGCCAAGTTATTCATGACCTATACGGTTCAGTTACCCCCGGACAAATATACTCCCTATGGCTATAACAACCGGGGTGGGTACTACCTGAAGGACTGGTACCTGACACCAGCGGTGTATGACAGCGACTGGCAGTTATATTCCAATAAAAACCTGGAAGACCTTTATACGGATATAACCAATACGCAACTCCATTTTATTTTTCCCGATTCACTCTATCTGGGTACCAATTTCAACGAAGTCAATATCACTAAATTTCCGGGGAAACAATATGCTTCCCTCAAAGGAGAAGGGCGGAAGAGTGCCGATATCATACTAAATTCGGATAAGAAATTCATTAAACATGTCACGCCCCACCTGATCGTTGTAACGGATATTGAAGATAAAAAATACGATGAGGTCCTCCAGGGTTTGTCCATAAACAGGATCACCCGTTTTATCGATGATAACCTGGGTGATTTTCCTTACGAGCAATTGCTGGTAAGCGAAATAGACTTTAACAAAAACCCCCTGTATGGCATCAATCAGTTACCCTCGTTCATAAGGCCCTATGATGAGCAATTCCAGTTTGAAATGAAATTCCTCAAGACTGCCCTGATCAGTTACCTCAGGGAAAGCCTATTCCTGGATCCCAGAAAGGAGAAATGGGTTAGTGATGCCCTGGTGAACTATATGATGTTCAAATATGTGGATGAGTTTTACAAAGATCAGAAGTTACTGGGCAAATTATCAAACCTGTGGGGCTTCCGAAACTACAAGTTGGCCAAAATGGACTTTAATGAGCAATACTCCTTCCTGTATATGCTCACGGCCCGCAAAAACCTGGACCAGGCTTTATCTACCCCCAATGATTCCCTGATTAAATTCAATCAAAAAATAGCCAACACCTACAAAGCAGGACTTGGGCTAGTATACCTGGCAGAATACATAGGGCAGGATAAAATAGACGAGAGCGTTCGGGAATTCTATGACAGGTATAAGCTGAAGACGGTAAAACCTGAAGATTTTAAGGACATTTTGAAAAAGAATTCTAACAAGGACATCAACTGGTTCTTTGATGATTATGTCTCTTCTGATTACCGCATCGATTTTAAGATTAAAAAAATTGTGAAGACCCCCGATTCCCTTACCATAACTTTGAAGAACAAAACCGGGACCAATGTACCCATTTCCTTATTTGGTATGAACGCAGATACCGTAGTGTCCAAATATTGGTTTTCGGATATAGAGAAACAGAAGACCTTTACCATCCCCCGGAATAACGAGGAACGCATGGTATTGAACTATGACCAGAAAATACCGGAATTTAACCAACGCGATAACTGGAAGACGCTGAACGGGTTTTTCTCCAGCAACAAAAAATTGAAATTCCAGTTTTTTAAAGATGCAGAAGACCCGTATTACAACCAGATATTCTATATGCCTGTTATGGGTTTTAATGTGTACGACGGTCTTTCGCCGGGCCTGAGGCTTACCAATAAAACCCTGCTGGAGCGGCCCTTTGTATTTGACCTTTCACCTTCCTATGCATTCCTGGAAAGATCCTTTGTAGGCTACGGGCGGTTTAGTTACCGGAGATACCATGGCAAGAGCGGATTGTATCTGACCAATTTTTCGCTAGGCAGTTCCACGGCGCATTTCCAGGTCAATTCCCGGTACTCCACCGTAACCCCGTCCCTTACCTTCGGGTGGCGGCCGGATAACCTGCTCTCCAATGAAAGGCAATCCCTGATGTTCCGGCATGTCAATGTTTTCCGGACCATAGACCCGGCGCTGGGAGACCTGGAGACAGAACCGAATTACAGCGTTTTAAATGCACGGTTCAGCAGAAACAACAATGGGATCATTGATTATTTCTATTGGTTTGCTGATGTGCAGTATGCCAGTAATTTCTCCAAATTGGTATTCAACTGGGAATACCGGAAGTTGTTTGAGAATAACCGGCAATTAAACCTGCGGTTCTTTGCCGGGAAATTTATTACCAACGAGACCAATTCGGACTTTTTCAGTTTTGCGCTCGACAGGCCTACGGATTACCTTTTTGATTACAGTTACCTGGGCCGGTCCGAGGATTCGGGAATCGTCAGCCAGCAAATTGTTATCGCGGAAGGCGGTTTTAAGTCCAAACTGGCGAATCCCTTTGCCAATGATTGGATGGCAACTGCCAATGCCAGTATCAACATTTGGCGCTGGATTGAATTGTATGGCGATGCGGGAATGACCAAAAACAAGGAGCAGAATGCCCGGTTTGTTTATGATTCCGGAATCCGGTTGAACCTGGTGACTGATTACTTCGAATTATATTTTCCGCTGTATTCCAGCAATGGATGGGAATTAGGGCAGCCCAACTACGACCAGAAAATCCGGTTTATCGTTACCTTAAGCCCCCGCACCCTGACAGGATTATTTACACGAAAGTGGTTCTAATCATTGCATTATATGCAAAAAATGGTTCAATTCTTATTCGATTTATGACAATTTGATTTTTTATATGAATTTTTTTTAGAAATAATTAATCCAATATATCCCCCTGATAATTTTAAAATCAAACTATTTTGATATTTTTGTAGTAAATACTTCTCTGCCCAATGAAAGTAAAATTACAGTCTAGCGACGATATTTCATTCGATGATTTCAGGGCACAAATACTCGGCGATTATGAAATTGCGGTCACCAGCCGGGAATGTAGCATCCTGGGCCGCCGGGAAGTACTTACGGGTAAAGCGAAGTTCGGAATATTTGGTGATGGAAAGGAACTACCACAACTGGCAATGGCCAGATCATTTCAGGATGGGGATTTCCGAAGCGGTTATTACCGGGACCAGACCTTTATGATGGCACTGGGCTTCCTGGACCCCAAGGATTTTTTTCACGGACTGTACGCCACAACCGACCTTGAAAAGGAACCCATGAGTGCCGGAAGGCAGATGGGCGGTCATTTTGGCACCCACAGTTTACACGAAGATGGCTCCTGGAAGGACCTTACTGCCCAGAAGAACAGCAGCCCTGACATTTCCCCCACTGCCGGTCAAATGCCCAGGTTACTGGGCCTGGCACAGGCCTCTAAGATATATCGCCATGTTGACGGGATAGATGCCCGGAAATTTTCCAAAAACGGGAACGAGGTTGCCTGGGGTACCATTGGCAATGCCAGTACAAGCGAAGGGCATTTCTTTGAAACTTTCAATGCCGCGGGGGTTCTGCAGGTACCTATGGTCATCAGTGTGTGGGATGATCAGTTTGGTATTTCGGTACCGGCCAGATTCCAAACCACCAAAGAAGATATTTCCGAGGTCCTGAAAGGATTCCAAAGGGATGAGCACCACGCAGGCTATGAAATTTTAAAAGTCAAAGGATGGGATTATACTGCGCTGATACATACTTATGAAAATGCGTCAGACATTGCACGGGAAGGGCATATACCCGTATTGATCCATGTAACCGAACTAACCCAACCCCAGGGGCACTCCACTTCGGGCTCACATGAACGATACAAGACAGAGGAACGCCTGGAATGGGAAAAGGAAAATGACTGCAACAAACGCTTCAGGGAATGGATCATTGAAAACCAGATAGCCACATCAGATGAATTATCGATCCTTGAAAAAGCTGTAAAGAAAGAAGTCAGGACAGCCAAAAAAGAAGCCTGGGAGGAATTTTTAAAACCGCATAAAATCGCCAAGAAATCCCTGATCGCGATATTGGATACAGTCATAGACAGCAGCAGCAACCGCACCTTCCTTTCCCGTATCAAAAATGACCTCATTGCCATTGAGGAGCCGCTTAAAAAAGACCTGTTATCCAAAGCCCGGAAAGCGTTGCGGTATCTGCTGGGCGAAGAAAGCCCGGAAAAGGAATCCCTTCGGGAATGGATTGCAGCATTTTATCGCGAGAATAAATCCAAGTTCAGTTCCCATCTTTACAGTGAGTTGCCCACCAGGGCTACAGGAATAGGGGAAGTTAAACCATCCTATGACCAGGATGCGCCAAGAGTGGACGGGAGGGTTATCCTCCGGGATAATTTTGATGAGCTTCTCAAAACCTATCCGGAATTGTTGATTTTCGGGGAAGACAGCGGGGCTATAGGAGATGTTAACCAGGGTCTTGAAGGCCTCCAGAAGAAGTATGGCGAGCTGCGTATTTCGGATACCGGTATCCGTGAAACAACTATTATCGGCCAGGGAATAGGACTGGCGCTGCGCGGGTTGCGGCCCATAGCTGAAATACAGTACCTTGATTACCTGCTATACTGCCTGCAGACGCTTAGCGATGACCTGGCTACCTTATTGTATAGATCCGTAGGGAAACAAAAAGCACCCTTAATTGTAAGGACCAGGGGCCACCGGCTGGAAGGGATATGGCATTCAGGGTCACAGATGGGCGCAGTGGTCCATTTACTGCGGGGCATGTATATTTTAGTACCCCGGAATATGACTAAGGCTGCAGGGTTTTACAACACCTTATTAAAAAGTGATGAGCCTGCACTCGTGATCGAAAGCCTGAATGGGTATCGCCTGAAAGAACCAAAACCTTCCAATCTGGGTAAACTGTGCACCCCCATCGGCGTCGTGGAGATCGTCAAAACCGGAACGGATATCACCGTGGTCTCGTACGGATCCACGCTGCGGATCGTGGAAGAGGTGGCACAGGAATTACTGGCATTCGGGATAGACGCAGAAGTAATTGATGCCCAGAGCCTCCTGCCTTTTGACCTGGCAGAGGATGTTGTTAAAAGCATTCGGAAAACAAACAGGCTCCTGGTTGTTGATGAGGATGTTCCCGGGGGTTGTGCCGCATACCTGATGCAGCAAATCGTGGAGAAACAAGGCGCCTATAAATATCTGGACAGTGCCCCGCAAACCCTTACTGCCAGTGCTCACAGGCCAGCCTATGCTACGGACGGGGATTATTTTTCAAAACCGAATGCGGAAGATATCTTCGAAAAAATCTACGGAATCATCCACGAAGCGGATCCACAGGATTTTCCCAGGCTTAGTTAAATCACTGCCGAAGAAAAATCAAGTCCAGCCTATTAGGGCAGGACAATTGTTCACTGTTTAATTTTCATTTCGGTAGCCGGTGATTTTACAGCAGGGATCTTGGGATTACCATCCGCATCTATTTCAATGATGGCGTCAAATCCCAAGCCGTCCAGCTTTTCCGCTATTTTAGACCTGTCGCCCACCATGAACCAGTTGACCGCTTCCGGCTTTACGACCGTTTTGCTTACTTCCTGCAAATCGTTGAGATTAAGGTTCCGTACTGCTGCATCGTATTTTTGATAATAATCATCCGGTAAGTTATATTTTACGATATTTTCCACAGAGTTACTGACTGCATTGTTGGTTTCCCACTGTCCCGGCAGGCTGAGTACCTGGTTGGTTTTCACCTTGTCCAATTCGGCCTGGGTGGCAGGCCTGGATCCTACAAATTCGTTTATTTCCTTCCTGAGTTCGGTAATGGATTCCGCAGATTTATCGGTTTGCACAGGTGCATACATCAAAAAAACGCGTTCCTGCTGTGCTCCCATGACAAATCCGGATGCCCCATACGCCCAATGCTTATCCTCCCGGAGGTTCATGTTTATGCGGGATGTAAAGTCGCCCCCAAGTATACTTACCATTTGTTCAAGTGCAATTTGCGATACCTCCCCGTATTTATTGGTGAGATGTCCTGCAATGATAACAGATTGCTGGGATTCCGGACGGTCCATTAAATATAAGGTATTACGGGAATTGACAGCTGGTTTATTGAAGGCTATGGTGGGTACATCCCCTTTCTTCCATTTCCCCAGTGCCTGTTCCAATTTTGATTTTAACTCCCCCATTTCAATATCCCCGGTAACAATGAGGGTGGCATTATTGGGTTTTAACCAGGTATCATAAAAATTCGAGATGTCCTTAACGGTAAGTTGCCCAACAGTTTGCTCATATCCGGTGCCGGTATACGGGTTGCTATAGGGGTGGCCTTCCCCGTAAAGGTATTTGTTCATTACCCGTAAAGCCATGGAAACCGGCTGGGATTTTTCCTTTTTAATGGTATTGATCTGTTCGGTCTTCAGCCGTTCAAATTCTTTGGCCGGAAAGGCCGGATTTAGGATGATATCAGCAAACATGTCAACGCTCGCACTAAAGCTTGGTTTCAGGGTATTCATGTACACATTGGAAAAATCCTGGTCTGAAAAAGTAGCCAAACTGGCTCCCAACAACTGGAGTTTTTCGCTGATCTCCAGGGAATTCATGGTTTTTGTACCTTCATCCAAAAGGTTCATGGCCAGGGCAGCCGTCCCGGGGACGGCCAGGAAATCCGTTTTATACCCCGCATTGAAAAGCATATTCATGATTATTGTTGGGACACCTTCCCTCCTGGCCAATACCACGTTTAGCCCATTGGACAGTTTGGTACGCTCCAGGGCAGGGAATCTGGAACTTTTCGGGGTGCCCACTTCAGGGATTTTTGACCTGTCTACAGTGGATTCCACAACCGTATAATCAGGGAACGGGTTGCATATTATGGTATGTTTGCTTTTGGTCAGCCATTTTTGAGCTGTATTTTTAAGGTCTGCCACCGTGGCTTCCTCCACAAATTGAAGTACGGTTCTGTAATACTCCGGGTTGCCAAAATAGGTTTCATTGGATGCCAGGATATCCGACACGCCCCCAAATCCCCCGATGCGTTCCATACCCTTGATAAAACTGGCAAAATAGGAGGCTTTGGCCCTTTTTAATTCTGCTTCTGTAGGCCCTTCATCAATTAGGTTTTCGATTTCGGACCAAAGCTTGGACTGCACTTCGTCTGAATCGCCCCCGGGCTTCACATTAGCCCATACAAAGAATTCACTCGCTATTTCATTGGAATTCTGGAACGCCACCACTGAACTGGCGATCTGGTCTTCATAAACCAGCTTTTTATAGAGTCGGGCATTTTTACCATTTGTAAGGACAGACCCGATCAGATCGAGGTAAACATCCTCCCTATCACCCAGTTGTGGCGTATTCCATGTATATAAAATCCTGGTTTCAGGCACACGGTCCTCATAGACCTGGTAGGTATCCCCATCGTGTTCCGGGATATTTACTTCCTGCCTTTCAATGGTTGGGCCAGCCGGGATGTCCCCAAAGTATTTCAACACTTTCTGATATACTTCCTGCGCATTGATATCCCCGGCAACGGCAATTACGGCGTTGGCGGCCCCGTAATATCCTTTAAACCATTCCTGCACATCCTCGAGCGATGCTGCATTGAGGTCTTCCATCTCCCCGATCACCGTCCAGGAATACGGATGGCCTTTCGGATACATGGCTTTGGTTACCAGGTCCCATTGTTTACCATAGGGCTGGTTTTCCCCCTGTCTTTTCTCATTTTGTACCACCCCGCGCTGTTCGTCGAGTTTGGCCTGGTCAATGGCACCCAGCAAATGACCCATCCTGTCAGATTCCAGGAACAACACCTGGTCCAGCGCAGCGACCGGGACATTCTGGAAATAATTGGTGCGGTCATTGTTGGTAGTCCCGTTAAGGTCTGTACCACCAATACGCTCCAGTGCCTGAAAATAGTCATCGTTGAAGTTCTCACTCCCGTTGAACATCAGGTGTTCAAATAAATGGGCGAAACCGCTTTTGCCCGGTTTTTCATTTTTAGACCCAACGTGGTACCATACATTGACCGCTGCAATCGGTGCCTTATGGTCTTCATGGACCAATAAATTCAGCCCGTTAGGCAGTTGAAATTGTTCATAGGGTATCCTGATGTCGGCAGATTTGAATTCAAAATCCTGTGCCTGTAAAAACTGATAAGCGATACATAAAAGAATGGAAAGGACAACTGATGTTTTCATGGTGGATTGTTTTAATTGTAGCATACACACTGAATACGTAAATTTAATGTTTATGTCCCTTAATGGCAATATTTTAAGTTCCTGCCATTTTCGGTGTTCATCCTTTAGGAATCAACAGAATTGAAGTATGTTTATCCCCTGTATAATTTGGTAGTGTATGGGGCGGATTGAATCCATTTTAAAAGAATATTTCCCATTGGAACAGGTGACCCTTACCAATTTGGAGGGGTATAACAGCCGCAATTATAAAGTTGAAGGAAATAATGGAACCTTTGTTTTAAAAGAATATGTGTATTCCGCAGAGACCCTGGCCCTGTTAGATTCAGAAAACAGGGTTCTCGAAGCCCTGGGCAACCTCCAGGGATATCAATTCCCGCAATCAGTTCATACTGCTGACGGGCAGGCTTTGCTGGTGAAAAAGGGGTGTATATTCCGGTTACTTACCTATGTGGATGGGGAATTTTTAGGAGATATTACAGGTACAACATCGCTCTACCAGTCCTTGGGAATATTCCTGGGGAAGATGGATAAATGCCTTTTAAGAAGCTATGAAGCCCCTTTGGCTGCCAGGGCGATAGTCTGGGATCTGAAAAATCTGGTGTTAAGCTATAAGTTCCTTTCGTACATCCCGGATCCAAGGGACAGGAGCCTGGTTGATTACTTTTTTCTGCAGTTCGAAGAAAATGTAATCCCGCTGCAGCATACTTTACGGAAAAGTATCATCCATAATGATTCCAATGACTGGAATGTCTTAACCGATAGCCGGAAAGTCACGGGCCTTATCGATTTCGGTGATATGTGCCATTCATGGCTCATCAATGAACTTGCCGTGGGGATTACGTATCTGATAATGGACAAATCTGACCTGTTGGATATAGCGGGGACGGTGATCGGGGCATACCATTCTGTTCTACCCCTGGAAAAACAAGAACTGGATCTGTTGTATTACCTTATCGCGGCACGCCTATGTATCAGCGTATGCAATTCAGCCTATACCAAAACCCTGAAACCGGATTCGGATTATATAACAGTAAGTGAAAAGGGAGCCTGGCAACTATTGAAAAAATGGATCACCATCAACCCGGTTAAGGCCCGGGATGAATTTTACAAAGCCGCGGGGTTTGAACTCCCTGCCCGGCAGGAATTGCAGGTGCAATTGAACAGGAGGGCCAAGGTGCTCAGCAAGAGCCTGTCACTGAGCTATGACAACCCCATCCAGATGAACCGTTCCGCCTTTCAGTATATGTATGATACCGAAGGGAATACGTATCTGGATGCCTATAACAATATAATGCTGGCAGGCCACTGCCACCCGCGGGTCGTTAGGGCCGGACAGCGGACGATAGCCCGACTCAATACAAATACCCGCTATATGTATGAGGAGCTGGTATCCTACAGCGAAAAACTCCTCGCCAGGTTTCCGAAACCCCTTTCAAAGGTTTTTCTTGTGAATTCGGGTAGTGCTGCCAGTGACCTGGCTATCAGACTGGCCACTACCCACACCGGCAGGAATAAGATCGTTGTCCTCGAACATGGGTATCATGGCAATACACGGGCCGCTATTGAAATCAGCCACTACAAATTTCACAAGCCAGGAGCAATAGGGCAACGGGAAAATATCATAACGGTACCCCTGCCGAACGCTTTTAAATCCGGCTACGCCGATGACGGGACTGCCGGCAGCCATTTCTCATCGGGTGCAATCCGCGAAATGGAGGTGCACCAATCGGAATTAGCAGCTTTTATCGCTGAGCCAATTGTAGGATGCGGCGGGCAGGTTCCCTTGCCGGCAGGGTATCTGAAGGCAGTTTACCCATTTATTCGAAGCCAGGGGGGTGTATGTATCAGCGATGAGGTACAGGTTGGATTTGGCAGGCTTGGCGATTATTTCTGGGGTTATGAAATGCAGGGTGTTGTGCCGGATATCGTCATTATAGGCAAACCGATGGGGAACGGGCATCCGATCGGGGCTGTGGTTACCACAGAGGCCATTGCCGCAAGTTTTGAGTCGGGCCCGGAATTCTTCAGCTCCTTTGGGGGTAACCCGGTTTCCTGTGCTATTGGTGAAGCCGTCCTTGATGTCATCGCAGCGGAAAAACTGCAGGAACATGCCAAAAAGGTCGGTGACCATTTGATGTTTTTATTGCGGGAACTAAAAGAGTCGTATCCTGTTATGGCAGATATCAGGGGAAGCGGGCTGTTCCTTGGGGTAGAAATGGCGGACCTGGATGGAAATCCAGATACAATACTGGCATGGAGGGTAAAAAACGGCCTTCGGGAACACCATATCCTTATCAGCACGGACGGTCCGTATGATAATGTATTGAAAATCAAACCCCCGCTTGCATTTACCTTCGCTGATGCCGAAGATTTGGTCACAGCCATGGGCGTAATTTTAAGGGAACCTGCCTGATATCCCAAAAAAGTTATATTTGTAATGTTAATCAAACCTAAACATTAATGGCTTCCTCACTACGTAATGACCTGGGGCTTGCGCTTCTTCGAATATCTGCATCGGCCTTCCTGCTTTCACATGGTTTTCCCAAATTTCAGAAAATGCTGCAGGGCGACTTTGAATTTGCCGATCCCCTCGGGATTGGTGCCGCGCCCTCATTGTTTCTTATTGTCCTTGCTGAATTCGTGTGCCCCATCCTGATTATCATTGGGATCAAAACCAGATGGGCAGCGGTTCCACCCGCCCTTGCAATGGGAGTTGTAGCTTTTCTCCACCACGCTACTGATCCCTTTGGCACAAAAGAAAAAGCCTTGCTTTTTATGGTGATGTTCCTGTGCATTATCCTCCTGGGACCAGGCAGGTACAGCATTGACAAGCGATAGGTCAGGTTATTTTAGCCAGCAGTTCCTTTAACAAATCCGCATGGGACATATTCTGTGCCCCTACCCCTTTTCCTTTCAGATCCAGTTCCCGTAACCGGGAAATGATCTGGCTGGCTTTTTTCATGGGATAGTTCCTGGCAGCGACCTGGAATTCGGAGACGAAGAACGGGTTGATTCGCAGGACCCCGGCAACGTTTTTGGGAGAATGGTCTGTAAGTCCATGGTATTGCAGTAATTGAGAAAAAAAGGTGTGCAGCAATGAAATAGTGACCACGAAAGGGTTATCCTTCGGGTTTTGGGAAAAGTAATGGATGATCCTTCCGGCCTTTGCCATATTCCGTTCCCCGATAGCCTTTTTTAATTCGAAATTATTGAAGTCTTTGCTGATACCTATGTGCTCTTCTATAACATCAGGGGTTATCTCTGAATTGACGGGTACAACCAGCCGCAATTTTTGGAGTTCGTTATTGATTCGACTGAGGTCAGTACCGAGGTATTCCACCAGCAATATGGCAGCCTTCGGGGCTATCCTGTATCCCTGCCCCTGCAACAATTTCCGGATCCATTCAGACACCTGATTTTCATACAGGGATTTGCTTTCAAATACCAACCCCCCTGCACCGAGGATGGCTTTATGCAATTTTTTGCGCTTGTCTATTTTCTTGTATTTATAACAAAAAACAAGTACCGTCGAACGCTGTGGGTTTTCCACATATGGGATGAACTGATCCATGGTACGTGCCAGGTGTTGAGCTTCTTTGACAAGTATAACCTGTTTTTCAGCCATCATGGGGTACCGTTTGGCATTTCCTATGATTTCATCCACCGAAGCTTCTTTGCCATACAGTACCATTTGGTTAAACCCCTTTTCTTCCTCGGTCAGGATGTTCATTTCTATGTATTCCGATATCCTGTCTATATAGTACGGTTCATCCCCCATAAGAAAGTAGATGGGCCTGACCTTTCCTGCTTTGAGTTCCTCAACAATCCGTTTTACTTCTTCCATCCAAAAAAAATCATCAATTTTGCGGCATGCAACCCCTGAATTTCCCGGCCTGCGACTTTCGTTTCAAAAATAGCGAAAATAAGGTCCTTATTTTTGATGTTGTCCGTAAAAAATTTGTGGTATTGCAACCTGAGGAATGGGTACGCCAGCATGTTTTGCACCACCTGATCCGGGACAAGAACTACCCGTCAAGCCATATCAATGTGGAACGGCTCTTAACGCTGCACCATCGAAAAAAAAGGTATGACATTGTTGTCTATAAGCCGGATGGCGGGATCCACCTCCTGGTGGAATGTAAATCGCCCGGGGTACGGATAACCCAGGAAGCTTTCGATCAGATCGCACGGTACAATATGGAACTGAGGGCTACCTATTTGCTGGTAACCAATGGAATTGACAACTTTTATTGTCAAATGGATTATCACCAAGAAAAGTATATCTTTTTACCGCATATTCCTGATTTTAGCCTTTAATTTGCAACCGCTTGAAACTAGCCATTGTCATACTTAACTGGAACGGAATGCACCTGCTGGAGCGTTACCTTCCGGCAGTGGTACGCTTCTCCGGGGATGCTGAGATCATAGTTGCGGACAATGCCTCCACGGACGGATCAACCGAATTTGTCCGCAGAACGTATCCCAAAATCAGGATTATTCAGAATGCGGAAAACGGCGGATTTTCCAGGGGGTATAACCAGGCCCTGAAGGAAGTAACGGCCGATATTTACTGCCTGTTGAATTCAGATGTGGAAGTTTCCCCTAATTGGCTGGAGCCAATTTATAAGGCCTATCAGCAGCTTCCTGATGCAGCCATACTCCAGCCCAAGATCCTTGACCTCCTTAAAAAGGATCACTTTGAATATGCCGGGGCGGCAGGGGGTTTCCTTGACCGGTTGGGATATCCATTTTGCAGGGGCAGGATCTTCCAGGCGCTGGAAAAGGACGAAGGCCAGTATGATGATACCACGGAAATTTTTTGGGCAACGGGGGCCTGCATGTTTCTGAAGCGTGAAGTTTTCAATACTCTGGGAGGTTTTGACGAGGATTACTTTGCCCACCAGGAAGAAGTTGATCTGTGCTGGCGTGCTCAAAATGCAGGATATAAGGTCTATTATGTAGGCGGTTCCAGGGTGTATCATTTAGGGGGTTCAACACTCAGTAATATGAATCCAAAAAAAACCTACCTGAATTTCAGGAATTCCCTGTATTCCATCACAAAAAACCTGCCCGGAAAGAAAGCTTTGCCCGTCATAGCCGTAAGATTGCTGCTTGATGCGGTTGCAGCAGCCCGTTTTATAGCCCAATTCAAATTCAATCATTTTTTTGCCATCCTGCGCGCGCACCTGAGTTATTACCGCAATTTCAGGCAGATGTTCCGCAAAAGGGAGAAAGCCAATTTTGTATTAAAGTACTATGTAACAACGTCCATTGTATGGTCGCATTTCGTACATCACATAAGTAAATTCAACGTATTAGTAAAAGATTAACTAATTTTGCCGGACCAACCGGAAGCAAATTCTATTATTTTTGCAGCCAGTTTGCTTGATACAAAACAAATAACAAACAATTAAACAGTACGATCATTATGAGAAAAATCATTTTAGGCTTAATGGGAATAACACTTTTGTTATCATCCTGTGTGTCGCAAAAGAAGTATGCGGACCTGGAGGCTAAGCAAAAAGAAACCCAGGACCTTTTGAATTCAGCAACCGTAAAATTGAACACCTGCCTCGAAGAGAAAGCAACAGCTTCTTCCCGGGTAAAAACATTGGAAGACCAGAACACCTTTCTGAAGGCCAATAACCAGGAATTGATCAACAACATGGGGAATCTGACGACCTTAACGACCAAAGGTGCAGAAAACCTTGAGAAATCCCTTGAAAGCCTTAAAGAAAAGGATCTAACCATCCGGAAATTGCAAGATGCGATTACACGGCGTGATTCGGTGAACCTGGCATTGGTTCAAAGCCTCAAAGGCGTGCTTGGCAACCTGGATGACGAAGACATCGAGATCAGCGTTGAAAAGGGTGTAGTATTCGTTTCTATCTCTGATAAACTATTATTCAGCAGCGGTAGCTATAACATCACAGCACGGGCCAAAGAAGTTCTTGGCAAGGTTGCACAGGTGGTAAACAACAAACCTGATTTCGAATTCATGGTTGAAGGACATACCGATGACGTTCCTTACAGAAGCGGTGTTTTACTGGATAACTGGGATTTGAGTGTAAAACGAGCCACTGCAGTTGTTCGTGTGCTGCAGAATGATTATGGTGTGAACCCTACCCGCATGACAGCGGCCGGAAGAGCGGAATATATCCCTGTTTCCCAAACTGATAAAGCTAAAAACAGGAGGACCCGCATTGTTGTTCTGCCAAAAATTGATCAGTTTTACAGTATGATTGAAGAAGGGATGAAAGATCCCGCGATCAATAAGTAGGAATCAGGATAATATCCTAACTTTACAACCACGGCCAACCACTTATAATTCATGGCCGTGGTTTTTTTATGAAATACTGAAAAGCTAAAGCAAAAATTTTCCATCTAACAAGAGGAACAGCCCAAAACCAAACCAACGGATACTATTTGTATAATGAAATCGTTGTCTAAATATGAGATTATTTTTAGTGCTTCTTGGTTTCCTTTTCCTATTGAACTCCTGTAATGCGTTGAATCTTACCGGAAAGGGTAAAAATTCGTCAAGAACCCCTGATTCGGAGTTTGCTAAAACCCAGGAGTATGATAAACTAATTCCCGAATACGCCATTTCACAGGATGGACTTTTCAAGATCCACAAAGTGAATGACCGGATATATTTTGAAATTGCAGACAGTCTGCTGAACAGGGAGATCCTGGTTGTCACCCGATTTATTAAAACCCCCGCCGGAGCAGGAAATTATGGCGGCGAGGAGATAGGCGATAAAACGATAATCTGGGAGAAAGGACCTGCTGACAAAATTTTCCTGAGGATCGCAACACTGGTAAGCATGGCCGCAGAAAGTGATGCGATTTCCGAGGCGGTTAACAACTCAAGTGTCACACCTATTCTGGAAGCTTTTGATATAAAAGCCAGGAATGATGAATCACCAGCCTCCGTCATAGATGTAACAGATTTCCTTAACGGCGAGAGTTCCTTGCTGGCACTTAGCAGTACCCAGAAAGATGCATATAAGCTTACCAGCCTGGAAAAAGACAAATCCTATATCAAGAGTGTGTTTACCTACCCGATCAATACGGAGGTGCGCACGGTAAAGACCTATAAGGCCAAGTCATCGGCAAGTGAAGCCAGGAATGGCCTGCGGGCTGCAGCCCTTTCGGGGATGGTAACGCTCGAACTGAACAATTCCTTTATCCTCCTCCCAAAGACCCCGATGAAAAAGCGGTTCTATGATCCGAGGGTTGGATATTTTGCGAGCTCCTACCTGGAATACGGGGATGATCAGCAAAAGGTTAACACGAATGTATATATCCATCGTTGGCGCATGGAGCCCAAAGATGAGGACCTGGAAAAATGGAAGAACGGGGAACTTGTGGAACCAAAAAAACCCATTGTGTTCTACCTGGATCCGGCTACCCCAAAAAAATGGCGTCCCTTCCTTATACAGGGCATCAATGACTGGCAACAGGCCTTTGAGCAGGCCGGCTTTAAGAACGCCATCATTGGCAAACCATGGCCTGAAAATGATGAATCCATGAGCCTGGAGGATGCCCGGTTCTCTGTTTTGCGTTATTTTGCCTCCCCTTCCAAGAATGCATATGGACCTAATATTACCGACCCCCGCAGCGGTGAAATCCTGGAGAGCCATATCGGGTGGTATCACAACCTTATGAACCTCCTGCATAACTGGTATATGATACAAGCCGGGGCAGTTGACGAAAGGGCCCGGATGATGAACTTTGATACAGAACTGATGGGACAGCTCATCCGCTTTGTCTGTGCACATGAAGTAGGTCATACCCTTGGGCTTCGGCATAATATGGCTGCCAGCTTTGCAACCCCTGTTGAAAAACTAAGGGATGCAGCCTGGCTCAGGAAGAATGGCCATACCAGTTCCATCATGGATTATGCACGCTTTAACTATGTGGCACAGCCGGAAGATAGTATTCCTGCGGAATACCTGATGCCACGGATCGGGGATTATGATAAATGGGCTATTCAATGGGGTTACTCCCAATTACCGGGCGCCCTGCCGGCAGCTTCCGAAAAGGATATCCTGAACCAGATGGTCCTGGATAGTATTACGGGCAACCCACGTTTATGGTTTGGTGGGGAAGGACGCGATTTTGACCCCCGATCCCAACGGGAAGACCTGGGGGACAATGCGGTGATTGCCAGCAACTATGGGATCATGAACCTGCAGCGTATCGTCCCATACCTGACAAAATGGACGCGGGAAAAGGGAAGTGATGATTATACCAACCTGGATGAGGTCTACAACGATCTCGTAAAACAATATGACAACTACCTGTTCCATGTTGTTAAGAATATAGCGGGGATCTATGTAACCCCAAAAACTATGGAAGAAGCCGGGGAGGTTTATTTGCCTGTACCTAAAAATGTGCAGAAAGAAGCCCTGGTGTTTTTGGACAATCATATTTTCCATGAACCGGAATGGCTATTGACCAATGATATCCTCAATAAAATCCAGTCTCCCCAGTCAAAGGAAGCGGTGACAAAGACAATGGAAAGCGTTATGATGAACCTGTTGGGAGCCAGCAGGCTGAGCAGGATGACATTTATTTCTGAACGCTATAAGGACCAGGATACCTACAGGCCGGATGAATACCTGGATGACCTTAATTATCTTGTATGGGGTGAACTCAATGTTTTTTACCAGGCTAATGCCTATCGCAGAAAATTACAGAAGGTATATGTTGAAAACCTTATTTCGCTCTATAAACCCTCAGAGGCTAAAGGTGCTTTGGGCGGGATCCTGGCCATGTTATCCGAGGATTATACTTCGAATACGGATGTACGGTCGCTGGCACTGGACCACCTGATACGCTTACAGCGCAAAATAAAAAGTACCATCCCCGTCATCACCCATAGGATGACGAAAGCTCATTTACAGTATCTTGAAAAAGTCCTGGAAGAAGTAATTGGAGATAACAAGGAGCCAAGCAGGTATATACCGCCTTACAATCCGGATATGTCCATAAAATCAGATGGCAAATAATATCCTGCCGATCATGCCAGGCTAAATAATATCAAGGCTGCCCTTCCCTTCCCGGAGGACTACCGGTTCCGGGCCTGAAAGATCAATTACCGTAGAAGCGAGGTTGCCTCCATATCCTCCATCTATTACAATATCTACCAAATTCTCCCATTTTTCATAGATCAGCCCGGGATCCGTGGTATATTCCAGTAATTCATCTTCATCATGGATAGAGGTTGATACAATAGGGTTTCCCAATTCCCGCACCAGGGCCTGTGCAATGGCATTATCCGGGACCCGGATACCGACGGTTTTTTTCTTTTTAAAATCTTTTGGTAAATTGTTGTTTCCGGGTAATATAAATGTGTAGGGCCCGGGGAGGGCCCGTTTGAGTATCTTAAATGTTTGGGTGTCTATCTGCCGTACATAATCAGAAAGGTTACTAAGGTCAGCACAAATAAAGGACCAGTCGGCCTTATTCAGCTTAATCCCTTTAATGCGCGCTATCCGTTCCAGACCCCTGGACCGGGTAATATCACAGCCCAGGCCGTAAACCGTATCTGTGGGATAAATGACAAGTCCACCATCACGCAATACCTCCACTACCCTCTTGATTTCCCTGGGATTGGGATTCTCTTCGTATATTTTAATAAAATCAGCCACATTCAGGAATTGGTGGTACTAAGGTAGTTGAAGTTCTGATAGATAAAAAATCGGGCAGGATGGCATCCCGTCTCGTTCTATATTTTTTTATTTGAATACCAAACCTGCCGGTTCATCGGCCTCGGCCGGTTGAAGATCGGATCCTGCCCTAAAAACCGGATGCAGTAGTTAATTTACCTGATAAACCCGGACGTAATCAACCTCCATTACGGCCGGGAAAATGGAATCGTCTACGCCCTGAAGTCCTCCCCAGTTGCCCCCTACCGCAATGTTCATCAGAAAATAGAACGGTTTGGAAAATGGCCAGTTCTCCGCAGTGGTGATGGTGGGCCGGAAAAAGTTGAGTTTTACATTGTCCATGTCATCAATATAGAATTTGATGTATTTGTCTGACCAAAGTATCCCATAAGCATGAAATTCCTCTTCTATGGATTCCAGGGCTACCGGCCCGGAGGTTATCTGGGTTCCGATTGAATGGTTATTAGCTGTGCTGTGAAGGGAAAAATGGGTTTGATTGGGTTCAAAACTGACATATTCCATAATATCTATTTCTCCGCAAGCCGGCCATCCAACGGAACTGATCTCACTCCCGAGCATCCAGAGTGCAGGCCATATACCATTTCCCTTATGTTCCGGTATTTTGGCCCGAATCTCCATCCTTCCATATGTAAATGATTCGGTGCTGTTGAGTCGGGCAGAGGTATATTCCCCTACCGTATGTCCATCCCCAATTTTTTTGGCATAGATCTTCAGGATACCATCACTTACTTCTGTGTTCCCTTCTGCCACATAATCCTGCCATTCATTGTTACCCCAGCCATGGGATCCGGTTTCGAGCGTCCAGTTGTCCGGATTGAGTTCAGTCCCGTCAAATTCGTCATTCCAGACAAGCTCTGCGCTTTCCCAATACCCGGGATCGTTCGCATCCGGCGTCTGCGGTACTTCCTGCTGAGGGTCAGGGGTTTCTGCCTGTGCCGGGGCTTCAGAATTACTGCAGGCCATGCACAGAAATACGAAGAGGCCATTGTAGGAAAATTTGAAATTTGTGTACATAGCGTTTTATTTGATTATAAATTTTTTCAGGACGGCCGGAGGCCGAATACACCGCGGGCTTTTTTTAATTGTCCAGGACTTCCAGCCGGGCGAACCGGAGCAAAAGCTTTTTTATATCCCCCTTTTCAAATTGGATCTCGGCTTTTTTGTCATTTCCCACCCCTTCGATCTTCAATACCTTTCCATTTCCGAACCGGCTGTGATAGACCCGTGAACCCGACGTAAGATTCGGATCAATTACATTGGTATTGCCTAAAGGGGTTGCCAATTCCGGTTTCAGTTTTCGCAGCTTCCGCAGTTGGCCTTCATTAGGCTTTAGGATTCCAGGGGGCGAACTGTTCACAGGCTTGTTCTGCCGTAATCGGCTCTTGTCCACATCGCCGAAAATATCCGTATTGATAAGAGGTTTAAACCGGTAATTGTCTACCGGAGTGAGGTTTTCGACATATTTTTCATCGATTTCCTCCAGGAACCGGCTGGGTTCCGCATCGATAAGTTTGCCCCAGCGATACCGGTTTTGTGTGTAGGTGAGGTAAGCCTCCTTTTCAGCACGGGTAAGTGCCACATAGAATAACCTACGTTCCTCCTCCAATTCACTACGGGTATTCATGCTCATGGCAGATGGGAAAAGGTCTTCTTCCATGCCAACGATATAAACAAATGGGAACTCAAGCCCCTTGGCGATGTGGATGGTCATCAGGGCAACCCGGTCATCGTCCCCTACATCTTTGTCCAGATCGGTTGCAAGGGCAACGTCTTCCAGGAATTCCGAAAGGTCACCCCGCGCATCTGCAATTTCCTTCTGGCCTTCCACAAAGTCCTGAATCCCGTTAAGCAGTTCTTCGATATTCTCCATCCGGCCAATGCCTTCCGGGGTACCATCCTTTTTAAATTCGAGCAGGATCCCGGTTTTCTTAGCAACATATTCTGACAGGGTAAAGGCATCCGTATTCTCATTCATGATCTGGAAACTCCGGATCATCGTAGTGAAATCCTGGAGCTTTCTCCTGGTACCAGAATTGATTTTAACGGAGGTCTGCTCCAGGTTTTCAATAACTTCAAAAATAGAACGGCCATATTGTTTTGCCGCAACGATCAATTTATCGATAGTCGTCTGCCCGATACCACGTGCCGGAAAATTGATGATACGTTTTAAGGCTTCCTCGTCATTTGGATTGATCACCAGTCGAAGGTAGGAAAGCACATCCTTGATCTCCTTCCGTTGGTAAAAGGACAGGCCGCCGTAGATCCGGTAGGGTATATCCCTTTTCCGCAGTGCATCCTCTATAGCCCGGGATTGTGAATTGGTTCGGTAGAGGACAGCAAAATCGCCATTTGCCCTTTGTTGTTGCATTTTATTCTCGAAGATGGAACTCGCCACAAACCTGCCTTCCTCTGCATCCGTAACACTCCGGTGTATTTTAATCTTTGTCCCTTCATCATTGGCCGTCCAGACCAGTTTTTTCAATTGGTTCTTATTGTTGGCTATAATGGCGTTAGCCGCATTTACAATGTTTTGTGTTGAACGGTAATTTTGTTCAAGCCGGTACATGGCCACCTCATCATAGTCCTTTTGAAAATTAAGGATATTGCTGATGTTGGCCCCCCGGAATGAATAAATACTCTGGGCATCGTCACCTACCACACAAATATTCTGGTAGCGGTCAGACAAAGCCTTTACGATAAGATATTGGGAATGGTTGGTATCCTGATACTCATCCACCAGGATGTACCGGAACCTGTCCTGATATTTCATCAGCACTTCCGGGAAACGACTCAATAGTTCATTGGTGCGCAGGAGCAGGTCATCAAAATCCATGGCCCCGGCCTTGAAGCAACGGTCAACATATTCCTTGTATATCTCGCCGAGCCGGGGCCTCTTGGCCATGGCATCCGCTTCTATCAGTTCCGGGTTTTGAAAATAGGCCTTCACGGTGATCAGGCTGTTTTTATAGGAGGAGATCCGGTTTTGTATCTGTTTGTATTTATAGATATCCTTATCCAAAGCCATCTCCCGGATTATGGACGATATCAGCCGCTGGGAATCCTGGGTATCGTAGATGGTAAAATTACTGGGATAGCCTAGTTTATCCCCGTCAAACCGCAATAATTTTGCAAATACGGAATGAAAAGTACCCATCCATAAATTTTTAGCTTCGGACCCCCCTACAATTCCAGCGATGCGCTTTTTCATTTCCCGCGCTGCCTTATTCGTAAAAGTAAGGGCCAAAATATTGAACGCATCCACGCCCTGGTCCATCAGATATGCTATCCGGTATGTAAGTACGCGGGTTTTTCCCGAGCCGGCACCGGCTATCACCATAAGTGGCCCCTCCTTATGCAATACGGGGGCTTTCTGAGCGTCATTTAATTCTTCCAAAAACTGGTTCAAGCCATCAAATTTAGTCCGTGAATTTAGCCATAAAATGTGTTAGATTAAAATCATCTTTCCCCGAATTGTAAAAACCTGCCCGGCAGCATGGCAAACAGGCCCGATTAGAAATACCTGCAATAAAACCGGTCGATAATGCCTGAAGCCCCTTACTATATAATTTCCACGGTTAGTATAAGTTTCCAATTATTTTCCCGGAACGCAGCCCCATACTTTCCTGTTACACAGACGGGAGGGATTTTACCGCTTATTATGACCGAATTTCTACGGCTTCCTTTTCATTCTATTTCCTATATTTAGCGAAATCAAACAAATGAAGAAAAACCTCATCCTCATTTTCAGTGTTTGTTGTACCGGTATTTCATGGGGGCAGCAAAAAGCAGCCGGACCCCTGATCCCTGATTTCGGGGAAGTTTGGAAAGTTGAAAACACTACGTATCCCACGGATACCTCTGGAGAATTCAAGGTGGTTTTTGATATTATGGACAGCCCGGATTCGCATTCGGAAATCAACAGGGCAATGGAAACCGCTGCCCGTTTTTTGAATATGCACGCGCAGAACGGCGTTCCCCCCGAAAACCTGAAAGTAATCCTGGTGGTCCATAATGAGGCAACCAAGGATATCCTAAGCAACCCTTCCTATGAAGATCGGTTCGGTAGTCCAAATCCCAATTCGGCGCTGGTACGGGAACTGCTGGATGCCGGTGCCGGGGTAATCCTTTGCGGGCAATCATCAGCCTCCCGGCAAATGCCGCTGACCGAAGCTATTGGTGGCGTAAAATTGGCGTTATCCGCCATGACTGCGCTGGTACAATTACAGAATGAGGGCTATCAATTACTAAAATTTTAACCTAATATAATATTTATGAATAAAGTATTGATCATTGCAGTATGTTGTATAGGATATGCAGGGTTTTCCCAGGACCCTGACCTGGAAACGGAATTTGAATCCATCGAATCCAAGGTCATTGAATGGCGGAGGGATATACATCAGCATCCGGAACTTTCCAACCGTGAATTTAAAACAGCAGAAAAGATAGCCGCACACCTGAAATCGCTCGGGATTGCTGTTCAGACAGGAGTTGCCCATACGGGGGTTGTTGGTGTCCTGAAGGGAGGGCAAGCGGGGAAGGTGGTTGCTCTTAGGGCGGATATCGATGCCTTACCCGTAACGGAACGCAACGACCTCCCGTTTAAATCCACTGTTACCTCTGAATTCATGGGTGAAAAAGTAGGGGTCATGCATGCCTGTGGCCATGATACGCACACCGCAATCCTGATGGGGGTGGCCGAAGTGCTTGCAGCCAATAAGGACAAGATACACGGCACAGTAAAATTCATTTTTCAGCCAGCTGAAGAAGGCGCACCCCCGGGGGAGGAAGGTGGTGCCTTGCTGATGGTAAAGGAAGGGGTGTTAAAGAATCCTGATGTTGATGCAATTTTTGGCCTCCATATCAATTCACAAACCCCGGTTGGGGTCATCCGCTATAAGTCCGGAGGAACCATGGCCTCCGCCCAGCGATTTGTAATCAATGTAAAAGGGACCCAGACACATGGTTCCCAGCCCTGGTCCGGGGTCGATCCAATATTGATCAGTGCAAAGATCATAGACGGCCTGCAGACCATCATCAGCCGGGAGGTCAACTTAACCAATGAAGCAGCCGTCATTACTATCGGTAAAATTACCAGCGGTGTACGTTTTAATATTATCCCCGAGAGCGCCGAAATGGTCGGTACCATCCGTACGCTAGATTATGACATGCAGAAGCAGATCAACCGCAGGATGGAAGAAATGGTGCCGGCACTTGCAAAGGCATACGGAGGGGACGCCACCATCGAAATTACCACGAGTACAGAAATAACCTATAATGACCCTGACCTGGTGACCACCATGTTACCTACCCTCCAAAGGGTGGCAGGTGCAGATAACGTACAAATCCAAAAAGCCGTCACAGGAGCAGAGGATTTTTCATACTATCAACGCGATGTTCCGGGTTTTTTCTTTTTCCTCGGGGGAATGACCCCCGGTTCCACAGCCTCATACCCACATCATACCCCTGATTTCAGGATTGACGACAGCGGGTTACTGCTGGGTGTTAAAACCCTGACCGAGATGACACTCGATTATTTAAATAAATCCTAACAGTAAGCCACAGCGCCATTATTGGCACTACATGTGCCACCTTTTGGTAGCTGGTAAGATGTTTTTATTTCCCGTCTGACGCAGGACCCTTGCCGGGCTGGTATGGGTAAAAAAGGACGTCGGATGCAGTAACCTTCATATTTGAGGCATAAAAATTGCTATTTTTGCAGCAGAATTTTTAAAAGCAATTGTTTCTAAATCCAAAAACACCACCCCATGAGTAGAATTATACCCTTCGTTTGCTTACTTGTCCTTGCCTCGAATATACTTACTGCACAAAAGAAGAGCGAGCTTCTCTCAGAAATATCCAGTTTAAGGCATAGCCTTGATTCCACCCGGGCCCTGGTGAAAACTGCACAGAACAATGAAAAGATGAGTATTACCCGCGCCCAATCTTTTCAGGAGCAGGTGAAGGAACTGCAAAGCGCCAATGCCACATTGCTCCAGAACCTTAACAATTTTGCACAGGTATCCAATACGAATTCGAGTAATATAAACCGTACCCTGGCCAGCCTCCAGGACAAGGAGCGCCAGTTGAAAAGTATCAATGAAGCCATAGCAAGGTTTGATTCTACCGCCATTGTAGTGCTGACCAATACGAAACAGACCCTGGGTGAGAATGCACGGATATCCGTTGTGGAAGGTGCCGTCAATGTGATGGCAGACCTCACCCTTTTATTCGGGTCTTCGGATCAATCCGAATTGAGCCCGGAAGGCGTTACCTGGCTTGAAAAAGTAGCGCTTGTTTTAAAGACGAACCCGGATTTAGCCCTTACCATTGAAGGCCTGAGCATGACAGGTGAAATCGACCTCGCCACGACACAGGCAGCCGCGGCAGGCAGAGCCCTCCAAAATTTTGGGATTGATCCGGACCGGATACGGTTAACGGGAAAAGACGGGAATTTTAAGGAAGGGATCCTTCTGAAAATGCATCCTAAATTCCAGCAATTCTACCTTATGGTCCGGGAAAATATGAAAAACGCCAAGAACCAATAAGGAATACGGGAGGCAGGTATAATTTTTACTGCATTCAGGCGTTTAATTTCCTGTAACCAAAAATCAAACGCATGACCGGAGACGGAATTTTCCAATTGTTTGCCTTCCTGCTGCCAGCCGTTGTAACCGGCGCTGTTGCCTTTTATTTTTTCAGGCTACATACCAATAATGAAGAAGGGCGCAGGCGCTATATGCTTCACAAGGATTACCAAAAAAACTCCATGCCGATCAGGCTGCAGGCATACGAACGAATGGCATTATTCCTGGAACGGATTTCAATCCCAAGCCTGGTAGTACGGGTAGCACCGAAATCATCGGATAAAAATGCCTATGAAAACCTGCTCGTAAAAAGTATTGAGAATGAATTCGACCACAACCTCTCACAACAGATCTATATGAGTGATGAGTGCTGGAATATCATCAAGGCAGCCAAAAGTGCCACCATACAACTCATACGCAGGGCCGGCATGAGTGAAACGGATTCCGCCGATAAGTTACGGGAAGATATCCTTAACCTTACCATGGACAAGCAATCCCCCTCTGCAACGGCACTCTCCTTTGTTAAAAAGGAGATTAGCGCCCTGTGGTAACAAACCCCCGGGAGTTCCCCTATTTTAGAGCAATTTCATTCAATTCCAGATCCTTGCTTTCAGCATATTTGAAGCCACTCTCCCACCAGGAGGTCATCTTTTCATGATCAAAAATGAGGGAATTGGTCGTAAGCACAGTAGGGGTATAATAAAAATTTATCAGTGCACCATGGTGGTTGGCCACAAATTTACCGATGCGGATATTCTGGTTCTCGATCCTGTCCAGCATAAAACTGAACATGCTGGTAAGCAGGGAAAATACATTTTTTGAAGGCATCCTGTTGAAATGTGTTATTTCAGTATGGAGGATGATAGCATCGACTATTTTTGCTCCCCTGCGAACTGCTTCCTCAATTGGAACCATACTACCCAGCCCTCCATCCGCATATTCGCAACCATTTTTACGTACCAGGGTCATGAAAGGGGTGTAATTACAGGAGATCCATATCCATTCACAAAAATCTTCATAGTTAAAATCTTTGATGGATTTATACTCCACCTGGTTCAGGGAAAGATTGGCCACCGTAACCACAATATCTTTTGGACCCTCCTGTAGCTTTTTAAATTCGGCAGGGGTCAGGGTCCGTTTGATCAGTTCCAGCAAATTATGGCTTTCCCCAAAAGTTTTACTTCCCCGGTAAAAGTTTTTGACAACATTCCAGTGGTTGATCCCGATGTTGGCAACCCCATATTTTTTTTGGATCGTAAAGGGGCAGTTGCTAAATATACTGTCCTGATCAACGGAGGTATAAATGTCCTTTATCTTTTTTATTTTTTTGAGGGCCAGATGGGATATCAGCAGGCTGCCTGTGGAAGTGCCTAAAAAAAGGTCATAATTGTAAGCAGACTTTTCCATAAGATATTGGGCAACTCCCCCTGCAAATGCGCCTTTACTACCCCCGCCGGAAATGACCAATGCTCTCATTATACTCCTAATTTAGTATTTATATAACGAAGTTCCGCACCTTTTAGTTCTTTAGACAGCGTCTTCATCCGCAGCTTCAGTTTTTCATCTTTCAGGAGGTCATCCAGCATGTCCCGTGCAAAATTCCGAAATTGCCAGCTGTGGTGGACGGCCGCATTGGCAAGGTCTATCAGATTTTGATCAGAAAGTCCCATTATCTCCTGAAGGAGCATAAAGGCATTCTGCCGGACTTCCATTGGAAACTGCGGATCTGTATAGCCACGCAATTCTTTCAACGCTGCCTCCTGCTCAGGGGTATCCAGATAGTCCCTGGTAATCACTGCCAGGACCAGCCATAAAATACGGACGTTCTTATCAGGGAGACCGATGCAATTTTTGGTTCTGTCCAGGTATGCCTGGCGATCTGCCGGATAATACACCCATAATTTATAAAGTGCGTTTTCTATTGTTTTATAACTGGGATCCGTTAACAGGGATTCAAACTGCGGCTTTAAACCTGCCGGTATCCTGTCCATGGCAAAAACCACTGCCTGCCGCAACGCCGTATCACCTGTCAGGAATACAGAACGGAGGAAGTTTTCAGAAAGCAATTGGTGATACGTCAGGATGACCTGCTTCTTAAATTCAACGGAGTGAGTCGTGTTCCAATATCGTTGTATGATCTCCTCATCATCCTGGTTACTGGTGGTGAGTTCGTGTTGCAATTCAAGGTAATCCCTGACACTCCCGGAACGGGACTTGAGTTTTTGACGTGCCTCCGATATGGGGAATACCGGGTCATTTAACCACGTAGTGCTAAAATCCCGGAGGTCCCGGCCACTGGCCTTTTCCATTTCGGCGATAAAATCCGATACCTGCGCATTTCGGTAGGCATACTTTGTAAGATACGCTTCAATTCCCTGCTTAAAAGCCAATTCCCCGACTGTTTCCTGTAAGATATAAACCGCCCATGCACCTTTCTCATAAAAGGTAAGGCTGCTTGCCTGGGGATCCGTAAGTGCCTGCCCCTCCCCTTTTGAGGAAACAGCATCCAGTTGCAGCGCCGTCGCATACAGTTTCCAATAAAAATAGTCGTCCCCGAAAATTGTTTTTTCGGCCAGGTAGGCATAATAGGTGGCAAACCCTTCCTGCAGCCAGTGATGGCTCCCGCTTTCCTCTGTAACCAGGTCCCCGAACCACTGATGCGCCATTTCGTGTGCATTGACATTTACATAGTTTTTATCGATGAATGCAGTGGAATCAATCATGTAGCTGTCAGAAAAAATGGTCGTCCCTGTATTTTCCATCCCGGCATACAGAAAATCACGTACCGGTATCTCCCTGTAATTCTGCCAGGGATAGGGAACCCCAATTTCTGACTCCAGAAATTCAAAAATGGGGAGCGTATACCGGTACGTTGGCTCAATCCGCGAACTGTCTCCCGGATAGGAATACAAGTGCAATGGAACGCCGCTTTTGGTCTCCAGGGTGGTTTCATTGTAGGTGCCTATTACAAATGCCAGCAAATAACTGCTCATAGGGGCCTTCATATCATAATGCCAGGTTTTGCGACCGGCCGTCAGGTCCGTGCTTTTCAAGGTCCCATTGGCAATGACATCGTACCGGGCATCAAAGGTAATGGACAGGTCAAATTCCACTTTTTGGTTCATATCATCAAAACTGGGAAGCCAATGGCTGGTAAACTTGCCCTGCCCCTGTGTCCAGACCTGTTCATTGTTTGGTATATCATCCTCCCAGCCCATAAAATATACGGTCTGGGAAGGGTTTGCCCTAAAATCAAGGGTGAGTGAATAGGATTGACCCGGGCGTACTTTTTTCAGGATGGAAATAGCGTTGCCGTTGTAAGCGTATTTAACCGCTTTCCCATCCAGGCGCACGGTATTGAATACCATGTCCCGCGCATCCAAAACAACGGAATCCAGTTTTTGGCTGACTGTAAAGGTATACACGACCAGTCCGTCGATCGTTCTTCCACTGGCATCAACATCCAACGAAATGGCGGCGTGTGAAAAATCGGCCATCTGATTTTGCGCTTGGATATTAGCCGATAAAAACAAACACACTACCCCAACAAGAACGTTCTTCATAACTTTTCGTGCATATACACTTCCAAATTTAGCGTTTTGTATAATTGCAGTTGTACAGGCTAAGCACTAATTTAGGCGGATGAATGCTAATTTCCTGCAAACCCCCATTTCGTACCTTAAGGGAGTAGGGCCCAACCGCGCAAAATTATTGGCATCTGAATCCGGTATCCACACCTATCAGGACCTCCTCCGTTATTTTCCCAACCGGTACATAGACAAGACCCGGTATTATAAGATATCTGAACTGGAACGCAGTGGCGCAGAGGTGCAGGTAATCGGAAAACTGATCCATCTGAAAACTGTGGCGCAGCAAAAAGGAAGCCGGCTCATTGCCACGTATACCGATGGGACGGGGGAAATGGAGCTGGTATGGTTCCGGGCCCAGAAGTGGATACGGGAGCATATCCAACTCAATGTCCCCTATGTTATTTTCGGAAAAGCCAATTGGTACAACGGTAAATTTTCTATGGCCCACCCGGATATGGAATTGCTTAGTGAGCATGAACAGGGCCTCCGCCTCAGCATGTTACCGGTATATCCTTCAACTGAAAAGTTGAGCAATTCCGGGCTCACCAACCGCGTCATCAATAAGCTGATGCAACAGCTGTTTTCTGAAGCAAAGGGCGCATTCCCGGAAACCCTTTCCCGGGAGATCATGCAGGAACTCAAAATGATCTCCAAAGCAGAGGCATTATTCAATATTCATTTCCCAAAAAACCAGGAGTACCTGGCAAAAGCCCAATTCCGGCTCAAATTTGAAGAGCTTTTTTACCTGCAGCTGCAATTGATCATCAAGAACCTGATCCGCAAAAAGAAAATAAAAGGTCAGTTGTTTGCCCAGGTTGGACCCTTATTCAATACCTTTTATGGGGACCACCTGCCCTTTGAACTTACCGATGCACAAAAAAGGGTAATCCGGGAAATCAGGGCCGACCTTGGGAGCAATGCCCAAATGAACAGGTTGCTACAGGGCGATGTGGGGTCCGGGAAAACGATCGTTGCCCTGATGGCTATATTGTTGGGCATTGATAATGGATTCCAGGCCTGCCTGATGGCCCCGACGGAAATCCTGGCGATCCAGCATTACAATAGCCTCAAGGGGTTGCTGGGGGACATCGGTATAAATCTGGCATTATTGACAGGATCTGTGAAGCGTGCAGACCGGAAGCTTATCCATGAACAGTTGGAAAGCGGGGAACTCCATATCCTGGTGGGGACACACGCCGTACTTGAAGACAAGGTACAGTTCCAAAACCTGGGCCTGGCCATTATAGATGAGCAGCACCGCTTCGGGGTGGCCCAGCGATCAAAATTATGGCACAAGAATGAAATACCCCCCCACATCCTTGTAATGACAGCCACCCCTATCCCCCGGACGCTGGCGATGAGCCTGTACGGGGATCTTGATATTTCTGTGATCGATGAGCTTCCACCTGGAAGGAAACCGATTAAGACAGTTCATCGTTTTGATACGAACCGGCTCAAAGTATTTCGGTTTATCCGGGATGAAATAAAGCAGGGCAGGCAGGTATACATCGTATATCCGCTAATCCAGGAATCGGAAGCTCTGGATTATAAGGACCTGATGGATGGCTATGAAAGCATCGTCCGCGATTTTCCCTTGCCCGAATTCCAGATATCCATTGTACACGGTCAAATGAGATCAGAGGATAAGGATTATGAGATGGACCGTTTTGTGCGGGGGGAAACCCAGATCATGGTGGCCACCACGGTCATCGAAGTGGGTGTTGATGTCCCGAATGCCTCTGTAATGATCATAGAAAGTGCAGAGCGTTTCGGGTTGTCGCAGCTCCACCAGCTCAGGGGCCGTGTCGGACGCGGTGCGGAGCAGAGCTATTGCATCCTGATGACGGGACATAAATTATCCGCTGAAGCACGGAAACGCCTGGAAACCATGGTCCGGACGAATGACGGGTTTGAGATTGCGGAGGTAGACCTCCGGCTCAGGGGGCCGGGCGACCTGATGGGAACCCAGCAAAGCGGCATCCTTAACCTTCGGATTGCCGATATTGTAAAGGATAATGATATTTTGGGAACAGCCCGGTATTATGCCCTGAGGGTATTAAAGGAAGATCCTTCCCTGGTCATGGAAAAGAACCGTGCTATCCGGGCCACCTATGCCGAAATAGCCAAAAACAGGAATATCTGGAATTACATCAGTTAGTGTTACTATCATTACTGCCTTTCCGGCCGTTACGGTATCAATCATGTGGATCCTTACAATGTTACCCCCATTTCCTTCAATAATTTTTCTGAATTTGCCTTCACCCCCGGTGGCGGATTTAAGGAAAGGGACATTCTGAGGTTTTTAACCGCATTTTTAGTATCCCCTACAGTTTTATAGGCCTCGCCCAAACTGTCATATACATTCGGATCCGTTGGGTTATTCTTCACGTTGATCTTAAAGTATTTGATGGCCAGGTCGTGTTCCCCTATGTTGAGTAACGTATACCCCAGATTATTCAACTCGTTCGTATCGGCCATCGCAGCCGCCTCTTCCACAAGGTCAAGTGCTTCCTTTTTTTTGTCCGTTTTCAGGAGCAATTGCATCTTCAGCACGGTATTGCCATAGGTTACTTTACCTATGAAAGGGCCTTCCCGCGCCTGATCGACCCAACCCATCGCCTCCCCGGCATCACCGCCGTTGTTCATGGAAAAGGCTGCTGCCTGCTCCCATGTCTCCCGGCTGAACCCCGCGGATCCCTGGAGTTTTTGCCGGATGTCTGCCAGCACTATTTTACTGACCTCCACCCCAATCCTGAAGGGAACCTGCTTTTTTTCCCAGTTCAGGGAAGCCAGGGTTGAAGCAGGGGTTGTTTCGGTAAACAAATAGGTCAGTTCTTCCGTATGCGGGATTTCCCTGGTTTCAACAGATACCCGCAAAGCATCCTCCGCAGGATCATAAAAATAACTGCCCCAGGCCGTATGATTCCTTGAAAATATTACGGTAGCCTTGTCACCTTCCTCAATGATCATGTGCAGCCCGTACTCGCCGGCCGATAGGGGCTGGCCCTCTACGGTAACATCATGTGAAAAACTGGCTACGGTATTTTCATCAGCGCCGGCCCGCCAGGGAGAAGAGACGGCGGTGCCGAAACCGAGGTTATTCATACCGTAAGGCACCAGTTTACCCCAGATTTCCCTTTCGTTGACCGCGGGCCGGGAATAGCTGATACAAATATCGGTTATACCTATTCGCTGGGATACACTGGCCTTCTGACTACCGTTGGGCAAAGTCAGCTGCGCCCTGCCGTTGAGGCTCGTAATAAGCAGGGCAGTCATACAAAATACATTGAATTTACCGGAAAGTTGTTTCATGAGGTTGCTTGTCAGGGTTAGTAAAATAAAGAGTTCCTACAATTTAAATATATGAATACTAACATGCTGTACGCGTTACAGTTATGTTAAATTCCTTTCGCTATTCATGAAACCGCCCGATGCTGACCGGTCGTGGGTTCAGCCTTGCGATCCCGAGAATTTACACCGTGGGAACATGCTGAAATAGCAAACAGGAAAAAATGATCGTGTGCTCCGGGTCGCAGGATGCATGGAATCATTGGGTCTAAGGATACGTTGGACGTCGTAATTTTCCCAGCATTAATTTCCTATTCGCCACTGTTTTTATAGTTTTGTTAGCTTAGAAATTTTTCAGTTATGAGTTCAGGAAAGACATTATTTGACAAGGTTTGGGATTCACATGTTGTCCGGAAGATCGCCAAGGGCCCGGATGTACTCTTTATAGACCGCCACCTGGTCCATGAAGTTACGAGTCCGGTTGCGTTTTTGGGACTTAAGAACCGGGGTATCCGGGTCCTTCACCCGGAGCGTACTTTCGCTACAGCGGACCACAATACCCCTACCCGGAATCAGCACCTGCCGGTAAAGGATCCCCTTTCGGCCAATCAGTTGCGGGCCCTGGAGCAGAATGCTGCTGAACACAATATTCCCTACTGGGGACTGGGACACGAAAAAAATGGCATTGTCCATGTCATAGGTCCGGAAAATGGAATTACACTGCCCGGCGCGACCATAGTTTGTGGTGACTCCCACACTTCCACACATGGTGCCTTCGGTGCGATCGCCTTTGGCATAGGCACGTCCGAAGTGGAAATGGTATTAGCTACCCAGTGTATTATGCAACCCAAGCCCAAGCGCATGCGCATCAACATACACGGAACCCTGAACCGGGCCGTTACGCCAAAGGATGTAGCCCTCTATATCATCTCCCGGTTAACTACTTCCGGGGCGACAGGGTACTTTGTGGAATATGCCGGGGAAGTATTCCGGAATATGAGTATGGAAGGCAGGATGACGGTATGCAACCTTAGTATTGAAATGGGTGCCCGGGGGGGCATTATTGCTCCTGACTCCAAAACATTTGAATATATAAAAGGAAGGGAATATACGCCTAAAGGGGATGCCTGGGATCGGGCGATGGCCTATTGGAAAACACTTATCACTGATGAAAATGCCATTTTTGACAAGGAAATAACGTTTAATGGCGCCGATATTGAACCCATGATAACATATGGGACCAATCCAGGGATGGGGATGGGGATCTCCAACGACATACCGCTGGCTACATCAGTGGAAGGGGGCGTTGCAACGTATCAAAAGTCCCTTCAGTACATGGATTTCCATGAAGGGGACGCTATGTTGGGCAAACCCATCGATTTTGTATTCCTTGGCAGCTGTACCAATGGCAGGATAGAGGATTTCCGGGCATTTGCCTCCCTGGTGAAGGGGCGGAAGAAGGCCCCACACGTGACAGCCTGGCTGGTACCCGGTTCCCACCGGGTAGAAGAGGCTATCAAGGAAGAAGGAATCCTTCAGATCCTGGAAGATGCCGGTTTTGAACTTCGCGAGCCGGGCTGTTCTGCCTGCCTTGCCATGAATGACGATAAGGTGCCTGCAGGGAAATATGCCGTTAGTACCTCTAACCGGAACTTTGAAGGAAGGCAGGGGCCGGGGTCCAGGACACTGTTGGCGAGTCCTTTGGTTGCCGCTGCAGCCGCCGTAACCGGTAAAGTGACGGATCCCAGGGAATTAATGGAGGAAGTTCCGGCATAAATTCAGACAGGAGGCAGCATTGAAGATGCCTGGATGGAAAGACACTGTCCGCCTTGCCTTCAACAGATAACGTATACAGAATATAAACACGATATAATGGCTTACGACAAATTCAATCAATTGATAAGCACCGCGGTGCCGTTACCAATTGAAAATGTAGATACCGATCAGATCATCCCAGCCCGCTTTCTCAAAGCAACAGAACGAACCGGGTTCGGGGACAACCTTTTCCGGGATTGGCGATACAATCCGGACGATTCGCCCAAAGAACATTTTGTCCTCAACAATCCTATCTACTCCGGTAAAATCTTGGTGGGCGGCAAAAATTTTGGTTCCGGTTCTTCCCGGGAACATGCGGCCTGGGCTATCTATGATTATGGGTTCAGGGCGGTTGTGTCAAGCTTCTTTGCCGATATCTTCCGAAACAACTGCCTCAATATCGGGGTATTGCCCGTACAGGTCAGTGCTGCCTTCCTCCAGAAAATCTTTGTAGCTATTGAGGCCGATCCGCATACAGAACTAAAAATAAGCCTGCCGGACCAATCCATTACCATCCTGGCAACAGGGGAACAGGAACACTTTGATATCAATGACTACAAAAAGGAAAATATGCTGAATGGCTTTGACGACATTGATTATCTATTGCGAATGAAGGGCGAAATCAGTAATTTTTCCGAAAATATCCCGATCTGAAAACCAGGGATCCAGGGATCTCAATGGAAGACAGGAATGTAACCCAAACTTTTGTGAAATTGCGAGAACCCCCAAGTGAAGGGGCATAAGATGAAAAAGAGAAAGATCGAAATAATGGATACCACCCTCCGGGATGGGGAACAGACCTCCGGGGTATCCTTTTCTTCTGTAGAAAAACTTACCCTGGCCAAACTTTTGCTGGAGGAGCTTAAGGTTGACCGGATCGAGGTGGCATCGGCAAGAGTATCGGAGGGGGAATTACAGTCGGTAAAACTGATCATGGAATGGGCGGAGTCGGCTGGGTATTCCAGGCAGGTGGAAGTCCTGACATTTGTTGATAACGGCCTCTCCCTGCACTGGATGGAACAATCAGGCGCCAGGGTTCAAAACCTCCTGACGAAAGGTTCACTGAACCACCTTACCCACCAGTTGAAAAAAACACCTGCCCAGCATTTCAAGGAAATCGAAAAAGTTATTGCAGCAGCGGGGGAAAAGGGCATCACCACCAATGTATACCTGGAGGACTGGAGCAATGGAATGCGCAATTCCCCGGAATATGTCTGGGAATTCCTGGACTTCCTTGTAACTCAGCCGTTGAAAAGGATATTACTGCCCGATACCCTGGGGATCCTCACCCACATGGAGGCTTTTTCCTTTATAGACCAGACGATCAAAAGATATCCGGAAACGCATTTTGATTTCCATGGCCATAACGACTATGACCTGAGTGTAGCCAACGTAATGGAAGCCCTTAAAGCCGGTTGCCACGGGTTACACCTTACCGTCAATGGTATGGGCGAAAGGGCAGGTAACGCGCCGCTGGCCAGCGTTGTGGCTGTGATCAATGATTTTATGCCCCAGATTGCGATCGGGGTAAATGAGTCATCACTCTATAAAGTCAGCAAACTTGTATCCGCATTTACCGGGTTTGGCATTCCTGCTAACAAGCCTATCGTAGGGGATAATGTATTTACACAAACAGCAGGTATTCATGCTGATGGAGATAATAAAAGAAACCTTTACTTTAATGATCTTTTGCCAGAGAGATTCGGGCGGAAACGCCGGTATGCCCTCGGTAAGACCTCCGGGAAGGCGAATATTCAAAAGAACCTCCAGGAACTGGGCCTTACCCTTAAGGAAGATGAACTGAAAAAAGTAACCCAACGGATCATTGAGCTCGGAGACAAAAAGGAGAAGGTAACCCGGGAAGACCTCCCGTATATTATTTCGGATGTGCTGGACAGTGAAGCGTATCAGCAGCGGGTTTTTGTCAAATCCTATGTGCTCACCCACAGCAAGGGATTAAAACCTTCCACCACTGTATCTGTAGAGATCGATGGGGTGTGCCATGAGGAGAATGCCCAGGGAGACGGGCAATTTGATGCATTTATGAATGCCCTTAGAAAGGTGTATAAATCCAAAAAAATGCAGCTTCCCAATCTTATTGACTATGCAGTAAGGATCCCGCCCGGAAGTAATTCCGATGCCCTGTGTGAAACCATTATCACCTGGCAAAACCAGGGGAAGGACTTCACTACCCGGGGTCTGGATTGTGACCAGACTGTTTCGGCTATAAAAGCCACGGAAAAAATGCTGAATATTATTTAAATTCACTGAATATCGTGAGAACACCAATCTCCGGGTAATACATGAGTGTTAACCGGTAAAATCTAAACCAAAAAATGAAATTAACAATAGCATTATTAGCCGGTGACGGGATCGGCCCGGAAGTTATTGCACAGGCCGTAAAGGTGTGTGAAGCGATTGCACTGAAATACAATCATGAACTACACTGGAAACCTGCCCTTACCGGGGCAGCTGCCATCGATGCAGTAGGTGAGCCCTACCCGGATGCTACCCATGAAATCTGCCTCGCTTCTGATGCGGTGTTATTCGGGGCCATAGGTCATCCCAAATACGACAATGATCCTTCAGCTACCGTGAGGCCCGAGCAGGGGTTGCTTAAAATGCGGCAAAAACTTGGATTATTCGCCAATGTAAGGCCCACTTTTACCTTTGATTCCCTCATTGACAAATCGCCTTTAAAGCGGGAGCGGATTGAGGGGACCAACCTGGTTTTCCTGCGGGAACTGACAAGTGGAATCTATTTTGGCAAAAGGGGACGGGAAGATAATGGAAATACCGCTTATGACACCTGTACCTATACCCGGGAGGAGGTTCAGCGGTTGGCGAAGTTAGGATTTGAAATGGCCATGAAACGCTCTAAAAAACTTTGTTGTGTGGATAAAGCCAATGTACTGGAAACGTCCAGGCTATGGCGGGAAACAGTACAGGCAATGGCCAGGGATTATCCGGAGGTTGCCGTGACCTATGAATTTGTGGATGCAGTGGCCATGCGGCTGGTGCAGTGGCCAAAGGAATATGATGTATTGATAACTGAGAACCTTTTTGGTGATATCCTTACCGATGAAGCTTCCGTTATCTCCGGATCCATGGGGTTGATGCCTTCGGCCTCCCTTGGTGAGCGGATCAAATTATATGAGCCCATTCACGGCTCCTATCCCCAGGCGGCCGGCAAGGATATCGCCAACCCGCTCGCTACGGTATTATCAGCGGCCATGCTCTTTGATGGTTTCGGACTGGAAAATGAGGCAGGGGCCATCCGCCAGGCGGTAAATGCTTCACTGGAAGCAGGGGTTATCACCGAAGACCTGGCAGATGGGGCCAAAGCATACAAAACAAGCGAAGTGGGTGATTGGCTGGCGGCCCAAATTTGATTTGATTCCGGCAGCCGCCCAGCTTCAGACAGCCTTGCAAAAGTCCCCTGCGGCCTTATTTCTGTGTCAGGTCGTGGAATTGCCGCCGGAAATGGCCAGTTGCCGCCATTTGCCGTCCTGGTACCTTTTGAGAAGTATCAGGAGGAGAGACAGCATCACACCGGTTCCGGCCAGGATAGCACCCACGAGGCCGGCCGCCGTATAACCCAGCCCATACGCGATTGGGATACCTGCAAGGTATGCCCCTAATGCATTTCCGAGGTTAAAAGCACTTTGGTTGAGGGAAGAGCCCAACATCTCCGATCCTTTGGACGCCTGGATGATGGCCATTTGCAGCGGTGTGGAAACGCTGAAGGCGGTCATCCCTATCAGGAAGGTTAGTCCAAGGACGGCAGAAGGTGTATAAGCCAGCCAGGTATTTAACAGCAACAACACTACCATTGCTGTAAGACTGATGGCAACGGCTCTCAATGGTTTGAATATTTCTGCCATTTTTGCACCTACAAAATTACCCGCTACCATTCCCAGTCCGGCAATGATCATGGCATAACCGATCACATTCTCAGGAAATCCGGCTACTTCATGGACCAGGGGCGCTATAAAACTATACCAGGCGAAAAACCCACCTGTACCGATCGTAGTGAGGGCAATAAGCGTCCATAATTCCATATTTTTCAAGCCTTTTGGTTTAACGGCATTAGCAGATGGCTGCTCAATAACCAGTTTTGGCATCCAGAAATAGATACTGAGTAAGGCGAGGAAACCGGAAACCCCTACCATCAGGAAGGACGCAGACCATGCATAGGAATGGCCGATATACGTTCCAACGGGCACTCCAATGACATTTGCAATGGTAAGGCCTGTAAACATGATGGCTATTGCCTGGGCCGATTTCCCTTCTTTGGCGAGTTTCCCGGCGATTACTGCACCAATACCGAAAAAGGCCCCATGCGGCAGCCCAGATAACAACCGGTAGAGCAATAAGGTACTGTAACTTGTTGCAAAAGCGGAAAGCGTATTGAATATGGTGAACCATATCATCAGATAAAGCAGGGACCTGTTTGCATCCCACCGTTTCGCTATTTGGGTAAATAGCGGGGCTCCGATAACTACTCCCAGGGCATAGGCGGCTATGAAGTGGCTGGCTTTGGGGATGCTTATTCCCATTGAAAGCGCTACATCCGGCAATATGCCCATAATAACAAACTCCGTCAGTCCAATTCCAAAACCTCCAATTGCCAGGGATATTAATGCTTTCTTATTATATTTTCCCGTGTTCATGATTTTTATTTAAAGGCAATTTCTTGCCATCATTTCAGGAACAAAGGTACCGTGATGCCGGGTGTAAATGCTTTACGCGATTATCCAGTTTCTATGGAATATTACCCTGTTTAAGGCTTTATTAAGCCCCCAGAGGGTAATAAGGCCTATAGCCCTTCCCGGAAAATGAAGGTATACATGGTGCGTGGTCCCAAAGTTACATCAGCTAACCTTTACGACCGGCGCTATCAGAGGATATAATCCGTGCTGATAAAATTGGAAAGTTTGGTCTCCAGGAGTTCCCGCACGGTTTGGGTATTAAGATCATTGTCCTTAAAGGCTACAAAGGTCCTTACGGAGAAAGAACGCAATGCATCGTGCACACTCAGTGTGGATTGCGCAGAATCTTTCCGGCCGGTAAAGGGATAAACATCCGGACCACGCTGGCAGGAACTATTCAGGTTTACACGGCAGACCAGGTTTACCAGGGTGTCTATTAAAGGTGCCAGGGCGTAGACATCCTTTCCAAACAGGCTCACCTGCTGCCCGTAGTTACTTGCTGCCATATCATCGAGGGGTTCTGAGATATCCTTAAAGGTCAGCACCGGGATAACAGGCCCGAATTGTTCTTCCTGGTATACCCGCATTTCCTTGGTAACAGGGTAAAGCACTGCAGGCCAGATATAGTTTTCACTTCGCTCCCCCCCTTTTTTGTTCAGTATTTCAGCGCCTTTTTCAAGGGCATCATCCAGGAGTTCCTGGATATAATCTGGTTTTGAGGGTTCGGGGAGGGGTGTTAGCTGCACCCCTTCTTCCCAGGGATTGCCAAATTTCAGGCTGTCTACCCGTTCAGAAAACCGCCTGTTAAATTCCGTGACAATATCCTCGTGCACATAGATGACCTTTAAGGCGGTGCACCGCTGGCCATTAAACGATAAGGTTCCGGCAATGCATTCGTCAATGGTGAGGTCCATATCAGCATCAGGAAGGATAATTGCAGGGTTCTTGGCTTCGAGGCCCAGAACGAGCCGCAGCCGGTTGCTTTTTGGATGTTGTTCCTGCAGGGCATTGGCCGACCTGCTGTTACCGATCAAAGCCAGGACATCAATTTTACCAGTTTTCATGATAGGCGCTGCCACTACCCTGCCCCTTCCGAAAAGGATATTGACCACTCCTTTGGGGAAACTGCTCTGAAATGCCTCCATCAAAAAGCTTATCAGCAACACCCCGTGTTTGGCAGGTTTAAATATCGTGGTGTTACCCATGATTATTGCCGGGATCAGCAGGGCAAAGGTTTCATTAAGCGGGTAATTATACGGGCCAAGGCAAAGGACTACGCCCAACGGACCCCTCCGTATGTGTGCATAAACCCCATCATGCTTCTGGAATTTGGCCGAATTTCGATCGAGTTGTTTATAATCTTCGATCGTATCGTAAATATATTCCACGGTACGGTCAAATTCCTTCCGGGAATCTGCCAGGGTCTTACCGATCTCCCACATCAGCATTTTTACAACAGGCTCCCTGTAGGTTTCCATTTGCTTTACAAACTTCTCCATACATTCTATACGGTCCGCCACCTTCATAGTCGGCCAAATGCCCTGCCCCTGATCATAGGCTTCCACAGCGGCTTCCATCGCTTCCAGGGCAGCTATTTCATCCATATCAGGGATGCTTCCCAGGAGGGTGGGTTCATATGCTGCAGCCGTGGATATGGAGGAATATACTTCAGTAAAGTTTCCCTGCCATTTTCTTAATTCCCCGTTGACCAGGTATTTTTCCTGGTGGATAGGTTCAAGTATTGTAAATTCGGCGGGTATCGCTATTCCTGTGGCACTCATATTCCTGGATATTTAGTGATTAGATGGTATGCTACACAATGGGTTTCATAGCGGTCATGGATGCCCTTAACCTGGATCCCACCACTTCTACCGGATGTTCCCTCAATGCTTTGTTGACGGCTATCAGCCGGGCGTTATCCACATTGGTGTCCTTATCCTCTCCAAAGTGCTTACCGATTACATCCGTATCAATTTTTTTCATAAAATCGGCAAGAAGCGGTTTGCACGCATGGTCAAACAGGTAGCAGCCATATTCTGCGGTATCTGAGATGACACGGTTCATTTCAAACAGTTTTTTCCTGGCTATGGTATTGGCGATCAGGGGCGTTTCATGCAGGGATTCATAATAGGCAGATTCCCCGATGATCCCGGATGCTGTCATTGACTCATAGGCCAGTTCCACCCCGGCCCGGACGAAGGCAACCATCAGCACCCCGTGATCATAGTATTCCTGTTCGGAAATTTTTGTATCCCCGGCCGGTGTTTTTTCAAAGGCAGTCTCCCCGGTTGCAGCACGCCAGGTGAGGAGATTTTTATCGTTATTAGCCCAATCTTCCATCATGGTCCTTGAAAAATGGCCGCTCATAATATCGTCCATATGCTTTTCGAAAAGGGGTCGCATTATATCTTTCAAAGTCTCCGATAGCTCAAAGGCTTTTATTTTCGCCGGGTTGGAGAGGCGGTCCATCATATTGGTAATACCACCATATTTCAGGCCTTCCGTCACGGTCTCCCAGCCATACTGTATCAGCCTGGAGGCATACCCTGGATCGATCCCTTTTTCCAGCATTTTATCAAAACACAGGATGGATCCGGTTTGCAAAAGCCCGCACAGGATGGTCTGTTCCCCCATAAGGTCAGATTTGACCTCTGCTACAAAAGATGATTCCAGGACCCCTGCTTTATGGCCGCCGGTTGCGACTGCATATGCCTTCGCCTGTTCCAATCCTTTGCCCTCCGGATCATTATCAGGATGAACCGCGATAAGGGTAGGCACTCCAAAACCGCGTTTATATTCTTCCCGTACTTCAGACCCCGGGCATTTTGGTGCCACCATGATCACTGTAATATCCTCCCGTATCTGCATCCCCTCCTCCACGATGTTAAAGCCATGCGAATAGGAAAGGGTGGCTCCTTTTTTCATCAGGGGCATAATATTTTTAATAACACTGGTATGCTGTTTGTCCGGGGTGAGGTTTATAACCAGGTCCGCGGTCGGTATCAAATCTTCATATGTGCCTACCGTAAATCCATTTTCCGCAGCATTTTTATAAGACTGACGTTTTTCCCTGATCGCGGCCTCCCTAAGTGCATAGGAGATGTCCAGGCCGGAGTCGCGCATATTGAGGCCCTGGTTCAATCCCTGAGCACCACAGCCAACTATGACGATCTTTTTTCCTTTTAACGCTGTTACACCATCCGAAAATTCATGTGATTCCATAAACCGGCATTTTCCCAATTGCGTCAGTTGGTCCCGTAAGGATAGAGTGTTAAAGTAATTTGCCATTTTAATTCGTTATATTTTTAAGGTTAGTTAACTTGTTCTAAATTTTTCCAATAAAGCGGTGATCTGCATTTTATCCTTGCTGACCGCGATCCTCCCCGAACGGACGAACTGCATAATACCATAAGGTTTCAGTTGCTGATGCATCTCATCGATTTCACCCCGCCTGCCCGTTTTGGCAATAACAAAATACTCCCGTGATACCGTAACGATCTGGGCATTGTTTTCCTTTATAATGTTTTGTATCTGGCGTTCGTCAAAAAGAAGGTTGGAGGCGATCTTGAACAGGGCAGATTCCTGATAGATGGTCTCTTCGTCTGTATGGTAAAATGCTTTTATCACTTCGATCTGCTTTTCTATTTGCTGAACGATCTTTCGCGTCCAATCTTCAGACGTGAAGACCACAACCGTAAACTTTGAAACCCCCTCTATTTCTGATTTAGAGACATTTAAGCTTTCTATATTAATGTGTCTCTTTAAGAATATCCCGGATATACGGTTAAGGAGTCCCACATTATTTTCGGAATAAACCGAGATGGTGAACCATTTATTTTCCATACTATAGAGTCTTCCCGCCAGCCCCATATTCCGGCCACCGGATTGTTTTTAGATTATTGTTTCAATGATTTCCGGACAGCAAGGACAAGTCCTGTTGACCAGTTAAGCTTTGTAATATGAAAGTCGGCCCGACCTTCAAGTTCCCTCAGGAGGTTTTCTGCCTTGATCCCATGCTCCGGCGGCCAATTATGTTGAGGCATCATATCGTCCACCAGGTAGCAGCCGCCCGGTTTAACCATTTCCAGTGTCTCTTCCAGCATGCTGTATTTCCCTGGCCAGGCATCTGCAAAAATAAGATCGAATGTTCTGTCCTTATGATCCCTTAGCCATTCGTTACCATCCATACATACAAATGTGATTGCGGAGTCATCCCCCAGATACTGTTGGGCCACCTGTAAGCGCGCTGCATCGTTATCAATGGTGGTTACCGTGGTATGCGCATCTTTGCCTGCTGCTATCCATGACAATGACAGCCCGGTGCCTGTACCCAGTTCCAGGATTTCTCCATTTGGCCTGGAAGTTACCAGGGCCCGGAGAAAGGAACCTGTCTGCAGGTCAGATGCCATGGAAAAGCCCATCTCCTGCGTTGCATGCAAAATTTCGGCATGTTTCTCCGGCCTGTCGGGGATTGTTATAGTGTCCATTGGTAAAAGTCCGGTTATTTTAAGCGGATGTCTGAAACGGAGGCCCCGGATGGGATCATCGGGAAAACGTTATCCTCTTTTTCCACGCTCACCTCAAGGAAGTAAGCCTCCGTGGAGGACATCATTTCGGTAATTACAGCTTTCAGGTCTTCCCTCCTGCTTACTTTTTTTGCCTTAATATGGTAGCCTTCCGCTATCTTTACAAAGTCAGGGTTGACCATGACGGTAGATGCATACCTTCCTTCGAAGAACAATTCCTGCCATTGCCGAACCATCCCCAGGTGATCATTGTTGAGCACTACGATCTTTACAGGTGTTTTATTCTGAAAGATAGTCGCCAATTCCTGGATGGTCATCTGGTATCCACCATCACCAATAATAGCTACCACTTCCCTGTCCATAGCCCCCATCTTCGCACCTATGGCTGCCGGTAAGGCGAACCCCATAGTCCCGAGTCCGCCCGAGGTAATATTGCTCTTGGTTTGTTTGAATTTAGCATAGCGGCAGGCGATCATTTGATGTTGCCCGACATCGGTTACAATTACGGCTTTATGTCCGGAGGCCAGGTTGATTTCCTCAATCACTTCCCCCATGGTAAGACCCTGTTTTGTAGGATGCAGGTCGTTCCGGATGACGGCATCATATTCCTGCCTGTACTTTTTCTTGAATTCATTATGCCATTCCGGATGGCTGTTCTTTTTGATCTTTGGCAGGATCTGTGTCAGGGCTTCTTTCGCATCGCCCAGGACGGCAACAGTGGTTTTAATATTTTTATCAATTTCAGCCGGATCGATTTCAAAATGAATGATCTTAGCCTGTTTTGCGTAGGTATCCAGGCTCCCTGTTACCCTGTCATCAAACCGCATTCCGATGGCAATCAGTAAATCGCATTCATTGGTGAGGATATTGGGGCCATAGTTGCCGTGCATTCCAACCATCCCTACATTCAGCGGATGATCCGAGTCCATTGCGGAAAGACCTAAGATTGTCCAGGCCGCAGGTATTCCTGCTTTCTCCACCAGCGCTTTTAATTCCTCTTCTGCTTTCCCAAGGATCACCCCCTGTCCAAAAACGATATAGGGTTTCTTAGCCTGGTTGATCAGATCAGCAGCCGCTGCAATGGCTTTTTCATCGATTTTAGGCAAGGGATTATAACTCCTTACCCCTTTACAGGGTTCATAACTGAAATCCAATTCTTCAAACTGGGCATTCTTAGTAATATCGACCAGGACAGGTCCCGGCCGTCCGGATTTGGCGATATAAAATGCCTTTGCCATGATGTGCGGAATTTCAGCGGCCTTTGTAACCTGGTAGTTCCATTTCGTTACAGGGGTGGAAATGCCGATTATATCGGTTTCCTGAAAGGCATCCGAACCCAGCAGGTGCCTGGGGACCTGCCCTGTAATACATACAAGCGGTGTAGAATCGATCTGAGCATCTGCCAGGCCGGTGACCAGGTTGGTAGCACCGGGTCCGGAAGTTGCCATGGCAACCCCTACTTTTCCCGTAACCCTTGCATAACCCTGGGCCGCGTGTGTCGCTCCCTGCTCATGCCGGGTAAGGATGTGCGATAATTTGTCCCTGAATTTGTATAATTCATCATATACCGGCATGATTGCTCCTCCCGGGTACCCGTAGATCAAATCCACTCCTTCTGCAAGGAGGCAATGGATCAATGCTTCAGCCCCACTTATTTTCAGTGCCCGCTCCCCGGCCGGTTTGCTATTCTTTTCTTTTACTGTTTCCATAGTCCAATCAAGACTTTTGTTAATCCCCATTTTTAATAGTAAGCACTACACCAGACATCCGCAAAAAGGGAAAACTGCGTCCGGTATATATCAAAACTCATCTGTAACACAACCCTGTGATGCCGATGATACGGTCCTCGCATATTTATATAAACTGCCTTTGCTGACCTTTAGAGGGGGCTGTTTCCAACTATCCCTCCTGTGTTGTAATTCTTCAGTTGTCAGCGCCACATCAATACTGTTGTTTTCCGCATCGATAGTAATGACATCCCCGTCCTTCAAAAGACCGATATTGCCGCCCTCCTGGGCTTCCGGGCAAACATGACCTACGACGAAACCATGGGTGCCTCCTGAAAACCGGCCATCGGTTATCAGGGCCACCTGTTTGCCTAAACCCGCTCCCATGATAGCAGCGGTTGGCTTCAGCATTTCCGGCATACCCGGCCCGCCTTTAGGACCTTCATACCTGATTACGACCACGTCGCCCTTTTTTACAAGCCCTTTACCGATACCTTCGTTGGCTTCAAATTCCCCATCAAAGACTTTTGCAGGACCCTTAAAATAAAGACCTTCCTTTCCTGTTATCTTGGCGACCGAACCTTCCTCTGCAAGATTACCGTACAGTATGCGCAGATGACCCGATGTTTTTATAGGTGCATTTAAGGGTTTTACCACATCCTGCCCTGCTGCTAATCCCGGTACCTCCGCAAGGTTCTCTGCAATCGTTTTACCGGTAACGGTAAGGCAATCCCCGTGCAGCATCCCGTTCTCCAGCATAAATTTCATCACAGCGGGCGTACCCCCTACCCTGTGTACATCTTCCATCAAATATTTACCGCTGGGTTTGAGGTCAGCCAGGAATGGCGTAGTGTCGCTGATGTGCTGGAAATCAGCAAGGCTCAGCGGAATCCCGGCGGCTTTTGCAATAGCCAGAAAGTGAAGGACGGCATTGGTGGAACCTCCCATAATCGTGATAAGCCTTATGGCATTTTCAAATGATTTTCGGGTGATGATATCGCTGGGTTTAATATCATTTTCCAGCAGGTGACGCAACGCCCGGCCAGAATTGACGCTATCCGCCTCTTTTTCAGGGCCCACGGCCGGGTTGGAAGAGTTATATGGCATGGCCATTCCCAGGGCTTCTATGGCAGAAGCCATGGTATTTGCCGTGTACATCCCGCCACAGGCTCCTGCGCCCGGGCAGGCATGCTGTATGACGTTCTTAAATTCCCGATCATCCATAGTGCCGGCAACTTTTTCACCCCAGGCTTCAAAGGCGGAAACGATGTCCAGTTTTTTGTTGTTCAGGCAGCCTGAAGCAATAGTCCCACCATACACAAGCACAGATGGCCGGTTCAGGCGGATCATCGCCATAAGGGCACCCGGCATGTTCTTATCACATCCTACAACGGTCACAAGGGCATCGTAATTCATCGCCTGCACCACCGTCTCCATGGAATCTGCAATAAGGTCCCGCGAGGGCAGGGAATATCGCATTCCTGCAGTCCCCATGGATATCCCATCACTGACCCCTATCGTATTGAAAACCAGGCCAACCATACCTGTTTCGTTGACCCCTTCCTTTACTTTTTGGGCAAGGTCATTCAGGTGCATGTTACAGGGATTCCCTTCATATCCTGTGCTCCCGATCCCGATCAATGGCTTCTTAAGGTCCTCCTCACTCAGGCCAATGGCGTAGAGCATTGCCTGGGCCCCGGGTTGGGTTTCATTCTGAGTTATATTTTTACTGAATTTATTAAGTTCCATTCTACTGGTTTAAATACGGCTGTTGGCTGGCACTTTTGCGTTTCCCTGCCAAAGATAAATGTTTCATCTGGCCCCTAATTTTAACAGCATACACTGGTTCAAATTCAATACGGGGTTATTTGGGTTATAGTGTTGATAATCAATAATGTAATTGATATATTTTACCATATTCAATGCGTGGTGGAAATGCGAAGCTACAGCTGAAAGGAGACCTGATCCCCGTTTTTCTTTTGGGATAGAAGGGAAATTGCCCTTTCGGACATCTGCAGGATCCTTGGATAACCTCCGGTTGTTTGCCCGTCGCGCATCAGGATGATCAGTTTACCGGATCCGGTCAACTGCACGGTGCCGGGGAGGGTGGCAGACGTAAGCAGGGTTACGGAATGCCCCGGTATTGTTTCCTCTAGTTGGTATGCCATCCGGTTGTTTTCCTTTGCTATGCGAAAATCTTTTGAAAACAATAATTCCAGGTGCTGATCTTTTAATAGCTTGTATTCGGGCCCTGGTTTTACAGGTAACCGCTGCTCCTTATGAAAGGGAGCCGGTCTGATATCCAGTATCCTGGGTTCAAATGAAGTGACCGGTTCAAAGGGCAGTTCCATAAATTCCTTGATCCGGTTTAGTGTGGTCAGCGGTTTGAAATAAGATCTGCTGCCCAATACTTTTTCTGTTTTGAACCCATTTCGGATAGCCAGGTAGGCCCTGAACCCATTGATTAACTTACCAAATGAAACCACATCACCGGCCTGGACTGCATGGACCTTGTAATTAGGTACCGGGTTGCCATTGATGCTTGCAGACATTTCAGCGCCGGTGATGGCAATGAAGGAAGGAGCTTCAAAAGCAAGGGTGGGCCCGGTCATCGTAATTTCCAGCACCGCATCCCCTTCGGCATTATCGAGCAGTGTATTGGCCATTTTGGCCGAATAACTATCCATTGCACCGGAGACAGGGACACCTTTATCCCTGAAATTGAAACGTCCCTCATCCTGGACCGTCGTAAAAAACCCCGTATGAACTACCCTAAGCATCCAATTTCGATTTATCAATTTTAAAGATCCCTACTTCAGCCTCGATCTTATGGAGATCGAAAGCTGCTTTTTTTATGGCATAAAACTGGATCTTATCGCCTATGCTAACAAAACATGGGTCCGGATTATTCACGTTAAAAATAGGGATCGGACACTTTCCTATAATATTCCATCCCCCCGGTGAATCCTGCGGGTAGATGCCCGTTTGCCTCCCGGCAAGCCCAACCGATCCTTTTGTAACCAACATGCGAGGTGTTTCCTTCCTTGGGGATTCAAGGAATTTCGGCAATCCACCCAAATACATAAAGCCGGGCAGGAACCCTATTCCATACACCGTATAAATATGACCGGTATGGGCGGCTATCAGGTCCGGTACAGACATCCCCAGAACCCCGGCAACCTCCTCCAGGTCAATTCCATACTCAAGATCATAGCAAACCGGGAGTTTCCAAAGGTAATGTTCCGCTGAAATTTCTGTTGGCTTGCCTTCATACCATTCGGTCAACTTCCTCTTCCATACATTAAATTCAATATGCTCTTCCCTGTTGATAAGGGTAAGCGAATTATAGGCCGGAACCATTTCCCAGTAGGATGATTCGAGGCAGTTCTGTCTCAGGTATCGGGAAAATTGGAGGATATCGTATAAAATAGCTTCATCTACTTTATCGGGCCATTCAACCAGGATGGCCTGTTCACCGAAGGGTTCTATGGTAATGGGATATGGCTTCACTTTTTAATGCAGATATGGTATTTCGGTAATTCAGAGGAAAGATACATCAATATTTGCAATGCATTCGGGGTATCCCCGTGAATACAAAAAGTATCTGCCCGGATTTTTAAAAGTTCGCCGTCTATTCCTGGGACCACTTGATCCCTGGCCATGGAAACTATGCGCTGCAAAACGGCTTTGGGAGAAGCTATCACAGCATTTTGCTGCTGGCGCGAAACGAGGCTCAGGTCTGTCCGGTAAGCCCGGTCGCCAAAAGCTTCGAGTGCACAATCAAATCCACTTTTCCCGGCCTTTTTTGCTATAACGGAGCGCGGGGGGACATACAATACTGCCTTTTCACGGTACGCTTCGATACTTTCCAGATACTGCATTGCCAGTACGGCGTTCGAGGCAATATCGTTATAAAGTGCCCCATGGGCCTTAATATGATGCAGTTTAAGGCCCGCTCCTGTTACAAGGTCTTCCAGCAGGCTTATTTGTTCCTGAATGCTTGTCTTCAGATCCCGAGGTGCAATGGTCATAGACAGCCTTCCAAAATTTTCCCGGTCAGGATACGACGGGTGCGCACCAACCTTTATGCCATTTTCTTTGGCGAGGTGTAGGACCCCCAACATGGTTTCCGCATCCCCTGCATGCCCGCCACAGGCAATATTACAGGACGAGATATGGGGGAATAATTCGGCTTCATTGCCGATCCCCTCCCCCACGTCACAATTGATATCGATGTATATCTTGTCCATATCAAAATAATCCCGCGACCTTTACGATACTTTTTACACCCAGTATAATTACCAAAAGGATGATCACAAGCGCCAGCAGGTTTTGCCATGATGTATTTCGGTGCCTACCCATAACGACATGCCGGTTCACTACCCAAAGGAGGAAGATAGCAATTACAGGTAACAATAGCCCGTTCGCGACCTGTGCAAACTGGATCAGTGCTATGGGGGTCAACCCAAAGAATTGGGAAAGCACCCCCGCCAAAAGGATGATGATCCAAACGCTGCGGAAACGTATATCCTTCATGCCCGTCTTCCATCCAAAGCAACTATTTGCAACATAGGCAGCTGCCAGGGGGGCTGTAATGGCTGAGGTAATCCCTGCTGCGAACAACCCAATACCCATAAAATACCTGGCTGCATTGCCATACAGTGGTTCCAGCCCCCTGGCCAGGTCGAGCACTGAAGCCACCTGTTGTGCAGGAATTGCCGCGGCAGCTACAATTATGGACATCGATACAATCCCTCCCAGTGCAACGGCCACCAGGGTATCCCGCCTGGCTGCCCCGAGAAAATCCTTCGATTTCCATTTTTCGCTGACCAGGGAGGCATGCAGGAATAAGTTATAGGGAACGATGGTAGTCCCCACAAGGGCCATAATGGTCAGCAGGCTGCCTTCAGGAATTCGTGGCATGAATAGTCCGGTCATCAATGCCTGCGGGTCCGGTCTTGTGATAACGGCAGTAAGCAGGAAGGAGACACTCATAACGAGGACCAGTGAAATAAAAACCCGTTCCAGCGACTTATAATTACCCAGGTACAGCAATAGAAACGAAAAAACCCCGATGACCCGGGATAGACTCCCTGGTACTCAATACCGAATATGGCTTCCAGACCAAGGGTTCCCCCCCCGATATTTCCCCCTCATAGGCCGCGTTGCCCAGGACGATGGCTGCCAGGATAATACCGATAACCAGATTCCGGACAACGGGGGTCTTTAATTCCTCCTTTATGACATCTGCCAGTCCTTTTTGGGTAATGATCCCCAGGCGGGCGGCCATTTCCTGCAGCACAATGGTAGCGATGACAGACAGGAGCATGGTCCACAGGAGCGTATAACCAAATGAAACACCTGCCAGTGTACAGGCTGTAACAGTACCGGGTCCTATAAATGCTGCTGCTACTAATACCCCGGGGCCAATTTTCCGTGACATAATTGTGGTGGGTTACTGGATTTTTGAAATCAGGGTAAATATAACCCGTTTAGCTTTGGGGTGGATATCGGTTATAAAAAATTGCCGGTACGGATTTTAACATTAAAGGTGCATTTCATCTAATAATTTGCCATTCATCTAAAAGTGGGTGTCCATACATCGATATTTTATAATAATCCCGGAATGGAGGGGTTATTATAATCCCAAATCTAATACCGCTTACTGAATGAAATGTGTAGAATGCAATAAGGAATTAAAATACGCAGACCATTATTATTCCCTTAAAAAACTGGGGATTGCCCTTTGCCAGCAGCACAAGGAACGCTTGCTGAAGTTAAAGGAAGTCAATGGGACCCCCATAGAAGCCATCCTTTTATTCTATGAGCTTAGAACTGCAGGTGTTTCCCCGATGCTGGAATGGTGGGATGGTCAGAAATCTGTTGATATCGCGATATCCCGGGTAAAACTGAATATTGAAATCGACACGGAATATGAAATGCTTACGCATGAACAAGCCATCAACGACCTGGAGCAAACCATGCATTCCTATAAAAATGGCTTTACCACGATCAGGATACCCCATATCCTTATAAAATATTATTTACAGGAAACCGTCCGGAACATCCTGGGGATTATGGAGGGCTTGCGGGCCAATATAAAGATCCTCTAATATTGGAAACCTAAACCTATTAAATGGAAACCAAAGGTAAATACATTGATCGATCTTATAAAATCAGCCAGCTTATTATGATTCTGCTGACCTTCGCTGCATTCAGTGTTATGGTAAATATAAGTCCGATGATATCCCGTTACCTTTTCGGGTTACCCATCATAATATCCGGGCTGCTGGGAATATATGGTTCTGTTTTTATAGTTAAAGGGATTGATGCCCCCATCAATGAAAGAAAGATCGTTGCCATCACCGTAAATTTTGCGATGGTTTTGCTGATCCTTACCATTTTTATTTCCAATACCTTGTATAACTGATACGTGTACCTTAAAAAATGCCTGTCGGCTGAACGTTTGGGATTTTGTACCACCTGAAATACTGCTTCTCACATTATATCCATTCAATCAGATCGATTTTACATTTCGTTTATTCCCCTTTTATAATTGTTAAGTTGGATTATTCCCCGGTATTTATTCGTATCTTTTTTTCATAAATCCTTTTTATGAAAAACACAGATCGAAGGCAATGGCTCAAAACTGTGGGGCTTAGCAGCAGCCTGGCCTTGTTGGGTGGTTTTGAAGCCTTCTCGCTCCCGCTTCCTCAATCCGACATTTTAAAATCCGGGCCGGTTAAACTGAATGCCAACGAGAATCCCTACGGACCTTCCACCCGCGTCAGGAAAACGATCACCAATTCCCTTGACATCGCATGCCGATATCCTTTCGAGGCATTGAGCGGTTTGGTTAAAATGATAGCTGACAAGGAGGGTGTTTCCAAAGACCATGTAGTGGTTACCGGAGGTTCCACTGAGGGCCTTAATCTGGCAGGCTTGCTGTATGGCAGGGATGGAGGGGAAATCATTGCAGCCGATCCCACATTTCAGGCGCTTTTGACCTATTCCGAAAACTTCGGGGCCACCGTTCACCGTATACCTTTAAACGAAGCCATGGAACATGATCTTAGCGCCATGGCAGCGAAAATAAATTCCAATACCCGGCTGGTTTTCCTTTGCAACCCAAACAATCCCACAGGAACCTTACTGAAGCGGGATTCCATACTGGATTTCTGTACGTCCTATGATGACAAGGCGGTTATTTTCAGTGATGAAGCCTACTATGATTTTATCACAGAGCCAGATTACCCCTCAATGGTTGAACTTATTAAGCAAGGGCGGAATATCATTGTTTCCAAAACCTTTTCCAAGGTCTATGGCCTGGCCGGTATGCGGATCGGGTACCTGATCGCGCAGCCGGAAACCGCTGCCCGGTTAAAGGATGGTGTGATGGCGATGAGCAATACCCTGGCAATTGAAGCAGCGAAAGAAGCATTACAGGATGATGAATTCTACAAATTCAGCCTGTTAAAAAATACCGAAGCCAAAAGCATTATATATAAGACCCTCGATGAGCTCCAACTGGAGTATATTCCGTCACATACCAATTTTGTCTTCTTTAAAACCGGTCGACCTGTTTCAGAAGTGATTAGTGCCATGCGCAGGGAAGATGTATTGATAGGGAGGCCATTCCCGCCCTTACTGCAATGGGCAAGGATCAGTACCGGTACGCTGGAACAAGTACAACAATTCGGGCAGGCCCTCCGGAAAGTGATGGCATGACCCTGTACAGCCCTGTTCGACGCGTAACCAATGGTTATCCGAAATTCACCTGATAATTTCCTATTCTTGTACCCGATTAGCCTCGCTTTGGGAAAACGGGGTGAAGGTTTGAACTTGACAATTATTATAATTTTTCAGCGTTACATACCTAAAATACTATCCGTGGGGCTGCATTAAGGGGGGATAATTTCCCATCTGGTTCGGAACACTTTGCGGTTGCACCAGGGCCCACTTTAATTAAAACAACTATGCAAAAACTAATTATCAATTTCACCCCAACCGGGATGATCCCTACCAAAAAAATGACCCCACACGTCCCGGTCAGGGTTGATGAAATAGTGGAGGATGTGCGTTCGGTCTGTGAATTGGGAATTACTATGGTGCATCTGCATGCCCGGGATGCCAAAACAGAGATCCCTACCTATAAGAAAGAAATTTACGGCGAGATCATCCGTGGGATCCGCGCCTTTGCGCCCGACCTCGTGATATGCGTATCGCTGAGTGGCCGTAATTTTGGGGAACTGGAACAGCGTTCGGATCCGCTCTTTTTGGAAGGTGACCTGAAGCCGGACATGGGGAGTTTGACCTTGAGTTCATTGAACTTCAATACCATGGCGAGTATCAACAGCCCTGCCATGGTACAGGATCTTGCTTCCATTATGATGGAAAGGGGAATTGTCCCGGAATTGGAAGTCTTTGACAACGGGATGATCAATTATGCAAAATACCTTGAGAAGAAAGCGTTGTTAAAACCCCCCTTTTATTTTAACCTGTTATTCGGAAATATTGCCTGTGCCCAACCTGATCTTTTGCATACCGGTGTTATGATCAATGACCTGCCGGATGATACCTTATGGAGTCTTGCAGGTATAGGGGATTCCCAGCTAAAAATGAATTCACTTGCTGTTGCCATCGGAGGAGGCGTCCGTGTTGGACTGGAGGATAATATTTGGTTTGATGAAAACCGTACCAAACTGGCAACGAATATGCAACTTATCCAGCGGATACATACCATTGCCGAGGCAAATTCCCGGGAGATCATGACCCCGGCTGAATTTCGAAAAATAATGAATATGAACGATGGCAGAAATACCTATGGACGCGACTGAAGCTTAGCGATAAGATATGAACACAATAGAAAACAGCAGGTTCTATAAGCTACACATGGCCTGGAGCAGGTTCCGCAATGGCCTTTTCCTTTTCAGCGTACGGAATTTTTTAACCCGGTTTGGCCTGGACATCGACCCCTATTATTGGGAACGGGAAGGCCTCTCGCTAAGTAAGGAGCCGCGCATCCGCGGTGACGCATCAGAATTCACTGTTGAAACCCTGGAGGCAGCAGAGGTAGGGATCCTGGACAACATTATGGGGATTGATGCCGGGCAGCTGAAAAAAGATATTGAAAATGGCCAGCTTTGCATAGGACTAAAACGCGGGAAGGAGATAGCGGCCCTCATGTTTGCTGAGACTAAGGATTTTGTGTATAAAAACCGAAACTTTAAGCTCGGGCAAAGGGATGCCTACCTCCTGAACATGTATACTTTTGAAGCGTACAGAGGTAAAAACCTGGCGCCTTACCTGCGTTACCACAGCTATAAGGAACTGGAAAAACAGGGCATTGATACTATTTACAGCATAACAGCCTATTTCAATAAATCTTCCCTGAAATTCAAACAGAAACTGAACGTGCAGCACCTGCAACTCTTCCTTTACATCGGCCTGTTTAAAAAATTTCACTGGAATTATAAACTTAAAGACTTCGAAAGTTAAAATAAAAGGACGCATTCGGTGCTATATGTATCCATTTTATTCCTTGCTGTTGGCAAGGAGCAACTAATCATGGCTGCGAAGGATGTATGTTCGCCCCTACCCTTTGTAACAGGATTCCCCATGAAGCCAAAACCCTGATTAAGGAAACCAGGAGCTTTGATGGTTTTTGCAATAACCTTTAAATCAGAAGCCCCGCCTTCCCGGGGAAAGTCATATACAATTCAAAATCCGTACATTACAATGTCTCAAGGCCTGATGGACATCATCCTTTTTACGCGGGTCAAAATTAAATTGAAGACAGAATGCCTTCATACAGGTCATTTATAGGATCTTTGCCACTTAATTTAGTTGTTACTCCCAATGGATACCACGCGAACCAAAGAGCATTCCATATTCCACAAAGTCCGGAACCTGTCACGAAACGGACTGTTGCTGTATTCCCTTCGAAATTATATGACCCGTTTTGGCATAGACATCGATCCATACTACTGGCTGCGCCACGGGATGGACCTGGCTGATGAACCATTAATCAGGGGTAATGACGGGCATTATCAGTTGGTCCAGTTATCCGAAGACGATGATCTGGAATTTGATAACATAATGGGATTAAAACCGGTTCATCTGAAAAAAAACATCAGTAAAGGCCAGCTTTGCCTCGCATTGAAAGCAAATGGGGAAATAGCGGCCATCATTTTTGCCGAGTTTAAGGATTTCGATTATAAGCATAGGACTTTCAAAATGGGGAATACAGCTGCCTATCTTCTCAACTTGTATACTTTTGAATCGCACAGGGGCAGGAACCTGGCAACCAACTTGCGATATCACTGTTACAGGACGCTGGCGGAGCGGGGAATTACAGATGTTTACAGCATTACTTCCTATTTTAATTCGGCTTCCAGGAAATCGAACCGAAAATTGAACATCCGGCATGAAACCTTATTCCTGCACATTGGCTTGTTTAAAAGATTCCATTGGAATTTTACCCTCAAAAAGTTCTGAAAATCGCACGGGCAGGTGGCAGGGGGCGTTCGCTGCTTTGCAACTCGGTTAGCTGCCGTATCCTTCAACCTGTACTGGTGGGTGTGCTGATATTGGCATTATTCTTGTAAAAAAGTTGGGGAGCATAGAAATACACCTCAAATTGAGGAGATTGGCAAAGACCATTTGCAATATGGACTTTTTTTATCCGTTTGCATATTATTGAATTAGCTCATTTGGAGCATTACATTAATCCTGAAATACGGTACATTGTAATAATCGAGCCACAATGACAGTATAATTTAGGGATATAAAGTTCATGGACGTAAAAGAATACATACGATTTTCGATTGGGGCTTTACTGCTTACCCTGATTATGACAGCGGGCTATGCCACCCCCGTCAATTCCAGGATATTGCAGGACAGCCGGGTGTTCTCCGCTGCTGCAGACAGGTCGGCTATTACTATTTCATATCCTGATGGCAATACGGTTTGGAGCATTCCAGGGCCTGTGGAGATACGCTGGGCCACACAAAACATCCCGGAAACCAAAAACCTGAAGTTCTACCTCATAAAGGATGATGTGGTCGCACAGGAACTGGGGGTTTTCCCCAATACCGGTTCTGCAACAGGGATTAAGTTGCATAATGCACTGCAGGCAGGTTCCAATTACCGGGTTATGGCAATTGAATTGTTCCCTGCAGATAAAAATTATGTGGCAAAATTCGCCACGCCGTTCTTTTCCCTGACAAAACCTCCGCGTAAGAAGGACAGCGAAGTAGCGCCCATTACCGAAACAGGCCGGGTGCGGAATATGTTTGACGGGAGGAAGATCACCTATGTACAGGAATTGATCGTTCACAGTGAGGCCATCAGCATCAGCCTGTGGGACCATGGGAGACAGGATGGGGATGTTGTTTCGATTTACCTTAACGGGGAAGCAGTGGTATCCAAATACGCTTTAACTTACAGGAAGGAACATTTTGATCTAAAACTGGACCCCGGCAGGCCGAATGACCTCTTCCTGTACGCCCACAACCTGGGGAAATTTCCACCTAATACCGTTGCTATTGAGATAGTCGACGGGTCGGACTCCGAAAATATAGTTTTGAACTCCGATCTGAAGAGTTGCGAGGCAGTGCTGATAAAAGTGGACGACTGAGATCAAACTCCCGGTTGGGACCGGGGCCGTAACCACAAACCTATCCCGAAGGCTTCAAAAACGAAATGACCTATAAAAAAACAGAGGCCTTAAAAAAGGCCTCCGTCAGTGGGTGGTTGTAAGAAGTTAATTGTTCGGCCAACTGGCCCAATTGCTGCAGTGGCCCCCGTTATCAGTATTACCAATGGTGGTTTGCACGCCGGAATAAGCCGCATTCATCACAGCCCTGGGGCTAAAATGCAGCTTGCCGTTGCTCAAAGTACGATGGGCTTTCCCAAAATGAGCCTGGGATAATCCATGGCCCGCTTCGTGGAGGGCGACAGTTTCAACATCATAGGTTGACCCGTCATTCCACGCGAATGCATCGTTGTAATAGATTTCCCTCCAGGCAACGTCATATTTCTTGTTATTATCCGTATCTACCAGCTGACCATTTTCATCCGTAAAAACAATGGTAAACGTGACACCCAGAATAAATGAACTTCCACCGGGTGCCAGGAAATCGAAAAATGCGGGGGGCATCCAGCCATTGTGGGTAACATCGGAAACATAGTCGGTACTTCCTCCAAAGCCAAGGATCGCAGCAATAAAACCGGTAGGCCGCCCGTCAAAGGGAACTTCGGTCATGCCCAGGTCAGAACACTGAACCCCGTCCCATGTAGCCATTGCCCTGTCTATGGCAGCGGTACTTGCTGCTACTGACAGGTCCGCCGAAGGCCTGTTCTGGTCAACATAATAGGAAATGTCCGGCGTTCCATCGAGGGCCAGGGCCGGGACAAAATCCCCTTCGAGCTGTTTGTTTCCCCTGTTGTTAAAAAACACCTGGTTACCCATATCCTCAGTCGTGCCGGAGGTTATATATTCCGCCATATACACGGCGTATCGCAGCCCCGCTGTTTTAGAATTCAAGCTGTTGCCCGGTATTACTTTCGATAGCTGGGGAAGTTCCAGAAACCTGGGTTCCGGCGTTTTAATTTCTACTCCCGCATCCATAGGTTCCGAAGGGTTCAGGAGGTCCTCTTTTTCACAACTCAGAAGAACGCCCAAAGCCAGGGCACTCGCAAAAATTAGTTTTTTTCTCATTTTTTAAAGTGTTATCGGTTATTTATTAAATCATGAAGGTAAGCTTTCATGAAATGACAGCCTACGTTTTAAATATAATAAAAAATAAAAATTTTGAGCTATTTTTCTTACTAAATTAGAAATCCTTCAGGAGCAAAAAATCCCAATAGTCGGACAGGAACCCGAGGTTCAAAAAAGAATGAGCAACTGATTATTTCACCGTAATATTTTCTTATCTTACCATACCGGGCATCAGCATCCTGGCAACCCCCCGCCTGGCGTATGGTAAATCGATAGTGACACCCGCCTGAAAATTAAGAATGGCAAACTGATTTCCCCCTTTTTATTCTTGGAAAATAACGTTGGATGAAACACTGCAGATACGGAAAAGGTATAATCACCAGGCTATGGGATAAATGCATGCAATTCCTGATTCGCGTTCACAACCCGGGTTTACAGGTACGTTTTGCATCCCTACTGGTTTTAACGTTGTTCTACCCTTCAGGAAATAGCCTTAGCGCACAGGCGCCTGCACTGTTTGGTAGCGATGAAATCCTGGAACTCACCCTTCATGCCGACCTTAAAGATATCTTCCGTGACCGGGGAGACGATTCTCCCTACCACCCGGCATCAGTAACGTATCAGGAGGGTGGAAAATCAATGCATATCCCTATGAGGGCCAAGACGCGGGGTCATTTCCGGAAGATGGCGGCCAATTGCAAATATCCGCCCATCCTGCTTAACTTCGATTCTATCCATACCCCCGGCCAATCCATCTTCCAGGGACAGGATAAATTGAAACTGGTTACCCCATGCCGAGGAGATGAATACGTGGTCCATGAATACCTTGTTTATAAATTATACAACCTGGTCACACCAAAAAGCTTTTTGGCCCGACTCGTTAAAGTGGTGTATCGCGACAGTGTGAAGGATAAGGTATCCGATCGCTATTACGGAATCCTACTTGAAGATGAAGATCAAATGGCCCAGAGGAATGGTACCAATATCATTAAAATCCAGGGATTGCGTCCGGAGAGCACGCAAAAGGAAGATTTCCTGAAAATGGCTGTTTTCCAGTATATGATCGGTAATACGGATTGGTCGGTACAGTTCCGGCAGAATATAAAACTGATCGCGACGGACCCCAAAAGCCTCCCTTATACCGTGCCTTATGATTTTGACCATGCAGGGATCGTGCAGGCACCCTATGCCAACCCGGCACCTGAACTGCGTATGAAGTCTACCCGGGATCGCAGGTACCGGGGCCATTGTCTCCCGGATATGAATGAATTCACCCCGGTCATTGATATGTTTAACCGGTTGAAAGAAGGTATATATGCTGTCTACACCGCTAACCAATTTGTGAGCGATAGTTACCGGAATCAGACCATTGCCTTCCTTGACAAATTCTATGAAACCATCAACGACCCTGAAGAAATGGAAAAGGCATTCAGTTATCCCTGTGATCGTTCCGGGACCGGAAATGTGGTGATCCAGGGTTTGAAAAAAAATGATTAATTTAACAACTTACCGATTGCGGGTATAATTGATTTATTGATCTGGTTTTCCGAAAGCGATCCATCAATCGATTATTCAGCTTTATGGTATGTCTGGTGGTGCTGTACTGCCACTGCCTGACAATAATGTGCCTGCCCTGTTCAGATAAACTACCGTGTATTTATCTTTAAGAATTCCACCAGTAAAATGCAAAAAAAAATGTACTATATCCGTTTCTTTCTGATTGCCAGCCTGTCGCTTGTCCTGATTAACTGTGACATGAAAAAGGAAAAAGCCCCCGTAGATTCCGATCCGGTTTCCACTGCGGAGGCGGTGCTTGCCAAACCAGCTGACAACTGGATTTCAGAGCGCGTTCAAAAATCTCAGGACAGGCTTTCCCCGACAAAGGGTGGGCAACTCCTGTGGCAGGCGATGGAAGCCCACGGGGGACTAGCAAATTGGTATTCCAAGGGTCCCTTGTATTTCCGGTTCGACTATAAGAACCTTAAGACCGGCGGACCGGATACGTATCAAACCGTGGACACCTGGTCTGCCCGGGCCCGGCACCAGCTGGCCTCGGAACCGGCAATCGAATATGGATGGGACGGAAACAAGGCCTGGAAATACCCTGCGGCGGCGGAAATTGCAGAAAACCCAAGGTTTTGGGCACTGACACCTTATTATTTTGTCGGGGTCCCTTTTGTCCTGGCAGACGAAGGGATCCAGCTGGACTATGAAGGGGAGATCGCCTTTGAGGGAAATACCTATCACCAGGTCCGGGCCACTTTCGGCGACGGGATCGGGGATGCTCCGGAAGATTTCTATGTTGTCTACATAGATACAAAAACATCCAGGGTCGGTGGCCTGCGCTATGTGGTCTCCTACCCCGGATTCTATAAGAAAGGCGAGCATAGTGAAGAAAAGCATATGACCTTTTACGAAGCACAGCCTGTTGACGGGATTGTATTTCCGAAAACCATCAAAACCTACGCCTGGGACGGTAAACAACCCGGGGAACAGATGGTAAATATTACGATCACCGACCTCGCGTTCAAACCAGATACCCTGGATGAATTTTTCAGCATACCGGATGGCAGCCGGGTGATGGAAGGGTATGATTTTGGGGTCAGTGAGCAGTAAACAGTAATCAGTAATCAGTAATCAGTGAATAGTATCACGCCTTCCGAAGCCTCCGGCGGAGGAGGGAGCAGTGAACGGTGAACAGTGAACAATATGTTGACATTCAAGTTTTAAAATTTAAGGCATACAGTAAATAGATCATGATCAACTTTCAGCCCTTTGTCCTACTCAAAGCCTGTGAAGTATTGAACCCAATGTCTGGCTGAGCGCCCGGCTTGACCGTTCCGATAGCTATCGGGAGGGCAGTCGAAATCCTTGTAAGTGGCAGCTGGCAGTTGCAGTAGGCAGTAAACAGTTGCACCATATAACTTTAGTATATGAAACCGACGCTCTATAAAGCCTTTTTTTGGATATCGATATTCAGCATTGCCATGGGTTATCTGGAAAGTTCCGTTGTCGTTTACTTGCGCCAACTTTATTACCCGGATGGGTTCCAATTCCCGCTTAACCCAATGGGAAGGGATATTATTACAGTCGAAATCTGGAGGGAAGCAGCCACCATTTTAATGTTGTTGGGAATGGCCATGCTTGCCGGCAAAAACGCTGTTCAGCGATTTGCCATTTTCTTGTTCTCTTTCGCCGTTTGGGACATATTCTACTATGTTTTTTTGTATGTACTGCTTGGCTGGCCCCCGTCTTTAATGACCTGGGACGTCCTGTTCCTGATCCCCATACCTTGGCTGGGCCCGGTTTGGTCCGTACTTCTCATAGCGATCTTAATGGTTTTCCATTCCTGCTTAATGATATTTTATGATCATTATGGTACTGAGGCCCGGGTCAACCTAAAGGAATGGGTGATACTGATGACCGGTTCCCTCCTTGTAATCCTGTCCTGGACCCGGGATTACTTCATTTTCCTTGCCATCTCTAATCCGGATGCACCCTCGTGGTCACTCTATTCCCCGGAAGCCTTGATTGATGGAACGCGGCAGTACGTCCCCGAATCCTTTAACTGGTACCTTTATGCGTTTGGGTTTTTTATTCTCTTATACGCTATTGTTTCATACTATTTAAGAAACAAGAATGAATACAGGACGAAAGGATGATATGTTCAATGGAATTTCCGCTCATCGCCCCTCCAGGCCAGGCAGATCACTTAAATAAATAAGCTGGCAGCGCCCACTGTAACTGCCAGCTGAAATATCTCCTATTCCGGTTTTTTCAGGAGGTTAAGGTCCCCTGCATCCACAATCTGGATGCTGCTGCCTTCAAAATCCTCTCCAATGTCCTGGTATCTCCCGCCTATATGCTGGGCCAGGAAAACTTCTGACACGGCAAAAAACGAAAGGTTGTTTTCCGGTCGTGCGAAGCCATGGCCCTCATCAGGGTAAAGCACATAGGTCACGGGTATCTGCTTTTCATTCATCGCTTTAACGATCTGGTCAGACTCTGCCTGCTTTACCCTCGGATCATTGGCTCCCTGCCCGATAAGCAAAGGTTTCACAATTTTATCCACACGGTTTAACGGGGAACGGTCTGCCAACAGGGCGGCGCCCTCTTCGGTGTCCGGATCGCCTATGTGATGGACAAAAACGTCCCGAAAGGATTTCCAGTAAGGCGGTATGGTATTCAGCAACGTTGTGAGGTTGGAGGGCCCTACGATATCCACCCCGCAGGCAAAGACCTCTGGGGTATAGGTGAGGCCTACCAGCGTTGCGTAACCTCCATAACTGCCTCCCATGATAGCCACCTGCTCCTTGTCGGCAATATTTTCTTTCACCATCCAGTTCACCGCATCTATCAGGTCGTCATGCATCTTTCCTGCCCATTCCTCTGCTGCCATATTGACAAAGTCCTTGCCGAAGCCTGTTGATCCCCTGAAATTTGTGCTGAGCACTACATAGCCCCTGTTGGCCAGCCATTGGTGGATGTTGTCGAATCCAAAATTATCCCTTCCCCAAGGGCCGCCGTGTACGAGTAAAACGGTAGGTGCCGGCCTGGACGTACGTCCGTTTACGTCCAACTCCCGGGGAATTGTTAAATATGAAACCAGTTTGAGACCATCCCTGCTCTCAATTTCGACGGGGTACATATTGGCCAGTTCCACATTGTCAAATTCAGGTTTGGAGGAAACCAGGAGTTCGGCCTTTTTCGCCTCGCGGTCGTATGTATAATATTTCAGGTATTCCTGTGGCGAGTCATAGGCGAGGATCCAGGTATTATTATCCGTAGAACGGAAATATACACCCAGGTCGCCTTCTTTAAAGCTGCCAAGATACGCCAGATCGGCTTTTGCTTCTTCCGTAAGCGGCACCCATTTCTTCCGCAAATAATTGGTGGCATATGCCTCAATTTCATATGTGGTAGGGTGGATCAGGATATCCGCAATATCGGAATCATCACTTTCTGCTATTACTTCCTTTTTATCGGTTTCCAGGTTCAGGGCATACAGTGCCGCTTTATCCCTTCCCCTGCTGTCAATCATATAGGCATTCTCATTGTTCTTGTCAAATCCAAAAAAACCAAATGTGAGCATGTCTTCCTGTGGCACCCTGAAATATTCCACCCAGGAACCATTTTTATAGTTGTAAACGATCTGCCCGCCTTCAGGATCCGTCCGGGAAGCAAGTCGGATATTGTTGTTGTTATCGGCCACTATCTGAAGAAAAGCCTCATCTTTTACCACCAGGTCCATGGTATGGGTCTTCAGATTCACCTTGAAGACATCCATATTGGAAGGATCTGAATTATTCAGCTGGATAAGTATCTCATCCGGAGTTTCACGGGAAACGCTCAGGATCTCAGCCCTTGGACGAATGATCTTTCCGGTGGCAGGATCGGTAAGGGCCTTACCGTCCGGGCTTTTGATCTCTTCCTGAGGGGTGAGGTCGGTATCCGTTTTCCCTCCCACATCTACCAGGTGTACGTGCCAGTTTTCATCACCCCCGATGTCCTGTACATAGAGTAAATTTCCGGACATATAGCTCCACTGATAGCCCTGTATCCCCCGCAAGGTATCGTTGGTAACGGGCTGCGCACTATCCGGGTTCTCAATAGGCGCCACCCAAACATTCATAACGCCATTTACAGGCGCCCGGTAACTGAAATACTTGCCATCCGGGCTTATCCTGACCTGTATTTTATCAGGATTCCCAAAAAACAATTCCCGGTTTACAAGTTCAGGGACGGAGGTTTCTGCCGTTTGCTTTTCCGTATTGGAACAGCTGAGGAGCAAAAAGCAAAGTGAAATCAACAAAACTTTGGTTTTCATAAGAGCGTTGTTTGAAGTTTATATAAAAATTGAATAAATGGTTTCTCCGGTTGACAGTGGTTCATAAATGTTAAAATCCACATTAAATTATTTATCATTAGAATATGGGAGGTAATTTACCACATCATCAAACGATAAGCATGGGATCAACATATGGCATGCATGGGGGAATTATCAATTTACGCAATTACAAAAATTATTGCAAGGACCTGGGACGAATGAGGCTATTCACTGTCCGAATGGAGGGATTTACTTAGCGGTGATATCGGCAAGTGTACAATTAAAAAATCCTGTCGCCAGCACTATCGAGTGCCTGCGAAGCTGTGCTCTCACCAAGGCCGTGCTTGCCGGCTTGGCAGTGTTATCGTGAGTCTTACAGGTCCAAAGGGCGGCTATAAGAAGTGGCTTGAGGCACTAGCCTTTGAATTCAGGACAACCCACTATTCTGATAAGTCCTAAGCACGTTTTCTATCCGGGCGTTTTCCTGCGGATCTATTATTTTTTTATCGGGATGCTCATCGAGCCATTTCAGGGTCCTTTTTATGCCGGTTGCAAATGGAATGACAGCCTTAAATCCGGGGACAAAGGTCTTAATTTTTGAATTGTCAAAAATCACACTTTCGGCCTTATCGGCAAGCAGCGTACCGGTATAGGAAGGCTCAACTTTGCAGATAAAATCAGAGGCAATGTGTACTACTTTGGCCTCACATCCTAAACTGGTGGCGAGGATCTCATAGATCATATTCCAGCTTAAAATTTCATCCGATGTAATATGAAAGGCGTGGCCGAGTGCCTGTGATAAACCTAACAACCCTACGAACCCTTTGGCAAAATCGTCGGAATGAGTCACGGTCCATAACGATGTTCCGTCCCCATGGATGATGATCTCCTTACCCCTTAGGATCCTGTCGGCCGTGGTGTATTCCTTAAATCCTCCAATCGCGATGGGAATAACGGTATCATAGGTTAAGGAAGGCCGTACTATTGTGACCGGAAAACCTTTATCCCGGTACGCTTTTATCAACAGGTCTTCGCATTTGATCTTGTCTCTGGAATAATCCCAAAGGGTATTGCATAAGGGAGTGGACTCTGTAATAACAGGATAGCGCAAAGGAGTCTGGTAGCAGGATGCAGAACTTATAAATATATATTGTTTGGTCTTACCCCGGAACATGGCAATATCCCGTTGAATATCTTCCGGGGTGAAGGCGATCCAATTCACCACCACATCCCAGCTGTGTTTTTTCAGCTCCAATAAATCGCCCGGCTTATTGATATCACCCAGAATGGATTTTACCCCCGGTATTTTTACGTTGCTGTTTCCACGATTAAGGTGGTAGAGATCCATCCCCTTAGCAATCGCCAGCCTGCTGGACGGGGTGCTTATATTTCCGGTACCTCCAATAAATAAAACTTTCATATGACTTGCTTACTATGGTTAACAAATGTAATATAGGCAAAAAGCTCGCTTATGCGTTAGTTGCATCGCTTAGTTCTATGGCCAGGAACGTATATGGTGCTGCCTGGAACTTTTATACCGGATCGGTGCATAAGCATATGGCAGGTGGCAACAACAAATATCCGATCCGCAATCAGCCGGCATTCTTCAACCTGTCACTGACCTTTAAAATTTAAACATTCGATATTAAAATTTTCCCGCATGTTTCAATAGCCGCAACCACTTCCATTGGATCAGCGCGCCTGTGCGAACCTTAACTTTCCAATTCATAATTTATAAATCGTATTTTGTATGTAGTATACACACATAACCCATAATACTTATGAAACTCGATCTGCCTTTTGTACGCTCGCAATTCCCCGCTTTTTCGGAACCATCCCTGCGAGGGTGGGCATTTTTTGAAAATGCCGGAGGATCTTATCCCTGCAGACAATTTATCGATCGCCTGACCGAATTCTACCAGAAAAACAAGGTGCAACCTTACTATCCGTACCCTGCATCCCTGAAGGCCGGGGAAATGATGGATGCCTCTTATGACCGGATGGCCGCGTATCTGAATGTGGATGCATCGGAAATCCATTTCGGCCCGTCCACTACTCAGAATGTCTATGTGCTCGCCAATGCCATGCGCCCCATGTGGAATGAAGGTGACGAGATCATCGTTTCCTGCCAGGACCATGAAGCCAACGCAGGCGCATGGCGAAAATTAGGGGAGCGGGGAATGAAAATTGTGGAGTGGCATGTGAATCGGGATACGGGGATATTGAATACAGAGGATTTGAAAAGCCTCTTTTCCAACCGCACCAGGATGGTAGCTTTTCCCCATTGTTCCAACCTGATCGGCCATATCAACCCCGTCAGGGAAATTAGCCGGATGGCCCGTGCCTATGGTGCGCTGTCCGTAGTGGACGGCGTGGCTTTCGCCCCGCACGGTTTTCCGGACCTAACTGATCTGGGTGTTGATATTTATCTGTTTTCATTGTACAAAACATTCGGTCCGCATCTCGGTTTAATGTATGTTGATAAGGAGCTTATCCATAAGATGGCAAACCAATCCCATTTTTTTAAGGAAGGGATCACAAAGAATATGGTAACCCCGGCAGGACCCGATCATGCACAGATTGGTGCTGCAAGCGGCATATTGGATTATTTTGATCTCCTGTACCAACACCATTATGATGAGGAGGCCCTGCCTTTCCAGCGTAACAGGGCACTGGGTATGCTTTTCCGGGAACAGGAACAAAGGCTGCTGGTACCCTTGCTCGATTTTCTAAATACCCGTGAGGATGTGCAACTAGTTGGACCTTCCCAAATAGAAGGAAGGGCACCGACGGTATCCCTGCTCCCCCGGACGAAAAGTCCCGGGGAGGTCTATACCGCGCTTGCCAGGCAGCAACTGATGCTGGGGATAGGCGATTTTTATGCCGTTCGGCCCCTCATGGATATGGGCATTCCCAGAACACCAGGGGTATTGCGCATCTCCTTTTTACATTATACGAGCATGTCGGAAATAGAACAGTTGATCCGTGGTTTGAAAATTGCATTGGAAACCGGCAGCAACTGATGGTTAGCGTCCCGGGACCAAACGTGGACTAAGTTCACGATTAGCAGGTGGGTAACTGGATGAGAAAAATGATCCCATATACTCCAAACTTAGTGAGCTGGCACCTATAGTCAATTGTCAAAATCCCGAACAGCCCTGACCAGAAATTGCCGATGCGCGGCATTTTTGTTGTAATGATACGAAGTGTTACCATCGCGAAATCGTACCAACCGTGCCTGGTAATCATCAAAAGCGGTGGAACTCCAGTACAATTCATCTGCAAACTGACCACTATTCGCGGCACCCTGGCCAATGGTCCGGTACATACTTATTAATTCATCGGATGTTGGCAACCTCCAACCCTCCCCTAACTGCTCATGGATTTTCATGGCTTCTGTCCAGGGCATTGGGCCGGCATCCTTCAGCTGCGCTATTTTGCCCGAATTAGCGACCCGATCAATCGAAAATATAATCCCGCCTTCAATGGTGTCGCCGACTTCCAGTTGAGAAAAAGCCGTAACCTTATCCAGGGAGTCACTCTTGCTTTCGGCAGAATCAATGGAATCTGTATCAATTGCTGGTTTAGCATCCGGCAAAGGATCAGATGGTTTATCAGGGCCAGGACTAAATAAGGAAAAACCCCATATCACAAGAAAAATAAGTAATGCAACCAGGGATGCTCCCAGCACTCTTTTTTTTAGTTTGGGGTTTATTCCCGCTAAGAACCCTTCAACTTCATCATTTGCTTCGGCAGGCAGTTCCCTGATATTTGGTGTTTCTGGAGGATGCGCGGTCTTTACTGCTGCCTCCGGGATATTCCGGTGTTTGATTTCCGGAATGGCAGCCTCCTCTCCGATAGTGCCACTGGATGCTGCTTCCATTTTACTTTTTTCCTTCTCCCCGGCCACTCTCATCGCCTCTGCTGCCGCTGTTATCTTCTTCTCCTTCTCTGCCTTTATTCCGGCATCGGCTTCTTCCTTCCTCCTTTTCTCATCCCCTGCCCCTATTCTGGAGGCCTCTTTTTTCCTTCTGTCCTCATCCTCGATTCGTTTCCTGGCTTCTTCTTCCTTCCTTCTGTTCTCATCCTCAATTCGTTTCCTTGCCACTTCCTCCTTCTTCCTGTTCTCATCCTCAATTTGTTTTCTTGCTTCTGCTTCCTTCCTCCGGTTTTCAGCATCGATGCGTTTCCTGGCTTCATCTTCCTTCCTCCGGTTCTCCTGCTCGATTTGTTTCCTGGCTTCTGCTTCTTCCCTGACTCGCTGCTCTTCCGCTGCGGAATCAACCAATTTCGCTGTTTCCTCCCGGATCCTTTTTTCCTTTTCGGCCATTCTTTTTGCCAAACCTTCCTCCCATAACCTTTCTTCCTCTTCCCTTCGCCTGGCCGATGCCTCCGCTTCTTCCCGAATCCGCCTGGCTACTTCTGCCCTTCTTTTGGCTTCCGCTTCTTCCCATAGTCCGGCATCTTCCTCCTTAGTTGCTATCGCTTCGGTATTACCGGAGTCCTGGTCTTCCGATCTATCGGTTTCTGTTTCTTCTGTAAACCCGATCCTTACCTGCTCCTCTCTTTGGGAATATGCTTCTTTCCTTTTATCCCCCTTTCCGGATTCCTGTTGTTTGAGGGTAGCTGCAAGGGGCGTAAGTACACTTTTCATGCCAGCTACGATAGTGTTGTATGCCTCCTCAGCTGAATCCCAATCGGCTATGGGCCTTCCCGCGTCCGGCAATACCTCCGGTTTATTCAGATTAAATTGAAAGCCTTTTGCTTTAAGAGCCCTGTCCCATGGACACTTTTCAATAATCACAGGAATAACAGCCGATTTATTTGCTTTAAACCGGTCTATGATTGTTTTGAATTCAGGTTGTTCAATAAAGGAGGAATTCAGGAACGCATCGCTTACCAGGAGCAGAAAAAGATCGGTATAGTCCAAACGCGACTCGATAAAAGGTTGCCATGGTTCCCCGGGAATAATGGGATCATCGTGCCAGACAGCTAAATTGAAAGATTTCACCAGAGGGCTCAGATGGCGCAGCAGATCCGGCAGTATATCCTTATCCGTCAGGGAGTAGATTACAAAAATATTTATTTTCCGACCCATTTTTTCGACAAATTAGGTATCATCAGGAATATCGAGGCATGCTATGCAGCAGCGCCCCGTCTGAATTCCCGGTTTTCTATATTCCCTATGCAATCTAATATAGAGAATAATATCCTCAAAGCGGATTCAATCATCAAATTCTTTCCGGGATTAAAAGTCATAAACCTGCTTTTTGAAGCCTGTCATTGAATCAAGAAGTACGAGGTACTGAGTAGTGTTCATTGAGAATGTTTTGATTCTGTTTTTTATGGCAGTTTTAATAGCCGTGATCCGCAGGTGCTGGAATCTTGATTCTTGAACTTTGAATGCAGATTAGTCTGCCGACTGCCGTCTTTTTTGTCTACGCATCGACTGCGCTCAGCGTGACAAAAAAGTGAACTTTACCGGTCCACCGAGCGTAATAGAAGGAGGGAACCTTGAACTTTGAACATTCATCATTGAATGCTACTTCCATACTGCCGACTGCCGACTGTCACGCATCGACTGCGCTCAGCGTGACGGAACTTTACCGGTCCACCGAGCCCGACTGCCGTCTTTTTTGTCTGTGCTTCGACTGCGCTCAGCCTGACAAAAAATAAACCTTGCCTGCTTTTAGAGGATACTCAAGATTCCTGCGGGGACTGGCAATAACTTTGCATGGTTTGCCATACCTCTTATGGCTAATACCCACCCCTTAATCCCCTCTAGGGAGGGGAATTGCCCTTGCCTATCCAGGACTCAGATGCGCATGGCCACCATCCTACCAGGGCTATAGCATTTATAGTTTATAATACAATAGTCTTGATAAAAATTTTATTAGACTGATTTTAAGTCTGTTAGAATAATTCAGTATCTTAAGTAACGTAAATAAGGTGTTACTTCCCATGATAAAATTCTTCAGAAAAATCAGGCAACGATTGCTATCTGAGAATAAATTCAGAAAATATCTGCTATACGCTATCGGAGAAATAGTGCTGGTTGTTGTTGGGATCTTAATCGCATTGCAGGTCAATAATTGGAATGAAGGACAAAAAGCGAGAGCGATTGAAGTGATTATTTTGACTGACTTAAAAGAAAATATCGAGTTAAATATTCTGGTTTTGAACGAAATGATAAGCCTAGTTGAATGGTACGATCGTTCTGGAAAACTTGTACATAATGCACTCAAAAATGGAAATTATAAAGCAAACTTTACTGCTGAAGATTGGCAAAGTTCACTAATGAGTGGCTCAGATTTAATGTTGTCACAAGCAGGATACGAATCTTTAAAAAATAGAGGTTTTGAAATTATTAGCAATTCAAATTTAAGGAAAGCGATTATCGGTCACTTTGAAAATACATATTTAAATTTAGGTAGTATACAAATGTGGGGATCGGAAATGATTTCTTACGCGGACCCTTTTATTGTTGAAAATTTTATTAAGCACAACGACGAAGCTGGAACTCCCATTTTTGGGCTAACGCCTAGAGATCCGAAGTACGTATTCAGTAATCATTATTTCTTTGGACTAGTGGATGTTGCAAGAAGCCAAAGGACATATTATGTTCGGAAATATAAAATTTTCCTGAAGGAACATGAAAAAATTCTTCAACTTATAAAAGATGAATTGAACAAATAAAACTCTTGGTTATAGAAAGTAAATAGACAAGCGGATTCGAAAAACATTGATAATCCAATAATTAGTACCCCGCCGGCGGGACCTTGACTTTTCGGCAGTCAGACGTGACGCTCGCGCCAACTTACAGGGAATACTAAAGATTCCTGCGGGGAGTGGCAACAACATTGCAGGGTTTGCCATACCACTTATGGCATTACCCACCACTTCATCCCCTCCAGGGAGGGGAATTGACCTTCCCTGAATAGAAATGACCGTTTTTCGTAATTCATACTTGTCATTCGAGCCATACATCCCTATCCAGGACACATATGCGAATGGCCCCCCTCCTACGAGGGCCACATCGGATATATAATATACATAGGAGGTTTCCAAAAGAAATATTATTGGACTGATTTTAAGTCGCTTTTATTATTTCAGTACCTTAGAAAGAACAACCAGCCCTTACTTCACATGTTCAACTTCTTCCGTAAAATCCGCAAAAAACTCGCCGATGATAACAAGCCTTTGAAATACATGAGGTATGCTATAGGCGAAATTGTACTGATTGTCATTGGTATATTGATTGCTTTAAGTATTAATAACTGGAACGAACAGAATAAGGAAGATAAAATTGAACACAAGTACCTGGAAAGGCTAGTGATTGATCTTGCTGTTGATTCTTTATATTATGTAAAAAAAATTGCGGAATCAGAATTAGCTATCCAACAATTGAACGAATTTATTCATAAATTATATGAAACTCAGAAAAGTATTGAGGAGGTAAAACAGCTTTTAAGTCATCTTCTTATTAATACAGACCCTCTTACCACTCAAAATTCCACATATAAAGAGTTAATCGGTTCTGGCAATATTAATATGATCAAAAATGAATCCTTAAAAAAATTAATTGTTGATTACTATTGGGTTACTGAAGATTTAACGGCTCAAATTGAAGAATACAATTTTGTCTCAACGCAATTCTTTATAGAATCAGGTAGAGTTGTAGGAAAAATGATAAAAATTGGTCCAGATTTTGAAGATATCTATAATGATTCAAATATGTATTTAGAGGGCGAATGGGAATTTATCAATGATCCCAAATCAGAAATATTTCAATCTTTGGAAGTAATGGCTTTAGTTTATTACAGTCGTAACAGAGAATATCTCCCCTATTTCAATCGATTAAATTCTCTTTCGTCCAATGTTAAAATAAAATTAGAAGAAACCCTGCGATCAGCAAATACTAAATAAAATATAAATATCAAATACCAAAAGTCTAGCAATGATTAAATATTGCTTACTATCTCCTACCCCATCCTGGCTTAAAAACAACGACCAACACTATGTCTGATTATTTATCTAATGTGGTAGTCTAAATAATAAGTCTACCCCAACCACCCCTCCCTGTCCAGACTCCTGTATTGGATCGCTTCCGCGATATGGTCCCCTTTTATAGCCTCCGAACCACCCAGGTCGGCGATGGTACGTGCAACTTTAAGGATGCGGTCATAAGCACGTGCTGATAGGTTTAAGCGTTCCATGGCATTTTTTAACAGGGAAAGGGAAGCATCGTCCAGTTTGCAGTATTCGCGGATGTGCCGGCTGCCCATCTGTGCATTGTAGTGAACGGTTAGGGACTGGCCCGCTGAGCTGCCACTATTTGAAAACCGCTGGGTCTGTAGCACCCTGGCACGGGTAACCCGCTTGCGGATCTCCTTGCTACACTCCCCTTTGCGGTCTTCAGAAAGTTTTTCGAAAGGAACCGGTGTGACCTCTATGTGGATATCGATCCGGTCCAGCAACGGCCCGGATATCTTGCCCAGGTACCGTTGCATTTCCATTGGCGAAGCGGCAAGGGGGGAATCCGGATCATTGAAATAGCCACCAGGACTCGGGTTCATGCTGGCTACCAGCATAAAACTGCTGGGGTACGTAACCGTGAATTTAGCCCTGGAAATGGTCACTTCCCGGTCTTCCAGGGGCTGGCGCAGCACTTCGAGCACGCCCCGTTTGAATTCGGGCAATTCGTCCAGGAAAAGGACCCCGTTGTGGGAAAGGGATATCTCCCCGGGCTGGGGATAGGTTCCCCCTCCCACGAGGGCAACATCACTAATGGTATGGTGGGGACTCCTGAAGGGCCTCTGGCTGATCAATCCCATATTCCGCACCTTCCCTACCACACTGTGGATTTTAGTAGTTTCCAGTGCCTCGGGTAAGGTCATTGGGGGTAGAATGGATGGCAACCGTTTGGCCAGCATGGTCTTTCCCGCCCCGGGGGGTCCGATAAGGATGATATTATGGCCGCCGGCCGCAGCGATCTCCATACAGCGTTTGATACTCTCCTGTCCTCTGACATCGGAAAAATCGAATTCGGGAAAATCCAGGCCTTTCCGGAATTCATCCCGTATATCCACCCTGGTTTGTTGCAGCGGGATACCTTTGTCGAAAAATTCAATAACCTCTTTTATATTGACCACACCATACACTTCCAAATCCCCGACTATCGCGGCTTCCCGGGCATTAGTTTCCGGCAGGATAAACCCTTTGAATCCTTCTTCTACGGCCTTTATGGCAATAGGCAGCGCCCCTTTGATCGGTTGCAGGCTCCCATCCAGCGAAAGCTCCCCCATGATGATATACCGATCCAGGTGATCTGACCTGATCTGGCCGGAGGCGGTTAGTATCCCCAGTGCCAGCGTAAGGTCATAAGCTGATCCCTCCTTCCGAAGGTCGGCCGGCGCCAGGTTAAGGGTGATCTTTTTCCCGGGAATCCTGTATCCATTGTTCAGCAAGGCAGCAGCAATCCTGTAATTGCTTTCCTTGATGGCATTATCCGGCAGGCCTACCAGGTGGTAACCAACCCCGGAATCTACATTCACTTCAGCCGTGATGGTCGTTGCTTCCACCCCAAATACCGCACTTCCGTAAACTTTTGTGAGCATGAATACGTTGCTTTTGTCACTGGCCAAACGGTTCCCCAGCCTCATTAAGTAAATGGCCACCGATTCAATTTATGAGGGGTATACAGCAGACATCCGGCATAGACTGATCACAGCGCCCATGAGATTGTTTACCCCAGTTCACTGCAAATATCGGTACCCCTCCTGCAAAGTTATTTCAGTCGGAACATTTAAATAAATAAAGGGTATGTATAAGGTCTGACGGCCAGTGGCACGTATCCATCAAGGTTGTCTTATTTAAGCATATCAGGTACCAGGGTTAGCAGGGATTCTGCCGTTTCTACGATCTCTTCCCGGTTCATCATCATTTTGCGAAACCCACCCCGGTTATAGAGGGCAGCCTGGTCCCTGTAATGCGGACTCAATGGATTTCCCGACTGTCCGGTGGGGAGGATACTTATACTGTTTTCAATATCGGAAAAATCTATCACCCTCCGCGTGGAGGGGCCTGAACTTACCTTATAATGCCCATCAGACGAATAGGGAAAGGCCATATTATTGATCACCTCACGGGTTCCATGTACAGGAAACGGCCCTACATTAAAAAAGTTTCTCAGGCTCGCAACCCGGCCAATGGGATGACCGTGCTCCAGGGTATGTACCTTATCCCATGTCCAGACCGCTATATCCTCTCCCAGGTCCGACTCTAAAGATTCCATGGCATCTACATAGGATGCATTCACAATCTCCTTTTTTGTTTCAACAATACCTTCTGTACCTATATCATCCCACCACACGGAAGCATCTTTTGCGGCCAAAGGGGCAATCAATCTTTTAAGGAAATGCGTTGCGAGAAGCTGTTCAAATTGTTCTGGTCCTAATTCGTCCTTAAAGGTTTTAAGGAGGAAAAAGTAAATCCACCGGTGAAAAATAGTGGCCTGTACACTCTCCAGGGGATAGTCGCCTTTCCAGGCACTGAGCTTGTCCAGTTCCCGGGCCTGACCATCCGTAAGTTCAGTGACGTCCACCAATTTGGCGAGGTTGGTCACTACCGAAGGGTTCACTGCTGAAGTTATATCTGTTATCATACCGGCAACCCCATCCCTGTCCCAGTCGTTCCTGGCTTCCAGGAGCCCTACTATGCGCCGGGCCCTGTTTTCAGGAAGGTAGTAGCCCGGATATAGCATCCCTGCGACAGTATCGGGCTGGTTATTGGCAGAATACACATAGTTCCAGGGCGGGTTAATGGCATGGGGATTCTCTGAGAAGTCGAGAAAACGCACCGGCTCGTCCTTTCCCGAGGCTCCGTTGAGGATGAATTTGGTATTGGTACTGTCCGGCATCTGGTATAACCTGGCTGTGGCCCACCAGGCTATATTTCCCAGGGCATCCCCATACATGATGTTTAGACCCGGGGCATGGATGTCCTTCAGAGCATTCTGAAAAGTGACAATATCAGCGGCATGGGATATCCCATAGAGTGCTTCCATAACATTGTTCTCCAATTTGGTATAGATCCAGGACATACTGATGGGTGTCTCTCCCGAAACCTGTTCTGCGATGCCATTGATTACCGGACCATGGATCGTTTTTTTAAAGCTAAAGCGGACCGCCGCCGAATCCTTGACCTTAATTTCCTTTGTTACGTATTCATACGCTTTCCATCCTCCCGGTATTTTATATTGCGTGGAGTCGGCCGGGTTGGTTTCTTCATAATAAAAGTCAACATCATCATTTTCAAACATGGTGATGCCATAGGCAAGGTTGCGGTCATGGCCCAACAGGGGGAATGGCACCCCGGCGAGGTGGTATCCGTATTTTTCATATGTCGGGGTGCTGACATGGGCTTCATACCAAACTGAAGGCTGTGCAAAGCCGATATGCGGGTCATTGGCAAGGATCACACTACCGTTTTTAGTCTTTCCGGGCGCGATCACCCAGCTGTTACTGCCAATGAATTGCGGTATTGGTAATTTTTCCAGGGCCTCGGAAACCATGGCCGGGACGGAATTGGATATACCTTTCGGGGAGGTGGGGAAAGTCCTGATCCTCAGGGTGCTGCTATCGGCATCTATTTCCAGGTCGGTCAGGTAGTCCTTGCCCAGTTGGTCGCGTATGTGGGTCAATAAAGGGTCCGTTTTGTGGGCCATCGCAAAACTAAAGCCCATATAACCAACAGAATTTAAAATATCGCGCATGGTAAAGGGCTCCTTATCCAGTCCGGTAAGGTAGAATTCCACCGGGGTGGGGCCTTCCGCAACAAACTGGTTTACCCCGTCCAGATAAGCCTCAGACAATTGGAGAAACCGGCTATCCTCCTTCTTTTGGGAGAGGGTTTTGGTAGTCGCATCGTCAATACCCAGGGACAGGAAAAGCTGGTCTGTTTTGAGAAGGTCCCCGCCAAATACTTCAGACAATCGCCCGGTTGCAACCCTTCTCAATAGTTCCATCTGCCAGAGCCGGTCCTGGGCATGTACGTAACCCAATGCCCTATAGGCATCTACCTCGTTCTTACCATAAATATGGGGTATCCCGTAGCTGTCAAAATAGACCTCGACGTCACCAGAAAGGTGGGCCAGCACTTTTTCCCCATCATAGTCGGGTTTAAGCGACTCCATGAGCACCCATCCCCCGAGGAGAAAAACAACCAGGATAACCAGGATTACGGTCCCGATCCTTTTTAATTTCTTCATCAAATTTTATTTTGGTAAGCTACTGAATAGTAAAAATTTGAATTTAATTACCGAATTTATTTATTTATTTAAAGGTGGTGAGTCCAATCAGGAACACCCCTTCAGGACAGCGCAAATAACTGAAATAAATGGAAATATCCCAACATGCTATGGCTCGCATTTCCACCGCCATATGCAGGTGAAAGTACGGAATTTGATGTAAAAACAGATATGGGATAAAAAAGAATATGTAGGATTAATCTTATACGATATCGTATAGTTCTGCGTCAACCCGGCACACGCAGTTGACGTTTTCCGACAGTTTATACATCCTATCGGCCCGATAGTTACCTGCAAGTTACTTTAGCAGTTGGGCGGATTCCCGGTGCCGGTTTAATCCGCTCAGCAGCCATTCCTTGTATTCCCTGCTGTCTGCATTTTGTATTGCAGGATTCAAAAGTTCGAGGTCCGGGGAAAGCAGGACATAATAAGGTTGCGAAACCGCCCCAAAGTTAACGGCCTGGAAGGTGCCCCATTTTTCGCCTATGGTTTCTATTTCCTTAATTGCCCCTGAAGGGTATTGAAAGCTAAACTGATCGCTTTCCGGCAGTTTTTTCCTATCATCCACATACAGCGAGATCAGTACATAATCTTCATTCAGGATGGGGAAAATATCGGGTTCGCTCCAAACATTCTCCTCCATTTTCCGACAATTCACACATGCCCACCCGGTAAAGTCGAGCAAAATAGGTTTATCGACCTTCCTGGCATAGGCGAGGCCTTCGTTAAAATCCTTATAACAATCTATCCCAAGCGGGCAATCGCTATCCTTTTCAAAAATACTGTAGAAATCGGGAGGCGGGAAGCCGCTCAGGAGTTTGAGGTTCGTAACCTTCAGTAACCCGAGGGTCAGGTAAATTACGAGAAATGCGCTTAAAAACCCGACAGCTTTTCGGGTACCTGATATCTTTTGAACAGGGGTAGCTTTGGAAAATCTGAACACCCCAAATAAATAGAGGGTTAAGGCAAGCCCCAGCAAGATCCAGATCCCCAGGAAAATTTCCCGTTTAAGGAGTCCCCAGTTCCCTACCAGGTCTGCATTGGAGAGGAATTTGAGTGCCAGTGCCAATTCCAGGAAGCCGAGTACGACCTTAACAGTATTCATCCAACCGCCGGACCGGGGCAGGGAGTTCAGCCAGGCTGGGAACAATGCAAACAACCCAAACGGCAAGGCCAGCGCAGCCCCAAAACCTATCATACCTGCACTCAGATTGGTAGCTACATCCCCTTCCGCCAGGGTGGTGCTGCCCAGCAAGCCCCCAAGGATAGGACCGGTACAGGAGAAAGAAACAATGGCCAGTGTGACGGCCATAAAAAATATTCCTAAGGCACCTCCTGCCTTGGAGGAAGCGGAATCCATTTTGTTAGCCCATGAACTTGGAAGTGTTAATTCATAGTAGCCGAAAAATGAAAAGGCAAAAAAGACAAAAATCAGAAAAAACGCGACATTAAGCCATATATGAGTGGCAATGGTATTGAGTATTTGCGAGTCCACCGAATCGAAAAGATGAAAGGGAAGGCTCAGCAGGAAATAGATCAAAACAATGAAAAAACCATACAGGATGGCATTGAAAAGGCCTTGGGATCTCTGTTGGGAATGTTTTGTAAAGAAGGCAACGGTCAGCGGGATCATCGGAAAGACACAGGGCGTCAGCAGGGCTATTAACCCCCCGAGGAAGCCCAGGCCAAAGATCATCCATAACCCGGACCCAGATCCTGTACTGTTTTCCGTGCCTGTTGAGAGCATCTCCTTGTTGCCCAGGTCTAATTTCAGGCTGTTACCCATAGCCTGGCTTCTTTCATCCACTGTACCGACCGGAAGTTCAGCGGCACTTCCATCGAGGGAGAAAACAAAAGACTGGTTACTGGGGATGCACACCTCCTTGCAAACCTGGTAAAAGAAATCCACCTGAACCTGGGTTACATCAGGCTGCAACAACTTTATTTTTTGGGTGAAAACAGCTGATTCCTTAAAAAAGGTCTCTTCGACCTCAAAGATCTCGCTGTATTCTGTAATCGTCTCACTCTCCTCTGTAGCGCCTACCAGTTCATACGCCTCCCCTGCACCTTTAAACGTGAATTCACTGGGCAATGATCCGCCTTCCGCAGTAAATTGTGAATAAACATGCCAGCCCTTATAAATGTCCGCTTTTAAGATCAATGCGTATTCCCCATCCCCCAGTTTCTTCACCTCCCGGGACCAGGCAACAGGCTCCTGATCACTTTGGGCAAAACCAAATGTCAGGGTTACTATACATAAAAGTTGACTCAGTAAAAATTTCATTCTATCAGTCTAAATTTTACTATTTTCCGAGTGTCCCCGCTCACTTTATAACGGTCATCGGCCCTTCTTCCAATGATCCAGACAACATTTTCCCCGCTACACAACAACCACTGGTTTTCTTTGGCAATCTTATCCATCTTTTCGTCTTTGAAAAATTTGGACACTTTTTTACGGCCTGTCATCCCCAGCGGGTAAAAATAATCCCCTTTTTTCCATTTTCGGATCAACAGCCCATTGTTTAACGTTTCTTTATCAACATATAGTATGGTTTCCGCCCGCTCCCCCATTTGTTCCACTTCCTCATAGGTGAGCTGAAACGGGAGCCGGTCCCAGGTGTCTTCCCGATACATCGCAAGGTCTGCGGAATTCGGCGGCGTAAGCTCCTGCAGTAAAACATGCTCCCTGTCCCTGATAAGGCGGTGGGTGGCCGACTGTATTTCCTTACCGCTCATAGCTCCCAACAGTTCGATGAGGGTATCCCATTCCCTGAACCCATAAGGCCGGAATAATTCAATTACAAGAGGCCTGAAAGGCTTTAACTCCCGCAGGGAAGCAATAGAAATCCTGAAATGGTCATTTGCCTTTACAAAAAGCATTTTCCGTGTTTCCGTCATACTGCTTTCCAAAATCCGGGCCTGGGAAGCCAGGTTTTTCAGGGTAACCCCGAAGTTATCCAGAAAAGCAGGGTGGAGCTCCTTCAGCTTGGGAATGATGTTATGCCGGATCTTATTCCGGAGGTATTTGGTGTCTTCGTTACTGGAGTCTTCCCTCCATTCGATTTTTGAAGCCAAGGCATATGCCAGCAGCTGGGACCTGGAAAATGGGATCAAAGGCCGGGAAACCACGGTTGTTTTTTCAGGAATACCCGTTAAGCCGTCGATACCCGTCCCCCTTGACAGGTTTATTAAAAAAGTTTCCAAATTATCATCGGCATGATGGGCGGTAACCAGGGGGGCCAGGTTATTTCGTGTCATGATCTCTGCAAACCAGGCATAGCGGAGATCGCGGGCAGCCATCTGAACAGAAACTTTATGTTTCCGAACGTAACCTGTTGTATCAAAATGAGTTATGTAAATTTGCCTGTTCATCATTTTAGCAATGGAATTCACCAATTCCATATCCCTGTCACTTGCGGTTCCCCGCATGCCAAAATTGCAATGGGCGATGGCAAAATCCAGTTTGCTCTGAAAACACAGATAGGCCAGCACTGTACTATCCAGCCCCCCGCTACAGGCCAGGAGGAATTTGTTCTCCCGGAGTTCGGGAAACCCGGTTGTGATATGATCCTGGAATTCCTTTAGCATCCGCCAAAGGTAAAAAAGAAAATGCGAGGCTGTACATTCCATTCAGGCCGCAGAAAACTAATCCATACGGTGATACCATGCCTTAAACCCCGGTATTACCCTTCCAATACTTCCCGCATTGCCTTAGCTTTAAGCAGGCATTCCTCATACTCTTTTTCCGGATGGGCCCGGGCCGTAATTGCACTGCCTACGGAGTAGGAAACATAGTTTTTGGATGCGTTATACAGAATACTCCGGATGACCACATTGAAATCAAAATCATTTTCAGGGGTAAAATACCCAACTGCCCCGCTATAGAGGCCCCTCCTGCTGTCTTCCAGTTCCTCTATGAGCTGCATAGCTGAAATTTTTGGAGCGCCGGTCATGCTGCCCATAGGAAACGTTTCCCGTATGAGTTCAACAGGATCTTTGCCCGGGTTCACGGTGGCCTCTATGGTGGAAATCATCTGGTGAACCTGTTCAAAAGTATAAACGCGGCATAGTTCTTTAACGGTAACGCTGCCTTTCAGGGCACTCCGGGAAAGGTCATTCCGGACCAGGTCAACGATCATTATATTTTCAGCGCGTTCCTTGGGATCCTTTTCAAGGGCGGCTTTGAGATCCCTGTCCCGCGAATGGCTGGGTGACCTTGCTGCGGTGCCTTTTATTGGCTGTGAAACCACCCTATCCCCCACTCTTTTTAAATATCTTTCCGGTGATGCGCACAGGAGGTACTTGTCGCCCAGCCTGAGATAGGCCGCAAAGGGGGCATGTGAAATATCATTCAGTTTCTGAAAGGTCCGCAGGGGATCTATCCGGGTTTTTTCAGCATAAAATTCCTGGCAGAAATTCGCTTCATAGATGTCTCCCCGGTGGATGTGGTGCAGCAGCCGGCCTACTTTACTGTAGTAGGCATCTTTAAATATCCGGAGCCTAATTTTTACCGGATCGGGTACTGATGGAGGCACGGTTGGGCTTCCGCGGTGCAGCGATTTTATATACTGATAATCTGTCCACACCTCATGTGCTACCTCTTTCATGTACCTGAACTCAGCCACCTGCCCGGTAACACAAATGATTTTTCTGGGTTGGAAAAAATACAGGTCCGGGAAATCCAGATTATCAACATGGGAGGAGGACAGATCTTCAATTTCATTCTTCAGGTCATATGAAAAATAACCAAAAAGCCAGTCCGCTACCCTGTTTTTATAGGCGCTGAGCTTTTGAAAAGCATTCTGACAGTCTGTAGACAGAAAAGTTGCCGCATCTACGCCTAGCAGTGCATCAAAAGAACTATATGGGTCCTGATGGCCATTGCCATCAAGCCAGATCACTTCCTCAGACCGATGGCCCCACAGCAGCAGGTTGTTTTTGAAACGCCCCGGGTGCTGTAATTGATAAGAAACACATTCGCGCAAGGTACCTTATAGTTTGGATAGGAAGGATTCCAGGGATTGCCTGTGTTCTGTGGCTTTTGCCTCATCAAGGATACCCTTATCCCTGTCAAAGTTGTGACGAAAAGAGGGAAGTGAAAATGTATCGCTGACCGAAGCACCGAATTTGGGGAGCAGATTTTCGATCACCTGCAGGGAACCTGCAGCACCACGTCTGCCCCTGGATGCAGACATCAACAGCACCGTTGTTTCCGTAAGGAATTGCAGTTCCAGCCTGGAAAGCCAGTCGAGGAGGTTTTTTGTATAGGCAGAAGGGTTGCTGTTATGTTCATTGACCGATAGAATTAGGCCGGCAGCCTGGTGAATTTCGTTTTTCAGTTCTATCAGGGAATTCGAAAAGCCCTTCTCCCTTTCATAATCTTCACTATACATGGGAAACGGATAATTGGCCATATTTAAAGTCCGCACCCTGTGTCCTGTTATTAAAGAAACGGTATAAGTGACTAATTTATAGTTGATTGAAGTTGATGAGTTGCTACCTGCGAAAGCCAGAATGTCTGCCATAAACTGATTTTAAATGGTTCAAAAAACGAAAATACCCTATTTAGGATTGAATTGCGAGGAATTTGACTAATTTTGCGCTTCAAAAGATCTAAACCAGCTGTCAGACAAGTATATAGATAAAGATGGACTCATATTTGTCTTGGCTGATTATTAAAAAGGTGCCAGGCTTTGGATCCTGTTGTAAGGAACTTGTCGGGCAAAATAGGTAGAAGTGGAAAATAAAACTGCGAGATTATATTTTATTGATGCCATGCGGGCATGGGCAATCCTTATGATGTTGCAGGGGCATTTTGTCGATGGCTTACTGGATACTGCTTTCCGGGATCCAAACAGTATGGTGTATTCGGTCTGGAAATACTTCAGGGGCATCACCGCCCCGGTATTTTTTACTGTTTCGGGGTTTATATTTACTTTTTTGCTTATCCGGAACCCACTGAAAGGCCTTGAAAACCCCAGGGTATTGAAAGGTGTGAAACGCGGGTTACAACTCCTTTTTATTGGATACCTCCTCCGTTTTAACCTTTTTGGCATCTTTAAGGGGCAGTTGTATGATTCCTTCTACCTGGTGGATGTACTGCATTGCATCGGACTGTCCATACTGGGCATTATCGCTGTTTACCTGCTGACGCTGAAGCGAAAGGGATTTAAATTCCCGGCAGCGCTGCTGGCGATCACAATGTTCTTATTCCTGCTGGAACCAATTTATAAGCTTTGGGATTTCGGATTCTTACCGGACGCCCTTTCCAATTATTTCTCCAAGGCCAACGGTTCGGTATTTACGATCAACCCCTGGCTTGGATATGCATCATTTGGAGCTTTCCTGGCGGTCTTATTCGCACGATTTAAGGAGCACCGGTATCTCTACCATGCAGCCATCCCGCTGGCAGCAGGGTTAGGAATAGTACTCATACTGCTATCATCCCCTTTCTTTTTATCGCTCTCCCAATGGAGCGGTATCCGGTTGTTCGCTGACATCTATTATAACAATTACCTTTTTATCCGGTTGGGTGACGTCTTGCTGATATTCGCGATATTCATGCTTTTCAGGAAGTATATGAAACATCCGACTGTGTTGCGACTAGGCCAGAATACGCTTTCTATATATGTCATCCACTTTGTGCTGCTTTACGGGAGCTTTACCGGAATCGGGTTCTATTACTTTTTTGAACATTCCCTTACGCCGTATTTCGCAATTCCCGGGGCCGTGGCTTTTATGGTCCTGTGTTCCTACCTGGCCCTCCGATATGAAAGGCAGGAAGAAACGATCAAAGCAACCCTGGTGAAAATTCCCAAAATGGTTCAGGATGTTGCGGAACCCGTCGCCATGAATGTACAACGATCCGCAAAAAGTATGCTCTCGCGGTTGCTCCGTATCTTTGGCCTTGTAAAGATCAAATAAGTACTACCGCAACAGGAATCCAGGGCACCCCAAGCAATACCCAGTATCAAAAAGCACCAGAAGCCTCTATATATGCAGGGCCCGGTTGTCTGTAGCGGCCAGGGCGGCTTCTTTGACTGCTTCCGCATAGGTGGGATGCGCATGGCTCATCCGAGCGATATCTTCCGCTGATGCCCGGAATTCCATGGCAACTACCGCTTCTGAGATCAGGTCTGCGACCCGGGCGCCTATCATATGGATCCCCAGTACTTCGTCTGTTTGCTGGTCAGCCAGGATCTTCACAAAGCCATCCACATCCATGCTGGCACGTGCCCTGCCGAGGGCACGCATGGGAAATTGTCCGACCTTATACGCCACTCCGGCTTCCTTTAATTCTTCTTCCGTTTTCCCAACTGCTGCTACTTCCGGCCAGGTATAAACTACCCCCGGTATAAGGTTATAATCTATATGGGGTTTCTGACCCGCCAGTAATTCTGCTACCAGTGCACCTTCTTCTTCCGCTTTATGTGCAAGCATGGCCCCCCGGATCACATCGCCGATGGCATAAATATTGGAAGCGGTTGTCTGCAACTGTTCATTGACCTCTACCATGCCTTTGTTGTCGATCTTCACACCCGCAGCTTCCGCATTGAGCCCTTCCGTATACGGCTTGCGGCCAACTGAAACCAGGCAGTAATCTCCTTTGAAGCTTACCTCCTCCCCTTTTGCACTATCAGCTGTGACCACAATTTCCTTCCCTTTTTTCTCCACCGATTTAACCTTGTGGGAGAGAAAGAATTTTACCTTTTGTTTTTTTAACACTTTCATCAGTTCCTTGGATAATGCAGCGTCCATGCCGGGAATGATGCGATCCATAAATTCCACCACGGTAACTTCAGATCCGAGTCGCCTGTATACCTGACCCAATTCGAGGCCGATGACACCACCGCCGATAACGATCAAATGTTTCGGTATCTCTTTTAAAGTAAGGGCTTCCGTTGAGGTGATTATTCTGTCCTTGTCGAGCTTTATAAACGGCAGGTTGGCTGGTTTGGAACCTGTGGCGATTATAGTATTTTTGGCTTCGATTGTTTCCACCTTTCCCTTATCACCCCTGATCTCGATATGGGTGGCATCCCTGAAACTACCAACTCCGGTAAACACCTCAATCTTATTCTTGTCCATCAAAAACTGAATCCCTTTAGTGGTCTGGTCGACAACCGCTTGTTTGCGGGCTATCATTTTTTTCAGGTTTACTTTTACATCTCCCGGGATTTCAATACCGTGTTCTTCGAAATGTTCAACCGCATCCTGGTAATGGTGGCTCGAATCGAGCATGGCCTTGGATGGGATGCAGCCTACATTCAGGCAGGTACCCCCCAGGGTATCGTATTTTTCAATAATAGCGGTTTTCATACCCAACTGGGCACAACGAATGGCGGCCACATATCCTCCCGGACCTGAGCCAATGATAGCTACATCATATGAAGTCATAGTATTCTGGTGTTAGTGCAGTAGTTTGCTACTGTGGTTTCCTGATTGAACAGAACAACAAAAGTACGAATGTTTTATGGTTGCACAAAGGCGTGGATCAACCGGCATCATGGGCTTTTATAAAGCCTGATCGCAGAATTATATAATATCCCATCCAGATCCCAGCTACCAGGGAAAGTCCGGATAGCACATCGAACCATAGGGGTCCGGTTAAGATCCCTGCAGTATATAAATAACTCACTTCCAGGAGAATGATCATCGATATTACCAAAGGCGGGATGTGGATTCTGTCTTTGGGAATGATGGCGGCTATTGCCCCTGCAATGACCGCTGCAAGGAGCGTAGCGAGCCCGCCGAGGATCATATCGGACCTGCTGGATGTATAATAATCAATACCGTTGAATAAAACCTCCTGGGCAACGGTGGTTAGCAACACAAGCGCTGCTTCACCGGCAATGACAGCCAGAAAGATCCGAGCGATCCGTTTACCCTTCCCCATGGAACAATAGTTGGATGTTAATACAATGCAACCTTCATCTCGGAGGCTCCCAGTGATTCCAGGTACTCCTTGACTTCAAGGGCATCATCACCGCCTTTCACGGCGTGGTGCAGCAGTGTAAAGCCATGGGGTCCCCTTGCATGCAATGTGTTGGGAAAGGCCTGGAGCATGGGTTTTACAATTTCCATCTTTCCAAAAAGACAGGCAGCAAAGATATTTGCCTGTGCGCCTTTATCTATAAAATGCCGTGCCAATTCCTTGTGACCCACGTGGCATGCCGCCCCAAAACCTGTTTCAAAATCCCCCTTCTTCCAGTCGTGTGCAGCATTGAGCAGGTTTGGAAACTCTTCCAGCATTGCCAGGACCTTTGGCATGTCTTTGTGGGAGGCCCCCACGAATTCCTGCACCATGGCCTTGCTTAGCTGTTCGTCCTGCCCGGTGCGGAATGAAAATAAGGGAGCGGATGCCAGGACCATCCCTGAACCTCCCAATACATTGATAAAACTGCTTCGTTTCATGATTATTTTTTCGCTTATCATAAGATAGCGATAACCCCCGGCCCGGGAAGCCTGTTTAACAGCAATTTAAGTAAAACCTACAGGTGAACAGCCGTAGTGTGTTTTACCTCCGTGATCGCAAAAGAGCTCTGGGTACTCCCGATGTGGTTGAGGGCCGTGAGTTTGGTCACCATAAACTCCCGGTACGCTTCCATATCGCTGACATGGACCTTTAGAATATAATCGTAGTCACCACTGATGTGATAGCATTCGGCAACCTCACCGAGGGTGAGCACTTCTTTTTCAAATTGCAGCACATAATCCTTGGTATGCTGGATCAGCTTTATAAGGCAAAATACCTGAAAGTCCATGTTCACCTTGTGCTTGTCAACGAGGGCCACATATCCCTTCACCATGCCCGACTTTTCCAGTTTTTTGATCCGCTCATATACTGCGGTTGTGGAAAGTCCCAGGGCATTGGCATACTCCTTAGTAGTTTTTTTACTGTCCTCCTGCAACAGGGAAAGCAATTTCCGGTCTGTTAGGTCTAATTTCATAGCGTATATTTTTCCGGTAATGGGTACATGTCCTACCCCTATCAAATAATAAAACTATTATTTCATCCAAAAATAGTTTTATTTTCTATATTAATTGTATTTGGTTGTCATTTTAACGGTTAAAAATTATTTTTATGGTATAAATTGATAAAAATATGGATTATAAAGCGGCAGACAGTATACAGGATTTACAGTATTTTGGGGAGTACGGGGGTATCAATCCTTCCGTATCCGATTCGTCTACCTATACTTTTCTTTCTGCAAAAACCATGTTCGATACGTTTGAGGGGAATACAGAAGGGTGTTACCTGTACAGCCGGCATTCATCCCCATCCAACCTGTATCTGGGTGAAGCTTTGGCAGCACTGGAAGGGACTGAAACGGCCAATGTGTATGCCAGTGGCATGGGCGCCATCACATCGGTCATCCTGCAACTGTGCGGTGCCGGGGACCAAATGGTGAGCAGCAGAACCATCTACGGGGGCACCTATGCTTTTATGAAGAATTTCCTGAACCGGCTCAACGTCACCACCAGTTTTGTAGACATTACCAACCTTGAAGCCGTGGAGAATGCCATATGCGCGGAAACCCGCATGATTTACTGCGAGGCGGTCAGCAATCCATTACTGGAGGTGGCTGATATCCGCGGGCTGGCAGACCTTGCCAGGAAATATGGTATCCCCCTCGTGGTCGACAATACCTTTTCACCGCTTTCCATTGCCCCAGCCCGCTTAGGGGCGGATGTGGTCATCCACAGCTTAACTAAATTCATCAACGGGAGCAGTGATTGCGTAGCAGGGGCCGTCTGCAGCTCTAAAGATTTTTGCCTCGGGTTAAAGGATGTAAACAAGGGTGCCGGGATGTTGTTGGGAAGTACCCTGGACAGCCAACGTGCAGCGTCTATCCTTAAAAATATGAGGACGCTTCACCTCCGCATTCAAAAGCATAGTGAAAATGCACAGTACCTGGCTATTAATTTTGAAAATGACGGACTGCGGGTTGTTTATCCAGGCCTTCGGTCGCATCCGGGACATTCCCTCCTGAAAAAGCAAATGTCCCCGGAATACGGGTTTGGAGGCATTCTTACATTGGACCTGGGTACCCTGGACAATGCCAATGCACTTATGGAACTGATGCAGGAAAAAAACCTGGGGTATCTGGCGGTGAGCCTCGGCTTTTACAAAACCCTATTCAGTGCCCCCGGATCTTCCACCTCCTCAGAAATACCTGAGGAAGAACAGAAAGCTATGGGATTATCAGACGGATTGATCCGATTTTCGATCGGGCTGGACAATGATATCCACAGGACCTATGGGATGATGAAGGATTGCATGCTGGCCCTGGGGATCCTCAACCCCTCTGAAGCATCGGTTTAATTACAGACTGATTCGGGGAGTTTGCAGGACAATGATCAAAATCGTAATATTACCGGCAAACTAAATCAACCTCCATGGCCTTAAAGAACTCCAAAGAATTCAGACAGGATGAACATATTGTTGATAACAGGGAACTGAATATATGGGAGGCCTTGATACCGGTTGTAGCGCTGGTAAGTATGCTGGCCTATAATGTATATGTCTTCGGGGATAATGCGACAAGTGGGTCCAACCAATTCATACTCCTTATGGGTGGTGCGGTTGCCGCCATTGTTGGTTTCTTCAACAAAGTTTCCTACAAACAGATGCTGGCCGAGGTTGCTGAAAATGTAAAATCTACAACCGGCGCACTCCTGATATTACTTCTGGTTGGCGCACTGGCCGGTACCTGGATGGTCAGCGGTATCATCCCGGCCATGATCTATTACGGCTTGCAGATTTTAAACCCTACGATATTCCTGGCAGCCTGTGTGGTCATTTGTGCCATTATTTCAGTGGCTACCGGGAGCAGCTGGACGACCTCTGCCACGGTAGGGATCGCACTGATCGGGATAGGGGATGCTTTGGGGATTTCCCTTGGGATGACGGCCGGGGCGGTACTTTCAGGAGCTTATTTCGGCGATAAAATGTCCCCACTGAGTGATACCACCAATTTAGCGCCGGCCATGGCCGGGGGAGAGCTTTTTGATCACATCCGATATATGATGCTCACCACCTTCCCTACCATTACTGTGACCCTGATTTTTTTTATCATCATAGGGCTTAACCTGGATACCACCGGCCTGGCGGACACCGCGTCCATCCTTGCTTCCATTGATTCAACCTTCAACATCAATGGCTGGTTATTCCTGGTACCCCTTGCGGTTATTCTGCTGATTGTTAAAAAGGCACCCCCGCTCCTGGCCCTGTTGATCGGTACGCTGTTGGGCGGCGTTTTTGCACTGGTTTTCCAACCCGCAATCGTTGCCGGACTCACTGGAGCCGAAACGCTGACATTCGAATCGGGCTATAAAGGAATTTTGAACGCAATTACCGTGAATACAGCAGTGGCAACAGACAATCCGGCCCTGAATGAACTTTTTTCCGCCAAGGGTATGGGGGGTATGCTGAGTACGATCTGGCTCATCATCTGTGCGATGGTATTCGGGGGGGTAATGGACGGCATCGGGGCCCTGTCCAGGATTACCAAGTCACTATTGTCAGTTGCCAAGACTACTTTTGGCCTCTTTGCGAGCACTGTAGGCAGTTGCCTGGCGCTCAATCTTACAGCTTCAGATCAGTACCTGGCCATTGTAGTACCCGGTAAAATGTTTGCCAAAGCCTACAGGGACAAAGGCCTTGCACCTGAAAACCTGAGTCGGACGCTGGAAGATTCCGGGACCGTAACCTCGGTTTTGATTCCCTGGAACACCTGCGGGGCCTATCATAGCAGTGTATTGGGAGTGGGTGTTGGGGAGTATATTGTATATGCCATTTTCAATTGGTTGAGCCCTATTACGACCCTCATTTTTGCTGCCTTGCGAATCAAGATCAAACATTTAACTTCCCCTGTGAAAGTATCCGCCGGCCAACCATAAGCTGTACCTGATCATTTTTCGTTTGAGGGTTTCTGCCTGGAATTTTTTAACACTCGTTTAACCCGTAAAGCTCCATTCCTTGATTCGATTGGCATTTGATTTGCTGCTTGACTGTCAGATATCAAATATGTGCAATAATGAATAAATTGATCTTAATTTCCCTGACAGCGCTATTAACTGCAGGATGCAAAGCCCAGGAAAAATCCCCGGAAGCCCTGGCACACGCCCACCAATCCGGGCTCCCCAACAAACCCGAAGGCAGTTGGAAGGTTACTAAAGAAGTTGACAAGGATGGCAACCTGATCCGGTATGATTCTATCTATTCCTGGTCTTCTTCCGATGGTCAGGCAGCTATTTCACCCATTGATACAGACAGTATCCTGCGCTCCTTCCAGGGCCGTACAGAAGATCGATTCCCTTTTGGTGACGAAGCGGATCTATGGCAACCTGATTCACTTCTGATGAAAGAATTTTTTAACCTTGATCTTTTTCAGGGCCAATTTGGAAGACCGGAATTACCGTTGGACCTTGAAGACATTCAAAAGCAACTCGATTCCGTACAACGTGAATTATTTGAACACTATCGGGGTAAATTGGAACGTTCTTCAGGATCCGGTGAGAAAACCCGAAATCTTTAGACGATCCTATCGGAAAGTTCTGCACCGGGGAACCACTGCATTGAGTTAGGTGGCTTTGTGCGTAAAATACAGCGTTCAGGCCGCTGCGGTACTTTTTATGGCAAAGGCCCGGCACATACACTTATATTTTATAATTTCGCACTGAATTATAAAAATCACGAATGGCTACTATTACCCTGGACGGGAATAAAACACATACCGCAGGATCCTTGCCTGCCATTGGGAGTGTGGCACCCGATTTTACCCTAACCAAACGCAATCTGACGGTCGTTTCACTCGCAGATTTCAAGGGGGAGCAATTGATCCTTTCCATTTTTCCAAGTTTGGATACGGGCACCTGCGGGAGATCGGTACGGAATTTCAATAAAAAAGCTGCAGCCCTCAGCAATACCCGGATTCTGTGTATTTCCAAGGATCTGCCCTTTGCTCAATCCCGATTTTGCGGGGCCGAAGGGATTGATAATGTACTGATGCTTTCGGATTACAGGGACGGCAATTTTGGGAGGACATACGGCGTGGAGTTTACGGACGGAGCCTTTATAACCTTATTATCCCGTGCTATAGTGGTCATCGATTCACTGGGTATCATTCGCTATACCGAACACGTGCCCGATACTTCAAATGAGCCCGATTACGATGCGGCCCTTCAATCACTAATGGATGACTAAAGAGAGTTTTTTCAGGAACCGGGTACGGAGCGTGGGTTTTGCCACGCGGGGGGCCTGGCTTTTAATTACCACGGAAAGTAGTATTAAAGTACAAATCGGGATTACCATCTTGGTCACCCTTGCAGGATTCTACTTTGATCTATCCAGCACGGAATGGATCCTCCAGATCCTCTCCATCGCATTGGTCCTGGGTGTGGAAGGTATCAACACGGCGGTTGAAAAGCTTTCCGATTTCATAGAACCCAAATTCGACCCAAAAATCGGATTCATAAAGGATATTTCTGCCGGTGCCGTCATGCTGGTGTCCATGGCCGCCACTATAGTGGGACTTATTATCTATGTCCCCAAATTTTTTTAAAGAGATCAATTTCCATGCTTCCTCGGTAAATTTGTATTTTTGCCCAAAGTATAGCTTGATTTAATGGCAAAGAAGAGAAAAAAATCCAGTCCCGCATCTTCCAAAAAAGGGTTTTCTTTACGGTTTTCCAAACAGAACAAAATAATCTTTGGAAGCCTCCTGGTACTGCTAAGCATAGCATTATTCTTCTCGTTTATCTCCTTTTATTTTACCTGGCAGGAAGATCAGAGTTTACTTACAGAATTTGCGGACCGCAATGCGCATGCCCAGAATCTGCTGAATAAATTCGGGGCCAGTGTCAGCCATTTTTTTATGTACAGGGGATTCGGGCTGGCTACATTTATTTTTCCCTTCCTGCTTTGCATTACCGGGCTCTACCTTTTTCTGGGATTGAACAAATCAGGCTTATGGAATAAATGGATCTGGGGCCTCGTCTTTTTGGTCTGGGTTTCCATCGCCCTTGGTTTTTTTGCCTATGACCAACCCTTGCTGGGGGGGCTTGTGGGATTTGAGATGAACGACTTTCTCCAGGATTATACGGGAAAAATTGGTGTCCTGCTGATCCTGTTATTCGGCCTTACCGTGATCATGGTGCGGCTTTTCAAGTTTACCCCTGAAGGGGCGGCCGGATTTTTCCGAAGCAAAAAAGATTCCCTGGCCTCGGAATTTAAAACGGCGGCTTCCGGAAATAAAACCGGCACACTGATCCTGGACCCTGAAGAAGAGGCTCCGGTGATCATCGACACCTATACCCATAAAACCGATATCCCGCCACTGAATCCTGAAGATCCAAAAAATAAGGATGCTGCAAGCAGCCAGAAAGACCCGGGTAAGGAAGATATCATTGAGATGAAGGTTGAGACGATCAGAGAAGAAAAAGAGGAGAAAGACCTGCTTTCGGAAAAACTGGTGGAAGATTATGGTGAATTTGATCCAACCCTGGAATTGGGTAATTATAAATTTCCCCACCTTGATCTGCTTGATGCCCACGGTTCTTCAGGGGGCATCACCATAAACCAGGAGGAACTGGAGGAGAACAAGAACCGCATCGTAGAAACCCTCAAGAACTATAAGATAGGGATAGCCCAGATTAAGGCTACCATCGGGCCTACCGTAACCCTGTATGAAATTGTTCCCGATGCCGGGATCCGTATATCAAAAATTAAAAACCTGGAAGATGATATCGCCTTGTCCCTTGCTGCTTTGGGCATCCGTATCATCGCCCCTATCCCTGGAAAAGGGACTATTGGGATCGAGGTTCCGAATAAGAACCCTACTACCGTTTCCATGCGATCTGTCATTGCATCGTCAAAATTCCAAAAGGCAGAGATGCAATTACCGGTAGCTTTCGGAAAGACGATCAGCAATGAGACTTTTGTTGTAGACCTGGCAAAAATGCCCCACCTTTTAATGGCAGGGGCTACCGGGCAGGGAAAATCTGTAGGCCTGAATGCTGTACTTACCTCCCTTCTCTACAAAAAACATCCTGCAGAAGTAAAATTTATACTGGTAGACCCTAAAAAAGTGGAACTTACGCTCTATAACAAAATTGAGCGCCACTACCTCGCCAAGCTCCCCGATTCAGAAGAAGCGATCATCACCGATAACAATAAGGTGATCAACACGCTGAATTCCCTTTGTATTGAGATGGACAACCGCTATGAGCTCCTGAAAGTGGCGATGGTACGGAACATCCGGGAGTACAACGTAAAATTCAAGGCGCGTAAGCTAAACCCCAATGAAGGGCACATGTTCCTGCCGTATATTGTAGTGGTGATCGATGAGTTTGCCGACCTGATCATGACCGCCGGAAAAGAAGTGGAAACGCCTATAGCCCGTTTGGCCCAATTGGCCCGGGCCATCGGAATCCACCTGATCATCGCTACACAGCGTCCTTCCGTTAATGTGATCACCGGGATCATAAAGGCGAATTTCCCGGCACGTATTGCCTTCCGTGTAACGTCCAAAATAGATTCACGTACCATCCTGGATACCCAGGGAGCTGACCAGCTGATCGGCCGGGGCGATATGCTCTTTACACAGGGTAATGATATTACCCGGATACAATGCGCCTTTGTTGACACCCCGGAGGTAGCCAAAATAACGGAATACATCGGAGCACAACGGGGCTACCCGGAAGCACATTTACTCCCTGAGTATACAGGGGATGAGTCTGGCACAAGTATTGATTATAATATCGAGGACAGGGATGCTATGTTCCGGGATGCCGCAGAAGTGGTGGTTACTGCCCAACAAGGATCTGCTTCCCTCATACAGCGGAAACTGAAATTGGGTTACAACAGGGCGGGGAGGATCATCGACCAACTGGAGGCTGCGGGAATAGTCGGACCCTTCGAAGGCAGTAAGGCAAGACAGGTATTGGTATCCGACATGAATAGCCTCGACCAGTTATTACGCGAGGAAAAAGAATAAAAAAATAACAAGCACACATGAAACGAACACTACTTATCTTATGTACGGCACTGCTCGCAAATGCAGGAATGGCCCAGAATTCTGATAAAGCCAAAAACCTGTTGGATGAAGTATACAACAAAGTGATGAGCTATGACAACATATTCGTAGACTTTAAATACCAATTGCATAATTCAGAAGCCAACATAGACCAGGAAACCCGGGGTGACGTGACCATGCAGGGGGACAAGTACCTTTTTAATTACCTGGGTTCCCAACAGTTATTTGATGGCAGCAAAGTATATACCGTAGTCCCGGAAAATGAGGAGATAACCATTGAGGACAAATCAGAGGAAGAAAACACCATCACCCCTTCAAAGATGCTCACGTTCTATAAACAAGGGCATAATTACAGCTGGGACATCCTCCAAAACGAGAACGGCCGTAAGATCCAGTTTGTAAAACTGGTCCCCATTGACACCAATTCGGAGATCAAGTCAATTTTACTGGGTATTGATGTTGAAACGAAGCATATCTATAAACTCATTGAAACCGGCAAGAATGGTACGGTTACTACCATTACTGTTAATTCTTTTAAAACAGATCAACCGTTGTCCGAAAGCTTATTTACTTTTGATGAAGCCAGGTATAAAGACGAAGGCTACTATATCATAAGAAATTAAGGCTTTGCGCATACTAGACCAGTATATTTTAAAGCGGTTCCTCTTTAATTTTGTCAGTTCGTTTGTGATCCTGATGTTTATCTTCATCTTCCAGACGATCTGGCTTTTTATTGACGACCTGGCAGGAAAGGGACTGGATATTGTTATTATAGGAAAATTCCTGTTTTACCTTATGCCCAACCTGACGGAAAAAGTATTGCCCCTTACGGTCTTGCTTTCCTCCATCCTTACCTTCGGAACGTTTGCGGAAAACTATGAATTTGCCGCTATGAAAGCCTCGGGCATCTCCCTCCAGCGTGCCATGCTCAGTGTTGTATTTTTTGTGATCATCCTCGGCGGGGTTACCTTTTATTTCGCCAACAGTGTTATCCCCGCTTCCGAGCAGAAGATCTATAACCTGAGGCGCAATATTGCGACGGTAAAACCGGCTGCAGTTATCGAAGAAGGAGTGTTCAGTGATTTTGAGGGACTCAACATCAAGGTGGATAATAAATATGGAAGTAATGACCGCTTTCTGGACAATGTGATCATCCACAAAAAATCCAACCTCCAAAAGAACACTACGGTAATCAAGGCACAAACCGGGGAACTTGTCAGCAGTGAGGGGTCTCAAGTTATACAACTGGTTCTGCGGGATGGCCATTATTATGAGGACCTGGTCCCGAAGGCGAGCGAGGATAAGAGAAACTATCCGTTCGCCCGATCCAACTTTGAGACATATACCATCAGTATCGAGATCCCTGACAATAACCAGGACCTGGAAGAAGAAGGCAACATCCGTACGGATAAGATGAAGAATATCTGGCGGCTCAACAAGGATATTGACTCCCTCCAAAAATATAATGTCCGCGTGGTGAAAGCATTTTCGAAGAATATTGCCAACAGGATGGGGGCGTTTGTACCTGTGTTTCCCAGGGATACAGCTGCATTAATGCCGAGCGAAATGATCGATAGCCTTACCAACCGGCAGATCGGCAACAGTACATTTATCCCGGACAACACCACCATTACGGAGGAATCTGATTCACAAACAGTCTCGGTAACAGAAATAAACGATATAAAGATGCCCGTGCCCCCGGCCGCAACCCTTAACATTCTGGATTTCTACCAGGATTGGCAACGGCCACAAATGCTGGGGACGGCCAAAAACAATGTGTCCAATATCCTCAATTCTGTAAGGGGCAAGAAAGAGGACCTGCAAAGATCCTATAAGATCTATAATATGCATATCCTCTCATTGCATAATAAATATGCCCTGGCATTTTCCTGTATCATCCTTTTCTTTGTAGGAGCGCCCCTGGGTGCCATCATCCGGAAAGGAGGCCTGGGATTACCAATGGTCATTGCAATCGTCTTATTCCTGACCTACTATTTCTTCGGGGTTTTTGCAGGAAACTATGCGAAAGAAGGCAATATCCACCCGATTCTGGGAGCATGGCTTTCTACGTTAATAATGTTACCTTTGGGAATATTCCTGACCCGAAGGGCCACTGCAGACAAAGGCTTGATGACCTTTGGCCATATAGTGGATTTCTTTGTTAACCGGTTTAAAAAGAAGGACAAATCTCCGGAATTATGATCACAGGCATGGAAGAAAGGATAAAATTGAACACCATAGAGGAGGCTATTGCCGATATACGGGATGGCAAGGTCATTATAGTGGTTGATGATGAAAACCGGGAAAATGAAGGTGATTTTATTGCGGCTGCCGAAAAAGTGAGCCCGGAGATGATCAACTTTATGGCGCAGCACGGAAGGGGCCTTATATGCGCCCCCCTCACGGAGGAACGCTGTGAAGAACTAGGACTTACCATGATGGTGGAACATAATACGGTATTGCACCATACCCAGTTTACCGTATCGGTTGACCTGATAGGGCAGGGATGTACAACAGGTATATCCGTTCATGACAGGGCCAAGACGATCAAGGCACTTGTCAACCGCGATACAAAGCCTCAGCAGTTGGGGCGGCCCGGCCATATATTTCCACTCAGGGCTAAAAACGGCGGGGTGTTGAGGCGTACCGGGCATACCGAGGCGGCAGTAGACCTTGCCCGGTTGGCAGGTTTTGAACCGGTAGGAATCCTCGTGGAGATCCTGAATGAGGATGGTACTATGGCGCGCTTGCCACATTTGGTCAAGGTTGCACGGAAATTTGACCTGAAACTGGTATCGATTGAAGATTTGGTCGCCTACCGTATGCGGCATGACAGCCTTATAGAAAAAAAGGAATCCTTTGAAGTGATGACCCGTTTTGGCAGTTTTACGCTACACGCTTACCAGCAGACTACCAATGACCAGATCCACCTGGCACTTACAAAGGGGACCTGGAACCTTGATGATGTTGTGCTTACCCGGATCAATTCTACCCTGGTCAACAATGATATCCTTGGAACACTTACCAATAATGCCGACAAAAAGCTTGATGACATGTTCCGCCTGCTTAACGACGAAGGGAAAGGCGCTATAGTCTTCATTAACCAGCAAAGCGAATCCTTCAATTTGCTTAAAAGAATTACCGGATTGCGGGAAAATCAGGAAAAAGGCATTATGAAAGCACCCAATATAGAAATGGATGCCAAGGATTTCGGGATCGGGGCCCAGATATTGCACGATCTCAACATCAGCAAGATGCGTCTTATGACCAATACTTCCCAGACAAAACGGGTTGGTATTGTAGGCTATGGTCTCGAGATCGTCGAATACGTTTCCTACTAGGTATCTGAAGTGGTTTCCGCTTAGTTAGGGAACCTACTTTCCGGCCCCGTCAGAACGCAAGCGCCAGCGTAAAATTTACACGACCCCCTTCCGTAGTGGTAAAATAGGCAAAGTTTGCAGTGGTCAGCCCTGCCAAGTTAAAATACAGCCCTCCCCCCGGAGAAGTATGCCACTGGCCTGAATCCTCCAGGGGCATCCACACCCTACCATAATCAAAGCCCCCGTAAACTCCAAATGACACCGGGATAATGGCATTTCTGATCCGCCCAATCCTCAGCCTCAGGTCAGACGTCTGATAGCAGGCGTATTTCCCGGCAAATCGCTGTTGCCTGTAACCCCTGGGACCATTGCCGTCCCCGATACTGGCCGCCTGGTAGAATTCGTAATCGTCGCCCAGGTTCAGGTGTCCCTGAAATTTAGTAGCGTAGACGAGCCATCCGGCCTTATCAATGCGGGTAGTGAACCGGAATTGAGGTATCAGGTATCCATAACCGCGATCCAGGTTAAGGTTCGCTGTGTACCCAAGCGTAAGCCCAAAACCAATACCGTTTTTGGGCAGGGAGGGGTTATCAAAATTCTCATAGGAATACTGCAACACGGTTCCAATGAAATCCTGGCTTTCAAAAACCCTGGGATCAAGGCCGGCGGAATCAATAAATCGGTTTGGGGTGCGTTCAATTTCAATACCTTCATATCGCAGTGCCAAACTTACAGACCCACCCTCATGCCCCCGGTAGATAAGGGAAGGGGACATGAATAATCTCTGCAACCGTACCCGGTTGTAGTCAAAATCCAATTGGTCATCAAAATTCGGGGTCTCATTCCCCAACCCAAAAAAGTTTTGTGTATAGCTTGGGCTGCTGTAGCCCAGTGTCAATCCGAAATTGAGCTTATCTGCAATGTTGGCAAATTCTCCCGTATACAAGATGTCTATACCGGAGGTCTCTGTATAAAAAACTGCGCTGATGTCGTGTTTTTGTGTGAACGGGTTGCGCCACAGGGAATTTTTGGTATAGCCATAACTGGCCCCCAGGCCCATGCCATTATCCGGATCGTATCCCAGCAGGGGAATGATCCTGGCTATATCCCTGCGGTTCTTTTTAAAAAAATAGGTATTGAGGTCATAGTTATCCGTCAGGGACTTTTTTACCTGGGTTTCGAAGGTATTCTCCCTGGTTTTCTGGTCAAATACCCTGATATTATTAGGGCTGGTCATACGATAGGTGTCGTGGTCCCGGCCACCTATTATCTTGATCTTTATTTTACCAGTGCCCTCCCCTACTGCCTCAAAAATGTCCTTGTCGTTTAAACCATAAATCCATATTTCCCGGGTAACAGCCTCATTGTAATCGGAATCCCAGAATTTTGCTCCTTTTTCGCCTTTGATTATGCGGTACCCGGAAATATTGGTTATCCCCCCGGGCTTCCGGGTTATGATGAACCAATCATCTTTATCCGTGCCGGTAATCAGCACATTTTTACGCAATTCTTCATAGAGGTCCACCGCGTTTTCTTCCACCCGTTCCACCCTGCCCAGCATGGCTTTTTTAATGCGGGCCAGTTTATGCTGGTCCATTTCCTCCGGGATATTCGCAAAAGCCTTATCTATAACTTCCGGAGTAAGGTGCTCCCTGATGTATTGTGCTTCGCGAAGCCAATCATCCCGGGAATGATTGATCAGTACGGCCAAATCTACGTCATCCCCTGCATCGTTGAACCATCGCGTATAATTGTAGGTTTCGTCATAGCGCTGCATAAAACGCAAGGGTGGGCTCAGGAAGGTTACAGCCCCCAACATAAAACCATCAAAATCCGAGAAGGCCTGGTCCCTATCCCTTGGTATCGGCTCATAGCGGTCGATCCCGTCAGGCTGTTCCTGTACCAGCCACCGCCACTGGTCAGCGTGCCTGTCCCAGTCCCCGATGATATTATCAAATAATCGTGTACGGATGTACAGGGATTCATCAATCGCGATCTTATCCTTTCTTCGCAGTTTTTCAAGCAGTTCCGTGGTACTTATTATTCTGGCGGGTCCGGTATGGCCCGGAACATTGAAGTGCCCCGAATCAATCCGTTCTTCAATAAAATATATCTTATCCCCATAAGCTTCATTATAGGAACCAAGCGCCTTTTGCTTTGGGACATAGTAGACTTCCGGATTGGCATGGTAGATGGAAAGCGCATCAGAGAGATCCCCTATTGTAAGGGAACCATAGGGATATGCCGTGGTCCAGTAATCCTGGAGAAGCTGAATAAAATAGGTGTCTTCCACCTCAGGTTCAAGGTATTGCGTTTTAAATATAAAGTATTGTATAAACCTCAAGGCACTTTTCTTTGCAGATCGCATCGTATATTCCCTGCCATCCCGGGAATTCAGGCGCAGGGAACTTGTTTGGTGCCCCCCACCCTTTCTCAGGGGCGATAGCCCGCCGTACAGTGTATCGAGTAAGGCGGTTTTTACTTTTACAGGGGTAAGGAAATCCCCGCGGTAGTGTTCGCCCCATAATGCTTTATAAAGCCCGGTACGCTCTAATTCTCCAGGTTCATAAATCGATTTATTCACGTATGCCGGGGATTCATATTCCTTGTAATCAGGCAGGGGAACCCCTACTTCAGCCTCCAGGATCTCAGATGTGAAGAGGGGGGATTTAAAATTATTAGACTCCCCATAGAAACTTATCCAGACGGCCCCATCCTTCATTACGGAAATCTTTGCAAATCCGTGATCATTATAATGAAACAGGCTGTTTTTACCCATACCCGATCTTCTGATATGGCCGCCTGCCCCGCTGATGATTACCGGGATATTCTTCTCACTGATGTATTGGAGATTTTTTTCATGCCCTGATAGAAAAATGACATTCTCGGAAAGTTGTGCAATTGTCAATAACCGTTCACTGAACTCTTTATAATGCCGGTTGTTGATGTTTTGGGAATTGATCCCAAGGGCAAAGCTGTGTCCGTATCTGCCATAGGTTGCTATGGGATGGTATGTGGCAATAAGTACTGTTTTTCCCTGGCTTTTGATGATCTCGCTTTCCACTTCTTCATAGAAGGCGGTCTTATTCTTGATATCGCAATCTGCATTGATATCTGGTATTTCATCCCAGTCAGATAATGCCCATTGCGAGTCAAGGATAAGCAGGTCTACCAATTCGGTTACATTGATCTTTACCAGGGGGCATCCATTTTCAGGTTGGAAAACATTTTTGTTATCCAGGGATTTTTCAAGGAACACCTCCTGCTTTTTCAACGATTTTAATCCAGATTCCCAGTCAGTTGCCCCCGGGATGAAAACGGTGCGTTTCGCAAATGGCTTTACCTTTTCCAGGAGCCCTCCTGGGGATTTCTCCGGCAGGTTATTCCCGATCAACAATAAAGTAGCATTTTTTTCTTTTTCCTCCATCCGGGCAGCTATTTCCTCCAGGACCTTGTTTCCTTCGTCAAACCGGGCAGTCCCCAGGTTCCCGGTAGTATAGAATGTATGAGCGACTTCTGTATCCGGCAGGCTGTCTACCTCCTGTGAATGTGCGTAAATCCCAGCGAATAATAGTAAAAATGGCAATTTGAACAAGAAGGTATTACAGGCAATTGCAATGGATTTTAACATAGCTATGGTATTTCATAATATTCAACATAGATTCCCAGGAGAATATGCCAAACCATATAATGACCCAGCCTTAGTGTGAGGGAGGAAAGAAATCCAGCTTTTCGAAAATAAACAGCCTGGGCGAGGTTCATCAGAAAACCTGAAACCAGGGCATATACCATTACCCATGGAAGGTTGATAGAAAATTGTTCCAGGGGTTCCCGTATGGCTGTCAGGGTGGCACCGATCCAGAAAAAATGTGAAGCATATCGCCCTTTTTTAAAATAGGCCCCCAGCATCATGAAAATCGTCAAAGGGATCAGCCTGTAGAATACTTCAATTTCAAAAGCGCCGGAAATGTAGAGGAAAACCGAATATGGGAATGGTTGCAGGAACGGTGGCAGGTCTGTATAAGGTTCCGGGTGGAGCAGGATCTTAAATACCAGGACGTCCAGGAGTCCAAAAACCACTCCGATGAAAATGGGTAGGTAAAACCGATGGCGGTTTGAGACCCGATGGTCCCAGAAGTTCGGTAGTCTGGCCTTGGTCTGTAAGAAAATAAAAGGGATGCCCATCAGCATAACAAGGAGATTAAGCACCCCCCAGACACGAATATTTGGCTCCGTATCGCCCAGACTGATCCCATACACCATGCCTGTTACCGCAATTAACAACAGTAAGGTATAGGTGTAGAAGTTTCCCCGTTCCTCAATTTCCATATGTAATACCATCCCTTAAAAATGAATTGTACCAAGCAATTTACAAGTATCCTTGGAGGCCTTGCACTAAATTGCAGCCATATAGCGTGCTAATCCCGAACGATAGCAGGATCAAATACGTACAATGACCTGGTATGTTAATTAAAAGCCTATTTGCTCATTGCTGTTTCGGCTGCAGGGGGTGGAATGGGCAAGGGAACAACGTTATTGACGGGCTTTAAAGTTTTTAAATACGCAAATATGGCATTGATATCTTCATCGGGGAAGTTCCTATACTGTTCCCACGGCATAGGAGGCAAAAGAGGCCTGTTCCCATCAAGTCCCCTCCATACACCATTTTTAATGGCATTCATAAATTGTTCCTCAGACCACTTACCAATCCCGGTATCATCCGGGGTCAGGTTGGCGGAAAATGAAGTACCCCAGGGGCCGACGGCTGCTGTGAAATTCATATTGAACAGCACGTAAGCTTTGGCAGTCTCCGGATCATAAGGTGGCAGAACCTCGTTGGAGGGATGCCCCGAAAGCAGCCTTTCCGGATCGGGTTTCGGGCCCTCAGGTGTCATGACCTTAGGGGAGTGGCAATCGTTGCAACCGATAGCAGCTACCAGTAACTCTCCTCTTTTTACATTGTCAGCAAGTGTTGCATTGTCCAGATTTTCGATTTTTTTTTCTTTGGGCGAATAGCATGCCCCGACCATCATGCCGCTTAATAGCAATGGTACCAATAGATTTTTCATAAACTATATTTTCATACCTGTTAGTGTGCATCCAAATGTAACTTGCTACCAAACCATCGGGGAAACATTGCCTGTACCAGCACCACCTTATTGCTTTCTAAACAACGGAGCCAGTTTGGCATGAAGCCTTTCCGGTAATTGGCCCTACCAGTCTGTGTTCTAAACCCCCCCCGCAACAGGGTTGGTAACACACTCAAAAAAAAATGGGGGAAATGACAGCTACAGAACAGTAGCAGTGCGTCAAACAATACGATCTTTTCCAATGTTTTCTTGTACTAGACGGGTTATGGAATTCCCGGTTGTTTTAGTTAATCCTTATTAAAATTATTAAAAATAATGATACCGTAAAAAAATATTTTAACTTAAAAAAATCTGCCAACCACACTGCAGACATGGTCATAAAATAGCTGTGTCGTTTGGTATGAGAGAAGTGTTTATACTATAGAATGCAGGGTCGCTAGTATTTTTTGGGCCCGCTGCCTGACTTCCAGTTCGCTCCAGCCCAATTTGATCAGACAGGAAATATTCCGACCAACCCAATGGTCAGATTGAGAGAAATTAGCCTTCTCAAAATCCTGTAGGCCTTGCTTTATTTCCATCGGTAAAGGCCCGAGGCTTTTTAGTTGCCTGAGATGTTCCCATCGGGTATGATAGTGCCAGTTGTTGTTGAACCAGTAAAAACAGCCATCTACACCTGCAGCTATTAAAGCTTCATGTGCCTTTTGAGCCAGTTGGGCAGATGGGAGGTAAAAGCTAAGGAAGGAGTAATTCTCCACCCCGGACTCCGGGACCCGCCTGAATCGGATGGAAGGAAGCGTTTGAAGGGCCTCCCTGATGATCGTATAGTTCTTCTTTTGGATAGCCAGGAATTCATCGAGTCGGGCAATTTGCACGAGTCCGACGGCAGCATTGAGCTCAGAGATGCGGTAATTGTAGCCCAAAAAATGATGCGCTTCGGCTCCCCGGTCCGTACCGATATGGTCATGGCCATGATCTGAATACTGATCCGCATGTGTATAGTATTGTTTATTATTGGTAATAAGGGCACCTCCTTCCCCGCAGGTAATGGTTTTGACATAGTCGAATGAAAAACACCCGATATCCCCGTAGGCACCCAGGGGTACCTTGTCATAGGTTCCGCCAATAGCCTGGCAGGCATCTTCCAGCAGCAGCAGATGCTGTTTGTTGCAGAGGGCTTTCAACGCGCCCAGATCGGCCATAGATCCGCACATGTGTACCGGCATGACCACTTTTGTTTTACTGGTAATGGCATTGGCCACCGCTTTTGGATCGAGTGTAAGGGTATCATCCACATCGGCCAGGACAGGGATAGCCCCGAGGGCCAGAATGGCTTCAAAACTGGCAACAAAGGTGAAGGTGGGAAGGATCACTTCATCCCCCGCCCCTATCCCGGCACTGGCAAGGGCTACGGTAAGGGCTGCGGTTCCGCTGCTAACCACCTGGGCATATTGAACCTGCATGCGAACGGCGAGCGCCTTTTCCAGATCAGCGGCTTTCCAATGGCCTTGCCGCATCCCATCGAACCCGTATCGCATGAGGACCCCCGTATCGAGGACCTGTTGGATCCCGGCCCTTTCCTTATCACCAAAAAGTTCAAATCCCGGCATATTGTATTTCAGATTAAGTTATGGTGGATTAATGGGTCCGACCGTTCCCAGATACCTTCCCGCATTGCAGCCAACCAGTCGGGTTCAGGTTATATCAATAACGCTTTCGTCCAGATGGCGCCTTACTTTTTTAAAGCCTGAGAACATATCATCTGCTGCCCGGTATCCCACAGGCAGTACCAGGACGGAAGTGAGGCCCATTTTATCAAGTTCCAGCAAAGAATCATACCCTTCCGCAGAAAAACCTTCCATAGGACAGGAATCGATCTTTTCCACAGCACAGATCGTCAGGAGGTTCCCCAGCGCCAGGTAAGCCTGCCGGGTGGCCCAGGCTTTGATCTCAGCAGATTCCATCTGGGTGAAATCCTGTTCCATAGCTACCTTATAGGGTTCCAGGATGGCATCGCTGGTGCCACGGATTTTTTGCACACGGTTAAAATAATCAGCGATATAGCCCCGGTCTATTTTGGTCTCAATACAAAGAACAAGCACATGGGAGGCCTGTGCCACCTGTCGTTGGTGATAGGAAAAACGCACCAGTTGCTCCTGGATTGTTTTGTTGTGTACCACCACCATCTTAATGGGCTGGAGGCCGTAGGAGGTAGCGGTAAGGTTAAAGGCATGTTTGAGTTTCAGCAGTTGTTTGTCTGGCACTGATTTATCCGGATCAAATTTTTTGACCGCGTACCGCCATTCAAGCCGTTTGATAATATCCTTCATAAGCAACTAGTTAAAAAACCATAATCTCACAGCCATGACTACTACCATGATGACCAGGAAGGTTTTGATAAAACCTTCACCCTTATCGACCGATACCCGGCTGGCGAACCACGCCCCGGAGCCATTTCCGATTGCCAGTATCAGCCCTATTTTCCAGATGACCTTTTCATGGAACACGAACACTGCGAGTGCTGCAAGGGTATAGATAAAAACCACCGCCACTTTGGTCGCATTTACCCGGACCAGGTTCATTTTGTGCACATAATGTAAAAAAAACATCATAATAAAACCCAATCCGGCATTTATAAATCCACCATAGATACCAAAGAAAAAAAATGCAATAATCCCGATCCACAGGTATTTGCCTGTTACCCGCTCTTCAAGGTCTTTCAGGCTAACCTTGGGTTTAAATATAATAATGAGCACCACGGCCAGCATGATCACCGCCAGGATCTTGTTAAAGGTTTCCCCCTGGATGTCTACTGCGATATAGGCACCAATTAGGGCCCCGAGCATGGCGGAAATCCCCAGATAGATATTAAAGGGAAAGGTGCTTACCCCTTTGCTTTTAAATCCGGCTGTAGCCAGGGAGGTCTGGATCACAATTGCCACCCTGTTGGTCCCGTTGGCTACACTGGAGGGCAGGCCCAGGAAGATCAATACCGGGAGGGAGATCAGGGAGCCACCACCAGCTACAGTATTCACAAACCCCACGGCAAACCCGACAACTACCAGCAGCGGGTAATGGTACCATTCTTCCATTGGGTAAAAATAGCAGGTATAATTAGAATAATGACATATTCTCAAGTGGAATGATGCAGTAACCGGGATTGGCCAGGCCCCTCGAACGTCGGGCGGTAGTCCACGGTATGTAATTCAGGTTTTAATTTTTTGTCAGGTTCTTGAAGCATCTTCGTTGATTTAATACCAAATTCTCCGACTCTCAAAACATAGGTAGATTTCATCACTGAGTTGGCACAATCAACTTGGGAACTGTAAATATAAATGACCAGAAAAAGTGTCGATTCGGGGAAAATTAAAAGTTATAGATTTTGAATATTAAAATGAGGTAGCGATCCGCCGGGTTTCTATGCTATATCGGAAAAGGGTATCGACGTATGCATTGGTAATAATAGCTAAGGTTTTTTTAATCAATGTGGAAGTTTATTTCTTAACAAACCATACAGGAAGGTACCTAAAACAGAAGCAAGTATTACAACCAGGATCGGAACATATCCGGCCCCAATCAAAGTAAACATGGGACCTGGACATGCCCCGGCCAATGCCCAACCCAGTCCGAATACAATTCCCCCGAACATATACCGGCTAAAGCCAAGTTCCTTTGGATTGAATATTATTTTTTTGCCATAAAAGGATTTGATATCCAGTCTTTTTATTAGTTGTACCATGATAATACCAATTATCAGGGCAGAGCCAATTATCCCGTACATGTGGAACGATCCAAAATTGAACATTTCGTAAATACGAAACCATGAGGCGGCTTCGGACTTAAACATCGTAATTCCAAAAAGGATGCCAATCAATAGATATGATATTGTTCTCATTTTATTAAAATATCAGGGGGAATATCAGGTGTATCATGGCCAAACCTCCAATAAAGAAGCCAATTACGGCAATGAAGGAAGGTAATTGCAGATCGCTCAGTCCTGAAATGGCGTGACCCGAAGTACAACCGCCTGCATACCGAGCACCAAAACCTACCAGCAGACCTCCCATTGCCAAAATTATCAGGCTCTTAATATCCGTCAGGGTACTCAAACTGAACAATTCATCTGGCAAATATGCATGACCGGCACTGTTGAAACCCAGCGTCTGCAGGTCGCTGATCGTCTCCGGATCAATGGCTACAGCGGTATCATCCGAAAGAAACTGGGACCCGATAAAGCCTCCAATAACAGCACCTATCACAACAATAAGGTTCCAACGCTGTGCTTTCCAGTCAAATTTAAAAAAGTCTGCCTTGCTTCCCGCACCGCAGATGGTGCACAAGGTTCGCAAATTTGCGGACATGCCAAAGTTTTTTCCTGCCATAAGCAGTAAAAACATGATCAGGGCGATCATAGGGCCTGCTATATACCAGGGCCAGGGTTCATATATCCAGTTCATAAGAAAATTTAGTGTTGCAAATAAAGGTCCTACAATGGAAAGTCAGTTATCCTTGTTACATTGAAAAATAAAAAAGTTCTACTATTCATCTTTCCATTGAATAGGGCGAATTTTCAAATGTCAATTCCTTTCATCATCTTATTCCAGTACAGATACGGTAATCCATATTTCTTGAGTATCCAGAGCTTCCAGGATTCTTTTGAACTATCAAAAACCAGCATTTGTTTTAATTTTGGATCGGGGGTAAAATTGTTTTTATAATCAAATTCTGCCAACACCATTTTACCATAATCCGTAACCAACGGGCATGATGAATATCCGTTATATGCTTGGGTACCCATATGGTTATGTTGAATCAACAAGTCGATATTATCCACTACAATAGGCACCTGTTTACGGATGGCGGCACCTGTTTTAGCGGTAGGCAGGGCGGCAACATCACCCAAGCCGAAAATGTTGGGAAACCTGTTATGCTGCATAGAATAGTGATCCACATCCAACCATCCCGTATCATTTGCCAATGCCGAATTCCTTATGAATGCAGGGGCTACGGAGGGCGGGGCAGTATGCATCATATCGTAGTGTATACCCGTCAGGTCGCCATCTTTTTCAATTTTTATGTCCTTATGATTGTATTCTTTCTCATGGTCGGCAAAACTATACCAAGCTATTTGATTTGGACCATCCACTTTTTTCAGCTGGTATCCAAACCGCAAATTGATGTCTTTTCTGTCAACTACTTCCATTAAAGTTTTCGCGATCGCCTTTATCCCAAAAATAATGGTACCCCCCGTGGCAAAAACGATATTCGTTTTATTCTTCACACCACTTTTCCTAAAGTAGCTTTCGGCCAGATACATTATTTTTTGAGGAGCTCCACCGCATTTTATGGGGGTGGTGGGTTGGGTAAACAATGCGGTGCCGCCCTTAAAATTTTTAAGTACGTTTAATGTATGCCTGGGGTCGGTATAATTACTGCATACCACTCCTTTGTCCATGGCTTCACTCAGCCCTGGAACCAGACTGTAATCATAAACAAGTCCGGGAGCTACCACCAGGTAATCATAGGTAAGGTCACCTTCCGTTTCGGTATGCACCGTATTATTTTCAGGATCAAACCCTGTGGCCTTGTCCTGTATCCATTTGACACCACGAGGTATTACAGAAGCCATAGGCCTTGCTGTTTTATCATAATCATAGGTACCGGCCCCTACCAATGTCCAGGCAGGTTGGTAATAGTGTGTGCCGGCGGGTTCGATGATGGCAATGTCCTTGATCTTTTTTTGCCGTGTCAATTGTGCAGCAACCATGATTCCGGCAGTTCCGCCTCCGATGATAAGAATTTGATGGTGTTTCATGTAAGTCCTGGTTTTATCTATACACCAAAAATAGCCCATATATTATGGTTTTCCCGTAACATTGGTTACACAAGGAAAGGTAATCCATGACGATCGGGCCGCCAACAAGGTTTCCTGCATCCCAGTCGGGCGGACTGCTGTAAAGCATGATGAAGCTTAATACTTTTGTAGGGACTGATTCAGAAAGGGGTTCGAAACCCCTCCCCTTGTCAAGTTAACCCCGCCGGATGCAGTTAACAAGCAGTATAGCAGGGAAAGGGATGGACTCTTTAAATAGTCTAGGTAAGGTCCTGTGATAACAGATTATTTTTTTTGCAGGTTCTCAGATGGGGCTTCCAAAACCCTCCCCATTTTAATTTAACCCCGCAGACTGAAATATCCCAGCAGTGTTGCAGGAAATGGGAATTGCCAATCCATAATCTGCAGGGTAAGGTATATAGCTGGGTTATGTGATATTCAAACAGGATATGTTCACCACAGCATCCAAATGGGGGATCATCCCAGGTGGCTCCTGCATGGAAAAACCAGGATCGGAAGATGAATTTTTAAAGCGCAAAAGTTCTGACAGGGGTTCGAAACCCCTCCCCTTGTCAAGTTAACCCCGTCGGATGCAGTTAACAAGCAGTATAGCAGGGAAAGGGATGGGCTCTTTAAATAGTCTAGGTAAGGTCCTGTGATAACAGATTATATTTTAGCAGGTTCTCAGATGGGGCTTCCAAAACCCTCCCCATTTTAATTTAACCCCGCAGACTGAAATATCCCAGCAGTGTTGCAGGAAATGGGAATGGCCAATCCATAATCTGCAGGGTAAGGTATATAGCTGGGTTATGTGATATTCAAACAGGATATGTTCACCACAGCATCCAAATGGGGGATCATCCCAGGTGGCTCCTGCATGGAAAAACCAGGATCGGAAGATGAAATTTTAGAGCGCAAAAGTTCTGACAGGGGTTCGAAACCCCTCCCCTTGTCAAGTTAACCCCGCCGGATGCAGTTAACAAGCAGTATAGCAGGGAAAGGGATGCATTCCTTAAACTTCTGGCATCCGTGCCAGCAATGTTACGTGGAAGTTTAATTATGTGATTTATAAGGAAAAGTGGATAGAATCAGCTTCCACTGGTTACATTAATGCTTATTGCCGCAAATGGCGGGCACAGCTGCTCCGTTGAATCGTAAAGACTTGCTTGTGAACCTAAATCACACTAAAAAGTCCCAACGGTTACTTACCCCGGGGGGGTATCGTTTTTTTCGACCCTAAGTGTCGGGCTTCAGGAATTAAACCTGAGGAATATGCATTTTTCAAATTGCTCTGGTTATCAATTACTTGCAATGCTGTTATAATTTAATTTTAGTATCTTTAATTGTACCCTCTTCTCCCAAACAAGGAATACCAAAATATTACTTTGTATCATGAAATTTGAGGTAGATACTTCGAAGGGAGAAAAATTCATTCAGGACCTGGAGCAAATTGTTTATGAAAACCTGCAAAACGAACAATTTGGTGTGGCAGCACTGGCTCGGCTCAAAGGAATTAGCAGATCTCATCTGTACCGTAAACTAAAGCTGCTAAAAAAGAAATCAATAAGCCAGTTTATTCGTGAAATAAGGCTCAAGGAGGCCATGAAAATGCTTCAAAAAGATGTAGCCACTGTTGCTGAGGTCGCCTATAGTGTCGGTTTTGCGAGTACATCCTATTTTAATACCTGCTTTCATGACTATTATGGCTATCCCCCCGGGGAGGCATTAAAAAGAAGTCGGAACGAAGTTCATACGGGTGCCACAGAGATTCTTGTATCAATCGAGCGTCGAACTGCCAACACGTACCCAATAGCCATAAAAGGGAATGGCCCCGACTACAAAATGCAACCTGTTTCCAGAAGATCTTTTGTTCAAAATACCTTTATATTGACCGGGATCCTTTTGGTAGCCATTCTTTTGGTCTTTTTGTATAAAAACAGGTCAAAAACTAATCCGATACTGCCGCCTCCCAAATCCATAGCCATTCTTCCTTTGGAACATTTGTCCAAAAACCCGGATCAGGAATACCTGACCGCCGGAATCCATGATGCCCTTATCGGTGAGTTAGGGATGATCAAAGGTTTGCGCGTAATTTCACGTACCTCCACGTTGCGATATCTCCATAGTAATTTACTTATACAGGATATTGCCAAGGAATTAGGAGTGGATGTGATCATGGAAGGGTCGGTGGTGATTACAGGTGATAGCTTGCGCCTGCAACTTCAATTAATAGATGCTTTTCCTGAAGAACGACATCTTTGGGCACAGGAATATTACCGGGATATACCGAATGTTCTCTCTTTACATAGCAAGGTCATAGAAGATATCGCAAAGACCGTACAAGTTCATTTGTCCAATGAGGAAAAAATGCATCTGGCCACCGTGAGAAAGGTCAACACTGAAAGTTATAAGGCCTATTTAAGGGGGATTTACCTTCTTAATAAATCTACCCCCGAAGAATTTCAAAAAGGATTGGAATATCTTCACGAGGCAATTGACAATGATCCGGCGGACCCGCTTGCTTACGCGAGGCTGGCCGAAGGGTATTTAGCACTTGGCCATGGCCCTGACCCTTCAAACTCGTATTGGAAACGTGGGAGGGCCGCCGCGATTAGGGCCATAGAATTGGACTCGACGCTTGCAAATGGCTATTCAGCATTGGGTGCTATAAAATTATATTACGAAAGGGACTGGATTGGGGCGGAGCATAACCTGATTAAGGCCAATAGCATCAATCCCAACCTGGCATGGAACCATTTTCACTATGCCTGGTATCTTGTGTTAATGGGCCACATGAAAAAGGCCTTGGCCGAAAATAAGATCGCTAAGGAATTGGATCCCCTTACCCCGATCATTACTGCAGACTTAGGTTCTTTATACTACTGGACAGGCCGCTACGATAAAGCCCTGGAGGAGCTAAGTCTGGCACTGGAATTGGATAAGGATTTTGGACATTCCTGGTGGATGATTGGAAACGTGTATTTAAAGAAGGGGTGGGATGAAAAGGCGATAGAAGCTCATCTAAGGGCGGTGGAAATTAATCCGGTTTGGAAATGGAGCCTTGCAAATACGTATGTCGCAACCGGTAATAAGGACAAAGCATTGGCTATTATTTCAGAATTAAAAGATGGTGCCATCACCACAAGAACGGCCTTCGGGCTATGCCAGATATATACTACGCTGGGGGATATTGACGAAGCCTTTTATTGGCTGGAATATCAAACACCCGACTTCTGGATCCCCTGGATCAGGACATGGCCCGGTTTTGAACCGCTTAGAATGGACCCCAGGTTTGCCAACTTCTTACAAGAATATAATCTACCTCCTCTTTGACTATGGTGCAACATAGTTTAAATAGGCAACCTCTATTTCAAAAAAATTAGAACTTATCGGGACATAGCTGATATTCACCCTTTATTAAATATCGGACCTTTAATATAACGTAGTTAGCCAACCGCTTTCATAGCTATTGTTTAATCAGATTTTTAACCTAGTAAAAAAATTTAATCATGAAAACTTTAAAGATGTTTTCTCCCGGTACCCTGGTCAAGATCTGCCTCAGCTTATGCTTCATCCTAGCAGCAAACTGTGCAAAACCAGATTATGAGGAGTTGACTGTGTCTGATCCCATAGCGGATCAAAAGGAAAATAATTGGGTAGCTTTACTGGAGGAGTTAAGTTTCGAGTCGAGTATAATTGTGGATAAGGAAAGTTCACTTGCGCAGGCTTTGAACGAAGCCAGGCCGGGGGATGCCCTGTTTATTGAACCAGGAATTTATGAAGAAGCTTTAAACGTCAATAAACCCGGTGTTAAACTATTTGGATTGACAGGTGAGAATGGTGAAAAGGTAATATTGACGAACCCCGGGAATACGAAAATTATCACTATTCAAGATGCTCAGGCCACAGAAAAAACCGCCATCGGGCTTAGTCAGGAATCAAAAAGCGCCAAAAAAAGGATTTGCTTCAAAAAGATAACCAGGTCGGAAATTGGTAACGGTATTGCACACTACCAAATGGAAGTGCGTTTGGGGAAAAACGAATATGATGTCGTAAGGATCCATCGTGTGGTTCGGGAGAAACGACCATTCCGTCCTGTTCGTACTGAAGGGGCGATATTTATGATCCATGGAGCGTCTCAGGATTTCGATGATATTTTCTTACGCCCCGGGGTAGACAAAGCCAATGCCCAAAATTCGTCACCAGTCTATTTAGCATCGAACAACATCGATGTATGGGGAATTGACCTGGCATGGACACTGGTTCCTGTGGAGACAAGCGATTTCTCATTTATGCAGGACTGGGGAATTGAGCGCGATGTTGATCATGTCTTGGCATCGATGTCGATCGCCCGTCTGATACGGGGACTCACGCACCAGGGTTGTGGCCGCCTGAATCTGTTGGGCTTTAGTTACGGGGTAAGTGTCGCCTACGCTGCAGCCGGCAAGGAAACCAAGCAGCCCAGGTGTCGTCGTGATATTAAAGGTCTTATAGCAGCAGAAGGACTTGTAAAATATGCACCGGAAGATGAAGCGTTCCGCCTTGCTGCCTGTGATCAGGCACTTATCGCCCGGGAGGCACTTGATAATGGAATATATCAAAACAATAACGGCGTTGTATTTAGCCAAGTCGGTGATTTAGCAGCTTTAGCACCCGATGAGGATTCACCGTTTGTTCCAGGCCTTACCAATTACCAGTTTGCCCTTTTTGCCGGTACTGTTCCCGGCGCCAATCCTCCGGCACCTTTTTGGCACTTTTGGGGTGGAGAATTTGACGAGAACAATATTCCTATAGGTTTGTTGTACACCAAACCTGAGCGCTTGGTTAATTTATTACGAGTTCTTGCCCCCTATCAACCAATATTACAGGGGTTTGAAACGACCACCTCTCTTTGCGATGAACAGGATGTACGACTTTACAGAAACCTGGGGGAGATTTCGGTACCTATCCTATATTTGGGCGTGGCCGGAGGATATGGCCAACAAGGCCTCTACTCCAGTAGCTTAACAAGGAGCAAGGACATCACCCATCATATGGTATCGCTACAACCGCCAGAATTACGCGCTATTGATTACGGACATGCAGATCTGTTAATGGGTGAGAACGCAAACGATCTTGCCTGGGACGTGTTGAGGAAGTGGCTGGTGAATCATTCCCTTAGCTGGCATTACAAATAGCAAGTTCAACCAGTTGGGGATTTATATTCCACCCTAAGTGGATACAGACTTAAAAATAAAAAGGAGATAACTCGTTTTTGAAGCTGTCTCCTTTTCTGATTCCAAACGTGAATTTTACAAATTTGAAGGCTATGTTTGAAGATCCTTATCAGCTTCCTTTTTAGTAGGTTATTCCAGATGGGGGCTCTATGCCCCTCCCCTTGTCAAGTTAACGCCCCAGGCTGTAATTGTCAAGCATTGTTGCCTGGGAAGGGTATGGACACAATAAGACCAGTGGTAAGGATCTCCTGCTAAGCAAAACGAAGCTTGATACCGATTCTGAAGAGGTAATTTCAGACAGGGGATCTGAACCCCTCCCCTTTTCAAGGTAATACTGCCCGCTGCAATGGACAAGTATTGTTGCCGGGAAAGGGAGTGAATTCCTTGAGACCCATGGCTGGCAGATCCTGAGAAGATGAACGAAGGTTTTCAGATTAGTTTTTAGTAGAATCTCAGGTGGGGACTCTATACCCCTTCCCTTGTCAAGTTAACGCCACAGGCTGAAATCGACAAGCAGGATTGCCAGGGAATGGTTAAGGAATCTAAAAACCCATGGTGGGAAGATCCTGAGAAGATGAACGAAGGTTGTAAGCATACTTTTTAGCAGGTTATTCCAGATGGGGGCTCTATGCCCCCTCCCCTTGTTAAGTTAACCCTACTGGCTGCAATGGACAAGCAGGGTTACAGGGCTGCATCACCGCTTTAACATGTTGCCCTGTGCTATTCCCTTTTTAAAGCATTAAAGACGAAATCAAACAAGAAGTAGGTCGCGCCCTTATTCGATTATACTTCCCGCAATAGGCAGGCAGCTACGCTTATTGCCCCGACACTGCAAAATCCCGACAGTATACATGCGCAAAATTTTCGGGTTAGGCTGTGGAACGGACATCCGGATTGATACTGTTAATCTCAAATTGTCCTAAGGACTGTTGCCAGTATGGAAACATATGTTAATCCAAATTTATTGGCTAAATCCATATGCTCATAATAATCCATCGATAAAAAAGGCGGATCTATCCAGTCAATTCCCCCCGTCGTCTATTTCATTTTCAAACAGATCATGACCTACGGATATTTGGTCTTGATTTCTTTTGAAAGGATTAAAGACCATGAAAAAATTCATCATTTTGGCGCTCGCCTTGCTGGTATACTCCGCACACGGACAGGAAACGACCGATGTGACCCCTAAAATATGGACATTGGAAGAGTGCATCTCCCATGCCTTGGCAAACAACATTACCGTTAAACAGGCCGTGCTACAAAAAAATCGTACAGAAGCCAATTTAAAGGCGGCCAAATCATCAAGATTGCCGAATTTGAGCGGCAATGCATCCCAAAATTTCACGAACGGTAATTCGATTGACCCTATTACAAGCGATTTTGTTTCCCAATCGATCAACTCCACTAGTTTGGGACTGAGTTCCCAGGTAACACTTTTCCAGGGAAATCAGATCAGCAATGAAATCAAGCAGAACAGACTTTTGGTCGATCAATTTTTGCTCTACGAAGAAGAGGCTATGAACAATATTACGCTGAGCATAACCGAAAGTTATATCCAACTGCTTTATAGCAAGGAAAACATTGTGATCGCTGAGAACAACCTGGCCAGTTCTCAAAAAGAGGAACAAAGGGCGAAGTCCCGTTTCGAGGCAGGTTCCATTCCCATTAAAGACTATACCGATGCACAATCACAAACAGCTACTAATGCGTATGACCTGATTACCGCAAAAAACGACTATGCCCAACAGCTTTTGACCTTGCAACAGCTATTGGAGCTGCCACCGGAGGTTACCCTGGAAATTGCAGATTCGGACGGAATGGATCTGAACATCATACCAGGCCTGAACGAGGTCTACACGGAAGCTTTACTGCACCTTCCCGAAATAAATGCAGGCAAGGTCAATATATCGGTTGCTGAAAAGGAGCTGGATATTGCCAAAGGCGGATATCTGCCTACCCTTTCCCTGACGGGAAGTCTAGGCAGCGGTTACACCTCGACACAGGATTTTAATTTTGCCGATCAATTCGACCTGAACTTCAATCAAAGATTGGGATTATCACTGAACGTACCCATATTTAATAGGAACCGAACAAAAACTGAGGTCGAGAACGCCAAAATAGATATCGACATCGCCGAATTGGAGCTCGCGCAACAGGAAAAAGACCTGTACCAAAAAATAGAAACGGCCTGGCAAAATGCCACTGCGGCACAAAGTCAGATGCAGGCCGCCGACATCGCCAGGACCGCGGCAGGCGAATCGTACCGCCTGGCGCAAAAACAATATGAACTGGGGGCTTTGAGCACAACCGACCTTGTTGTGAGCCAAAATATCTATACCAATACCGAACAAAACTACATTCAGGCTAAATATTTAAGCCTGCTGTATACCCAGTTGCTTCAATTTTATCAAGGAAACGAAATTAAGATATAAGTCATGAAAAATAAGAAAACAAAAATAGGAATCGGGATTGGGACCTTGCTAGTTGCCATTGGGCTTGTATACTTTCTGATCTCAGCAAAGACAACGGAACAGTTATCCGCAGAATTTGTTGCGGTTGCCAAAGGAGATGTCACCACAACGGTTACTGCCACAGGTACGATTCAGCCCGTAAAACAAGTGGATGTGGGAACCCAGGTCTCCGGTGTGGTAGAAAAAATTTACGTGGATTATAATAGCGTGGTCACCGAAGGCCAACTTATTGCCGAATTGGACAAGACCAATTTAAGGGCCACCCTGGCACAACAACAGGCGGCCTTTGACAATGCCATTAATGATAGAGACTACAGGGAGAATATCTATAATCGCCAAAAAACCCTATACGATAACCAGGTTATTAGCAAGTCCGATTACGACGATGCTGTATATCAATTAAACGATGCAAAGAATACGGCTATAGAACGGTTGTCCGATCTGCAAAAGGCCAAGACCAATTTGAGCTATGCGAATATCTACTCGCCCATTGATGGGGTCATCCTGTCAAGGGATGTAGATGAAGGTCAGACTGTGGCCTCAAGTCTTAGCACCCCTACACTGTTTACCATTGCGAAAGACCTTAAGCAAATGCAGGTCGAGGCCGATGTTGACGAAGCAGACATCGGGCAGGTAAAGGATGGGCAACGGGTTTCTTTTACCGTAGATGCCTATCAGGAAGTAGCGTTTGCAGGAGAGGTTATACAAGTGCGATTGAACCCCACGACAACATCGAATGTGGTTACCTATACTGTGGTGGTCAAGGCCGATAATCCCGACTTAAAACTCAAACCGGGCTTGACGGCAACCATAGCCATCTACACCGTAGAATTAAAAGACGTCCTGACCATTGAGGCCAAGGCAGTAAATTTTAAGCCGAACCGGCAACTGCTGATGGCCTATAATGCTGCCGGTGCATCCGAAAACCGACCTACCCCACCTGCTCAAAATGAAGTGGACAATGCTAGCGAGGGTACCGTGGTCTGGATGGACGATGATGGTATAATTAGACCTGTTAAAGTAGAATTGGGCACTAGTGATGGCGTAAACGTTCAAGTGCTGGGCGGACTCAAAGAAGGCGATCGGCTGGCCTACCAGATCAAGGCCACAGAAGGAACGAAAATCATTCAGGCAGCAGGGGAAAGCGATAGCCCGTTCATGCCAACAAAACCACCAGGAGGTGGAGGACCACCAAGATAATCCAAACTGATGATGAAAAATAAGATCATACATATAGAAGACCTGAAACGAAACTTTACTATGGGTGCTGAAACCGTACATGCATTAAGGGGAGTTTCTTTCGATATCGAGAAAGGGGAATTTGTGACCATAATGGGTTCAAGTGGCTCCGGAAAGAGTACGCTTTTAAATATACTCGGCTGTTTGGACCAACCCTCTTCCGGTAGTTATGCCATTAACGGGGTAGCGGTCAGTGAACTTGACAAAAATGAACTTGCCAAAATAAGAAATGAAAAAATCGGGTTTATTTTTCAATCCTACAATCTGTTACCCAGAACCACCGCATTGGAAAATGTGGAACTACCATTGCTGTACAATAGTAAAATAAGCACCCGGGAACGAAAGGAAAGGGCATTGAATGCCTTGGAAAAAGTAGGACTTGCAGATAGGCTGCACCATACTCCTTCACAATTATCGGGAGGCCAACAACAGCGTGTGGCCATAGCCCGTTCGTTGGTCAATGATCCTGTTGTCATATTGGCCGACGAAGCCACCGGAAATTTGGATACGCGCACTTCCTATGAGATCATGTCGGTTTTTCAGGAATTGAACGACCAGGGAAAAACGATTGTTTTTGTGACCCATGAACCAGATATCGCCGATTTCAGTAAGCGAACGATCGTGTTAAAGGATGGTTACCTACTAAAAGACGAAAACAATCGCCATGTGAACCAGGCCGCCGATAAGTTGTTGGCGATGCCCATAGAAGACTGATATGAGAATTTTAAATCTACTCAAGATAGCGGTAAAGGCCATAACCCTCAATAAGGTCAGGGCATTGCTTACCATGTTAGGGGTCATTATCGGCGTAGCTTCGGTGATTGCTATGTTGGCCATAGGGGAAGGTTCAAAGGAAAGTATCCGGACCCAAATTTCAAGCATGGGATCTAATATGATCACCATTAGACCGTATGCGGAAAGACAGGGCGGTGTACGTCTGAACCGGGACGAAATGCAGTCATTGACCCTGGATGATTTTGGGGAATTGAAAGCAAAAGCTACCCTGCTAAGCTATATTTCGCCCCAGGTCAACGGCAACGGCCAGGTCATTAGTGGGTCCGAAAACTGGCCCTCCAGTATTTACGGGGTCAATCCCGATTATCTTTCCATAAAAGTCTGGGAAGTAACCGATGGCAGTATGTTTACCGACGCGGAGGTCAAGTCGGCAGCCAAGGTGGCTGTTATCGGGCAGACCATAGTAGAGAACCTTTTTGCCAATGGCGAGAATCCCGTAGGTCAAATGATCCGATTTAACAATATTCCATTCAAGGTAATCGGTGTTTTGAGCGAAAAAGGCGAGAATACGTTCGGGCAAGATCAGGATGATGTTGTCCTGGCACCTTATACGACGGTTCAAAAAAGAATTTTAGCCATAGATTATCTTCATTCAATCGTCGCATCGGCCATAAGTGAAGAAGTTGCTGAGGCGGCAGTAGCAGACGTAACGGGAATTATGCAGGAATCACACCATCTGAGCGCAGATGCTACGGAGGATTTTGAGGTGCGCTCGATGGATGAACTGATTTCCACCTTTAGTTCAACTAGCGACATGATGACCATTCTGTTGGTGGCCATTGCCAGCATTTCTTTGTTGATAGGTGGCATTGGTATTATGAACATCATGTACGTATCGGTAAAAGAACGCACACGGGAAATTGGCCTGAGATTGGCTATAGGTGCCAAAGGTTTGGATATATTGACCCAATTCCTGATCGAAGCCATTTTAATAAGTATTACAGGCGGAATAATTGGTGTAATTTTGGGCCTTAGTGCAACCTATGCTATCGAACAAATACTGAATTGGCCTACGAGTGTGACCAGTTATTCGATTATAATTTCCTTCGCGGTCTGTGCCATTACGGGTATTTTTTTCGGATGGTATCCAGCCAGAAAAGCGTCGGCATTAGACCCGATCACAGCATTGCGCTATGAGTAAAAAAATGAGTTGATGCAAGTGAACAGAAAAAAAAACGCAACCCGGTTACTTCATGTTTTGACCTGGCTGCTATTGTTTTTCATGCCCTATTTTTTGTCGCAGGGGCAGGACCAGGATCAAATTCTATCCCGGACGCTGATCCATTCCTGGATCCCGCTCTTCTTTTATGCCTTCATTTTTTACGCCAACTACATCTATCTCATTGATACTTTTCTTTTCAACAAACGAATGGTCATCTTCTGGCTGATCAATGCTGCTTTGATCGCTATTTTGGTCGGAATCAACCAGGAACTGAAGAAGTATCTTTCGGAAGTACTCCTGGTTAACGGAAACCGACCTGATATGCCTCCCCGGACTTTATTTTTCTATCTGGACATTATCGCATCGACCGTACCGTTGATTTTTTCCATCGCCCTGAAAACGACCGAAAGATGGATGAAAACGGAAGCCGAACGAAAAGAGGCGGAAAATGTTAAACTGCAATCGGAGATACAACATCTGAAATATCAATTACAGCCCCATTTTTTCTTCAATTCATTGAACACGATTTATGCTTTGGTGGACAGCGCCCCAGAACGAGCCAAAAAGACCATCCACAGCTTAGGAAAACTGATGCGCTACCTGTTGTACGATACCGAGACCGAAAAGGTCGGTTTGCAAAAGGAAATCGATTTTATGATACAATATATCGAACTGATGAAACTCAGGTTTCCGGATAAAATACAAATATCCTATTCGTTCCCGGAATCCTCCCAAAACCTAACGGTCGTGCCCCTTCTTTTTATAACTTTGGTAGAAAATGCCTTTAAACATGGTGTTCCGGCCAGTAAGTCCGCTACCTTGTCCTTTAAAATGGAAATCTCGGAAACATTTTTGGTCTTTACAGCATCCAACCCAAACCTGCCCAAATCGGACAGCGATAAAAGCGGTTCGGGCATTGGATTGGAAAATTTGGAAAAACGGCTGCAATTGCTATATCCGAACAAACATACGCTGAACCATAGCGTCGAGGACGAAGTCTTTACGGCCATCCTCACCCTTGAAATCTAATTTGAAATGGAGCCACTTAAAATAAGTTGTATCGTTGTTGATGATGAACCCATGGCATTGCAACTGATTGAGGGCTATGTGCTGAAAACGCCTTTTCTGGACCTGAAAAATAAATGCGATAGCGCTATCGAGGCATTGACCTATTTGGAAAACGAAAAGGTGGATCTGATTTTTCTGGACATACAGATGCCAGATCTTACGGGAATCGGCCTCTCCAAATTGCTTCCCAAAAGTACACGTATTGTCTTTACGACAGCCTTTAGTGAATATGCCCTTGAAGGTTTCAAGGTAGAGGCATTGGATTATTTATTGAAGCCGTTCGACTATGCCGAATTCCTGTCCGCAGCAACAAAGGCCAGGGAATGGTTCGCGTTGGTCAAGGGCCAATCCCCTGAAACCTCCGTTAGTGAAAAGAAATTCCTGTTCGTTAAATCGGATTATAAACAACTCAAGATCAATCTTGACGAAGTACTCTATTTTGAAGGTCTAAAGGATTATATTAAAATCTGGCTCAAGGGCCGATCCAGTGCCATCTTGACCTTGATGAGCCTTAAAAGCCTGGAAGAACAACTTCCCAAAGACCAATTTATGCGCGTGCACCGATCGTTCATTGTTGCATTGCAGGCCATAGACACCATAGAAAGGAGCCAGATCATTATCGGCGAAAAGCGCATTACGGTTTCGGAAAACTATAAACCGGAATTTTTAGCCTATATTTCAAAGAACAGCCTTGATTGAATTTTTTTGCCCATATCATGAACAGAATCAGGGTTGCAATAGGGGCCTGTTGGCTCAAACCCCTACCCTTTATAAGTTACTACCGCCCGTTGCAATAGTCAGGCAGGGTTGCAGGGAAATAGAATGGAATCCTTAAAGTCTATGGGGGAAAGATCCATTGAAAATGAGCAAAGATTAACAGAATACTTTTTAGTAGTTATTCCGGATGGGGTTCCTAAACCCCTCCCCTTTTTAAGTTACTATCGCCCGCTGCAATTGTCAGGCAGGGTAGCAGGGAAAAGGGATGGACTCATAAATACCTGCAAGCTTTGGTTTCTCCAGGTGGTGGGAGGTGTTTTCAGCGGGGTTATTGGAGAGAGGGGGCGATACCCCTCCCCTTTTCAAGTTAACCCCGCCGGATGCAATTAACAAGCAGTATTGCGGCGAAAGTGATGGACTCCATAATAGCTGTGGGAGAAGGATACCCGGAGGGTCTAAGTAGCTAAAAATAAATTTGAGGGGAGAGATGTTGATGGGGGTCCTAAACCCCTCCCCTTTAAAAGGTAAGCCCATCAACTGTAATTGCAAAGCAGGGTGACCCGGAAAGGCAATAGTTTTGCCTTTTTGTTAAAACCAAAATCAAATTTGGAATTCATTCACCGTTATAAGGCGCTTACTTCATCCCAAAAGGCAATCCCGGGCAAGCATATAAACCACACAAGCTTGCGCTTGTAGGGTGTTATATTTTTAAACGCTGTGAACGTTCGGGATTAACTTCGTTGATCCCCACAGGCAATCCCGGGCAAACATATAAACCACACAAGCTGGCGCTTGTTTGTCACTATATTTTTAAACGGTGTGAACGTAGGGGATTAACTTCGTTGATCCCCAAAAGGCAATCCCGGGCAAGCATATAAACCACACAAGCTGGCGCTTGTTTGTCACTATATTTTTAAACGCTGTGAATGGAGGGATTAACTTCGTTGATCCCCACCAGGTAATCCCGGGCAAGCATATAAACCGCACAAGCTGACGCTTGTTTGTAACTATATTTTCAAACGCTGTGAAAGCAGGGGGATTAACTTCGTTGATCCCCAAAAGGCAATCCCGGGCGAGCATATAAACCACACAAGCTGGCGCTTGTTTGTCATCTATATTTTTAAACCGCTGTGAACGTACGGGATTAACTTCGTTGATCCCCACCAGGCAATCCCGGGCAAGCATATAAACCACACAAGCTGCCGCTTGTTTGTCACTATATTTTTAAACGCTGTGAACGTACGGGATTAACTTCGTTGATCCCCAAAAGGCAATCCCGGGCAAACATATAAACCACACAAGCTGGCGCTTGTTGGATACTATATTTTTAAACGCTGTGAATGGAGGGATTAACTTCGTTGATCCCCAAAAAGCAATCCCGGGCAAGCATATAAACCACACAAGCTGGCGCTTGTTGGATACTTATTTTTAAACGCTGTGAAAGTAGGGGATTAACTTCGTTGATCCCCAAAAAGCAATCCCGGGCAAACATATAAACCACACAAGCTGGCGCTTGTTTGTTTTTTGATCCCGCTACCTTGTGAAAATAAATTTTCACAGGTCATTGGTATCAAAAAACCCACACCTCCCGGTGTGGGTTTACTTTTGCGGAGGAAGAGGGATTCGAACCCCCGGAGGTGTGACCCTCAACAGTTTTCAAGACTGCCGCATTCGACCACTCTGCCATTCCTCCAAAAAAATCACCGAATCCTACTGAAAAATCAGCAAATGGGCCGGTGCCCTCCGAAACAATCCGAATGGATTGCGAAGGAGGGTGCAAATATAATAAGCTTTTTTAATTCCACATGCAGCTTTCCGATATTTAAAAACATTCACAAATAAATCACAATCAATACTCCAAATTTGATTATAACTTTTTGTTTAAGTATATTTATATATTATTAAACAATATTTACGCTGTTATGTTCGGACTATTTAAAAAGAAATCGGAAAAGGAAAAATTGCAGGCCCAATATGCAAAGCTCTTAAAAGAATCACATAGCCTCTCGACAACAAATCGAAAACTCAGTGACCAAAAAGTATTTGAAGCTGAAGAAGTGATGAAACAACTGGAAAAATTAAACTAACCCCACACTGTTTATTATGACAGGAAAGCTGCCAGGCCTGAACAGGCAGCATGAAGCAAAGGATCATTGAAGACAATAGAGCTTATATTTCCGCACCAACTTTTTAAAGACTCACCGCTCCTAAGGGAAGCGTCTGAAGTATACCTTGTAGAAGAATTTTTATTTTTTCATCAGTATCCGTTTCACAAACAGAAAATTGCATTTCACAGGGCTACCATGAAAGGGTATGAGGCTTTCCTGAAAGCAGGAAACTCAACGGTTCATTACATCCAGGCCAGCCTTCCCATTTCAGATATCCGAAAGCTCATCCCACACCTGAAAAAGGAAGGAGTCACTCACATCAACTATATTGACCCTGTTGATAATTGGTTGCAGCAGCGAATTGAAACTTCCTGTAAAGAAGCAGATATAACCCGTACTGTCTTCGATTCACCTTTATTTTTGAATACAAAGGAGGAGCTTTCCTCTTTTTTTCGGAGCGATAAGAAAAAATACCATCAAACCTCCTTTTATAAAAAACAGCGTAAAAAGCGGCATATCCTTATTGAAATCGATGGTAGCCCTTCCGGGGGAAAATGGACGTATGACACTGAAAACAGGAAGAAATACCCCGCCGGAAAAACCCCGCCATCCATCCGGTATCCGGATACGGATGAATTTTATACCGAAGCTGTCCGATATGTTCAAACACATTTTTCCGGCAATTTAGGGTCACTTACCGACCATTCATTATATCCTACGAATTTTGACACGACAAAAGCCTGGTATCAACAGTTTCTGGAACATCGATTTATGGAATTCGGCGCTTACGAAGATGCCATTGTCGCGGAGCACTCCATCCTAAACCACAGTATGCTGACGCCGATGCTGAATGTCGGCCTCATTACCCCCCGGGAGATCGTGGAAAAAAGTTTGGCATATGCCGAAGAACATTCCATCCCCATCAATTCTACGGAAGGTTTTATACGCCAGATCGTAGGGTGGCGCGAATTTATCAGAGGGGTATATGAACAGCATGGCAGTGAGGAACGCACACATAATTTCTGGGGATTTACCAGAAAGATCCCTTCCTCTTTTTACAACGGTACTACGGGCATTTCGCCGGTAGACCATACCATTAAAAAAGTCCTGCGGACAGGATACTGCCACCATATCGAACGCCTGATGGTCCTTGGTAATTTCATGGTCCTCTGCGAATTCGACCCGGATGAAGTCTACCGCTGGTTTATGGAGCTCTTCATCGATGCGTATGACTGGGTCATGGTGCCCAATGTGTATGGCATGAGCCAGTTTGCAGATGGCGGCTTACTGGCTACGAAACCCTATATAAGCAGCAGTAATTACATCCTGAAGATGAGCAATTATAAAAAAGGCGAATGGCAGGAGACCTGGGATGGGTTATTCTGGCAGTTTATGGACAAGCACCGCTCCTTTTTCAGTCAAAACCCCAGGCTGGGAATGCTTGTTGGTGTGTTCGACAAGATGCCGCAGGAAAAAAAGGAATTACATTTTAAAAATGGGGATCAATTTTTCAAGGATTTAGTTTAATAAATCAGTAGGATGCTATTCAATACGACCCGTAACAACAAAGATTACAATACCGAAAGTGCACGGCTGGTGGGAACAAGATTCAACTTGGCTCAACGGATTAAACTTGGGGGCATCTGTTCAGGCAGGGTACAACTTGACAAAACAAATGAAAAACTCCGGAGTGGTCAACCCGTATCATTGGAACCAAATTTCGGTAAAATTGAACTGCGACCCAAAGGCATAATCATACACTACACCATCCTATCAGAACGATTTTCCTGGGTTATTCCATACTACCGTTTGGTGATCTATAATGCGCAGTATTTTAGTATCCATGCCAATGGAAACTTTATTCGATTTAAAAGAAATAAGGCGTACAACAAAAACAAGAAGTTTATCAGGAAAATGCTCCAGCATAAAATCGATTCTTTAAACCTAAACTATTATGATTATGGATCCCTTTGGTATTAAGTCCAAAAAATCAAAATAGTGATGGTTTATCGTAAGCAATAACACTCATTACAAATAGTATCGTCCATAAAACGGTTCGCAGCCAATTTTTCCGTACCAGGGACCCTACCATTTCTTCATTTGAAGTTCCTTTGGAAATGGCATTATGGATCGGAACAAAAAGTAGAAAGGTAACCAACCAGATAATACTTATAATCAATAGACTGGCCATAGTATACAGCGTCACTACCATACTTATTTGGTATAGTGACAGTCCTAACTGCGCCAGCATTAAAGGGGCAACAAGGTAGGTGATCAAAGTAGTATACTTCCGATGCCAAACCTGCAAATTATCTTTGGAATAATATAAAAACCCGGGATATATGATGAGCTGGATGACCCAAATCAGCACAAGTAATCCGAAATCCGTCAGTAATCTTACAAGTGTAACAGCCATTTTAAAGAATTGTTGATACCAACAATCAAAAGTTTTCGTGTATAAAAGTAATGATCAAGCTCCATGATACCTTTTTTGAAGGGGTAATTCTGTAATTTCAACCTGGCAGAACAGAAAACACCAGAAAGTTAGAACCCAATCATTTTGGGCTGTGCTTCTACTCTACATACCTTCTTTATTCCTGCATCTTTTTATTTGCATAGTATATTCCGGATACCCCCGGGAAGTTCGTACCTTGGTATGGTAAACCTACAGGGCTCTAACTATTCGGTAATACGTTTACAGTAGGTAACAGGCGATATTGCGGAGGGCTGGTTGATCTTGGGATGGCTGGAGAGTAATCTAATTAACTAAGATAAAATCAAAGTTTTGTGGCCACAAAATTTTTGATACCAGTGGTTTTGCTTATAGGGATTTTCGCTGCCAATTCCCAGGGATCATGGCGTATCGATAAACTGGGTATAGCAGATGGACTTTCCCAGGGATATATTTATGCGATCCACCAGGATAGAAAAGGCTTTATATGGATAGGTACCCACGGGGGGCTAAACCGCTATGACGGTTATGGTTTCAAAGTTTTCCAATATCAACCTTACAATGAATCCTCCCTGGGTGATAATGCAGTTTTCTTTATCGAAGAGGACAAGATCACGGGAAAGTTCTGGATTGGTACCAGCTCGAGCCTGAATGAATTTGACCCTGAAAACTTTTCGAACACCCGATATGACTTATCCGGATAAGCAAATGGAATTTTCCGACGGTATTTTTCTCAATGCCCATGAAATGATCCTGGCCTGTGAATATGGCGTGCTCTTGTTCAATACGAAAACAAAAGTCTTTTCAAAAATCCCGGTATACGATGAAAATAACCGCGAAGTATTCATTACCCGGGTGGAAAATACAGGAATGGACCGGGCAGGGAATTACATGCTGACAAGCAAAACGGGAATCTTTTTTTATGATCCCGTTTCAAGGAGTTGCAAAAGAAAAACCGATACCAGCCCCGATCTTTCCGCTTTCAATGAATATGAGGTATTCAATGTAATACAGGACCGTTATGGATTTTACTGGCTGGCCACCAATAAAAAAGGATTGCTTCGGTTTGACCCCTCACTGAGAAAAATGCATGCGCTACCGTTACCCACACCCTTACAGAATGAATCCCTTCGGTTTGATGTAGTGATGCAGGATTCCCAAAACACCATCTGGGCGGGCAGCTCCCATGGGCTGTTCAAAATTGATCCTGAATCATTGGCCTTAGAATATTTTTCTGCGGATAAAAGCCAGCCTGTATCCCTTAGCCACTCGGAAATTAATGTAATTACAGAAGACAGGGACCATGCCATGTGGATTGGAACGGTAGGTGGGGGTATTAACAAAATTATCCCGCAGGTCAGTGGCTTTAAAAATGTAAGGCTCGTTAAAGAAAATCCGGGCAACACAACGGGTTCCTATTTCATGGGCTTACAACAGGTAGGCAATGATATCTGGTTTATCAATATCTGGGACCAGGTGGGCTACGTAAATTTACTTACGGGAACTATTTCTGTCTTTAGCAAACCGCAGCTTCCCGCCGCATATTCATGGTATAGCGAAGGGACCATTATGAAAAACAAGGAAAATCATCCTGTGATGCTGAACGGTGAGAATATGTTTGAAGTCACCAAAACAGGAAGCGGGTACATTGCCATCAGAACAGAACCTGCACAGGGACTCCAGCTTATTTATAACCGAAAAAACAACCACAGCTGTTTTATGGTCAAAGCTGATGTACCCCAAACATTTTTCAGGAATGATACGCTATACAGCAACCAGTTCTTTTATGATGCAGTCGAAGATGCCGCCGGCGATCTCTGGGTAGGTGGCAGTAAGGGACTTACGAAACTGGCTCAGGAGAATAACACCATTCTCCAGTACCGGCATGATGACCAGAACAGCAGCAGCATTTCGTCTGACTATATTTATGCCCTGGAAACAGACCGGGATAATCAAACAATCTGGATGGCTGCTTACCATGGCGGACTGTGTTCTTTCAATACAGCCACCGGTAATTTCAGGCATTATGGCAAAGAAGACGGACTGCAGGATAATATCGTGAATGCTTTGGAAAAGGATGATCATGGCAATCTTTGGTTCAGTACCAATACAGGCATATCAAGCTATGATGTCAGGCAGCAATTATTCCGCAACTATGGAAATGCTGACGGGCTGCTTAATATTGAGTATAACCGGAGGGCTAGTTTTAAAAACAACGAAGGTTGGATTTTCTTTGGAGGAATTCATGGCATTGATTATTTTCATCCGGACAGTGTCCGCATACATAACAGGATCCCATCGCTGGCATTCACCAATTTCCGGATAGCGAACCGGGATTACATACCGCAGAAAACTGGATCAATACCTGTGATTGAACTAAGGCACAGTGACCACTATTTTTCAGTGGAGTTTGCAGCGCTCGATTTTAACGATCCGCAAAAAATTCAATACGCATACCGCTTTGATGACATCGGAGAGTGGATTCATACAGGTACTCAACACAGTTTGTCGTTTACAGACCAGGCGCCGGGAGCGTACAAATTGCAAATTCGCTCCACTTCAGTGGCAGGAATATGGGCAGACAATGAAATAATGTGCCGGATTGTCGTTCATCCTTCCTGGTGGCAAACCATCCTGTTCCGATCGCTTGCCATTGGTTTTTTAATTGTCCTGGCGCTTTTGCTGATCCGGGGTTATTACCGGCGGAAACTGGAAAAGCAAAAAATTATACTGGAAAAAAAACAAGCTATTGAGAAAGAAAGAACCCGGATTGCCACAGATATGCATGACGACCTCGGAGCGGGCCTTTCGCGTATCAAATTCCTGAGCGAAACCATCGGCCTTAAAAAACAACACCAACAACCTATAGATGAAGATATCCGTGGTATCAGCCACTACAGTCATGAAATGATAGACAAAATGGGAGAAATCGTATGGGCCCTCAATGAAAAAAATGATACACTCAGCGACCTGGTTGCCTACACCCGTGCTTATGCCGTGGACTATTTATCACAAAACGGGGTCCGGTGTATTGCGGAAACACCCGAAAATCTGCACGATAGCTTTGTAAGTGGAGAGTTCCGGCGAAATATTTATCTAACCGTAAAAGAAGCACTTCACAATGTGGTCAAACATGCAGATGCCTCCACTGTATACTTTACCGTTCAACAAGAGCAATCACTTTCATTTCAGATCCAGGACGACGGATCAGGTTTTGATAAAAACAAAATCCGTCCGTTTAGCAGTGGACTGATAAATATGGAGCAGCGAATTAAGGAAATTGGTGGCGAATTTAGGATTTGGCAGTCAGCAGGCACCCTGATAAAATTCACCGTGCCGCTTCCTGGGTAACTATTGTTCTATTGAATTCAATTCTATTTGTGCATACATTTAAACCGTATGAGCATCACATTATCCATAGTAGAGGACCTGGATGAAGTACGGGAAGGGCTTAAAAATTTTATTGCCTTGAACCCGGAATTCAGGATACTCGATACCTATAAAACAGCGGAGGACGCCGCCAGGGAAATACCGGTGGACAAGCCCCAACTTGTGATCATGGACATCGGCCTTCCCGGCATGAGCGGCATTGAATGCATTAGGGAACTAAAAAACAAAGTGCCCCATACGCAGTTTATGATTTTTACTGTGTACGAAAACGATGAAAAAGTCTTTGATGCCCTCAAAGCAGGGGCATCGGGCTACTTATTAAAAAATACGGGCTTGCCGCAAATGATAGAGGCGCTAAAGGACCTGCATGCCGGCGGAAGCCCTATGAGTCCCAATATCGCTCGGAAGCTGGTCCGGGTTTTCCGGGAACAGGAAAATAATCTGCAAATGATAACTACGCTAAGCAAGAGGGAAAATGAAATCCTTCAACTGCTGTCCAAAGGATTGTTATATAAAGAAATTGCCGACAAACTTTCCATTGCCACCGGCACGGTACGCCAGCACATCCATAAAATATATGAAAAGCTCCATGTACAGAACAGGACGGAAGCCCTTAACAGGGCCTATGGCAAAAAAAGAATATAATTTATCCAATGACCTATCCTACTCCTCACCTAATTTACAGACCTTTCATTTCCTAACTTTTGTTCTATTGACGCCGATATTTATTTGGGATAAATTGCGTATAAATTACGGGTATGAAACCGCCTTTATTTATGGTATGGGTAATTGCTGTCAGCATTGTGTGTCCGGCACAAACAGCAAAATCTCAGGCTGACACCCATATAGCGGATGATTATGAATTCAGTATGCCGGACAAATGGCAGCTGCAGCAATACAAGGAATACCTGTTCATTCAAAACCTCGAATCGGGCTGTGAGATACGGATCCTGCAGCCGCAGCCGTCTTCCGGTGATTTGGAGAAAGACGCCCTGGCTGTTTTTGATATGATGTATGCCGGATGGCAATTTCAAAAAACCGGCGAACAGCAATATGTATTGTCAAAAGGGTTTTTGCCTAAAGGGCTGGAATACTGCATGATGGAAGCGCCTATGAGCATAACCGGTGCAGACGGCCGCTACAACCTGGAAGACGGCACAGCGCTCGTGGTAAAAGCAGGGAACCAGGCAGTGATCATTGCCGTGCGCCATACGAGCCTGCCTGCCCATATCGATTGCCTGCGTAACTATGAAACCTGGCGTAGGTTTTTCAACAGTTTTACGGTTAAGAATGCGGCAATTCCAACCAATACGTCAGAAGATGTTCCTCAAAGGATCATAGGCGTATGGTCGCAGACGGAGAGCGGTGCTTCTTCGGAATATGTTTTTGCGGCCAACGGCAATTACGCTTTTGCAGGTGCCGTGGGAGCTTCCTATACCAGCACCGATACCTACTATGATTACCTCCATATTAAAACCTATGCCTTTGACGGGGATGGCAGTTATGTTATTTCCGGGAACCAACTGACCCTGAAAAAGCGAGGTGGCACTTCACCGGAGCAGGCGAACTTCCGTTTTGCTCAGGTTAACCATGGCGGAAAGGGGTGGAAAGACCGGTTGTACCTGCTTACGAACGATACATTTGGTACTAACGAGACATGTTATGATAAAAGGAGTTTTTAGAAAATTAATGGATCTTATAACTGCACGCTAATGAGAAAGACGCTACTGTTTTGGGCATTGATGGTGTCTCTGATAACCACAGCACAAACCGATACCATTGGAATACAATCTGACTCACTGCAAATGCAAATAGACTCATTGGAGATACTGGCAATTCAACTGCCTGATTCCACTGCCTTCGGTACTCCAGCAGGAAAACTGGTGAGCAAGGAAATTGGCCCGGCAGGGGGAACCATAACTTCAGCTGACGGCAAGTTAGACCTGATTTTTCCGGCAGATGCATTGACCCAAACAACTGCGATTCAGATTCAACCGGTCACTACCGTTATTCCAAACGGGAACAAAGCCTATCAATTTGAACCTTCCGGTATTCGTTTTAGTAAACCCGTACAACTAAGCTATCATTATACGGATGAAGAAGCGGCAACATGCCCGCCGGAATTTAAGTTCATGGCGTTGCAGGATCACAGTGGAAGATGGGAGTACCTGGCCTATGAGGATTGGGACGGTACAACAAATACTTTAAAAGGGGCTATATCCCATTTTTCAACCTTCGTGGATGGCAATGAAGTTGTGTTGAACCCCACTGTGGTATGATGCGGGTAGGAAAAACCGAAATCCTTCGCCTAAACATTGCTCAGGTGCCTTCTACCGGGCCACGCTCGCCGGGTGAAGATGAACTACCTGCCCTTCCGATACCATTTCAGAGGGGTAACAGGGAGGCATTCTGGAAGGTGAATGACAATACCGGAGGAAGCCAAAAATATGGAACGATCTTAAAGATGCCGGGGCAGCATATAAGCGCTACTTATAAGGCGCCTGCCATACTGACCGCAGATACTATTACTGTGAAACTGGAACTTAATGATGTTTTCATCGATGAGATAAGGCAACGAATGGGCAAGAGAGGCTTTATTATTACGCCTCGGAAAAGGACATCGAATGTGGCCACTTTCAGCTGCAAGGTGCATATATACGAGGAATATACCGTAACGGTAAATATGAATTGGCTGGAGGGTGACGATATTCACATGAGCGATCGTTCCACTTTTCGATTGAGGGTGGGAATTGAAGATCGTGTCAGTATATCCGACATCAGTAACCAGATGGCCATGGTAACCATAAAGGAGAATAAATGCAGGGCTATATATCGAAATAAAGAAACCTGCGTTGGATTGATCAACGTGGCTGGACTCAAAACGTCCAATATTACACCCAGGCCGGATGGCCGTGTACTGGTCGATGTATTTTTCAGCCCGGCACCCCTGGAGTTTCCTGTCATAGAATTTCCTCCCTGTGGTAATAACAAGGCTTCTAATATCACACCGCGAGTGGCTTTCCCGATGGCTTTTCCGAATTGGCTTCATTTTGAGGCAAAAAATGAAAAACAGGTTCTAAGCCTTGGAAAAAGTGCAGGAGCTGGGGTAACCACTCATGATAAGGAAGATATAACTGCAACTATCGAACCTTTGCCTAAATGATAGCGGCCAGTAATATTTCCCGCTGCCGTACGCCATGCCCTAACATTTGTTCTATTGCTTTGGGTTCCCGGAGATGCGAACTTAGCTAAAAATAAGCGTCATGAAACACTACACCCTATTAACTCTGTTGCTTGTCCTTAGCTTTAACCTCTATGCCCAGATAGGCATTAAGGGAGGCCTCAACTATGCCAATATTACCAAGGCTTCTTCCATTAACAACAGCAGCCGCAGCGGCTTTCACGCCGGGATATTCCTGGATCCTCAGTCGAATGGTATCCTTGGTTCCCGAACCGAACTGATCTATTCCAGGCAGGGGTACGATTATAAAACAAACTCCAATACCGGCAATGTAAACCTGGACTACCTTTTGCTGCCGCAGTATATGTCCATCAACATCACCAAATACGTTTCCCTTCACCTCGGCGGGCAGATCGCATACCTGCTCAATGCCAAAGTAGACAGTACCAGTGCGGGCAGCAATGGTGCCTATAACAATAAGATACTTGACCTGTTTAACCGTTTTGACTATGGTTATGGAGGTGGTGTGGAGATACATCCTGTGGGTGGACTATCCCTTGGGGCGCGGGTGAACATCAGCCTGGGCAATTTGTACAAAGAACCTGCAGCTGATCCTTCAGGTACGCCTGCGGATTTTATCCCGAGGGTGGATGTAAAGAACAATGTCTTCCAGGTATATGCCGCGTGGACGTTTGGGAAAGGATCATCCGCATCGAAAAAGAATAAAAATGAACCTGAAAACCAGTAATCATGAAAAAATTAGTTGTTCTGCTGATCCCTGTGTTTATGGGGTCTGCCCTCCAGGCGCAAACCTATCCCGATCCTGAATTCAGCAATGAATTGTATTTCCTCCAAAAAGGTGACAGCGCATCCGTGGTACGCCTGGAAAAAAGCGCTTCCCAAATGGAGTATAAATCAAAAGCCGCCGGGTTTGGGGGTGCAGAAAATGGCTATGAAATCGAGGGGGAAAGATCCCCGGTCCGCTTATCTTCCGTGGCGGAACTCTCCTTTGTATTTTCAACCGGAGCCGCGACGGCCAATTCAGCCGTAACGGATTCCCTGATGTTGGCAAATGGCATGGACCCATCCATGATGTCAGACATGTCCGGCATGGGCGGGATCTCGGACCCTGCAACTGCCTTTACCCTCTATAAGGCCGATCCTGTTAAAGGGGTTCGAAAAATATACCTGATGAAAATTAAAGGTGCCTTCTCTATAGGGAATAAAACGCAATCGAGCGACAAATTTACTTTTGGGGTCCGCAAGATCCGTCCAGGGTACTGGGAACTCGTACTTGACAAAACACTTCCTGAAGGCGAATACGCCTTTTCACTGATGGGAGCAAGCTATGACGGCAGCACAACGCTATTCGCGTTTGGTGTGGATTGAGCTGGCGGTATTAATGAAAATTCATAACCCTCGCACTTTATTTTTGATATTCCAGAGCTGCTAAATCTGCTGCCCCTAGTTTCTTTACCTTCCTTCATATGATATGGATTCTCCGGGTGAAGAAATGACTTATTCAGGTGGAAGCCCAAACAGAATGAAGGCGGCACAAATTTCCAGAACGCATTAACCTAAGCAAAATGGGTAACTTCCTGATATACCACAATTCAACCTACCTACATAAAAAATGGATCCAAAGCCTAAGCCCAAGATCCATTATGGGATATTAATGCAGGATATCCCGGTTTTATTCAGATCAGTATCAGATCAGTAAAAGAATCAGTAAAATAACAATCACCGCCCCGGCAGAAATATAGATCCCATAGCCTGCCGCCTTTACGGCCGATTTAAGTGTCCTTACTTCCTCCCGAAGGGCTTTCCGTTCGCTTCGGTTCATGTCGGATCGGTCCAGCTCCTTGATCTCTTCCAGACGGTTTATCATCACCCGGACCTCCTTAGGGACATCCTCCGGGATAGTTTTGGATACCGGGGAATTTTCAGCAGCCTGCAAAGTAGTTGGTATTGCGCTTAATGTGAAAGCCATGAACATCGCATAAAAGACTGATTTTTTCATTTTGTTCCTATTTTTTAAAGTTTGTATGCCTAAATATCTGCATAAAACGAGATCGCCGTGGGTCTTATCCAACATTAAATTAGCAATATTAAACAGGAAAAACTGAAGTATCCACTTGATAATGAGGGAGTATTCTTTCTTCTGAGCGAAAAGCCATACAAAAAATCCCAAAGGATCCCCAATTAAAAAAAATATGAAAATCCGGGTGTTCTTGCTACTTTTCTTTATCTTCAATCCATTCCCAAAACATAAAACACAACTTCATGTCCAAATACAATGTTGCCGTCCTGGGTCCCATCCCCAGGGACCATATAACCACCCACTATGGGGAAGTCATTGAAAAGTACGGCTGTGCTACCCACACCGCCATCGGTCTCGGAAAATTGCTTGGAGAAGATGGTACCGTCCACCTGGTTTCGCATGTCCGAAAAATAGATGAACAGGCCATAAAAGAGATCCTCTCCCCCTACAAGAATATTAACCTCACCCATATTTCTTCAAAAGCGGACCAGGGCGATGTGATCCAGCTGAAATTTGTAGATCAGAATAACCGGCTGGAAAAGCAGACCGGATTTATGAACCCCATCATCCCCGCGGACCTTACCCCGCTGTTGCATTGCGATATCTTTGTTTGTGTGCCCATTACGGATTATGAAGTCCCCCTGGAAACTTTAAAATACATCAAAGCCAATAGCCAGGGAACCATTATATTCGATGCCCATGGTCCTACTAATACCGCAACCATATTGGGAGACCGGCTGATCAAATTCTGGATAGACCGCGACATGTGGCTGCCCTATATCGATGTCCTGAAGATGAATCTGGAGGAATCCAAATGCTGCTGGTTTGAAAAGGAATACCAGCCCGAAGACATGAAAGGCTTTGACGAAGCAAGTACTACCCATTTGCCACAATTGGCCGAACACGTTTTAAAATATGGGATCAAATGCCTTATTGTTACCCTCGATGAAAAAGGGAGTGCTGTATTTTTTAAGGAGGATGGTAAAGTCCGGCACGAAATTGTCAAATCGATCTGGGTGGAAAATGTTGTGGATACCACCGGTTGCGGGGATTCTTTCGCAGGGGGCTTGGGATATGGCCTCCTGGAGGACCATCAAAACTATATCAGGGCTGCCAAATATGCCAATTCCCTTGGGGCCCAGCGAACCCAGGGCCGTACCTTTGACGTTTTTAAATCCCGAGCCGAAACCGACCGCATGATACGTGATACATACGGGAGCATCTAAAAGGCAGTGCCCTCCCCTATTCTTATTCACACCCGAACCTCAGAGCACCTGGAATCCTTGCCAATAAGGGTCATCTTCCTCTATGGTTATGGTATTGTGCCCGTATACCTTAGCCCATCCCTCGATGCTTGGTACGATGGCCTTTAGTTCCCCCAGGCTGACTTCCGCCTCCACCTTGCCAATAAATTGGGAACCGATATAGCTCTCATGGATGAATTCCTGCCCCAATTGCAGTTTCCCCTGTGCATACCACTGGGCCATCCGGGCCGAGGTTCCGGTACCGCAGGGCGACCTGTCTATTGCCTTGTCTCCGTAAAAGACCGCATTTCGCGCCGTTGCAGCAGGGGAGATGGTTGCCCCGTCCCATAAAATATGGCTCACATCCCGGATCGATGCATGTTCCGGGTGAACAAAACGGCCGGGGTATTTTGTATTGATATCCTCTCGCAGGGCGCGGCTAAACCGTATGAGATCCCCGGCAGCGTAATCCTGAATCCCCGTAAAATTCGATTGGGTGTCTACTATGGCATAGAAATTTCCCCCATACGCCACATCAAATGTTATCAATCCCAGGTCTTTGCTTTCCACGCGTAAGTTGCCGGCCGCAAGATAAGATGGCACATTGGTCAGTCTAACCCAGTTAACCTTTCCCCCTGCTGTTCCATAGCTTACTTCCACGAGCCCGGCCGGGGTTTCCATCCGGATTTTCCCCGGGGTCTTTGGGACCACCAAGCCTTCTTCCACTGCGATGGTTACGGTTCCGATACTCCCGTGACCGCACATGGGCAGGCAACCGCTGGTCTCTATAAACAATACGCTGAAATCATTGTCAGGGTCTGATGGCGGGTAAAGTATACTGCCGCTCATCATGTCGTGTCCCCGGGGTTCAAACATCAGGCCTTTCCGGATCCAGTCGAATTCCTTCAGGAAGTGTTGCCTTTTTTGGCTGATGGTTTTACCGGTGAGTTGCGGCCCGCCTTCGGCTACCAACCTGACGGGGTTACCACATGTGTGGGCATCGATGCACTTGAAGGTGTGTTTAGTTGCCATGGCCAACCTTTGCTATATACGCATTCACGCGGTCTTCCAGGATGGCAAGGGTCACGGTTCCCTGCCCCAGTACCACTTCATGAAAATCCCGGATATTGAATTTTTCCGCGAGTTCTTTCTCTGCCTTCTTCCTCAATTCCCGTATTTTCAATTCCCCGATCTTGTAGGATAAGGCCTGGCCTGGCCACGAAATATACCGGTCTGTTTCTGTGTTGATCTCATGGAGCGAAAGCGCGGTATTGGCGGCCATATAATCCACTACCTGCTGCCGTGTCCAGCCCTTCGCATGGATCCCGGTATCCACTACCAGCCTGCAGGCCCGCCACATTTCATAGGTGAGCTGCCCGAAGTTTTCGTATGGGGTGGTGTACATCCCCATTTCGGATGCCAGGAATTCGGAATACAACCCCCACCCTTCCCCATAGGCTGAAAGATAAAGGTCTTTCCGGAACTGCGGGATACTGTCTCCCAGTTCCAGGTTCAGGGCACCCTGTAAATGATGCCCCGGTACCGCCTCGTGTACTGTCAGTGACGGCAGCGTGTATAAGGTCCGGCTGGGCAGGTCGTATGTGTTCACCCAGTAATAGCCCGGCTCCGTGCTCTCCGCCTCCGTGCCTACATAGCGGCCCCCGGTATACTTTGGGGCAATGGATGCCGGTACCGGCGCCACCCCGTAGGGCTTTCGCGGCAGTGTCCTGAAAAATCGCGGTAACTGGGCATCGGCGCGTTTGGCCATATCCCTGGCAATCATCAACAATTCCTCCGGGCTCCGGGCATAAAACTGCTTATCTGTCCTCAGGAATTTCAGAAATTCCACAAAACTGCCTTTAAACTGAAGTCCAGTGATAATCTCTTCCATCCCGGCGCGGATCCGCGCTACTTCAGTGAGCCCGATGGTATGGATAGCGTCTGCCGTATAATCCGTGCTGGTGGTATAAAAATTAATCCGGTTCTGGTACCATTCGGCCCCGTTGGGAGTTTCGGATACCCCTATGGCAATCCTGGTGTTTGGCAGGTATTCTGTTTCAAAAAAATCCTTTATCCGCCTGAACTGGGGGACTACCACCTTCACAATCGCCTCCCGGGCGGCATTCAGAACGGAATCTTTGCCGGTGGCAGGCATGGATTCCGGTAATTTCAAGAATGGGGAATAGAAGTAACTTTTTGTATAATCCCTGACAATGTGGTCGTCATAGGTGGATTCATAGCCATTAAAGATGATCCTGGGCTGGGAAACCCCCTTTTGGAGGCCTTCCCGGATATTTTCAAGCTGCTGGTCGACGAAAAGGGGCAGGGCATTTAACTTATCCAGGTACTTACGGGTTTGCTCATCATCAGTCAAAGGCCTTACCATATAGGGCAAACTGCTGTGGAAACCCGCATCGGAAAGCAATGGATTTAAGTACGCCTCAAAAGTGTAGAAATCGATCTTATCCTGCAGGGAATATTTCAGCAGTTCTGCGGATATCCTGTCGGTCTCATTGAGTTCATCCCAGTTTAAGGAGTCGAGTGCAGCTATCCGTGCCGCGGCCGTATCGGCTTCCTGCTTAAAAAACTCCTTTGTGAACAAGCCAAGTGGATAGGCCTCTTTATCATAGGCTTCGTACGCTTCATAATCCTTGATTATTTGGTGGAGCCTGGCTGCTACATCCGGAGGCTCTTTTTCTTTGCAGCCCACCATAAGTACTGCTGCCAACAGGAATATAAGTACTGATCTATTCATGTAAATAACAGGTTATACCGTACGGTCTGTCAGTTCATTATCAATAAGCCGAATGATCTTTAGCGGGTTACCATCCTTAAGTTCATCCGGGAGGAGTGACTGAGGCCAGTCCTGGAAACTAAGGGGCCTCACCCATCTTTTTATGGCGTGGATACCAACAGCGGTAAACCGACTGTCTGTCGTTGCGGGATAGGGTCCTCCATGATGCATTGCCGCACATACTTCCACACCTGTAGGAACTCCATTGAAAATAACCCTCCCCACCCGTTGTTTAAGGGAATCGACGAGCCCTTCATACTTGCCTATCTCATCATCCTCAGCCAGGATAGTTCCGGTAAGCTGCCCTTCCAGATGGTCCAGTACCGCTTTCAATTCCCCGACATTGGCACATGCTACGACGAGGGAGTAAGGGCCAAAAACCTCTTTGTGCAGGGTGGTATTCCTCAGGAATGTTTCGCCGCTGACCCTCAATACAGTCTGTCCGCCATAATTTACGTGTATTTCCTTATCATAATCAGCAACGATCTTTGTACCGGCCTGTTCCATAGCCGCCTTTCTTCCTTTGTCATAAGCTCCCTTGATCCGGGGATGCAGCATGCTCGCAGGCTCCCTTGCCAAAATTTCTTCGGCCAGAAAGGTTGTGAAATTATCGAGATCATTGTTTTTGATACCCAGCAGGAGTCCCGGGTTTGTACAAAACTGCCCGGCGCCAAGGGTGATGGATCCTGCCAGGGCCACGGCCCAGGTTTTTGCATTTTTTTCGAGTGCCAGGGGAAGGATAACAACTGGATTGATACTGCCCATTTCCGCAAAAACCGGGATGGGTACCTCCCTGCGGGACGCCAATTCAAAAAGGGCCTTCCCGCCTGCGGTGCTTCCAGTAAACCCAACTGCCTTAACGCCTGGATGGGCTACCAGAGCACTTCCAACGGTATTATCAGCGCTATTCAGGTTGGAGAATACCCCGTTGGGCATCCCGGTTTTTTCTGCCGCTGTAATTATCGCGGAAGCGATAAGCTCCCCGGTTCCTGAATGCATGGGATGGCTTTTTACAATTACCGGACAACCGGCAGCCAGTGCAGACGCAGTATCCCCACCAGCAGTAGAAAACGCAAAGGGAAAATTGCTTGCCCCGAATACCACCACAGGACCGACCGGCACCAGCATTTTACGGATATCAGACCGTGGCATGGGTTCCCGCTGTGGCTGGGCGGTGTCTATAGTGGCATCGACCCAGGAACCCTGTCTTACAAGGCTTGCAAAAGTCCTCAACTGACCCATCATCCGGGCACGTTCACCAGCAGCCCTGCCTTCCGGCAGGCCCGTTTCATCACAGTAGGCCTCCAGCAACAGGGAGTCCAGCGCAAGGATTTCATCAGCAATGGCCTCCAGGAATGCCGCTTTTTGTGTATTTGATACCTTGCGGTAAATTTCAAATGCATGCCGGGCCAGGGAAACTGCCTCTTCTATCTCCGCCTGTGTAGCTTCAAAAAAATTTACCTGGTTTTCGGTGTTTTTCTGGGGGTTAAAAGTGCGATAGGTTTGGTTCCCCACTGCAGATTGCTTGTTTCCGATATAATTCTTACCCAGGATCATTGTATTGCTCATTTCCCAAAATTAAGGATTAGTTGCTTTATAATCCGGTAATTCCGGCCTGGATTCCATCGCACGTTCTATTATTCCCAAAACGCGGGTCCTTTCTTGTCCCTGCAGTGGAAGCCTTGGGGCACGCACCCGTTCTGTCCCCAGTCCGGTTGCCACTTCCGCCAGTTTGATATTCTGTACCAACTGTGGGTTGATGTCCAGTTCGAGCAAGGGCAGGAACCAGCGGTAAATAGCGATGGCTTCCTGTATCCTCCCAGTTTTGGCGAGTTCGTAAATAGCCACTGTTTCCGCCGGGAAAGCGCAAACCAGGCCGGCAACCCATCCGTCAGCCCCTATAAGCAGGCTTTCCAACGCCAGCGTATCTACCCCGCACAGCACTTTTAGCCGGTCACCAAAACGATTTCGAATACGGTTGATATTGGAGATGTCGCGGGTCGACTCCTTGACGGCCTGAATATTTTTGAATACCAGTAGCTCTTCAAACATGTCGAGGGTTACCTCAATCCCATAATCCACTGGATTATTGTAAATCATTATTGGCAAGGCTGTGCTTTCTGCAACCGTTTTAAGGTAGGTAACGGTTTCGTGTTCATTTGCCTTGTAACGCATCGGGGGCAACATCATGAGTCCGGCCGCCCCGTATTCTTCTGCCTTATGGGCCGCTTCAACGGCTCCTTTGGTCGTTTGTTCGGCGATATTCATGATAACCGGCACCCTGCCCTTTAGGATCCGCACTGTTTCCCGGATCAATACCTTTTTTTCCGCTTCGGTCAGTGTGCTGGCTTCCCCTAATGTCCCCCCCAGGATGATCCCGTGGACCCCTGCCTCCAGCTGCGCCTCCAGGTTATGTTCAAACATCGTAAGGTCCAATGTGTCAGCTTCCGTAAATTTTGTAGTTATTGCGGGCATTACCCCTTCCCATTCAAAGTGCATATACCAGGATTTTATGATATCAAAAATAAAGGGCATTGTTTAATTAGCTGCATTCCATTTTAGCCAATATTGATAGTATATTAACCCATTTCATTACTTTTTATATAAATTTGATTAGTATACGCACAATCAGGTATGAAAGTCCATCCTTTTAAAATACCCAAACCTGTACATACCAGTTTGTTGGTACAGGTGGACCAGGGCGAGGCATTTTATGATAAATTGCACCAGCATGAAGAAATACAGATCAGCTGTATTGTAAAGGGAGCCGGTAAACTGGTTATCGCAGACAGCATCCATCCCTATGGTACCGGGGATATTGTGGTCATTGGGCAAAACTGCCCGCATGTATTCCAGAGCAATGTATCCCGGCAGGAATCACATATGGTCTCCCTTTTTTTTACCAAAAAATCATTCGGGGAGCAGTTTTTCGACCTTCCGGAACTGAACCAACTGCGGGGATTTTTCGAAAGGTCAGACGCCGGTTTCCTGGTACAATCGAATAAGGCTGCGATAGGGCAGCGCATCCTGGATGTCTCCCAAAGCTATTCGTTGGACAGGTTCCTTCTCTTTATACAGCTGCTGTCACTTTTGGCACGATCTGAAGGCCAGGTTCTGGCCGGCTTTGTTTATCCGAAAAAGCTAACTCCAAATGACGGGAACCGGATGCAGACTGTATATGATTATGCGATGCGGAATTTCCAACAGGATATCAACCTTAAAACCGTTGGATCCCTGGCACATATGAGCCCGGGAGCTTTCTGCCGCTTTTTCAAGCAACGGACCAACAAAACCTTCTTTCAATTCCTCATTGATCTCAGGATAGAGCACGCCTGCCAGTTGCTCTCGGCTGCTCCTGGGTATTCCATCGCAGAAATTGCAGAATTATCCGGCTTTCGCTCTATATCCAATTTCAACCGGAAGTTCCGGAATGCCAAGGGCCTTACCCCTACCGCATATTTTAAGAAAATGCATGACAGCATAAGAAAGTAAGTAGTTTCCCGGGGCCGCCTGCCAAGTCCTTACTGCCTTTTCTTATCCAAGAATTAGCATATGCCGTTCATAGTTTCTGTTTCTTTTCACTATTTTTGCTAAATTTTGAATTTTATCGCACTATTCTTATGAAGAAATTAATATGGGTGGCAGTGTTCATGGTCTGGGCATGCAATTCTTCTCAAAAGACCACATCCGAACCGGTACCCGCGGAAAAAGAGCAGGACGCCGTAACAACGTATGCGGAGACCATCACTGAGGCCGATTTAAAAAAGCATTTGTTTACGTATGCCTCTGATGAATTCGAGGGCCGTGAAACAGGGACCCCCGGACAACAGAAGGCTGTGGAATATATCAAAGAACAATACGAAAGCATCGGTGTCCCGGCAGCTCAAAAAGATGGGGATTACTTTCAAAACGTGCCGCTGGAAATGAGTCGGTTACCAAGCGGGACCCTTGAGATCGGTGGCCGGGAATATACAATCGGGGAAGATTTTCTGTCCTTTAGCGGTGCAGAAGGAACCTATGGTGAAATAGCATATGCAGGCTACGGAATAGAAGATGGTTCCTACTCGGATTACAAAGGCCTGGACGTAGCCGGAAAAATTGTGCTGGTAAAATTCGGAGAGCCTAAAAAGGCTGATGGCACCTATGTAATATCTGGCACTTCATCCCAATCGGTTTGGAGTAATATGTCTGAAGCAATCGGCAAAAGGACTGAGCTGGCTGCGGAAAAGGGTGCGAAGGGGATCCTGTATTATGACCCGGCCAACTACTCCCGTTTCAAAAGCTATTTTGATTACATGGAAATGAACCATGGAGGGAACATGACCATTTCAAATAAGGAGCAGGGTCCGCCCATGGTCGTGATGAATACAGAAATGACGCTGGCCATTTATCCCGATATTGAAGAAAAAGATACCCCTGCAACGATAGAAACGGAAGTGGCATTCCATTTAAAAAGTGCGAATGTCACCGTGGAAACAGAAAATGTCGTGGCGTTCCTTAAGGGTTCTGAAAAACCGGACGAATACATCATTATTTCTTCTCACCTGGATCACATCGGGATCACAGCCGACGGTAAGATCAACAATGGCGCCGATGATGACGGATCGGGCACAGTAGCCATGCTGGAGATCGCAGAAGCTTTCAAGAAAGCCGCTGATGCAGGTAATGGCCCAAAAAGATCACTGGTATTCCTGCATGTGACCGGGGAGGAAAAGGGATTGCTGGGTTCCCAGTATTATACCGATGTAGCGCCCATATTCCCCTTATCGCAAACCGTTGCCGATCTCAATATCGATATGATCGGGCGAATTGATCCCAAACGTTCCGGTGACCGGAATTACGTTTACCTGATAGGATCAGACAAACTGAGTTCTGATTTGCATAGGATCTCTGAGGATGTCAACAAGAAGTACACCAACCTGGAACTCGACTATACATACAATGATGAGAACGACCCAAACCGGTTTTATTACAGAAGCGACCATTATAATTTTGCCAAGAACAATATCCCTATTATTTTTTACTTCAATGGCACGCACGATGATTACCACAGGCCCGGCGATACTCCTGACAAAATAAATTATGACCTGTTGGGGAACCGAACACGGCTTATTTTTCATACAGCATGGGAGCTGGCCAACAGGGAACAGCGGATCGCAGTGGACAAGGAGACCAAATGAGGGATTAGCAGATAGCCCGATCAGACGATCGGGTTTTTTTTTACCGGTGCGGTACCTTTTTCTTACCAGGGTACATTCCAAAAAAAAAGGCCCTGCCTTTTCAGGCGGGACCCTTGTGTTGCTTTGGGTGGAAGACCGGGTTCGAACCGGCGACCCTCGGTACCACAAACCGATGCTCTAACCAGCTGAGCTACAACCACCATGTGCAAGCGGTGGCAAAGGTAATTTTTTTTACTGACTGATTCAAATTAAAACAGGCGATATTTTAATCTAATTCCGGATAACCATACTATTGAGGGGGTACACAAGGCAGGTTTCCCGACCCCTGGAGCCAAAGCCTTTAAAAGTTCGATAAAATGCACAATTCATCTGCTGAAACACACAAAAATTGCCATTTCACAACATTAATTAGATTGAGGTCTGGATGGGGGCTATTTTTAGGAATTCAAATAAATAATGATAATGTCCCGGCTACCTACCTATTCACCCGCCCTGATAAAGCGCTGCAAAAAAAGTATCGTTTTGATAGTGGTGCTGGTATGTACTATCGCCATGGGTACTGCCCAGGATAATGAAAAGGCCCATCTTGAAAAACAAATAGCCCGCCTGAAAGCCGCACACGGTTTTAAGGTAAATGATACCAATTATATTAATTTGCTGAATGACCTGGCTAAGAAACAGCGCTATTACAAGGCAGACAGCCTCCTGCTCCTTTCCAGGCAGGCACTTAAATACAGCACCAGATCAAGATACCTGAAAGGAGAAAGCACGGCACTCCTCCGCCTGGGCGATTTCTACTCTGACCAGGGTAACAACGCCAAGGCTATCCAGTATTACTGGAAATCCTCTGAAATTGCAAAAAAAATCCATAGCTATAGCCTATTGATTCGGTCACTGAACAACCTGGCCGGGGAATACACCTATAAAGGCGATTATGCCAAAGCTTTGAATGGGTACCTGGAGGCTATTGAACTTGCCGAGAAAGTCAATCAAAAAAATATGCTTTCCATCCTGAATGAAAATATAGCCAACCTCTACGCATCTCAGAAGGATTATGAACAGTCCCTGGATTTTTATACAAAAGTCAAGAAGATCAATAATGAACTGGGGAATGAGATCTATATGGCGGAAACCACGAGTAACCTGGCATCGGTATATGCTGACATGGGGCAGCTGGAATACGCCATGTTCAATATCAATAAAAGTATCCGTACATTCGAACAAAAAGGGATACGGGACTGGCTTGCATTTGCCTATGAGATCAAAGGAAAGGTGTACCTCAAAGAAGGTAAATACAAATGGGCGCTGTTCTGGTATAACCAAAGTAAGTTGCTGCATGATAACCTGAATGATGACAGGGGCAAAATTGACCTGTTAAACGGGATGGCGGAAGCCTACCTGGCCCAGGGGAAGGATAAATTGTCCGAGAAACATGCCATGGAGGCTTTTGAGATATCAAACCATATCCAATTTATGGAAGGCATCCTCAAGTGTTCCAAAACCTTGTACATGCTCCATAAAAACAAAGAGGATTATGTGGGGGCCCTTACCTATCACGAGATCTACCAAAAACTGTCGGATACCCTCACCAGGAATGAGAACAAGAAAAGTCTCACACTCTTCAAGACGAAAACTCATTATGACGAACAGAAGGCCAACCTGATCCTCGCAAACGAGAAAGCACTGGCCAAACAACAATCCTATATATATGCCAGCCTGGTATTCCTATTGATCTTTATAGGTATCACCCTTATTGTTTACCGGGGCCAAAAGGTTCAAAAGAAATTGAATGCCGAATTACAGGCAAACCAGGAGATCCTGGAAAAAAGGGAACAGGAACTGAATGAAAGCAATGATACCAAAACAAAGCTGTTCTCCATCATTGGTCATGACCTCCGCGGACCTATAGCAGCGCTCAACGGATTGCTGAACATGTTCAAAGACGGGGAAATAGGGAAAACAGAATTCCTTGCCTTTATGCCAAAGCTGCGGGATGACGTGGAACACATATCCTTTACCCTCAACAACCTGTTGTCCTGGGGTTATACCCAGATGAACGGATCCTATACCAAGCCAGCCACAATTCCTATAGATGCGCTGGTCACGGAAAACATACAACTGCTGTCTGAAATAGCCGATAATAAATCCATCAAAATAGTCAGCAAAGTTTCTGAAAACACCTTATCCTGGGCAGACAGCAACCAGATCGACATCGTAGTCCGGAACCTGCTGAGCAATGCGCTGAAATTTACCCCGGAAAACGGGATGGTCACCATCGAGGCTTATGAAAAAACCAAGTATTGGCAAGTGCTGGTACGGGATACCGGCATCGGCATGGAAAAGAGTGTTGTGGACAAACTATTTGTAAAGAATTCCAGTTATACCACCTACGGAACAAACAATGAAAAAGGCACCGGCCTGGGATTAGCCCTATGTAAGGAAATGGTGGAAAAGAATAATGGCCAGATTTGGGTAGACAGCATCCCCCGTAAAGGCACAACTTTCTATTTTACCTTGCCCAAATCCGAAAAAAAATATAGCCAGGCGAGTTAAATAAGGGCATCCAGTCCTTTGACGGCCAGGTGTCGTTCTGTTGTAAACCCTTCCGCATATTCCACACCAACCAACCGCCCAAGATCCCGTGCCCTGTATGCAATACTATCTGTAAAATTCTTGCTGCTGATAGGTGTTTCCGGCGCTTCGCTGGCGGGGTCATAAAACTGCGAAGCATATGCAGCAAGCGCTTCCAGTTTAACGTCAATGAAACCTGTAACATCCACCACAAAGTCCGGATGAAGGTTCTTCCACTGGATATAATGATATACCCGCTTAGGCCTCCAGGGTTCCTGCCACTGATCATCACCCGCGGCTTTGGTGTCAATTTTTACAAGGCCACTGAGGAAGCAGGCATCGCTTACCAGTTTGCTGCCTTTTGCATGGTCTATATGCCGGTCCTCAACCGCGTTGCATAATACCACCTCCGGACGGAATTTCCGTATAGCGGAAATGACAGCCAGTTGGTGTTTGCGGTCATTCACGAAGAAACCATCTTCGAAGCACAGGTTCTCACGAATGGCCAGACCCAGTATGTCGGCTGCCACTGCTGCTTCCTTTTCCCTTAGTTCGGCGCTGCCACGGGTGCCGAGTTCCCCCCTTGTAAGATCAATGATCCCAACTTTCTTTCCATTGGCTATTTCAAGTGCGATGGTAGCCCCCGCACCCAATTCGGCATCATCCGGATGGGATCCAAATACTAATATGTCTAATTTCATTTAATCACAGGTTTCATGCTAATGCTGTTATTTGCTTTAAGAACCTTTTCCGGCCCCGATAATAGGAATAGGTATGGATACTTCGGAGGCATAGCGGGTGGTGTTGAACCTAGGAACTGACGGATTTCCCGACGCTTATGGTGTGGATGGCCTGTTCGATGTCTGCGATTAGGTCCTCCGGCTCCTCTATGCCCAGGGAGAACCGGATCAGTCCATCACGTATCCCCTGGCGCTGTCTTTCTTCTGCCGAAAGGGATGCATGGGAGGTTTTGGCCGGGGAAATCACCGTGCTTTCTACTCCCGCCAGGCTCATCACAGGCTTGATCAACCGCAGTTCTTTCTGGAAATCGGCGGCATTGAGGTGGGCATTCAGTTCAAAGGAGAGCATCCCTCCAAAACCATGCATCTGGGATTTGGCAAGCTCATGGTCCGGATGGGATGGCAGGCCGGGGTAGTAAACCCTTTCTATATCTAAATTGTCATGGAGATAGGCAGCCAAATGCATGGCATTGGCATTCTGCGCCTTTACCCGAAGCCCCAGGGTCTTCAAACTTCGATCTAATAGCCATACGGTATACTCGCTCAGGCTTCCCCCGAGGTTCCTGGCCAGCTTCATGATTGGTTCCATCAGTTTTTCTGAGGTTGCAATGGCACCGGCACATATATCGGAATGGCCACCCATATATTTGGTGGCACTGTGTATCACCACATCGATCCCAAAGTCGATCGGATTCTGGTTCACGGGACTGGCGAATGTATTGTCTATCATGGTAACCAGTCCATGTTTTCCGGCAATTTGAGCCACCGCTTTCAGGTCTGTTATTGTCAGCAACGGGTTAGACGGGGTTTCCACATAGATCACCTTCGTATTGTCCCGGACCTTGGCTTCAAAATCCTGAGGAGCCAGCCCCTCTGTAAAAGAATAGGATATTCCATATCGTTCAAACTGATCGGTTACCAGACTATAGGTGCCACCGTATAACATATTCTGCAAAACCACATGGTCACCGGCACCCAGGAACGCAAGCAGGGCAGTGCTCACGGCTGCCATCCCGCTGCCAAAGACCAGCGCGGTTTCAGCGTGTTCCAGCGCAGCGATCTTTTCCGACAGGCCGTGTTGGTTTGGCGTATTAAAGTAACGCGGGTAGCGTTTGATATCCACATCGTCGAATGCATACGCGGTCCCCATATAAAGCGGGGAAACACCGGATTTGTATGTATCATCCTTAATTTCACCGGTATGGGTGCAAATGGTATTGATTCCCTTCGATCTGTCTGCCATATTCATTTGTTTTAAGTGGCCCAAAGTTACAAAAATAGACTAAACCAGAACCTTTTTCAGGCAGCATCCCGGAAACCATCCTACCGGCTGAATAAAGAACATCTACTCCGTCAAATTTCAAAGTATTTCAGTTGCAGGCTGCCTGCTGCGGCACCGGATTGCAGCATACGGACAATCCCTCAAAAAATCCGGCAACGTATGCATGCCAGGTTCCGGCATCAATCTATTGGAGCGCCCCAAACCACCCATGATCCTGTTGCACTAACTTTAAACGGGAACGGGCACTTTTATGCTATACTAAAGGAAGCCCAAAATCGTTACTCTAGTACCGGGCCGGGTGGCCCCTGAAAAAATTTGTTAGATGACGTTGAAGAATTATACTATTTCCCTGTTGGTTGTCGCGATATGCATATCCTGTTCCAAAGATTCCGGAACCAAGACCATTACTGATGAGAACGGCGACCCTGCAACTGTAGATATTACCGGCAACCAGAAATCGGTTGGGGAAAGTGCAGAGGAACTCCTTGCGGCCGACCCTTTTGACAGTCTCAGGGTTGCCATACACTATGTATCCGGACTCAAACCTACAGCCAATACCATTTCAAATTTTGAATCCTTCCTTGAAGATCGGTTGCATAAGCCCGGGGGTATAACCATTACCCTGGAGGAGATTGCTTCCCCTGGACAGTCCACGTACAGCATCACCGATATCCTGGCCCTCGAAGACCAAATGCGAACTGCTTATAATAAAGCAGGTGAAGTTGCGGTTTTCGGTCTTTATATCGATGGAGAATACTCGGAAAATACGGAAAACGGTTCGGTTTTAGGGGTCGCATACCGGAATACCTCTTTTGTGATCTTCGAAGAAACCATTCAAAGTTTCAGCGGTCGGCCATTGGCGCCGAGTACCACGGTACTTGAGACCACCGTACTGAATCATGAATTCGGCCATTTGCTGGGGCTGGTGAATGCCGGTACCCCTTTAAAAAGCGACCATCAGGATGTATCGCATGGCAGGCATTGCACTGTTGAAGACTGCCTGATGTACTGGACGGCGGAGACGGGAGAAGGGCTTCTTAATATGATCAGCGGGGGGGCTATCCCTACGCTCGATTCACAGTGCCTGTCAGATCTGGAGGCTAACGGTGGAAAATTATAAGGGCCTGCATCCCGTTATTCGGCATAGTGTACCCTAAATCTCCAGTAACTGATACCTCCCAGCAGCACCACCCCACTTACCACGTACCAGATAAACGCCGGGGTGATCACCTGTGCACCGCTGGCATAGCTATGCAGTCCAACCAAATAGAAATTGACTCCAAAATAGGTCATCATAATGCTTCCAAAAGCCACTACCGTGAGGAAATTGAAGGTCCATCTGCTCCTGAGTCCGGGCACGAGCCGGGTATGGACGACAAAAGCATAGATCATAATGGATATCAGTGCCCAGGTTTCCTTGGGATCCCAACCCCAGTAGCGGCCCCAGCTTTCATTTGCCCATTGACCCCCGAGGAAATTCCCGATTGTCAGCATGATCAAGCCTACTGTAATGCTGAGTTCATTTATAATGGTAAGTTCCTTCAGGTTGATGACCATCCGTTTTTTGTTCCTGCTGTTGGTAAGGATAATGAGCAACAGGCAAACAATCCCCAGGATCATCCCCACGGTAAGCGGGCCATAACTGCCCACGATCACTGCAACATGGACCATCAGCCAATAACTGTCCAGCACCGGCACCAGGTTGGCAATAGAAGGATCCACCCAGCTTTGATGTGCAATCCACAATAACATGGAGGTAACGAAGGCCGTTGCCGCAATGGTCATCTCGCTTTTCTTACTGAACAGCAACCCCATCCCCAGGGTCGCCCAGGAAACGTATAAAATACTTTCATAGGCATCACTCCAGGGCGCATGGCCTGAGATATACCAGCGAAGGCCCAATCCTGCTGTATGCCAGATAAAAAATACGAAGATCAGCCCTTTGAAGAAATAGGTAAGTACCCGCCAGACCTCCCTGTCGCGGAAGATACGCAGGATGAGGACCACAAACATCAGGATCCCGGCCAGGGCATAGTACTTGTACAACCTGTTGAAAATATCGAGGCGGTTGTATATTATTTCGGTCTTCACCTTTTTATCAGACGGCAATACCTCACTGCCGTGGTTTACCTGGTTCTGGTGGAAGGCCTCCAATAATTTATTTGCTTCGGAATAATCCCCTGTCGGGATAGCCCGTTGCAGGGACATCAGGTAATACGGAATTGCATTTTTGATGAAATTGGCATACAGTGAATCGGCTACCTTATATTGCCCGGACCGCAATTCCACGGAGGAGATCCATTTGTTGTTCTCGTCGTCGAGCAAGGGGTAAATCTTGATTATTTCCCCGCTCAACGCCCTGTCTAAAAGGCTCAGGCGGAAATAGGCATCTTTAAAATCCTGCTGAAATTTATTAGGGTTGGTGGTTGCAAAGGCTTCCTGAAGGTAGGGCCCGAGTTTATTCTGTCCCTTCTCATCAAAGAAGTCGGTCGCTTTTACCTGCTGTTGGCCTTTGGGGATCCCAATGATCTTACGGATACTATCGTTCTGCCCCTTTTTGTCCAGGCTTATAAACTCCGTATTGTACCACAACCCGGGGTTCAGCATCATGGATATAAATACCTGGTCTGCATTGAGGCCCTGGTAATCACCTTTAAAGCTCAGTTTTCGCAAGAGTTCGGAGGCGAAGGTATTGATGGGTTTCATCCTGCCGCCCTCATCCTGTATGACCAATTCCCCGAATTTTGCCGCATGCTCTTCTGTAACGGTAGTGGAATGCAACAGCGAATCGAGTTGCCGTTGGGACGGGCCCTGCCTATGGATATGCGTATCATCCCGGTCCGGTGTCTGGGCCTGGGTGCCCACAAGGCCTCCCAATAGCAGCAGAATCAGGGTGGTGAGGGCCTGTTTTTTCTTTTTCAGCTTATCCAGGGATTTTCCGAGGCTCTTAAATCGTGTCTTCCCAAAGAACATGATACCCATCAGGCCAATATACAAGAGGAAATAACCCGTATAGGTAATTCCAGTTCCCCACCTGTCATGGTTTACGGAGAGGATAGTCCCGCGCTCATCGGCATCAAAACTGGCCTGGAAGAAGCGGTAACCCTGGTGGTCCAGTACATGGTTCATGTAAATATCGTAATCAAAGGGGCGTTCATCCTCTACCGTAATTTTACTCATAAAGGACGCATACCCTTTTTCGGTACCGGGATATTTCTCCGCAATAAAATCGGACAGCCGGATACTAAACGGCAGCTCATAAACCTTGGAACCGTACCGCAGACTGAAATCAAGTCCGCCAACCCGGAACTTTTGCGTAAAATCAGCAGGCCCCTTCCCCCCGAGCAATTTCTTCTGCACTGTTTCCCCGTTGGAGGATACCGCCACTACCAATGCATCCTGGGAGGCTTCCGTCTGTTCAGCCTGTGGGATTTCAACGATGCCATAGGTGCCTTTGACGAGGGAATCCGGAATTACAAACTGCATGGACCCAACGGAGTACAGGGAGCGGAGCTGCAGGGGTTGCAGGCTATCCTTTGGCAGCTCACCCCGGAACTGGTCCGCCATCCGCATAAAATTCCCTTCGTAGGGGGAACGGATCTGGTAGGTACTGTCTGTTGTGAATATATTGATGGCACCGTCAGTTGGGGTGTTGAGCGCGAACAAAATGTTATGGATGTTGGCGACCTTGCCGTTCTCCAGGTAGTGTTCATGGCGGGTCCCATCCCCTGCTTCAACGATTTGGAGGAATTCCGCTCCGGTTTCATCCGGAATCAACCCTTCGCGGGCACCCTTGATAAAGCCCACATAGGATATGGTAAACTCCTGCCCGTTGTAATCATTGCGCCAGGGAAGTGAGGATTTAATGCCTTCTTCCGTAACTATAAGGTCATCTTCTATCGGTTTGCGTTTCGGTTCGCCATTGATCTCTCCATCCACATAGGCCGTCAGAAAGGTTTTATCAGAATAAAATACATTTTCGGAAGTTCCTTCCCGGATGGGCATCATCCCTTCAAAACTGATATAGCGTGTTACAAAGGCGCCTATGATGATCAGGATCCAGGAAAGGTGCAATACCAGTACCGGCCATTTCTTCCAGCGCAGCAACCGGTACCGGAACATGTTGCCGATGAAATTAATTACAAAAAACAGCATGATGGCTTCAAACCACCAGCTGTTATAGATCCAGATACGGGCCGTTTCCGTACTGTACCAGCTCTCAATAAAGGTTCCAAAAGCCATGGAGGTTGCAAAAACCAGGAAGAGGATGGCCATTAAACGCGTCGAGAAAAAAATATTCTTTAAGGTACGTGTCATTATCGCTGGATGCGTTGCAATTTAAGTCTGCAAAATTAAGGTATTTAAAGGTAATATGTAGCGAATTAACAAAGCCTATTTGCCGCAGTTGTCCGGCTATCTCGATCCAGGCGGCGCGAATTGCGATAAAGTGGCCGTTGCCAAAGCCGGAGAGCCGGTTTCTGAAGTATTGTTCCTGTATGATGAAGGCCGAAGCGTTACAGATAAGGACGCATCCGGAATTTTAGTATCCTTTCCGGCATTGCTGCGTAGGGATTGAATATATCCTTATTTTAGCGGCATGACCAAAATCGTTATCATCGGCACCGGGAATGTTGCACGTCACCTGTTCGACGCTTTCCAGCAGCACAGCAGCGTGGCGGTGGTTCAGGTCCTGGGCAGGAATACAACAGCACTGCGCTATTTTAAAGCAGCTCCTGAATCGGGTACGGAGCTTGCAAAAATAGCGCAGGCCGATATATATATCATCGCTGTAAGTGATGATGCCATATACGCTGTTTGTGAAGAGCTTAAGTTATCAGATAAACTAGTAGTTCATTGTTCCGGAAGCCTGGAAATGACCGCTTTGCCCACTTCCATCCGGCGGGGGGTCTTTTATCCGGTACAGACCTTCAGCCGGGGCCGGAAAGTCGATTTCAGGGAAGTCCCCATCTGCATTGAGGCGGAAAATAAACGCGATTTGGCGGTGCTGAAGGCGCTGGCAACCATCCTTTCCAGCCATGTCTATGAAGTAAATTCACAACAGCGAAGCCAGGTCCACCTGGCTGCGGTTTTTGTAAATAATTTTACCAATTACCTCTATGGAGTGGGTGCGGAAATATGCCGGGAAAATGGACTGCCTTTTGAAATTTTACAACCCCTGATACAGGAAACAGCCGCAAAGATCCAGGAAGTACCCCCTATTGCTGCACAGACGGGGCCTGCCAGGCGTGGGGATAAAGGGACCATTACAAAACACCTTGGATTATTACAGCAAAAAAACCATGGAGAGATCTATTCCCTGCTCAGCCGAGCTATAGAAGATGCCTGCACGGACCAAAAGGGAATGGTACCCAGGTAAGGGTATCCCGTAAACGAATATAAAAGTTGTAAACCGCCCCGTTTTGGCAGAGATCGGGGAAATCGAATAAGAATTAAATATGAAGCAAAGTTATAAGGAATACCTGAAAGATATCACCACTTTCGTTTTTGACGTGGATGGCGTATTTACAGATGGGTCCGTTCTGGTTGCTACAGACGGGGAACTTTTGAGGCGCATGAGCGTAAAGGACGGGTATGCCCTGAAAACGGCGATACAGAAAGGCTATAAGGTCTGTATCATCAGTGGGGGCACCAACGAAGGGGTTAAAATAAGGCTCAGCGGCTTGGGTGTAACCGATATTTACCTGGGAGCCCACCATAAGGAAGACCCGTTAACGGATTACCTCGTCCGAAATGACATACATATTGGAAATGTGCTGTATATGGGTGATGACCTCCCGGATATACCCCCTATGGAAAAAGTCCGGATAGCCTGCTGCCCCCAGGATGCTGTGCCGGAAGTCAAGGCAATCTGCAGCTATGTTTCCCATAAAAAGGGCGGGGACGGATGTGTGCGCGATGTTATAGAACAAGTCCTGAAAGTAAGGGGGGACTGGTATGATAACTTCAGCGCGACGAATGACTGAAAATACACTAACAGCAAAACTCAGGGATTACAGGGTCATCCTTGCCTCCGGATCGCCCCGCAGGCATCAGTTCTTCCGGGACCTGGGGATCCCCTTTGAGATCCGGTCGCGACCTGTGAAGGAGGAGTACCCCCCAGGGCTGAGATCATCTGAGATCCCGGTATACCTGGCAGAATTAAAAGCTGCTGCATTTACCAATGCGGTGGCATCGGATGAATTACTGATCACCTCAGATACCATTGTCTGGCACAGGGACAACTGCCTTGGGAAACCAAAGGATGCAGCAGAGGCCACCCGGATGCTGCAGCAGCTTTCCGGTGATACGCATCATGTCATTTCGGCGGCCTGTTTTACCACGTCACGGCAACAGCAAACCATCCATTGCCAGACAGAAGTAACCTTCAGGGAGTTGACCGCAGGGGAGATCAAATACTATGTTTCGCATTACAGTCCCCTGGATAAAGCCGGGGGATATGGGATCCAGGAATGGATCGGGCTGATCGGGATTACAGGGATCAAGGGTTCTTATTTTAATGTAATGGGGCTGCCAACCCATCTGGTATACCAAACGTTAATGGATATGGCGCTGTGATCCATTTTTTGGTATTTTCGTTTAAAACCCTCTAAAAAAAGAGCAATGAAACAATATATACGGCTGTTCCTTCCAATAATCCTGGTACTGCTGCCGGCGATCGTCCAGGTATCATGTGGGGAAAATCCAAAAGACACATCAAAATGATGTACAAAGCAGCAATGCCGAAGATCCGGCGGTACCGGAAAGGCCGTTATCAGACGAATTCAAAACATACTGGTATGCGGGGGATGCCGAAATCACCTCCTACACATTAAAACAGGCGCGGTACGGGGAGATACGGGATGGCCATGCGGTCCTGATCTTTGTTACCGAACCTTTTTTAAAACAGGAACAGGTAAAGGCAGATGCGCACCATGCAGATAATATCCCCGTCCTGAAATTGAATACTACGAAAAATTTTATCACCGGTATCTACCCCTATTCCATCATGACCAGCACTTTTTACCCGGTACATGACAACCAGCACGCCCTGAAAATTTCAAATTCGGTGCAGGAATGGTGCGGTCACGTGTATGCACAATTGAACAACAGGGAACAATTTACTATTTCGGCCCACTCCTATTTTGAAAAAGAAGGCGATCAGGAACTTACCATCGAAAAGGCCAACCTGGAAAACGAGTTATGGAACAAAATCCGGATCAATCCCAAAGACCTGCCTGTAGGGGATTTTGAGATGATCCCATCCCTGGAATATATCCGTCTGGGCCACATTGCATTCAAAGCGTACAAGGCTTCCGGCAGCCTCCGGGAAGATGCTTCCGGATATAGGTATGAAATTTCCTATCCGGAGTTGCAACGGACACTCACCATTAACTTTGGCAACTCCTTTCCCTATGCCGTGGAAAGTTGGGAAGAATCCTATAAAAGCGGGTTCGGGTCCAATGCCGTAATGCTTACTACGGAAGCCACAAAGATCAAAACATTAAAGACGCCATATTGGCAGCAAAATAAAAATAAGGACGTATTTTTGCGCGATAGTCTAGGCCTTTAGTATCATATGGAAAATTTTATTGCCAACAATCAAAACGAATTGTTATGGACGCTGATCGTCATCGTCATTCTTCTTATTTTAAAGTTTATCGCCTCCCAGGCGGTACGGAAAGTAGGGAAGCTTAGCAATAAGGTAGAAGCCCGGGCCTTACTGATCACCAAATATATTTCCATCGCCCTGACGTTCGTCGGGGTAGGTTTTCTTACGGTTTTATGGGGGGTAGATTTCAGGAACCTCGGGCTGTTGTTCACCTCGGTATTTACCGTTATAGGGGTTGCTTTGTTTGCCAACTGGTCTATCCTCAGCAATATAACTGCCGGGGTCATCCTATTCTTTTCGTTCCCTTTTAAGATAGGTGACCGTGTAAAGATCTGGGACAAGGAAATTGAATCTGAAGAGCCTTATACCATCGAGGACATCAAGGCTTTCCATGTGCATCTGCGCAAAGGCAACGGGGAATTGCTTACCTACCCCAATAACCTGATGATGCAAAAAGCTGTTACCCTGCTCTATGATTATCCGGAGACGGATGATGACAGCCAGGGATTATAGCCTGTTAAAGAAGTTGTAAATATACCGGCTAAGACCGTAATCTTTCTATATTTATGTACCAACAAAACATTCATACCATGCGCAATTTTTTGGTATTCTGTATCGGAATACTCATAGCCATACCTATTTCCAGCGCCCAGGCCCCCCAAAAAATGACTTCTTCGGAAGCGTACCATTCCCTCCAGAAGCTAAATTTCCTCGGTTCGGCTTTATATATTGCTGCCCACCCGGATGATGAAAATACCCGGCTGATATCCTATCTTTCCAATGAGGTCCACGCAAGGGCCGGCTATCTCTCCATTACCAGGGGCGACGGGGGCCAGAACCTGATCGGACCGGAACTCCGGGAACTGCTGGGGGTATTGCGGACCGAAGAATTGCTCGCGGCCCGGCGGATCGATGGTGGGGAACAGTTTTTCACGAGGGCGAACGACTTCGGGTACTCCAAACATCCGGAAGAAACCTTGCGTATCTGGGATAAGGAAGCCGTTTTAGGGGATGTGGTCCGCACGATCCGGCAGTTCAGGCCGGATGTGATCATCAACCGGTTTAACCACCGTACCCCTGGCGAAACCCACGGACACCACACTGCATCTGCCCTCTTGAGTATGGAGGCCTTCGACCTTGCGAATGATCCCGGCGCTTACCCGGACCAGTTGGCCACAATGGAAACCTGGCAGCCAAAACGACTCTTTTTTAATACCGGATGGTGGTTTTACGGGAGCCCTGAAAATTTTGAAAAAGCAGACAAGTCCAACATGTCCCAGGTAGACATCGGGTTGTATTACCCGGTTTTGGGGTTGTCCAATAATGAAATTGCATCCCTGGCCAGCAGCCAGCACCTCAGCCAGGGTTTCGGACGGTTGTCGGGCCGGGGAAGCGAGCCGGAATACCTTGAACTGCTCAAAGGAGACCTGTCACAAACGGAGGCTGTCAATTTATTTGAAGGCATCAATACTACCTGGACCCGGGTAGCAGGCGGAGAACCCGTCGGAAAAATTCTGGAGGCTGTGGAAGCAGCTTTTAATTTTGAGGAACCCTCGGTTCACCTCCCCCAGTTATTGGAAGCTTATGCTGCATTGCAGAACGTTAAGGATACATATTGGAAAGACCTCAAATCCGGGGAGTTGCTAAACCTTATCACCGGGGTTACCGGGCTTTACCTGGAGGCTTCGGCAGACGCTGCCTATACCAATCCCGGCAACAGTGTTACGATACAGGTGGAGGCAGTGAACAGAAGCGGTGCTTCGATGATACTGAAATCTGTGACCCTCTCCCCTACCGATACCCGGTCAGCAGAACAGAACCTTCCCCTTCTGGACAACGCAAAGATCAACCTGGAACTCGGGCTCACGGTCCCGGAAAATACACCGTATACCAGCCCCTATTGGCTGTCGGAAAAAGGCAGTTTGGGGATGTACAAGGTGGCAGATGCGGCATTGATCGGGAAGCCGGAAACACCACGGATCTATTACGCGATCTTTGACATGGATATAGCGGGAACCCCCATTCGCATTAAAAAACCTGTTGTTTACCATTACGCCAGGCCGGATAAAGGCGAAATGTACCAACCTTTTGAAATATTGCCGGAGGCAACGGCAGGATTTAAGGACAAGGTATTGCTGTTTGCAGATGGCAGCCCCCGGCAGGTCCCCGTGACCATCAAGGCACACAAAGATGATCTGGAGGGGGAAGTACAATTATCCTTGTCGGGTAACTGGAAGGTGGACCAGGAAAAGAAGCCCTTCCGCATCGCCAACAAAGGGGATGAAACCACCATACTGTTTACACTGACACCCCCTGCAGGGGAAGATGAAAGTTATATATCCCCAATCATCCGGGTCAATGGCAAAAGCCTTACACAGGAACTGGTCACCATAGCATACGACCACATCCCCACCCAATCCGTATTGCTTCCCTCTGAGGCCAAAGTAGTGCGACTCAATATCCAAAGGGCGGGGGAACACATAGGCTATATTATGGGTGCAGGAGATGAAGTCCCGCAGAGCCTGGAAGAAATTGGTTATACGGTGCATATTATAGATCCTGCCACCATTCAAAAAGGCAGTTTGGATAAGTATGATGCCGTCGTTGTTGGCATACGGGCTTATAATGTTGTGTCAGACCTTAAATTCAAACAACCCTACCTGCTGGATTATGTCTACCGGGGCGGTAACATGGTGGTGCAATACAATACGGCCGGGCGCTGGGATGAGGCCTATGAAGGGATAGCACCTTACCCGCTTACACTCTCCAGGGACCGGGTAACGGATGAGAACTCCCCTGTTGAAATCCTGGCCAGGGACAATAGCCTTGTTAATTTTCCAAACACCATTGATGAACACGATTTTGAAGGATGGGTCCAGGAAAGGGGATTATATTTTCCAAATGAATGGGATCCTGCCTTTACGCCTGTGCTATCCATGAAGGATGAAGGGGAAGATGCCATGAAAGGGAGTTTACTGGTTGCCCCTTACGGAAAAGGGCATTACATTTATACCGGACTCAGCTTTTTCAGGGAACTACCGGCCGGCGTTCCGGGAGCTTTCAAGATTTTTGCCAATATGCTGTCACTCGGCAAGGAAAAACTGAACAAAGGCAGAGATATAAAAGGATAAAATGGACGACAAATTTATCTGGAAAAAAGAATACACGCTTGTGTTGGTCCTCAATGCAGTTTACATCCTTATTTTCTATTATATAATGACCGCAAACGCATAGTATGGGAACACTGGACTGGATCATACTTGCGGGAACCTTGCTTTTTATTGTCAGTTACGGGGTCTGGAAAACAAGGGGGAGCAAAAATGTAGATGATTACGTCCGTGGTGGGAACCAGGCCAAATGGTGGACAATCGGACTATCGGTCATGGCTACCCAGGCGAGTGCCATCACCTTCCTCTCCACGCCCGGGCAGGCCTTTCATGACGGGATGGGTTTTGTGCAGTTCTATTTCGGGTTACCCCTGGCAATGGTGGTCATCTGTATTGTCTTTATCCCATTATACCACCGGTTAAAGGTGTATACTGCCTATGAATTCCTTGAGAACCGATTCGACCTTAAGACCCGTTCACTGGCTGCAATCCTTTTTTTGATCCAACGCGGGCTCTCTGCCGGTATCACCATATTTGCACCGTCCATTATACTTTCCGCCGTACTGGGCTGGGACCTGCGTACCCTGAATATCATTATAGGATTATTGGTAATCATTTACACGGTTTCCGGCGGTACCACCGCTGTAAGCGTTACCCAAAAACAGCAGATGTTCATTATCATGACAGGCATGTTCGTGGCCTTCTTCTTTATCCTGGGGTACCTGCCAGCAGACATTACCTTTACAAAAGCCCTTAAAATTGCCGGTGCCAGTGAAAAGCTGAATATACTTGACTTTAGCTTTAATACTACCAGCCGGTATACCTTCTGGAGCGGGATCACCGGCGGGATGTTTCTGGCGCTCGCCTATTTCGGAACGGACCAGAGCCAGGTGCAGCGGTATCTGACCGGTAAATCCGTACGGGAAAGCCAGATGGGGCTGATCTTTAATGGCCTGCTAAAAATCCCGATGCAGTTCTTTATTCTTTTGGTGGGCGTCATGGTATTTGTTTTTTACCAATACAACCATTCTCCCCTTAATTTTAACCCTTCGGCCACCAATGCGGTTATGAATTCCTCTTTTGCGGAGGATTACAAAATACTGGAGGAAGGGCATACGGAGCTGGAAATGGAAAAGAAAATGGCACAGGATAAATTTTCAGCGGCCCTGGAAATAAAGGAATATGCCGCCACCATAGAAGCCAAGCAAAACATCATCGCCATCAACCAAAAGGAACGGAGCAACCGGGATGCCGCAAAGGTGATCATTGCCAAAGCCGATAGTTCTGTGGAGACCAATGACAAGGATTATGTCTTTATCCATTTTATCCTCAATTACCTGCCCCGTGGCCTGGTGGGCTTGCTCCTGGCCGTCATCCTTTCCGCAGCCATGTCGTCAACTGCCTCCGAGTTAAATGCCCTGGGAACGATCAGTTCGCTCGACCTCTATAAGAGGAATGTAAAAAAAGAGATGACACAGCAACATTATGTCAGGGTTTCAAAAGGGTTTACCTTGTTATGGGGCATAATTGCGATAATCATCGCTTGTGTGGCCAATCTTTTTGATAACCTGATCCAGCTGGTGAACATTATCGGGTCCATATTCTATGGCAACGTACTGGGCATTTTCATGCTGGCCTTTTTCTTTAAGTTCATTCGGGGGAATGCGGTTTTTATAGCGGCGATCATAACCCAGATAATCGTAATTTACGGGTGGTCTGAAGACTGGATGTCGTACCTCTGGCTCAATGCCTTTGGTTGTACCCTCGTTATCCTGCTGGCATGTTTGCTGGAGGTATTTGACCGCTTATTAAAGAACCCTCACCTCAAAGCATAAAAAAAGCCCCGTGAAATCACAGGGCCTTATTTTTGGTATTTCCGGGAACTACATAGCGCCCCATTCCTTTAAGGAATCCTTGTTCATTTTAACGTAATCCTGATTGTTTGCTTGTTCAGCAGCTGCCAGGGATTTTTTGGCCACCTCGATAGCTCCCTTTGTATCACCTGCCTTGGCGTAGATCAGGGATTGCTGGCGCAGTTGCCAGAAAGCTGGTTCCGGTGTCATGGACATCGCTTTGTCCATCCATTCCTTCGCTTTGGCAATATCCTTGCCGGCTTCCAGGTAATAGACGGCGGCATCGTAATAATCCCCGGCACCCGGGCCGTTCAAGGTGTTTTCAATAGACTCACTTACCGTGGCATCTGTTGGAACTGTAAAAGGCACACCCACATAACTCTTTTCCCACAGCATGCCGAGGGTAGCCCCATTATAGGACAAGTTGTCGATGGATATCGTAAAGGTTTCAACGTCCATGGGCATGCTTTCCACTGAGGCAGTTGCTTTGGCGGCTACTTTGGAATCATCCCACTTCTCCGGGGTGCCCCCTCCGGTGGTCTCGGTGTAAAAATATACTTCCCAGGAACTGGCCCCAGGTTTGGTGAAAATGGCATAGGAACCCGCTTTCAGCTCCTGCCCGTCAATTGTTACATCGTCACTGAATGTGATGACAGTACGGGCATTAGCCCCTGTCCTCCATATTTTGTCGAATGGCACCAGGTCACCGAAAATTGTCCGGCCACGCATGGATGGCCTGGAATAGGTAACACTGACATCCGATAGCCCGACAGTCTGCTCCAGGGAAGCAGCCGGACTCGCTGCCGGAGTTGTTATCTGTGACTGCATTGAAATGGATACCATGGCCGCACAGATCAGCATACTTAATTTTTTCATTTTTTTAGGATTTTGAGTTCCCACAAAACTAGGTATATTGTGGGCCGTGAATTGTTAATAAATCCTTAAAAAGAGATAGCTGGCCGATTCAGTTCGAGACAAATGGCCGGGAGAGTGTGCGGCCCTGCAGGTAAAAAGTAAGGTAATAAACAGAAGTCCGCAAGCCTTGCAGGTCAATACTGTTGCCTTCGATCTCGTCTGCATGGGCATAACGAACCATCCTTCCTGAGGTATCAAATAATGCCCGGCCAAATACTTCGTTGGGCAGGTTGAGTTCATATTCCAAGAGGTTAGAACCATAACTGCGGAAAAGGACGAGTTCCTTCCCCGGTTCTTCCCCGCCGGGTTCCTCTCCGCCGGGTTCCTCTCCGCCGGGTTCTTCCCCACCGGGTTCTTCGTCATCTTCCAGCGTAAAAAAAAACAGGCTGGTCTGTAGGATCACCGGGGGATTCGCATTATTAAAATATTCGGAGGATATAAAGTATCGGTTGGGGCCAACTGATGTAATACCTTCAACCTGAGCATATCCAATACTTAGAAAAGTCTTTTTCTCGCTCCCGTTAAAGGCAAATTCCGAGCCGATGTTGCCTACCTCAACTACGAATGGCTGCAATTGCTGGGTGTACCCCAAGAGGAAGACGGTGGCTGTGGATTCCGTAAAAGTTGCCCCGGTGATCAGGCCGTTAACGGAATACGATCCAAGATTCCGGGCAGCGTATTTGCCGGGTACCTTCGGGATAGCATACGCCCTGGTGGTACTTGTCTGCCATGGTTTGGTAAAGATCACCAGCTGGTCCCCAATGGCAACCAGCGCCTCTGCGTCCCAGTCACTTCTTTGTGACGGAGTAAGATCCGTTTGGTCCTCGTATGAAAATTCAATACGCTCAGCAGGTACCGCATCACCCTGAAGGTACTCCGCTTTTGCTACCCGATACACCACCAGGTCTGTCCGGTCTCCCCGGATGTTCCCAAAATCACCGATATAGATATACTGGGAATCCTGTGTAATATCCTCCCAGTCCACATTGGTGGCATTGGAAATGGTAACCGTACGCGATATGGAGAGGTTTGCGGTGTCAATCTCAAATACCTGGGGTGTTTTCCCGGAATCGTTGTGGGTCAGGAGTTTATTGTTATAAAAAAGCAACCCGGACGTTTCGCTGACTTCCGCAGGCAGGTCCCCGATCCTTCCGGCGGTTTCCTGGGCGGATACCATGGGTGTGCCTATTAAAATTAACAAGGAAAGAATTCTCAAAACCATGCTTCAAATTTCAGCCGCTAAATTACTAAAACAACCGGCTGAAGGAAAAAATTATAGCCAAGTTGCTGTTAAAATGGTTTTCCCTCGCCAAAAACAGGGTACTATATTTATTTTGTTTAACTTATTTTAATATTTATTAAACATATATTTTGTAACTTTGTTGAAATCAGCACCGATGAAACTATACCAATTACATTCCATTCAATCGCTTCCCATTCCGGCAGCACAGGCCTGGGATTTCCTCTCGGACCCGGAAAACCTAAAAAGAATCACCCCGGTACACATGGATTTTACTATTTTGCATCCGATAAACAGGCCCATGTACCCGGGTCAGATCATTCAGTACAGCGTCTCCCCTTTCCCGTTCCTCAAAACGCGCTGGGTTACGGAGATCACCCATGTCAGGGAGGGGAAGTATTTTGTGGATGAGCAACGTTTCGGCCCCTATAAACTCTGGCACCATAAACATTTTATCCACGATGTGGAAGGCGGGGTTGCCATGGAGGATATCGTGGATTTTAAACTTCCTTTCGGCGTCTTGGGGCGGATAGCATACGAACTCCTGGTCCGGAAGCAGCTATACAAAATATTTAAATTCCGGGAGCAGAAGCTCGCACAGTTATTCGGGACACTGGAGCAGGCGCCTCAGAAATTAATATTCAGAACCATATAATTCTATGATATGAAAAAAAATATACTACTGATCGGGGGTTCGCACGGGATCGGACTTGAACTTGCAAAATTGCTCAACCCTGCCAACAACCTGTTTATCGCTTCCCGGACCAGGGGCGGCACCGAAGGCATGGATGTAGTGCATATTCCCTTCGATGCCCTTTCCGACGAGCTCGCCTCAGAAGACCTTCCCGAAAAGCTCCACGGTTTTGTATATTGCCCGGGCAGCATCAACCTGAAGCCTTTTAAAATGATGGCGCCGGAAACTTTTGAACAGGACATGCAGCTCAATTTTTTTGGGCTTGTGCGGGTCGTTAAACAGATCCTACCCCTGATGGCGGAAGGTTCGGCCATGGTCTTTTTCAGTACGGTTGCCGTGGGCAGCGGCATGCCATTCCATACCAGCATTGCGGCTGCAAAAGGGGCTGTTGAAGGATTCAGCAGGGCATTGGCTGCCGAATATGCCCCGTCAATACGGATCAATGTAATCGCTCCTTCCCTAGTTGATACGCCGCTTTCCGAAAAGTTGCTCAATAATGAAAAGAAACAGGAGCAGATGGCAGCCCGGCACCCGCTGAAGCGATTCGGGAAACCTGAAGATATAGCGGATTGTGCTGTCTTCCTCCTGGGTGAACAAAGCAGCTGGATAACAGGCCAGGTTTTAGGGGTAGACGGGGGTATTTCCACCATACACAGCAACTGAAATGAAAAACAAGATCTCCTTATTCTGGTTCCGAAGGGACCTCCGCCTGGAGGATAACCAAGGATTGTTCCGGGCCCTGCAGGGGGAACATCCCGTACTTCCTGTCTTTATTTTTGATACGGAGATCCTGGAGCGTTTGCCCAAAGACGATGCCCGTGTAACCTTTATTTACGAGACCCTGCAGGCGCTCAATAAGAGGCTTCAAGGGATCAGCAAGATGCAGATCAGCAGTTTCCACGGGCAGCCGCCTGAGATCTTCAAACACCTTATGGCCACCTACGACCTGCAGGGCGTCTATACCAATCGGGATTATGAACCGTATGCCCGGGAGCGGGATTCATCGGTTAAAGAGTTGCTGGATGCCAAAAACATTCCATTCCATACCTTTAAGGACCAGGTTATCTTTGAAAAAGAGGAAGTGGTGAAGTCAGACGGGGATCCCTATCTTGTTTATTCGCCCTATATGCGAACATGGAAAGAGACTTTTGATGCAGATCGCGACCTGGCTTCCTACGACCCGGAGCCTTATTTTTCAAATCTGTATACACCTGCATCCAGTGACAGCCCCACCCTGGCTGCCATGGGGTTCGAAGAATCAACCATTAAGGTACCGCCTTATGATGTATCCCAAGCCCTGATCCGCAAATACAGCAGCACACGGAATTTCCCTGCCAGGAAAGAAGGCACTTCCAGGCTTGGTCCCCATCTCCGGTTTGGCACTGTATCGATCCGTAAGATGGTTTCGAAAGCTATTGCAGAAGAGCCGGATACGTTTTGGAATGAACTGATCTGGCGTGAATTCTTTATGCAGATCCTGTGGCATTTTCCGGAAGTTGGCGATAAAGCCATGAAACCCAAGTATGACCGCATCCAGTGGCGCAATAACGAAGGGGAATTTGATAAATGGAAAAACGGCAAAACGGGTTTTGCCCTGGTTGATGCCGGAATGCGGCAGTTGAATACAATCGGTTACATGCACAACCGCGTACGCATGCTGACGGCCAGTTTCCTATGCAAACACCTGCTGATCGACTGGCGTTGGGGGGAAGCCTATTTTGCAGAGAAATTACTGGATTACGACATGGCCAGCAATGTGGGCAACTGGCAATGGGCAGCAGGCAGCGGCGTGGATTCAGCACCTTATTTCAGGATCTTCAACCCGATGACGCAGTTCACTAAATTTGATAAGGACGAAACCTATGTCAGGAAATGGATCCCGGAATACGGGACGGATGCCTACCCCCCTAAAATGGTCGACCACAAGGAAGCACGGGAACGCTGCCTGGAGGTCTACAAGAGCGCACTGGATTGAGATACCGCCCATCCGTTAACGGGATAACTGTTCCTCTAATTCCTGTTTTTCAGCCATCCGGTATTTTAGCATATTCAAATAACGCAGTGCGTTCCTATCCCCGTAATCCGAGTAGGATTGGGCAGCCCAGTCCATCGCTTCCTCCAGATTGCCATTGATCTCATTGATGATAGCCATATTATAACAGGCCCTCCCGGCGATTTTTCGCTTCGGATGCAGCACCTCTGCTTCCCAGTGGGCAGCTGCGCCATCCCAATCGCCGGTCTGCGCTTTCCGCCGTCCTATTTTGAAATTATCCGTGCCCCGGACATAATAGTCCCGGGCGATCCTCTTTGTAAATGGCCTGATACGAAAGGCATAGGCATGGCCCAGGTTATTGCTTTCCTGCAATACCGCCTCCTTCCTTCCAACGACTGCCTCTATTGCCCGGACCGGATTAATGCCCCGTCCTCCGGACTGAAGCTCTCCATAGCTATGGTATTCGTCCAGGACCCGCCGGTTCCCGGGATCATAAATACGCCATCCATTTTTAATGGCCGTGTTCAGGGTTACACTATGGGCGGGTACGTTGGCTTTTATACCCAGGTTATTGGGAACCCTCATGGTGGTTAGCTGGTAATCTGCACGGGTATCCGTATCATAGAATTCGAGTACAAAAAGGGCATCCAGCTGATTTTCATCACAAAGCTGTCGTACGGATTCCCAGCTCAACGGGGCGGGAAAGACACCCAACCCTTTACGATCCGCCGGGTTGCTTTCCATGATGACCACCTCAGCAAAACGGTCATCAGCCGAAAGTTCCTCAAACAGCCCCCGGACTGCATTTTCTGCACCCAGTTTATCGAGTTTAAACCCCTCCAGGGAAAGGATCTGATCTATTTTGTCAATGGTTTTATGGGCTTCCGAGGGAGCGGTCCTGTTCACAATTCCAATACGCTGGATGGTTGACGGAACAAAAACCGCTGCGGGCTCAACCGCATTCATGGTAAGTCGGTTAGTACTGCTGCAGCTGGCAAGCATTAACAAGGCTGCTGCTAGCAGGAACAATAGGGTAGGTTTTTTCATGGGACGCTAATTTTATGAAGACACCATGTGGCACTATTTACCTCATTAATCTTCTCTATATTAAACAGATACCGCTCAAAAAAATTGTACGGACCGCCAGAATTTCAAAATGGATTCTAAAGTACCGCGCTATCCAACCCGGTTTTTTTAGTATATTTAAAACCGCAGGATCCGGGAACCTGTCGTAGGTCCGGGGCATACCAGGATCTTAAGCAATACCCTGCAAATCAATGTGGGTAGACAAAACAACACCCGGCTCCCACCCCGTGAAGACTACTTTCATGCAGACTGGGGGGTGCCTGTACTAAAATCAAGAGCTAATTCAAGATATATTATGAGAAAATACCTCTTACTGCTGTTACTGATTGCTTCCGGGGCGGCCGCCCAAAAAATGGACAGCGATAAAAAGGCGGTCATCGCGTCGGTAGAAAAGCACAATACCGAACTTATTGCAATCAGTGATTCTATCTGGGCTCTTGCCGAGACGGCATTTGAAGAAGTGGAATCGTCAAAAATCCTGGCGGATTATGCCGAAAAAAATGGGTTTACGGTTACACGGGGTGTGGCCGGGATTCCAACCGCATTTGTTGCAAGCTACGGTTCCGGGAAACCCGTGATCAGTGTATTGGGGGAATTTGATGCGCTGCCGGGGATATCCCAGAAGGCACAGCCCGAAAAGGAAGCGCTGAATGAAGGGGCTGCGGGCCATGGTTGCGGTCATAACCTCTTTGGGGCAGCCAGCCTGGGAGCCGCCATAGCGGCAAAGGAACTCATAGAACAGGGGAAGCTAAAGGGTACCATTAAATTTTTTGGGACCCCTTCCGAAGAGAAGTTCTTCGGGAAGATCTGGATGGTACGGGAAGGATTGTGGGATGAGGTGGATGTGAATATCAGCTGGCACCCTTCAGCGGATACCAAAGCCGATGTACAGAGCACCCTGGCCCTGGTTGACTTTAAGGTGGAGTTTTTCGGGCAGGCGGCACATGCCTCCATGGATCCCTGGAATGGCCGAAGTGCTTCGGATGCCCTCGAATTATATACCACCGGTATCAATTATTACCGGGAACACATCAAACCAACCGTACGTATCCATTACCATATACAGGATGGCGGGCAGGTTGTGAATGTTGTACCGGATTATGCCAGGTTGTGGGTGCGGGTCCGCGATTCCAAAAGGAGCGGGATGATGCCGGTATATGAACAGGTGAAGAAAATGGCAGAAGGGGCTGCGATCATGGCCAACGTGGATTATAAGATATCCCTGATCTCCGGAATCTACGAGGTGCTTGTAAACCGCGCCGGTGGGGAGATCATGCAGCGGAACCTGGAGTTATTGGGACCCATCAGCTATACCCCCGAAGAAACGGCCTTTGGAAAAAAGATACAGGAAGCCACAGAAAAACCGCAGACCGGAATGAACAGTGAGATCACGCCGCTGGAAGAAACCTTAGAAAACCCGGGAGGGGGTTCCAGCGACGTGGGCGATGTCAGCTGGAATGTACCCAATATCAACCTGGGGGTTACCACAGCTCCTGAAGGCACTCCCTGGCATTCCTGGGCAGTGGTTGCCTGCGGGGGGATGAGCATTGGGCATAAAGGGCTCACCTATGCCGCAAAGGCGATGGGCATGACCATGGTGGACCTGTTTACCGACCCAAAACTGGTGGAGAAGGTAAAAGCAGAATACAGGGAGCGCAAAGGGACCGAAGCATATGAAGCGATCGTCCCGGAGGGGCCGCCGCCCATCGGAGGAAATTAAACAAAAGCATATGGCAGCGTATCACCTAATTAACAATGAAGCGGCCCGCCGGTATGAATTTCATATTGACGAACTAGTCCCGCGCATTGAATATATCAAAACCAGGGACACCTTGTTCCTTACCCATACGGAGGTACCCCCCGAGCTGGAAGGAAAAGGTGTGGGGTTTGCGCTGGTGGAAGCCGTACTCGGGGAAGCAGAGCGGCTCCGGCTACCGGTAACGCCACGCTGCCCGTTTGTCGCTGCCTATATCAAGCGGCATCCGGAATGGAAGCGAGTTGTATCCACAGGAATTAATATTGCTTAGTTATGGGAGAACAGGAAATTATCAAGGAATATAGCAATGGGGAACTAACAGTGGTATGGAAACCGAAAACCTGTATCCACTCGGGTATTTGCGTTGCCACCCTCCCCGACGTGTATGACCCCAAGGGGAAACCCTGGATCAAGCCAGGAAATGCCTCCACAGACAATTTAAAGATCCAGATCACTACATGTCCCTCCGGGGCCTTAAGTTACTATATGAACAACAGCAAAGAAGTGCCCGGTGGCGATGCAAGTAAGGATACAGCCACAGAAACCAAGGTAACTGTGAAAGCCAATGGGCCCCTGTTGGTTCATGGCGACCTGGAAGTGACCCGGTCTGACGGAACTACCGAGTCCAAAACCCGGACTACCGCATTTTGCCGCTGTGGGGCCTCGGGCAATAAACCATATTGCGATGGAACCCACAATACCGTGGCATTTAAAGGCTGACCTATGACTATGAGTACCAGCAGGATGGAGGCGTTCAGCGACGGCGTACTGGCCATCATTATTACAATAATGGTGCTGGAGCTCAAAGCCCCTGAAGAAGCGGAACTCCATGCGCTGCTTCCGGTACTCCCCACATTTGTCAGTTACATCGTTAGTTTTATCTATATCGGGATTTACTGGAACAACCACCATCATTTATTACAGGTAACCCAGAAGGTAAACGGAAAGATCCTATGGGCCAACCTGCATTTGCTTTTCTGGTTGTCCCTGGTGCCTTTTGTCACCTCCTGGGTGGGCGAAAACCACCTTTCTTCCGCACCGGTAGCCCTGTATGGATTTGTTTTGGTAATGGCCGCTATCGCCTATTTTATTTTGCAGGGTGCCATCCTGAAATACCACCGGGATGATTTTGCCCTGAAGAAAGCAATTGGCAGGGATCTAAAAGGAAAGGTATCCGTGGTTATCTATATTACCGGACTGGTCCTGGCCTTTTATTTGGTGTGGATCGCCATCGCCTGTTATATAGCCGTGGCCGTTATCTGGATGATCCCGGACCGGCGGATCGAGAATATGTACTTGGATGCTTAACGTGGACTTATGGCAGATAAAGTGATGACCCTATTAACCTTTAACGGGCAGGCTGAAGCCGCCCTCAATTGCTACACCTCCCTGTTTGCTGATGCAAGCATTGTATACCTGAAAAAATATACCGCTTCCGGACCGGGTATGGAAGGGGCCGTCCAACAGGCCCAGTTCACAATTGGCGGCAGCCAGTATCTCTGCATGGACCTGCCTCCCGGCGAACAATTGAAATTTACATGTGCCGTATCGCTGTACGTGCGGTGTACTTCACAGCAGGAACTGGAACAGCTTTTTACAGCATTATCAACAGCGGGACATGTATGGATAGCCCCGGGACCTTACGGTTCCAGCCACCAATTCTGCTGGTTCCGGGACCGGTTCGGGGTTTCATGGCAGCTCGACTTCCCCTTTTCGGAGGTTGCAGCAGGAGAACATAACCTTTGTTATGCGAATAGTCCGGAGGTACGGAAGGAGTATAAGGAATGAGCTGCAGTACATTTGCCGGCATCCTCCGAATATTCATATAGGCCATAAATTACCGGCAGCCGAAGCGAACGGATAATTTCCGTACATTTAGTTTCAATACAATCAAACACAATCTACGCAGCATGAAGAAAATTTTACTATTACTGCTGACCGCGCAATGTTTCCTGGTAAGCGGGCAGTCATTCAATTTTCAATATGATCATTATTCCTTTATCGTAAAGGATCTCCAGAAAACCGGGGATTTTTATGCCAATATCCTCAAATTAAAAGAGATACCCCATCCTTCGGCCACTTCCGGCTTCCGCTGGTTCAGCATCCATGGCAATTCCCAACTGCATCTGATCGAGAAGGACAGCGTAGCCATGGAACACAGCAAAAGTGTACACCTTTGCCTTGCTACGCAGAATCTGGAGGCCCTGATAGCCCATCTTAAAGCGAACAATATACCCTACTGGGACTGGCCCGGAAAGGAAAACGCCGTAACGGACCGGGCCGACGGGGTGAAACAGATCTATGTGAAGGATCCCGAGAACAACTGGGTGGAGATCAATACAGCAGTCCATTAGGTAAACGGAACCTGTCCGGACCCTGCTTTTGAATCAGTACTAAAATGAGTGGCGGCTTCCCGGGATCAGAGTCGGGTGATCTTTGCCCCTATCGCCTGCAGGCGGGTATCAATATGTTCATACCCCCGGTCAATCTGTTCTATATTGTGGATTGTGGAAGTACCCTTGGCGGATAATGCCGCTATCAGGAGTGAAACCCCGGCGCGGATATCAGGGGATACCATGGTTGTCGCCTTGAGGCTCGATTTAAAATCGTGCCCTATCACCGTGGCCCTGTGGGGGTCGCACAGAATGATCTTGGCACCCATGTCTATCAGTTTATCTACAAAAAACAGCCGGCTTTCGAACATTTTCTGGTGGATAATCACCTCGCCTTTCGCCTGGGTGGCCATCACAAGTATAATACTTAGCAGGTCCGGCGTAAGCCCCGGCCAGGGAGCATCGGCCACGGTAAGTATGGAGCCGTCAATATAGTTGTGTATTTCGTACCCGTCCGTATGTGCCGGGATAAAGATATCATCTCCTTTTCGTTCCAGTTGTATCCCCAGTTTCCGGAAAACGGTGGGGATCTGCCCCAGGTCATCCCAGCTTACATCTTTGATCGTGAGTTCACTCCGTGTCATTGCAGCCAGGCCTATCCAGCTTCCAATTTCGATCATATCGGGCAGCATCCGGTGTTCGGTCCCCCCCAGTTCCTTAACCCCTTCAATAACCAGCAGGTTGGAGCCAATGCCCGTAATGCGGGCGCCCATCCGGTTCAGCATCTTGCACAATTGCTGCAGATAGGGTTCACAGGCAGCATTATAAATGGTAGTCTTACCCTCGGCCAGTACAGCAGCCATCACGATATTGGCCGTACCTGTTACGGATGCTTCATCGAGCAGCATGTAGGTGCCCTTTAGTTTTTTAGCCTCCACCCCATAAAAATGTTCCTCGCTGTTATAGCGGAAAGAGGCCCCCAGCTTGATAAATCCTTCAAAATGGGTATCCAGGCGGCGGCGGCCTATCTTGTCCCCTCCCGGTTTGGGGATGTACCCTTTGCCAAAGCGGGCCAGCAAAGGCCCAACCAGCATGATGGAACCCCGCAACCCGCGGCCGTCTTCCTTAAACTGATCAGACTGCAGGTGGGCAAGGTCCACCGAATCGGCCTGGAAGGAATACGAACCCTTGCCGAGTTTCTGGATCTTTACGCCCAGGTCTTCCAGCAGGGATATGAGTTTATTGACATCTACGATGTCCGGAATGTTGGTGATGGTGATCTTTTCTGATGTCAGGAGTACTGCACAGAGAATCTGAAGGGCCTCATTTTTAGCGCCCTGGGGTGTGATTTCGCCATGAAGCTTATGACCCCCCTCAATTTTAAATGTTCCCATTCAAGAATGAAAAATTAGTACCGTTTCTTACCTCGATTGTTGTTCCTCGGAGCTTTCTTATTGGTGGTTACCCTATTGGTCTTGGAGGGGCGGTTCTTGAGGAACTGCCCGCTTTCCGTAAGGTTCTCCCCATCGGAGGCCAGGTCTATCTGGCCGTCGCTCAGCTCATAGAGATGCGCAAAGATGGCATCGTCATCCACGGTATCCTTATTCCAGTTGAGATAGCATTTTTTCATGTGGTTTGCTATGGCGTATTCCAGCCCGTCGCGCATATCGCCTTTCTCCCATTTAATGGCGACATCTATCATGCGTTTGATATTGTTGCCATAAAAACGGTATTTTGGGTGATTCTGTGGGTATTCCAAAGGATCCGGCCGTTGTTGTAAAGTTTCCTTGCTCGTAATAGGGAAAGGAGAATCCACATCCAGTTTAAAATCGGACATGATAAACAACTGGTCCCAAAGTTTATGCTGAAAATCGGGGACATCCCGCAGGTGTGGCTGCAGGTTCCCCATTACGCTGATGATGGACTGCGCCACCTGGTTGCGCTCTGCATCATCTGCAATTGAAACGGCATGGTCCACCATTTTCTGAAAGTGGCGACCGTATTCGGGAATGATGAGCATGGAACGCTCCGTATTGTATTCTAGGTTTTCTACTGGATTCAAATTGATCGTATTAAGCTTTAGATTAGTAAAAAAGGAAGTATGTTGTATAAAGGCTGCAAATTAACAAAATTATACCACAAATACCAGTTTACAGGGATATTACGCCTTCTATTTTCCCAACCTCCTTGTATTTACGGATGACTTCATCGGGGTTCCGGAGGTTTATCGTGATGGAAATGCTGGTGTATTTACCCTTACTGCTTTGTTTGGATTCGATTACAGCGCCATGCGTATCGAAAATCTTGTGGATTTGCCGGATCTTTGTTACATCTGAGGGGATAATAAATTTAAAGAGGTAATCTGATGGCCAGTCGCTGTTCTGCAGTAATTCATCCTTGAGCCTGTTGTAAAAATCTTCGGGGTTTTCCGTAGCCATTCCAATGTTTTTGCAAATATAGGGGATACCCCTTAATTTTTTATGCTTAGTCGTAATGATTACTTTTACACTACAATAAGAACGTATTGAACCCAAAGAAAATTGTGATTACGGGGGGTCCCGGAACCGGCAAAACCTCGGTTATCCGCCAGCTGGAGGCCGCGGGGTATTTTTGCTTCCATGAAATCATACGCACGATGACCTTCGCGGCGAAGAAAGTAGGCCAGAAGGATACAATGGTTTCCAACCCCCTGGCCTTTGTAAATGATCCCCTGGCGTTCAACCGAAGGCTGCTGGAAGGGCGAACCAGGCAATACGAACAGGCAGCCCACAGGAGTGAGGCGGTTGTTTTTTTTGACCGGGGTATCCCGGATGTCCTGGCGTATATGGATTATTTCGGACAGGACTACGGGGCAGCATTCACGAAGGCCAGCAGGGAGTTCCGGTATGATGCTGTAATCGTGATCCCACCCTGGGAATCCATATATATCTCAGATAACGAACGCCTTGAAAGCTTTGAGGAGGCAACGGAGATCCACCGTTACCTGGAAGCTACCTACCTGGGGTTGGGCTATCAGCCCCTTTATATCCCGGAAGGCAGTGTGGAAAAGCGGACCCTGGTGATCGAAGAATTTGTAAACAGGCTGTTGTGACGAAGGATGCCGTACAGGTTTTAAAGCACTATTGGGGTTTCACTGAATTCCGGGGTTCCCAGGCACAGATCATAGAGGCGGTGATGGCCGGCAGGGATGTATTGGCCCTGTTGCCCACCGGGGGAGGGAAGTCTGTTTGTTTCCAGGTCCCCTCCATGATGTCTGACGGGCTCTGCATTGTGGTATCTCCCCTCATCGCCCTCATACAGGACCAGGTAGCTGCACTTAAGCGAAAAGGTATAAAAGCGGTTTCGCTAACGGGAGGCATTTCCCAGGACGAGGTAACGGATTTGCTCGACAATTGTGTTTTTGGGAACTATAAATTTTTATACCTGTCGCCTGAGCGGCTGCAGCAGGAGACGGTGCAGAACCGGATCGAGCAGATGCAGGTCAACCTTCTTGCCATCGATGAGGCACATTGTATATCACAATGGGGAAATGATTTCCGGCCCGCTTATCTCAATTGCGCCGTACTTCGCGACTCTGAAGCCGGGGGTCCCGGTTATTGCCCTGACGGCCACGGCTACGGCCAGGGTTGCGGATGATATCGTATCCAGTCTGCGATTCAGCCAGCCCCTGATCTGTAAGGATTCCTTTTCAAGGGATAACATCGCGTACAAGGTATTGTGGGAGGAAGACAAGAATTACAGGCTGGTACAGAAATGCCGGCAGCATCCCGGGAGCGGGATCGTATATGTACGGACCCGGCGGGCTGCAGAAGAGCTGGCAGCGCTTTTAAACAGGCAGCAGATTGCTGCTGCTTATTTCCACGGAGGCATGTTACAATCGGAAAAAAGTGCAAAGTTAAAAAAATGGCTTAAAAATGAGTTCAATATTATGGTTGCCACCAACGCATTTGGTATGGGAGTAGATAAACCCGATGTTTCGATGGTGTTGCATTACCATATCCCGGAAAGCATTGAAAATTATTACCAGGAAGCCGGGAGGGCCGGGAGGGACGGCCAGGAAGCGGAAGCATTGCTTGTTATCAACCGGAATGACGAGACACAGGTAGCGGCTCAATTTTTAAAGGGCCTGCCCGACGTCCCTTTTTTAAAATTGCTGTACAACAAGCTGAACAATTATTTCCAGGTCCCGTATGGCGAAGGCAGCAACGAAACCTTTCAATTCCAGCTCCATGAATTTTGTGAAGCCTATAAACTGAACGCGGTGCTGACCTACAACGGGTTACAGCTCCTGGACCAGCATTCGGTGATAGCCCTCTCCCCCGCTTTCTCCCAGCACACTACGGTGAAATTCCTGGCAGGGAAGCAGGAGCTGTTCCGCTATCTCGAAACCCATGGAAATATTGCGGCTGGTGTACAGGTTATCCTGCGGACGTATGGGGGGCTTTTCGAATTTGAAACGAAAATCAATCCGCTGATGCTGAGCCGGAAATCCGGGATACCCGAAACCATGTTCCTGGGGCTGTTGCAGCAACTTAAAAAAGATGGGATCATTGAGTATAAGGCCCGCCCCCGCGATCTGGAATTAACGTTCCTGGTACCCAGGGAAGACGATCTTACCATTAATGCCTTTGCCCCTAAAATAAAGGCCTATCAACAGCTAAAAAAAGAGAATGTGGCCAGTATGCTGGGGTATGTAACCAACGACAGGGAGTGCAGGAACAGGCAATTGCTGGGGTATTTTGGTGAAAAGGTCGCATCGGACTGTGGTAGGTGTGATGTCTGTAATAGCCGTACGGCCCCCGGAACTGACTTACGGGAAACCATCGGGCAAAAAATAGTGTCCCTGCTGGCGGAGCGGCACTATACCTCCCGGAGGCTCATAGAAGAACTTCCGTATGACGAGCAGGTGATCCTGGCGGTGCTTCGGGATTTGCTGGAAGACCGGGTTATAGCGGTCAATACAAAAAATGAATATACCTTATACTGATGAGAACATTGCGGATCGTTTTTATGGGCACGCCGGAGTTTGCGGTGGCCACCCTGGACCGCCTGGTAACTTCCGGGCATACTGTTGTGGGGGTGGTTACCGCCCCCGACAAACCAGCCGGGCGGGGGAGGAAATTGCAGATGCCCGCCGTAAAAACCTACGCCCTGGGGCAGGGGTTGCCGGTTTTGCAGCCTGCAAACCTTAAAGATCCAGGCTTTCGTGCAGCAACTGAAGGAGTTGGGCGCCAACCTGCAGGTGGTGGTGGCATTCCGGATGCTGCCCCTGGTGGTCTGGCAGATGCCGGAGTATGGGACCTTTAACCTGCATGCCTCCCTGCTCCCCGATTACCGGGGTGCAGCCCCTATCAACTGGGCTATCATCAATGGCGAAACGGAAACAGGCGTGACAACTTTTTTTATCGATGAAAAGATAGATACCGGGGCCATCATCCTCCAGGAAATTCTACCGATAAGGCCCGATGAAACGGCAGGCAGCCTGCATGATAAGCTGATGGTTGCCGGCGCAGACCTGGTACTGAAAACGGTGGAGCGGATCGGAAGTGGCAACCTAGAGGTCCAGGAGCAACGGGATCAGGAGAATTTAAAGGCGGCGCCCAAAATTGACCCGGAAACCTGCAGGATAGACTGGGAACGGCCCGTTAAGGAAGTCTATAACCATATACGGGGCCTGAGCCCTTACCCGGGCGCCTGGACCACCCTGTATACCGGGGGGGAAGCTATCCACGTAAAAATATACAAGGCAGGGGTCATCCCGGAAGCCCATGGCCACCCAATAGGGCATGTGGCAGGTAGCCGCAGGGAGATGCGGATAGCAGGAAAAGAAGGATCCATCGTCCTGGAAGAAATTCAGTTGGCCGGGAAGCGTCGGATGACGGTGCAGGAGGTCCTGAATGGCCTTAAATTGGAAAAATCGGCCTATATGGCGTAAACCCTTGCTATCATTGGGATGCGCGAAACGTAAAAATTGCCCTACTTTATCAACAAACTTTTCAAGTTATTAACAAAAAGGCTGATTTCCCCTGATTTTACTTGCGTTACCCGCAAATCCCTATAAATTTGTTCGAGCTTTGAAATTATTAACAACACTTAATTAATTGAATTATGAACAAAACAGAATTAATCGATGCTATGGCAGCTGATGCTGGCATCACAAAAGCAGCAGCAAAGAAATCATTGGAATCGTTTTTGGGAAATGTTGAAAAATCCCTTAAAAAAGGAAACAGAGTTTCTTTGGTTGGATTCGGTTCCTGGTCAGTTTCCAGAAGAAATGCCAGGGAGGGAAGAAATCCTTCAACTGGTAAAACCATCAGGATAGCGGCCAAAAATGTCGTTAAGTTTAAAGCAGGTTCAGATTTGAGCAGCTCTGTAAATTAGTCCATACCTGGAAAATATATGAACAGCACTTCCTATCCAGGAGGTGCTTTTTTTTTAGTCCCTTCCCCTTTCAAGTTTGATTTAAATAGTTTATTTTTAGTTGACAACTGTGTGCCATGCCAGACCTAAAACCAGATAAAGGCAAACTGCTGATAGCGGAACCAGCGCTAACGGGAGATGTTTCCTTCAACCGATCCGTTGTGCTCCTGGCCGAACACAACGAAGAAGGGTCTGTAGGCTTTATCCTGAACAAACCCCTGGATTATGACATCAGTGACCTGATCACCGAGATCAAGGTTCCCTTCCAGGTCTTCAACGGGGGTCCTGTGGAGCAGGATAACCTCTATTTCATACACAAGGTGCCGCACCTGATCGAGAACAGCATAGAGATATCCGATGGCATTTACTGGGGCGGGGATTTTGAACGGACCATAGACCTGATCAATTCCAGGACCATCACCAGCAATGATATCCGGTTTTTCCTTGGATATTCCGGGTGGGCTTCCCTGCAACTGGACCAGGAATTGCATTCCAAATCCTGGATCGTGGTCAGGAACCAGTATGAAAGCAATATCATTCAAAAATCGACCATTGCCTTCTGGAAGGAAAAAATGATGGAACTGGGGGGTGACTACCTCCTGTGGTCCAACGCCCCGGAAAACCCCGGCCTCAACTAGCCGAGTCCGGTTTCCCTGTTCAAAAGTCCCAAAATTTCACCAGCCACCCTGGAGCCGAACTGTGCTTTCCGGTAGGTAGTAACAGGTTGTACGCCCACTATGACATTGGTGATAAACATTTCATCCGCGTTCTGCAGTTCGAAAGGGGAGACCGAACTTTCTTCCACCCGGAGCGATCCCTGCTTTTTGAGCAGTGCCAGGATCTGCTTCCGCATGATCCCGTTAACGCACCCATCGGAAAGCGGCGGGGTTTTAATAATGTCCCCTTTTACAAGAAACAGGTTGCCGTTAAGGGCTTCCACCACTTGTTTGTGCTGGTTCAGCAGGAGGCAATTATCATACCCGTTCTCGCTGGCATAGATGCTCGCTACCACGTTCAGGATCTTATTGTTGGTCTTTACATTGGCAAGGAGGTCGGCCGTAATGCTGTAATCCCGGAACAGCGTAATTTCATAGGGCCTGGTTGGAAGCCGGTAGCCGGGTGCCTCCAGGGGTACTGCTTCGATGATATATGAAATACCGTTATCCGTTGGCAGGTACAGCCCACCCTCCTTCCTGAACACGGTAATCCGGATCCTGGCCGAAGCTGTATGATTATTATCAGTTGGAAGGGTATTCCGGATCGCTTCTTCCAGGAACTCCATGGTAAATTCCATGGGGATCTCCATCCGGAGAATGCGCATGGAGGCCATCAGGCGCAGATAGTGGTCTTCCCAGAAAAGGATCTGCCCATTAGCAACCCGGATGGTTTCAAAGAGCGCATCGCCATACCGGAGGCCGCGGTTCTGGTGGTTCAGGAAAGGGGAATCGACCGGTACCAGGTTCCCGTTGAAATTTACCATAAAAAAAGCCTTGAAAAATTCAAGGCCAAAGATACTGTTTATCCCCAAGAGTTACTTGGACCCCAGCACCTGTTTAAGGTCGGAAACCTGGTTGGACCATAACATTTTGGCCTCTTCCACTTCGTCTTCCTCCGCAAAATCGGTTATAAAGAGCGACACATCCTTGGTGATCTCATCCACGATGATCTTCATCTCAAAATAGCAGTCATCCTCTGTCTCCGCCCAGGTAAATTTGACAAATTCATCGCTTTTCCGTTTTAACAATTTAGCCTGTTCTTCGGATCCGTCCCAGATAAAATTAAAGGTTTCCCCCCGGGAATTAACGTTATCGGCGAACCATTCAGAAAGCCCGGAAGGTGTTGAAAGGTACTGATATAACAATTGCGGAGACGATTGAATTACAAATTCCAATTCAAATTTAACTTTATCATCCATTCCATATGCTGTTTACGTCCGGGCAATATATCATTTTAAAAATGATAAAAAAATAAAAGCCAATGTTTATTTTAACCGGGCTAATTTTGATGGACAAGAAATTAAACTTTATATTTGCAGCCGCTAAAAAGCCCTTACTCCGGGGACTTCAACAGGCAGTTGGAGCAGCACTTCCCGGATGGCAAATGGAAGCAGTATAGGTGCCGGTACATCGTAAAACCATGTATTTTACAGATATGGCGAGGTAGCTCAGGCGGTTAGAGCGCAGGATTCATAACCCTGAGGTCGGGAGTTCAAGTCTCCCTCTCGCTACATTAAAAGGCTGCCCCGGGGCAGCTTTTTTTGTTGGGGGATGGGGCACCCGGGGAAAATCAACCAGGCTGCTGCCACCAATCCCGGTCGCTTTCGGAGCAAGGCAGCAGTGAACAACATAATTCTATGGGAAACAGCACATTAAAGAAAGGCATTGGGGTGGTAATACTGATCGCAGGCTTCCTGCTGCCTATAGTGTCCATAAGCCAGGAAAGCAATTTCGGGAACTGGCTGATCTACATCGGGAATAAAAAGCTAAGCCCCAAATGGGATCTGCACAACGAGGTACAATACCGGAATTACAACGCCATAGGCGACCTTGAACAGTTATTGCTGCGCACGGGGTTAGGATATACATTCAATGAAAGCAGGAACAATGTATTGCTTGGCTACGGGTATATATTGTCTGAAAATTATATTGGCGATGGGGAAAAGGTATCTGTTAATGAGCACCGCATCTTTCAGCAATTTATTTCCAAACAGACCGTAGGGATCCTAAAATTAAATCACCGCTACCGATTTGAACAGCGATTTGTGGAAAGCGATTTCAAAATGCGATTCCGCTATTTTTTAGGGCTGAATGTCCCTTTGGCCCAGAAGGAGGATACGGGTGAAAATAAGTTTTATTTATCGCTCTATAACGAGATCTTCCTGAATACGCAATCGGCCATATTTGACAGGAACAGGTTGTATGGGGGGCTGGGCTATAACCTGACCAGATCTATAAGGCTGGAGGTGGGTTATATGAACCAGTTCTTTGAGACTGGTGGCAGGGACCAGCTGAACATCATCACATTTATTAATTTCTAGTGCCCGGGATCATCCGGAATCCCCGTCTGTTGCAGGCACGCTCCCATTTTGGTCAGGGCAACTGAAAGGCCCATTTAAAATTGGTGCCCACTTACCGGCGATTAGTTCCAGAAGGCATCTTCGGCAGGCTGGTCTCCGGAAAAAAGCCATACCTGTACAATTTTTCCATCAACAACTTCATACAGGTCAATACCATCCATTTCTATGGATTTATCACCTATTTGAGCACTGAAACGAACAGGACAGGCAACTAAATTACCATTAACCATCATTGCAGCTGCAGGTTTAATGACCAGGGAACCATTTGTGGCTCTCATCATTTCGGAAAGCGTCTGACCAATGGAATCGAGACCTGATTTACTTCCGGAAAACTGATTATTTCCCGGTTGGTGCCATTTGGCGTCCTCACTAAAAAACGAGAATGCTGCTATTATATCTCCTTTTGACAGGGCTGTGGCGTGGGCCTCTACTACTTCTGCTACTTTCATTTTCTGAATTTTCAATTATATTTTAAATGGGGTGACATGTAAAGCAATCCTATTGCCGTCAGAAGGTGCACGGAGAAATGGACCAAGACCTTCCCAGCCAGAATTTGGATCATGAATTATATTCAGAACATCGGATTGGTATTGGCACGTTCATCGGGCCATTGCACCATCGCATCCCAGTGTTCCACAAGCTTTTCATTCTCCAACCTATAAATATCGATAAACCTCCACTCCTTTCCAGCCATTTCATACCGGGAATGCAGGATAACCACATCATCTTCTGCGATTATATGCTTAAACCGGATTGTCTGCCTGGATACCCCTTGGGAGATCAGCATTTCTACAAGTGCCTTTACACCCCCGGGACCGTCTGCTATAGTTGGATTGTGTTGTATGAATCCTTTGTCCATATAGTCATCCACGGCAGCGCTATCCAGATCACCAAAGATGCTTTGGTAGGCATTACGAACTATCAGTTTGTTTTTTTCTTCCTGTATCATATTACGAACCTGGTTAAAAGTTGTTGCACAAAGTTATGATATTGCATACTTTTGTACAAGTACCTACCTAAAAGTAAGGTACTGTTATAAAAGTTAGTTTTATTGATTTTACGATGGAAACAAATCAGAAAAAATATTATATATCAGATGAAAACTGCCCGGTAAGAAGGTCATTGGCTTTATTGGGAGGCAAATGGACATTGCTGATTTTATTTCAGATCAACGAACGGGTGATCCGCTATGGTGCGCTTAAACGAAGCATTCCCGGGATAAGTGAAAAAATGTTAATACAGGGCCTGAATGCTTTAGTAGCAAATAAACTGGTTTCCAGGAAGGCGTATCCAGAGATTCCCCCACGGGTTGAGTACCGGTTGACACCGCTGGGGTTAAAGACGTTACCTGTTATTGAAACATTGGCATCATTTGGGTTGGAAAACCTGGATTAGTATCGATTGCAAACAATGCAGCACTCCGCGTAGATCTGTCGGCGGGGTGTCGGCATCGGAATCCAAAATGATCCGAAAATCCTGTGGTGTACATTTCCAATACGTTGGCCTTGTATTTACTACCTATCCTGTAAAAGGGTATACAGTCCGCCTGCCCCTTCGCTCTGGCAGGTGCAATAGTGTATATCGGAGATGGGCTAACGACCCCGCCCCACAAACAAGGTAATCTCCTTCAGTGCACTTTCCCAACAGTTGCTATATTGGCTTCGTACTGTCCTGAGAGGATGTAAAAGCTACTAAGTAGAACATTTACGCAGGTTATGGGAGCTACGGAAGATAGGTATTTGGTACGGCTATGACCGGTAGCCGCAGCACTTTCCAAAATGCGGCATGGGGCGATGGGTTTGCCCATTTTAGGGAGTTATTTATTTATTACTATAGGAATCCTTTGTTGGAACTTTTCGTTTTGAAAAAAGTTGAACTATTTATTCCTGCCTGTAAAGAAATTGTATACGATCATTATGGCTGCCACCAGCAGCAGCAGGTGGATAATTCCTCCCAGGATCTTAAAAACAAAAAATCCCAATATCCATCCTAAAAGGAGCAGGAAAATTAAAGGCCAGAATATGTATTTCATTAGTATACTTTATGGGCTGTTAGTTTGGCAAGGTACTATTTTTATAAGAATTTCAGGCGCTTTCCTCATCCCTGAACTGAACATCTGGTGTAACCGGGAGCGGCTGTTCCTGCAGGGCGCCATTGGGGGTTTCCAACGCCCTCCCCTCCAATAAGTTACTCTTTTTCACTGCTGTTTGCAACACCCTGAAAATAAGTTTCTCATTAGCTTTACCGGATGAAAAAGCCCATAAACACCTTATCCAATCTGCAGCACCGGGGGCAGTGGAGAACCTGGCCGCTCCATATCTGGACACTGCAGTGCCTCAGGCGCATCCAATATTGTGTAATGGTAACCGCACCTGGCAAGTCGAGTTGAACATATGTTTTTGGGAGCGGAAAGGGGGTCCATACCCCTCCCCGGTTTAAAAATAATTCCCTGCACTGCGATCTCCCAACAGTTTGAAAATTAGTTTCTTACCAGCTTTACAGGATAAAAAATCCGACTATCACCCTATCCAATCTGCAGCACCGGGGGCAGCGTTATCCATATCATCCGGGGCCCTTATCATAGCGGAGCCAGGGAGATCCTGAATTGCGCAATGGAAACCAGTCACCCTATTCCACGCCACGATTCAGTTTTATTTTTAAAGAAGCGGACCGGGGTTCTTACCCCTCCCCACTATCAAAATAACTTCCTCCACTGCGATCTCCCAACAGTTTGAAAATAAGTTTCTCATTAGCTTTACCGGATGAAAAAGCCCATAAACACCTTATCCAATCTGCAGCACCGGGGGCAGTGGAGAACCTGGCCGCTCCATATCTGGACACTGCAGTGCCTTAGGCGCATCCAATATTGTGTAATGGTAACCGCACCTGGCAAGTCGAGTTGAACATATGTTTTTGGGAGCGGAAAGGGGGTCCATACCCCTCCCCGGTTTAAAAATAATTCCCTGCACTGCGATCTCCCAACAGTTTGAAAATTGAAATCCTGCCAGTTGTATTCTCTGATGCCAATACACATTTCCTGATTTATATTGGTGTGGAGCTTACCGTGTTTAAGGAATTCCCCCTCCAACCGGGAAGGATTTACAGATCGATAGGAGTAAACGTAACCTTTTACAGGCCTTGCATACTCTATTTCAATCTGTAAGTATATCGAAGTCAATATGGTGAACCGTTCCCGGAGGTAGTTCTTTTTGGTAAATCGATCTGCCTGTGCCATCAAGAATTGATACCCCGATCAGCTCATTCCTGCGATAAACCTCCACATTCCATTTCATTCCGAAGGAATGGATGTTTTTCAAACGGATGTGGTCCCATTTTGCAGGGAGGTTTGGTGTACATTCAAAACTGGAAAACCCTGTCGGCCTGACACCAAAAATTCCCTCGATGAAAATCCTGCAATATAAGCCACTTTCTGCGGAGAGATGACTTTGATTTTGTTCAGGATAAGCTTCGATGACGTAGGGTACATGGCTTCCCAAAAGTCGGTTTTGGGAAAAATTTATAAGCTTCTCCAGTCCACGATCGTTAAATCCTGCCTGGAAAATCCCTCTGAGGGCATACAAAGTTGATCGATCCCAAACGGTTGAAGTCCCGGATTTGGTCAGTAAACCGCTTTTGGTCCACAATTTTGTTGAAAGAAGTGCATCTACGGTTCCCTTTGCCTTATCGTGGATACCAACAGTCAGGGGAAAGCAGATCCAGCTGCGCAATTCCTTGTTTCCTTCATAATATTGGTAGGTGTCAAAACCTTCTACGGTTGCTTCAAAATTTTTGTGTATGGCCGTTCTAACCCTGTCTGCCTGTTTTTCATACATAGTGGACAATTGGTCATCCAAACCGAGCTCTTTTACCATAAAGGTCGCGGATCGCAACGCATCGTAATAGAGGGATATGGTACTTAAATTGGCCTTTCCTGCCGGAAACCTTCCTTCCAGCTCATCCGAATCTGACGCAATGGATCCATCCGGAAGTTCCTTTCGTCTTAAATATTCCAGACTCCATGAAACCAAGGGCCAAAGTTCTTTGCCATATTCCCTGTTTCCCGAGGCCAATGCAAACCGGGCCGCCCCATAGGCTATCATCGCCATGTCGCCCCGATCGCCGGCCCCACCCCAAAAACTGCGACCCTCGGCCACTATGGAGCTTGGAATCGGTTTGTATTCCGCGTTCATATAGCTTGCAAAGTGCCGGAAACTGTTGAGCGCGCTTCTGTTTCCCACAGGATTTCCCAGAAATGGAAAGAAGGGATTGATATATTCGGCCTGATCGTTCGCCCAAATCGCTGCCAGGTATTTATTGTAACCCCCGGGACCGTGCATTAACCCTCCCCTTGTTGAAAAAATGCTTTCCGATGCCCTTATCTTGGAAAAATCGAATAATCGATCGAGGACACGACTCGGTGTTTCCAGTACCAGGTTTTCAGAAGAAACATTGATAAAATCCTGCCGGGCTGCCCATTCTGCGGAGGAATTACCAAAATAGGGAGCATCATCCGATTTTCTGGCGGTTCGGATGACGGCATAGGTCATGCTTTCCCCGGGTGCTAAACGATACACCCCATTACCTTCTATAAATACGTTGATACTATAAACCCCGTAGAGTCCGTTCTCCTCGAGGGTAGTTTCTTCCATTTGCCAGTTAGGTATCGTGATTTCCAGGGCACGATTCCTGGTATTGGTCAATGTAACCCGGTCAATGATTGCAGGATTCAATACACTTGGAAATATAATGCGTTCCGATTGCAGACCTTCCTGATGTTCACTGAAAACCTTAAGCGCACCCCGAATGGATATCGCTTTTACTGTTCCGCTCGACAGCTTTTTTCCGTTGATCATTGGCAATGATGCAGCACTGTCTCCCATTTTTCTTTGTAAGCTTGCATGTGTATCGTCCGGCAGGGTCCGTAACATGGGCCAGCGGATCAATCGGTCCGCATAAAAGCTTCCAGGGCTGTCTACCCCCCACTCCAGGATCATATCCACAGACTGCCCGCTCATGGCCATATGGTCTGCATGGGGAAGTACGGTATATTGGTTAATGTTCCAAATTATGTCGCCCTGTTCTCCCAGTTGCCAATTATCCGGTACTTCGGGAGCCTGTGCATTGATAGAACATGCGGAAACCATACTTAAGAAAAGAACTATTGAAGGAATTCGGCTGTTGTTTGCTACTTTTTTCATTAGGTACTCGCCAGGATTAGTAATGGTTTGCTCCGGTGTATTGTGTTAGCACAATCCACTTTTTCTGCCTGAGCCACCCATACTATTATCCACCGCAGACAATCGCCGGTTCTCCCGGATTCGGTCCCGAATACAATCACTGCGCCCGTTTTGTCCCAGCCTGCGTTAGTGCAGGCCGGCGATAAGAGATATTTTGCGTGGATGCGACAAATATGGCCACTCAAAGCATGATATGAATATACTGTATTTTCCGTTTAATGAATCTACTGGAACAGGCGATCTTTGCAGGGTAGCATTCCCGCCACCCTGTGTAGCGGTTGGTTGTGTTTACGGACGGGTGGAACATTTTAGATGAGGCTAGCGTCCGCCCACTTAGGCTTTCCGGGTAAAGTGGATGATTTTCAGACGTTACCTGAAAGTTGATTTATTAGATCACGGATACTATCGGACAGTCTATGCCACACCTTTGAATTTTACTAGAAGAGAACGCGAACAATCTACAGATATTTAAAGATCTTTTTACATTTTTTACACGCTTTTAAAGGGTTGACAAAATGATTCTTTTGTCTTACACGAATAAATACACGCGATAACCTGTGATGGTTATTACATAAAGTAAGTCGAATCGGGTCCCCTTAAACGGTATTTGGTGGAGATTGCGTATCTCCCGGGATAAATAGCGCATGAATACAACAACCTGTACAATAAGGAATGCAGATTATACAAAATCTCCCCATATTGATTGATTAAATTTTAAATTGGCAATTAAAGTATTTGCCACTATTTTCTGTAAGTCAATGCTGCTAGAATATCCTAACCCTAAGGTATGAAGGTCTTAACTATTAGAATAAACCTGTTTATTTGGTTTTTGACCGGATGTTCGTTCTTACTGGCACAAAATTCCAAAATTGACAGCCTCAAGAACTTGTTAAACAGCCCGCATACCGGGGCAGAAAAATTTAAACTATATGGGGAAATTAGTTGGGCATATATCAATAATTCTCAGCTGCAGCAGGCCCGAAATTATGCGGATACGCTTCGGCTGTCTGCAGAGCTATCCAAGGATACCAACGGGATTGTACAGGCCAAATTTTACTATGGGGTCATCGCCAGGCTAGAAGGAAAACATACGGAAGCCCTGGATTACCTCCAGGACTTTGCTGCATTTAATACCGGCATTGGCGACTCTGTCAAGGTATCCAAGGGATTATACCAGATAGGCTATATTAATGCCAGAATTGGTAATTATGAAAAAAGCCTGGCGGTACTTTACAGGGCGCTCCTCATACAGGAAGCCGAGGATCCAATATCCGCCATTCATACCCTTAATGCTATAGGATCTGTCCTAAAATCAACCAAAAGATTTCCTGACGCTCTGAAAACTTACAACAGGGCCCTGGAGATTGACAGTATTAATTCTGATGTATTGATGAACATAGGGAATGTCTACTGGGAAATGGACGAGCTAAACCAAGCCAGGATATACTATGATAAAGCATTAAAAATTGACAGGGAAAAGAATAATGACTGGGCAGTAGCCTACGACCTTGAGAACATTGGGAATTTATTCAATAAAATGTCCGCACCGGACAGTGCCCTGGTATATCACATGAGGGCCTTATCTATTCGTAAAACCCTGCCCAATCCTGTAGAGGAAGCCATTAGCCTCAGCCAGGTTGGTATCACGTACGTTAAATTAGGAGATTATGTACCAGCGGATAAATTTTTATCCAAAGCTCTGATCCTTGCAAAGGAAACAAATACCAGTTATCTAATACGGGATATTTACGATAAACTTGCCATCCTGAACGAGCATCAAAAAAAATTTAATCAGGCATACCGCTACCTTAGATCCTATATACAGGTAAAGGACAGTCTGCTAAACGAGAAAAGTTCCGCCCAGATCGGCGATCTAAAGATCAAATACGAAACCGAAAAAAAAGATCAGCAAATAACCCTGTTGGCAACCGAAAAAGAACTGCAGCAAAAAGAAGCCCAGCGCCAGTCTACCTTAAAGAATGCCTCTGTTACCGGAATTATCCTGATAGCCCTGTTGGCAGGATTACTATTATTCACGTTCCGCCAACGGCTAAAAAACCAAAAAACCCTCGCTTCCAAAAATGAAGAAATAAATCAAATCAATTATAAAAGGAAGTTGACGGAGCTTGAAATGAAGGCACTTCAGGCACAGATCAATCCGCATTTTATCTTCAACTGCCTGAACTCGATCAATGAGATGATCTTAAGCGGTGACAATGCCAAAGGCTTCCAAATACCTGACAAAGTTCAGCAAATTGATTCGGCTTATGCTGGAAAATGCGGAGACCACGGAAGTATCGCTGAAAAATGAAGTAGCGCTCTTAGGAGCCTATATACAGCTCGAGGCACTGCGTTTTAAAGGGAATATAGATCACCAGATTGAGATTCAGGAAGCTATCGATCTGGAACATACGGATCTCCCCTCCATGGTATTGCAGCCTTTTGTGGAAAATGCCATCTGGCACGGATTGATGCACAAGCAGGAATCAGATAATGGTGAAATCAACATATCCATATCCCGGAAGGATGAACAATTAGTTTGCACCATAGAGGATAATGGCGTAGGCAGGCAAAAAGCCTTTGAACTGCAACAAAAATCGATTTGGAAAAGCAAATCCCTTGGTCTGAAGATAACGGAAGAGCGGCTGAAATTATTGAGCAAAGAACTGCAACGACAACTTATTCGAATTATAGACCTAAAGGATCCATCAGGCCAGCCGACCGGTACCCGTGTTATCGTTAACATTCCCATGACATAAACCGATGATCAAAACCATAATTATTGATGACGAACTATATGGGCGACAATCGTTGGAACGGTCCCTGAAACAATACTGGGAAATATGAAGAAATCGAGCGCGAAGAATGCGCATGCAGGGTAGCAAGACACATATGTGTATTAAAGAAAAAAGATTGGGACATAATCACTGGAGGACATCGAGCGCTGCCGCATCGCGGCATTGCAAGTTTTGACCGGGGCGTTATTGAAAAAGTTGAAGGCAAAGGAAATGTTCAAAGAATACTGCGTCATCGGATCTCGCATCGAACAAGGGACTGCAGGGTGAATTCGAAACTTTTGAAATAGAAAAGCAGTCATCGACAAAGCTTGAACGGTGCGAGACGTTTATTCGCAACAATGCTGCGTGCCATATATAACGAAGAAATAAAATGGCTGCAGCTCGAGAAGAAAGTGGTATTATTTTAATACAAGCACCGGGGTTCTTACCCCTCCCCGCTATCAAAATAACTTCCTCCACTGCTATCTCCCAACAGTTTGAATATTAGTTTCTTACCAGCTTTACAGGATGAAAAATCCGACTATAACCTTATCCAATCTGCAGCACCGGGGGCAGCGTTATCCGTATCATTCGCCGCCTTTATAAGAGCGGAACCAGGGAGATCCTGAATTGCGCAAAGGAAATCAGTCACCCTATTCCACGCCACGATTCAGTTTTATTTTTATAAGAAGCGGACCGGGGTCCTTACCCCTCCCCGGTTTCAAAATAACTTCTTCCACTGCGATCTCCCAACAGTTTGAAAATTAGTTTCTTACTAGCTTTACAGGATGAAAAATCCGATTATCACCCTATCCAATCTGCAGCACCGGGGGCAACGGATGATCCGCATCCATTTTACCTATGACCGGAAGGTGGCAGCTACAGTAAAAGCTTTTACCGGTGTAAAATGGAGCCGTACACACGGATGCTTTTACCTCCCCTATTCTTTTGAGCGGCAGCAAGCGCTGTTCAGGCACCTGGTAGCAGGTGGTCTCTGGGTGGATTATGAACAACTGAAACGGAAGCACATCCCGGCTCCAAAGAACCCAGCCGCGACCGGCACACTGACTTCCCTTAACCAGGATCGTTTTCACCGGTACCAGCAGTACCTGCAAGGGCTGCGGATGAGTTCCAGTACCATACTGGCCTACGGATCGTTCGTGTTCACCTTTTTGGAGCACCTGGGAAACGTTCCCCTGGAGGAGGTTGACAATACCAGTGTGCGGCTGTTCGTGGAAGGCCTGGTGCGGAAGAAGCGATACGGGATCAGCAGCCACCGGCTACTGATCAGTGCACTGAAGCATTTTTCGGCCCTCTTTGCCGAAACCAAGATCGATAATTTGGAACTGGTACGCCCCAAGCGTTCGAGACTCCTGCCCACCGTACTCAGCCAGGAGGAAGTTATGCGGCTGTTGCAGCGCACCCCCAACCTGAAGCACCGGACCGTGCTGGCGCTGATCTATTCGTCTGGTTTACGGATCAGTGAATTGCTGAACCTGGAGCTGAAAGACATAGACCTGGACCGCAAACAACTCCGGATAGGGCAGGCCAAGGGCCGGAAGGACCGCTACGTGGTCCTGGCGGAAAGTTTTATCCCACTGCTGATGAATTACCTCAACAGCTACCGGCCCACCCGGTTCGTTATCCAGGGGGACGGTGGGGGGCGTTATAGCGGCAGCAGCGTACGCGCCTTCCTAAGGCGAAGCCGTCAAAAAGCCGGGATCATGAAAAAAGTAACACCGCACACCCTTCGGCACTCCTATGCCACCCACCTGGTAGAAAACGGGGTAAACCTGCGGCACGTACAGGAATTGCTGGGGCATTCCAAACCCGAGACCACCATGATCTATACACATGTGGCCCGGCGCGACCTGCTGAACATCCGCAGCCCGTTGGATGATGCTGTACTGAAACTGCTGAAGGACGGTAATAATCCACCATACATCTCATTATCCGGCGACCTATAGGAATTATTTTCTATTTTAGTCCGCATATAACCAGTTAGCTGCAAGCATTTAAAATCTTACCGAAATGGGTAATTCAGTACCACGCATTCCACCACCTGTCTTTATGTTACTAACGGTTCTATGTATGATACTACTTAATTATTACGTTCCAATAGGACGCTGGTTAAATTATCCTTGGAGATATCTTGGAATTGCCTTGATTATTCTAGGATTCACCTTAGGTCTCGGAAGTGGCCTATACTTTAGAAAATTAGGTACTAATCCCAAACCTGGGGCTAAAGCAACTTTAATCGTAACAAAAGGCCCATTCAAATATACAAGAAACCCAATGTATCTTGGACTTATGACAATTATCATTGGAGTTTCAATTTTACTTGGCACATTCTCACCTCTATTTTTGATTCCAATTCTCTTTTTAATATTACATACTCAATTTGTGCTCCGAGAAGAAAAATTAATGGAAAAATGGTTCGGGAAGCCTTACTTAGACTACAAAAACAAAACTCCGAGGTGGCTATTTTGACAAAGACAATAAGGCCTGCAGCTAACGGTGGCTTTTTGCAAGCGTGGCATGACGGAACCAGTTTCAGCGTTAGTAAAGATCCAGGCTTCGGTCCCGGCTAAAAAATATCCATGGAGCTATGAAAACTTGAGCAATGAAAAGTTGACTGAAAATAACTCTTAGTAATGTCTACTCTGCTTTCATGTTCGCAGTCACATGAAATTGCAGGATTAATATGATAAAATATCAGAAAATGGGAAAATTCAATATTTCTTAAAATTACATCCAAATGGTACATTAATTATATCGATTGGTACGAATTAAGACAAATTGAAGGAAACCTATAAGTGATTAATGACAAAAGACGTTGTAGCCAATTTAAAACATGAATTATTCCCGCTTAATCAAACTTGCTTTAATAGGACTTTTCATATCCTCCTGCTCTTCTGAAAGAAGGGAAATGTCGGAAGGGGAAAAATTTCTAGCGGATAAACTTGGAGCTGAATGGACGAGTATTGGCTTAACGCAATCGGAGTCGCAAACAAATGGAAAGACAACCGAGCGTCGGAAATTTATAGACATAATCGTTATGAACTCGAGAGACATTGAAAAAATATTCGAGGACAAGGAATACTTTGAAAAAAGTTCTAAAAACGTAGCTCAACTCGTGTTGGACTCGTTAAAATTTGGAGAGATATCCTTCCGACCAGAAGAAATTCAATTGGAATTTGTTGAAGAAAGTGGATTTTTAATTTTCAATAGTGAAAGAAAACGCTCAACATCTTATAATCTTAATGAATAAGTTTTTATTGGGCAAAAACTGGCTACAACAGCGGCTATGAGCCATAGCTCCCCTCCAACACTAAAGAAATTTTACTCGATATTTAAAATATAAACATACTGCTTAGCGTTCTGCGAGAGCCAGTTGTTTGGGAAAGGCCTGGGGATGGTGTTCACCGCAAGAGAACTCATTGTCCGATCGCCTGGGCTAGACTAAGGCAAGATCCAAACAACTGTCTATAAGTCGCCACGGCGCATAGCCGTACACGTTGGCGTGCATGTAAAATGACCAGAATAACATACTCATATTGACAATTACTCAATTACTTTTTGCTTGTGGACAAAACACAAACTCTATGGATATAATTGAAAATCGAACGGACGGCAAATTCGAGTTAATCTATAAACCTGAATCATCGACATTTTCAGGACATCAACTAAAGATTATCCCGACAGAACCCAATAATGAACCTTCAACTGAGCAGCAAAAAAAAGCAATAGAATATTTGGCAACTGAATTTTCGAAAAATGAGATTAGGTCAGTCCTAACAAAAGATGTTGAGTTTATAGACTCAGGCGAGAATTTTGAATCTGTAGCTTGTAACCTCTGTGCACAAAACATTGAGATTGAAAATTGGCAAGAAATTATGGACAAAGCTTATCAAACATCTTTTGCCGACCTGACTTTTTTAACACCTTGCTGTCATAAAAAGACAAGCCTTAACGACTTAGAATATGAAATGTCATCAGGATTTTCAAAATATGTAATTGAAATCAGTGACCCTGACATTAACGAAAATCAAAAAGCTGAATTAACTAAAAATCTCAATGAGATACTTAAACAAGAGATGAAATTGATTTGGGCAAATTATTAAAAAGAAAAAAACACGACACGCCAACATCGGCTATAGCAAATGCGGGCTGACTGCTTAAAAATGAAAATATTGCACCTAATTAACATTCGGTCTGGTGGACAAAGATTCGGTTTCAAAATCCCGCACTTGCCATAGCCTGAGCGTTAGGGCACATTAAGTAAAACACCATATTTCAAATCATATCTTATCTTTGTATTAAATCTTTGGATATGACTACCCGACAGATTAAATCCAGAATTAATAAAGTACTCGACAATATACCGGAAAACGTGCTGGAGGAGATTCTGAGCTATTTGGAGGAAATTCAGGGTATGTCGGCCGACAAAATAGTTATGTCCCAACGACTTCGTAAAATTCTTTCCGAGGACAAAGAATTGCTCGAAAAGCTTGCTCAATGATCGACTTAAGACAGGCATTGAGCATCCATAAAGTTTTAATAGAAAAATTTGGAGGTACATATGGTCTAAAAGACCAAGGAGCCTTAGAATCTGCTTTAGCCAGACCTTATGCTACCTTCAACCAAAAAGAACTCTACCCCACACCAGTAGAGAAAGCTTCAGCAATTTTGGAAAGTATACTGATCAATCATCCTTTTTTGGATGGCAACAAGCGGACCGGCTATGTACTTATGAGACTGATATTAATGGCAGGCGGACTTGATATCGAAGCCAGCCAAGATGATAAATATGAATTTATTATTGAGATTGCCAAAGGGAAACTTGATATCGAGCAAATCGTTAGCGCCGAGTATGAAACCCCACTTCCTCCTTTTTTATTTGCTCAAAGAATTTACAATGAAACAGTGTTTAAAGCCAGAAAAACCTTCTCCGACAATAATTGTACTCGAATTCTCAGGAAACGTGTAATTGCTCCAGAACTGATTCGGGTTAGCACGCCAGGGGCGCAACTCTCGTTGTCTGAACGGATGCAAACCGGGGTCGACTCTCGCGGTAAAAAAGAACTCCGAGCAGAGAATGGAAAAAGAATTCATCGGGTGAATTCAAAACCAAAATGGAGATTGAATTTTTTAATGATACTGATATATCAACCCATATAAGTTTTGGGTTAAACTATCGGCTTAGTTATAAATTTTTTGAATACTTTGAAAACTCGCTTATGCTATCCGACAAAGGAATTCAATAATTCCGAAAAAGATGAATTAGAAGCAATTGCTAAGAAACACGATGTCGATTGGGTAATCAATTTCAAACGAGTAGAATTACTTGTTCAGAGACAATGAGAAGAAGGCGAAAATCGACTTTCAACTGTACAACCAAAAATTCAATGAAATTGTTATTGAAAGTCAAATCGTATCCGGTGACCAAAATCCTGGTTTTGAATTTGCCTGTGAAAATGAAACCATGAGCTGCGTAATAAACAATAGCATAAGCAGTATATCAATTCCTATCTTAAATTTTATTGGTCAAAACCGCAGAATACTGGCGCTAACAGCGGCTATACACCATTGCTCCACTCCTACCCCTCAAGAAAATTTACTCTATATTTAAAGCAAAATAATTTGGTTAGCATTTTTGCATGGGCCAGTTGTTTGGAGAAAATGAAGGTATGGTGATTTCCGAAGAGAACTCACTGTATGAAGGCTTAGGCTAAACGCCTGTTACGGATCCAAACAACTGTCTTTAAATCGCAACGGATGCATAGCCATACCCGTTGTCATTAATTTCCAATAATGTATAAGACCGCAATAATTTCCATAGTATTTCTATTATCTCTTGGTTGCAAGAACAATACTGAGATAGATCTGATGCGTAATAAAATAGAAAGTCTTAGTATTGAAAATGACAGTCTAAAACGAATTGTTGAAGAAATAAATGGAAAATATGTGTTTGATAGTATCTCATTCAGAGATATCTACAGCCCTAAAAATACCAGAAAACTCAATTCAGAATTTGAAGTAGAGCTTCTGGTGGTCGGCTATAATCCGGACAAAAGTTTTTTTGTGAAATTTGATAGTATTGCAGACGGACAAAAAGTTAATCCAGATACTTTAAAACAAAGCAATGGTGGATTTAAGTACATAACTATACTTAAGGACAAGGAAAACGAAATAAGAATTGATATGAACGTAGAAAATGATTACGGAAAGAATAAACGTGGTGTATTGTACGAAAACGTGCGAATAAAAAACTAATGACAACACTGGCTATAAACAAGCGCTAACGCTAGCCTTTGAGAATAATTCCTACATTTAATAAATATTAATCCCGGCCGGAACGCCCTGGTCGGTGCTGTGCCTGCCCGCGTTAATCTCGCCCGGAAGACCCGGGCGACCCTATGCTCGCACAGCACCGTAAATCCTGCCTACCTGGCGGTACGGCAGGCAGGCGCGCCAGTTCATAGCCGTACACGTTGGCAACCATATGAAAAATATTATTCCATTAATTTTTGGGTTATACTTTCTTAACTCTTGGGGGCAAAATTTGTCCTGCGCAGATTTTAAAAACGGTAGATTTTTGGTTCCAGCCGATTCAATAATCTCCAAATCTTATATTATTGTGCGCCAAAACGGAAAGCAAATCGAATTGGACGATGACGGAAATAAAACCTTTATCAACATAGAATACATAGATGATTGCAATTTTATTTTAACTAAAGATGAGAAATTAAATGAATTGGATAAAGTGGACCAACTTGTAAATGATTCTGGGGGGATGCAGGTAACGGTACTTGAAATTAAAGGTGATACGCTTATATATAATGGATTACTAGAGAATGACACTTTACGGTTTGAGCAAAAAGGTAGAATAATTAAAATAAAATGAATACGGTTGCCAACATAACCTACAAACAATACGGGCTTCGGACATAAACGAAAGGTTTGTTTATTTTTATGAAGACCGCAAAATCTTTTCGATTTTGCTTTGGACAGGAAAAATTAAAACAAAACAAAAAGCTTTTGCTATGTGCGTGCCGGAAAGTAAACGATAGTTTGCTCCCGTACTGTTCATAGCTCAACCGTTGTGTATAATGCGGAAAAACCGTCTCGAATGAAAAATATAATACTTCTTTTATTGTTAACAACTTCGGTTTATGGACAGAATTCGGAGAAAATTTCTGACGGACAACTGTGCGGACAAATTAAATCAGCGATTAAATACCTTAAAGCTGATAAAGAATTAAAAACTCGGAATTTTAGATTTGATTCTAAAATTGGAAACGGATGGAATTATGATATGTTTTCATCAGAATATGTTGCTCATCAATTAGTTGTTGAAAAAGAAAAGATATTTGATTTAGATAAAACCAAAACTTATCCGATTTATAAAAAACTGGAAAACACCAAACGCAAAATTGCCGAATTGGAATTAGATTGTGTGAAAAAGAAAAGAAAACCGAATGCGGAATTATCTAAATTGGACAACGATAATTTGCTGATTAACGTGACAACAAATCGAGTCGGAAAAGAAGGCGCAAATGGAATAGCTTATTTATTCTTTTTTGAAAATGGAGAAATATCAAAAGTATATAAAACGAGTTGGATTGAATAAAAAAGCACTATACACAACAATGTATAACCGCAACTACGGCAGATTCGACTACCCTTCGCCTACGCTCAGGGCAGGCTCCCGAATCCACTCGGAATTGCCAACGCCAGTTCTTAACCGAAAGTTAACGCATATTAACCCGTAACTGACGGTTATACGAGACCGTTGGCGGTAATTTAAAGGAAACCCGAGAATTCAATGAAAATTCAATCATATATATCAATATTGATAATGCTCACTTTAGCAAAGTTTGCATTTGCACATCCAACGGGCAATATGATAACTGTTGGAAGTAATATTCTTTGGTCTTACATCAACCCGATTAACGACCCCGACCATCACGCCTGTATTATGGTTTGGGGTAAATATTCAGCGCCAAAAGTCTTTATCCAATCTGAATTTTCCGCCAGCGACTATATGCTTTACAATAACCAAAACGAAATTTATATCATAGAAAGAAGACACTTACAAGCTACTCAAGAATTTGAGGTAAGATTGATGAAAACAACCATTGGGAACAAGCCAAAAATTATTTGGGAGTGGTTTAAAGATAAGTGGCGAATTGGAGAAGGTGGATTTTTTATGCTATCCGACAATCAAATGGTCTTTGGAAAATATCCTGAAATTTATACTTTAAAAAAGGGCGGAAAACCTCAAAAATATTTCGACTTTGACCAACCTGTAAAGAGAATAAGGGCAGTTGAAAGCAACCAAATTCTCTTGTTGGGAGATAACGCCTGTTATTTGACCCGGCAAGACGGAAGCATAGTGAAACAATGGAATCGTTTAATAGACGATAAAATTAAAGACGCACCTTTAAACAGAAACCAAATATTTGATGCCGATTATAACAATGAAAATCTACTGATTGCCTATTGGGGGAAAAGGTCTTTTGAATCGATAGATAAAAACGGAAAACGTCAAACCTTGCTTCAACGGTCAGAGCCGTTCACACCACATTGGGTAGCGTTTTGGAACGATCAAAAATTATTATTTTCTTCTAAACTTGTTTTTGACGGAAGTACGCCAAAGCCTCATTTAGTTTTACTGAATAATAAAAACCAAAGTCAAGTGGTATGGGACTGATAAATAAACAAAAGTAAAATAATAACTACCGCCAATAACGCCTATACCCCATTGCTTCCCATTAATTGTCCTTATTTCCTATCTTAGGTTTTTATAAATCAAATCTGGTTTGGCCTAGGCTTCTAAAGCAACGGGGCATAGCCAGGGCCGTTGGCGGTAATATAAAAACAAAGCGAACAAACAATGAAGAACATACTTAATTTAGTCATAATTACACTATTAATCTTTAGCTGTAAAGAAAACAAATCGAAACCCAATGAACTAGCAAGTAGTTCGGAAACCACAGAATATAGCGGAACAGCAAGTGTTACGCAAGGCATAGCCACCACAATAGCTGAAGATATATATTCTTGTGAACGTGGAAGAAAGACTGATGTAGGAGAGATTACTTCGACCGATGGTAAAAAATGGATTGTGCCAGCTCAAACAAATTATACAAATGATGACTTCCCGTTTGCGGGAAACTTATTTAATTCCTGCGAAGGAAAGAATTATGCAACAACAAAAGAGGCTTTAGCAAGTTTTGACAATTCCAAATTAATCGAAATTGACGAAGATGGCGAGATTTTTACAGCCTATATTTTTGCTGACAACTATTTTGAAATGTATGTAAATGGCATTCCCGTTGGAAAAGATAAAGTACCCTTTACAGAGTTTAATTCTAGTATTGTAAAGTTTAAAGTTCAAAAATCATTTACCATCGCTATGAAATTGGTAGATTGGGAAGAACATTTGGGTGTTGGTTGCGAAGAAAATAGAGGCAAATCCTTTCACAATGGAGATGGTGGAATGGTTGCCGTAATTAAAGATGCACAAAACAATATTATTGCTAAAACTGATGAAAGTTGGAAAGCACAGACTTTTTACACAGCACCGATTAAGGACTTAAGTTGTGTATCAGAAGAGGGGAATTATAGATACTCTAAAAATTGTGACACCAATGGAGGTCAAGATGGTTCAAAGTTTTATGCACTACATTGGGAATTGCCCAATGATTGGATGAAAACTGATTTTGATGATTCCAATTGGCCTAATGCCACAATGTTTACCAATCAAACCATTGGTGTAGATAATAAACCTTCGTACACCAACTTCACTTCTATTTTTGACGATTCTGATAATGATGCCGAATTTATATGGTCAACTAATGTTGTATTAGATAATGAAGTTTTAGTACGATACACTATAAAATAAAGGCTATGAACAAGATACTATTTATACTATCAATTCTGTTTTTTTCCTCTCAAGCTTCAGCTCACGAAGGCGGGCACAGTGCTCCTACAAAAGTCTGGCATTTTACAAATAGTGAAATGAACCTAAAAGCTGAATTTATTGAAAAAATTGATGAAAGAGTGTATCTAATGAATGATGCACACAAAATTGTAGCCTTTAATATTTCAGAATTTACGAGTAAAGAACAACAATATATTTTAAATAAAGCAAATTGGATTATTGACAAAAACACTTCACAAAAAGAGTATCAATTATTTTCGATAAACTATTCTAAAATTTTAATTTATTTTGGTTTTGCCCTGTTACTATTTTCATTCTTCAAATTTAGAAAAAAGAATACCTCTAAAATTTTAGCTTTTATTTTAATCGGACTTTCATTTGTTATAGTGAGTTGTAAAACAAACGTTTCATCAAATGGAATTAAAATGGCAAAAAATGACATTTCATATTTAAAATCTATTTTTGGCGTTTTTGCCAAAGTGACTACACGGTACGATAACAAATATTTCTACATAGAATCAGACGGAATACCTGAACACGAAATGATGACAGGCATAACCAATTGGCAACAACAAGTTCCTATTAATCACGATTATTCGGGTAGTAATGCTTGGGCAATTCCCTTGCAACCTGAATTGGCTGAAAATCCACTATCGACAAAAGACAATTTTATGAAAGGTGCTATTGCTATTTCTGCGAATGGAATACCTATTTTTAATCCTTTAAATAATCGAGGCGAAGATGCAAATGCCATTGGAGAATTAGACAAATGGGGAGGACATTGTGGAAGAGCAGATGATTATCATTATCACTTACCTCCTACACATTTACAATCTAAAGTAGGAAATGGTAAACCAATAGCCTATGCTTTAGATGGTTTTCCAGTTTACGGAGAAACCAAAGAGCAGTTAGATGAAAGTCTTGGACGTTTTACTTCAGACAGCACTTATCAATACCACGCAGTTAAAGAATACCCGTATTTAATTGCGTCTATGAAAGGTAAAGTTGAAATTAACCCAAGAACTCAAGCACCCGAAAATGAGATAATGCCACAAGCAAAAACAAAAGGAGTTCGACCAGATTTAAGACCTTTACGTGATGCTGAAATTATTGACTTTATGAACCCTGAACTCAACCAATACAGTTTAAAATACAAAGTTGAATCATCAATTTATACTATAAATTATGGTTGGGATAACAATGGAAAATATAACTACGAATTTATAAACCCAGACGGAACAACAACAAATTTGACATACAAAAGAGAATAAATACTACCGCCAACAACGTATATAAAAAATAGCGATTTAATTGCTTAAACAAAGAATAAATAATAACATAAAAGTCAGTTATAATATGGAAAGATAGTGCTTAAAAATTCGCTACTTTTTATATACAAGACCGTTGTGCTTAATTATGAGAAAGCTTCTCATTTTAATAATAATCATTTCAAATTCGACCTTATTCGGACAAAATTTGACGGAAATAAATGAAAGCCTTGGCTTGCCTGACTCGTTGACCAATAAAATGGAAATCCGAATTTATAGAACTTCTGGAATGACAAACTACACGGGGCTTTTTAGAATGTACCAAGACAGTATGGAAATATGGAGGGCGGAATTGATTGACTATTACGCAAAAGTCCCGAATTACGCAGAATTGAAAGTTGAAAAAAGAAAGTTGAAATCAAAAAGCAAAATGGACTTGGTTTGGCTACAAATTCAAAAAACAAATATTCAAGACTTGCCTAATATGGCGGAGATTGAATGGAAACTCAAAAAGAATCCTCAAATCGTCAAGGACATGGGAGAAACTGTTTTGAGTTGGCAAAAAAGTTCAATTCTGGATGGAGAAGGATTTGACGTTCATTTTCGCTGGGGAAAACACCTTAATCGAATATATTATTCAAACCCTGAAAGTTATTTACGGATTTATGATAATGTGGATGAATTGATTTTCTTTAACGAATTACTGAACGTATTACGGGATGAATTCGGTGTGTGGAAAAATAACTAAGCACAACAATACCTATAGCAAATAGGGCATAAAGTGCTAGATTTAATGGTTTGGGTTTATTTACTAAGTCCGCCAAATCTTTTAGATTTGGCTTTTAATATGAAAAAGATAAAAACAAAACAAAAAGCTTTGGCTACGAGCGCAAACGGAAAGGTCAGCGTTCCTTACCTGCCCTACTTGCCATAGCCGAGCCGTTATGTGCAATTTGCTCGTGTTACCAAGATTTGGTAAATTTGAGCTAAATCAATCCAAAATGGGAAAAAACACTTCAATATCACTCGGAAAACATTTTGAGGAATTCATCAATGACGAGGTAAAATCTGGTAGATATAGTTCTGTCAGTGAGGTAATCCGCTCTGCGCTACGCATGCTAGAGCGCGAAGAAAAAAAAGAAAGAGAACTGATTAAAGCTCTCGAACTCGGAGAACAAAGTGGATTTGTTGAAAATTTTGACCCTAAACAAAATTTGATTGAATTACATCGCAAACACTTATGAGTGTCATTAATTATCGGATAAGTAAGCAAGCTATTGATGATTTAAATGACGTTTGGATTTATACTTATCATAAATGGTCCCAGGAACAGGCGGATAGATATTACGAATTAATAATTGGGGAGATTGAATTTATTACCGACAATTATCTAACTGGAAAATCCGCTGAACAAACACGAAATGACTATCGTGTTACTAAAATCAAATCGCATTTGATCTTTTATAGAAAAGTTGAAAATGAGATAGTTGAAATCGTTAGGATTCTTCATCAGAGAATGGATATTAAAAAACGACTGAAATAAAAAACTGCACACAACAGCGGCTATACGCCATGGCTTCTCCCCTGCACTCAAGAAAATTTAATCTATATTTAAAATCTAAACATACTGCTTACCGTTTTGCGAAAGCCAGTTGTTGGGGAAAGGTCTGGGAATGGTTTTCTCCGCAAGATAACTCATTGTCTGATCTCCTGGACCAGCCTAAGGCAAGATCCAAACAACTGTCATAAATCCCTGCCTCCGGCAGGCAGGCGCAACGGCGCATAGCCGTACTCGTTGTAAGTCATTTAACAAAACTCATTTTGAAAAATATTCTTAAACTATTACTGATTTCATTTCTACCAGTGTTGGTAGTTGCCCTTTTTATGAATTTTATTAGTTTAAACTTAAGCTATGTGGTAATGGTCGGGATTACAATATTATTTGCTGTTTCATTTTGGCAAGCGAAAAACCCAACCAACGTATTATTGAAAATTTTAATCTTAATCACCCCTATTGCCATAGTATTTTATTTATTAGTTGTTGAGGAATTATCAAATCTATGGATCGCGTTGCCACTATTTTTAATTGCCACAGTTCTAGGACAACTATTTAAAAACAAAACGCATAGTTTATTAGGTTTTTCGGGGTTGTTCATTATCACTGCCTTTATTTGTTTTACCTATATACCTGACGCAATTGCTGAAAACTTGAGTCAAACATTAAATGAACCTGCCCAACAATTTGAATTACAAGATTTGCTTTCATCTGAAAAAATTAATAATAATTCCGTAAAGGATAAAGTGGTGGTACTCGATTTTTTTGGAACATGGTGTGCCCCCTGTATTCAAGAAATGAAAGAGCTTAAAGAAATTAAATCTTCTTTAAGTGAATATGAGAATGAACTTGAGTTTATTGTTGTTTGTACAGATACAGGAGGTGATACCCCAGACAAAGCGATAAACTTTCATAAAAAAAGAGAATTACCATTCAGACTGGCGTTCGATTACGATTCCAACAATCATAAAAATTTTAATTTCTCCGGAGTTCCAGCATTGGTCGTAATTGATAAAAAAGGAAACATTAGATTTTCACATGAAGGTTATAATCAAGCCGAAAATTTATCTGGCACGCTTAGAACGTTGTTAATTGAGCTATTAAAAGAATAAAACGACTTACAACAACGCATAAAAAACATAGCCAAAATTGGCTATATTTATAACTCCCCTTTTTAAAACAAAAATTAAACGTGTGCGGAAAAAAACGAAGCTAAAGATCGGCTACGTTTTTTATACGAGGACGTTGGCAAACATTAAAAACAAGATAGTGTGAAAGCATGGAGATTTACATTAAAAAGTAGCCCTAAAGAGATTAGTGAGAAATTGCAGTCTGAACTTAATTCTATTGGCGGCTTTGTTTTCAACTTGAATCCTGAAAAAAATAATTCAGTGACCTTTAAAGTGCGTAAAAGGATTCTTTATGCATGGTATATGGCATTCCAGAATTGGACCGTTGTTAAAGGTGAATTATTAAAAAATGACACAGAATATAAGACCAATGTGGAAATTACATTTAACCAACACTTCTTTATAAGATTGATAATATTGACACATATCATTTTAATCTTAGGTTTTCTTATTGCTATATTCTCAGGAATAAATAACAATGCTACCATGTACATTCTCGGAGGAACATTGTTAGCTTTAGGAATAGTTTTATGGATTGCGTTACAAAGAAAATTCGAAAAGGATACTCGAAAATATAAATCGTTGATAACAGACATCTTGGAGCTTTAAAAGGAAAACGTTTGCCAACATTGGCTATGAACAAGCGCTACCTTCCCACTTTTGAGAATAATTCCTACATTTAAAAAAAATAGTACCGGCCAGAACGCCCTGGTCGGTGCTGTGCCCGCCAGCGTTAATCTCGCCCGGAATTCCCGGGCGACCCAAACCTCGCACAGCACCGGAACCCCTGCCTCCGGCAGGCAGGCGCAACGGCACCTAGCCGTACACGTTGGCAACAAGCTAAAAAACACTATGACCTTTCAGAAAAACTTTTGTCTATAGATAAACAATACAACTATTAAATGAAAAAAGCTTCTTGGATTACAATAGGGATTTTATCCACACTCATTGGACTATATCCAATTATCTACTTTTTGTTTGACAGACGATTTGGGCTATTGTCATCAAAGTCAGTTGAACTTTTAAATGACAATTTATGGAATATTGCATTCTATGGACATATAACTCTTGGTGGACTAGCTTTATTAATTGGATGGTTACAATTTAGCAATAAGTTGAGAATAAAGAAGACTAAACTGCATAGAACAATTGGAAAAATTTATGTGATTTCTGTTTTCATAAGTGGAATTTGTGGTCTTTTTATTGCTTTGTACGCTACTGGTGGAATTATCAGTATCCTCGGATTCTTTTCATTAGGATTAATTTGGTTGACTACCACTATTTTAGGCTTTAAAGCAATTAAAAAAGGAAATATTGAATTACACGAAAAATTTATGATTTTTAGTTATGCTGCTTGTTTCGCCGCAGTAACTTTAAGAGTTTGGCTTCCATTATTAACTATTGCAATTGGTGAATTCAATAGTGCTTACAGAATCGTTGCGTGGCTTTGTTGGGTTCCTAATATAATTGTTGCATTCCTAATTGTAAGGAATAAAAGAAAACATACAATAAAGCCAGTTGCCAACACCGTATAAAATTAATTGCTGGTTTTAGTCTACTTACGAAAGTCCTCGCGGACTTTCTGTCTGTGAGTTATTTGCTAACTTTAGTGCATAAACCACGCAACTAATCTTATTCAAGACAGTTGGAAGTCATTTACCACAACCCGCAATTATGGTAGAAATTCAAAAAATAGAGACACTTTCGGACTTTACTCCAAAACGGATAAAAAAATACATATTTCTTTGGTGTTGTGAAGGAAATTTCTCTATTGAAGTTGATAACAAACTATTAACCTTGACTAAAAATCAAGTATTGACCATTACCTCTGGCCAATACCATTATTTTAAAAATACCCAAAGTGGAAAAGGGTATTTGCTTAATTTCACACTAGACTATTTCTGTAAAACGGAGAAGGACATTGAACTCATCTTTCAAAACAGTCTTTTTTGCCATTTTGATTATAACGAAATCATTACCACTAATAATACTTTAGAAATTAACCAACAGTTACAAAAAATAGAGCAGGAACTCATACAGAAACCTTTTCAATATTTGGAATCTGTTCATTCCCGTATTGAATTATTACTGTTCGAGGTCAATCGCGCTAAAATTGCCAATGGTGGAGAAGTTTGGAAACCAGATGCCCTATTCCTGCGATTTTTGGAATTTGTCCGCAATAATTTTGAAAATAATTATTCTCTAAAAGAAATAGCAGCACGATTGCAAACTACTGAATTGAAATTAAATGAACTTGCCAAACTACACGCAGGTAAAACAGCTCAAAATATTATTTATGGTTTAGTGATTTCCGAAGCCAAACGCAAATTGCAATATGAGGGAAAAAGTGTCAAGGAAATAGCCTTTGAATTGGGTTTTAAGGACCCTTATTACTTCTCGAAATTTTTTAAAAATCACACAGAAATATCACCTTCCGAGTTTCAAAAAGAGTCTTCACTCTAAATCTTACATCATAAACTTGGGATTTTCCATTTTATAGGTTTATAGCATTCCCCAACTTTGTCTCATCAAATTTATTAAAGATGAAATCAATATTAATAGGGGTTTTTTGTTTAGCAAGTTTAGCTTGTCAAAATTCCCAATCTAAAATTCAAAGTAAAATGGAAATTCAAGAAAAAAATCAATTGTCAAAAATTGGCATACTCATTTTTGATGGCTTTTTGGCCAGCGAAGTAGTCGCGCCATTGGATGTGTTTACCAAAGCTAATGAAAATGGCAAACCACTATTCAATGTGTTTCTAATTGCTGAAACCAACAATCCTTATGTTAGTGAAGAAGGCTTAAAAATTATTCCGGACGTGACCATTGCTAATTGTCCCGATTTGGACGTTTTGGTCGTACCCAGTTCAATGAACCCTGATAACCAAATACACGACCAAACCCTAATTGACTTTATTAAACTACAAAGTGAAAAAACCGATTATACAGCAAGCCATTGTGCAGGAGCTTTCCTTTTGGCGGAATCCGGAGTAGCCGATGGAAAACAGATCGTTACTTATTGTGGAGGTGGTGAAACACTTCAAAAAGAGTATCCTTCCCTTTTGGTTCAAGATGATAGTGTAAATACAGTGGTTACGGATGGCAAAATAATTTCATCCAACGGTAACCTAGTAAGCTATTTGGCATCCTTGGAACTGTTGGAAAAAATGGCTGGAATAGCCCAAAGAATACAAGTTGAAGACGAATTATTAATCCATAAATTAAATAAAAATGAACATTCAGGATTATATCACCAAAAGTAACAAGGTAAACTGGGAACCATTGATTGAAAATGGCATCAACTATGAAGGTCTATCGGTTAAATCACTACAATTCGATAAAGCCACCAACCGCTCCAAAGCCATTTTGCTGAAGTTTGAAAAAGGGGCTTCATATCCTTATCACGTCCATCCAGCGGGAGAAGAAATATTGGTATTGGAAGGCAGTTGCGTAATTCATCACGAAACTTTGGCCCAAGGCGATTATTTGTACACACCGCCAATAGGTAAACACAGTGTTTACTCCAAAACGGGATGCGTGTTGTTTTTATCCATACCGGAGGAAGTTATCTTAATTCCCAAAGAAAATGAATAAAGGAAGAATCTGTGCAACTTGTGGTACAAAATATCCGACTAGTTTCACGGATAACCATTGTTTGATTTGTGAGGACGACAGGCAGTATGTGCCGTTGGATGAACAAAAATGGACATCAAGCTTTGAATTGACTCAAAAGCACAAAGTAAAAATCAAGCAACTAAAAGCCAATTTGTTTGAACTAGTTGTTAACCCCGATTTTGCAATTGGTCAACGTGCCATATTAGTCGTGTCGGAATCAGGGAATATATTGTGAGACTGTATTCCTCTACTTGATGAAAATGCCATTGCGTTTATCAATGAAAAAGGCGGATTACAGGCCATTACCATTTCACATCCCCATTATTATAGCAATATGAAGGATTGGGCAGAAACCTTTGACTGCCCAATCTTTCTGCCGAATTCAGAACAAGATTTTATAGTAAACCCAACGGATAAGATTCAGTTTTGGAAAGACGATTTAATGGATTTTTGGGATGGTATTCAATTGATAAAAATCGGCGGTCATTTCCCTGGAAGCAGTATTTTGTTACTTCCGAAAACAAGCGGAAAAGGAATTGTTTTGTGTGGAGATACATTTAATCTTTCATTGAGTATGAAACATTTTTCGGTAATGTACAGCTACCCAAATAGGATGCCATTACACATAAAAGAAATTGATAAAATCAAACAGAAAATGCAACATATCGACTTTGCTGAACTTTATGGTTTCTGGCCCTATCAAAATCTATCGACCAATCCCAAGAAAATATTAATGGAATCGTTGGAGCGATATAAATAAAAACGCCTGCCAACAAGGTGTATAAGCAATAGCGGTTTAGGAATCGACCTGAACCGTTTTTTTATTAAATTAAAGTATATTGTAGAACGAAAAGTAGTTGAGATAAATCCGCTACTGCTCTTACACAAGACCGTTGTGTGTAATTAAAATAGAACATGAGAGAACTTTCTACAAAAGCTCAAATCATAAATTCCAAGATTAACGAGAACACCAAACTAGGAGATCTTAGAAAAATTGCCAAAGAAATAAATGTGGACCATGAACTATCTTTGGAGCTTTGGTCAACAGGTAAATTCTTACCAAGGCAATTAGCTATTTTAATTATAGACAAAAAGCAATTGAACCAAGAGTCTATCAACGAGCTTGACCAAGAAATTCAGAAACATGAGTTTGATGAAAGGATCCATTTAATGGATTGGTTAATGGCGAATCAATTGACTAAAGACACAAAGATTATTTCCTTGATTGAATCTTGGGAACATAGTTCTTCGCCACTTCAACGAAGAGTGTTCTGGTACTATCAGGCTAGATTGCGTTGGATGGGTAACACAAATCATTCAAACACTGAATACTTGATTTCTGCTATAGAAAAAAATATGATAAATGAAGAGCCTGAAGTTCAATGGGCCATGAATTATACTGCTGGTCAAATTGGAAAATGGCAAGAAGCATATCGGGATAGATGTGTTTCTGTTGGCGAATCAACTGGACTTTATAAAGATGAAGTTGTTGCCAAGAATTGTACACCAAGCTATTTACCGGAATTTATCCGGATTGAAGTCAAAAAACTGAATAAATAAAACTACACACAACCATGCGTAGTGCATAGCACCCGGCGGGATGCTACGACACCATACACAGAACGTTATGGGCTATTTTAAAAAAACACCATCTTGAATAATGACTTCATCATACAAAAACCGTTAAATGTCCATCTGCAATCTCTAGTGGATTACTACTTTTTTTTTGGACATTCCCATAACCGAATTGAAATTAGAGGAAGAAAATGTGATTCCCTTTCCCAGAATTACGTTCGGATATTTTTTCGAACATCCATTTTCGGTAACCAACCATTCGACCGAAGAGACTATCAAGGCTGAAATGATTATTTCCCGAATATCCACAAATCAAATCTCGGTAAAACCGTTAACGGACAGAGTTAAAATTATTGGTGCTCATGTCAGACCCTATACTTTGGCATATTTATCGAACGAGAATATTTCGGAAATGCCTTGGCTCATCAAAACAGAGGACTTGTTCGGGAAAAACGCACAAAATTTCAAGGACAGAATAAACAAATGCCCAAGTCCAAAAGAAATGTTCGTAGAAGTAGAAAACATTTTTTTGAGAACAATTTTAGCCAAGGACTTAAGCATTATCACAGAGGCAGTTCAAATTATCGAATCTCAAAAAGGGGAAATTCCACTTTCAACGCTCTCGGACAAAATTGGAATTTCAAACCGAACATTACGAAACCATTTTTACAGATCAATCGGCTGTTCACCAAAAGAGTACATGCATTTGGTAAAATTAAAGCAGTCCGTTTACCAAATGAAATATTCGACCGATTCCTTGACATCTGTGTCGTATGAGCAAAATTATGCCGACCAAGCCCATTTTACGAATTCAGTCAAGAACATAACTGGCATTTCACCAAAAAATATCCGTAAAAAAATACCCGATTTCCGATTCTTGCAATTTTAAGATTGGTCATTGCATTAGTTTTGCTTCTTAAAACGAAAAGAAATGAAACGGTCGAAAATAGTTGCAGCACACATTACGGCAACAATAATTGCCGTCATAACAATTGGCAGTTTTTTCAGCTTTTCACTTATTGCTGAATTGATTGGAGATGATTTGTTTATCAAACAAGTTAAAACGGGAATACTTTATTGTCTTCCGATTCTTGTGATTGCTATGCCTATGCTGGCTTTATCCGGAAAAAAGCTAGCAGGGAATTCAAAACATCCGATTGTTGCAGATAAAATGAAGAGAATGAAACTTATTGCCTTGAACGGTGTAATTTTGATATCACTGGCAATTTATCTTTACTATCACGCCAATTACAAAACCGTGGATAGGACTTTTTTATATGTTCAGATTGCGGAATTAGTAATCGGGGCGTTAAATTTGGGACTGATTGGTTTGAACATCAATGCGGGACTAAAACTCTCTGGCAGAAGGAGGAAAAACAGTCCATAACATTGTATATAGCTCATTGATAATCAGTTACTTAACCGAAGGTTCGGGTATATTTGCGAAGTCCGCCAAATTTAAAAATTTGGCTTTTTGAAAATATAACGTAAAAAGAAAATTTAAAAACTCGGCTTGTGTTTAATCCGAATAGTGAGCGCCTTTTTGCACGCTACGTTTCATATACCAATTGTTAGCAACCATAATCAGGAACGAGCTCTGCCTGCATAAAATTTACTAACTTTAAGAAAAGCAATTACTCATGTTAACAAAGCAGAAAGTAAAGGATACTATCGATAAATTTCCCGACAAATTTTCAATCGATGAATTGATTGAACGCCTTATTTTGCTAGACAAGGTTGAACGAGGAAATGATCAATCTGAAAAAGCTCAAACAGTAACAGAAGTAGAACTTGAGAATGAGATGAAGAAATGGTTCAAATAAATTGGACTCACCTTGCAATTGAAGACTTAAAGAACATCTACGACTATATTGCGCATGATTCGAGGCGATATGCCAAAATCCAAATCATCTAATTTAAATCCAGAACCCAAATCCTCAAATCCAATCCGCTATCTGGAAAACTAGTGTCAGAATTGGATAACCACCACATCCGAGAACTTATCGAAGGGAATTATCGGATCATTTATAAAATCCTGGACGACACCCGAATCGACATTTTGACAGTACATCATTCCGCATGGGACATGTCAAAAAGAAAGATGTAAAATACGTTTGCTAACACCGGCTATAATTCAGTCTTCCGTTCTATTAAAACTTCAAAATTTAACCTTTAAACGGTACAATTTCACAGCCTGAAAATATATACTTATTTTCCAGACCTAAATCATAGCCATACCGTTGTGCTTCATCATAAGCAATCGCTAACCAATGATAAAATTCTTTAGAAACATTAGACAGAATTTACTTTCAGAAGGCCAAACTGGAAAGTATCTGAAATATGCCGTTGGAGAAATTGTGCTTGTCGTAATAGGCATATTAATAGCACTACAGATAAACAACTGGAATGAAATCAATAGACAAAGTAATATTGAAATCACTACTCTTAAAGAACTGAAGTCAGACCTAAATCAAAACATAGTTGAAATAAATAGCCACATTACGGCACTGGAAGATTGTAAAAAATCAAATAAGATTATCATCTCGTACATGGAAAAAGCTTTACCCTATCATGACTCGTTGGATTATCATTTCTCGAACTTGTATCCTTATATCGTATTCTCTCCTGTTCAGACGACATTTGATAACTTGAAACAGAATGGCGTTAGGTTAATTTCTAATGATTCGTTGAGAGCCCAAATCACAATGTTGTACGGCAATGAGTTCGAGGCATTTCGCGTTTTTGAAAGAACATATTTTGTTGAACATTATGACAACTATATTAAACCGATGTACATTAAGGAATTTGAGACATTTGAAGTGTTTCAATCAATGAAACCACGTGATTACAATGAGCTAATGACTAATTCAAAGTATAAGCAAACATTAAATTATACAGTGAATAACTGCCAAATGTTCATTATACTTCAACATAGGCTTCTTGAAAGTGTAAACAGATTAATTATTAAACTTGACAATGAAATATCAGATTAAAATCTGCAAAAAACGAAAGCATAACAACGTGTATAAGCCATTACTGGGTTAATACTTCTTTGGATAATCCTCCCGGATTTTACAACGGGATTTTGTACTATTAATGGTTCGTGCCGAGATACGCAACGGCTCATACACAAACCGTTAGCATTAATATATAAAAATCTTTTGTAACGTTATCAAAATGTAATAACTTTGTAATTACAATTCTATGTTATGGAAACTTCTATTATCAAAATAGGAAACTCGAAAGGTTTGAGACTGAGTAAATCAATCCTAGAACAATATAATATTCAGGACAAGGTGGAACTTATATTGGAGAAGGGACAGATCATACTGCGTCCGGTTAATCGTCCAAGGAATGGCTGGGATAAGGCCTTTAAAAAGATGCACGATAGCGGAGATGATAAGTCTTTAATGAACGATGTGTTTGAAGATGAAAATCTTGATGAATGGATTTAATGCAATATGCCATTGTGCTGGTGAATCTTGATCCGACCATAGGAAGTGAAATCAAAAAAACACGTCCCTGCGTAATTATTTCTCCCGACGAAATGAATTTAAATCTTCAAACCATTATTATTGCCCCTATGACTACCAATCTGAGAAAATATCCAACCAGGGTTCCGGTTAAACACAAGCGTAAAAAAGGCATGATCGCTATTGATCAGATAAGAACGGTAGATAAAAAAAGGATCATTAAGATATTTGATCAGCTTACCTCAGGGGAAATATCCAAATGTAAAGAAGTTCTAAAAGAAACTTTTGTAGATTGAATGTACTAATGCCAACACCGGCCATGCCCCATTGCTCTGTTCCTAATCCCAAAAAAAATTGATATATATTTAAAGCAAAATAATCTGGTAAGCATGCATGCTAGAGCCAGTTGTTTAGCAAAGACCAGGGAATGATGTTCTCCACGAGAGAACTCATTGTCTGAAGGCCAGGGATCGCCTAAGGCCAGCTCCAAACAACTGTCCAGAGTCGCAACGGCGCATAGCCGTATACATTGTGTTTCATTTACCCCACCTCAAAGATATGAAAAAGATATACCTAATTGCCCTTGCATTTTTAATCATTCAACTTGTAACAGCCCAAAAACTGGATGAGCAATTTGATGAGTTGATGTCAACAGTATTTAAAGATGATGGCCCGGGTGCAGTAGCCCTGGTTGTTAAAAATGGAAAGGTAATGTATCGAAAAGAATATGGCATGGCCAACCTGGAATTGGACGTAAAGATGAAACCGGAAAATGTATTTCGAATCGGTTCCATCACTAAACAGTTTACTTCATCCGCCATATTGAAACTTCGTGACGAAGGGAAACTGAACCTGGATGACGACATAACCAAGTATATTAAATATTACCCAACTCATGGACATGAAATTACCATAAAGCATCTTCTTACCCACACTTCTGGTATTAAGAGTTACACGGAAATGAAAGAGTGGGATGCAGAGGTTCAAAAAAAGGATTTTACTCCTATAGAGTTGATTGATTTTTTCAAGAATCAGCCGATGGATTTCAAACCGGGCGAAGAATTTCATTATAACAACTCGGCTTACTTTATTCTTGGATATATTATTGAAGTTGTATCAGGCAAGTCCTATGATGAATACATTGATAGTGTTTTTTTTAAACCCCTGGAAATGACAAACTCTTATTACGATTCAGCTTCAAGGATCATTAAAAATCGCGCATATGGCTACCATAAAAATGAAGATGATTACATCAACCAAGATTATTTAAATATGACTCAACCCTATGCTGCTGGGTCTTTACTATCCACAGTTGATGACTTGTATAAATGGTATAGCGCAGTCATGAACGATGAAGTGATCTCAAGAACGTCCAGGGAAGAGGCCCAGACAACTCATTTGCTCAACGATTATGAGAAAACCGGATATGGCTATGGATGGTTTATAGGAAATATTCAAGGCAGTAAAATGATTGAACATGGAGGGGGTATAAACGGATACCTGACTAACTCCATTTACTTACCGGAAGATGAAGTTTTTGTCGCAGTATTTTCCAATTGTACTTGCAATGACCCGGAGAAAATCGCTATAAAAATGGCGGCGCTTTCCATTGGAAAACCCTACGAATGGAAAAAGATGGAGGTTGATGACGCCCTCTTGACAGAATATGAGGCGGTATATGAATCAGATCAAGAACTGCAGAGAATTATCACCTTTAAGGACGGTCAACTTTATTCTATGAGAAGCGGAGGCAGCAGATTTGAAATATATCCTTTTGAAAAAGACAAGTTCTTTTTTGAATCGAAGGGTGACGGCGTTTCAACGCTACACTTTGTGAGAGATTCAAATAATGAGATCATATCTGTCACCTCCAAAGGTACGGGTTATGATATTGACTGGAAACGAACCGAAAAACCCATTCCCACAGCAGAAAAAATTGACCTTGATGATTCAATAACGGATATGTACGTTGGAAAATATGAACTGGATCCAAATTTCATCATTTCAATATTTAAAGAGGAAAACAAGATACTTATGCAAGCAACCGGACAAAACAAAATTGAAATCATCCCATTTGAAGAGAATAAATTCAGCCTTGTTGATGTAGATGCCAAATTAACTTTTAATATGGATGATAATGGTGAAGTGACGAGCCTCACACTGCATCAAGGAGGCGACCATGAAGCAAAAAAGGTAGATTAAACGAAACACAACATCGTGTGTGATACATGCCCTACGGGTCTCGTGCCATACACCTGGCCGATGTACGTAAGCATAAAGAACCGAACAAAAAAAAACAACTTTAAAGCAATATAAAATGAAAAATTCAATTTTCTTCCTTTTGATTTTGTCCCCTGTATCGGTATTTTCTCAAAATTCTGAATATAATGTTACCTCTTACCTAACAGAAGGTACAAAAGCACCAAATACTCATTATATAGGAGAAGCTTGGTTGAATGCCATTTTTCATGATGACAATGAATTGGGCTATAATATTACAAAAGCAACTTTTAAAGCCAACTCAACCTTGGATTGGCATAAACACGGTTCTGCACAAGTCTTAATAATTGTTGATGGAGAAGCCTATTATCAGGAGAGAGGAAATGAGCCTGTAATTTTGAAAGAAGGTGATGTAATTAAATGTGAGAAAGATATCGAACATTGGCATTCCTCGACCAAGTTTAATGATGTAACATATTTGGCTTTATATGGTGGTGAGCAACCAACTACCTGGACTGAAGTAGTAACACAAGAATATTATGACGAGGTAGCTGAAAAGCTTAAACGTAATTGATAATCATCACAGCTTATGAATCAAGAATTTGAAAAAATGCCAGCGTAAACAACGTATAAAAAAATAGGGCGAATAGTGCTTAAACAAAGGCTTGGGCGTGTTTGCGAAGTCGCCAAATCTTTTGATTTGGCTTTTAGAAAAAGAAGATAAAACAAAATACAAAAGATTTAGCCTGTACTTGGTGGAAAGGCCGTCACCTACCACCCGCCATACTTTCTTTATAGGAACACGTTGTATGCCATTTAAGAAAACATTGAATGAAAATTGAACATATAGCCATTTGGACTTTAGATTTAGAAAAAATGAAGAGTTTTTATCTGAATTTTTTCGACTTAAAATCAAATGAAAAATATTATAATCCAAAGAAAAAATTTAGCTCATACTTTTTAGCATTTGAAAATGGTGCTCGTATAGAATTAATGCATAGACCTGACATTTCTGAATGTATTGAGAAATCGGATTCAAAATTAGGTTTGACTCATTTTGCTATTTCTGTTGGGTCAAAGGAAAAGGTTGACTCGCTTACTGAATTAGTACGAAAAAATGGATTTAATATAATTGGAGAGCCTCGGACAACTGGAGATGGATATTATGAAAGTGTAATCTCTGACCCAGAAGGAAATTTGATTGAAATAACTGAATAAAAAACGGCATACAACACAACTCATGATTCAGCTTTGTCCCTCCCCTGGCCTTAAAATCCCTACTTTTAATCAGCTTGATTTCCCAATACGAAAATACTAGCGTATTTTCAAAGTCGAAAGCATAGCCCTACCGTTTGGCACAAGCAAGAAAAAGATAAAACTAATATGGTAAGAAAAGCAGTTAATCCTGGAACACTTTTTAATTCAAAGCAAAACGGATTTTCACAAGTTGTAATTTCTACACCTGGAAAATTAGTATTCATTTCTGGTCAAGTTGCATGGGATGAAAATCTAAACATAATTGGAGAAAATAATTTGGAAATACAAACTCAAAAAGCAATTGATAATCTAAAAATTGCAATTGAATCAGTTGGTGGAACGATGGAAAATATTATGATGCTTAGAATTTATAAAGTGGATTTCCAGAAAGGAGATGGGCCAATTATCAAATCAATACTCAAGGAAAATTTCGGCACCAAAAATCCACCTGCGAGTACATGGATTAGTGTAAAAGGGCTTGCAAACGAGGGGTTCATGATTGAAATAGAGGCTCAGGCTGTCATCTAAAATTCAATATATAATGGAGAAAAATATGAAAAAATAAAAGAAGCCTGTGCCTAACAAAGGCTATAATTCAGTGTCGTTTTGCGCCACGCCAAACTAAAGTATTAATTAAACGGTTGGATTTCGGCGGAAGAATCCTGCGGATGATTCCACAACGAAATCATAGCCGAACCGTTAGCTACAATACAAAAGAATGAAGAGCAAAATCTTATTCCTGTTTTTTTTGATACTACATTATAGTATGTTAGTTGCTCAAGTTGAGCAAAATATTGTCTCTGGAGATAATACCATTCATTTAAAAATATTTGGAGAAGGCGAACCAATATTAATTATTAATGGAGGACCTGGAATGAACAGTAATGGTTTTGTAGGTTTGGCTAAAATTATTGGGAAATCTAATCAAGCAATTATATATGACCAAAGAGGAACTGGGCAATCCAAAATGTTAAAAATCAATTATGCTACTATTACTTTAGATTCGATGATTCATGATATCGAGGTTATGAGAAAGCATTTAAAAATTGAGAATTGGACGGTCTTAGGGCATTCATTTGGAGGAATGCTAGCTTCATATTATGCTTCTAAACATCCAAAAAAAATTAAAGGACTAGTATTATCTTCTTCAGGTGGAATCAATATGGATTTATTTGCAAGAATTAATATTACTTCAAGACTCTCCAAAAAGGAAAGAGACTCTTTATCCTATTGGAACAATAGAATTTCCAATGGAGATACAACTTATTATGCAAGATTACAAAGAGGAAAATATTTAGCTCCTGCATACCTTTATAATAAATCGAACGTATCAATCGTCGCAGAAAGGTTAACTCAAGGTAATTCAACTATTAATCAATTGGTTTATCAAAATATGAGAAAAATAAAGTTTGATTGCTCAGAAGGGCTAAAAAAACTTAAAATACCTGTTTTAATTATTCAAGGAAGAGAAGATTTAATAGACATAGAAACTGCAGAAATTGCTTCAGATGTACTACAAAATTCAGATGTAATAATTCTCGAGAATTGTGGACATTATGGCTGGTTGGATCAACCAAAAAAATACTTTGAAAACATTAATAGCTACTTTGAAAAAGTACTGACTTTATAAAGTAAAGTTGCTAACAACGGCTATACGTAATGCGGGTTTTCCTAAATAAATTGGCATTGCATTTAATACAGTCCGCCAATACTTTAAATTGATGTTTAAAGTGAATAAATTATAAACAAAATATAAACTCTTGGCTACGTGCAAATTTGAAAACTCCGCTTTTCAAATCCCGCACTACGTATAGCCGGCTTGTTACCTACAAGCTGAAAACCAACACTCATGAAAAACATAATAAATCAATTAAAATCACAATTCTCTTTATCTGCCAAGGATATTAATTTATTGGAAAAGTGTCTTATAACCGAAGAGAGTCCTGCCCAAACCAAACTTTTGGAAGCTGGAAAAATAGAACGCTATGTTTATTTTTTAAGCAGTGGCATTGTAAAAGGCTATCAAAACATAGATGGTAAATTCGTCATTCAGCATTTAGTTTCTGAAAACGATTTTTTCACCTCATTAGATAGTTTTATGGGTGAAACACCTTCCTTGGACTACTACGAAACAATTACCGATTGTAAACTCGTAAAGATATCCAAACCGGACTTTGACCTGTTACTAGAAAACACCGCCTTTTGGAATGAATTTGTTACTTCTGTCACTAATGAACATCTAAATTGCAAATTAGAACGAGTTAAAGATTTTCAAACTTTAACAGCAAAAGAACGGTATCTGAAATTTGTGGATCAGTATCCAAAATTAGCATCAGGTGTATCGATCCACAATATTGCTTCTTTTTTGGGAATGGAACCGCAATCCCTAAGTCGCATCAGAAAACAAATCACTTTCTAACAAATGTTATTGTTAAACCCTTGAACGGTCTCGATATTTGCTCAAACACAATTTGAGAATTATGAGCAAAGAGATTTCATTGGTCACAGGCGGTAACGGACACTTGGGAAACAACTTAGTTAGACTCCTACTTTCGGAGAATAAAAAAGTAAAAACAACTGTTAGAAATATCAAGAACCAAGAACCGTTTAAGGGCTTGGACTGCGAAGTAGTGCAGGCAGATATCACCGATAGTGGATCGCTAAAAAAAGCATTTCAAGGGGTTACCAACTTATATGCAGTGGCTGCAAATTTTAGTATGTGGGCTAAAAATCCTAAAATTGAAATTTATAATAATAACCTCCAGGGAACTCAAAATGTGTTTGATATTGCTAAAGAATGCGGCATCAAGAATATCGTTTATGTAAGTTCGGTAGCCAGTTTAGATTTCACGAATTTACCAGCCAATGTGGACAATGGATACAATAAAGACCGTAGAAATTGGTACTACAATTCTAAAAATGATTCGGATAAGTTAGCATTAGAATTGGGTAAAAAATATGGCATCAGAACTGTTCTGGTTTTGCCTTCTGCCATGATTGGTTCTACAGCTTATAAATTAAGCTATTCTAACAACCTTGTATTGCAAGTTTTAAATGGAGAAATACCCGTAGACACCAATGTAACTTTAAATTGGGTAGATGTAAAAGATGTCGCATTGGGAACCTATAACGCAATGATAAAAGGTAGAGATAAGGAGCGGTACATCTTATCTAACGAGCGTCATACAACACTGCAAGAAAGTGTAAAAATAGCATCCGATCTATATCCTGAGCTAAAATTAAAAACGCCTAAAAAAGTACCAAAATGGTTATTGTACTCCGTTGCTGGTTTAATGGAGTTTAGCAGTAAGCTTTCAGGAAAGGAACCTCAACTACAGCGGCATTACTTGGACATGTTTTATGATTTAAAGCAAGATTATGACATTCGTAAATCGATAAAAGAATTAGGATTTAATCCTAAACCTTCAAAAGAGGCTTTGGAAGATGCTTTGAAATATTTAAAAACCGATTGGAAAGAAAAGAAAACAGTATAGAAAAAGGAAAAAAAGCAATAGCGGTTCGGGTGTAAACTCGAACCGCTATTGTGTTTTATTCAGTATCTTGATATCCGAAAAACACGTGCATTTTATGCGTTACTGCTCTTATACAAACAGTTAGCAGTCATTGTAGGACCACATACAAACAGACCAAAACATTTTATAAATAAATTCTGACATTGAAAAAAATTAATAGCGACCAAAAAACAAGCGGACAAGGTGCAACACCTTTCGCTCAGACATATTTTCACGGAACAAGGTCTGACTTAAAGGTTGGCGAGTTAATCGAAGTTGGGTTCAATTCCAATTACGGACAACGAAAAAATGCAAAATACATTTTCCTTTCAGCGACATTAGACGCTGCAATTTGGGGTGCTGAACTTGCATTTGGGGAAGAGCGAGAAAGAATTTATCTGGTTGAACCAACAGGGCCAATTGAAGACGACCCTGATTTGACTGACAAAAAATTTGCAGGTAATCCGACAAAATCTTATCGTTCAATAAATCCCTTTAAAATAGTTGGAGAAGTTACCAATTGGCAAGGACACCCTCCAGAACAAGTTAAAACAATGAAAGACGCATTAGCTAAACTTAAAGAACAAGGAATTAATTCACTGAATGACGAATGACTTTGACGATAATAAACAACGAATCGCTAACGATGTAAATAAGAAATAGGCGAGTAAGTGCTGATTTTAAGAGTTTTGGCTAGTATCATAGTTTGTGCTTAAACGAAAGTTCCGGGCTTAGAAATCACCTGCTTTTCATGTAGTAACCGTTACCTGCAAGCTGAATAAATCAAATGTTAAGAATATTAAACCAAAAATATCCTGCCCCAATTCCTGAATTAAGGAGTTTGATTACCGCAATGCTTTTCGGGTTATTTATAGGATTATTTTTATTATTTTTTGAGCCTTTTGACATCAACTTGTCTACAAATGAAAACAAAGTATTTCAATTGCTTTTCTTTGGCTTTATTACTGCTATTGTTTTAGTTATTTTTCTATTCATTTTCCCTTTTTTGCTTGCCAGATTATTTTCGGATGAACATTGGAAAGTAAAACATCAAATTATATTTTACCTAATCATTCTATTTGTAATTGCCACCATCAATGGTCTTTACACGAATTACATAAACTCTTTATCTTTTAGTTGGTCTAACTATTGGTGGATTATAAGTAGAACATTTGTGCTTGGTGGGATACCCATAGCTTTCTTAACACTTCTTGATTATCAGCAAAAAGAAAAAATAAATAGCAATCAGGCAAATGCGATTATTAGTAATAAAAAAGAGCGCTTAAATTCAAATGAGACCGAACACAAAATTTCTACTGATTTAAAAGATGAAATCTTCTCTTTCAACGAGAATGATTTTTATTATGCAGTGGCAGTAGGCAACTATATTGACCTTTGTCTTTTAGTTGAAAACACATTGAAAAGGGTGACCTATAGACTTCCACTCTCTTCATTTGAAGCGCAGCTAAAAGAATCTTCTAGCTTAATAAGATGCCATCGTTCTTATGTGGTAAACCTTAATAAAGTAGAAAACATTTCAGGTAATGCACAAGGCTTAAAGTTTAAGCTTAAAAACCAATCAGAATTAGTTCCTGTATCTAGAAAATATATACCCATAGTCAGGCAATTTTTTTAAGAATTATCTCAAACATTCCATTTAGCCCAAATAGCTTGACATTCAAATCATTTCTTTGACATCCAGCACATTCTCTACGATGTATTCCAATCCTGGAATATATTTGGAGCATGAAAAAAATAGCCTTTATGGTATTCTTGTTTATTGGAGCAATGACTATGGTCATCATGTCTTTGCACTACTTTCAATCAGACAGCGCAGGTATACTCAAACGAAAAGAAATTGCCAGTAGCTTGTGGTATCTTTTCACTTTTAGAACACATATATTTTTAGGCCTAATAGCCATTATTATTGGTCCTTTTCAGTTTATTGCAAAAATAAGGGATACATATAAAGCTTTCCATAAAACTTTAGGATACGCGTACGCGGTAAGTGTACTTTCCAGCGGTCTGGCCGGACTTATTATAGCACAGTTCGCTATGGGAGGTTGGATCACTACAATTGGTTTTTCTGTATTGTCAGTCACATGGCTGTTCACGACAATAATGGCAATCATCTCAATAAGATGTGGAAAGGTATTGAATCATAAAAAATGGATGTTCTTAAGTTATGGGTTAACCTTTGCTGCCATTACACAAAGAACCTTACTATTGATTCCCCTTTTGACAGAGGTTCCGTTTATACCAATTTACCAACTCTCTGCATGGTTACCATGGCTACTCAATTTAAGCATTGCCTATGCCTTATATACAAGTCCTTATATTCAGAATTGATTACATTAAAATATAATAAATAATTTTCGAGTTTAAAACAAGGAAACCCAACAGGTATCACCGTGTATAAAACATAGCTGTTATAGGATGATTTATGAGAGGTTTTTGTATATGTAGAGGCAAATGTGTTCCAATAGGACTATTTTGCTATGTTGAATCCAAACCAATTGCTTGGTGTTCAATTGCACCTCGAAATTTATACAGGGATTTGTCGGGAAATAAAACATTGCCAAATGTCTGGTCATGGGTATGCTTTTTTAAAAAGAGAAAATTTCGGGAAAATGGAATAAACGAGAAATTGATAAACGAAGCGGTAAAATATGCCAAAGTGAACGGAGCAAAATTCTTAGAAGCATGTCCTGTAGCTAAAGATTCTCTGAGTTACAGGTTTATGGGATTTAAACCAACATTCGAAAAAGCTGGATTTGAATTTAACCATAAAGCTGAAAACGGAGAAATGTAATGACAAAAGAACTGGGAAAAACGAACGCACATCAATGTTTATAGCTCATTGCTAGGTAGTTGTTAAGCCAAAGGTTTGCGTATATTTGCTAACTCCGCCAAATCTTTTGGAATTGGCTATTAGCGGAAAAAAGTTAAAGTTTGGCAGCAACCCAGTAAAAGAGTACGAACTTGAATCAAATTAACGATACATATGCAAAATTTTACCTTTACAATCGAATTGTAAAAGCTAAATTATATATGGACAATAATTTCCAGGAGGCTATTGACCTTGACAATATCTCCGAGGAAGCCTAATTTTCAAAATATCACTTCATTAGACTTTTCAAGTCAATTTATGGAAAAACTCCTCATAAATATTTGACCCATGTGAGAATAGAAAAGGCGAAAAAATATTTAGAACAGGATTTTATAGTAGAAGAAACGTGCTATAAAGTGGGATTTGACAGCGTAAGCTCATTTGCGGGACTGTTTAAGCGAATTAACGGAATGACCTGAATGCGACATATCAGGAATTATTGGAAAAAGGTGTCACATTTAAAAAACTGCCCACAAAGGAATTTTACGCTTACGAGGCGCTATTTGTTGATGACTCGGGAAATTGGTTCTCGTTAGGGGAAAAAGAGAAGGAATAAACGTCAGCTGCCAACAATGTATAAAAAAATAGGCAGTTTAGTCCTATATTCAGGGCTTTCTGCTCGTATCAAAGTTTGTGTTTAACCGGATAATTTGTGCTCCTAAATGACCTACTTTTCAAGTACTAAAACCTTGTTTGTAAACTGCAGAAAAATAAAAAATCAGAAATTAAATGAAAAAAAACGGATCTGTTATAATTCCAACCATGAGATACAAAGATGCACCAGCAGCAATCGAGTGGCTATGTAATGCTTTCGGATTTGAAAAGCATTTGGTAGTCCCAGGTGAACATGATACGATCGCTCATGCACAATTAAATTTTGGCAATGCAATGATCATGTTAGGGTCTGAAAATAATTATGAATATGGTAAATTCATCAAGACACCAAAAGACCTAAATGGAATTAATACACAAGCCCCGTATATTATTGTTGAAGAAATCGATGACCATTATAGAAGGGCAATTGCAGCTGGAGCAAGAATAGCATTAGATATAAAAGACGAGGCGTATGGTGGTCGTGGATACAGTTGCCAAGATCTGGAAGGGTACTTATGGAATTTTGGTTCGTACAATCCATGGACCCAATGAAAAATAAAAGCCTGCACACCACAAGGGCTATAATTCATTGTCACATTGCGTAAAACAAAAAAATAATAACCCTCAAACATCCTGGTTTCTTAAGTTGAAAAGGCTACGATGTTTCCCACAACGAAATCAGAGCCTAACCGTTGTGCGGCGGAAAAAAAAGTCACTAACAGCAGATAAAGGAAACAAACGGTTGGACTCTTAACACTGGTGCTTCTGTTTTTCAGCCTGTACTAACAACACTGACAAATCGAATAGAGAACAAAATCCTGTCTGAAAAATGGTAAAATGGAACAAAGGATAAGTGTATTGACAATTGGATCGGACGACCTGAACGCAATGAAGACTTTCTACGGCAAAGTCCTCGGTTGGACAGCCGTTGCAGAGAACAAGGACATAGCATTTTATAAACTCAATGGGTTTTTATTGAGCATTTGCGACAAGAAAATGCTTGCAGACTTCATCGGTATTGACCATAAGGGACAAGGTTTTCGTTCTGTGACAATTGGCTACAACGTTGACAGTAAGGAAGAAGTATTTGAATTTTACGACCACCTGAAAGACAAAGTTAAAATCTTGAAAGAGCCAACAGAACTACCTTTTGGCGGACTCTTCTTTTATTTCACAGACATTGAAGGAAACATAATCGAAATTGCACAGAATTCATTCATAACGCTTGACAAAGACAAAAACGCAACAGACCATAAACCTATTGACCGCTTATAATCTGACAATAAGAAACGACCGATAACCATGAAATCCGACCGCACAATAACGGCTATACGTAATTTCCTACCCTCCTCCGGCTAAGCTCGTCGGATGCACTACGCATCTGCTAATAGCCGAGACCGATGGAAACAAGTTAATAAATAAAAATAAGAGATTGATCCTGCGCTGGTCTTGACTACTCTCAGGAACCAGATTTAAATCGTACTATTGAATGAAGATTAAACTCCCAAACAGGCACCGAAATCCGGACAAATGCGGGGTAGAATTAGCCAAACATGAATAAAAAAAAGGATTATAAAGAGAAGACCGATTAGTAATGCATGACCAATATATACTTCATCTCCTACTGGTTTTAGTTTTGGCCATAACAATCCAAAAATAGCAGTCACAAATAATAGGAAAGGAACTCCAGAGAAAAAAACTAGAAATTTCAAGCTAAATTGTTCTTGCAGCGAACCGTAAAAAATGAATCCAATAATTAATGAAAGAATTAACAAAAGCCAGTAGATTCTGCTTCGTGAGTTACTTTTCGTCTCCATGGTATTTTATTTTTATTGATTAAAACTACTTAACCTAACTCTTCTGAATAATGACAATTATCACAGAATAAATTTTTACCTCCTTATTCTCCGAAATATTTTTGCATACCAGTTAAAAAAAAAATTATGAAGTCAGACAAATTATAAATTGAATATTCCAATGTATCAGAGCCTGTTGCCAATAAAGACTATAATTCAGTGCTGCCTTTCCATTAAATTGAAACTTCCTTTTTTTATTTAAAAACAAGTCATGCATAAATAGGTAAAGATCCAAGGCTCGCCGCCCTATTCACCTCTGCCGGGAATCATAGCCAGGACCTTTGTGCGGCAGCTAAAAAAAGACACCAACAGCAGATTAATGAATCAAACGGTCGGGCTCTTAACACAGGTGTTCCTTTTTTTAAGCCTGTAATAACACTGACAAAATGCATAAAGAACAAAACAAAGTATGAAAAATGGTAAAATGGAATCAAGGATAAGTGTATTGACAATTGATCGGACGACCTGAACGCAATGAAGAATTTCTGCGGCAAAGTTCTCGGTTGGACGGCCGTTGCAGATAACAAAGACATAGCATTTTATAAACTCAATGGGTTTTTACTGAGCATTTGCGACAAGAAAATGCTCGCGGACTTGATCGGTGTTGACCAGAAAGGACAAGGTTTTCGTTCTGTGACAATTGGCTACAACGTTGACAGTAAGGAAGAAGTATTCTAATTTTACGACCACCTGAAAGACAAAGTGAAAATCTTGAAAGAGCCAACAGAACTACCTTTTAGCGTACTCTTCTTTTATTTCACAGACATTGAAGGAAACATAATAGAAATTGCACAGAATTCATTTATAACGCTTGACAAAGATAAAAACGCAACAGACCATAAACCTATTGACCGATTATAATCTGACAATAAGAAACGACCGATAACCATGAAAGCTGACCGCACAACACTGGCTATACGTAATTTCCTTCCTTCCTCAAGCTACGCCCGTCGGAGGCACTCTGCAACTTCTCATAGCTAAGATCCTTGGTGGCATGTTTGGAACAACCCACTTCGAAAATGAAACATGAAAAACATAATGAAACACGTTATTATCCTTCTTTGTCTTTTATTGACCGTCGGAATTTCTTCTTTTGCTCAAGACGCCAAATCGTCCGATAGCAGCTACCAGATTCAAGATAGTGTACTAATACCAACAAAAAGCCAAATTGATATTTCGGCAACCATAGTTAAAAAGCAAACCAATACAGAACCGTTGCCTGTTATTCTTTTTTATACAACATATCACCAGGGAGAAAGCGATAATTATTTTGGAAAGCTATCGGCTGACAGGGATTATGTTGGAATTGTTGCTTACACGCGGGGTATTAGGACAGATTTAGAACAGTATACACCCTATAAAAATGAACAAACAGACATTTACGATATTATAGACTGGATAAGCAAACAAGAATGGTGCAATGGAAATGTTGGGATGTATGGTGGTAGTTACACAGGATTCTCGCAATGGGCAACCGTAAAAAACATTCATCCTGCACTTAAGACCATTGTTCCACAAGTAGCAGTTATGCCAGGTTACGATACGCCTATGGAAAACAACGTCCCAATGAATTTGGGGTTATATTGGCCAAATGACAATATTTATAAAAAAGAACCCATTAGAAGGAGTTTGCCTTTTGAATGGTTTAATAAGGGTATAGCCTGGAAAAACCTAGACAGTTTGGTGGGATATAAAAACGAGATATTTCAAAATTGGCTACAACATCCCAGTTACGATAATTATTGGCAATCATTGGTTCCGACTCCCGAAGAATACGCTAAAATTAATATACCTGTATTATCGACAACAGGCTATTATGACGGTTCGCAAATCGGGGCAATTCAATATTTCAAACTACACAATAAATACAATAAAAATGCAAATCATTATTTGGTTATCGGTCCATACGACCATTGGGGCGGACAAGCCAAAGCAGCAGAAAACTTAATGGGCTATAAAATTGACAGCATTGCAAATGTCAGTATGCGGGAACTTGCATATGATTGGCTTGACTATATTTTGAAAGAAAAACCAAAACCTGAATTACTGAAAGACAAAGTAAATTATCAGGTTATGGGTACCAATGAATGGAGACACACCCCTAATTTGGAACGTACCAATAATTATACATTAACCTTTTATTTAAGTAATAATTCACTTATTGTTCAAAAACCAACAAAGAAAAGATTTGAAAAACAAACGGTGGACTTTAAGGACCGGGAAAACCAAAATAATTATTTCACACCTGAAATTGTATTTGACACATTGGATGCAAGCAATGGATTGCTATTCAAATCAAAACTTTTTACTGAAAACTTTTTAATAAACGGCTCATTCACAGGGAAGCTGTTTGCCACCATCAACAAAAAGGATATGGATATTTCCTTAGCCTTGTATGAGCTGATGCCAAACGGAAAATATTTTTTCCTTTCCCGGTATGTTGGCAGGGCAAGCTATGCTAAAGACAATTCCAAACGACAGCTATTGCAACCCGATAAAAAAGAGTGTATTCCATTTGACAATACCCGATTTGTAAGCAAAAAAATATACAAAGGTAGCCGACTAGTAATTTTACTCAACATCAACAAACATCCGTTTGAAATAATCAACTATGGGTCGGGAAAACCTGTTACGGACGAAACTTTCAAAGATGCCGGAGAACCCTTAAAGATAAAATGGCACAATGACAGTTTTATAAAATTACCTGTATGGATTAATGAATGAAAGACATACAATCAAGAACGCCAGCTGCTGACGGCGTATATAATTTCCGGGGGGAAAGTGGTAAATTCGAGTTTTGGGCCATTCAGTAAGTTTGCTGTAAGCCGTAAAGTTGGTGCTACTAAAACCACAACAGGTCAGCTACATGAACTGGTGGTAACATGCGAAAAAATTCATACACTAAACAAAATGGACGAAAAAGACAGAATAAAACAAGCAATTATTGACTTCGTAAAAGGTGGAGACTATCGTGACGTTGAACTATTGGACAAAGTGCTACACAGGGATTTCCGAGTTACAAACAATGGATTTATGGGAACTCCTGGAATTACAATTATCGACAAAAATGAATATTTGGACAACATTAAAAACGGAGTTTTTGGCGGATTGCCAAGAAAAATGAATATTGAAGAACTTGACCAAAGCGGAATAATTGCCTCTGTAAAACTGCGGATTGAAAGTTCGGAAAACGATTTTATTTCATTTAATTCCCTTGTTATGGACACAGATAACGAATGGAAAATAATAAATAATCTTGCAGTTGTAAAGGCTAAACAAAGCCAGTAGCCAACTTTGGCTATACCCCATTGCTCCGCTCCTTCTCCCAACAAAATTTACGCTATATTTAAAGCCGAATAACCTGGATAGCATTTTTGCATGGGCCGGTTATTTGGAGGAAATAAAGGTATCGGGATTTCCGAGGGGATCTCATTGTAGGAAGGCCTGGCCTTAACGCCATGTCGGTATTCAAACAACTGTCTTGAAATCCTGCCTTCGGCAGGCAGGCGAGCCAGTTTATAGCCTGGACGTTAGTGGCAATGACAGCAAAATGCATAAAGGGAACAATCCTGTAATACCGAAAAATAGAATTGAATATCTTGATGCCCTTCGTGGCGTTGCGCTTTTAGGTATTATTCTAGCCAACATGGTAAGCTACTCTCTCTATGTATATTTGTCAGAAAGTCAACTAAAAAATATAGGATTATCAAGATTGGATAAGGTTCTTGATTTCTTGGAACTGATGTTAATTGAAGGTAAATTTTATACAATATTTTCTATATTATTTGGAATAGGATTTTCAATAATAATAGAGAGGTCAAGGTCTAAAAATCAAAATTTTACCAGATTCTTTTTGTGGAGAATGACTTTATTAGCCTTAATTGGAGTAATTCATGCCATTTTCTTTTGGCATAATGACATTTTACTATTTTACGCCTGCTGTGGAATATTACTAATTCCGATGTCAAGGCTTTCTGATAGGTCTATTTTGTTTGTAGCCCTTACTATGTTTCTTATTCCGCTAGGAATTAAGATGACTTTTGGAACAACGGCAGATCTATTTTTAAAGATACAAGATCAACTATTTGATAAATATGGATTTACAGTAAATAATAGAGTCGATGTATGGACAAATGGTAATTGGATCAACATTTTACAATTAAATCTAAGCATGTGGTTTGGTCAATTTCAATACGTTATTGGTAATGGCATGATTTATAAAATATTTGGTAGTTTTTTAATTGGATTTATAGTTGGCAGAAGAAAATATCACGAAAGGCTATTAGAACTTAAGCCAATTTTAAAAAAAATTGCTTTTTGGGGTATACTTATTGGTCTTGTTTTTAATTTCATTTATGCATCAAACTTTTATGCCGATTCATGGAAATTGACCTTATCCGAAACCTTCGGTATACTGCCATTAAGTTTAGGGTATGTTGCTTTAACCGCGATATTCTGGCAGAGCAATCGATTTAAAAAAGGAATGTCTTTATTTGTCCCCGTCGGAAGAATGGCATTGACCAATTACATATTTCAAAGTGTTTTTTGTACCTTGATTTTTTATAATACCGGTCTTGCTCTTGGAGCAGTATATGGGCCTTCTGGTTATTTACTAATGGGACTTATTGTATATGCGTGTCAGGTAATAATAAGTAAATTTTGGTTGGCAAAATTTCAGTTTGGTCCTCTGGAATGGTTATGGAGATCCTTAACATATGGAAAACTTATAAGTAACCTTAAAAATACAAGCCACTAACAACGTTTACGCGGCATTAGCGGTGGAAATGAGAAATTGAAGGTCTGTCCTTTTAAGAAACCTTTTGCTATACTCACAGATAAGTACTTTAATCCGCTACTACCCCTGCTCCAGACCGTTAGCTGCAAGCTGAAAAAAATGACTGCTAAAGAATTTATCGAAACTTTAAAAATAATAAGTCAAGATTACTCAGGAGAAATTCCGAAAAGAGAAATATTTTCTTTAGCTAAGAAATATCAGCAAATACCAGTATTTGAGGTTTTGAAATTACTAAAGGATACAAATGACAATTATCGACTTGGCGCACTATCTATATTGGATTGGAAAGCCCGAAGCAAGAAAACTTCCAAAGAAGAAAAGGAAGAAATATTCAGAGCATACATTGATAATCATAAATGGATTGACAACTGGGGGTTCGTGGATAGAGCCGCGCCATATGTAGTTGGAGGATATTTATACGATAAGGACAAAAAAGAATTATATGATTTAGCTAAATCCAAAAACCCAATGGAACGAAGAACTGCTATTGTAAGCACTTATTATTTCATTAGAAAAAATAAAATAGAAGACACATTCAATATTGCTGAAATTCTCGTAAATGACACTGATAAATATGTCCAAAAAGCTGTAGGAAGTTGGATAAGGGAGGCTGGAAAACGGAATGAAGAAAAATTAAAGAACTTCCTCGATAAACACGCCACTGAAATGCCAAGAATTACACTTCGCTACGCAATTGAGAAATTAGACGAAGCAACCAGAAAGTATTACCTGAATTTGAAATAAGGTAATCCAACAGGTAACAAAACGTATGATCAGGGGGATGCTACTGCCCATATAAAGATCGTTACCTGCAATAACCAAACTGCTCAAAATCAATCAAAATGAAATCAAAACTAATTACACTTTTATCCCTGACGTTTGTACTGGCATGTGCAGATAAAGCTACTGAACCTGAAACTTCGAATAATCGAATTTCAGAAGTTGAGACCAACCTAATTTCACCAGTATATATTGAAGGGGATCCCACCTGGACCATTGAAGAAAGAATGAATCATTATGGTGTTCCCGGAGTTAGTATTGCAGTTATAAATGGAGGAGAAATTGCATGGGTAAAAACCTATGGAATCATGGATAAGGAGAGTCAGGCACCTGTTACCAAAAACACATTATTTCAAGCAGCCTCAATTAGTAAACCAGTTTCTGCTTATGGAGCACTGAGGTTGGTAGAGCAAGGAAAAATTGATTTAGATAGTAATATCAATGGCCAATTAACTTCCTGGAAACTTCCTGAAAGTGAATTCACAGCCAATACGAAAGTAAGCCTAAAAAGCCTGCTTAATCATTCCGCTGGTATTACCGTCCATGGGTTTTTAGGATATAGTCCTGATCTTCCTGTCCCCACCTTGATACAAGTATTAAATGGCGCACCGCCGGCAAATTCGCAGCCAGTAGTTGTAGATAAAACGCCGGAGGAAAGTTTTAGGTATTCCGGGGGAGGATTTAATATTGTTCAGCAACTTATGATAGATGTGGAAGGAAAGTCATTCCCTGAAATAATGAAAGAACAGGTTTTAAACCCCCTGAACATGCAAAATAGTAGTTTTAATCAGCCACTAATAAAACCTGAATTAGATTTGGCAGCAACGGGATACTTACCAGATGGAAGTATGACAAAAGGAAAGAGACACACCTACCCTGAAATGGCGCCAGCAGGACTTTGGACGACATCTGAAGATCTGGCAAAGTTTGCCATAAATATTCAGAAAACACTTAAAGGAAGCAGCAGTATAGGATTGTCAAAAGATTTAACCACAAAAATGCTGACACCATTTGTTGAAGATTTTATTGGTTTGGGAATTTTCATCAATAAAAAGAAGGATCAAGTTTATTTTGGTCATGGCGGCTGGAATGAAGGTTTTTCCAGCGAAATGATTGCGCATAAAGATAAAGGCTATGGAGCGGTAGTTATGATTAATTCTAATCATCCTGATTTTATTTCAGAACTGATTCGTTCAGTTGCATTGACTTATGGATGGGCCGATTATTTTCCGAAATACAAAAAATTAGAGACTGACCGTAATCAAGTATCAAAATTTACGGGAAAATATAGTGTTCGCGGATACGATTTTATTGAAGTATTACAGGTTAACGATCAGCTGATGTATAGAGATGGTCCCGAAAAAGATCTCATTAATCTAATTAAAGTATCAGACAGCACTTACGTGGTAAGAGATTTCGATGTCCTTTTTCAATTCAAAGAAAAAGAAGAAAATGATTCCATTAATATGCATATTATCAACTCAGGTACTTCAGAAACCAGATCAGTTCATAGTAAAATTTTGGGAAACACAAAATTGCCATTGGAAATTCTGTTAAAAGGGGATTTTGATCAGACTCTGAAAACATACCAGTCTTTAAAGAAAAAAAATGAAGATGATCCTGCCGTAAGCGAACGAAATTTAAATAGTTTAGGCTATCGTTTTTTGCAAAAAGAGAAGAATAAAGTGGCTAAAGACATATTTGAAATAAATATGATGCTCTACCCGGAAAGTTTTAATGTATATGACAGTTATGCTGAAGCCTGTATGGAATTGGGAGAGAATGATCTTGCCATTAAAAACTATCAAAAGTCATTACGTTTAAACCCAAAAAATGATAATGCCAGAAATCAAATTAAAAAATTAGAAAAGAACGAATAAATCTTTTTTAAAACGATATAAAAAATTACACCACGTAACTATGGATAAAAGGCAATAGCTCCCTTCGATTGTTACTGTGCTGACTTGCATTGTTATGATGATGGTATTTGCCAATTCAGGGTATCTGAGGTTGTTGAATGAGTGTGCAATCGTTTCAAAATAATTTAATCATCCTGAAAAATATCCTCGATGGAAAGTTCAAATAATCTGGACACCTTGAAAGCAAGCGGTAAACTGGGATCAAATTTCCCTTTCTCAATTGCGTTTATGGTTTGTCTGGAGACCTGAACTTCAGCTGCCAGCTCGGCCTGGGTCATATTATGTTCTGCACGAAGTACTTTAAGCCTATTTTTCATTTGTACTTATTATAACCAACAGCAATCGCAATGAGATAAGTTACTCCCATAAGGATGATCACGTGCGCTATTTCCGCATCGGATGATATAACATTTGCTACTTCCAACTGGGCGTAACTCAGGCCACCTACCAGGCCAGCACCCAGGGAGATAGCCATAGCATCCATATTAACTTTTCTATGCATTTCGTCTAATCCGTTGATATACTTCCTGTTCATTAGTATCATACCAATGCCAATGATGGTACTGATCAATATGAATAAGGGGGTAATGATGGAATGGTGATTCCATATATATTCCGGGCCAAAAGTAGCGATGGCTATTGTAAGAACCCAGCTCCCTGTCCAATAGGCTAAATGTCTTACATTCTTTCTGGAGTTGGTTTCCCACTTATTTAATTTTGTATTCATAGTATAGTTTATTTTACTTATTGTAAAGTTATATTGACACAAACATAGCAAAAAAAATTTAATATGTAAAGTTTTGTTTACAATAAGTCTATAACACTTAACAAAATTCCTCTAAGTAAATATCCATTTTAAAAGAAATGATTCGAAATTTGAATATGAATGTGCATCTTTATTCAGAAGAAATAGAGTGGCAAAATTCGATAATCTGCAATGTTGAGGTCATAATGAATCATATCAGGAATAATATTCCCTATCATGATTCATTGAGATAAAAGTATACTTCCGTTGCCCGGACCGAGGAATTTAATTATGCTAATTCCGCTTTCGAAACATTAAAATCAAGCGGGCTCGATTTAGTCTCTTCTGACTCTCTTAGGGAAAATATTATTAATACCTTCAACGTAAGGAACACCAGGCGTGATGAAGTGATAACAAAAGTAGTAGTGCAGATTATGGGGATTAAACACTTTGTACGTAAAACATATTAAATTTGATAAGCAAGGCAACGAAATAATCAATGACTGGGCACCCATTTTTCCGTAACTAATCATACACCAATCGTTAGCTACAATTACGTAAAAAAACAAAATGATTAACCGATTAGAATTTTCCATTGACATCAGAGCTGAAAAAACCAAGATATGGAAAGCACTCTGGGATGATGGTTCCTATCGCAAGTGGGCCAGTGTTTTCTTTGACGGTTCTTATGCCGTAGCGGATGGTTGGAAAGAAGGTAGTAAAGTGCATTTCCTTGGACCAGACAAAAGTGGCATCTACAGCGTCATCGACAAGCACATTCCTAATAAAATCATCCGGTTCAGGCATATCGGAAATGTGGTCGGAGGGAAGGAGCAACCTATTGACAATGATTCAAAAAAATGGTCTGGAGCAACAGAAATTTATAAGCTCACCGAAGGAAAGGACTCTAACACACTTACCGTTGAAATAGATGTCCTCGACGAGCATCTGGAATTTATGACAAACACATTTCCCATAGCACTGGAAAAAATAAAGAAGAACTGTAGCTGACAACGATAGTAGAAATCGCAGGCAAAAGCTCATATTCCCTCCTTATGTAAACAATAGGACTACCTCAAAATCCGGATTTTCCATAACTGCTGCTTTTATAGAGGACCATTGTGCACAAGGAAAAACTATTTAGTTAGACCTTAATGGAAAATGGAAAATTTAGATTCACTTTATTTTTAATCATCTTGACGCTATCACCCAATTAATAAAAGAACGAATAAATATAAACCATGAATATACATAACAATCCAGGTCAGTTAGTAGCTATAGCAAGAACTGCAGGAATTTGGTACTTACTTATGGCAATTTCCGGCATTTTGGGATTTATGGTATTTCATGCTCAGGTTTATGACGCCGACCCCCAGCAAACAGTAACCAATTTGGTAAAGGGAGAATCGCTTGCCCGCCTTCGTTTACTGTTGGAATTTGTGATTATTGTTTCACAAGTTCTTACCGCTGTCTGGTTTTACAGGTTGTTCAGAGATATTAATGAGTGGGCTGCCTGGTCTGTTGGAATTTGGGGGACTGTCAATGCGGTTGTCATAATGATCAGTGCCATATCTATGGGTACTGCCATTAAAATAGCCCACTCTTCTCTAATGACAGAAGACAAAGTAGTACTGATAGATTTGCTGACTACGCTGATATCAAATGCCTGGGGTGTTGGAGGTCTATTCTTTGGTCTCTGGCTCATTCCCCTGGGATACATCATTACCAGCTCGAAAAGAATGCCTGTTTGGTTAGGTAGAACTCTGATACTTGGTGGTATAGGCTACTTAATCAGTACTTTTATCAACTATCTGGGTGTTTCAGGTTCCTGGATAGCTTCCCTTACCATACCTGCTACCATAGGAGAATTCTGGATGATAGGCTACCTGTTAATTTTTGGAATACGACAAGTGAATAATAATAACAATGGATAAAATTAACGCGTGATAACAGCGCTTATAGATAATGTTGGGCGAAACACTATCCGGATTATATTTGGATCCTGAGAATAAAAGTTAATACTAATAAAAAAGTCAACACTGTGTTATCCCGATTGCTATCGGTACGAATAGATAGCGCATTATTACACGCTACGTTTCACACACCAACAGTTGTGAGAAAAGGACAATAAACTACATTCATATGACCATATTTCTAATTAGCTCATTAGTAGCCATCGTTGTTTCCTTTCTCTGCTCATTGACTGAAGCAGCACTTTTGAGTCTCAATAGTGTGAAAATCGAAACGGATAAACAAAAAGGTATTAAATATGCAATTGTTCTCGACAAGCTAAAGGGGAATATTAACAGACCTATTGCTGCGATATTGATTTTGAATACTATTGCTCATACAGGTGGGGCAACAATCGCGGGCAGTGCATTTGACGAAATTTATGGTGAGGAATGGATTTGGGTATTTTCAGTTGTGTTTACAATTATTATACTTTTCGGAACGGAAATATTTCCTAAAGTCATTGGGGTTGCTAACTCTGATACATTATCAAAATACATTGCCGCTCCTTTAAACAGTATAATTAAAATACTCTATCCGTTAATTTACCTGACAGACCAATTCAACAGGTTGATCCTGAGGAAAAAAGATAAAACCGTAAAATACTCCCTGGAAGACATCCAGACCATTGCCAAAGTAGCGCAGGTAGAAAATATTATTAACAAGGACCAGGAAGCGATTATTATTAAGACCTCAAACCTGAAAAGCAGGAAAATACATGAAGTAATGCTTCCGATAACCGAAGCTGTTTATTTCCCGGAGACCATAAGCGATGGTGATTTTTTTGATTTGGCCGAAAAACATTTGCATACAAGGTATCCGGTAAGCAAAACGGATTCACCCCAGGACATATTTGGTTATCTGAATTTTAAAGAAATAGCCCTGCAACGTGACAATTTAACTTCTGATAGTTTACAATATTTCATCAGACCCATTCTATTCGTAAAGCATAGTCAAAGTATTATTCAGGTGCTGAAGGAGTTGAATACACAAAGGTATCATTTGGCAATTGTAGAAAATGAATATGGAGAATTTAAAGGAATGGTGACTTTAGAAGATATTGTTGAAGAAATTGTAGGCGAAATTACAGATGAATTTGACCATTAATGAAAAAGCACAGGGTTTCAGTATACTTTTGCTGAAGCTTCGGAACATAAACTATGACCAACCATCAGCATTTATAAAATTCTTTTGTGAGCCGATCGCAAATCAAGTTGGCAGAGCTTGGTAGTGAGTTGCCGGCATTTGAGATGGCATTAAACCATAAAAAACATGATCAAATTCTTTAGGCGAATCAGACAACAACTTTTAACCGAAAATAAATTCAGTAACTACCTGGTATATGCCATAGGTGAAATTTTTCTTGTAGTTATAGGAATATTAATTGCTTTAGGCATCAATAATTGGAATCAGGAAAATAAGGACATCCGATTAGGTCACAATTATTTGTCAAGAATTCACAGAGATTTAGTTCAGGATACAATCAGCTTTAGAGGGATTATAAGCAACAATGCAAAGCTAAGGGCTGATATAAAAAGTATGCTTGTGACAATGTACAGCGAAATTGATAATAAAGAGCAAGTTCAAAAAATGAGCACTACATATGACAAGGCTTTAAATCAGGTTTTTTCACCTAATGACCATACGTATAAGGGAATGGTCAATTCCGGGTCCCTGCAACTGGTTCAAAACCTGGAACTTAAAGAGGCAATCGTTAAATTATATAGTGATTATGACGAAAAAAGAGCTTTGTTTTTGTCGAACAAAGAATGGATGGACAGGATTGCTGCCAACGTGGATACTCAGACCAATTTTATTAAATTTTCAGAAGAAGTTATTGATATTTATACATTAGATAAAATGCTGAATCAGGATGATTGGTCTTTCCTAAACGACAAAGATGATGAAAAGTTCAATTTTATTGTCAGGGCGGTATCGGCAACTGCCTGGAATCAACAGGTTAGTATTGACTATTATATCGATCTGATTTACAGGTGTCATAAGGTATTGCTACTTCTTGAAAAAGAATTAAAATAATAAAACCCCCGGTCTAGGATTAGGGGAGTATTACACTAAATATATGCGTAAAATAATTTCATTTGTGCACATGTCGCTGGACGGTTTTGTAGCCGGACCGAACGGGGAAATGGACTGGATCATGGTTGATGAAGAAATTTTTGATCATGTGGGGAAACGGATCAGTACTGGGGACACAGCACTATATGGGCGGGTAACGTACCTGATGATGGAAAGTTACTGGCCTGCCGCCGGTGAACAGCCGGAGGCGAGCAGACATGACCGCGAACATTCAAAGTGGTATAACACCGCCCGCAAAATTGTTTTATCCAGAACCATGAAAGGCGCAGAGCTCCCCAATACCAAAATCATTTCCGACAACCTTTCCGGCAGCATACAGGACATACAGAAAGATGCTGGTTCAGACATCCTGCTTTTTGGCAGTCCAACCGCAACACATTCCATGATGCAGCAGGACCTAATTGACGGCTACTGGCTGTTCGTTAACCCTGTAATCCTCGGAAAAGGTATTTCCTTGTTTGAGGGCATCCGGGACAAAATAAAACTTAAACTTTTGAGTACCCGTCGGTTTACCTGCGGGGTGACTGAACTGAATTATATAGTAGACAGACCGTAACACGATTCCCCTGACAACAAATATAGTAATGGGCGAAATTTCAATATTCAGGTTGGGAATCATCGAAGGAACTAACGGTAGGTTGTAAACCACTTCGGAAAAAGGTGTTTTTAAGATGGATTATGAATAAAACAAGAGTTGAAAATGCGTCTCATACCTGAATCCACACGATGCACAAATGGTTAGCTGCAATTTCCGCTGGCCGTCAGGGAGGGTAAGATTTACCGTCATGTTTACTGAATCCTTATCTTTAGGTCTTCCTGTGGGAGTGGGATACTGTGCGCCAACACCATCCTTGGTACTATGGTTCGGTCAATAATCAAATGCGAAGGCTGTCTTACTGTACACCGGTCAGATAATTGATACGCAGGGCATTAAAATCAAAAATTAAGCATGAAAAAAACCATCCACCTTCTTCTCTTCCTCCTTATTCCATTTGTATCCTTCAGCCAGCACAGAGAGAAAATCACCCGTATTGATTCGGTCCTCACCTACCTCCATGAGCGGCAGCTTTTTAACGGCACCGTGCTCATAGGGGAAAAAGGAAAAATTCTCTATAAAAAAGCCTTCGGGATCGCCAATCCGGAAAAACCCGAGCCACTGACAACCGCCTCCTCATTCAACCTCGCTTCCGTGTCCAAACAGTTTTATTCGATGATGATCATGCAATTGAAGGAACAAGGCAAACTGCAATATGATGATCCCGTTCAAAAATACCTCCCGCAATTTCCGTATGGTACGATCACCATCCGGCAGCTGATGAACCAAACCTCGGGCCTGCCTGAGTATTTTGATATTGCCCAGGGCAACATGACGCTGCTCGATACGCTCACCAACAAATCGATGCTTGAATTACTGGCAGAAAAAAAACCGCCGCTTGTTTTTCAACCTGGTGAGCGATGGGAGTACTGCAATACCAACTATACCACCCTGGGATCCCTATTGGAAACGGTTTCCGGAACAACAGCCGACAAGTTCTTTCAGCAATACATTGCCAAACCCCTCAAAATGAAGGACACCTATGTATATAACCTGATGATGGAGTCGTATCCGCCATCCCGCGTTTTTGGCTTTCGGCATGAAGGTGGAAAACCCGTGCTCCATGATCTGACGCAATTTGATGGAATTATAGGCGATGGAAACATATATTCTTCTGCAGAAGACCTCTATAAATGGGATCAGGCATTGTATACTGAAAAGCTGGTTAAGAAAGCTACTTTTTCCGAAGCGATATCGCCTGGCAGGCTCAATAGCGGTGCAGAAACCCGGTATGGTTTTGGATGGGAAATTGATGAAAAGGGTAAGACATTATCGCACAGAGGTGGATGGGTAGGTTTCGGAACGATTATTAAACGCTATATCGATACGAACCAAACCATAATTGTGTTAGACAACTCTACGAACTTCCGGGCGCAGTCTCAGGTGACAGCTATATGGGAAGGTAAACCGATGGCGCTTCCGACCACTCATTTGATTTCTAATGTAAAAGTAATAGACGGTACCGGTTTGCCAGGTTTTCCCGCTGATGTGCGTATGGTTGATGATCGCATTCGTGATATAGGTACGTTAAAACCGTTCCCAAACGAAAGTGTTACGGATGGTAATGGCAACGTACTGGCCCCGGGTTTTATAGACAGCCACAGCCATCATGATGGCGGACTGGAAAAAGATCCTACTGCAATAGCGGTAACCAGTCAGGGTATAACCACCATAGTCGTTGGACAGGATGGTGGTTCCAAACCAATTGATTCCATTATTTCGTCCATAAAAAAGTCACCGATAAGTGTGAATATAGCCAGTTATACCGGTCATGCAACCCTGCGCGAAATGGTTATGCACGATAGCTTGTTGCGAAAGGCGGGCAAGCATGAAATTGATTCCATGAAGTTGATCCTGGCAGATGAAATGGACAAAGGCTCTCTTGGCCTGAGTACCGGACTGGAATATGAAGCCGCATTTTACAGCAACAGGGATGAAGTAGTGGCCCTTTCGAAAGTGGCAGCAGCAAAAGGGGGGCGGTACATAAGCCATATCAGAAGTGAAGACATACATCTGGAAGAGGCCATTGAGGAAACTATTGAAATAGGCCGGTTGGCCCATATCCCCGTTCAGATAACCCATATTAAAATTGCCCTAAGAAGCAAGTGGGGAAACGCTTCAAAAATTATACGACAGCTGGACAATGCCCGGCTTGAAGGCGTTGATGTCACTGCGGATATTTATCCATATACGATGTGGAACTCCACGCCCCGCGTATTGTTTCCCAAAAAAGATTTCCGGAACATATCGAGCGCTGAGTTTGCAACCCGTGAGCTGTTTGATCCTGCGGCATCCTTTATGGTGCAGTATACACCCAACAACGATTGGGTAGGTAAGAGCGTAACGGAGATAGCCGGTATAAATAAGGAATCGCCGGCAGAAGGGCTTTTACGTATCATCCGGGAAACGAGCGGACCAGACCAGGATGCGACCATCGTAGCAAAGTCGATGAGTGAAGAAGACATCAGCAATTTTATGAAATGGCCCTATACCAGTATTTGCAGTGATGGAACTATGGGCGGGCATCCACGGGGGTATGGCGCATTTCCCCGGGTTTTAGGCCTGTATGTGCGGGATCAGAACCTTATGCCCCTTGAAACAGCTATACAAAAGATGACCAGCCTGCCTGCTGAAAATGCGGGAATAACAAGAAGGGGGTTACTAGTTCCCGGCTATTATGCAGACCTTGTAGTGTTTGATCCGGAAACCGTTAAAGACAACGCCACAATTGAGGACCCTACAGCACTTTCTACGGGGATACAGTATGTGTGGGTGAACGGGAAGATGGTTTATGCTGATCAAAAAACAGTACCCAATTTTTCAGGCAGATTTGTAAAGCGGGGGGAATGAATAAAATAAGCAAACCAATGCAAAAATACTGTCATTAGTGGGAACAACCACTGGAAAGGGCAGGTTCAAAGGAAGGCGGGAATAGCTGACCAATTTCCCAAACCGTCTGCCGGGATCACAGAGCGTAAACATCCTTTAAAAATTAGACTATTATGGCTAAAGAAAATAAAACAACGGAAAGGGACGTCAGTGTACCCGATTTTGTTAACGCCTACGTGTACAATGCTCAAAAGAAAGCCGATAGCTTCCAATTAATCGAGTTGATGCGGGATTGGTCCGGGTTTGAACCTAAAATGTGGGGGCCCACTATCATTGGGTTTGGTAGTTATCATTATACATATGCAAGCGGACATGAAGGAGATGCCCCCCTCATTGGCTTTTCCCCTAGAAAAGCTGCGTTTTCACTGTACGTTTACTCAGAGAACGAAAAAAGCAAGGGGCTGCTGGAGTACTTAGGAAAGTTTAAAATGGGAAAGGCCTGCATCTATGTTAAAAAACTCTCGGATATCAACCTGTCGGCACTGGAAAAACTCAGTAAGGAATCCATTGCATTTCTGAATGAACACCAAGAATGTGCGTGCAGAACAAAATAAGATGTAAAGGGAGCGTCACAAATAAGGTTTTTTAAGCCCCCGTTGGCACTTTATAAATGGTACTATACCAACAATCTGTACTTACCCATCAGCGCTCCATGCCGATTTTCCTGCTATAAAAACAACGGTATTTATTTTTAGAACAGATTTAAAAACTGCTATCTTTAAAAAACGGCCAGCCCCCCCAGCCCTTACGGGTCAGCTGACCGAAACGCCTTGTTCAAACTTAATCACTAAACAAATGAAAAGACTTGATCTCCGGCTGAACCGCATTCTTCCGGGCTTATTTTTATGGGTAATGGTGTCCGTCGTTACGGTACAGGCACAGGCGGTTGACAGCCTGAACTATTTGGCTGGGCATACCACTAAAACCTATTTTAGCGAAGGCTCAAAAAAGCAGGCTGAAACAATGGCGGCGCGTTGTGATAAGGTCCTCTCCTTTTACAAGAAAAGAATAGATTTTCAACCGGAGGTTACCCTGCTGGTATTATCCAAAGCAGATTGGTCTCATTATACCGACTTTCCCGTATACGGAATGCCGCATTATAATGATGCTCAAACTTTAATTGTAGCATCGGAAGACAATGCGTTCTGGAAAAGCTTTATCCCACCTTTAGATCAGTTACCTCCGGAACTTTCCCGAAAAATTTCAAAAACCTATTCAGACCGAAATGATTCATTAAGCATGCGCAGCTTTTTTGACTTGTTGGCAATTCACGAATTAGGTCATGCATTCCACAGCCAGGGGGGGCTTATGATGCAGCGCAAATGGATGGGGGAATTATTTGCCAACATTCTTCTGCATAGCTACATAGCCGAAAATGAAAAAGATTTGTTGCCAGCCTTAACGGTTTTTCCGAAAATGGTGGTTGCCGCGACGAATCGGGAAACATTAAAATATACAACACTTGACGAGCTGGAATCCAATTACGATCTCATAGGACAGGAATTTCCCAACAATTATGGATGGTATCAAAGCAGGTGGCACATGGCAGCCGGAAAAATCTATGATGAAGGAGGAATTGCAGTATTCCGGAATCTCTGGCATGCACTGAAAAGCCAGCAGATACCGTTGGATAATCCTGAATTTGCAGCCATGTTGGCAAATGAGGTTCATCAAAGCGTTGCAGACGTGCAGCTAAAATGGAATGACAATAGGCCGGCCACTAATAAGTAGTAACATAATTTTTTTTGTTCCGGGACTCAGATCAGGCGTTGTTCTTAGATGTTTCCGATAAGCCTATGAGGAGCCTTCCCTGCTCTTTTAATAGTCGGACATTTGGCAGCGAGGCAGCGACTAAACCTTTTGCGGGAAGTCCGGAAAGAAGTTCTGACGGTTAATTCATAGGAGATAAAACGATGACAAAAAATAATTTACTGCGAATGGACAATGTTGGGATCGTGGTCGAATCCCTCGATGAAGCCATCTCTTTTTTCGCCGAGCTTGGCCTTACCCTGGAAGGGCGGACCATAGTCGAGGGAGAATGGGCCGGGCGCATTACCGGACTTGGTGACCAGCGGGTCGAGATCGCCATGATGGTAACCCCCGATGGTCACAGCCGGCTGGAGATCTCGCGATTTCTAACCCCCCATGTAGTCGCTGACCACCGGAACGCCCCGGTGAACGCCCTTGGCTACCTGCGCGTGATGTTTACAGTAGACGACATCGATGAGCTGCTGACCAGGCTCCGCAAGCTCGGCGCTGCGCTCGTCGGGGAAGTGGTCCAGTATGAAGACGCATATCGGCTTTGCTACATCCGGGGTCCGGAAGGGCTTCTCATCGGGCTGGCAGAACAACTCGGTACCAAATGAATGAGGATTTTAAATTTCCAAAAACAGCAAGTTTTCGCGAATCCTATCTTTGAGGTACTATACGCTACCATAGACTGATTTTTGATACGGAACCTACTCCTTGCAAAGCTTTGCTGTAAATTTAATGGTGCCTGGTAAGGAACAGCCCTTGGATATCAATTTAGGCAGGTCATAAAACTATGGGAATTATGAAGTCTGTTCGCATTCTTGTTGCAGCAAAGTCCGTACCATCACAAGCTGGTTGAAACTCAATTAATTGCCATATGTAAAGTCTCATGATTCATCTATACTATATATTTGGTATACATGAGGAATTGGTGATCACCAGTATATATGGCAAGGATTTCAATGAAATAGATGAGGTAGGTGTTTATTGAGTAAACCAGCGATTTTTAGGCAATGGAAATTGAAGATTTTTTTAAGGAGTATAAAAAAGCGGCATGGGAAAAGGACAGTGCTGCCATGATCAGGCTGTATGATACCAGCCTTGTGCAGTTTGATATGTGGGACACAGGATATATTTCAACCCCCCGGGAATGGGCTGCGGAAATAGAAAACTGGTTCGAATCCTTAGGGGAAGAACGGGTTCAGGCAGAATTTGAAATGATACAGGTACATAGTTCGGATAGCATCGGTTTTGCAAGTGCCTTGATACAATTTCAGGCTATTTCTCCAGATGGCAGTGTCGTGAGGGGAATGAAAAATAGGATCACCCTGGGGTTTGTAAAACAGACGAAAGGGTGGAAAGTGGTGCATCAGCATATTTCTGCTCCCGTATCTTCTGATACGCTTTTAGCCATACTCCAAATTTAAGAACGGTGCGGAGAAGACAGTCTGTAATATAGGCTTTAGGTAACCCACAACACATTCTCAGGGAGGTGCTTGTTCTACCATGCAATAAAAATAGTTATAAATTTATCGGTTGGCAGGATGATCAGTTCAGGTGCAGGATCTGGCCATTACATCTTGCAAAGGATCTGGCAACAGTAAGAAAAAAATCATACAACAATAAACAAACGCGGTATGCGAAGAATAGTCCCCAATATTTATTCGAACGACATAGAAAAAAGCAGACGATTCTATTCTGAATTTTTAGGAATGGAATTAGCAATGGACATGGGATGGATTTTGACGTTTGTATCAAAAGAAAATTCAACTGCCCAAATATCAATTTTCCGAAATGAAGAAAACAAACATTTGGATCATTCAGCAATATTCTTATCCATTGAAGTTTCGGATATTGACACTTGGTATGAGCGAGCCAGGAAACAAAAAATAGAAATTGTATATCCACTTACTGACGAAGCGTGGGGTGTACGGCGATTTTTCATCAAAGACCCCAATGGAGTCACGATTAATTTACTGATGCACCTGGAATAAAATAAACGAAGTTTTCAGCACGGTTTATCCAAAATATAACTTTTGGTTTAAACATCTGGCGGTGCATGTTTGCAGACCTTATTTTCTTTTTACATCCTTGCGCTCAAACCACAGCTTTGCAAATACAAACCCGCCATCTGAATGGTTCCCCATTATGATCCCTCCCGCTTATACATAACCCTAAAATACGTACCTTGGACAGGGCGCCATCCCCACTTGCTGCATTCCCCGGCGGCGCATACCGAAATCATCGCAAATCGGCAGGCATACATATGTGAGATTCCTAACAGTTAAATAAACGATAATGACCAAAGAAGAAAATAAACAGTTCATGAACTCATTTATAGAGGATGTGATCAACCATCAAAATCTGGATGTTATTGATACCATGGTATCGGAAGATTTTATTGAGCACCTGCCTTTCCCGGGCCAGGGTCCTGGAAGGGCGGGACTTAAATTTGCGGTCGGTTCCATGCATACAGGATTTCCGGATATGAAATGGACCATAGCGGAACAAATTGCCGAAGGCGATAAGGTAGTGACCCGGTTTGAATGGACCGGAACGCATAAGGGTGAATTCATGGGCATTCCTCCTACGAACAAAACGGTAAAAGTCTGGGGTATGGTTATCGATGTTGTGAGGGATGGCCTGTTTGCGGAAAGCAGGATAATCATGGATACTGCCGGTTTATTACAACAATTGGGAGTGATGCCGGCCCCTCAGGGGATGCCAGGTTAACAGCCCGGTACTCCGGTAAAACAACTGATTTATTTATCCGGAATACAGATAAATTTCAGGAATTGTATCAAAATCGTCAGATTGATTAATGGATAATATTAAACTTTACATAGATTATATTGCCAAAATCACCGAGGCAATTGGGGTTTTGACCATTTTTTTGGGTTCCATCTTCGCAATTATCAGGTACATTTTTCTGTTAAAAAGAAAAAACGGACTCAGCTATATAGAACTTCGACAGGCAGTAGGCAAATCCATACTTTTAGGACTGGAAATCCTTATCGCGGCAGATATAATGGCTACAGTTGTCACCGAACCTAGTCTAAAATCAGTTTCCATTTTAGGACTGATCGTACTTATCCGGACTTTTCTAAGCCTTTCCCTGCAGGTTGAACTGGAAGGAAAATTTCCGTGGCAAAAGACGGGAAAGAATAAAGTGGAATGATATAGCAGGGTTACACTGAAAGGAAAGTTTAGATGCTGGTTGGAAGGTTTTATGGGCCTTTGCAACTGTCGGCGGGAACTTCTGCCGGCGCAGCTATACAGATGATCCCGGGGTGTGAAGATAAACCCTTCCGGGCCTGCTGGTACATCCTGTTATTCGCATTCCACCACTTTGATTGGCGCATTTACACCGTTAGCACTTCTCAATTTTTTCGACATTTGCAGGATACTATCAGGACTATGCGAAAAATAATAGTTTTATCAATGGTTACGCTGGATGGCGTGATACAGTCCCCCGGGGCACCGGAGGAAGATACTTCAGGAGGTTTTACATATGGCGGCTGGGTGGCTCCGTATGATGACGACGTATACGGACAGGTTGTAGCAAAAGAACTGGAACCGGCAGCCTATCTTCTGGGAAGGAAAACCTTTGAGATATGGGAGGCCTACTGGCCTCAACATGCAGACTTCTGGCCGGGCATCAACGATGGCAGAAAGTACGTGTTCTCAAAGACCCGGAACTCATCAGATTGGAAAAATTCCGAGTTTATTTCAAGCCTGACAGCGATCAAAAAGCTGAAAGGCTCAGATGGCCCGGACATCCAGGTATGGGGTAGCGGAGAGCTCGTTCAGCTCCTGCTTAAACAGGACCTGGTAGACGAACTCCGGCTCAAAATTCACCCGCTGACGTTAGGGAAGGGAAAAAAGCTGTTTGATTCGGGAACTATTCCGGCCTCTTTTGCAGTAGCGGATAGCCTGGTTACACCCAGCGGTGTTATTATTGCCGGGTACCGGCGGGCAGGAGATGTAAAGACAGGAACCATGGGAGCTTAACACCGGCCCAAAATAAGGATTATATCTCCGGAGGCAAGGTCCATATCCCTGCTACCCCCTTACCTTTTTCAGGGTATCTTCTTTACATCCATAGCGGTTACTTCCTCGCCTCCCCCTCCCTGTATATGTGTCACAATTCACGGTCATACATCGCATTAAAGCCAGGTGCCGGCCAATCCCGTAACTGCCAGGTACAGCCGACTATATAACTCTTTATGGGAGACCCATTTTAAATGGCATCAGGTTTTCAATGAAATGTGGACTGAAATTTGAAATGGACAAAATCAGCAACTCCGGGTAAGAAATAGCCGGAATGAACGAAAAAAGCGACTAACTTTAAACATGCAAATGATTCAAACCAAATAAGCTTAACCGAAGTGGAAAAACGATCACCTACCAACCCGAAAGCCGGCTGGATAAAGAAATTAATCACCCTGGCATTCGGTATACTCATCTGGAACCTTCCTGTGCCCTGGGACCTGTCACTTGATTCCTGGCATTTGTTTGCCATATTTATGACCGCCATCTTTGGGGTTTTAATTGAAGCCCTCTCCATTTTTACCGCATCGGTCCTGGCATTAGTGGCAGCCGTCCTGCTAAAGGTCCTTACCCCTGAAGTAGCTTTTTCCGGATTTTCAGAAAGTTTCATACTGCTTATACTCGCCGCTTTCCTGGTCGCTAAAGGTGTAATAAAATCCGGGTTGGGAAGGCGCATCGCCTTTTTGCTGATTCGCCGCTTTGGAAAATCTACCTTAAACCTGGGGTATTGCATCGTTGCCACCGATACGCTCCTCGGACCTGCCATCCCCAGTAATACGGCGCGTTCCGGTATCCTCTACCCTATTGCCCATGCGCTGTCCCTGGACACCGGATCCCTGCCAACACCGGAAAGCAGAAGGAAAACGGGGAGTTACCTCATGATGACCGCCATTTCCGGGCACACCATAAGTTCAGCCCTGTGGTTTACCGGAATGGCCGCCAATCCGGTGGGTGCCGGGATCGCGGCGCAGTTCGGCGTCAATATGAATTTCGGGAATTGGTTTTTGGTTGCTTCGGTGCCCTGTATCATAGCACTGATCATAATCCCACTCCTGTTGTATAAACTCTTTCCCCCGGAAATCAAATATACCCCCGAGGCACCGGTGATGGCAAAAAAGGCACTCCTTGAATTGGGGCCCATGGGGGCCCAGGAATGGATTATGGGCGGTACATTTTTTGGGATGATCATCCTGTGGGCTTTGTCGCCCGTCCTGGATATCGACCTGGCTATCGTAGCCTTTCTGGGCTTATCGGTATTGATCGTGGCTGGGGTATACACCCTTGAGGATATACGGCAGGGTGCCGGCGATGCATTGGAAACCTATATTTGGTTTGCCATCCTGTATATGATGAGCACGGCACTGAATGACATGGGCTTTATGAAAACCCTGGGGGCTCAAATCGCTACCTACATCAGCGGTTATAACTGGGTAACGGTCTATCTCCTCTTGACAGTATTATATGTTGGTATCCACTACCTTTTTGTCAGCCAGACCGCGCATTTGCTGGCGTTATATGCTGTATTTTTACAGGTTGCCGTAAATGCCGAGGTACCTGCTGCACTCATGGCATTTATGTTATCGTTCGCCACCAATTATTTTGCCGTCATGACCCCCCAGGCTTCCAGTTCAAACGTGCTGTTTGCCGGCAGCGGCTTTTTACCCTCGGAGGATATCTATAAACAAGGCGCCCTTATCACGGTGTTTAACCTGGCGATCTTCCTGCTGGCAACACCCTGGATACTATGGTCTTCGTCGTTATAAGGGTATCATGCTGCCTACCGCATTAAAATCCCGAATTCGGGGTTTTGTTGTATACGGAAAAACCCATTTGAATCATGCTGTAACTTTGCCATCTTTTGGTTTGGATTTGAAAAACTTATCACGGGGCTGTTTTTGCAGTTTGCGGGGGGTCTGGGGTCCTTAATAATCATTCTCTTCCAGGGTATCGCTGATATCCTGAACTACGTCAAATTGCTGTATCTCTTCACTGTTTAACAACAATTCCCGAATGCCCAGTAGTACTTGCCTTGAGGATTGTACAAACGCCCTGTTGGCCATGATGATACTGGACAACTCCATATCCTGGATCTGTTTGCTGTTGATTGCCTGGGATGCAAGGGCAATGAAGTGTTTATCATCTTCTTTCAATTGCTTCAGGATCCTTAAAATAGCCTTCATTCTATTCTTCTTCCCATTTTCTTCTATAATCTTATCAATCTTTAAATAGGTTTCGATCAAACGTTTCCTGAAATGTGTATTCTGGTCATTCAGGAATTTGTTGTCTGCATTTTCGAACTCGTCAAAATTATGTTTAACATCCTTCAGGGATTTTGCAGAGTGCATAGCTAATCTGGCCGCATGCATATACCTGTTCAATTCCCCGGATTCCGTTTCTGACAGTTCATTGGACTGTATCGCTGCTGAAAAAGCAAAAATCCTTGCCTGTAACAATTTCAGATTATCATAAACAGCCTCTTGTGAAACCATGCTTTCTTTCTTTTCAGACACGCTATAGTTATATTCTGAAAAAACCAAATTCTGGTCGATATGGAGGATGTTTAGGTTATACCGGAGCACATTTTTAACCAGGTGTAACGTTTCCTTTTTCATGGCGGAAATAGCTGCTTCGGCCACTTCCGGGGTCGTGTTGTTGATGTATAAGGTAACCGCTGTCTTTTTATCAGGAAATACCCGGATCAACTGTCGGGCCATAACTGTGATAAATGGAAAAAACACCAGTACGCCCAGGATATTGAAAATCGTATGGAACAATGCCAGGCCTATTACAGCATCCGTTTTAATATCCACAACCCGACTGACTATATAAATAAGAATTGGCATTAAAATCAATGCAACCAGAGCGGTTACCAGGTTGAACACCAAATGACTGAATGCAACCCTCTTCTTTACCTGCACGGCGCCAATGGCCCCCAGTAGAATAGTTGCTGTAGTACCTACATTTGCGCCGATAACCATCGCAGTAGCAGCGTTAAACGAAATAATATCCAGGTTAAGGGCCGTAAGTACGATTGCAATGGTTGCCGAACTGGACTGCATTACTGCAGTCAGGAGTATGCCGATGCCCAAATAAAAGAAAATGCCATAGTTGGGGATCGTGGAGATATCCAGGGTGGTGGTGAATACTTCCATACTGACTTTCATATAGTCGAGCCCCATAAAGAGAAAACCAAAGCCAACAACCAGTTTGCTGAAATTCGCGTATTTTTCTGAATTACCCAGGAAGATCAGCCCCAGTCCACCAGTACCTATCAATGGAAGTGCAAAACTCTCTATGCTGACTTTAAAACCCAAAGACGCAACGATCCATGCGGTAACCGTAGTTCCAATATTGGAGCCCAGTATAACACCGATGGCATTTTCCATCGTCATTATCCCTGCACCTACGAAGGCGAGGACCATCAATGAAACGGCTGAACTGCTCTGCAGCACCGAGGTTGCAAGGATTCCGGAAAATATAGACTTGATCTTTCCGGTAGTATATTCCCGTATGAGCCGCTTAAAGGACCTCCCTGAAAGCTTTTTAATGGATTCCTCCATCAAATACATCCCGAACAGGAATATACCCAATCCTGCCAATAATTTCCAAATGTCAAATCCTTCGGGCATAGTGTAGGTCAAAGTTTGGTCAAATGGCGCTATTGGTTTTGAAAAATAGCCGCCAAACCTTTATTCAAACGGGTTAAAAATATCTGCCCGGAACAAAATATACCATGATAAATGTCATGAGTGATAATGGCACTGATGATTTGATGCCATGCATATCATTTGAAAAGCTGCGGGATGCCATAGTCCATGCAACTGGGGCTACAGATGGAATGACTGCATTAAATTTCATCAAAGAGGATAGACTGTTGCTGCGATACAGAAAATTGAAAGTATAGGGAAATCCTGTAATACGGCATCGAAGCTCTTAAATCCAGGGATGTGCAGGCTCAGAATAAAAACAGCCGGGATTTTGGATCACCTGTATCATGAACATAAGTACGAACAAAAGCCAAATTAGGGTTGCTTCATGATGGCAGAGATAAAAACAAAATTCTATTTTTACAGGAAGAGGTGTTCGGTTGCAGGAGATCCCGTACGTAATCCCACCATGAACTGAGGGTCATCCCCATGTTAAAAGCGCATACATCAAGCAACATTTCATAACAAATGAAATTAAATATCAAAACCGGTTGTGGCAATTCCCCCAAAAAAGAGCTGGTCAAAAACCTTACAGTCTGGTTTGCTTCCTATGCCATTCAGCAAGTGCTGCCGTACTTGGATACTGACGTCAAATGGACCCTGGAAGGGGATGTACCCATTGTAGGTAAGGAGCGCTTTGCAGCAGCACTCGGGGAGATGAGCCAAAATAAGGCTGTCAAACTCAACATTTACAGCATTATCACCCATGGTAAAGAAGCTGCGGTAAACGGGGAGATGGTGATGGAAGACGGGGCCATTTATGCATTCGCGGATTTTTATGAATTCAATAGTGCAAAAAGCACAAGAGTAAAGTCTATCACGTCCTATGTCATCCAAAAAACCACTACATCATCAGGTGGCTACCCCACGTAGCTTATCCATTATACTTTATCCCATCATCTTTCTGCTATCTTTTTACCTATGGCGAAATCCACATACTTCGAACGAACATGATCGGGGATGTATAACCTGCCTGTCAGGGTCCTGACCCAAATAACTACAGCGGGATCTCGATAACCTCAGCCAATTCCGGATTGAGAGAGTGGGTTGTAGCCCAAAGTCGCCCGTCTTTCCCGAAGGTAATCGCTGTGAGGCCCGGAATCCCGGAGGCTACGACTTTTACTTCCAGCGTCTCAAGGTTGATGGCGCTGATACTCCCACCTGCGCCCCCGCCAAAAACTTCTACGGCGAACCAGCTTTGCTCATCGAGTTCAGCGACATATAGTTTCCCGTCCTGGCAAAACACCAAATCTATGATGGAGGTGAAGCCACCGTCAAAAAGCTTCTCACTGTGCGAACCATTCCCACAATCTTCGCCCGAGGCATCGGGTGAAATCTTCCAGATATTGGAGGCTCCTGCAGGAGCCGGGAAACCTTTGAGTTCCCCAACATAGTAATAGCCGTCCGGGCCCACTGCTACAGCCGTTGGAACGGCCTGGGCAGGCATTTCCGGAATATCACAGATAAAAGCGAGGTCTGGCGCTATCGGATCGGGACACCCGATCAGGCCCTGGAGGTTGGCTGTTGACACCAGTTCATCAGGAAATACGGCAATAACTTCAATAGTACCCTGATTATCTACCCGGAGCAGATCATTGCCCCCTGCATCCACCACCAGTGCGGAATTGCCCCCCAGGGAGGCAACACCGAAAGGATTGGAGTCCACCCCGGCACCATCCGGATCGTGTGCCTCTTCAAATGCAAACAGGTTGGCAATCAGTTTTGTGTTGCCGTTTGAAACACGGTGCAGACCCTGTCCGGTGTCGCTAACAGCACCCTCCTCCCCGCCGGCAGCCCCGGTAGTGGCCCACAAAGAACTATTCCCCAGAGGTCCTATGTCGGTTACACCTGGCAGGGATATTTTGATAGTACCTGTGGCATCCGTAATCCCGGCTCCCGCGTCGGCCACCAATATGTCGCCATTGGGTATTGTTGCGAGACCGAACAACGGGGTGGCAAACCCTTCGGATTTGGATTCCGGAACGGTGGTAACCGCATCGGAGGAACTTGTTTTTAAAGCTTCCGGCTCGGTGGGTACAGGATCTTCACTACAACCTGTAAAGGATAAGATAAAAAGCAATAGTACCCCGGTAAGAACATAATTCTTCATAATGTTAGTGTTTTGGGTGATTAACATGTAAATTATAACTAAAAAGGGGGCGTATTTTTCAATCTGGCAGTAGAGTGATAGCCAGTAAGTTTCTGACGTGTGCGCTAAAATAGAAATGGTTGTACGGACAACCGCTGTTGCCTTAAAACCAGACTTTATGTATCATATTTTAGGGCCACGCCCCATAAAGATATCAATTTTAACATAATAAGCAAATAGTGCAAACCGGAAAACATCCGGTATTCAGGAAGACTAAATGGCTTTTACTGCTTATCCTATTTATTCCCAACCTATGAATAAGAAATGCTCCCTGCAAAGTAGTGGCAATACGGTGGAAGACCAACAGCCAAGCGCAAAACCACCAAAAATTCAATAACCGCCCGATTTATATCCGGAAATTCTTTAATTTTAAGTACATCGAATGGGAAAAATTGATCCTCCCCCCTGTTCCCCCTATCGCTTAATTATCCAATACCTGTTAATGACCCGGATCTGCGGCGATGCCATTTGGTTTAACGCGTATCACTAGTAATTAAAACCTTTAACTATGAAAAAAATTGGAATCCTCGGCTCCGGGGTGGTGGCACAAACGTTGGGAAGTGGTTTTGTGAAACATGGATACCGGGTTATGTTGGGTACTAGGGACCCCCGGAAGTTAGAGAAGTGGCAGACCGCAAACGGCGAAAGGGGTACGGTAGGGAGTGTTTCAGATGCTTCAGAATTTGGAGAGCTGCTGGTGCTGGCCGTTAAGGGGACGGCAGCCATGGCAGCCTTACAGAGCATTGGCGGGGATCTGGCAGGTAAAACCATTATGGATGCCACTAACCCCATCGCAGATGCACCCCCCGTCAACGGCGTACTGCAGTTTTTTACCGGTCAGAATGAATCCCTGATGGAACAGCTGCAGACCGCATTTCCAAAAGCCCGCTTCGTTAAGGCTTTTAACAGCGTCAGCAGCCTCAAAATGGTCAATCCGGGTTTTGATATGGTGCCGACCATGTTTATTTGCGGAAATGACAAAAATGCAAAAAATACGATTGCTGATATTGTCAGGCAATTCGGTTGGGAAGCTGAGGATATGGGGGGCGCTGAAGCGGCACGTGCCATTGAGCCCCTTTGCATGCTGTATTGCATTCCCGGGTTTCTGGAGAATCGATGGACGCATGCCTTTAAATTGCTGAAATAAAGTATTCGCACCGTGTTTCAGTTCCCGGGAATTCGGCATTAAATTATAATCATTTAAATAATGAGACAAGATTTTAAACCCAGAGGATATAATTCTGTATCACCTTCTATTTTAAAATGGTTTCGTTGCATTACTAATGGACAGGCGCGAAAACACAGGGAGCTTCAAAATGGTGAAGGATTTATGCGGTTAAGGTATTGAGATCGAACGTGATACGGACCATGGCGATAAAACCCATCGCTACTGCACGGGCGGAAATCAGGATTGATGATTCTGTCCTGATGTTTGGTAATCTCTTGCCAGAAGGATGTGGCCGTTCCACCGGTCAAGGACACCACGTGTTGACTCATAGCTATGTTGCCGGATGTTGATTTTGCTCGTACTCGAATAATGTACCATGGCTTTGGGGTGTGAACCACTGGAAAAACAAAAGAACGGGAAGGTGACCCGGATCGCAAGCGTGCTTTGATTCACAGCTATGGCAGCGATCGATTCCCGGATTTCAATGCTGCCGGACAGTACCAAAACCGTACTTCGAAACAATATAGCTGGAATTTGCAGGATTCAACAAAACTGGCCGATGCCATCAATGTGTCTTTGGCGATACTATTTCAGAAAGCAACCCCCTTCAGCCGATGTAGATTCTACACTCTCCAGGTGGGCGAGGATGTATACAACTACATGTGGGGAATCAATGAACTTTTTGTCCAGGTACCTTGAAGGATTACAACAGAACCAAAAATTTAAGGGATATAAAAGTCCCGACACTCTACATAGGAGGGGAATATGATCCTGCGTGCCCAGTGACCCTGCGGTATTATCAAGGTTTGACACCTAATTCCGAGGTAGTGGTCATTCGGATGCCGGGCATATTACCATGAATGACAACCCGGCTGCATATACCGAAGCAATCTCCGGTTTTTAACATCGGCTCATAATCAATAGGCTTAAGAATACGACCTTTTACACGTGAAATAACGTTGACATGCCTGTGAAAGAAACACGCCCTTGTCTTTCAACCCGGGTAGCTGAAAGCGATTCTTAAAAATTGTCTTCACCAAATTATGGCAGACGAGGATGAAATTTACCTATCCCTGCCCGTTAGCATTTTGCTAATAATTCTGTGGAACGTGCCTTGAGGTGCAGGGCCAGGTGGATACACCAAAAATGCGTTCCATTCCGGAAACGCAAATTGACAGTATATTCAGTCAATTTGATGACGGCTAAACCTGGGGCTGCCGTTGCCGTCGTTATGGACGATGCAATAGTTTTTAAAAAAGGGTATGGGAGTGCAAACCTTGAATATGATATTCCGGTCTCCCCTTCCACGGTCTTCCACATCGCCTCTGTTTCCAAACAGTTTACCGTTTTCTCCATCCTACTTCTGGAACGGGAGGGGAAATTGTCCTTGGACGATGATATCCGTTAAGTATGGTATGGCATCATTTCAACCCAATACAATATGCCAAATCAGCATGGTCAGAATCGCTGCGATGGATCAAATTCCTGAAGTACCCGGCAGGACAGAATTTTCGCGCGTTACAATCACCATTAAAGCACCTACCTCACATGATGACAGCAGCGGTTTGCGCGATCAATGGGATCTCCTTGGAGCATAGCCGGATGGAGCATTTGACGGAATATTATTACCAGGGAGCATATCCTGAAACTGGTGGCTCGGAAGCAGAAAGAACTTAATTTCAATCCGGGGGAAGAGTATACCTATTGCAATACCGGGTTTATCTGGCGGAAGTAGCCAGGGTATCCGGCAAAAGCTTCGCAGCATTTGCGGAGGAGAATATCTTTGAGCCTTTGGATATGAGCAGCACCCTGTTTTACGATGATCATGAACGGATTGTAAAGAACAGGGCGTATTCGTATTACACAGATGATTCAGGTTATAAAAAAAGTGTTTTGAATTATGCGAATGTAGGAGCAACGAGCCTGTTCACTACGGTCGAGGACCTGGCGCTATGGTCACTGAATTTCAGCAAGCCTATAGTTGGCAACAAAGAAATAATTGAAAAAATGAATACGCTGAATACGCTGAATCTGCTGTTTTAAACACGGGAAAACATTGGTTCCCACAAGATCGAAGGGATGGGCATCGGTTTTGTGCCGTTATAACAACCGGAAACGTGGCTGGGATAATGACAGTTCTGCTGAATACGCCATGTCAATGGCAAGGCGTCATGCCGGAAGAAGTTATCTGGGCAGGTTTCACCGGGGCAAAATTTTGCGGTGAGGGTTGCTGAGAGGTTAGGCCGGAAAAAACGGTGGCTACAAATTGTCAATTCCGGGTTGCGGTATATCAGCACTCCGCTCTAGCAGATCCTCTATGCTGGCGGATCTGTAGCGATCAGAATAAAGGAATAGCACGGCAATTCAGGAAGACATGCCGCTATGTTGCGCCGAAAATAAACGTTGGTTAAATTGAACAACTGGGACAGTCGTGGTAATTGAGCGTTTCGCCGGCACGCCTCGACTGGAATGATATGAGCGCGGACAGTATGAAATTGCGAAAGAAAAAACCTGAACACACTTTACCTGTGGATGGTCATCCCGTATGTAGTTAAGCAAATCGGTATACCCTGATTACTGGCCCTATTTTACTGAAAAAGACCGGGGGGTAACGGCAATGGACAGCAGTGCCTGGTTCGTTTTCCTGATCCTCCAAATCGGAATTCAAAAGGAAATGTCCGACGGCACCGGACTGTTGGTATGCTTGGCTTTATGATTGCCGGAGGGGTTATTTTTTCCGCGCTGGCGCTGTACCCAAATGACATCAGTAACGCGGTAGGCCTGGAAGTTCCGGCAGCATATCGGGTACCTTGAAGCCAGATCCTTTCCAGTCTTCTCGTGGCGGAATCCATTCTGATCCTGGCCTTTGGACTTGCTATTATTAAAGGTATTCTCCAGGCAAAAATTGACGAACACCATGGTGGTCTGATGTGCAGTACATATTTTATTATGCTGCCAACGGTAGGGCGGGGTATGTTCCATGTTTCTTCCTATTTTGTGGGGGGGATGGAAAATCTGAAAGCGTGGCACGTGGATGTGCCGTCTAGTCTGGTTATCAGCGGGCTTGCGTTACTCATGGTTTGGAGGTTTAAAAAATGGAACCATATAGCAAGCTGGATCGCCATTACACTTACACCATTGGCCTACATTATATGGTACCAGCTTACCCAAATTGATGCCGTGCATGAATTTATAAAGAAGAACGTCTATTGATTGATGAAAAGAGGAACATTTACGCTGCAGGCCCGCGTTAACGATACCCCCGGTTAGAAGTGCTTGAAAAATTTAGATTCGGAACCTGGAGTACAGCCCTGAATTAAGTACATCCTACCGCTCTATTTCATTACTAATTCCAGGTCTATTACGACCTGGAGGAACCAGTTCGTACCCATTCGCGTCACCCGGAGCGTGGACCTGACAAGCTTTAAAAAGCGACCTGTTCTCATTCAGCCCCGGAACTATAAAAACAGGAAACGGAATTCCGGGAAAAGATTGTATTCAACGGAATTGCATAGGGTTGCCAGGATATCTAGCAATGCCGGGTTGGAAACCTTTGGTTGCGGTAAAACCAATTGAAAAGAATGGTCAGAATAAGGGTTGACTACATTAAATTAGGGCATTTTCAGCATCTACTGTTTCATGCCGGGTTTGCGGTCCTCATACGGGATGCTGAACATCAAAGGAAACCTGGTGGAAATAGATTCATCCCGTTTTGGGGTAATAGGGTATAGCCTCGGCGGTATGATGGTTTTTAACTTATCCGCTGTCGATTCCAGGATACAGGCTGCTGTAGCCAGTGTCACCCCTATTTTGAACGAACCGTCCTCTGCACTTGCTGTTTATAATTTTGCTCCCTATATTGATGACCAATCTTTTCTGATGCTGATGGGTGAGCGTGACACCAGGAATTACAGTAAGAATGAAGCCCGCCAACTTTATGAAATGATAAAAAGCAATGATAAACTCCTGGTGTTTTTCGAAAGTGGCCATAAACTACCCGGAGAATGGACAGAAAAAGCTTCGGAATGGATAACGCAGAACCTTAAATGGTTATATACACTTATTGGGTAGTCTGTCCGGCCCATCAAAAGGCTTGAAACCACTACTATGAGCAAACTTTATTATTAATGAAACCCGATTCCATTACAATAGCACCCATAATCAAAGAAACGACCCGCCCCCGCAGCGGAAACGATTTTGCTGTATGCTGGGTCAAAAATGAGGTTGCCGGGATTGAGATCGACCAGGTTTTTCATAAAAATGTCTCGAATTCCATTTTTTTCCTGGACCCTAAATTTCAATGGAAAATAGTAAAAAATGGTAGTATGGGCTCTTCAGGTTATATTCTATACCTGGCACAGGAGGTATTGAACCACCCCAGGTTGAGCAAGCTCCATATCAACAAAGTCAGGCTTTTCAGTTCCGGCGAGATCCCTGTCTTTAAATTAAGCCCGGGAATTGAAAAAAGGACACAGGCGATCCTGGAGATGATCGATGAATTGCTGGGGTCGCATCTCAGCCATAAGGACGATGCCATACTCTCCCTCCTGAATACCTTTTTTGTGTACTGTGACGGGCAGTGCAATATTAAGTCCATTGTTTCCAACAACCATTCCAAGGCCAACGTGGTCTATAAATATAAGCAACTGGTGGACCAACACATCTGCGAGCATCATGAAGTAGCCCGGTATGCAGAACTACTCACGATTTCACCAAAATACCTGAACGAATGCGTGCAGGAAGTCCTGTCTGTTAGTGCAAAGGATATCATCATTGAGCAATTGCTTATGAGGTCGCGCCACCAATTGAAATTTTCCAATAAAACCATCAAAGAGATCAGTTTTGCACTCGGTTTTTCTTCCCCGGATTATTTCAGCTACTTTTTTAAAACCCATACCGGATCCACGCCTTCAACCCTCCGGAAAAGTTAATTGTTCCCATATTCTAAGGTTTTACCGTGATTTTCGCATTGCTGCACTTCTGTTGCCGGTCTATCTTGCGATAAAACTATAGTATGGACAGAAAAAGATTTATACGAACATCAGGGCTCGGGATAGGCCTGGCGTTTCTACCCGGCATGTCAAAGGCCCGGACTTCCGCAGCGGATAAACCTCTTCCCGGCACCGGAGAACCCAAGATCATTAAGGATTCGGAGGGGAGAACCTTGAACGTCATTGGCGATATCCAAACCCATAAACTGGTGGGGAGCGATACGGGTAACCAGATCGTGGAATGGGTGGATGATGTGGATCCCGGTGTGGGCATACCTCCGCACATTCACACCCGGGAGGATGAAATATTCAGGGTTATCAAAGGCCAGATTGAAATTATGGTCGACGGGAAAACCACCATTTTAAATGCAGGCGATGTGGCTTTTGCCCCCAAAGCGATCCCACATTCCTGGAAGGTTGTTGGAACAGAAAAGGCCAAAATGATCACTTCGGCATTCCCGGCGGGGATAGAACATATGTTCAGGGAGCTGGCGGAACTTCCTGCAGGCCCGCCGGATTTTGAAAAGGTAACGGCCATTTGCGCAAAGCAGGGTATCAGCTTTATCTGATTCCTGCTATCCATATGCATTACTACTAACGGTTTGGGTTTGTTCCCGGGCCGTTTTTTGTACTTAAATAAGTATCTTACCAATGGAAAGGCACTGATTGCTGTTCCGCTACTGTATATCCATACTATAGCAGTTTCCAATAATGACCCGGATGGTAAAAAATATAAAAGTAGCGGCCGCACAACTTTCCCCCCTATTTCTGAACAAGGATAAAACTGTTGATAAAGCCTGTGATGCCATTTTGGATGCAGGGAAAAAAGGCGCTGACCTGATTGTATTCCCGGAGGCGTTCATCCCGGGTTATCCTGACTGGATATGGCTTATCCCAAACAGCAAAGGGGCTGATCTGAATGAACTTTACCTGGAACTGGTTGAAAATGCGGTATCCATTCCGGACGATACAACGGGAAAACTCTGTGAAGCCGCGAAAAAAGCAGGTGTCAATGTAGTAATGGGGATTCATGAACGCAATACTGAAACCAGCAATACAAGTCTCTTCAACAGCCTGCTCTTTATAGACCATAAAGGAACTTTGCTGGGGAAGCATAGAAAGCTGATCCCTACGGGAGGAGAGCGGCTTATATGGTCCCGGGGAGATGGAAGCACCTTGCGCTCCTATAACACTTCGGCGGGAAAAATAGCAGGACTGATCTGCTGGGAAAACTTTATGCCCCTGGCAAGAAATGCCATCTATGAAGCCGGTACCCAGATCCTGGTTTCACCTACCTGGGACAAAAGCCTGAACTGGATTCAATCGATGCAGTACATTGCGAGGGAAGGCGGAATATTTGTTATAAGCAGCTGTATGGCCCTGAAAATGGATGCAATTCCCGATTCGTACGGTTTTAAATCCCTCTACCCTGAAGGACGGGAATGGATCAATGTAGGCAACAGTTGCATAATTGCACCAAACGGACAAATTCTGGCAGGGCCGCTAGAAGCAGCAGAAGGTATCCTTTATGCGGATATCGACCTGCAGCAAATCATAAAAGCCAAACGGATGTTCGATGTGGTAGGGCATTATGCCCGGCCTGATGTATTCTCATTCGGCCTGAAACATGGTACAACTTAGAGGATAACCCCTACCCCGTCCTGAAAATGTAAACCCGTCTGCCCCCGGCGGGTGAATCCCATTGCTTGTTTATAAGTTCCGCAAATTTCGCTAACTTTAAATGAAGTAATTTTCGGTAAACCAGGGCTTTCAATCAATAAATCCGCTTGAAATCAGTAGCCAGCAATTAATTATCGAACCTCCATACAGACATCTGATCCATTCTGTTGTACCCCCCGAAAGTCTGGTCAGATAACAGTAAAAATTGCAGGAAACTGCGTTTCCCTCATTCTGACCCGTAAAAAAGATTTTCATGCTAACCCTCCGGCAAGACCGGATCCTAACCGCCCGGCAAAGATGGCAAAATCGGAAAAATGGACAGAAACATATGTCCGGCTATTAAAAGCCGGCAAAGCTCGCGTTCTGGAGCCGGAAGAACTGGAAACCCTTGCCCTGGCAGCTTATTTGACCGGGAGGGATACTGAGGGGTTTCAGAACCTGGAGGAGGCCCACCAGGGCTATTTGGAAAGGGATAAAACCGAACAGGCGGTTCGCTCTGCTTATTGGCTGGGGCTCATGCTGCTGAATGCCGGGCAAAGGGCCAGGGGCGGCGGTTGGATCACCCGGTGTGAAAGCCTTCTCAAGGAGGCGGGGGAACCCCGCTGTGCCGAAAGAGGACTGCTGATGATCCCCAAGGGCTTAGGTGCCTTATCAGCAGGCAAGTCGGGCCGGGCACAGGAACTTTTCGAACAGGCAACCGGGATTGGGAAAGACTTCCGGGATCCTGATCTGATCGCCCTGGGACGGCTCGGGCAGGGGCAGGCAAGAATCCAGGGAGGCGATGTGGCCGGCGGGATCAAACTGCTTGATGAAACGATGGTAGCCCTGGATACTGGAAAAGTCTTTCCTTTTGTAATGGGCCTGGTGTACTGCGCGGTCATCGAAACCTGCCGCAAGGTCTGGGACCTGCGAAGGGCGCAGGAGTGGACAACAGCGCTGAACCGCTGGTGTAAAGCTCATCCGGACATCATTCCCTTCAGGGGGCAGTGTCTGGTCCGAAGGGCTGAAATCCTTCAATTTTACGGGGATTGGTCTGAAGCGCTTCAGGAGGCCAGTGATGCCAGCACATTATTGAGTCGGCCACCTGGTGAACCGGCAGCCGGGGAGGCCTTTTACCGCCAAGCAGAACTCCTGCGCTTACAGGGCGAATTGGATGCTGCGGAAGTATGCTATCACGAAACCGCCAAATGGGGCAGAACTCCGCAACCCGGGCTTGCGCTGCTTCGTCTTGATCAGGGACAGGATGAGGCTGCTGCATCGTCCATCCGGAATTCCCTGCAGGAAACCAACAACAGCCTGCAACGGGCTGCACTGCTTCCTGAGTTCGTGCGGATCATGATTGCCGTGTTGCAGACCGGGGAGGCCCGGCAGGCCACCACAGAACTAAGCGGCCTTGCGAACGATCTGGATGCGCCTTATATTCATGCCTGTTCACTACATTGCCAGGGCGCACTTTTTCTCGCGGAAGGGGAATCCCGGCTTGCCCTGGAGCCGTTGCATAAGGCATTTACCATCTGGAATACACTGTATCTGCCATATGAATCTGCCCAAACCCGGGTATTGAAAGGACTTGTATACCGCGAATTGAAGGACAAGGATAATTCGGATGCAGAATGGGCCGCGGCCTATTGGATATTTCAACAGCTCGGGGCTGCGCCGGACATGGAACGGGTCAACCGGTTGCTTACCAGGGGGCAGCAATACGAAACCTATGGTCTTACACTCCGGGAACGCCAGATCCTGCAGCAGGTGGCCACCGGTAAAACGAATAAAATAATCGCAGGCGATTTGTTCATCAGTGAACGTACTGTAGACCGTCATGTCAGCAATATTTTCAATAAGCTCGGGGTAGCATCCCGGGTGGCAGCAACCTCGTTCGCCATCAGGAATAAGATCCTGTAAACATAAAACCCCTCAAAAGATTTCCAAACTCCTGGATAATACTAATTTAAATCACCAAAGTCATCCGTTTAAGCCTGCCCGGCAGCAAGTACCCATTAGTATCCCCTGTAAAAATGGGTAATATCACCGATGCGCCGCAAGGGACTCCGCTATAGCTTTGTAACCCGCTGTAATCCCAAACAAGTGATACAAAGACATCCGTCCGGTATCGAATCACTGGGAGTGCGAATCTCTTAATTCTAAATTCTATATATCATGAAAGATCTGAAATCGTTTTTAAGTGTTTTTTTACTTTGCCTGATCGCCTATTCACAGGATCATGCGGAAGTGAATAAAAGACCTCCTATTATCGACATGCACCTTCATGCCGATCTTCCACCGGTAGACGTTAAAGCCGGTGAACCGTCTCTATGCCGGCCCGAACCCTGTGAGGGGTATGGCCATGCTACCGGGAGCCACGAGGAAACCCTGAGGGAAACCCTTGAAATAATGGACCGCAACAATATTGTAAAGGCCCATCTCAGTGGGCTGGATCCTGAAATTATTGTCAAATGGGTGAACGCTGCTCCCGATCGCTTTATTGCGGCCCCCTTCATCCTCCAACCCGGGCAGGCAAGCGTTGCGGATATCAGGCAGAAGCATTCCGAAGGGCTTTATACCGGGATGGGGGAAATCGCAACACAACTCATGGGTATAACCCCCGAGGATCCCAAACTTGAACCTTACTTTGCGCTGGCGGAAGAGCTTGACTTGCCCACTCTCATCCACACCGAGGGCATTGGCCCGTACCTGCCTTCCTTCCGGTCTGCTGCCGGCAGTCCGCTCCTGCTGGAAAATGTATTGGTCCGGCATCCAAAACTCAGGCTTTTTGTAGAAAATAGCGGCTATCCATACCTGGATGATATGATTGCCATGATGTATCAATATCCACAATTGTATGGTGATGTGTCCACCATAACCTGGGTCATCCCGAGGACCGCCTTTTATGACTACCTGAAGGCACTGGTGAGGGCAGGACTTGGTAAGCGGATTATGTTCGGTTCAGACCAGATGCGCTGGCCGGGGATGATTGAAAAAGGGATCCGCGCCATTGAAGAAGCAGATTTCCTGACAGCCGAACAGAAGCGGGATATTTTATACAACAATGCCGCGAAATTCCTGCGCCTGGACCAACAGGACGCGCCCGACCCAATGGCAGCAAGGACGAAGCATTAGATACTGTTATATCCATGATCCATTGCAGGTGCCTGGCCCTGCAAACTGCATGTATGTGGCAGGAGCGGGGGAGCATTTCCGATACGGTGCTGTACATTTTCCTATTCCTTTGGCATACGGACATTTGGTTGCTCAGTGCATCCCTAAAATTGACTAACTTTAAGAGCTGCTGTTACAAACGGATAGTTAGGGCGATGGGAATGAACTCCGTCGGTTAATTTCCATGCCACTTTGAACGCCATTCAAGACCGGCATTTTCCCGCAAGGTTATAACCGGAACCGCTATATCGAAAAAGAGGCAATGGCCGGACAGCAGCAAATCGAAATGGTGATAATAAATCGCTGTGCATAACCAGAAAGGAAGGCTAAATATGTTCAGCCTCGCTCCCCAGAACGAGTGCCATTGCCTTTTAAATATGGATCATTAAAATGAAAGCAATCCTGTTTGAGAAATATGGATTACCGCTGGAGGTCCTTAAGATCAAAGAGGTTACCCGGCCTGTACCGAAAAACAATGAGGTCCTTGTAAAAATTCAGGCTGCGGCGGTGAATGATTATGACTGGAGCCTTGTCAGGGGTTCGCCCCTGCTCTACCGGCTCATGTTCGGGATCTTAAAACCCAAACATAAAATACCGGGAATGGAGTTATCCGGATTTGTTGAAGAGATTGGTTCAAAGGTCCGGGGTTTAAAAGTCGGTGACGCAGTATTCGGTGACATTTCAGGATATGGATTCGGTACCTTTGCCGAATACATTTGCATTGATGAAAATGCAGTAATCAAAAAACCCGACTTTTTAAGTTTTGAAGAGGCCGCATCCATTCCTCATGCGTTCACACTTGCTTCACAGGCCCTTAAAGGTTTAGGGAAGATCCGGCAAGGTCAAAAAGTGTTAATCAATGGCGGCGGGGGCGGTGTGGGCTCAATGGGAGTACAGCTGGCTAAACTGTATAATTGTGAAGTTACAGGTGTTGATGCGGGGGAGAAACTTTCGCATATGACGTCCCTGGGATTTGACAGTGTTCTTGATTACATGAAAACAGATTTTACAGCAAATGGAGCGAAATTTGATCTGATCCTGGACTGTAAAACAGACAGGTCCCCGTTTTCTTATCTCAGAGTCTTAAACCCCACCGGAAAATACGTTACAATCGGCGGCAAACCGGGGAGCTTACTAAAAATCCTGATTTTTGGTAAATTAACCACCCTGTTCTCTGGGAAAAAACTGCTGATTCTAAGTTTGAAACCCAATAAAGCTTTAAAAGAGACCTTGGAACTTTTCAACCAAAACAAAATACTATGTAAAATTGATGGCCCGTATCTGCTTGAAGATATCCCACGGTTGATCCAGTATTTCGGGGATGGGAAACATAAGGGTAAAATTGTTATCCGGACCAATGCTATATAGTACCGGACTGACATTTGACAGATGTAGGTATTTACTGGAATAAGAAGCAGCTTAAAAAAAACCTAACTTTATTAATAACGAAAACATCATGAATAAGCTACTACTGACGCTATCGGTTATTTCAATTGCAGCAGGTTGCAACCCGGTTGATAAAAAAACAAAAAGTTCAGAAGTGCAGGAAACTAAAACTTCAGATACAGTTTCAATCAACGACACAACTCCCAAAGTGACCGGGATTGGGGGCATTTTCTTTTTCTCTGACGATCCTGGTGAAATACGGGCATGGTATGGCAAAAACTTAGGACTTGCAATAGATGAACACGGTTCCGTTTTCGAATTCCGGAATGCAAACAGGCAGGAGGAGGTAAATTATTTGAGGTGGAGCCCGTTTGAAAAGGAAAGTGCGTATTTCGACCCCTCAAAAAAGGAATTTATGATTAACTACAGGGTGCAAAATATGGACGCCCTGGTTGCTAAACTAAAAAAAAGCGGTGTGGTTTTGCTGGACAGCATTGCAACGTATGATTATGGTAAATTTGTGCACATACTGGACCCGGAAGGGAACAAAATAGAATTATGGGAACCAATTGACAGTGTACTGACAAAATTGGGCGGTAAAACGACTAAATGAAGGCATCATTGGAAAGGCTTGGATCTGGACAGGTTAGGCTATTTAATCCTCCATAGGCCAAAAAAATGAAAATAGAGCTGATCAAGGGTGATATTACGAAAATGGAAGTCGATGCCATCGTCAATGCAGCGAATTACACCCTGATGGGGGGTGGTGGGGTTGATGGCGCCATCCACAGGGCAGGTGGTCCTGACATCCTAGCAGAATGTATCGAGATTCGTAACCGGCAGGGAGGATGTGACGTTGGACAAGCGGTTAGTACAAATGCTGGTAAGCTACCAGCCAAAAAAGTAATACATACAGTCGGACCCAGGTGGCATGGAGGGAATTCAGGGGAGGAAGTGAAGCTGCATGAGTGCTATATAAATTCGTTACTGCTGGCCGAAAGATCCGGATTGGAGTCTGTTGCCTTTCCGAATATCAGTACGGGGATCTATGGTTATCCGAAAGATAAGGCTGCAAAAGTAGCCATAGCGGCGGTGCGGGGTTTTAAACCGGAAATCATCAAAAGGGTTGTATTTGCCTGTTATGATGCCGAGAATTACAAATTGTACCTTGAAGAACTTAAAGACCGCTAGCTATTACTGGTTTTATTGCAATGTCACCTTTCCCCATTCCTCACAGTTAATAGGGGGATGAAGAATAAGGACCGGTTACCAGGGAAATGAGCGACATTTGACCATTTTGGTTGGTTGTTCCTGTATCCCTGGAGTGTGCGGACCAGAATGGTGGGGAGAATAATGCAAGAAAAAGGTACCAGGCCTACTAAGACCCTGGGATCCGCCTATCGGAGGATACTCCTTTAATCCTGGGCAAAACTTTTAATCAAAAACCATTCGTAAAGGCGAAAATATCCGTAGCTTTTACTTTGAAAACTAATAGCCCACTATAGTACCTCCCAAACTGGAAGAATTAGGTCCATAAGCTAAGTCGGGAAAGCCAAAAACCAATCAAAGCGGGCAATGAAAACGACCATTATGAAAAAACCAGCTACCGTCACCAATCTCACTGCCTTGCTGTTGTTCTTCGCTTTATCCCTTACAATTCAATGCTGGGGTCAGCCGGAGAAAAATTCCGCCAGGGAAACGAATTCCAAAAGCGAGAAGCCTGAATATTTTCTGCTACGCCCTGATGTCGAAAAGGCATATGGGTATTCCCATGCTGTAAAGATCGGTAATGACATTAAAATTTCCGGCGCTGTAAGTATGGATGATGAAGGAAACCCTACTGCAATAGGAGACCTGGAGCAGCAAATGAAGAATTGTTATGCCGACCTGGAAAAAATATTAAACCATTATGGATGTTCCTTTGATGATGTCGTAGTTGAGAATATTTTCACTACCAATATGCCATTATTCCTTGAAAAATCGGTTTACCGCAACTCGGTTTACACCAAACAATTTCCAACCGGTTCCTGGCTTGGCGTCAAAGAATTGGCATTGCCGGAATTCATGATCGAAATTGAACTGGAGGTACACAAAGCTGAATAAGGAACAGCGACAGAGAACGTTTTGTATGGCGTATTATGTCTGGAATCCGATATTTTCAGATCAGGGAGGAAAAGCCGGTTGGCCATTTCCCACAACATGCCATCTGTACTACCGACAGCCTTTTTCACGCCGGCTGCTGGTAGCTACCGATAGCTATCGTGACAGGACGGGATCATAGGGATGGGAATGAACAAACCAACAGGCCAATGATAAAATTCTTTCGCAAAATCAGGCAAAATCTTATTGCAGAAGGCAGGATAGGTACCTATTTGAAATATGCTGTCGGGGAAATTCTCCTTGTGGTTATCGGGATCCTTATTGCGTTACAGATCAATAACTGGAATTCCGATAAGATTGATAGTGTCAAAGAAATAATTTATTTGAAAAGGCTCGAAAAAGACGTATCCGAACAAGTTGTTGAACTTGAAAGAATACTGGATTTTTATAATTATCAGATCGCCCATGGTGATTCTGTTCTACGTAATTATAAACAGGATAAAAACTTCCGGAAAATAGCTGCATTGGATAAGAAGCTTTCCCTCCTGATGTTCTCCAATATAATCCAAAAGGTGAATACAACATTTAATGAATTAAATTCAACCGCACAGCTAGAGTTTGATTCAAAATGCTGAAATCACGAATAGCACCATACAATTTTATCAAAATATTGATGGCCTGGAACAAGTGATATTGGGAAACCAGGAAAAGATATTTTATCCTCAGGGTTATTCCGGTTTTTTTAGATGCACTCAATCTCAATCCCAGAATTTTTTGTGGGCGCTGAAAAAGGACATACGAGGCATTTTCATGCTAAAGAGAGCGATGAGCTGGTGGAAGCTAACCTTGAAAACCTGATTTTTCAACGTAAACTGTTAAATGCTATAAGTCTGGTGATCATGATAAATGAAACAAATAAAGCGTCTGCTGAAAGATCGATTTCAGAAGGTACAGAATTACTGGATTTAATACAATCAGAGTAGTAGAAGTGCAAGGATTTATGTCCTGAAGGTTTTCCTGACTCCCCATACCCAAACCAATAATAATGACTGAAATTTAAATCCTGGATGAACATGACAATTAAAAAATCTACTATTACCATCAATGTAAAGGAACTGGACAGGTCCATTTCATTTTACGAATCCATCGGCCTGTAACTAATGAAACGTTGGGGCGCTCATTATGCCGGGTTGACAGCTACCGGGTATGGTTATCGGACTTCATCCAACCAGCACTGAAAACCTGACAGGCAATTCCGGGATCATTTCTATTGGTTTCACCACCCCTGATTTTGAGGAAACCCAATCCGGCCTGAAGAAATCGGCTATCCCGGTTACGGAAAGATCAGAAGAAGGAGGTCATTTCTTTTTTAAAGACCAGGACGGCACTGCCCCCTTTATTGAATCAAACTGGTCGGAAACAGGCGGGGCATGTCATAAACCAAATAAAATTGGAAAATTTAAACCAGCATATCGAAGCCCATTATTTCAAAGAAGGTATTTATGAAGAAATCCTCCGGCGCCTTACAGCACAGCAGCTTGATGTAAACCGGGTGAAGCGGTCCGACATTTCCGGGATAGACGAACTTCATGTGCGGGGTGCATCCGTATCACATGAACTGGCCAATAGCATTGACCTGAAAGGATTATCCGTCCTGGATGTAGGTTCTGGCCTTGGGGGTGCCTGCAGGATGCTTGCGGATGAATTCAATTGCAGGACCATAGGAATAGACCTTAGCCCCGAGTTTGTAAGGACAGCAAAAGAACTTTCCAAACTTGTACACCTGGATGACCGAACTTCCTTTGTGAAGGGAGATGCCACTATTTTACCTTTTGGCGATAACGCATTCGACGTGGTATGGACGCAGCATGTACAAATGAATATTCCAGACAAAAGAAAATTCTATGCCGGGATCAACCGGGTGTTGAAACCGGGGGGGCACTTCCTGTATTATGATATTTTCAGAAAAACGGACGGCGAAGTACAATACCCTATGCCATGGGCCGGCAGCAGGGAACTGAGCTTCCTGTTTGAAACCAGGGAAATGGAAAAGATACTGGCAGATCTGGCCCTGCAAAAAATATCGTCCATTGACCAAACCCCGGCGGGAATTGCTTTTTTTGAAATCTTTTTTGCTAAATTGGAAGCATCCGGGCCACCGAATATGGGGCTACACCTGCTGAGGAACGAGTCATCGAAAGCTCAGTTCATAAACTTGCTGGCACATCTGCAAAAAGGGGTGTTACAGTTGGAAAGCGGGGTCTATAAAAAATAAAATTTGGCGAGGAAGTTCCCCTAAGGTAACCTACTGCTACCCAGGTTGGTTTCAGCCCGCAGGATGAAGGCCGGTGTATTTCAATACGCTTAAAGAGCAACTGAATGGCAAAATTGAACATCATTACCAAACCCCAATTCGAGGCAGTTTTTGCAGGATATCCACATTGTATCAAGGACAAAATGCAAACGCTCCGGGAGTTGGTTCTGGAAACGGCTGCGGAAACAGCCGGAATTACCAATTTGGAAGAAACATTGAAATGGGGAGAACCCAGTTTTGTAACCAAAGATGGCAGTACTTTAAGAATGGACTGGAAACCAAAAGCACCGGATCACTATGCCCTGTACTTTCAATGCAGCAGCAGGTTGGTCGATACATTCAGATTGGTTTTTGACACTACATTTCGATTTGAAGGAAAACGGGCTATCATCTTTCATAAAGATCAGAAAATCCCTGTAGGGGAATTAAAGGAATGTATCCGGGCAACCCTTACCTATCATAACGTAAAACATTTGCTAACCCTGGGTATATCACATAAAAATGCCCGGATCTGAGATCCCAATACAGAATAGGGTTGTTTCCTGTTCCAATCCGGAAGTCCTTACCCGTGAATTCCATGCCTGAGCATGGCACAATAAGACCCCAACATCGCTGTAAAAGATCTTTAACCCTGTTCCCATACAATGGGAAATACCGAAATGCCCATGGAAACGGACTCATCCTGTAATTCCCGAGCAAACAGGAAGGAGATGCGGCAGCATGCTGAAAAACCGGGCTGTAGTCTGGAAGGAGCCATTTCGATCCCCCGGAAGTTGGAAATTACCATCAGCCACCTAATATCCGACATCCATTATCTTATTGCGCCTTTCTGATAGCTTAGATTCAGCTACCTGAGGATACAATTTTAGCGAGGCAGCCATTAATTTACGTATCCGGTAACATAGTATATTTAAAAAAATATAAAACAATTTGCGCAGTTGAATGACTGCGCATATATTTGCAGTCTGATAGCTGCATAAATGGAATTAAGGAGAGACGTATTTCAGGCCATAGCGGACCCTACCAGGAGGGCCATTATTGCTTTGGTAGCAATACAGGCAATGACACCCGGTGCAATAGCGCAAAAATTTAACTCAGCGCGGCAAACCATCTCCCGGCACATCCAAATCCTTGCGGAGTGTGAGCTACTGATGGCGCAGCAAGACGGCCGGGAAATTTATTATGGGTTAAACCCAATAAAAATTAAAGAAGTTGCAGATTTTATCGAACCGTTTCGAAATTTGTGGGATGCACGGTTTACCAAATTGGAAACTATAATGAAAAGTTACGATCCTGAAAAAAGTAAGGGAAAAAAATAGCTTTATATGCCACTAAAAACCAAAATCATAGCAGAAGATAATGTTCAGGAATTGCTGATCACCCGGGATTTTGAGTTGCCCGTGGGGTTGCTTTTCAAGGCATTTACAGATCCGGATATTATAGAGCAGTGGATGGGCACAAAGGTGCTGAAACTTGAAAGCAAAAAACATGGATGGTATCAATTCGAAACAACCGATCCAAAGGGAACCAAACAGGGGTTCAATGGCACAATCCATGAGTGCGTGCCTGACCGGAAAATCACCCGCACATTTGAAATGGAGCATTCGTCTTTCCCGGTACAGCTTGAGTTCCTGGAATTTGAGGAACTCTCTGAAAAGCGCAGTAAACTCCATATGAAAATAGTCTTTAAATCAGTGGCCGACAGGGATCAGATGCTGAAGCTGCCCTTTGCCCATGGCCTCAATAGGGCACATAACCGGTTACAGGACATTGTCCACCATCTGAAATAACCAATTATGACCAGGAGAAACAAGATCATTTATTGGGTAGCCACCATCTGGCTTGCTTTAGGAATGCTTGCCACCGGCATAGTACAATTGATCAGGCTGGAAGAAGAGGCAGCTACGATGGCACATCTGGGCTATCCGGCCTATTTACTAACCATACTTGGTGTCTGGAAAATTTTGGGCGTTGTGATAGTCCTGGTCCCTAAACTTCCCGTACTTAAGGAATGGGCCTATGCAGGCTTTTTCTTTGTCATGTCGGGTGCCGTTTTTTCTCACCTGGCAACAGGTGATGACGCCAAGGAATATTTTGGGCCGGTCTTATTACTAATCCTGATTCTCATATCCTGGTATTTCAGGCCTGCAAACAGGAGAACAAGTCCCGCCCGATAGCGGAATTGTAATTCAATAAATGAATACCATGAATCCCAAAGTTGATTTCTTTTTTGAAAAAGCCGGAAAGTGGCAGGAAGAAGTGAGGTTATTAAGGAAGATAGCTCTGGACTGTCAGTTAGCCGAAAAACTGAAATGGGGGGTTCCCTGCTACCTTTATCGGAAGCACAACATCGTGCTGATCCATACCTTTAGGGAATACTGTGCCCTGTTGTTTTTCAAAGGTGCCCTGTTAAAAGATCCTGAGGGCATCCTGGTACAGCAAACGGAGAATGTGCAGGCCGCACGGCAGATCCGGTTTACGAGCGTTCAGGAAGTCCTTGCACAGGAAAAAACCATCAAAGCCTGTATCTTTGAAGCCATCGAAGTGGAAAAGGCCGGGTTGAAAGTGGCCTTTAAAAAAACGGAAGCCTTTGCAATGCCGGAAGAATTCCGGAGGGAGCTGAATCAATCCCCTGCCCTGAAATCCGCATTTGAGGCATTGACTCCGGGCCGGCAAAGGGGCTATCTCCTTTATTTCGGGGCAGCTAAACAATCCAAAACCCGGGAAGCCCGGGTAGACAAATACCGGCAGCACATCCTCGATGGCAGGGGATTGAATGACCGGTAAAGAAGATTTCATCATCCCGTCCAAAAACAATGGCGGTCCCCGGGGATCTGCTGTGCTACCTGTTCCAAAAAATGCTACTTTTAGCGGTATAGCCAGCGGGATTGCGGAGCCAATAAATGGTACTTCTGGAACAATGACACATTCAATGAAATCAACGGTTGCCATTTGTGGGGCTGGTATTGCAGGGGTCGCCACTGCCTATTATTTGAAACGGCACAGCCCGGGTACCGAAGTCCTCCTGATCGACAAAAATCAGCCCCTCTCCTTTACGACCAGCAAATCCGGTGAAAATTTCAGGGATTACTGGCCGCAGGAATGCATGCAGCAATTCATCAGTCACAGCATAGCCCTCATGAAGGAATTGCGGGGAGCCTATGGGGAGCAATCCTTCGATTTGGTGGAAAGCGGCTATGATTTTATAAGCCATAACCGGGGAAAATCAATTTTTGGCCCCGTCTCCAACAGAAATCCGGGCCATATCCGGGAAATAACAGACAGCCGCAGCATCCGAAAGGAATTTCCCTATCTGGACAAGGATATTAAAATGGTTGTCACGATCAAGAATGCCGGGAAAATAGATGTGTACGCAATGGGGAGTTTACTGCTTCGGGAAAGCAGGAAGCTGGGGTTGGAACAAATAACCGGCGAAATTAGATCCATCGAAAAAAAAGGTACCCGTTATCAGCTCCTGCTGGATACACAAACGAAAGTACATGCTGATAAGGTTATCATCGCTACCGGTCCTTTTATCAACAGCATAGCAGCTATGCTGGGCTTTCAATTTCCGGTACAAAACATGCTGCAGCACAAATTCATCATCCCGGACCCCCTGGAAATAATTCCCGCATCGATGCCTTTTACAATTTATGCCGATCCACAGTTCCTGGCATGGTCTCCAGAAGAAACTGCTTTATTCAAATCGGATAAACGATATGAATGGCTACTGCAGGAGTTTCCGGGTGGGTTGCATATAAAACCCGATTCGGGCGGAATAAAAATGGGCTGGGCATTCCAGAGAAACCCTGTTGAGCCGCAATGGGAACCGCCACAGATGGACCTTTTTCCGCAGGTTGTCTTAAAGGGAGCAAGCCGCTTTATCCCGGGACTGGCCCGTTATGAGAACACGATCCCTTCCCCCGTGGTTGCATACGCGGGATATTATACCCGCACCGAAGAAAACTGGCCGCTGATTGGCCCCACCGGGGTAGACAACGTATTTGTTATTGGGGCACTGTCAGGGTTTGGAACCATGGCAGCCTGTGCGGCCGGTAACCTTTGTGCGGCCTATGCTCTGGATAATCCGGTATTGCCGGCATACGCCCCCTTTTTCCATCCGATGCGGTATCGGCAACAGGAGATCGTAAAGGTGATGGAACAGGTGATGCTAGACGGGCAGTTATAAATGGAAATCCTTAAATTCCTCCGGATTTGATTCTTAGAGACTTACAAAATGGCACTACCACCGATTGACAGTTCTTTTTCAAAAATGGCGTTGGATTTTCCGGGTACAGAGCATACAAAACATTTTGAACGAACCGGCTTCAGGATAACGGGTAGGCGCATGTTTGCCACCTACCTGGCTGAAAACAACACCGCCACTATTTTCCTGACCCCCGCGGAACAGGATATATTTTGCGGGATGGCCCCGCGACATATTTATCCTGTACCGAATAAATGGGGTGAAAAAGGGGCTACGACCTTTGAACTGGACACGGTTGAGAAAGAACTAGTCAGGGAAGCTTTGCTTTCCGCTTATAACGCTGCACTCCACCCACAAAAGAGGCCGTAACCCTGCGGGTCTTGCTACAGCTCACTAGGTGGTCCGCATTATAATTTTTCATATTTTTAAGTAAGAATACCTCCCCCTATCCCCCTGATGAAAATTGTAACTTAAAAAATCCGCTATAAATGGAAACCATTAAATGGCCTGTTAAAAAACAGGAAATGCACAACCATCACTTCGACTCAACCATGTGGAATGATTTCAGGTTCAGGGATGACGATATCGTAATTTCCACCTACGCCAAATCGGGAACCACCTGGGTTCAGCAGATTGTATCCCAACTGATCTTTAAGGGGGAGGCCGGCCTCCAGGTAGCGGAGATGTCGCCCTGGATAGACCTCCGGGTGCCCCCCCGGCATATCAAGATCCCGGCCCTTGAAGAACAGGAACACCGGCGCTTTTTCAAGACACACCTCCCGGTGGAAAATTTGAATTTCTCGCCTAAGGTCAAATACATCTACATTGGAAGGGACGGGCGCGATGTGTTATGGAGCCTCTACAACCACCATGTTACCGCCAACGATTTCTGGTATGAAGCACTCAATGAAACCCCCGGACTGGTTGGCCCCAAAATAGGTAAACCGGCGGATTCCATTGTGGAGTATTACCATGAATGGCTTGATAAGGACGGATTCCCCTTCTGGTCGCTATGGGAAAACGTAGACAGTTGGTGGAAGGTACGATCATTGCCGAATGTGATGATGCTCCACTATACTAATTTGAAAAAGGATATGCCGGGGGAGATCCGGAAGATTGCGGCATTCCTGGATCTTCCTATAGAAGAAAATAAATGGGGCGACATCCTGAAGCACTGCAGTTTTGAGTACATGAAAGACCATGCCACAGCAAGTGTACCACTGGGGGGAGCATTTTGGGAAGGAGGGGCCAAAACGTTCATCCATAAAGGTGTCAACGGCCGCTGGAAGGACATCCTCTCGGAGGAGGACAGTAAAAAATATGAGAAGATCGCCTCTGAAAAGCTCGAACCCGAATGTGCCCGGTGGCTGGCGACCGGGATACTATAGGTACAGGTTACATGGAGAAGCTCCGGAGATACATCAAATAAGGATGGTACCCTTCATCAGGGTAACTACGTGATGAGACTTCTCCCCTATCACCTGTTCACCTATACCCATAATGTGCCTGTTGTTTTTAAAAATAAACCATCGTATGGTACGATTTAAATGGATTGCATATTTCTGGACCATGGCCCTATGTTGCCAGGCCATCAAATCCCAGGATTCAATCGACCTTTCCGGCCTTGATTGGCTTCCTAATCGTCAGGATGTACAGCCTGGAGCTATATTGGTACCTGAAAACCATGATGACCCGGCAGGAAAAAAAATCCAGATCACCTATGTCGTTCTGAGAGCCAGGGATAGCACTGATGCGGAATTCCCACTGATCTTTTTCTCCGGAGGGCCAGGCGCCAGGTCGTTGGACCGGGGCACGGTCAATGCTATAGTGGAGGATCCCTTGAGGGCAAATCGGGATATTATCCTGTTTGACCAGCGTGGTATTGGATTTTCCTCACCCCTGCCCGACATGTCATTCGCCGCTTTTGAAATAATGGCAAGGGATGCTAACGAAATGGAGGAACAAGATTTCATGACAACCATGATCGATGATTATAAAAGGAAGTGTACAGCGCAAAATATAAACCCCCGATTTTATAATACCCTTCAAAGTGCCCGGGACGTGGGAATGCTTTTCAAACATCTTGGGTATGGAAAATACAATCTGTTGGGGATTTCCTATGGTACGAGACTTGGCAGGGTGGTACAGGACATGTACCCGGACTATATACACAGTTCAGTCCTTGATTCCCCTGCCCCGATGAGTGGGGATTTCTTGCTATCCCGGCTGGAAAGTTACTCCCTTTCTTTGGGAAGGATTTTCTCCTACTGTGAGACCAATTCCCTATGCAGGACGAAATATCCTTCATTAAAGCAGGATTATTTTAAAGCCATTGACAAGCTGAAACGAAAGCCCCTTAAAATAATGATGCGCGACAGTATGCCTGTATATATCAACGCCCAGGATGCCGTCTACCTGATCAGACGGTTGTTGTACCAGGGGAATTCACGCGAAAAAGCCCCGGAACTGATACATGCCTTTATTGATGGGCACGGACAAGTGATCCTGGATGTCCTTCAATTCGAATACACGATGTCAGGAGAGCTCAACTTGTCCATGTTGCTATCCGTTGAGAAATTTGAAAATTTCAATCAGGAGCTCACTTCCGATGATATCAGCATGCACTATAAAAATTATCCGTTGATCCCTGTAAAACTGGGGTTTTTCGATGCATTTTACCAGGCGGGGATGGATTGGCACACAGGAAACCTGCCCGTAAGGGAACGGCAATTCCGGGAATCGGATATACCAACCCTCATCTTTGTAAATCAATTCGATCCGGTAACCCCACCGGAATATGGCTACCTTTTTAAGGAAAAATTATCCCGTTGTACACTGCTCATACTTGATGAAGGAGGGCATGGGGACGGGAATCCGGAATGTAAGGACAGAGTGATCGGTTCTTTTATGGATAACCCCCGGAATAAGCCTGATATCTCGTGCCTCAACTTATTTCAAAGAAAATGATTTTAACAACGGATACTTCGATGCAGCGTATTAAAGCCAGGGTATGAGTGCATCAAAAATAACGGATCCATGGCAGCCTCACAGTTGGTAAGGGTGTTTGGTATTTGAAGGCACTTTCGATCTCGCAGGTCGCGATATCAGCTGTCGCCCATATTTAAGAAACAAAATGCTGGGGCAGGAACTGTAACAAAAATTCCTAATTGATATCTTTTGATTTGTCAAAATTTTAAATCAACTAACATCATGAAACCCTATAGTATAATTTTCCTTTGTTTGTGGATGCTATCCCTTCATGCACAATCCAGCACTTCCTGGGATAGCCTTACCCAGGCCTACAGGTTCAACAATATTCAGGGTACCATACTGGTTGCCAGGGGAGATTCCATCCTTTACAATAATGCCTGGGGATATGCTGACATGGACAACCATACTAAACTCAGGCCCAATACGCTGTTTAAAACGGAATCTACCGGTAAGATGTTCACAGCTACTGCTATCATGCAGCTCGTTGAACTTGGTCAGTTAAGTCTACAAAGTACCGTCAGGGAGCATTTGCCACTCCTCCCACTTAAAAATGCGGAAAAAATGACAATCCACCACCTGTTAACCCACACTTCCGGCCTGGCCAGTCCATGGGATGCTTCAGAATACGACTTCAAGAGGGCGTATTCCCGTACGGAGATGGAGCAGATAATTTCTGATATGCCCCTGGTCTTTGATACCCCCGGGAAAGAGATGTATTACAGTAATTCGGGCTATATAATACTAAGCTGGATTGTGGAAAAGATCACCGGGATTTCCTTCGATGAATACCTGGCCTCCCATTTCTTTACATCCCGGCAAATGAAAACCATACGGCATTTAAATGATACCGTTATGCCTCCCGGGGAAGCACAGCCATACCGGTTTCTTAACAGTAAACGGTACATGCTGCAAAATGAAACGGTGAGTCCAAAGGCGAACGGTGCCGGGGGATGGATTGCCTCCGCAACTGACTTGTATCATTTTATGCTGGGGCTTGATACGGATAAGTTTATATCCCCCAAAACGTTGTTGACCATGAGAACCGCCAATGGTGCCATGGCAATCGACAGTACCTTCCAGGGTTACGCTTATGGCATGGAGGTTTTTAACAACGACCCTGTGAACGGAGTCAGCTATTTCGGCCACAGCGGTGGCGGAGGGGGCTTTTCCATAGATGCCATATTGGACCCTGTAAGTCACATCATCGTCATATTCTGCAGCAATACCTATACGAACAGCAGGGAGGTAAGCAGCAATTTCTTAAGGTTGGCACTGAACAAACCCCTGAAACAAATTATAATTGCCGGGAGTATCAGGATCTATGATTTGATAGAACTAACTGGTATTGCCGGATTTTTGGAAAATGAGAAAAACTATTTCCGGGAATTGGGGATCACAGCCGATGAACGCCTGTTTATAAGAGTTAGTGATGCCATGGCAATGGCGCAGGACTATGATAACCTAAAAGGCTGGGCCGATCTTGGCATCCGATATTTTCCCCAAAACGGATTTCTCTACCTCATGAAAGGAAGTGCTTTTGCAAAACTTGGGGAAAAGGAAAAGGCCGTTAACTGTTTTAATACAGCGAGGGAAATTGCTGCAAAAAACCAGGATGTCCGCATGCTGGAAGAAACAGAACATAGGCTTAGCATGCTTCAGTAAGTGGTTGCACGGTGTGCATCCCGTAAAGGTCAGGTCTGATTTCTTTGATATCCTCGTAATGCCTCAATTCAAATATAAAATACAGGATCTGTCGGTAGGATACTTTTCCCGGAATCCTGCCTGTAGAATCCCGGAAATCACAGCTGCCCGGACACGCGGTCCTAGGAATTTGTGAAATCTGCCCATAAATCATGATCTTTACCAATAACAGAGAGCTTTACATACAAAGCTGCCTGAAAATAGAATTATGAAAAACATCATTTCCGAACGGGTGGCCGACTTCCTGGAAAAATTTCCTCCATTCAGTGAAATGCATGAAAAGGATCTCCTGGATATTTCATTGGAGATCAGCATCATTTATAAGGAAAAAGGGAGTATTGTATTTAGTGCCGGCGAGGAAGCGCATGAGAATTTCTATGTGGTACACAAGGGTGCGGTAGACCTTAAAATGCCACCCTCCGATTCGCTTGTTGATATCTGTGACGAAGGGGATATTTTTGGCCTGCGCCCGCTGATGGCAAATGAGAATTACAAACTGCAGGCTACGGCCAGGGAAGATACCATCCTCTACGGTATTCCCATATCGGTATTTAAACCCTATATTCAAACCTATGAAGAGTTGGGGAATTTTATTATTGAAAGTTTTGCATCCAATACCAGGAACCCTTATGCCAAAGACCATTCCGGGAAATTAGTTGGATCTCTCCCTCCCGATTTTCCGCAGCGGGCGCTCGCCCCGCAACTGGATCTGCAGCCCCTGCCCTATACAAAAAAAATGATTTGTTGTACCCCAAAGGCTATGGCCCGGTCTATTGCAAAGCTGATGTCTAAAAAGCAGGTCGGTTCCGTACTCGTAGTCGATAAGGGGCTTCCCATTGGTATCATTACAGACAGGGACCTCAGGACAAAAATTGTAGCCGGCGACTATCCTGTAACAGCCTCAGCACGGGAGATCATGACCTCTCCTGTCATCACTTACCCGCCAAAACTGACCATTACGCAGGCACAAATGGCGATGATGAAGAGTGACATTGGCCATCTTTGTCTTACGGAGGATGGAACAACAAACACCCGCGCGGTGGGAATTGTTTCGATGCACGATATCCTGGTGGCGATGGGCAATGATCCCGCGGCGCTGGTAAAAGCGATCAAAAGGTCCAAAAAAATCAAACAGCTGAAACCGATCAGACATAGCATTACGGGATTATTGAAAGGCTATCTGGACCACAATATCCCGATGGCCATAATTTTGAAGATAATCTCGGAACTGAATGATACCTGCATCAAACAAATAATCCGGCTCTCTCTTAAAAAAATGCCATCTCCTCCCCCTGTTCCGTTCGCATGGATGGCCATGGGCAGCCAGGGACGAGGTGAACAATTACTTCATACTGACCAGGATAACGCATTGATTTTTAATGATGTTTCTGAAAATAGAATTGAGGAAACCACCCGTTATTTCATCGACCTGGCCAAAAGGATCAATAAGGGACTGTTACAGATAGGATATGAATATTGCCCGGCCGAGATGATGGCCTCCAACCCCCAATGGTGTATGAGCATAGGTGATTGGAAGGAAAGGATCACCCGGTGGATGGCCCATCCCGGTAAGGAGGAAGTGTTGCTGTCTTCCATATTTTTTGATTACAATTTTATGTATGGGGATAAGTCACTGACCGAACAATTGTCGGAACATATTTTTGAGGAGGTGGTAAAATACCCTGTTTTCTCGTTGCACCTTGCCGCAGGCGCCTTGCAAAATCCCTCCCCGACCGGATTTTTCAGACAGTTCCTGGTAGAACAGGACGGAAAATACAAAGACTTCTTCGATCTGAAGCGACGGGCCCTGATGCCCCTGACAGATGCGGCACGCGTCCTTACCCTCTCCTATAAAATCAAACAAATAAACAATACGGCAGCCCGATTTGAGAAACTTGCAGAACTCGATCCCCATAACGGGGAATTGTATCTTTCCTGTGCTTACGCCGTAAAGGCCTTGCTTAAATTCCGGACCAAACAGGGCCTGGCCCACCAGGATGCAGGTCGGTATATCGCACTGGATGGATTGACCAAGGAAGAAAAGATAAAACTGAAAAGCAGTTTTAAGACCATTAAGGAGTTGCAGGAACTGCTTGCCCTCCGCTTCAATGTTTCTAAAATATTGGCATGAAGCGGCTTTTCAAAACGAAAAATTCAGATTTGCCGGAGTTTTGGAAGCGCTACAAAGCTTCTTTTGATGTTCCGCTTCCGGCAGACCCGGACAAAATCCCCTTTGTAGTACTCGATACAGAAACAACGGGCCTGGACCCGGAGGAAGACCGGATCCTTAGTATTGGGGCGCTGCGGTTGCAGCATAATATCATTCAGGTAAAAGATTCGGTGGAACTATATGTGCGGCAGGAACATTATGATCACAGTACGGCCGGGATCCATTGTATCCTGAAGGAAGAGGGTCCCCACTGTATGTCAGAATCCGAAGCGATGGAACGGTTACTGGGCTATCTTGAAGGAGCTGTTTTGATAGGCCATCACATCCGGTTTGATGTGGCGATGGTGAACAAGGCGCTGCATCGGTTGGGGCTCCCCGGCCTGAAGAACAAGGCAATTGATACCGGCACCCTGTATAAACAAACCCTGATTCGATCCCCGCTGCTGCCCATTCAAAAATCGTATACCCTTGACCACCTGGCAGACAAATTTGACCTCTCCCGGAAGGATCGGCATACGGCGTTGGGTGATGCCTACCTAACGGCCCTGGCCTTCCTGAAAATAGTGGACCAACTGCAAAAAAAAGGCAAAATTACCTCCCGCTCCCTGCTTCGAAATTATTAAATTCACCCCTTTTCAAGAAAATGATTATTTTTTTTTCACTTACATACAATTTTATGCGATACGATTGCGTTCAATAGGTGTATTTCATCGAATAAATTTGTTTTTAATCGGATTTTACCTATTAAATATTTATAATTGTAAACCAAATCTTATATAAATTTTTTTTTCATGGCAAAGATAGTTTCACTTTCCAAGGCGGAGTATAATCTCCATTACTGACTCCGGGAAATTCATTTCGTTTGAAATTTAGAATACGGAAACATCCGTTATTCCTGTGCGCTTTCGCCCAAAAACGGATTGCCCAATACTATTAATCTTTTTTAATAATCTTTAAATAGAATCATATAGATTGAATTTTACTCCCCCACCATTTATGAACCCCCTCTCACCCCAACCTAATGCAGTTTAGCAAACGTTCCCTTTTAGCCATTGTGCTATTGACTTTTCATGGCCTTTTTTCTCAAACAGATATTTCTGGTGAACTCCGGAAATGGCATACCGTAACCCTCACTTTCAACGGGCCCTCTACATCAGAGAACCATAATACCAACCCTTTTCTGGATTACCGGTTAAATGTGAGCTTTACGGGGCCCAATGGCAAAACATACCTCGTTCCCGGTTTTTATGCGGCCGATGGTAATGCCGCCAATACGGGTGCCAGCGCGGGCAATAAATGGCAGGTTCATTTCAGTCCGGACCAGACCGGGTCCTGGAGCTATTCCGCTTCTTTCAGAACCGGTTCGAATGTTGCAATCAATCTAAATCCCAGTGCGGGGAGTCCCACTTCCTTCAATGGTGCTTCCGGTAATTTCAATATCAGCAACAACAACAAATCCCTGCCAGACAACCGTGCGAACGGAAGATTGAGCTATGTAGGGGAACGGTATTTAAAATTCAGCGAAACAGGCAACTACTTTATCAAAGCAGGCGCGGATTCGCCCGAAAACCTTTTGGCTTACGGGGAATTCGATAATACGGTGAACAGCAAAACCTGGGGACCACACGCCCGGGACTGGAATAATGGCAATCCCACCTGGAGGAGCGGTAAAGGCAAAGGGCTTATTGGAGCGGTGAACTATCTCGCGTCAAAAGGTATGAATGCATTTTCATTCCTGACCATGAATATTACAGGGGATGGAAAGGATGTATGGCCCTGGGCAGCCGTTAACCATAACGACCTCGATGGCAATTCGGGGGCGGATTCTGAAAACAGGACACGCTACGATGTATCAAAACTGGCCCAATGGGAAGTATTGTTCAGCCATGCTGACAGCAGGGGGATGTACCTTCATTTTAAAACCCAGGAAACAGAAAACGACCGCCTGTTGGACGGGGGAGAACTGGGGACAGAACGTAAATTATATTACCGGGAGCTTATTGCAAGGTTTGGCCACCACCTGGCCTTAAATTGGAACCTCGGGGAGGAAAATGATCTGTATGATTCGGACGAACTCAATGATACGAATGGATCCAGGGTAAAAGCATATGCCATGTATTTTAAGGATCTTGATCCTTATAACCACCACGTTGTTATCCATTCCTATCCCTGGGGCCAGGATCTGCTGTATACCCCTCTGTTGGGAAATACCGGCCTCACGGGTGCTTCCATCCAATCCGACATTAATTCCGTACACGAAGATGTTAAGAGATGGATACAGTCTTCCGGGAACCGCGGCAAGCAATGGGTGGTTGCCAATGATGAACAGGGTGGTGCCAACAAAGGTGTGACAACGGATGCCTCCTATTCCGGGAGTAAAGGTTCCCAGGCTGACAACCAGAAGGACGTTCGTAACAAGGTCTTATGGGGAACGTTACTGGCCGGGGGAGCAGGCGTAGAATACTACTTCGGCTATCAGACAGGGGAAACAGACCTTACGGCTCATGATTGGAGAAGCAGGGATAACAAATGGGAAGATGCAAAAATTGCGGTGGACTTTTTTCAGCAATATTTACCGTACTGGCAAATGGAATCCGCTGATAACAGTACCTCATCCTCTGCAGACTATTGCCTGTCAAAAACCAATGACATCTACGCCGTATACCTTCCCAACGGCGGTAGCACCAATGTTAACCTCGGTTCGGCAAGTGGAAAGTTTTCAGTCCAGTGGTTTGATCCCCGAAATGGCGGCAGCCTTTTGAATGGGTCTGTAACCGAAATAAATGCAGGCGGGAACCGGTCTATCGGCAACCCCCCTAACAATGCCACTCAGGATTGGGTAGCCCTGATCAAAAAACAGGAAGGCAGCTCCGGCGGTGATACCCCACCATCTTCTTCCTGCGATGCAGACTACGAATCGCAAAATGGAATGGTGGTCATAGAAGGCGAATCCCTTTCAGTCCCTTCCGGCTGGAACAAAAAATCAGCTGTAGCCGGCCACACCGGTTCCGGATACCTGGAATGGGAAGGTGGCGATAGTTTTAACAACCCCGGGACCGGGATTATTTCCACTACCATTAAGATCAATGAACCGGGTGATTATTTATTCGAATGGAGAAGTAAGGTCGGACAGGGAAACAATTCCGCCGATTTCAACGATTCCTGGGTGCGTTTTCACGATGCCTCCGATTTTTATGCAGTAAAAGGATCTCATGTAATTTATCCCAAAGGAAGCGGAAAAAACCCTACTCCCAACGGGGCTGGCTCCGATGGGTGGTTTAAGGTATACCTGGGCGGTACTACCAACTGGACCTGGTCTACCAGTACCAGTGACGATGACCCCCATAAGATCTATGTTTCCTTTGATTCCCCGGGGGTATACAGCATGGAAATATCAGGGCGTTCAGACCACCATCTGATCGACCGGATCACACTCAATAAATCCTCAGCAGACGCCACAAACCTCTCCCTCCCGGAGACGCTTTGCACCAATACATCCAATTCGGATGTGGCCGTTGCCTCCGTTGCTGTATCTCCCAAACAAGCCAGTCTTGACACCGATGACACCCTTAACTTAAGCGTGCAGGTCTCACCATCCAATGCCACAAATAAAGCTGTGGTCTGGACATCCTCCAATACCAATCTTGCAACCGTAAACCAAAGCGGCATGGTGACAGCCAAAGCAGCGGGTACCGTAACTGTTTCGGTCAGGTCGGTTGACGGGGATCACACCGATACGGCTACCCTTACCATCACCAATGCGGATATCCCGGTTACAGGCGTGGTGGTGTCGCCTGCTCAGGCTTCAGTAGAAACAGGGAGTACCCTGTCTTTAAACGTCCAGGTAGCACCTGCAAATGCCTCCAACAAATCTGTGGTATGGTCCACATCCAACACAAATGTTGCTACCGTAAACCAAAGCGGCACAGTAACCGCCAAAGCCCCCGGAACGGTAACCATTACGGTTAAAACGGTCGATGGGGATTATACAGATACCGCGATGCTGACCATTACCAACGCAGAGATTGGGGTAAACGCCGTGGTAGTTTTCCCGGAGCAGGCCTCCGTTGAAACCGGGAGTACCCTAACACTTACTGTGCAGGTATCCCCATCCAATGCCACCGACAAATCGGTGGTCTGGAGTTCATCTGATACAAGAATCGCAACCGTAAACCAAAATGGCCACGTAACGGCCCGCGCTGAAGGCGTTGTAACTATTACAGCAAGGTCCGTTGACGGGGATTTTACGGATACTGCCAACCTGACAATTGCCGATGCGGACATCCCGGTATCCCAGGTGAACGTAACCCCAGCACAAAGGACAATCGAAACCGGCTCTTTCCTGAATTTAAATGTGGAGGTGTTACCTGCCGATGCCACCAATAAAGCAGTGGTCTGGACCTCTTCCGATACCCGAACGGCAACCGTTAACCAGAATGGCAGGGTTAGCGCCCTGTCGGCAGGCACTGTTCAGATTAGTGCATCGTCAGTGGAGGGTGATTTCTCAGACAGTGCTACCCTTACAATAGCAGATCCGGATATTCCGGTATCCGGGATCACAGTTTCCCCAAACCAGGCTGCAGTTGAAGTGGGGAATAACCTCAATCTTAACGTGGATGTTTTACCTTCCAATGCCACCAATACAGCGGTAACATGGAATTCTTCGGATACCGCTATTGCAACTGTCAACCAGAATGGAAGGGTCAATGCGGTGGCTGAAGGGACCGTGGACATAACCGTTACCAGTGTGGACGGTGAATTCAGCGCGACCGTAGCGCTTTCCGTTGTAATCGGTGATATCCCCCTTACGGCCCTATCCGTTTCGCCAGAGGAATCAGACCTGGATGCGGGGGCCTCCCTCCTGCTATCAGCCGATCTCACGCCTGCCAATACCACCCATAGCGAAGTGGTCTGGAGTTCCTCCGACCCCAACATTGCCAGGGTAAATCAGAATGGCAGGGTAACCGCCGTTGCAGCAGGCGAGGTGATTATTACCGCATCATCTGCGGATAGTGATATCCGGGATACCGCAATCGTTTCCGTAAACGGGATAGATACCCCGGTGGCATCTATTACCGTAACACCCAAAAATTCTTCCCTGCCAATTGGTAATACCCTGGATCTGACAGCACAAATAATGCCGGCCACTGCCAGCAACAAGAACGTTTTGTGGAGCTCCTCTGATCCGTCGGTGGCCGGCGTAGACGAGAATGGAACCGTAACCGCGGTCGGGGAAGGGAATGTAAATATAACTGTAAGCACCGAAGATGGGGGATTTGCAGATATTGCTGCCATCGCAGTTATACGGGGTGATATCCCGGCAGCATCGCTTACCATTACACCGGACCAGGCCACAATGGAAATCGGGGAGACCCTGGGCATGGAACTGGCTGTATTCCCTGATGATGTAACACTACCCGCCATTATATGGTCATCCTCCGATGTAACGGTAGCCAACATTGACGAGGATGGTACCGTAACGGCATTGTCTGAAGGGACCGTCTCCATAACGGCTTCCTTCCCGGAAGGGGACATCGCCGCCACTGCAACGCTGACACTGGTTGCCGCTGTACCTGCCCCGGCCCCGGGTCCGGCGCCTACACCAGATGAGGACGCCGATTGCGCATCGGATTATATTTCAAAAGACAACAAGGTTATCATAGAAGCAGAAAACCTTAACATTACATTTGGATGGGCCGTCAGTTCTGCTCTCCCGGGATACTCCGGAGGGGGTTATATTGAATACCAGGGTGAAGATCAGTTTGATACGCCGGGTACAGGCCTGATAGCAACAAGCATTGAAATAAAAGAGGCAGGCACCTATCTGTTCCAATGGAGGAATAAGAGCGGGCGTGGGTCCAACCCCACAGAAAGCAATGACAGCTGGTTGCGGTTCCCGGATGCCGATAATTTTTTCGGACTTAAAGATGACGGTACCATGGTATACCCTAACGGTGCCGGTAAAAATCCGTCCGCGAAAGGGGCCGGTACCGATGGATGGTTCAAAGTATACCAAAACACCGGGGCCGACTGGAATTGGACAACCCAAACCAGTGACAGCGATGCACATAAGATCTATGTAACATTTGATAACCCCGGGATATATTCCATGGAAATCTCCGGACGCTCGCAGGGGCATATCCTGGATAGGATCGTCCTGAGCAGGGAAGAAGCAGGAGCTACTGACCTGACCCTGGAAGAAACCCCATGTGGATCCGCACCGGTAGGGATTGCACCCAGCCTGAGGATCGAAAACAGTTCTGCAGCTGAAGGCAACAACATTGAATTCACAGTAAACCTTTCCAAGGCAAGTCCGGAAACAATTGTCCTGAACTTAGGCTTCCTGGACCATACGGCAGACCGGACAGATTATGCAGGGCAGGCTATAACCGTAACTTTTGAGCCGGGTGAAACCACAAAGACATTAAGCGTCCCAACCCAAAATGACAGTGAACTTGAAGGGAACGAGATGTTCTATGTCGGCGTAAGCGCTTTGCTGGCCGGTACCCTCACCGATTATTACGACAGGGCCGAACTGACCATCCTGGATGAAGACGCACCGATCCGGATCTATCCCAATCCGGCTTCCCCCAATACCACCGTTCAACTCAGCGGAATCCTTAAAGGTTCTTATCAACTGGGGGTGTATTCGATGTCCGGGGAACTCGTCCAACAACAAAATGTACTAATAGACGGTACCCTGCCATTTATGCTTACGAACATGGCCAAGGGAATTTATATTCTGCGTGCCATCGGGCTTGAGCACTCCTTTAACGGTAAATTGATCGTACGCTAAATCATCCGGATAGTAAAAAATCAACTATTTTCCATGTCTGACAGTGCGGGGTATCTCCAAAAGGGATATCCCGCACCTATTTGAAAGAAACATCGTTTGTTGTGTGCCGGGCAGGCCAAGCCTGATAAGCAAAGTGACAGGATATTTCAACTTAGCCTGGAGGCAGCCAGGTACGTTGCAATATTGTTTTCTATTCGTTTGTCAATCTCCCCAACGTCGGCGCGGACAAATGTTTCACCTGTTATGTGTTCATAGAGCTCTATGTAGCGTTCCGATACCTCGGTAATATAGCCATCAGTCATTTCCGGCACTTGTTGCCCTTCAAGACCCTGGAATCCTTTGCCTATAAGCCATTGGCGGACGAATTCCTTGGAAAGTTGCTTCTGTGGTTCCCCCGCCATTTGCCGGTCTTCATAGCCATCGGAATAAAAATATCTTGAAGAATCCGGCGTGTGGATTTCATCGATCAGCAGGATCTCCCCTGTTGCTGATTTGCCAAATTCATATTTTGTATCTACAAGGATAAGTCCCCGTGAGGCTGCAATCTCCGTGCCCCGCCGGAACAATGCCCTGGTATATTTCTCCAGAACAGCATAATCGTCGGCAGAAACAATTCCACGGGCCAGGATGTCCTCCCGGGAAATATCCTCATCATGGTCCCCCTTGGCCGCCTTGGTTGCCGGGGTTATGATCGGTTCGGGGAATTTGTCATTTTCCTGCATCCCTTCGGGCATTCTTATACCACAGAGTTCCCTCCTGCCGGCCTTGTATTCCCGTGCCGCATGGCCGGAAAGGTAGCCCCGTATCACCATTTCCACTTTAAAGGGCTCACATGCCTGCCCGATAGCCACATTGGGGTCCGGTACTGCTAAAAGCCAATTGGGAACGATGTCCCCGGTATTGCGCATCATTTTGGTCGCGATCTGGTTCAGGATCTGTCCCTTATAGGGAATACCCCGGGGCATTACCACATCAAATGCCGAAAGCCGGTCTGTTGCGATCATAATAAGAAATCCGCCCTCCAACCGGTACACTTCCCGTACCTTTCCCTTGTAAACACTGATCTGCCCGGGAAAATTATAATTGGTGGTGGTAAGGGTTGGGATCATAGGGAAGCTTAATTTTGATGCTCTATATTCTTATAGGCCTCAATGACCTTCTTTACCAAAATATGGCGTATCACGTCCTTGTCATCCAGGTACACCATTTCGATACCGGGAACATCTTTCAGGATCAACACAGCTTCCTTGAGGCCCGAAATGATCCTGCGCGGGAGGTCTATCTGCCCGGGATCCCCGTTGATCAGGAATTTAGCATTTTTACCCATCCTGGTGAGGAACATCTTCATCTGGGCATGGGTGGTGTTTTGTGCTTCATCAAGGATGACAAAAGCATGGTCCAGGGTCCGCCCCCGCATAAACGCCATGGGCGCTATCTGTATGGTGCCATTCTCCAGGTACTGTATCAGTTTTTCTGCAGGGATCATATCCCGCAGCGCATCATATAAAGGCTGCATATAGGGATCCAGCTTTTCTTTCAGGTCTCCGGGTAAAAAGCCCAGGTTTTCCCCCGCCTCTACTGCAGGTCTGGTTAAGATGATCCGCTTTACTTCTTTGTTTTTCAGTGCTTTGACTGCCAATGCTACCCCCGTATAAGTTTTGCCTGTCCCCGCCGGGCCGATGGCGAAAACCATATCGTTATTTTTGGTGGCATCTACCAGTTTCCGCTGGTTAACGGTCTGCGCTTTGATCAGTTTCCCGTTCACACCATGGACCAGGACCGCACCGCTGCCCTCCGGGGATTCCAGGTCATCTTCCCCGTTGCTGGTCAATACCCTTTCAATCGCATTTTCACCCAAGGTGTTGTATTTCAGAAAATGGGTAGTGAGCATCCTGAACCGCTTGTCAAACTCTTCCAAAAGCTGGTCATCACCGTAAACATTGATCTTACTTCCCCGGGCAACGATCTTAAGCTTTGGAAAGTGCTTTTTTAACAGGTCTATGTTTTCATTCTGGTGTCCAAAAAATTCTCTTGGGCTGATTTCGGTGAGTTCTAGATTTAGTTCGTTCAAAGAAAAAATATGTTTAGGGTGGAGCCGTGAGATTAAATTTTTGCCGGCAGTTTTTTTATGTAATTTTGTTCAACAAACTTAAGTAAAAAATCACTTTCCCTTGGTAAAAAATATCAACAGTCTTGCATGGCTATAATTACATTAACTACTGATTTTGGGCATAAGGACCATTTTGTAGGTGCCATAAAAGGAACGATTTACCGGGAGTTGGAAACAGCAAGGATCGTTGATATTTCACATGATATCAGCCCTTTCAATATACAGGAATGTGCCTATATCCTCAAAAATGCCTATAAGGCGTTTCCCGGGGGAACCATCCACATAGTGGGAGTTGATTCTGAGTTAACCCAGGAAAACCAGCATATTGCTGTCCTGGTGGATGGACATTATTTTATCAGTGCTAACAATGGAGTCATCAGCCTGATCACGGCTGAGATCAATCCGGAGAAAGTGGTGGAGATAAAGATCCCCGATCCCATCCACGGCGCTTTCCCGGTTTTGGATGTTTTCGTACAGGTGGCCTGCCATATTGCCCGCGGGGGAACCCTGGAAGTGGTTGGTAAAAAATTTGAGGGGTTACGGGATCTGAAGGAGTTCTCGCCCAGGATTACTGACAACGGCGGAAGTATTGTGGGCAGTGTGATCTATATTGACAACTATGGAAATGTCATCACCAATATCCGAAAAAGCCTGTTTGAAGCCTACAGGAAAGGGCGGGCGTTCACCATCAATGCCCGGAACAAGAAGATTTCCGAGATTCATACGACCTATAGCGACATCATCAATTTCGAGCTCGACAAAAACCAACGGAAAGGTCCGGGAGACCTCTTAGCCCTCTTTAATTCTTCGGGATATATTGAGCTGGCCATATATAAAAGCGACCTCAATACGGTGGGGAGCGCCTCAAGCCTCCTGGGGCTCGATTACCGGGACACCATCATCATCAACTTTCTCTAAATGCTTGTACGGATTGTAAAATTGACTTTCAAAAAAGAAAATATTCTTAGTTTTAAGCGAATTTTTGAAGAAACCAGGGCCGGGATCATGGAATTTGACGGTTGCCGGTCCGTGGAATTATACCAGGACAGGGCGGATCCTACTGTTTTTTTTACTTACAGCCACTGGGATTCCGAAGCGGCGCTTGAACGGTACAGAAATTCCGGTTTTTTTCGGGAAGTCTGGGCCAGAACCCGATCGTTACGGTCCAGGAAAGCACAAGCCTGGAGCCTGGACAGGATCGAAGGCCTAAACTAAAAACCTATGCTGGCAATTATAAATAAGGAAGTCAGGTCATTTTTTACTACCCCTGTCGGTTATCTGGTATTGGGCCTTTTTTTAGTGATGAATGGCCTCTTTTTATGGGTTTTCAGGGGGCCCTTCAATATCCTGGACTTTGGTTTTGCGGATATGGGAAATTTTTTCCTGCTTTCCCCCTGGATTTTTCTTTTCCTGATACCCGCTATAACCATGCGGAGCTTTTCGGAAGAAAAGAAACAGGGAACTTTGGAGCTGCTCCTGATCAGGCCCATTTCCCTTTGGGAGACCGTACTTGGGAAATTCCTGGGGACAGCAATCCTGGCCATCATAGCCATTGCCCCTACCCTGCTCTATGTGGTCAGTATTTGGGAACTGGGTACCCTGCCCGGTAACCTGGATACAGGATTGGTAACGGGCTCCTATTTCGGCCTCCTGTTCCTGGTAGCCTGTTATACGGCGATCGGATTGTTTGCTTCCACCCTGACCGAAAACCAGATCGTGGCGTTCATAGGTGCCGTTGTGTTGTGTCTTATCTTTTACCACGGTTTTGATGCCCTTTCCACCCTGCTATCCGGGGGCAACAGCATTGTATTACTCCAGGGGATAGGGATGAAAGCGCACTATGAACGGATGGCAGCCGGGATCCTGGACACCCGGGACCTGCTTTATTTCTGCAGCATTACCGTTCTTTTTCTATACCTGTCCGTTTGGCAGATCAACCATCCCCGAAGCTGATGAACAACCCGAAATACAGATCGGCAGTCCTGGTAATAGCGGGAATTATCCTGCTTAATGTCCTGGCAGGCTTTATACATGCCCGCTTCGACCTTACTGAGGATGAGCGGTATACCCTGTCAGCAGAAGCGTTGCATACGGTTTCAGAGTTTAATGGCCCCGTGATCATAGATGTCCTGCTCCAGGGCGACCTGCCAGCGGAGTTTGTTAAAATAAAACAGGAAACCGCCCGTTTACTGGAACAGTTCGCAGCAGAGAACCCGCTTATCAAATATAGCTTTGTTGACCCCCTGGAGGAAGGGTCAGACAGGGAGGCCGTAATGGCACAGCTACAGTCTTTAGGGCTTACCCCCGCTAACATAACCATTGAGGACAAAGGGAAAGTATCCCAGGAATTGCTCTATCCCTGGGCAATGGTCAATTACAACAACAAAACGGTACGGGTACCGCTCTTAAAGAACAAACTGGGCGCCAGCACGGAAGAACGCGTAAACAATTCGGTTCAGAGCCTGGAGTATGCCTTTGCTGATGCATTCACCAAACTGAAAATACGGGAAAAGAAACAGGTTGCCATCATCAAGGGTAACGGGGAACTGCCGGATATTGAGATGGCTGATTTCCTTACCACCATCCGGGACTATTATAACATAGGGGCTATAACCCTCGATTCAGTTGCGGGGAACGCCCAGAAAGTGTTTGATCAATTAAAGCAATTTGACCTCGCCGTGATAGCAAAACCTACAGAAGCATTCACGGAACCTGAAAAATATGTCCTGGACCAGTTCCTCGTAAACGGGGGGAAGTCGATCTGGCTTATAGACGCGGTTAACATTGAACTGGACAGCCTGTTGAACGACAAAGGGAGCGCAATGGCACTGCCCCGCGACCTCCACCTCAGCGACCTGCTTTTTACGTATGGGGTACGCGTAAACCCGGTACTGGTAAACGACCTTTATTTTACGCAGATCATCACGGCGGCAGGGGAAGGCGCCAGTGCTACCTACAACCCCATTCCATGGTATTACAACCCCATGGTATTTTCAGGGAACGACCATCCGATCAACAACAACCTGGAAGCAATCCGCCTGCAGTTTGCGAATACGCTGGATACCCTGCCGAACAGCTATAAAAAAATCATCCTCTATTCCAGCTCACCGCTGTCCAAAACAGAAGGGACCCCACGGGAGATACGCCTGGATATCGCCAGTACCCCGCCGGACAAGGATAGCTATATCCCTGGTAACCTGCCGCTTGCTGTTTTGGTTGAGGGTGCCTTTTCCTCTGCATACACCAACCGTGTGAAACCGGTTGCCCTCACCGGGGCCCGGGATTCCGGGCCAGCGAATAGTATGCTGGTGGTTGCAGACGGGGACGTCATCAGGAACCAGCTCAGAAATGGCAGGCCGCTGGAACTTGGGTATGACAAATGGACCAATAATTTTTATGGGAACAAGGAATTCCTCCTGAATAGCATCAATTATATGCTGGACGACACGGGACTTATAAACATTCGGAATAAGTCCGTTGCGATCCCGATGATGGATGCACAGAAGATTGCGGATCAAAAAACAAAATGGCAACTGATTAACATTGGGGTCCCGGTGCTGTTTATGGTACTATTTGGCTTCGCATTTAATTTCATGCGAAGGAATAAGTACAGTTCCTGAGTGTTGATAAGTTTGTTTTATTCAAAAGTACTTTTAGGATATATTTGTTTTATTGCAAAAAGCTATGTAAATAAGAGATAAAGCCCTGAATATGGGCTTCTCCTAACAAGAAGAATTCTTAATGAAATTTATAGTATCAAGTACCTATTTATTAAAACAGCTCCAGGTTCTGGGTGGGGTCATCAACAACAGCAACACACTCCCGATCCTGGATAATTTTTTGTTCGACCTGGAGAAAAACAAACTCACCGTATCAGCCTCAGACCTGGAAACCACCATGAGTTCCGTGCTGCAGGTAGACTCCGATAATGAGGGAACCATAGCCGTTCCTGCCCGACTATTGCTGGAGACATTAAAAACCTTCCCGGAGCAGCCTCTGACATTTGTTGTGGAGGATAATAATACGGTGGAGATCAGTTCCAACCACGGAAAATATGCACTTGCCTATGCAGATGGGGCAGAGTTCCCCAAGGCCGTGGAATTGGCCAACCCCAGTTCAACCACCCTGATGGGCGATATCCTGGCGACCGCCATCAACAAAACGATTTTTGCTGCCGGAAATGATGATCTCAGGCCAGTAATGAGTGGCGTGTTCTTCCAGTTCTCCCCTGAAAACCTGACGTTCGTAGCAACCGATGCACATAAATTGGTCAAATACAAGCGAACAGACGTAACCGCCTCCCAGGTGGCTGAATTTATCATGCCCAAAAAGCCGCTGAACCTGTTAAAAGGGATCTTGACCGGGAGTGAAGAAGATGTCACCATTGATTACAATGACAGCAATGCGAAATTCACTTTTGAGAAAACAGAACTGATCTGCCGGCTTATTGATGGGAAATATCCCAATTATGAAGCGGTAATCCCTAAGGAGAACCCCAACAAACTTACGATAGCCCGGAACCAGATCCTAAGTTCTGTCCGGCGCGTATCGATCTTTTCGAATAAGACAACCCATCAGATCCGACTAAAAATTGCAGGGGCTGAACTCAATATCTCGGCAGAGGATATCGATTACAGCAACCGGGCCGAAGAACGACTTACCTGCTCTTATAAAGGTGATGATATGCAGATAGGGTTCAATTCCAGGTTCCTGATAGAAATGTTGGGAAACCTGAATTCGGACGAAGTGTCACTGGAAATGAGCCTGCCTAACCGCGCCGGGATCCTTACGCCCATCGACGGGCTTGATGAAGGTGAAAACGTCACCATGCTCGTTATGCCGGTAATGCTCAATAACTAAGCTGATAGTAAAATATAAGTAAACATCCGGCTCCCAAAGAAGCCGGATGTTTTTTATTATTTAGGATATGAACCGTATGGTGAGTATATAATTGGGAGCTTCCCCGTTCGCCGCCCTGATGGCATTCACAATAGGGATGACAAAACCAATCACGGCAACGCCAATGAGGGTTAGTATACCCAGTCCCAGCAGCAATATTGCAGGGATACTAAGAATGCAATACAACAGCAGGCTGAGCTGGAAATTAACAATGGCCTTCCCGTGTTCATTCATTTCTTCCACGGAATCCCGTGTGGCCAGCCAGATGATCAGCGGGGTGATCAGCCCGCCAAAGCCGATGATATAACTCAGCAACTGGCTCAGGTGCGTGAGGACCAGCAACTGCCGGTCTGTTCGAAGTGTGGTTTGATTGATGACTTCCATTTTTATCGATTTAAGGATTGATACCTATAGGTAGTAAGTTTTACCTAAATGTTACAGTACATTACTTAAAATCGGGTCTGGCGTCATTGTTTCCGGATCAGTTTCCTGAGTTTATCTTCATCCTTTGTAATGTTTTTCTGCAATTTGGCGATTTTGTCGTTCAGCTTTTGGATGTCTACAGGCGAAAGCTTCCCCTTAGCCTGATCCTTTACCAGTTGCTTTTCCAATTTGTCAATTTTGCGCTTGTCCTTATCAATGGAGCGTTGCGTTTTGGAAATATCAGAAGCCAGTCTCTTTTGTTGCTTTACTTCTTTGGCCAGATTTTTAAGTTCCTTTTCCCTCTTTTTGTTTTCCCGTTCTACCTTTTTCGCTTCCCGGGCTTTCTCCTCCACTATGCGCTGGACGTCCCTCGCTTCTTTTTCCTTCAGGGCAACGGAGTCAGCGGCCGAAACCGTATCCTGCCCGTAGAAGGGGACTATGCCTGTAAAAAGCAACAATATTCCTATTATAATTATGCGTTTCATATCAGTTCGATTTATACTTGTGTTTCAAGTTCTATTAAGATAAGCAATTCCCCACTCCTTTTTACAATTTTTTGATACCATCTGACAATTCCGCAATAAACGGCTTTTACCTACTTTTGCAGCAAAACAGGGCCATGATCCCCAATGATACCATTATTGCTTTGGCGACCCCCTCCGGTGTGGGGGCAATAGCTGTTATCCGCATTTCCGGAAAGGATGCCATTCCCCTGGTTTCAGGGGTTTTCCGTTCTGTGAGCGGCAAAAATCTACGGCTTCAGAAAAGCCACACCATCCACCTCGGGTTTATAGAGGACGGCACCCACAGCCTGGATAAGGTGCTGGTATCCCTCTTTAAAAACCCCAATTCCTATACGGGCGAAGACGTGGTGGAAATATCCTGCCATGGATCCACTTATATACAGCAGCAGATTATCCAGTTATTTTTGAGGAAAGGCTGCCGGATGGCGACGGCAGGTGAATTTACGCTCAGGGCCTTTTTAAACGGGAAGCTTGATCTGAGTCAGGCTGAAGCCGTTGCCGACCTTATTGCCAGTGATAATGAGGCTTCCCATCAGGTGGCAATGCAGCAGATGCGGGGTGGTTTCAGCAACGAGATCAAAAAACTGCGGGAAGAACTGTTGAATTTTGCGTCGCTTATCGAGTTGGAACTCGACTTTGCAGAGGAGGATGTTCAGTTTGCAGACCGGGCCCAATTCCGGGCCTTGCTTGAAAAGATCAGGGAGGTACTGAAACGGCTCATAGATTCCTTCGCCATTGGCAATGTCATCAAAAACGGCGTACCCATTGCGATCGTGGGGAACCCCAATGTGGGGAAATCGACCCTGCTGAATACGCTGTTGAATGAAGAAAGGGCCATCGTTTCCGAAATAGCAGGGACCACGAGGGATTCCATCGAAGATGAAATGAACATAGGGGGTATCGGCTTCCGGTTTATCGACACCGCCGGGATCCGGGATACGGTGGATACCATAGAACGCATCGGCATACAGCGGACCTTTGAGAAAATAGCCCAGGCGCAGGTCGTGGTTTATTTGATAGACGCCACCGCTATGGCATCCGAAAAGGGCATCCTCCCCGCCTCCATGGTCGCAGAGATCGGGAAGATACGGGAGGCGCATCCAGGGAAACCGCTGATCGCTGTAGTCAATAAAACGGACCTTGCAGACCTAAAGACCTTGTCTGCCATCGGGGAACGGCTCTCCGGGATAGCCGGGATTGCGGTGCAAATGCTATCGGCCAAAAAAGGCACCGGGGTGGAAGAACTTAAGGAAAAGTTGCTGGCGCTGGTGCACAGCGGCGCGCTGAGCAGGAACGAAACCATCGTGACCAACAGCCGGCATTACGATGCCCTGCTCAAAGCCCTGGAAGAAATACAGAAGGTGCAGGAGGGAATGGAGGCCGGGGTTTCCGGCGACCTGTTGAGCATTGACATTCGGCAGGCACTCTACCATTTCGGGGAGATCACCGGGGAGATCACCTCCGATGACCTGCTGGGGAATATATTCGCGAATTTTTGTATTGGGAAATAAATTCCAATTTCATTTGGTTTCATTAGCATTCAAATAGTTACAAATCAGATACTTGTTAATAATTTTTAAATTTTTGATTTCTCTTATTTGTAAGATTTTGTACTTTTTTTTCTCTCATTTGTACCTCAAATGAAAATCCATCTCAGCAAGAAAAAATGAAAAGTGGAAAGACTAGCCTTTACATAGAATAATATAAAGGCCATTCAACCACATCTGGGGGAAAAAACAAGATTCTACGAGATTTTGAATACTTGGAATTCTATTTGACTACCGAACCCGAAACACCTGCTGAGAGTAAAAAGAATAAGGAAAATCTAGAGTTAGCAGAACAGATTCTTACTATTCGAAAAGCTGAAGTTTATCAAGGCAAAGATTACATTCGTTCGATGGTGCATGCACGCCGGAATCAGTAAGCATATCACCTTTCATTATGCAAGGCATACCAATGCCGTTTTATTGTTGGAGAATGGAGCGGATATTTATACCGTATCAAAGTGTCTCGGACATCGGGAAATATGAACCACGGAAATCTATGCTAAAATCATCGATAAAAAATTAAGGAAGCTGCGTACTTAATTCCCAAGTTAAATCTGAATATTGTCTGAGGGAATATTTAAATGCCTCGATTAAATAATTCAGTGCTGCACGAAAAGGACAATTTACGAAACCATTAAAAGAGTCCGCGTTTGGTACGTTCATAAATATAACTGCAAAAGTTTGCAAATATTGGATTCCATATTTTCTGTAATAAAACTTGGCTTTTGGTAAGTATTTGCCCAATTAATTCTGGACTATTATATTTTTACTCGTTCTTAAAACCCGCCCAGCTAAGATCTAACATACCAGTTTACAAGATTTCCGTTAATGGCCGCCATATTTCAGAAGGGCAATAGAATGACAACCTCCATTTCCGTGGATGCTGCAATCATGCCCGCAGAGAACAACAGTCCGTCACCCTTCAAAAAGGGAAGATAATTAAAGCAAGTAGAAGGTGCTTAGGGAGTTAATTTAGAAAGGTAGGACGAGTTTAGTAGCTATCAAAATGGCTTTCTTACAACCATACACAATTAACAACCATATACACATATTGCTTGGCAAGGCATCGAACAATAGCTTACTTTTAATGTATAGTTTTTATTGAACGAAGTAATAACTGGGTTGAATTGGGGTTTGTTAAAAAGTAATTGAAAACCTATTGTTCAAAAAACATCACTATTCTACCTTAATAAACTTAGGCCTAAGACGAAAATATAAGAGACTATAAATTTAAATAACTACAATCAACGAGGTTGTTTGGTTAGGCGGGCTTTCTTCTTTTAAAATGAGAAGATGCATTAAGCAATAGTGTCCTCCCTCTGGAATGACATAAAAATTAACCACTCCAAACGTCCCACTCTTAAGTTTAGACTTTCTATTATAACATTATTGTTGCTGAAGTAGATTAGCATAGGGTGAATCACACGATGCATTAATTCCCTTAAAATTGAAAGATGGTTCGATGTTGATGATTTTTAAAACAGCGGGTTATGAGTTCCGATACTTCCTATATCAATGAAATTAAATACAACCGTAATTTCAAGTCGGGTCTGATTGAAAAAATTTCATACATCTGTCACGGCAAAAGTAATGTAATGATTAGTATTTTTGATACCCTGAAAGATCGGTTCATTTACTTTAGCGATTCTTTTGAAGAAAACCTTGGGTATTGCTGCAAGGAATTGTGTTTGGGAGGTTGGAAAGGTTGGTTCGAAAAGATTGACCCTTTGCAAGCGTCTGAAATAAAAAAGTCCATTACCTATTACAGAAAGGATTCACTGCTGCTCCGAAGGCAAAAACCGCTCCAGCTCGAATATCATATTAATGGTTTTTCGGGGGATTGGTTTCAATTGCGACATGAAATAATACCTTACCGGATCGAGGAAGAAATTATTCTTTTCAATTTTTTATACGATACTACACAACACGAACTCGTAGGGCTTCTTTTTGGAAAACTTAAACCGTCACGTATATACAACAAACCTATTGAGGCAATCCACATTTCACAAAGGGAAAACGAGGTAATGCTACTAATTGCGGAAGGCCTATCCTCAAAACAAATTGCCGACCAACTCTTCATTAGCATGCAGACCGTACTTACACATCGAAAGCATCTGCTGGAAAAATTTGACGCATTAAACACCGCCCAACTAATAAACAAAGCAGCCGTCCTACAAAAATTAGACGAATTTAATGAGATGTAAAATCCCTAAAAATAGGGATTGTTGTCTTTTTTCGAAATTGTACCTTTAATACTACTAAATCGGCACTGACCCTATTACTTTTTGATTTTTACTTTCCCCTTTATCAATAATGTTATCGATAATGTTTACAGACAATAATCGGTACAGGCCAATTTTAAGTTTATAAAATTATGCGCGGCTCGAACGGTGTTGCATGTCAAGAGTTAAGTGTAATGACCGTAATAATAGCATGGATGGTATTAATTTAACAAAGTCAATATGAAAACTTTATTCGATTCAAAATTAAAAGCGATATTGTCGCTTGACGATTCCGACGTGATTCGGGCAATTAACCACAAGGACGAACTTTATGAGAGTAGCGACGATACTCCCAGAATAGCTGCCGTGGAATATTTAACTGAGATCAGCGATGTCCTGCAAATTCCTTCTGCAGCCCTTAAAAATGCGTATCAAAAAGTTTCTTACACCGATCCTGCAAAACAAGATATGGAGTATCGACTTTCCGAAGAAAAAACCTTTTTCGATTCCACCACATTGGGATTTTATCAAACCTATTTAAACGTACCTGTTTGGCGCACTGGTCTTTCCGTAACCCTTAAGCATGGCCCAAGTAGGATTGTCATGATGGCCAATAATAGTAAATATGATGTAAAAGGAAAGCTACCGAAGGAAGAAAGTATCAACCGTTTTAAACTGTTGATTGCCCAAGGTAAATCTACTGATGGTCAGCAAAGTTTGACCGATAATATAAGTGATGATGCTAATGCCGTAACCTTAAACGATATTCTCGGGATAAGGTCCAAGACCAAATCCAAATCTGTTGATCTCGACGATAGAAAAGAACCGGCAAGACTGATCAGGGGAAGATTCTTCATGTACAAATACGATAGCGAGAACAGGGAAAAGGTTATCCCAGGCGATGGCCAGGGTTCTAACGAAGCTCATGATCAAATTCCTAAACTGCCCAAGGTAGATCCTTCCATTGAAGACGGCAATTATTATCTGGTGACCGAACTCACTTTTTCCTTCGGCCATATCAATTGGTTGATGCTGGTGGAAGTAGAAACCTCATCCATTTTATATATTGAACCCCTATCATCTGGCGTACAGGGAAGGGTCTTTATACAGGATCCCATTACCAAAAGTGGTGTGGCAACGAACACTCCCGACAAAAGTAATACCGTGTTGAACCCGCTGCGAGATTTGGTAACCCTACCAAATTTGAATGCTCCGGTTGCGGGAACTCAAAATCTAAGAGGATCATTTGCGGTAGTACAGGATGTAACATCCCCTACGGTGGCACCTCCAACCAACCCGTCAGGTACCGACTTTGATTCATATAATGTCCGCAGCGATAACTTTGCCGCGGTAAATGCATATTATCATACCGATAGATTCTTTGCTATGGTCGAGAGTCTGGGTTTTACGATAAGTAGCTATTTTAACAATACTACTTTTCCTGTGCCCGTTGATCATAGGGGAAGGGGGTTTGCACCCGGTACAACTACCCACACGGGAACCGGAAACGATATCAATGCCCATTGCGTTGGTAACGGTACTAACGGTATAGCCCATTGTTGCTACCAACTTGACGATACGACCGATACGACAAATCCGATGGGAATCGCCGCGGATTGGAGAGTGCATTTGCACGAGCTCGGAGGCCATGGCATATTATACGAACATGTGGGAACAGCCAATTTTGGATTTGCCCATAGTGCAGGCGATAGTTTTGCAATGATCGTTAGTGATCCAGATTCGAATGCCCCCGACCGGTCTTTGTTGGCGCCTTTCGTTCCCCTTATCGTCAGAAGAAGTGACCGGCCCGTAGGTACTTGGGCATGGGGGGGTTTGAATGATTTGGGGGGTTACTCAAGTGAACAGATATTGTCTACCACCCTATTCAGGATATATAGATCGGTAGGTGGTGATTCTTCCAGTCTTAATAGACGCAAATTCGCTTCAGAGATAATGACCTATTTGATGCTGAGAACCATCAGCACATTTACGCCCGGCACCAATCCTGGTAATGCCCTTGCCTTCTGCAACGCCATGATGGCGACAGATTTATTGAACTGGACTTCTAAAGGAATATTTGGGGGAGCCTACAACAAAGTAGTGCGGTGGTCTTTTGAAAAACAGGGCCTATTCCAACCCGCTGGGGCACCTACAACCGTTACATCAGAAGGCGTACCGCCTGCAGTGGATGTTTATATAGAAGACGGTCGTGCGGGCGAGTATCAATTTCAACAGGTGCACTGGAACTGCCAAACCATCTGGAACAACAACGGAACCATTTTTAGTACATCGCACGAGGAACCTATTTTGGGTGCGAACAACAAGGCCTACGTTAAACTAAAGAACCGGGGTACACAAACAGCAACTGGGATATCGGTTAGGGCTTTTCACAGTAAACCGGGAGCCGGCTTAAGCTGGCCCGGTGATTTTATTGAAATGACCTATGCTGGGGGAACTATTGGGAATATTGCTCCGAACAGTTCAGCGGAAATTCAGGTAGGTCCCTTCAACTGGACACCCAACATAAACGCCTACGGCCATGACTGTATCATTATGATCGCCCGTGCAACCAGTGACCCTAGCAATACGGACCATTTTACGGCCGGCGAGGTCGTACCCGAATGGCGTTTAGTGCCCAATGACAATAATGTAGGTCAAAGAAATGTATATCCTGCCGCTGCCGGCGGTGGTACCGACGGCTTGGTTGCTGCCTTACAGAACAAAGTTTTCTGGGCGGGTAATACAAATACCAAATCGGCTTCGATGAGTGTCGAGATCCAATTACCCAGGTTACTTGTAAACAAGAATTGGGAGCTTTCATTTCAGGGAATCCAAAACAATGAATTCAAGCTAAAGCCAAATGAAAAAAGGGAACTGGTCTATAACTTTAAAGTTGGTGAGAATTTTACTAAAGCAGAAGTAGAGAGTACCAGCGATAGGGATATCAACATCTTTCTTTATGCCGATGACGCTTTAGTCGGCGGTATGACCTATTACCTGGATCCCGATTTGAAGGCACCGATAAATTCAGTGGATAGTTGTAATAGCAAATGTGCTAACAGTGCCAACGAACTTTTAAAATGCCTTAAACTCGGGGATCAAGAGGTAAAAAGTGTAAAGATCAAGAAAATCTCGTTGGATATTGAAATGAAAAACGAGGATTGTAAATGCTAACCTATCATTTTGAGGTTTTTCAAAAATCGGTCGGACAGTGTCCGACTAATAGCGCCCTTACCTCAGGATATTATCGATTCAAAAAATCCTTTACGAAACTAAATGAACAATAGAAAAAATTTCACTCAAAAATGAAATCCAACTTTTTACACCCCATTTGTGTCTCATACGGTCTAAATCCGCGTAAACAGGAGGTAGTTACTTTCTGTATCTGAAAGTAGAACCTGCATTTATTACGGAACAGGAACGGGCTGAAAGTATGTATTTCTTTCCCGAATGACCGGATCAGGCAGCATTCTCTTTCTGAGGATCTTCCCCTGGCGGGACGTCGCTGCAATTGATGCGTCTTTTCATCAGTTGACGCGGACTTCCTGGTCCTGGCGTTACGGATTATGCCCTTTAATTAATGGTCAAGGTAAACCTGGCCAGGCCTTACATTTCTGCCTGGAATTTCAGTAAAAGAGTTACCTTTAAGTAGTAACAAAACATCCATCGCAATGAAAAAATTCGCAAATTTAGCTTTAAGCACTGTTTTTCTTTTCGGTGCCGGGACTACCATGCTGGCACAATCCATCACATCTTTGACCGCCGACTGGGAACGGGCCAAAACCTACACCCTGGAATACCTGGAGGCCATGCCCCCTGATAAATACGATTTTAAAGCCACTCCGGAAGTGCGCTCATTTGCCCAGCAGATGCTGCACATTACGGATGGCAACTATGGTTTTACTGCAGCAGCTGCCGGCATAGAAAGCCCTGTTGGAATGGGCGAATCCGAGAAGAGCACCGACACTTCCAAAGAAAATGTCATAAACCAGGTTACCGCCGGATACGATTTTGTAATTGCCAGTATTAAAGGACTTCAGGAGGCACAATTATCGGAGCCCGTAACACTCTTCGGGCAGTTTGAAACAACAAGGGGCCAGGCCTTTGCCAAGGCTTTCGAACACCAGACCCACCACCGGGGGCAGTCTACCATCTACCTCCGCCTGGCAGGGGTTACTCCCCCGGCTGAGAAATTGTTTTAACCGAATGTAACATACCAGCATCCCGATACCAATGAACCCACATTTATTAAACCCATAGGCATTTCCCCTTTGGACTGTTGCAGTAAGGTAGCGGTTTGAGGTAGTTAGCAGAACGGCTCCATTTCAGGGCATTGCCTGGAAAGATTAGTTCATACTGAAACGGCTCATCGATTTTTGTTCTATTGGAAATAAGAGTTGAATTTGCTGCTTAAATTATTGATCTCTCATACTGGTTTGTTTTTCAGACTTTGTCTCTCATTTTTACCAATTGAATGTGTCAGGATACTTACTGAAATTATTATTTAGAACCCTGTCCCAACAGCGTTCAGGCTAAACTCTTTACAAAATCCCCAATAAAAAGGAGGTGTCAGTTTAAACTGACAACGTAGGTATGGCTGCCGGTTACAACCCTGTATTCCTGATCACAATTTCCCCATGCAAGGCCATCAATTTCATTTAAAATATAATACCGGCCTGGCTGAAGAACGGTGGCAGCTGCAGTTGTAATACTTTCTCCGGATTCCTTATATAAGAAAGTCATCATGTCTGGAGTAACAAATTCAAATCCTTCAACAGATACCTCCTCCAATATTTCAAAGTAAAACCGTTGTTTTGAATCAGGTTCGTATTGCATATCGATGGTGACCTCGAGGTTTTGGGGATAATCGGTAATAACCCCAAAATCAATATCCCCGGCCTCTGCATCATTTAATATAAGTGTTAAGCTGGTATCCATCAGCAATGAATACTTCCCTTTTGCCAATTGCACATTCAATTCACCCGGAATCGTCGCTCCCTCCGCATTCCGCAACTCAGCCACATAATCCGGATCTGAGCAAACCGCCGCTGTAACAATGACGGATGCATGGGTGTCTTCCAATATTTCAAATTCATAAACGGTCGTCGGACTTTCACCAATGGGTTCCAATATTGAATTGTAGGGAAGGCTTATGACACCCAGGTCTTCATAGGGTTTCTGATCGTCAATATCACGAATAATCATATGATAGGTAGCAGAACTGCCTGCCTCAACAACCTCATAGTGTAGCTTGCCTTCAATGATGATCCTGTATTCGCCCTCAAACAATTCGGTGGAATATTGAAGGTTCCTTGAAATCGGCAGTTTATTGGATGGGTCCTTGATAGCCCCGTTATGTGTAATCGGTCCATCACGTGATACTCTCCATATAAAAGCTTCCGGTAATCCCTGTCAGGGTAATACTAAATTCAGAATACGTATCTATTGTAAATAGAATTTCTTGTGAAGCACCATCTGTATTGCCAAATTCCAGGATTCCGTCTGTTTCATATAGCGGAGAATCAATTATTCCCAAATCGCGCACAGCTTTTTTATCTGAATTATCACTTTTCGAACAAGCCATAAATAGCCCTATCAAAGCCACTAACCAGATTTGTTTTCCCATAAAATTTATTTCTATTTAAACGTTCCGATGATCCGGGAGATTATAGAACTGGAACATGTATTACACCTAGCCTATCATATAGGAAAAAAAATAATAAGAGCGGTAATTCGCATGTTTCCTAAAATTAGCCTCTCCGTAACGCCGTCGTTCACTCGCTCACAGATCCGTTGACTTTTAAACGGGGGCGAATTATTTTTATTGCCATTGACGGGATGGTCCCGAATAACATATTTATGATGGTTTTATGGCGCTGCGAACAAATAACATCGCACATATGTTTAGGCATTATCTTATTTTTTAAGGTGTAAGGTTCTCAATTTACTTGCCTCCGGAACAGGCACGGAGTTAAATGGGTACATGAAAATTGCAATTATTACGGTAATAATAAGAAATTGAGCTGATTTGCATAGGCCTTGCTACTTTATGCCAAAGCTTCAGAGCCTAAAAAACCCGCCCTTGTAAATGGCTGCGTAGTTAACCGTCCTTTACATTTAGTAGCTGCTATCTGCCTAAGGGCCTGTTGTTTCAATGACAATTCCTATTTGTTTCAAGTAAATTTTCTTATACATTTATTCCTTATTATAAAAGTTTAAATCAGCACAATGAAAAAATTGATCACGCTTTTAGTAACGGTATCTGCAACCTTCGGTCTGACGGCACAGGACCAAATTTCTTCTGATTTGGTTGAGATTACGAAGCAGGGGCTTACAGAAAATTTTGAAGTTTCTTATCACGCTTCTCCTGAAGCACTCCAGGTAGATCACTATCTTATCCCCATCGCTGCGGACACTCATGTCAAATTCCGGAAAGCGAAGGGAAGCTATCCGGTTTGGTTTGCACTTCAAAATGGCACCGCAATAACAAGCATCCATGATGTGAACTTACGGCGGGCATCTTTTGAGTTGAACTTTAAATCAAAGCAGGCGGCAAAGGATTTCATCCGCCAGTTTGAAGAACTTGCCAACCATAATTAATGCAGTTTTACAGGCAGAAACAGTGGGCTGCCGCGATTAAGTTCTTTAGAGAAAATCAAATTTTTGAATGCAGTAAGGTCAAAAAATAAGCATCCGGTACAAATCGTGCTTCGTCATAAAAAAACAGGACATAATGGTAAAGAAACAAACAAAACGGATCCTGAGAATTGTCTTCATAGCGGCAAGTATATCCTCTTTGTTTTTCGTACCCTGGATTTTGGTAAAGGCCTGGATAGTACCGCTTCCTGATACGGTTCAGGAACAGGTAGACCAGGCAATTGGTCTTGGGCTTGATGGCGTGATCGTGTATATAGACCAGGGTGGAAAGGAACGGGAATTGTATGCTGCCGGCTGGCACGACCGACAGAAGAAAATACCAGCGGACCCGAATGCCTTATTTAAGATTGCCAGTATCAGCAAGTTGTATGTTGCGGTAGCCGTCGCCAAACTGGTTGATGATAAACGGTTGCCCCTGGATAAAACGCTCGCAGACTACCTTCCCGAACTCGTGGGGAGAATTGAAAATGCTGAATCGATTACCCTTGGAATGCTGGTGCAGCACAGAAGTGGCATTCCCAATTTTACCGATACCCCGGGTTACTGGGAAGACCCCCCGCAAGCCAATAAAGCAAATCTTAAGTTAGTGCTGGATACCCCGGCCGACTTTACCCCGGATGAAAAATATAGTTATTCCAATACGAATTATTTGCTGATAGGCGAGATCCTGGATAAGACATTGGGATATAGCCATCACCAATTCATCAGGAGGGAAATTTTGAGGCCCCTTGAGCTGAAAAATACCTACAGTTTGCTTAGTGAAGTGGAGTCAGAAGATGTGATGAGTGGGTATGACGTAGGTTTTGATGGCGATTTAAAGGCCAATGATTATATAAACCCCAGCGGCTCTATGGTAGCTACAGCAGAGGATGTGGGGGGATTCCTGAGGGCATTGAACGATGGATCTTTGCTAAATGATACGGAACAAGCTATTTATTCTTCTATTTATGAATATGAACATACCGGATTATTGCCAGGGTATTCCAGTATTGCCAGGTATCATAAAGATATGGATGCAGTGGTTATCCTGTTTGTAAATACAAGTGGTGGATACACCTGGAATATATCGGAAATCGTGTATAGTCGTACTGTAAAAATAGTGAGAAATGCATCAGCCCATAACAATGAACCGCTATAGAAACCAGGTTTTTAACACGATCGTTAATGATCAACTGCTGCTTACTTTCCATTTGTTTATTTAACTGAAAGTTTAGCCAGATGGTCCACTGTACCGGGTAACTTGGCATATTCGGGGATAAATTCCTAACTTCCATTCCATTCCAACAAATATTTTAGTACGCATGCTATCCCCAAAAACAAAATGGAGCATTTCACGGATCATTCCTTTTGGCGTGATTTGGCTTTTGCTGGGGTTGATGAATTTGTTCGTCCAGGAGGCGGCTACGCAAAACCAAAACCTGAATCCTTCATCTGCAATTACAGTGACCCCCGCGGTTTTTGCATTTGCAATCATTTCCGTAACAATGGTCGGGTTGCTGGTGGGGGCCATCGAAGTAATGTGGTTGGGCAATCTTTTTAATAAAAAAAGCTTTTCAAAAAAAATCCTCTATAAGGTAGGGTTTTATACCTTCTTTCTGCTACTGGTAATACTTATAATTTATCCGCTTGCAGCGGCTTTGGAGTTGGGTAGATCTCCCCTGGACGGCGTTGTTATCGGCAAATTTATGAATTTCCTGGCCAGCATCGAATTTGTAAGCACCCTGGCATCTATTGCATTCAGCCTTTTTGTAAGCCTGTTTTATTCGGAAATCAGCGATAATGTAGGTCATGGCGTATTGATGAATTTCTTCACCGGCAAGTACCATAAACCGATTGAAGAAAAACGGATTTTCATGTTTTCCGATATGAAATCCTCGACCACAATTGCCGAGCAGTTAGGCCACATCAAATATTTTGAATTGCTGAGGGAATACTATTCCGATTTCTCGGATGCCATTATGCGCTACATGGGGGAAGTCTATCAGTATATCGGGGATGAAATCGTAATTTCCTGGAAGTATGAGGACGGAGTCAGATACAATAATTGTATCAACTGTTTTTTTGCTATGAAAGAAGACCTCCAAAAAAGAGCGGACTGGTATGCTTCCGTTTTTGGCGTAGCACCCAGTTTTAAAGCGGCTCTCCATGTTGGCAACGTAACCACGGGGGAAATAGGTGCACTCAAAAAGGAAATCATCTTTACAGGTGATGTTTTGAATACAACAGCCAGGATCCAGGGACTCTGTAACCAATACGACGTTGGTATCCTCATATCAGAAGATTTGATCAAAGGGCTGAACCCCGGCAATGGGTTTCAAATCGAATCTTTGGGAACAACCGAATTGAAGGGAAAAACGGAAATCCTGGAACTTTTTACAATTCAGTGAGGGGTGTTGAAGATCGGTTTGGTTTTGTCTTGACAGCAACAAACGGTCTCCCGTTTCCTTAATTAATATACATCAAAAATCTAAAAAATGAGAACACTGGTAGTAGGAGCAAGCGGGGCAACAGGGCAACATCTGGTAGGACAACTTCTCAGCCAGGGTCACCATGTAAAAGCCGTTGTGCGGGCCGCCGAAAGGTTACCGGAATCATTACGTAATCAAAGCCGTTTATCCATTGTTGAAGCGAGCGTTTTGGATCTCAGCGATGCGGAATTGGCCCAACATGTGGCCGGCTGTGAAGCTGTTGCATCATGCCTGGGCCATAACCTGACCTTTACAGGCATTTATGGAAAGCCGCGCAGATTGGTGACCGATGCCACGCGAAGCTTATGCGCCGCGATCAAAGCGAACAAACCTGAAAAGCCTGTAAAATACGTGCTGATGAACACTTCGGGCAACAGAAACCGGGATTTAAATGAACCCATTTCCTTTGGTCAAAAGTTAGTTATCGGATTATTACGGCTATTGCTGCCTCCCCATGTTGATAATGAAAAGGCCGCAGATTATTTGCGGACTAAAATCGGCCAAAATGATACGTTGATCGAATGGGCCGCAGTCCGTCCGGATGATTTGATCAATGAATTAAATGTCACCGCATATGAAGTGTATTCCTCCCCGATCCGAAGTGCTATTTTTGATGCGGGCAAGGTAAGCCGGATCAATGTAGCCCATTTTATGGCAGCTTTGATCGGTAAAAATGAGCTATGGAAAAAATGGAAAGGACAAATGCCTGTTATGTACAGTGCAGCTCAGGTATAGGATGGACTCCTGTCACTTTGGGAGAAGAAAGTGTGGGGATCTTCTATTTAAAAATAATTGAAATAAAACTCAATGGCATTTCCAAGTACAAAACTTGCCAGGGCGCCTAAAAAGGATATCCGGCCCAGGTTAAAAGCATTTGAAAAGGCCATCCATAAGGAAATCACGGCACAAATTGCAAATAGTACCATACCATAAACGGGGACCCCGCTCGTTAACAAACCCGTTAGGTTAAACAGTATGTCCAGCAAAGCCGTAAATGCAAATAAGGCTAAGGTAAAATTGGACTTTTTATGGCCCGTAAAAAGATATATTGCAGCAATACATAACTCAACACATATAGCCAAAGGCCCAAACTGCCCGTAATATGATTTATTGAAATACCCTTCGAAGTTTGAAGGGTATTCGATATTCACGAAAAAGATAACACCCAATACCAGGGATAATACAAAAAACAGGGTAGCAATTGCCCTTCTGATCTGCATATCTTTCCTTTGGTAAACTATAGTTATTTTTCAAACTCCTCAATAGCATTCAAAAAACCAAAGCTTTCCTGGTTTCGGGCTACTGCAGTGATTATTTAAGGTATTAATACGATATGGCCTTTGTTAACTCTTATAGCAAGCTAACAAAATAATTGCAATCCAACATACCTCGTTTACAACTCTGAAAGTAGGCCTCCAAAAAATGGAAAAACTATTCCAGGGTTTTATACCCCGGAACAGTTTTTTCCCTGCAACTAAATCATTAACACACCCCTAAGGGCTGGAAACCTCTATGTCTATGGCTGTTCTTCCGGTGATATACGGTAGATTCCATTGATTCCGCCACCCGAAACATAGATATCACCATTCTGGCCAATAGCTACTCCATCAAAGCTCCACGTTGGGGGAAATCCTTCCGGGCCGGGCTTGCCAGGTTCAATCCCCTCAACAACGGTAGTTACCTCCCCGGTGGCCAGGTCGATCCGGGAGAGACGGGAAGCACCTGTTTCCACCACCAGCAGGCTTCCTTCCTTTTCAAAAGCCAATCCTTCGGGAAACAATAGCCCGGAAGCAACCACCACCGGTGTATCCGCGGTTTTGCCATCAAAACCTATCTGCCAAATCAGGCCAGAACCCCAGTCGGCCATCCATACGGATTCACCATCCGTGGCCAGGCCCCCGGGTGCAAATACGGTGGCATTGTCTATAGGTAATATCATCGAATGGTCACTTGCCCAAACAACGCCGCCGAGTCCCAGGTCAGACACCACAATATCATCCTTAAACCGGATGGCATCAATGGGAGCCCCCATGGCGTAATGTTCGAGGACCTGATTTGTCTGGGAATCCCAGACCTGTACCGCACCGCTGAACCAGGAACCAACCACCAGGTGGTTCCCATCCCGTGAAAGGCTCAGGGGTAGTATCAGCGAAACCGGTGATTCCTGAGGGATCAGATAGCCTTTATAACTGTTTTCCTGTTCGCCGTTCGATCCATTGAACTGGCGCAGATTATAGATATCACCCACGTACACATTATCGCGGTCATTGGAACCCGGCAATACGGCCACCCCGGAAGCGGCTATCATTCCCCCGGGGCTGATAATGCGTGCATGCCCGCCTGCCAGGATCTCAGCCACCCAGCCTTCATCATTATTGGTCATGAAAAGGGTGCCGTCTGAATCAAACACCATATTATCCAGCCCTGGTTCAAGGGTAGTGAACAAGGTTTTTTCCCCGGTCTTGATACCTACCTGGAATACCTCGCCTGTCTGATCCAGCACATGGAGGATTCCTTTCGGATCGAACTTGGCGGATGCCGGGTTTACAAAGCCGGATGCCACTACCTGAACTGTCCCATCCGTAAAAGGGCTTGTGGATACCGGATCGCCTGCCTTACCAACATTCACACTGACTATCAGACCGGCAGCAAACAGAGGACCGTATAAAAGCCCGTCCTCACAGAAGTCGAACGCGTTCAGAAAACCAAGGGGAAACGGATTTTCCGGAGTAGCCAGGATGATAGGACGCGGCGGTTCAACCAGGTTGGGATCGAGCTCATATAACCCGTCGCCCAGGAAATCAAGTCCCACGAAGAGGCGCCCGTCGGGTGAGAAGGTGATCGGGTTCACCCCGGGGGCTACAAACTGCTTGGTCACAACCCCTTCCGGGGTCCTACGTCCCACTTCCCCCACCAGGATGTCTGTCCAGTAAAGCGATCCATCCGGACCGAAGACCAGGTCATCCGCACCCATTACCCCCATCTCTGGTCCGAACTGGTCGATAATCGTGCCGTTTTCCCTGTTCATAACAACTATTTCCTGGCCAACCACACTCCCGATATACAGATTCCCCCCGGGGCCGATGTCAATGCCGTTCGCTCCATCGAGATCGGCGCCCCGGGCCAGCTCGGTCAGCACATAATTCACTTCACTTTTTTCATCGGTTCCAGGCGTCGATACTGCAGGTTTTTGTGCGGTTTTTGTTGGCTCCACCGCCGGATCCGGACTACAGGAAAAGATGAGGAGCAGCCCGGCCACCAATGCGTGCTTCAGGAACGGGTTTGCAGATGATTTTTCGATTGTTTTCATGTGTTTCTAGGAATTAACAAGTTAAACTAATTGACAATTATGGTATGGGGAAGCGGGATGGATATGTTTCAGTAGAATAAAAAATCTAGGCGGAGGATTGATCCAACTTCGGGAAAATATGTCTATTATCGATGGCATTGGGAATTAAAGGACGAAACCATCAAAAAAATGTCCGAAAGATGTGTTTTATCTATCGAACGTGTTACATGCTCAGGCACCTGATAATCAAAATGATACAATTGAAGCAATCATTTTACCCCAGCTGCTTACATGCCTGATGTAATCCAGACAGCTACCTTGCTTTTTCCCTGGTATACGAAGCATAGAAAATCGAATGACAAAGCAGTATCGCCAAGGTGAATCCAGTTCTGTTGCGTGCCATTTGATAGCGGGCAACCTCGTTTTTCCTGTTAACAAATTGTACTTTTACTGTAAAGAAAAAAAATGCATCCCGCCGTATTTCAAAGAATTTACCATCATCCATTGATCACTGCCGATGATATGCAGGAAATTGTTTCCCTGCATACCAAAATCAGGGTCCGGAAAAATGAACTGTTGCTGAAGGAAGGAAAAATTTCTGATGCCTACTATCTTGTGGAAAAGGGACTGATCCGCTTCTACGTACATGATTATAACGGCAATGAGATCACCACCCAATTCATCTGTGAAAATGAGATCGGAAATGAAGTGTCATCCATGTTCCAGCGAATCCCCTCCGTGCAAAACATACAGGCTGTAACCGATGCAGCGGTTTGGAAAATCGATTTTAATGATTTTCAGCATGTATACCACACCCTGGAGTCGGTACGGGAATGGGGACGGGAGTGGATGTCCGCACAGCTGTTCCAAAGCCAGCAGCGTGCCATAGAAATGGTTACCCATTCTGCATTGGACCGCTACCTGCAACTCATAGAGCAGAAACCACAGATCATACAGCAGGCACCCCTCAAGCAGATTGCCTCCTATTTAGGTATTGCTGATACCTCCCTGAGCAGGATCCGCAAAGAAATTACCGCCATATAGCATTTCTTGACCTATGTAAAGTAAGGTTGCCTTTTCCCTTCCTACATTTGAATTAAGAAATGATAGTCAACATGAAGAATTCGAAGACCCTGTCCTTTTCCGTTCATATCGATGCGGACAGGCAAAAAATATGGCGGGTTCTCTGGAACCCGGAAACATACGATAAATGGACCCGTGTATTTATGGAAGGCAGCCATTATAAAGGTGTATTGAAAGAAGGTAATATCATCCGTTTTTTAAATAAGGATGGAGACGGGATGAGCTCGTTGGTGGAAACAGTTAAAGAAAACGAGCAGTTGGTCTTTACCCATCAAAAGGAACTTAAAAATGGTATGGAAACCGATTCGGTATGGCAGGATGCAAAAGAGATTTACTCCCTGAAAACTAAAAATGGTACGGGTACAGAATTGCAGGTGGTCATGGAAATCACCCCGGATATGGAAGATTACTTCAATAATGCTTTTCCTAAGGCATTAACCTTGGTAAAGCAGCTATCAGAACAGGAAATATAAACCTTAAAGCTAAAGATAATGAATAAGGGCAATCCAGTAGTTTGGTTCGAAATTTATGTAGACGACCTACAAAGGGCGAGAAAATTTTACGAAAAAGTGTTCGATCTTGGAATGCAGGATTTACCCAATCCAACAACCGATAGCATGCAAATGTTGGCTTTCCCCATGGATATGGAAACGAAGAACATGGCCTCCGGGGCCTTGGTGAAAATAGAAGGAATGAAAGCCGGGGGTAATAGTACTATTGTCTATTTTGCTAGTGAGGACTGCAGCACAGAAGCAGGACGTATAGAATCAGCTGGTGGTAAAATAGTTAAATCAAAAATGAGCCTTGGCGAATATGGTTTTATGGTTTTAGCATCGGATACAGAAGGGAACATGATAGGAATTCATTCATTAAAATAAAATCTGATAAATATGGACAGACCCACATCAAAAAAATTGGAGATCATCATCCCGGCTTACCGGATGCATTCACAAAGCTTTTACAATGCCTTGGAAGGAATTACGGAAAAAGCAGCGTTAAAACGCATTGACAACAATACCAACCACGTAGTGTGGATGGTTGGAAACCTGGTCAATTGCCGGTATTGGATCGGCAGCATGCTGGGTGTGGAAGAAAAAGATCCGTATGAAGATCTATTCAGGGAAGCCCGTGCACTGGACGAAAATTTAGAATACCCTACATTGGAAGCAATGCGAAAGAATTTCGCGGCCATCTCGCCGAAAGTATATCAAAAATTGTTGGCCGCTACCGACAGCCAATTGGATAAAACATTTTCTTTTGGCATGAACATCCCGTTTGTCCAGGAAAATGTCCTGAACATGATCGGTATGTGCATCGGTAGGGAAGACTATCTGTTAGGGCAGATCGGCCTGATGCGAAAAATGCTGGGATTAAAAGGCATGGGTTATAATATGGATGAAAATTTAAAGTATTAAAACCGTGTCTAAAAGAATGAACGTTCAATGATTGTTAAACTAATAAGAACAGACCCATGGCAACTGTAAATGCGTATCTGACGTTTAATGGAAACTGCGAAGCAGCTTTTAATTTTTACAAATCTGCCTTTGGCAGCGCGTTCAGGGACTTGAACCGATTTGGCGAAATGCCCCCACAGGAAGGTATGCCCCCACTGTCTGAAGAGATGAAAAACAGGATCATGCACGTGAGCTTACCAATAAGCACTGAAACAATTTTAATGGGCAGTGATACCATTCCCGGCATGGGCCCGGATATTACAGTAGGTACCAATTTTTCCATTTCGATTGGAGCAAATTCAAAAGAGGAAGCCGATAAACTTTGTACATCCCTTTCCGATGGCGGGAAAGTTACCATGCCCCTTGAAGAGACTTTTTGGGGTGCCTATTTCGGTATGTGGACAGACAAATTTGGCATTAACTGGATGGTCAACTATGACCTGCCAAAGTAAATTACGCATTCTCATTCCGGCTAAAAACCAAACAACAGATGGTTGAAGTGTATCGTACAAATGTGGAGAACCAAAAAGAGGCGGATTTCCTCCAGCGGCAGCTCACCCTGGCATTTCCTCATTATCTGATCAATTTTGACCTGGAGGACTGCGATAAGATACTGCGGGTGGAATGCCGTGTTGGTTGCATCGCGGTCTTGCGGGTCATTGAACTACTGAAGGATTATGGGTGTATCGCACGTGTGCTTGAAGATACTCCGCCTGTTAAGGATACAAAGGATAGTGTGTCATCCGGAAATGGAACAACGCAGGCTTCCCTGCGGTAGGAATTATAATATGATCCTCAGTAAAGCCTTGATTTGACTACGGTCCCGGATGCACCTTTGGGTGCGCTCCGGGGTTCGGGGATGACCACCAGGGCTTTCTCAGATTAATGAAACAATCCTTTGTCTGGTGAAAAGGTATTCGGAACCTGTATGCCGCTGTTGATCGTTGGGTTGAGGCCCTTGCTTCGTATCTCGGCCAGTTCCCGTGCTTCTGCAGGCTTACGAGCCTCCATTTCACCGATCACTTTCCGGACTTATTCTTTCCGGGCACTGCTGGCTGCATCGGCAGATGACCCGGTATCACACGGGGCAGGGCCATTCCCGAGATGTTCCAGACCGTGTACGGCTCCCTGCACCCGGCGCTGGGGATACAACCGGGAGAAACCCTGCTTATCCGGGGCGGGACCTCCTCCATCGGGATGCTGGCCAGCCAGGTGGCCCGGAATTTTGGGTTGGCCGTAATGGCCACTACCCGAAATCCGGATAAAAAGGCACAATTACTTGCAAATGGCGCCGGAGAGGTTGTCATAGACGACGGATCGATTTCTGAAAAATTACGGAATTTCTATCTGCCAGGGGTGGACAAAGTCCTGGAATTAGTGGGCACCCCCACTTTAAAGGATTCCCTCCTATGCATGCGGCCCGGGGGTGTTGCCTGTATGACCGGGATGCTTTCCGAAAGCTGGACCACCCGGGAGTTTGCCCCCATGGAGTTTATTCCCGCAACCGTGCGCCTGACCGTATATGACAGCGGGCAGGTAAAGAGCCCTGCATCCGTCTTTCAGGAATTTATCAATGCCGTGCATGCCGGCAATATCAACCTGAACATTGGCAGGGTATTTCAGCTGGATGAGATCATCCAGGCGCATACCTTAATGGAGAGCAACAGGGCTAATGGAAAGATCGTAGTAGTAACCTGAGCAAACTTTCCTGGAACATGAACTATAAATTATCCGGATTCACGGCCAGGCTGTTGAAGAGTTTGGCCTTGGTGGTAAAGAATTTATTCTGTACTTCATTCTGCTTCAGTTCGGCATCGATAAGTTTGCTTTCCCTTGAATTGATCAGGAACAATGAACTCTCCCCAAAACTGAATTTACGTTCCTCGGCGGCCAGCATCTTACTGTAATTGGAAACAATATCGCTGATAAGGATGTTCTGTGTCCCGAAGGATTCCAGTTCCCGGTAAATGGCGATGATCTTGTTCCTGATTTGTATTTCGGCATTATCCAGCTCAAATTCGGCATCCTGCAGCTTGATTTTCGCCAAATTAAGGTCCCCCCGTTCTTTTCGCAGGAACAAGGGCAACCGAAATGTGAGTCCGCCTTTGTAATCGCTGGTTTCGAAAGAATTGATCAGTTCCGGTGTTGCTGTCAGAAAATTATATTCCAGGTCGATTTGGGGCAGCAGTTTGTTCGCTTTCAGTCTCTTTTCCACGGTGAGCCCTTCAATTTTGTAGCCCAGGGATCGCAGTTTCGGGTGGTTTTCAATTGTAAAACTATCCAATGGTTTCCCCATAATTTCCAAAGTGGAATCAACCGCATCCTCCACCGTGATATCGGGGACCACATTTGGTTGTAACTCTACCGGAACATTATCGTTCATCCAAAGGAAATTGGATAAATCCAGGGATTTGTTCATTAGACGTACTTTGGCCTGCTCAAGGTTCAGCGCGCGGTCCTGCACGGCTATTTTTGCTTCCACAGTGTCAATGGCTGCAACTTCGCCTGCCAATGCGCTTGTTTTGACACCTTCAAACCGAACCTGTGCATTGGTCAGGAAATTTTTGAAAACCTGGCTGTCCTGATAAGCCTGTAACCAGTCAAAATATGCCAAAGCTGCTTCGAATAAAATCTGGTTCACCTGCAGATCTCGATCCGCTTTGGTCTGCTCCCTGAAAAACCGGGCTTGTTTCAGGGTCGCCATGCGCTCATTGATCCAGAACCCTTGTCCGACAGACATCGAAATGCCCGCACTGTACAAACCCTCGTTCGGAAGTTCTTCTGATGGATTTAAATACAGCCCATTGTTCTGTTCAAAGTTGCCCTTGAGTTCAACGCCGTACCAGGTTGGGATTTTGAAGGTCGCATTCAGACGATCGTAATATTCGCTTCCTTTAAACTCCTTCCTGTTATAGTCAACCTCGATCTTAGGATCGAACCCACCGCGTGAGCGCATCAGGTAGGCCTGTCCCCTGTCGATGATCAGCTCTCCCTGTTTGGCCACCGGGTGGTATTTTTTTACATAGCCCAAATACTCCTTAAAATTAAGGACAAGCGGTCCGGGCTCCTGCGCATGTACCCCGAAAAGCAGCAAAATAAATATAAAGAACAAATATTTCCGCATTACTTTGCTGACTTGGCAGTCGGATTTAATGGTTGATAATAATTGGGTGGAAAGCCGTTGAGCTGCCGCCATAGTTCATACCATATGGGTACATCCTCCAGCAAGGCGATCGTATTCGCACCGGACCCTACCCGGATATCCTTTGGCCATGGCTGCTCATCGGGGTCAGGTTTTAGCAGCACCCGGTATTTTCCATTTTCACTTATAAAGGTCTCAACCGCGACTACCTTCCCCCCGAATGTTCCATAGGAAGCATTAGGCCATCCGCTGAAGACAATAGCAGGCCACCCGTCAAACTGTATCCTGACTTTTTCACCTATATGGATAAGGGGGAGGTCCAACGGCTCTACATAGGTTTCCACAGCCATATCATAATCTGAGGGCATGATGCCAACCAGCTTGTCGCCCTCCTTAAAACTCTCGCCCAGGCCACCCTGAAGGGCCTTGTTGATATATCCGCTTTGCGGGGCCCGTATATAGTACATCTCGCTTCGGATCTCGTAATTGGAATAGTCGGTCTGGAGCTTTGATACCTGGGCTTCAGAATCGAACTGCCCTGATTGGGCGGTATACATGTCGCTCTGAGCCTTTGATATTTTATCGGTATATTCTGCCTGGACACGGCTGATCTCCATTTCCGCATTGAGGACCTCGTTCCTGGCAGCCAGTAATTTGTTTTCCTGGGAAATTAGTTTTGCCAGGGTTTCCTGCAACTTCATGCGTTTTTCCTCCAGATCGGTGACTGCTTTCAGGCCCTCGCGTTGAAGCTGTTCAACCCGGGCATACTGACGTTCGGCTATAGAACTATTCGTTTTCGCTGCCTCCAGGTCAATGCTGTCGCTCTGTACCTTCAGGCGGGATTGTATCAATTTGTTCCTGGCCTGCTCCAGCTTTAAGCCCCGTTCACTGCCCAATGCCCCGATCTGATTGTTCAGTGCCCTGACTTTTCCCTGATAGGATTCAACGGACATCGATTTTGATCTGATCTGCTGTCCGGTACGTGCTACCAAATTCGGGTCAAAGTATTCGTTTTTGATCTCTGAGATAAAGAGGATAGTGTCTCCCTTTTGTACAAAATCTCCTTCCTGAACGTACCACTTTTCTATCCTTCCTGGGATGGGCGATTGGATGGTCTGCGGGCGCTGGTCCGGCTTTAGTGTGGTCAGGAATCCGATTGCCCGGATATTCTGCGTCCAGGGGAGGAATAGGACGATCAGGCCAAAAATGGCAGATCCGAGCAGGAACCAGTTAAAATATTTGTAATGCCGTTGATGGAATACCCGCTCAGTCGATTTAAAACCGGTCAGGTGAACTGTCTTGTTAATTGGGTTATTAGAAATGTTTAGCATTGTCTTTAGTTTACGGAAACTATTTTACCCCTATCCATCGTGATGATGCTGCCACACCGATCAAGCCATCTGGGGTCATGGCTCATTACCACCAGGGACCAGGGATTGCCCGGGTCTGTCAGAAATTTAATGATTCGCCCTGTCTCAATTTCATCGAACTGGTTCAGGGGTTCCTTTAAGATCAGCAGCTTTGGTTTTCGGACGATACTCCGGGCCAGCACGATCTTCCTGGATACCGTGTAGGAAAGCCGCTGTCCTTCGGGATAGAGCATGGTATTCAGGCCTTTGGGCTGTTCCTTTATAAATTGCAGCAGCCCCACGTTTTCCAACGCCCAGTACAGGTCTTTTTGTGATATGGCAGGATCGCCAAAAGTGATATTTTCCTGAATGGTGCCTTCGAACGGACTTTCTTCAGTCAGTGACTGCCCCAGGAAAGAACGGTAATGGTTGGGGTTCATTCCGAGAAGCGAAAACCCATTCACGTAAATAGTGCCTTCAGTGGGTTCAATTATTCCAGCGATCACACGCAGCAGGGTCGCCTTGCCTGAACCGTTCGGGCCAATGATCAAATGGGAGCTTTTAGAAGGTATCTTCAGGGAAATAGCATCCAATATATTCCCCCTATTCTTTACAGTAAGTGTAATGTTTTCCAGTTCTACCGAAAAATCTTCATTTTCATCCAGGGGCATTTCCCCGCCCTGTTCCTCCAGTTCCTTGTCTACCACCTGCCCCATTTTTTCAAGGGAAGTTAACAGGTCATAAACGGTTTCCAGGCCACGGATCAGTTTTTCCACCGAGGTGATTACCAGAAGAATGATGATTTCAGCTGCCACGAACTGCCCTATATTCATTTCCTGGTTGAAAACAAGCAGTCCGCCAATAACCAATAATCCTGCGGTAACCAATACTTTAAACCCGATCATTTGGATAAACTGGATGATGAGAATCCTGAAGTGGCTTTCACGGGCATTCAGGTAATCCGCTACCAGCAGATCGTTCTTATTGATCGCATGGTTCGTCTTCCCGGAAAGTTTAAAGCTTACCAAGGACCGGGCAACCTCCTGTATCCAATGTGCTACCTTGTATTTTCGCTTCGATTCGTCTAAACTGGTATCCATTCCTTTTTGAGCCGTAAACTTAAAGACCACATAAATGAGGACCAGCAGCAGTATCCCATATATAATAAAGAACGGATGGTAAAAAGATAAGAGCAACAGGCCAAAGATGATCTGCAAAAGGGCAGCGGGAAAATCGATAAGGATTTTCGCAAGGCCCTTCTGTATGTTCAGGGTGTCAAAAAATCGGTTTGCCAGCTCAGGCGGGTAATAATCCACTAGCTCGCTCATCTTAATTTTTGGGAACCGGTAGGTAAATTCGAATGAGGCCCGGGTAAATATTTTCTGCTGCATATTTTCAATGATGCGTATCTGCATCAATTGCAGCAGCCCGGCAAAAGCGACCCCTCCGGTAACTACCACGACGAGTATGATCCATGAGGTACTGATCTGGGCCCCCTGGATAAGGTTGATGATCGCCTGAATCCCAAGTGGCAGGGAAAGATTGACAAGGCCTGCAAAAATAGCATAGTAAAAAGTCTGCAGAACATCCCTTTTATCCAGTTTTAACAGCCCCATTAGCCGCTGCCAGGCAGTCAGTACATTTTTAGACATGTGTTTGAGTGTTGAGGGAATTCAGGGACAGTTGTGTAAAATATGCAGTAGTATCCCGGTCCTCCCGGCAATCTGTCAGGGATTTAAAATGATCTTTAAGGAAATGCTGGTGCAATGATCCCTCCAGGATAGTACTGGCCAAACTGGATGGGTATTGGTACGTGGCATCCACCGCCCTGATCATCTCGCTCAAGCGATTGACGAGCCTTGTATAAATTACGAAATAGCCCTCCTTGTTCTCAGTATCAACTTCCTTCGTCAGGTAAGATTTGGAATATTCATTGATTACGATTTTGTTCAGCAGCACTTCGTTGATATGGGAAAAAGCAGAATCCTCCTGAATGGGTTGTGTTACGATTTCTATGGCCATTTTCAACTTATCCGTCTTATCGGCGATGCTGTTGGTGGAGAACACCAATTGATATTCCAGCCAGCCCCAGTACCAGGATGCCAGGTATAGCAACAATTTATGCTTGTTTTCAAAATAACGGTATATGGAACTTTCATTGCTTCCAATCTTTTGCCCCAGTTTCCGGAAGGTAAAGCTCTCGAAACCCATAGTATCGATCATCAGGATACTCTCTCCTATGATTCGTTTTCCGAGGTCCGAGGATTCAGGATCCTTCACATAAATCTTTTCGTTAATATTGATTTTGATCGATTTTAAAAGTTTGTCCATCTCATTTTCTTTGATGTAAAACGGCAAATATAATAGTATTACTATCAAGTGTTAATAGTTTAACATCTATTTAACGAAAGTAATACTATTAATTCGGAACTGTTCCTGATGCAGAGGTGCAGATCCTTATGATAGTAAGTCCTCACCCCTGGTGGGGGCAATCTGAAAATTGGGGTGTTGGATTTGCCATTAACAGGGGAAGCCGTCATCCCTGCTTTATTCGAAAAAATGATGACTGGGCAGTAACTGGATAATGGCAGGTATAAACCTTTCCAACTCACCAGGTGGTCCCGGATATAGCGTGTTCCTACCATCCCCATGGCTCCCCGAAACTTCTAATAATAAATTTTACCAGGTCCGGAAACTTTATTAACTTTGCATTTCAAAGTACTTTTTATGAAAACTGAGCAGGAATATATAAAGGATCTATCGGAGATCCGATCAATGATGGAGCGCTCCACTAAATTTGTATCCCTTTCCGGGCTTTCCGGGGTCCTGGCGGGGATTTATGCATTGGCAGGAGCCTATTTGGCATATCGCCTGTTCTACCAAAACTCAGATTCCCAGGTATTCATTTCAGTTTACCCCCAGGAATTATCCGGGGAAACGGTATCCCTTATCATCCTGGCCCTGTCGGTACTGGTACTCGCAATAGCTACGTCAGTCTACCTTTCCTATCGCAAGGCGTTGCGCACAAAAGAGGTGCTTTGGAACGCTGCGGCACGGCGACTGCTTCTTAATTTGTTGATCCCACTGCTTACCGGGGGCCTATTCATACTGATATTGATTTCCAAAGGTGTTTTTGGCCTGGTAGCTCCCCTTTCCCTGATATTCTATGGCCTGGCGCTGATCAACGCCAGTAAGTTTACCTTTGATGAAGTAAAATACCTTGGGCTGACCCAGGTTTTCCTGGGATTACTTAGTGCCTGGTTTATTGGATACGGGCTCATTTTATGGGCAATTGGATTTGGCATGATGCACATCGGGTACGGAATTTATATGCACCAGAAATACGAAAGGTGAAGAAGATCATAAACGGGTTACATAAGGCTTTTGAAAGCAGGGTACGATTAGGGATCATGTCTTCCCTGGCAGTTAACGAAACGCTGGATTTCAATGCCCTGAAAGAATATCTTGGTGTTACCGACGGGAACCTGGCAAGCCATTTGCGGGCCCTGGAAAAAGAAAAATTCATACGGATGAAAAAGAGCTTTGTAGGGAGAAAACCCAATACCCAATACCAAATGACCCAGGCAGGAAAAACAGCTTTTGTGGATCACCTGAATACCCTTGAAACCTTGATCAATTCGCAGAAAAAATAACAAAAAAAATTTTATAATTTAACTTTGTAATTCAAAGTACTTTTAAAACAATTAATCATGGAAACAGGCAATAAAAATTATTTCGAAATACTCGGGCAGTCTATCAGGAGTTCGGTAACCCTGAAATTAGTATCCATTTTCATTCTTATGCTGTTGCTGATGATTCCAATCAGTTTTATACAGGAACTTATCCGGGAACGGGAATCCTTTCGACAGGAAACCGTTACTGCCGTAAGCAGTCAGTGGGCAAACGAACAGCTTGTATACGGACCAATCTTAACAATTCCTGTTCAGAAGAGGTTTCTGGAAGACGGCAAACCTGTTATCCGGCATTCGGAAATCCATATGCTGCCAGCCAGCTTACTGATCACGGGATCAATTTCCCCTGAAAAATTGCACCGCGGCATCTATGATGTTGTAGTTTATGATTCACACCTCACCCTTACAGGGAAATTTGAAAATATACAGCAGTATCTTTCAGGCCTGGATGGTCATGAGGTATTATGGGCAGATGCATTTCTGACCATAAACATTTCGGACCTCCGTGGTATTCAGGAAAAAGTAGTGGTCAATTGGGATGGCCACGAAAAGGACGTGGACCCGGGTTCTCCCATCCCCGCATTGGTACCGTCAGGATTTACGGTTAAGGATATCCTCCAAACAGGTGCCGGGGAATCCCATTCCTTCCAGCTCGGGATGAAGCTCCAGGGCAGCCGGTATCTGAATTTTATACCCCTGGGTAAAGAGACAGCGGTGCACCTCGACTCGCCGTGGCAGGATCCCAGTTTTTCAGGGGCCTTTTTACCGGACAGTCGAAATGTGAGTGAAAAAGGATTTAAAGCGGACTGGAAGGTATTGGAACTCAACAGGAATTTTCCGCAATCCTGGACAGGCAATAGTTATATTGAGGCCCTACAGGCATCTGCATTCGGGGTAGATTTGCTGCTTCCTGTAAGTGGGTACCAGAAATCCATGCGTTCTGCCAAATATGCGCTACTGGCAATTTCGTTGACTTTTTTGACCTTTTTCCTGATCGAGATCTTCAGCAGTCGGAAGGTACACCCTTTCCAATATATTTTAATAGGACTGGCCCTTTGCCTGTTCTATACACTACTGGTGGCGATTTCTGAACACCTTAATTTTAACCTGGCTTATTTAATTTCCAGTATTTTCATTATCGGGCTGATAGGGTTGTATGCCCGGTACATTCTCCCAAAACCAAAGCAAGTACTTGGTCTGGTATCCATCCTTTGCTTTACCTATACTTTCGTTTTTGTAACATTGCAGGTGCAGGATTATGCCCTTTTAATTGGCAGCATCGGCCTCACATTAATCCTGGCTTTTACGATGTATATCACCCGACATGTGAACTGGTATGAACTGAGTTCAACGAAAAAAGAGCCCTCACGCATCCCAACGGCATCCGGCGAGGAATAGCCTTCCCTTAAAAAGCTTTCTGTGGAGACCAGGTTCATGACCACTTGGGCCGCTACCGTATATTCCAATAATCGTCATAAAAAAATACCGAACCTCAGTAATGCTAAAAGCAATAACTCATCCGGCTAAAGTGCGTCTCCTTCTCAGGTATCCTGCCTGAATACCCTTGGAAAACACCAAACTTTTCAGCCGGAATGAGCTATCCTCTTTTGTTACTCTGTATTTTTAAAAATGAAGGCTAATTGCTCGGCATGGGTCCCGTCAGGACCCCTTACCGAACCATGTGTCTGGCCATCCGAATGATAGAGTCCGACTACATGCCATTCCATTTCATCAGTGAGGGCACAGGCACCTATCTCCCCAACGGTTCCAAGGGCCCCCGGGGGTGTGATCGCCGTAATGTCTGCTTCCCCGCCCGCAGATGCCGTGAACCCGCTCTGGCTGCCATCGGCAAGGCCTAATGGCCCAAAGGCCTTCACATGGGAAGGCAGCCCCGGGCCATCAAATTCCCCGGTAAACCCCGGTTCTTTAAAGGTGACATTCCATATGGTATACACGCCATTGGGAATCAATCCCCGAAGTGACAACGTTACCTTTGTTCCCTCGTCTATACATTCCACAACAATGTTTCCCTTCACCCGGATCCATTCCCCCCAGGTGACCTGGGTCCCATCAGGCGCCATGATTGGCTGGCGGCCAAGATCGGTCAACAGCAAGGCCCCGGGAGGGGTTGTCGCAGGATCTATGGGTGCCCCATTGTCACACCTTACGAAAAAGGGTAAGGGGACCAGTGCGTCGGATGTTTCCATAGGGTTTTCAATAGGGTTACTGGCAACATAATCCGGGCTGCAGCCGGAAAATCCTGTCAGTGCTGTCAGAGCCAGGATGAACATTGTACATACATGCGGCCGGACCTGGTTATAATTCTTGGTTTTTGTTTTCATTTCAGTCAAATTAAAAGGTTACAAACACGTGATAAATTTTAGGTTCATATAGACAGCTTCCTGGAACTCCTCCCCTACCTGACTTTCATTAAAAGGGGATACGCCCGGATTTGATACCTGATATGCTTCGGAGAATCAGGGCAGGAAAGGATGAATTGTGGAAAGCACCAATACCTCCTGCAAAACAACTACGGGCAGCAGGATTTTGGCGTAGGTATTCCCTACCCGAAACATGATGTATGTTACGGGGGCACAATTTATAACTGGTTGAGGGGGGAATGAACAGTTACATGGGTACCCGGGGTATCAGGCACTGTTCAAAGACAGTGCAGAAGTGACCTAACGCGGTTGGTATTCCAGATCCAGTCCCAACATCCCTTTGGCGAGAACTTCCCTGGTAATATAACTGTTAGACGGATGAATCCTGCCTAGTCGGGCATCCCTGAATAACCGTTCGAACCCGGACTGCCGTAATATGCCATAACCGCCCATGATATCCATTGCCTTGTCTACGATTCGCCATGAACCTTCTACGGCGTGGCATTTGGCCGCAAAGATCTTCACACCCCACGCGGCTCCGTAATCCTTGCCCTGGGTCCATTCCCGTGCAATCGTATCGAGGTGGGGTCCAATGCCTTCCAGTTCCAGGATCATTTCGGCGATATCATGCTGTATACCGGGCAGGTACGCCATTGATGGCCTTTCAAGCGCAACGGATTTTTTCTTTTTTACCGCCTCCATTACCTTGTCGACTACCTGTTGTGCCAGACCGTAGTAAATATTCCCGAATCCCATTAATGCCCATGCAAAAATCCCCAGCACGAATCCGTCGATGCCTTTAAAGCCGGCCGGAAGTTTTCGAACAATATACCGGTCCGGAATAAATACCCCATTGAGGAGCGTATCGTCTGAACGCGTGGCCCGCATCCCCATGACATCATCCCAGGTATTCTTTATTTCGTAATTTTCGGAATCCCGTGGCATAAAGGCATGGATGATCACAGGGTTGTCCGGATCGCTGTTATCCTGTCCGTGCAATCCAAGGTAATCCCACACAGGGGTCAGGCTTCCGAACATTTTATGCCCTGTGAATTTATAGCCACCCGTTACCTTTTCAGCTTTGCAGGTTGAATATAAGACCGGGATATCGTTACCGGATTCTCCGTGGCCCGCTGCAAATACTTTACCCCTTCCTGCCTCTTCGAGTACCCATTGCATCGATGTATCGCCGTTCCTCCATAAATCCGATACCAGCCCGGCCCAATAATTATGCATGTTGAGTGCCAGGGCCGTAGGAGCGGCATGGTACGCCAATTTTCTGGTAAGGGCTTCGCATTCATCCATCAACATGCCATAGCCACCAAATTCCTGAGGTACAGCCATCAGCAGATAACCTGCTTCCTTAAGCTCGTTAAAATCTTCCTGAAAGAAGAGGTTGTTGGCATCGTAATGCGCTGCCCTTTTCTGGCAGTCAGGGAAAATAGCTTCCAGTTTCTTTACAAATGATTCCTTGTTCAAGGATACAGTTCCAATGTCTTCCATAATGTCAATTATTTGAGTTTAGAGTTAATACTTCCATATAACATTGGGGGAATGACTATAGTAATTGTAAGATATGGCTGTTAAATCAATCAGGTTCAGCATGCCATTTCATGACAGGGTTATAGTGTATTTTTACACCATAAAACTACAATAAGCATCGTGCAGTATCTGCTTTGGACAATTCTATTTTTCGCAAAATTAGACCAACATTATCCCAGATCTTTCTGGTAGGCAAGAGGTTGCATTCCAAACCGGTCCTGAAAGCATTTGGTAAAATAGGAAGGGCTTGCAAAACCTGCATCGAGTGCTGTCTGAAAAATATTTCGATTGGTCTTCAAAAGATCAAGTGACCTCAACAGCCGGAATTCCCGCAACAAATTATTGGGTGACATCCCGGTCAATTCTGTACACTTTCGGAATAATTTTGATTTACTCATAGACATCCGGTCGCAAAAATCCCCAACCTTAACGGTGGGATCGTTCCAGATGTCTGTGGTCGTATCCATGAGCAACTCCAGGAAATTTTCGTCGGAGGGTGTAAGCCAGTAATAGGGGTTTGAACCGGATTGGGTATAGTGCCCTTCCTCTTTATATATTTGCCGGATAACCGAAGCCAGGGTAATTTGGTTCTGTTTCCCGAATTGAGCCAGATATTTGGCCAGCTTAATTGTATCACCAAAAAGCGACTTGCTTTTTGAAACCGGCATCCCGGCGCTGAGAGCCATCTTCAGACCCATAAGCTCCCCAGCCACATGCAACCCCTTTTGAATGGCAATGGCACAGGTCGCGGCCTGGGTAACGGAAACGAACGATGCTACAAAATCTTCCCCTACCAATTCAACTTCACGTCCTTCATGTTTTTGAAGGGCCGACCGCATCATCTCATGATAGATCGTTACCAGTTTTGATGATTTGTCACGCCCCAGTTCATGGTGTAAGAGTCTGATGTCTTTTATACCTGCTACCAGTATGATCCGAAAGGCCGGGTCATTAAATATCTTAAGATCAGGATCGATCCCGTAATAACCTTCCGGATCATGGATCCTGCCTAAAAATGCTTCGACAACATTGCTATTGACCTGTATGATCTCATGTGGTATAAGGCCGTGGGCAACATCATGCATTTTCTTAACAGACTCTTCATCCGGAGCATCCACAAGGCAAAAAGCATTCCCCCTTTCCTCATCAACCCAATAGGTCATACACCTGCACCCGAATTTATCCTGTATCCGCAGGTCCTCCCTGTGGGCTTCGGCCGCATTGATAGCTTCTATTCCCGGGACGATATGGCGATCCATGAATATGGGCATGGGGCAAATGATATGGTGTTAATGATAAATTATCAAAAATAAGTCGGGGGTACGTTATTTGATTAAAAAATAGGGCATCTGCAACATAAAAATAACAATTTTGATTCATATAATATCAAAAATAGTTCACGATAATACCGATATACCTATAGCCCGTTATCACAGCAGGGGATATCTTCTAAATATATTTATGGCTTCAATAAGAAGGAAAAACAATATAAATTTATAGGGTATATGTATCAAAGGTTACTTTCAAACTCAGGATCCTTCGTTACTTTAGCATACTAATCTTAATCAAATGCAAATAAAACAATTTCAATATGAGCCGTTGGCCCATTATTCCTATGCCCTGATCAGCAATGGGGAGATGGCCATCATTGACCCCGAGCGGGACCCCTTGCAATACTATATATTCGCGAAGGAACACAATGCCCGGATCACAGCTGTTATCGAAACCCATCCCCACGCTGATTTTGTAAGTTCCCATTTACAGGTCCACAGGGAAACAGGGGCAGTTATTTATAACAGTGAAAAAACAGGTGCTGATTATCCCCATAAGACCTTTGATGAAGGTGACAGTCTTAAAATTGGGAAAGCCACCCTCCGTGCCATCAATACCCCCGGGCACTCCCCGGACAGTATAACCATCGTGGCTCAAGAGGGTGCCCAAACTTTTCTCTTTACAGGTGATACGCTGTTTATCGGAGACGTAGGTCGACCGGATCTCCGGGAAAAGTCAGGAAATATGAAATCCAAACGCAGGGAACTCGCAGAAGCGATGTTCCATACCATACAGGACAAATTTTCCGACCTGCCAGACGATGCGCTTGTCTATCCTACCCATGGCGCCGGTTCCCTTTGCGGGAAAGAGATCAGCAGCGCCAACAGCAGTACCCTGGGTAAGGAACGGTTGGGCAATTGGGCTTTTAAAGATCAGACCAAAGAAGAATTTATCAATACGCTGCTCGAAGACCAGCCTTTTATCCCAGCTTATTTTAGCTATGATGTAGACATCAACAAGGCAGGGGCATCAACCGTACGGCAGGCCATCGCAAATATACCTTTTACGGTAAATGCTGCTGCAGGAAACGGTATCATTGTTGACACCCGGGAAGAAGCGGTATTCAAAAAAGGTCACCAGGAGGGGAGTATCAATATTCAGGCTGCTTCAGGTGACGACAAATTTGAAACCTGGCTGGGCTCTATCGTAAAACCGTCAGAAGATTTTCACCTGGTCATTGAAAATCCGGATGAGCTGGCACCAATCCTGAACAGGGTAACCAAAATTGGCTACGAAAAACAGCTGAAATCAGTGAGCACTATACCTTTAGAGGGGCAAGTCGCAAGTCCAAAACTGGATCTTCAGGATTTTAAGGATCATATAGACAAGTATACCATAGTGGATGTACGCCAGGCCGGGGAATTTGCTGAGGGCAAATTTTTTTCGAAGGCTATGAACCATCCGTTGAATACCCTACGGGAAACCATGGATGAAATACCAACCGACAAACCCATTGTTGTGCATTGTGCCGGAGGATACCGTAGCGCTGCCGGCAGCAGTATCCTTGAAAATGGAATCGATGGGGTCAAGGTTTTCGATCTGAGCGAGGAGGTTACCAAGTTCCAGGATTAGTACGCCCACCTTTTATATGGGATTAGGCATTCTGTAGCTTCCGGGGTTTCTTTAGACCAGGAAGTAGGTGTTTGTTTTAACAGGGCTGAAATCCGGATATTCCTTTAAATATGCCTTCATGCTTTCCACAGCTCTTTTATCAAGTTCCCTGCGATTTTTACCATATTTTTTGGCCACCCCCTGCATGGTAACGAAACTTACGGGGTACGTCCTGTTAAGATCGAGGTGTGTACCATTAAAATAGATTTCCTGGATTCGGTGTCCCGTTGGGTTTTCTATACGCATTGTAACCAGTAAGCCAAAACAACGCTTTACATAGCCTCCCATCTGTCCTAATGGATCGGAACAAAAAGTACGTTCAAGGTTTTCTTCCAGCATTTCTTTTATTTCCGCCCCGGTAAGGTCGACAACCGACACAGGTGGGTTCATGGGTGTAATATTATAAAGGTCGATTTCGGTTATACTACCGGCCTGTATTGGGATTCCAAAACGCCACCCGTTTGAAAAGGCAATTTCTGTACCGGTAACGAACGCAATTGCCCTTAACAGCAGTTCATCCAGGGTGGAGTTGAGGGTACTGTACCGGTGCAATATTTGGTCCGTATTCCCCACGATGGTCTCCTTCAGATCCTGATATGGATCTAATACGGCTGCTACCATTCCCGCCAGTTCCGGATCGGTTGGTACTGTATCGCCAACCGTAATGAGATCGTAATGATAGTCCCTGATTTCCGTTCCATCAATATCGAGGGTAAGATTGCCCAAAAAAGAACCATGGCAACCGCATTGTATAATGCGCGCACCGTTGACCTCAACCGCTTGAAATATACGGTTGTGCGTATGGGCGCTAAGGCAAACATCAATGCCTGGCACTTCTTTTAATACGGCAACATCCTGAGGGAAACCATTATGTGATAAGAGTATGATAATAGCAGCACCTTTGCTTTTCAGGTCCTCTATGTGTGTAGCCAGCTCATTTTTACCGGATGTACAGTATATTCCCTGGCTCATTCTTTTGGGCATGACCTTATCTACGATCATAGCGCAAATACCTATTACACCTATTGTAACGCCTCCTTTTTCCATTAGTGTGGTAGGTGCAAAGAAATGTGATCCATCTTCATTGAAAACATTGCTTCCCAATACAGGAAAATTAAGTTGACCGGCAACTTCCTTTAACCGTCCGGGACCATACCCAAAATCCCAGTGCCCAACCATTGCATCCAGTTGTAACGCGTTCAAAATGGGTATCATAACCTCGCCCTGGGAATCTACTACGGGTTTTGTGCCGTGCAACGTATCCCCACCATCAAAGAACAGTGTGTGGGGATTATTCTTACGCAGTTGTTTTACGAGGCCCGCAATTTTTGCATATCCGCCAGCAGTTTGTACCACTTCCCCTGAAGCATCATAGAACAATTCAGGATGGGGTTCCAGATACCCATGTACATCGTTTATAAACAAGAGGTTTAGTTTCACAATCGGTAACGCTATTTCAATTCAAATACAATAAAGTCCTCATTTTTCCTTTCTTTTCAACCTGAGGTTGTTGAATCCTTCTTTTTAAAATTATTTCAAGGTTACTTAAAAGTATATTATATACATCCATCAAAAATGGCTTATCGAATTGAAAGTTAACCCATTCAAAAACAAACCCGTTTGCACGCTATTCCTAAATTCCAGGGTCCGCATAATCCGTAAAATGGCCTTACATTGATATCGTTTTAAACGGAAACATGCAACAGCGAGCCCCGGAAGAATGACACAAATCCTAATGTTAGGCCTTTATTGCAGACTTTTTAAAAATTGCCTGAATTCAGGGGTATTATAGTCTGCCATCCCTTTGTGTTCAAACACCAGGTTACCCCGGGCATCTATTACATATGTCGTGGGTAAACTAGCCGACTGGTACATTGAAGGCAGGCCGTTTACCGGTTCATAAATGGGAAGACTGTATTCCTTTCGGTCTTTGAATGCGACCGCAGTTTCAAATTTTTGATCCAGGGATATCATGACAAAGGCCACATCATCCCCCAATTCTTCATGCAACTTTGCTATGCCAGGCATTTCCGCTATACAGGGCGGGCACCAGGTAGCCCACAGATTCATAAAAATAACCTTCCCTTTAAGGTCTGCCAGTGACATAATCCTGCCTTCTGCATCACTCAGTTGCAAATTAAAATCTGCTTTTGTCACTTCCTTGGCAGGTATATCTTCTCCATTTTCATCAGTAGCTGTTTGCGCCAGTTCAACCCTGGATGGGTTCATTAATCCAGTTGCCAGCAAACCCCGCTGCGCAAACCCAATTATTTCAGTGTGCAGGCCTGTGGCGTACAATACCAAAAAGACCGCGCCCATTATGCCATACTGAATCCAGCTATTCCGTTGCTTATTTTTCATGTTGATCGTATTTTAAAATGTTATAGACTTAAACTTTTATAGCCCTTGTCCTGAAGTTGAAAATTGTATAGGATCCCATTATCGACAATCTTTATTTCCTTGGGTACTTTCGATCTGTCGACATTGAATTTAGACAGCGAAAAGCCACAGGCTACAAGTTGGACACCCGCCTTTTCAGCCATGATGATAAAATCCTTCATTTTTTCAGGATCGGTAATATCGACAATTTCCTTGCCGCATATGATCACCTGAAAATCCCCGAAACTATCGCTGTTTTCCTGCATCAGGGATTCAGCAGTAAGGAGTATCGGCTGCAGCTGAGGCACTTTCTGTGTCAGTACAACATAATTGTGTTTGTTATTCATATCAACTGCCTGGGCTTTAAGTCCCGTAGCTCCAAAGAGGCCGAGTAGTATAAGTAGTAAACTATAGATCTGTGTTTTCATTTTGTTTTACTTTAAAGAGGTTATCGGTATCATTCATTATGAAGAAAAGAAGTCCACCTAAAATTGCGATATTTTTGAATAAAGGGCCCAGGGTAGTAACCTGCCCCACCTGAACCGTTAGGGTGATAGGAATTAAGACCAGCATCAGGAGTATGGCTGCCCATTTGGTCTTATAACCGATGAGGAATAAAAAACCTGCACCGATCATTACCATTCCGGATAGGATGATAAGCCATTCCGGGTTCACCAAAAAAATATGCAATGCCTTTAAAATTTGCATTTCCTATCCTTTGAATGGTTTTTTCCGTTTGCAGCAGATGACTGGTTCCGGCAACCAGGAAAATACCACTGACAAGTGCACGCAGCATTTGTATGGATCTTCTACTGATCAAAATTTTATTCGTCATTATTGTGGATTTATGAAGTTGAAATACCAGTCCCGGCATGGCTTTCCCCATGTCAAACAGCTTATTATATCCTGAAATGGGACCCGTTGCTATTAATGATTGAAATGGAAGCCGCTTATAGTACACGGGGAGGCGGGCAGGAGCTTTCCAGGTATGGAAAGCTTGGTATTGAAGAACGATTCCTGCTGATCCTGGAAACAGGCTCCAGAACCAGTGCTTCCCAGGTGTTCATTTCAGGTTGAAACAAAGAAGTGCAATAGCCCTTTAAAAGGATAACCTGTACAAATGATTGGCCCATTTGAGGTGTGGTGATGTCCTTTGAAAATTTCGGCGGGTATTCATTTTTACACGGTGGCTTGACCAAGGCTATATCACTTCCATCATACCACACTGTCAACCACCGGGAATCTACGGCAACGAACTTCACCATGAAAATGGTTACCAGGAGGATCGCTATGTAACTGTTACTATTCATTAAGGCACAAAATTATATAATTGGAATACGCCTTAATGTAACTTTGGTTGCCTTACTGTGTTAATATATCTTAAAATCCGACCTGATCCAGAGCCTGGACAATGCAGGAATGACATTCTGACACCAGGATATTCCCAGGGTTTTATGAAACCCCGGTATTAAGGCCCTCTTAATCCTATCCACCTTCCCGACAGAAGAAAATGAGCAGCGGGGTTACGAAACCGGAAAGGGCTTTGGCATTCCATTGCAGTCCTTAATGTAACGCATTAGCCATCCGGGGCAATAATAAGCAGGATCACCCCGGCCGGGCATCATTTTCCAATCCAACTCCTGAATCGACCAAACCAACGAACTAGCTGATCCTGCGAATCCCCATTAAAACGACAACAGGGAGTCACAACAATAGCTTTATTGAACCCCCACTTTCAGGCTGCCCTCTGCGGGATACTCTGTAAAGAGACCGCTTCCGTAATGATCTTTTTCCAACGCTCCGCGCGATCATGTTCATAATCTTCCACGAAGCCATGGTCTCGATCGTAAAAATTCAAAACCAGGGGATCCCTGCCACTGCCAAACGAGATAACAAGATCTACCCTTACCAGTATGGTCTCCCGGCTGTGATTGGTACGAATGACCTCCTTGGTTTCTTTAACCTCACAGCCTCTTGCCAGGAAGAGGTTAACGAACTCTTCCTGTAGCTCTGATCCGTGCAATTTCAAGAATATCATTTTCTTTTGAGCACCATCTATGCCAATAAAGGAATCACCCCATCCTTCTTTGACCGTGGTGTTCAGGTTATGTTGCAGGGCCAGTTTTTTATAGATCGATTTTAGTTTGCGGGTTCCTGACTTACCCAGGGAATTGATCAGGAAAAATGGTACAGAAATAAGGGCAACCAGGATTGCCGAAACAATTATAAATGAAGTTTCCATTGTATTTGATTTTAATGCTATTGAATATCAGTGAAAGGGGTTTGCGGAAACCACCGGGAGTGATCAGCAGGCAAACCAGAAGCCCGAAAATCAGTTGACCGGGCGTCTAAGGATCAATAACATCGTAATCAGGGGAAGGAATGGAAGGCTAAGGCTATTTCGTGCCTTCGGAGCTTCAGGGGAATATCCCTGCTGTTCCGCAAATACAGCAGAACAACGGTAAGCCGGCAATCGCCTGAGAGCATCGTTGCGGATACATCAGGGCCGGTAAAGGGCCGCATATCGGGATCATAACCAAAAACAATATGGGCCAATTGCTTTTCGGCTATCAGGTTCGCATACTGTGGTTTATCGGGTATTGTGAGATCCACCCGCCCAAGCTGTGCAGCTGAATTTGCTGAATGCTGTGCGGGCACAGCTGCCATAGCAGTGTGGGCGATGTTGAGCAGCAGCACTAATAGCAAGCCTCTGAGAGCACCCATTGATATCATTTCTACAGTACAAATGTAGCTACAATCCGTTTTAATTTTATGTTAATTATTTCATCATGCTTTAAGTGAGCCTATACCTTAAAAACCGCATGCTCCAATAAGGATACAGGAATGGTTATAATCAGGCAGGGATCTGATACAACAACACTATAATAAAGAAATGAGATGGTGGCCCGTCAACCAGGAAGATGTACTGATCAAACTATCCACCATGAAAGGAATAAAGCTCGATCTTCCGGTAGTGACCTGATACGCTGCATTATGTAGGGGTCCCGTATAATCTTTTTACCAGCGGCTCCACTGTCAGGCCCTGAACTAAAATGGCGAAGACGACCACAACATACGTAACAAACAGCAATAGGTCACGATCCATTTCCGGGGAAAGGCTTAAGGCAAGTGCAATGGATATTCCTCCCCTGAGTCCGCCCCAGGTCATCAACAAGGTGGTATTTGCGACAAATCCCAGTCTTTTCTTAAAGAAGTTGATGGGCAGCAGCAATGAAAGGTACCGGCTGAAAAGTACAATGGGAATAGCCATCAGTCCCACCAGTAAGTAATGGCCATTATAGGTAAGGAGCAGCATTTCCATGCCGATGAGTACAAACAAAATAGTATTCAATAGCATATCAAGTAATTCCCAGAATTTATCTACATAGTTTTCTGTTTGCGCAGACATTGCCCCTTTCCTGATTTGGTCGGTACCTATGAGCAATCCGGCAGTTACCATAGCCAGGGGAGCAGAAAGATGGAGCTTTTCGGCGATCAGGGTCCCTACCATGACCACTGCCAGGGTAATGATCACCTCTATCTGGTAATCATCGATTTTTTTCATAAACCGGTAACTGAGCCAGCCCAGGGCAAGTCCCAGTACAATTCCCCCTATGACTTCCACGGCTAACAGTTCAATCACATCCAAAGCCGTAACAGATTCGGCACCCAATGTGGTAACCTGCAGGATGGTCAGAAATACCACTACCCCAACCCCATCATTGAAAAGGGACTCCCCCACAATTTTAGTTTCAAGGATTTTCGGGACCCCCGCCTTTTTGAGGATACCTAAAACCGCAATAGGGTCTGTTGGGGAGATTAGTGCCCCGAACAGCAGGCAATGAATATAGGCTACTTCCTGTCCGAATAACTGAATGCCCACAAACAACAAGGTCCCCACCAGGAAAGTAGATGCCAATACTCCAAGGGTGGAAAATACTAAAATAGGCCATCGTTGGGCCTTTAACTGTTCAAAATTTGTGTGCAGTGCCCCGGCGAACAGGAGGAAGCTAAGCATCACGTCGAGTAGCAAAGTTTTAAAATCGATCTGAGTTATGATGTACCGCTCTGCATTTAACAGGGTATCATCCACATACCCCACCACAAATACCGCCAGGGTAAATACGATGGTGATCAGCATCAATCCTATCGTATTCGGTAATTTCAGGAACCGTACATTGATATAGCCAAATACTGCAGAAAGAAAAACGAGGATAGTCGCAATTAATAAGTAATCCATAGAATACCGCTTAGTGTATAGGTGTCAGCTGCCGAATGGCTTCTTTTTGAAAACCACCTCAAAATTAGCCAAATTATGTATTTCCCTGTTGAAAAACGGATAACATTCTCAGAAAGCTGCGGTCCGGGGTACTAGCTTCCTTCCCCAGGTTTTCTACTATTCAGACCTGAAATAATTTTGGCTCCAGCCATAAATACCCGGAACAGAGCAGGAAAACTAAATAGAAAACTGTCAGCGGCAATGGTTTTGCTTTCTTTTTTACATCTCCAATCAGCGGCGTGCCGGCCCAATGCCTGTTGTTCGCATCCTGTAGGTCATATGCTGACAGCGCCCTCCAGTTGGTTGTGTCCATTACATAATATTCGAAAAGAGAAGTAGTGTCGTTTTTTAAATTCTGATGGTTCCACCCGGTATGCCGGGGATAGGTGGTACCCCGCCACAAATTGGACAGGTCGATATCCTGCGCAAGCGGTACCACGTATCCGGCTGAACTGATCACCTCCGGTTGATCCAGGTTGGTCCGTACTTCAAATTTAAAAGGGTAGTCCCTATAGATAAAACGGGGTCCTGGATTCCATTCCGCAACAGGATGGTGTTTTCTTGAGATCCCGTTCAGTATTACCGTCCATAGCTGCTGATACTCCCTTTGGTGGCCATCGAGGAGGAGTTGAAAAGTGTTTTCAAATACCATACTGCCTATCCTCCCCTCCCCTGCCCGAACATATGCCGTCAATACCTTGCCGTTGGCTGCATGTACAGCCTGTAACCCAAAACTCTTCTTAAAATGAAAGGGGTGTTTAGGTACGTCCACTGCAACCTGTTCGGGTTGCACCTGTGTGGTCTTATCACTTAAAAACTCAAATTGAACGAACGTACCGGTTGAATCAAAAAACCCGGTGCCAGGTTGGATAAAAAGTCCAAGGCCGGCATGCGTAATAGCCTTTATCAGGGCCGTCCGCCAGCTTACAGGTAACCTGGAATAGGTTTCAGAATCCATGATGAGCAGATCAAAGGTTTCCAGGTTCATTTCAGTAATACGCAACGATGAAGCCGGGTCTGTATTAAAGGCCTCCATTTTAAACCGGTCGCTGCTAACCTTGCTCCTGATCAGCAGTTCGTGGCCCATTTCAGCCAAAAAATTCTTCAGGTATTTTGTTTCAAAGGTTGGATAGTCATTTACCACCCCAATTTTCAATTTTTTTTTGGACGCGACACTGATGGGCAGGGGTTCCGAATGCTTCAAAGCTCCCATTGAATCTACCTGGTCAAGTGAAAAAAGGAACTTTCCGGGTACTGCGGGGATCGTATGCAGCTGAAACTGCTTCAGGCCGCTTTCATCAAGGTGTACAGAATCAAGGCCTGTTCCCCCCGGACCTTTTAATACGAGCCGGTCCCCTTCAGAGGGTTCATTGAATGTTCCGTTAATGCTGAGTTCCTTCCCGACAGAAGTTTCCCAATCATACCATAATTGGATGATTCCCTGGGGTTGTTCTCCCCCGAGATACCGGACGGGTATCCCTTCCAGTTGCCAGAAGTCGAATGGCTGTATCCCGCGCCCCAGAAGTACAATCGTACCGTAGGAATTCAATGTGTCCCTGATATCCTCATTAACCTTGTATTTTAAAACAGCAAGGTCCGGATATACCTTATCGAGGCTATCGAGCTGTCCGGGTTGCATCCCTTCACTGACAAGGGCTACAACCTTATTTTCCGCAGCCCTTTCCTTCAGAGGTCTCAGGGCTATCATGGCGAGGGAAAGGATCAGCAGGATGGCAGCCAAACACTTTATATAAAACCGTTTTTTTGGGATGGGAGGCCATTCCTTCCATATATAAACTACCAATAAGACCAGCGATCCCGCAAAAACAGGCCACATAAGGTCCTCATGTAAAAAATCAATATCAGCGATCATCCCTTCCCAGTTCTTCAAGTAACATTTTATCGGCTGCATCCAGAAACCGGGAATCCCTGTCGGGATCGGGGGTTGGATCTGGAATGGCATCAAGCAGCCCACGCTGGACTGATTTTAACCTGCCGGGTGGGATTTCCATATCTTCCGTCAGCCACTTTAGGTGTTGTAATGTCATAAGATAAGCGCCTGGTTTTTCAATGGCTTTTTGTGCCAGCTCATTCCCTGCCTGTTCAAAGATACTGCGGTCCGTAAGCGCAGGGTTGGTTCCTTCCCGGATCAGATGCTCAAGCCGTACTACCGCTTGTCTCATAAAAGGGGCCTCCTCCGGTAAGGCGATTGCTTCCTTTTTTCGGAAACTGGCAATATCCTTCATTTCTCCCGTTAACCTGTTGTCTTCCCGGATGGGTGGGGGGTCAAACCCGATACGATGGACATAAATACGGGCACTGTTCTTAATTTCCTGTAAGAGTTTAAGCGCCTTATACTGAAAGGGCAAGGATTTTTCCGGTTCATAGAGGCGAAGGTAAAGCTCGGCATCCCACATTTCGCCCATAGCCTGCATCAATTTGTTTTTCAGGGACTGGGCAAACAAGGTGGATGCTTCCGGGTCTTCATGGTTGTGAACATAGGCACTTAGGGGATTATTTCCTGATTCATCAGCCACTTCTTCCTGATGGTCAACCAGGTTATGCTCGTTATCCCCATCATGATCATGGGTATACGACGCCAGGGGGTCAGTCCCTGTATCCTCTTCAGCAGGTTGCTCCGACTCCGGAGGGGCTAGCGTTCCTCCCCCGGTTTCATCTCCCATAAACTCACCGTACTTAATTCGTAAAGCTTTTTGGTCATACCCGAGTTCATTGCTTAAGGAGTTGAATTCCAGCCTGGAAAGTGCCGGTTTATCCTTGATCAGTTTTTCGGTATCGATGATCAATTGCCGCTGACTTCGGAAATAGTCAGGCATCAGGTCTGCACCCATGGTCCCTTCCACCTCGAATGTATTAGTAACCGTATCCCTGATCACGGCAAAGTAAGTCTCTCCCCGCGTTATATTGGGTCCGGGGTTCTTAGTATCAGTGGCTTCGATATAAAAATAAAGCTCATCCCCCGGTTCCATGGCCAGTTTATCCAGGTCCATGCTTTTTGAAAGTTTCAGTTCTTTCCTGCCAGGAATAAACGCATTATCAAACGGCAGCTTTTCCTCCCTGAATTTTACAGATTCTCCGGAACCCTTACTTACCGTAGCAATTATGGCAACATCCGCAATTCCATAGTCATCGGTAACCAGGGTCGTAAGCCGGAGTTCTTTCCTATCGGAAAACAGATAAGAAGAGAACTGTTTCAATCCCTGGACTTCCAAAACCGGTCCCTTGTCTTCTACAGCCTCAATTGAATATAATTCGGAAACATAAGTTCCCCCCAGGGTATCGGTGAATCGGAAATTATAAAACCCTGAAGATGCCACCACAGTGGAATAGATATAACTCCCATTAACCCATTTCATGGGGTAGGATTCAGACAGGCTTTCCAAAGCAGCACTGCCCACTGTATCATTAAATCCGATCTCCCAGGTAAGTCGGGTTCCCTTAACTGCCTTTACATCCATTTTCCGGGTTGAGCCGGGCCTTAGCCGTGTATAGGAAGGGAAGCGGAGGTGGAGCATTTGCCGCGCAAGCACCGGGGGTACCGTTTCACGGGAAATTGAGTCCGCTGGTTGGAATTGTATGGTCTCTTTCGCCCCTTTTTTATCCAGGGATATATTAAGTGTTTCCAGCAACCGGAATCGAGATATGATGAGACCACAGCTGATAAAGAGGAACGCTATAAGGAAAGCCCTTCGCAAATGCCCCAGGGGGCGTAAGCCTGCCCGTACCTCTACCAGATATTTTGCAACCTTATCCTGCTGGAGCCGGGCGAGGTCCGGTAGTTGTTCTGCCGGAACCAGTAGAAGGCCGGTGCTGTATTCCATTCTATGGCACTGATTGTCAATATGACTACAAACCTTACCGGGGGTAATATTCCAGGGTCTCAGCACCATGCCAGCTAGTGCGCTTATGAGGATAAGGGCCAGCACGGGCCACCAGAGCGATGGGGTCAGCAGATAGAGCGCTACCGCAGGTCCCAGCCCGTATAAGAATATTTCCATCCAAAGGAGGATATGCCATTTCCGGATAAGGTCTGTTATTATTTTATGTGACGTTTTATTCACTGCCTTCTAATTTTAGCCACTATACGTTCCAGTACAAGCGTTAGACCCAGGATTATCAAGAACCAGGGTACCATATCCAGGCTGGCGGCATAGTTCCCGGGAGGCTGCCGGAGATCTGTTGATGTGGCAAGCTCCTCCAAAGACACCGACCGGCGGTCCCAAACCTGTAATTTATTATCTAACCCACTATGATGGCTAAGGAACTGTACCAGTTTCCCCGTTAGATGTGCTGCGGTAATATTTTCAGCGTCCAGGTGCTTTGTCAGGTAGTAAAAATTACCCGAAGAGTCCTGGAGTATTGGTGTTTTAGAATTCTCCGTGGGTTGGTACACCAGTGTATTAGCTTTAAATTCGGGTACTGCAATATTGCTTAGCCATATTATATAGTCAGCCCCGGAATGTTCCAAAGTATCGGTGTCCTTTGAAATGTCTATATTGACTTTCTGTTTACCATACCTTGCAACAGCCCGTAAGGCAGCAAGCAGGTATTCTTTTTGATCTGCCAGGCTGTCACTGTAAAAAATATGCACATCCACCTGCTTTGCCGGTATCAGAGGCACGCGGGTACTATCCGCTTCAGCATAGACAAGGACACTATCCCCGGAAGAGGTGATCCGGAAACGATCACTGCCGGTAGGATATTCTTCCCTGTCAAAACTCAGTCGGCGGTCGTCACTCACCACGGAAAGCAAACGTATCCCCGTGCCGGTTGATTGAGCTTCAACGACTCTCCTCACAAGTGTATCGGGGTTTATAATAACCCATTGTATGGGGGTACCTATCGCTGGCCGCATTCCCTTCAGGCCACTCAAAAGAGCGCGGGTAAAAACCACAATACTGTCTGTATGAAGGGTTGACATAGCTTTGGCCAAATGCCAGTAATTTGGAGATATTGTTTCAGTGGGAGTATGAAATTCCAGATCAGGGAAACCAGGTCCAAGCAGTCGTACTGATCCTTCGGGGAGTGTATCCAATACAGCTTTCATCGCTTCTGAATCCAGGAGGGAGGGCTCAACAAGGTAGGTTACCGGCGAGTTTTCTGCCGAAATTCTTATGTGAGGCCCGGCAAGTATCAGGCAGAGGAAAACTATTGCCAGCATTCGCAGTGCAAGGAGCCACCATTCATTCAGCTGGATACTGCTTGATTGCCGTGAATCCGGTTCTGTCAGGAACTGAATACTTCCTATTTTTATGACCGGAACTTTCCGCTTACTCCATAAATGGATAGCCAGCGGAACAGCGAGCCCCAGTAAACCCCAGAGGAAATTTGGATATATAAAGTTCATACTACAGCAAGCTGGTTCTTTTTTTGAGGAAAACCTGTAACGCTTCCCCAATATTTTCATCCAGTCGGAACATCTGGTAACCTATTCCTTTAGTTAAAAGGGCATCCTTGATGCTCTTTATTTTCAGGTTTAGTGCTTCCAAATAGTGTTGTTTGGCCTTTTTGGCATCAACTTTCACCCGCGCACCTGTCTCCAGGTCTTCAAAAATCACCTGCCCTTTATACGTAAACTCAAGCTCCTGCCTACCTGTAATGTGGAATACCACCACCTCATTCCGGGAGGTTTTCAGTCCCAGGATAAGATCCAGTAATTCGGTATGATGTTCATGGAGGTCGGTGATAAAAAATAGCAACTCCTTATGGCTTCGGTCATGCAACTTTTGGGTGCTCAGAGGGTCTGTCGGCCACCTGCCCTGATTACGGATAGCTAGAAGTTCCAGTAAAAGCCTGTTAAAGTGCTGTTTCTGGATCATGGGGTAATGGCTGTAAAATTTATGGTCATTCAGTGCAAACATCCCTACGGCATCCCCTTGTTTCTGGGCCAAAAATGCTAAAGCGGCTACCAGGACGCGCACATAATCCATTTTGGATAAGCCTTCTTCCTCATGTAGCATTGACTTGCTGGAGTCGAGGATAAATTTGACGGCAATGTGGGTTTCCACTTCGGATTGTTTTATATAATAGCGTTCTGACCGCGCCAACATTTTCCAGTCGAGTAACCGCATGTCATCACCGGGCTCATATCCGCGGTATTGGCTGAATTCCAAACCTGCGCCTACCCTCCTGCTTTGATTCAGCCCGTTGAGGTATCCATCCACGATCACCCTGGCAATGAGTGCCAGGCCCGACACGCTGCCGATAATCTTTGGTTGGAGCAGATCATGGTAATCCTGTTTCACTTAATGCGATCCATTAGTAGAAAATCCTGTGGTTTCCAGAAGTTTATGGGTTACGTGGTCAGCCGTGATACCCTCTGCTTCAGCTTTAAAATTGACGATAACCCGGTGCCGTAAAACCGGGAGGGCCACATTTTTGAGATCTTCCAGGGTAACGGCCAGTCTTCCCTGCTGTAAAGCGCGTGCTTTTGCCGTAAGGATCATTGCCTGACCGGCCCGCGGGCCGGCACCCCAACTGACCCATTCCTTTACAAAATCATTCCTGGTGGTTTCAGGCCTGGTGGCCCGCACGATCCGGCTGACAAATTGGATAAGGTCATCGCTGATCGGGACTTCCCGTACCATGCGTTGCAGCTGAATGATATCCTCCCCGGTAATGACTTTCTGAATGGCGGCTTTGGCTGTGCCAGTAGTATTCCTGAGGATGGAATTTTCATCAGCTTCCGTAGGATACCCTATCTTAATGTAGAATAAGAACCTGTCCTGTTGCGCCTCAGGCAACGGGAAGGTCCCGGATTGTTCAATCGGGTTCTGGGTAGCCAGGATAAAGAAAGGTTTATCCAGGTCATAGGTCTTGCCGCTATAGGTTACTTCAAATTCCTGCATAGCCTCCAGCAAGGCTGCCTGGGTTTTTGGAGGGGTACGGTTAATTTCATCTGCGAGGATAATATTGGCAAAGACAGGGCCTTTATTGAATTCGAAAAATTTCTTGCCCGTAGCGTGATCCTCCTCTAAGATTTCCGTTCCAATGATATCAGAGGGCATCAAATCCGGTGTAAATTGTATCCTCTTGAATTTCAAGTCAATGGCCTGGGCCAGGGTCTTGATCATCAGGGTTTTTGCCAGGCCCGGAACTCCTTCGAGCAGCGCATGCCCGCCTGCCATGAAGGTAATAAGCATATGTTCCACCGTTTCTTCCTGTCCAACTACAACTTTCCCTATTTCCCTTTTAAGGTCGGCCAACCGGGAAGTAAGTTCTTCTACCTCCCTGCTAATTTGGGCTAAATTTTTCGCCATGTAATTTCACTATTAAGATGTTAGGGCATACAGGACTATATTAACCCCGAACCGTGTATTGTCAATTTTATACCAGCGTTTATTCCTGAAATCATAATCCCATTCACAGCCATAATCCTTGTTGCTGTACAATACCCCGATCCGTCCGTTGATCTCTATCGCCTTCAGGTATTCATGAACCAGGTCATCTCCCCAACCGTTCAACTCCTGGGATGTGGTAGGCGGTCCATCGTCAAATTCGAAGAATATACGGTATATTTCGTGGTCATTGGGTATTTTTTTCAATTTGCCGGATCCGAAGATATCCTCCATTTGCCCTTCAAAGGATTTGGCAAACAACCCGTCGATATCATGGTTGCAATCATCTGCAAAAACGAATCCACCGTTCATTATATATTTTTCAAAATTCTGCTTTTCCTTGCTTGTAAACTGTACCAATTTATGACCAGTGAGGTAGCAAAAGGGATATTTGAAAATAGCATCGCTGCTCAAAGATATGATATTCTCTTTTTTGTCAACCTCCAGGGTAGTATACTCCACAAGCGAATTCAACAGGTTGGAAGGCATGCGCTGATCTACATCCCAGTCACCGGACTCATATTGTAACCTTGTAAAGATAAACGGGTTGCCCAAGGGTTGGAATTTTAAATTTTCTGTTAATTACGTTTGGAAGCTGCTTTATTGACCTCGAATGCCAATATAGGTCTTACCGATAATTCTGCACTGAAGCCAAAACCTCATTTCTTGTACAACCGTGATGAATGAAAATGCCATGAATAAAAAACTGGCTGTGACATGATCACAACCAGTTGGAGACATTAGTCTGCTTTATACGGCATCTGACAAACTGGTGAAGGTAAAGTCCCTTATTTTCATATACGGGATAAGGCTGCCATTGACCCTGACCTGTTTTCCGAGTTTTTCAAGGTTATTGAGCATAATGATGGGGCTTTCATTAAACCTGAAATTCTTTACAGGGTGTTTTATCCGGCCATTTTCTATATAAAAGGTGCCATCCCTGGTAAGTCCGGTGTAAAGCAAGGTCTGTGGATCAACAGACCGGATATACCAAAACCGCGTTACAAGAATCCCTTTTTTGGTATCCTGTATTAGCTCCTCCAGGGTTGCATCGCCGCCCTGCATTATGAAATTTCCCGGGAACGGAACGGCTTCAACTCCTTTCTGCTCAGCCCAATAGCGGCTGTATGCCAGATTTTTCACTACGCCATTTTCAATCCAGTTGACTTTCTTTAAAGGCATCCCTTCCCCGTTCCAGGTAGAAGTCGGAACTTCTGGATTTAATGGGTCGGACCACATAGTAACACGCTCATCGACAATCTTTTCACCAAGTTTAGTGCCCCCATCCTTAGACATAAAGCTCCTGCCTTCATCCGCAGTACGTGCATCAAATGCAAATGCCATATTGCCAAGAAGTTCTTCGGCAGCTGCAGGTTCCAGGATAACGGTATACTTCCCGGGCTCAATAGCAAGGGCTTCTTTGGACATTACAGCTTTATCAATGGCTATTTTGGAAGCTTCTGCGGCATCAAATTTTGTGATGTCATTAAAGTCCCGCGTAGACCAGCCGGATCCCGTTCCGTCGTTACTCCTCATCGTAACCGTAAAGTCGGCATTCGTGGATTTGTTATATGCAAAAAGGCCTTTTGAATTCATCATGGCACTAAAACCGGAAGAATCATTGAGGAAACCAGCTGCGGTTACGTCACTGGCAACAGCGGGTTCAATGCTGCTGTTTGCCACATTTGCGCGATATTCCGGTGTAATTTCAGCAGTGGACGCTATAAATGTTATAGCATCATCATATGTTTGTGGGCCCATAGGCTCCATGAATTCCGGGTTTTCGGGAGATAATTTTGCCAGTTCTTCTGACCTTTTTACTACTTTTTTAAGGGATTCGTCATCAAACTCATCTATGGTGGCGGTTCCGGACTGTTTACCGAAACTGGACTGTACCACGAGCGACTGATTGGATCGGTGACCCGATGTGGAAACCGTATTCCTGGCATAGCGGATATTCCCGCTTTCACTACCATTTAAATTAACCTCACAGGCGTCCGCCGTGGAGAAGCTCAACGCTTTTTCCATTATTTTCCGGGCCTCTTCTTCTGTATATATTGCCATTGTATTATTTTTTAGTAAAACGAGATTAAATTGTCCTTCCGGTATTGATCACATTAATGCCATTGAACCTTGAAGTTGCGCTTCCATGGGATACTGCACTGATCTGGGATGGTTGCCCCTTCCCGTCAAAAAATGATCCGAATAACCGGTAGTCCCCCTGGTCGCATATTTTAGCGCAGGAATTCCAAAATTCCTGTGTATTAGACTGGTATGCCACATCATTGAGCATGCCAACAATCTCACCATTTTTGATTTCGTAGAAAACCGTACCCCCAAACTGGAAGTTATAACGCTGCTGATCTATGGAATAGGAGCCTCTCCCGGCAATATAAATTCCTTTTTCAACATCTTTGATCATTTCGCCAATACTATACGGGTCCTTTCCTGCTTCAAGTGAAACATTGGGCATCCTCTGGAATTGAACATCATTCCAACTTTGTGCGTAGCAACAGCCATGCGATTCATTTTGTCCTATCATAGTAACCTGATCCCGGATAGCCTGGTAGTTGACCAGGATGCCATTTCGGATAAGGTCCCATTTTTTGCATTTCACACCTTCATCATCATAGCCTGCTGCCCCCAACGAACCTGGCTGGGTTTTATCTGCCACAATATTTACCAGGTCACTACCATATTTAAAATCACCTGATTTCCATTTGTCAATGGTGGCAAAGCTGGTCCCGGCATAGTTTGCTTCGTACCCAAGCACCCGATCCAATTCGAGTGGATGGCCCACAGATTCATGGATCGTCAGCCCAAGGTGGTTGGGTTCCAGCACGAGGTCGTATTTACCAGGTTCAACGGATTTGGCGGAAAGCATTTCTTTGGCTTGTTTGGCAGCTATCGTTGCATCTTCCACCATGTCATAACTATCGCGGTACAAGGTAAGCCCTGCGGCACCTTCCAATTTTTCAGATCCCAGGCCGTCCATATATTCATAGCCCATCCCCATGGGTGCACTCATTGCCTGCCTTGTTTTGAATTTGTTCTCTGCCTTGTCTATAGCGGTTACACTAAAGGTCGGCCATATCCTATGGATATCCTGATCGATATAGGACCCATCGGTGGAAGCAAAGTATTTTTGTTCATTTACCATAAACAGGGCAGAATTGACGAAATTTGCACCGTTTTCCATGGCCGCGGCATTGGCCCTGAGCAACAGATCCACTTTCTCGGAAACAGGCACATCTTTGAAATCCTTTTTGATGGGTGTTTTCCAGGAAACTTCCCCATATGCCTTGACCGGTGCCAGCTTAACCGGGTCCTTTTGGATTTTGGAGTTGGCCCTGGCAATGGCAACTGCCTGTTCTGTTGCCTTTATGATGCCCTTTTCAGACACATCGTTGGTTGATGCAAATCCCCAGGTGCCATTGGCAATCACGCGGATACCAATCCCGAAAGATTCAGTATTGACTACATTCTGTACCTTGTCTTCCCGGGTAAAAACATATTGATTTAGGTATCTGCCTATCCTTGCATCAGCATACGAAGCGCCCAGGGACCTGGCCGAATTCAGCGCAATATCCGCCAGTTGTTTTTTTACGGCACTATCCATACCGGGATCGAGCAGTGCTTCCACCGGGATGCTATTCCCCAACATTGCGGACGGCAATAACAATGCTCCCGCTCCGTATCCGGACAGTTGAACAAAATTTCTTCTTTTCATACGAGTATATTTAGTTGCGTGATTTTCGGTATGCTTTAATCGAAACTGCTTCTTTTGATCGCAGTGCTTAACAAATCATAGATCTCCTCATACATTTTTTACAATGCACCTATACCGTCTGTAACTATTTGTGGTAATTTCAAAAAAAGGGTTGCGAAAAACATTGGAGAATCCGGGAACATTCAATTGCACAAAATACTGATTTTTTAAATTATATCCACAATAAATCATGTGGATATTCTGATGTATCGGGAATGCGCCTGATACTGCACAGGCAAGTACTAATAACGAGATTTTAAAATAACGCATAAAACGGTAGCGTACAGGATGATATAATTGCCCCGCCATGGATAGGTAAGTCTGACCGGGAATATTGCCGTACCTTAATTAACTGCAGATGTACTATTTTTGCACCGAGATTCTGATACCCTATGCTTCACTATTTTAGTAAGAAATATTTTTTAGTTGATTATTTAAGGGATTTCGTGGACATCCATAACCACATTCTTCCGGGTATCGATGATGGCGCAAAAAGCCCTTCGGAATCCATTGCCCTCATCAGGGCGTTCATGCAAATCGGGGTTACCAATTTTATTGCCACTCCTCATATTATGCATAACTATTATCCCAATACGCCACAGTCTATTAATTCTTCCTTATTTGTATTGCGGGACGAGCTCTTAATAAACGATTTGAAAAACATTTCCATTGAAGCCTCTGCAGAACATATGATCGATGATAATTTTGAGGCATTGCTGGAAAAAGGTGAGGTAATGCCCATGCGAAATGGCTATTTGCTTGTAGAAATGTCCTATTTACAGCCACCCATCAATTTTAAAGAAGCGATTATCAAAACAGCCTCCAACCGGTTTTTTCCGATCCTTGCCCATCCGGAGCGCTATGGATTTCTGCACCACAATTTGAAGAAGTACCAAAAGTTTAAAGAACAGGGCATCCATTTTCAGATGAATCTATTATCCCTTAGTGAATATTATGGGGATGAAATCACAAAAATGGCTTATAAACTACTCGATGAAGAGCTGATTGATTTTGTCGCCTCGGATGTTCACAACCTTCAGCAATTGGATGCGCTGAAAGAAATTACCCTTCCCAAAAAGCTGGTCAAACAGCTAATCCCGGTAATCCAGCGGACCATCGAAGTCTTTTATTGAACCGGATACGATCCAATCCCCGAGAATTTAACGATAGTAATGGAACAGGGCATGTCTGGTCCTGGTTACGGCCAGTATCCTTATCCCTGATGCAGCTGCTACTTTTTAAGGACCAGCCGGTAATGGTATTTTGTTTCGGTATCGGTTGTTACAGATAATGTATATATCCCCGCTTCAAGTTCTTCAATATTGAAACGGTATAAGGTGTTGTCCAGCCTGCCCATCTCAGCATCGAATACCCTGATGATCCGGCCCGCATCATCAAACACATAAATTTTATGTAGACGGGATACCGGATCATTTGAAAAAATACGGAACTCTGCTTCTGTTGGATTCGGATATACCTGAATACCATACGGAATAACTGATTCCTCTTTTCCAAGGGAATCCGGGCTAGCTGCCGTGGTTTTGGAGAGCGTTCCGGATTTAGCAGACAATCCTGCACTGGTATTTACTTCCATACCGGAAATCTTGGCATTTTCCACTACGGATGTCAGTGTGATGGTCAGGTTGCCATCATTGACGGTGATCCCGCTAAAACTTTCGATGACTGCAATGGCGCTACCTCCCGCCGCAACGATAATGTCATAATTGCTGCGCTGTGCCTGTCCGTTCTCAATATCTATATCAAAAACCCGGGATCCCGGCCCTCCTGCCGCAACAGCCCCGAAGTAGATCTCCGCAAAATGAAGGTCTACATCAAATGTCCCGGAAGCTACCGGGATATTGTAGATTAGTGTCCCTGATGTCGTATAGCGTTCGCTGCGATACAATATATCATTAGTTGTATTGGCGATAGCCGCATTATTTCTGGCAAAGGTATTTCCACCAGAGAAAAACTGGTCAGCAGCCCATACATCCCCATTGAAGGTAAACTCAGAACCCCCCGTATTTATGCGAATGGAAGTTCCACCACCCGGGGCAGGGAAAACCACCAGACTGACATCATCACTGGCTGTTGCATTTTCATCGTCCGTAACCGTAAGCTGAAAGACATAGGTGCCCTCCACCAAATTCCCTGCAGTCAGGTTAGATGTGGCGGACCCACTCAGGTTTGCGGAATTTGGGCCACTCAGCTGCGACCATGAATATGCTGTTATCTGGCCGCCGTCAGGATCATTCCCGGAACCATTAAAGACCACACTGTTGGTTGGCAGCGTAATATCCTGGTCCGGTCCCGCATTGGCGATAGGGTCCTGAGGCCCTGAGGAGGAACCAATTATTGAAAATGCAGAGAGCAAGGGCTGGTGCTTTCCGCCATCCGGAGAACGCCCGGTCAGGTACATGTTCAGTTCATTGTCTGAAACGGTGACCACATAGGATTTTGTGACCGGGGTTTCCACCCCTACATCACCGGTAATGTTATAATCATCCAAAACCAGATCATCTTCCAGGCTCACATCGAAAAGGCGACGGGAAAGGCCTGCAGATGGCCCCCCGGTAGCATTCCAGTAAATCTCGGCAAAATGCAGCGTAACGGTGTACGTGCCGTTGGGTATGGGAATGTCGTAATTATAAAACCGGTTATCCGAACTTCTTTCAGTCTGATATAATGGAGGTACCTGGGCATTCGTATTGGTAAAACTATACCCGCCGGTAAAATATTGATCAGCCTCATACACCTGGCCGTTATGGTTTACGGAAGGGCCTCCGGTGTTAATATATAGCGAATAACCATTGGATGGTGGCTCCCCGACAGTAATATCCAGCGTTATTTCATCTGTTAACCCTCCCCCGTCTGTTACGGTCAGGGTAGCCGTAAAGGTATCCTCAGTTTGATAGGTATGTTGCGGGTTGGCAATGTCCGCTGTGGAACCATCCCCGAAGTCCCAGTGATACGTTGAGATCCCTGAATCATCTGTGGAATTAATCCCCGTAAATGTGACCGATAAAGGAGCCGGACCGCTTTGGGTCGAGGCTGAGGCTACAGCTACCGGAGGCTGATTACCCGAGGAACCACCCGTCACTGAAAATGCAGAGAGCAAGGGCTGGTGCTTTCCGCCATCCGGAGAACGCCCGGTCAGGTACATGTTCAGTTCATTGTCTGAAACGGTGACCACATAGGATTTTGTGACCGGGGTTTCCACCCCTACATCACCGGTAATGTTATAATCATCCAAAACCAGATCATCTTCCAGGCTTACATCGAAAAGGCGACGGGAAAGGCCTGCAGATGGCCCCCCGGTAGCATTCCAGTAAATCTCGGCAAAATGCAGCGTAACGGTGTACGTGCCGTTGGGTATGGGAATGTCGTAATTATAAAACCGGTTATCCGAACTTCTTTCAGTCTGATATAATGGAGGTACCTGGGCATTCGTATTCGTAAAACTATACCCGCCGGTAAAATATTGATCAGCCTCAAATACCTGGCCGTTATGGTTTACGGAAGGGCCTCCCGAGTTAATGTACAATTCAAAACCAGTACCGGTGCCGGCCTCTTGAACGATCCAGGTAAATTGAACAGTCTGACTGTCATTTGAATTCCCGTCATTATCGTCTACCGTAATGGTCACGGTATAGGGGCTGCCGGTGGCCGCACCCGCAGCAATCGTTCCTCCTATCTGTCCATTGGTTGGTTCAATAACCAAACCCGGCGGGAGTCCGACAGCTGTATATTGCAGGTTTCCTTCACCCCCCGAGGCCTGTACAAAAAGGCTTCCATCAAGTTGCTCCCCTTCCAAACCGGATTGGTCTGCGATGGGATTGATTGTAATCGGGGTTTCCGAATCAAATGCCTCTATCACCTCAATTCCCCTGATCAAGGCATTCTGGGTGCCAATATCCATGATGGATATATCGATAAATCCATCCTGCACTTCAATAGTATGGCTTATGACGATACCATGGCGGAAACCATAGGTGCCGGAAAGGTCAATATTATCAAGATCCGGGTAGATCACCCCTTCGATTTCAACATCAAATATTCGTTGTCCGGCCTCGGATGTGGCCTGTAAACCGTCCCCCAGGTAAATCCTTACCTCATACATGCCCGGAAGCGTAACCGGGAAGGAGTAGGAAACATTCGGAAATTCAGGATAGGTATCAAATCGGACCGAATTAAAAATCGACAAGGGGGTCGTGTTGGTATCAATGCCCGAATCGTATGTTAGTATATTTTGACTTAAGGAGGTATTGTTCGTTTCCGCCTGCACCAGATAAGGAGAATTATCAGCTTCGGTATCGACACTCCAATCAAGATCCCCGTCAATAGCCGCAATTTGTGGTCCTCCCGAGTTGATACGGAAAACGACTGGGGATGCAACCACTTCCACATTAAATGATTGTTCCACAAAATTGCTATCAGCATCCGTGGCCCTGATGCTAATTATGGTAGTGCCCGGTGCGGAAGGATATGAGAGGGAGAGGGAAGTTCCATTAATCGCTGCCCCAATAGAAGAATTCGTATTTCCGGTGATACTGTAGGCAAGGTTTCCTTTGCCATTGTCATCATTGAAATAATTATTGAGATTGATTGCTTCATCCGGAGAGTATACGTACCGGTGCAGGTCGGGCAGGTCCTGCGCAATGGTTGGGGTGCCGCTGACAACGTTCAGGTAATCCCACGTTCCTTCAATTTCAGTCCCTGGCAAATTTGACGATCCGATAAGGCCCACCGCCAGTGGTATATTGGTTTGCTGGATCGCATTCAATACGGCACCTGTGGCTGTCATAGTGCCCAGCGTAACGTTGGTGCCACCATCAAAACTGTACAGGAATGTAAGTTGTCCATTGGCCGGGTTAACCCTTATATGGAAAGTAATACTGCCATCCGGACGGTTATTGGTGGCTATTGCCAGCGTTACAGGGGCTTGGAGCTCATTGTTTACTTCAGCCCGGGCAGTCAGGCCGGCGGGTGTCAATACGAATTTAATGTAGTTGTCCTGGGTGCCATCACCCAAGAATATACCCAGCTCGGCATTGGGTGGTGACTGGCTATGGTACAACTGCCTGTTGCTGTTAAAGTTCATCAACCTGGAGCTGATCGTGAACATTTCTGTGGCCTGGTTTACCTGTACTCCATACTGAAATCCCTTTTCCTGACTGTTCACTGCTCCTGCAGCCGTGCCTGCGGTCATTTGCATGGTCATCGCGCCAATAGCACCCCCCAATATGTCGTTGGGGTTGGGGTCATTCACATCATCCCGCCGGTCTAACCATTGCAGCCAGTTCGGATTGGGGGCACCATTATTCATCAACCCTGTGAACCCGAGTCCCAGATACCCTTTCAATACCGTATTACTGGAGTACATATCATTATAGACCGGAAGCTGGAAAGCATCGCTACCGGCAATAAGGGGATTTCCGAGCTGAAACGGATCGCTGCCATCCGGGATACCGTCAGCATCGTCATCCGCATCATTCAAGTCCGAAACAAGCGTTCCTCCCGCCCCTTTGTCAAAGTCATTAGGCTGGGAGCCACCGTTACAGGGGTCCGTGCCATTCTGGTCTTCATCCAGATTGGTATATCCGTCAAAATCATAGTCGGCCGTGTTATAACCAGGAGTTGACGGGGGGTTACATATTATAAAATCCTGGGGTTCAAATACCAGGATGGTTCCTTCCAGGGTAACTACCCAGATAGATCCGGCAAAGATTTCGGTATCGCTGTTACAGTTTACGCCCAGGGCATTGCCTCCTATCCCGGATAGAAACGCATCGGTAAGCGCCTGCATGGAGCCATCCGGATTTAATTCAACCCGTCTCAGCACGCCGGTATTGACCCCTGCGATCAAATCTCCCTGCAATGCACCATTGAAATTACTGGCCGTATATTCGTCAATGGCATTGGTATTTGTACCCCAGATAGTAAGTATCTGGCTGTCATCTCCATCCGGGTTTGTAATCCCGGGACCTTGCCAGTCCCCTTCCACAGGATTGGCCATGGAGACCGGCACAGGTGGCCAGTTCGCGGGCAATGCGATATTGGAATTTGTAGTCGATCCGGGTGTCGATCCGTTGGGGTCATAAGGCTGTGTCCGAAAGACGGCACCGGTAGTAGTACCGTCTGCAGCCGGGTTCCAATATATTCCGGATCCCAGAGGGTTGGCACGGGTTGGGTTGGTATGCCCGCCATAAAAACTGCCGAAGGTATAGGTCTGTATTTGATTCGTCACCATTTTCAGGTTATCCTGATTGTTTACAGCCTCTCCGCCCGACTCGGAACTGCTTCCAGGTTGCAGCGGATCATAGTTATTGGTAACATTGGCAGTGCCTTCACCGACAGGGAATCCACCCCATCCCTGGTTGGCGCCGTTATCCGTAACGTACACTGCCCCGCTTTGCGTAACGACCAGGTCATAGATATTCCTGTGACCCGGGGAAAAGATCTGTACCGGTCCTCCCGGGACGATCATAGCCTGATTTAAACCGTCGTTCCCACCGAATGGGTCATTGACATCCACCCCATTATATCCGGCAGCATTAGGATCGGTAATCCCATTGATATTAGCCCTTGTTGGATCATCCAGGGTAGGGAGGTCATATATATATTTCCGGCCATTATCGGTCGAAACAGCCATAGTGTTCAACTGTGTCAGGTTAACAGCCAAAAGTGCTGCCGTAAGTGCATACTCCCCTGTAAATGCAAAATTTCGGGATGGGGAACCGGCATTGGTATGCCCCCCCTGCCCCACGATCAAATAATCGGTCCCGTCGATATGGGCGAAGTCCAGCCCATTGGTTCCGTGGTTTTCCTCAGATCTTGGCAGGCCTCGTACCAGATCGACCACGTCCCATGCTGTGCCGGTCCAACGCATCCGTGTAATGATCCCGGAATTGGTATCCAATCCGCTGTCACCATTTCCACCACTGCCGAAACCCCCGATACGAAAATCGCTGGAGCACACATATACTTCCGGATTTGCCGCAGTTCCCATTACTTTGATCCCAAGTGTCTCCCGATAGGGTGAGTTAAAAGTAGACCCATCATCATTGTGGTCCGGAATGTTTTTTACTCCATTGAGGTCTTCGGTATTCAGGACGACATAATTACCAGGCCCGTTTCTCTGAATGGTAAATGCTTTTATAAGGCCCCTGTAATCTGCCACATATAACCGGCCATCCGGTCCAAAGTCAAGCGCAGTTCCATTTGTAATGCTGGTAAATCCGTTTAGATCCAAAGAGTTTTGTGAGAAACTGATTTGGCCCCGAACTACTGCCGAAAGTGATAATGTAAGAAACAATAAAAATAAAGTGCGAAAATAATTTCTAAAGTTGTAGTGTTTCATATACTATATTAATTTCGATAGGGGAATTAGGGGGATATTCTCCAATGTAAATCTAATTTCTTAATAATCAGCAAAGTAATTATTGCTTTTGTTTTCGATTAGCATACCCGCTTCCTCGTTATATGGAAGGAAATGGTAAAGAAATATCACCTCTTTTAGAACTTATTCTATTGTTAAGCTCTATTTGGTCTAATCCCGGTTGTACGCTGTACCCTAATTTTTTATCCAGGCTTTCAGGCTTACCACCTCCCCACTGCTCATTTTGATACTGATTACATAAAGTCCGTCACGAACCGTGTTGACGGGTATTACGAAATCATCCGGACCTGCCTGGGCTGCTGCCGGAAATGTGGCTATAAGTCGTCCGCTGAAATCATGAATATAAAAGGCTTGTACATTGGATTCCGGTCCCCATTCCAATACCCGGATTTGAGCCGATCCGTCAAACACCGGGTTTTCAGTGATTATTGCAATCATACTGCCGGAACCCTCAAAGACTTCGATACTTATGGTGCTGGAAGCCGTCAGACCTGATTCATCTTCCACGGTCAGAACAACCGTATACGTTCCCGGGTCTGTATAAAGATGTCCGGTATCTATTTCCCCTGAGAAGGTCCCGTCCCCAAAATCCCAGGAATAGCTGACTATTCCAAAATCATCCACGGAATTCCGGCCGGAAAAATCAACCATCAATGGCGCATTACCCGATCTGGGAGTGGCTTCAATACTGGCTGTGGGCGGTATGTTTCCAGACTCCCCAACCACAACAGAAACAGTAGCGGTATCTGTAAGTCCGTCTGCATCTGTTACCGTTAATGTGATGTTATAAGTACCTGTAGTGGCAAAAGTAATTATAGGATCTGGCTCCGTAGCGGTTGAAAGCCCGTCCATAAAGTCCCAAAAATAACTGACAATCGCTGTATCATCATAGGAATTACTGCCTGTAAACTGTACTTCAAGAGGAGCAGAACCCGATGTCGGAGCAGCCTGGGCGACCGCAACCGGAGGAAGGTTTTCCGCTTCCGCGGATACGGTAACAAGGATGGTATCTGTACCGGTTTGCCCGTTTGTATCGGTTACGGTGAGTAAAACCTCATAATTTCCCGGTGTTGTAAAGGTATATAGCGGATCTGCCGTTGTATCAGTTGCGCCCTGGTCTGCAAATTCCCAGGAGTACGCTACTATTCCCAGGTCATCGGAAGAATTACTTCCGGTGAACTGAACCTCCAGGGGGGCGGTACCTGACAGGGGTGATCCTTCTGCCCTGGCAACCGGTGGCATATCGGTTGCCGTTACCACGATATCAATGGTGGCACTGTCTGTTAGTCCGCCTGCATCGGTTACGGTCAGCAGCACGGTATAAGTGCCTTCAGTAAAGAAGGTATTTGCCGGGTCCGGATCCAGGGAGCCGCCCCCATCCATAAAATCCCAGGCGAAGGATACAATTCCATTGTCGTCCGTAGAGGTACTACCCGTAAAATTTACCAGCAACGGGGCCTGACCGGTTAATGGAGTAGCCGCTATCGCAGCTACTGGCGGGGTGTTGGCGGGGGGTAATACGGTAATACGCACGGTATTGTTGTCCGTATTCCCATCAGCATCGCCAACCGTCAGTGTAACATCATATGTGCCTTCCGATCCAAACGTATGCTGGGGATCCGGATCGGAAACGATCGTACTCCCATCATCAAAATCCCAGGAATAGGAAGTTACCGCAATGTCATCCGTCGAATCACTACCCGTGAAGGCAACTTCGAGCGGTGCTTCTCCGGAGAGGGGTGTAGCTTTTGGGACCGATAAGAGGGACCCTTCAGTTGCCACGGTCCAGGTAAATTCAACGCTTTCGGTGTCAGGTGAGGCACTTTCATCCAGTACCGTAACCGTTACAGCATACGGACTGTTGGCAGCCGCCCCCATCCCATTGCCACTCCGGCCTGATTCCGGCAGGGCGGAAAGTTGGATCTCCGTATAATTGGGGCCGTCCACCTTATATAGGGCCATCCTGTCTATGGCATGTCCCAGGGAACGCTCTGAAATTTCCAGGGTATAGATGCCCGGGTTGACAAACCAGACATAAATATCGTGAGGGTCTTCATCGCTCGTTCTGGCCTGCCAGTCATATATCCCCGAGTTACCCCCACTCCGGTAGACCTTCAAATACCCATTTCCGCTGACCCCTTCAGGAGTCGTTGCGGGGGATATACGGGAACTACCTATAGGAAAGACTATATCCGTCTGGGCGCCCTGTACGTTGTTGATAAGGAAAGCCTCATCTGCTGGTGTTCCCTGATAGCCGAAAAACCAAACATCGTTCGTATTGGGGAAACGCAGCCAATTGTCATTCTGGTCTGTGGAGCTGGTACCGCTGAAAAAATTATTCCAGTTAAACCTGTAAACCCCCGGGGTGGAAATCTGGATTTCGTAGGGAATAGTGCCCCCATTCTGATTGTTGAAATGGTCAGAACCTGCAATGATTCCGGTTTCCCCCCCGGCATTCGTAAGGCTCCAGGACGGGGTAATGTTACCTGATTCCGCTTCCACGACCAGAAGGCCATTTTCTTCCATAAAAGCGCCTCCACTTCCGCTCCCGTCTGCAATGGTCCCACTTATCCGCCCTGTGTTTGGGTTGATAGACAAGCCCGGGGGTAGCCCAACGGCAGAATAGGAAGGGTCTGAAGTAAATCCTGTTTCAATGTCCAGCACAATGCTCTGCCCTTCTGTTGAGAACTGGTTACCGGGATTGAGGAGCCCGATTGCAGTGCTTTCCCCGGAGCTGAGCGGTATGTTCAGGGTCGAGGATTGTCCGTATGCAATGACGAGCATTGCAGTTCGGTCACCCGTTGCAGTAAACTGCAGTTGAAGCGTTTTGGTGCTCCCTGGGTTCATCAAGGTGTTGTCCGGTACTGCTGATAAGATCTCAAAATCAGTGGCATTGGGGCCAGTAATGATAGCAGAACGGATATATTCCCCTACATTCCCCCCCTCAAGTTCCAACGTAATATCAATGGGTGTTCCGTTCTCCATTTCAACAGACCCGGGACCGGTAAGGGTGCTTGCTACAAGCGGTGTGCCTGCAGGGGAACCTGTACCATAGGATTCCATATTTGTTTGCCTGCCACCTCCCCTTGCCGGCGACCCGGCAAGCGTAAAAATGCTGTTTCCCGAAACGATTGCCTGCGTGCCATGCCGTTCTGAATTAAGATCCGACAGCCGGGACCAGGAGGCCGTGGCCGGGTTGAACGCCTCAGTAATTTTAAGGGCATCATCCGTATTCACACCATATACAAGCTGATTTTGTACTTCTCCCCCTATGACCAACAGGCTACCGTTGTAATTTACTGCACTCGCACCTCCCCTGGGGGTTGGAATATTTTGCAATGCTGGTAAGGTACTCCAACTACCTGCAATAAAATCATATACATCCACCTCCGGGATCGTTGGAGAAAATACCCCTCCCGGCCCGCCTGAAAGCCTTCCCCCTGCAAGGTATAATTTATCATCAATAACCACCGAGTGAAAATGGTCCCGCGGCCGTGGCGCATTGGGAAGTGGGGTCCATTGCCCGGTAGCAGGGTCGTATTCGTCAAACCAGGGGACGTATCCCCCGTCATGGCCTATGGTATTACCGCCGGAGATGTAGAATTTATCATTATATACGGAGAGTCCGGCCGATCCCCTTCTGCGGTTGGCAGGTATCAACGGACCCTGTATCCATTCTTCGGTTACAGGGTTGAATATCCATATATTTTCTTCAGGCTGCTCAATTGGAAAGGTATTATCACTAAACGAACCAATAACCCAGATAAGCCCCTGGTATTCCGTGGCCTGAAAATGATTGAATTCGGACGGTGTTACATTTACGAGTGGACTCCAGGTATCGGACCCATAGTTATAAACATCAATTGTCCGGGGGCTTTCACGGCCGCCCATAAGGTAAAATCTATTGCCGGCCTGAACAAAGGAACATTCATGCCTGGGGGTATAACCTTCATCCTCGTCCAGGTCGATCCAGTCCTGCGCAAAAATGTAACCCATACCTAGCCAAAAGGTTAAGAGCAGTAATAAAAACGGAGATGGGATCCAGTGGGTGTATCGGCATCCTTGGGTCATAATTCAAATTTAGTGGTGTAGGATATAATTTCCGGGGAGAACAGTATAAAGATAAAACCTTTTAAATAGTATCAAAACCGGGACAGGCAAAACTCGTTCAGCGATCGGTGTTATCCGTCAAGTTACATGGCAAAAATCCCTGTAGTATTTGATATAGCCCAAATGGTAAGAATGCGGTGTTGCCCTGCTCCAGGCAGAATACAAAAAGGGGTTGGACCCTTAAGTATCCAACCCCTGATTACAGCAATGGGTTACAAGTTTTAATTCTTGATCAATAATTTCAAAAGCAATGGATCACCCTGGCTCATTTCCAACCCAACAAAATACAGCCCATCCCTGACAACATCCACCGGGATCTCATAGGTACCACCGGATACAAATACTTCCTGGGCATTGAAGGAGCGAATAAACCTGCCACTGGAATCATGTAAATAAATATACATGACGATCAGTTCTTCCGGCTTATTGAGTACTCTTATCCTGGCAATACCATCCTTTGCAGGATTTTCCAGGATTATACCCCGCATGCCCCCCTCCGTGTCATCCACAAAAATAGTTACAGTGGCTGTGTCACTGAGGCCATCCGCATCCGTAACAGTAAGGGTAACACTATATTCCCCGGGTTCCGTAAACACATGTACAGGATCCACGGCAGCTGAAGAAGTTTCATCCCCAAAATCCCATAAATAGCTTACGATTCCAAAATCGTCAATAGAATTCCGACCGACAAAGCTAACCTCCAACGGAGCCACACCTGAGGATGGGGTTGCTTCAATTACCGCAGTGGGAGCTCCTGGAGCGGCCTGCCCCACAACTATGGTCACGGTTGCCGTATCTGTCAGTCCTTCTGCATCGGTAACAGTCAATTCAACAATATAGGTACCATCTGTCGTGAAGGTATAGGTTGGATCTGCTTCAGCTGACGTATTTCCGCCATCCTTGAAGTCCCACAAATAACTAACCACGCCATCATCATCAGTTGAATTACTACCGGTGAAAGTCACCTCCAGCGGCGCATTGCCAGTGGTGGGAGTAGCCTCGGCCACTGCTACAGGGGGCCCGTTTTCATTTGAAAGCTGTATATCAACAGATGAATCAGTACCATAATTTACGGTAAGCACCGCATTCCTGCCTGGTCCTGTTCCGGTGAGTTCAACGCTTATGGTATGGGTACTGCCGGCATCCAGTAACTGGTTGACAAGATCTCCAGTTACAATATTAAAATCTGCCGCATTCGTACCTGTAATCACCATGGAAGTAACGAAAACGCCAACATTTCCTCCTGTAACAGCAAGGTCTATATTTTCTGTAGTACCATCTGCAATAAGTACCCCGGATGGTGCCGATACAATACTGGGCACACTGGGTGTTCCTATTGGAGCATCAACTCCAAGGTATTCCATATTGAGTTGGTTGCCGCCCCCCTGGTTCGGGGATCCGCCTGTGATAAAAATCCCGTTACCGGAAACAATAGCCTGGGTTCCGTGCCGCGGTGAATTGAGATCAGCAAGCGGGCTCCAGGACTGGGCAATGGGATCATATTCCTCCGTGGTGGTCAGGGAGGGTCCCGGAGTAGGTGTTTCCCCTCCAATTACAACAAGGCGATCGTTGAAATTTACAGCAGCTGCGCCTGCCCTTTGCGTTGGGATGTTCTGTCCTGCCGCTAAGGTACTCCAGGACTGAGAAGTAAAATTGAATACATCCACTTCGGGGATCGTAGGGCTAAAGACGCCTCCTGGTCCTCCGGATTGCCGCCCTGCGGCCAGGTAAAGGTTGTCGCCGATCAATACGGCTGCAAAGTGGTCCCGGGCCCGGGGGGCGTCGGCAAGGGGTGTCCAGATTCCGGTGGCAGGATCATATTCATCAAAATAAGGTACATATCCACCGGCATGTCCTGCATTGTTACCCCCTACAATATAAAACTTGTTATTGTATACTACAAGACCTGCTCCGCCCCGCCGCCTTGCTTCGGGAATCGCCGGCCCCTGTATCCACTCCTGGTTTGCCGGATCAAACGCCCATATGAATTCAGCATTGGCTTCATTGGGAAATGCATTGTCCTTAAACGCCCCGATTACCCAGATCAAGCCCTGGTATTCAGTAGCCTGGAAATGGTTGAATTCGAACGGAGCCGAATCCGGAAGGGAAGTCCAGCTGTTAGTGGTGTAATCATAGATTTCAACGGTCCGGGCATTCTCCCTGCCCCCCATCAGATAGAATTTATTGCCTGCCTGCACAAACGAATTTTCATGGCGGGCGGTATAGTTTTCGTCTTCATTTTTATCCACCCACACAAAGGAACCGCCAATGGTCCAGGTGACTACACTGCTTGCAGGGGCCGATCCCGGTTTGGTTACCGTAACCACTACAACATGGTTGCCGTCATTATTGGGACCCCCGGTAGCTGCAGCTGCATCAATGGTGCCGGTAATAGCACCTGTAGCGGGGTTGATCGTCAACCCGGCAGGCTGCCCGGAAATATAAAAGGTATTGTTCCCGCCAGGATCGCCGCCGGATGCTGTGGCCGTGAGGCTTACCACATCGTTCACGTCATTTATCTGGTTGCCAATAGCATTTAAGGTGAGTACCGGATTGGAATTGTCCACCTCAAAAATTTCAATGGCATTGATAAGCGGGTTCTCAACCTCGTGGAGGAATTGCAGATTCAATATTCCATCTGTAAGCGTAACCGGGAAAGTAAGCATCCCCCCTACCTGATGGCCAAACTGTTCGACCAGGTCCAGGTTATCTCGGACCACGTTCCCTTCAATTGAAATATCAAAAACCCGTTGCCCTATCTCACTGGTCCCGTTAAAATCGTTCCCAAAATATAGATTAACCACATAATCACCATTCTCCAATGGAAACGTAAATTCCATTTCAGGGGCCGCCACCTCATCAAAACGCTCTTCAGCAAAAAGGGCTGTAAAAGTTGCATCATCAATATAAGCCGGGATAGAACTGTCCCGGTCTGCATACAATAAACCCGAATTAATAATAAGCCCCGTATTTACACTATACATACCCCCGTTATAGGTGCCGGGCGTGGCGTTGAAACGCCAGTTGGTCCCATCATCTGTAGCAGTAACTTCTTCCCCTCCGGCGTTTACCCGGTAGGTCGTAGGATCAACAATGTTCCATTGAAAACTCGTTGTAACCGCATCCGCGGATGACCCATCGGCATCATCAACCGTAATTGTAACCGTATAGGGACTACCGGATTCGGCGCCAATGGCCACTGTACCGCCTATCTGCCCATTTGTGGGTTCAATAAAAACCCCTGCAGGAAGGCCCGAGGCAGCGTAACTTAAATTTCCGTCGCCCCCCACGGCAGCTACAACCAGACTTCCATTGAGCTGCTCGCCTATATTGTTGGTTTGTTCCGGGATGGTATATACATAAAGTGGAAGTTCATCATCTGAAACATCCAGGATCTCAATACCGTTGACCAGGGGGTTTTCCTCAGCCCCGTGAATAAATTCTATATCTATGGAACCATCTGTAACATCCACGCCGTGAGTTATAACGGTACCCACCTTATGCCCATAGGTAGCAGACAGATCCAACTCGGTAAGTGCCGGGTAAACGATTCCTTCTATCCCAACATCGAAGATCCTTTCACCGGCATCATTCGTCCCATTGAAGCCATTCCCCATATAGAGCCGGACTTCATAAACCCCAGGTGCAGGAACCGGAAAGGAATAGGTCATATTGGGCGGCAATTCATTGAGGTCAAATCGCTCTGTATCGAAAATCGATACAGGCGTGGTGGTCTGGTTTACATCTCCGGTATAGGAATTCATTCCAAACGCCCCGGTTGAATTGGTTCCAGGTTGGGATAAATTCTGGGAAGGACTTGCCTGGGTATCGGCCTGCCAGGCCATATTCCCGTCAATGGATGCTATGGCGGGCCCGCCGGAATTCACCCTGTAGAGTACAACCGGTGCATCCGTAACAGTGACGGTAAATGTCTGCTCCACAAAATTAGACTCCGCATCCGTGGCACGGATGGTTATGGTAGATACTTCCGGAACAGCGGGGTAGCTTAGCGTAAGCGTATTACCGTTTACGGAAGCACCGATTGCTGTGTTGGAATTCGCTGTCACCGTATAGGTAAGGTTGGCATCCCCGCTATCATCATCAAAATAGGTATTCAGGTCAAAATCTTCAGCCGGAGTATTGATAAATCGTGTTACATCTGGGAAGACTGTTTCAATAGTAGGCGTACTTCCCAAAACGTTTAAATAGTCCCAGGTACCCTCCAGTTCAACCCCAGCAGTATTGGAGGTACCGATAAACCCAACAGCCAGGTCTGTCGCCGCCTGTTGGAGCGCTGTTAAAATGCTCCCCTGCGCAGTAATGCTGCCTACCGCGGCCCTTGTACCTCCATCTAACGCATATTCAAGGTCTACGTTCCCATTGGACGGATCTACGATAAAATAAAAAGTTACGTCTCCCTGCGGTCTGTCCCCAACAGCTATAGGAATATTTATGGGTGCCTGGGGTGTATCAGTGATTTCCTGGAGGGCCGTGACCCCATTGGTGGTGATCACCATTTTAATAAAATTGCTTTGGGTACCATCCCCGATAAAAATACCCAGTTCACCCCCTACAGCAGCCGTGTTACCATAGAGCTGAAGGGCTCCGCTAAAGTTGACGAGTTTACCGGAGACCGTAAATATCCCGGTGGTCTGATCTACCTGTACACCATATTGGTATCCCTTATCCTGTGTGTTGGCAGCGCCGTTCGCAGTACCGGAGGTCATTTGGGAGGTCATTAATCCAGCGGCTCCCCCCAGTACATCATCCGGATTGGGGCCCTGACCAATTACATCCAGCCATTCCTGCCAGTTGGGATTAGGATCGCCGTTGTTCATTAAACCCGTCATCCCAAGTCCAAATATACCCCCCAGTCCTTGCTGGCTATAGAGGTCGTTTAGGACCGGTAATATAAAAGCATCACTGCCTCCGGCTGCCGGATTGCCTAGTTGAAACGGATCGCTGGCATCCGGGATACCATCGTTATCATCATCGGTATCATTGAGGTTGGATATCAGGGGTGCACCGGCCGACTTATCAAAATCGGTTGGTTGGGATCCGCCGTTACAGGGATCCGTGCCATTATCTTCTTCATCCTGGTTGGTGTAGCCGTCACTGTCATAATCTGCAGTGCCATCATAACCGGGTTCCCCGGGATTGATGCAATTGACAGATTCATTTGGTTCCAATACCGTGATAAATCCATTCAGCGTCCCAACCCAGATGGTGCCTGGAAAAGGATCGGAATTGCCATTGCATGTAATGCCCAGGGCGTCTCCCTGGCCTCCTGATAAAAAATTTACGTCCAGGTTCTGCAAACTACCATCAGGATTCAGTTGAACCCTCCTAAGGTTGCCATTGCTGGAACCGGCAATCAGGTTCCCCTGCAAAACGCCCCCAAAATTAGTAGCTGTATATTCATCAATACCATTGGTATTCGTAGGCCAGAGGGTAATAGGGTTATCTTCCGGACCTTCAGGATTGTCAATACCGGGTCCCCTCCAGTCGCCTTCTACGGGGTTGGCTGAAGCCACTACCTGTGCCCAATTGGCGGGCAGGGCAATATCAGGATCATTTGTAAAACCGGGCCCCGGATTACTGGGATCATAGATCAGCGTACGAAATACGCCCCCATTTGTTCCATCATCGGTATATAGTCCGGCACCACTGGGGTTAGCCCTTGTCGGGTTTGGATGGCCCCCGTAAAAACTACCCGGAGTATAACTTTGGATATCCAAAGTGATCAGTTGCAAATGGTCCTTATTGTTGATAAATTCACCATCGGGTGTCGGGGATCCACTGCCAGGTTCCCCGGGAATATAGTTATTGGTCACCGAGCCGGTTCCTTCATTTTCCGGAAAGCCGCCCCAGCCACCATTCGCCCCATTGTCTGTTACATACAGCGCGCCGCTTTGGGTGACCACTATGTCATAGGAATTCCGATAACCGGGGGAATAGATCTGAACCGGTCCGCCCGCTTCCAGGATGGCCTGGTTCAGGCCGTCATTACCGCCAAATGGGTCATTTATATCGATGCCATTGTAATTTCCGGCACCTGGGTCAGTGACACCATTAACATTGTTCCTGGTGGGATCATCCAGGGTTGGCAGGTCATAGATATAATTCCTTCCGTTCCCATCGGTTTGTACAGGCATACCATTCAGCATATCCAGGTTGATATACAATATAGCAGCTGATAACGCATATTCATTGGTATACGCAAAGTTCTTGCTGGGTGATCCGCCATTGGTATGGCCACCCTGGGCAACGATCAGATAGTTGGTGCCGTTGACAGTTACAAATTCAAGGCCATTGGTAGCATGGTTCTCTTCGGATCTTGGAAGTCCGCGGACAAGGTCCACCACGTCCCAGGAACCACCATTCCAGGCGAGCCGGGTTATTATGCCTGAATTCGTGTCCAGATTTACATCGCCGGCGCTGTTGAGCCCGGCTCCTGCTCCTATCCTGAAATCACTGGAACATACATAGATCACAGGGTTTTCAGCTGATCCGGCTACAGTGAGTCCCGTGGTTTCCCGGCTGGTACAATTCCCCGGGTTTCCACTGCAAGGCGTTCCGTCATCATCGTGATTGATTATGCTTTTTACACCATTCAGCGTTTCCATGGCAGATACCACATAATCGTTCACGCCGTTCTTTTGGATGGTCATTACCTTGATGGTGCCCGGGTATTCGGCAACGTATAACCGGCCATCCGGACCATACATCAGTGAAGTGACCCCGGAGAGGCTTCCCTGCCCATTCATGTCAAGCTGACTTTGGCCAAAATTGATCTGGGCTTGCAGGGAAGTATAAAAGCCGGTGCCCAGACAAAGCAAGACAACCAGTATAACCAGTGATATAGGGCTGGAGTAATTTATTTTCATATTCGTGCTCGTATTTATGCTATTCTTTTGAATTAACCCGGGGCGGGCAAAACAACTATAAAGATAACTTTATAACAACTGAGGGTCAAATTACCCTACCCCATTTCGACTAACGTCTACTGATTCCCGCTTAAATGTGATTCGTACCGAAATAATTATCTTCTAACGGAATTTGGAATGATATAGATCAGTTTAGAGGGGTGCTGCTATTCAATCCCTTGATTAGGCCGCATTTGGCCGTAAATTTAATCAATTACTTCATCTCATCTGCATACTTTTTTAACGCTTAAAAACGCGAAGTTGCATCCATCCATACTTCAAATCGTCCTAATTTCAACTACTTACGAAATGGTTATCTGATAGCTGTTCTAAATACTAAAAACCTTGAAGGATCATCCCTCAAGGTTTTATTTTTATAGCTAGGGAACAATATTTAGACTTATCAGAACTTCCACCATTTCTTTAACCGTTTTCCATAACCATAGCCGTATTTGCCGCCATATCCCAAATTGGCCGTCTTCACATCGTTGACTACAAACGACAAGCCATGTATCTTACCTTCTTTCTGCAGTTTGATCGGGAATTCGACAGCACCTTTCTCGGTTACCCCGGCCCGGGTCACATAGATCATGTGACTGGCATACTCGCTGATCAATAAGGTATCCGTAACAACCATAAGCGGGGCAGTATCCACGATTACGTAATCATAAAGCTCGGAAACTTCAAGAATTAGTTCCTTAAAACGGGTACTCATCAGTAATTCGGCCGGGTTGGGAGGTATCCTTCCCGAATAAATTACGTCTATTGTATTGTGATGTACCAACATCGGGTTTATAATATCATTGACCTGAAGGTTATCATCATATAAATATTCTGTAAGCCCCGAGTCCCTGTTCCTGCTTGTTTTGGACAATTTATCCACCTGATTGCCCATAAAGAAGGTATAAAGCTTCGGATTCCGGATATCTGCGCCTATCAGCAATACTTTTTTGTTACCGCTTGACAGTATCATGGACAGATTGGTGGAGATAAAGGTTTTACCCTCGCCCGGTACACTGGATGTAACATATATTATATTACTTTTCCCCGGCCTTGTTTTGGCCTTGATCAGGTAATCCAGGTTCGTTCGCAGAATACGCAGCGCTTCAGCCAATACAGAGCGGTCTTCCCTTACCACGATTTTTTCTTCATTTTTGGAAAGTCGCGGAATTTCGCCCAGTACCGGAATTTCCCGCGATATATTTTCAAGGGAATGCATATTATGGATCTTGTTATCCAATAACCCCCTCATAAATATCACCGAAAAAGGCACGAAAAATCCAGCCAGCAGGGAGGCAAGAACCAGTAAGTTCCTTCTTGGAGAAACCGGCAATTCACTAGTGTAATAAGCATTGTCAATTACCCTTGATTTCGGGGCGGTGGAAGCCACAGCAATCTGTGCTTCCTCGGATTTCTGCAATAAATATAAGTAGAGGGATTCCGTCGTTTGCTGCTGACGGGTGATATCCCTTAGTGCCCTTTCATTGCGTGGAGCTGAATAAATTTTGGAATTGATGATGGCCTGTTGTCCGCTTAAGGTATTTACCTGCATGCCCAGGTTGTTGACCGTGCTATTGAGGCTGGACTGCATGCTTTGCTTCAGGCCCTGCAACTGCTGATCCAGGTTTTGAATGATGGGTGATTTCTCGGTTGAACTCTTCAGTAAGCGCTGCCGTTCGAGGACCAATTGGTTGTACCGTTCTGTTGTTGTTGCGATGGTAGGGTCATTCAGGCCAAGATTGCCGGGAAGCACTTCATAACCATCCTGTTGTTCCACCAGATCCTGCATGGAGGCAGCGATATTCAGCTGGGTGCGATAATTGGCCAGCTCCTGCTGGTTGGCTGCCCCTACATTCAGATTAATATTCGCTTCCGACGCAATATCCGTAAGCCCTCTGCTTGTCTTTAAATCCTCCGCTGACTGATCCACGGTGGAGAGATTGGAAGATATATTCGCAATCCGTTCGTTGATAAAACTGGAGGTCCGGTCGGCGATTATTTTTTTGTCCTGGATTGCATTCCTGTTATATATCCTTATCAAACCATTTAAAATGTCCCTTGCCTTTTCCTTAATGGGATCTTGCAATGAAAGGGTAAGAATATTGGAATATTCCTCCGGATTGATTACGGATATTTTTTTTTGATAATTCTGTGCCACCTCCGATATAGGCGTTACCGTAACTTTGATCTTTTTATCCTTAAAATTTTCAAATTTTTCAACATTGGGAGTGATAACGATATCTCCTATGGGGGTAGGGATATTTTTACCATACCCATAAACTTTTACAGGAACGTCTTCTTCCTGCGCATAGCCGAAAGTAGTTGAGGAAGACAACGTCAGGAAAAATGAAAATTGAGATTTATTAATAATCGAATCAGCAGCAATAAAGTTAATATTCAGGGGTGGATTAGAATATAATTCCGTGTCCAGGATATTCCCCATCAACTTCACTTTGGTATTTAGCCCCAAATCCCTGACAACTTCAATAAAATTTGATCGGGAGTTGATAATTTCGATTTCATCTTCCACTTTGTTCTTGGCACCAAATAGATCCAGTTCTGAAAAAAGATCCAGTCCGGAGGCCGAATTCTGATCCTCAATAATTTGGATTTTGGCCCGGGCCTCGTATTCCGGGATTGTATATCTCAGGTAAACAAAGGCAAGAATTACCGCAATAATCACGGAAAGGATAAACCATTTCCAGTGTTTCGAATAGGTACCAATTATTTCTTTTAAATCGATATTATCAGGCTTTTGGCCTTGAAGGTTTGTACTCATGCTAATAGGGGGTTAATCTTACTAAAGTCGTGTTAGAAGAATTACAGCGGAGGTGATCAATGTTGATGCAATCGATATGGCGATGGTTGCCCTGTTGTCCAGGCTGGACGCGGTAATAGCCGATTTGTTCGGTTCCACATACACCACATCGTTCTGGGTAAGGTAATAGACAGGAGAATTCATGGCCTCTTTTCGGGTAAGATCTATGCGCGTATATACTTTGGTACCATCGAAATCCCTGATAACCATAACGTTTTCACGAATACCTTTAATGGTCAAATCTCCAGCCAAACCGAGGGCTTCCAGGATAGAAATACGCTCCCCGTTTACAGGGTAGGTTCCGGGCCTGTTTACTTCCCCCAATACAGTAACTGAAAAATTCTGTAACCTTATATTGATGATAGGGTCAATAAGGTATTGGGAAAGTCTGTCTCGAAGCAATACCCGGGTTTCTTCAGGTGAGAGTCCGGCAACTTTAACCTTTCCAACCACCGGGAAATCAATTTCACCTTTCTCATCGATAAGGTAATCCACTTGTTCTGCCTTAATTCCCCCCTCACTTGATCCCCGAAATAGATTGAATGGGGTACTCGCTTCAGGATCCAGGGTTGAAATATGGATGCTGATCAAATCATCGACCTTAAATTTTGGAGAAAAACTGTTCCTGTCAACCAGGGTTTCAAAACCGCTGGCATTTTGAAAATAAACCACCTCCTTTTTAGAGGCACAGGAAGAAAATAAAAGTAGTATAGTGATAAAAGCAATTCCAAAGGAATTTTGGATCCTCGATTTTTTTTTCATATTCTAAGTGTTAATGTATAGGGGCTGCTCAGGATTGGAATATTCTTTTTATGGCCTCACCGCCCGTTATTGTTTCTTTAGAGCCGTCCAATTTACAGAATTCTGAGTTATTAGAAACAAATTCAGGGACAATCTCTTTCATGAGTCGCACGGTGTCACCGCTGAAGAACATATTGGAAACACAGAGTTCATCCACCTTGGAACGCACTTCGGCGTAATTCAATTCCCGGACCTTGCTGATCATGATCTTTTGGTGATAGGTAGGCAGGGTGTTCTCACCATTTGCCAGTAATTCTTCATATAATTTCTCACCCGGGCGCAGGCCGGTTATTTTAATGTCTATATCATCCGGATACCTCAGTCCGGATAATTTGATCATATTTTTGGCCAGGTCGAATATTTTAACGGAATTCCCCATATCAAAAATAAAGATCTCTCCCCCCTGCCCCATCGCAGCTGCCTCCAAAACCAGTTGGGATGCCTCTGGAATAGTCATGAAATAACGGGTGATGTCTTTATGTGTTACTGTCAGAGGACCTCCATTTTCGATCTGTTTTTTGAATAATGGGATCACAGAACCATTGGAACCCAGAACATTGCCAAAACGGGTTGTGATGAATTTGGTACGATTCTCCTGGTGCATGCAGCTGATATACATTTCGGCTATGCGTTTGGTAGCGCCCATTACATTGGTTGGGTTTACCGCTTTGTCCGTGGATACAAAGACAAATTTGTCCACATTGTAGGTCAGGGACAGATCCACCAGCATTTTGGTTCCGGCAATATTGACCTTGATGGCCTCATAGGCATTGTATTCCATTAAGGGAACGTGCTTATAGGCTGCTGCATGGAAAACCATAGTGGGCTTATATTCCTGGAAAAAAGTATTCATCCTGTTCTTGTCCCGGATATCCCCGACAATTGGGATGAAATTGTGGAACCCGTTTTGTTTTAACTCCTGTTGCAGGTCGTACAAAGGCGATTCCGCCTGATCAATTATTATTAATGCCTTATATTCATAATTGGCAATCTGGCGTACAATTTCACTCCCGATGGACCCTGCGCCACCTGTAACCATGATTACCTGACCCTTGAGTTCTTCTGCAACCTTGGATTTTTTAATATTAATCGGAACACGGTTCAGCAAATCTTCAATCTGAACCTGTTTGATCTGGGATAATTTTAATTCCCCATTAATCCAATCTTCAACAGGTGGTACGATCTTTACCTGAACAGAATAGTCTACCAGGCTTTCCACAATTTCCCGAAGACTGTTGTTATCAATATTATTGATGGATACAATAATCTCCACCACATTGCGCTTTGCAATAAAATATTCTGAGATCTCGCTTTTGGAATATACCTTGACCCCATTGATATTCTTGCCCACCTTCTTATTATCATCATCAATGTACCCAACGACCCTTGAGTTACTGGCCGTATGGCTGGTCAATGCATTATACGTCAGTATCCCTGACTCCCCTGCACCATAGATCAATACATTTTTGGTAATGGAGAATTTCTTGACCAGGTTATAATACAGCGTCTTGAATACATACCGGGAGGCGGTCAGCACAATAAAACCAATTAAACTATGAATGATGATGATCGATAGCGGAATGGTGAAATCATCCATAAATTTGGTTTGCCGGTTGACAATGACCAGAAAGATGGTAATGATACTGGACAGGCATATGGCATTGAATATGTTGTAAACGTCCCGTACCCCGGTATGCCTTACAACTCCTTTATAGGATCCTGTCATCAGAAATGCCAGCAATGCGATCAGCGCCACAAAGGGAAGCTGCACAAAAAAGCGGTCCGTGTCAAAATTTAATGTCAGGTTAAACCGGATTAAATAGGAAAGGACAAAGGATATACTGATCAATAGCACATCAATGCCCAAGACCAACCATTTTGAAGCATATCTGTGAGCATTGTTAACGAGGTAGTTCTTAATCATGGGACAATGATTTTAAGGTTTGGTCTATAACCCGGTCAAGATCATCCTGACTCAGGTTAGAACCACTTGGCAGACAAAGGCCTCTTTTAAATAAATCTTCAGAGGTACCGTCTGTAAAACTGGGGTATTTCTTAAATACCGGCTGCAGGTGCATTGGTTTCCACAGCGGCCTGCATTCAATATCATCTTTAAGTTGCGTTATTCGTATGCGTTCTCTTATCTCCTCGGATGGGGTCAGTATACAACTCAGCCACCGGTTTGAAAAGGACCCGGCAGGTTCCGGTAGAAATGCAATATCCGACCTGTCAGCGAGTCGTGTTCTGTAATAGTCAAAATTAGACCTCCTTGCCGCGACGCGGTCATCCAACACCTCCATTTGTCCCCGCCCTATTCCGGCTAATACATTGCTCATCCTGTAGTTATAACCTACGACTGAATGTTGGTAATGTGGCGCATCATCCCGGGCCTGGGTAGCTAAAAACACGGCTCTTTGCTTGGTTTTCTCATCTTTTGTAACCAAAGCACCTCCTCCGGAAGTAGTTATTATTTTGTTGCCATTAAAGGATAATATCCCGATATCGCCCAGACTGCCACAGGCAACACCATTATAGGTGCTTCCCAACGCTTCCGCGCTGTCTTCCACAACAGGAATATCATATTTTACTGATATTTCCCTTATTTCTGAAACCTTATAGGGCATCCCGTACAGGTGGACCGCTACAATGGCCTTTGGCTTATTCCCCTTGGAAATCCGGTCCAAAATAGCTTCTTCCAATAAAACCGGCGACATATTCCATGTAGTGATTTCGCTATCAACAAATACCGGGATGGCCCCAAGGTATAGAATAGGATTGGCAGATGCAGAAAACGTGAACGACTGACATATGACTTCATCTCCTTTTGTAATGCCCAATAGTTCCAGGGCCAGATGAATGGCTGCAGTGCCCGAACTCAAGGCGGCAACCTGTACATTCTCTCCCAGGTATTCCGCAATAGCCTTTTCAAATAGGGTTACATTCGGACCCAAAGGGGCCACCCAGTTGGTATCAAAAGCTTCCTTAACATAGGCCTGTTCGTTCCCGCCCATATGGGGGGAGGACAGCCATATTTTAGTTGCAGTTATCAATGGTACATCAATTAGAATTGATTATTTAGCATGCTATCCGGACCATATTCCTTATCTCCAAACAGGTACTGAGTACGTCATACAGATGGTCCTCTTACCTTCCAATATACGATATAATCAAAATCTTGGTTCATTAGGAAGATAAAAACCTGCACAAATCTATGGAGTAAAATTAGATATTATAAGGTTTCTATTGTAAAATAATAATAACAATTCGGTAAATGGGACAATATGAACGTCTACTTGTGCCTCTGAAGTCATTGGTCCCGGTAAACGGATACTAAAGCCAGAAAAAAGGAGCAGAAAGCAACTCCGGAGGAAAATTTGTGGTTAAATTTACGTCCTTTAATAAGGTATTTACCCAATTACCTTGTTGTGCAGAAAAGGAATCAGGGGCAGATGGATACAAATAATTTATTTCTGCAGCTTCCTTGGTTCAGTTCCCCACTGAGCCATTTTTCAGGGATTGTTTCAGGTGCCAAGACCCTCTAAACGAATGCTTTTGACGATTATGGCATTTTCGCCAACGATGCTTCTATAATAATAGTTAATTTTGGCCACGATAATTTGAGGCTAAAACCAAATTATGTGCTTATGAAGATCCTTATTACAGGGGCCGCGGGTTTTATCGGGTTCCATTTATCCAAAAAACTCCTGGATTCAGGCCATGATGTCGTTGGACTGGACAATATCAATGATTACTATGATACCGGTTTAAAATACGCCCGTTTGAAGGAATTGGGTATTTCAGAAGAATGTTCCCGGGAATTTCTGAGGAAGTGTTCTACCGTTTCAAAACAATTTAAAGGGGGTTTCTCCTTTATCCGCATGAACCTGGAAGACCGGCATGCCCTACCGGAACTATTCAGGGAGGAGGGTTTTGAGGTGGTTTGCAATCTGGCAGCCCAGGCCGGCGTGCGGTACAGCCTGGAAAATCCCAATGCCTATATTGACAGTAACATCGTGGGATACCTGAACCTGCTGGAATGCTGTCGTCAGTATCCCGTTAAACACCTTGTATATGCCAGTAGTTCCAGCGTATATGGTTTAAATAAGGAAATTCCATTCCGGGTCAGCGACAACGTTGATCATCCGATCAGCCTGTATGCAGCTACCAAAAAAAGCAACGAATTAATGGCTCACACCTACAGCCATTTGTACCAAATCCCCACCACCGGGCTGCGTTTTTTTACAGTATATGGCCCCTGGGGAAGACCTGACATGGCCATGTTCCTCTTTACAGATGCCATTTTAAAAAATGAACCTATAAAAGTATTTAATCATGGAAAGATGGAACGGGATTTTACCTATATAGATGATATTGTGACAGGGGTATGCAGGATCATTGAAAAAGAGCCGGATGATCGCAGAAGTAACCATGAGTATTATAAGCTATACAATATCGGCAATAACAATTCCGTAAAGCTGATGGACTTTATCCATGCGATCGAAGAGAATCTGGGACAGGTGGCCCAAAAGGTAATGCTGCCCATTCAGCCCGGGGATGTGGAGAAAACCTGGGCCAATGTAGATGGTCTTATCACCGATTACAATTACAGACCCTCCACCGATATTAAAGCTGGTGTTACGGAATTTATTTCATGGTACAGATCTTATTACCGGGTATAGCTGACAGGCATCCCTTCCGGGTAAAGGAATATATTCATCACCTACGATTTCCTTAAAGGCATTTGTGCCGGCCAGCACTAACTATTAAAAGTATAACATATGGTATTCCCGGATTGCGAAATTACCACTGACAAGGCCATTCTGATAACCGGGTGTGCAGGCTTTATAGGCTCCAATCTCTGCAAGGCGCTGTTGGATAACGGGAACCAGGTGACAGGCCTGGATAATTTTTCCACCGGAAAGCGTCAAAATATGGCGCAGTTTTTTAACCACCCGCAATTCGATTTTATTGAAGGGGATATCCGGGACCCCGAAACCTGCCGGACGGCTTGCAGGAATGTCAGCCATGTACTCCATCAGGCGGCTCTGGGAAGTGTCCCCCGCTCCATTAAGGATCCCATGACCACCCATGATGTCAATATTAACGGATTCCTCAATATGATCATTGCAGCCCGTGATGCCGGCGTCAGTAGGTTTATCTATGCGGCTAGTTCTTCTACCTATGGCGATTCCCCCCGTATGCCCAAAGTGGAAGAAGTCATTGGAAAACCCTTATCCCCTTACGCCATCACGAAATATGTGAATGAATTATACGCCGATATTTTCAGCAAGACTTATGGTATGGAAACGATTGGATTACGTTATTTCAATGTTTTCGGACGCCATCAGGACCCGGCAGGGGCATATGCAGCAGTAATTCCCAAATTTGTGTTGCAACTCCTCCGGCACGAATCCCCGACTATAAACGGGGATGGAAGTTTTTCCAGGGATTTCACCTATATTGACAATGTGGTGGAAGCAAATTTCCGCGCCATCGCAACCGGGAATACCGATGCCGTTAATACAATATATAATGTGGCGTACGGGGAGCGGACCACACTGAATGAACTGTTTGTTCTTTTAAAGCAATTTCTTTCTGCCCATGACCCTGCGATAAGCCGGATACCAATCCGGTATGGTCCGGCCCGTGAGGGGGATGTGCCGCATTCCCTGGCATCGATTGAGAAAGCGCGAAAGTTATTGGGATATGATCCCCAGTTTGATATAAAAAGAGGGTTACACGAAGCTGTGGAATGGTATCGGCTGCATTTAAGCACCTGGCACTAAACAATCGGTTCCACAATTCGCCTTATAAATAGAGTATATGAGTAAGATCAACATCGCGGTAATCGGTTTAGGGTATGTGGGCCTGCCGCTGGCTCGCTTATTCGCAACGAAATACCCCGTTATCGGACTTGATTCTAATCCGGTCAGGATCCAACAGTTAAAACAGGGAAGGGACCACACATTAGAGGTGTCGGAAGCAGATCTCAAATCAGTCCTGTGTAAAAACCAGCCAAGGGAACAGGGCTTATATTGTACAGACACCCTGGAGGATATCAGGGATTGTAATTATTATATTGTAACTGTACCCACTCCGGTTGACGCAAATAACAGGCCTGATCTTGGACTGCTCTTCCGGGCCACTGAATCCGTGGCAAGTGTCCTTAAAAAAGAAGATATTGTCATCTACGAATCCACTGTATACCCCGGGGTGACGGAAGAAGAGTGTGTACCAATCCTTGAAAAGACCAGCGGCCTGGTTTTCAACCAGGATTTTTTTGCGGGATATTCTCCGGAACGTATCAATCCGGGGGATAAGAGCCATACCCTTGACAAAATTCTAAAAGTAACTTCCGGCTCCTTACCCCATATCGCGCAACAGATAGACACGCTTTATCGATCGGTGATTGGGGCAGGAACCTACCTTGCCCCGTCCATAAAGGTTGCCGAGGCCGCAAAAGTGATTGAAAATTCCCAACGTGATATCAACATTGCCTTTGTTAATGAGCTGGCTAAAATTTTTAACCTGATGGACATTGACACCCAGCAGGTATTGAAGGCTGCTGGTACCAAATGGAATTTTTTACCCTTCAGGCCGGGGCTTGTCGGTGGTCATTGCATCGGTGTTGATCCCTACTATTTGGCAAAAAAAGCGCAGGAATTCGGGTATCACCCGGAGATTATACTGGCTGGCCGGCGTATCAATGACGGCATGGGCAAATATGTTGCTTCGGAAGTAGTAAAAATGTTGATCCGCAATGATATCCACATAAAAAATTCCAGAATACTTGTGCTGGGAATTACCTTTAAGGAAAACTGCCCGGATGTGCGGAATACAAAAGTGGTTGATGTTATAAACGATTTGGCCGCTTATGGAGCTGATGTACATATATACGATCCCTGGGCATCCGGGGAACAGGTGATGCAGGAGTTTAACCTGAACGTGGTGAATACAATTCCTCCAGGTTCATTTAATGCCATCATCCTGGCTGTGGCCCATACTGAATTCTTAGAACTTGATTTGCGGTCCAGGCTGTCTCCCAACGGTATCTTATATGATGTTAAAGGAGTTCTTGATTGCCCCGTAGACGGCAGGTTGTAAGACGTTATTTCACCCCCTTGACCAACCGCCTGTACATATAGCCCCACAGGGTGGGGTGATACCATAATTTGCTATCAGTATCCGGTATTGCCTGTGGTTTCAGGGAGTTGTCCCGGGCGGCTGTCAATGCTTTTTTCATTAACAGGATGCCTTCGCCCAGTTGTATATAGGTATAGGTGATGAAATTATCGGTAGGCAGGGGATCAATAATCTTTTGATACAGGATATTCCCCGTATCTATCCCTGCATCCACCAGGTGCACGGTTACACCACAATGTGCCGGGTCATTTTGCGACAGGGCCCAATACGCTCCATGAACACCCCTATATTGGGGGGTTATGCCAACATGGGTGTTGATAAAAGGGGCAGTTACAGCATTCAATATTTTTTTAGAAATTATACGCGTGCCGTTAACGATTATAACATCCGGGTTACTATCCTTCAGGAGTTGCAGGCATTCTGCTGAGTTCACTGAACTCACCCTTTTTATCTTTGCAGGATCTATGGGGGTATACTCCAGGCCGTAATTTTTTTTAATCTGTTCGATCCTATGGGCAGATGACCTTTGCAGGACTGGTACACATAGCGCAGAGAACAGCATCTGCCCGAATACTTCCCATATGCCCAGTCTGGAAATGCGGCGTTTTAAGAAAACCTTGCGGCTTGTCCCCCCTTCTATGATCACGGTATCTATTTCGAAGGAATCTTTTAAGCCATTGAACATACAGGCAGTACTGTCACCTCCTCCGGCAAGCATTACAATTTTTTTACGCATCCTTTTTATGCTTAATCCTATCCGCCAGTTCCCTCATGGTGATGCTTTCAAAATTATAGTTAGCGTGCAATTCCTTATACTTCTGCCAGGATTTTCTCAAGAAATTCCAGGTTTTCAGCCTGGTTAGTACCAAAGTTGTGGGGATGCCACCACAAATGAAACAACTTTCCATGTTTGGCAGCAAATTCCATACTTCTCAAAATCCTTCTCAAACGCAGTCCCTCCAGAAGTTTCAATTTTGGGGAATAAGGCCTTAAAAATCGGCTGGAAGGTATATTATAAGGATATTCTTTGGCTATTTCGGAAAGATCATGGCAACGGTGACCAGAAATATTAACATAGGCATCTGCAAGCCGGAAAGCCCGCCTCCATAAATTTTCGCCCTGGCCGTTTACGGCCTGGTGGAACCAGACATCTTCATTTCCCCGGTAGGAATCGATCCCCAATTCCGCACATACTTGTAAATAGTTGCTGTTGAATTGATTCCTTGGAAAGACGAGACTTTTCAGTTCGATGTCACGGTAACGCGCAATTTTTATTGCGGCTTCCATATCGGCCCTGAAATCATCCAGATCCTGGCCCTCCTCAAGGCAGTAATAATGGGAGAAGGTATGGGTAGATATTTCCTGTTTGGGATAGTTCCTGATCAATGCAATCAATTCCGAGGCATAGTGATAAGGGTCCTCTGCCTCTGTATCCTTCATCAGGTCCAAATGGCCATTGTAAGGCGACAGGTTGGGATTGGCATAGGCTGGTTTATCCTCGGGTATAAAAGATTTTAACTCTTCTTTTGATGACGCAAATAACATCCCTACCGTAGCAAACGTTGCATTGACCCCATAGGCATCAAAAAGCTTCAGCATGCCAGGCATGGCCTGCCATACTCCAAGAAGGTGCGTTCCGTAGGTTTCCGCGGTTGCATGGTCCCGCACGCCCCACAATAATTCAAAATCCAGTGAGATGACAAATTTTCCGGAGATCGTCATTCTATTTTTTTAAGTATTGAATTGTTAAACGCCCAAAGATAAGATTTAGTCTAGGAATCAATGATCATACTTTTGACTTTATTGCCAAAGGCTTCCGGAATGCGGCAGTTGGTATCCTGCTTTTTCCATTCCCAGCGTCGGAGCGCTGCATACTCCTAATTTATGGGCACGGTTTGTATCCTATCAGTCCTAGATGGCCCTTGTTGTGATTGATTATACTATAAAGTGCTTCGTAAATTCCTATCCTGTCATCTGTTTATAGCCGGCTAAGTCCCTGAATCATACGGCTAAAAGGGAGTTTTTATCAGTCTGACGAATTTTAAGTGTGGCGTTATAAGTTTTTAATACTTTTGTGCTCTGTTAAAATAAATAGCGCGCAGATAAAAAAATAACTTGGAATAAAGAAAATTTGTTGTCATACTAATTTTCAGGTGCCATCAATATGGCGCCACTTCCCTAAATCTATTTACCAGGAATATGTCTGACCTTATAAAAAAAATCAAAAACAGATCCCTTAAAGAATTAAAGCATATTTACCAGGATGTTTTCACGCCGAAAAAGGCGAATAAAACGGTAGTCTTTATAATAGGTTGTCAGCGATCAGGCACAACCATGGTCACCAAAATTTTTGAAAAGGATTTTTTAATACGTGTATATGGTGAATTCAGCAAGTTATCTTCCCAGGATCCCAATAAACTACGTTTGAATCCCCTTCCCACTGTTGCCAGCGAAATCAGTCGCAACCATGCAGAGATAATCGTATTAAAACCTTTGGTGGAGACCCAAAATATTGATACGTTATTTGACTATTTCGAAAATTCGAAAGCTATATGGTCCTATCGTCATTTTAAGGATGTAGCCTCTTCAGACCTAAAATTATTCGGGAAACGGAATGGGATCGATAATATCCGGCCCATTTATGAGCGTTCGGGTGACAACTGGAGGTCCCAAAGGGCTTCGGAATCAACCACCAGTATAATCAGAAAGTATTTTTCAGAAGATATGTCCCCAACTGATGCGGCGGCCCTTTTTTGGTATTCACGCAACATCCTGTTTTATGAAAGGAACCTTGATACCAATAACAGGGTGCATCTGTGTAAATATGAAGAATTGGTTATATCCCCAGAAAACACAATGCGAAAGGTTTATGAATTTATAGGAACCACGTTTCCGGAAGGAAGGATCGTTTCAGAAGTCCATCAGGGATCGGTCAGGAAAGGTAGGGACATTTCCTTATCACCCGATGTTGAAGCTATTTGTGAGGAATTAATGCGAAGGCTTAATGCATCCTATACGCAGCAGGAAAAGGATTGATCACCGCTATGAAAGCAGCATCCCTGTTGAACTCCTGTACATATGAATGGTATCCGGGAAAATGAAAAAACCCTCTGAGAGATTATACTTATGGAAATTGGGTAGTATGGATAGCATCCAGCTGCAATACGGAATAGAAAATAAATGTTATGAAAACCCTGCGTCAAAAATACTATCTCCCTTTCAAATTGGCAGTAAAGAATTCCGTCATCTATTTTTTTGGTAACCGTCACTATAAAAAAATAGTCATTATCGGAGGTCAGAGGACAGGTTCCAGCCTGTTGCTCTGGCAATTGAGGACCCACCCACAAATTGAGCTGGAAGGGGAAATATTCAGGTTGCTCAAAGGACGAAGTTGCTCCGAGGTCTGGGATACCTATTTCGGGAAAAAATTGCCCTGGCTGAAGTATGCCGGTTTTAAGATTTTCTACTACCATCCGGAAGACAGTCGGGATAACAGCGTATGGAAACGAATTGAGGAAGATAAATCCATCCGGATCATCCATATCACCAGGCATAACCTTTTAAGAACTTATGTTTCCAAACTAATTGCAGAAAAAACGGGAGCCTGGAACAGCAACCAGGAAAAAGGACAAACAGGCCCGGGAGATAAAAGGGTAACCATTGATGCTTCTGACTGCCTGCAGGTATTCAGACAAACCAAAAAATGGGAAGAAGATTTTGGTACTAAAAAGTTTAAGGAACACCCTTATTTTGCCTTGACATATGAACAACTTACCGGGGACCTTCAATCTCAAATGAATAGAATCCTGGATTTTCTGGATGTAAGCAGCATAACTGTAAAAACGAACCTTAAAAAACAAAATCCGGAACCACTGAAAGACCTGATCCTTAATTATGATGAAATAGTGGTAAAATTACAGGATTCTGAGTTTGGCTACTTACTGGAAGCAGAAAGTGTTCAGGACACCGTTTAAATCACAGCCAATGCCTTGTGGAGATCCATTTCTATAAAGATTCAACTTTGACCGCCACAGGGATAAATATAATGTATATAACAGTTACCCCATATCGACGCGGGTTGAGGGGCATTTTCTAAAATTTAATTTCTTTCTTTGTGCAATGAAAAATCTAAGACGCCTCTTTATCATAATCGCCGCCCTCTTTTTCTACACTATTTTGTTATCTTCCTTTGTACGAAATATTTACTTGTCTGCAGACGCAGGCGGAAAATGGGGCTTCCTGGCCAGGCCGGTAAAATTTATGGCAGAATTGCCGTCCCTTACAAAAAGGGCTCTTGAAAAACCTGAGTTCTATGCACCAAATACGGATTCAAAAGACGGACTTGACAGGGTATCCTCAAAGGGAACTGAACAGTATCCCAAATTACTGGTATCATACAAGGATAAAGAGTTTGGGCAAAAATTTGATTTAATTGATCTTCCTACCGGGAAACTTTTAAAGCAATGGCAGCCCGATAATGCGGAATTATATGATAAGGGATTTAATCCAAAGAACCCGGAAAATCCCGAGAAAGGAAGTGACCTGTATTTTTTTCATCCCCTCCTGATGCCGGATAGTTCCCTGATTGTAAATTCGCAATTGACCAGTTTATTGGCCCGGGTAGGCAAGGATAACGAAATCATGTGGTTTAACAACGATCGCCGATACCACCACACAACCGAATTGGATCACGAAGGCAACATCTATTCCTGCACCCGACCATTCGTCTCCGGTCAATATGATATCTTTCCCGAAAATTATGACACCTATAAGGATGTCCTGGTGGATGATGCCATTACCAAAATTGACCCCGAAACCGGTGAGATACTAAGCAGCAAATCCGTTATCCAAATCCTGCTGGATAATGGCTACGGGAACCTATTGGTAAATAAAGGCCAGGTGATTAGTGACATGACCCATCTGAATGATATACAACCTGCGCTCTATGATTCAGACTATTGGTTAACGGGGGATCTGCTGGTTTCCTGCAGGAACCTCAGCACCGTTTTCCTTTACCGGCCGGCAACCAATACGGTCCTTTGGCTAAAAACAGGGCCCTGGCTTAACCAACACGATGTGGATTTCTATGGCAACACCAAAATTGTGGTATTTGGTAATGATGTAATTCGCGAAGAAAGTCCCCAGGGCAGCAAGATCACTACGAAACCACTGTATTTTAGTGAGAAGAACAAAAACAACGATATTTACGTATATGATTTTGCAAAGGATACCGTTACTACACCATACAGTAGATTGATGGAATCGGAAAAAATAAGGACGCTAACCTCCGGACGATGCGATATTTTGCCCAACGGTGATATCTTTGTGGAAGATACCAATAACGGAAGGCTGGTTTTTGGTGATACCTTACGTAAGAAAATGGAATACGTCAAACGAATAGACGATAATCATATCTCCCGTCTCTTTTGGAGCCGGTTGGTAGAATAATTAATTTACAACTATGATATTTTTATATTTAGGACCCGGACTTGGAGGCGGAATCATCGCCGTGATCAGTGGAATCTTTTTAACTTTCTTTGCCTTTCTGGTTGCTATATTCTGGCTGCCGCTGAAGCGGTTCTTCAAGTTCATTAAAGGTAAATCAAACAAAGACAATTGATATACTTCGTCATATTGCTCCTGACACTGCTTTCCTGTCTTATTTTCGACAATCTAGGGATGGTGCAGCTGGTGCAAAACCTTACAGGCTCTTACAAGACACAACTTCAGGTAATGGGCGACCAAAGCCCTAAGCGATGAGGAAAAACAAAAACTACTTATGGAGCAGATACCAAAACAGCTTGGCTACCTCCTGAAGCTTATCGGATCTATCCTGCTGTTTATTTCGCCTTTCGTGCTGATTTTTGTACTTGAAAGATTTACAGCATCCATAGATTCTGAGGTCTTGTATAGTTTGGAAGGAATTGCGGTTTCAATGGGTGCAGTTCTGCTGTATATCTTCCTTAAAAAACAATATGTCAGGTTATTCAAAAGCGGAACAAAACCTTCATAGGTTATATCTGTCCAATTATTTCATTGCGAAATCGTCCCTTGAACTGGAAGAGATATTGCATGGAAAAAAGGCGAAGCAACAGGAGGTACAGCAATATGTTTTTATTTCGGGCCTCGCCCGTTCCGGGACTACAGCCCTGATGAATAAGATTTTCAATACGCAGGAATATGCTTCCCTTCAATATTCCAATATGCCCATCTTGCTTTCACCCAATTTGTGGAACAAGAAATTAAAGCTGGAGAAACACGAAAGGGCCCATAAGGATGGCATTATCATCGACGGGAATTCCCCAGAAGAATTCGATGAATATTTCTGGAAGGTATTTTTAAATGACAGCTATATTAATGACGGGCTGTTGCCCCATGAAGTGAACAAGGATATCCTTCAGAAATACAAGACCTATGTCTCCCTTATCTGTTTGTCCAAGAAGAAAAACAAGTACATATCCAAGAACAATAATAACATCCTCAGGTTGTCCTCGCTGCGTAAAATAGAGCACAACAGGATCATCATCCTCTACCGGGAACCCCTGGCGCATGCGTCATCCCTGTTAAAATTGCATCAGTCCTTTTCTGCTACCCAGGCCGAGGATCCTTTTGCGTTGGATTATTTTAATTATCTGGGCCACCATGAATTTGGCCTGGGCCACAAACCATTCCTGCTTACGGATACTTTTATTGCAGAAAGAGAGGCGTATGATTCGGCATCCATTGATTATTGGTTAAAGGTTTGGATCAATTATTACGAGTACCTTTTACAGCAATATGACAGGGACATGTTGCTTATATCATTTGAAGACCTGGTCAGCAATCCGAGTGAAGTCTATCAAAGGGTAGGCAAATATCTCGATATCGAAACCCCCTTAATTCCTGAAGGCGCCTTTAAGCCTACGGTCTATCCGGAGGTTGCAAGTAATGCAGAAATTCTGGAAGAAGCACGGGTAATTTACAGCAAATTGAACAGTTTGAGCAGTTCCGGAACATAGAATCCGGGACCGGGTACCGGGAAGGATTAAATTATGGAATAGTAAGTATGGTATACCCAGCCCTCATACCCATTGAATGGATAGGGCGTTTTCATCAACTGCATCAGTAACAATAGTATAAATAACATGGAAAAACTGGCGAAGCGAATAAAGAGGAGAACCGAATTATTGATTAAAAATGTCTATCAGAAATTTATAGCAACCCGGGATAAACATAAAGATATATTGTTTATTGTAGGATGCCAGCGATCGGGGACGACGATGATCCTCAATATTTTTGACAAGGATTATGCTGTCAAAATTTATCGGGAAGAAAGCGACCTGTCTTCAGACGATCCAACTGGAAGGAGGTTTAAGCCCCTGGATCAGGTGGATCAGATTATTAAAAGTAACAAGGTGAGTGCCATTGTTGCCAAACCCCTGGTCGAAACTCAAAATATCGACAGGCTGCTGGCATATTTCCCCGATGCCAAGGCACTTTGGGTGTATAGGGATTATAAAGCGGTGGCTTTATCCAATTTAAAAAGTTTTGGTACCCGGAACGGTCTGCAAAACATACAGCCCATCTATCAGGAGGATACGGACAACTGGAGGGCTGAGAGGGTCTCTAAGGAAACCAGTGATATCATCCGAAAATATTACCATGAAAACATCTCAGAGCAGGATGCAGCTGCCTTATTCTGGTATTCCCGGAATGTCCTTTATTTTGAACGGCAACTTGATTCGAATAAAAGGGTTCAACTGTGCAAGTATGAAGAATTTGTAAAATCCCCTGAGGATACCATGAAACAAATATATTCTTTTATGGGGGCTTCCTATCCCAGGAGGAACCTGACGGCTATGGTCCATGCCGGGTCCGTACGCAAAGGTAAAGACGTATTGTTATCGCCTGAAATTGAACAGCTGTGCAAGGGGTTGATGGAAAGGCTGGATACCGCGTTTGGTACCGCCGGGAATTTATGATTGATCCTTAATTATAAATGATATTTTGCTAATTTACAGGATCTTACAGATGTCCATAATCTAAGGTATCCTGCCATTACTTCTCCTGCCGATACTTCCATTCCCATCCCGCTACTATCCGCAGGGGTGAACTGCATTGGCCCTGTCTCCCCGTAAGCAGAAATATTGTTAATATTTCGACGCTTACCAAACCGTAACCCCCTTTCTTTCAGATTTGTATTTTCATTCAATAAGGGACAGTTCTGATTAAATCTTACCACGAATCAATTTTTTGGAATGTCATCCTGATACTGGTTTGAAATCGTCCTTCCGGTTGAACCGCCATATCTGGAATATTTTTAATCCATTCGATTTTTTTTTTATACATATTTGCCTTAATTATGCATTTCATCGATTTTTTTCTTAAAAATATGTTAAATAGTTTTCCGTTCGACGTCTGTTTTTCACCTTTGCCCGTAGATTTTAATAATCAACCGAACGGAGTCGCCCATTTTTACTTTCCGGTTCACCAAAATTCGAATACTATCACTGTGTCCTATAACCATTCATCTGAGTTTCATTTCAAATCATTACATTTTGTAATTCTCAGCCTGATGGAATTGCAGCATTTCATCGAAAATCCCATGATATTGTTTACAAATAATACCGTTCATCGAATAAATAACAATTTTTATCTATAAACCCTAGTTACGATTAGTATTACCAACTCCTAATTATTTACTCATTCATTTAAACCTTGCACTATGATGCCCCACCCCACCAAATTCTCAGTACTGAGCCTACTATTTTCTGTTTTTCTTATTTTAAATTCATGCTCAAAGGACAGCGACATCTTAAAAGATGCTGTACTTCAAGACCCCCTCGTCACACTCGAGGAGCAAACCGGACAAAATCCGGATGAAACCACACAACCTGAAGCAGCGGTTGTGGAAGAAGGCTTCGAAAGCCGAACAACGACTTTTTACCCGGTTGAAGATGCCTATGTCGATAGCGAAAGTGGCGAATTATTCGACCAGGCAATTATCCGGTTGTCTGAAGGGCAGCGGGAAAGTTATATGTTATTTGACCTCGCCCCCATCCATGAAATCGGAGGGACTATTACGAGTGCCAAACTACAATTCACCGTAGTCGGAGACGAAGGTAATGGCACCATTACAGCTTTTAAAGCAGCATCGGGCGACTGGTCCGAAGACAGCACAGAAAAAAATGCCGTTCCTGAAACTGATGTTATATTAGGTGCAATCGACAAGGAATATAAAATAAATGCAGCGCAGGAACTTACCTTAACTGCTGCTGACCTTTCAACTGAACGCACCACTTTAATCCTGAAGCATGATACAGGGGATGACCTGGCCATTGCTTCCAAGGAACACACTTCAAAAATAGGACCGAAACTCATTATAACGTATAATGCCCCCCAGGATGCCGAAGCCGTCGTAACAGTGGAGGAAGATGTAAAATTAACTGCCCAGGGCAACGGTACCACATGCAGCGGGCACCAATCAAAAACCAATCTCAATCGCCGATGCTAACGTAACGCGCGGAGGACTTCCCCTTACTGTAAAGTTTACGGGCAGCAATTCGATGGATGACAACGGTATCGTAAAATATGTCTGGGATTTCAGGGATGGGTCTGACAAGGTCCGCATTGCAAATCCGACACATACATTTAAGAAAGCAGGTACCTACAAGGTAATTTTAATTGTTAAAGATGCGGGTGGCCTTGCCGATATAGACCCCATATACATAACGGTAACTGATTCTGCCAATGAGGGTCCGGTAGCCAAAGCCAGCGGTACACCACTGTCCGGTCCGGCACCTTTGGATGTAGCCTTCACCGGGGATAATTCAACGGATGACCACGGCATTACCCGCTACAAATGGGTATTCGGAGACGGAACGATTTCTGCAGAAGCCAATCCAACACATACTTTTGAGTCAACTGGTACATACCAGGTAAAACTGGTAGTATTTGATGCAGAAGGCGAAAGAAAAGCCACCTTTTTGAATGTTACGGCAACCGGTGGTAATAAAGCACCCGTTGCGGTAGCCAAAGCGAACCCAACACAGGGGATTGCGCCTCACCAGGTAGCATTCAATGCGGGAAGCTCTACAGATGACAAGGGTATTACCGGTTATACATGGGATTTTGGAGACGGCAGGGCTGCCACAGCCAAAAACCCGTCCCGAACCTATAATACGCCAGGGGTATACCAGGCCAAACTAACCGTAACAGATGGAAGTGGATTAACCAGTACCGATACGGTAACGATAACCGTTGATGGTGCCTCCTCCGGTGGTGGTGGAAGTGATGACGGTGGTGACGGTGGTGACGGTGGTGGTTCCTCAGGACCCTCCGATATCCCGGCAGGAGCTGTAAAAGCTTCCTCCTTCGGGTTTAAAGCCGGTGATGCCTCGGATGCCTTAAACAAGGCTATGAATTCCTCTGCAAAAGTAATCGTAATCGATAAGCAAAGCAGCGATTGGATCGTAAAGCCGACTAAATTCTTCTATACCAAGAACAAAACTATCATTTTTGAACCTGGTGTAGTATTAAGGGCTAAAAAAGGTGCCTTTTATAAAACCAATCACTCATTATTCACCCTCTACCATCCTGAAAATGTTGTCATTGAAGGATATGGTGCTACACTTCAAATGAACAAAAGTGAGTATACTACAGGTGAATGGCGTCATGCCTTAATTATTCTTGGCGGACGGAATGTTACCGTAAAAGGGCTTACCATTAAGGACAGCGGTGGCGACGGTGTCAATATTCATGCAGGAGGCCTTAAATATTCTGAAAATATTACCATTCAGGATGTCGTTTCCACCAATAACAGGAGAAATGCCCTGACGGTCATAAGTGGACGGAACGTTTGGATCAAGAATTGCGAATTCTCCTATTCAAGCGGTACCAAGCCGGAATCCGGCATTCATTTGGAGCCGGAGGAGTTTGGTCAGCAATTGACAAATATCAACTTTGAAAATTGTAAAATTCACCATAACGACGGCACTGGATTCAGTCTCGGTACAAGGCACTTAAATAGTTCTTCTCCCCCGATCAGTGTAAATGTCAAGAATTCTAATTTCAGCATGAATGTAATTGCCCCGAATGAAGGAAGGGTGGAAACTGAAATATTAGCGAATTCAGGGCAGTACGGTAATCCCGTAAAAGGTCTGGCCACATTCTCGGGACTGACGTTTGAAGGAACAAAAAGTCGCATCTTCTTAACCAAAAAACCGGATAGTGCGTTCAAGGTTGTATTTAATAACTGTACAGCGAATAACGTTATTCAAAATGGCGGTGTATCCCCCATAGCCCTACAGGCGGCACCTAATGTGAACAATAGCCTGGGTGGAATAGAATTTAATAACTTCTATATCCAATATTCCAAAAACCAGTCATTCATGACTGTCACAGGGCCGAGAGGGTTTCCGCTTAAAAATATTACAGGAACCTTTACCGTGAAGGAGCCCAGTGATAAACCCATCAACTATCAATATGGGATCTCTCCAAATGATGGAGAAAATTATAAGGTAAATTATAATCATGTCAATTAAACATAAACTGCAATGACCTAGCGAAACTGAAATATCCGCAGGTTAGGTAATTGGTATTCACAAAACCCTGTTTGAAAAGTTTGGAAAATTCCGGCTGATCAGACAGGGTTTTTTAATTGGAGGTTACTTATAGATGTAGCAGACGGCAGCATGCCGGCACGTCGTTCTTTCTTCGATCGCTTAACCCCCCGGGCCGGGGTGAATAACAGCGGAAAATAGGAAGCCCCCCTACGTGAATGGATCACATCGTTTAAAAAGAAAGGGTATTTGTCATCCGGGAAAAGCGGTTGAAACCTCATATATTAAGGGCCGCGTCTCTGAACTCTGTACATATCTGATAGAATTGATGCAACCGGCAGACAGCTGTAATATCCAGGTTTTCTACAGGAAGATCCCATCTTTGGCAGCATCCCCGGGTATTGTGCGCTGAAAACGACCAGCCAAATACATCAGGCCGTTTCCGGTGCGGTTGTAGGCAGCTATATACCTATTAGGGTCACCACGATTATTACGCAGGGTGAAACAACATGTTCCAGGTTATTCCTATCCATCCATTCCAAACCAACTCCCCTCCCCTAATTTGGAAGGTATTTAAATGTGGGGTAAACGACTTCTCTGTTTGTAATAATTTTCCTCCATAATAGAGCTCAAAAATCAAAATGATATGCATTTCATCGAATAAATGATATTTTTCAACGATTATTTTAGGTTTTGGCGTAATCTTGAAAATTATTAATTATTAACGAATTTAACCTATGAAAATGCACCCCAACTCCTTCGTTTACAGGCCTTTATATGCCTTATTTTTACTGATTTTGACGGGAATTTCCTGTTCCCAGGATATCGATCCGGTTTATGAGGATTCACCTCCCCTGACGGCAACTAATTTGACTTCTTATCCTCCCGGAACCGTTAAAGCCTCCTCTTTTGGATTCAAGGCGGGGGATGCCAGTAAAGCTTTTAACGCAGCTATGAATTCCAAAGCCAGTGTCATAGTGATCGACAAGCAAAGCAGTGACTGGATAATAGGCCCCACCAAATTCTTTTATACCAAAAACAAAAGGATTATTTTTGAATCCGGCGTCGTGGTAAGGGCCAAGAAAGGCGCTTTCCCTAAAACCAATCACTCCCTGTTTACATTATATCACCCGGAAAATGTACAGGTTGAAGGTTATGGTGCTACGCTCCAAATGAATAAAAGCGAATATAATACGGGTGAATGGCGTCATGCCCTGATCATTCTTGGAGGGCGGAATATTTCCGTAAAAGGGCTTACCATTAAAGATAGTGGAGGCGATGGGGTAAATATTCATCCCGGGAATCTTAAATATTCCGAAAATATTACGATTGAGGATGTATTCTCTACGAATAACCGGAGAAATGCACTTACCGTAATAAGTGGCAAAAACGTTTGGATCAGGAATTGCGAATTCTCCTATTCCAACGGTACAAGACCCGAATCCGGCATACACCTGGAACCCGAATCGTTTGGGCAGCAATTGACCAATATCAACTTTGAAAATTGCAAGATCCACCATAACGATGGTACAGGATTCAGCCTGGGTACCCGCCACCTTAAAAGCACTTCCCCCGCGATAAGCGTGAATGTAAAAAATTCCAATTTCAGTATGAATGTCATTGCGCCTAATGAAGGAAGGGTAGAAACTGAAATCCTCGCCAATTCGGGGCAGTACGGTAATCCAGTCAAAGGCCTGGCTACCTTTTCTAACATTACTTTCAACGGAACGAAAGCCGGTTATTTTTAACCAAAAAACCGGATTACGCTTTCAAGGTCGTATTTAACAATTGTACGGCAACTAATGTTACTCAGAATATAAGTGTTTCACCGATAGACCTTCAAAGGGCACCGGCTGTGAACAATAATCTAGGTGGAATTGAATTCAATAACTTTTATATCCAATATTCCAAAAGTAAATCCTTTATGACGGTCGCCGGCCCAAAGGGATTCCCCCTTAAGAATATTACTGGCACTTTTACTATAAAAGAGCCCGGGGACAAACCTATAAGCTACATCTATGGTATCAGTGCGAAGAATGGCACTAATTATAAGGTCAGCTATAAGCATGTTAATTAGCGCCGGTGTGCTGTGTGATACTGATAGCGGGGGTTTTTCCCCCGCTATTTTTTTTGGTATATGTTTTACTACACATAACTAATACCTATCCTGGAAAGTTAAACTGAGCAGCATAAGCGTTTCCTTTTTCCAGGACATACCATAATATTTCATCCATTTCAGTGTTCATCACTCCTCGATAGTTGCAGTTTTTTCCGAAGATATTTGAAATCAAGTAGACGATTGAGCACACCGTTAAAACTTGATTATCAGGATTATCAATGCGATCTCTAATCTTCATTTTACCTGGTTAGTCATTTCTGATTTCCTTTATCAGAAATAGCAATGGATGCTTAAGCATTCAACTCAGCTGACCGTTAAAAATGGTAAGGGTATTTATGAGGGATTTTGGCCAGCTCGTGCTAGGGAACTACCACATATCTCTTTATAATTATTTCATTTTCTATTTGATGATTTCCCCCCTTTTTTCAATTTGGAGCAATTCTAAAATCCTTACAACCAAATTAAAATTCGTGTCGGACCTGCTTCCTTGAACTGTTAAAAAATTGTTAACGTAAGCGGTTAAATCTTAACCGAATTATAAAACTTTGTGCAGTTCGTCGAATAAAATGTGATTTTCATCGGATTTTTTGAGCTTATGGGTATCCTTGCACCTGAACATTAATTTTAAATAATTTTTCATGACAAATCACCCCTATTCATTCAATGCAAGGCACATCTTTGCCTTATTTTTACTTTTTTTGACGGTAATTTCCTGTAACGAGGAAATTGATATGGTTTATGAGGATTCAGATCCTCTGACCGCAACTGCTCTAACGGCTAAATATCCAAAAGGAGCTGTAATGGCCTCTTCTTTTGGTTTCAAAGCCGGTGATGCAAGCAAGGCATTTAATGCCGCTATGAATTCCAAAGCCAGTGTTATCGTAATTGACAAACAAAAGAGCGACTGGATAATAGGCCCCACTAAATTCTTCTATACCAAAAACAAAAGGATCATTTTTGAACCTGGAGTGGTGGTAAGAGCGAAGAAAGGCGCTTTCCCTAAAACAAATCATTCCCTGTTTACCCTCTATCATCCTGAAAATGTGGATATTGAAGGGTATGGTGCTACCCTTAAAATGAACAAAAGTGAATACAGGACAGGTGAATGGCGCCATGCCCTGATTATTCTGGGTGGAAGGAATATTACTGTAAAAGGCCTGACCATAAGGGACAGTGGCGGGGATGGAGTCAATATCCATCCCGGTGGTAAAAAGTATTCTGAAAATATTACTATTGAAGATGTCTTTTCAACCAACAACCGCAGAAATGCCATGACGGTAATAAGCGGGAAGAATGTCTGGGTAAGAAACTCTGAGTTTTCATATTCAAGCGGAACCAAGCCCGAATCCGGCATTCACCTGGAACCTGAAAAATATGGCCAGGAGTTGACAAATATCAATTTTAAAAATTGCAAAATCCATCACAATGACGGTACCGGATTCAGTCTCGGCACACGGCATTTGAAGAGTACATCTCCCCCGATCAGCGTGAATGTTAGAAATTCAAATTTCAGTATGAATGTCATCGCACCGAACAAAGGTAGGGTGGAAACCGAGATTTTGGCTAACTCAGGGCAGTATGGAAATCCCGTACGAGGTCTTGCAACTTTTTCAGGGCTGAAGTTCACTGGTACTAAAAGCCGTATATTCCTGACCAAAAAACCGGATAATGCGTTTAAGGTAGTGTTTAACAACTGTACCGCGAACAACGTTATTCAAGAAGGAGGCGTTTCGCCTATTGCCTTGCAGGCAGCACCTAAAGTTAATAAGAATCTTGGCGGGATAGAATTTAACAATTTCTATATCCAGTATTCCCAAAAACAGGCATTTATGACAATTACGGGTCCTGAAAGGCTTTCCGTTGAAGAATATCAAGGGAAGCTTTACGGTTAAAGAACCGAGTGATAAGCCGATCAGTTACAAATACGGCATCAGTGCTAAAAATGGTGTTAACTATAGGGTAAATTATAAACATATCAAATAATTTTCGATAGTGACACAGTTAAAGATTATTTAGCATACGAATTGCAAGTATCAAGATAGCGGGGAAATGTTCCTCGCTATCTTTTTTTGGCTGCATTTCACCGTCAAAATACGTGCATGTTAAAGCATACAATATGGTTACCAAAACTGGTTGCTAAAATTCCAGGATGATAGTCTAAGCGGTACGCGGTAAATGCCCGGCAGGTGCCTCCTGACCAAATCTGTTCTATCCCTATTGAACTTCGATACAGCATGGGAAAATACATCTGGAATAGCAAAAGAATATAGCATGAAAAGTTGTGGGTTCAATTGCTGAGACTCTTACACACTGGTTTGGAAAATTGACAGTTGTCCTATTTAAAACACTCCTCCCGTTCTGAAGTATCCGGCTTCAAAAATTCCCCTGTTAGCCAGGGCAGTTATGCAATCCGGAGGATCCGGGAAGGCAATGATCTGGTAGTATTTTTTAGATATGACCTGTTACGGCAATAGCATTTATAAATTGTATTCAGATGCGGGGGGTTGTGTACTCACCTAAAAACAGTAAGAGCAGTACGACAGCGTAGTATAATTAGGCAGTTTCACTTCTTTTAAAGCTGCAGGCCTTACTTATTAAATTTAGAAGGTATAAGCTACGCCAAAAGATTACCGGGTAATTTTCACAATCGTATCCATAAATATCCCAGCCCCCACATTGGACAAATGAATTCCATCTTTCCAATAGTCCATTGAAGTATTCTCCCGAAAATAATCTGTAAGATCATAGTATTGGAGATTTTTATCTTTCATGATTTCGGCAAGCTTTTTATTATCATCCTTACAGACATCTTTTAACTCAGGGGACGTAAAAAAGACCAACTCCTTATTATTCTTTTCCGCAAATTCTTTTAGCTCATCTAATTCCGTGTTGTAGGTTTCGTTCAGAACCAAATCTTGAGGGCAATTTGCCGGCCTTTCCTTTTTTAGGATATTTTGAAATATTTTCTTCTGGACATCACTGACATATATCGGGTCATAACCATTGAATTTTTTATAGTTATAGGATGGTTTTATGAAATTTTTTAGGATACCAAATACGTACCCGTTATACCCGATGCTCCAATAAAATTTTTGCAGCGGATTATTTTGATCCAATCTATCAATTTCCTTGCGTATGGCTGCGTTGTTATAATATTTAATGGCCAATGCTTTTATATCCCTTCCTTTATATTCAGGATCAAATGGACTATTGGAATCGATGTGCAAAAGGATTATCTGCCTTTTTTTTAAGGGCAATGTTTTAATAAGAGCGGCTGCATATGAAATATCAGTACCATTGATCCCCATATTGAATCCATCGGGAGAAATTAAATACGGATCGATATTATGATTCGCCCTGGAACTCCCAAAAGCAATAAATTCAAGAGAATCCTTTAATTCCAGAAACTGGTTTAATTTACCGACACTTTGACCGGTATAAACATGTTGACTGACTTTATTAAAGCCAAAATAAACAATTTTGTCAACGACAAAAGATACCACCAAAAAAGCGATAATTATTTTAATCAAAAATGTTACGTTTTCCCTGTTCATACGGATCTAGAATTGAAAATAGATAAAGTTCACAGAGGTTGAATAAAAAAGATTAATGAGAATAATAATAATCGTTGTCATCCCAATGACTCGATACAAACTGTACGTTGCACCAAGATCCTCCAGGTCTATCCTTTTATTATAAATATACAGATCAAACAGAATTCCCATTAACAGAACAACAAGGGAGTTAATCATCACCGAGAAATCCATAATTTTTGGCAGGGCAATGTCAAATTCGAATATTTTCCTAATGGCTGTAAAAGACGAATGCAGATCCGGTGATCTGAAAAATATCCAGGCAAACAATACTATACCAAAGGTCAGTAAATAATTAAAGAAGGACAGGTTGAGGCTTTTAAGATAAAGTATCAGGCGATTTTGGGAAGAAAAAATAAACTTTTCAATACTTAGCACCACACCATGGATCCCGCCCCATATTATAAAATTCCAGGAACTCCCATGCCATAAACCGCCCAGCAACATGGTCAGCATTAAATTCCGGTACGTGATTTTTATCCCTTTTCTGTTCCCTCCCAAGGAAATATAAAGATAATCCCGCAACCAAAAGGACAAAGACATATGCCATCTCCGCCAAAATTCCGTTAATGATTTGGAGAAATAGGGTAAATTAAAATTTTGATTAAATCGAAAGCCCATTAATTTGGCCGTGCCTATAGCAATATCAGAATAGCCGGCAAAATCATAGTAAATTTGAAAGGAATAGAAAACCGTGGCAAGCAGGATGGTACTTGAATTGTATATATCAACATTCCCATAAATGGCATCAACATAGATTCCCAGGGTATCTGCAATGACAATTTTGCGGAAGAGCCCTACAAAAATCTGAATAATTCCGGCATTAAACCAATCCCTTCTAAAGGTGCGTTTTTGCTCAACCTGCGGCAGTAAATTGGAGGCTCGTTCTATAGGGCCGGCAACCAGCTGGGGGAAAAAAGCAATATAGGTAAAGAACGCAATAATGTCCTTGGTAGGCTCAAATTGCTTTCTGTAAATATCAATAGTATAACTCAGCGTTTGAAAGGTGTAGAAACTGATCCCAACCGGGAGAATGATATTTAAGGTAAGGTCATTGGGTTGCCATCCGATAACGGATACCATATCAGCAAAGGATTGCGCAAAGAAATTATAATATTTGAATACACCCAGCAACCCCAAATTGGATGTCAGACTCACAAGCAGCCAATACTTTCTTCCTTTATCGGAACGGGTATTGTAAATTTTTGATCCTACATAAAAATCAATAAAGGAACTCAACAATATCAGCGAAAGAAATCGCCAATCCCACCAGGCATAGAATATATAGCTGCTAACCAGCAATAATATATTCTGAATTTTAACATGCTTATGTAATACCCAATATAAAATAAAAACGGTTGGAAAAAATAATAGGAAGTCAAGAGAATTGAATAGCATTCACAAGAATCTAAAGTGTGTAACCCGAACCAGCTCTTTTATGAAACGACAAATGTATAAATATATTACGTGTCCCCGGTACTTCCGGCGGGTAATAAGTTTGACTAATAGATATGGATAGCGCGATTACCACTACTAACTTGAAATAGGGGTAGGGAAAAGGCCCCTTTAATTTTAGATTTTGTTAAACAGGATTGGTTAGGTGTGGTTATTAATTTTGATATCATAACTGACAGTTACAGGAAAGACCGGGTCCTGCTGTTATTTCATGCTTCTGGAAATAATTTTCAGATTAACATCAATATTTTTTGAAGGATCATAGTTGGCGCATTGAATATTGAGGAACTGGGATCCGGGTACGGTTATGGTGCCGTTTATATCCCGGACATGTTCAAGATTGCCCGAATTTAATCCCTTTATTTTGACGGGTGGCACATCCACATCATAGTCGAGCTCCAGGTTTGTAAATTCAAATCCGCCCATATCCTCAGGTATTTTATACCGGGGTGTTTCGAGCAGGATAGCCGGAATATTTTTTTGTTGGCAAATGTTGATACCCTTACAATCTACAAATTTGACTTTGAACCCCTGTGCTCTTTTCTGGGCATACAGGAATCCCCACTGGGAATCCCTGACAATACAATTCTCAAATAATACAAGTCCGTCCACTGCATCCCATTTATGGGATCTAATGAAAATTTCTGCAGGGGGTTTTGGGTTTTCAGGAGAAAAATTATTGATCAGCGTGCAGTTTCTGAAGACAATATCAACAGGTGTGGATTTGGAGGTTAGGTTGACCAGGGCTATTTTGATACCTGTATTATAATTTCCCTGAAGGTACAATCTTCAAATGTAATGCCACTAATGACATCGAAGGCCTTATTTGGTTCAATATCAACCCCGGAACCCGGAAACGTTCCAATTGTTTCGGCAAACTGGCAGTTTGATACAGATACATTTTTTGCACTGGTTATGGACATCCCCTGCCTTTTATTATTACAGCAATAGATTTTATCCAATTTAATATTTTCAGAATAAATATTTCGTTCTGAACCTCCTATTGCGATACCGTCTCCTCCACTATCCCTCAGCGTTAAGTTTTGAATCGTAATATTGGAGCATCCACGAAGGCGTATAACATGACGCCATTCCCCGTCCAAATATTCTTCCTTATTCATGGAAATGACATTTTCATTTCCAAGGATAGTAATATTCTTACAATCAATAAACTTGAACAGCGCGTCTGTTGGTTTGGGAAATGCATTGGGTTTAGCCTTTATCTCTACGCCTTTCTCAAGAATCAGGACCTTATTTTCGACCCTTTCAAATCGCATCGGTTCATAGATGTATGGTGAGCCCTGAAGATCAAATACCAGGGTATCATTTGGGGAGTGCATAGCTAAATTCAATGTATTGCTGGGATTATCCCCTATAAACGATGAAACATTTATTGACTGGGCGTTACCAGTACTTGTAAATGCGATTAAAACAACTAGTATACTAAATCTCATATTGATGCATATTATTCTTGCCTGGTCAAAATTAACCGTAAAACTCGGAAACAATAAAAAAGAGAGTCTTATTTTAAATGTAATTTGCCCGGGCGTTAGTTTTCCTTACGTAAGCTGTATAACGTTGAATAGCTCTATTTAAATGAATAAATTAGGCAAGTAGATCCTGTTTTGCAATCTTTGCACCCAAAAAGCCGGCGTAGGAATTTCAATGGACTAGCCGGGAACTCATTCCTGGTTCCATCGGTAAAAATAACAAATAAATCAAGGTTTGAAATTTTAATACTAAGTCTCGACAATCCTGGGCGATTGTACGTATACTATTAAATGCTGATTTTGATATGCCTGATTTGTGCACTATATAACATGGAGGTTACTAAAAGCAAAATCAATTTGGTTTGTGGAAAAAAGGTATGTATAAGCGTATGTCAGGATTGAAACAAATGCTATTCGTAGTATCAGGAATGAATTTGAATTCTTATGTAGATAATACCTTAATCGGTTAAGTACGGGTTATTGTGAGAACTAGAAGCATGAAAATTGATTTTATAATTGGACGGATCGGTCATGGTGGTGCGGAAAGGGTCCTGGTAGACTTAAGCCAGTATTTTGTTTTAAAAGGACATGAGGTGGCTGTCATAACTTTTGATCCCGGGAAAGATTCGTATACCGTGGATGCAGGGATCAACCGCGTTAAATTGTTTACCAGGAAATTCCCGATAGTGAAGGTCAGTAATTTTATAAACCTGAGCAACTATTACTCCCGAGCCGAAAATCGCCCGGATATTGCAATTTCCTTTCTTACGGCAACCAATCTGGTAGCTATTTTGGCCTGCAAATTCAGGGGAGTTCCGGTGATAGTAAGTGAGCATAACAATCATAGATTTGTACCACATCCGCGGTGGCTGACAAAATTTAATTGGAAATATGTTTATCGCATGGCAAAATTCGTAACTGTGCTGACTAATTTTGACGTTCCATTTTTTAATAAGTATAAATCCAATGTGGTCGTTATGCCAAATCCGTGTTCCTTTCCCACCATAACCTCGAATGGGCATACCCGGGAAAAAACAATTCTTGCTGTAGGAAGTCTGGACAGATATCATCATAAGGGATTTGATAGTCTGATTTCAATTATAAAACCTATAGCAAATGATATTCAGGATTGGAAAGTCAAAATTTTAGGGGGCGGTGAGAAAGGAAAACCATATCTGGAAGAATTGGTTAAGCAAAATGATCTGGGTGATATTATTGAATTTTGCGGATATAGTGACGATGTCCGGTCGATAATGAAGAAATCCAGTATCTTCATCCTGCCATCCAGGTATGAAGGATTACCCCTGGTTTTGCTCGAAGCGATGTCACAGGGGATGGCATGTATAGCATATGATTGTATAACAGGTCCGAGTGAAATGATTCAACCGGGAGTCAATGGTCTATTGATACCGGATCAGGACGAATCCGCTATGAAAAAGGGATTATTGCAATTAGTTACTGATGATGAACTGAGAGGTTATTTGGGAAATAACGCTATTAAAAGTTTAAATGACTACACCATTGAAAGTATTTACAATAGATGGGAAGTCCTCTTAAATAAGGTAGTATGAGATATTTAGTGATTATATGCTTTTATATACCGTTTTTCTTCAAAACCGCCCAGCTGCAAACGGTTATGGCGAAATTCACTCCAGTCTCCGAGAACCAGCTGCAACTTTTCGCTTATATGACCGTTGGCCTCGTCATCTTGGGAGGTTTTTCCTTATTAAAAGTTAGCAGCAAATTTAACGGCCTTATAAAGGCCTGGTTGTTTTTTTATGGTGCATACTACTGCCTGGCTACACTGGGAAATGCCATTTATGGGACTGAACCCTATAAATTTTTGGTATCCCTGATACCCGTATCCTATTTCATTAGTTTTTCTATATTGCTTAGTATCCCGGAGGAACGTAAACCTTTTGCCAGATTAGCCACCATTACTTTTTTATTTACCACCATCCTAACCATCTTATTTGCCTATTTTAATATTTCTTTTGATGTAGAGGGACTCACCGATGTTGATCTGCAACGGGCTGGAGGTGTCTTTGGTGATGCAAATAATGCCTCGGTGGCTGCAATTTTGACTTTCTTATTAGTAAAATACTGTTACAATCCCACGAAGAGATTCCATAAAATATTAAAAAATATTGCACTGCTGTTAAGTGTATATGCGGTTGCCCTGACCTTTTCCAAAACAGGATTCTTAATATTTGCCCTCGTTTTAATAATTACCTACCGGCAGCTGTTAAGTCCGAAAAGAATTATGTTTACGCTCATAATTCTGCCACCGCTACTATACTTTGCATATAATTGGGCTGTATCGGGTAGCAGCCTGACCCTCGTACAAAAGGAACGGGTTCAAACCCTGGTAAATCTGGTAACCCTCAATACGGACCAAGTGGATTATTCTTCTCGTGACGTATTGCTTAAAAATATGTTCGGTTATATAGAGCAGAATCCATTTATAGGCCACGGGATACAATTTTCCAACAGTATTCGCGGACATAACACGATTATAGGGATCTGGGCAGATACGGGGATTATTGGATTTCTGATCTTTCTGGCCGTACTTGCCTATTTCTTTAAGAAAGCAATTGAGGCCTCAGGTTGGTATCGCCCTTTTGCATTATCAGTGCTTATTACAATTTGTATGTTCATGATTACGTTACAAACCATAATAAATCAACCCTACCTCATGGTTATGTTCGTATTTATTGCTTACCTGGTAAATATGGAGGAAGTGGAAGAGTATACCTGATTATTAAATTTTCCACAAAAAAATCGAATCCTGATGTATTCCTATAATTATAATTCCCGGTTAAAATATTAAAAATGAAAATAGACTTTTTAATTAGCAGATTGGAAATAGGTGGTGCAGAAAGGGTGGTTAGCATCCTGGCAAACTATCTGAACAAAGAAGGATATACTGTTAGAATAATAACCTTCCGTGGATCCAAAGATTATGATATTGACGAGGGAATAGAGAGAATAAGGCTGCATCGGCAACCCGTTTTCAAATCGGTGGTTTTTAGCGGTTTCTTCAGTCTGCTCTCATTTTATAGAAAAAAGGAAAACAGGCCCGATATCATAAGTTCCCATATCAACCATCTGGGTTTTATGACCATTCCAATCGCGAGGATATATGGTATAAAAATCATCGTTTCGGAACATAATAATTATCTGTCCAGATATACTTTTGAGAAACGTATTTTGTGGTATGGTTTTTATCCTCTGGCGGATGCGGTGACAATTCTTACCAGTTTCGATATGGAATTTTTTAAAAAAAAGAACAAAAGAGTGCTCGTAATGCCCAATCCGAGTTCATTCGATCTTGATACGGATCGTTCCCCGGTTGCTGTTATGAAAAAGGAGGTATTGGCTATCGGTCAATTAAACAGGTATCACCAGAAGGGCTTTGATAATTTGCTGATAATTGCCCGGGAAGTTTTGAAAGCTCACCCGGATTGGAAATTTAAAATTGTTGGAGCAGGGGAACATGGAACGCTTTTTTTGAAAGAACAGGCTAAGGAAATGGGCATAGAAGAAAGTATAGTTTTTACAGGCTTTCAAACCAATGTTAAAGCGATAATAAACGAATCCGATATATTTATCCTTCCTTCCCGATTTGAGGGGTTACCTATGACACTTTTGGAGGCTATGTCGCAAGGTATTCCCTGCATTGCATTTGATTGCGTATCAGGACCATCGGATATCATCCATAATGATGAAAATGGCCTTTTGATTGAAAATCAGAATATTAAGGCAATGGTAGAAGGTGTTTGTAAACTCATCGAAAACGAAGATCTCCGAAATAAGTTCAGGCAAAATGCGCCTGATTCGATTAAGGATTTTTCCATTGAAAGTGTGGGTAAAAAATGGGAGGACCTGATATCGGATATTGTTACTGCAAAATAGGTATGGTTCGATTTTTATGGAGCAGTCAAATTAAAAAACAGCCATCACCCATATGACTATAAGGGATCTTGCCTTCCTGGGGTTTTAAGGTAATGGAAGCGTGCTTTTCAATCACTAAGATCCAGTTCAATTGTCCCTTCCCCGAATTATATGCTTTAAAAATTACGCCTCGGAATTTTTAAAAATGTTAGTATTTAGCTGTTTTTTAAAGACTCAGGATATGTTTATCAACTTGCGCATAGGGCAATTTGGAAGCATCCTGTGGGCCAATATGGGAAATACTTGACCCTTTATCGATTATTGCCATAATTCACTTTAAAGTATAGGTATGTAATTCAGATTTAATGATATTTGCATCCTTATTCGATACTAGTCCGTTCAATGAACCTTTTCAGACCATTATCCCGAAATACCTAATTCAAAACCATAGTCCTTGATAAAAGAACTGTTTAGAGCTGTTCAAATTGAAATCGGCCATCATCAGAATTTAAAATGTGAAGCTTTCTATTCGAAACCGGGTAGCTGGGTTCAGTGTGGTAGTAAATGAAAAGACTAATAGATAAAATAAAATCCATTCTAAACAACAAGATTGTTCAGAATGTTTTTTTGGTTGGCGGTATTGCACTGCTGATAAAGTTTGTCGGTTTCTTCAAAGAAACTCAGGTTGCAGCAAGTTTTGGTCTGTCAGAAATCCTGGACACATACTTTATTGCAATGATCATTCCTGCATTTGTAAGCACTGTGTTCCTGGGCTCTTTTAAAAACGTCTTCATCCCAAATTATATAGCCGAACTCAATTCAACCAAAAATATCTCTGCGTTTCAGGGAACCGGTTTCTTCATTACCTGTGTTGTGTCGGGATTCTTTATTTTGATAGCATACCTTGCAACCGATGTATTTCTGGAGGAATTGTTTCCTGACCACACCGAATCATATTATTCACTGGTGCGAAGCCAGTTATATTTCCTCTTACCCTGTATTCTTCTTTGGGGTCTCTCCGCACTGCTCAGCGGATTGCTGAATGTGAATGAAGAATTCAGATTATCGAGTATGAGCAACATTTTTCTGCCGGTAATTACCATTTTGTTTCTTTATTTACTGAAAGATCAACTAGGAGCAAACCTTTTGGCTATTGCTACCCTGGTGGGTTCACTCGTTGGTTTCCTATACCTCCTGCTGGTAAGCAAAATTAAGAATATACTCACCTTTTCGAGGCCCGATTTAAGGAATACGAACACACTCACCATGCTGAAGCAATTGCCTGCAAAGGTAATTTCCAGTTTCCTGGCAGGCCTCAATTCGGTTATAGACTCATATTTCGCCGCTCAACTTGTAATAGGATCCGTTTCCGCGATTAACTATGGTACCAAAATACCCATGTTTGCTATTGGTATTGCGGCACTTGCATTATCCAATGTTTTGCTCCCGTATTTTTCCAAACTGGTGATGACCCAAATGGATAAGGCTTACAAAACCCTATTCAGAATGCTAAAAATTATTTTTAGTATAACCACAGTAATTGCCATAGCTGGCATACTGACATCTGATTTTTTTGTAGCGCTCTTCTTTGAACGCAACGAATTTACTGCGGAGGATACCGCTGTTGTAGCCAATATTCAAAAAATAATCCTTATTTATCTGCCTTTCCGAATTTGTGGTATGTTACTGATCAGTTTCCTAACCAGTATCAATAAAAATAATTACCAGGCATATGTAACGCTTATCAGCGTCATTTTAAATATTATTTTAGACATTATCTTAATCAAGTATTTTGGTGTTTTCGGGATTGCTATAGCTACTACCGTAATTACGATTGTGCGGGATACTGTTTTATTCCTTTTTACGCTGAAGCAAAGGAGGTTGAGCCTGGCATCAAAATCATAGGCATTTAAAATAGCTGTACATGGGCACTTGGCTGGGAAGTTTAAAATTAACGCATAGGCTCAGCCCCCCTTATTTTCGATTAACCGCTTACGGAATATGCTTAAAATGGGCACGTAAACACCTTTTTCTATTTACTGTATACTAACTAATTGGTTATTAAGCATATATATATACCATACCTCGTATTATTTATCCGTATTAAGCAATTCTGCGTTATATTTGCCCAAATTATATGGTTTATTAAAATAAAACGTTTTAACTATCAACAATATGACGTTTCAGTACGTATATGTAATGAAAATAAAATACTAAATGGATACAACGAAAATGGAAGATCAGCTTGAGCTAGCTATACAAGCGGCTATCGAGGCCGGCAAGGCAATATTGAAGGTGTATGAACTACCAGATATCGAAGTAGAGCACAAAGGGGATAATTCTCCCCTTACCCTAGCAGACAGCGCATCCAATGAAGTCATCAATTCTTATCTTGAAAAAACATCCTACCCCATAATCAGCGAAGAAAACCGGCAACTGGATTTTGATATCCGTAAAAACTGGGAGACCTGCTGGATCGTGGATCCTCTGGATGGCACCAAGGAATTTATCAAGAAAAATGGGGAGTTTACCGTTAATATTGCCCTATGTCATGAGGGAAGCCCTATCTTTGGGGTCATTTATGTACCGGTAACAAGAGAACTATATTATGCTAACGTTTTGAAGCACTATGCCTTCCGAACAACTTTGAGCCCCATGCACGAGATCACCGCAGGTTTATTCGATGAAAAGGACAGGATTTATCCGGCTGATGATAGCGAGGTTAGTCTAAGGGTAGTAGGAAGCCGCTCTCATATGAACCAGGATACAACCGATTTTATCGATGCCGTCCAAAAACAATATAAAGAGGTCGCCACCGTATCCAAAGGCAGTTCCTTAAAATTCTGCCTTGTGGCAGAAGGCAGCGCAGACGTTTACCCCCGCTTTGCCCCCACCATGGAATGGGACACGGCAGCCGGGCATGCAATCTGCAATGCTGTTGGCCTTAAGGTTACATCCCAGGAAACCAAGAAAGAACTCCGGTACAACAAGGAAAATCTGTTGAACCCCTATTTTCTAGTTGGTAAATAATGCGTGATTTATCGTATAAAAGGCACTTAGCCAAGACCATCACCTGGCGGGCTGTAGGAACTTTGGACACCATCATGCTGTCCTGGCTCGTTACAGGTAATCCCTTTACCGGACTTAAAATCGGGTTCTCGGAAGTTGTTACCAAGATGATCCTCTACTACTTCCACGAGCGGGTATGGTTCAATATTGGTATAAAGGAAAGCCGGAAAAGGCATATTCTAAAAACCATCTCCTGGCGGGCAATTGGGACCATCGATACCATGCTGCTTGCCTGGATCATAACGGGGGATCCTTTAACCGGATTAAAAATAGGAGCCTTTGAGGTGATTACAAAAATGATCCTGTATTACCTGCATGAACGGGTGTGGTACAAGATCAACTTTGGACTGGAACAACGCCAGTTGGATCCGGACGGGGAACCAATAACTGAAAATATCAATGTACAGGCCCATGCAACGGAAAAAATGAAGAATAAAAAGCAAGATCAAACCAATATAATTACATACCGAAAACGAAAAACAGGTTTAAAAATAGCAGGGCATTTATTGATTGAACTTTAAATTTCAATCTTAATTTAGCTACTTTTTTATCTGGATCAATAAACAAACCATGACTAAAAACATCGTACCCCAGACATATGGCATCAGTATAAATGACCGCAGGCTGGCCAACGGACATAATTCATTCCTCATCTTCTTTACAGGGCTTTCCGGATCGGGGAAGTCCACCATTGCCAATGCCCTGGAGCAACGGTTGCATGAAGAGGGTGTCCGAACCTATGTGCTCGATGGAGACAATGTCCGAAGGGGAATCAACAAGAACCTTTCCTTCAGCCCGGAAGACCGTTCCGAAAACAACCGCAGGATAGGGGAAATATCCAAGTTATTCATCGATGCCGGACTTGTTGTCCTCGCTGCCTTTGTTGCTCCCTATAAAAAAGACCGGCAATTGATCAAAAAAACCGTTGGTGCCGCAAATTATGTTGAAGTATTTGTCAATACCAGCCTGGAGGTGTGTGAGCAACGCGATGTCAAAGGCCTTTATGCCAAAGCCAGGAAAGGGGAAATAAAGAATATGACGGGGGTCTCCGCCCCGTATGAAAGTCCGGTTGCCCCGGAAATTGAAGTAACCGATAAAAACAGTATCCCGGAGGCAGTTGACATAATTTATAAGAAAATAAAAGATAAACTAAGACTCGAAACGACATGAGTAAGTATTATTTAAATTATCTGGACGAATTGGAGTCCGAAGCCATATATGTCCTGAGGGAGGTATGGGCTCAATTTGAAAATCCTGTTATCCTCTTTTCCGGTGGAAAGGATTCCATAGTTGTAACCCACCTGGCCCGCAAGGCTTTCTATCCCTGCAAAATCCCATTTGCACTGATGCATGTGGATACGGGTCATAATTTCCCGGAAACCATTAAATTCCGGGACGACCTGATCAAAGAACTGGATGCCCGTTTAATAGTCGGTTCCGTACAGGAATCTATAAATAATGGAAGGGTTGCAGAAGAAAAAGGTAAGAGCGCAACGCGGAATGCCCTGCAGATCACAACCCTGCTGGATGCTATAGAATCTAACAAGGTGGATTGCGCCATCGGCGGAGGCCGGAGGGATGAGGAAAAAGCGCGGGCGAAGGAGCGATTCTTTTCACACAGAGACGACTTTGGCCAGTGGGATCCCAAAAACCAGCGCCCCGAACTTTGGAACCTCTTTAACGGGAAGCATTTTGAAGGGGAACACTTTCGGGTATTCCCGATCAGCAACTGGACGGAAATGGATGTTTGGAACTATATCCGGCGGGAAAATATCCCAATCCCATCACTCTATCTCGCTCACGAACGGGATGTTGTATGGAGGAACGAATCCTGGATCCCGAACTCAGAATATCTTGTCCTGGAACCAAAGGAGAAAATAGAAACCCGGATGATCCGGTTCCGTACCCTGGGCGATATTACCATCACCGGTGGTATTGAATCCGATGCGGATACCATTGAGAAAATAGTGCAGGAGGTTTCCTCCATGCGGAAAACAGAACGCGGCAACCGCACCGATGACAAACGCTCCGAATCGGCAATGGAAGACCGGAAAAAACAAGGATATTTCTAAGATAACCCAAAAGTGATTATGGAAATTAACAGCAATCAGTTATTACGATTTACAACGGCCGGGAGTGTGGATGATGGAAAAAGCACCCTGATAGGCCGCTTATTATATGATTCGAAATCAATATTTGAAGACCAGATAGAAGCCATTGAACATACCAGCAGGCAAAAAGGCCATGATGGTATTGACCTGGCCCTCTTTACTGATGGACTACGAGACGAACGGGAACAAGGGATCACCATCGATGTGGCCTACCGGTATTTTACCACTCCCAAACGAAAATTCATCATTGCGGATACCCCCGGCCATATACAATATACCCGTAATATGGTAACAGGGGCTTCTACAGCAAATGCGGCCATTATTCTGGTAGACGCACGGCATGGAGTGATAGAACAGACGCGCCGGCATGCCTTCCTGGCTTCCCTGCTGCACATACCACATGTGATCGTCTGTATCAATAAGATGGACCTGGTCGACTTTAAAGAAGAGGTCTTTAATACGATCCTGAAACAATTTGAGGAATTTGCCTCCAAATTACTGATCCGGGATATACAGTTCATCCCTATCAGTGCCTTGTTGGGAGACAATGTGGTGAACCGTTCAGAACATATGAACTGGTACCAGGGGGCTCCCCTGCTCCACACCCTGGAGACCATGCACATCAGCAGCGATATCAATAAGGTGGATGCCCGGTTCCCCGTCCAAACCGTATTACGACCTCAGAGTCCTGAATTTATAGACTACAGGGGCTATGCAGGGAGGGTTTCCAGCGGTGTATTCCGGGTTGGAGATGAAATAACGGTCATGCCTTCCGGATTTACTTCCAGCATTAAAACAATTGAAGGTCCCTCCGGCGAACTGGAGGATGCCTTTGCACCCATGTCTGTGACAATAACGCTGGAGGATGACATTGATATCAGCCGTGGCGATATGATCGTCCGATCCAACAACCAACCGGAATCCTCCCAGGATATCGAGGTGATGTTGTGCTGGCTGAATAATAACCCGGCCCGACCCAGGGCGAAGTATACAATCAGGCATACCACCAATGAGCAAAAGGCCATGATCAAGGAAGTGGTGTATAAGATCGATATTAATACACTGGGTAGGTCATCGGATATCTCAGACCTGAAAATGAACGAGATCAGCAAGGTCAGGATTCGTACCACCAAACCACTGATGATCGATTCCTACCGGGAAAACAGGACCACCGGCAGTATCATCCTGATCGATGATGCGACCAATGAAACTGTGGCGGCCGGTATGATTGTTTAAATTTATTGATACTACCTTCCACCAAGTTCGACAAGGCAATTCCCTTCAATCAATGGGTTGACTATTGCGGTAGGATTGTAAATATTTTTAAATTGACTGACGTGAAGAAGTCAAGTACTTTAAGGAGCTTGATAAACCAATAATATTTATCGGCAATCCCAGATCCGGAACCTCGGTAATTTCTGAGATCGTAATGCGAAATAAGGTAATTGGATACCCTTCACAATTTCAGAACAGATCCCTAAAAAGAACATCTATTAATTATCTGAGAAGGCTGATGGACAACCGCTTTGGCGAATCCACGGCCAAAAGAAACAATTGAATAAGGTCGAACTTTATCGGAAGATATTCCTTTCAGATCCAGGTGAAAATTATCCGATGTGGGAAGCCATAACAGAAGATCATATTAATTTTGGACACGGATTTTTTACTGGATACCCGGGCCGGTCGAAAAACGTTGCCTACCTGCGGGAGTTTTTCAGGGATATTGTTAAATACAAGGGAAGAAAAGGCTTGCCATTAAGATTACCGGCCCCTCGCGGATAGGGTATCTGACTAGCATTTTTCCGGATGCTCAATTTGTTAGATCACCCGGAGATACCAATACCTACTATAAGTTCGCTCTTCCAGGTGGATTTCTGGAAATAATTCGATAAATGGTTATGGTGGACCGGAGCCTTATCAAAAGAGGAAATAGTATGGGTTGAACACCACAAGGAAGACCCCATTGCCCTGACAGCATTCCAGATCAGGAAGTTAGACGTTACAACTGGAGAGGAGATCACAAGGCTGGCGGATATCTTGAATGTTCAATATTCTGATTTGTACCAAACCCCGGAAAAAATTATTGGAGATATATTAGATTATACGGGTTTGCCAAGGACCCCGCATGTTTAATTATTTTAAGAAGTATAAGATCTATCAACAGAATCGGACGGATGAAGATTATTTCAACCCGAATGAATTAAAGACTATACGGGAGATCTTTCGCGTTCGAAAGTATAAGAAGTAGCAGGTCCTCCGGACTGATACCATTAAAGCAGATGAAAATAGACTTTCTAATAGGGAAAATGAGTAATGGCGGCGCTGAACGTGTGGTTAGTATACTGGCCAATTACCTGGACAGTGTGGGTCATGAGATCCGGATCATTACTTTCCACGGAAAGGATGATTACATTCTTAATGAGTCCGTTAAAAGGGTCAGGTTACACAAGCAGCCTCTGCTAAAATCCGTTGTTTTGAACGGATTTTTCAGCCTGTTCTGGTTTTACAGAAAGAAGGAAAACCGGCCAGACATTATCAGTTCCCATATCAATATATTGTCCTATATGACCATCCCAGTAGCTAAACTTCGGGGAATAAAGATTATAGTCTCGGAACATATCAACCATAAGGTAAACCCCACTTTTGCCAAGCGGGTGCTAAGAAAACACATTTATCCGATGGCCGATGCATTAACCATTCTCACAGGTTATGACCTGTGCTATTATTCTAAGTATACCAAGAATGTATTCGTCATGCCAAACCCCTGTTCGTTTGAGATACAGGACAACGAGGAAAGTACTATCCACAGGAAAAAACATATAGTGGCAATCGGAGATTTGAATCGCATCCATCATAAAGGTTTTGATAATCTCTTGCACATTGTAAAAGAAATAATAGCAATACACCCGGCTTGGAAGTTTAAAATCCTTGGCGGCGGGGAATATGGCATGAAGATCCTCAAAGGTATGGCCAAAGATATGGCCATTGAGAAAGGGGTGGAGTTTATTGGTTTTACTACTGATGTGAAGAATATCCTCCATGAATCCTCAATATTTATTTTGCCCTCCAGATTTGAAGGTCTGCCCATGTCTCTGCTGGAGGCTATGTCCCAGGGGACCCCCTGTATTGCGTATGACTGTGTCTCCGGACCTTCGGATATTATAATAAATGAGGTGAATGGATTATTGATACCTGATCAAAATATGGAAGAGATGGTTTCCGGACTTGATAGACTGATTTCAGATCCTTCATTAAGAGCCAAATTTCAAAAGAACGCCCCCGCTTCCCTCTCTAAATTTGATATTGTCAATGTAGGGAAAAAGTGGGAGCAGCTATTATCTGGAATTGTATATAATAAGGAAAAACAGCTGGAGAAGGTTTAATGCAGTATCCCCAATAAAAATCATATCTGGTTGATGTCTGGAATTTCAGAATAAATGAATTTTAACAAGATAGATGAGCTGGGAAATAATGAACTTTTTGACTGCCTATATCGCAGGGATTCTAAGGAATTGTATATGAGGGAATATTTCAAAAATTTATACCGAAATACCTACTGGGGAAATAAAGTATTAAAGCCTTACATCTATTTCAGGGACCGCATTCTTCCAAAGGAAGTACTGGCTAAAAGAATATTTAAGCGGCTGTTGGGTTATGAGTTGAACCTCGTGGACCCCAAAACATTCAATGATAAACTGCAATGGCTCAAAATTCACGAGAGGACCCCGTTGCACACACAGTGTGCCGATAAATTCGAGGTCCGGAAGTATGTGGCTGAAAGACTGGGGACGGAATATCTTATACCGCTGGTGTTCCAAAGTTATGACCCCAACGACCTGGTCCCGGAAAATTTTCCCGATTTCCCAGTTATCATTAAATGTAACCATGACAGTTCCGGGGGGCTTTTCGTTCGCGACAAACACAAGGTCGACTGGGAAAAGGCCCGGAATTCATTTGCAAAAAGAATGAAGATTAATTATTACCATGAAAACGGGGAATGGCAATATAAAAACATCAGGCCCTGCATCCTTGCCGAAAAACTGCTTACCGATGAAGCCGGCAACATCCCTGCAGATTTTAAATTATTCTGTTTTAATGGAAAAGTAGCTTTTATTCAGCTCGACCTTGACCGGGAAACATCTCATAAACGGAATATGTATGACCTGGACTGGAACCTGCTCGATTTTAAATACATCTATGAAAATGGAAAAGAATACAAGCGGCCAGCTTCCCTGGAGAAGATGGTTGAACTCGCCGAAATAATAGCAGCCGATTTTAGTTTCGTAAGGGTGGATTTTTACAACATAGGGGACCGGATCTATTTCGGGGAGATCACGTTCCATCCTGAATCCGGTTTTGGAAGATTTATCCCGGATAGCTGGGACCGTACCTTCGGCGACCTCTTGCAGCTTCCCGTTTCAATAAAGGCATAACCCAACAATAATTCCCGTATCCAGACAAACTGCACTACATGAAATTAGCCGTTTTTATTTATTCCATGACAGGTGGCGGGGCTGAGCGGGTCGTATCCTATCTGCTGCCCTACTTGAAGAAAAAGGGAGTCGATGTTTGCCTTATATTGATGAATACCACCATAAAGTACAATGTACCGGCAGATATTCCCATCTACTACCTGGAGAAATCGGACTATAAGGAATCCGGGTTTTACAAATGGGTTAAACTTCCTTTTCTGGCATTCAGATATGCACGGTTGCTGAAGCGGATACAAGCTACCCATTCCTTTAGCCTGCTTACCAGGCCAAATTATATCAATATCATGGCACGGTGGTTTACCCGGCACAAATTCAACATGATCATCAGCGAACGAAATTATCCCAGTTTGCAATACGGATATGGGGATATGCAAAGTAAAGTCAATACTTTTTTGGTAAAAAAACTGTATCGTTTTGCGGACCGGATCATTTGCAATGCGCAGGCCAGTTCAGAAGATCTGGTACAGAATTTTAATTGTGAAGCTGCAAAAATGTATGTCATTTACAATCCGATTGACAAAAGTGCCATAGATGCCATACCGGCGCTGGACGGTTTTTTTGATCCGGCATATATCAATGCAATCACCATCGGGCGGTTACAGGAAGTAAAAAACCATAAATTGCTGATCCAGGCCATAGCGGATTTAAAAAATGTGAGATTATATATCCTGGGTGAAGGGTATCTAAAAGAAAGTCTTACTGAATTCATACGGAGTAAAGGCATGGAGGATCGGGTATTCCTGCTCGGATTTGAAAAAAATCCCTATAAATATCTCAAAAATGCAGACCTGTTCCTGTTGGGATCCAACCACGAAGGGTTCCCCAATGTATTACTGGAGGCTATGTGCTGCGGCCTTCCCATAGTATCGACGAACTGTAAGTCGGGCCCAAGCGAAATGATGGAACTGGACGAGCCCGAAGAAAACGACATAATGGTCACTAAGTATGGTATTTTAACCCCTGTCAATGATGTTCATTCCATGAAAAAAGGCCTTGGATATTTGATTGATAACCCGGACTATTATAGTGAATGTAAACAAAATGTATCAAGGCGGATTTCATTCTATGCCAAAAATCAGATCTTAAAAGAATATGAGCACGCACTGCTGGCGTAAAGGTTTTGATCAGTCAGATAAACCAGTTGCCTTAACCTGAAAACATGAAAAAAAAACTCGTCCGGATCACCACTATACCGTACTCCATCGGAAGCTTGCTAAAGGGCCAGCTCCATTACATGTCCGATCAGTATGAGGTCATCGCTATCGCGTCTTCGGATCCGGAAGGAGAACTCGAAAAAGCAGCCCTGTCCCAAAATGCGAGGGCGATCCCGGTTAAAATGACCCGGAAAATTACCCCGTTCCGGGACCTCATATCCCTATTTCAGCTTTACAGGATCTTACGGGCCGAAAAACCTTTTTTTGTACATACCCATACCCCCAAGGCCGGGCTTATAGGTATGATAGCAGCGTGGATGGCACGGGTACCTCACCGTTTACACGATATTGCCGGTTTACCGCTTTTGGAAGCTTCCGGGATCAAATTGTCTGTATTGGAACTGGTGGAAAAGCTTACGTATGCCTGCGCAACCCGGGTCTATCCCAATTCACGTAACATGCATAAAATTGTGCTGGATCGGAAGTTTGCACCCCCCGGTAAATTCAAAGTCCTGGATAAGATCAGTTCCAATGGGGTGGATACATCCCTGTTCAACCCGGAACTATTTGATCTATCCGATGGCCTGGAGTTGCGGAAATCCCTCGGGATCTCAGCTGATGATTTTGTCGGGATATTTGTAGGCCGACTCGTTAAAGACAAGGGCATCAATGAACTGGTAAGTGTTTTCGATACGCTTTCAAAGAAAAACAAAAACCTTAAATTGCTGTTGGTCGGGATGATGGAAACTGACCTGGATCCCCTGAAAGAAGCAACATTGGATAAAATTGCCAATAACCCGGCCATTATTTTTGCCGGAACTCAATACGATGTCAGGCCTTATCTGGCTATAGCCGATATCCTGGTATTTCCCAGCTACAGGGAAGGTTTTCCCAATGTTCCCCTGGAGGCAGGGTCCATGGGATTACCAGCGATTGTATCTGACATCAACGGGTGTAATGAGACCATTGAACATGGCAAGAACGGTTTGATCGTTGCGCCGAAGGACGAGGCACAGTTGAGCGATGCAGTTGAATTGTTGATGGAAAACAAGGGAATGCTGAATGAACTGGCTTCCAACGCAAGGCCTATGATCACAGAACGTTTTGAACAGAAAGCAATATGGGAAGCTATCCTGAATGAATATATGGAATTGGAACGCAATACCAAGGGTTAAAAATATGGAAAGCCGGGATTTTAACAAATATTCCGGGCTTTTAGCATAATATAAAATGCTGTATCAATAATATAGATTTAATTTGTCAACAAAGGCATAAGTACATATGTACAAGCGATTTATAAAACGATTTATCGACCTGATGGCTTCGCAGCATCCTGCTGGTTCTGTTGAGTCCGGTTTTTATCATTCTGACGATAATTTTGTGGGCTGTACAGGGCAGCGCCTTCTTTTCCCAGGCTAGGCCGGGGAAGCACGGTAAGATCTTTTATATTACCAAATTTAAATCCATGACCGATGAGAAGGGCGCCGACGGGAAACTCCTGCCAGACGCAGACAGGCTTACCAAAATAGGACTTTGGGTCAGGAGAACCTCCCTGGATGAAATCCCTCAGCTATTCAATGTACTTAAAGGTGACATGAGCCTTATTGGCCCGCGACCGCTACTGGTTTCCTATTTGCCCTTATATAACGAAGAACAAGCGAAACGACATCTGGTTCGGCCAGGGATCACCGGTTGGGCCCAGGTCAACGGAAGGAATGCTATTTCATGGCAGCGCAAGCTGGCCCTGGATGTTTGGTATGTGGAAAATATCAGTTTTTGGCTCGATATGAAAATAATATTGTTAACGATCAGGAAAATAGTGATCTCGGAAGGCATTTCATCTGGCACCCATGTCACGATGGAAGATTTCATGGGTAATTAAGCTTCGCATGATAAATTTAAGTTTTGTATTACCCTGTTACAACATGGAGAAATACCTGGCCCGTTGCCTTGACAGCCTTCTTGCGCAGGATTATGATCCTTCAAGCTATGAGATCCTGGTAGTCAATGATGGCTCGCGCGACAATTCATTGAAAATTGCACAGGATTATGAAGCCAGGTATGATACTATAAAGGTTATAGACAAACCGAACGGTGGTGTGGGGAGTGCACGAAATACAGGATTGGATGCAAGCAGGGGCAAATACCTTTATTTTTTTGATCCTGATGATTATATGGCCCGGAATGTTTTGGGCAAATTAATGGCCCTTGCGGAGGAATATCAGCCTGAAATACTTGCATTTGAACATACATCTCTTAATGGGCAGGATCCCCTTAAATTGGAATCGGACCGCTGCAAAACCCCGGGCCATTATGTGCCACAAACCGGTATAGAATTTATTGCAAGCCGGAATTACACAGGAGAGGCCTGGTGGTACCTGGTGAAGAAGTCCTTTCTGAAATCGCACGGGACACGATTCATGGAAGACCGTCTTATGGAGGATGTGATCTTTACCTTCGAAAATTTGCTGCATGCCCGAAAATTGCTGTTTGTACCACTTGATGTGTACCGTTATATCAAGGTTCCCAATTCAATAAGGACCAGCAAGGAGCCTACGCATTTCAGGAAGTTTGTTTTTGATTGTGAAAAGGCTGTGTATACCGAGGGAAAACTGATCGAAGCTCATGTGGACCCGGTCACACATCCGGAAGCATATAACCGGCTAAAATCAAAACAGCAGGCCATCGTACTGTTTTTATTGCTCCGTTTGGTGCGATCTGATATCCCCTTTGCCTATGTAAGCCCTATGTTGGAAGGTTTCAACAAAATTGGAGCCTACCCACTGGACCATCTCATGGGACGCGATTTTAAAGGCCCGCTGTACACAATGCTTACGACAATTGTGAATACAAAATTTTTGCTGTATCCGTTTATGTATGGTCTGCGGGGATTTTACCGCCTTGTAGATCTGATAAAATAGTCTTATAAAAGGATTTTAAATATGGCATGGTATCGATTTGACAGTTCTACTTATAATCCCGTACTTTGCGGCTTCCCCCACACTATGAATAATGGCAGTAATAAACCAACACTATGAATACTGATCGTCCGAATTTATTCGTTATCGGTTCCGGGGGTTATGGCAGGGAAGTCATGAGCTACCTGGATGCTATCCCCCCTAAAAAAAGGGATTTTAATTTGAAAGGTTTTATCGATGACGATAAGGATGCCCTCCGTGGCAAGATCAGCAATTACCAGATTTATGGCTCTGTGGAAGGTTATAAATTTCAAAAGGAAGATCGGGTTGTAATCGCCATTGCCAATATAAGTGCAAAAATTTTGATCTATAAGAAGCTAAAAAATAAAGTCACCTTTTATTCATTTATAGCAGAAGATGCACTGATAGGACCGGATGTCGAAATTGGTGAAGGAGCTATCATCTGCCCAGGCGTAAAGCTCGGACCCGGATTAAAAATGGGAATGATGGTTTCCGTCAATGTGAACTGCGTACTGGGCCACGACGCTGTCATAGGTGATTTCTGTTCCATTATGCCTAATGTGGATGTGGGGGGCGGTGCAGAGGTCGGAAAGAAAGTATTTATAGCAACCAAGGCCGTAGTATCCCCGTTGATTTCTATCTGCGATGATTCCTATCTCGGTGTAGGTTCCATTAACATTAAAAATACCACGGAACCAGGCACCTATTTTGGCAATCCCGCCAGAAGGATGCGGTGAATAATTGATTAAATAAACAAGAATAAAGAAATGAATAACGATAATTCTGAAAAACTCGTCCAGGCATTTAGTACCGCATTGGAAATTGATGCGGCTATTGTGAAGGATGAATTGAAATACCAAAGTATACCCGAGTGGGATTCCATGTCCCATATGTTCCTGATCAGTGAGATTGAGGAAATATTTGATGTGGAAATTGATACGGATGATGTAATCGACCTGAGCAGTGTGGGAAAGGCAAAGGAAATCCTGGGGAAATATGATATAAGCTTTTAATGCACATGCTCTTAAAGGATAAAACAGCCATCATCACCGGTGCTTCAAAAGGGATCGGGAAAGCAGTAGCCACTTTGTTCGCTCAACACGGGGCGAACCTCTTCCTGATTTCAAGGGACGAAACTGCACTGCAATCCCTTAAAGCAGAACTTGAGAACGGGAAGAACCTTATCTCCTACTATGTTGCCGATATTACGGACCAGGACCGGTTAAAGGAAGTATTTACGGATATCCGGCAGACAAAAATATCAGTTGATATCCTTGTGAATAATGCCGGGGTTATGGAAGATGCGGTATTGCAAATGGTTACCCCTGCGTTAGTTGATAAAATATACCAAACAAACGTGTTTGGGTTGATCGATATGTCCAAGCGTGCTTCGAAACTCATGCTGAGGAATAAGCAGGGCAGCATTATCAATCTTACCTCCATCATCGGTACGCACGGAAATCTGGGGCAGACTATATATGGTTCGAGCAAATCCGCCGTAATTGGCTTTACAAAATCCCTGAGCAAGGAACTATCAGGCATTAATATCAGGGTAAATGCTGTGGCCCCTGGTTTTATCGACACTGACATGACCCGCAACATGGATCCAAAATTTTTTGATAAAAATATGGCTTCCATAGGAATGGGGAGAATGGGGCAACCCGAGGATGTGGCAAAAGTGATTTTATTCCTGGCGTCTGATTTGTCTGCCTACGTGACCGGCCAGGTTATCGGGGTCGACGGGGGGATGATAATCTAGAAAGCTATGAAATTACTGGATTACTTTTATGCGAATAAAAACCTGGTTTTCCTGGACGCCCGGTCCTCTGAAAAGTATTCATTGGATACTTTGGTCCATGAAGTAACGAAAAGGGACGGCGACCAGACAAAAAAACTGGTTTTCCTTTACCTCGATGACTCTCTGCTGGCCTTGTCCATATACCTGAGCTATATAAAATCACCCCATACACTTGCCCTGCTCAACGCCGCACTTAGGGCGGATATGAAAAAGGACCTTGAGACAAAATACAATCCCTCACTCATTGTGGATGTTAACCGTACGGCCATTGAAGGCTTTATGGAACATTCAGTGGTCAAGCCGTTTGGTAGCTATACGGTTTTTCATCAGGAGAACAGCTTCGATACGCTGCATGCAAAGTGTAAGCTACTGCTATCGACCTCGGGTTCAACAGGTTCTCCGAAATTTGTAAAATTATCAGAGGAAAACCTCATCCGGAACGCTCTGTCAATTACAGGGTACCTCCCCATCCAGCCAGGCGATGTTACTCCTTTAAACCTTCCACTCTATTATTCTTACGGGCTCTCCGTATTACATTCTAATGCCATGAAAGGCGGGACCATAGTTTGCGGGGTTAGCGATATTGTGCAGCGGGAATTTTGGTCGGAATGTGACACCTTTGGGTTTTCCTCAATTGCCGGCGTCCCATTTGTATATGAAATGCTGGACAGGATAGGATTCAGAAAGAAGCAGTATCCTTCCCTGAAGTATATGACACAGGCAGGTGGTAACCTGAATGCCAAAACCAAGGAACGATTTGCAGGCTATTGCGCTGAAAATAACATTGCTTTGTATATCATGTATGGCCAAACGGAAGCTACAGCCCGGATTTCTTACGTACCCCCCGACCGGCTTTCAGAAAAATTAGGATCCATTGGTATCCCGATTCCCGAGGGTTCCCTGACGATAGACCCGGCCAATAATGAATTGTTATATTCAGGACCGAATGTGTTTGGAGGATATGCTAACAATGCGGAGGAATTGATCGGTTGGGAATCCGTAGACCCTTTGCGTACGGGTGATCTGGCCCGAAAGGATAGCGACGGGTATTTTTACATAACGGGGCGGATGAAACGTTTTGTAAAGCTTTATGGAAATCGTTTGAACCTGGATGAACTGGAAGCATACTTAAAAAATAACTCAGGGAATAATTCGCTGGCTACCAACGGTATCGAGGACAAAGTACTCCTGATTTCCTATAGTGGCGGTTTACTCGATGAAAGCGCGATTAAAAAGAAAATTTTTGACCATTTCAAAATTCATCCCTCGAGTGTCAAATTTCACCATATAGAAGAAATCCCGCTTACAAGCAATGGGAAAGTAAATTATAAAATGCTGCTGGAAACATATGGAATTTAAGGACTATCTGGAACTTGATCAATTTTCCCTGGGAAAAAAAGAACGCGATGCTGTTTTCCTGCCATTGCTCGATCAAATACACCAGCATCATCTGGAATATTCTGAGGAATACAAAGCGATCGCCAAAAGTTACTTTACTGTTTCAGGAAAGATCTCCCACATCGAAGATACTCCCTTTCTCCCCGTCAGCATATTTAAAGAACGCTTGCTCCAAAGTGTCCCACAGGAAGATGTTTTTAAAGTGCTGACCTCCAGTGGCACCACTTCTTCCGTTCCCAGCAGGATTGTACTGGATAAGGATACAGCCGCGCTTCAAACCCTTACCCTTACCAAGATCATGAACCACATACTTGGTAAACAACGGTTGCCCATGCTGATCGTTGATTCTAAATCGGTCCTGAAAAACAAACAGAGCTTTTCCGCAAGGGGAGCGGGGATCCTTGGTCTATCCGTCTTTGGAAAGTCGCATACCTACTGCCTCGATGCTGATTTTGAACTGGTCACGGAAACTTTAAGGGAATTTGCTGACAAACATAATGGAGAACGTATCCTGATCTTTGGATTTACATTCATGGTATGGCAGTTTTTAGCTGAGGCAGAGCTGGATTTTGAACTGGACCTCAGCAAGGCGATCCTTATTCATAGCGGGGGATGGAAAAAACTGGTAGCAATGGCGGTTGATAATGACGCTTTTAAGGCACGACTGGGGAAAAAATATGGGATCAAAAAGGAGAATATCTTATAATTTTTATGGTATGGTGGAACAGGTAGGATCCGTCTTTATCGAAAATTCTGATGGTTACCTGCATTGCCCTAATTTTTCAGATGTCCTTATCCGCAATCCCAGGGATTTTTCCGTGCAACCCCATGGGACAGAAGGACTTATACAGGTTGTTAGCCTGTTACCAAAAAGCTACCCGGGACATTCGATCCTTACGGAGGATATAGGTGTCGTGATGGGTGAAGATGACGCCTCAAACGGGTGGAAGGGAAAATATTTTAAGATCCTCGGAAGGGCAAAAAGAGCCGAAATAAGAGGATGTAGTGATACTTTTAAAGTGTAGTGATGAATTTAAACGGACTTGTACCTCATAAAAAGATATCAGCAATTTCGGAAATACCCGTTTTCGCGAGTCCGGCCTATACCTTGCTCCCGGGCGATCAACGAATTCTTGATTACCTCAACAAACTTTCCAAAAAGATCCTTACGGACCCGTATTTAAAACAAGATCCATCGTATGTGGCGCTGGGATTTTGGTTGCGGAAAGCGAGTATCAACAGGATATTAAAAGAAAACAACTTTGAACTAATCAGGGAAATGCATAACCCCGGGCCCGTAGGTATCGTGTTTCATTTGTGCCCGTCCAATGTGGATACCATGTTCTTTTATAGCCTTACCCTGGCGCTGCTGGGGGGCAATAAAAATTTGATCCGGGTTTCATCCCGACTCGAAGAAGCTGCTGTATTCAGGTTATTTGAGGTGCTTAATGAACTGATGCAGGAAGAAGAATTTCAATTGTTCCAGGATTATATCAGTATTGTTTCATACGAAAGAAATGACGAGATCAATGAAACCTTTTCGAAGGCCGTTGACGGAAGGATTATTTGGGGTGGGGACAAAACCATAGAACAGTTTAAAGGGTATAAGACAAAATATCGTGTTAAAGATCTTTATTTCACGGACCGAACGTCCTACTCCCTTATTAATGTAGGTAAGGTATCCGGGGAAAGTGCATTTGAAGACCTTGTGGCAAAATTATACACAGATATCTACACCTTTGATCAAATGGGTTGTTCTTCCCCCCATTGCATATTTTTAATAGGAACTCCGGATAATGCAGAAAATTTCGCCAATAAATTATACCGCGCCATTTCCGTACTTGCTGAAAAAACATATGAACGGGACATCAGTTCTATGGCTTCTTTTAAGCTGAATAAATCCGTAGACGATATTTTGGAAGGTACTGCGTCCTCCATCAAACATGACAACAATTTTTTCGTGATGTCCGATATTCTCGAGGCAGATATCCCCCATTCCTGTGGCATGGGTTATACATACTACAAGCAACTGGATACTCTAACGGGTCTGGTACCCTATTTAAACGAGAAAGTACAGACCCTTGCAGTTGCCGGGTTTGATAAAGGAGAATTGCATGAATTAGTGGCGAAGTGTCCGCCAAATGCCGTTGACAGGATTGTTCCTGTTGGCAAGGCACTGGAATTCGACTATATATGGGATGGATACAATATTTTCATCGAAATGCTGAATTTCCGGTCGGTCAAGGTGTAAAATATCCGGGTGTATTCCCGGGGTGGACCAAATGTCAAATGTGTAATAAATTTAGTGTTTTAATAAAAAATAGGGCCTTATACTGATAATTAGTCAAAAAAATGACGTTTAGTTTATGATTTACCCATATGGATACGATTGTGTCTTTTATTTAGAGCAAAAAAAAGGTTGGAAAAAATACGATAGAAGATAGGTATATAGTATTTTTGAAGGATTTGAACAGAAAAAAGGATGCTATACCGTCCGCATTAAATCTGATATAAAGAAACAATACTATTTAATCAACTATTTGAATAGTACCCGTTGTGAATAATAGTGTTGGCGACTGTAGAGGTTATCAGCCTGTCTATAAATCTGCTGCCGGCTGTAATAGCTTTTATACAATAACTACATAGCCCCCGAAATGGAATTTTATCCTGAACATATAAACTATAATCGGATTAGTTCGTTATATGAATTAACGAATTCTATCTTTGAACTAGACCATGATTGAAGCTATTCAAGACAGGAAAGCGTGGAATAGCCTGCTTTCTCAATTTGAAATCTTTGACTACTATCACACCTTTGATTATCATCAGATTGCAAAGGAGGAAGGTGAAGAGGCCGTGCTTTTGCAGTATGCAGATGAGAACTGCCTGATTGCACTTCCTTTGCTTATACGAAAGATTCCTAATTCTTCATACTTTGATGCTACCTCAGTATACGGGTACTCAGGTCCCCTGGTAAAATTAAAATCAGGCCAACTGAATCTCACCTTGTTTAAACAAGCCCTCGATTCTTATTTTTTGGACAGGAAGATCATCTCTGTTTTCTCGCGGTTACATCCCTTTATTTCCCATCAGGAGGACTGTCTTCGAAATTTGGGGGAAATACAGGTGAAGGGTAATATTGTCAATATTGATTTAACCTTGTCCCTGGAGGAACAACGCATACAGTACCGGAAAAGATACAAGACCTATATAAACAAGTGCAGACGACTATATACTGTTAGAAAAGGCTCCAGTAAAGCCGAAATCGAAGCCTTTATTGACCTCTATCTGAAAACTATGACCCGTGTGGGCGCCAAGCCGCATTATTTCTTCGAAAATTGTTATTTCTTTTCTTTGATGGAGAGCAAAGAATTTGAAACGGAACTCCTCCTGGCCATTGACAATGAATCGGGAAGCATCATAAGCGGAGCCCTGTTCATTACCACACATGGTATTGTGCAGTACCACTTGTCCGGTTCCCTGGAATCGTATTCCAACCTGCATCCGATTAAACTTTTAATAGACGAGATGCGTATCCGGGCCACCCGTAAAGGAAATAAATTCTTTAACCTGGGTGGTGGACTCGGCACACAGGAAGACACGTTATTCGATTTTAAATCAGGATTTTCCCATGATTTCAGGGTCTTTAAGGTATGGAAATATATCGTTGACCAAAAAGCCTACGACCTGTTGGTCAGCAAGATGAGTGAGGATGATAAGGGCGAAGATCCTGAAGAATATGGATCCTTTTTCCCAAGCTATAGATTCTTAAAGTAAATAAGCCGCCCTAATAGCCTGAAAGATGAAGAACAATCCGTTTACTTCACAGAACTACACTGCCATATGGCAGCAACATTTCCTCGATGGGAAAAGAGGCTTTTATCCCGATTTTATCCCGGATTTATCATTTGTAAAGCATCCTTATCTCCCTTATTTTTTCAATATTGGAAAAACCCATACAAAAGGCATCTTTTATAATCTGAATAACCAAAATACAACTGATTATCGGAATAGGGTTTTCCTGATCTATGATGTACCGGAGTACTTTGGTCTGGAAACCAATTCCGGAAGGTCGCCGGTGGGGTTACACAGGGTAAAACAATACCCCGGATTTCTAATAGAACTTGAAAAATTCAAAGACATAACGAATTTTCTGTCTGCCGCCTTCAGCAGGAACAGTCGAACGAAACTAAATAAATACCGCAGGCGGCTGGAGTTATGTTTTGATATAGAATATAAAATGTTCTATGGGGAAATTACAAAGGAATCGTATGATGAACTTTTTGACCAGTTCAGGACACTTCTTGAAAAACGTTTTGCTGACAAACAAACTACAAACAACAACCTGGAATCAGGCGAATGGGAATTTTACAAAGAGGTAACCTTTCCGATGATACTTGAGAAGAAAGCTGCGCTTTTTGTGGTTTATGATGAATCCAAACCAGTTGGCATCACCCTGAACTATTTGTCTGACAATACCATTTTTGACGCCATTACAGTTTTTGATATCGATTATACCAAATTCCACCTCGGCGCTGTCATGTTATTGGCGCTGGTGGAATGGAGTCTGAAGGAAAAACTTACGTATTTTGATTTTTCCAAGGGATATTTTGAATACAAGCAACGATGGGCTACCAAAGCTTATAATTTTGAATATCATATATATTATGACCGCCGCTCCTTTAGGTCAAGGACGATGGCATACCTGCTGAAAAATTACTTTCATATAAAGCAGGCACTCCGGGAGAAAAATGTAAATGAGCAATGGCACAGGTTCACCTACAGATTAAGAAATAAGCCAGCTCCGGATACAGATACCGTTTCCTACACTTTTGAAGAGCTGAGCGAGGAGATCAACAGGCAGGAACTAAAGCAAATTCCTGCAAGCTTCGAGAATGACCGCAGCCTGAAATATGTGGTTTTTGAATTCCTCTATCTCAATAATGAATGTTATAAAGACCTTAAAATCTACAGGCTGCCAGACACCCGGAATAATTATTTGTTATGTGGCAAGAATAAAGAGGTGCTGGTTACCGTTAGTTCCTAATACCTGCAAGGTTTACTAACCAAAATAAAGTAATTTATAGTTGCTATTCAATTCGATCGAATTCCTGCTTTTTCTGCCTGCGGTATTTATACTGTATTGGACCGTTTTCAATAAGAACCAAAAGTACCAGAATATCCTTATTATCCTGGCGAGCTATTTGTTCTATGGCTGGTGGGACTGGCGATTCTTGTTGCTCATCATCTTAAGTACCATGGTGGATTACATGGTAGGCCAGCGCATCTACTCCAATCTGGATAACAAAACAAAAGCAAAGATCTGGCTTTGGGTCAGTGTGGTCTTCAATGTTGGATTGTTAGGGTTGTTCAAATATTACAATTTCTTTGTAGATTCTTTTATAGATATGGTCGGCTCTGTGGGATATGAGATTAAAAGCGTATGGACACTGCGGATCATCCTGCCGGTAGGTATTTCATTCTATACATTTCAGACAATGTCCTATTCCTTTGATATCTATTACAAAAAGCTGCAACCCACCCGAAACGTTCTATCATTTATAGCCTTTGTTGCCTTTTTCCCCCAGCTGGTCGCCGGCCCCATAGAAAGGGCGTCGAACCTCCTCTCCCAGATCAACAGCAGGCGGGTCTTTAGCTATGCCCAGGGTAGCAGTGGTCTGAAACTGATCCTTTGGGGGTTCTTCAAAAAACTGGTGATCGCTGATTCCCTGGCACCTATTGTAGATGACATTTTCACCAATTATGCCCACTACCCTGCTTCTACGCTGATTTTAGGGGTTTGTCTGTTCAGCTTCCAGGTATATGGGGATTTTAGCGGGTACTCTGATATCGCCATTGGAACGGCTAAACTTTTTGGGATAGAACTGATGTCTAACTTCAAATTTCCAAATTTTTCCCGGAATGTTGCTGAATACTGGCAACGGTGGCATGTTTCCCTGTCAACCTGGTTCAGGCATTATATCTATATCCCTCTTGGCGGTTCGAGGGTAAGCAAATTAAAGTCAGTCAGAAATATTATTTTAATTTTTGTAGTAAGTGGGTTTTGGCATGGGGCAAACTGGACTTTCATTTTCTGGGGCGGCCTGCATGCACTTTTTTATATCCCGGTATTTTTAATGGGCAGGAACAGGCTATATGCCGACAATGTCATTGCCCAAAATAGTATAATGCCTTCTATAAAGGAGGTTTTACAGGTACTGCTTACCTTTGCCCTGGTAACGTTTTCCAGGATATTCTTCCGATCTCCTACCCTGACCGATGCGTTTAATTATATGCAGCGGATCGGTACGGACCACAGTTATGCTCCGTATTTGCATCCCATGGGCTACCGGATGGTTGATTTTTATATCCTGATAGCCCTGTTTATAGGGTATGAGTATCTCATACGCAAGGATGAAAGGCATCCGATACGATTTAGATCCAAATACGTCCGGTTCGCGGTCTATACGGTTTTTATATTGGGAATGTTATTGTTCTACGATGACGGGGTTAACCGGTCCTTTATATATTTTCAATTTTAAAAGCGATGAAAAAATTCATTTTAAAATCCTTCCTGTATCTGCTGCTTATACTCCTTGCACTGGAAATCTTCGTTAGGGTATTCCATCTGTACACGGAAGACCCGCCCCGGTTCATAGATGAGCTGGGTGTTGAGAAAAGGGTACCGGGTTCCAGCGGTCACTCGGTAACTGGCAACAGGAACCAGAATTATTCTGAATTTGAGATCAATGAGTTCGGGTTCAATTCCCGCAGGGAGTTCAATCCATCAGGGGATATTTATGAAGTTGCCATTATAGGGGATTCTTTTATTGAAGGTTTCCATCAGGATATAACTCAATCCATTGGGGCAAAAATAGAAAAAGAATTGCCAGGGGTCATTGTTTATAAACTGGGATATGCCGGGTATGACCTGGCCAACCAGTTTCATCTCATTTATGCTTATAAAGAGCAATTCCGGTTAATTGATAAAATAATAATTTATCTCAATTTTGAGAACGACCTTAACAGGAAGGTTTATGAACCCAATCACCAACGTATCAAATTATTGTCGTCAAGTTTGTTTAAAATAAGAGATAATATCAAATTATTGTCCTACAGTTCCAAAATCGGGGCTCTGGAAACCGTGAAGAACCTGTTTACCAATACTAAAAAAAAGGAGGCAAAAGTCGGCTTTAAAACCAATAAAATGTTACCGGATCCGGAAGAACTGGCCAAGAGGAACCTGCAGCGTCTGAATAACTTTAAAAATCTTAAAGGGCTATACGGTATCGATAGGACAAAGACTGCAATTTTGCTTGATTCCAGAAAAACGAGCGATGAATTCCTGAAATATTGTCAGGAGGAAGGAATTGAAATTATAGATTTTGCAGATACTTTTTCAAATGCTGATAGGCCTACTACCCTGATCTATGACTGGCACTGGAACGATTATGGAAGGAGCCTAATTGCCGGGGAAATCGTGACCTTTATAAAAAACGGGGCGGGGCGGACTCCTAAATAGTACCAATAAATACAGGTTAATGACTTTTTTGTTACTCTATAAGGCAAGCCACAGCATCATCAAAAAACAATGAGTGGTTTTAACCAGATATAATTGAACGAAATGGGCAAAACGACGATTACACTATTGACAGATATGGCGATCAACCCTGCCGGGGTGGCTGCATATTGTGACAGTGTGATGCTTACCAGGAATCCTAACAGTCCCGTCTGGAAAGCACCAAAAGCATCCGGGGACCCAGGGAGTGCTGGCCTGGTTTGTTTTAAAAACATCCCCACCTACCTGCGTGTAGCTTATCTGAACAAGGACAGTAAATTACATTCCATCACTACCGTAAATGGGTATGCAATAGATCTTCAGGGAGTTACCGCTGTCAATCAATACATGGGGAAACAGTTTTCGAAGAAAGCCAGGGGGAACATCCTTAGGGGTGTCCGGCGCCTGGAAGACGCTTTCAGCATCCGGTACGAGAGATATTATGGGGCCATCGACAAACAACAATGCCAGGAATTACTGGCAATGCTAAAGGATATGATCATCTCCCGTTTTGAAGAGCGAAATGAAACCAGCCATACCCTCAGGGAATGGGAAGGCATCCGGACTACGCTGTATACATTGATTTTGGAGAAGAAAGCATCCCTTTTTGTAATCTATCAGGAGGACCGGCCTATCGCTATCTCCGTAGCCTACCATTACGGCTCGCTGTTTTTCTATTTTATCGCAGCCTTCGATATAACCTACTCCAAATTCAGTATGGGCAATATCATGCTGTTTAAACAATTGGAATGGAGTATTGCCAATGGATACGATTTTTTCGAAATGGCATGGGGCGACCTTGATTACAAAAGACGTTGGAGCAATAGGGTTCAGCCTTTGGAAAACATCTATATTCTCCCAAAAAAAGCTGTCGGCACTTATATAGGATTACTATATGAAATGAATAAATCACGTTTGATCACCTTCCTGATCAACAGGAAAGTCAACGTCTACTACAGGCAGCTAAAAAATAAAATTCTTGGAAAGGAAAGTAGCTTTGTCCCCATTGTTTACCACTTAATTGACACGGACCAATTACCTAAAGATGCAATTACCGGTAGAATCGATGTTGATTTACCCGAGTTTTCCCATCTTAAAACCATTCTAAATGATTTTCTATACACCACTCAGGAACCGTATGAGAACACGCTGATCGTTAAATACGGTAGCGACTACTATATACAAGGGAAAAATTCGACTAAGCAAATCTTCCTCGAACAATTCTGATAGCGTTATACGCACGGATCAATCATGGGTTCAGGCGATCTGAACAACCATAAAACCAAGTCTGAAGATCTCAGTATCCGGTAATTACGAATTCGGTCCGCCTGTTTGCGCCATGTTCAGCCTCGCTACAGGGTACTTGGTCCCTGCAGTGGTTTGTAAGATGCTCTTCGCCTTGTCCCTCATACCCCAACCGTTCGGCAACAATCCCCCGGCTAACCAAATAGTCCATGGTTCGTTTTGCCCGTCTCCCGGACAACCAAAGGTTGTATTCTCCCCTTCCCCTTGAATCAGCATGGCCAATTACCTGTAAGGTGACGGAAGGATTGACTACCATTAAACCGGCCAGTTTGTCCAATAACTTTTTAGCCGCCAGGGTTCAGGTAGGAAGAATTCAACTCGAAATATACCTTGCCCAATGCGTTGATTTCGTCCTCTATGCCTTGTTTTCTTTCGTTTTCAATGGCAAGTCGGGTCGCCTCTTCCTGCTGAAGCCTGGCAAGTTCTTTATCCCGGGCAAGACGAACGGCCAGGGCACTGGCTTCTTCTGCAGCCCGGGTATCCGTGGCTAGTGAATCCAGTTCATGTTGTGCCACCGCTTCCGGCAATTCAGCCATTCTTTCTTCATCTGAGCCCCCCACAACACCTTTTTTAATACCGAATCTAAAGACTACGCCCGCGGCATGTTGAAGATGGTTGGTAGCGGCAGTACCGAACGACCACTTCCCGGAAGAATTAAAATCGAGACCCCACCGGTCCGAGAACCATGTCCTGAATCCGACGACCGCATTGTAAGTGCCTCTGGGTTGTACATTGGCAACAGTATACCCAGCACCAATACCCACATAGGGGTCAAACCATCCGGTTTCGCCCAGGATTTTATTGAGATCATAGGAGAGCCGGGCATCGATGCCCCAATACTCCTTATCTGCGTCATTGATCCTCCTGTCAATGAGTTTCCCTTCCCCGTATTGGTTATAGGAGGCAATAGCCTCAAGCCCCAGCCCGCTGTCGAAATATCGGCCAATGCTTACCCTTGATGGAAAAGGAACCGCATTCCACTGGGACTTTATAGCTAACAAATTATTCAGCATATGATCGGAATCCTCCACAATATTGTACCCCAAGCCCAGTATCCAGGCCCTTTTAATGACACTGTCGCGCGCCACCAATTCTTGTGCCCTTGCCTGAAGGCTGACCAATAAGAGAATTATAGCAATGCAAGGGATGTAGGTCTTCATCGAGTACAGATTTAGGTTCAATCTGTCGACAAAGTTATAGTGGATGTAGGATTAATCCTTATTATTAGCCCTCATCTGCAGGAAATATCGTTATATGGAATAAACAGCCGGGTTGCAGGCTATCGTTGCGCTTCAATACTGATTTTCTTATCGGTTACCGGCAACGTATATAAGCCGAATGGCATTACTACCGCGGTAGCCTCAACAGTTTGGGCGTCCGGATAATTGACGCCGAGGCGGATCTCATCCTCCGTTTCCTGCATAATGGCGAGGGTTGGTATCTCAGTTCCCTGCATCCGGCCGGTACAATATATCACCACCGTTTTGGAACCAAAATCGATCTCCGGCACCGGGAGGCCAGGCTTACGGGTTTTATTGATTTTATAGAAGAACTGCTTCAGGGTTTCCGGATCGCGAATGACCTGAACTTCCGGGAGTTCGGTGCCTCCGTAATTATCGCTTAGGACCAGGTCTAACCCCATTTCCTGAACGGGAGTATTCGTAGTGGTGGAATCCATATTTTTATTGGTTTTGCAACTCAATGTAAGCATTACAATAAAAGCCAGTACTATCCTGCTTTTCATACTAATAGGAATTTTTATAATTTGCCCTATACGCTTTCTCATACATGGCCTCATATAAAGGGAGGATGTTATGGATATCAAATTCCAGGGCTACTTTATATGCATTTTCCTTAAATGTTTCCAGGACCTCGTCATCGCTTAAGATCAAAAGTGCATTTTTTACCATGTCCCGAACATCTCCGACATCGCTTAGAAAACCGGACACACCCTGTCGGTTCACCTCCGGTATACCGCCTGCATTGCTCGATATGACGGCTACCTTATTGATCATGGCTTCCAGGGCTGCCAATCCGAAACTCTCGGTTTGTGACGGTAAAAGGAATAAATCCGAAAAACAGAGGATCCTGTCAATTTCATTGCTATTTCCCAAAAAGACCACCTTCTCCTGTATACCAAGCTTTTCACATTGAATTTCTGCCTTTTCTTTTTCGGGGCCTTCCCCTACCATCAATAGCCTTGCAGGCAGTTTCTGCTGGATATGGTAAAAGATTTCTATTACATCCGGAATCCGTTTTACTTCCCTGAAATTACTGATATGCGTAATTATCTTTTCGTCCTCGGTCGCCATCAGGCTCCTTTGGCAATCCTTGAAACTGGAACTGTACTTTTTCTTATCGATAAAATTCGGGATCACCTCGATTTCCTTTCTGATATCGAACAATTGAAGGGTGCTTTTCTTCAGATCCTGCGAAACAGATGTTACCACGTCTGATTTGTTGATGCTGAAGGTGACAGCCGGTTTATAAAAGGGATGATTCCCCACCAGTGTTATATCCGTTCCGTGCAACGTAGTAATCATCGGGATATGGATGCCTTCTTCCTCAAGGATCTTTTTAGCCATATACCCTGCATAGGCATGGGGAATGGCATAATGGACATGCAGCAATTCTATACCAAAAAGCTTTACCGTATCTACCAATTTACTCGATAATGCCAGTTCATACGGCTGGTAATGAAACAAGGGATAATCAGGAACATGGACTTCGTGGAAATATATCTTGTTGCTCAACAATTCAAGCCGGACGGGTTGTCTGTAGGTTATAAAGTGGATTTCGTGACCACGGTTGGAGAGCGCTATTCCGAGTTCTGTAGCTACAACGCCACTGCCGCCAAAAGTTGGGTAACAGACAATTGCTATCTTCATGGTCGTAAAATTACGGTAATTTTTAAGTCTAATTTATAATAGAATCATAAATAGCTTGTTGGATCCGGGTCCTGAGGGCTGATTTTACCAGCAATCCATTCGTCGCGCTGGGAAACGTCCGATTGGAAAGAAATACATATACGATCTCTTCTTCAGGGTCCGCCCAGGTATAGGTACCTGTAAAACCACTATGTCCAAAGCTTTTTCGCGAAACACATCCGCAGGTGGGTCCTTTTTCTTCCAACTGGGGTTTATCAAACCCAACGCCCCTGCGCACGTTCTTCTTGCAAAAATAGCATTTATTGAATTTCTCCACGGTGCGTTCATCCAAAAACCTTTCCCCTCCGTAGAACCCCCCCTGGAGGTACATCTGCATGATCTTTGCAACGTCATTCGCATTGCTGAAGAGTCCGGCATGGCCCCCGACCCCACCTTGCATGGCGGCACCCATATCATGGACATAACCCTGTACGATCTGGTACCGGTAATAGGTGTCCAATTCGGATGGGACAATTTTGTTCCGGGGGAATTTTTCCAGCGGATTATAACTGGTAGAAGTAGCCCCCAGCCGTTTGTAGAGAAAATTGTCGGCAATGACATCCAGCCGCTGTTTATAGGTGTCTTCGATATACTTTTTAAGCACATAGTAGGCAACATCGCTGTAGCGGTATCTGTTGGATTTTAGATGCTGCCTCCCTATCCGGTTATAGATCGAATCTTTGTAGGAATCAGCCAGGTACATCCGGTCAGTGACCTTAATGGAAAAGCCATCAGCAGGTTCGGAAGTATAAAATTCAGGGGAAGGCCTCCGGTTTTTGTTGAGGGTGTCTATATAAAATGCAATCCATGCCGGCAACCGGCCATAATGGCTTAAGGCATTCAGCACCGTTACATTTTTCAGTTCCGAACCGGCATAAGCCGGGATCAGTTCCTGAAATGTGGAGTTCAGGGCTATTTTTCCTTCCTCCTCCATTTTCATTATAACGGGCACCGTTGCAAGGATCTTCGTCAGGGATGCCAGGTCGTAAATATGATCCTTGCTGATTTTCTCCTCTGTAGCATAGGTTGGCTTACCAAAAGCCTTGTTATAGATGACTTTGCCTCTCCTTGCGATAAGGACCTGTGCTCCGGGGAACATCAGGGAATCCAGTCCGTTTTGCACCAATTGATCTACCACGGCCAGTTTGGAAGAACTTAGTCCTACCCGTTCCGGGCTGCTGTAACCCAGCCGCATCATTGCGGGAAGTTCAATACCGGTATTCACTCCAAATTCCCGATGGGCGGTGACCGGGAGTATTCCTTTGGCAGGTATGGCCCCAAACAGGAGTTCCGCTGTCCTTTCCTGCGCTATAACACTATTTTGATAGGCTACCACTACCCCATCGATTTTACTGAAATCTGTAACGTCCAGCAGGGCATAAGGGCTTGCAAATATGGTAAGTATCAGGTTGGAACTGCGTGCCCTGGCTATTTCCTGCAACCAGAAAAGTTCATTTTTCGTGAAAGCATACGGTTTCCATGGATTCTCGTCACTTTTATGCAAGCCGATGATAACCAGGTTATATCCTGACAGGTTTTTGTTAAGGGCAGCGATATCCTTGCCGTTGACCTGGGTTACGTTGGCATACTTATTCAATGTTTCCAAAAAAGGATCACCGTCTGCATCCCCAAATTTTACATATGCTATTTTTTTATTCTCCAGTTTCTTGATCCCCAGAAGATTCAGGTTATTTTTTACCACGGTAATGGCATTCTCGATGGCTTCCTCATAAATAAGGCCATCTTCTATGGAATTTAGGTCCTCATACAGGTTTGCAATAGGAATCGGTGTATAATGGTTGAGGCCGGCCTTGTATTTGGCCATCAATATCTTTTTTACGGACTGTGCAAGGCGTTCTTCGGTAATCTTGCCTCTTTCGTATGCCTTTGACAAAGCCTCCCGGGCTTCCTCCAGATTGCCGGGCATGAGCAGGATGTCATTTCCTGCCAGAAAAGCTTCAAGTTCTGTCGCACCCTTTTTCCCAAAGTTTGACACACCGCTCATGTTAAGGGCGTCTGTAAATACCAATCCTTTGAATTGCATTTCCTCCTTAAGGATCCCAGTGATGATTTTTTCAGATAGCGATGAGGGTAGATCCCGTTTACCATCCAGTTCGGGAACATTCAAATGGGCCACCATAATACTGCTTATGCCTTCCTGAATCAGCCGTTTGAACGGATACATCTCCAGGCTGTCTAGACGGTCCCTGCCAAAATTTATGATCGGGAGAGCCGTATGGGAATCAGTATCCGTATCGCCGTGACCCGGAAAATGCTTACCACTTGAGAGGATACCCTCACTTTGCATCCCTTTCATAAATGCAATTCCGTTTCGCGCCACCGTTTCCCTGTCCTCACCAAATGATCTGTTGCCAATAATCGGGTTCAGGGGATTTGTATTGATATCTATATCCGGGGCAAAATTGATATGCACGCCCAATCTTTTGGCGTGCTTTCCTATCTGGCGGCCAACTTTTTCCACCACAGTACTATCGCGTATGGCCCCCAAAGTCATATTCCAGGGAAAGGCGTAGGTTGAATCGAGCCGCATCGATAGTCCCCATTCGGCATCCATACCAATTAACAGGGGTACTTTCGATTCCGATTGAAAATGATTGGTAAGCCTGGCCTGCCTGCCGGGGCCTCCTTTGGAGAAGATGATGCCCCCGAGTTTATGCTCTTTTATAAGCGCATCTATTTTACTGGTTTCAGCCGCTGTGGCCTCAGAGGTAACGAGGACCATGAAGAGCTGCCCGATCTTTTCATCGGTGGTCATGGTTTCATAGAGCGATTCCACCCAGATCTGCTGCCCAAGACTATCTGCCGCCACCAAAGGGTTTTGCTGGGGATAAACGCAGGAAATTACATAAATAGTGAATAAAAGAAACAGGGAACTTCGCATAAACAGACTAGTCTAAGGTACTAACTTAAAACAGAAAAAAATATTGCATTTCGTCGAAAAGAGCCGGTGTGGCGGTATGTAGTGCCATGGGCCGCCGGTAGGGACCACAGGGGTGTTCCTGGTATGATATCTTTACATAAATTTACTATGCCAGCTTTCCGAAGCAGGGATTTCCCAATGGCTTTCATATTCGAATTTGTTCGCAACAAGGTTATTAAATACTATTGTATTTGGTGAAACCGCCTTCTGCTTCGCCATTGCCTTAAAATCTGCCAATGGTTTGTATGCAACATATTCGCCCTGTTTGTAAGAGACATTCATTTTATCCAGAAGATCCATCCTGTATTCCTTCTCCAGCTCCTGGATAAACCGTACAGATGCATCAATGGAACACCCGGATGCCGCATTTTGTGACTGATCCAACGCAAGTACTATAAACCTGTTGTAGCGGATTTGGTACGACGCCTTAAGTTCCGCCCCGTGGGCGGTCCAATCCCTGATAAAATTATCCAGCTTTTGTCTGAGATCCGGCAATTCAGTAGCGGAAAACGCCCTGCTCGCCTGATAAATCCAGACTCGGGATGTTTCGGGTAATGTTTCAAAAGGAACCAGCATGAACTTCAATTTAGGGGGGTAATATAACCAATCTACCGGAGCTCGATTGTTAATTCAGGTTAAAATTTAAGGCAGCAGGTCCTTACAGATCCTGTGCCCGGGCTATCAGTTCGGCTATATCCATAACAGCGACATTTTTTTCCTGGTCCTTGTTCTTGATACCATCGGTAAGCATGGTATTGCAAAAGGGGCAGGCCGCTGCGATGACAGCCGGTTCAGCTTCCAATGCCTCCTCCGTTCGTTCGATATTGATATCCTTATCCCCTTTTTCCGGTTCTTTGAACATCTGGGCGCCCCCGGCGCCACAACATAATCCCTGTTTTTTACACCGTTTCATTTCTACCAATTCCGCATCCAGCCTGCGGATCAGGTCCCGCGGAGCTTCATAGATGTTATTTGCCCTTCCCAGATAGCAGGAATCATGGTAGGTAATCCGTTTGCCTTTGAACTGCCCTCCTTCAAGGGTCATCCTTCCCTCTTTCAGAAGTTGTTGCAAAAATTGGGTATGGTGCACCACTTCATACGTACCCCCAAGTCCGGGGTATTCATTTTTAATCGTATTAAAACAATGGGGGCAAGCCGTAACGACTTTCTGAATTCCATAGCCGTTCATTATCTCTATGTTGACTGCAGCCTGCATCTGAAACAGGAATTCATTACCCGCCCTTTTGGCCGGGTCCCCGGTACAGCTTTCCTCTGTCCCGAGAACAGCGAAGGAAACCCCGGCCTTGTTCAGTATCCTGACAAAGGCTTTGGTAATCCTTTTCGACCGGTCATCAAAACTTCCGGCACATCCTACCCAGAACAGGACTTCGGGCATTTTCCCTTCTGCAAAAAACTCGGCCATTGTGGGTACTTTGATATCGCTGTTCATCATCTCTTTCGTTGATTATGCATCGTTGCGCCAGTTGAGTCGGTCCATCTGGTTGAAAGGCCATGGTGCCCCGTTATTTTCGATATTGCCCATCATATTGTTAAGATCTGCTGTTGCGGCAGATTGTTCCATTACGAGATACTGCCGCATATCCATGATGATGGATAAAGGGTCAATGCTCACAGGACATGCTTCCACACAGGCATTGCAGGTGGTGCATGCCCAAAGTTCCTCCCTGCTGATATAATCATCCAGCAATTGCCTACCATCCGGTATAAAGGTTCCATTGTTCGCCTCTATGTTTTTCCCAACTTCTTCCAGCCGGTCCCGGGTATCCATCATTATTTTTCGGGGTGACAGCTTTTTGCCGGTAATATTAGCAGGACATTCACTGGTACATCTGCCACATTCGGTACAGGTATACGCATTCAACAGTTGCACCCATTCCAGATCCATAACATCGGAGGCCCCAAATTTATCAGGGGGGGCAGCATCGGGCTGGGGTGCTGCATACGGATCCGCTTCCGGATCCATCATTAACCTGACCTCCCGGGTTACCGCTTCAGAATTTTCCATCTGCCCTTTCGGTTTTAGTTTTCCGTAATAGGTATTCGGGAAGGCCAGCAAAATATGGAGGTGTTTGGAATAGTACAGGTAATTGAGAAAGAACAATATTCCCAGGATGTGCATCCACCAGGCCAGGCGTTCGGTAAAAATAAGGGAACTGATGGTCATACCGTCAAAAAGGGGGGCCAGCATCCCGCTTACCGGAAAAAATCCGGCCTGCGAATAATGAGCGACTTCGCGTAATTGCAACTGGTGGTCAGCGCCGTTCATCGTCAGGAACAGGACCATAAGCACGGCTTCTATATACAGGATCAGGTTGGCATCAGACTTGGGCCATCCTTTCATTTCAGGTTTGATAAACCTCCCCAGTTTCACTATATTCCTGCGCAGCCAGAATATGGTAACGGCAAGTATAACGAGCAGCGCCAATACTTCGAACCCACCGATCAAAATATCGTACAGCAACCCGAGGGGGGCAAATACCCGGTGGGTACCCAGGATGCCGTCTATAATGATCTCCAGGACCTCGATATTGATGATAATGAACCCCAGGTACACAATGATATGCATGATCCCTGCAATGGGCCTGACAACCATCTCTGACTGCCCCAGGGCAATCCTCGCCATATTTTTCCACCGTTGTGAAGGGTTATCCCTTAGGTCCGCGTCCCGTCCTAATCTGATATTCCGCACCAACCTTTTAACATTGCGTACAAAATACCCTATACTAAAAGCAAGGATCAGTAAAAAGATAATATTGGGAAGGATTTCCATTTATTGATCGTCCAATTTTTCTGCAGGATCTTCATCAGGAAGTGTATACTCTTTTTGCTTCTTTCCAAAAACAGATACATTCACATACCTTTTCGGATTCAACCTAAAATCCTGCAATAAAAGGTCCAATTCCCTGGAAGCATTGGAAAGGTTATTGTACAGCTCTTCATTGTGCATTAATTTGCCCAGGGATCCCTCTCCTTTTTCAATCCTGCCCAGCAGGGCATTGAGGTTGGTGATAGTTGCATCCAGGTTTTCCATTGTTTCCGGGAGGCCAACCTTCGCAATGGAATCTGAAAGTTTAGAAAAGTTGGTGGTAATCGTATTGATGTTCCGAATGGAACTGTCCAGTTGACTTTTATTGCTTTCCAGCAGGGTGTTCAGGGTATTGGCACTTTGCTGGAAGCTATAAACCATTTTATTGAGACCCTGAATACCCTCCCGAAGGTTTTTTTTGGTATCCTCGTCCAGGACCGCATTGAAGTTCATCAACAGGGAATCTGCATTGGAAACAGCCCCTTCCACTTTTCGCTGCAGCGGGGTAAGTCGCTGCTGAACCAATTCTGTCAAGCCCGGTTTTGTGTCACTTACGAGGGTATCTCCGGACCTTGCCATGGGCGCATCATCAAATACGGGCTTTATCTGAATTCCCTTCCCTCCGATGATACCGGTGTCATAAAGTTCAGCCTTGCTGTTTTTCGAAAAATCAAAATTATTATCCACGGAAAAGGTTACCACCAGGCTGCCGCTTTGATCCCGGAATCTTATGTCGTTTACCGTACCCACTGCAAACCCGTTGATGGACACCTGCGTCCCGGTCTGCAAGCCACCAACATTGTCATAGACGGCGTATAAAGTTTTATTATTGTCAAAAAGCGGGGTGGACTTCAGAAAGCTGAATCCAAGAATGAATAAGAGGATTCCCCCAATAACTATAATCCCTGTCTTAATTTCCCTGGATAGTTTCAAATAGATATGTTTTGGGTTCCAAACAAAATTAGAAATAATTTTTAGATGAGCGCTATTATTCAGATACGTATTTCAGGGCCTGCGGGACAGGGATGCGTTTCCCATTCCTGTAGGCGACAATATAAGCAGTAGCATATCCTTTCATATGCGCATTGGATTCCAGAAGTTTGGCCTCCTTAAAAGATGCTGTGCTGCCATACATGTACCTGAACAGGTTCTTTACAGGTTCTTTGGAAAGTTTGCCCAACCCTTTAAATTGCTCCGGTCGCAGTGCAATGTCCTGGGAACTCGCCAGCAGCTGCACCCTGAATTCGATGGTTACCCCTGGGATACCCGGCTTTTCGGCTGGTGTGGGACCGGGCGTATTTACAGCCGGTGGTTCTACCGTTTCTTTTTGGAGATCCACCCCGGTCTGTTCCGGGACCTTTTGTACGGCTGTTTCGGGGGATGAGCTGGTATTGGCGTCCGGGCCCGGATCAGCAGCCGTGTCGTCGGCTTTTTCAACCGCTTCCCGGGTCAAAATCACCACCGCGGGAGATGCGGTTTTATTCGTCTGGGGTTGATTTTCAACCGGTAGAACCACCTTGTCATCAGTATGGACAAGGGCCAGATCCTTGTTTCCAGGCTCAGCTGCAGGAGAGACCCCTCCCGTAACGCCGGCACTGCCAGCAGTAATTTCCTCCGGTTCAGGTATTTCTGTAGCAACCGCTTTTTCAACCGGGGGATCTTTTTTATCCAGAATAACCACGGCAGGCCCAGCCGGCGTACTTACACCCGCATCCGGGATACTGATATTATCCTTATAGTCAATAACGGCATCGGCTATGGCTTTTCCCATCTCTGCCTGCCCCCTGTTGGAATTAAGATATACGCCTTCTGCCTTGTTGGTTAAAAACCCCGTTTCCACCAGCACGCTGGGCATAAATGTCTGATGTAAGACTATAAATCCCGCCTGCTTCACTTTACGATCATTCCTTTTTAAGCGATTCGTAAAATTATCCTGCATCATTTTGGCCAGCATGATACTCTGATCCAAAAATTCTTCCTGCATGATCGTTAGCCCTATGATCGATTCCGGGGAATCGATATCATATTCCGCGTAGCGTGTTTCGTAATTATCTTCCAGGTAAATGGCGGAGTTTTCCTTTTTGGCGATCTCAAAATTTTGCTTGTTGGCATGAAGCCCTAAAACGAACGTACCGGCACCGTGGGCATCCGAGGTGTGGGAATCACAATGCACAGAAACAAATAAATCGGCGTCCGATTTATTGGCGATTTCCCCCCGGACATATAGATCCACAAAGGTATCATCCTTTCGGGTATACACTACCTTAATATCCTTTTGTTGCAGCAGTTCCCCTACTTTGAGTACAATATTGAGCGCAATGTTCTTCTCCAGAAATCCATTCCCAAGATTTCCTGGATCGTGTCCGCCGTGACCAGCGTCCAGGACAACAATAAACTCGTCTTTTCCTTCATCTGCCTGGTTTTGTACCGTAAAGGAGAACAGGAATGCGGTAAAACCCATTATTAACACCAAAAAAAGCCGTTTCATTTGCATATCAATAGTAATATTTCAAGGCATTTCCCATGGTTAAATTTATCGTAATGAGGGCCGAGCAGAACAAAAAATATATGTAAGTTTGGTTCCTAATCCCGAAAACATTGGGATACGCCAAATCATTACAAAAATAGGATTTATAGCATTGCAAGCAAACAAACATCCTTTACTTTTCCTGTGGTTGCTTTTATTTGGCAGCATTTCCCTACTCGCCCAGGAAGATTTGATCCAACCCTTACCTATAGCGGCAGAAAAAGATACCATCACTGCCCCCCTTTTTCCTGCCCCTGTGGTGCAAGATACTATTCCTGCAGATTCCACCCTAACAGATTCCCTTCAAGGCAAGCCCAGTATCCTTACTGACAAGCTAAAATACAAGGCAAAGGATTATGTGAAAATGAGTCAGAAAGACCAGAAAATTTACCTGTACAATGAAGCTGAGATCTATTATGAGGATACAGAACTAAAGGCCGGCATCATTATACTGGACTATATAAAAAATGAAGTATATGCTGGTCGGATAAGGGATTCGTTGGGTAATTATACGCAACTGCCCTATTTTAAACAAGGTGAAAATGTGGTCATCCCGGATTCGATCCGCTTTAATTTTGATACCGAAAAAGCATTGATCTGGAATTCGCGTTCGGAACAACAGGCGGGCCTCGGGCAACTGGGAAGCGATGCGATGAAGATATATGCAGAAAAGACCAAAAAGGAAAACGATTCCGTCTACTTTCTAAGTGAAGGGAAACTGACTACCTCGAAGGACACCATTGACCCGGACTATTACATCCGGGTCCGAAAAGCTAAGTTCGTTCCCAAGAAAAAGGTTATAGCCGGGTTTAGCAACCTGTATATTGTGGACGTCCCCACACCGATAGCCCTTCCATTTGCTTATTTTCCCCTGACTGTAGGCCGTACGGCGGGGATCATGATGCCAACATTCGGTAATGACCCCAACCGGGGTTATTTTCTGCAAAACGGCGGATATTACCTTCCCATCAATGATTATGTAGACCTCACATTAACGGGCGACCTTTATACCAATGGAAGTTATGGATTCAGGGGGCAGTCTGTATATGCGAAACGGTATAAGTTCAGGGGAAATGTAAATTTCAGGTATGAGAACCAGGTCACCAGCCAGAAAGGGTTTGACGACTATAGCCGGGGCACCATTTACAATATCCAGATCTCCCACGCTCAGGATGCCAAATCCAATCCCAATGCCCGGCTATCCGCCTCGGTAAACCTGGGTAGCAGTCAATATTACCGGAATTCCCTTCTGCAGCAGAACCTGCCGAACACACAGGTAAATAACCTTTCTTCCTCTATCTCCTATTCAAAGACCTTTCCGGCGTATCCCTCGGTAAACATGAGTTTAACGGCTACCCATAACCAGAACACCAATACCAATGCTGTGGATGTGACCCTGCCCACCCTGCAGGCCAGTATGGAACGGATCTTTCCGTTTGTCAAACGCGAGGGTATTAAAAAAGGAGCAATCGACAATGTCAATTTTCAGTACGATCTGAATGCCAGGAACAGTATCCGTACCAACGATACTGATTTTCTGACGGCCCGGATGTTCGATGACGCCAAAGTAGGGGCGCGGCACCGCATCCCAATAGGTACTAATTTTAAGGTAGCGAAACATTTCAGTGTGAGTATGGGAGGGTCCTACGAGGATATCTGGACATTGGAAACCTATAACCAGCGCTTTGACCCGGATACCCAGGAAGTGGTTATTGATACGATCAGCGGATTCGACCGGTATTATCAGTACAACTTCAGCGCCAGCCTCGGAACCACTGTCTACGGGACCTTCAACCGGGGTGAAGACAAAAAATTACAGGCCATCCGCCACATAATGCGCCCCAGTATATCCTATGGATATGCCCCCTCGTTCGATCAGTTTTACGATGAATATATCAATGAAGTCACCGGGCAGCCCGTGCAGTACAGCAGGTTCCAAAACACCCTTTACGGGGCGCCGGGACTGGGAAAGTCGAATGCGATGAGCTTTTCACTGGCCAATACGCTGGAAGCCAAAGTTAAGGACAAGGACTCCACAGCACTCGAACCAAAAAAGATCATGCTTTTAAACAGTTTTAACCTGTCTACAAGCTATAATTTTGAAGCGGATTCCTTAAAATTAAGTCCGTTAAGCATCACCGGGGGTACCAATATCCTCAACAATAAGATGTCCATAAACTTTGGGGCGAGCCTGGACCCCTATGCCATCGACAATAATGGAACCCGGATCAATACCTTTAATATTGATAATGGAGGCAGCCTTTTCCGCCTGACCTCAGCAAGGGCCAATATCAGCTATGCCATCAGTAGTTCCGATTTCAAGGGGGAAAAAGACCCTGATCTGGAAGATCCCTATGACGGGGACTCCTATGTGGCATCGAGTGGGGGGCGAACGGATGACCTCTTCGGCGAGGCCAATGATTTCAATGATCAGGGGAGTTTTGATGACCGGGATGAAGATGATGTCCAGAACCCGGCATGGGGATCCAAAATCCCGTGGGACCTGCGCCTGCAATATGCCATAGGGTATAACAACACGAACCGCCAAAATGAGTTTAGCAACCACTCCCTCATGTTTTCGGGGAATATCAGCTTATCCCCCAGATGGAAAGTAGGGGTATCCTCCGGCTACGATGTAAAACGCATGGGTTTCACCATAACACAGCTGCGCTTTGAACGCGACTTAAAAAGTTTTAAGATGAATTTTAGCTGGACACCCTTTGGAACCTATGAACGCTGGAATTTCTTCATCGGGATAAAAAGCTCCATCCTGCAAGACCTCAAATGGGAAAACAGGAGCCAGCCCCCGAGGTGATAATCGGGGTATCGCTGCCAGGACAGGAATTTGGGTAACCCTTCGTTCCTTCCATGATGAGCATGCTATCGCTATTTTTAATATAATCCTCAATACAATGAAACAAATTATCCAAACCTCCCAAGCCCCTGCCCCAATCGGGCCCTATAACCAGGGGATCCTCGCAGGAAATACCTTATATATATCGGGACAGATACCTGTGGATCCCGCCAATAATACCCTGGTGGAAGGCGATATCCGGAAAGAGACGCGGCAGGTAATGGAAAACCTCAAGGCCGTTCTCTCGGCTGCGGGCCTGACTTTTGATAATGTCGTCAAATCCTCCATATTCCTTTCGGATATGAAACAGTTCCAGGAAGTCAATGAAACCTATGGGGCTTATTTTGATCCGGACACCGCACCAGCCAGGGAAACCGTGGAGGTGGCCAACCTGCCCAAATTTGTACGGGTGGAGATTTCCATGATAGCGGTGAAGGGATAGATGGCATTCCAATAGGATTGGACTGCATTATTAAAGGTTAATGTGCAATGCTTCACGTGCGTTCAGCATGAAAAAGATCAGGTTAGAAGTAGGATGCTTCACATGCGTTCAGCATGACAAAGACCAGGTAAGAAGTATGAATCAGAGAAGTCCCCTACCGGGAGGGGATTAAGGGGTGGGTAAAGATCATACTGCACACTGCCACTGAATACTGCTAACTGAGAAGGGCTTCGACTGCCTGCCCGTCCGGCAGGCGTTCAGCCTGACATTGGGTCCAACGTTCAATGTTGTGGCTGAATATTCTGAAATTCTTTGAACTTTGAGCTTGGAACACTGAATGCAAAGCTACTGTTTACTGATTACTGAAGGAAATCAGATAGTTTCCTTATGGAATTCTACAAGGCCTTCTATGGGACGTTGCCGGATAACGCCCAGTACCAGGTCGTTGCGCTCAATGACGGATGCGAGCTCTTCCCGCAAAAAATAGGCGATACTCCCCACAAAATTGATAGGCACCTTTGTGGCTAATTCAAACTGCATGATATGATTATTCACAAACTGCTGGAATCCTTTGTCTATGACTCCTTTGCTGTACGGATGGTTTCGGTTTTCCACCAGGAATCTGGCAAATGTTGCCAGATAGGTGTTGGGGTTAGGCTTTTTATAGAGGTTTTCCTTGATGACATCGGCATCCAGGTTGTATTCCTTTGAGAATTTATGGGCCAGGTCCTGCGGCATCTTATGGTAATAATAATCCCGGATGAGTTTGCGGCCAAAAAAGTTCCCGCTACCGTCATCCATAGGGATATAACCCAGGGAAACGACCTTCTGGAAAAGCTGGTGACCGTCGTAGTAACTGCAATTGGAACCGGTTCCTAAAATACATACAATGCCCGGATGACCTATTTTAGTAGTGGAATAAATGGCAGCATAGGTATCCTCCTTCACTTCGATTTTGGCTTTTGGGAAGAAATCCTTGAAGATTTCCTTCAGGAATTTCTTCATACGGTTTGTCCCGCAGCCGGCGCCATAAAAATAAAGGCGGGTGACCTTGGTGCTGTTTTTGGATAATTCAAAATTATTGGCCATCCGGTCCTCGATCACATCCCTTGTCAATACTTCCGGGCTCAGCCCCAAAGTCTGGGTCAGGAAAATTTGATCGCCCTTTTCGTCAAGCGCTATCCAGTCGGCTTTGGTGGCACCGCTGTCAACTATTACTACCATGCTAGTTAAATAATTATCCCGGTTGGGGAATTTCCCGCTGATTAAAGTTTGGATATATGAACCGCCAGGTCAACCAGTTTACTGGAATACCCTGCTTCATTATCATACCATGATATAAGTTTGAAGAATTTAGAATTCAATTCCATCCCTGCTTCGGCATCAAAAATGCTCGTGCGGGTATCCCCAATAAAATCCTGCGATACTACGAGCTCCTCGGTATACCCCATAATCCCCTTGTATTTTCCTTCAGAAGCCGCCTTGATGGTTTTCTTGATATCCTCATAAGAAGTTTCCTTTTGTAGTCGAACTGTAAGGTCAACCACAGAAACGTCCGTGGTGGGAACCCTGAAAGCCATACCGGTAAGCTTCCCTACAAGCGAAGGGATTACCTTGGTTACGGCCTTGGCCGCCCCTGTGGAAGCGGGGATTATATTCTGCATGGCGCTCCTTCCGCCACGGAAATCTTTTTTGGATGGGCCATCTACGGTTAGCTGTGTCGCAGTGGTGGAATGTACCGTTGTCATCAATCCCTCTTCGATCCCATAGGCATCATCGATGATCTTTGCAAGCGGGGCCAAACAATTGGTGGTACAGGATGCGTTGGATACAATTTTATCGGAAGCTTTAACATCCTGGTGGTTAACTCCCATCACGAACATGGGCGCATCTTTGGAAGGAGCCGAAATGACCACTTTCTTGGCACCTCCGTCAATATGGTATTGTGCCATCTCCAGGGTGGTGAAAATGCCGGTACATTCAGCTACCACTTCAGCGCCAACCGCATCCCATTTGAGGTTTTTCGGGTCTTTCTCAGCCGTAATACGTACTTTTTTGCCATTAACAACGAGGTGTCCGTCTTTAACCTCAACCGTTCCATCAAATTTCCCGTGGACGGAATCATATTGCAACAGGTAAGCAAGGTGGTCCACTTCGAGCAGGTCATTGATGGCAACAACTTCAACATCGTCCCTCCTTACTGTCTCCCTGAAAACCAGCCTGCCAATTCTTCCAAATCCGTTTATTCCAATCTTTAATTTTGCCATTTTTAGTGCTGTTTTAAATTGTTTAATTATATGGTCATGATGTCAGAAACCCTTAAAAGTTCCTCATCAATTTTTGTGTGTCCTGTAATTGCTTCGATGATCGGAGTAAGGCTGATCTTATTATCCATAATCCCTACCATGAGGTTTGACTGTCCTGCCAGGAGAGCCTCCACTGCCTTTACCCCCATCCTGCTCGCCAGTACCCTGTCATAAGCCGAAGGCCTCCCGCCGCGTTGCATGTGCCCCAGTACTGAGACGCGTACATCATATATGGGGAGGTGTTCTTCAACATATTCCTTTAGTTCAAAAACGTTCTTTCCAATTTTATCGCCTTCCGCCACAACAACAATGCTGGAAGACTTCCCGGATTTTTTACTTCGTTTCAGGGACTCGAGCAAGCGTTCCAGCCCCAGGTTTTGTTCCGGGATAAGGATTTCCTCAGCTCCGGCCCCAACACCGGCGTTGAGTGCTATATGCCCCACATCCCTGCCCATGACTTCCACAAAGAACAACCGGTTGTGTGAACTTGCTGTATCCCGTATTTTATCGATTGCATCTACTACGGTATTCAAAGCCGTATCAAACCCCAGGGTATAGCGCGTTCCAAATATATCATTATCGATGGTACCCGGGATGCCGATTACCGGAAAGCCGTATTCTTCGTAAAAGATCATCGCCCCCCGCATACTACCATCGCCACCGATAACCACAAAGGCATCTATTCCGGCAGCCACTAACTGACCGTGTGCTTTTTTGCGACCTTCAGGGGTCGTGAACTCCTGGCACCTGGCAGATTTGAGGATGGTACCGCCTTTGTTGATAATGTTGTTCACACTTCGGGCGTTCATGGGTATGAAGTCTCCTTCGATCATCCCTTCATAACCCCTGTAAATGGCCATACATTCCACTTTGAGGTACGCACAGGTACGAACTACTGATCTTATGGCCGCATTCATCCCGGGAGAATCACCTCCAGAGGTGAGTACAGCTATTTTCTTTATTTCCGAAGCCATTGAAAAAAAAATCGAATTGCGAAATTAGGAAACTTATAGGACAAAAGGGAACCGTCCAGCCCTTTATTTATCAATGCACCACAGCGAAAACGATTTCGTTAATAATTTCTTACATTTTTGCGTTAAATACAACAGAAACGCATTTAATTTAAGAAATCTATTGCTCGGGTTTCCTGTTTTTAGGATAAAATTGTATCAAACTGTCCCGGCCCATTACGGCTTCAGGGGCACTATTGGTCGCACTTTTGGCGGTCACCGGCTTATCTTCGGTAAATATTTTCCCCATCAAATCCCTGAAACTATTAAAATCAACCTCATAGGACAGCCCTATCCCCTGGGTGTATCCCTGCCTGTCTGCCAGGAATTGCTGTATTTCATTTTCCCTGTTGAATACTTTAGCCCTGAGGGTCCCTTCTTCGTTTAGAAGCACCTGTACTTCCATATCACCGGCAACAACGGTTTCACTGACGCCACCGACAGGGACGCCAAACCTGCCATTGAACAATACCCGGTCGCTGATTTGTGTGGAAACCGTAACCCCTATCCTGTCCTCCGTAGAGATATTGGGGTCCTGGTATCCCTGTTCATAAGAAACCCCAAAATCGAACTTCTCATTGCCCCCTCCCAAAACCTGGTTCAGGAGGCCCGAAGCGGTTTGGATAAGGTTTCCCGTCACCGCCTGCTGGGTAAGCCCGGTTTGCTCGTTCACAAAAGTGCCCTGTGCGAGTAAAAAGAAAGCATTTTGTTCTTCCACCGTCGGATCCTGCAGTTTGTATTCCAATTCCGACTTTACAATGGAACTGGTGCCGGGGAATTCTATCTTAAAATCAATATTGGGGTGTTCCAATTGCTCCGTAAGTGCGACGACCACATCTGTGGGGATCCTCCTTGCATAGCCCGAATTATCCAATAAAGGAGCCGGGTTCGCATTGAGGGAATAAACAGCTTCCATATTCAACCTGGCATCCAGCGGTTCCCCTTCCCAGTTAATGGTACCGCCGGGCCGTACCATGAAGGTCTTGTCTATCACCCCTCCGAATTTGTAATTATAGAGTCCCGTTACAACCACAAAATCTCCAAACATGTTGAATTTCCCATTCGTATTGATCTCGATATAGATCAGCCCCTCCCCTGTTCCCTTCAGCGAGCTCCCATTCTTTTGATCCACCACAATTTCAACTTCCGCATCAGGGGTTATATTCAGGTCGAACCGAAGCTCCAGGCCTTCGAGATCTTTTAAGGTACGCTCTGTTTCAATTGTCTTGACCTGATCCCGTTCAATAAAATTTATAAAGCTGTAGTCTCCAATGGAAGCCACATCACTGATAGGGATTTTTAAAGATGTACCGCTTGCCGTGGAACCGTCAAAGGTTATCGTAAGTGCACTGGTAGGACCGTAGATCCTGCCGGTGCCATTTACAAAGCCGGTCCCGTAGTAGAGCACTTCCTCTTCATATGGGGTGTTGAGGATCAAAAACCTTTCGTTCCGGGTATCCAGGTCAAGGTCCAGGCTCCAGTTCTCAAAAAAGGCATGTTTGATGGTTCCGTCAAGCAAAGCGTGGGTTTGCTGATCAATATCGGTCAGCACAATATTTTGAAAGTCGAACGTCTGGTTAAACAACCGAACCACCGACCCGGGTCCGAAATCATAATCCACGTTCAGATAGGGAATAGCCATCCCGGCCTTGTCCAGGGTAAGGAGGCCGTTGATTTCCGGATTCCTGACATTTCCATTGACCTGGACGTTGCCCTTTAATTTACCCCGTATATTGGTAATGACCCCATCACCCAGGGGACTGAAAGGGCTGAGGTCAAAATCTTTAAAGCTCGCGGTTAGTTCCGCTACCGGTTTGTCACTGGTATTGTCATTGATGACCTTTCCCACTACTTCAAATTTCTCAATATCATTTTCCTTCAGTTGAGAATTTACTGAAAATTCCGTAAGGTTCCGGTTCCCCACGATCCCAATACTCAGGTCGCCAAGGGGGATGGAGTTGACCCCGAATTTGGAGATGTTCAGGTTGCAGATAGGCAGGTAGATATCGTCTTTTTGCAGCAGGTTAAGGGTACCCGTGATCTCGCCACTTAATTTCAGGCTGTCTATTGAAGGGGTTATTTTGTCGAGGGATACGATCTTGAACTGCAATTCGAGGTCCTTATAGGTAGAATCTGCCAACTGCCCTTTTAACCGGATCTGTTCCCTGTTGTCATTATCCATTACTATTTCTTCAATCGTGATGCTGTCCAGGGTGCTGTTGAGGATCACCTTGTTATGCTGGTTTCCTTCCTTGTTCAGCACCCAGGTATTCCCTTTAAAACTGACATCCGATTTTTTCAGGCCTATCACGGAGCGGTTATCTTCATTGAAGGTATGGTAGAAATTGAGGTTATAGCTATCGTTGAATTCGCTGCCCCCTTTGAATTCCGTCCGGAAAAACAAGGTGTCTTTCAGGGTGGTGTTGATCAGGCTGAAATCCTTTACATCATAATAGACGGTGGAAACATCTTCTATGGAAACAAACGTATTGAAAAGGGGGTTTTTGTTGTCGATCTTAACGTCAATATTACTTAGCTCATTCCCGTAGGCCCGTATATCGGGGGATTTAAAATTCAGCGTGAAATCCCCTTCGTCCGCAATGATATTGCCTTTTATGAAGGTATTGGGACCAAAATCAACCTCCGGGAAGAAGACATCCACGATCTTATTGTAAATCTTAAAGTTGAATGCAAGTTCCTGTCCGTCTGAAATTTCAAAGGGTCTATAATTCGTATAGATACTCCCTATTGAATTTCGGATAAGCCTTCCCAGCTCCCCCACTTTAAATTTACCCCTCATAAAGCCCGTAATGATGTCAGGGGAATTGATATCAATGGTCCGGGTGGAATCCGGGGCAAAGGAGGAGGAAATCTTAAAATCGTCGAAATAATAGATTTGGTTTACGTTCTGGAATATGGTTTTGGTGAAATTGATATCGCCTTCAATTTCGTCCAGCGTGTTTCCGCTGATATCCATATTTACATCCCCCTTGAAAATTGAGACACTGTCCCTGATAAAATTCAATTTTTTAAGGTCGGCATATTCCACGGAAGCGATAAAATTGAAATTGTTCCGCCCACTGCCAAAATCAGCCAGTCCCTTAAACGTGAATTTTAGGTTTTCGTCATTGCTGTAGAGGCTCCCGTCAAAAAGCTGGTCTTTCAGAACGCCGGAAACTTTGACATCCTGGTATTCATACCTGTTGAACGTAAGCGCATAGATATCCCCTATAACTTCGGTGTTAAGGGTTCTTTGTACAAACCCTTTTCCTTCCACATTCACATCGAGGGTAGCCCTGCCCAGGTCCTTGTTCCCTACAAAATCCCCGAGATCGAAATCTATAAGCGATACAAAACCCTTATAATTTGCATTGTCAATATCATTGATCCCTGTAAGGTTGAGATCCGCATAGCAACTCCCAATGGCACTATTGAGGTTGATCCTTGAATCGATGGATGAGTTGGTGATCCTGGCATCTCCCCGAATGGTGAATTGTCCCAGCTTCTGAAAAGAGGATGGGAGCGATTTCCCTAACAGGTTAGGGAGCAGGGATCGCAATTGGTAGTAGCTGGTTGTTATATTTTTGATATCCGCATCCAGTACGAAGGGTTCCCCCGAACTGAAAAGGTTTTTAAAATTAAAATCCCCCCGGATACCTGTATTGTCTGACTGGAGGAACAACTGATCGATCTTCAGGTCGTTGAGCACCCCGGTCACCACGGATGAAAAAACAACATCTTTTTCTTTTCCAAATTGGTCATACAGCTGGTTTACCTCATCAAAAGCCACCTTCGAATCCACAAACTCTGCCGTTACGTTGACCTTGTTGAGAAAATCCGCAAAATCCTCCCTGTTATAGTCAAAAACCAGGTTGCCTGCCAAATCAGATTCGGGGGTTTTTATATGCAGGGAATCAAACCGCATCTGTTCTTTGGTATATTTGAAATCCGTGGCGAAGTCAACCACGTTGATCCCGGCAGCACTATGGAGTGAGAGTGATTCGATATTGGTAGTCACTTCAGGGCCATTGATCTCGAAATCCCTGGCATTGATATGGAGTTCGGTAAAATTCAGGCTCTCCTGTTTCTCTTTATTCTCATCTATCAGCCTGAATTTACTGTCCCGGATGACCACATCAGAGGATGAAAAGTAAAAAGGGGGCTTGGAGGGGTCGCGGGGCTGTTTGTTATCGAGTTTCTCTATAAATATCCCCAGGTTGGTATCACTGGCTCCCTCATAGGTTTTTAGCTTAAAATTTAGTGCTTCCAAATCGATGTCCCCGAATTCCAGGTGGCCCTGAACCATATTTTTAAGGCTCAGGATAGAGGTGTTGAGTTTCCGGATATAAAAAAGGGTATCCTGCTGATAGTCTTCCACATAAATTCCCCTGATTGAAGTATCCCATGAAATCAGGGAAATCCGAAGCCTGTCAATATTGATGTGTGTACCAAATTGATCATTGATGCTTTTGGTGGCATATTTCGCAAGGGAGGTCTGAACCCCTGGAAGCGAAAGCACTATAGTGATCAAAACACATATCAGCAATATTGCCAATACGGTCCTGATCAGTATTTTTCTCAGTTTTTTGATAGGGCTTTATGTTTTACCTTTGTACAACCAATTATTGTTCCCAACCCGGTGGAAAATCAAAAAATATTTATTCTTGCTATAGAATCTTCCTGTGACGACACATCAGCGGCTGTTTTGTGCAACAGGAAAAAACTCAGTAATGTCGTGGCCACTCAGCAAATTCATGAGCAATATGGGGGTGTTGTTCCCGAACTTGCTTCCAGGGCACACCAGCAAAATATTGTCCCGGTGGTGCACCAAGCCCTGGCCATCGCAAATATCGACAAAAAACAATTATCCGCCATAGCTTTTACAAGGGGGCCTGGCCTAATGGGTTCCTTGCTGGTGGGTACTTCGTTTGCAAAGTCATTGGCACTCGGATTAGATATCCCCCTTATTGAAGTAAACCACATGCAGGCGCATATCCTGGCCCATTTTATTGAAGAAAAGGATACCGATTCGCCGGAATTTCCCTTTTTAGCCTGTACTATTAGTGGTGGGCATACACAGATCGTCCTGGTAAGATCCTATTTTGATATGGAGATCCTGGGGCAGACATTGGACGATGCCATAGGGGAAGCATTTGACAAAAGTGCCAAACTGCTCGGACTGCCCTACCCGGGCGGGCCATTCATCGATAGCCGGGCTCGATCCGGTGACCCTGGCAGGTTTACATTTCCAAAGCCAAAAGTGGATGGATTGAATTTCAGTTTTAGCGGCTTGAAAACCAGTATCCGCTATTTTGTGGAAAGGGAAACAAGGAAAGATCCACAATTTGTTACAGATAACCTCGACCATATTTGTGCCTCTATTCAAGCTACCCTGATTGATATTCTACTTGATAAGATTAAATTAGCTGTTGAGATGACCGGTATAAAAAGGATTGCTATAGGGGGTGGGGTTTCGGCTAACTCCGGTATCCGCAAGGAATTAGCGCAATGCAATAAGACCCTTGGATGGACCACCTATATCCCTAAATTCGAGTACTGCACAGATAACGCAGCTATGATCGGGATTGTGGGATACCTGAAATACAAGGAAGGTGATTTTACCCACCAGGGGATTACCGCCAAGGCGAGGTATACCCTTGTTTAAATCACCAAAAGACGGATTTTGGATAGTGGTAATGATGTTCCCGCAGTTAGGAGTTTCCATGCCGCTGCTGTAGATCAAATACGAAAGAAGATGGCTTACAATACCCAGGCGGCAGAACGGATCAACAAGGCATTGCTGTCCCTTCCGGATCGTATAGCGGAGCGTGTCAGCAAAAAAAAGATGTTCGGGGGGCTTTCCTTTCTTTATGATGGCAAAATGGCCCTGGGCCTGGTAAAAGACGACCTTGCTGTAAGGGTAGTTGCAGAAAAAATGAATTCCGTGCTTTCGGATCCCCATGTCAGGCCCATGGATTTTACAAAACGGCCAATGAAGGAATTCATCTATGTAAACCCAGAAGGATATCGTACCGAAGAACAACTGCACTATTATTTAGAACTGGGCCTGGAGCATGCCATGAAGGCGGCCTCATCCAACCGGTCACCTGATTCATAACCTATGCAACTATTCTATCACCCTGCCCTTAATGAAACCGATTCCCAGTGTATTATGGACCCGGATGAAAGTCGCCATATTGTTAAAGTATTGCGTAAAAATGAGGGGGATGAACTTCAGATTACCAATGGGAAAGGATTTTTGTTCAACGTTCAAATCCTCGAAGCTAATCCAAAGGGATGCCGTGTGGAGGTAGTAAAAAAGCATAAAGATCATCCGGCAATGTACCGGATACACCTGGCCGTGGCTCCCACTAAAATGATCGATCGCTATGAGTGGTTCCTTGAAAAAGTTACTGAAATTGGCGTGCATGAGATCAGCCCGATACTATGTGAAAGGTCTGAAAGAAAGGTCCTGAAAAGCGGGCGCCTGGAAAAAGTCATTCAGGCCGCCATGAAGCAGTCACTCCGTACCTTTCTGCCGAAACTCAATCCGCCGGTATCCTATAGCGACTTCCTGAAAAGGCGTAACGAGGGCCTCCTTTTCATCGCACACTGCGAAAAGGAGGAAAAAGCCGAACTAAAGAGAACGGTAGCCCCTGATCATGATATCACGGTGCTGATCGGTCCGGAGGGGGATTTTACGCATTCCGAAATCCAGGAGGCTTATAACGTGGGATATTCACCCGTTTCCCTGGGTGATGCCCGCCTGCGTACAGAAACTGCGGCGATTGTTGCCTGTACAACGATCAATCTTATCAACGGCACGTAAAGGGAGGATCATTTTATGATCTGCAACATATCCCATTTAAAGGAGGAGTTTGTACGTCCCCGCAATACAGAAACTAAAGAACTGATTACTATAGGTATCAGGCCGAATAGTATTACATTTGAAATAAGCTAATGCCCAGCAATGCTATGAAATTACTTACCGCTTGCCTTCTTATTATTTGTAGCGGATACAGCTTCTCTCAGGAAATTGCCATCCTGAAATACAATGGAGGAGGCGACTGGTATGGGAATCCCACAGCACTTCCGAACCTGATCCGGTTTTGTAATGACCATATCGATACCGAGATCAGCCCACAACCGGGGACTGTTGATGTTGGCAGCAGCAATATTTTTCAATACCCTTTTCTGCATATGACCGGACATGGTAACATTTTCTTTTCGCAGGATGAAGCACAGAACCTGAGGATGTACCTCTTGTCCGGTGGTTTTCTGCACATTGATGACAACTACGGCATGGAACCTTACTTAAGGAAGGAGTTATCCAAAGTATTCCCGGATAAAGAACTGGTGGAATTAGGCTCCGATCACCCCATTTTTTCACAGGCATACACCTTTCCTTCCGGATTGCCCAAGATACACGAACACGACGGCAAACGCCCTCAGGCTTTTGGGATCTTCCAGGACAACAGGCTGATGCTGTTATTTACCTATGAATCGGATCTGGGCGATGGATGGGAAGATCCTGCCGTACATAACGATCCGGATGAGCTGCGGCAGCAAGCGCTTCAGATGGGTGCGAATATCATCCAATATGCATTCAAGAACTAAACCATGACATCCAAAACCATAGCCAACGGCATAATCAGGGCGGTAGCCATCATTGCAGGCATCGTCCTGCTTGTTTACTTTATGTACCTCATCCGTTCCGTTTTGGCATACCTGGCCCTGGCGGCCGTCACAGCATTGGTCGGAAGGCCAGTGGTGCTGTTCTTAAGGAGGCGTTTGAAATTTCCGAATACCCTGGCCGTTATCACTACCATGCTGATGATGGTGGGGATCCTGGTAGGCATTGTTTCCCTGTTTGTTCCCCTCATAACGGAGCAGGGTAAGAATCTTTCCCTGCTGGATATCGATGAATTGCAGGGAAGCCTTAATTCCATTTACAGGGAGGCTACACAATACTTCGGCGCGTCGCCACAAACGGTCAACGACCTGCTGGAGGAAGCAGACTTTGAGAAAAATGTCCTCGACGGACTCGATATTGGATTTATCCCCAACATCCTGAACTCCTTTGTTGCCGTGCTCAGTTCGGTAAGCATCGGTCTTTTTTCTGTCCTGTTTATCTCCTTCTTTTTCCTGAAAGACAGTAAATTACTGCAACGCGGGGTCCTGATGTTCGTTCCCGCAAACAAGGAAGGGAATACCGTTAAATCCATGGATAAAATCAATGGGCTCCTCTCACGGTATTTCGTGGGGTTGCTGTTGCAAATCCTGGTGCTTTTTGTGATCTATACTGCGGTGCTGCTTCTCGTCGGTATAGAAAATGCCATCGTTATTGCTTTCCTTTGTGCACTTTTTAATATCATTCCTTACGTAGGCCCTATCATTGGAGGCGTCATTATGATTTTCCTGACGATGAGCAGCAACCTGGGGTCTGATTTCAGCGAGGTAATTTTACCCAAGACGGGATATGTCTTGATCGGCCTGGCCATAGGACAGGTAGTTGATAATTTCTTTTCCCAACCCGTTATTTTTTCCAATAGCGTTAAATCGCACCCTCTCGAAATATTCTTGGTCATCATAATTGCCGGACTCCTTTTTGGGGTCCTGGGAATGATCGTAGCAGTGCCTGGGTACACGGCTTTAAAAGTCGTTTTAAAGGAATTTTTGTCCGAAAACAAGATCGTTTACCGCCTGACCAAAAATTTATAGTTTAACTTTGAATAAACTAATATTAAAACCTGGTGTACAGGAATTTATAAATTTAAATCTGAATACTGACATCCTGTCAGTTTTACTTAAAAAGAGTGAATTTCGGGGCATTTCTTCCCGGGAATTGGCGCAGCAGATCGAAGCTAAAAATAAGTGTGTTATCAAGTTGCCGCTTTGGTTTACAACCCCGCTGATTTACTACCCGGACAAGCTGAACATTGAACAGGCTTCATCAGAAATCACGGCCGCGTATAAAGCAGTCCTGGTCCAGGGTGACTCACTGTTGGACCTCACCGGGGGGGTTGGGGTAGACAGTTATTTTTTTGGGAAACATGTGGATCAGATTACCCTTTGTGAAAGTAACACGGAACTTGCTGAAATCACCGCCCATAACTACAAAATGCTGGGAGCAAACAACCTGGTTATTCATGCCTCCGATGGAATAGCATTCCTGGAAACCTGCGGAAGGCGGTTTGACTGGATTTATCTGGATCCTTCAAGGAGAAATGAAGCCAATCAAAAAGTCTATATGCTGGAGGCTTGCGTACCAGCTGTAACGGCCCATCTGGAATTACTTTTTAAACACGCGGATAACATCCTTATAAAATCATCCCCCCTTCTCGATCTTACCATGGGGCTCAAGGAGCTTCGCCATGTCAGGGAAATACATGTTGTCGCGGTGAATAATGAGGTAAAGGAATTGTTATGGGTCCTTAAGGGCAATTTCTCCGGGGAGGTTTGTGTTCATGCCATCGACCTGAACAAATCCCGCCACGATGCGTTCCACTTTAGCCCAGCCGAAGAAAAAAGTGCAGTATCTACCTTCGCGCTGCCATCAGCATCGCATTATTTATATGAACCCAATGCTGCCCTGCTAAAATCCGGCGCATTTAAATTGATCGGGCAACGGTTTTCGCTCCATAAGCTGCAGGAACACAGCCACCTGTATACGTCTGATAAACTAATTCCATTTCCGGGAAGGGTCTTAAGGGTCAGGGAGGTGGTGCCCTTCAATCGCAGGGCCATGGCCCGATTTCAGCATACAAAGGCCAATGTTACCACACGTAATTTCCCTGAAAATGTAGCTGTGATCCGCAAGAAATATAAAATAGCAGATGGGGGAACAGCCTATCTGTTCTTTACCAAAGGCCCGGATGAACAGTTAATCGTCCTCTGTTGTGAAAAAGTGACTGAAACATAATTTTAAGTATATTTAAAAATCGTTTTAGTAGTCTATCTCCAACCTAATCATTCAGTATGAAAACCAAATCCTTTAATCTCAATCGCAGGCACTTTTTAAAGGGCGCAACGGCAGCAGCAGTACTTTCTTCTTTTGGCTCGTATGGCTTTGAACTCATGTACCGGGACAAACCCTGGCGGGTAGGCCTGATTGGCACAGGATGGTATGGAAAAAGCGACCTGTTCAGGTTGATCCAGGTTGCCAATGTAGAGGTGGTCTCCCTGTGTGATGTTGACAGCAATTTGCTGAACGAAGCAGCAAGCCTGGTAGCCCTCCGGCAGAAGTCGGGCAAAAAACCACGGTTATATTCAGATTACCGCAAAATGCTTGCTGAAAAGGATCTTGAAATCGTTTTGATCGGGACCCCGGACCACTGGCATGCCCTCCAATGTATTGAAGCGCTGCAGGCTGGCGCCCATGTATATGTTCAAAAGCCCATAAGTGTTGATGTAATGGAAGGCGAGGCCATGGTTGCGGCCGCCAGAAAGTACAATAAGGTTGTGCAGGTGGGCACCCAGCGAAAAAGCACCCCACACCTCATAGAAGCCAAAAAGAATATAGTCGATGCGGGACTTCTCGGGAAAGTGTCCCATGTTGAAATGTGCTGTTATTTCCATATGCGTGCCAACGGAAACCCTCCGGTGGAACCGGTGCCGGATTTTCTTGACTACGAAATGTGGACAGGTCCTGCCCCGTACCGGCCTTATGACGGATTACCACACAAACGTTGGTGGCGAACTTTTATGGAATACGGCAACGGCATTATGGGCGATATGTGTGTGCACATGCTCGATACGGTACGCTGGATGCTCGACCTCGGATGGCCCAACAGCATTTCATCCACCGGGGGCATTTTGGTCCAGAAAGATGGTAAATCCAACATAGCCGACACCCAGACAGCCTTGTTTGAATATGACGATCTCACCTGCGTCTGGCAGCACAGGTCCTGGGGCACTCCTGCAGACCCGGAATACCCCTGGTCTTTCAAGCTCTATGGTGAAAAAGGCACCCTTTCCGGCAGCACCATGCAATATGACTTTGTTCCGGAAGGAGATGGGAAACCCATCCATATGGATGTGGTGTACGAAAAGGAGAAATATCCGGAGGATGTGACTGAAAAGGATATCGAATTAAATGCCGCACCGGCCACCCGCTTGCATATGCTCGATTTTCTCGCGGCTATAGATGCGGGTACAAGGCCCGTAGCAGATATCGAGGAAGGGCATATTTCAACCGCAAGTTGTATCCTGGCCAATCTCTCCATGGAAGCCAAAAGGCCGCTGATCTATAACCCGGCAGACAGGATTGTGGTGGGTGACCCGGAACTTACCCGTAAGCTGGAAAGGGCATACCGTGCGCCATGGCAACATCCCCATCCCGACCAGTTTAAAGTATAAGCTGGGAAACGGACCGTGGCGACCTGGCAGCCTGTTATGAATTTTATAGCTATCCAGGACGATTTTGTGCAGGGTGTACCCGGATCTCACCTACTGGCCTGCAGCCATTCCACCACCCGTTCCGTCCACCCGCTTAAATAGGTATCCTGGGTTGCAAGAGAAAAACCGTGGCCCCCTTTGGGATAAATGTGCAGCGCAGCAGGGACCTTGTTCCTTTTCAGGGCCCGGAAAAATAAAATGCTGTTTTCCGGGGGGACCCCGTCATCATCTGCCGCATGGATCAGGATAGTTGGCGGTGTTTCTTTATCTACCTGCGTTTCATTGGAAAATCGAATGGCAAGAGCCTTGTCCGGATCCTTCCCTAACAAGGCATCTCTGGATCCCTGGTGGCGTGACTCACTGGTGAAGCTGATCACCGGGTATACCAGGATCATAAAATCAGGTCGGGCACTGAAGCTGTCTATAGCATCCTTTTCGGCATATACGGTATCCTTATAATGTGTTCCCAATGTTGATGCCAGGTGTCCGCCGGCTGAAAATCCGATGACCCCGATCTGTGAACTATCCAGATTCCAGTGATCTGCATTGGAACGCACCAACCGGATGGCCCTTTGGGCATCTATAAGGGGCACATTGTACCGGTCTGTCACCGATTTGGATACAGGCAGGCGGTATTTTACTACAAAGGCAGCAATACCTTTTGAATTGAAAAACTTAGCAATATCTGTGCCCTCCCAGTCATAGGCAAGGATCTGATATCCTCCCCCGGGAAATATTAGTACCGCTTTTCCGATGGCGTTGGCTTTTGAAGGAAGGTATACGGCGATGGAAGGTACCTGGACGCTGCTGATCCGTAAGATGTCGGTTTTTTCCTGTATTTCCTGCTCCCCGGTCACAATCCTGTTGGGGACTTCCTCATGCCATAAGGGTATGATGGTATCCTGGGCAGAAACGGGGCCTGTCAGGGAAATTGCGAGTAGTACTATGCACGGTTTCATTGCGTGTTTTATTAAGGTTACGGCGTACGGATCCACTGCTCAATTGTTGCCTTATTCACAGGGCCATACAAAATCAGCTACGGGATCGTTTGTGGCAGCTGAAAGATTATAATGCCACCACTCTGTCCGGATAGACCAAAATCCATGTTTTTCCATTGTTTCCTTTAATAGTTGGCGGTTTTTAAGGACCTCGCCGGGCAAATCTGTATTATCATGATAGGCCCGCTTCCCAAAGTAATCAAAATCAGTTCCCATATCCAGCGGATCATTGGACAGCGTCACCAGGGTTATATCTACTGCCCCGCCTTTATTGTGGATGGACCCCTTCACAGGATTAGCGACATACTGTGGATTGGGCACTATCTCCCACATCTTATACTGAACGGAATTTGGCCGGTAGCAATCATAAAATTTGATCCGGTAACCCTGTTTCTTTAAATCGGAATTTGCTGCTATGAGTGCCCTCGCCGTCTTTACCCGGGTATAGCATTCAGCACAGGGATAGACCTTTGCCTTTAAAAAGTTATCGGTGGTCGCATACCGCAGGTCATATTCAAAATCAGCCGTATAATCTGCCAGTCGTACAAAAGAAGTATCCGCAAGGCTTTTCAGGGATTTTAATGCCAACTCCGGTTCCGCACTACGGGTCTGGACCGGCAGGGTATCCCTGGTTGCCTCAAGCAGCTCCGAAGCCTTACCCGTAACCTTTTCCTCCTTACAACCCAACCCGGTCATACAAATCATTCCCAGCAGCATAAGATTTTTTGCTGTCATATTATTTCTTTTTGATGAGGATAACCCAATCCTTGTGCCGTTGACCATCATAGGCAGAAAGGGAAACGCTGTTGGCTTTTGTAATCTCCCATCCCTGGTTCTTCTTATCCAGCAATTTACCGCCTCCGTACGGGTCGAAAAAGGCAATGATGTAGTTGCCATCACCGATTTCCAGTTCAGTCGCCTGGTACTTAGGCAGGTAAACCACATAGATCTCCCCAACCTTAGCCAGGCAGTAGGCCTCGGGGTTGCTGAGGAGTTCGTCATGGTTAGACAGTGAGGAAAACGGTACATGGTCCGTAAAAAATTGCCGGGCCGTATTGCTTACCTGCCACCATTTTTCACGGGCACGGAAGTCTTCAGCGGCCAGGTCGTTATGAGCCATATCGGCATTCCCAAAATACCATGAGGTTCCGGCGCCACCAGCCATATAGGAACCCCAAAGGGAAGACCTCATCAGCATTTTGTGGTTATTGTTCGCTGCCGTATCCGTTGTTACCCCAATCTCCCAATGGCCTGTCTCATCCAGGTTGACGACCCAGGGTTTGCCGTGTTCCCCGGACAGTTTCCGCCATTTGATAATTTCCTGATGCACTTCTGTGGTATCGAACAGCTGTAAAGATACTGCTTCAAAATCCTCAAATCCCAGCAACGGGCTGAAAGTCTCCTGTATAGGATCTTCCGGGCGGCCTTCCATTGTCTGACCCGAAACCCGCACATGGTTATGAACCGCAATGGGATGGTGGTAGGGATCCATACTCCGGATATAGGATGCGTATTGTTTTAATTGTTTTGTAGACCTGTTGGTTTCTTCGCCCAGGTTCCAGACAATCCCAAGGTGATGGCCAAACCTGGCTACCAGTTCACGGTAGTATAATTTCCGCTCCAACCCTAAATCCCCGTGGTTCAGAAGGGTATCGTTTTCCGTTTCCTGTGTAAAAACATTCATAGCGATCCCCAATTTGTCCATATGGTCAAATACCTTGTCCCATTGTGACAGTTTACTGATATCATACCGGGTTTGATTATCTGGTGCCATCCAGGGCCAGACATCATTACCATCCCCCTGCACATTCATGGTAAGGAAATACAAGCTGTTCATCCCCATGGACGAGAGGTAATTCAATGCCCCGATGATGGCTTTCCCTTTATTTCCGGCCCACACCGGATCCCCGGGCTGCCAATCTCCCAAATGAGGAACATATTGATGCATACCCTCTTTTAAGGACGGGGTGGCGGCGCCCCCGTTGTCAAAAGTGCCGTCAAATTCATGGTATGCCAGGAAATTCTCGGGGCTCCCCACCCCATTTTTTAGAAATGCCTTCCCGGTTTCCTGTTCCTCTAAAAAATAACTTTTTACATAGCCGAGTTTACCTGTCTGCAAAAAACCGGTAGCAGTAGAGTCCACCCCCCTAACTTCAAATTCCCCGTTAACATGCCAAAGCCGGTTGCCCTTCCTGACCGAGTCAAGGGCAACAACGGCAATATTTTTTCCTTCGTATAGATACGCATCAAAATCCCAGGTCCCGGTTTTGTACGGGGAAAACTTCAGTTGCCATTTGTTGCCTTTTTCAGCACTGCTATTTGCGGCATTACCGTCGGCAGCAAAATAGCCGTATACGGTCACAGCTTCATCTGCATTTTTAAAATCTGCCAGCAGGCTGTAATTCAGAAAGGGGTTGATACTGTCTGTTTCCGAAGCTTCCGGACCATTAAAAGTTAGGGTCACCGGATGCCATTTCCGTAAATTTCCGTCAAGGGTATAATCCTGGTCCGTTGCATGTTCCCTTTTACAGGCCGACAGGTGAACAAACAGCAGGAATAGTAAACAAAGATAAAAGCCTTTCATGGTAGGTTGTCGCATTGAGGTCTTTCATTAATCAGACCTTAAGGTACTCCTTTTTTTGATGCCTGCAGGATCACGCCGGCATTTTGATGTAGCCCCTCGTGGTGGAATTCCGTTGTTTGTGTTTATATTTAGTCACTTTTAATGGGCAAGCCGCCCATTGCAGCCACAATCGATTAAAGCAAGAGCCATGACTATGACAACCAGCAGCAGGTACTTTATTCTCATATGTACCCTTCTAAGTTTATTTTCCTGTAAATATGAAAAATCAAAAGCCGTCGATACGGTGCAATTGGATCCTGAACCCTGGATGCTAAATTTCGAAAAAACAGCCAAAAATCCGATCCTAACGGCGGACAGTACGTATGTATTCCAGGATCCGATTACCAACAGTACGGTCAAATGGCAGAAAGCAGATGTTTTCAACCCGGCAGCCGTAGTACGAAACGATACAATATTCATGCTGTTCCGGGCGGAGGATAACCCTGCGGCCATCCTTGGGGGCCGTACATCCCGTATTGGACTGGCATACAGTACGGATGGGATTGATTTTACCAAATTCCCGGAACCGGTTTTGTTTCCCGATAACGGTCCCTATAAAAAATGGGATTATCCGGGAGGAATAGAAGATCCCCGGGTAGTGGAGACCCCGGAAGGGACTTACCTGATGTTATACACCAGCTGGAACAAGGATTTGGCCAGGCTCTCCGTGGCCAGCTCTGAAGATCTCAGGCACTGGACCAAGGAAGGCCCTGCTTTTGAAGAGGCAAACAATGGAAAATTTCTTGATGTCTGGAGCAAATCGGGCTCCATGGTTACAGAACTTGTCAACGGCCGGCTCATCGCCAAAAAGATCAATGGAAGGTACCTGATGTATTGGGGTGAACTATTTGTGAACCTGGCCACATCAGCAAACGGTACGGATTGGGAACCTATGCTGGACGAATCGGGTGAATTGCTGCATGTTTTTGAACCAAGCCTCCAGGAATTTGACAGCCATTTGGTGGAACCAGGCCCCCCGGCATTGTTTACGGAGAACGGGATCCTGCTCCTGTATAACGGTAAAAACCTCAGCGGGGAGGGTTCCAGTTCCAGTTTTCCGGAAGGTACTTATTGCGGCGGGCAGGTGCTTTTTGATAAAAACCACCCGGAAAAGGTGCTTGACCGCCTTGAAGAACCTTTTATCTGCCCCAGCCTTCCCCATGAAATATCAGGGCAATATAAGGCCGGTACCACCTTTGTGGAAGGGCTGGTATTTTATAAGGAAAAATGGTTTTTGTATTACGGGACTGCAGATTCCATGGTTGGTCTTGCCGTGAAGGAGCAGGATGGAGTAAACAGTAATCAGTAAGCAGTAATCAGTAAGCAGATTACTCTATGTATCTAATTAGCGTTCACTGTTTTTCCGTACGTCTTACTTCTTACCTGGTTTTTTCATGCGGACCGCATGTGAAGCATTGATCCTGAACTTGAATTGAATTTGAACTTTTAAGAAAGCATCTTAAAACCTTGAACATTGTCTATGTATCTGTTTAACGCAATATGATATACAACACATTACTTCTCTCAACCATTCTGGTAACCCAGGTACTCTTCTTCGGTCAGAAGCAGGTTCAACCGGATGTGGTGCAACGGCCCAACATCATCCTCATCCTGGCAGATGACCAGGGTTGGGGCGACCTTAGTTTTAGTGGCAACAGCAACCTGCAAACACCTCATATCGATGCCATCGCGCAAAACGGCATATCGTTTACAAATTTCTATGTGCAGCCGGTATGCTCTCCTACCCGGGCGGAATTGCTGACAGGGCGCTATTTTCCCCGATCCGGTGTATATTCCACCTCCGAAGGGGGCGAACGTATTGATTTAGACGAAACCACCATCGCAGACATCCTGAAAAAAGCAGGGTACCACACGGCGGCCTACGGAAAATGGCATAACGGTATGCAACCCCCCTACCATCCCAATGCGAGGGGATTTGAAGATTTTTATGGTTTTGCCTCCGGACACTGGGGTGATTATTTCAGCCCCATGCTTGAGCATAACGGCAACATTGTTCAGGGTAGCGGTTACCTGGCCGATGACATAACTGAAAAAGGACTGGATTTCATTAGCCGTTTCAGGAATGAACCCTTTTTCCTGTACCTGCCATTCAACACACCCCATAGCCCGATGCAGGTCCCGGATGCCTTCTGGGATCGATTTAAAGACAAAGAACTTCCGCTGCGCTATGGGGGCGCGGAAGAAGAAGATATCGATTTTACGCGGGCCGCCCTGGCCATGGTGGAAAACATTGACTATAACGTTGGCCGGCTTACCGCGAAGCTCAGGGAGTTTGGCCTGGAAGAAGATACGATCCTGATCTATTTATCCGATAATGGCCCTAATGGGTATCGGTGGAACGGGGGCATGAGTGGCAAGAAGGGATCTACTGATGAAGGCGGGGTGCGATCTCCATTATTTGTTCAGTGGAAGGATTCAATCCCGGCTGGCAGGATAGCGACCAAAATTTCCAGTGCTATTGATATCCTTCCCACGATAGTAAGCCTCGCCGGTATTCAGCCCGCTTTCAAAAACCAAGTTGACGGGAAGGACCTGACACCACTGATGTTTCAAAATAGCCCCTCCTGGGAAAACAGGCTGGTCTTTAATCATTGGAGTGGTAAGACCAGCGTACGATCTGAAAAGTATCGCCTGGATTCCGATCACAGGCTCTATGATATGGAGCGTGACCGGGGCCAAAAGCAGGACCTGGGCGAGCAATTTCCGGAGATCCGCGATTCCCTCATCAGGGCCGGGCAAAGCTGGCTTGCGGAAATCGTGCCTGATCCTGAAAAAATCCGGGAGAGGCCCTATCCCCTCGGACACCCCGATTATATCTATACCCAACTCCCGGCACGGGATGGGGTTCCTCATGGGACGGTTATCCGAAGCAACCAATATCCCAATTGCAGTTTTTTTACACACTGGCAAACTACATCAGACCGGATGACCTGGGATGTGGAGGTGCTGGAAGCGGGTAATTTTGAGGTAGAACTTTACTACACCTGTTCTGCAATGGACGTGGGTTCTGTTATTCAGCTGTCATTTCGCGGAAGCCATATTGAATCCAGTATCGATAAGGCCAATGAACCGCCCCTAAGAGGAATGGAATACGATCGATATCCCCGGATGGAGTCCTATGTCAAAGATTTTATCCCTATAAAGCTGGGTACCATCAGCCTTGTCAAAGGAAGGGGCCAGCTAACCTTGAAAGCGCTGGACATCCCGGGCCGGGAAGTGGCAGAGGTACGCCTGTTGTTATTTAAGCGCATTCCATAAATCCGGAATCCGATAAATTTGAAAGTCAGGCGGCCGAAGTTCTGCATCCTCCGCCATTCGCTGGCCGCACCAATTTTAAATCTCCCCTATTCGTATTTCAGAATTTCACTGTCCTTGTAGCCAAGCCGTTCGGCTTTTGCTTCAAAGACTGTCCCGGGTTGCAAGGGTGCCGTATACATCTTCCAGATAGAATCCTGCGGTTGTTTCCATATAATGGTCGCGTCAGGCAGGCTGGAGAACAATAAGATCCCCTCTTCCTTTACCTCCAGTTCCAAAGGGGGTATCAGAGGTTGTTGCCCATCAGGGAACCAATTGGCCAGTAATTCCTTTTCCTGGTACTGACCCAGGTCTCCGGTTTCTTTAATCCATTCCGCCAGGACCTGCCGCAGGTGCACAAGCGTATCCTGCAACTCTGGGTTTCCTGCCAGGTTGGAAAGTTCATATGGGTCTGCTTCCAGGTCATAGAGTTCTTCTTCCGGTTTTGGGATACGGAACCAAAGAGATTGCAGGGAATCCAGCGCAGCCGCAGAATCCAGTTCCCTTAAGTTCTGCATCATGGGCATCTGTTCCCTGTAGGAGACCGGAAGGGCATTGCTCTTTTCCGGATGGTAATTCCGGATATACTTATAATTCCGGGACCGAACGGCCCTTAGACGGTCTGACACCGCATCAAACCTATCTGAACTTGAAAAAATATAGTCAGGCTTCTTTTGGGCGGCATATTTCCCCAACTGTGACCTCCCCTGCATTACCCTCGGGGGATCGATGCCGGCAAGCGACAGCACGGTAGGTGCAAGGTCTATAAAACTGAACAGGCGGTCATCAGAAGTACCCCCAAGATCATTGTTGCTTAGTTTAATGATCATCGGGACCTTAATCCCTGTCTCATACAGCGCCCTTTTGTGCCGGGGGAATGGTCCCCCATGATCCGAATAAAAAAAGATGATACTCTTCTCATACAAACCATCATCCTTTAACTGCTGAATAATTTCCCCCACCTGACCATCCATTCGGATAAGGTTGCTATAATTTACGGCCAGATCGTGCCTTATTATATCGTTATCCGGAAAATAAGGTGGTACCGGAACCGTTTCCGGGCTTACCAGGAGGGCATCTCCTCCTTTTTCCCAAACCTGGGATTCGTGGGTTATACCATAGTTAAAAACGGCAAAAAACGGTGCCTGATCCGGCCTGTTCCTCCAGTGTGCTTTCGTGCTGCTCTCATCCCATGCAGCCAGGGTTCTTTTAAAATTATAGTCTTCTTTTGCATTATTTACACAGTAATAACCTGCTTTTCGGAGGTATTCCGTGAACATTTTTACCCCTTGCGGGGCAATCGGGGAATAACTGGGTATTCCGATCTCAGGTTCATTATCGGGAACATACGCATTGTATGTACGCATATTATGGGTTCCAATAGCAGTGGGATACATCCCTGTAATTATGGCGCTTCGGGCCGGAGCGCATACCGGCACCGGGGAATAAGCATTCATCAACAGTATACCATCATTGGCCAAAGCCTGGAGGTTTGGCAGGGCCAGCGTACTGTCGCCATACATCGGAAAGAATTCGGGTGACTGGTCCTCGGCTACAAGCCATATAATGTTGGGCTGTCCGTTTGCTTCTGAAAGTGATTCTTCCGAACAACTATATATATAGCGCCGTCAGTAAAAGGGCTGCAAAAGTAGTTATGCCATCCCATCGGGGCTATTCTTCCAGGCTCTTCAGGAATTTCAGGCTTTGTGGGACCTGTGCAACCACCCGGGAGGACTCATCCTCAATAAACATGTATTCAATACCAAGTTCCCGCCCCCGAAGTACAAGTCCGGCTATATCTATCTGCCCTGTTCCGAGGACCACATTGGTTTCAACATCCTCATGGCCGGTATCATTGCTTTTCACCCCTTCAGCCATATCCTTCAGGTGCATCAAAACAAATTTATCCGGATACTTGTTGAGTACTTCCATAGGATCTGCACCACCGTGTTTTACCCAGTAAACATCCATTTCAAAAGCAAAATCCTTCGCGTTTTGGGCCATATAGTCAAACAAGGTACCGTCTTCATAGGGCCTGAATTCATACCCATGTGCATGGTATGCCAAGGTTATTCCAGCCTCTTTGAGTTGCTTCCCTGCTGTATTGAATACAGCTACTGCCTCCCGGGTTTTGGCAATGTCAAATACATTGTCATCGTGAGGGATCCAGGCACACATCACATAGCGGGCCCCAAAATCTTTGGCGTTTTGTATTACTTTGTCCACATCATTCTGAAGTTCCTCGTACCCGGCCCCTACGCTCACCACTTCCATCCCGCGTTCTTCAAGCGCCTGTTTGAATTCTTCCAGAGACATGTCATAGGTACCACCGCCTTCCAGTAAGGTAATGCCCCAGGATTGAAGGATATCCAGGGTACCGGGCACATCTTCTTTAAATTGCTCCCGCAGGCTGTAGAGCTGTATGCCGATGTCTTCCTGTGCCCTAACGGGAGCCATACCTGCAATTAACAGGAGGCATAGTATTGCTGCTTTCAAAAATAGTTTCATAATATTTTGAATTAATTGTTTATTCCTTTTACCAAAATTACTTATTCCGGCAAGTTCATATACTGTATAAGGGCTTCAACTGCCTGCCCTCCCGATAGCTATCGGGACGGTCAGGGCGGGCGCTCAGCCTGACAATGGGTTCAACGTTCAATATTTAAGGTTCAACGTTGTTGCTGAATAACGGCCTAGGTGGTACCCTTGAATGGCTACAACCAGCAGGATCAGGTCAGCAGATTCCCCTGCTCATCCCACTCGGCAATTACGTTTCTTTTGCTTTGATCGACACATTTGGCCAGCCACGCTTCATCATAGGCCATCCCGTGCTGGTCCAGTACTTCCTGTGGCACACCATCCCAGACATTGGGCATGTTCCCTTTATAACCCAATTCTTCAATTCCGATTTTGGAGGTATAATAGCCCGTAAGCGTAAAATTCCGCATCAAAGAGAAAAACTGAATTTCCAGTGGCTGCCGGGAAGAAGGGATTTTGGAATCGTAGAATGCAATCCGGTCCAGGATTTGTTTTTGCTGGTCCTCCGGGGTAGCTTTGAACTCGGATCCAAATTCGGTATTGCTGGTATGGTCAAGCCACATCAACCCACCCCGGAGGGTGGTCTGCAGTTCGGGAACATCCTTCACCATAAATTCTATAAACTCGGGCACTTCGGCTTCCTTGATACCGCCTTTATCAGAGGGTGGCAGGATAAGGTTGCACAATACCGTAATGGTATCGATCTCGTGTTCATTAAAAAATTGTTCAGCCTGCAATTCCTTGATCAATTCCAATTCTTCAGGGGTCCGCCCAAAATATTTGTCATCGGTTGTCGCTACGTCCGATTCAGCCTTACTGGCAGCTTCCGGCTTACAACCATGTACAACGAGGCCTCCTGCGACCGTCCCGAGGAGGATAGATTTAATACTTTTTCGTCTGTCCATCTTTAGATATTTTGTTGTTTTAATTGCGATATAATATAATCGGAAGCGCGCCAGGCCAACGCCAGGATGGTCCAGGTACAATTCTTATCAGCCTGGGATACAAAGGGTCCGGCATCGGTAATAAAGACATTATTACAGTCGTGCACCTGCTGGTATTTATTGGTCACCGAGGTTTTGGGATCATCTCCCATCCGGGTAGTCCCAACTTCATGAATGATATTGCCCGGGTTATGCAATCCGTAATCAGCTTCTTTCGGTGGCATGGTACCCAGGACTTCCCCGCCCATGTTATGGATGAGTTCTTCGAATGTTTCCTGCATGTGCCGGGCCTGGTTCCGTTCAAAATCAGACCATTTATAATGAAACCGCAGTACCGGGATGCCAAATTCATCTACGGTTGTGGGGTCTATCTCACAGTAATTATCCTTTAAAGGAATCGATTCGCCCCTGCCGCCAAACCCTATGACGGAGCCATAATATTTTTTAACATCGGCCCGAAGGTCATTACCATACCCGCCGGTTGGAAGTCCGAAAAATTTGTTGAATTCATTGGGATTGAATCCAAACCCGTAGTTTGGCATCCCCATGCCTCCCCACACCTCGATATGGTAGCCCCGCGGAAAATCGAGGTTCTTATTGTCTAACCACCAGGGTGTGTAGACATGCATCCCTCCTACCCCGTCTTCATTGTATATTTTCCGGTTCATCAGGCCCGGGATAAATCCAGCCCTGCTCGCACCGGTGGAATCATGGAGGTACTTGCCCACAATGTCGCTGCTGTTACCCAGTCCGTTGGGATGGGGTTTGCTTTTGGAATTCAGCAGGATCTGAGCGGAACTGCAGGCGGAAGCCGCAAGGACCACCACCTTTCCCCTGAGTTGGTACTCTTTTCTGTCTTCCCTGTTTATATAGGAAACCCCCGTTGCCTTACCTTCATCATTGGTAGTTACTTCCCGGACCATGGAATTGACATACAGGTCTACCTGGCCGCCATTTTTCTGGGCAGGAAATATCAGGCAGGAACCCGCGGAAAAATCAGCATAAACCTGGCAGGAGCGGGAACACTGCCCACAGTAGAAGCAAACGCCACGGTCCTCGTTGATCCTTTTGGTCAGCATGGACATCCGCGAGGGATAAACAGGGAGGTTTGATTTACGGGCCCCCTTAATATAAAAAAGTTCATGCAGCCTCGGTTTCGGGGGTGGCAGAAAGAAACCATCCGGATCATTGGGCAAGCCTTCATTGGTGCCAAACACCCCGATCAGTTTATCGAGCTTATCGTAATACGGCTTAACATCATCATAGCTTATCGGCCAGTTGTCCCCCAGTCCGTCCACATCCTTATGCTTAAAATCCTTTGGTCCGAACCGGAGTGAAATCCTGCCCCAGTGATTGGTCCTGCCGCCTAACATCTGAGACCGGTACCAGTCGAATTTAGTCCCGTCTTTATGTGTATAGGGCTGCCCTTCTATTTCCCATCCGCCATAGGCCATGTCGAATTCCCCGAACACCCGGGTGGTGCCGGCACCTCTCCGCGGCGATTCGTAGGGCCATTTTAACTGGGTCTGTTGTTTGGGATCTGCAGGGTCAAAATAGGGCCCCGCCTCTACCACTGCCACTTTGAGTCCGGCTTCAGAGAGGATCTTGGTCGTCATCCCCCCACCTGCCCCGGAACCTACAATGATAGCATCATAAACTGTAGCGGATTCTTTTATTTGCATAGTTGGATTTTAATAGTTGGCACAATTTAGAAAATTGGCCCTGAAAATACTATTCTTTTTTTGTATGCTTCTTAAACACCTACTTTATGTACGCCATTACATCCGCTGATACCTGGAAATACAGGGGATTTTTCAATAAATTGTTAAAAATCTCCATAATATGTTGTAGTATTAGCATTAAAGCCATTCGATATTTATGATTTTACAATTTATCGGGCACTTTTTTTCTATATCCGTAAAACTATATGAAAATCTTAATAGAGTTAAGATTTTTTTATGATATTAGCATGGTTTTATGAAAACCTACCCATCTGGGGTAGCTGTAAAAGGCAGAATTATCGTACAGCCCAGTAAAATAGGACTGTTAAAGAATTGAAGATTTAACAAATTACCGAACCATATTTATTTTTTTTACATATAAATTGACTAATATTAACGCAAATTTTGTGGTTTCTTTAACATAGTGACGCAATCGATTTCGTAGCCATGTTATTAAAATCAGTGAAATCAATTACTTAAAACTAACTAAAACAACTAATGATTATGATTCAACAAAGTGATTTTCATTCGTTAAAATCTGCCGGCAGGAAGCGCGTCGCAACCTTTGGTACGATTTTATCCATGCTTTTTTGTCTTGTGGGCGGTGTTGCGATGGCAACCGGGAACACAGGTATTGAGAAAGTAAAAACACTAGAGGTTTTTCAGGCAACGATCACGGGAACCATCACGGATCCTTCCGGGGTACCGCTTCCCGGTGCCAACGTTGTTATAAAAGGAACCTCAACCGGAACCGTAGCGGATTTTGATGGTAATTATTCCATTGCTGCTTCAGCCGGGGACGTTCTGGTCTTTTCCTATACGGGATACAACAGCCTTGAAAGGACTGTTGGTTCAGATTCCGTCATAAATGTAACACTGGAAGAGGGCCTCGCATTGGATGAGGTGATCGTAACGGGGTATACCACGGAGACCAAACGGGAAACCACAGCTGCGGTATCCATTGTTAAAGCAGAGGAACTCGCAGCAATCCCATCCGGTAACATTGAACAACAATTACAGGGAAGGGTAGCCGGTGTAACAGTTCTGACCAATGGCCAACCAGGTACCACCAGCCAGATACGGGTGCGTGGTTTCGGAGCTTTTGGCGGTAACTCCCCATTATATATAGTGGATGGAGTCCCTGTTGAATCAACTGATTTCCTGAACCCGGACGATATTGAAACCACAACCGTCCTTAAAGATGCAGCAGCAGCTTCCATTTACGGGGCAAGGGCTGCCAACGGAGTTGTGGTATATACCACAAAGCAGGGATCCCGGAATAAGGCCACAGAAATATCATTAAATGTTTCCAGCGGTGTTACCGATCCCAACGTGGCCGGGGCACCCCGGAACCTGAATCCGCAGGATATGGCGGATTATACCCATATAGCCTACCGCAACAACGCTGCTGCAACAGGGACCCCTGTGCAGTATACCCACCCGCAGTACGGTCCTAATCCGGTACCCAGGTTTCCGGACTACCTGCATGCCAATGGCGACAATGGGGTTGTAGGATCTGTAGACCTCGCCGCGATCCGTGCAGCCTATGAGGCTGACCCGGAGAATGTCTTCCTGATCAGGCCAAATCTCCAGGGAACCAACTGGTATAAGGAACTGACACGTATTGCCCCGCTTACCCGGGTAACCCTTGGGATCAATGGTGGCACAGAGCGCGGCCGTTTCTACTTCGGTTTTAGCTTACAGGAGCAAAAAGGTATTTTATTGTCCAATGATTTTCAACGGTATACGTCCCGGTTCAATTCAGAATGGGACATAGCCCCCTGGTTGAGTGTGGGGGAAAATTTCCAGGTCACCTACCGGTCAGCTGTCGGAGGATTCGGAGGCGATGGCGGGGTTGAAGGTGCGGATGATGAGTCTGTTATTCTTTCAGCCTACAGGATGCCTACTATCATCCCGGTATATGATGAGTTCGGCAGTTTTGCCAGTACACGGGCGGCCGGTTTTAACAACCCCAGGAACCCGGTGCGGGTACAAAAGCTAGATGCAACAAATGATCTTGGATATGGTATTGGCGGTTTCGGCAACATCTACCTGCTCCTGAAACCAGTTGAGGGTCTCGTCCTTAGGTCCAGTCTGGGTGGCGGTTACAGCAACTCACATTTTGTCAATTACGGGTTCCGGTACCTGGGTGATTCCGAACCTCAGGCCAGCAACTCCTTTAGTGAAGGCAGTAACTACTTCTACTCCTGGACCTTTACCAATACCGCTACCTACGAAAAATTCTTTGGAAAACATAAAATAAAGGCTTTTGGAGGTATCGAAGCACTGAATACAGGTCAGGGCCGGTTTATCAATGGTAACGGTATCAACCCGTTCTCTACGGATCTTGATTTCCAGAACCTGAACGTGGTACAAAGCCCGGTTGTGAACAGCGGGCAGTTCAAAGGGGTCAACTTTTACTCCCTGTTTGGAAAACTGGATTACAACTGGGATGAGAAATATTACCTTACAGGTGTTCTTCGCCGGGATGGTTCTTCCCGTTTCGGGGGGAATAACCGGTACGGTACCTTCCCGGCGGTATCAGCAGCCTGGAGGGTTATCGCGGAACCATTTATGCAGGACCAGGATTTTATCACCGATCTGAAGATCCGTGGTGGCTGGGGTGAAATGGGGAATTCCAATAACGTTAACCCCAACAACCAGTATTCCTTATACGCGTCTTCCAGGAACAACACCTTCTATCCCATCGACGGGCAGAACAGTGGTGCAAACGAAGGGTTCGCACAGAGCAGAATCGGGAATCCGGACGCCAAATGGGAAACCAGTGAGACCAAAAACATCGGTTTTGATGCTTCCTTTTTGGACGATAAGCTGGAATTAATCCTGGACTGGTGGGAAAAAGATACCCGGGACCTCTTATTCCAGGTACCACTGGCTGGGGTAACCGGTAACTTTGCTGCCGCTCCGTCCGTGAACATTGCCAGTATGAGCAACAAGGGTATTGATTTCCAGATCATCAACCGGGGAAATATCACAGAGGATTTCTCCTATACCCTTACCTTGAACAATTCCTTCCTGAGCAATGAGATCACCTTCCTTGCAGATGGAATCGAATTCTTTGACGGACCTGCTTATCGCGGGATCCGACCTATCAGAAATGCTGTAGGCCAATCGATATCCACTTTCTTTGGATACAACGTTATAGGATACTTCAATACCCAGGCAGAAGTAGACAATTCGCCTTCGCAGGATGGAAAGGCCTTAGGGAGGTTCCGCTATGAAGATGTGAATGGCGATGGTGCCATTACCCCGGATGACCGTACCTTCCTCGGAAGTGCCGTACCGGACTACACCGGTGGGGCTACCCTGAACCTGCGTTGGAAGAACCTGGAGTTTGAAACTTACTGGTACGCATCGGTGGGCAACGAGATCTTCAACCAGTCCAAATGGTTTACCGATTTCTTCGGAACCTTTGAGGGATCCGCCAAAGGGTCAGGCCGCCAAGAGGTCCTGGACACCGGAATTGGGGAACAACGCAGCAGCACCGATCTGGGAAAGTGCCTCCAACCTGAGTACCAGCGGGGCTGAAAACTCCTGGTATGTGGAGGATGGCTCTTTCCTCAGGTTGCAACGCCTTGCATTTGTCTATTCCTTTGACCAGAATATGATAGAAAATTGGGGAATGAGCAAGTTCAAACTGGGCCTTGCAGCCAACAACATCTGGACGATCACGAACTACTCCGGATTGGATCCGGTAGTTGCCGGCCCGGACACCAACTTCGGTATCGACGTGGGTAACTACCCTGTAACCCCCAGCTACTTAATCAGTTTGGAAATAGGACTTTAACGGTAAAACAAAAAAATGATGTATCTATTTTTTATATCTTTAAAACAAAAATAACTATGAAAACTATGAGTAGATTAAAGAAACTATCCGTCTTTGTGATGGCACTGATGATGGTGTCCATCTCCTGTAGCGACGAATTTCTCGAAATCGCGCCTGCAGGGTCCCTCGCGGATGCCCAGGTAGGGACTAAGGCCGGAATCGAAGGATTGCTGATCGGGACCTACGCGGCCCTGAACGGGGTGTTTGGAAACCGCTTTGAAGGGCCTAACCACTGGGTTACCGGTTCTATCCTCGGCGGGGAAGCCAACAAGGGAACAGATGCCGGGGATTATTCCTCCATCAACCCGGTACAACGGTATGAACATGATGCCACCCAAGGTGATCTGGATGCTCTTTGGAGAGGTCGGTTTGAAGGGGTGAGCAGGGCTAACAAAGTATTACAGGCTCTTGCTGTTGCGGAGGATGTAAATGCAGCAGATGCAGCCCGGATTGCAGGTGAGGCGAGGTTGCTGCGGGGCCATTTTTATTTTGACCTTAAAAAGCACTTCAACAGCGTCCCTGTATTCGATGAAACATTATTGCCCAGTGAAGTTATTGAGGTCCCTAATACACCCGATGTATGGCCGCAAATTGAAGCCGATTTCCAGTTTGCCTATGACAACCTTCCGGCTGTCAACGGGGCAGGCAGGGTGAACAAATGGGCTGCTGCCGCCTATATGGGCAAGGCCAAATTATACCAGCAAAAATACGCAGAAGCCAAATCCTGGTTTGATGATGTCATCGCCAACGGGGTTACATCCAACGGCCTAAAGTATGCTTTGCTCGATGATTATGCACAGATCTATAATGCTGAAAATGACAACCACGCGGAAACCGTGATGGATGTTGAATCCGCAAATAATACAGGAGATGTACAAAATGCAAATGCATTTGATGATTTGAATTATCCCTATAACACAGGTCCGGACGGTCCGGGTAACTGTTGCGGGTTCTTCCAGCCAAGTATTGAACTGGGGAATTCGTTCAGAACTGGCGCTGATGGCCTTCCTTTACTGGATGGGTCTTATAATACCCCGGCCAATGCCGTGGACAACAATTTTTTCCATGTTGTGGTTGAAGGTAATGACGAAGCAACGTTTGTTGAGGACTCTGGTCCCCTTGATCCACGGATCGACTGGTCCATCGGACGAAAGGGTATCCCTTACCTCGATTGGATCGAACATCCAGGCCAACCATGGATCCGGAGTTTCCCTTATGGGGGACCTTATTCCCCGAAAAAGTATATCTATTACAGGTCACAGGAGAACAGCTTTACAGACGGAAGTTCCTGGACACGGGGGTACGCAACCATGAACTATACCATCATCCGGTTTGCGGATGTACTGCTGATGGCAGCGGAAGCTGAGATCGAAGCGGGCTCCCTGGAAAAAGCCAGGGAATACGTGAACATGGTACGGGCCAGGGCAGCGAATCCTGATTATTGGGTGAAAGAATATGACAGCGGGGACAATGCGGCCAACTACAATATTTCAGAATATCCTGCTTCAGCGTTCGCCGACAAAGCTTCTGCGACCGAGGCGGTGCGTTTCGAACGCAAACTGGAATTATCCGGTGAAGGCCACAGGTTCTTTGACCTGGTACGGTGGGGTGTTGCTGCAGAGGTACTTAACGAGTATCTTGATTATGAAGGGCAGTTCCTGGTCACTAAATTTGGCGGCGCCAACTTTACCGCCGGCAAAAATGAGTTCCAGCCTATCCCTCAACCTCAGATCGATATCCAGGGACTCTGATGTGTTGACACAAAATCCAGGATACTAATAATTTCTATAATTATCTAAAGGCCGCTAATTGCGGCCTTTTTTATTTGTTTGATTGCGGTTGTTCCTGCAATTTTGTAAACTGTACCCTAATTGATCTTATAGATGAAGATACGTTATTACCTGACAACGGCCCTGCTTTTGGCAGCAGTAATTGGCGGATGTGACCGCAAAGGTAAGGATACTGCCCTATTCCGGAAAATTGAAACCCGATCCTCCGGGCTGGAGTTCAACAACCAGCTTTCCGAGAATGACTCCATCAACATATTGGATAATGAATTTGTATATAACGGCGCCGGGGTGGCCCTCGGAGACCTCAACGGGGATGGGCTTGATGATATTTTCCTGGCCGGGAACCAGGTAGACAACAAATTGTTCCTGAACGATGGCAACCTCAAATTCCATGACATTACCGAAATTTCCCAAACCGGGAAACCCGATTCGCTCCTGTGGTCATCCGGGGTTTCTATGGTGGACCTTAACCTGGACGGGCTCCTCGACATCTATGTCTGCAATACATTCTACAGGGATTCCACCATGCGGCGGAACCTGCTGTATGTAAACCAGGGCAATGACGAAAATAACATTCCCGTCTTTAAAGAAATGGCCAGGAATTACTGCCTTGATGATACCAGCTATTCCTCCCACGCTCAATTTTTTGATTATGACAATGACGGTGACCTGGACCTTTTTATTGGCGTTAACCGGATAGAAGGAATCAACCCCAATCAGTTCAGCCCCCTTACAGATGACGGTACCTCCAAAAGTAAGGACCGGCTCTACCGGAACGATATGGACAAGGAATCCGGGCATCCCGTATTTGAGGATGTTTCAGCGGAAGCAGGAATAGTGTTCCATGGCTACAGCCACAGCACCCTGATCACCGATTTTAACAATGATGGTTTTATGGATATTTATGTGGCCAATGACTTTTTGAGCAATGACCTTATCTATATGAATAACCAGGATGGTACCTTTACCAACAAGGCCGGGGATATTTTCAAACATTTTAGCCTTTCTTCCATGGGAAGTGACATTGCAGACGTAAACAACGATGGGCAAATGGACATCTTTACAACGGAAATGCAACCCTATTACAACAAACGGAAAAAATTATTCCAGGGACCCAGCAGTTACCAAAAAGAAATTTTTACGCGCAAATTCCATTATGCGTACCAATATACCCGGAATACACTGCAGCTCAACCAGGGGGCCAACCCGGAGACAGGGCTGCCGATATTCGGTGAAGCCGGGATGTTTGCCGGCGTCCAGGAAACAGATTGGAGCTGGGCTCCCCTGTTCGCTGACTATGATAATGACGGTTGGAGCGACCTGCTGATCACCAATGGGTTCCCAAAAGATGTTACTGACAGGGATTTTGGGGATTTCAGGGTTACCGCGAGCAGACTGGTAAGCAAGGAAACCCTGATTGAGGCAATCCCGGAAATCAAAATCCCCAATTTTATGTTCAGGAATCTCGGGGACCTCACCTTTGAAGACGTTACGGAAAAATGGGGGCTTAATTTCGGAACCTTTTCCAACGGAGCCGCCTATGGTGACCTGGACCAGGACGGAGACCTCGACCTGGTCATCAACAATATAAATGAACCGGTGATACTGATGGAAAACAGGGCATCAGAAATAAAACCGGAAGATCATTACCTGCGGATCCGCTTAAAAGGTCCGTCCCAGAACCCGGCCGCCATTGGAAGTGTGGTAGAGATCTTTGTCGATAGCACAAAACAAACCAAATCCCTGCTATCAGGCAGGGGATACCTTTCAAAACCTGAAAGTGTCCTGCATTTTGGACTTGGACGGAGGGATCATATTGATTCCATGCTGATCACCTGGCCCGGGGGCGGCAAACAGCTTATATCCAAAACCTCACTGGAAAAACCGCTCAGAATTGCGTACGATCCTATCAACCTGATTCCCGGCAGGCAGCGGGATACTACCGACCGTGCCCTGATGAAGGAAGTGTCCCGGTCCTATAACTTATCCTATTTAAGCCCCGATGATGACTTTATCGACTTTAATTTCCAGCGTACACTACCGCACAAATTTTCGCAATACGGGCCTTCGGTTTCTGTTGGGGACATCAACAACGATGGCCTTGAAGATGTGTTTGTGGCCGCGAGTCGCAGCTATAAGGAAACATGGTTCATTCAGGAAAAGGGTGGCACGTTCGTTCAGCGCGACGTTAACTATAAAAAGAATGAAAAACTGGAGGAAGAGGATGCCGGATCCCTGCTTTTTGATGCAGATGGGGATGGCGATCTCGACCTGTACCTGGCGCGTGGTTGTGCCCAATATCCGGTCGGGCATACGTACTACCGCGACTTGCTCCTGGTCAATGACGGGACGGGCACTTTTACAGAGGCACCTGCTGCCCTGCCCGAAACGTATTCCAATTCCTCTGCTGTAAAGGCCGCCGACTATGACCGGGACGGGGACCTCGATCTTTTCGTAGGAAGCAGGGTCCTCCCGTTTTCTTACCCTAATCCGGACCGGTCTTATATCCTAAGAAATGAAAGCACCCCCGGTAATCCCAGTTTTGTGGATGCCACAGCAGAAGTATGTAAAGAATTGCAGTTCCCGGGGCTTATCAGTGATGCCATCTGGACAGATTTCAACGGGGATGAATGGCCCGACCTTATACTTGCCGGGGAATGGATGCCGATCCGGTTTTTTCAGAACCGGCAGGGCAAATTGGATGAAATAACCCAAAAAACGGGCATACAAGAGCAAAAGGGCTGGTGGAACAGCCTCGCTGCAGCGGACCTGGACAATGACGGGGACACGGATTATATAGCCGGTAATTTAGGGAAGAACAGTTATTTCCAGGCAGCTATGGATACCCCTGTACGGGTGTATGCCAAGGATCTGGATGATAACGGGATGGTAGATCCGCTGATTTCCTATTACCTGAGGGATAGCGTCGGTACGAAGAAGGAGTACCTCTACCATCCATGGCAGGATGTGGTAAAACAATTTGCAGGAATCCGCAAAAAATTCAATTCCTTTGGAGAATTCGGGGAATCCACCCTCCCTGAAATGTTTTCAGATGGCCTCCTGGCAGATGCTATGGTACTGACTGCAAATTATATGCTGTCATCCTGGATTGAAAACCTGGGTGATGGTAAATTCAAACTCCACGCCTTGCCGATGGAAGCCCAGTTGGCGCCAACCTTTGGAATACTACCGGTTGACCTTGATAAGGATGAACTGCTGGACCTGCTCATCGTGGGAAATGATTACGGGGTTGAAGTGCAGCAGGGGCGCGCTGATGCCCTTTCGGGATTGGCTTTGAGGAATATGGGGGACAGCGGGTTTGAGCCTGTGAGGCTTGACGATAGCCATTTCTTTGTCCCCGGGGATGCCAAAGGTTTGGTAACGCTGGGTATTGCCGATGAAAAAATGCTTTTCCTGGCATCCCAAAACAATGATTCCCTGCGTGTTTTTGAAAGGACTACCTCCCCGGTAAAGGCACTGGTGCCCCTTCAGGACACGGAAGTCAAAGCCCGGCTATATTTTATAGATGGCAGCCACAGGGTCATGGAGTTTTATTATGGAAGTACATTCATGTCCCAATCAGGGAGGTTTATCCAGGTAGTAGATAACCTCCGTCAGATCCGGTTTTTTGATGGAATGGGGGCCGAAACCCGACGAATGGACTTTTAGAGTTCCTCAATGCTCATTGGGATGTTTGTAATCCCCAAAACGGTATTTAACAGTTCGTTTCAGGGGGATGCTCATCCCATTTGTCGCTTCCAGCCAGTCGTAAATAGCGGCAGACATGGACCTGGCGGTTTCCTGCATCCCGGGTTCTGCAATGAGGTTGTACATTTCCTCAGGATCGTTTTTCAGGTCGTATAACTCATTCCGATCCCAGATACCGTGAAACTTCATATATTTATACTGCTCCGTCCGCATCCCGAAAACAGTTGGCGTCATGGGAAAATCATATTCCCAGTAGTATTCATAAAAGACTTCCGTTCGCGGTTTGGATTCCGTATCCCCTGTTAAAATAGGAATAAATGAAACACCTGGCATATAATCAGGTTTGGAGATCCCCGCTTCGGCTAATACCGTTGGTCCAATATCTATATTCTGAACCATCTCTCCGGGAGTAATACCCCCCTCAAACAATTCAGGGCAGCGAACCAGCAATGGAACCTTGACCGACTCTTCATAAAAATGCCGTTTATCTATGAGCCCGTGTTCCCCCCAGCTAAAGCCATTATCGCCCATATAGATAACAAGTGTACTCTCATCCAGGCCTTCCTTTTCGAGGTATGCCATAATGGTACCTATACTTTCATCAACCCCGGCAAGGGTTTCACAGTAATCCACCACCATTTCATGGATATCCAGGTTATCATGGTACATATAATCCACCCCATGCCAGCTTACCCTTTGGTCCGCCACCCATTGGGGCCATTTAAGGTCACGGTACTCCCCGGTTTTGGTCTGATCAAAAGTTGCCGGCAGCGCAATCTTCCTTCCTTTATAGATACCTTTATGCCTTTTGGCAGGCTGGAACCCCGCGTGCACCGCCTTGTGGGACAGATACAGGAAAAAGGGCTTCTTCCTGTCCCTTTTATCCAGCCAGTCAACCGCATGCTCGGTAAGCAGGTCGGTGATATAGGTTGAATCTTTATAAGCCACCCGCTTCCCATTGATGTTCAGTGTGGGGTTGTAATATACCCCCTGGCCCGGAAAACTCTCCCAATGGGTAAATCCGGGCTGCGGTTCATCCCCATGGTCTCCCATATGCCATTTTCCAAAGAATCCGGTCTGGTATCCCCCTTTAACCAGGTATTGCGGAAAATACGTAAGGTTTCCGGGATCCGGTGCCTGGTTATCCACAATGGTATGGGTGTGGGAAAATTGGCCGGTGAGTATGGATGCCCGGCTGGGAGAGCAGAGGGAGGTAGTTACAAAGGTATTGGGGAGGTAAGCTCCCTCTGCAGCTAATTTATCCATATTCGGGGTCTTTAACCACGGAACTTTCCCGGTAAAACCCATATAGTCGAACCGGTGATCATCCGTAAGGATAAAGATTACATTGCGTTGCTTTTTTGTTTTTGGGGTCTCACCATCACTCCCTTCTGAAAATGCAGGTGAAGCCCAAACTTTTCCGGTGATGAGAAGCCCGATGAGTAATATGGCAGTAATTAGTGTCCTTTCCATATTGTACTGATTTAGTTTATTTTTTGCGTTCCTGTTCCATGAACCAATCATATAACCCTGGCGTATTATATGCCTGGTCCCAGACATTATGTCCCTCCCCTTTATAGGCAGTAAACCGGACTGTATGTCCGAGTTCCCGTAGTTTTTTTACCATATTATCCGACTCTGAAAAAGGGATTGATGCATCAGCTGTCCCATGAAATACCCAGATGGGCATATCTTTACTGATCCAGGCAGCATACGGAACTGGGGTCATGCCACAGACCACGGCCATAGCCGCAAACCGCTCCGGATACTGCACGGCCAATTCCCATGCTGCCCCTCCCCCACGGCTTAATCCGGTTAGGTAGATGCGGTTGGGGTCCACCCTGTTTTGTGCCCGGACCGTATCCAGCAATTGCATTACAGCCCTTGTATTCCACCATTTCTTCTTGTAGGGGTTCTGTGGGGCCAGTATAATAAAAGGGAATTGCTTTCCTTCAGCAATTAATTTCGGCGGGCCATTGGTCTTTAAGGTTGAAAGCTTTTCCCCGGATTCACCACCTCCATGTAAAAAAAGCAGCAGCGGGAAAAGTTGGTCTTCTTCTGTTGCATATGTTTCCGGGAAATACAGGTAATAATGGAGTTTTTCGATGGTTACCGTTTCTTCTTCGGCCTCGATCAGCCTGGAAACAGTCTGGGCACTGCAACTCCCGGGAACAAGGAAAAGGATCACGCAATAACCCAATCTGGTGAGTTGCTTTCCGGTTTTCAATACTAGCGAAATAGTGGTACCAAACCGCATGGAAATGCTATTCATCAAAGGGCCAGAATTTAAGTTGTGGTTTAAATATTTGAAATCCTTTAAAAATACAATATTGAATCGTTAAATTTGGGTAGGATCTCAATTATTATGCGACTGACTAAAGATTTGGCAGATTACCATCAACCGGTATCAGATTTGTTCCCACAGCCCCGTTCCGAAGATGATTGGAAAGGATATAGGCTTACAGAAGAACAACTGTCACACTATCGTGATTTCGGTCATGTATCAGGAATTAAGCTATTGGAGGAATGGCAGGTTGATCTCCTGAACCGGGAGTTAGCGGAAATTCAGGATCCAGACCATCCTGCTCACAAACTCTTCTATGAATTTCATTCCAATGAATCCAGTGACCCAAATGCTGAATTGTTCCACTCCCTTGGGCATTGGCGCATAACAGATGGCTTTCATGATGTATTATGGAACCCTGCATTTCTGGTAGCCGCAAGCCAGTTACTTGGCGATAAACCGGTCAGGTTCTGGCATGATCAATTATTCTGCAAACCGGCAAGGCATGGGGGTGTGGTGGCCTGGCATCAGGATTATGCTTACTGGACCCGTACCACGGCCATGCAGCACCTGACCTGCTGGGTTGCCCTGGACGACGCCACCACCGAGAACGGATGCCTTTATTATGTACCCAAAAGCCATCGGTGGGGCCTCCTTGAAAAACCGGAACTGGCCGGTACCATGGAAGGACTGCTGGACTATCTGACAGCGGAACAGTTATCCGAATTTAAACCCGTACCCATTGAAGTTAAAAAGGGCTATGCCTCTTTTCATCATCCCCTGATGGTACATGGATCCTACGAAAATAAATCGGACCAGAAACGGCGGGCATTTGTACTGAACGTGTTTGCTGATGGTACCATCAGCAATACGGATGAAGAATTGTTACAAGGCGTTCCCGTAATTCCAAAGGGTTCCAAAATGCAAGGCAAGTTTTTTCCCTTGTTATATAAACCTGTCCACTGACAAGCCAGCTGCGGGCAACCCAAACACCAAACTAATCCCGTATCTGGGAGACCACAGCAAGGGCTTTCCGGATAGCATCACCCAGGAGGTCATACTGACCGTTGCGAATCATTTCGGACTGGAAGAGCTGGGAGCCCATTCCCACACACTGCACCCCGGAATTAAACCACATTTGGCCGGTCAAATAGTTAAGGATTAGGCTACCCTTATCCGAAGTATAGGCGAAGAAAGCTTCGAGGGGTACCGCCACGCATTGGCGTGGTGGCGAAGTTTCTGAGCCGGTTTTCCGCTATGCGGAAAAATACCTGCGGAGAAGGTGTCTTTTTTGCATTCCTTTTTGGACAAGCAAAAAAGGGATAAAATGTTAATCTATGGAAGTCTTTAATCTTTCCCAGGGGCAGCAGTAAAAGCAATCCTGTTTTTTTTAAAGTTGGCAGTAGCACTTATCAGTAAGCAGCGGCCTTTTGCAGCTCTAAAGCAAACAGGTGTACAAAGTCGCTCCCCGGAGGGGGGTCTGAGCCAGGGCTACTTCCGGGTCCCTCAATTGCATACCCCGGGTCAGCCATAAAATTCTAAAAAATTTAGATCCCAGGAATTAATCCGCTTGTTGTTTGCAGTAGGCCCCGTTAACTTTAGGACGGGGCGGGGTTAAGACCCCATAATCGTACTGGGTATTTTGAAATATTCACTTGTAAGTTGGTACGCTATGCGGAAAAATACCTGCGGAGAAGGTGTCTTTTTTGCATTCCTTTTTGGACAAGCAAAAAGGGATAAAAAGTTAATCTATGGATGTCTTTAGTTTTTCCCGGGGGCAGCAGGAAAAGCAATCCCGTTTTTTTAAAGTTGGCAGGAGCAGTTATCAGTAAGCAGCGGCCTTTTGTAGCTCTAAAGCAAACAGGTGTACAAAGTCGCTCCACGGAGGGGGTCTGAGCCAGGGCTACTTCCGGGTCCCTCAATAGCATACCCCGGGTCAGCCATAAAATTCTAAAAAATTTAGATCCCAGGAATTAATCCGCTTGTTGTTTGCAGTAGGTCCCGTTAACTTTAGGACGGGGCGGGGTTACAGACCCCATAATCGTACTGGGTATTTTGAAATATCCACTTGTAAGTTGGTCCGCTGTGCGGAAAAATACCTGCGGAGAAGGTGTCTTTTTTGCATTCCTTTTTGGACAAGCAAAAAGGGATAGAAAAGAAATCACCTTAAGTAGCACTGACCGTTTTTCTCACCATCCTCCTTCGTACAACGCTTTACCCACCCCTTAATCCCCTCCCGGGAGGGGACCTCTCTGATTCATACTTCTTACCGGATCTTTGTCATGCTGAACGCAAGTGAAGCATCCTCCTTCGTACAACGCTTTACCCACCCCTTAATCCCCTCCCGGGAGGGGACCTCTCTGATTCATACTTCTTACCTGGTCTTTGTCATGCTGAACGCATGTGAAGCATCATACTTCTTGCTTGATCTTTATTATGCTGAACGCAAATGAAGCACTGAACCTGAATTTATTCTTGCATCCGTATCAGGGAAAAAAGTGTTACTATTATTACATTAGCATGACTACTTTTATTTTTATTGCTAACTTTTCAAACTGCAATGCTGAGTAAAGGATATAATTTTGAATATCCGCTATACAGCAAAGTTCATAACAATAGGCATGTGCAAGGTAGTACCCTCTGGTGTTGCATGCGTTTATTAGAAATTTATACTATGTCTGGAATATTTGAAATTAAAGATCGGGTCATTATTGTAAGCGGAGCTACGGGGGTGCTGGGCTCGGCTATGGCGGAGTACCTTGCCGGGGAGGGTGCCATCATCGGTGTACTGGGGCGCAATCGGGAAAAGGTAAATGCCCTTGTGAACACGATCAAAGAGAGGAACGGAACTGCGTTTGCGGCAGTGGCAGATGTTACGGATGCGGCACAACTTAGCGCTGTACAGCAGGAAATAAAAGTGAACTTCGGCGCAGCACACGCCCTGATTAATGCCGCAGGTGGCAATTTGCCCGGAGCCGTTATCATGCCGGATCAGAGCCTGCTGGATTGCGATGTAGGGGCCTTACAAAAAGTAATGGAGCTAAACTATCTGGGTACTTTTTTACCCATTAAAGTATTATTACCCTTGTTTTTGGAAACCGGTACGGGCAGTATCATCAATATTTCATCTATGTCAGCCTCCCGGCCCATGACCAGGGTTATGGGCTATTCCAGTTCCAAGGCCGCGATCGATAACCTCACCAAATGGATGGCGGTAGAATTCGCCCATAAATATGGGGAAGGGATACGAGTAAATGCAATTGCCCCCGGGTTTTTCCTTACGGAACAGAACCGGACACTTCTTACCCGGGAAGACGGCAGCCTCACCGCAAGGGGGGAGCAAATCCTGAATAACACTCCGGTAGGTCGGTTTGGTTCCCCGGATGAACTTTTGGGGGCGGTACACTGGCTTTGCAGTGATGCTTCAAAATTTGTTACGGGTACTATTGTGGAGGTGGACGGGGGGTTTGGAGCCTATGCGGGGGTATAACCCGGAATTGATTAAAATTCAAATTTGATATGAAATTATTAGAACAGACCATGCGGTGGTATGGGCCAAATGACCCGGTTAGCCTTAGTGATATCCGCCAGGCCGGGGCCACCGGGGTTGTAACTGCTTTACACCAGGTACCCAACGGGGAGATCTGGTCCATTGGTGAAATACAGAAACGCCGTGAAGTAATTGAAAAGGCAGGGCTGGTGTGGTCCGTGGTGGAGAGTTTACCGGTGCATGAGGCCATAAAGGTCCGCAATGGCAAGTTCAGGGACTATATAAATAATTATAAAACCAGCCTGCAAAACCTGTCACAGTGTGGCATCCGTACCGTATGCTATAATTTTATGCCATTGCTAGACTGGACCCGAACCAAACTCGACTATCTCCTCCCAGATGGGTCGAGGGCGCTTCGGTATGAAAAACTGGCTGTCATGGCGTTTGACATTTTTATACTGGGACGCGAAAGGGTTGCGGACGATTATTCCGATTCTGAAATAGCAAGGGCCAAATCTTTTTTTCTGTACTTACGGATGATGAAAAAGCGGAGATCACAACCAATATACTTAAAGGACTTCCAGGTTCCGAAACAGGTTTCAGCCTTCAGGAATTTAAAGAAGCCATCGCAGGTTATATAAACACAGACGCAGCTATATTGGCCAAAAACCTCGATTTATTCCTGCAGGAAGTGATACCGGTGGCTGAAAACAACCAGGTGGTGCTGTGTATACATCCGGACGATCCGCCCTTTCCGATCTTCGGGCTGCCAAGGGTTGTCAGTACAGCCGAGGACATCCGCCGGATCTTCAAAAACAATGAGAGTACTGCTAACGGGCTTACCTTTTGCACGGGTTCCTTTGGGGTACGGGCAGACAACAACCTGCCGGCCATGGTAAGGGAATTCGGGGAGCGTATCCATTTTATCCACCTGCGCTCTACCCAGCGGGACGATGCCGGGAATTTTTTCGAAGCCGATCATCTCGGGGGGGACGTTCCTATGGTTGAAGTAATGAAAGAACTGGTCCTTTGGCAGCAAAAAAGGGATCATGCACTTCCTATGAGGCCCGATCATGGCCATCAAATGCTTGATGATCTCGAAAAAGATACCTATCCCGGATACACAGCCATAGGAAGGTTGCGGGGGCTGGCTGAGCTCAGGGGACTGGAATTGGGGATCGCACACTCCCTTTTAAACACGTAGAAAACGTTACTCAACACGCACCACTTCCTCACGCTTTCCATAACGTTCCGCTATTACAGCGATGATCAGCAACTGGGAGATGTGGTAAATCATTATGGGCAAGATATAAATACTGGCATAGACACTGTTGGCAAACATGATCTTTGCCATTACTGACCCGTGTACCAGCGATTTTTTAGACCCGCAGAACACGGCTGTAATGCGGTCTTCGATTGAAAACCCCATTTTTTTTGAACTGAATCCAATTAATAACAACACCAGTGTAAACATGGCGATAATGGCCATAAAAAGCAATAGCAGATCAACCAGTTGGATATCTGAGAAAAGATGGGCGCCAAAGGAGAGGCAAAAACTGGAGTAAACGATCAGTACAATGATCGTCTTATCAAAAGTACCTATCCAGGTACTGTATCTCATGGCAAAACTGCCCAGCCTGGGATGCAACAGAATTCCCAGTGTGAGTGGCAGCACAATTTGAATCAATAACTTTGAAACCACCGTCATTAACGGCACCCCCTCAACATCATTGATTACAAGGCCAAGCCAAAGTGGGGTAAGGATAACCCCCAGGAGGCCGGATAGACTGGCATTGAATATGGCTGCCGGGATGTTCCCCCGGGCAATGGATACCATGACCACTGAAGACGAAACGGTTGAGGGCAGCACCGCCAGGAAGAACATTCCTATCCACAGATGGGTGGCTGCTTCACTTGTCATCAGCGGTTTAAACGGTAAGACCAATAAAGGGAAGAGCACAAAGGTACTGATATGGATGAGCAGGTGCAATTTGTAATTGTTCATACCCGCCCTGAAGGTGGCCGGAGAAAGCTTCAGTCCATAAAAAAAGAAAATAAAACCAATCCCAATGTCGGTTACCTGCTTAAGGGCCAGTTTGTCCGATCCCTCCGGAAACCAGTAAGCAATCAGAATCGATGTCAGCAGGGCCAGGATAAATCCGTTAGAAGACCCTTTTTTATTTGACATAGGACATAGACTTAGAGATACAATTAAGGTTACAAAATGCAAATATTACATTATTTATGAATACCCCGCATTAAAATAATGTGTAAGCATAACCAGCAAGGACTCAAGGGTCCATTCAGAATGGAAAGAAATACGGGATGATAAATGACGCAGCGAGCCAGATAATAATGTTTAATGGGGTCCCGAATTTAAGAAAATCATTGAATTTATAATTTCCGGGGGCATAGACCATGGTATTGGTAGGATAGCTCATGGGGGTCATAAAGGTAAGGGAACAGGCAAACATCACTGCCACCAGGAAGGGACGGTCACTGACCTCCATCACCCCGGCCAAACTAATAACAACGGGCGTCATTAGGGCTGCCGTAGCTTTACTGGATATCAGATTGGTGGATATGAAGGTGACCAGGTAGATTATGCTCAGGGTCAAATACGCATCATACTGCCCTAATGAACCCTCGATGAATTCAGCCAGGAGCTTGGCACCACCCGTCTTTTCCAGTGCCGCTCCCATGGACAGGACCCCGGCCATCATAAATATTACTTTCCATTCCACCGCATTGTAGGCCTCAACTGGTTTAAGTACGCGGGTAAGAACCATCAGCAATGCACCCACCATTGCACTGATAAGAATGGTTGTAATATTAAAGGCCGCAGCTGCCACCACCCCTATCCCGATTATAATAGCGGGAAGGGCTTTCCGGTAGTTCGTCTTCTTTTCTTCATATTCCGTAAGGGTTACAATCATTTTTTGTGTTTCCAGGATATCAATAGTCTCCTTTCGGCCCAATACCAGGAGCATATCACCTTCCTTCAGTTCAACCATCGCCAGCTTGTCAAAAATAAATTCGTTCCGGTGCCGGATCCCCAGCACCGACATATTGTAGTTTTGGCTGAACTTCAGTTTTTTTAAAGAATTACCCGTAAGTCCGGACCCAAAAGGAATAATTACCTCATAGATATGATAATTATTGCCAGATTCACCCCCTTTTTTGCCGCGTTTATCACCTTTAATCCTATACCCTTTTACATCCAGTAACCGGTTGAATGCCAATGGAGGAACGATAATTTTCAAAAGATCCCCTTTTAAAATGACGGTATCGGGTGTTACATCGTAAATCAGAGACCCATCCCGTAATATGGACAAGATGCGGACCCCATAATCCTGTACCAATTTTAGTTTAATTACAGGTTTGTTGAGATCTGAAGACCCATCCAGTATGGTCAGCTCAGTTATATACTGTTCAGCTTCCTTGATCAGCGCATTGATGTTCTTGTTTTCTGGAAGTAAAAATGGCGCAACTAAGAATATATAGGTGAGTCCGATCAACAATAAACAGAGTGCCGCACTGCTGAATTCAAACATGCCAAATTCTTCCAGGCCGTATTTCTTGGCATAACTGCTCACCAATATATTCGTGGAAGTCCCGATAAGGGTACAGGTTCCTCCGAACAGTGCCGCAAAGGAAATAGGCATCAGCAATTTGGCCGGACTGATATTCGTTTCACGGCAAACGGTTAGGGCAATGGGTAGCATCAGGGCGACGACGGCAGAATCATTGATGAAAGCGGAAAACAATGCGGTTATAAGGCAAAATACCACAAGTGCCACGCTGTAATGAATTTTTGCCAGTTTGATAATCCTGTAGCTCAGTCCTTCCAGTATCCCGGAATTGAAAATGCCACCGCTAACCACAAAAATACAACCGAGCGTAAGGGTTGCGGGATGATTAAACCCTGAAAATCCTTCTTCCGGACTCAGTATCCCTGCAACGATAAAGGTGGCCATGATGAGGATGGAGGTGGTGTCAATGGAGAAGTAGTCCTTAATAAAAAGGAACATCCCGGCGCCAATGATACAAAAGGTAAGGATTAGGTTTAAATCCATAAAAAAAAAATTACTCAGTGCTTACTTACAGCAGACTTGTTCCCTTTCCTGACTTCAGACAGATCGTATAGTTTTTTTAAACTTTTCTTTAACAGCATAAACCTGTAAATTCCGACCACCAGAAAAATACTACTAAATAGTAAAGATAGGATGCCCAGAAATTGAAAATTTGAAAATTCCCTGAGTTGAAAAAATGCGATACCCCCAAGCAAGAGGTAGAGTGAAGACCGGATATAGGACAACAACGTCCTTTCATTCGCCAATCTTGTCCGTTCTATCGCCAGGTAATCCCTTAAAATGATGGTTTCTTCCGGCCTGAAATCCCGCCCGAACCGCAAAAGGTTCATTTTACGGATCTTAAAAGGGGTTTTGGGTAAATATTTCATGGTACTGTTTTGTCATAAATTTAATTCATGTTTTGATGGTATCCGAAGCGGTAACGGAAATGTACTTAAAGTTTTAAAGTAGTACTTTTAAGTCGGATGTTGCGGAATTTGAAACGAGGCACAACTTATCCCAGGAAATATGAGCCTAATTAAAATGCTGACATGCCGCACCATTAAGTCCGAAAGTACCATCCACTGGCAAAATCCGGCTTGCAGATCCGGTTGGTAATCTTACATTTTACATGACAGGTCATTTGCAGGATTATGCATTTTTATCTTACAAGGGCCAGAAAAAGGGTACCAGCAACATGATAAGCAGGAACAGCATCAAAGTTAACGGTACACCTACTTTGATAAAATCCACAAATTTATATTTTCCAGGCCCATACACAAGGATGCAGGATGGTTCAAAAGGGGTGATAAGCGAGACAGAAGCTCCCAGCATAATGGCTATGGCAAAAGAGCGCGGATCGGCATGGAGCAGCTGTGCTGCCTCAAGCGCAACCGGCAATACCACCAGTGCAGCCGCAGCATTGGACATCGGTTGGGTAAGGATAATAACAAGGATAACAAATCCGGCTAAAACATATTGGACTCCCAAGCCCCCCAGCAGATGAATAATATTGGTCGCAAGGAATTCTGAAGCCCCGGAGTTTACCATTGCCGTACCGAAGGCACTCATTCCACCAATTAATACCAGCAGTTTCCAATCCAGGATCCTATAGGCACGATCAATGCTCAAGGCACCAACCAGGATTACGAGTAAGGCAGCCGTTAAAAAGGCGATTGACAGCGGCACGATCTTGAGGGAGCCCGCGATTACCGCAACCAGAAAAATAAGTGCAGAGAGGATGCCCTTGCGCTCCTTAAACATGGTTACCTTGAAATCACCGATAAAGGAAAATTCCACTGAGTTCCGGTTGGCATTCAATGTTTCCTCGGTTCCCTGAATCAGGAGCACATCACCAATCTGTAAGGTCACGTTCCCAATAGTTTGTGAAATGGTTTCTTCCCTTCGGTGGATGGCCAGGACGACAAGGTCAAAGTTTTGCCGGAACCTGGATTCCTTGAGCGTCCGGTTTAAAAGCCGGGAACCGGGTGTTATCAGCACCTCGGCCAACCTGATCTTATCGGATTGTATGGGATTATCCTTAATAGTATCGGCCCGTACTTCCAGGCCGACTGATTCTTTTACTTTTATAAGATCTTCCACCTTACATTCCACCAGCAGGATATCCCCCATTTCAAACCGGGTAAACCGGTTGGGGATAAATTCGTCCTTATCCCGGATTATCTTTAAGATCCTCAACTCCCATTTGGAAAGATCTGACCGGAAGGCTGCCTGCCCGATGAGTTTGGATTTGGCGGAAATTACGATCTCCGACAGGTACTGTTTGATCTGATATTCTTCAACAAAACTTGCCTCCTTATGGTCTGGCAGCATCTTTTTCCAAAACAAAAGAATAAAGAGGAGGCCTGTTGTAAACAAAATCGACCCTATACCTAAAATTTCAAAAAAATCCAGGGGCGCTAATCCATAATTTTCAATATAGCCACTTACAGCCACATTGGTGGACGTACCGATGAGGGTACAGGTGCCCCCTAATATAGAAGCATAGGCAACGGGTATCAAAACTTTGGATGGACTTACTTTCAATTTTCGGCACATGCCTACTACCGGACCCGTTACCAGTGCGGTTACTGTGGTGTTGTTCATGAAAGCAGAGAGAAACCCTGTTACCAGCATTGTATACACAACAAAAAGGGTTTTACTGCGTACCAGCTTTATCAGCTGGTATCCTATTTTATCCAACAACCCGGTTTCGGACAAAGCAGCTGAAATCACAAAAATGGATGCCAGAATCACCATAAAATCACTGCTGAACCCTTCAAAAGCCTCTTCCGGACTCAGGATCCCGGACAGTGTCAGGATTACCAGTAATGCAAGTGTTACAACGTCTACGGAAAATTTCTCCGTCGCAAACAAGACCAATGCCACGATCAAAAGTCCAAGAACCAGTGCAATTTCCATTAAGTGTTTTTTAACATATAATTAAAGATAGAGCAAAGATATAGGAACAATGATTGCTGATATGGATTAATTTTTTACCCCATCCGGTAGTCAAATCCAGCCACTGTAACTGCTTTCTGGACAGTCAGTTCAAAGTTTTTTCAGCATTTTTCAACAGCTCCTTTACGCGCTCCCTTAAGGCTTCCGGCTCTATGATTTTGGCATAATCTGCGAACATCAGGTACCATCTTGCAAAACCCTGCCTCATATCGGACGTCATAAAAGTCATCAGCACCTGATTGCCTGCGTTCTCTTCAGATATATATCCATAATAATTCCGGCTACCTGAAAGATATTTTGCTATATGCTTGTCTAACAATATTTTTACTTTGGTTTTGGGTATATCGCTTTCACCCTTCCGATACTTTTCCAAGGGGCCGTGCGATAGGAGGTAGTCGTTTTGAGTAGGTTGTATTTTTAGTATCCTGTCTGTTCGAAATTGCCGGTAATCCTTCCTTAAGTGGCAATAACCCAGCACATACCAAAAACTGTTTTCATAGAACAGTCCAACTGGTTCGATCAACCTTTCCGTTGGATGATCTGCATGGAGGGACTGATATACCAGGAAGACCTGCTTCTTTTCCGCGATACTTTCAAAAAGGTATTCAAGGGCGTTGGGGATATCACTATTAAAAAGATCCTGTCCGGGATTGATATTGATATGGGATTCCAAAGCACTGACCCAATCCTTTTCCTTTCCCCTCAGCACCGATTTTATCTTGAACATCGCCGACTGGTGATGCGAACCCAGGCTTTTATCCGTGAATTGCTGCATCAGTTTTTCAGCAGCCACAAAACTGCCAGCCTCTTCCCGTGTAAACATGATAGGTGGCAAACGGTATCCCTCCAAAATGGTATAGCCTGTCCCTGCTTCACTGGAAATCGGTACCCCTGAAGTTTCCAGGGTACGGATGTCCCGGTAGATCGTCCTCAGGCTTACTTCAAAGCGATCTGCCAGGTCCTGTGCCTTTACAATTCTCCTGGATTGCAATTGAATCAGTATGGCCACAATACGATCAAAGCGTTTTAAGCTATCTATGCCCATGATGGAATCAAATCTGTTCCAAAGATAAGATTTCAATGCACAGCCGCGTCCCCATTTAATGCCCATTCTATTCCTGCCTGATTAACTTTAAACAATATTTGTAGCCTTGCTTGTTTTCCTGGTATGTCATTTATTCAGAAAATATGACACAACAAAGGAAGTATATGTTACTGACAACAGTATGTCAGGTAGATATTCATCATTAGAGGTCTTCTAAAAAATCGAAAAAAAATTCATGTGTTCCGTTACTGCTGACAAACTGTTGTCACCCCCGTGTTTTATTTTTGACATAGATTAATAATTCACTCAAAAATATCAGCATCATGAAAACGACAACAGAAGTACAACACCAAAAAACAGTAATCACCCCTTCGGAATTAATAAAGCACTGGCAGGGGCACAGGAACCTGACCCGAAGGGTCATTGAAGCTTTTCCCGAAAAAGCGCTATTCAGCCATACCATAGGGGGTATGCGCACCTTTGCGGATATGACCAAAGAACTCCTGGGAATAGCCGCTCCGGGCCTGCGGGAAATAGCCACAGGGGAATCCGTTCCACTTGATGAACATTTTAAGGAGGCCGATACAAAAACCCGTTTACTGGACTTATGGGATGATTCTACGGAAAAGATCAATATGTATTGGGCAAGGATCCCTGCGGAAAGGTTTCAAGAACAAATCAAATTGTTCGGGCAATACGAGGGGACGGTGCTGTCGAGCATTTTATATTTTATCGATAATGAGATTCACCACCGGGGTCAGGGATATGTATACCTGAGGTCCCTTGAGGTGGAACCGCCTGCGTTCTGGGACCGGTAACCCGGCTTGAAAGCAGCTGTTAAAAAGTGTCAGTATGGTAGAAATTTTTAAAACGAATATCACAGCGATAAGGCAGGCCAACCTGCTTGTTAAGGAATTACATCGGGAATTTCCGGCTTACAGGTCAAATTTTGATTTGGAGGATTGCGACAATATCCTGCGGATTGCATCGGAAGCCACCACCATCAATACCGGGCGCATTATCACCTTTGTACAGCAACAGGGATATGATTTGCAACTTTTACCTGATAAAGTGCCAGGTATTCAATTGGATAACCGGATCTAAACGGTTTCATAACCAGTCAGGTATTGGAACCAACCCGCTATTTCCCAATCAATCCAGCAAAGGGCATGCAATTTATGGAACCATTTATTGTATGTCCTTTTTTGCAATTTTAAAAATTTTAGTGTTCACAGCAGTCCTTGTTGGCCCCTGCGTAAGGCCATAGCGCGTTAATTCTAAAAGGATATTCTAAATCCCTATCTACCAACATGTTAAAGGTATATTTTTAGAACCGTTCACATTTTTGTAAATTTGCGGGATGCAAATCCCCAAATAAAGGGATTGTACGCATTAGATCCATTCCTCATCACAAGATAGGATGGATTAAATATAAACCTTTCCCACCCCGGGATTTTCGAATGGGGAAACGGTGCCGATCCGGGGACCGATAAGGGATTCAATTAACAATATAACTTGCTGGAACCTCATGGTCCCAGAAAAAACGATTTTATGAAATTTATTTATATCAAAAGAATTACAAGGGCAGAGAATAGATACTCCCAAAAAATGGGAAGGCTGAAGACGAATGTTACCTACATCCGGAAATATGTATTGGGATGGCCGGTACGGACACTCCACAAATACCGGGAAACCTATTACGGAGAAGTTAAGGACTGCGAAGATTGTGTGCTGGCCAGGTAAACAATAGATGCCTACTGGTGTAAAGGCAATCCCGAATACACTGGCATCCCTTTTAAAATCTTCTGATAGTAGGGATTACCATCTTCCTTTTGATCCAAAAGAAGGGGATTGTCCCATTCTTACGGATCCATCCCTGTTCCTGTACCAATACCAGTGCAATGTTCAATTTACCATATCCACACCGGGCTGAAGGTAAAGGTCCTGTTACATTTTTGTAACAACGGGATGCAGGTTAGATTTAAACACTATTAAACCGGACCCTCCACCTGATCCTTTTTGAAAAGCATTCCAGGGAAAAACCAGGGGATACCTGAGGTGCAGGAATTTTATGCAGGGAAATCGTACCAAAAATTTTTACGGACTCAAATAAAGGAAAATCAGTGTATTTTGTCGGTAAAATGAAGCACTTAAAAGTTTATTATTGATCGGATATTAGTTACTGCAAAATTAGTTTGAATTTTGAAGTAGAATTACTTCCCCTTGGGCTTTTATGATCGCAAGATTAAACCTCCTTCTGATTATCAATTAACCAATCCCTCTGAAAATTATTTAATTAAATGGTATGGGAAAGAAAATTACTCAGTTCGGATACGTATGTGTTTTGATGGTTCTGGGCTTTTCGGCCAACGCACAGCAACTGCACACCCAGGCAAATGCCGCATCCATTGCCAACGAAGCCAATGCCACCACAGGCTGGAACCAGGAAAGTGCCGTCTTAACATCTGTGTCCGGGAATGCCCAGTTAGGCGCCTTTTATTTACGACTTACATCTACGGCTTCCACCGCACCGGCAGCTCGCAGGATGTCCTATGGTTTCAATGCGGTGGTCGGGCAACAATACCAGATCCGTATCTGGGCCCGCCGGGGTGCCAGTGTTTCTGCTAATCCACAGCCCGCCTTTACCGCATGGACCGGCGTCTCGGGGATGACTGCACAAACCATTACCGGTACTACCTGGGCAGAGTATGTTTTTACAGTAACCGCTACGGCAACCCGACCCTTGATCCGAATCTATTCCGGCAATACCAATACCCAGGGTGTCGCTGGCAATGCGGTAGAGATAGACAATGTTTCAATACTGCCAGGGGGACCCGATACAACGCCCCCCACCCCACCTACAAACCTGTCAGCTTCCAACATTACACAAACTTCAGCAGACCTTACATGGACTGCCGCCACGGACAATGTGGGGGTGACCAATTACAGGATCTACGACAATGGTGCACTCCTCACCCCTACCGGTGGAACCGGTGCGAGTTTCCTCCTTTCCGGCCTCAGCGCCTCCACTTCCTATAACCTGACGGTCCGGGCACTGGACGCCGCAGGGAATGAATCCGCCAACAGCAACGCGGCAGCCTTCACGACAGCAAACCCTCCGGATGTACCTTATACCACGGCCAACGCAAACCTGCCTACTGTAGACTGGTCAGCCCGGGACATCATTGCACACAGAAACCTTGGCATTGGAACTACCGATACCTACGGATATCGGCTTGCTGTGGCCGGCAGTGCCATTGCGGAATCCGTAACGGTGAAACTACATTCCAAATGGCCCGATTTTGTATTCACGGATTCATATCCCCTCCCAAGCCTTGAAGAGGTGGAACTGCATATAGAAGAAAAGGGCCACCTGATCGGTATGCCGAGTGCGGCGGAAGTGATACAGAATGGCATTGAGCTGGGCGACATGAATGCCAGGCTGCTCCAGAAAATAGAGGAAATGACCCTGTATATCCTGCAACTGGAAAAGAGGATTCAGATATCAGAGGAGGAAAACATGAAAATGCAGGAATTATGGGCGAAAGTAGCCTTACTGGAGAAGAAATCACAGAAATGACCTCCCAAACAAAATACCTTAGGATCCCGATATCCCACTTTTTTCTTTGAAAGCGCTGATGGCGCTCTTCCTGTGGCCTCCTGTGGAATTGGCAATAGCCAGCAAATCTGCGACCCCTGATAACCAGCAAACACTGCATTAAACTATCTGTTAAAAAATACTTTTTATCTACTACATACGGTTACGCTCCCAGTATTATTCTATCCTTTAAGGATGGTGTAGGAAAGCACTTTCGTGAACGAAAAAATAGGTGCATTTCATCGAAGAAATTTACACTTTAAAGAATATCCATCAAATGGGACAGGAAACAATTTTAATGGTTTATTTTTAAAATAAACACCCCCTCATACTACCCCCATGCTAGGCTCTAGCGTAGAGATTTTTAAGTTTTTGTTCATCATATAAGTAGCCAAATGAAATGGGGAAAAAAACTACGCATTTTATATTCGGGATTTTTTTAATGACACTGGGCTTTTCGGCCGGTGCTCAGCAACTGCACACCCACGCCAATGCCGCATCCATCGGCAATGAGGCGAATGCAACCACAGGCTGGATCCAGGAGAACGCGCCCATCACCTCTGTAACAGGTGGTGCCCAGTCAGGCTCCTTTTTTTTACGGTTAACATCATCATCTTCAACTGCACAGGGCGGCCGCAGGATGTCATACGCTTTCCCTGCACAGGTGGGGCAGGATTACGATATCAGGATATGGGCCCGGGAAGGTGCGCAGGCAACTCCCAATGCAGAACCCGCATTTGCCGCATGGGTGGGGTTATCTGGTTTTTCTACCCAGGTAATTTCCGGGACACAATGGACAGAATATGTCTTTAATGTAACTGCGACTACCGCCCAACCACAGATCCGCGTGTGGACCAGTAGTTTTAGCACACGGGGGGTCGCAGGGAATTCAGTGGAAATTGACAATGTTTCCATACTTCCGGCGGGCACCGATACCACAGCACCGACCGCCCCTGGAAGCCTCGCTGCATCCAACATCACCACAACCTCCGCCAACCTGTCATGGACGGCCGCTACAGACAATGTGGGTGTCACGAATTACCGGATTTACAATAATGGTACCCTGCTGACTGCCACGGGAGGTACCGGCACCAATTTCCTGCTTACGGGACTTACCCCCTCAACTTCCTACAACCTTACGCTCCGGGCAATTGATGCTGCAGGAAATGAGTCCGGCGATAGCAATAATGCTGCTTTTACGACCAATTCCAACGATACACAGTCTCCGAATGTCAGCATTTCTTCTATTGAAAACTCTCCGACGAATGCAATCCCAATTCCACTTACCATTACTTTTGACGAGCCGGTTACCGGTTTTGATTTGTCGGACCTGACCATTGGCAACGGTACCGCCGGAAATTTCTCGGGTAGTGGTGCCACTTATACGGCAAACATTAGTCCGGCCGGGAATGGAATGGTGACTGTAGATATAGCGGCCAATGTTGCCACGGATGCTGCAGGCAACGGGAATATTGCGGCTATCCAGTTCAGTATCCTATCAGATACAAGTCCGCCCACAGCACAAATCTCATCTTTGGCAAGCTCCCCAACCAATACCAGCCCTATTCCTGTTATCATTACCTTCGATGAACCCATTTCAGGTTTGCTGGCCTCAGACCTTGTTGTGGGCAACGGCAGCGCCGGGAATTTGTCGGGTTCCGGGGCCGACTATACTGTCGACATCACCCCCGGCGGTACTGGTACCGTTACGGTAGACCTGCCTGCCGATGTGGCTGCAGATGCTGCCGGCAATGGGAACGCGGCGGCTAACCAGTTCAGTATCGAATATGATATATCTCAGCCATCGGTACTCCTGGCCTCAACGGAAACCTCCCCAACAAACGCATCCCCTATCCCGGTCACTATAACCTTTGAAGAACCGGTAACTGGCTTTACACAAGGGGACCTGGTGATCACTAACGGAAGCCCATCGAATTTCTCAGGTTCCGATGCCAGTTATACCGCCACTATCACTCCGGCGGGAGATGGGATCATTACCGTTGATATCCCTGCCAATGTGGCCATAAACGGTGCAGGGAACGGAAATGCGGCGGCCCCGCAATTTAGTATCGAATTTGATGGTACAGGACCCGGCGTGCTGCTCGCCTCCACCGAATCATCCCCTACCAATGCCAGCCCAATTCCCGTTACCATTACCTTTGATGAACCTATTTCGGATTTGTTGGTCTCGGACCTTGTTGTGGGAAATGGCAGCGCCGGGAATTTGTCGGGCTCCGGTACCGACTATACAGTCGATATAACCCCAGGGGGTAGTGGTACGGTTACGGTAGACCTGCCTGCCGACGTGGTTGCAGATGCTGCCGGTAACGGGAATATTGCTGCTGTCCAGTTCAGTATCCTGTCAGATACAAGTCTGCCCACTGCACAGATCACATCATTGGCAAGCTCCCCAACCAATACCAGCCCTATTCCCGTTGTCATTACCTTCGATGAACCCATTTCGGGTTTGCTGGCCTCAGACCTTGTTGTGGGCAATGGAAGCGCCGGGAATTTGTCGGGCTCGGGGGCCGACTATACGGTCGATATCACACCCGGCAGTAGCGGTACCGTTACGGTAGACCTGCCTGCCGATGTGGCTGCAGATGCTGCCGGTAATGGCAATGCGGCGGCTAACCAGTTCAGTATTGAATATGATTCTTCCCAGCCATCGGTACTCATTGCCTCATCGGAAACCTCCCCAACAAACGCATCACCTATCCCGATCAGTATAACCTTTGAAGAACCGGTAACGGGATTTACACAAGGGGACCTGGTGATCAGTAACGGAAGCCCATCGAATTTCTCAGGTTCCGATGCCAGCTATACCGCCACTATCACTCCGGCCGGCGATGGGATCATTACCGTTGACATCCCAGCCAATGTGGCCATAAACGGTGCAGGGAACGGAAATGCGGCGGCACCGCAATTTAGTATCGAATTTGATGGTACAGGACCCGGGGTGCTGCTCGCCTCCACAGAATCATCCCCTACCAGTGCCAGCCCTATTCCCGTTACCATTACCTTCGAAGAACCTATTTCGGATTTGCTGGTCTCGGACCTTGTTGTAGGCAATGGAAGCGCCGGGAATTTGTCGGGCACCGGGGCCGACTATTCAGTCGATATAACCCCTGGGGGTAGTGGTACCGTTACGGTAGACCTGCCTGCAGACGTGGTTGCAGATGCTGCCGGCAATGGGAATATTGTGGCTATCCAGTTCAGTGTCCTGTCAGATACAAGTCCGCCCACAGCACAGATCTCATCACTGGCAAGCTCCCCAACCAATACCAGCCCTATTCCTGTTATCATTACCTTCGATGAACCCATTTCAGGGTTGCTGGCCTCAGACCTTGTTGTGGGCAACGGCAGCGCCGGGAATTTGTCGGGTTCCGGGGCCGACTATACCGTTGACATCACCCCAGGCGGTAGTGGTACCGTTACTGTAGACCTGCCTGCCGATGTGGCTGCAGATGCTGCCGGTAATGGCAATGCGGCAGCTATCCAGTTCAGTATTGAATATGATATTTCCCAGCCATCCGTACTCCTGGCCTCAACGGAAACCTCCCCAACAAACGCATCCCCTATCCCGGTCACTATAACCTTTGAAGAACCGGTAACGGGATTTACACAAGGGGACCTGGTGATCACTAACGGAAGCCCATCGAATTTCTCAGGTTCCGATGCCAGCTATACCGCCACTATCACTCCGGCGGGCGATGGGATCATTACCGTGGATATCCCTGCCAATGTGGCCATAGACGGTGCAGGGAATGGAAATGCGGCGGCCCCGCAATTGAGTATCGAATTTGATGGTACAGGACCCGGCGTGCTGCTCGCATCCACGGAATCATCCCCTACCAATGCCAGCCCTATTCCCGTTACCATTACTTTTGACGAGACAGTAAACGGATTCACCCTTTCGGACCTGGACGTAACCAACGGCTCTGCAGGGAATTTTTCCGGAAACGGAGCCAATTATTCGGCATATATCACCCCGATAACGGATGGTACCGTTACCGTCAATGTAGACGCCGGCTCAGCCATGGACATAGCAGGGAACGAAAATTCCGCAGCTCCACAATTCTCCATTGTCTACCAGGAAACAGATTCCGAAGCGCCCGATCCGGTAGACGACCTGGCAGCCCTTAACATCACAGATACAGCTGCGGACCTGATTTGGTCAGAACCCTATGACAACGTCGGTGTCACGGACTATGAAGTAATACGGGACGGTTCCAGCCTGGGGTTCACAGGAGGGGCGAGGGCTTATCATATCACCGGACTGGATCCTGAAACATCTTATATTTTTACCGTCTACGCACAGGATGCCGAAGGGAATGTATCCGATATCAGTAATATAGTGACGATAAATACTACGGAAGTTCATTATACCACTGCCAATGCAAACCTGACCACGGTTGACTGGAGAACCCGTGACCTTTTGGTCAACGGAAACCTGGGGATTGGCACCACCAATACCAGCGGCTATCTCCTGGCTGTAGCGGGTGGGGTCATCGCAGAATCAGTTAAGGTGGACCTGCAATCAGACTGGCCGGATTTTGTCTTTTCGCAATCCTACCCCCTCCCCACCCTTGCAGAAGTAAAACGCCATATTGAAGGAAAAGGTCATTTGATGGGAATCCCGAGCGCATCGGAAGTACGGGAGGAAGGGATCGATCTGGGCGATATGAATGCCAGGTTGCTGCAGAAAATTGAGGAACTCACCCTTTATATGCTGCAACAGGAAAATCGGATTCTGGACCTGGAAGAGGAAATGAGGAAACAGCAGGAATCGAGGGAGAAGGTAAAAGCAAAAGAAAAATCGCAGGAATGACCGGGCCCAATTTAAAAATTCAAATACGGCCCATCTGCTTTATTCGCTATTTTCACGATATGAGCTGACATACAATATTCCGTTACTCACACTATCGATAACGTAGGTAAAGCGGCGTATCTCATTATCCGGGATGGTAAGATATCTTCCCAGATTCTTTCCGTCATTGACACAATAGATTAAGGGATCATCCCGCAAGGGGTCATATCGCAATTCCTGATAAGCAGATGTATCATTCGGTTGCAGGTTTTCAAATTTCATTGAAAATAATGAAACATGGGTGAAGACAAGGTCACTGGCATTAACCACCCGGATTTTAGTGGCACTGTCCTGAGATGCAGACCTGGTTGGATTATTTGATTTGAGTTCCGTGGAAAAACCAGATACTACTAACAGGATTAAACTATACTTGATCCAATTCATACCTGTAAAAATAAGAAAGATTCGCACGCTCTTAAAGATCGCATGGAAGTCTTTTGACTCCTGTAAGGTTTCTGGAGTACCATAGGATTCTGTGATATATAACCCCAACAATATCATGGCAATAAACACATAATCCGCCTGTAAAATTGTAATTTTAAAATAAATATCCTTGGAAATGAGATGCCTCTTATTCCTTTCCCTTTTGGCATTTGGTTACTATTCCCACGCCCAGATCCAGGTCATTGGAAAAGTAATTGAGTATAATGACAAGGGAAAGACCAGGGTAGTGGCGGATGCAAATGTGTACTGGCTCTTCGGTACCATCGGCACTGTCACAGACTCCCTGGGAAATTTCAAAATTCCTTATTCTAATACTTTAGATAAACTTGTGGTAAGTTCTGTTGGCTATCGTTCTGATACCATTCCCGTAAACAGGCCTAATTTAGGAAACATCGTCCTTTTCCCGACCGTGGTGTTGGATGAGGTAATCGTTAAAAAAGAAGTGGCTTCGTTACAAAAGTCGTTGTTCAAAATACAAAATGTCGTGTCGGTTGACAGCCGGGAAATGTTAAAGGCTGCCTGTTGTAATCTGTCTGAAAGTTTTGAGACCAATCCTACGGTAGATGTCAACATATCTGATGCCGTACTGGGTGCTAAACAAATCCAGATGCTTGGCCTCAATAGCCCCTATCTGTTATTTACGCAGGAGAACATGCCTTCCATCAGGGGGGCATCACAAGTCTTTGGGCTCTCCTTTATTCCAGGGTCCTGGATTGATGGGATTCAAATTACCAAAGGTGCCGGCACCGTTATCAATGGTTATGAAAGCATTTCGGGCCATATAAACAGTGAACTTGTGAAACCTTTATCCGATAAACGATTTTTCCTGAACCTATATGCGAATAATTATGAACGCTATGAATTCAACTCAAGGCTGAACCATACTTTTGGGGATGATTTGGGTGTTGGCCTCTACCTGCATGCCAATCTAAGGGATGGAATTATCGATGCTAATGGGGATACTTTCCTGGATACCCCTTTGGCACATCAGGTTAATTTCATGAATCGTTGGCAATATATGAATCCTGAGAGCGGGTGGGTAAGCTTCGCTACCATTCAATACCTTTCCGACACCAAAAAGATGGGGCAGACCGACTTTGATTTTAAATCGGACAGGTTTACGACCAATGCATGGGGCAGTGAGATCAATACCTCCCGAATGGATATTTCTTCCAAAGTTGGGTATGTATTTCCGGACCTTCCCTACCAGAGTTATGGTCTGCAGCTGGCTTACAGCACCCATGACCAAAACTCATATTACGGGACAAACGTCTATGACATTTATCACGATTCTTTCTATAGCAACTTCATATTTAATAGTATTATCGGCAGCACCCAACACAAGTTCAAAACCGGAATTAATTTCAATTATGATATATTCAGTGAGTTGGTCAATTCAACACTATTTAACAGGGACGATACGGTAGTCGGGGCTTTTTTTGAATACACTTTTGATAATTTGGAAGGACTGAGTTTTGAGGCAGGACTGCGGGCAGACAGTCATAATAACCTGGGAGATTTTCTTACCCCACGATTCCATTTACGATACGCCTTATGGGACAAAGCCAGTTTTAGGGCATCTTTTGGAAGGGGAAAGCGAGGCGCCAATATTTTCGCGGAAAATCAACAATTGTTTGCCTCCTCCCGGCAAATAACAATTTCAGACAGGGGAGGCAGGTATTACGGCCTCAACCCGGAAATAGCATGGAATTATGGCGTAAGCTTTATCCAAAAATTGTATCTGGGGAACAGGGTGCTGGATTTTTCGATCGACTTTTACAGAACACAATTCGAAGACCAGGTCATCGTCGATTGGGAAGATCCAAGGGTAATTTCCTTTTATAATCTCGCAGGCAGGAGTTATTCCAATTCTTTACAATTGGATTTAAACTATGAGATCATACAATCATTGCATTTGCGGTCCACCTACAAGTATTTTGATGTGGTCAGTGATTACGCTACCGGTTCCCTTAAAAAGCCCCTGCAACCAACCTTCCGGTTATTTATGAACCTCAGCTACGAAACACCTAAAAAGAACGAAGGGAGACAATGGCGGTTCGATCTTACCACAAATTGGCTGGGGAGGCAGCGTTTGCCAGATACAACCGCTAATCCCAGGGAATTCCGGCTCCCCTCCAATTCCCCGTCATATGGACTGATAAATGCCCAGGTTACCAAAGCATTTTCCAATAAATTCGAAATATATGTGGGCGGTGAAAATATTGGTAATTATACACAAGAACGGCCTATTTTATCCAATACAGAACCGTTCGGCACTTATTTTGACAGTACCATTTTGTATGCTCCCGTATTGGAAAGTGCTTATTATGCCGGATTCAGATATAAAATTTAGTAAAGCGATATGAAAAAACCAGTATTGATTGCTCTAATAACATTGCTTGGGATAGGACTGGCCCATTGTCAGGACAAGAATAAATCCGTAAATTTTGAGGTCAGCGGAAATTGTAAGATGTGCAAAAACCGTATAGAAAAGGCGGCGCTAAAGATACAGGGGGTAAAGTTTGCCCTGTGGAGTCCGGAAACCAAGGAATTCAAAGCTATCATCGATGAAAGAAAGTGTACTGTACCGGACATTCAGAAGAAAATCGCTGAAGTTGGGCACGATTCAGAAGGATTTATCGCTCCTGAAGCGGTTTATGAGAAGCTTCCGGAGTGTTGCAAATACAGGAATCCTGAAAGCATTCACATGGATCATGGAAACCATTGAACATCAACGGGTTAATATATGGTGATTATAAATTTCGCCTTACAACTTAACCACCCTTTTCACGACCAGGAGTTTACCATTGGCATCGGATACGCGGATGACATAGAAACCGGCAGTTAAACCGTATAGGTTCTTTATGACCAAGGTGTCCGTATTTTGAAATGCTTCCTCCCGCACCGGCATTCCCATCATGTTGAACACTTCAATAACACAATCCTTTTTCTTACTCAATTTGATCGTGATGGTATCCCAGAACGGGTTAGGGGCTGCACTTATAATAATTGGTTCATCTTTCAGGAGATCGCCACCTTCCTCCCATACAACAGGTTCAAATAACTTATCGGAATAGGGATAGGGGTTGTTTCGTATTGGGCCCAGAACGAAGGACGGGGCAAAGCTTGGAAGGGCAGGAGTATCGATAGAAGCCATAAACGAAGATCCTGCTGCAGCTTCAAACCCGGGAACCAAATGGATTTCGTTAACTGATTCAAGCCTTGCAACGGTTCCTGCCGGAACCAAAAAATTATTACCGGCCTCAATGCTGTACTGATAGTAAAAAATTTCTTCCGGGTTATACGTATTGCTTACAATATAATTATCCAACCGGGCAAGGCCATTTGCAGCATAAAAAATACCAAATACCCTGCTATCGGTTATATCATTGGGATCGACAGAAGGCAAAACCTGCCCATTGTATACATAGGTTCCATCATAACGCAACATGGAGGTCGTGATATAGGAGGAACTATGATGTATTTCCTCCCAGTCGTGCCATACCTTGTCCACAAACGAATGGTGGAAAAAAAACGCCGGATCCCTGGGTGAAAGTGGTGTGGGCATGACGCCCCCTGTCCACACGTGGGCACCTCTGTGCACAGGCCTTCTTTCCAATTCATTCGAAAAATCGAAAAAATCGGGCATATTCATTAGATTGGAAACCTGAATAGGTGTTGGGAGAGGGCCTCCCTGCCCAAAATTCCTGTTCAGGGACCAGTTTGTATTAAAACTTCCCAAAAAGCTCTGGTTCCATAAGGCATCTGACGCTGACTGATAAATTGAAGTATCCCAGTAACCCAGGCTTAATTCCGGGTTGATTTCCTGAACGGCCTGCTCCATTTCAAATATCATCCTTCTGTGCCAGGCCAAAAAAATCTCACGCTCTGACTCATCAGGCAGGTTAAAATGCAGGTCTGGCCGCGTTGGGTCTGCCGTGTTATCAGAATTGAAGAAATTAGCATGGAAGGTCGCCATGTCATTGAACAGATCAGGACCGGTTCGCAGCGCATAAAAGGCATTGACCAGGCCCGTTATTTCATATTCGGTCATCTCGTCAAAACTTTTCCGGATGCTTTGAGAAAAGGATATAAACGAAAAAAGACAAATAAAAGATCCCGCTATTAACCATCTGGTCCTATCCATCTGAATCTCCTGTTTATTACGTATTACTAAATCGTAAAACGAAGCTATTATTATAATTATGAATATTAATTCATCGTCTGTGAACGGTCATTTTTTCTCGACGAATGACTCAAAGTCAGGGGAAGGATTTTCGCTCAAATGAATCCGGAATTTTATCCTGATCCAGCAATTCAATTACCATGTGATAAGCGGCCCGATAAACTAAGACTAAGGTTAAGCCGACCTGGCGATATCAGTACTACTAAAATACAAAATTTTAGGTTCCCGGCATTGAAAAAACCCATGGAAAAATGTACTTTTTGACCTGTTATGATCACAATTCGGTCTTAGCAGCTATAGGCCATGAAATCGTAGGGTTATAACCTCCATTTTCAGCCTGCGGAGGCGAAATGGGTAGTTTCCGGGATTAGGTATCCCTGGCAGATACCTGGCGGAAGTGACCGCAGGGAGGAAACCCTTTTCAGCAAAAAGCTTCTCAGGAAATCGCCCGTGCTGTTACCTGCTTTCAAAGTTCATGCTGCCATGGTTATATTACATTCCGTTACATCTGGAATCCATTCCGCTCCTTTTCCGGTTCAGGAATATTCTCATCACCTATCATTTCCCTCAAATCGATCTCAATGGAACGTGCAATCGTGGTAATGGGAACATCATTATAAGTTCCCTCGAAAGGGTTTTCCGAATAGTCGCCTATCTTTTCCATCAGGAAAAATGTCCATATAATCAAGGCCGACAAAAACGGACATAACCAGAAGAGCGGTCCTTCAACGTTATTAAAGATATCCAAAAGTCCGAACGGTACGAGCAGGGCGAATAAAACAGTGAACCACATTGCGGTAGAGGCATATTGACGGGGAAAAGGAAAGTTTTTTATGCGTTCAGACCTGCCCTGATCTTCATAAAATTTGGTCATCAGCGTATGGAATTCCATGTGACGGAAATCATCATAGTATCCTTTGTTTTGTAACTCCTGGAGTTTTTTGGATTGAATGGCCAGCAATTGCGTTGCCATATTGGCCTTATTTTCCAAGGATTTCAATTCTTCCTCAGATAGGTAATTCAGCAACTCAGTTGCCAATCTTTGGGTATAATCTTCACAAATACTAGGAGAATACAGGCCCTTTACCCTATTGTTTATATGTTCCCACGGCTTGCTTAGCCTGAGTTGATGCCTTAGACTTGTTAACCAGGCAATATGTCGGTAAATCAGGTCTTTTTTTATTTCTGCATCCCGCTCACCGTGGATAAAGGAAACCGTGGCAGCCCCAAAGGATCTGCTGTTGTTTACGATGCTTCCCCAGATCTTCCTGGCCTCCCAGGTACGGTCGTAGGAGCTGTTGTTCTTAAATCCCAGGTAGAAGGCAACCGCGATACCGATTATGCTCACAGGGCTCCAGGGAATATATACCTGTTTGCCTGTGAAATACGAAAATGCGGTGATGAGCAGGCCATACAGGGCTCCCATGATAAATGGCCATTTGGACCAGTTGACGGTCATCCAGAAGCCGTAATTTCTTTTTGCGTACATACTGAATTTTTATCCAATTACATATGATCAACAGTTGGAGGTATGATAAATGTACAATATAATGCCATTGTTTTAAATTGAGGAATCAATCCGGCTTCCTGCATCTTGAGGAACAACCAACCCAGATTCAATGCACATTGGAATAGTTTGGTATATTCCTCGTCAATGTATTGGTTAAAATGACAGGCTTTTCCAGAAATTCTATTTACTTGCTGCATTTGGGCATTCCAATGCCGTTTATCTATCCGGATTATTAGGGCAATGTTACTGTTTTCCGGTCTATGATTATTCTGGCATAAACGTAGCGTGGTGGTTCTCGATTCATTGGCGCAGATCCAGGTCGGGCTGGAAAATATGTAATAAGTAGCAGCACCTCCACTGGCGTTGCAGTGTGAGGTGATCCCTTGCTATAATTGTTGCTTATAAAAACAGGGTTACCTCGCTCCGCTCGGTTTTCCTTAGTGCAGATAAACAATATACCAGTCTTGGACAACTCACCTCCTCCGGCAGGATTATACTACCCCTCATCTGTCGTTCCGGGATTAGGTATCCCTATTAGATACTTGGCGGAAGTGACTTCAGGGTGAGACCCATTGCAGCAAAAAGCTTATCAGGAAAAAGCCCGTTCTGTTCCTGCTTTCAAAGTTCACGCTGCCATTGTGAAATCGCCCGTTTAAGAGCATCCATTGTTCAGGTATGCTTTCATATGTTAACGGGTGCTATGTGTTCTGACGCTTCGAAGGTTTCACATGGGCTTCAGTTTTACAACCCATGTGACATGCTACGAGCTAAAGATATTAGTTATGTTTACTGAATACTTTTTTGGAGTTTGACAAATCGGGGCCTTGCGACCTAAGGGTCATTTGCTGAAGCTCATCAGCGGGATACTGATATGTTTTTCCAATTTTGTTACAACGCCCTTCCGGAACAGGTTTTGAAAGAAGCCCTCTCCTTCCCGGTACAATACAGCAATAAGATCAGCTTGTATTGATTGCGAATAGATATTCAGTTTTTTGACAATATCATCCGAAAAAATGATATTCAATTCAACGCTGTCATAATCTACTTCCTCCTTCAGTAATTTTCGTATCCACTCCACTCGTTTTCCTCCGGTGTATTCCTTCTTTGTCGCGATGTGCACAACATGTATTTTGGCCGCCAGCGTCTGTGCGATCGGCACTAAATTTTGGATAGCTGAAATGTCCGCTTCCTCGAAATCCGAAGCATAGAGTATGGTTTTAATATCCGCACTGCGCACATAGTGTGGTACCATCAAAACCGGACACGATAACCTCTTTACAAGCCCTTGTCCTATGTCGCCCACGAGCAGTCCCCGCTCGGTGTGCCTGTCCTTCCTGCCGATCACTACAAGATCTGGTGATAAGTCCCTTGATTTCTCTACTATACCGTTCAAAATGGAATCATTACATACTACGTCGACCTGCAGCCCGTTTGCAGCCATGGTATCGCCGGCATGTTTCATGCAAAATGCTCTGAGAATTTCCTTTTGTTCATCCACGGCGTGCTGTTCCAATTGTTCACCAGGTCTTGTAACTGAAACACGTATCTGTGGCAATTGATAAACCTGCAGAACAACGATATTGGCCCCCAACCGCGTGCTCAGGTCAATGGCATATCTCAAAACAGGAACCGCCTGTTCGGCACGGTCGGTTGCATAAAGTATCGTTTTCATCGCTTCCAAATTTCGATAACGATATTACCGGTTTTTAAAGAGAATATAGATGATATTGGTCAGGACATCTCCCTTATTTTAAAATTATCGGCCAGTTAGGGCAGTTTTACCCTTTTGCGGCCTTTCACGGCTACCTACAGTTACGAGGCCCATGCGTACTGATTAGTGATGGATGATCTGAAAACATGCATCCTTCCGCTTCCGCCAATCTCCGAATTATGTTATTATCAAACTATACGTATAGAATTAGAAGATGACAATAATCCATATCATCGCGACAGGATTACCTCGCTCCGCTCGGTTTTCCTTAGCACAGATAAACAATATACCAGTGTTGGACAACTCTCCGACTCCGGCAGTATTACACTACCCCTCATCTGTCATTCCGGGATTTCGTATCCTTGGTATTTACCTGGCGGAAGTGACCGCAGGGAGGAAAGCCTCCTGATTGCTATAATCCATCAGGATACCGCTATCATCATACATAGACTTGTGAAACAGCATTCGAAACTTACCGGTGGTTTAGGGATGGTTAAAAAGCTATGGTTTGGTTCAAATTACAGCATTGATTCGGGATTAAGGAAATTCAGCATGAATATCCATACTCTTTTTTGTTAAGATGTCATGGATAACTTATTTTATATCAATTTGTTATGCAAACACGATCAATGTTGACATTCATTTAAAATTAAATTAACCCTGAACTTCCTTAACCTCTTTTTACTAACTTCAAACAGATTTAACGCTGGAAATGGATATGGACTTCGAAGCAAAGCTTATTCAAAATGTAAGGGAACTTGTCCCGCTTGAGCAAAACCACGAACAACTTGTATTAAAAGAATTTAAGCAGACCAAATTGAAAAAAGGAGATTATCTACTGCATAAAAACGACATCTCCTCTCATATGCGGTTCATTGCCCAGGGCGCCCTCAGAAGTTATTATATAGACGCTCAGGGGAAGGAACATATACTGCAATTGGGAATAGAAGGTTGGTGGATCAATGATCTCTATAGCTACTTAACCCAAACACCGGCCAAACAATATGTCCAGGCAGTGGAAGATAGTATTGTATTACAGCTGCACCGTGATGCATTAAAAAAACTCAGCGAAACTGTACCCCTAATGGAACGCTTTTTTTGCTTAAAAATCCAGCGGGGGTATATTGCACTCCAGGAACGAACCGTCCTGAGAATGAGTCAGACCGCTGAGGAGCGCTATCTTACCTTTCGATCCGGATACAGGCAGCTCGAACAACGATTCCCGCAATACATGATCGCCTCATACCTTGATATTACCCCCGAATTCTTAAGTGCGGTCCGAAGAAAATTGCTCTCCTCTTAGTTTCTTAAGGTACCTTAATTTTTTTCTGTAGTAGTATTTTGAAATTTGTGCTTTAATCAAAAAAAGTACAGATGAAAAAAATAGAGCTATCCTCGGGAACCGGTCCAAAACAGCAGCTGGGGTATTACTCGTTTTATCCCAGCGAAAATGACCCAACTTCCCGAAACGACCTGGGAAGAGATTTCCGTACAAACTCCCGGATTTGGCAAATATCTGTCTTGTCTGAAGGAATCCTGATTTCCCATCCGGATCAAATTGTATGGAAAAAAGTCAATCGAGTTCAAGCCATTTTTAATTGATAACCCTTACATAAATATAGCAATGAAAACAGTATTACTCCTGATTAACATTATGTTCACCTTCGTCCTTAATTCCCAGATGATGGAGGAAGTTGGTAGCAGCCCCTGGGGCGAAGATGATGAAATCGGCACCCTAAACATGATGACCGCTTCCTCCCGGAAGGCTGTTCTTGAACGTAGTAACCCCGCTGTCGTTTATGACCTCAGTGTAGAATATTTTGTGGGAATGCCAAGCTTCCACGCCCTAGGTGATCCGGGGTACCAGTACTGGCTTACCCATACGCCTCACGGTACCGTTATTGATAACCCGAACGGTCTGGGCCGGGATATGAACGAAAAAGTAAGCTATACCGGTGATGCCATATCCATGTATACGCATATGGGCACCCATATCGATGCATTGAACCATTTTGGGCTACATGGAAAAATATGGAACGGATTTACCTTTGAGGAACATTTAGGGGACAAGGGATGGAAACGTACCGGGGCGGAAACGATACCCCCGATCGTTGCCAGGGGTGTACTGATCGATATGGCCGGTTTAAAAGGGGTGGCAGCCTTACAAAACAGTTATAGGATCACTGCACAGGATCTACAGGCGGCGATACAAAAACAAGGAGTCGAAATCAGGAACGGAGATGTTGTCCTGATACGCACCGGACAGGCACAATATTACAACGATGCCCATACGTATCTTGATGGCTATGCCGGTATTAACCTGGATGCTGTTAAATGGCTCGTAGAGGAGCGCGGGGTAATGCTACTGGGGGCCGACAACCTGAGCCTGGAGGCGTTTCCCTCCGAAAGGGCAGACAATTGGGTTCCGGTACATACGTATCTTTTGGCTCAAAAGGGGGTTATGTTTATCGAACAGATGGATCTGGAATCCCTTGCCCAAGACCAAATTTACGAGTTTGCCTTTATTGCCGCTCCCCTAAAACTACGAGGTGCCAGTGCGGCACCGATGCGGCCTGTTGCCATACCACTCAATGAATAAATTTCAAGAAATAGGGAACTACAAATACGAAATTATTAAAACAGGAAACCATGGAAAAAACATTAAAGCCCGCCTACTGCTTGTTCGACAATCTAAGCATAACAGATCATTCTAAACTGGAAGAATATAAAAGCAAAGTCTTTCCAGTTGTACAAAAATTTGGAGGTGTGTACAAGGCTATCGGTGGACAATTGAGGAAAATCGAAGGTAGTTGGAACCCGACCTACCTAGTTATGATCGAATTCCCAAGCTTTGAGCACGCCAATCAGTGGTATGATTCAGAAGATTACAAAGCGCTGAAGCATTTAAGACAAACTGCAGGTAAATATGATGGGGTAATTTTGGAGGGTTACAGTCTTTAGCGATTGATGCCGCTCCTTCGCAAAACGAAGCCCAATATTTTACTAGCTCATTCGATTGAAATTCCATATGCTAAGGGTGCTGTAGTTGAAAAGGTATGTCGGGCTAAATGAAAGTAAGGTGCTTTTCAATGTTGCATAGTGTTGCAATTTCCTTTAAAAACGCTTTGGTCTTTTGGCTGCCGACTGGCGGGAGCAACAATCCGTACATGGAATTTTCCGCAGCCACATACCACATAACCACCTGGAGACTGAAATAATCCTGGTTTTATCGGGTGAAACGGAAATGAAGATTGATGAGGCAATTTATGAGGGATAGACCGAGGTTTTTTATTTTATCCTATCTCATCTATTACTTGTGATTAGAAATGCAGGTGATAAGCCAGGTACTTATTTTGCTGCTAAGTTGAAATAATACGGCATAGAGGTATTCCTGTCTTCCTGAGCGTTGGACAAATCTGATCTACAAATAAATAAACCCAAAACTCGCGGCCGCATCATCCGGCCCCTCCTTTAAAAGGCAGATCATTACCTTTTTCTTTCGGTCCAGGCAAAATAAACGTCGACACCTCCCATCAGAAATCGTTAAAAATCCCATAAGGAATGACAAGCCATGCAATTGTCACTAGTGCCCCATCATGTGGATGATAATCAATTAATTGACGTTAAATAATAGTTAATAGTATCTCCTGGGAATTCTTAAAATTAATAACTTTAATATGCTAAATATGCTTACGCTTCTTATGATACCACCATGGAATATAAACTACGGCTTATTGCGAATATTCGTGACAATAGAACGCTTCTTCATGCTAAAAATTCAAAAGGGCTATTTTGCACTTCAGGACCGGACCATGGACCGAATGATTCATACCACTGTGGATAGCTATCTTGATTTCATTTTGAAATACAAGAATCTCGAACAGAGGTTTCCACGATATTATAGCCTCGTATCTGTCGGTAGCCTCTGAGTTTTTAAGTGCATTGCGCAGGAAAAATGTAACCCACCGATATGAAAGCCTTATCACCAGAAGTCGTCTTATTTCTCCAGGAAAAAATTGGCAGGTTACATGTGAACAGTTCAGATGACGGATCGGGCATTGACGAAGTTATAACCATTGTATTTGGAGGTCCTTGGGTCTGGTTTTTTGAATTGTCAAACGATGTCGTTCGTAAGTTGACATCAGGACATGTTGGAATGAACAATTTAGCATGGAGAATAAGATATCCCGGCCTGGTCCCGCAAGGGCGGTATTTCGATTCAGCGCACAGGCTGGTCGTTGCATTTGCCCATTGCCCGCAAAGCTGTGCAATCGATTAAAATTGCTAACACCTATATAGCTATCCAATGCCTTGTGAGGATCGGCGCCAAGTTTAAAATGAGTAATGAATAATGAAAGCTGGAAACAATTTTTTACATCCGTTGACAAATAGAGAAGAAGTGCCTGAGATGGTAGTAAACTCCAAAAAAGGGAATGAAAAAGTGTATTCCTCCTGTTTACTTACGAATAATCAAATTATGAAAAATAAAAACTTTACAATATGAACTGCAACTATTTCAAATCAATTTTGGGGGTTCCATGTCTGTTTCTTTCCACCATTGTAATGGCACAGCTATCCACAAGTGAAAAAAAGGAAGTCATTACAAACATCGGTAGGATACTCGAAGAAAGATATGTAATACCAGAAATGGCAGCAACAATGAAAACAAATATTATGGAGAATTACCGTATAGGCAGGTATGATACCATATCTAAAGGGAATGATCTGGCGTTTCATCTTACCAAAGATCTAAGGGAAATTTCCAAGGACTTGCACCTTAGCGTCGACTATAGTGAGGAGGAAATAGCCACTGGGCGTATCCCCAGTGAACGTGAGCTAAAAGAACAGCAAGAGTGGATGGATAATCTCCTAAGGGAGAACAACTATGGCATAAAGAAGGTAAAAATTCTTGAAGGAAATGTGGGATATATCGAAATACCCCTATTCGGCCCGTTAGATCAATGCGCAGACACCCTGGTTTCCGCCATGCGGAAAATTGAGAATACCAAGGCGCTTATACTCGATCTAAGGGGCTGCATGGGTAGTTTAGACGAAAATACCGTTCCTTTTCTGGCCAGCTATTTTTTTAAGGATCCGGTACATTTGTTCGATTTTTACATCCGACCGACCAACTCCATCAAACAATTTTGGACCTATGCCTGGTTGCCTTATAAAAAATTCCTGGATAGGCCAATATATATTTTAACAAGCGGATGCACTTTTTCCGGGAGTGAGGAGTTGGCATATGATCTCCAACAGCTTAAACGGGCTGTTTTGGTTGGGGAGACTACCCGGGGTGGAGCAAATCCAACGGAGCGTGCAGTGATAAATAATCATTTTGATATGGCGATTCCCTATATGAGATCCGTCAATCCAACCTCAAAAACCAATTGGGAAGGAACAGGCGTGGTGCCCGATAATTCCGAAAAAGCCCATCTCGCGTTACAAACTGCCCATCTCCTGGCATTGGATAGCATTCTTGCGGTTACGACTGATCTGGAACAGAAAAAGATTCTGGACGACCATATACAACACATAAAAGCCTATCGCCCGGAACTGCGTAAGGTAAAATTCGTTCTAGAGGGGTTTGCCGATGCAAGGGAAGTGGCCGTTTCAGGGTCGTTCAATTTTTGGGGAACGGATTTAATGATGACTAAAAAAGGAAATAAATGGGTGGTGGAAACGGAATTTGAACCGGGGACGATTAGCTACAAGTTCATTGTTGACGGAAGATGGATCACTGACCCTGGAAATGTGAATACGACCACCACTAATGGAAACACGAATTCGGTACTGGTCGTTAACTAGGTTGATCAGAGGCAATAGAAAAACATCATACATTGCTTGACCCTATCGAACATTAAATTGAAAACCGTGGAAAAAACATTAAAACCCGCCTACTGCTTGTTCGACAACCTAAGCATAACAGATCATTCTAAACTGGAAGAATATAAAAGCAAAGTCTTTCCAGTTGTACAAAAATTTGGAGGTGTGTACAAGGCTATCGGTGGACAATTGAGGAAAATCGAAGGTAGCTGGAACCCGACGTACCTTGTTATGATCGAATTCCCAAGCTTTGAGCACGCCAATCAGTGGTATGATTCGGAAGATTATAACGCGCTCAAGAATTTAAGACATTCCGCCGGAAAATATGATGGGGTAATTTTGGAGGGGTTGTAATTATATGGGAAAATTAGGATTTCAACGGGATTATGTCACACCACCGCCGTTGCGTGGTGATGGGATTCTTTGCAATCCTACCTGAAAATGGAAAGTACAACTGTTGAACCAAAACGACCCTGCCATACAATGTAATGGCAATTAAGCTGTACACTGGAACCCGGTACAGGATTACAGCAAGCCGGCGCTTGTGTTCCGCCGTGCTGTGATCACTGGCAATCCCGCATGAAAATGGACTTTCCGCTTTAAGTGATCGCGGCGAGATTACCTCGCTCCGCTCGGTTTTCCTTAGCGCAGATAAAAAATATACCCGTGATGGACAACTCCCGAGTACAACAGGATTACCTCGCTCCGCTCGGTTTTCCTTAGCGCAGATAAAAAATATACCCGTGATGGACAACTCACCGAGTACAACAGGATTACCTCGCTCCGCTCGGTTTTCCTTGGCGCAGATAAAAAATATACCCGTGATGGACAACTCACCGAGTACGACAGGATTACCTCGCTCCGCTCGGTTTTCCTTGGCGCAGATAAAAAATATACCCGTGATGGACAACTCACCGAGTACGACAGGATTACCTCGCTCCGCTCGGTTTTCCTTGGCGCAGATAAAAAATATACCCGTGATGGACAACTCACCGAGTACGACAGGATTACCTCGCTCCGCTCGGTTTTCCTTGGCGCAGATAAAAAATATACCCGTGATGGACAACTCACCGAGTACGACAGGATTACCTCGCTCCGCTCGGTTTTCCTTGGCGCAGATAAAAAATATACCCGTGATGGACAACTCACCGAGTACGCAGGATTACCTCGCTCCGCTCGGTTTTCCTTGGCGCAGATAAAAATACTATACCCGTGATGGACAACTCACCGAGTACGACAGGATTACCTCGCTCCGCTCGGTTTTCCTTAGCGCAGATAAAAAATATACCCGTGATGGACAACTCACCGAGTACGACAGGATTACCTCGCTCCGCTCGGTTTTCCTTGGCGCAGATAAAAAATATACCCGTGATGGACAACTCACCGAGTACGGCAGGATTACCTCGCTCCGCTCGGTTTTCCTTAGCGCTCCGCGCTGAAAATCACAAAAAGAAACACTTCGCTTCCCCAAAAAAGAAGCGAGCTTCCTTTTTGGAGCTCGCTCGTATTTCACCCTTTTTGTGATTTATTCGTGATCGCGACAGGATTCGAACCTGTGACCGTCTGCTTAGAAGGCAGATGCTCTATCCAGCTGAGCTACGCGACCTTTTGTTGCGGAGCGAAGCTGCCTGTCCGCCAGAGTGAAACGACGGTGGAAGCTACGCGACCTTTTGTTGCGGAGCGAAGCTGCCTGTCCGCCAGAGTGAAACGACGGTGGAAGCTACGCGACCTTTTGTTGCGGAGCGAAGCTGCCTGTCCGCCAGCGTGAAACGACGGTGGAAGCTACGCGACCTTTTGTTGCGGAGCGAAGCTGCCTGTCCGCCAGCGTGAAATGACGGTGGAAACTACGCGACCTGATTTTATGCCAATGTACCAATACCGAATCTGAAAAGATACAAAGAACTCCTCCTACGCCAGCCTTCTTCGCATGGGCTACGAAGGCCAATGGGCAACGAGGTGCTTGGTACTGTTTACTGTTCCCTTCTTCGCCTTTGGCTACGAAGGACGTGGTACTGTTTACGCGTTAAGGCCCCGATGGCCGTTTTGGCGGGGCAAATATACTAATGTATTATGGAGTATAAAATATATTGCCCGCAATAATCACTCTTCCTTCGGCTCGAGCGGTTGCGGGAATACCCTGAAGAATCCCGGTTTTTGTGAATGCCCCGTGTAAGATACGCTCGGTAAGACCTATCCCCTGCCCTGCCGCATTAAACCCTCCTGGGCTACTGAAGCCACCAATATCCCCTCACTGTCAAAGATACTTCCCCTTGAAAAACCCCTTGAATTGGAGGCACTCGGACTATCCATCGTGTAGAGCAGCCAGTCCTGAAGGTCGAAATTGCGATGGAACCAGATCGCATGGTCCAGGCTTGCATAAAATGTGTGGCCCTTGTTTAATTCCTCCCGATGGGGAAAAGTGGCCGTTACCAATAAATTATAATCGGATACATAGGCCAAAATCTGCTGCTGCATTGCCAAGTCCATGGTGGCTTTTCCGGAGGTGCGCATCCACACATTGTTAAAAGGCGGACTGTCCCTGGCGATTTTGGTTGTAATTTTTTCTGTTGGCCGGAATTCGAAAACCTTGGGAAGTGTCAGGTTCAGGCGTTGGTAGATCTCGGGATATGTATGCCGTATCTCCTCGAGTTGCTCGCGGCTGTTGGAAAGGTTGTCAGGCGGCATTACATTGGGTATGGTAATCTGGTGCTCTACCCCTTCCTGGACAACCTGAAAGGAAGCAGCCATATTGAAAATCGCGTTGCCATTCTGGCGGGCAACTACCCTGCGGGTAGTAAAACTGCCACCGTTGCGGATGGTATCCACTTCATAGGTTACGGGGATGTCCAGAGTACCCCCTAAGATAAAATAGCCGTGCATGGAATGGGCGATCCGGTCCTCCGGAACCGTCTGGTAGGCTGCATGCAGGGACTGTGCAAGCACCTGCCCTCCAAAAACACGCCCCCAGGGGGCCTGATAGTTCTGGCCAATAAAAGTTTGCTTATCCCTCTTTTCCAGAGTTATCAGCCCGATAAGTTCTTCCAGTGTTTGCATGGCACAATGGTAGCATATTTTAACGGGACTCACCAAATTCCGGGATCATAATGATCCCATGATTTTAAGGAATTTACGCAATTTTATCGGGAGATGGAAGCAAGTATAAGGCTCCTTAACTGCCTTTAAACGGCAATCCCCCTGTCCTGGTCGTATTCCAGCTCCTGTAACCTGGCCAGCGCTTCCGATTTGGAATTCACATTGAGCTTCAGGTAAATATTCTGAATATGAAAATTTACGGCGCTCGGGGTAACAAAAAGTTTCTCGGCTATCATTTTATAGGTGGCACCCTGGCACAAATAATCCACGATCTGGTTCTCCCTCTCAGAGAAAAAGTCGTACGACTTACGCTGGAACATGGAAATTACCTTCCGTGCAATATCATTGCTTATGATGGCACCTTCATATTTGACGGAATCCAGGGCATGGTGCAGCCTTTTTGTGCTTATCGGCTTGGAAAGATACCCATTGGCACTATTTTGAAAAGCACTACGGATGATCTCAAAATCGTTTTCAGCACTGATCAGGATTATTTTAACGTCAGGGTCTTTTTTCCGAAAAAGCGGGATTCCTTCAATGCCCCCGACTTCCGGTAACTTCACTTCGGAAACGATTATATCCGGCTTGACCAAATCAAACTCCGCAAGTGCATTTTCCACGGATATATAGAGGCCTTCCAGGGAATAATCAAGATATTTTTCAAAATAATATTGGTAGGCAGCATGAAACAAAAGGTCATTATCTATTACAATTATTTTTGGGATACTTGTCTTCATAATTCAGGGTGTTATGATTGCACCACGTACCTTCCTTGTGGGGATAGGCTGCCGCAATCAGTTGAACTAAACAGTTAAGGATACAATTCTGAAACCTACCATATCCCAGGCCGCACATCGGGCGCCTGGAAATCTGCATACTCCAAGCAATTCAGGATCTGATCCCATAATGGCGGAAACAAGAAGGGATAACCCCCCTTCAGGCTTCAGTACAGTGCACAGGAGAGCACAGGCTGATATAGCTTCGAATAATTAGGGTACGGTGTGTGACGCCGGGTTTAGATAAATCCGGTACATAAGCAAAATGCCAAAATCTCCATTAAAGGAGGCTTTGGCCTTGTTTTGGGGCTAATGCAAAAGTCACTTCTGTGAATACTTTTCAGCGTAGTTGTAGTTTTCATAAACAGGGGATTTGGGATTTTGAAAATAGCACCAATACTATTTTCCATTTAAATTGAGAAATTTAAATTATATGTCAGCACTTTTAAAACAGGGTAGGTAACCTTTTGATAGTTAAAAGATTAATAAGTAAGTCTATCCGGTTGTTAACAGGCCGGAAACCTACCTTAAAATTAATCTTTTGATCGTTTTAAGCAGTTCTAACATAACAAATATAGCGAATTTTGAGGTAGGTGGCATCGGATTACATATGTAATTTCCTACATCTGTAATCTTGTACTATGACCGTTCATCGGGAATTCATCCCCTTATGCCGTAGGAACCAATAGGTTGCAAAATCAAAAACGCGGCGGCACTTTTCGATGAACTGTATTGAAAAAACGGCAGGTGACCAGGCGGTTACCTTGCATATTTAAATTATTTTCCTTTTTTGGTGGTAATATCATCCTCCCCGGATGTATGAAAAAAGCAAAATTCCTGTCAAGGATTGAGAAACGTTACCTTTTTAATTCGTACGGTCTTTCCTCAAAACCCACAGGTCCCTGTTGTAATTCCCCTTCAGCCCGACACTCTAATAATAAAATCCCCGCCAATATTGATACATGGCAGGGATTTTCGCACAGTCGGGTATTATTCCTGATCCTCGTAGAGGTTACTTGCGGTGGCTGTTTGCGCATCCACCTGCATGATCCATTTCTCACTCTGGTATTTCCCGTCGAGGTCCGTAACATAGGCAGTCTCGGCCTCCTGCTTGAAATTGTAGTCCGCCAGGTATACATAATAGAGGCCATTCTCCTTGTTAAAGAATTGTTTGGCATTCAATCCCTTTGCCTTCAGCTCCTTCATAAATGCGTCCATGTATTTTTTGGTTTTATACACATTCGCTATGATGTAATACCCTGATCTTACACCTACAAAGTCGGACTGTCTCAAGACCTTTATTGGAAGCTTTTCATACTTCTTCAATACAGGCTTAGTGGATGTAACAGTGGCTTTTGCAGGCTTTGTATTGTTTGCCAGCGCGGTATTTTTTATTTTATTGAAATCTTTTACCGCAGGTTTGGGACCTTGTTGCATTTCATTCCTCAATAACCGCACGATGGTTTCAAACCTTTTCTCTATTTCTGCATTGCGTGCATTTTCTATCGAATCCTGACGCATGATCAATTCATCGAGGATCAACCGATTTTCGTACGCCAGGGAACCATCAGCAGCATCTGGTATCTCTATCAGGTTCAGATCCTTCAGACCTGGGCTGCCACTGTCTTTCTCCTTACCGTCCTTCTGTTCCGCTTTTAGGGCTAATATCTGTTCTTCATAGTTCCTGACGATTTTATCGATCCTGGCATCTTCTGAATTTTCAGCGAATCCCCCTGTAATTCCGTTATCATCTTTAAAAGTATAAGCCAGGGATATTTCATGGTTCCATCCCAGATCTGTATCTTCCTCCAAAAGGTCCTTTTCCATTAAATATCCCAAAGACATCTGCTTGCTCAGATTAAACCCAACGCCCATGGACAAACCATAGGTGTCATCAAAAGTGGTCTGCAACCATCCATATTTGGGTAGATCCAGTAATAAGGAACCAACATATGCGAGGCTATTGTCATCATGCTGCCCGACCTGCAGCAGTGGCATTAAGCGTGCATTGGAAAAAATTCCATAGGTAGCCCTGAAGGGATGGCTATACTGAATGGTAGCCTTTAGGCTTTTCCCATTCATATTGGTTAAAAATTCATCTGTCGATTGATTATATTTAAACAGGTCCTCCGCATATAACCCAACATCAAAACGCCCCATGGAAAGGGTTATTCCGGGTTGGATTGCGATCTTGCTTTCTTTTTTGGCATCCATCAGCGCCGGATCATTCTCGGTGGCAATAACCCTGTTATTATCCAACCCCTGGTTGAAATACGTAACATTGGTACCAAAAGTAAGTTTGCTCTTTGTTCCCAGTTGTACGGAAGTGGCATAGTTGGCATTAAATCCAAATTCCTGGATAACACCGGACCACTGGCTGTAAACACCTATTCCCAGGGCCGTGTTCTCATTCAATTTGTGACTGAAACCAAGATAGTATATCTGACGGTTGTCTTCAAAGGTTGCATACTGGTTCCGGTGCAGGATATTCAGGTATGATTTATTTTCCCGTACCAGGGAATAGGTCGGGTTGATCAAAAACCTATTGAAAAAGAGTTGGTTGTGATAGGTATTGCTGGAACTCAGGTCGGCTCCTGTCTCCTGACCGTAAGAGGCCAGGTTTCCCAGTGCCACGTACATGAGCAGAAGCAATCCTATTCTTTGGATATTGAAAAGTTTGGGGCTCATAATGATAATTTTTATTATTCTGCTGAATAAAACTCCTGTTGAGCAGAAAGCGCGATGGTAAGTTGACAGATTCGTTGAAACTCACGGTGTCTCCAGGGGCTGCATAAAGGCAAAACAGTGTTATGGGGTATAATTAACAGTTTGTAGGTGCATTTGAAAAGAAATGGTTTTGGTGTAAATACACCTACAATCCCCTGTTAATTACTGTTGACTATTCATCCTCAAAAACAGTGGAGGAGTAATCAATTTTAAGTTCGTTGTTCAGTGCAGCGCTGATGTTAAATTCCCGGCTCGCTGTTGCAGTATTTTTCCGGGTATCCGCATAGGAGAAAGCAACCTTCCTCACCGCGTCGTTCTGATTGCCACGATTGGTCATGACATAACCTGTGCCCGGTCCGGCTCCCATCGATATGGAAAAATCATCTTCCGTACTATTGATAGGACTTCCCAGGTTTACGGACCGCCCTACTTTTTTACGGTCTACCTGTACCATAAAGACATCCATCCCTCCGTGGCCTTCCCGCCCGGCAGAAGCATAGAACAATGTATTCCCGCCTGTCAGGTTTGGATACAGGTCATTCTCTTTCGTATTTACCTTTTCGCCCAGGTTTTTGGCAATCCCTAAAGAACCATCCCTCTGGATATCCGCAACATAGATGTCATATTTTCCGAAAGTACCCGGCATATCCGAAGCAAAGAACAATCGTTTGCCATCCTCGGAAATCGCAGGATGCATGGTGGAGAAATTTTTGGGGCACAATGCAACTTCTGATATGTTTTTCCACTGCCCATCCACTTTTTCCGCTTTGTATATTTTATGAACCAGTTCCTTTTTTGAAAAGATTCCATACAGCGGTTTTACATAGGTCGCCTTGGTAAAGTAAGCTGTCTGCCCGTCGGCTGTAAGCGCAATGGGTGCTTTATAATGATTGTCGGCCACCGGCTTTTCATCATGCATCAATTCCGGGTCGTTTTCAACCATCAACTGATCACTGGAGAAATGCAGGTCGCGTTGCTGAAAATCATAATCCATGTATTTTCCGGCCAGCTCGTTTCCGGGTATGGCTGATGCCCTTCCCTCCTGTACCTGGTAATCGCTTTGGATCATAGCAAACCAATCCTGGTCCTTCGATATCCCGGAAGACTGTGTTGCGCCCGTTTGCTCAAGGGCGAATTGATACCGGGTTTGAAAACCGGAACTCATGCTACCTTTGGCACTGACATCTTCCAGTTTCCTATACCAAAAAAGTGCGGTTTCATAATTTTCCAGGAGGAAATTGGCATTGCCAAGGTCTTCGAATATTTCGGCATCCTGATACCCCAGGTTTTTAAGTTCCTGATAGTCCTGTTGCCTGTTGTTTGTTTCATGAATACCCGGATCACCCGTTTGGGTAGCCGGGTTATACTGTGCGGACATGGAGTAGCATAAGAAGGAGATTATACATCCGAAGGCTACTCTGTAGGTAGTATTCTTCATAACATGAGATTTGGGGATTATTTGAACCAAAGTTCCACAATTGTCCGAAACAGCCAGTTAGTAAAAATTCATAGGTTTTGAAATGATGGGTGCTCAAAACCGGGCTGAAAGGCACCTTTTTACTAATTTTTTTACACTGATTTTTGCCGATGGGACCCGATAAAATCGACCTTTCTGTATTTTTAACCTTTTTTGCACTATTTCTGCGTCAAGCGGTTTGGTTTTTTCGATGAACTGCACAAAATTTTATCGATGAAATGAATTGCCTTTCATTTTTCAACTAAAATCTCCCAAATATGATAGTCTCCTACCTACCTCACTGATGGTTTTCAACCCTTAACCATAACCTGAACGCCGTAATTGGTTCCGGATGCCGCTTATCATAGTTTAAAACCAGGCAATCCCCCGCTTCAAATCCAAGTACAAAATGGTTCTGACCCGGGTTTCGCTACCCGGATGAAATTTATTGTTTTAAGGTGCGATTTATTAGTATTTTTAAGGATGCCATCCCGGTAAAGTCCAACGTCATTTTAAATTTTATATAGTTGTAATGAGATTTTTTTTCGCTATTCTGATACTTGTAATGGGTACTATTTTAGCCTGTAAGGAGCGGCAGGCAGCCAGAAGTGCAACAATCTTTGACGGAAAGAGTTTTGCAGGATGGGAAGGTGATACGACGGCAACCTGGAGAATCGAGAATGGTTCTATTGTTGGCGGATCCCTGGATAGTGTGGTCCCGAACAATGATTTCCTGTGTACAGCCCAGTCCTATGCCAATTTTATCCTGAAGCTTAAAATAAAACTGACAGGGACCGAGGGGTTTATAAACTCCGGTATACAATTCCGCAGTATACGGCTGGATGATCCGGCCTACGAAATGACCGGATACCAGGCCGATTGGGGAGCGGGGTATTGGGCAAGCCTGTACGATGAATCGAGGAGGAACAAAACGCTGATGGCACCGGATTCCGTCAAAGTCCGGGAATGGATCGCTCTTAACGATTGGAACGATTACGAGATACACGCGGAAGACCGAAGGATACGTTTATTCATAAACGGGCACCAAACGGTTGATTACACGGAAGGTGACCTATCCATACCGCAGGAAGGACTGATATGTTTTCAAATCCACGGGGGTGGTAAGGCTCAGGTTTGGTTTAAGGATATCACCTTTACGGAAATTCCGTAAGGCTTGGTAATCAGAATATATAAGGACTTAATCAACAATAGATGAAAAACCAGCGAATAGGTATCCTGGCTGCAGTAACAATCGTAATCCTGTTGGTCGCAATCTTTGCCCTCCCAGGAACAGACAAAAAAGAAAAGGCATCGGCCGGATCCCTGGAGGATTCCCTGCACTTTGACCAGGATTATGAACTGCAGGCTACTATGGTGGGGTATTTTGATGCGGATGGTACCAGGAACCCAACCCTTCGCGCCAAAAAGGATGACAGGGTGCGGATTACGATCACTAACGGGGAAACCATGACCCATGATATAGCCATGGAACTGTTGGGCATCAAAAGTGAAACGTTGCTGGAGAAAGGATCCAGTACCAGCATTACTTTCCGTGCGGTTTCAGATGACACCTATTTCTGTACTGTACCGGGGCATCGGGCCGCGGGGATGGTTGGCAGGTTTGAGGTTGTGGACGGGGCTGTTGGATACGAGGTAACCGAAGGGCTCCTGCCTGAGAAGAACGGTAAAACCCTGAATTTCGGCTTCGAGACAGGTACCCTGGCCGACTGGAATCCCCATGGTGATGCGTTTAAAAACCCGGAAACCAAGGATGACCCGTCTTCGGAGACCCCAACCGGGTTTGAAGGTAACTTTTATATAAGCAGCGGTGGTACAACGAATTATAAACTCACAGGTACACTTGAATCCGTACCCTTTCAAATTACGCAGCCCTTTGCTTCGTTTAAGGTTTCAGGCGGTGCACTTGAAGATACCCGGGTAGAACTTGTTCTGAAGGATAGCGGGAAAGTCATATTTCAGTCAACCGGCCAGGGCCGGGCAACCCTGCAACCTGTTGTGGCAGAACTCAACCCATACCTCCATCAGGATATCTTCATACGTATTGTGGATAATGAGACCGGAATTTCTTCAATACCTTATATAGGTGATGATATCTGGGGCCATATTAATTTTGATGACTTCCGGTTCTATGCCATTCGACCCAGGTTTCCGAATGAATTGGAGAAAGAGGATATTATTGTACTCCCTCCCCTCGACCCGGTTGCCAACTCCGGTTTGTCAGGTCCTGATGCTGCTGGTGCCATGAATTTACCCGAAGACTTTAAGATCACCCTGGCCGCAGCCGAACCGGATATTGTCCGGCCCATCAGTTTTACCCTGGACGCCCGTGGCCGGCTATGGGTCGTGGAGGGCCATACCTACCCGGTTCCGGCAGCTGAAGGAAAGGGGAAAGACCGTATTCTTATATTTGAAGATACGGACGGAAACGGTACGCTGGATAAAAGAAAGGTATTTACCGAAGGGCTTAATCTGGTCAGTGGTATCGAAATAGGGATGGGCGGGGTATGGCTGGGGGCAGCACCCTACCTTTTATATATCCCGGTCAATGCCGAAACTGACAAACCAGCGGGTCCCCCCCAGAAACTCCTGGACGGGTGGGGCGTTGATGATACGCATGAGGTCCTCAATAACCTCAGATGGGGACCGGATGGCTGGCTTTACGGGGTACACGGTATTTTTACACATTCCAATGTCGGGAAACCGGGGGCGCCGGATGAAGATCGCATCAAACTCAATGCAGGGGTCTGGAGGTACCATCCTACCAAACAGCTCTTTGAAGTATTTGCAGAAGGATCCAGCAATCCATGGGGAATTGACTTCAATGAGTATGGACATCCATTTATCACTGTATGTGTAATCCCCCATCTGTACCATGTGATCCAGGGAGCACGCTATATGCGGCAGGCCGGCGAACATTTCAACCCCTACACCTATGATGATATCAAAACAATCGCGGACCATGTACACTGGCTGGGAGACCGTGGGCCGCATGCCGGTAATTTCAGGTCTGCATCCGCCGGGGGAGGCCATGCACACGCAGGGGCCATGATCTATCTGGGTGGTGATAGCTGGCCCGCAGCATACCGGAACACGATTTTTATGAACAATATCAATGGATCCCGACTCAATACAGATCAATTGAAACGGCAGGGGTCCGGATATGTGGCAACCCATGGCAGCGATTTTGTGGTTATGAATGATTCCTGGTCCCAATGGCTCAATTTCAAATATGGGCCATCCGGATCTGTATTTGCAATAGACTGGTATGACCAGAATCAATGCCATAGCCCCAATCCGGATGTTCATGATAAAACCCTGGGAAGGATTTTCAAGATCACCCATAAAAATGACAAATGGGTTCAGGAAGATCTCTCGAAAGCATCGGACCTGGACCTGGTTAATTACCAGTTGCATCCGAATGAGTGGTATGTACGGCAGTCGCGGACCATTTTGCAGGAACGCGGGCCCAAACCGGATGTCCACAGGGCACTGAAATCCATTCTGGCGACCAATCCGGATATATCGCGAAAACTCCGGGCACTCTGGACCCTTCATGTTACGGAAGGGTTATCTGAAACCGATCTGAGGGAATTGCTGGCAAATCCCGATCCCTACATACGGAGCTGGTCCATTCAGTTGCTTACAGAATCCAAAGCGATATCCGATGCAACCCTGGAAAGTTTTGTGAAATTGGCCCAAACAGATGATTCTTCCCTTGTAAGGCTCTATCTCACCTCGGGGATCATGCGTTTGGATCCCTCAAAACGCTGGGACGTCCTGCATAACCTCTTGCAAAAGTCAGAAGATATCGATGACCACAACCTCCCCCTGATGCTCTGGTATGCAGCTGAACCCCTTGCCGAACTGGATGCAGAAAGGGCGCTTAAAATGGCTGAAAAATCAGTATTCCCCCGGATCTTAACGTATATGATCCAAAAGATAGGGGCTATAGATACCCGGACCACACAAAATATGCTAAAGGATTTGAACGACAGGCTGGCCCATAGCGACAAGCCGGAAAGCAGCGAAAACCAAAAAGTCATCAATAAGATCCTGGAACCATAGTAGTGCAACCTGGATCAATCCCGTTAGTATGATACATATAAAAACAATGTTACGGAAAGAAATTATAGAAGTGTTGTCATTCGGGATATTTCTACTGTATGCCCAGCTGTCACTGGCGCAATCCGGAAAATCGAATGAATTTACAAAAATTACGATCACCCGGGACTTTGTCTCAGAGGGTGTTGCGGTGGCCGACCTGAACAAGGATGGGGAATTGGATATCATTGCCGGGCTATTTTGGTTTGAAGCACCCGATTGGGTACGCCATAAAATTGCCCCCGGCCAGACGTTCAACCCCTGGGAGGAATACAGTGAGTCCTTCCTGAACCTGGGGATGGATGTAAACCTTGATGGATGGGATGATATCATTATTGTTGGCTACCCGGGCACCGCCGGTTTTTGGTATGAAAATCCGAAACAGGATGCAGGTCCCTGGACAAAGCATGCAATAGCCGACTCCCTCGGGATTTCCAATGAATCCCCGGGCTTTATTGACATCGATGGCGACGGCAGACTGGATATACTATGCGGGGATGTGGATAAACGCCAGATTGTCTGGTTACAGGCCCCGCTGGAGCCCGGGAAGACCACCTGGAAACGCTTCCCCCTGAGTGCGGAGGATGTCCCCGGTACGGAACAGTATTCCCATGGTATAGGATATGGCGATATCAACAATGACGGACTGGATGATGTTGTAGTCCGGGAAGGCTGGTTTGAGGGCAAAAAAGATAAAACCTCGGGGGACTGGGAATTCCATAAGGCTGATCTGGGAGAGCCCTGTTCACACATGCAGGTCCTGGATGTGGACAGTGATGGGAAGAATGACGTGGTAAGTGCCTCTGCACATGCCCTGGGCGTTTGGTGGCACCGACAGGGGGAAGGACAAACCTTCAGCACCAGCCTTATCAGTGAAACAACAGCACAAACCCACGCCTCCATTATGGCAGATCTGGATGGTGACGGACAGGAAGAATATATCACAGGCAAAAGGTACCTGGCGCATAACGGCCGTGATGCCGGGGATGGGGATACCCCCTATTTGTTCTATGTTACCTTTACCCCCGGGGAGAAGCCTTATTTCCGGGAACAGATCATAGATGATGATTCGGGCGCCGGACTCAATATCGTGGTGGAAGACCTCAACAAAGATCAGAAACCCGATATTGTAATAGCCAATAAAAATGGTGTTTTCCTATTGCAAAACAACATAGGGGATTGAACCGGGATATCTTTTTTATATCCCTGGAACAACCCATCAGCCGACATTTGGGTAAAATACTCCCTGTTCCAACAGGGATCCCACCGGAGATGTATACTCAAAAACCATACGCCTATAGTCTCACCAGCCGGATCGGTCCCGTGATTGAATGAGTCAGAAATTCAGGATTTAGCATACATCACAACGCTTATTTCTTATTATTTTTAGAGAGGGATATTCGGTGAAAGGCTACATTAATACGCAATATTTTGAGTTAATCAACTACTTATCAAGGTGTTGACTTGTTGTTTTGATACAGGCAGGCCTTGACGGCAAACTTCAAATGGTAAAATCCTTATTCTAACTATCATGAAATTTTCTAAACTCGCAGTTATAAGTACAGGGGCCATCCTGCTGAGCTGTAGCAATGATGAAGAAGGACCTCCTGCAATCCCAGATCAGGTTCCGGATTTTGAAGAGGCTGAGTTTTCTGCACCTACCCAAATAGGTAATCCCTTTTATGGCCCTGGTGCCGGTCAAATCTACGTGTACGAAGGCGGGGAAGCAGGCATGCCCATGGAAGAGGAGATACGGATTGAAAGGCGGGCTGAGACCCGCACGATTATGGGGATTGATTGTATCATTCACCATGATCTCGTCTTTAAGGATGCCATCCTAATAGAAGACACTGACGACTGGCTCGCTGAGGACGATTCCGGCAATTTATGGTATTTTGGTGAGGCTGTAAAAAACTATGACGACGAAGGGAACTACCTGGACGATGAAGGTTCATGGGAAGCGGGGGAAGATGGAGCAGTTCCCGGCTATTGGTTCCCTGCAAACCCGGAGGCAGGTGATATGTATTATCAGGAATTCCTGGAAGGGGAAGCCGAGGACCAGGCAGAAGTTCTTGAGGTGGGTGTAACCGTTACAATTGCACTGGGGACCTATGAGGATTGCGTTGTTACAAAGGATTTTACGCTGTTGGAACCCGGAGTCTATGAGAAAAAATACTACGCCCCCGGAATAGGGTTCATTAAGGAAGAAAAATTTGAGGATGATGCATTGGTTGAAACCCTTGAATTGGTTGGAATAATTGAATAAAAAATGATTGCCCTGTTCCGGTCATTCCTGAAAGTCCCCGGCGATTGGGAAAACCGGATTTTACTGGCTTTCATCGGGCTTGTCGGACCTAAAGAGAATCTGGTGTTACGTATTGGTATACTAGCTGCTAAAACAACCCAAAACAGATCATCATGGGATTATTTTATGAATTTTTCAAGTATCTTTACGGTATCATCCGGATTAAATGAAGCAGGATATGAATAAATTTCTGACAGGATTATCAGATAGCATTTTGAAGGTCTTGGATTGGAAGGTCCGTCTGGATTCAGGTCTTCCTATGACTTTGCAAAAGATGGCTGTTTACAGATGGCCTCTGGTATATAGTGCTCATGTCATCTCCGTAAACAGGGAAGCTATTCCCTACATAACAGGAAACAAAGCCTTTGTGGATGGTTTTTAAATCCTAGCTACATTGCCATGAGGTCCACCCCTTCCCAATCCGATAAAAAAACAATGAAGAGCGCCCTTACATCTTCGGCAGTTAGTGAAGAAGCTTTTCAGATCGTAGCCATCGGGGCTTCCGCCGGGGGTATGGAAGCGGTGTCTGAGCTTCTGGCAAACCTTCCCCCAATTACGGGAATGGCTTTTATCTATGCCCAGCAACATGCACCGGGATCCACTAAAAAAGTGATGGAGTTACTGTCCTATTCCACTGAAATGCCGGTGCAGGAACTTACAGACCTACTAACAATAGAAGCTGACAGGCTCTACGTCATTCCATTTCAGAAAAGTCGAAATAAACCCTATGGCGAGTTCCAGATTTCCGGCAATACCGGCAACAGCGGTATTGTCACAGTCAACGATATCTTTACCCTCCTGGCCAGCAATTATAAGAGCAGGGTGGTAGGAATAATCTTAAGCGGTCATTCGGAGGACGGTAATCGGGGAATACTGGACATCAACAAGGAAGGGGGTTTAACCTTCGCCCAGGATGATTCTGCCAAATTTACCCATATGCCGGATTCCGCTATTGCTACCGGCGAAGTCCGTTATATTTTATCCCCCAGGGCAATGGCACAGCAATTGTTAAAAATCCGGGGGACGGTAGTACCCTGGAAACAGCGTTCACAGGGAAATACCGTCGATGACAATATGAATAATCCATCTAATTCCGCGGTGGCGCTCTCCGGGACTGCATTGCTGAATGCAGAAATAAAAAAAAGTGAAGCACGATACCGGGATCTCTTATTTGGTTTACCCCTTGCGGTTTATACCTGTAATGCCGAAGGTTATATTGAATTGTTTAACGATGCCGCTGCCAGCCTGTGGGGTAACAAGCCCGTCATTGGAAAAGACCTCTGGTGCGGATCCTGGAAAATTTACCGGCAGGACGGCACCCCCCTGGCGTTGGAAGACTGCCCGATGGCGCTGGCCTTAAAACAAAAACGACCTGTCAGTTTTGAAATCCTGATTGAACGGCCGGATGGAAGCAGACGCCATATTATCCCCAATCCTCAGCCAACGTTTGATTCGGATGGCAATCTCACCGGTGCCATAAATACATTGATAGATATTACCCCCCAGGTAGAATCCCGTAAAATAATTGAAGCCAGGGAAAAGCAATTCAGTATGCTGGCCAACAGCATCCAAAACCTTGCCTGGATCGCAAATGCAGATGGCTGGATCTTCTGGTATAACGACCGGTGGTATGAATATACAGGTACTTCACCTGAGCAAATGGAGGGCTGGGGCTGGCAATCCGTTCATGATCCTGAATTGTTGCCTTTTGTATTGAAGGAATGGCAGGCCTCGATCGCTTCCGGAAATCCATTTGAAATGACTTTTCCCCTGAAAGGGGCAGACGGTAAATTCCGGGAATTCTTAACCCGTATCTTTCCAATACACGATGCGCAGGGCAAAGTGATACGCTGGTTTGGCACCAATACGGATATCAATGAATATAAAAAGCACACAGAATCCCTGGCGGCGAACCTGAAGGAAAGCGATGAAAGAATGCAGGCTATCCTCCAGTATGCCCCGGATGCTGTAATTACGATCGATGTAGATAGTAAGATTTTAAGTTGGAACCCGGAAGCCGAATTTATTTTTGGGTGGAAAAAAGAGGAAGTCCTGGGCCGTACCCTGACCGAGACGATCATCCCGGAAAGGTACGCCACGTATCATACAACTGGTGTAGACCACTATATAAAGACAGGGGAAGGACCTGTGATGAATAAACCAGTGGAAATGTCCGCGGTAAAAAAGAACGGTGATGAAATACCGGTGGAGCTGAAAATATCGGCAACCCTGGTGAACAACAAGCATATATTTATTGGTTTCCTCCGCGATATATCAATCAGGAAGAAAGCAGAAGAAACCATAAAAAGCAAGACCCAACAACTTATTGAGGCCCAGCAACTGGCGCATATCGGTAGTTGGGAATGGGATGTACAGGCCAATAAAATACAGTGGTCTGATGAACTCTACCGCATCTATGGATTACAGCCACAGGAATTGGAACCCGACTATGAAACGTATATCAAATTAATTCATCCCGATCACCGGGATCTGGTTCATAGCCTTGTTCAACAGGCACTGAAGGATCATCGGCCATTCAAATTCATGCACAAAATCATATGTCCCGATGGCAGCATCAAAATGGTCAGTTCTACCGGTAAGGTAGTCACGGATACGCTGGGTAAGATCATTCGGCTGGCGGGTACCGCGCAGGATGTTACCGAACAGCAGAAATATGAGGCCGCCCTGAAGGCAAGCGAAGAGCGGTTCTTTAAGATCTTTGACAGCAACCCGGTACCCATGTCCCTGGCGGAAGTAAAAACCAACAAGATAACATATGTAAATTCTTTGTTTTGCAGTGTATTTGGTTACGCCAAGGAGGAAATTATAGGGTATACGGTTGAGGAACTTGAACTGATCGCCCCACAGGAATACGCCCGGGTAATTTCATATATTTTTGGCCACCTGGAGGAAAACAGGACCCTGGAAGAAGTAAAATCCCTGTCAGTCGATGAAACGGAAGAATTGCTTATCCGTCTTAAAAAATCGGATGCCATGAAGGATTTTGAGGTCCGGTATACCCGGAAATCGGGCGAAACTTTTCCCGCGATCATCTCATTTGAAATAATCAGGCTGAACAGGGAGCGGTACACCGTAACGTCATATCACGACATAACTGACCGGAAAAAGGCGGAAGAACTTCTTAAAAACCAGAACGAGCAACTCGAAAAAATGAACAAGGAGCTACAGGCCTTCACGTATATCTCGAGCCACGATTTGCAGGAACCGCTGCGAAAGATCCAAACATTTGCAGGACGCTTAATGGAAATGGAATTTGAAAACCTTTCGGACAATGGTAAGGATTATTTTTTACGGATGCAAAATGCTGCAGAACGCATGCAGACCCTTATCCTGGATCTGCTGGCATTGTCGCGTGCCAATAATTTAGAAGGTGAATTTGAAATTACCGACCTGAACGCTCTTGTGGAAATGGTACTGGTAGAGTTCGCTGAAACCATTGAACAGGAAAATGCAGTGGTCGACGTTCAGGAACTCGGCAAAGCCAATATAATCCCATTCCAGTTCCAGCAGTTAATACACAACCTCCTGGGCAATTCACTGAAATTTTCCAAACCCGGCATGCCTCCCCATATAATAATCGCGGGTGAATTGGTTAAAGGAAGTAAAGTGAAGATCGATACCCTGCTTCCCCATATGAATTATTGCCATTTAACCTTCAAGGATTTTGGAATTGGGATCAAGGAGGAATTCTCCGAAAAGATCTTCGAAGTATTTCAACGGCTGCATGGGAGGGACGAATATCCGGGTACCGGGATCGGGCTGGCCATTGTGAAAAAGATCGTTGAAAATCATCATGGTGCCATCAGGGTCAACAGTGAGCTGGAAAAAGGGACCACGTTCGACATCTATATCCCTGCTACAGACTGAATCCGCAGATGTAACTCCCAGGGCACCTGCCAAACACCGGCAACTGTCATGCATTTGTAAATTGTGATTTGACTATGGGATCGGATTGCCCTATTCCGGCAAGGCAAACGCCACATATTCATCCCCCGAGGCGCTGCCGATCTTGCCCCCGCCACAGGCAATTACGATATATTGCCTCCCGGCCACTTCATAAACTGCTGGGGTAGCATAACCTGGTACCGGTAAATCTGCTTCCCATAAAATAGTGCCGGTTTTTTTATCAAACGCCCTTATCCTGGAATCTTTTGTGGCTGCGATAAAAACCAATCCCCCGCGGGTAACTACCGGTCCACCATAATTTTCGGTACCAGTTGCCGGAATACCCTTTGCAGTAAGTTCGGGGTATTCCCCTAAAGTAACTTTCCACAACAGTTTTCCCGTGGTCAGGTCAACCGCATTCAAAGTGCCCCAAGGTGGTGTTATCCCGGGATATCCCTCATCATCGAGGAACCTGTTGTACCCTGTCATCTGATAAGGTACCTGACTTAGGATACCGGGGGAATAATTGTCCTGGAGGGTCTCCGGTTCTTTAGGTTCTCCCGGGGAGGCCTTGTCCTGAACTTGCTCAGATTCCAAAAGGAAAGCAACCAGCGCAGCCTTCTCTGAATCGGGGATATGCCGGAAAGAAGGCATCATATTGATGCCGTTGTCAATGATACCTTTTAAATCCAGGGTGGTATATTTCCGACCTATAGTATCGAGTGGTGGATACGAGGAATCATTGCCTTTACCATCCATGCCATGGCAAGCTGCGCAATACCTATCGTATGTACGGCTACCGACAGATTTGGGCTGACCTTCCTCATTACTATCTTTAGGTACATCTACCATTACCATGGCCCAGGGCAATTCGCTACTGTTTACATACAATATCCCCGTTTCCGGGTCCACTGCTGCCCCACCCCATTCACCACCCCCGTCAAATCCGGGAAATATCCAGTTCCCCGCCTTGCTGGGCGGGGTAAATAGAGCCTTATGCTTAATTTGTTTGTATTTTTCCAGCATCTTTTGATGGGTTTCCGGACTGATATTGGTAACGTCCCCCTCGCTGAAATTTTGCCGTGCAAAGGCTTCGGGCAATGTGGGTATTGGCTGCGTAGGCCATGGTTTTTCACCCGGTAAGGCCTCCTGCGGCACCGGTATTTCTTCGATAGGAAATATCGGTTTCCCTGTAATACGGTCGAACAGGAAGATATAACCATGCTTGGTGATCTGGGCAACGGCCTCCCTGGTCCTACCGTCAATCCGCAAGTCAACAAGGTTTGGATTTGCCGGCAGGTCCCGGTCCCACAAGTCGTGATGCACCGTCTGGTAATGCCATACATACGTACCGGTTTCAGCTTCCAGGGCGAGCAGGGAATTCGCGTATAAATTTTGCCCTTCGCGGATGCCCCCGTAGAAATCACCTGAAACCGATCCGGTGGGGATATAAACTATACCGCTTTTTTCATCGAGCGACATACCCGCCCAACTGTTTGCGCCACCCAGTTTTTTATAGGCTTCCTTATCCGGCCAGGATTCATAGCCTGGCTCCCCGGGATGGGGGATTGTATGGAATATCCATTTTCTTTCCCCCGTACGGATATCATAAGCCCTGATATGGCCGGGGGCACCGTCTGCAGATTCCGCAACCCGTGAGCCGGTGATCAGGAGGTTCCGGTAGATAACGCCAGGGGTAGTGTTGACAATAAAGTCACCGGATGCTGCTATATTTTTATCCAGATCCAGCGAAAGGTCGATATAACCATCCACCCCAAAACCCCGTATCGGCACTCCGCGGGTTGCATCGATGGCATAAATTTTAGATCCGACATTGTAAAATAGCCTCTTGTCGCTGCCCCCTTCATCCTGCCAATAGAGCACCCCCCGATTCACCTTATAAAAACGCATCGGGTCGTCCGTGACCCCGGGGTCCTCCCCGGCAGGGTCAAAGACCCATTTCTCAATCCCATTTGCCGCGTCAAGGGCAAAGAGTTTCAGTTTTGGCGAGGTGCCATAAAGGATACCGTCCACAACAATAGGATTGCATTGGTTCTGTGAACGATCCAGGGAATCTTTGTCCCCGGAACTATACCTCCAGGCTATTTCCAGATTTTTAACGTTGGAACTGGTGACCTGTTCGTGGGAAGAATACCGCATGCCGTCCTTTGTCCCGGAATAAGCAGCCCAGCCATTGTACTTTTGTATAGCTGCCGAAACCTCGTCTGCCCCTTCCCCGCATGAATTCAGCACCAAAATGAACAGCGGCAAAAAGAGTCTATGGGGTTTATTCAGTACGCTGTTCATATCGGTTACTTTTTAGTTGCATGATTATCGCCAAAACTTAAAGATAGCTGAATACCCCGGATGGATTAAGCAGTGGGGTAAAAAATAGGTTTGGGAGGGATACAGATCGCCCACAGTTTCCGGCCATTCTTTAAAAACCCGGCAGGAATATCAGGCTCTGCCGGGTTTAAAGCGTGTAAATATTCCCTGCAATCGCAGATCGGAAATCAGGCAGGTGCCCCGGGTTTACAGTCAGCAGCAGATTATACTGTTGTCATAACTTTGAATGTGCCTCCATATCCTTTCTAAGGTCAAGCTTGCGGAAGGCCGGGAATGCGATCCCTGTAGCGACTACAGTTACAAGCGTCATACATCCGCCAAATACTACTGCCGTAACGGTACCCATCAATTTGGCGGTGAGACCGCTTTCAAAGGCACCCAGTTCATTGGAAGAACCCACAAACATGGAATTGACGGCTGCAACCCTGCCCCGCATATTGTCCGGGGTCCTGAGCTGCAAAATGGTCTGGCGTATAACCATGGAGATGCCATCTGTCACCCCGCTGAAAAACAGGGCCAGAAAGGATATCCAGAACCAGGTCGATAGCCCGAAAACAATAATACAGACACCAAAACCGAAGATGGAGGCGAGCAATTTAATCCCCGCCCTTTTATTCAAAGGAAAATGAGCTGCAGCAAACATCATCAGCAACGCCCCTATTGCCGGTGCCGCCCTTAAAATACCAAACCCCTGGGATCCCACATGTAATATATCCTGGGCAAAAATGGGGAGCAGGGCCACCGCACCGCCAAATAAAACTGCGATCATATCCAGCGTAAGGGCTCCTAAAATGATTTTGGCGTTCCACACAAATTTGATCCCTTCGCGTAAGCTCGCCAGTACCGGTTCCCCTATTTTAGGATTGAGTATGGGTTTCCTGGGGATCCTGGAGAGGGCGAACAGGGCTACGAGGGAGCATGCAAAAATAAGGCACATGGACCAGTGCACCCCGATCCAGTCGATTGAAAATCCGGCTACTGCAGGGCCAACCACCGTACCCATCTGCCATACCGAACTACTCCAGGTTGCCGCATTGGGATATACCTTTCGGGGGATCAGCAGGGAAAACAATGAAAAAATGGTAGGGCCCAAAAAGGCCCTGATAACCCCTCCCAGGAAAACCAGGAAATAAATGGAATATAAAATCGTGGATGTAGCTATCCCATTTGTAAGGAGCGGCCATGTAAGCAGGAATAACCCCAGGCTGATCACGGAAAAACCCAGAATGCACTTAAAAAGCAAGCCCCTCTTCTCCTTTTGGTCTACAATATGGCCTGCGAACAATGCCAGGGTAACTGCAGGTATTACCTCAACCAGCCCGATGATGCCAAGGGATAAGGGATCCTTGGTTATGCTGTATACTTCCCATTCGATCACCACGAATTGCATGGACCAGGCAAAGACCATGGCAAAGCGCATCCCTAAAAAAATATTGAACTCCCTGAACCGTAACGCCGCATAGGCATCATTTTTCTCCATAGGCAACTCTATGGGGTCAAAAATAAGTATAGCATTGATTGCTATAACTTATATATGGAATAATTTACCCGCTTCCCTGAATTATTACAGGATTTCACCCCATTTCAAAAAATCCGCCCGTTGAAACTTATCGGATTCCTTCCCATTTGAGCTTTATTTTTTACGGTACTTTTTAGCGCAATATGGTCAAGGCTTCTTGGAGGACAAATGTAATTTCAATTGTGGTTTTAATTTAAAAACGAAGTTATGAAGAAACACTATTTACACATTTTAGTCCTCGGGATTTTGATTTGTCTTGGTTCCTGCCGGGAACAGAATCCGCAGGACCCTTCCGTGGATCATGATATGGAAGGGGTTGGCAAAAGTGTACGGGAGGGCAGGGAAAAAGCTGTGGAATGGACCGAAGATGGAGAAAGGGATACTATTGCAGCAGATAGCCAGGCAGCAGAAGCGACGCCGCTCAGGGATAGTTTATAAGGAAACGGGGTAAATCAAAAAACAAATGACTGAAATTAAAATTAGAAAGAAAAGACCAGTATGGCCTTGGGTCCTATTGGTATTGATCATCATAGCGATCGCATACTATGTATGGTCGAATGACATCGGAGGGACCGGGACCGATGGAGACATGCCCGGTATCGGTACAGATGAGCAAATTGACAATGGAACAGGAATGCTTCAGAGCAACCCTGACAAAATCAGCTTCGGCATTTGGGCCTGATCATAGCTCCACTGCTATCTGACGGGAATAATTCATTTAATCTATGACAACATGAAAACAAAGGAAAAACAATTATACTACCTGCATGAATTAACAGACTATACCATTGACGACGGATACCCTGATATTCGGGGATGGACAGTGAAGGATTCCGCACTCCGGAACATTGGTACGGTAAAAAACCTGCTTGTTAATAAAGTTACCGAACGGGTGGTTTATTTGGATGTGGAAATCGACCCGACGATCATTAATGCTGGCCACGACCCGTATGGAGACCCGGCCAATACTGGAATCCGTGAATTTATCAACGACAAAGGGGAGAATCATGTAATCATTCCCATTGGATTGGTGGATATCAACATGGAGCCGGAATACATCTTCACGGAAAGTATTGACCACGAAACATTTGCAGAAACAAAGCGCATCCGTAAGAATACACCAATAGACCGGGAATATGAAAACGCCGTTCTCGATTCCCTGGGAACAAAATCCGTTGCTTCCCGGAAAAGGGCACGGGAAATCGAGAATGCAGCGGAATACCGCCAGGACAGGATGGAAGCAAAACGGGATGAGCAGGAAGAGCGGTTGCGGGAAGAAGTTGCCGGCAACAGGGATCCTGAAGTGGATTGGTATGACGCTGAATTCGAAAGTATGAAAGAACGCGAATTCCCACCGGAGGAAAATTTCTACACGAGAAGCGAATTTGATGATTCTCGTTTCCATCGAAATAAAAAGTAATTTATTCCAGGTAAAGCTGCCGAGGATATGGATCTGTACAATAAAAAAAGAGATTTCAGCAAGACCCCGGAACCGGAGGGCAACAACTCCCGGAAAAGTGGGGAAGAGCCGGTTTTTGTAATTCAGAAACACGATGCCACGAACCTCCATTATGATTTCCGGCTCGAAATTGGCGGATCATTAAAATCGTGGTCAGTTCCCAAGGGGCCCAGTACGGATACCCGGGTAAAACGAATGGCGATCCCAACTGAGGACCATCCGATGGCATATGGCGATTTTGAGGGTACCATACCAAAAGGCCAGTATGGGGGAGGTACCGTCATGGTTTGGGATAAAGGTACGTTCAGGAACCTTAAGGAGGATGGGAACGGTAATCCCATATCCCTGAAGGATAGTTATGAGATGGGAACCATTGAGGTTTTCCTGCAGGGTAAAAAACTGCAGGGCGGCTATGCACTAATAGCAATGAAAAATGGCAGGATGAAGGGAAATTGGTTGCTGATCAAAATGGACGATGCACATGCAGACGCCCGCCGCAACCCAACCAATACGGAAAATAAGAGTGTTTTATCCGGACGCACGCTCAAAGAGATTGAAAAGGGGGGATCCTGATGGCAGGCGAAGATTTAGAAATGTTGGACAGGGAAGGAACAATTGAAAAAAAACCTTTCCCAGGTTTTCGAACCCCCATGCTGGCGACGCTTACCAAACACTTTTTCGATGACCCGAAGTGGATCTATGAGCGGAAGTTGGATGGGATACGATGCGTGATTTTGATCCGGGATGGGAAAGTCTCCCTGTATTCCAGGAATGAAAACTTATTAAACCCCCAATTTCCGGAGCTTGCTACCCGGGTATCTAAAATTACACGGCACAATCTCGTAGCAGACGGGGAGATTGTCGCTTTTGATGGCAAGAACACCAGTTTTAGAAAACTTCAACAACGTCGGAAGGCGGATGCTACTAAAGCGCTTTCCAAAACTAAGACCAGGGTATTTCTCTATATCTTTGATATCCTGTATTTTAAGGGATATAGTTTGGAATCGCTTCCTTTGGTACGTCGTAAGCAACTATTGAAAAACAACATGGAGTGGGTTGATCCGATCCGCTATACCCCTTACCGGAATGAAAAAGGCCGCGAATACCATCAGGAAGCCTGTAAAAAAGGATGGGAAGGGATCATAGCAAAAAATGGGAAGGCACCGTATCGCCATAGCCGGAGCAGGGATTGGCTTAAATTTAAGTGTGTAAACGGTCAGGAATTGGTCATCGCAGGATTTACCGAACCAAATAGCGGCAGGATCGGCTTTGGTGCGCTTTTAGTCGGATTTTATGAGAAGGATGAATTAAAGTTTGCCGGTAAAGTTGGCACCGGCTATTCGGATGACTTTTTAAAAGAATGGAGTATGAAATTCCAAAAGATAGAACGGTCCAGCAGCCCCTTCTTTAACTATTCCGACAATAAGAATGGACGTAACCATTGGGTGGAACCCCGGTATGTGGGACAATTCGAGTTTACGGAATGGACAGCTGGCGATAAGTTGCGGCATCCCAGTTTTCTGGGCATCCGGGAGGATAAAGATCCGAAAGAAGTTGTAAAAGAAATGTAGTATGGAAATCCTTGGCATAGAAATCACACATCCTGATAAGATCATGTTCCCCGACTTAAAATTTACCAAAGGGGATATGGTACAGTATTACGAGAAGATAGCTCCCCGCATGTTACCCTATCTTAAGGAAAGGCCGCTTACACTCCAGCGCTTTCCGGGAGGTATCACCAAAGGGGGTTTTTACCAAAAACATGCACAGGACTATTATCCTGATTTCATCGATCGCATAACCGTGGAAACAGAAGATGGCAAAGCGGAAGAAATCATGTGCAATAATGAAGAGACCCTGGTTTACCTGGCTAACCAGGGCACCGTCTCCTTCCATCCCTGGCTGAGCCGGCAAAAAGATCTTCACCGGCCAGACAAGGTGGTATTTGACCTTGATCCTTCCGATGGGCTACCCTTTGCGAAGGTAAAAAAAGCCGCGAAACTGGTTGGGGAGCTGCTGAAAACGAAAGGAATTGACTCCAACCTTATGACCACTGGGAAATCGGGGCTCCATGTATATTACGGAATAGAACCGACCCAGGATTTTGATAAGGTCCGGGAAGAAGCACGTGACCTGGCGGAACAATTGGTCTCCGGGCATCCGGCACTGTTTACCCTGGAAATACGAAAAAATAAAAGGGGGGTTAAAATATTTTTGGATTATCTGCGAAACGCATATGCACAAACATCGGTTTGCCCGTATTCCCTCCGACCCACCCAGCAAGCCGGCGTGGCTACCCCCCTAAGTTGGAAGGACCTGGACACGATCAAATCTGCCCATCACTATTCCGTTAAGAATATTTTTCGCCGTTTGGGGGCAAAGTCGGATTAGGCAACCTTTCCCTTTAGAATAACCTTTAATCGGAACGGGGTAATAGGAGCTTTCGAAAATTCGTAACTTCACCTGAAAGGAATATAATATGGACATGGAAAGGAGGGATTTCCCTGATGATCTGGACTCAGACAAGAAGTCGGCCGGAAAAGAAACGAATGACGATTTGAACCAGTACACCGAATTGGAGGATAAATGGAATTCCATCCAGGAAGAGTATATCAATAGCTACCCGGACCTGGAATTGGAAGATCTCTATTTTGAGAGCGGCGGATTTGAAGGCCTCCTTGAAAAGATAAGTAAAGTACGGGGTAAAAAAGTCGCCGAGATCCGATCTGAAATCGAACATTGGTGATACATACTGTATTGTACTGAAGAACTGAAAATTGAGGGTACAAATTGACTAAAACCGGACAGCCATTCTTTACGTTTGGCAATTGCAGGTTTATTCCTTCCGGCATCGGGTTAAGATTTACAGCTATCGCATCTATGTTTTGCGTAATATAGCGGTATTCTTGTAATTAAAAGCAGCATATGAACGTAACATCACTTCTGGACACGGCTTCAGCCGTAGTAAAAAGCAAGGAATTCAAAATTGTGTTGATAGGGTTGCAACTGGGCTTCCTGGCCTTGCATTACCTCTCCACGGAAAAAGACAAGCAGGATCTGGCCAGGGTTCCAAACGATAAAGAACCGCTACTTTTGGAGCAGTAAATTCAGATCAAAGACCCATGGCCACCGGATTTTTTGCATTATTGGACGACATCGCCGCTCTTATGGACGATGTGGGTGCCATGAGCAAAATTGCAGGCAAAAAAACAGCGGGGATTTTAGGCGATGACCTGGCGGTCAATGCAGAAAAAGCATCCGGCTTCCTGTCGGATCGGGAGATTCCGGTTTTGTGGGCGATTACTAAGGGTTCCTTCCTCAACAAACTGATCATTCTTCCTGTCGCCTTCCTGCTGAGTGCTTTTTTACCCTGGGCAATTATCGTCATACTTATTAGCTGGCGGACTCTACCTTGGATATGAAGGGGCTGAAAAGATATATGAATTCTTTGTCCCGCATCCCCATGAAAAAACTGTAGCACAGGACCGAAAATATTTCCAAAAAGGAAGTACTGGCCCTGGAAAAAGAGAAGATCCGCTCAGCTATCCTGACAGACTTCATACTTTCCGTCGAGATCGTGATCATAGCGCTCAGTACGGTTGTGGACGAATCATTGCTGACCCGTATCCTTGTAGTGTCTATAATAGCCCTGATCGCCACGGTGGGCGTGTACGGGATCGTCGCGCTTATTATAAGGATGGATGAATTCGGTTACCGCCTCATCCGGCTTAATGGTAAAGATAAAAGCTTCTCCGACAGTATTGGCAACCTGCTGGTCAATGCCTTGCCCTGGGTCATCAAAACCTTATCAATTGTTGGTACTATTGCACTTATATTGGTAACCGGTGGCATATTTTTACACAACATAGATTTTTTGCATGAATTATTTCACAATTGGCCGATGATCCTGAGTGAATTACTGGTAGGCCTGGTAGTAGGATTCGCTATCCTTCCGGTTGTGAACCTGTTTAAAATCATATGGAAAAAAGTAAGGGGAAGGGGTAAGAGCGAAATTGCGGCTGACTGATTACCCGGTGAACCATTTTAATGTATGCCTTTAACGGTATTATGCGAATGCCTGCCCCTGGAAAGGTAAAATCCGGGAAACCGATCAAGGCCCCCGGATCTCTGAAACCAAAAACACTAACTCAAACCAGGGGCTTTTATCGGTTTTACGGATACATTCCTGCAATTTCCCCGGAATTCTTTCGGAAACATCGCTTTCGTACCGGCAAACCCCCAACGCCCCCATTTTCATCAAATCTAAGGATCCCCACTGCAATTTCCGTTCAGGTTGGAACAACTTTCCACGCTTTGAATTATGTACTGATTTGTTTGATTTATGCCTTTCAGATATTCGCTAAATATCTTATATTGTTATAGTTCAACTTAAAGCACCTGATTATGGCAATTTTTAACCTTAACATCAACGGACAATCCCGGGAGCTCGACGTCGATCCTGCCACTCCCATGCTTTGGGTATTACGGGACCACCTGAACCTGGTGGGCACCAAATACGGCTGTGGAATTGCACAATGCGGCGCCTGTACGGTACACCTGGAAGGAACAGCTGTGCGCTCCTGCCAGTTACCGGTTTCAGCCGTCGGCGACAAGCCGTTACGACCATTGAAGGGTCTTTCGGAAAACGGCGATCACCCGGTACAACAGGCCTGGCTGGAGCATGACGTATACCAGTGTGGCTATTGCCAGGCAGGGCAGATCATGACCGCCTCGGCATTTTTAAAGGAGAACCCCAATCCCAGCGACGCGGAAATCGAAACTGCAATGAACGGTAACATTTGCCGCTGCGGTACCTATACACGAATCAAAAAAGCGGTCAGGACTGCCGCCAATACCCAAAATGCATGATAAGCGGATCATACCGCACACTCCCCCCCTATTGATAGCACACCTTAAAACAACGATAAATGACAATCGCAAAAATAGCTTACGGCAGACGTTCCTTCCTTAAAAGTTCGGCCCTTGCAGGAGGGGGAATGATGCTGGGATTTAGTTGGCTCGCTTCCTGCAAGCCCACCCCGGAACAGGTCCTGAACATGCCTAAAGAATGGTTCAGTATCAACGGATTTTTAAAGATCGGGGAAAATGGCATGGTTACCATCATGTCACCCAACCCGGAAATCGGGCAGAATGTAAAGACCTCCATGCCAATGATCGTAGCGGAGGAACTGGATGTAGACTGGAAAAATGTCGTCGTGGAACAGGCACCGTTGAATACAGCGATCTTTACCCGCCAACTTGCCGGTGGCAGCCAGTCCATCCGGCAGGGGTGGGAAGGCTTGCGTATGGCCGGTGCTACTGCCCGGCATATGCTGATAGAAGCTGCCGCCAAGGCCTGGGAGGTACCCGCAGGAGAAATAACGACTGAATCGGGTATCCTGTACCATAAAAACAGCGGGAAGATCGGCCGGTTATGGTGAAATGGCATCTGCTGCCGCCAAAATACCCGTGCCCGAGGAGGTGGCTCTGAAGGATGCAGGAAATTTTAAAATAATCGGAACGTCCCGTAAAAACGTGGATGGCCTTAAGATCGTTACCGGGCAGCCGCTTTTCGGGCTGGATTACCAGCGGGACGGGATGCTGATCGCCATGATCGTTCATCCCCCGGCTTTTGGCATGCAACTTAAATCAATTGATGACGCGGAGGCCAGATCAATGCCCGGCATTAAAGACGTCTTTACGATCAAAACCTTTGAGGAAGACTATAAGAAAAGTGCATTTGATACCAGTGCCTTTACAGATCTCGCTGTTGTGGTGGGCAACTCCACCTGGGAAACACTCAATGCCAAGAAGGCCTTAAAAGTAGCATGGGAACTGGCGCCGGATATTAAAAACGAGATGGAAATTTTTGGCAGGTCACTGACCGTGAATCACCCGGCCGGCCTGGAAGGGACCGCTCTCCACCGCGAACAAATGGAGGATATGGGATCCCAAAATTCCAAGGTCGTCCGCAAGGACGGGAATCCTGAGGCTGCCTTCAAAAAGGCGGCAAAAGTCATAGAACGCAGTTATTCCTGCCCTTTTCTTGCCCATAATACCATGGAGCCCATGAACTTCTTTGCCCATGTAACGGCAGATAAGGCGGAGCTTGTGGGACCTACCCAGACCCCGGAGATCATGGAGCGCAGTGTAGCTGAAAGGTTGGGTTTGCCCCTGGAAAAGGTAGACATACAAATGACCCGGCAGGGCGGGGGTTTTGGAAGGAGGCTCTACGGCCACTTCCTCACAGAGGCTGCCGCTATTTCACAAAAAATGAATGCTCCCGTTAAGCTGGTGTATACCCGCGAAGACGATATGACCCATGGCACATACCGGCCGGCGTATTATGCTACGTACCGTGCCGCCCTCGATGCGGACAATAACCTGATAGCCTTCCATGTGCGGACAGGCGGCATCCCCGAAAGCCCGCTGGCGGCCAACCGGTTCCCGGCAGGTGCGCTGGAGAATTACCTGGCAGAGGAATGGTCTATCGATTCCAACATTACGGTAGGTGCCTTCCGGGCGCCCCGGTCCAATTTTATTGCAGGTGCAGAGCAATCTTTCCTTGATGAAGTCGCGGAAGCTGCCGGCAAGGACCCCATCGACTTCCGGCTGGAGTTGTTAAATCGTGCCATGGAAGATCCAATCGGGGAGGAAAATGACTATGAGGCATCACGGTACGCAGGCGTACTGGAATTGGTAAAGGAAAAATCGGGCTGGGGACAGGAAGACGCCAACCGCTACCGGGGGGTATCCGCATACTTTTGCCATAATAGCTATGTTGCCCAGGTCCTGGATATGGTCATCGAAAATGATAAACCCGTAATCGACAAAGTATATTGCGCCATTGACTGCGGCATTGTCGTGAATCCGGATGCGGCCACAAACCTGGCAGAAGGAGGTATTGTGGACGGTATCGGCCATGCCATGTACAGTGCGCTTACCTTTAAAGATGGCGTTCCGGAACAGAACAACTTTGACAAATACCGGCTGATACGCCATAGCGAGGCACCCCGCAGCATAGAGGTTCATTTTGTCCAGAATACGATAGCTCCGACCGGGCTGGGAGAACCGCCGTTCCCACCGATCATGGGGGCACTGGCCAATGCACTGTACCGGGCTAAAGGTCAGCGCCATTACCACCAACCATTTATAACCGAGAAGGAAGTGATTGGGTAATAGCTAACTCCTATTGATCACCCAGTAGGCAACCCTGAAAATTGTTGACAGGGTGATGACTGTTATCCTGAAGTTTCGGCCATTCATCTTCTGTCCATTCACACCAAGTGCCATACGATAACCACATTCCACAACCAGGAAGTTGGTACACTCCCAGTATATAATTAAGTCTCCAACGGCCATCTGTTCGTAAGGCTTTCGTTCCCATTTTCGCTACCAGGACGGCATACCAAAAATCAACGATCACGGCCTGCATTTTTCACTAAAAATATTTATTTTTTTCACGTCTTTGAGCTAACTTACTCCGTTAAAGGAAATCTGTATCCGGTACTTGTGAATGCTCGCCTGGTCCGGCAACTTGACTTGAATAGTGCTTTCACTGTTTAAATAATCCCTTAGCATAATCGCGTCATGGCTGCAGGCATGTTGTCAAACAAAACAATTTCAATGGATAAAATAAACAGAAAACGATTTTTGTCGAACCCTTGGGGCTCTTGGAGCATCTACTGTGGTGGCACCCTCCATTTTAGCCCACTCAAACGAAGCGAAAAAGACTGAGCCTCTATACCGGAAAATCAAAGTTGGGATCATAGGATGTGGCAGTGTTTCCGGTTCCTATTTACCACATTTGACCAAATCACCCTTTGCCGAGGTTGTCAGCCTTTGTGACATCAAACCGGAACGGGCAGAAAATAGAGCAAAGGAATTCAATGTCTCCAATTGGTACCCGGACATTGACCACATGTTATCCGGGGCAGAGTTTGACCTGTTTGTTAATCTGACAAACATGCAGGAACATGGCCGGTTAAACAAGATAGCCATTCAAAACCGTAAACACGTCTGGTCTGAAAAACCGTTGGCCAATTCCTATGATGAGGGGGTGGAATTAATAAGGTTGTCCGAAGGCATGGGCGTAAAATTATGGGGGGCACCGGTGGTTGTAAACAGCCCGCAGTTTGCGTTCATGGCAAAAAAAGTAAATGAAGGGGCACTTGGGAAAATTGCAAGCGCAACGGCACATTACGGACACCAGGGTCCCTGGTGGTCTGCCTTTTTTTATGAAAAATTAGGTGGCAGCCTACCGGATTTAGGAGTTTATAACATTGCTACATTAACCGGGCTTTTTGGACCTGCCAAATCAATAATGGCAATGACCAATATTATTACGCCTACCCGGGAAACCGAAGATAAGGGCTTCATAGAGGTTAAAGCAGAAGATAATTCCCACGTCCTGATGGAACATCAGGATGGAGTCCTTTCACATGTCCAATGTGGATTCAATTATTTTGATCCTTATGGTCATGGTGGTACCGGTCAGGAACAGGCCACCATTTCTGTATGGGGCTCTGAAGGAAATATGCATATGCTTGGATATGACTGGAAACCATCCGGAGTGGACATGGCCACGGTAAAAAATCCAGAAACAATGAGATTTTCCACAGACCAGGGAGATTATGTTTGGGAACAGGGGGCATCACTCATCTGTGAACACCTGGCGACCGGTAAGGAACTTCTGGTAAATGTTGAACATTCATTACATGTACTGGAAATTATAGAGGCAGCAAGAAAATCGCAAAGTACGGGAAGCAGAATTGAATTGCATTCCGCATTTAAATGGCCAATTGTGGCATAAAATGCTGAAGACAAAAATTATTCCTGTGCCGCCATGCCGAACCTAATGTCCAGCTGGATTGAGAAACCAATTCATTTCTTATAACTGATCGCCAACCCACCGCCGCTGTTATCCACGATGGTGGTATAGGTGTCCAGTTGCTGAACATAGGCAAGATATTCCTGTGTACCGCCCATACCGCCTTCACCTTTACCTGCAGGCCTGACGTTATGTGCCGCAAAGCAACCTCCTGCTTCCAGTTTCGGGGCTGCATCCCTGAAATAATTCACGTACCAGTTTTTATCAGCGTCGCTGAACACAAAATCGAATGGGCCGGGCAGATCCCGTACCAGCTCATGGGCATCGGCTAACCGGGCATCGATATAATCCGACAGGCCGGCCGCCCTAAAATTTGCAATCGCTTCCTCGTAGCGGTTTTTATCAATCTCTATGGTGGTCAGTTTGCCCCCGGTTTTACTGAAAGCCCATGCGATCCATATGGCAGAATGACCCGTGGAAGTCCCTATTTCCAGTCCTTTGGTATAGCCCTTTTTTACGATGATGTCATACAGCAGTTTCCCGTCTGATGCAGGGACATTCATGTCGCGCCAGGTATCCTTTTTTGCGTCCAGAAACGCAGTTACCTTATTGTCCAGTTCGTTCTGTGCTCCGGGAGCCTGCGCCAGGGTAGTGGTAACCAATACGATACATGTTGCCACCAAAAGGGTAGCTGTTTTCTTTAAGTGAAATAACGTTTTTTCCATGCCCTATAGTTTTGTATCAGATAAATAAGCTGGCAGCGCCATTCGCTCCAACTGGTGTAACCGAGGTTGCCGGTATCGGCAGCCAGAGTTGCCATATGGGATAATTTACAAAATTTCCATCCCAATTCCGATATGAATTTTAACGAAAAGAGAAGTCAGGAAACCCGGACATTGGTTGGCCTGGCCGGTATGATGCCTGGTGACAATCTTTAGGGATATGTGCCAGCAGCCATTGCTTTCAAGTGGCAATTCTCAACAAGTTACCGGCCTTTGTGCATACTATAGCTGTGATAAACAGGGCAGGGATAAAGATAAATTTTATAGAAAATTGATATATTAGTATCTTGGAATTTACACTTTAAACATGAAACAGCCCAACCTGGTATTTCTCGCCGATGATGATGGTGACGATCGGGAATTCTTTAAAAGTGCCTGTTCAGAGGTCGATAATGTGCTGAGGTGCAGGACCTTTTCGGATGGAAAATCGATTTTGGATTACCTGGTAAAGAATGGCAGCGAATTACCGGACATAATTTTTATGGATATCAATATGCCGGGGAAAGATGGGTTTCAATGCCTTGAAGAGATCAGGAGCATCAAACATTTACGGGATCTCTGCATCATCATTTACTCCACCTCCAAGAATTTGAAGGATATTAAAAAAAGTTATGAACTTGGAGCAAACGGATTTGTCCAAAAACCCAATTCCTTCAGCAGTTTAAAAAACTTATTGGTTTCCATCTTTGAAACAGACTGGCAGGACCCCTGCTCCAGGCTGGACGAACACAATTTCGTGCTAAAGCCCGCCAATTACCCTACGTGGCAGTAATGGTTTTGCACGCCTGATATTGCTGTTTTATAGAACGGCACATGGTTTCTTCATGTTCCTTCCCACCTTTCCAGCTTATACGTTCAGCGGTATTGTTTTATCGGATTCCAAAGGGATCACCTCACCCCTGCTTGGTATTTTTAACTTAGGACAACCGGGCGTCAATGTCCTGTAACAGGGATAAAATATCATATAAAACGGATAATGCCGTAGTTTAAGAAGCTGGCTATGAACCGTAACTTTGAGTTGTATAATTTACAATTCAATGGTATGAAAAAACTGAAATTCTATCCCTCTATATGGCTTACTTATCCCTTTATTTCTGATCTGTACAGAATGGACAGGGAAGGTAAACCAATAAAAGACCTGGTATTAAAAAACGCGTATGCCGATGAGTTGGATGTTTCCGTAATGAATTTGAACATTATAAAAATATCGGCTTTGCAGCAACAGGGGCAGGAACAGGTCATCACGGACTTCCCAGACCAATCTTCCTTGCTTATAAAAGGAATGTTTGATGGTGAATTTTTAAGGTCCAAAAGCGTGCTTACATTGGAACCCGGTGCTTACACAGGCTTGCGGTTTTATCTTGGTAAATCGGGAAATAGTTTTACATACTGCGACCGGTCAGAAGAATCAGCAGACGGCTTGGAATTCCTTGATTTTGAGTTTGCTGACGGACTCAGAATCGAAGGTACTGAATCCCCGGAGGCCATATTGCGATTTGACTTTGCGCCCTTAAAACAAAGAAGCTTTTTTAAGGCTATCCGGGAGCTTTTTAAAAGGCCGCTCATTTTTTCAGAAATGTACAACCAGCCTGAAGTTTGATCCCGGTTAAAGGGTATTCCTGCCCGGGAGGTATTTTATACCAAAAAAATCCGGTAATTTTAGGAACAGGTTCCCACCAAAAACTTACTGAAATGAAAAAACATTTTATTGTGTGGCTGCTTATAAGTATAGCGACAGCAATGCAGGCTCAGGAAAACACGAGCAGTACTAAAATTGCGGTGGCAACCTATACAGGTGCATCAACAGAAGGCTATTTTTTTACGAATGAGCTAAATCAGGCAAGACTGTTCTTTGATAAGGCCAGGCCTGATGTGCTGAAAAAATATAACCTGAAGGATAAATCGAACCTCAGGGAATCATTCCGTGTTACCTACACTTTAAAAATGGTGGACGGCAAGGAACGGCTGACCATCATCAACCTGGAAAAACTGGAGTATGATGCAGGCGATAACGGGGAAGGTGGTACCGATCCCTAATACTGTTATTGCTTACGCAGCTTTCGAATAAAAAACAATACAATGGCGGGAAGGATGCTCACCAGCACCATCCCCGGGATTAACCACAGAAAATTTGCTTTTACCCAGGGGATATGGCCCAGGAAATAACCAGACAGCAATAGTAACACTACCCATAAAGACACGCTAAGTATGTTGTATTTCGTAAAAGTAGTAAGGTCCATTGAAGCAACACCTGCGACAAGTGGTACCAATGCGCGCACAACCGGTACAAACCGGGAATAAAACAGGGCCCTGCTGCCATATATCGCATAAAATTCGTTGGCTTTCCGGTAATCGTTTTGATCCAGCCAGCGAAAGCGGTCAAATAGGGCAGGCCCAAACCGCCGGCCTAAAAAGTATGCGATCCTATTGCCTACAATCCCTCCCGTAATCAATACCAAACTGGCCACCCAGAGCGATATACTGCCCGAAAAAGCCAATACCCCTACAGCGAATAACATGCCATCCCCGGGTAATACAGGCGCAACCGGGAAAAATGCGGATTCTGCAAACACGATCAGGAAAAATATCATATAGGCCCATAGGGGATGGACTGCGGTAAGGTGCTGTAACCATTCATTCAGGTTAAAAAAGATCTCGGCTATCAGTGACATCTGTTCCGGGGGGATTTCTTCAACTTACTGTTACGTTCCAGGAGGGATTCCTCCCGGTGGGCAATTCCATAAAATTAACCCTCACCTTCATTTGGATTATAAAAAATCAACCTGCAGTTATTCACGTTTCAAAGCCTTGTATGCGATGGCTGCTTCGCGGATAATCTGTTTGCCGGTTGTGGCCTGCTGTAAATCTTCGACCAGGACCTTTTTGTTTTCCAATTTCTTATAATCCTCAAAAAAGTTTTTGAGTTCAATCATAAAATGGGGAGGGAGCTGATCAACATGGCTGATATGGGAAACACTGATATCGTCCAGCGCAACTGCAATTATTTTGTCATCCGATTGGTCACTGTCAATCATCCGCATAACGCCGATAACTTTTGCTCTTACGATACAAAGCGGCTGGATGGCAATCTGTGAAAGGACCAGAATATCCAACGGATCATTGTCTTCGCCCAGGGTTTGAGGTATAAAGCCATAATTGGCCGGATAATTAATGGAGGAATATAATACCCGGTCCAGCCGCAACATCCCGGTGGCTTTATCCAATTCGTATTTGGCCTTGCTTCCTGTAGGGATCTCAATAATAGCCTGGACTACATCGGGCTGTTTGTCCCCAATTGAAACGTGATGCCAGGGATTAAAATTCATATAGTTGCATATTAAGATTTTCGCAATTCGGATTTAAAAGTAATCAAAATTCCCGCTGCCCGGACCAAGGGGGTATGCCCGGGATGGCAATCCCTTAGTTTCCCGTTTTATATTCATCCGGCAGGATTATAATGTACGAGAGGAGATTTAGGGCTCATCGATACCAGGGAAGCGAACACGCTCCGATGTATAGCTGGTTAACGAGAACGCGTCAATGGCCATCAAATCGGCACGGCTCAGATCCCATACCTAATTTCCAAATAAATTATATTCCCTGCACCCTTTTGAATAGTTATAAAATGCCCTGAAAAAACCAATCCACCCTAGAAATTGGTTGGAACCAATAAAACCGGAACTTTAGTAAACCGGACCACCCGTGCTGCCGTATTGCCCATAAGCAGCTGTTCCAGACCGCTATTGCCATGGGTGCCGAGGACAATAAGATCCATGGAATTATCAGTCATATAGACCAGTATGGCATCTGCTGATGAGCCTACCAGGACGGCGGTCTTCACCGTACTATCTTTTAAATGAGTCGCAACAGCAGTTAAAAAATTCTCTGCGTATTGGTAAATTGCCACTTCAAGTCCCGGAATATCGGGTATCTCACCGCCTTCAAAACCCATAATAGGGTCATAATCAACCATGTAATATGCTACATCGGTAACGACATGTACCAGGGTTATTTCCGCACCCAAAGCCCTGGCGTATGCATGCCCGGTTCGCGCAACTTTTTCTGCCAGCGGGGTATAATCCAATGCAATACATACTCTTTTCATGTTTTTTTGAATTAACGACTTTAGAAAACCTGGGTTTTAGCCCGCTATACCGGGCCATTCACAACAAGAAGGCGACCTTCAATGGCCGCCTCTTTCTCATCAATCGAAACATGCTAAAATCAATACAATCAAAATCCTTCTTCATATAATTCCGGATCATACTTCCTGATGTGCTTGCCGGCTTATGGGTATATGCTTCCGCATTCTTTTGCGAGGCACAAATTACGGGTTCCAGATATCCGGAAAGTACCTGCTACCTTTATTCATGCATTTTGTGCATTTTGGGTTTGTTTATTATTTTACCATTGGCATCTGTGTAAACATGCATTTTCTCCCCTCCTTTTGTTATTATTACCCGGTAGCGTTCTTTTTCTTTACTTCCGTTATAATGGGTCATAGTATAGGAGTCTTTCTCCAGGGACCATCCGGGGTAGGCTTTGGTTATTGCTGATTTAACAGCATTGGGGGGAGCCACATTTTTCATGTGCTCCATGGTGTTCATTAAATTTCCTGCCCTGTCATAGGTAGCTGTAAACTCCCTCCCCTTTCCGGAAAGAAAAACTTTAAAGGTGTCGTAATCATCAATGGAATGAATGTCATTGTTGACCACCACATCATTTTCTACATATTCCAGGGGCAGCGCTGCATATTCATCCCGTGTAAATTCGGGATAATTCCTTTCGACGGATTCAATAACGGCGGCGGGCACCTCTTCTTTCCTGATTTTTGCTTCATAAAGCAATTCCTGTGAAAAACCCTGAACGGTAAGCCCGATCATCACAATACCTAAAACTGTTTTTTTCATTTTTGTATAGTTTAAAATCGTTTCTATTCTTCTGAATTATTTTAATACGCAGGTAGATTTTAGATTTGGGATCTATGTTATTTGTTTACGTGTTAAGGTTCCATTATCCCAAACTGCTGCCCCAGAAATGGTAAGAACCCAAGGTTGCTATTCAGTTAATTCCCCTACCACTTCAAAGGCTTGTTCCCCCGATACAAACACCTTTTCGTAGAGCACTCCCAAATGTTCATAGTATGCTTCATCATCAACTGTAACCACATCCATTTGGGAAGGTAATGCATATATGATAGCACCCTGCGGGGCTTTGATTACCTTATACCAGGCACCCATTTTATGGTAAAAAATGCCCTTGCTGTAAAAGGTCTCCTCTGAAACCTGGTCTCTATCTTTAGGCAATGTGCTTAGACTGAGGTCTTCAGGGGGCGAAACCAGAAGGTACCTTCCCCCGTTGTACATAAAATAATCGCCATCGTTGTAGTAATAGTTTTGCCCCTTGAAATTAATGGTTACATTACCTTCCATAGCATGACTGGTTTCTAAAACAGGGATTCTTCCAAAAACAACTTCTTTGGATGAACCCTTTACCATGGCATGTTCTGTGGTCCTGGTTTTCTTACCGAAGGCGGACCCTTCATTTCCTTGTTGGGCATATGAATTCCCTGCCAGCAGCAAGGTTAAAACAATAGTTATTATTCCGTTCTTCATGATAATTGATACTATGATTCTGAGGGTAAAAGTAGCTCAATACCAGCCCTTAAACTGCTACCTAAGTAGCAATGGGATTAGATTTTTCTAACCTAAAACGGCATATCCAAGATACCGGTCCCAAATGGTACTCTTGATGGGTAAAAGGTAGCTTCGCGGCCCGGTGGCAAGTAAACTGGTGTTAAATAAGAGAAATCAATTCAGGAAAGTATGGGCTGGCAATTTATAAAATGCTCCTTGCAGGAAGCGAGAATACATACACAATGCAGCGTTTCAGGGAATAAACTTCTCCTCTGAAATTGCAAGTAACATTTCTAAATTCTCGACATCGATATGTTTGCGGCTGACCGAAATAGCCCCGCATCGTTTAAGTTCCTGTATGTGGCGATTGACCACCGCCCGCGTTGTGCCGATCAGTCCGGCTATTTCGTCATTGGGAAGGTTGTTGATTAGTTTAAGCCGGTGCGATTTCGCATCGAGGTTCTTCAATATCAGGTTTGTCAACCGGATCAGGGTGCTGTGAAGGGATATATCTGAGGCAACATCTTCCAATTGTCGCATCCGGCCTCCCAAATAGCGTATCACGGACGCATTCAATATGGGGTATTGAATCATCCAGCTGCGCAACTTTTCAGGGTGGATATTCAATATTTCCAGTTCATCCAGGGTTTCCCAGTAGACATCGTGCGGGAGGGATTCCAGGAAATACAATATATCAAAGATATTTCCCCTTGAGAGGATAAAAATGGTATGTTCCCTCCCGGTATGGGGATTGATCTGAAATACTTTGATCCTGCCATTCACGATAAAGTGCAAATTGGGCGTCACTTCCGAACTATTCAGGAAAAGGCCTGCTTCCCAAAATTTGGGCTGCATATCAAGTAGCATGGATCGAAGGATTTCTACCCGGAAGACTACCAAAAAAAATGGATTCCTTCAGGGATTCCAAATACCGTAGAAAATGATTATCCTCAGGCTTCATACAGGCCGGATCTACATTTGGTTGTTTATTCCACAAGGTAAAGAAATTACGCCAATAAATTGTTAGTCACTTGAGTAATAAAGCTCCCCATAGTCGTGGAAAAATTGAAATTACCGGTCTTTACAACCTCCCGAAACGGGCAGTAAATGCAACTGTCATTGCCGCGATTACCACCGTGGCTACGGTCTCAAGGTATGTGGAAAAAACTATTTGAATGACAGGGTAGTCAGATTGGAAGGTTTCCCGCTCCCGTACGATTTGCAGTTGGTTTTGGTTTGCGGCTATATAGACCATCAGCGCAGGCAGGAATAGCAGACGAAGTATATCCCGGTCCGCATTAAAAGCATAAATGCCTGCACATACGTCAGCGGTTGGTTTGAGTGTATCCTGTAATCCCGAATGAGAAGGATAAAGCCTGCCAGGATAAAAAAGATATTGATATTCCGTAGTGCTACACCTTCGTAGATGTCCAGTGCCTTTAGAATTACTGCAAACGACACGGCAAGAAAAACGATCAGGATGGCATACGCCCATGCATATTTATTGTTGGTCCAGTATGTGCGATCCAAAAAGGAGACCTTATATGCCATATCCTGTACGATAATTTGTTAAGCAAATGTAATGCCTCAGCGCTTTCAGGACTGCTACCTAAGTAGCAGTTTCCTGAAACTGTCCAAAAAAATGGAGTCACACCCTATATCTGATCCGAGGTTGCTGTTTTAACCTGCATTACCTTGTTCAGGATGGTAGGTAAATTTACAAGGTCTAGGTCGCTGTCATACGCCACGTAGATCCTGACCCAAACGGGGTTGAATTTCTCCTTAAAAGATCGGAGGTTTTTATAATGGCCGAACTGTTTCATTTTTTCATAGGCAAGTTTCATGGCCCTTTCCGGAAAATTATTCGGTTCATCAATACCGGATAACGGAACCATCCCAAGGTTGAAGGTGCTGAACCCTTTCTCCCTGTAATATTGAATCATCGAAATGAACATAAAATCCATGGTACCGTTCGTCGCATCGCCTGATTTCCGTATCAGGTCAAAATTTAGCTCCCCTTTACTGCCGGGTATCAGGTTCAGAAAGGCGAAGATCTTTCCCTCCACATTCTCCACCGTTAATACGGTTTGGCCTTTAAGTTCAGCAGGATAGAATATGCCTTGCGAAAAACCAAGTTCACTGCGTTCCATATCTTGTAACCACTCGTTGGAAACGTAGGCGAGTTGTTGTAGAAAAGCATCATTTTGGGGCGGATCATGGATTCTGAAGATAAACCCGCTTTTTTGTAGCTTATTCATTGCGTTGCGCAAAGGTTTTGCCTCCCCTCCCTGCAACGTAAAATCCTTCAGGTCTACAAAGGCATCCTCGCCGATCAACAACAATTTCTTGCCCAGTGCTTCATACAATGGTTTTGAAGCTTCCGGAATGCGGTAATAAATGGTATTTTTATTCCTTGCAAGTGCAAAGGCTTCAAATTCCTTTATGCACCGAGCCATACTTTCAGTGGAATGATCGCTGCATACAGGATTCTCTAGTACCATGGCATATCGTTTGGTGGTCTTATAGGAGATAAACCCTTTTTCATTCTCAAAAAAATATAGTTGTTTATCAAAGTAGGTCTTAAAATAATCCAGGGGGGAAATGCCAAAATCTGCGACCATTTGCCTGGCCCTTGCAAACCGGGAAGTATCGGGATCCGGTTTACTCATGACCGGCCTGAACCATTGCCATAAAAAGTATAACAGACTCGAAATACCCAACATCCGGAGGCTGAGTAAAAAATACCTTCCAAACGGGGTTAAGGGGTTTAAATCAATGTTCAGCAGGAAGACCGATTTAATGGTGGAGACGACAGAGAGCCAAAGTGTAAAGTTTGTATTGAATTGCCTGAAATCCAGAATATAGAATCCGCCGATACCATACAGGACTACACTGATCACAAATCCAAGCGCCAGGGTTCGTTTGGGAAGCTTCAGGGGTACCGAGCGAATAAAATAATCTTTCCGCTGGTATATCAGTATACCCATGGTGAACAATGCCAGTGCGGCCTCCTCATAGTCTATTCCCTTGAACAAATGCCCAATAAAGGAGAGCATGGCCAGGAATAAAGCCAGGTAATAGGAATTCCGGTACGCCTGTACCAATGTTACGGCCGTAAAGACCAAAACAATTCCTATGACGATCACCAGGGTATTGGATCCCTCTATGATATCGTAGGGAATAAAGTCCCGCAATACTTTCACGCGCCCTGTCAGGGCTGGTGTGAGGCCAGAAAAGATATTGACAATTCCCAAAAAAAACAACAGTACAGGTGCCAGCATTTGCAGAAAGAGCCCATCTTTCCGAAAGAGCAATGCAATAATCCCCAGCAGCAATGTGCTCCAGAATTCAAAAAACCGGAATAAAAATGCCACAGACAATGCGGCTACCGCGCTAAACCCGAAAAGGGTCAGTGCATAGGTCAGGGCAAGTTCTATAGCGCCAATGCCCCTTAAAAATGGCGAAGTTAGCAGTATTATCAAAACCAGCGAATACCCGATAATGGCTACAGGCAAGGATGGTGTTACATCCAGCGCGGCCATGGCAATATACAAATGTGCCACCCCGATTAATTCTATGATACAGGACAATCCCAACACCACTACCAGGTCCGCTCGCTTTAGAGGATAGTGCTGCAAATCCACGAACATTTTGGCCAGTCCGGGAGCTGCTGATTGAAAAAGCCGGAAAACAAAGCCCCTTTTTATAATACTTACCACCACAAAAGACAGGATTGCCAGTATCAGGGCAACAATGGTGATCAGCACAATGCTGTTACCCTGCAGATCATTGTCTAAAAATAGCAGTATTATCGCGGGAATAGCAATTAAAATGCTGGAGGCAAAGGAACAGACCGAAAAAATGGTTGAAGCATAGTAGATAAAAGTTTTATCGATTCCCTGTTTCTCTTCGATTTCACGGTTGAAAAAAAGTATATTGGTTACCATACCCGCAGGGAGGAATACACTTATAAAATTCCGTTTCAGGTAAAGTAATACAGCAGCCTGTATGGGAATTCGCTTTTCCACGGCCCTGAAGCTGTATTGATACATGAGGCTCTGGACCAGAATAAACAGCAGTACCAGCATACCTCCACCCGCAAGCAGCCAACTATTGGCTTCCTGGAGTGCGGATTTCACCTGGATGAGTTCTGCGCTTTCGTGCTTGATAAAATAAATGCCGGCCATTAGGGACAACAAACCGAAAAATATCTGAAAGATCAATTTTCCGTGTTTCCTGAGACTGTGCACCAAATTTTTCATGTAGGGCAATTTAGCCAGTCCCACCAACAGGGGCTGTAGCGTATATCGGAACGCATTGACCGGTAAGCCAGGGATTTCCGTGTTGGCAATGGACCTGTATAATCCCCGATCTACATCCTATACTGTTTATGAATATACTATTTAAACTTAGCATCTCACTGTACAGCGACCACCCTTTTCAGTAAGAATTTTTTATATCACATTCCTCCTTGTTGCAGCGAAGTGATCTCCATTGTTTGTTCCCTGGCAATTTGAGGGCTTCCATGAATTTACAATAATTAGTAGCACACAGCCCCAGTAGGCCTTTCTCTGGGGATTGTTGAATGGTATTTTCAAATGAAGCCGACTTCCCCCTGGTATTATTTATTTTATAGTCAGGGATTGTTTAAATTTCCTGGATCTGTATTGCGAAAAATTTTTTACATGATACGGATATTCCTCTTCGCCCTGATCGGTAGTATCGCATTTAATACCCACGCGCAGGAATTGGATAAAAAGATTACCAAAATTATAGAGGCTACCTTCGACAGCAGGTCTGAGTTAGGGTATCGGTTTATAACGCGGATGAACCAAAGTCCTGTCTTGTTTTCACAAATAGACCGGGACGTATTGCAGGATTATAATTTTAGTGACGATTCCCTTGTGGGCGCCTCATTCAGGATTACCTATGGAACCGCCAGGTTTTATTCCGAAAGAGGGGATACCGAAGACAGGGCATTACTGAAGGAAGAACTGATCATACTGGAGCTGGAGGAAATTGACTAGAGCCATCCTGATTAGCATAAATACAAACAGGAGGGTATACTTTATTCAGCAGTTAGCACCACGCGCCGGTAGCGGGTCAACTGCGGGAAGGCATCATCTGATACTTCCAGGATGATGTGGATGGTCTCACCCTTTTTTATATCCCCTGCTATCTTCACGGAAGCAGTGGCTGTTCCCGCATCCGAAATGGTTGTAGCGCCCTTGTAGGTGCCAGCCTCCTTATACTGCCACCAGGAATACGTCAGGGAATCGCCATCCGGGTCGGTCGCACTGCCCCGCAACGAAACAGTTTGCCCCGGCCTGATCTTTAACTGTTCAGCGTGGTCCAGTGCTACTACCGGTGCATGGTTTGCATCCGCATATGCTTCCACACACCAGTCGGCCCGGGCTGCAAAATCCAGTTGCAGGGCTTTGATCCACCGGGTCTGGGGATATGCATTGTCCATTTTGTTGGTGAACGGATTGAGTTCTGCCACCTCGGCGCCATCTTCCCACCGATGGGAATTGGTCTTTGATTGCAGCAATCGCCCGCCCCAACCACCATAATCAGGGTTTTGCAGGTTGTTTAGCCCTACATCGATCAAATGTAGAAAAGCCGGGGAATCGCCTTCAGAAATAAAGTCATAGTTGTTGAATGTACCCCATTGGGTATTTATGAGTTTTGTGGGATCGCCGTGGATATGTTCATCGTCGCCAGCCTGCTGCTGCCCGTCGCCATAGCTATAGTACATTTTGGTAAGGGGGCCGTGGTCATTTATAATATGCTCACCCATGAATGCTCCTTCCAGGTACTCATGCCATTCGGCCGGGACTGCTTTTTGCCAGTTATAGGCCAGGCTCCAGAATTGGTTGGAATTATAATATACTTTGATATCCGGCCATGATTTTTCGATGTACTTTTTGTAGGTCGCATCCTGGTCGAGGATCGTATACAGGATGGCCTTTGAGCATACCTTGTTATAAACGGCGTTCCAGCCCGGGGTGTTCCTGAACTCGACTTCTATGGATTTCAATGCCCTTGCAATGGTATTGGTACCGCCCCACACCTGCAGGTATAGCGGTGCCATCTCATCATCCAGTAATTTGGTTTTGATGAAGTCGGATCCTTCCGTATCCTTTTCCATTTCCCCTTCAAAATCGATATTCCCGATTTTGATGAGTCCTTCCAGGTAGGCTGCGGTTGGAAATCCTATGGCATGCGAGCTCAGCACCGGGTATACTTCGCCATATGCCGCCACCAATTCCTGCATCCACTGCGTTCCAGGCCAGCGGAGGTCTGTCTTCTCACCGTACAGCTTCCGGGTCATTTCCATTTCCGATATGAATTTGGTACCTTTTCCATCCCCCTTGTAATGCCACATGGAGCTGCTGTAAACCAGCCCTTCGATCTGGAACTCGTTGGCATAGAGCAGCATCCGGATAAAGGAATCCACGTCGTCTATCTCCCCATCGGTGGTTACGATGGTACGGGGTTTACTATCTCTATCCTGGGCGGAAATCGGCTGTGGTACCTGTAACACTATCAAAATTATGAGAACATACAATAGGTGCTGCATCCAGATTTATTTTTGAGAATAAGTTACTATTTACTTTGTGCCGCCATCCCCTCCATCATCTTTACATGCCTGCCATCGAACAATACAGGATTGCCGTCAAAATCCCATATGGCATTGGCATGGGAGTAGATCCTGGACCAATTGCCCGTATAGAAATACTCGTCCCCCCCATAAAAACCGTTGAGGTCGGCCACAGGATCATAAAAGGAAAAATGGACCTTGTGGCCAACTGCCTCGATCAGCCTGTTGTAATCAGGTATCACCGTCTTTTACGGGAGCGGGGGTATAATTGCCCTCGCAAACCCAGTTTCCCTTTTCATCGGATATCTACCATGATACCCTGGCAGCCCTATTTCAGCTTTTCCCGGAAAAACTCAATGGTCCGGTCCCAGGCCAACGTGGCGGCATCCCTGTCGTATCGCGGGGTCGTATCATTGTTGAACCCGTGGTTGACATCGGGATAGATGTAGGCCGTATAGTCCTTTCCATATTTTTTTAAGGCTTCTTCATAGGCAGGCCAGCCGGCATTCACCCGTTCATCCAGGCCGGCATACTGCAGCAGCAGGGGCGCCTGGATTTTATCGATATCTTCCTCGGGCTGCCCTCCGTAAAAGGGAACCGCTGCCCCCAGATCCGGAATCCTGACGGCCATCATATTGGAGATCCACCCGCCGAAACAAAACCCTACCACCCCTACTTTCCCGGTACAGTTGGCATTCGTTTTAAGATATTCATACCCGGCTATAAAGTCTTCCAGCATTTCATCCCGGTCGCGCTGCGCCTGTAACTCCCTGCCGTCATCATCGTTGCCTGGGTAGCCCCCCAAGCGGTGTCAGCGCATCCGGTGCCAGGGAAATGAATCCGGCCAGGGCGGCCCTCCGGGCCACATCCTCAATATGGGGATTCAGGCCCCGGTTTTCATGCACCACCACGATCCCAGGCAGTTTTCCGGTGGCATCAGCGGGCCTGGAAAGGAGTGCTTTTATTTCCCCACCCCCTTTCGGGGATTCATACGTTATGTATTCCGATTCCAGGCGGGGATCATCCTGTTGGATCTGTATCTTCTTGACATAATCGGGGCTGATAAAACTGAGCAGGGAGCCTACGGTGAGCCCCCCTACTGCATAGGTCGACAATTTATCCAGGAACAACCTCCTGTTGACCCTGTTGTGTGCATAATCATCGTATAAGTCAAATACTTCCTGACTGATGTCCTCTTTTCTGATTTTTTTCATCTGCTGCTATTTAATGGATTATAGGGCAGCCCTGCCGCTGACCTGCCATAACAATATGGAATCCAGCGTCAAGGCCTACCTTTTTGATACGGTTTAATTCACTTTGATTCTTTAAGCTACTGATCAATTCCTGACTCTTCACAAAAAATTTCTATTCCCGACAGAACCTGACCTGCCAACGACACCTTTCCGACCATAAAGGTAAATGATACAACAGCTGCATATGTCGTTTACAGGCCGGGATTGATTGTTGACTTTATTTGTTCTTGTTAAATCCCGTTTTCATAGTTATCTTAGAGAGAACAAGTTGGCAGTACAATTTAGGTATTTCAAACTGATGTCGCTGCGATATGAGCGAAAAAAAAAGATGGGCCAGGCCCGGTTTAATTAGCTGGAGTGTGATCATACTCCTGATAGTCACTGGTTGTAAGGACACAACTATTGCCAGGAAGGATACGTCCGGATTAGAATCCTCACAGATATCTAAATATCAATTGGATAAGTGGCCTGAACCCTCCTCCAGGATCAACGGGATACCGGTCTATGAAAAATTTGATGATCTGGAAGGGATTTTTCATTTTAAGAATGACACAACCTATGTGATCAACTTCTGGGCGACATGGTGTAAACCCTGTATAGAGGAATTGCCCTATATTGAAGCATTTCGACTTAAAAATAAGGATAAAAAAATCAAGGTAATCCTCTGCAGCCTGGATTTCCCCAACCAATTGGAAAACAAACTGCTCCCTTTTATCCGGAAGGAAAAGCTTGCAGCAACCGTAATTGTACTTTTGGATGGCAAGTACAATGACTGGATCGATAAGGTCTCCCCCGAATGGTCAGGGGCCATCCCTGCGACCTATATTTATAACAACGATAAAAATTACTTTGCTGGCGCCCCTTTTCAAAATGTCGGGGAGCTCGAAGAAATTGTAAAACCTTTTTTATAAACCCTTAAAAACTACTACTATGAAAAGTGTTATTCTACTTGGCATGTCGCTGAGCCTGTTTCTATTTTTTGGTACGGCCCCCTATCTTTCCGGGAATGGAGAATCAATTTTGAATGATGGTGTTGAAACCATGATTCGTGTTATCAGTTCAAAAGCCGGAGACGGTATCGGCGACAAGGCTCCTTCTTTCAAGCTTAAAAATATAGATGGAAAGGAGTACTCCTTTGACAATATCAAAGACAGCAATGGGAATGATCCCAAAGGCTATATTGTAATTTTTACATGCAATACCTGCCCGTATGCCCAGGCCAATGAACAACGGATCATCGAACTGCACAACAACTATGCCCCCAAGGGTTATCCGGTGGTAGCGATCCAGCCCAACAATCCCGCTTCGAAGCCTGGTGATAGCTTTGAAGCAATGAAAGAGAACGCCAAAGCAAAAGGATTCCCGTTCCTGTACCTTTTTGACAGCCGGCAGGAGGTATCCCCACAATATGGTGCAACAAAAACACCGGAAGTCTATTTGGTGGACAGCGATCGTGTCATCCGGTATCATGGCGCTATCGATGACAGTGTCCGGGATCCGGCAAGCGTATCCGAAAAGTTTGTCGAGAAGGCAATAGCTGCTTTGGACGAAGGTCAGGATCCAAATCCCGCCACCACCAAGGCTATTGGATGTGGGATTAAAATTTCATAAAGTATGATGATGCGAACCCGGAGGTTTTTATTTAAGGTTAATCCAGAAATAGTGAAGATAAATCAGTAGAGCCATATCACTAACTATCCGACCGCGGTTATTAACTGCGCTGAGATCGCTCTCTTACCCTACCAGGCAGTTATTTTTGGAATGGAGTGAACTGAAAAATAAAGATTTAGTGGTATCCAGCCGGGCCTTGATTTCGCGGATCCTTTACTATTGTTTTATGCAGTACTGCTGGTCAAGTACTATCCGTCTCAGGATAGCAGGAGGTTTCTGGCGGTGAACCCTGATTTCGGGCCTTCGCAAACCGGGCATGCATATTCCTCCGGTAGCTCCATAAAAGTTGTGCCCGCTGCAACCCCGGATTTACTATCGCCATAAACAACGTCATATACCGTAAGGCAGGATTGGCATTGATAGACTTCCCGGGCTAGGTCCGGAGTAGATCTTTTAACCGACTTTTTCTTTTTTTCAGGGGATCCCAGCTGCTCAAAATAAATTTTGCTCAATTCCATCAATAATCCCGGTAGTTCCGCCTTGTCCACATCCTGGGCATAGGTCTTATAATTTTGAGTGTTGGGGTCGAAATTTTTGAAATGCAGCACATTGTACGTTGGCGGGACCTCAAAATTCTTTACAATAGCGGGTTGCTTGTTTTTTTCAATAATGATCGAGGAAAAATGTGTCCGTTTCCCGGTTTCATTACTAATTCCGAAGGTCAGACCATAGGTGCTGATATCGTTTTGGTCGAATGTGAGAACCAGGAATTTTTTGAGTTCCAGCGCTTCCGTATCGTCAACGGGCAAATGCCAGTTCATTTCCAGCTGTGAATGCCTGACATTGATGCCCCTTTGCCCTAAAAATCGTTCCAGTTCGGGCCTGCAGCTGCTTTTGATGCCTTTGATTATAAAAGATTTCCAGGGAGTGATGCAAATTTTTCCGATGCTGTTGTCCAGGCAAAATCCGCACAGTTCCTTCATGAAATCGAGGTCGTACCGGTTGTTGCGCCAATAGAGGCCTAACCAGTACTGATCCAGTCCCATGCGGTTCATCCCCTCGTAATAGGGAAATTTTGTATAGGGGATTTCCAGTTCCTTCTCGATAGTACGATTATTGGTATCCAGTCTCCTATTCAGGATAAAGAACAGCTCTTCCACGTCAGCAATATCCTCATATATTTCCTCAATTGCCTTTGCTAATACCGTAATGTCCCAACTATAGATCAGCACAGGATAATATGCTGATTTTTTCCATCCGGGAAATTTAATATTCAGGTACCAATAATCCTCGTTGTCTGATGCAATAAAATTGAGGTTGCCACTAAATATGGGCACCAACCGCTGTTTTGGATCGGTAATATTTATTTTAAGTTTCGGCAGGTAATCGAACCCTTCCAATATATAGAGGTAAGTAGAGCCCTTTAGCCAATGGGTCATTTCAAATATATCGGCAGATACATAGGAACACACTATATTCTGATAGCTCCTGTCTGATACGATCTCTGTATTGAATTTGGAAATTTTTTCCAGCTGTTCCTCCTTTGCATTTTGCAATGGGAACAACAGATCCTGCCTGGAACCAAAAAAAACTTCTTTCAGCCCCCCCGCTTCCAGCATGGCGATACCATCCTTCAGCTCCCCCGGGGAGGTTACTCCTCCTTTGATCAATATGCGGTGAAGATTATCGTTGACAGACATAATAGCTTCATGTTTTGGGGTTTTTACCCCTATTATTTCGTGCAATTGATCCTATGTTCCAACAGACTGGATCTGCCGGTCAAGAATTTCCTGTATCTCGGGTTTGCAACTGCCACAGCCCAGTCCTGCTCCTGTTTCCGAACAAAGTTTGGCAAATTCCGAGCAACCATTCACAATGGATTCTATAAGGTTCCCTTCACCCACCTGACTGCAGGAACAGATTAATTTTCCCTTCAGGGGGACCGAATTGGTATTTCCCCGCAGCAGTTCGTTCCGTTTGTCGGAGAGCTCGATTTCTTCTTCTATCAATCGCTTAAACTCAGCGAATTCATTTTTGTCCCCCATCAAAACGGCCCCTAAGAGGGTGTCGTCCTTAACAATGCATTTTTTATAATACCGTTTGCTGACGTCCATAAAAATAATTTCCTCATAGCTGTCATCGTCTTCCGGCGCATTGACCATTCCCAGGCTGCAAAGATCCAGGTTTTCGAATTTCAGGATGTTCATCAGTACAGAACCGTTGTAGATACTGCCAAAATCCCCGAGTATATATTTGGCAGCAATATCGGCCTGTTGTTCTGCTGCGGATGTAATCCCAAAGAGAGAATTATTAAATTCTGCTATTTCCCCCAGTGCAAAAATATCCGGTTCACTGGTCTGCAAATATTCATTGACCAGAACACCGCGCCCGGTCTTCAGGTCAGCGTGTTTTGCCAATTCAATATTCGGGCGGGTACCGATAGCAAATACAATGGCGTTGCATCTGATGGACCTCCCTGTTTTTAAGGTAACGGATAACGAATTTTTATCACCTTTTTCCACAAAGACCGTGCTTACCTCGTTGTCAAAATAGACCTTGATCCCCCGCTCGGTCACGTCCTCGGCCAACAGGCGGCTTGCAATACGGTCGAGTTGCCTTTCCATCAACCTGGGCGCCCGCTGGATAATACTTATACTGACATTCCTTTTTTTGAGGGCGGCAGCCAGTTCCAACCCTAACAATCCGCCCCCAACGATGACCACATGCTGTTCTTCAACCGGTAATCCGGTATCCTGCAAATATTTCCGGAGTTTGTCCGCATCGCTCCGTTCGCGCATCGTGAACCTTCCGGGCAAATCGACCTGGATATCGCTGGGTACAAAGGCACGGCTCCCGGTAGCGAGTACCAGGATGTCATAGGAATGTCCTGTTTGGTTATCGTCGATAACCCGTTTGTTTTCCTTGTTGATTTCAGCAATTCCCACACCGGGATGGAGTGTAACATCCAATTTTTGAAGTTCTCCCTTTTTTAGCTTCTCAAGGGCCTCCCAGGAAAGTTCGTCACTCACATACTCGGGCAGTAGTACCCGATTGTAAAAGGGGTCCGTTTCCCTCGAGAATATATGCAATTCGTCCACGCTGTTCTTTTCCCTGTAGGATTGTACAAACCGATAGGCCGCAGCCCCGGCTCCGACAATGACGATTTTTTGCTTCTTTTTGACGTATTTCTCAACCTGAACTGCACAATATTTAAAATCGGGTTCCATCGAAATAGGGTCCACCAGGTCATTGGTGAGATTATTGGCCCTCCCAAAATCATTGTTCAATACCTTACCCCAGTGCATGGGTAAAAAAACGACCTTTTCACGTATATCAAAATTCACCATGACCTTTACCCGGACTTCCCCTCTCCTGCTTCGGATTACCGCAAGGTCGCCATCCTTCAATTTGCGCAGATAGGCATCTACCTTATTCATTTCGAGATAGGGTTCCGGAATGTGCGTAAGCAAACGTTTTACCTTTCCCGTCTTGGTTCGGGTATGCCATTGGTCCCGGACCCTTCCTGTATTTAAAATCAGCGGGAAATCGGGCGTGGTTTTTTCTGACTGGTTATAGGTTTGGGGAGGGGCATTAAAATGCGACTTTTTATCATGCGTAAAGAACTGGTGATCTGTGAACAGCCTGGGGTGCCAATGTGGGCTGCATGGGGTACCGGCCATTGAAAACTGCCTTCCGTTTTCAACCGCTGATGTGACAATCCTGATATATCAATATTGGTACCGGTTGTGAGCAGGCAGTGCTCATCATAAATTTCACTGGCATTTTTGAAGTCAAAACCATGGTACCCCATTTTTTGTGCAAAACGACACAGTATCTCTGTATCGGGCAACGCCTCCCCCGGAGCGTCAATGACTTTCGGAAGGTAACTTATCCTCCTCTCGGAGTTGGTCATGGTACCCTCTTTTTCCAACCAGGCAGCTGCCGGTAGGAGCAGATCGGCGTATTTGGTGGTCTCTGACCGGTGTGAAATATCCTGAACGACGACGAAGTTTGCATTCTTCAGGGCTTTTTCGGCTTGATGCACATTGGGCATGCTTACGACGGGATTGGTACAGATGATCCAAACCGCTTTCATTTTACCGCTTTCCAGGGCATCGAACATCTGTGTAGCTGTATAACCCGGGAAAGCGCTTATTTCCTTTCCCCTCCAGAAGTCGGCAACCTCCCGGCGGTGCTGCGGATTGCCGAGTTCCCGATGCGCTGCAAGAAGGTTTGCCATCCCCCCCACTTCCCGGCCCCCCATAGCGTTAGGCTGCCCTGTCAGCGAAAACGGTCCCGCTCCCGGTTTCCCGATCTGGCCTGTAAGGAGGGACAGGTTCATCAAGGCCATATTTTTGGAAACCCCGATCACACTCTGGTTGAGGCCCATTGTCCACATGCTGATAAATGCAGTGGCATTGCCGATATATTGGGCCGCTTTACGTATGTCATTCACCGGGATATCGCATAGTTCAGCAGCCTTGCGAAGGGAAAGTTGAAAAGCTTTTTCCCGGCAGGCTTCGAAATTTGACGTATGGTCCCTGATAAAAGACTTGTCGATCTTTTTCTTTTCGATCAGCCACCTTGCAATGGCATTAAAGAGAATCACATCGGTGCCCGGTAAAATTTGCAGGTGCAGATCTGCTGCCGCACAGGTCTGCGTCTTTCGCGGATCGACGACGATAATTTTTACGTTCGGATGCTGCTCTTTATGATTTTCTATCCGCCTGAAAAGAATGGGGTGACACCAGGCCATATTAGCCCCCGCAATCAGGAAGCAATCTGCAAGTTCTATATCTTCATAAGAAATGGGCACGGAATCCTCCCCGACCAATTTTTTATACCCGGCCACTGCGGAGCTCATGCATAACCTGGAGTTCGTATCGATATTATTGGTGCCGATAAAACCTTTGGTAAGTTTGTTGACGAGGTAATATTCTTCGGTCATGCATTGTCCGGATACATAAAAACCCACACTGTCCGGGCCATGCTTTTCAATAATACTTTTAAAGACCGAAGCAGCCCGGTCCATGGCCATATCCCAATCTGTCCTTTGCAGCGGATGATTGCGGCTCCATCTCATTTCAGGGTACAGGATACGGTCACTGGTATCCTGAGCCACGTAATTCAGGTTTTTTCCTTTGGAGCAGAGCATGCCCTTGTTTACGGGATAATCAGGATCACCTTCTACACTGATGTTCCCTTTGGAGTCCTGTTCAACCAAAATTCCACAACCCACACCGCAGTAAGAGCAAATAGTCTTATGTGCCTTGTTTTTCAATAGTGCTATTCCGGGATGCAACACATCCTGTTTCAACTTGCAAAATATGAAATTACGTATTTATACGTAGTGTTTTTATAGTAAAAGTTAGGCGGTATTTTAAGAGTACACTAATAATTTAACAGGGAAACGTCTATATGTTCAAAGCCAACCGCAACAGTAGGCTGCCAGCGGGAGACTTTCAGCTTTTCGGTTACAGGTGCCATTTGTACGGATCCAACCTAACTGTATCAAATCTGCGTGTGGCCGCGGGAGAATCTATAAAACGTATGCCTGAAGAACGAAGCCCATTTGTAATGCGTGGATCGGTTCATAACCAATCAAATAGCATGATTTAAATAAAAATCAATAAAATACATAACAAAACAGGTGATTGAACCGTTATTTAAGTAGTTCGTCCTTTTACACAAATCCATTATATTTGAATTAAAACAACCCGTAGCCGATGCAGCGATTTACTATCATGGCAGAATGTGCATTTTTGTCCTTAACGCTTTTTGCCGTTTTGCTTAGTTCGTTTACCCCTGAATCACCCCCAGCTCCGCCTGAAACTATCGCTGCTTCAAGGCTGGCTAAAGCAGTAGTTAGCGCTGAAGAAACGGAAGTATATATCGCCCGGAAACAACAACTGCAGAATGCCCTGCTGGCTTATTTTAACAATGCGATAGCCTCCGGTGACATTGTAGGGGCTGGGGTAAGTATCATAAAGGGAGATTCTATTCTTATTTCAGATGGATTCGGCAAAAGGATCAGCAACAAAAACATCCCTGTCGACGGGCAAACTGTCTTCAGGCTTGGATCCTTATCAAAAGGATTTGCAGGGGTACTGGCGGCTGAGTTAAAGGATGAAGGGAAATTAGCCTGGAATGATAAGGTAATTGATTATCTCCCGGAATTTCAATTGGGAGATCTCAGTAATACCACGCAAATCACCCTTGCAAACATCTTATCACATACCTCCGGTACACCATACCACAGCTTTACCAACCTGGTTGAAGCCGGATTGCCTATGGCGACCATTGCGGGGCGCTTCGGCGAGGTGGTACCCATCAGCAAGCCCGGTTTGCTGTACAGCTACCAGAATGCCATGTTTGCCCTTTGCGGGGAGATTATGTATAAAGCTACAGGTCAGAACATCGCAACCTCTTTAAACAAAAGGTTTTTCAATCCGTTGGGGATGTGCAGCACCAGTATGGATTATGAAACCCTGGAACATACTGAAAATGTTGCCATGCCCCACATAAAAAGGCGAAGTGGGTGGAGAAAGATACCGTTAACAGATAACTATTACAACGCCATTGCAGCCGGCGGCATCAATGCCAGTGCGCTGGATATGGCCAAATGGATGCGGTTTTTGCTAGGGCATAACCCCGAGGTACTCAGCAAAACTGCTTTAGCGGAGGCATTTAACCCCTTTATTGAAATAACCGGCAACAATAAATATTACCACAGGTGGCCTGGACACCAGCGGTCTTATTATGGTTTTGGATGGCGCATTCATAAGTATGTGGAGAAAAATGCTACGGTTGAAAAAACAATTTGGCACCACGGAGGCAGTGTAAACAACTACAGAAATGAAATCGCACTTTATCCAGAAGCAGACCTGGGGATCTGTGTCCTCTTAAACAGTAATTCCAGGCTTGCAAAAACGGTCATTCCAGACCTGCATGAGATCGTAAACCAAATTTATAAAACCCCATCTTCCGGTACCCATACGGGCAACACTGTTGCACTGAAGTCCTTCTAAGGGGTATTTCGGGATTCGAACAGGCACTATTGATACTTAATAAAGGCATGGAAGATCCTGCATGAAAATCCGGGGAATCCGTCACCGGGCAGGGACTCAGGGATTTAATGGTCGGTTGTATCCAAAAGCTAACTCCCGGCAAAGGGTGTCCCGAAGATCCCCACTGCCAGTTCCGCCCAGACAAGTAAAAATGCCACCACAATGGCAATACAGATGGCCAGCCGGACCCGGAAATCAATAATTTTCCTGATTGCAAACTCACAAAGCAGGCCCGTACCAAGCAGGAGTATTGCCATGATGGCAAAATCAGCAAAGGTCCAGGAAACTTCATCGGTGAATTGCATCCCAACGAGGGGGATAAGCAATAGTATGGCGACCGCGATTACAATTCTACCAAGTCTTTTGTTTTTCATGATTACAAGTTATCTAAATCAGACATAAAGTACTTTGAAACACAAAGTAAAATAAAAAAATGGTAGCAGCAAATATTATTTTCAGAAATACAGTACAGGATGAAGCTTAACCGACAGCCAGCATCCGGTTTAACCCGGATGCAAATTTTATTTACAGCCAGGGCCGGCATTTAATCATACAACAACCAGGTTAGCCGGGTTGAAAGTCGCTCCGCTTATACTAAATTGTGCTCCCTGGCTTTTTTGGATAGGTCTATCAGGTTCTTAACACCCATTTTACGCATCAGGTTAAAGCGATGGGTCTCTATGGTACGTTTGCTTTTATGCAGTTTTTCGGAAATTTGCCTGTTCGTCAATCCGGAGAGTACCAACTCCAGGATTTGAAGTTCCTTACTGGTAAGGTCGAAGGGATCTGCTTTCTCATCCTGCATAACCTTACCTCCGGTAACCTGTTTCCCGGGGTTCAGCAAATTAGTGACCAACACATTGGAAATATCGCCGCTAAAATATTTGCCTCCATCCCGCACTGTATGGATCGCTTTAAGGAATTCGGCCTTCCCGGTATCTTTTAAAAGGTACCCGCTGGCGCCGGCACTGACCGATTTTAAGATGTATTCTTCAGAATCGTGCATGGAGAGAATAATGCTCTTTGTAGCCACGCGAGTGCCTGGAGAGTTCTTCCACCGCATCGATACCGTTCATTTCCGGCATCCGGATATCGATGATCAATATATCCGGTTTCTTGTCGAGGACCATTGCCACCGCTTCTTTGCCATTGGAGGCCTCCCCTATCACCTCTAAATTTGTGTCTTCCTCCAGCAAGGCACGGATCCCATCCCGTACCAGGGAATGGTCATCGGCCAGCACAATACGTATCGATTGATTCAAAATCCTGTTTTTTCTATGGGAACAAATATAGGATAAAACCAAAAACTACGTATTGATACGGTAAATAGCAGGGATTTATCACTGCGCGGATCACGATGCCGGTATCCCGGAGATGAGGCTGGCAGGAAATATGACAAAAAAAGATCACCCGGCGCGAACTCAGCGCCGGGATTGCTTACCCCCTGCAGGTCAAAAAGGGGCTATTCCCTGTCTGTATTGAGAAATTTCGGTTTCAGGGTCAACATCGCCCAGGCCCAGTACTGATTAGTGGCAGCAACATCCTCAGTTACCCCCTTTATTTCATACAGGCCACTGCCAGTAAACATTTGTGAATACCCCAACTGCACTGAGTAACCGCTGAAGGAACGGGAAAATACCAGGTCGAGTTCGGTACCCAGATACGTAATACCATCCGGTAATTCCTGCTCCCCGCCAAAATTTAAAACCTGGATTAGCAAACCTGATTTTTCTCCCAGTTTGAAATTAGCACTGGCATGGATATCCATAAGTCCGACTGAATTGGCATGATTGCCAACATAGAAATAATCCATAAACCCGTTAAACTTGTGGTTGGTGCCGTATAAAGGAAAAAATGCTTCTGTCCTTTCTCCGGTTTCCGCCTTATCCCCACTGATCAATTCTGTTCCAAGGCCTAAACCAATTTTATCAGTAGCCTGGTACGTGAAGTCCAGTCCCAAAAGGTAAGCGCCGGAAACCGCCAGGTCATTCTGAAGTTGGCCGGTTTGAAAATACGCATTGAGGGCTGTACCAAATTTTCCTTTTTTTAGATCCCAGTGGGTACCCATCGTTTGAAGGTTGTTGGTGCCGTTGCCCGTTGTGTCATCTCCCAAAAATTCCTGGAACCCGTTGTTCAGCAACAGCAAACTCCCCGACAAGCCTTTCCAATTTTGTTTCAGATACAAATATTGCATCGTCTTATATGAAAAAAATCCCATGGTGTTGTAGGCTGTACCCACGGATTGAAACCCCGCCGGATTGTCAAAATCCTGATTGAATGCGATACCCAGTTCGACCTGGGATCTTTCCCTGGAATATTTCAACAGTGCAGCATCGTGGTTCCGGGCCTGCTGTGTCCAGTCAACACTCCCGAAAATCCGCTGATCGTCATAGCTAATGAGCTGCCGACCCAGTTTCGCGAAGAATCCACTTCCCAGGTCAATTTCCGCCCACGCCTCAAAGACGGCAAACGAATTATTGCTGTCCTCCGGTTGCAGCTGCCGGTTCTCCCCCCAGACCAACACATCCTGAAAACTCAGGTAGAATGCGTAGGCTTCCATGGTATATCCGGCATTGAGCCTTATCCGCGTAGCCACTGCATAGCCAGCATCCAAGCTGTCAGCAATGATACTTCCGAATCCGTGCCGGTATTCGGTTCGGGGGCGGAATTCGCCGTCCAGAATGAACTGGGCTTCTATATGCTGGACGAATAATACCAGCCCCATCCATAAAATTAAATTCCTTCTCATACCGATTGTTTTGGTTACTGACTATGACCCGGATCTGTTCCTCTATTTATCCGCTCCTGCCAGTTGTAATCCCTTGATTTCTTCAATAGCCGCTTTCTCATCTGCGGTAGCAAACCTGATGGCCAGGGAGAGCACGGCAGAGACTACAATAAAACCCCCAATTAGAAAATACCCGCTCGATACAGCAGAAGATGCGGCTGATGCCTGGGCGGCCCTCATGGCCTCTTCACCCAGGGCACTGTTGGCCTGCAAGGCAGTGCTTTCGGCTACGGCGGATTTGGATTTCAGCAACATAGCAGCCAGGAAGGCCCCCACATTGCCCCCCGCACCTACAATTCCGGAGATGGATCCGATAGCCTTATTATTGATAAAGGGAACAACGGAAAAGGTGGCTCCTTCCGCCATTTGAACCGTCAGGCTAAAAGCTATTAGAAACACCATACCCACGATCAGGCTTGTGGTAACTGAAAATACCGAAAGCATGATCCCCTCTGCGGCCAGGATAAGTGCCAGGAATAGGACCCTCCCACGCAAGCCGCGTAACCTGCCGAACAGGTCCCCGAAATAACCGCCCAAGGTCCGGGCAAAAATGTTCATAAGGGCAAAGGAGAGCACCAAATTCCCTGCGGTAAGCCGGTCCAGGCCAAACCGGTTCTGCAGATAATCGTCCATGGTTCCGTAAACGGTGAGTTCTATACCAAAGCAGGCTGCATAGACCACAAAGAGGATCCACACCCTGTAATCCTTTAAAGTACTTAGGAAAGGAACCTCATCTTTTTTTAGAAGGGGCATTTTGCCTTCCTTTTTTAACGCAGAAAAATTACCTTCCGGAGTGTCCGTAGTAAAGAAATAATAAATGATACCCATCAAAAGGCAAACGATCCCGGCGATCACCATGGCATAGCGCCAGGCTGCCTCATCAGCTATCCCGAAACTAACCACTGCCGCAGCTATCAGTGGCATCCCCAAGCGGTTGGCACCTCCCCCGAGGTTACCCCAGCCTGCAGACGTGGCATTTGCAGTCCCCACTATATTCGGGGCAAACATAATAGAGGTATGGAACTGGGTAATTACAAAGGAAGCCCCTATAAAACCAATAAAAAGCCGGCATATCAGGAATTGCAGGGGGCTCTGCACAAAGCCGAGAAGGATGACAGGAATCGCACCGAGTACCAGCAAGTAGGTATAACATAACCTGGGTCCGTATGTATCACACAATTTCCCAATCAGTAACCGGGCAAAAACAGTACCGGTGACCGCAAGGATAACGGAATTCCATTTCTGGGAAGGCGTCAACCCCAGGTCCCTTTCCACATCCGGCATAAATGGAACAATGCCGAACCAGGCAAAGAAACAAATGAAGAAGGCGATGGACGTTATCCAAAAAGTTCGTATGGGTAAACTTTTAACATTTAATAAATTCAATTTGGTGGCTTTTGCCGATACAATCCCTGACATAACGAGCGTATTAATGGTTAAGAAACTATTTTCTGGTACGGTTATAAAACTAAATCCTGATACAAAAATACGTATTTCTAAGTATTTATACGTATTCACACTAAGTAATTACATGTAAAAGCTAATTTTTGAGGAAACTGAAAAATCGGGGATGAAAATTTCAGGAATCAAAAAAAATCAGGGAATCAGATTAGCGTATTGAAGATGGCGGCATGTCTGACCTCCTTTCATGGAAGAACGAACGAACGTGGTTATATAAAAGATGTATACAGTTAGGTCTTATATATGGAAATGCCCGGTTTATATGCAGATTTAATGATTCCGGCAGCAACATTGTATTTGCGACCCATAGTCTCCCTGCCTGGTCATTTGGTACATAACGGTGTCCTTGAATAGTTGCAGGTACTTTTGCCGGATTGGTTTCAGCTCCCTGGTATGACAAGTGCTCCCCATACTCTCCGGAGGTTTTCAGTGGAGAACTTTATAATTTCCGGTATGAATTTTTATACTATTCCTATTTTATCTACGTATTTATTTTTATAAAATTAGTATATATATACGTATTTATACTTATTTTTGCCCTGTAACAATAAATTGACTACGTATGAAAACCGTAATTGTTGTTGGAAATGGAATGGTGGGGTACAAGTTCTGCGAGAAATTTACGGCGAAGGCCGACAAGAGATCCTTCAGGCTCATCGTATTTGGGGAAGAGCCCAGGGTTGCCTATGACAGGGTACACCTGAGCGAATATTTTGAAAATGGCGATGCAGAGCGATTGACCCTGGCACCCCGAAGCTGGTACCAGGAGAATGGCATTGAACTCCACACGGAGGAACGGGTTACGGATATCCACCGAAAATCAAAAAGCATAACCACCTCCGGTGAAAGAACTATAGGATATGACTATCTGGTTCTGGCTACGGGGTCCGCCCCTTTTGTACCGGCGATGAACGGGGTTGACAAGGAAGGGGTATTTGTTTACAGGACGATTGAGGACCTTGAAAAAACCCTGGCGTATGCCCAAAAAATAAAATCCACCAAAAAGTCCCCCAGAGCCGCCATTCTGGGTGGCGGGCTATTGGGCCTGGAGGCGGCAAAGGCCGTAATGGATATGGGTCTGGAACCCCATGTGGTGGAATTTGCGCCTAAATTGATGCCCCGGCAACTCGATACCAGGAGCAGCAAGGTTTTGCAGGTTAAACTGGAGTCAATGGGGATCAATATACACCTGAGCAAAGCTACCAACCAAATTTTAGGGAACGGGCACATCACGGGAATGGAATTTGGCGAAGATGATGTGCTGCATGTAGATATGCTCGTCATCTCGGCGGGTATCCGGCCACGGGATGAACTGGGAAAGAACAGCGGGCTAGAAATGGGCACCCGGGGAGGGATTGTGGTTGACAAAACCATGAAAACATCAGATCCAAATATTTTTGCCATTGGGGAAACCGCGCTATACAACCAGATGATATACGGCCTTGTCGCCCCGGGCTACGAAATGGCCCGGGTAGCGGTGGATCAGATAACCGGGGATTACGATACGGTTATGGCCGGTGAAATTGATATGTCGACCAAACTGAAGTTGATCGGGGTGGATGTAGCCAGTTTCGGAACGCCGTTTATGCCGCCTGATAAAGGACATTCCATCATTTTTGAAAATAAGACGGAGAGTTTATACAAACGGATCAATGTTTCGCATGATGGCAAAAAACTGCTGGGCGGTATACTGGTTGGCGATGCCGGGGATTACAACATGCTCCTGCAGCTGTACCTGAACAGCATGCCCTTGCCGAAAAATCCCGAAAACCTGATCCTGGGCAGCCGGGGCGGGGACGCTGTGTCTTTCGGAAGTGCGCTCGATCTTCCCGATGCAGCGGTAATTTGCTCCTGCGAGGCAGTTTCCAAAGGCCAAATTTGCTGTTCTGTTAAAGATGACGGGAATGAATCGGTAAAAACCATTGCCAGGGCTACCAAGGCCACAACGGGATGTGGTGGCTGCAAGCCCATGGTGGAAGATCTGCTGAAAGGTACGTTGAAATCTTTGGGAAAGGTAGTCAGGGAAGCCATCTGCGAACACTTTTATTACTCCCGGCAGGAACTTTACGATATCGTAAAACTCCGGGGTATCAAAGATTATGATGAATTACTGGACCTTGTAGGGAAAGGACATGGCTGTGAAGTGTGCAAGCCCGCCGTTGCCGCCATCTTTGCAAGCATCTACAATGAAACGGCCAACCGGCAGGAGACCATTCAGGATACCAACGACCGGTTTCTGGCCAATATCCAAAGAAACGGGACCTATTCTGTGGTCCCACGGGTTCCAGCCGGGGAAATAAGCCCCAAACAACTCCTGGCCATAGGCAGGATCGCACAAAAATATGACCTCTACACCAAGATCACGGGAGGACAACGGATCGATATGTTCGGTGCGAGGTTACACGAATTGCCGCTTATCTGGGAAGAATTGATCCTTGAAGGGTTTGAAACGGGACAAGCGTATGGCAAATCACTCCGTACCGTAAAAAGCTGTGTTGGTTCTACATGGTGCCGGTATGGGATGGACGAGAGTGTCAGTTTTGCCATTGAAATAGAAAACAGGTATAAAGGGATACGCTCCCCACACAAGATAAAGGGCGGGGTTTCCGGGTGTATCCGTGAATGTGCCGAAGCCCGGGGAAAGGATTTTGGCTTTATCGCTGTAGAAGGCGGATGGAATGTCTACATCTGCGGAAACGGTGGTGCCAACCCGAAACATGCCCAGCTACTGGTGGAAAAAGTGGATAATGCCACAGCCATAAAATATGTGGACCGCTTTTTAATGTACTACATACAGACAGCCCCGCCGTTGACAAGGACCGCTGCCTGGCTCGACAAACTGGAGGGCGGCATCGATTATGTAAAGGATGTGGTCATCAACGACTGCCTGGGGATCGCGGACCAGTTAGACAAGGATATGCAGCACCTTGTGGATACCTATACATGCGAGTGGAAGGAAGCGGTTGAAAACCCTGAAATCCGTGCCCGGTATACCCATTTTGTGAACAGTGAAGAAGCAGACGATTCCATTGAATTTGTATCCCTGAGGGAGCAGAAAATGCCCAAAGCCTGGACATGACCCGTATACAGGACCCCTCGGAAAAATACGAGCCTATTTTTAGGGTCCTGCATTGGGGGGCCGCAGGAACATATAGTTAAGAAATACATATGCCACAAAAAAATAAAAACATGATACTAACAGACCTAAACGGCAGCACAACGGTACGACCGGAAGGAGTATATTTTTGGTTTAAGGCCGCACCGGTTTCGAAATTCCCGAAGAATGGCGGTGCGTGCATAAAATATAAGGACAAACAGGTGGCGGTCTTTAACTTTACCCGCGAAGGAACCTGGTATGCCTGTCAGAATTTATGCCCGCATAAAATGGAGATGGTTTTGTCGCGGGGTATGATAGGTGAAGATCAGGGAGAACCTAAGGTGGCCTGTCCGCTTCATAAAAATACCTGGTCATTGCGGAACGGACAACACCTCAATGGGGATTTGAACTCCCTGGTCACCTATCCCGTTAAAGTAGAGAACGATTTTGTGTATATTGGTTTTTCTGAATAGCTTTGGAAGAAACCCAACCAGCATATGGCACAAACAGATAAACGCGACCAGGCCTTCCGGCTTTTCGATGCTGCAAATGAAGCAGATCCCCATACCGAGGTATGGCAGGGGAAAAATTATCCCAAAGAATTGCTCTATGCCATCCGGATGACGGAAAAACTGTCAGACTTTGCCCCTGAAGCTTCCGAGGCATTGCAGCTGGCCGCACGTTGCCAGCACATTCGACGGTGGGAGATCCCCAGGGAATCCTATGATATGGACAGGGAGGGATATCTAAGATGGCGGCAGGATCTCAAAAAATTCCACGCCCGCAAGGCCGCTGAAATTCTGGAAAAGGCAGGATATGACGAAAAAGCTATTGAGGAAGTGACTTTTTTGCTGGAAAAAAAGCAGTTGAAAAGAAACAAGGATACCCAAACCCTGGAGGATGTTATTTGCCTGGTCTTTCTGCAGTATTACCTGGAGCCGTTTGCCAAAGAACATTCTGAAGATAAACTGGTCGAAATTCTCCGGAAAACATGGCGTAAAATGTCGGCAGAAGGGCAGCAAGCTGCTATGCGGCTGCCATTATCCCGAAGGACCCTCGATCTGGTTTCCAAAGCCCTCGACGCCTGACTTCCTGTTTTTTAAACTTTTAATTATGGAAAATGAGCACGGACGAAACCCGGTTGCCTTTAGACACGATAACCTTTTTAAGGATCCGCAAGTGGTACCTGCTGGCCCTGGCTGCCATTGCCATTTCCATAATTAGCGCCCAGGTACTCATCCAAAGACATTTAAATTCACAGTTAAATGATTCCCGGGTCATAAACGTTGCGGGAAAACAGCGGGCTTACAGCCAGAAGCTGGCCAAGGAGGTTTTATTACTTCGCCAATACCAGGACAGCGATGACCGCAGAAAGATGAGGGATACCCTGGAAGCAACCCTCCATATCTGGAAGGTTTCACACAAGGCATTGCTGGCGGGAGACGATAGCCTGGGTATCCCTGCGGGACAGGATGATAAAATCCGTGAACTTTTTACGTTGCTCACCCCCTACCACACAGCCATGGTCACAGCAACCGAAGGTATTCTGAACCTAAGTGAAATCGGTTCCGATACCCTGCAATTACAGTTGGATGCCTACATAGCGACGGTACTTCAGAATGAAGGGGGTTTCCTGAATATGATGGACACCATCGTCAATGAATATGATGAACGCAGCAAGGAACACCTGGAAGACCTGAAACGAAAAGAATATATTTTACTGACCATTTCGCTGGCGATCCTCCTGCTGGAAATATTCTTTATTTTCAGACCACTTTCTGTGCAGGTCAGGGATACGATCTCGGACCTGATGGCCCGCAAAAAGGAATCGGAAGAATATACCGATGAAATCAAAAAATTATTCGGGGAGAAAAGAACGCTCTTTACAGAAGCTGCAGGAACTCAATTTTGTTATCGATAATGCTGCCCTCTTCGCGAGTGCCAAAAGCGATGGTGACGTTGTCTTTATCAGCAGGAAATTTTTAGATCTCCTCGGATGCAACGATCAGGACCGGAACAAACCGCTGGCAGAGCTTCTTACGACCGATGAAGGGCAGCAACAATATCTCAGGGAAGTTTTAAAAAGCAACAGGAAGAATATACGAACCGAGGAAATAAAGATCAGATCTGCCAAGGGAGAAGAGCTTTGGTTGGATATGTCCATCATTCCCATGCACGGATCAAGTTTGCAGCAGAGTATCCTGATACTTTGTTCGGATATTACAGAACGCAAGCGGACCCAACTAAAAGTTGCCCAATTGACCAGGGAAAATTATGAGGAATCAATGCGTCAAAAGCAATTACAGGCCAGCCAGATTGTGGAGGGGCAGGAGGAAGAACGCAAACGGATTGCCAAGGACATCCATGACGGAATCGGGCAGATGCTGACAGCTTTAAAATTTAACATTGAGTCCATCAACCTTAATAACAAGGAAAAAACAGCCGAAAAAATCGCGTATATAAAAGGCCTTACAGCCGATCTCATCAAAGGCGTACGCACGGCAACTTTTAACCTGACCCCTCCGGAACTTAGTGACCATGGACTCTTTCCGGCAATCCAAAAAATGACAGTTGAATTATCCAAACTGACAGGCAAAACTATCCTGTTCGAGAATATGGCCCGGGAAACCGTGCGTCTTGATTCCCTGGCCGAAACCAATATTTACCGGGTGGTGCAGGAAGCTGTGAACAATGCCATTAAATATGCGGAGGCCACCTACATCTTAGTGACCATTAACTACAGCAACCGTATTTTGAGCGTGGTCATAGATGATGATGGAAAGGGGTTCGATCCTGCTGAAAAAGGGAACGCACCAAAAAATACAAGTGGTGGCGGGATGGGGCTGTTTTTCATGAAAGAGCGGATTGGCTATATCAATGGTCGCTTGTTCCTGCATTCGGTTCCGGGGAAAGGCACCCGTGTAACGATCAACTACAATACCGCAAAAAACAAACGGGAGTCCGGCAGCATAGGTTGATGACCAACTACCTATGGGAGTATATGAAGCGCAGAACAAATGGTGATCCTTTCCGCTACAGGGTTATGATCCAGCACTGGCATGTGTAGATCTTATTATCAATCCGATACCTACCCCGTACTTTAAACCGTGAGAACTATGCGATCCCGCAATGGACTCGGGCAAAATCAAGGAGAAAATTCTTCAGAGGTCCGGATTAGCCTGGTATAATTTTGATATTTCCTGCTGTTTCCCCCCTGCTTTTAGCCCACCTTCCTGTCTCCGTGCCAGGTTATCAACCATGATCTCCGCGGTGGCACTGCATGCCTGTAATCCATAGGAATACGGGCGTAAACCTGAACTGTGAGTAAAGGAAATGTCATACAGGTTCTCATTGGGTTCGCCATGAATATCAAAGACCTGGTATGCAGCATTTATGGCTATTCCCCCGATTTGATAATTCCCGCTTTCAGCTGGCAATCGGTTATCCGATTCCGCTGCGATGTCCCCGAACTCTTTTTTATCGACAACTGCCACCTTTGCAGGTTGTACGAATCCCTGTTCTACCAGGGACGGGAAGGGATAATCTTCCAATTCAATATTTTTCTGGCCCCCGCAACCGATGAACATTTTATAATCAAAATTCCGGCTTTCTTCCCCAGCTGTCAGCCTTATCCTGGTGGCTTCCCGGGAGGGTTGTTCATCCAAAACCGTTACTTTTCCGCTTTGCAATTCCAGCTTTCCCGCATCGTGTAGCGCAAGGAGTATTTTGGCCGAACACAATGGCAGGGCGGCAATGACATTCATAAGGAACGGCATGATGGTCTTGTGGAAAAAGAGGTGGTCTTCGGCCGGCATAAACTCCGCATGAAAGTTGAGGGAGTACATCAGGTCGTCCATAACCTCTTTCCAGTGGATCGGTTTGTTTTTGTCGACCGATTCGCTTGCCTTCTCCATTTCCTGTTTCATACCATCAAAAGCGTTGGGATATTCATGCCTTTCAGACATTTTCTCCACAAATTCCTCCATCCCGAATTCAGGCTTATCCAATGCGCCTGCCACAGGTCCCAGCCCATCTTTCCGGAGGGCTTCCTGAAGGGCAGGCCTGCAAACAGCATCAAAAAAAGTCCGGATGCGCAGGTGTCCTTTTTTGTCAAGAAGCCCCATCATCCCCGCCCGGTCAACATGCCGGTATATTTCGCGCATCGGTTCTTCCTGCTCATATTGCAGGTGTGGCAGCCACCCATTGACATCGTGCATTACCAGTTTGAAGTTTTCCGTCCCGGCTGCCGGTTCATACACGGTATGACCTTCAGCTTCGCTAAATGTACCGTGGCGATGAGACAGCGAGGAGACCACATCAAAGGCACTCAGTGACGCGCCCAGGATGCCAACCGGGAAGTTATACCGCTCCCCCGCTTCCGGCAGTAGTTTTGATATGGGCCATGGGGAAGCGAAATACTTTCTTTCCGGATTGTCCTTTTCCTTAAATACATGGCCTGTCGCGATTACCACTTTATCAGCGATGAAGGATTTGCCGGATTCTGATAACAATTGGAATTTGTCTCCTTCCGGGATAATGTCGTCTATCCCTTCAGAAGGAAATTCACGGAAATCAATACCCGAATCCTTTAATTTCTCCACATAGGCCACATACTGTGAATGGAAATAGGCTCCCAGGGCGAGCCGGCTGTAAACCTCGGATTCATCGATTTCGTTCCTGGACAACCCATATTCCTGTAGCACATCGGCGGGCTGCTTTCGAAGCCATTCCGCGAAACTTTCGGTTAACCCGGGAATTTCTTCGGAAGAAATATTGGACATGTTATATTTATCCGTGGTCAAAGGGGAATAGGGCATTCCCATTCCCATGATTGCCTCCTTTTCATATAACAGGATCTGCCCGATTGCCGTTCTGAGGATATGGATGTTGTCAAATAGATGCTTCAGCAAAAAAATTGCCGTAGGGCCGGAACCTATGATGGCCAGCGACCTATTATTTTGGTTCATACCAATTTTCATTTTTTGTAGGAGAAAGGTATATGATGATGGCCAGCCGGATTGCTGCTATCACGAATTAAAATAACAATTCTGCCAACTGGTTTTCAGGTACCTGTTAGCAACAAAAGTGTGAAAATGCAAACCTGGACATGGGTATTTCCATGTCCGCTTTTGACATCTTGTTGTCCGTAATGGTCCTGAATGTCAATATACATTTGTATTGTAAAATAAACGTTATGGAAAAAAATATTGCAATTCTAATGGCCGATTTATCTGGGTATACAGCGCTCACAGAAACACATGGCCCCGCTTCAGCCGCGGATCTAATTGATAAGTATATCTCCATTGCAGAAAAATGCCTGGTTGGTGACTGTAAACTTCATCAATGCATAGGAGATGAAATAATGTTCATCTCTGAAAACCCGGATCATTTGCTTCAAACGGCGGTCAACCTGGAAGCCAGTATTGTAACCGAAGAAAATTTCTTGCAGGTACATGGTGGGCTTCATTTTGGCAATATCCTGGAGAGGGGTGGTAATTATTTCGGATCAACAGTCAATTTGGCTTCCCGTATAGCTGCAAAAGCTGACGCAGGTTCATTTTGGTGTTCTGGCGAATTCGAGAATTCAATATCGGATAAATCTATCTGTACATTTAGCTCAAAAGGGAAACACCTCTTTAAAAATATTGTGGGAGAAAAAGAGGTATTTGAAATAGGCACGAGCAATTTCCAGACATATCATATTGATCCGGTCTGCCGAATGCTGATCATAGATCACACACATGCTGTACGGCGTACACATGAGGATGAACGTTACTTTTGCTCATCGAAGTGCCTCGAGATATATGAGGCCCAACACTTAGAATTCGAGGCAGCTCAAAATGAATGCGAAATATTAATAGGTTGATTTATACAATCGGTTCCTTACTAAATTATACAACAATGATACCAGTGATGATCGGGATTTCCTCCGGACTTTTAATCGTATTACTTTTCAGTATTTTAAGGCATTTGGACAAAAAACATATCTATGGGCTTATTCTGTCAGGTATCGGATTTCTGTATGTTGGTTTTGCCTGGACCGAGTTGCAGGCGCTGATTATCAATTCAATCCAGGGAGTCGTATTTATATTTTTGGCCTATTATGGTATAAAAGGAAGTATATATATTCTTGCTTTGGGGTATTTCCTCCACGGATGCTGGGATATTGTCTATGGATTTTACGGACTGCCAGGCCTGATCCCCCCAAACTACGACTTGTTTTGTTCATCCCTGGATCTCACCATTTGTGCCTATATCGCAGTGTTCAACAGAAATTTCAACGTTAGCAGCGCCACCCATAAAATAGTTGTTTAAATTCCTCCATACCCTGCAGGTATTACAAACTTTTAATTTAAATGGATAAAATTTCATAAGATTACAACAGATTATCATAACTTGATTTACACCTCCTTTATTAAATCACTAAGAAATGCAAAAGTTCGCTTTCATCATTCCACCTACCGTTGAATTATTAGACCTTGCCGGTCCGGTCCAGGTTTTTACCGAAGCCAAGTTTTACGGCTTCAACATCGATATTGAATTTTATCAATATCAGGATTCCCCGGTTAGTACCTCAGGACTGGGGTTTGAAAAAATCCGGAGCTATAAGGAAGCTGATCTAATGGAAGGTGATTTTGTCTTTATGCCCGGAATGAATTTTGAATATGTCAGGAGCATCGCTTTTAAGGCGGAAAAGGAATTTTTCAATTGGTTAAAGGATTGTTCAGAAAAAAAAGTTACGGTTTGTTCCATTTGTAATGGTGCTTTTGCTTTGGGCCATGCAGGTTTATTAACCCATACCGAATGCACCACCCACTGGCGAAGGGTTTCCGAATTGCAACTGCAATTCCCTCAGGCAAGGGTTGTTTCGGATGTATTGTTTATCAGGAGCAATACAATTTATACAAGTGCCGGCATCAGTGCCGGTATTGATCTGGCTTTGGCCATCCTGGAAGAAATAAAAGGACCTTTATTTACCCATAAGGTGGCAAGGGGTCTTGTAGTATATCACAGGCGGAGTGGCAGACACCAACAACATAGTATTTACCTGGATTACAGGAACCATATCAACCCACAAGTGCATAAGGTGCAGGATTTCCTGATTGAAAACCTTTCCAAGGAAAACAATATAGAATCCCTTGCCTCGATTGTTGGGATGAGTTCAAGAAATCTCAGCAGGGTATTTAAAGAAAAGACAGGTTCTACAGTCCTGGAATACCTTACACAGCTACGCATAGAATATGCGCAAACCATGCTTCATAACCCGGAATATACCATGGAATATATAGCCTCCAAATGCGGCTTTAGAACAGCAAGGCAACTGCAACGGATTTTAAAGAAATAATCAGGTTGTCACAACTGTACGTCCCTGAATAGGTTCACCATTTCTATAGGTTGATTAAATGAATGATTGATAATGATGTTGTAAACTTTCTTTCTTGCTGCTTTTTTCTTTGTTTGTAAAGGCTGGTCCTGTTTATTTCTTTTCAGGTTCTTCTCGAACTCATGAGATGATAGTCTATAAATAGCTTCGTTTGGATTGTGAGATTTGCGCTTAAGAACGGCTTCTTTCAACAGCCTTTCCAGTTCATTGAAATTCTGTGGGTTATAGTGCCTTAAATAACTGTTTTGAATAATGCCATTGAGCCGTTCTGCAGATGGATTTTCAAGGACAACTATTCCTATACTACGGGCAATTGCAGACTATGGTGGCAGGTCTTACAGCACAATTTTACCGTGCGGCCCACCATCATGGGATTTCAATTCATTCTCTTCAATCGCTTAAAGTTTACTCCCATAAAAGGGACCGGGGACCCTGCTTTTGCAAGCAACATGGGCACCCCGGTCACTTTGGGGGATTTGTATGGTTCTCCATTAGGTATTATTAGTTTTGGATTTCCTGCAGGTACTCGCTGCGCAGACTTAGCCGGGAAAATATTGGATTTTAGTAGTACCCTTTCCGGAATTCCGGCCCTAACTTTTTTTACCCCCAAAACGGGGATAACCTTTGGGGATGATATTTCATCCAGGTGTATTTTATGCGTTTTTGCTTCAACAATTTTGGGAGGTTAATAATTGAATAATTCCAACTCTTCGGTACGTATTCTACAATTGAACGTCAAGATGCAAAAAACGATCACAAAAAAGATTGACGGATTTCTCATAAGAGACCGGTTTCAGACAGTTTACATGCATATTATAAATATAATCAAATACTACTTGATTAGTGTTTTAAATCTTGCTGAAATCACACGCTGAAGCCCTGAGCAGGTGCCGAAATCCAACGGGGACCGCGTTCCTACCCAAGCCTAGTCGCACGGGCTGCGAAGCCGAAGGGCTTCGGAGTCCTTAGGCTTTTTTATCGCAAAATTTTGTTCAGCAAAACTGTCATTTCGACTGCCTGCCCGTCCGGCAGGCGGGCGCTCAATTTGACAGTTTTGCCACTCCATATTTACCCCGTTCGGTATACGTCCTCTTGCACTTACACTTGTTACTGCAATCTTTTACTTACCCTTGTTACAGCAATCTCTTACTTCCTGAACTACGTTCCGGAAAACCGATTTTATTTACGACTCCCAGCCCGCTTCCTGACCAGTGGTAAATTCTCGAAAACATGCATTTTATAGGGCATTAAAGGCTATTCAAAGACCTTTTTATCACTATTGCCTATAGCTTTCTTAAATTTAATTAAACCTTAAACAAAAAATTATGAAAAAATTAATGTTACGCTCGTTTTCATTCGGGGCACTGCTCCTATTCATTTCCTGCTCCACAGAACCCTATACAGGCGATGAATTGACAGCTACCAACCTTCAAGCTACCAGTAATCAAGGGTGCGAAACCGGTTTCGCAATTTGTGAACAAAATATTTCCACCTGTTTTATAGAGGATGGTTTCAACAGATGGGGCTGGACAATCGGACCGGTATCCCCTGGCAAGCATGTCTTTCCAATATACACGGGGGCGGGACAATGTGATACTTCAAAAGGCAGTTTTTCTGCAAAAGTAAGGCTCAATTACGAAGATGGAGTGGCAACGGTCGTATTTATTGCCAATGATGGCAATGCTTTTGAGGAAACACATCTTTACATCGGGAATGATCCGTATCCGATGCAGGTGAAGGGCAAGAAAGTTACACCAACGGTGGCACCCGGGCAATATCCTTACAAACATGGTAACCTGGATAACGCGACAAGGGATACTTACTCAGTTGACGGCCTTTCAGGGGATATCTATATTATCGCTCATGCCGTGGTATGCACCAATGGCCCGGTATAACAAATCAATTTAAGTTTAATAATCCCCGTCCCAAGCGGGGATTATTTTTTTGGCATTCCCCGTGTTTTCTCCCGAGGCGTTCATATTTATTCATGAGACCTTCGCCCGACTAGCTTCCAACGATCCCCCGGGTGCCTGTCCACCATCTTGTCAAGGTATCTGCAACACTTTCGCCCCCCGTATCCGTTTTTCCCTCATATCCGCCAATGCTCTATTGGCATCTTCCAATGGATATAGCTCTACTTCCGGATTTAACCCTATCTCAGCCGCGAGTTGTAAAAATTCAATAACATCCCTACCCGTTACATTGGCCACACTCTTGATTTCCTTTTCCAACCACAAATGCCCGGAATAGGAAAGGTTTTGCAGGCAGTTCTTATCGGTATCTTCCTTCCGGATTGCGTTGATGACCAACCTGCCGCCTTTTTCAAGATTTCGAAGGGCTTCTACAACCGGTTTCCAGGCAGGCGTGGTATCTATTATGCAATCCAGTTTTTGGGGCGGACTATCGGAACTTTCGCCTGCCCAGACAGCACCCAGTTCTTTGGCGAAAGCCCGTTCCTGCACATTTCTTGCAAATACATAAACCTGCGTTTTAGGGTATCGGTGCCGTACCATCTTAAGGACAAGATGGGCCGAAGCGCCAAATCCGGTAAGTCCCAATTTTTGGCCGTCTTTTAATTGCGTGAGTTGTATTGAGCGGTAACCGATAGCCCCTGCGCACAACAGGGGTGCTGCGGCGGTATCCGTAATCGAATCGGGAATTGCAAAAGTGTACTTTTCCAGGGCTGTCATAAATTCTGCATACCCCCCGTTGACATCCCTCCCGGTTGCAAGAAAACCATCACAGAGGTTCTCATAGCCGGCTGTGCAAAACCTGCATTTTCCACAAGCCGAAAATATCCAGGCAACCCCTACCCGATCGCCTATTTTGAATTTGGAAACCCCCCTGCCCAATTTTGCTACCCTGCCGACAACCTGATGGCCCAATACCATCGGAAATTGCTTAGGAGGTGTCCTGCCTTCAATTTCATCTAACTCCGTATGGCACACCCCGCAAACCGAGATCTTTATCAAAACCTCCCTGTCCCCGGCTTCCGGAACCGGGATTTCTGCCAACAGGAGCGGCTCCTTGTTAAGTTCAAAGCTGGATATCCCATTTAAAACCATCGCTTTCATACATTCAAAATTAGGAATTGGAAGGCCTTATAGTTTGCCGGATCAGGTAGTTTTCTGATTTATAGTACGTTTGTAAGTCCTTCTTCGTCTCGCTGACTTTTTAAATCTCAGTGCAAGAAACAACATCATCACCGGGGAGGTGATTGTCCAGGGAATAGCAAAGAGCAATATCGTTTCCGAAAAATTGGGGTAGAAATAAACAAATGCTATCAAGGGTGTTATCAGGGCATTGGCCAGAAATGCGATCCTTACCCAATTATCAAAACCTTGTTTTCGGAAAAGGGGCAAAACGAACGCGGATGCCAATCCCATACAAATGTAGCCTATAGCATCAAAATCCCAAAACATGCTATGCGGGGTTTGTTTCAGCACTTCAAGACCGTCTGCCGTACCCCTGAGTATCCCGGGGATTACAGTGGCCAGTTGAACCACATAATTGGCGGTTACGAATATGGCATACATGACTGTGAAAACCAGTGCAGTGTGGCTCCAGAATCTCTCTTGCTCCGGTGTTACATGATGAAGTGCCATCATTTCCAGAAGAAAAGGGATAACGATGCAAAGGGAAAACCCGTAAATAAGGATTTCGTCGGTTGGGAAGGACAATACGCCTATAAGCTGTAATATCTGGGCCAATACGAACAGTATGTTGGCCCCAAAGGCGACAATTCCGGCCCCAAACCCAATTTTATATAGCGTATCGTTCATGGTTTACAGACATTGTTGACAGCGTAGCGAACCTGTCAATCAAAACAGGTACGGGTGGGATTTGTCCCGGGAAGATCGGCTGTTCATAAGTTGAGTCACATTACTTATTTGCCGTTGCGCAGGTTGACCATCCAAATGGTGCATAGATCGGGCAAAATCTGACAAAACTGGTCAGCAGGAGGATTCCAGCCAGTAAAATCAGGACAATACCCACTGCACCCGGGATGACATCAAAGTAATAGAGCAAAGCAATTACTACAGCGGCCATCGTCCTGATAACCCGGCCTGCAATTCCTATATTTTTATTCATGACTTCGGATATTTTTGGTAAAGCTAGGTGACGGTGGGATCAGCGTACATGATATAAATCATATTTGGGGTTCGGCATTCTTACATCCGGGGCATCTTAAAGCCTGGCAAACCGATGTCGGCAAGGTATCCAGGGAAGTTAGGTAGGATTCCATTAATTTTAAATATTTACCAGCCTCTGCAAGTGCATGTGCTCTGGATTTCTCACCGGTTGCACTTTTGGCCCTCAGACTGTTGACCTTTGCCCTGACGTTGGCACGGTAACTTTTATAATAGGTAAAGAGCTGACGTTCCTCCCTGTTGCGCATAGCATGAAAAAGTTCATTATAGCGCTCCATAAACAGCCCTGACAGGTCCTTTCTGCCAAAAACCTCCAGATCCATGCAAAGGAAGGCCACTTCGTTCAGAACATCGATCTGCCGATACGCATCATTGAACTCGATGCAGTCAAAGGGTTGTGGTTCGGGCAGTAAAAAAATATTGCGGGTATGCAGGTCGCCATGGCCATCACGGAAAAAGCCGTTCTTCAGGCGTTCCTCCAGTAAGGCCCGGTTAGCATGCAAAAATGTATCCGAAATTTGAATCGCATTGCTGATCAGCCTGCCGGTATCACCATCCAGGTTCAAAGACAGAAACTCCTTTTCTTCAGCAAGCGCATTGAATTTTTCCTGTAAGTCGAATACATTGCTTTCGTATAGGATTTTGGCGCTTTGATGGAAGGATGCAACCTGTTCCGCCAGGTTATAGATATCAGCTGTACCGACCCTGTCTTGTAGCAGGAGAATATCCATTTGTTTTTCCCGATCCAGTTTTCGCATCTTTAGTGCATAATCGACCCGTAAACCCCGGGTCCCCCCTATTTTAAAATGGCCCTTCACCTCAAATACCGGAAGGACCCCGAGGTAAATATCATCCGAAAATCTGCGGTTCAGTTCTAGTTCCCGGTTACAAAAATGTTTCCGCAATGCAAGGGTTGAAAAATCAAGAAAGGCATATTGGATGGGTTTTTTTATCTTATACACAAACCGGTCGCATAGGATAACCCAGGAAATATGGGTTTCTATCAATTCTCTCTGGCGCGTGGATTCAGGGAATTCCCCCCAGGAAATCAGTTCATTGATCTGTTTTTGTGTCATCCGCAAGGTATTGGACAGCCTCTTTCAACATGGCATCGGTATTGTAATTTGTAGATTGCAACGTTAAATGTGGGCGGGCCATGGGTTCCCATTGTTGCCTGATCAATTGGTAAACACCATAATCCGCTTCGCTAAAAAGCCTTTTTTCTTTTAATCGACCCTTTATAAGATCCTCCTCCGCTCGCACCTCAATAAAAGTAATCGCTCCTTTACTTTTTACGATAAACGGCTCCCGGACCTTGTTTGTATGAAATGTCGCATCCAATACCTGCTTCTTTCCCCCGGAGACAGCCGCTTCCATTTTTTCCAACAGGACCTCATAAACCTTCGATTTTTCGAATTCTGAATAGGACCTGTTTGGGAATAAATCCTTTCGCAGCCTGTCACTGTTCACATATTCCGCTCCGAGCTTTTCCGCCAGCCTGCTTGCAAAATAGCTCTTGCCGGACCCTGGCAGACCCATAACCACGATGATCATATCCTTTCTTTATTATGATAGCCTACCGGAAACTGGTTAAACCCGATATGCCTGACTCCCATTATATGGCGGCCTGATCCGTCACGGAACTATAGCAATTTGAAGGTAACCGGGATACTATAGGGGACTTTAACGGCCCTCCCCCTTTGTTTACCGGGTATCATCCGGGGCAGGGAGACAATGATACGTTCCGCCTCCTTTTCCAAAAGCTTATCAGGGCCACGTGACCTGATATTCGCAATATATCCGTCAGTATCAATTACAAATTGAATATATACCTTCCCCTCGATCCCCAACTCTACGGCCATTGGGGGGTATTGAAAATTCTTCTTCACATGTTCCTGGATTTTTCGCTCAAAACAGGCCCTTTTCTCCGCTGTGCTGCCCTGTTCACAACCGGGAAAAACCGGCACTTCCTCAATGACTGCAAAGGGGACCGTAACTTCTTCTTCCTCCTCTTCCACGATAACTTCATCAATGGATATAACCGGGGCGGCAATCTCGGTTTCCTGATTGATTTCCGTACTTAAAATAATAGTCTCCTCGATTTCTTTGGTATCCTCCACAACCTCTATGATTTCCGGGGCGGCTGGTGGTGAGGCAGGGGGTGGCATTTTTAAATTTTCCACTACAGGGATCTCCTCAGGCGAGGGTTCCATGGCATAAGCAATGACCACCTCCTCAACAGGATCACTGCTTTTATACTCCAGTGCCCGCCATACGATAAAAAGCACAACCGTAAGCCCGATCACAAAGTGAAGGCCCCTTTGCCGGTTCAAATCCGCTTTTGGGTTTTTTTTTGGTTTCATGACCTTGAAATGTAGTGTACACAAGGTAGCACCGGGATAATTAACGAACCATGATTTAAATCAGTTTTCGATTATCCGGGAAAGAGTTTAGATATTCAATTAGGGGAAATCAACATGAAAGGTGGCTCAATTCTATTAAAAGGAAGCGGTCAGCCCCACATTCCATTTAAATCCAGGCTGGGGGAAAATATTTGTTGCCAGCGACTGGCTCAATTGGGTGGATAGCACAACTGGCCACTTTTTGAAGCCCAATTCAACTGTGCCCGCGGCGAAAAGTCCATTTGTTTCCCCGTCCAGATCAATATACGTGAGCTGGGGGAGAACATTGTAATATAGGGTGTTTGTTATTCGCAGCTTTTTGAAATTTGTTCCGAAAACGAAAAAGTTGCCGCGTTTGATGGAAGCAGTGCCCATACCAAATCCGTGATAGGTTGTTAAACTGATATCGGATTTTTCAGTTAAATGGTATGTTGAGGTCGACTGAAGCAGCATATAGTGCTCCAGCAGGGTTGAGTAGTGCAGCTCACCATTCAAAAATAATTCGGGATAGGAATAACTCATACTATACAGGGTACTGATCCGAAGCTCATACTTTTGTCGATCGATCGCTAAATAGGTGAAGCGGGGACTTATAAACCAAGGCTCACCATTTGCAGAAAAGGCTATTTCGGGATTAAAACTGAGTCGTTTGAAGTCCACTGAGCATGTCCCAATGATCGATGGTTTGTCCAATGAAAAGGCGGGGACAGGCGAAATGCCATTGGTATTCAGGTTGATGCTGCCCGAAACCTGAATCTTGCTTTTTTCTGTCACATCCTCCGCATCCTGTGAATATATGGGGAAGAAAACCAACAGAAAACAAAACACTGCAACTTGCTTACGGGTATGTAAAAAGTGTTTCAGGTGTATTTCCATGGTCAAATATCTTACTATAAAGTTAAGATATAGGCCTGGGATAAAATGTCAGTTTTGAATCTAAGAATAAAACAAATGTTCCATTTTTAATAATGCCCCCAATGTTCAATGTTTCCTCCTACGCGCAGCTTCGGAGGAGATAGTATTCAAGGTTCCCTCCTACGCGTAGCTTCGGAGGGCAGACAAACAAGTTGGCAGTATACCGTGGTAATAGTAGTAGGCAGTTTTGCCAGCGTAACTGTCAAATTGAGCGCCCGCCTGCCGGACGGGCAGGCAGTCGAAATTACAGTTTTGCCAGTCCATCATGTACCCTCTACCCCGGACCCCGAAACTGCACCTGATCCTGATCTTGCACCGGTTACCGTTTAGCGATTACCAGAATTATCGTAAATTCAGGAAATCGTTAATAATAATACATGAAGGACCCCGGGATTCTATTTGTTTTTTTGCTCGCCGTGCTGTCGGCCTGCAATTCAGGCTCAAAGCAGAAAGAGGATGCTAAAACGCTTGCGGCCAGTGATATCCCCAAAGTGGTGACCGCCGATATCGAAGCAGGTATCAAAGCCAATATCGATCAGAAAGTAGCAGAAGGGAACGGCTATTTTCACCTGGATACGCAAGAAAAGGAATTGCGGCTGCAACTGGTTCGTGTACATACGGAGTACCTTTCCAATCTGGGACCACGGCGTCATTTTGCCTGTGTGGACCTGGCCGATGTAAGTGGTGATGTGTATGATGTGGATTTTTTCCTGGAGGGTGACCCTGGCAACATGACAGTTACGGAAACGACCCTACACAAACTGAACGGCAAACCTTTTTATACCTGGAAACAACGTAAGGACAAGACCTGGTATAAGGTCCCCGTTCAAAACGCATCCTCCAAACTGCTGGGGGTCATCGAAGGAGAAGACCGCTTTGAATTCCGGTATGAAGTTACCCTGCCGGAAATGCATGAACCCGCAAAAATGTGGATACCAATTGCGCAAAGCGATCCCTTTCAAACGATAGATTTAATATCCCTGACAGCTCCCGTAGCACACGAGATGCTTCATGAAAAACAAAACGGAAATACCATACTGTACCTGGAACTCTCCCCCCAACATAGTGGGGAACAGGTGGTATTGACCTATGATGTGGTAAGAAAGGAGAAAAACCCCTATGAGGATAGTTCGTCCCCTGCAAACTACCTGAACGCCAATGTATTGATGCCGGTCGGGGATCGGTTCTCGGTCCTGGCAGATTCCATCATCGGAACTAAGAGACAGGAAGGTACCATCATGCAGGCAAGGGCATTATACGATTATATCATAGACAATATGCGCTATATGAAATTTGGGAATTATGGAAAAGGAGATGCTGTATACGCCTGCGATGCCCTTACGGGTAATTGTACGGAGTTCCACTCCTTGTTCATTTCCCTGGCAAGATCCGCAGGGATACCGGCGCGATTTGCGATTGGGGCAGCTATCCCATCAGAAAGGGACGAAGGGGGCATCGATGGTTACCACTGTTGGGCTGAATTTTATGCAGAGGAAAAATGGTGGCCAGTCGATATCAGTGAAGCCAATAAATACAGCGCACTGGCAACCTATTATTTTGGCCGGCATCCGGCCAACCGAATCGAATTTACCCGTGGAAGGGACCTGCTTATAGAACCGGGTCCCCAGGGAGGATCGATCAATTTTATGGCATACCCCGTAATGGAAGTTGGAAATACTCCGGTGTTGGCCAAAACATTTTTTTCGTTCCGCAGGAAAAATGCCTCAGGGACCTGATGCTATATTCAGCTCCGTGTTTACTGAGGAATGGAGTCTGTATGGTCTTCGCCTTCAGGATGTTCCTCTCCTTCAGGATGCTCTTCACCTTCAGGGGTGCTCCTCCCCTTCAGGGTGCTCATCTGACACTTCGGTACTTTCTTCTTTCTTTTGTTCCCTGCAGGAACTTAAGGATCCGGCAGCTATGAAACTGCCCAGCAGCAGTACCAATGTAAAAAATTTAAGTTCTTTGATCCGGTTCATGATATGGTTGCTTTGAATTAATTAAAATACATGTAGTTCAGGGTGTTAACCCTATATCCTTTAAATATAACAAATTTTATCCCAAAACTCTATCCATACTTAAATTGAAGCTGGTTGCAGGCCAGGTAGGGTACATATATGGGAAAACTCCCATAATGGGTCACGCCTAACCCTAAATAACGTCCCTCTTTTACCGGGCAGGTCAAATGACTGGTTCAAAATACGGCAAATGCCGGATATAACCTGTGGGTGCCGGACTTAATTCTCCAAGTATACCAACTAAAGCAACGGGCTGCAGAGTTTTGCGAACCCCTCCATCATTTTTTGACGAAACCCCCTTGTTTTGAACGTTTCGTAATCCAAAGGAAACAGATCCTTGCTTACCGCTTCAAAATCCCCAATGACCTTCCTGCCGATCTTTTTATCATAGATAATGGCATTTACTTCAAAGTTGTGACGGAAACTACGCTGGTCAAAATTGCCGGAACCTATGGAGGATATTTCACCATCTGCTACGATAACCTTGCTATGCGAAAAATCATTTCTCAGATAAATCTTTACGCCCACCTCCAACAATTCCTGAAAATACGAATACATGCTGTATTTGGCCAAAAAGGAATCCGAATCCTTAGGCAGTAAAAGATTAACCGTTACCCCGGTCAGGGCTGCCATTTTCAATGCCTGTAAAATGGCGGTCCCCGGGATGAAATAAGGATTTACAATATGGACAGATTGCCGCGCAAGGTTGATCATCATCAGGTATTGCTGCATAATGGCGGGCTGGGTAGCATCCGGCCCACTTGAAGCGATCTGAACCACCTTATTTCCATAATCCTCGATCTTCGGCAGATACTTTTCCTTCAGAAGTGTGGCCGCTTCTTCGGTACTTGCAAAATGATAATCCCTTATGAATATTCTATGGAGTCCGTTCACAACAGGACCTTTCAGGTATACATGATAGTCTTCCCAGATACCCATGTCCGATTTGGGTTTTATATATTTATCCGATACATTGACACCGCCCGTAAACCCCTTTTCCCCATCGATTATGATTATTTTTCTATGGTTGCGGTAATTCAGCGTGAACAACAGATTGCCCAATCTTATTGGGAGCAGCGCATATACTTTTACGCCTATATCTTCAAAACGTTTCCTGCGGTCCTTTCGAAATGAGAAACTCCCCAGGGAATCATAGGTAAGGCGCACTTCCACACCTTCCTGCACCTTTTCCTTCAGGATATCATAGAACGTATCCATCAATTCCCCTTCTTCCAGGATATAATACTGAATATGTATGAATCGCTTTGCCTTTCGTAAATGTTTGAAAATAGACTCGAACGTCTCCCTGCCATCCCGGAGTAAAACGACCTTGTTTCCGGCATAGGGCAATAGCCATGTATTTTGTTTTATAAGGCGGGCGAGTCGGGCACTGTTACCGGATAAGGCGTCTGCAGGAAATTCCTCATTACGGGTATCCTGGTATTTTTCATTGTACAATCGATGTTGGAGCGAGTGTTTGAGTGTAAATAATTTGAACTTACGCCGGTTAACACCAAACAGGTAGTACACTATGGCACCGAGTATCGGGAACAGCACAATGACCAGTATCCAGCTTATTGTTTTGGTGGGCCTGGAGCCGTAAAGTATTGCACTTGTCAGTGCCCAGAGGGATAGCAAAACATAAACGATGATAAAAAAGGTAAACATGATCGAGAAGAATTAGGTTGTGGGGACTAGATTGCCAGGCGGTATTGATAACGAGATCCACCATTCATTTTGGTTATTTTTTTAACTGTTATTATCGTAGTTAGTCTTACTTTACCAGATTAAAACGGGTATACCTGTAAGACTCGTAGTGCCGAAGACAGTTAGTTTCTTTATGGTAGAATACATGTTATAACTGGCACACCCCTATCCAATTGGTGTAATAGGAACCCGGGTGTATGCGACTAAGAAACCTGTAATATAGGCCCCTGTGCTAATCGATCTGCAACAGATCGCTTTCATCCTCCTCGGCTTTTTTAAGATACCGGTACCCCAATTAGGCGAATTGTAATCCAACGACCATCAATTGGAATTTTCTGTTTTTATTAGGGTTGATGCAGGACCCAATACCGTTGCTGCTTTCATAATACGGATATTTTTAATACGTGATAAAACGGTTTACAAATCACAATTGATCATCCAATTGGTACCGTATTTATCGGTAAACCTTCCAAAGAGCGCGTTCCACTCCCTTTCCCGCAGTTCATGGTGGACCCTGCCGCCTGTTGATAGTTTATCGTATAATTCCCTGGCCTTTTTCCTATCGTTTAAATCAATACTCAGGTGTTGCTTCGTTCCATTGGTCAAGGGTGTGTCGGGGGTCGCATCATACGCCATAAAATGGACGCCGTTCCCTTTCAGTTCGGCATGTTGTAATCGGTTCCGGAAAGAAGCGGGTACATCGATCTTCTTATCGGCATAGGTTTGCCGGTTCCTGATTTCTGCGTCAAAGCAGTCTGCGTAAAAATTAAGGGCTTCCTGACAATTGCCTTCAAAGGCCAGATATGCTTGTACTTTCATAATAGTATATTTTAGTTCCCTTTTAATATAGGGCTATCTGCCCGATGCCATTGACGACAAAAATTCAGACTTTAGCGCAAATACGACCAGACTATCCGGAATTCCAATTTAAGTGCCTAGCAACCCGGTTCGCCAAATTTTCAGCAACTCACCTTATCCTGTCTAAAATAGTTGTGCCAGCATAGGTTTTAGAGTGCCTCCATCGTTATACAGTTCATTTTTATAGGATTCGCGCTAATCAATTCCCTGTGGATCAGCGATATTAAAAGGGAATCAAAAAATCAATAACGATGTCTTTAATTACGATCATTTTAAATATCCTTTTGCCGCCGCTGGCGGTTTTCCTAAAGCATGGGATCGGAACAACTTTTTTGGTCAGTGTTATCCTGACCCTCCTGGCCTGGCTGCCTGGTGTGATCCATGCATTTATAGTTAATAATTAATAACCCTTAAAATTTAAAACATGAAAAAAGTAATAGTACCCCTTGTCATGATTGCATTGTTAAGCAGTTGTGATATCACAAAAGAAGAAAAAGGCGAATTACCGGATGTAGATGTGGATGTGAGCGCAGATGCGGGCGAATTGCCGGAATACGATGTAGATTGGGCCGACATTGATGTTGGCACCACGACGAAAACCGTGGAAATTCCCAAAGTTATAGTCGTAATGGAAGAAGAACAGGTTGAAGTTCCGGTAATCGATGTCAATATGCCTGACGAGGAGAAAAGTGAACGAACTATTGTTGTGCAGGCCGAAGTAACCGGCAACGAGCACGATCTGAACATCCAGGAAATCAGGGCCTCAGAACGCAGGCTGTATGTCATTTCCAAATTGGAAAAACTGGATACCGATCTGGGCAGCAAAAAAATGCGTGTTCAGGACCAGGTGGAAATCAATGCCCCTGATCTGGACGTTGTTCATATCATCGTAGGAGAACCTGCGGATAATGTACTGAACAACCAGTATCGATATGTGGATTCCATGAACGATCTGGATACCAAGGTGCAGAATGCACAGGTTATTTACACGAAGTAGATGGTCTACATGATAAAATGCCGATGAAAGCTTTCATCGGCATTTTTTTTACTGTTTCCCGTCAATGTATGAAGGGTTGGATGGTCCCCGGGTTGCTTTATGGTGAGGCTGAATACTGGCGTCCGTACAACTCGCAGCAGCAATGTCCGTTAACATCAGTATTCCTTCATTTTCTCCTTGAGTTTCCGCAGTTGCCGTTCAATTTCATTAACGGATTCGGTAATGGAACTTTCAAAGTCGTTATGGCTTGACTCTGCAAAAAGGCGGGGGCCCGGCACGCTCAACCGGATGCTGCATATTTTGCCGGTCTCATCCGAGGAGGTGTTTTCTTCCTTAAAGAAAACATCTGCCCGTATGATAAAATCGTATTTGACACCTAAATTTTCAAGTTTCTCCCGGGCCAGTTTTTCCAGTCGGTCACTTTGAGTAATATCATGATATTCGAATATTATTTGCATGTGCATTGGAATTAAATTAAAGACGGATAGCGATTATCCAGCAATCTGCTCAATATAAGCCGGAATCATTCCACCGGTTAGTCATATCACGCACATGTTTGATGCTATACCGTAGGCAAGCCTACTGATCGGACCCACCCTTTAATCATCGAATTGCCTGTACTTTGCCGTGATAAACATATAGACCCCATAACAAATCAGGCCCAGTGCTACCAAACCAACCATCCAGGCGCCATGCGGATTCTGACGTAAAAATGAGAAGGCTTCCGCCGTTCCTTTAATCTCCGCTGAACTGGCAGTATCTGCAGCCCTGAAAAAGAAATAGGCTACAATGCCCACAACGATTCCCCTTGAGATCAGGCCGGCATACCCTACCCATTTGATCGTTTTTCTCAACTTCCTGCTGGACAGGCTGTCTAACCGGAACCCGGACAGGAAATCACCTTTATAGGCCTTGACAAACTGGGCAATGGATTGAATGGCCAAACCCGCTGCGATAGCATAGAATACATATGGCAACCAGCCGCTTGGAAGCATCCCGCGCTGACCGCTATTGCCTCCGGTATGTCCGAATATTTCATAAAGGGATAGGAAACCCAAACCTAAATATACCAGTCCGCTAATGAAAAATCCGATGCGTTTGCCGGCACCTTTGGTATCGGAACCAATGTCCTCGGGATCTTTTATGCTCTGGAAGAAACGCCAAAAGGCATAACAGAGCAAGCCCAGCCCCAACACGCCCAGCAGCACCTTTCCAAAGGGCTGATCCTCCAAAAATTTCAGCACCCCTAATTTGCCTTCCGTTGTCGTGCCTAATCCAACCGCGGCCCCAAGGGCCAATATACCTGTTAACGCATATACCACCCCTTTTGAGGCTAGCCCGTGCGCGCAATCTTTTTGATGTTCTGGTCCATACTGCGAGTTTGCCCTCAAAATAGTCTGCTTCCACCGGTTTTATTACCCGAAAACAAGATATTTATGCACCAAAGAAGGGTGAACTTACTAATTATATTCAACGTTCAATGTTAAGGGTTCAATGCTTCACGTGCGTTCAGCATGACAAAGGCCAAGCAAAAAGTATGAATCAGAGAGATCCCCTCCCGGGAGGGGATTAAAGGGTGGGTGAAGCGTAGTACGAAGGAGGATGCTTCACGTGCGTTCAGCATGACCTGCCGAGTGTCACATTGAGCGCCCGCCTGCCGGACGGCAGGCAGTCGAAATGTGATTGACGAGGGCTGGACTGCCCCGCCTTCGCTTAAAAGCTTCGGAGTACGTATCACTGATTACTGTTTACTACATCAGCAAAGGGCTTCGACTCCGCCTTCGCTTAAAAGCTTCGAAGGACGTATCACTGATTACTATTTACTGCATCAGCAAAGGGCTTCGGCTCCTCCTTCGCAAAATGCTACGAAGGACACGTGCGCTCAGCCTGACATCCTGCTAGAATGTACTGTTCACTGTCCCTCCTCCGGCGGAGACTTCGGAGGACGTGGCACTGCTTACTGTTCCCTTCTTCGCCTTTGGCTACGAAGGGCATAGTACTGCTTACTGAGAAAAGACTACCCCACAATTTCCCTTTCGGCTGCAAACGGTTGATGATAATACCGCGTGCCGGTGGCTTTATACATGGCATTAGCCAGGGCAGCTATGGCAGGGGGAAGTCCTGGTTCCCCTAATCCCGTCGGTGCAATCTCATTTTCTACAAAGAAAACCTCAATCTCCCCCGGGGCTTGTGAATGGCGGATCAGTTGGTAACTGTCAAAATTCATTTGCGCGGGACTTCCGTTCTCGAAGGTCAGCTGGCTGTACATGGAATGTCCTATCCCGTCTATTATCCCGCCTTCCAATATATTTTTTGCCCCATCCCTGTTGACAACAATGCCGCAGTCCGCTGCGCACCATACCTTTTTTACCTTGGGTTGTCCATTCTCCATGACGATGTCAAAGATCTCGGCAACATAGGTAGAATGGCAAAAATACGCGGCCACCCCGCGATGTACACCGGGTTGTGTTTCCCCCCAATTGGCCTTTTCCTTAAGGAGTTTCAATACCCCGGCATAGCGCTCAGCCTCATACTCATGTTCTTCGCCTACAGGATCTTTAATGGCCCGCTCAAACAGTTCCAATCGGAAATCGATCGGGTCCTTACCGGCCAGTTCGGCAACTTCATCCAGGAAGGATTGCTCGGCCCCGGCCGTGAAATTAGACCTCGGTGCCCTCCATGCCCCTGTTGTTATATTGGTTGGGGCTTTGATCTTTTCGGCAGAATAATTCTCCACGGCCCCGGCAGGGAAACGATTGGGGAATATGGGACCTTCCGGTAAGCCTGCACCCCTGACGGTAAATGCGATGAGATTGTTATTTTCATCCAACCCGGCTTTGTAGACGGATTGGTACGTTGGCCTGTAGGTTCCCTGGGTCATATCATCTTCCCGTGTGTAGATCAGCTTTACCGGTCCGCCGATCTTTTTGGAGATAGCTGCCGCTTCCACGCCGAAATGGACATATAACCTCCTTCCGAACCCACCCCCGATCCGGGTCATATTGACCGTAATATTCTCAAGGGGCATCCCCAGCAATTTGGAAACGGATCCCTCAAGCGATTCAGGGGTCTGTGTGGGGCCGATCAATTCTGCCGAATCGCTCGTCACATTGGCAAAGAAATTCATGGGCTCCAATGTATTATGTGCTATAAACGGAGCACTATAGGTACGTTCTATAACTTTAACCGCCTTTTTAAAGGCTGCTTCCGGATCACCATCCTTCCTGCTTTCCTCCACTTCGCCGGAAACCAGGGCCTTATCCAGTCGTTGCTGGTGCATTTCCGAGTTTTCCAGTTCGCTTACCGTTTCCCAATTGGCCTTTATGGCTTTTTTTGCCTGCATCAGTTCCCAGGTGGAATTCCCCACGATGGCAATCAATTGCAGGAATCCTTTTTCATCGAACCCCCCACCTCCTTCAAAAGCCGTATCCACAATAAAAGCATCAGTGACACCGGGCATTTTCCTGATCTCATCAATATTGAAATCCTGAACTTTCATCCCAAATGCAGGGGGGTGCTGGATCATGGCCAGTTGCATGCCCTCCCTGTGAAAATCCAGGCCAAACATAGGCTGGCCTGTGACAATTTTCTTTCCGTCTACATTCTTTTTGCTGGACCCTATTAGTTTAAAATCATGTATCGCTTTCAGTTCCACTTCTTTAGGAACTTCGATGCCTACGGCTTTTGAAGCAATGTCGCCATAGGGAATGGTGCGCTCCCCGTTAATTTCAGTAATGACCCCCTCGCTGGCAGTTAGGTCTGCTACCTGCACGCCCCATTCCTTGGCAGCAGCTTCCAGCAGCATCCTTCGGGCTGTTGCACCCGCCATACGCAAAGCGTCCCAACTTAGCCGGATTGAAAGGCTGCCTCCTGCAAACTGGTTTTGGTACCATCCGGTGTTCAGGGGGGCTTGTTCCACCAACACATTTTCCCAGGGAACATCGAGTTCCTCTGCCACGATCATGGGCATGGAGGTCCTGACGTTTTGCCCGATTTCCGGGTTGGGCGAGTAAATGGTCACCAGTCCGGTTTCCCCTATTTTAATGAATCCATTTATTTCGAACCACTCTTTGGGCATCGCGATGCCGGGTTCCGGTTCCGGTGCATTCGGCTTGCAGCCATTGAGCCAGCTAAATCCAATCAGCAGGCCTCCTCCTGCGGCCGAAGAAACTTTGATAAAAGAACGTCTGTCAAAATGTGTTTTGATCCTTGTCATGATGATATGTTTTGGGTTGCAGCAGTCTTTATGGCTTTTTTGATCCGTGTATAGGTACCACACCGGCAGATATTTCCGTTCATGGCGGTATCAATTTCGGAATCAGAAGGATTGGGGTTTTGCTTCAATAAGGCGGAAGCACTCATGATCTGTCCGGCTTGGCAATACCCGCATTGCGGCACATCAATTTCCAGCCAGGCTTTTTGGACCGGGTGGTCGCCATTCTCTGACAGCCCTTCGATCGTTGTGATGGCCTGATCGCCTACCGAGGAGACGGGTAACTGGCAGGACCGCACGGCGTTGTCTCCCAGGTGCACGGTGCAGGCACCGCATTGGGCGATTCCGCATCCGTATTTCGTGCCTACCAAATTCAGGTGGTCACGCAGCACCCACAACATTGGGGTAGCCGGATCCACCTCTATCTCACGTTCTTTTCCGTTGATCTGTAAGGAGTATTTTGCCATGATTGTCAGTTGTTTGATATAAAGCTATCAAGATACGGAAATAACGGATATAATTATAATCGTAAATAATTGATTTCCAATCAAAACTCTACAGGATACGCCATCCTGACATCCCATTTCGTATTTTTCACGGTATCCATAAATACCCTGTGGTTTACGCCAGGCACTGCTTCCCAATTTATTTTTGATCGCCAGCATGAAATTACAGCCCACCAGCCTTTATTAAAAAGCGTATTGTGCGCTGTAATGTGCCGGCATGGCCCTTCGTTGATTACCGGGTGGAAACGGCTGAAATGAAGGATTTCCTGTGTTCCGTGGATCCATACCGAAGCCGGTAACTATTTAAAATCAGGCAGTTTGATTTTTGAGCAGGCATTCATCAACTTTATCCAAACCTTCTTTTGTGTCGGAAAGCACGATCAGGGAGTCATTTGCTTCGATTACGGTAGCACCATTGGGCACCAAAAATTTTCCGTTGCGTTTTATCATCGCGATGATGGCATTCCTGGGGAATTTTAATTCCACGATTTTTTTATCAGCTGCCTGGCAATTGGCAGTTATTAGAATTTCTTTCATCGCCGTTTTGGGGTTCTCGGCAAGAAAAGCATCTGTAGGGGCAATGATCTTTGCACTGCCAGGCAGGGCCACCTTCAGCCATTTCGCCACCGGGCTAAGTGTGGTTCCCTGAATCAGGACCGAAGTTACCGATATAAAAAAGACGATGTTGAAGATCATGTTGGCCTTATCTATCCCTGCCAAAAGGGGATAGGTAGCGAATACAATGGGCGCTGCCCCCCGAAGCCCTACCCAGGCTATATAAAATCGCCTCCTCAATTTCATCCTGAAAAAAATCAGGCTGATGAAAACACCCACAGGGCGGGCCACGATGATCAGGAACAGCGAAATCAGCAATCCGATACCGATTACAGGGACAATTTGACTCGGAAAGACCAATAGTCCCAATGTGAGAAATAATACGATCTGCATTAGCCAGGCCAAGCCATCATACATTCTCATAATGGTCTTCTTATGGATCAGGTCTTGATTTCCCAAATAGACCGCACAAATATAAATGGCCAAAAAACCATTTCCTCCAACAAAATCCGTTGCCGAAAAGGTAATGAACATCATCGCGATGACCAATACGGGATACAGCCCTTCAAAATCAAGTCGGATCTTATTGATAACCATTTTGCTCAACCTGCCAAACCCCCAACCTGCCAGTCCCCCCAGCACCATTTGCTGCAGAAAGAACGGGATTGTGGACCACAGGTCCTGGTCCTGGTTAATGACCAGGGTAAGACAGGCAATGGTCATGATATAAGCCATGGGGTCGTTACTCCCGCTTTCGAGTTCCAAAGTCGGTCTGAGATTCTCCCTCAAAGCAAGGTTTTTAGAACGCAAAATGGAAAATACGGCGGCCGCATCGGTCGATGATACGATTGAACCCAGTAACATACTCTCGTAAATGGTAAAGTCGGTAACGAGCCAAACAAAGGTTCCGAGTGATACCGCAGTCATCAAAACCCCTAAAGTAGATAAGGACAGCCCTTGTTTTAGGACTGGTTTAACGGCATCGAAGTTGGTGTCGAGCCCCCCTGAGAACAGAATAAAATTCAGGGAAACGATTCCGATGAACTGGGCAATTTTAGGATCGTCAAAATAAATACCCCCGATACCCTCCGATCCGGCCAACATGCCGATCACAAGGAATATGAGCAAGGTAGGGACCCCGAATTTGTAGGATGGCTTACCGACAATAACGCTTATCAAAAGCAGTAAAGATCCGACCAGTAATATGTTTTCGATCGTTATGATCATTCCCTTGTTTGAATGGTTTTTGCAAATATAGGGTTTGAAATAAGGTAACCCTTATTAATTTCCCAATGCTCCAGGTTTTTCGCATTAGTTCTCCTATACAGTCAGCAATCCCGGCAATCCCGGCAATCCCGCGAAGCTTCCCTTAATTCTTTACAAAATCCCCGCTAGCTCCGCTTGAGATGGAAATGCCTGCTCAGGCATAGGATTCCCAGCTGTACGCTTACCCTAAATAAAAAAGGCAGACAAAAAATTGTCCGCCTTTACCAAACTAACAGAGACTAGTTTTTAATATCCCGGATTCTGTACTAAAAAACCCTGCACCCGCTAGCGCCCGTCTCCGACGGGTGCTGTACGAATAAGGAACAAAAGAGCAGCACCTAAATGCATTATTTGGCATTGCAATTTCTTTACAGTACTGTCGGCTATCTTTAGGCGGTGAGCAGAAAATATAAGTTCTATAATCCAACTGCGGCCTATTTCGTTTCGTTCGCCACCGTGTATTGGATTGATGTCTTCACAAGGGAAGCTTATTTCAGGATACTGGCTGATGGCATTTCATACTGCCGTAAACATAAAGGCATGGTACTCTATGCCTATTGTATTATGCCAAGTCATGTCCACTTCATATTTAGAGATGCCAATGAGAATCCAACAAGCCTGTTGCGGGATTTTAAAAAATATACCGCGAAACAAATGATAAAGGCCATTGAAGAAAACCCACAGGAAAGCAGGAAGGAATGGTTGCTAGGCATGATGGAACGGGCGGGAAAACTGAAAGGCAATGTTTCAAAATATCAGTTTTGGCAACACAATAACAAGCCAATAGAATTATGGACTACAGCGGTCATAAAGCAAAAATTGGATTATATACATTTCAATCCAGTTGAAGCAGGTTTTGTCACGAAACCAACGGATTGGAAATTCAGTAGCGCAAAAAATATTGCCGAAGAAGACGCTACTTTTGAGATTGATGTAATCGGGTTTATGGGTTGATCGTTCAGTTAGGTGTTCTTTTTCAGAAAGGCACTCGTCACAGACGAGCGCCAGCCTGGGTTCTTTTTCAGAAAGGCACTCGTCAAAGACGAGCGCTAGCGAGGGGCAATTTTAGGATCATCAAAATAAATACCCCCGATACCCTCCGATCCGGCCAACATGCCGATCACAAGGAATATGAGCAAGGTAGGGACCCCGAATTTGTAGGATGGCTTACCGACAATAACGCTTATCAAAAGCAGTAAAGATCCGACCAGTAATATGTTTTCGATCGTTATGATCATTCCCTTGTTTGAATGGTTTTTGCAAATATAGGGTTTGAAATAAGGTAACCCTTATTAATTTCCCAATGCTCCAGGTTTTTCGCATTAGTTCTCCTATACAGTCAGCAATCCCGGCAATCCCGGCAATCCCGCGAAGCTTCCCTTAATTCTTTACAAAATCCCCGCTAGCTCCGCTTGAGATGGAAATGCCTGCTCAGGCATAGGATTCCCAGCTGTACGCTTACCCTAAATAAAAAAGGCAGACAAAAAATTGTCCGCCTTTACCAAACTAACAGAGACTAGTTTTTAATATCCCGGATTCTGTACTAAAAAACCCTGCACTCCCGAAGCACCATCGATGGCACTTTGTGGTATAGGGAATAACCGTTTATTGGGATCAGAATCGGTTTTATCGGTCCAGGAATCTTCATATTTACCAAAACGGATTTGGTCGGTTCTCCTGAAACCTTCCCAATACAACTCAAAACCCCGTTCCCGGAACAGGATATCAAGATCAAGGGCATTTAACGCTTCCGGAGTTTGATCGGGACGCGCAGTTCTTGAAGTTCTTACGAGGTTCACATCTGCCAGCGCCCCGGCATTATCACCTTTACGTAATTTCGCTTCTGCCCGCATCAGGTATACCTCGGCCAACCGCATTAGCACCAAATCCACGCTGCTGAAGTTATTCCCATTGGGGGAAGTTCGGCTAAACTGGTATTTAGAGGCCCTGTACCCCGTATTGTGCAAAGAACCTTCAAGGGTAAAATTAATATCCAGTGTATAGTTTACATACCCTACATCCCTGTCGGGCCCGTTCCCTTTTCTTTGCTGTACGGGATAGATCCTGACCCTGCCGTCATCACAAGTCAGGAATGCACCATCATCACCCTTCCTGGGCCCCCATTGTATGCCCCTTAAAATACCCCGGTCCATTTCAAATTCTTCGGGTACAACACAATAAAAACTGTTCCCGGTTTCCGTTGCGACTTCCGGTGTGCGACCAGCCAGGTCCAGTAGCTGTTCATCTGGAACTATCGTATTCTTCTGATAAAACCTGGCGTCAGCCTCCGCAGGGTCCTCCGGACCATACGCATCCACCCAGGTCTGGTAATAATCAGGCGTAATGGCAGGGCCATCCGTTCCATCTGCACTTGGAAATTCCGGTCGCGGAAACATGGAACCTGCGATGGACCAATACGCCCACCGGCTCTCCTCATTGTCCAGTACGCCCCGTTGATCCAATGCAAAGATGAGTTCGGGATTATCCCGGTTGTCATCATTGAAGAGTTCAAAGTATTCAGGGGACAGACTGTACAGGCCGGAGTTTATGACCTTGTCCGCATACTCGATTACCTTATCCATATCCGCGGCTGTAAAATCCGGAGTACCGTACGGATCACGGTATATTGGAGCATTCAGATATAATCTTGCCAGGAAGCCCCACACAGCGCTTTGGGTCATCCGGCCAGATCCCTTATCGGTATTGATAACATCTGCCACAGCCAGGAATTCGCTTTCGATATAATCAATGGCCTCCTGGGTCCGAAGGACCTCGGATAGCTCGTTTATCGACTCTTTTTTTAACACAAGGCCCCAGCTATCCAGGAGCAACATGTTCAAATATGCCCGCAAGGCTCTCATTTCATGTAAGGCGCCGGTGGCTTCGGTATTTCCTTCCTCAGACAACGGTGTAAGTACTTCAATCGCAGCCAGGGTTCTTGAAATATTGGTCGTTAGCTCATTCCAGGAGCTCCCCACCAGATCGTTGGTTGGGGTAATTGTATGGGCATGTGTCGCCAGAAATTTACCGCCGTCAAACCAATCTGTACCCCCCCGGTATGGTAAAATTGCTTCGTCTGAAGCTATTAGTTGCAAACCGTAATAATTCGTATGCCTCCATGTCCATGACACATACCCGTAAGCCGGTGCAATGGCGCCGCTGATTGCTTCGGCCTGCCCTCCAAATTCTGCTTCATCCAGTCTTACCTCATCTAAATCGGTACAATTCCAATGCAACAGGGAAAAGATTGCCACTAGTGTTATTACTATTTTATTTTTCATGTTTGAAACAATTTTTTTATTAGAATGATACGTTTAAGCCAAACAGGAATGTCCTGGGGGTAGGATAGGTAAACCGGTCGATACCGAAGGTTTGAATACCATCTATTGTGCTCCCGGTATTTACTTCAGGATCAAAACCTGAATAATCGGTTATCACAAATAGGTTTTGCCCGGTTATCGAAAACCGGATACTATTGGCCAAATCCCCGAATCCGGCTTTTTGCGGATTTAAGGTATAGGCCAAAGTTGCATTGTTCAGTCTCAGGAAACTACCATCTTCCAGATAACGTGTAGATACTTCATTGGAATTGCTGTTGTCTTCATTCGGGAACTGGGTGGCAAAATCCGTGGTATTCAGGTTCCTGCTGAGCTGACCCCTGCTGAATAAGGTCATCGCCGTATGGTTGTAGATTTTATTGCCGGAAACCCCGTTAAAGTTCAAACCCAGGGAAAAGGCGTTGTATTTAAAGTTTAGAAAGAAGGCATACAAAAGATCGGGTAATGCACTGCCTGCAGCGATCCGGTCATTGTCCAGGGACTCGCCGTCCGGAACAACATCCCTAAACTGGTTAAAACCATCAGTACTTATACCAATAAATTCCTTCATGTAGAAGGTACCAACGGGTTGATCATTGAGATACCCGTTGATGGTAGCACCTGTTTGACCACCACCTTGTGCGGCCCCGGTGGTGAGGATGGAATAGGGGGAGTTGACAACCTTATTGTCCGTATAGGATATATTACCGCCGATGTTATACGAAAATTCCTTTGTGAAATCACTGCTGTAGTCAAGCGCCAATTCAATCCCCGAGTTTTGAATTTCCATATCCTGGATGTTGGTCCAGAATTTTTCGGTGGGCTGAATGGGATCTATCTTAAAGGCGAACAACACCACATCGCTGGTTACTTTATGAAAGTAATCCAGCGTACCGGACAAGCGGTTGTTCAATAATCCAAAATCCAGGCCAACGGTGGTTTGTGTGGCAACTTCCCATTTCAGGTCCGGGTTATCAATACGTACAGCCACGGTGCCGAAAGGATAATCATCCAGGGTTGAAGCGTTGGGATTCAGGGGATACGTGTCATTGTTGTTCTTGGAATCGATAAAACTTGCCAGACTTACTTTACTGTCTATGCCATCCTGGTTTCCCGTCTGACCCCAACTTGCCCGTAATTTCAGGTTTGTGAACACTGTATTATCGGCCATAAAATTTTCATTGTGTATGTTCCACCCCAACCCGATGGAGGGGAAATATCCATATTTATTGTTCTTTCCGAATTTGGAAGAACCATCAGCACGCATGGTTGCAGTTAACAAAAACCTGTTGTCATAGCTGTACTGAACCCGTGCAAAGAATGACTGTAATTCATTTTTGACAGCAATTGAATTGAGGGTGGTAGGGAGGGTTTCCGTACTGATCTGGTCCTGGTACCTGGGTTCGATCCCGTTATTGGCAAAACCTTCCAGGGACAATACCTTTTGCGCAAAATCGGTTTCCTGGTACGAATGGCCTGCCAGTGCAACCATGTTATGAGGGCCTGCTTCAAAGGCATAGGTAAGGGTATTCTCCACCAAAAAATTGCTGTTGGAAGTGGTAAAGGTGTTCAAATACCCATTTTCGCTTCCTTCCAGCAACACAAAAGGTATCTGCTGCTGATCACGGGAGGTGGTAGTATAATCCACACCCAGGTTCAATTTATACGTTAGTCCTTTAATGATTTCCAAGGAAGGCGCAATATTCCCCAGAATGCGGTTACTGTTCGCTTCATCCAGGTATATACGGTTACGTGTTAGCGGATTCAGTCGTTCGTCCAAAAATGTAGGCTCCCCGTTCGTGAATACCGGAATAGTCGGGTTCAACTGTAACATATCCGATGTCGTTGCGGTTGCATCGGGCCGTTCGTTTAATACCCGTGACGCCGTTAAGTTAAAATCCACATTGAAGCGTCCGTCCAAAGCTTTTTGGGTCAGGTTTACCCTACCCGAATAGCGTTTCAACGAACTGTTTTCGAATATACCTTCCTGGTTATCGAGACCGGTGGATATAAAATATGAAAACCTTTCACTGGCAGCACCGCCCATGGAGAAATTCACATTCTTGGAGATCCCGGTTCTGGTCAGCTCGTCCTGCCAATCGGTATTTGCGCCCTGGTCGTCTACTGTTCCACCAACGGCAGCAACCTGCGTCCTGAATTCTGAAGCGCTGAAAACATCGATTTTATTTGATATTGAAGAAATTGCGGAGGAAACGGATAAATTCATCTCCGTTTTCCCGGATTTGCCTTTTTTGGTGGTGATTACGACCACCCCATTGGCGGCACGTGCCCCGTAAATTGCCGTGGCAGACGCATCCTTTAAAACATCTATGGATGCGATATCCTGGGGGTTGATAAAGTTCAGGGGATTGGATTCCAGCCCTGTTGCACTGTTATCGATAACAAATCCATCGATCACAAAGAGCGGGGTTGTACCCGATCGAAGGCTACCCACCCCACGAATGATGATATTTTGTGCAGCACCGGGTTCCCCGCTTACAGAAGTAACATTGACACCCGCTAATTTACCCTGTACAAGTTGTCCGGGGTTTGCCACCACTCCCTGATTGAAATCTTCACTTTTTATGGAGGCGATGGAACCGGTTACATCCGATTTTTTCTGGGTCCCGTACCCAACAACCACTACATCCTCCAACTGCGTGGCATCTTCGGTCAGCTGCAAGGTTACAGTAGTCTGCCCGTTCAGCGGTAATTCTGTTGTAGTATACCCCAGGTAGGAAACTACCAGGACCGCATTTTGATTGGTAACACTAATCGTAAAATTACCGTCAAAGTCTGTCGTGGTCCCATTGGCAGTTCCTTTTTCCAGAACAGTTGCGCCCGGGAGGGGACTATCCTGATCGTCGGTTACTGTACCGGTCACCAGGGTTTGGGCCCAGGTAACCGAAGTTATACCAAGGAATAGAATCAGCATTAAAAATTGATTTTTCTTCATTTTTTTGGCTGTTTAGATTAGTTAATATGCTAACAAATTAGCAATAATATAATAATGATCAGAAAATTTGATAATAAAAACATAGGCAAGGCTTTGCATCTAACCTCCCGTTACTATCATTTATAGTAGTTTTATATTCTGAATTAAAGCTGTAGTATCAGCAACATTGGATAGCTAATTTTGTGGTCGATGAAATTTAAAATTTTCCAAATGATGAAATTCAAAATAAAGGATACCCTGGCCCTTATATGCTGTATTGCGATCCAATACGGGCAGGCACAGGATATTAAAATACATTCCCATAACGATTACTATCAAAGTGTCCCGTTCTGGAATGCTTTCGGAAATGGCCTAAACTCCATTGAAGTGGATATTTTCTTAAAGAACGATACGTTATATGCAACACATGGCGAAGCGGAAATCAGGCCAAACCGGACCATGGAGAACTTGTATTTACAGCCCATTCAAACAGCGATATCCCTAGAACTGGACGGCCCAAAAGAATTGCAGCTCCTAGTGGATATAAAATCAGAATCGCGCTCCACCCTGGAGAACCTGGTTTCCCTATTACAGAATTATCCGGATATCATTGCCAACAGGAACCTGTCCCTTGTCATTTCAGGCAACAGGCCCCCTCCCCGGGAGTATATCAATTACCCGGACTACATCCTGTTCGATTACCAAAGCCTGGAGGATGCCGGTGATCCGGAAATTTGGAAAAAGATTGCGCTGATCAGTCTCGATTTCAAAGGGTATTCCCCCTGGAACGGTAAGGGAAGATTGACTGCCAGGGATTACAATGTGGTCAAAGCGGCGGTAGAGAAAGCCCACAGCTACGGCAAACCCTTCCGGTTTTGGGCTACCCCCGATTCAAAAAGTGCCTGGAAAGCATTTACGGACCTGGGCATTGATTTTATCAATACAGATAAGCCTTTCGAGGCATCTACCTATCTAAAAACCCTGCCGGATCGGGTGTATTACAATACCATAAGCTCGGAGGTTTATAACCCTACCTATGTTACAGACCAAAAAACAGCGCCGGTACAGAACGTGATCCTCCTGATTGGGGATGGTAACGGATTAACCCAGATTTCTTCATCCGTTTTGGCCAGTGGGGGCCAATTAACCCTCACACAGTTAAAAAGTATCGGCTTTTTAAAAACCCAGTCGGCGGATGATTTCACAACGGACTCTGCGGCTGCGGGAACCGCATTGGCAACCGGTAAGAAAACGAATAATCGTGCAATCGGCCTGGATGCCTCCGGTCAGCCGCTGGAGAATATAACAGAACTGCTTTCTGAACACGATTATGAAACAGGATGCATCACCACAGATAAGATCACCGGCGCTACCCCTGCTGCCTTTTATGCGCATACAAATGACCGGTCGGAGGTAGAACAAATTGCTGCAGACTTAGTAAAAAGCAAGCTTTCCCTGTTTGTTGGAGGTGGCGCGACTGATTTTCCCAATCCACAAATGCTGAGCGGTTTTTCCATGCTAAGCTCACTTGATGCGCTTGGGCAAAACAGGGATGCCAGGGTCGGGCATTTTCTGGCGGATAAAGAAGTACCCGGAGTTTTGGAGGGACGGGTCAATGCCCTGGCTGAAGCGGTTACAAATGGTTTGGAATTTTTATATGCCAAAGCCAGACCGTTCTTTTTAGTGGTCGAGGGCGCCCAGATCGACAGCTATAGCCATCTCAATAAAGTTGCGGGCATAGTATCGGAAGGGATCGATTTTGACCGGGCCGTAACAGAGGCTGTAAAGTTTGCCGACAAAACGGGCAATACGCTGGTTATTGTTACGGCAGATCATGAAACATCCGGCTTTAGTATCCCCCAGGGGAATATGGACAAGCAGATGATCGAAGGGGATTTTACAACAGATGACCATACAGGTGTTATGGTGCCCATTTTTGCTTACGGCCCGCATTCTCAGGAATTTCAGGGGGTATATGAGAACAGCGAAGTATTTGGTAAAATTCTTAAAGTACTTCAGATCAAGCGAGATTGAGCTATGGCTTGTCTTTTAATGGCTTTAGAAGCAGGTTCGACTAAATATGGCCAGGGTCCCCCGTTGGCGAAGGTTTAGATAGGCTTTCGTATTCAGAATGGCACTCGTCACAGACGAGCGCTACAGACTAGCGCTAGTTTGTGATTTTTCGGATAGGTCTTTTATTCAGAATAGCACTCGTCTGAGACGAGCGCCAGCGTGGGGAATGAATCTGGTCTATGGATTAAAGGCAAAGATTAGCATTGGAATTCATAAAGAACTTACATCTGCAAATAACACGAAATTTCCCAAAAATTGAAAATTATTTCAACGCTGTATCTAAAGCTGACATAAGTCATAAAATAGCCTGCCAATCCCTGCTAATTTTGTCCTGTAATATTAAAATAACAGGTATGACAGCTTTATCAAGATTTGAAAAAGATTTTACAGAAAACATTATGGGTTATTCAGCATTAGGGATAATACTTTCCACGTGCCTGGGTTCAATTGCCATTTTTCAAATATTAAAAATCGGTCACGGGTTTTTAGAGTTGACACTTGTAATGGTTTGTGTAGCAATTTGTACAATACACAACGCTGCTATCTTAACGTTACAAAAACCAGCGCTAATATTTAAACTCTTAGTGACCAGTACCATTATTAATGGTTTTGTAATAATTACAAGCCTGTTTATATGAAACGTGATGTTTATTTAGTCTCTCAATACAACGTTCCAGGCCCGCGATAAACATGCTATATTACAGTCCCCTATGCAGATAGAAATACCTTTTCAGTTTCAGTTCGGGAAAAAATTTTGTTGGAAGGACCAGGAAAAACAAGAAAGGTGAGATAATTTTTTAAGAAGGTGAGCCCCGGGGTGATAGGTTTACGCTCGTACCTCGCGAGGTCCTGTCCGGATAGTTATCGGGCAGGGCGGTGCTTAACAAAAGTCGGAAGCCGCCCGATACGTATTCCACTACAAACTGCAGGCTGCTACTCCCCGCTGCCAACTAAAACAGTGTACCACCCCGCTGGTGCTCGTCTGCGACGGGTGCCGTAGGAGTAATTAACTTAAGCGCAGCACCTGAAAGCTTTAGTTGGCACTGCTATTTCTTTACAATGCTGTCGGCTATCTTTAGGCGGTGAGCAGAAACTATAAGTTTCATAATCCAGCAGCGGCCTATTTCGTTTCGTTCGCAACCGTGTATTGGATTGATGTCTTCACAAGGAAAGCTTATTTCAAGACACTGGCTGATGGCATAACATACTGCCGTAAACACAAAGGCATGGTACGCTATGCCTATTGTATTATGCCAAGTCCAGATTGGCACTCGTCACAGACGAGCGCCAGCGCAGGGTTGATCGTTCAGACAGGCTTTCGTATTCAGATTGGCACTCGTCACAGACGAGCGCCAGCGAGGGATGTTGATCGTTCAGACAGGCTTTCGTATTCAGATTGGCACTCGTCACAGACGAGCGCCAGCGAGGATTTTTTTTTCGATTAATCAATTGTGGATGATAACAAGTTGGTCTTTTTTAAGCGCTATATCTACCTTAACACCATATTCCAAGCCATCTATTCTTGGAAGGATTAGTTCAAGCATATTCGGTATTTGAACATGATCTTCCTTGGTTTCGGGATCGGGCATATAAACCAAACCTTTATAGGTTTTATCCTTATAATGCAGGGTTACATCAAAAAAATAAAAATTCTCTGGAGGTATATAATCCGACCAATCTATGTTCTTAAAAAAATGTTTGGGCTTCTTTATTTCATAGGAGCAAGGTGAAATATCTAAATTGATAGTACCCATGAAGTAGTTACTTAAATCGATACCTCGGTCTAGAAAATGCTTAAATTGATGTTTTAAAGTTCCTTCCGGATATCGCTCATCCTTTCCTTTTCCGGATGCAACACCATGACCCGGCTTTATTTCACCGCGAACCAGGGCGTAATTAATTGATGCTGCTTTTTTTGCATTTTCCATCCGTAAAATGACCAAAATTAACGATTTTAATATGGGTAATCTACTTTATAGACATCGTATCCCTCATATACTTTTTAATATTGACATCGGTATAAATTCCTTGTACGACCTTAGTATATAAGCTTGTAAACCTCTCATTTTTAACAAGATTACCAAAAATTGATTCTTGTTTTATAAAGGCTAATGGATCGGTTGTTGTTTGTTTGGCCGCTTGATGTAATTCGTCTTTCATGGCATCGTTAATTTCTAAGGCCTGCCCATTTTGGTCCTCTTGTTTGTCGCTATAATAACACCAGGCTGCTATAACTAAAGTGGCGAATTTGATGCTGCCGCCCATAGCCAAATTTTCATGAATGGTTGGAATCAAAAACTTGGGCAATTTGGCAGAGCTTTCCGCACATATACGGCTGACACTGTCTTTGATATTGGGGTTTGCAAAACGTTCGAGCAGACTGTCTTTGTAGTCCGATAGATCAATGCCTTCAATTTTTCCTAAAACGGGGGTGGCTTCTTCGTCAAAGAAGGCACGTAAATAGGAGGCGAATAGTTCATCTTCTACACAGGTATTGATGGTAGTGTGGCCGTGAAGAACCCCTAAAAGCCCTAAAACGGAATGCCCGGCATTGAGCAGACGCAGTTTCATTTTTTCATAGGGCCCCACATCGGGTACGAATTGTACGCCTACTTTTTCAAAGGCGGGCCTGCCGTTAGAGAATTTATCTTCTACTACCCATTGTATAAATGGTTCGCAGGTCACGGGCCAGGAATCGTGTAAGCCATAGTCTTGTACCAGGGTTTCGATATCCGCTGTGGTGGTCACCGGCGTAATACGGTCTACCATGCTATTAGGGAAGCAGACTTCCCCGGCTATCCATTTTGCCAGGTCCGGGTCTTGTGCTTCGGCAAAGGTTAGCAACATCTTACGTGCCATATCGCCATTGTGTTCGATATTGTCGCAAATCAAAATGGTAAAAGCAGGCAGTCCTGCATCGCGACGTATTTTTAAGGCCGCAGTTAAAAAACCATATACTGTTTTCGGGTCTTGTGGGTGTTGTAGCTCGTGTTGTATATCAGGATTGTCAAAATTGAATTCCCCCGTGTTGGGATTAAAATTGTAACCTCCTTCGGTAATGGTCAACGAAACGATTTTCGTATCGGCAGCTGCCATGCGTGCGATCACTTGTTCCGGGCTATCGGTGCCCATTTTAAAATCTACTATAGACCCGATTACTTCTGGTTCGATTTTTCCGTTGGGGTGTTTGACCATCAAGGTGTACAGGTGGTCTTGTTTTTTTAAAATAGTGTATAGTTTGGTATCTGCTTCGCGTAAACCTATACCGCAAATTCCCCAGTCCGAAGCCTCGCCCATTTGTCGAAGTTGATGCAGGTAATAGGCTTGATGTGCACGATGAAAGCCGCCGACACCGATATGGACGATTCCAATTTTATTGTTGGTGCGGTTATAGGTTGGCACGGGCATTCGGCTTCCTGCTTCCTCTAAATTTTGTTGTTGGAGTTGTATCGGTGTTTTCATTAGTGTGTTGTTGTTTTTGATTTTCCGCGTAGCAGCGCCCAATAGGCAAGTGCAAAATAAATTAGGGTACAGATGAAAGCGTAGGTGTAAAAGAGTTCCCGATTTTCGATATAATTGGCTTCCGTAGCACTTCCGAATAGCACATTACTGGCAAATACCAGGGTGGCGACCAAAGCCGAAATGGCGACGAACTTTAATCCCTTGGAGAACAAGGAATCATCTTTTGTATGCACAGGCTCCTCTTTTGCCTGCTGTTCCTGAAAACGTTCAATGGTTTCATCTCGCAAGGCCTCTTCTTTAGTTTCCTCCACATACTTCTCTTTCGCCCCATACTTAGACGCGAGCAAGGTATACACCGCGATGGTAAAAAACCAGGTGGGGATAAACAGGTAATAGAAGGAAATCACATCTAAAGCTTGCAGTCCAAAACCGAAGACCAGGCCCAGGCCCCAAGAGGCAATGGCGGGCATGCTAAAGGTCAGCTGGCGGTACGAAGACCAGTAGCGCGTATAACCAATTCTAGGAAAAATCTGATGTTCTGCAAACACGATTGCTCCCACAGGTACGACCAGCAGCCCTGCATAGGTGAGTAACGGCAGTATCTGGGAAAATACAAAAGGGAAACAGGCGATGACAACGGTGACCACACCGACGACAATCGTCGTTAGCTTTCGGGAATGGTTGAAGAAAATCGCTTGTGCGGCCAAGCCTGCTCTGTATAAATTGGTAATCGCAGTTGTCCAACCCGCTACAATCACAATCACAAATCCTGACCAGCCGAGGGCGTAATAGGCCACATCGCCCGGGTCGAGTTCCACTATGGATTTTCCTAAAATGACTGCGGCACCGGCGCCCATGATTCCTGCAGCGATCCAGGCGACATAGTGACCGAACATCATACCGGTACTAGAGGCATATGCGTAGTTCTTCTTTTTAGCAAAACGCAAGAGGGCCATATCGACCAATCCGAAATGGGTGATGGTATTGGCGGCCCAGCCAAAGCCGATGACTTCGACCAATCCGATTCCCGGTTCGCCATCGCTGCTGATGCCTGTCCAGATACGTTGGTCGCCAAGTGTCATAAAATCGGTCCATCCTGCCGGTAAGGTTTTATCCAAAACATCTAAGGACAACGCTGGAAGCAGCACCATAGCGCCACTTGTAAACATCACAAAAAGCCAAGGTGCACAGAGGCCCGAAAATTCAGAAACGGCATTAAAACCAAAGAGCGCAATGGAAACCACAACAATGCCCACGGCCAAAACTATTAAAATAAACCAAGCGTTGGTCGGATACCAATTGAGCTGCGCAGGAACGTCAAAGGCAAAACGAACCGCGGTCGCCGAGACCGTTATCATCGCCGCCGAAATGACCGAAAAGATCATGACATTGGCCCAATTGTACAACTTGGTCATCGAGTCGCCTGCAATCTTGTTCAGATAGGTATAGAGGCTCAAACGCGTTTCAACGGCAATTGGGGAGGTGATGAAGCGCCAGCTCAGCACGGCCAGGATATTACCGATCAGCAGCCCCAGGATGATATCCATTGTCTTGGCGCCCAACGCGACAAAGGTCGCCCCAATGACAAACTCCGTCGCTGCTACGTGCTCGGCGGCGTAGAGTCCGGCAAAATGGGTCCAATCGTGAAGTTTGTGTTTGGCTACTGGTAATTGTTCTTCATCCAGGGCTGCAAATTGTTTAAAATCCTCAGTTGGGTTCATAGTTTTGGTTGGCATTGGAAATTAGAATCTATAAATTTTTTTGGTATATGTTTTACTTTTTGTCAAAATATGTTGGTAAAAGCCCCAAATTATGAAAATAAAATAGGTAAAGTCCAAAAGCTATTACAATGTCAACGCTTATTATTGAGGATATACATTTTAACTTTTCAACCAATTCCAGGAACTTTTTTAGATGTTTTACAACAAGGATATATGGTTACTGGTACGTATATTCTGATTTATTGTTACTACGAATTTATGCTTTTTAGTAACGAGAAGTTCAAAAAACCGCCGTTTTACAAGACTGATTACTAATCGATTAAAACATCATATTCAAAACGTCTCTTTTGTGGTCTCCTTGAGTTATTTCGTTAATTAAACTTTTCAAGGACACTGTAAGATCGTTCAATTGGGATTCAGAGCACATAAATAAACATATCCTTGTACCCGAAAATTAAGCGATAGGTTTTAATCCGGGGCCCCTTCGACCCTGAATCGACAATCCCCGTAGGTATAATATGTTCGAAAGAATGGGCAACATCAGGACACTAAACAGGACACGTTCGTTCTGAAATTTATACCAATTTGGCTCGTTGTGCAGTGTTTTAAAAACAGAAACCCTGAAAGGACAGATGTCCTGGCGTTTTGATGCATTCGTAGCCTAAAAATAAAAAAAGTCTGCCGAAACAGTGTAAATCGATATGAATTTAGTTGGTTTTATAATCTGTCCGATTTATACGGGGGGAAAAAGAACATTTTGATTAATTTATCGCTGTACCAAACTTGTAAGTTTTCAAAGACAGGGAAGCCATTAAAACCAGGTGATACATGAACATCTGCGGACAGCAGAGATGGAACTGGTGGAAAAAATGAAAGATGCCTGGTGTGGTGCCAGGGGTCACCTATGAATTCATGCAGCCTATCGAAATGCGTTTCAACGAACTTGTTGAAGGTGTACATACAGATTTGGCAATCAAATTATCGGGCAGGATTTTGACGTTTTGGCGAGTAAGACAGAAGAAACGGCCAAAATAATTGCGATCATTCCGTATGTTAGCGCAAAGTAAAGGCTACGCATGGACTACCCTAAATAATGATTAACTACAACCGGAACAAAATGGCGCACTACGGTGAAATCAACCAACTAAACAGTGTGGTTTAGGCTGCATTTGTGGGCGGACAGGCGGTTGGATTTGGTCGTATGTTGTAAAAGGATAATAGACAAAGCAGCGAGGACATCCAGAATCTTTTCATCAATTTGCCCATCGGTCCCAGTTTTCGTTAAAAATATGTTGCATAATCAATGTTTGATTACATTCTAATACTAACAAATCAAGTTTAAATCTTTCCTTAACAGCTGTAAATGAATTTTAGCTGGGATGTGGTATAAATCATTCTTCAGCACTTCCTCGAATGCGTGTAAAGCATTACTCGTGTTATTGAATCCAAATTCTGCTAAACCTATCATATAGTTGCAATGAATATAATTACGTAAAGATAAATCGTCATCCCAAACCGAGAAATCAGGGTAGGATATTGCGAAATAATCCAGATTTTTCTTATCGTACAGATGAGCCTTTCCATAATTAAATAGTTGCTCAAAACATCCTTTGGCTTCTGTCTTTCGACCTAATTTTTGAAGCGCCAGACCTTTGTAAAATATCTTATCAGGTTGTTGGTCATTATAATAGATTGCTTCGCTAGGATTACTATCTCCCACAGATGCTAAATCCCAATAATGCTCTGCTTTGTCCATTAAATTAAGCGCTTCGTAGGTACAACCCATCCAATAAAAGCAGTCATTTTCCTGGGCACCATATAATTTACCTTCTCCGAGATTAGGAGGATATTTTCGAGACGATTCTAAAAATTGTAATGACTTTTCACACTGCATGTTTTCTAAACATTCTTTGGCGAGTTCAATGTTAATTGTAGTGTAATGATAGGGAACTTTACCCTCTCCTCCTTCCCAAGGATGGAATTTTCGGTTTTGTATTAGTTGCAATGCATATTTAAATTCTCCTAAATATGTCAACAAAGACACTACTTCTAAATAAAGATCATCCCTTTGCTCAACCAGCATTTTGTTGGCTTGAAGAAAATTAAGTCGGTCAAGAGGTGGGATCTTAAGCCTTTTATAAAGCTGGTCAAGTTCCATCATTAAACGGGGATTAGTTTTATCTATCTTAAAAGCTTTTTCTAAATGTAGTCTTGCTTCTTCTTTTTGCTGTCTTTTATTATAACAGAGCAATGCAAAATTTCTATGACAGACAGGGTTTTTGTCGTCAAGTTGAAGGGATTTATCCCAGCATTCTTGGGCTTCATCATATTGTCTGAAACCGTACCAAAGATTACCCAGGAGGTAGTGAGCGGTAAAGTCATTGGCCACCATTTTGATAGCATCTTTTAAAACTAGAATTTCTTCTAATCTATTAGGAAAACAATATTCGGTATTTAATTTACTTGCTTGGCGGTAATAATCTATAGCTAAGTCCGGATTACCTGATTTGTTATAAAAGTATCCTAAAAAATAAACAGCCATAGGATAGATATCTTCATATTCATTTACGTATAAAGAAAGTAACGAAATGGCTTCATCATAAAAACTGGCATCTGCATAATCAATTGCATATTCTATATAACTATGACAATCTCCCCTAAGCATCTTCTTGAAGCAATCTAAATCTACTTCATTTTGACTGAGTAAAAACTTTTCAAAAAGCGCCCCGAAATTAAAGTTATCAATTGTCAGTGAATGACTAATGAAAGTATTAGCATCCCTAAAACGCGACATCTTCCTAAGCAGAATAATTTTAAGATGATGCGCTTTATGATGATTGGAATTTCGAGATAATGATTTGTTTATTTTTTTATATGCCTTATCAAAATCCTGTGTTTTACAATCAAGCTGGGCAAGCTTAAAATATGCTGAATCCTGCCACGCGGCATTCCAGGCAGATTTATACAAAAATTTATAGGCTGCTTCGTTTTGATTTAAAAAACTAAGCGTTAATCCTTTATTAAAAAAAGGCTCCCCGTCATAGGGATTAGGATTATGGGTAGTTAGGGTATCAATTGAGGTATCAAAATATTTTAAGGCCAATTCAAATTTTCCCTTGCGTAAGTACCATAGACCTAAGGCATTATTGCATCTTACATCCCCGGGTTCACGGGATATCGCTTCTTTATAATACACTAAGGGATCGTATGTGGCATGACTGTATTGTTCTAAATGTAAACCACATAAGTATAGATTCTCAACCGTTTCTATTTCATTGGGTCGCTTCGCGGCTTTAGCTGATGCTGGAATTTCCTTTTCTGAATTTGTTGGAATCTCCCAGGAAATTAAAAGTCTGCCATGTTTATTATAAATTGAGGTAAACAAATTTTTCTCGGAAGAATCTATTTCTATATATCTCTCATACGTGTTTTCTGGCCGCAGGTCTGTTTCTATATCTAGCAATATTTCCTCTTCAGACCCAACTAGAATTTTACAATTTTTATATAAACTAGTTACATGAATTTTTAATAGCGCTCTCCGTTCAATTATTTCAAAATTCAATAGAACATTTTTATTGGCATTTTTTACGAGTCCTAAATTTGAATATGGCATAAAAAACTGGGAGAAACTTTTTTCCTCAAAGGGTTGTAACCAAGCAAAATCAGGTTGGTTATCGGTATATACTCCACACATTAATTCGATGTAAGGTCCATCTTTATCAGTTAAATTGCGGTCCCACGCTTTACCGAAATCTCCATTTCCCCAAGTCCATTGCTTTTTCCCTGGAGAAATATGATGGTCGGCTATATGTAACATTCCACATTGGGAATCATTTTCATATCCACCTACGAAATCATAATCAGATGATATAGCCATATAAGAGGTCGGAACGGGAATATTCTTATATCTTGAAATATCTGTACCAGGAGAATAATCTACTTTGTAATATTTTCCTTTGGCTACAGGAAATTCTGACACATCTCGTTTACCATGGTCAAAAACTGCATTTACATCTGGGGGGAAAACGGATTGATAATGATCATTTACCGCTACCGCCGGATTAGCCCACCATAAAAATGATTGAGGGTGTGGCGTACGATTATATAGCTGGACCTTTATTTCTAAATATGCCTTGTCGTCATATAGGGTAAACCCGGCCATACCCTTGGTTCGAAACATTCTTTCTATTTCACTGACCCAAACGGTTACACTTCCATCATCATTTTCTACAATTTTGCTATCGAGAGGACTATAAGTAGTTGGACGATGGTGTTGTGGCCAATTAAATTCTATTCCACCTGAAATCCAAGGACCTGTTAATCCGACAAGAGCTGGTTTTATAACTTGGTTATAATAAACAAAATGCCGGTTTTTAATTTTATCATAGGCCATTTGAATCCTTCCGCCAAGGTCAGGCATAACCATTAATTTTATATAGCGATTTTCAATAAATATAACATCCCAAGTCTTATCAATCTTTACATCATTAATTTGTTCTATTATGGGATAAGGATAAACAACCCCACTACTGGCCTGATAAACTCTTCCTTCTAAAAAAGCAGGATATTTTTCGGGTTTTCCAATTTCGTAAGTGGGAATGTTTACCTTCTCCCTCCAAGCTCTAACTTTTTCCATTTGTTGCTATATTTTGCCATTCACTTCCATCTGCTAACCTGTTTTCTCACTTACAGCTGTGAATTTGTCGATTAAAGAAAATATGAATGTTCTTCCTGTTGATCACACTTTTATTTATTTCTCTTCAATAAATTCAATTTCTATTTCTTCTAAAGTTTTACCTTTTGTCTCTGGCAACTTTATTTTGATAAAGGCATAACCGCATATGCAGATTAAACTATACAGCCAAAATGTACCTGACGCTCCTAAAAAATTATTAAGGATAGGAAATGTAAAAGTCAGAAAGAATGAAGCAACCCATAAAGATAATGTGGTAATTGACATCGCTCTACCCCGAATGCGGTTTGGGAAAATTTCTGACAATATTACCCAAGTTATGGGGGCTAGAGACATGGCGTAAAATCCGATAGCTATGATGACCAGTAATAGCACAGGCCACCCTTCAAATTGAAAGAAATAAGCTCCTCCTAAAAGTGCATATACTGTAGCCAGTCCTACTGACCCAATTATCATTAGTTTCCTTCGTCCCCAGTTGTCCACAGTTTTCATTGCAATGAGAGTGAATACCACATTTACACTTCCTGTAATAACTATATTAAACAGCATATCACCGACACTATAACCGGCCGCTGTAAAAATTTCCTCGGCGTAATTGAATATTATATTAATCCCACACCATTGCTGAAAAATGGCTAGTACAATACCTATTATTAAAACCGATTTGACTTTAGGGTTCTTAAAATCCGAAAAACTTACTTTTCTATCTGCTGAATTCTTAAGAGTACTTTGGATAGTTCGATATTCGAGATCGGAATAATCAACTCCTCCAATTTTTGATAGTATTTTTTTAGCTTTTTCCTTTTGATTTTTCATTAGTAGAAATCGTGGACTTTTCGGGACTGATAGCATCAAAGCCAAAAATGTCGAAGCAGGGACTAATTCGGCCCAAAACATCCATCTCCATCCATATTGTCCATTCCACGAACTAAAAAGTTCAAGATAAGTAAAGGAATTTGGGATTGGCTCAGCAATGTTGTAATTAACTACCTGAGCTAAAAGAATGCCAAATACAATTGTTAATTGATTTATTGAAACTAATTGGCCCCTATATTTCGCGGGGGAAATTTCAGCAATGTATAAAGGGGATAATGTCGATGCGAGACCTATTCCAACACCACCTACTACCCGATAAAAAATGAACCATTCTAAATTATCTACGTATCCCGTCCCGAATGCTGAAATAATAAAGAGTATAGAAGAAACAATCAAGGGATTTTTTCGGCCGTATTTATCAGCAACGAAACCAGTGCAAAAAGCGCCCAAAACACAGCCAATTAAAGCACTGCTCATTACCCAACCCTGTATCGACGGACTGTTAGTTATTGAGAAATATGACTCATAAAATGGCTTGGCTCCGCCTATCACCACCCAATCATAACCAAAGAGAAATCCACCCATGGCAGAAACAATGGCCAAGAATAATAGATACGTTATATTAAATTTTGCGTGTACCATTAAATTTAATCGCTGAAATGGCCTTCTTGATTTTCCCTTTGCTATTGATAGAACTATGAATAATATAATTCATACAGTCAAAAGTGGTTTTTTATACTATGAAGGTTATGTGGGTCACAACGAATAATAATATCTAGTTATCTTCGATTTTCTCCAAATTTATCCCAAGTAATTTTTGGGTTAATACATTCAATCGCGCTTTCGCACCTCGGAAGTGATAAGTTCGGTGTGTGTGAGTAAAACTGGAATTAGGTTCTAATTTTAGACCGGGCGAAGAGGTTTCTAACTCGTAAAAAGTTTCCTTTGCCAATTTGGTTCTGTCTAGATTGCCATCATTGTATGCATTTATAACATCTCCTTCATAGGGCCTCTTTTGTATTTCCCATTGAGAATTTACGTATTCCTCTCCTTCTTGCAACGAATTGTATTGAATGATCGTGAGCAATGAATTTTTCTCATCGTAACTACCCAGGAAGGAAGTCGCATTTTTTGGTTTCACCCCAATTTTGCTAATATAGTTTCCGTCACCATTAAAAATTATCGCGCTATCAATTAATCTTAAACGCTCTTTATCAAGAGCGCCAACGATATCCACGAAATACTGGTTAATTAATAAATCTTCGTCCGTAATATTTTTGGTTGGAATAATAATTTGTGAACCGCCTGGAAACATACCTAAAATCCAAATGGAAATAAGTCCTTTATCTTTTGTCCACTTTTCCTGACCAATATTTGTGACCTTATTTATAGATTCGAACCCAACAAATCTCAATTCATCCAAATCTTGAATGGATAAATATTCTTTTATTTTATTGCTGTCAAGAAGGTTAATTGTCCTTCCTAATTCCAATTCAAAAGAATTATTTTGATAATTTTTAATTAGCATCTCCTTTCGTAATGTTGCTGAAGTAGGAGACGAATCTACAAGTTGATGTGGTTCAGTATCAAGTGGCGACGGGGTAAACCAATTATCAAAAGTGAAATCATCATTCGGGTTAAAAAAAATAGTGTATTGTCCTCCTTGCGGACCTAACCAAAATCGATCTTCTCCGCCGTAGGGTTGGATATGTGGCAAACGCTGGTTTGACTTAACAAAATCATGATTAATGTAGCCAAGACTTAGACCATCCAGCCCATCCATTGTTGTTGTCATAACCCTTCCTTGATATTCAGGGCTTAGAATTAACTGTGAGAAACTGTTCTGCAATTTCACGACATCCGTATGAGCTTGTAAAAACTGTAAATCTTCCCCAAAGGTGATTATGGAATCATTCTTAACAATTGTTTTTTTTTGATTCTCCTGAATAGATTTTCTTTTATGATTGCAACTTGTTGAGTTGACAATTATTGAAAAGATTAACACGTATTTGGTTGAGTATATAATACAATTTTTCATAGTATTATTTTGAGATTGATACTGACCAACTCTTTGCCTTGTACAAGACCGGATATATGCCTTATCTAAGATCAGACTGTAGAAAAGGTCAAAAACCGAAAAAATTAGAATCAAGCTCTGATGACTTTGATAATACAATTAGCTATTTTTTGGTATCATTACTATTCATGAATTTAAATTCGGAAACAAGTTTTAGTTCAGAAGGTTCATATGCCTTACCATTTTTGTGGAAAACATCATGTTGCCAAATTTTTGGTTCAGGACTGCCTTTTTTTGAACCCCAATGCATATAGGTTTGGGTGTCACCAGCTACCAGCCCCCATTGGTACCAGCCAATTTCTTCATTGGAAAATAAAGGAAGGAGGTTTTCAAAAGTACCTCCATTTTGTCTTCTTAACCATTCGGTGCAGATTACTGGTCGTTTATAATTCAATTTTAAAACCTGAATCTTATTCTCGATTTCACATGGTTTCTCGTATGCATGAAATGAAATAATATCTGACATTTCTAAAATTTCTTTTGTCAACAAGCTCTTATTAGAAAATATATTGTAAAAATCTCCCCATGGTGCAGTAGTCAAAGGTTGTGATGGCGCCACCTCTCTAGCCCATTGGAATGAAGACTTTAAAAGTGGTAAACTTTTTTCCCACATCTGGGAATTACCGGGTTCATTGTATAGATCCCAAACTATAATTCTCTTATCGTCCTTATATGTGTAGACAATATCCTTAACATATTTTTCTAAATCTGGCCAATATGAAGTATCAGTAGCTCTTGCTTTTCCTGGACTTGGTGTCCATCCGCTGTTGTGCACTCCAGGAACGGGGTCATCTTGCACCCCTAAATATGGTTCCTTACCAGCAAAGGCACAATCATCAAATAAAATGAACATTACGCTGATGTTATTGTTATGGGCAATAGTCAAAAATTCATCGATTCTTGTTTTAAGTGCTGCAGGATTATCTTTCCATACCAAATATTGTAAAAATACCCGGGCGCTATTATATCCTGCTTCATGCGCCATTTTTAATTCCTTTTGGATAGTGCTAGCATCAAACGTGTCACCTTGCCACATTTCTGTTGAATTAACAGCAGTACTTGGCAAAAAATTAAATCCTTTGAGAGGTTCTAAATTTTCATACCACGAGTTGATTTTACTCTCTGACCATCGTTGATCTTTAAGTCCATCCTGACCTGTAGTAATTTGCACAAGGCAAAATGCAAGGATGATATAAACTATGTTCCTGTTGATTATTTTCATTTTGAACAATTTTAAAAATTATAATAAATTATTTCAGTTTCGTCACTGTCGGTTTTATTTTATTCGGGATCCACTTCCCTAGGGAGTCAATAACATTTTGGTAACCGTCTTTATGGGCAAGATTATGAATTTCATAAGGATCTGCTTCTTCGTTATAAAGCTCATGCGTACCGTCATAGTATCTGATATACCGATATTTATCGGTTCGTATTGAAACGCTACCATGTTTATAAAAAGTTAGCGATGGTTTAGATGCTTTTAGGCTTGGGTTTGTCATAAATGGATATAAAGATTGTCCATCTAATTCTTGCGGAGGTTCACCTATATCGCATAGATCAATGAGGGTTGGATAGATATCAATTAAGTTTACAGGTTCGTCAATCCTTACCTCTTCATTTTTCATGTTAGGAATTCTAATCATTAGCAAAACTTGGCTCGACTGCTCCCAAAGGGCTTGCTTAGCAAAATGATGTTTTTCGCCCATATGAAATCCATTATCGGACCATAATACTACAATTGTATTATTTCGATGAGGACTATTGTTTAATGCCTCCAGGACTCGCCCCAAATTATAATCCATGAATGAAATTGCAGCCAGATAAGACCTTACAGTGGCCTCATAGTGATTCGAATCTTTAAGTACGGATAATTTCACAGGGCTTTCTGCCCATTCTCTTCCCAAATCGGGTAAGTCATCTAGGTCATTCTCATCTACTATGGGTAGAACTATAGAATCTTTTGGATATAATTTATAAAATCGTTGTGGGACGGTCCATGGATTATGGGGCCTATATAAACCCAAAGCCATAAAAAACGGTTGCTTATAATTTTTATTTAAACGCCCTATGGTATAATCTGTATTTATCACATCGGGAAAATCAGCGTCAGGACCTTTCCATTCTTGATAATCGAACCAAATTGGTTTTTCAATACTCTTCGGGATATTAACTTCAGTGGGCATAGGCCCATATCCTCCATCTTTTCCCTGCACGTCGTCCCACATCATATCCAGACGGGATTGGTCAGGACGAGTCTGTTCTGGACTACCTCCCGTATGAAATATTTTACCTGACCACATGGTGGTGTAATTATGCTGTTTAAATAACTCTGGAATCAAAATCGAATTAACGGCTTCGTTAGATTGGCTGAAAGCATCCTGGAGTTGATAAAGACCGGTAGAAGAGGGACTCAAGCCGGTTAAAATGGCAATTCTACTAGGATTACAAACTGGAGAAGGACAATAAGCTTTAGTAAATGTAAAAGACTTCTTAGAAAATTTATCGAGGTTCGGTGTTTTTATACCTGGGTAATTCTTAAGGATAGAAACATAGTTATTTAAGTCATCTACCGCGATGAACAATATATTAGGCCTTTGTTTTTCTTGAGAATACGTGATAGGATTGCCTAAAAAGGTTAAACACATTATTATGGAAAGAGCCCTAGTGTTCGAAATGTCCATGTTTAAGCAATTATTCAAAATTGGTATTTGTATCCCGCTTTATTCTATTGGAAACTGAATGGTCAAATTTCAGATCTGATTTTTTCAGATGTGCAGATATAAACCAAATATAAAATGAAGATGTTAGTTATCAAATGGACATTATTGCCCAAATAATGGATTATCTTACGGTTAGTTTAGAGGAGTATAATTGATTCATCTGATAGAAATAGTTTCTAAATTTGTTTCGGATAAATTATCAAATCTAAAATTTTTAAGACCTGATCGATGAAAATACATCCGGAAAATATAAAAAAGATCAAAGAAGGTTTTGTAGGTCAGCAAATGATTGTTCTACCTCCAGATATTCTAAATCGGGTATCAGAAAGTCCCCTTATACTTGATTTCTATCTTACTGCCATTGGTTTCTACCCTCATGCAGCTTATCATGATAGAAAAAGAACTCAGGGCTCCAAAGAGTATATTCTTCTATATTGTGTTGAAGGTGAAGGGGAATTAATCATTGGTCAGCAAGTGATCAAGATAGAACCAAATCAATACGTAATTATACCACCCAACCTTCTCCATCATTATAAAAGTTCAGAGAGCAAACCATGGAGTATTTACTGGTGCCATTTTAAAGGGCATAAAGCGTCATCACTATATGATTTTTATGCAGAAAATTCTAAACCTAAAAATAGAAGGATTCCGTTTAATGAAGGACAAACCAAAAATTTTAAAAACGTCATTGAGATTTTGGATTCTAGTTTTGAGCAATCGTATCTCGAACTTGCCAACATAACTTTTTACTTTTTTATTTGTTCATTGGTATATCAATCAGAAGTTAGTTCTCAAGTGCAGGAAAGGAACGTTGCTTCAAAATCTATTGAATTTATGAAGGCCAATTTAGGCAAGACATTGATGATTGATGACTTGGCAAAAAATGAAAATCTATCTGTTTCGAGATATTCAGAAATTTTTAAGGCAAAAACAGGACATCCACCTATCAACTATTATATAAAACTTAAAATTCAGAAATCTTGTCAATTCCTATATTTTACTACTATGACAATTAAGGAGATCTGTGTAAAAGTTGGTTTTGCCGACCCTTATTATTTTTCCAGAATATTTAAAAAAATAATGGGCATCTCACCCTCAAAATATCGACAATCCTATAAATAATTTTTCGCTGTACTAATTAATGAATATAAAAGGTAAACACTTTAATTATGTATTGGGGACACATACATACTTCGCAGGGGCTTTTCTTTTTTCTCCCAGGGCGTTGGATAGACTGGAACGTGATTCGCCCAATCATTCCACATGTTTATCATTTGATTTACTTTCTGAGGATATTTCCCAGAAATATCTATACTCTCAGCTCTATCCTCGTCAAGATTATATAACTCCCAAGGGCCGTTCTCATAATAATTCCATCTTCCATAGCCTCCATCAGAGAGTTTGGCGGTCGATACCAATTTCCATTTACCCATTCTCACTGCACGGTTCATTTCATGTTCCCAAAAAATAGCTTTTCTCTCTAATTTTTTATCTGAAAAAGTCGGAACAAGACTTACCCCTGCCAACGGGGTGGTGTCATGACCATCATAATTTTTAGGATAACTGGCACCAGCTATCTCAAGTATGGTTGGCATGATATCGATGACATTTCCAATCTGGTTTCTATATTCACCTCGACTGTCTATACCTTTAGGCCAATACGCAATAAGGGGGGTTGCAATGCCTCCCTCATGAACAAAATGTTTATATTCTTTGAATGGGGTATTAGATACCTGGGCCCAGGGCTTTAGGTATGCAAGATAGGTATCCGCCGGTCCGGCCATAACTTTTTTCCCTGCCATCAAGATTTCACCATCCCGTGTAAGTGCCGGCACACCATCTGGTTGGGTTTCATTTTTGGCCAAAGGTTTCATGTTTCCCGCATTTCTATTGACAGGCTGTGTTTCACCTTGCGGACCTCCAAAGCCATGACCTTCTGCATTGCCACCATTATCTTGCAAAAAAAAGATAAGCGTGTTTTCCAGAATACCATCATTTTTTAGTTGTTCAACTATTCTGCCAATTCCCTGATCCATTATGTCTACCATTGCCGCATAGGTCTCCATTCTACGAATCATGGCCTGCTTATCTTCTTCGTCCTCCCAGGCAATTGCGTCCCTTGGGGGAAGAATCACCCCGTCTTCAATAAGACCAATTTTTTTCATTTTTTGAAGCCGGTTTTTCCGTATGACATCCCAGCCACCATCATACACGCCGTTATACTTGGCTATCTCATCCATTGGGGCGTGCATTGGCCAATGTGCTGCAGTATAGGAAACATATAAAAAGAATGGTTTTTCGTTGTCATTACTATCAATAAATTGAATTGCGTTATCAGTAATAGCGTCGGTGAAATAATATCTATCCGGATTATAATCCGGATCGTTATAAGGACTGATCAGCGTGTTGTTGCGACACAAGGTACCAGGATCATAAAAACTTCCCGCGCCTCTTAAGATTCCATAGAATTGATCAAACCCTCTTTGAATCGGCCAGTTGTGATTAGGACTATCCTGATTAGTACTTTTCTCATATTGCAGGTGCCATTTGCCACTCATATAGGTATTATATCCAGCCTGTTTTAGTACCTGGGCAATGGTAACGCTATTTTCATTTAACTCGGCTTGGTAACCCGGCAAGTCGTGGTCTACGGCATCCATCCATCCCATCCCGGATTGATGCGGGTATAGCCCTGTCATCAGTGAAGCTCTGGTAGGACAACATCGGGCCTGATTATAAAATTGTTTGTAGCGTATTCCATTATTTGCCAGCTCATCCAAATTTGGCGTGTTGATTTCACTTCCGTAACACCCGATATCCGAATAACCCATATCATCTGACATAATCAATATAATATTGGGTTTTTCCTGAGCGGATACAGAAATAAAACATAAGGAAATTAAAAAATTAGTGAGGTTTAAAATTTTCATAGGTTCCATAAATTAATCATTTCTGACGTCGCTTGCAGTCCTTTCTCTAGCGCCACCAAGAGATTTGGCAAAATTTGTTGGAATTTCCTTAGACAGTTCTTTTTTCACTGAATCGTATTCTGAATCAGTTGCAAGATTGTTATGTTCATATTGATCATTGGAATGATCATAAAGTTCCTCGGAACCGTCAGGGTATCGAATATATCTATATCTTTTGTTTCTCACCGAGGAGTAATCTTCCCCATAAAAGGTCAAACTCGGACGGTTCCATTCACCCTCGCTATTGGTGAACAGAGGCACCATACTCTTGCCTTCTAAAGCATGTGCTGGTTTTTTAATATTGCAATATTCAACCAAGGTGGGATAGATGTCTAACAAGCTCACGGTCTGCTCCCTTTTTCCTTTATATTTTTCAGGTAAGCGAATTAAAAACGGTACATTATCTGCCTCCTCCCAAAGTGTACTCTTTACCCAATGTTCTTTAGCGCCGTTATGAAATCCATTGTCCGAGTAGAAAACAATAATCGTGTTATCTGCGTATTTACTTTTATCGAGTGCTTCAATTAGTCGACCAATGTTCCAATCCGCAAATGAATAATTTGCGCAATAACCTTTTAATAATGTCAAAATAACCTCATCCTTAGAAAGCCCGTCTTTATGATATTGTTTTAATGAATCCACAAGTTGTCTGCCTTGTAAGGGGACGTCATCTAAATCATCAGCAAGATATCCTGGCGCCATGGTAATTTCCGCATCCTCATATAAATCATAAAATCTTTTTGGGGCGGTATATGGTGTATGGGGTCGGTACAAGCCATAATACATAAAGAACGGCTTATCATGGTTTTCTTCAAGGAATGTAATGGCAGAATTTGCATTAACTACATCAGGAAAATCAGTATCCGGACCCGTCCAAGGTTTTACAGAGAAAAATCTTGAATTGGTGTAATGATACTCTTCACTTGCAAAGGGCCCAAATCCGCCTTCAAATACATCATTATCAAACATTTGTTCTTGTCTATCATCATTTATTGAAGCATGGAAAATCTTTCCGCCTCCCCAGGTAACATAGCCATTTTCTTTAAATGTTTCAGGTATTACCTTTATTGATGACAGATCATTGTTTTCCCAGGTACCCCGGAAATTCACATATGCGCCCGTTGTACTGGGCGACATTCCACTAAAAAATGATGCCCTGGAAGGGATACAAACCGGGGCTGAACAGGTTGCTTTTTCAAAATAGAGCGACTCAGATTTTAATTTATCGAGGTAAGGAGTATGTAAAGGGGCGTAGTTTTTTAACATACTCCACATGTTCATGTCATCTGCAACTATTACAATTACATTAGGCCGATTTTCGGTTGAAGTTTTTTGTGCAATACTCCAATTAAGGTTCAACAGCACTAATATGGGTAAGCATATATTTTTAAATTGGATATTTTTCATTTCCACACAAAATTTTAATTTATCTGTTTCTTAATTGAGTATATCGTTTAACAGAGCATCATTTTTACCTGCAAAACCAAGCTCTAATATTTCTGATACGATAGGTGTTATATCTTCTAAACCCATTATTTTAATCTCTTTGTGCTGCTTTACTCTTGCTCCCCAAATTATAAATCCGGTTTCAATTTCATTGAAATCTGGAAAGTAACCGTGAGTACCCCCTTGCTTTCTCTCCTTCAAAACGGGGCCCTTTAGCCCCCGTGATGCTGAATACCCGGGTTCTAAGGCCAGGGCCAGGACAGCTTTCGGATCAGCTCCGATTTTCTCGTATTCGGCGGGGGTAATAACTCTAAATACATCTTTATTCTTTAAACGGAACTCGTTGAGTACTTTCTTGATCTTTGGAAGGTATTTTTGATTCTTTAAATACAAAAAGGCTGAACCCCCTGCACAAACAAACTTTGCTTTCCAATCATCCTCAGCAATAAGTCCTAATTTCCTAAGGATGACGTTTGGAGAAAAAACTTTATTGACATCAATAAAACCATGATCGCCTGTAATTATTATGGTTGTATTATTAATCATATTTTCAAGCTCTACCACTTGGAATATTTTCCCTATTTCCGCGTCAATATTTTCTATGATTTCTTTAACGTGCGGTCCGCTCTTACCCTCGAGGTGTTGAATATGGTCTGCGCCAAGAAAATGGATAGCAAATAAGGCTGGTTTATATTTTCTTAAAACATACCGTCCCATATTTCCAATGGTTTGATCAATATTTTCATGGTCGAATGCATGTTCCGAATCTAAAAGACCCTCCTGCCTCATTTCTGAAACAAGAATTTTAGGATTTACCAAAGGTTCAGTAATTGCTAATTGACCAACATTTTCAGAAGCATCTGCGCGCCTTACAGGAAAGTTATAGGTAATCGGAGCGCCAACGGTAACTGGCCACATAATGGCTGCCGTGGTTATCCCTCTGTCCTGAGCTGCGTCCCATAAGGTCTTGGTTTTAATTCGGTCAGCCTCCCAGTTCCAGTGATTGTTTTTGGACTCTGGTGATGCATTGAAAAAAATTCCATGCTCTTTTGGAAAAGCACCGGTGACGATTGTGGTGTGAGCAGGATAGGTTACTGAAGGAAAAACACTTCTCACTCCGAGGGCGTAAATACCCTCGCTTTTAAATCGTTTTAAATGGGGGGTGTTCCATTCATTATTAAGATAAAAATCCGGGCGAAGACCGTCGATGCTTATTAAAATGACCCGATTCTCTTCCTGTCCATATAAATATGGCATTAAAGCAATAAAAATTGTAAATAGAAATTTATTCATTCCTACACTATAATGTCGAGATTTTGACCAATCTTTGAATGTAGCTATAAGTGCTTTTAAATAATTTTTGACCTTTATCGATATTCCTGTCTTTCTACATCTCACTAATTTTCAGTCACTTCATACAGAACACTGTGGATATCCTTCAATTTTTCCACAGGAAACTTCATTACCTCACGGTCGTAAGTCATTAGGCCATTAACTTCTCCTTCCACATCCGTAGTCTGCGTATAAACAGCTGCAGAAAGACCTTTAGTTTTTTTCATTTCAACTATTTGATTGAATTTATGAAGGTATGCATCCATCAGTTCCTTTTCGGAGTGATAGGTCTGGTATCCCCAGTTTCTCATGTTCGGATTCCATTGATGCCCATCAATAGGGTAACCAATACCGCCATATTCTCCAATTACAGATGCCCGGTCTAAAGAAGTTGAAGGAATTAGCACCTCGGTGTGATAGGTGTGAATGTCATATATATCTCCGCATGGCCTTAAAGACCATCCGCTGACAGCATTCACTAAACGGGTAGGGTCTAAATTTTTAACCATATCGGAAATCCTGCAAGTATCATATTGTCCCCATCCTTCATTAAAAGGAACCCAAATCACAATGCTGGGTGAGTTATAGTGAATATCAATCATACGGCGCAACTCCAATTCAAATTGGCTCGCATCTTCTGTACGAACATTTAAATCTTCTCCTGTTCTACTAACGTGCTGTACATTTATTTGTTTATCAGATTCTTCCGATGGAAACACTACCATCCCAGATGGCATATCCTGCCAGACCAACATGCCAAGTTTATCGCAATGATAGTACCACCTGTCTGGTTCAACTTTTATATGTTTCCGTATCATATTAAAACCCATTTCTTTGGTTTTTTCAATATCAAATTTCATCGCTTCATCAGAAGGCGGAGTATGGAGTCCGTCTGGCCACCATCCCTGGTCTAGTGTTCCATAATGGAAAAGGGGTTCATTGTTAAGAAACAGATATTTATTTCCATTAAATTCACCCAAACTAATTTTTCTCATGCCGAAGTAACTTGTAATCTCATCCAGAATCGCCCCCGATTTATTGACAAGGACTAATTTGAGGTCGTAAAGGTGGGGTGTATCAGGTGACCACAAATTTAAATTTTCGATAGGTATCACCATTTCCAAATCCCCTACAACATCATGTTCTGTAACCTTTTGGCCATTAAATGAAACTTCTGCTCTAACCTGGTAATCTGGTTTTAAGGGCTTATTCAACAGCGGGGTTATTGAAACTGTTTTTGCGTCTATATCGGCAACAATGTTAGCTTCTTTGAGAAATGCTTCTGTTGCCACAGGTTCTATCCAAACCGTCTGCCATATCCCACTTACAGGCGTATACCAAATGCCCCTTTGAAACATTTGTTGTTTACCACGGGGTTGGGGCCCGGCACTTGAGGGGTCCTCTACTGCCACGATAATTTCCTGATCACCACTTGATTTCAAATATGGTGTGATATCAAATGAAAAACGGTCGTACGCACCCTTATGTGATCCAACAACAGCTCCATTTATAATTACTGTAGTAGCATAGTCTACTGCCTCGAAGTGTAGTATGATACTCTTACCTTTCCAATCAGAGGGTACCGAAAATTTCCGTTTATACCATATCTTGTCTTCAGGCAAGACTTCCTTCATTACCCCGGAGAGGGATGATTCTACACAAAATGGCACAAGTATCTTACCTTGATATTTTTTTGGCTGTCCTTTTGTTTTGGATATTACCGAATACTCCCAAAGGCCATTAAGATTGAACCATTGATTTCTCTTAAATTGGGGTCGTGGATATTCATTCCAAACATTTTGTGGAGTGATTTTACCAGCCCATGGTGTCATCATTTTATTTCCTGCGGGTTTCCAATCTTGAGCGTGGAATGGACCGCTGAATAACAGCGCGAAAATCATAATTATAAACTTCATACGGTAGAATTTTTACTGATGCTATTTATTTATATATTTTATTTAGGGGCGTCATTATAAACATAGTCTTAAAAGTTTCCGATCTGGTTTGAATAGGTGTTTACAGAATCTAATCAACTTTAAATTCGAGATTTCCCACATACCCTTGAAAGTAGTTTTCCGCTTCATACTCTCCAATGATTCTTCTAAAATCCGTTCCCAGACTGATAGGGTCGTCAGGAGGAATAGGCAAGGACTCTCCAATATTTGCTTCATCCACCAATTGACCATCAACAAATAATTTCATGTCACCATTTTTTTCTAGAATTGCCTTAAATCTGAAATTGGAATTGACCTTAACATTTGTCTTAAGACTTGTAAGTTCACCATATTTGCGGGTACTAAAATACAGGTGGCCATCTTTAAGATATACAGAGGTGCCAAAAACTTCTTCCCCGTGCGCGATTATAACGCCATTATCTGTCTCTGATCTAACGGTCGCAGACAGTTCTGTCTTCTTTGCGGTTACATCGGGAATATATAAGTGCAGCAGGTTAAGGAAATTCCGCTTTCCGCCAAAATACAGGAATCCTTCGTCATCCATTTCTACCCCGTAATTGATCCATGGCACTATTTTTTCATCAATATTTAATTCAATATTTGAACCATATGGTTCAGGGTAGTCTGGCTGTGGATTTCTCGTCCTTATATATCCGGTGGCTGCTGCCCTCAAAGAATCGCGCCAAATGGATAGCTCATTTAATAATTCCGACTTTAATTCCGGCATATCTAATGACAAGTCCTTTGACTCTTGCATGTCTTCGGAAAGATCATACAGATACGATTCCTTTGTCGTGAAATCTTCTAGCAATTTGAAGTTTCCTTTACGGATTGCGCCTCCGCTAAATCCACCTAAAAAATGTGGTGCCTCAAGTGGATAATGCCAATACAAAGATTCATGAATATTCCTTTTGGTATTGGGCATTTTCCAGATATCCATCATGGAGACACCATCTTGTACTTGAACGGTGGACATATCGAAGTCTAGAAGCTCACCGAAAGTTGATAGAAAATCCATATTGGAAACCGGTTGGTCAACCGTAGCTGATTCGTCTATCATTCCAGGCCACCAAACAATTAAAGGGACCCTTAGGCCTCCCTCATAGATAGTGCTTTTGCCAGCTCTAAGCGGACTATTGGATGTTACATTAGTTTCCCCACCATTGTCCGACATCAATATAATAATGGTATTATCCAATTGGTTTGTAGCCTCTAATTCCTTTTTAATTAAACCTATACCATCATCCACAGATTTTAACATGGCAGCGAGATGAACATTGTTCTTATCTGATAGGGGTGATAATCCTGCACCAGCCTTGGTAGAAAAGTTTTTTACATAATCATCTTTTCCATTTAAATTGGTATGCACCGAATAATGACTCTTATATAAGAAAAACGGCTTTCCTGTTTTTTCTGGATTATTCCTTTTTATGAATTCAACTGTTTCTAGATTAATCCTGTCAGTCAGATGTTCAACGGGAAAAATCTTTTGCTCAACTTCCAGGTTAAAATGATAGGGATAAAAATAACTACCACCCGAAATACCCCTTCTCTCTGTAAGTATAACTTCTACAAAACCATGCTTTTCAGGACCCGATTCAACAGCTCCATTTTTTTCATATCCGGATAGATGCCATTTTCCAATCATACCTGTATGATATCCACTTTGTTTAAAAATATCTGCAATCGTAGTATATTCTTCTGAAAGGTGTCTATCTTCATGTGGCCTCAAATAATCGGTTATTCCAATACGGGCAGGGTGCTGACCCGTAATTAGACTTGCCCGAAAAGGAGAACAAACCGGCGCACTGGCATACGCGTTTGTAAATCTTAAGCCGTTATGAGCGAGTTCGTCAATATTTGGTGTTTCATTAAATGTATTTCCATAGCTGTTAATTTCTGAGTAACCTAAATCGTCGACCAATACAAAAATTACATTGGGAACTTTACTAGTTTCATTCTTTGTTTGCTTACAACTTGTTGTAAAAGAAATACTAATCACTAGTAAGAAAAATTGTATAAATTTCATTTCTACTTATTGCGGTTTACTGCGGATTGCGATTTAGTTTCATGAATAGGTATAAATAGAATACACCCTATCTACGTTAAAATTAATATCCCCAAAAGAATTTATCCTAATAATGAGGAAGAGTCGGATTGTCGTTCCACTTAAATTTGAATAGTGTAATTCGGAAGATTTTATGATAAAGGGTGCACCTAGTTATATGCACCCTTTAACATTTTCAAGCTAATTCAACTCATTTTTTTTAGTAACCTTCGTTCTGAACCAAATTAGGATTAGCATTAATTTCTGATTGAGGAATTGGATAAAAGATATGGTAAGGCTGAGCTGCTTTCCCGCGCTCGATAGCCGAGGAAATAAATTTACCGTGCCTGATCAAATCGCTTCTCCTCTGAGATTCGGAATAAAATTCCCAGGCTCTCTCTTGCAATATTTGATCCCGTAGTGTTTCCTGTGTAAATTCTGATACTAAAAGGTCTTCAAGTTCGGCACGATTTCGAACACTATTAATAAGGTCAATTGCTTCTTGAGTTGGACCATTAATTTCGTTCAAGGCCTCTGCCCTACTGAGAAGTATATCTGCATAACGTACAATGGGCCAATCATTTTCTTGCAGTGAGCCTATTCGTGCGGGATCCCAATATTTTAAACTTCGAGTGTCATCATTGCCGAGTAATTGCACAAAATCACCATTTGTATTGGTATATTCGGTTAGAAAGAATTCTCGACGTTTGTCATTTTCTGCAAATGAATTTACAAAATCATCATAGTATTTAAATTGAGCAGCAAAATTGGGACCATCAATTGGATACCCGGGAGGCAAAGAGAGTGACATCCATGTATTTCCAGTTAAACTTCTATCTAAGGCAGTAGCAAAAATGTACTCACTATTTCTGTCATTATCTGCAGCAAAAAGGCCGATATAATCGGGAAATAACGAATATTCACCTAATGCGATTAGTTGTTGAGTTGTCGTGACCGTTTTTTGCCATTGTTTCGTGTTTAGGTAATGCTTCGTCAAAATACCAAGAGCCGCACCTTTTGTAATCCTATAATAATCATCCTGTCTAACAGGAAGCAGCGCGATAGCGGCAAGTAATTCGTCTTCAATGAATTGTTCTAATTCTGAAAGCGATACTTTCGCAGGATATAACTCAGGGGTACTTGTTAGTATCAAAGGAACTTCTCCAAACCATTTTGTTAATAAATGATATTGCAGGGCTCTAATGAACCTGGCTTCACCGATTCTGGATTCCCGATTTGGATAGTCTGTTGCATTATCAACATTAGCAAGAAACAAATTTGTATCGCGGATGGCGTTCCATAATTCGTCGAACATTTGACCTATCCACGGATGTTCGGAACCGAAAGTGAAATTTTGAAGTTCAGCGGCGGCCGGACCTTGTCCACCTCCCTGTTCTAAAAATAGATCGGTAGTTGCTTCTTCCAGGTAATTATTTTGGATGTTTCTAAATTCCGCGGTGTGCCTTTGTTGGTAGCCATAGGCAGAGTACAGCAATGCTTCCAGTCCTTCCTGACTATTGAGAACATTAGTGGGTGCGTATTGATCATATGGATTTTCTGTAAGACCATCTTCACAAGATAGTATGGTAGAAATCACCGAAAGACCTATTAAAAAGTATATGCAGTTGTTAATAATTTTTATCATTTCTCTTACTTTTTTACAGTTAAAAATTAAATTGAAAACCAAGTGATATGGTTCTGGCATTGGGATATCCATTATAATCTACTCTTGCAGATCCTGCTCGGCTATCGAAAGAGTTGACCTCAGGATCAAAACCTAAATAATCTGTAATAAGTAGCAAATTTGTTCCTTCAACAAAAACATTTGCTGAGTTTAAAAGACCGATTTTATCCGTATTAATATTATAACCAACTCTTAGATTTCTCAAACGCACAAATGTCGCATCTTCAATACTTAAACTATTAACGGTACTTCCCCCGTAGGAATTTGAATTAACACCTGAAGGCCAGCGATTGGTTGGATTTTCTGGAGTCCATCTGTTTAATAGGGGTTCAGCTAAGCGATTTCTACGGACTTCAATTGGATACAGAGAAAATAGGAGGTTCTGATTTAAAAGTTCTTGCCCTATATCACCAGCAATGAAAATGTCCATAGTCCAGCGCTTATAAGAAAGTGAATTTCCTATCCCAAATGAAAAATCAGGAAACGGACTTCCAAGTTCGGTCTTATCTGCATCTGTTATTGCACCATCTGGTACTCCATCCGGTCCACTAATGTCTCTGAATCTTGGATATCCCGGCATGGCATTCGGTTGGGCCGAATTCGCAATATCGTCACCTTCCTGAAATATACCATCCACTACATGCCCATAATAACTATTTAAGGGTAAACCTTTTCTAATCACTGTTATACCACTGGTAAAAGGTAAATCTCCTTGTAGAATTTGTTCTACACCGCCAATGTCGGTAACTTCATTTTTAATCTTGGTAAACGTGATTGTGGTCTTCCAATTAAAATTCGTACTTGAGAAATTCCTTGTTTCCAAAAATAGTTCGATCCCATTGTTTTTCACTTGACCAATATTCGTTAGGATAGATGAGAATCCTGATGAAACAGGTAATGGTAGGTCAAGTAGCAAATCATCTGTGGTCTTTTCGAAGTAATCTGCTACGAAATTGATTTTACCATCAAATAATGTCAAATCAAAACCAATATCTAATTGAGCGGTAGTTTCCCATTTCAAATCTGGATTAGGAATACGAGTTGGCTTAATTCCTTGAAAATATTGGTCACCTATTATCGCGGTAGGGCCAGCCCCCAGAGTTGAAAGTGATTGGTAATTACCTATGCTTTGATTTCCAATCTGGCCCCAACTCGCTCTTAATTTTAAGTTGGATATAGCGGGGTTATCCCGTAAGAAAGATTCCTCCGATATTTTCCAGGCTAAAGCAGCACTTGGAAAAAAACCATACTTGTTATTTTCTCCAAAACGAGATGAACCATCTGCTCTGAACGAGGCGGTTGCATAATACTTGCCATCAAAAATATAATTGGCTCTCCCCAGGTAGGAAATAAGTTTATTCGAATTTTTATAACTGTTAAGATTGTCGTTTTCCGTACTTCCTAAACCAAAATTATTAGTTAATAAAACGTCTGAGATAAAACCATCAATGTTTCCACTAAATCCACGGTTAGTGAATGACTGGGTAGTGTATCCTGCCAGCAGATTAAAATTGTGCTTCTTGATTTCCTTGCTGTAGTTCAAGGTGGTTTCCAAAAGCTTAGAGCTTTGTTCTCCAGTAATAATTGTACCAACTCCGCTTCCCCTGTTTATACCATTTTTGGTGTAGGAAGGCACATAGGTATCTTTTCTTGCATTTAATCTATCTAATCCTAGATTGACCTTAAATCTTAATCCATTGATTATTTGATATTCGGCATACACATTACCCAGGAGTCTTGTGTTTACTTCTTCCGTTAAAATATCTGAAACTATTAACGGGTTTTCCAAATCAATTTCAAAAGATTGCGCCCGACTTCCATCTTCATTATAATGTGGCAATGTTGGATCGTACTGCAAAGCTAAGTTCACAACTCCTCCACTCGCATTAAATCCTGTTCCATTGGGCACATTGTCATTTTTGATATATGAATTGGTCAAATTTAAACCATAGGTAAATTTGTCTGAAGGTTTGAATTCGGCGTTTAATCGTCCCGTTAATCGTTCAAGTCCAGAACTAATAATGATTCCATCCTGTTGATAAGCATTCAGAGAAGTATAAAAATTGCTCTTTTGTCCTCCTCCTGACACTGCCAGGTTGTGTGATTGTATGTAACCTGATCTCGTTATTTCATCAAGCCAGGAGCCATATTCTGTTACTTCTGATAAATCATAGATGGGGTTTCTACCTTCCTTTTCAGCAATATCATTGACTATTGTCGCGAACTCCCCCGATCCTAGCACATCAACCTTGTTAGCAATTTCCTGAATGCCTAGAGTGGTATTATAATTTATATTGATTCGTTCATCAGTGCCTTTTTTTGTAGTAATCATAATTACACCGTTGGCACCTCGAGATCCGTAAATGGCAGTTGCTGATGCATCCTTTAATACCTCTATAGACTCAATGTCATTAGGGTTAATCATGTTTAAAGGATTACGGGCATTTCTGTTGTTGGCAATTCCACCTGCTCCATCACCTGTAATTGGGGGGCTATTATCAATTGGTAAACCATCAATTACATAGAGTGGTTCGTTACCCGCATTAATAGAGCTAGCTCCGCGAATTCTAACATTTACGCCTCCACCTGGTTCGCCACTATTCTGGTTAATCTGAACCCCTGCCATCTTGCCAATCAAAAGCTGATCAACATTTGGTACTGCGGAGCCCGGGTTCAGATCATCTGCTTTAATAGAGGACACAGCACCGGTTAAGTCACTTTTCTTCACTGAACCGTAGCCAATGACCACAACTTCATTTAGTTCTTCTGTATTTTCTGACAGCGTAGCATTAATTGTAGAGCTGCTGGATGATACAGTAAATTCTTGTGTGGTAAAGCCGACATAGCTCATGCTAATGACAGCTCCAACCGTGACATTTTTCAAAGTATAATTACCATCAAAGTCGGTCAGCGTTCCATTGTTGGTGTTTTCGACGACGATGTTTACACCCGGTAGAGGTAATCCCTGGTTATCAGTAACCTTACCTTGAATGGTCCTGTTTTGTTGTGCATAAACCATAGTAAGATTTATTAGCACCGTAAAACAAAACAGAAACCCTGCCCGGAATTGATTGCCTGATTTAAATAGTTGAGTTGGTTTCATAAATTTAAAAATAGTTTTTAGTAGAATTTAATCTTTCGGTCGATTACAAATTTGATAATCATTGGGCTCTTATAATATTACATTTGTAGAATTGACTATAAATTTTGTCTACTTCTCAATATTTACAGGCTTTTTTATGGTAAATAAGATAATTTGGATTTAATAACTTCTTAATTGGACAGGGCAGAGAGCCTCATGCCATTATTTGCATATTAAATAACCCCAAATGATTTATGGATGGATTTAATCTAAAAAACGAGGTTTAAGAGAATCATTTAGCCTTTGGGTAGGATTCCAGAATTTTTAAAAGACGTGTGACTATTTCTGGTTGATTGTTTGAAATATTTTTAGTCTCATTAGGATCTTGTACATAATCATACAATTCATACAAGACATTGGACGGAGTTTTCATATTTGTCCATCTCACCATTCTATATCTTTTTGTCCTAATAGCTTCTCCCAAATATCCTCCTCTCTTATAAGCATGATATGCATGCCCAGGTTCCGAATCAGAAGGGTTGATCAACACCGGCTTTAAAGTTTCTCCATCGATGGGTTGTGGGCCATTGGGTTTTTCTAATCCAGCTAAATCTGCCAATGTTGGATAAATATCCACTGTTTCAACAGGTTCACTATAAAACGAATTGCTTGTCGTCACACCAGGGGCTTTAATAAGCAATGGAATTCGCGTGGCCTGTTCGTAGTTCGTATGTTTTGTCCAGATGCCATGGTCGCCTAAATGCCACCCATGATCACCCCATAAGATTATAATTGTATTCTCATCCAGATTCAATCTTTGTAATTCATCAATTACTCTTCCCATTTGCCTATCCATGTAACTTATACTGGCATAGTATCCATGAATAAGATTTCGTTTAAGGTCTTCCTCAAATACACCTCGCTCATTTTCCGGTACTGGTTTAAATGCGAAAATCTCACCATTTCTTTTAACTGCAAATTCCGGGGCTCCCTCAGGATAACCCTCATATTCGGGTACAGGCAAAGAATTTTTATCGTACAAATCCCAATATTTCTTTGGTACTGAAAATGGAAGATGGGGCCGAACAAATCCAACAGCCATAAAAAATGGTTTCGTTTGATCTTCGCTTAATTCTCTAAGCCTTTTTATAGTATGAGCTGCGACCCGGCCATCGGCGTACGCTTCATCTAAAACATCCGGAGCTTCCCAGGCCATTCCACGGGGTAAATTGCTTATTTCAATAAGGCTGTCACTGTATAGTTTTGCATTTCCGAATAGCGCCTCTTCACGGGTTAGTTGCCTATTATTGCTTTCTGGCAGAACGTATTCTATCACCTTATCTTCGTGATGAGGTATGCTCCAAGATAGTTGGTCTCCCAGATTGCCGTGTCCGATATGAAAAACCTTTCCTATAGATTCTGTATGGTATCCGGCATTCTTAAAATACTGTGGAAGTGTAACTGCATTAGGTAGAATTTCGCGGAAATTTGTTCCGAAACTATACAGTCCCGTACTTGTAGATCTGGCGCCAAGTAACAAATTATACCTTGAGGGTGCACAGACAGCTTGGTTGGCATAGGCCAAATCAAAGCGTAGCCCGTCTTTAGCAAGTTTATCAATATTTGGGCTGATGGCTATTGGATCTCCGTAAACGCCCAGATTTGGCTTAAGATCATCCACCAATATCAAGAGAATATTGGGTTTTACGGGCTTTTGTTCTGAGGAGTTGAGAGTTATTATGCTCAATAAAAGAATTACATAATATTTCATGGAATCTTTTTAACAAATATGAGATTTGATTATAACACTTCTTTAAGAAGAAACGTCATAGGTGTGATATTCTCATTCGTATTTCGCCGAAACCGCTATCCGCCAGTCTATCAACATTTTTTGCAAAATATCAGCCTGCTTAGGGTTCTTAAAATAAAGATTGTTTTCTTCCCCGATGTCGTTATTGAGGTTATAAAGCTCCCTTTCTGAAGTATCATAAAATTCAATAAGTTTCCAATCACCAACCCTGATAGCAGCTGCAGATCTCCCTCCCAAAAAGTGCTTGTTCTTTAAAGGATAATGCCAGTAAAAAGCTCGTTCTCGTGTTTCATTTACTTCTTCACCACGAAAAGATGCCAAAATACTTATACCATCTACTCCTGAATAATTGTTTTCAGATATTCCGGCATATTCACAGATAGTAGGATAAAAATCATAATTTGAAGTAGGAGTATTAACGACTTTTCCAGATGCGCTCATTTCGGCAGCATATGCTATCAGAGGCTCCCTAATTCCACCTTCATATAATTCACTTTTACCACCGCGGAGGGGGGAATTGTTTGTTACACGCGATTCCCCACCATTATCACTGGTAAATATTATAAGAGTATTTTCCAAGAGGCCTAATTTTTCCAATTGCTCTCGAATCATTCCGACGCCGTCATCAATTGTTTCTAATTGTGCTGCCAAATGTGGATTATTTTCCTGGGCAAAATAGTCACTGGGCCATTTTGTATAGAAATCGTCTTCTGGATTATTCATGCTCGGTTTGCTCTTCCCGGCATTTTGCTTTTTCTGGTATTTTTCAACCAGATTTTTTTTACCATGTAACATAGTATGAACTGCATAATGGCTCAGATAAAGAAAAAATGGTTTTTCTCTATTTCTTTTGATAAAATCTACCGCTTCCAGATTCATTCGATCTACAATATATTCTTTATCATTTCTTGATTTTTTCTTTAATTCTGGATTAAAGTGGTAAGGATAGTAATAAGTTCCATTGGCAATTCCTGTAATTTCCGAAGAAATTACCTCATCAAAACCGTGTTGGTCTGGAAGTGTCTCTTCTGTGGCTCCATCTAATTTATATCCTGATAAATGCCACTTCCCAATGATTCCGGTATGATACCCAACTTTTTTAAGTTGCTCGGGTAGCGTTGTATACTTTAAATCCAAATGTGTGGATGCATCGGGTCTAAGATAATCTGTAATACCAATACGGGCAGGATAGAGACCTGTAAGTAAGGCTGCCCGATAGGGAGAACAAACCGGAGCCGCAGCGTAAGCCTGGGTAAACCGAACCCCATCATTTGCTAATTTATCAATATTTGGGGTTTCATTAAAAGTATTGCCATAACAACCAAGTTCCGAATATCCCAGGTCATCTGCAAGTATAAAAATAACATTAGGCTTATCGCTAACTTGCTGAGCTATCAATACAGTATTATTACCGATTATTATCGCCAATGTGGCTAAACAAAATGCCACGTTATCTTTTATTCTACTCATTAATTTAAAAAATTGTATTTCTCTATGTTGATACATCCTGTTTTTGATAATTTTATTCCTCTCTTTCTGCTCCATAACGTGGTATCTGATTTTCGCTCGTTAATTTTAAAAATTCATCCAGTTTCCCGGATAAGGTTGAAAATATATCTTGTTGATTGGAGATGAAGTTGCTGTCTTCACGATGTGTGCTATCTATCTTAAATAATTCTTCCTTATTCTCTCTCTGCACCCTTGCATCTGGTGCATCTTTCTCAATGACAGCCTTCCAATCCCCGGAGTGAATGGCTAGCTTTTGCCTTTTGGCATCACTTTGATCGAGGTAAGTGTACCAATCGCGATTGGGAATCGATGAATTTCCCTTTAACAATCCCAAAATACTTGAACCGTCCAATGGATTGATTTCGCTCTCTTGCAGGCCTGAAGCTTCCTTTATCGTAGGAAAAATATCTATATAACCCACCCTATCGTTAATTTCTTTACCGCCAGAAATGTTTTGATTTTCCCAGTACGCTATTGCTGCAACCCTAATTCCACCTTCGTATGGGGTGAGTTTTGACCCTCTCATAGGGGCGTTATCTCCAATATTATGAACACCACCATTATCACTCATAAAGAGTATGAATGTATTATCCATATCGCCTCTTTGCTTTATAGTTTCAAGAATACTACCAATACCCTGATCCATACAATCTACCATCGCTGCGTAAATTTTGCGTTTTCCTTCTCTTCCCGGGTATTTCGCAATATCTGCCTCCTTAGCTTGGAATGGTGAATGTGGGGCGGTAAAAGGAACATATAGAAAGTAAGGCTCGTCCTTTGGCACACTATGTATAAAATTTACAGATTCTTGTGCAATGAGATCCGTAGTATAACCCGACTGTTCGAACAAAACGCCGTCTTTGTGCCAATCTAATTTATCGTTCCTATAATGGGTAAAATAATCTATGGCGCCTTCATAACACCCAACAAAATGGGTAAATCCTTGATTTCTGGGCTTCCATTTTTCTTCCATGTTTCCCAAATGCCATTTACCTATCGCCGCCCGATAATCATATCCGGCCCGCGCCAACATTTCTGGTAACATATCCTCGGAAGGATCAACACCAAAGTAGCGTCCTGGGGGAATAACCGCTCTCATTAATCCAAACCGAAGGGGGTATCGGCCAGTAAGTAAACCGGCTCTCGTTGGAGAACACATTGGTGCTACATAAAAATTTTCCAGTCTGACACCATCGCTTGCCAGCCTATCAATATTTGGTGTTTTAATATCACTCCCGTGATAGCCTACATCGGCATAACCCAAATCGTCAGCCAGGATAATTACGATATTTGGCTGGGGATTTTCTGATTTGCTTGATTCCATTTTTCCTCTTTCAGCGCGATTGGTATAACTCCTGCACTGAGTTAGAAAGAGCAGCAAGACAAATGATACAACAAGTCGGATTATTTTCTTCATACAATCATATCAGACTATTTCATGGATTAACTTTTAAAATTCAAACAAAACTTCTTATAATTTCATCTGGGCTCCAAAGATTATCTTTAGGCAAATATTATTTCAATACGTATACAATCCATAGTCGAAAAGACCATTCTCGGTAGGGGATCTAACTTCAACCGCAAGTACATTTTTACCTGTTTTTAAATATCTGGTATGATTGCCCAGGTTAATATCATCATAATGGCGCTTTGTTCGGAGATAGTTATCAAAAATGATATTTCCGTTTAAATAAACCTTTACGTCACCATTTCCAGAAAATTTCATGGCTAGATTCTGTGGTATGTGTTTTAATTTAAATTCGTGATAAGAATAGGCTGGTTGACCTTTTGTAAGAGCAGTAGGGAATTCTTCTAATTTAAATTGAGTATTAACATTAATATTTGCTACCCAGTATTGGTCAAAATCAAAATTTGAAACCCGTTTTTTATTGACATTGATTTCAGCATCCTCGATTATAAAATTCACCTTATTAAAGTCATCATATAACTTAGTATGAAGGACCTGGGCAAATACTTTTGGCAATTTGGTTACCGCTCTATCATAGGTCATTAAACCGTTTACCTCTGCTTCCACATCTGTGGTTTGGGTATAAATGGCAGCAGCAAGACCCCTCGATTTTTCAGGATATAGATTAAAGACTGCTTGGGTATAATGGTTTAAAAACTCATCTTTAGATCTGTATGTTCTATACCCCCAATTGTCACGTGTGGAATCCCATATATGTTCTTTAATCGGATAACCTAGTCCTCCAAACTCTCCTACAACTACCGCTCGACCTTTATTTTGAGAAGTCGGTTCCATACCGGGTCCTGGATATTGATGAGCATCATAAAAATGACCGACCTCTCTGTCTGCCCAGCCGCTAATTCCATTTACTAATCTACCTGGGTCGTATGCCATTGTCCAGTTAGTTATTTCCTTACTTTCAAATTGACCCCAACCTTCGTTAAATGGCACCCAAACCACAATGCTTGGAAAAAATTTCAGATTATCTATGATGCTTTTCCATTCCATTTTAAATTGGATAGCCGATTCTTCGGGCCTTTTCCAATCCACATTGGAATCGGGCAAAACGTGTTGCTCAGGATGGTGTATATCCAAAAATCCCGAGGGCATATCCTGCCAAATCAAAAGACCTAATTTGTCAGCGTTATAATAGTAAAGAGCCGGCTCCACTTTTATATGTTTACGTATGGTATTGAAACCCAATTCTTTCACTATTTGCATATCATAAACCATTGCCTCTAGCGTCGGCGGTGTCAACAAACCATCTGGCCACCAACCTTGGTCTAGTGTCCCCCAATGAAATACCTCTTTATCATTAAGAAATAACTTTGTATAACCATTTTTATCTTCCCCCAAAGAAATTTTTCGCATAGCAAAATACGACGCACCTTTGTCTACTATAGAACCATTTTGGATTAACTCGATTTCGACATTATATAGATTTGGAAATTCCGGTGACCATAAGTGAGGTGAAGTTAATTCAAACCCTAATTTTTCATCCGACTTATATTTTTTATTTAATAGTATGCTATCTTTAAATCTCACCTTAATAACATATTCCTCATGACCCTGAGGATTCTTTAATTCTGAAAGTATTTCAACCCTTTTTTGATTTATATCGGTGATAAAGTGGAGCTTGTCAATATGAGTTTTATTGACAGGCTCTAACCAGACTGTTTGCCAAATGCCAGAAACAGCTGTATACCAAAAACCTTTTGGATTTAAGGTTTGTTTTCCTCTTGGCTGAATGTCAGTATCGGTAGGATCCCAAACTGATAATACGAGTTCCTGCTGCGCCAAAGAACTATCGATATATTTGCTAATATCATAGGAAAAGGAATCATTCCCTCCTTCATGTATACCTACCTCCTTACCATTTACATACAGAGTTGATTTAAAATCGACAGCCCCAAAGTGAATAATGATATCCTTACCCTTCCATTGAGAAACGTCAAAATTTCTCCTATACCAAAGTTCCTCGCCAGGGCGAAGAGGCTTTCCAACACCGGAAAGACTGGACTCTATACAGAATGGAACTAAGATCTTCCCATCAAATTGAGTGGGTGCGGATTGATTTTTCTTCTTGATGGCATATTCCCAAAGGCCGTTCAGGTTTAGCCACTGATTTCTAACAAACTGCGGTCTCGGATAATCCATCCATGCATTTGATGGAGAAACGTCTGCCGTCCATTTAGTTTTGATTCTTTCGCCAACAGGATGCCATTCGTCATTGTCGGCACCTGATGAAAAATTTGATGGCTGGCTATTTAGGTTGCTTATTATTATAATAAAAATAAGAAGTATACTATTTTTCATTTTTTATTTAAAACTTAGAATTGTACATACTATTAATTTCCGCCTATGATTGGTTCATAAACCTTGGCATCCATTTTTTGTGACTTCCATTTTATAATAAACAGTAAGCGCACGTTACCCATTTTCGACCTTCTAACGTGGTAGATTCTTTGTAATTGATTTCTTTAATCTTAAATAAATCTGATCTTCTCGTCCTTCTCCGATTTACAATACTAATCATCCATTGTCCAATTTTTTGATGGACTCCAATCTGATGATTGGAGCAAGGGTTCTTCTGAACTTTTCATTTTTACATATTTCTCAATTTCCTTGCTAAGACGACTAACAATTTCCGCATTGTCTTCAGCAACGTTATTGCTTTCGGTCATATCCTCTTCAATTTTAAAAAGTTGACCCTCATTCATTTTCCATTTTTGTGTAACAACTCCAGAGTTTCCTAAATAAATTGATCTACCTGGCAATTTTTTATTTTTAAGAACATCCAAAACACTAATCCCATCGAAGGTGTTGTCACTCGAGGCGCCTATTACATCTAAGAGAGTAGGTAAAATATCGATATAAGCCACAAGCTGGTCCGATTTAGAATTTTCTTCAACTGTTCCCGGCCAACGTAGTAGACTAACCACCCTGACACCACCTTCCCATTCTTGATGTTTCGCTCCACGCAACGGTTTATTGTTACCACCAAAGACATAACTTCCACCATTATCACTGAGAAACCATATTATGGTATTATCATCTAAACCTTGGTCCTTAAGTTTATCCAGGATGTTACCAATTGATTTATCTAAGGATGAAACCATTGCGGAATAGGTTTGCCTAAGGTTATTACCCCTACCTATTTTTCCATAATTCTCAAGATTGCTTTCTTCTGGGCGAGAGCCTCCTGTAGGATACTCCTTATTAGTTAAGGTTGAATCATAGCCGTATGCTAGTAATTCCTCGTATGTAGCTTGCATAGGGGAGTGAGGTGCGTTAAAGGCGACATATGCAAAAAATGGTTCCTCGGTTCGAGCTGATTCAATGAATTTTATCACTTCGTTTTCAATTAAATCAGTAGAATAACCGACGTCAAAGGAAGGTTCGTTATTTTTATGCCAATCTAATTGCCCGTCACGTTCATGGGTAAAATAATCGATCGCACCATTATAATGTCCGTAAAAATAATCGAAGCCATTACTATTAGGATGATAGGCCACATTTGAATGGCCAAGGTGCCACTTTCCGAATGCCGCAGTTCTTTTGTAACCATTTTGCTTTAAAAATTCAGGCAGCATCTTTGCCTGAGGATCAACGCCCCCAAGATGTCTCGGTGAATAGACATAATTTCTCAAATTAAAACGGTCTGGATACATTCCAGTCATCAGGCCCGCTCTGGTTGGACTACACACTGGAGCAGTATAAAATCTTAAAAACTCCAGGCCTTCACTGGCTAGCCTATCAATTGATGGAGTTTTAATGTCACTTCCATGTAGGCTTACATCATTCCATCCCAAGTCGTCAGCAAGTATTATGATAATATTTGGTCTTAAATTTTCAGCAGTTGCTTCTTCCTGGCAAGAAAAAAGGGATATTGACAGGGAAAGCAGAAATAATAAGTTTCCTGGGCTGGATATGCTCCAGCGAATAATTTCCAATGGTTTAGTCTTCGAAGGTGTCATTAAGGGTTACTGAATTTTCTAAGAATACCGAAAAGCATTTATTAAAAATTTATCCTCTATTCCTGGTATGACCATTAACTTGTGTTACTCCTTTTTCGGGTATGGTTGAGGTGATTTTGTAGGTCCTGCTACTACCAACCTGCCATCTACAAATTCAACCCGGTCTATATATACCGCTCTATTCCCACTTGGTTTATCTGGAAAAGTATGTGCATGATAAATGATAAAAAGTTCTTCTCCGTTCGGAGAGTATGCAAAGCTGTTGTGACCCGGTCCGGATACATCTTGGTCGATATCTGCTTTAAGAATAGGGTTTTCTTCGGCTTTTTGCCAAGGTCCTAGAGGATTATCAGCGGTGGCATATCCTATAGCGTATTCTTGGGTGTTAAAACCATTGGCCGAATAGGTCATATAATATGAACCGTTATGCTTCAATACGAATGGGCCTTCATTCCATAATCTAGTTCCATTCATATCTTCCCATTCTTTATCAGGCGTAAGAACAAGTTTGGGCTCCGTTACAAAAGTCTTTAAATCTTCACTCAATTCTGATGCATAAATTTGACTAGTAGGCCGACCATTAATAGTATTAGTACTACAATCCCTTACAAAAAATGTAAAGGGAATATCGTTTTCATCAATGAAGATTGTGGCGTCTATATGAGATAAGCTATGGTCGTACCATGGGGATTTATAATTCTTAAAAGGTCCGAGGGGTGAATCGCTTACAGCAAGACATATTTTTAAAATATTATTCTCATCACTGGCGCTGTACGTCATATAAAATTTCCCCTTATAACTTATCACTTCAGGAGCCCAGAATTTACTCTTGCCAAATACCCCTGGTGTGTCGTTGGAGAGAGCTAGGCCATTGTTTGTCCAGTTAACCAAATCATCTGAGGTCCAGACGAAAAAGCCTGTTTCCAATTTCGTTTCGGAAGTACAGTACATATAATAAGAATCCTCATATGTCAAAACAAAAGGATCTCCAATTCTAGTAATATTCGATACTGGGTTGGTATAAAAAGTATCACTTTGATCTTGTCCTTGTGCAAAATTGATTAAAACACTGAAAACTAAAATGTAAACACTCAAACGTGGCATCATAACTAAAAATCTTAAGTATTTTTATTTGAAACTTTCCATTTTTGGAACTTTGGAGTACCACTTTAAAACTTCAGTTTTGAGTTTCTTAACAATATTAGGATGTGCTGATGCAACGTTATTTGTTTCCGATTCGTCAATAGACAAGTCATATAACTGAACATCACTACCATCTATATTTACTAAAAGTTTATAGTCGTTCTTTCGAATTGCCAAATCAGGAAGATCAGATCCATCTCTTTCTGTGACACCAGAGGGTCTCAACCACATCAATGGCCTATTTCTTGGTTTAGTGTTTTCTCCTAATAGAACATTGCTCAATTCAATACCATCAAAATTCAGGTGTTGCATCTTAAGTCCGGCAAAAGCCAAAAAAGATGGGGCTAAATCGATTCCAGATATAATGTTTGTGTTGTTATCTTTTCCAATTTTAGCGGCATTCATCAAATTGGGAGCCCAGACAATGAATGGTTCCCTGATTCCACCTTCGTATAGAGTGCCCTTAGTACCGCGAAGATTTCCAGCTGAGCCAATCCCTTGTTGTGGTCCATTGTCACTAGTGAATATGATAATAGTATTATCAGCCAACTGTTTACTATTTTTAATATGGTCGAAAATCCTTCCGAGCTCAGTATCAAGTTCTTTTAAGACGCCATCAAAAAAATCATTTTTACTACCGTCTCCCCGATTTGCCGGGGATGGCTCATTTGGTGTATGGACATCATCTGGCCATAGATTAATATAAAATGGCTTGTTTTCTTTGGCGGCATTATCCATTGCTGCTATGGCCCTGTCAATAAAACGGGCGGTAACATTATACCTTTTTTCCCAGTGAATTTCTCCCCTGCCTAATTCTGCGGATTGTATTTCCAATGATCTTGACTTTTCACCATCTAATTCTAAGGTTTCATAAGTGGCTAATATTCTCTCGCCTAATCCTTCAAATTGTGTAATGGATTCATCAAAGCCATATTCCGTAATTAATGGTACGTCACCAATATCCCGGCCTCCGCCCATATGCCATTTTCCAATATGTGCAGTGTAATAACCCTGTTTTGAGATCTCACGAGCCAGTGAAGGCGCGTTTAGCTTTAAATAATCATCCATTCCGCGTCTATCATTATGGGAACTATCAGATATAAAACTTGTTACTCCCCAGCGTGCTGGGTATTGACCAGTAGTTACTGCAACTCTCGATGGTGAACAAATAGGTGCATTTACGTAAAACTGTGTAAAACGAAGTCCTTCTTTTGCCAATTGGTCAATATTGGGTGTATTGACCTTTGAATTCCCATAGCATGAGGGATCACCATATCCCATATCATCTATAAAGACGAATAGAATATTTGGCTTATTCTGAGAAAGTAGCAGACTGCTGATAAAAAGAAAGGCAAAACTTAGTAATATATTTTTTTTGTGCATTATTTCACTCCGATTTTTCATGCGAAATTGGATTATACACAAATAGTCATCACCAGTTTGTGCCTAAACTTTCTGCAATCAAATTTAGGTATGTGACTATTGCACAATTAGCAATAATGTAGAAATGATTAAAAATTTTGTAGAAAAACCAAGCCTTGCTCTTTAGAACATTTGAAATTGAACAATAATCATGAATTAATGAGTGTGGTGGATATTGAAAACACAGCTTAGCAATATTTTTTAGCTACTTAAATAGTTTTCTCCTTCATTCTACCTATGAAATGGCTCGGCGTATTATTGAATTGCTCGGTAAAACATTTTGTGAAATAGGACGATGAATTAAAACCGGTTAAGAACGCTACTTCAGAAATATTCTTATCGCCTTCTTGTAATAATAAAACCGCTTTCTTTAATCTAATCGTTCTAATCAGTTCATTGGGAGATTGACCAGTGATATTTTTTAACTTTTTATGCAGTCCAGATCTGCTCATCGCGAGTTCCTCACTTAAAAACTCCACTGAGAAATTAAAATCCGATAAATGTTCTTCAATTGAACTAACCACTTTCTCAACAAATTTTTTATCCTGGTTATTATGCGCAAGAGAGGTAATTTTGGTGAATGGTTCACTCAAGTATTTCTCTCTCAATTGGTCCCGCGATTCTAATAGGTTGTTTACCATGGCCAGTACATGCTTGAATTTAAATGGTTTGGTAATATAGGCATCAGCACCAATTTCCAGTCCTTCAATTTTTGATTCGACATCAGATTTGGCGGATAACAAAATTATAGGCAAATGGCTAATTTCTGAATTCTGTTTTATTTGTTTTAAAAGTTCCAGACCATCCATTTTCGGCATCATTATATCCGATACCACAATATCTACTCGTTTAGAATTGATTATTTCTAATGCGTCTACTCCATTTTTCGCTTCTAAAACTGCAAATTTCTCCTTTTTAAAGGTATTGGTCAAGAATCTAAGTAAGTCCGAGTTGTCTTCAACAATAAGTAAATGAAGTTTGTCATTTTCTTCTTGAACCGAATTTATCTGGTCACTTTCACTGATTATTGGAATATCATTATCACTTGTTTTTGTGCTTAGCGAAACCTTAAATGTGGTAAATTCGCCTTGTACACTCTCTACCTCAAGATGGCCCCCATGCATTTCGGTTAATAGCTTCGCAATGGAGAGACCAATGCCCGTACCTCCTAGATTATTATATTCATGGTCGCCCTCAACAACTTTAAAAAACCGGTTAAAAATATCTTTCTCCTGATTTTTAGGTATTCCGATACCATCATCCTTTATATGAATAAGGACTTCCATAACATTTTTTGAGGCATTAAATGCACTATGAATATTTATAATTACTTTGGACCTTGCGAACTTAAAAGAATTAGACAAAAGATTGCTGAAAATTTTGGTCAATGCCTCTGTATCCGCTTCAATATAAACCTCTTTTTCTTCAGTTAGAAATTCAAACAAAATGCCCTTTTTATTTGCCAAACCAGAAAATCTTGAATAGAGATCTTCCATAAAATTGATCAAGTCTATGTTCCGTTTGGTTAACTTAAAGGAATCGCTTTCTACCCGTCTAAAATCCAGTAATTGGTCAATCAATATTTGGAGCCTGTCCGAGTTCTTTTTCATTATCTCTAACTGAGAAGATATTTCTTTAGGCTCTAATTTCCTTTCTAATATGAGGTCAAGTGGAGATGTGATTAATGTTAAAGGGGTTCGTATCTCGTGGGCCATATCGGTAAAGAATTCCAATTTCTTCTTAAAGAACATTTTCTCCTCCTCCCTTTTAAATTTTTCCAAACGAATATTGTTCCTTACAGCCGCTCTTTTTATCAACTTATCAATTAAGAGAAACAGGCCGCTTACTACTAAGAGAATATAGATAAAATATGCAATATGATGCCTGTAGAATGGAGGGGATATATGGATATCAATCGAATTGCTTTTTTGTACATGGCCATTGTTTGACCTCACTTTAAAAGTATAGTCACCAGGGGGTATGTTAGTATAGGTGGCCTTATTATCCTTTCCTATATCATTCCAATCATTATCAAACCCTTCCATCATATATTCAAAGTTCATAGACTTTGGTGCTTGATAATTGATATCTGAGAATTCAATACTAAGAAAGGTTTGGTTATGATCTAACTTTATTTTTTCTGTGTGATTAATGACCTCTTTGAGGTGGAGGTCTTTTGATCTAGTGTCAATTTTGCGGTTGTTGATGGTTAGTTGTGTCAACAATAATCCATAGGGCTCCTTTATATTGTTATTCAATAATTTATTGGGGTCGAAAACGTTAAAACCATTGATGCCGCCGAAATAAAACTTCCCGTTAGAATCTATAAGTCCTTTTCCGTAATTAAATTGTTTACTCTGTATGTAATCCCAATCTGTGTAATTAATTATTTTTTGGGTTCGGTAGTTATAATATAAGATTCCCTTATTAGAAGACATCCAAAGACCATTATTGTCATCTTCCAGAATGCTGAATATCGTTTCAATTTTTTTTTCTAAGTCGATTTGTTGTAGTTCTTTACTTTGCGGACTGTATTTCAAAAGACCATCCCCATCTAATCCAACCCACATTTTACCATTTTTATCTTCTAGCAAGGAGATAATATTTGATTGTGCCAAATTGTAAGAGGCCAGTGTAATGTTATGATCTTCCCATAAATCAGTGTCATAACGATACGAATAAAGACCCATGCGGTCTGTACCAATCCAAATTGTCCCGTGTGAATCTTCAAGAATTGCATTTATCTTTCTTTGGTCCAAACTAAAATCCTTTATCCTATAAAATTTGTTGTCACCATCACTATAATTCAATCCATATAGAGTGCCGAGCCAAATTCTATCTTTACCATCCTGCAGCATATGAAAAACACTATTATTGCTTAATGAGGTCTCCCGCTCCTCATTGACATAGTTCGAAACTTTTTTGGTGAGTGGATCATAGATATCTAATCCACCAGAATATGTCCCTATCCATAATCTACCTTTTTTATCTTTTAATACAGAGTGTACATTGGTGTACGAAAGATTTTCGGAGCTAAGACCCGCAGGCAATTCTAAAAAATTTCCGGATTGGGAATTGAAATAACTCAATCCACCATCTTCGGTAGCAATCCAGATTTTTTGTTCTTCAACTTCATAAAAACTACTTACCGCCTTTCCGTTTAAACTATATGTGTCACTCGTTCTGTTATAGTAATGTTTGATTGTATTTTCTCCAAGATTTAAGTAATTAACACCTCCAAAATAGGTTCCTATCCACACGTTTTTTTCCTCGTCAATAAAAATGGACCAAACAGCATTGTCACTTAAACTATTCGGATCAGAGGATTTTTTATAGGTCGTAAATTTGTTCGATTCGATATCCAAAATGCTTAACCCTTTTTCGGTACCGACGAGTAATTCTTCAGGAGTTCGTTGGTTTATGGCCCTAACTATATTATCACCAATAGAGTTTGGTCCATCCTGATATTTATAACTATAAAACCTACCTTCATCAAATGACCATCTATTCAGACCCCCACTCAAAGTCCCACACCAGATGGTACCGTCAAATCCTTTATACATTGTGAGGATATAATTACTCGAAACCGAGGAAGGGTTGGCATCAGTCTTATAATTTGTGATTGAGCTATCTGAAAGATTGATGACATGAATTCCTTTTCCATAGGTCCCTACCCATAATCGACCTTGATTGTCTTTCAAAACAGCTCGAGCCCTAAGCAGCTCATTTAAATTATTTGCTGTTTTAAAAAGTGTTGCATGATTCTTGATTTCTTTCGTTGAATTATCGTAATAAAATAAACCCTCACCGTCTGTTGCTACCCAATAACCTTTTTCTTCTATGTAGATATCATAAACAGTCCTTTTTATTGACGGATGGATTTGCTGAAATTTCTCGGTTTTTAAATCGAATAGATAAATACCTCTCTCTGTGCCAAATAGAAAACTATCTGAAGTGTATTTTTTTACAACTCGAATAAAGTTGTTTCCCATAGAAAGAGAATCCGTAGGGCTATTTTTAAATGTCTTGAAATTTTGACTATCAAAGCGAGTCAGAGTACCCTTGGTTGCAAACCACATAAACCCCTGGTCATCTTGTGCAATGTCGTAAACCGTATTAGATTCCAAACCATCGTTTACATCGTAATTCCTGAATAAGAACTGCTGCGAAAGACACTGAGATATGGAAACGAAGTATACTAAACCAATCACAGATTTTTGAAATAACCCCAAAATATTCAATTTTCTCATTAGTAATATTAGTAAGGTCAATTTACAATTGACCGATCATTTTATAGCCTATAAAAACTTTTTGAATAAGTTCTATACAAAGAACTCAAGGCACCTCTATTGTAATTTTTTTGGGCCTCCCATTAAGATAAATAATTTATATGTGTTTGAATTTCAGGATTCAAGTTTAACTATAAGGTAATAATTTAATCAAAAATATAAGGAATCCCTTTTTTCTTTTCTAAAGTAGGACGGTATGGTCCTTCCTCGTAATCCCCTTGTTCTCTCCTCCAGTCATTTAATTTAGACCTTAAGTTTTCTAAAATGATTTTATAGCGAGGCTGAAATGCTAAATTCACTTTTTCGTATGGGTCAACTGTTAAGTCATAGAGTTCTTCAGGCGGATGGTGATGATAGCGGTAAAGAACAGATGCGGCTTGATCATTTTCATACGATTTTTCAACCCAAGACGGCCAGTAACCACCTCCTTCACCCTTCCGGTTGGTCTTATCCATATGTGTGGTATATTTTTCCTCAGGCGCTAAATTCAATATGTATTTATATCGTTTGGTTCTGACCATTCTAATTGGTGTAGGGTTCATGTTTCCATCACCTGTATGGGTCCCATAAACAAAATCTCGATGAGTGGATGTTTCGCCCTTTAAAAAAGAAATCAAACTCTTGCCATCTATATTCGTTGATAAATTTAAATTTTCTCCACCGGCTGCTTCAAATATTGTAGGAGTTAAGTCCACAAGAGAAACCAATGCATCTATTGTAGTTTCATTTTGTATTTTGCCTGGCCATCGAATTATCAGGGGTACTTTAATTCCATAATCATATAGACTCCATTTACCAAAAGCCCATTGTGGCCCTTGATCACTTGTGAAAATTATTATGGTTTGCTCCATTAATTGATGTGATTCTAAACTACTTAAGAGTTTTCCTAAATTAGAATCCATTTTAGTGATATCGGTATAGTATTTGGCTCTGGCCTCCCTGGTTTCTTCAGTGTCTATATGAATTGGTGGAATTTTGATAAATGTTTCATCATATTCGGATTTTTCAGGCCAGAAAACGTGGGGGCTATGATCGTTGACAACGAGGAAGAAAGGCGAATCCCCATCGGAAACATCATCTAACCATTTATCCACCGGTTCCATTTTTAAATCCGTCCATAAAACCCCATCACCTTCATGACCTGGCTCTGCTATATTTGAACCGTGAATCATTTCAAAAGGATAAGACTCCTCAGGTCCAATATGATACTTACCTGCTATAGCAGATCGATAGCCGAGTTTATTTAAGTAAACTGGTAGGGTTACTATGCCTTTATTTATACCTGCATGATTTTCGTGAGCCCCATTTTTAAATGGCATTAAACCGGTAAGTATTGAGGCCCTAGAGGGAGAACAGGTTGGCGATGTGGCGAAAGCATTAGTAAAAACCATGGCGTCACTTGCGAACTTATCTATATTGGGTGTTCTAACATTTGGATTTCCGTAAACAGGGATATCGATTGCGCCTAAGTCATCAGCGATAAAAAACACCACATTTGGTTTTTTCTGAGGAAAGGAAAGTGTTACCCATGCTAAAAAAAATAATTTTATCCAAAGTCTCATTGATTTAGCTTTCACAAGTTTATAGACTTAATTTTAAAAATAAATATGGTATCTTCTAAATTACAATGGTAAATCTCCCAAGACGATTCAAAATTTTTGTATGTAACATATGAATAGAGTAGGTAGGAAAAATTTACTTTTTTCATTTAAATTTATAGTACTTTATAGTTCATGTGAATAACTAGCATCTCCTTTCCGAATTTCGGAATTTATTAAAATAATTCAGTTATCATTGGATAATTCAATAAAATCTCATGTAAAGTCGTTGTTTCAGATTTTATTCTCTAAAATTTAAAACGAAATTAATTTATCATAAACATAAAACAAGTTGTTTTAAAAAATGGATAATCTTAATTCATGATCAATTAATAGTATATATCCGCGAGAGAAGATTTAAAAACATTTAAGAATAAATTCTTGTTCATTCTTTACTAATTCGCAATTCACAATTTTTCGTTAAAAAAAGGATGACCTTCTCCCGTTAAACCGGACAGTTCAGAAATGGAAAAATCAGGGAGAATAAATGTTTAACTTTAAACAAGTATTTGCCTATGAAACCATCGATGTAAAGTGAATCTCAAATCGTATTTGCGATCAAATAGTAAGAGACAGTGAAGACTAGCCCGTTTTCGTACAATCCTACATTAAACAAATTGATCATTCAAAGGAGCAAGCCCCTTTGAGAATTCTTCGAAAACATCTGTTGGGCTTATCCTTCCCAATGATCTATGTGTATGGTCCCGATTGTAATCTGGCCTCCACTGTTCGGTCGAGAGTGCCACTTCTTCCAGATCCCTGAAAATGTGTGCATCGGGTTTGTCTTCCCTATAGTTACTTTTAAATCTTTCCACATTTCCATTCTGTGAAGGTTTGCCTGGTTGGATGTACTTAATCTCGATGTTCTCTACCTCCCAAGAGTTGACGAAAATTTTGGAGAGTAACCCCAGTCCGAAATCTTGAACGATCATTTCTTTGAACCGAAAGCACTACTAATTATATCATTAAATCAGGGAAAAATTTTCTGATAGAAATAAGGCTGTACTGCATATTAATATAGGAGCTATGCAAGTGCAGTCAGGTAAGTCAAAACTTGCCCAATACAATCTGATCGCAGGCGCCTTAAATGCTATTCGAAAGGGAGATATAAAGAGCGAAGATATAGCAGCTTACTACCTTGCATTAAACGAGCTAAACCTTGGTCAATTCGATAAGGCCTGGTCAATAATGAAAACATTAGAACCTAGCTTTAGGCTTTCCGGAAATCCACGTTGGTTAGGCGTTGTCTAAACCTTCAGGCAAGAGCCCTGAAGGACAAAAAAAATTCTCTGAAGCACTCACTTTTTATGAAGAAGCAGAAAGTCTCGCCAGAGAAACGAACGACATTGTTGCATTGAGGATTGTACTCCAGAATAAAGCTGAAAATTTAAGGTTGTTACATCGCTATCCAGAAGCATTATCTGTTCTGAAGGAAAAAGAACAGCTTTGCAGAAAATCTGAAGGTCTCCCTAACCTGATGAAGTGCCTTAGTTTACAAATACAAATATTAATATCACAAAGTAAATTTGACGAAGCTTGGTCAATTCTTAAGAAAATGGAATCTCAGACTTTTGAAGGAGAGATTGATTTAATTAGAAAAAATTTATTGAACATAATTGATATGCTACTCTTTGCAGGAATTATTGAACAAACGCTAAAATTCATCCGAATGCGAAAGGAAAAAAAGGAATATACGAACCCCCGACTGGAATCTATTCTTAACATAGCGGAAAGCTCCATTTTGATTCAAGAACTGGGCAGAATGCAAGATGGAAAAACAGTTTTGCAAAATGCGCGAAACAAATGTAGAATACATGGGCTCGATGACCATATTAAAATAATTGATGGCATATTAAAAAAGAAAATATACTATCCATAGAAGTTGACAGACAGCCATTAAACGAAAGAGCTTTATCACATTTAATCTGAAGTAGGACCATTTTTCGGCTCATTTCGTAAATTGTAACAGGGTAAGGGTAAATTTTCGACTTTTTTGTAACAAAGTCAGGGTAAAATAAATCTGAATTACTTGATATCAGGTTTGAACTTTCTTTTAACTTTTAAGTATTTCAAATAGCTTTATGTTCAGGAACAAATTCTCTACTCCTATCTTTTGAGATTTAAGGATGCCTATTTTTTCCAACTCTTGTAGATATTCTGCAGCGGTTTGGCGTTTGGCGATGTCTTTATCTACCAAAAACTTGACCTTGCAATAGGGCTGCTCAAAGAGTAATTCTATCAATTCCTTTGAATAGACACGAGAGGGTAATTTCTCCTTGGCCAATGAAATGGTTTCCTGCATGAGCGAATTGATGGCATTTATCTTCTGTAAGGTATAGATCGCGGTTTCTTCAACTCCTTTTAGCATATATAAAATCCATCCTTCCCAATCTTGCTTTTCGGTAACTGCCCGTAGTTTTCTATAATATTGATTTTTGTTCGTTATGATATATCTGCTCAAATAAAGGATCGGTGTATCCAACAAACCCTTATCAACCAAATAGAGTATATTCAAAATACGTCCGGTTCTTCCGTTACCATCTGGAAATGGATGAATAGCTTCGAATTGGTAATGCATTACCGCCAATCGCACCAAATCATCCAGACCATTTTCCGAATGCATAAAATCTTCTAAATTCTTTAACAAGTCCCTGATAATCGTTTCGCCCTCAGGTGGTGTATAAATAGTTTTGTCGTTGCTCGTTATTCGAGTACCTGTAGTTTTTCGAATGCCAGCGTTGTTCTCTTTAATCGTCTGTACAATGGAAACAAATGTATTTGTTGAAAGTGGTTTTTTATCCAAATTGCTGTAACCCTCCCATAACGCTTGTCGATACCTCAAAACCTCTTTGGTCTGTGCATCGGTCGTATTAGTTTTGGCCGTAAACGCCTGATATAAATTATCTTGGGTGGTAAATATATTTTCAATTTCGGAACTGTCCTTTGCCTCCTGTAAAGTAATCGCATTGACCAATATAGATTGATTGGGAATTTCATCCGCCCTACCCTTCAGCTCCGCCAAAACTCTTGTGGCGGCAATAGCCTGCTTTAAAACCTTCTTAGTTTCTAGCTCAACAGTTGGTGGCACTAAGGGTAAATCGTTATAGGGTTCTTTCGGGTTGTACATGATTTCGACATATGGATATAAATATGTCGATGACATCGACACAATACAAATATATGTCGAAATTTTTAATTTTTATCGACATATGAAAAATTCAATTACAAATACGCATTAACTAAAGAGTTGTAAAACGTCACATAAAAGGTTAATTAACGAAACTACTAAAGGAGACCACAAATTAGACATTCGTCAAAAAGTTGTTTCGTTATATGATAGTCGTTTTATTAAACTGCCGTTTTATATGACTTCAAGAATAGAAACTGATGAATCGGACTTGATCATAATTGTTAATTATATATTCCTAAATTAGCTACTACCTACATTCGTTTACTGTGCTCAATAAGAGAGAAATAACAGATATGAAACTTGAAGATTTAGGGTATAATGCAAGTTTAGCGAAATTCCGAAAAGAACAAAATCTTAGTGCGTTCGATGTTGGTCGTGTTATATTGGAACATAGGGACCGATATGTAGTCAGGACAACTACAAGAGAATTTGATGCTGAACTTATTGGTAATTTAAGATATACAGCAGAAAGTAGATATGATTTGCCTGCTGTAGGAGATTGGGTCGCTATTTCGGAATATGATGAAACTAAAGGGTTAATACATGATATTTATCCTCGGCATTCCATAATTGAAAGGCAAGCGGTCGGGAAATCAGCACAAGTTCAAATCATAGCAACCAATATTGACTATGGTTTTATCGTTCAGTCAGTAAACAGAGACTTTAATATTAATCGCCTTGAACGGTATTTGACCATTTGTAACATCTCTAATGTAAAACCCATTGTCATTTTAAGTAAGATAGACTTAATAGACGAGCTAAAATTAAGCGAACTTCTTATTAAGATAAATAAGCGAATTAAGGGTGTTCGTATATACGCAATTAGCAATCAAACACATATCGGACTGGATGAAATAAAAGCCTTGATCACTAAAGGTAAAACATATTGTTTATTGGGTTCGTCGGGAGTTGGCAAGTCCACACTTCTAAACCAATTAATGGGAAAAGAAGTCATGGGCACAGGTGCTATAAACGAAAGTATTGACCGCGGAAAACACATTACCACACATCGGGAATTAGTGGTTCTGGAAAACGGGGGAATTCTAATAGACAATCCAGGAATGAGAGAAATAGGTATCACGAATACTTCGGCCGGAATTGAAACTACCTTTGACGAAATTCTTGAAATAGCACAAAACTGTAAATTTAAAAATTGTACCCATGTGAAGGAAAAAGGCTGCGCAATACTATACGCAGTCGAAAGCGGGGAAATTGATTTAGATTCCTATGACAATTTTGAAAAAATGGAAAAGGAAAGGGCCTTTTTTGACTCCAGCCTTGAGGAAAAGAAAAAAAAGGATAAGAGCTTAGGGAAAATGATTAAGAATAAAAAAGAAGAGAGAAAACGGAATAAGTATTAAGGTCATCAATATGGTCCAAAAGTATAACTTAGGCATCACTTAGTTTTACGCGTACAGAGATCTATTTATTATGTTCGACCTATTCTAAAAGTCATTTAAATCGAACGTTTGTCGTAGCCGGCTCCACAACACCAAGGATATTTTTTATGTTATAAACTCTTCTAGGTAGTCCCCTGAGAATAGTTTAAATAGCCAAGTGTATTATATTCCTTTGCCCATACATCAATTTCGGATAATTTCCTTTAAAAATAGGTTGTTGTCGATATCCGTCTCATAGAACCAGATGTCCCTTAATTTTCGGTCGATTAATAATTGTAACTGATCTCCTTTAAACGGAGATTCCTTCTGTGACGCATTCCCATAACCTAACAGGCCTTTCGTCTTGATTTTATCTCCAAATTCTACAACAGAAGTATAGGCTGAACCACCGAGTAAACTATATTTATTGTTTGTTGGCGAACCATAGAATCCCGCATTGAAACTACCAATTTCACTTAGTCCCAATCCCCCTTTGAATGTTTTTCCCGCATACGTTGTTGTATAAACGTCTCCCCATGCCACGTCTAAACTTCCATATGTTTCCTTTGTATCAAAAGCCGCTTTTAAAAGAAGTGATTTTGCTTCTTCGTTTAAGGTGTTGGGGGTGTTTAGCGGGTCGTTTTTTGAAAAATCTACTTTAAAAACCTTAGTTCTCTTGGTTGCCATATACCAATTCGTAAAAAGGACTGCACCTCTACTTGATGTATCCAATGTCCTATCCCAATTTTTTAGCACCATTGCAGCCTTTATTAATAAGGTATTTGAAGATTTATCACCGTACGCTACCAACTCGTCTACCGTTCTGTCGGCTAGTTCTGCATGTGTAGAGGATTGTAACTTTACTATTTTCTCAAAATTGAGCTTATCTAGACCAATGATCATCTTAATAGACCTTACACTTCTATAATTAAAGTACTTAAAAGAATCCTCAGAAATATAAGAAGGATAGTTTTCTGGGAGAATTTCAAAAGGATATGTACTAGTCCATGGTTCATTGTTGGAGTTGGCAATAAATCCGGATTTAGGGTTTCTGAATTTTGGCAACTCCTTATATGATAAATATTCTTTTACCAGAGCACCTGTTTTAGTTGCTGGAATTACTTTTGACCAATCCTTTAAGTTGCCATTTGGACGTATTGGAATTATACCATTGTAGAGATAGAATATTTCGCCATTTTTATCAGCATAGATTATGTTTTGAAGGGGCAGTTGTAGTTTTTCCAAAGCAGTTTCAAATTCATTGAGTTTGTTGGCTTTTGCCATATCAGTAAATTGATCCATCAAATAGGGTCGGTCTAAGCCAGAAAGCCTTAAGGCTAGTGCTTTACCGTTCTTTTCCTGAATTATATACCCATAATTAGAATTCTTGATTTGTATAGTATCATAGGAAATGGCGTCTTTACTTCTAATTGTTATGACTTCCTCGGTAATTTCCAAGGGTTTCCAAGTTCCCTCGAACATATATTTGTTGTCTGTGATTTCCAACTCGATCAAATCCATAGCATCTGCCTGATTGAAGGTGAGTGCCCACCCTAAACTTTCATTGAACCCCATTAGAATTGTTGGACTACCCACCAAAGCTATACCATAAATATTTAGTGCTTTGCTCTTCAGATGTGCCTCAAAAAATAAATAATCCGGAAGCCAGGGCGGATGCGGTTGTGTAAGTAATATGGCATTGCCACTTTCTGATTTTGAAGGTCCGATGGCCCAGGCATTGGACCCGGCAGTTTTCCAGTCTTCTGCTTTTGGATGAATCGCGAATCCTGCGACGCCAATATGGTAAGTCATTTGAAGTTGTGCAAGTGGATCAGTGTTTTGAATCGGAAGTACTACTTTAAGGTCATCATTTATTTGATTTGGATTTTTCTTGCAAAAATCATTCATCCCAGCAACAAATGACGATAGCTTATTTTTCATGTCCCTATTTTGTGCTTCGAACCATTGTTGTGCCCTTTTCGGGACGTTCAGCCGTCGAATTAACAAATCACTTTCAATATTTTGATTATCGCTCCAATATTCTGCAGAGCGGCCTCTTGCCTTGCCATACGATTCTAATATAATATCGCCATGCGCTTTCATTTGTGCCCAGCCAAAGGCATAATAAGTATCCATATCCCTTTCTCCTTTGATATGTGGCACACCCCAGGTATCCCAATTAATTTCTGCGGAAATTGCAAGCTGTGCATTTACATTGCTATATACTGTGCATGCCAGTATGATTATCGCTCCCATTTTTAGATAACTCATTGTGTATGATTTAAGACCAGTTTTATAAAACTATTAGTTAGGTAGATCTTTGAAAGAAGTGCTTCTTTTTTTATGGTTGCCAGTTAGAGGGCCAATTGATCGATTCATAATTACACGGTCGATTTTTCCAACTTTTCGATTAGAGATGCTCTGGGAATAAGACCCATTATAAAATCAATAACATCCCCATTTTGGTAAAACAGGATAGTTGGTAATTCCGTTATTCCAAGCTTATTTTTTAGCAATGGGGCCTTGTCGATATCGATGTTATAAAATGTAGCTGAATTTTTATATAGGGCGAACATTTCCTCATAAATTGGTCCCATAATTTGACACGGACCGCTCCATTCTGCATAAAACCGAACGATTTTTAGACTTTCACTATCTATAACTTGCCTCTTGAAATCCGCCAATGCCGTTATAGTATCTATTCTCTTTTGCATTTCGCACTATTTAGGTCGTCAAAGATTCTTGCAACTGATGATTTGGTATTAGGTTTTTTAAAGCATGGTATTTTGAATAATAGAAACAAATCGAAGGTTATTGGTAATCATGATTCGAATGGAGTTAGTCTAATAGGTGTTAATAAAACCCCGTGATATCTGGAATCGATTAACTTAGCTTGAAATGATATTCGCCCCCGAAAAAGAGGTTTTCGTTAACGAGGGCGATATATAAATCCCCTGATATTTAGAATCCTGCTAATCCCTGTGTACTGTTCAGTGGAATAGGATATCGACCTATTTCCTTAAGAACACCTTGGCTCGCCTTAAAAGCCACCAAAATTCCCGCACTGCCATAAATTTGATAGAAAACGTCATCCTCGCTCATCCAATTGTCGGCAGGACCACTTGTCGGTATTCCTGCAAGAGCCTGGAAGCCCGTTGTCCCTTGTATTTCAGCCATTTTATCTTCCTTTAGTTTTAGGCCATCTGCTGTTATTTCAAAACTTGAGATGGTGCCAAATCCAAAATTGGCTGCATAGGCGTATTTATTATCCGAGTCGATTGAAACCCAGCAGGTTTCGGAAGGGCCCTTAGGTGCCTGATCCAAACTGACATAGGATGTCTCAAGGTTGGTAATTGTTCCATCTGCTTCCAAACGGGATAAGCCTGCCCCGTTGCCGGCCGCATAGGTATTGATGAACATATGGTCACTACCACGCAAAAAACGCATGGAGAACGGAGTTGGTATTCCCGAATCATTGATTATTGCACTTCCCAAACTTCCATTCTCATTCGTAGGAAAAACGACTACACCATCCTTGGTCGTAGCATTCGACGGGGATAAAATCGGCCCGTTATCTCCCCCCACTGGGCGTGCATTAAAAAGAACATCCACCAATACGAATTTTCCGTTTGGGGAAATGCAAATCTGTGTTGGAATCCTGTCTTTGTCATTCTTGGTATTGATGCTGTACCTTTGCTCCATTGCGATGAGATTCATTTCCTCATTCACCTTAAGCATGCTTACATGATTTGGGCCAAAAGAATGAAGGGCATACAAGACACCTGCTTTGGCATTATATGATAGTGAATTCAGACTATTTGCCTCCCCCGATGCTTTATTGTCTATCAGAGTTAATGTACCGTTTTCGGCTACTTTGAATATTGAAACGGTATTATCACCTGAATTTGCTACAAAGAGCATTTGGTTATCATCACTTAAAATAACGGAGCTTGCGCTTAACAATGGGTCTGGGGCGGAGGCTTCGCCAGTAGTGGCCTTAAAGCCGTTGGTTCCCTTGCCATTTGTTGCTACCCTATCCACTTCGGTAAGGGTGCCGTCTACATTTCTAGAATAATGAATAACGGCATTGTTGGTCTCATTGGTTTGAGAATACAAATGGGAATTGAAGTGAATGGCTTCAGCAGGAGTCTCGTTCTTTACAACTTCCTTGGTTGCCTTGTCTTTGCAAGACATTTGTCCTACGCTTAATACAAGTAACAAGATTAATTTTACAATTGTTTTCATCGTATTGAATTTTAGTTAATAATGAAGTATGGGCATCGCTAAGTAGCAAAAGCATGAAAAGGGACTATTCTAAATCATAACCGGCAAATCCCAAAAAATTATAGGTGCCTGCATTCCCTATGGATGTACTGGTCGTATTTAGGGCGAATTGATCCTTATATTTGATTTTACCAGAGTTGGAAATATCAAATCTGTTAATCGAAAAAGACTGAAAGGCTCCTAGTGCATAGAGGTATTTGTTATCCGGTGTAATAAACATGTCCTTCGTATCCCCGGCCGGGGCATTGCCACCTCTTGATGTCGCCATAAGGGTTGATGCTATTTTTCCACTGCGATCAACCTTAAATGCCGAAATAACATTGGCCCCAAAGCTTGCCACGTACAACTTGTTCCCATCAGGACTTAATAATGTCCAGCAGGCCTCATCGATATCATCGGTGCCCGCAGTATTATAATTTCCACTTTTGACAACCCGTTTGCCGGTATCTTTTAGAACGGTAAGACTATTCGATCTTTTACTGGGAATAAGATTAAAGTTTGATACATGCAACATGTCATCACTTCCTTTGGCCCAATTAAAACCAATACTTCCAGCGATACCCGATTCTTCAAAATAGCGCTCCTCTGAAACAGAACCCTTGTCGAAGTCATATATATAAACCCTACTGGGCTGTTGTTCCTCCAGGGATGTTACTTCTGTTGCAAAATGGGCAATACCCCAAGTTGATACCGCTAGCTTAGTCCCATTATCATTAAATGAAACGCAGGTAGGTCCCCCATTTTTTCTGACATAGGTATCCAAAACCCTTTCAGGCATGAGATTTCCGTTCGAAGCATCAAAACTGAATAACGCAATGTTTCTCGCAGCATCGGTTTCATCAGGGCTATCCAAATCGGCTGCATGAAATTCATCATTTGGATAACGTTCAATGTTTGACCCGTCTTTTTGAACATTTGGGTTATTCCATTGGTTGCCAACCACGACCCAATAGGTATCGCTCCCCGTATCTTTCTTTGAGTAAGCAATACTTACCGGTCTTTCTCCTTGAGAGTCGACATTCTTGGTAAGTGTCAAGCCCCCGGTTGACTTATCAATTGAAAATACGGAAATGGTATTTCCTCCCGCATTCACATTCAACAAATAGCCGTCGATAATCTGAACGGCATTTTGGGCATCGAAATCGCCTTTGGCATCGCCCCCGGCACCTGTATTTGCCCCTCCTTTGCTATTGGTGGAGTAGGCAGTTTCGTTGGCAAGACTTCCATCGCTATAGCGATCTAGTTTGATTACCTGGTTCATACCCTCCCCATTTGTTGTAGTGTAAAGAAATCCTTTAAGGGTTACGGGTCTTTTATGTGTATCCTCATTATTAAACGAAGAAAAAAGACATAAAATGACTATAATTGATGCTAATTTTTTCATGATATAAAGTTTTAAGATTGAACGATGGGGAACACACTTATCCTCTTTAAAATTGAAGACGATACTATAGGATCAACACTTATTATTAAGTATTCAAATGGGTGCCGGCGTACTTCTGATTAGCTTGACAGATCAAATTATTGCCGTTAAATTGAAAAGAGGAATACATCAAATCAAGCCAGAACAATTATTATCCTCTTTGGTATTTAACAAAAAGGGGGTAGCCAAATTTGATGCCAATTTGAATTACTATATTCCGTTTTTGTGGCAGCTCAACAGAGATAGGGCTTCAGCCGCTAAATAAATTAATTTGGGTGATGGAAGTTGAATTTGACTTTTACGAAATATCATGAGATTTACGATATATCAAAAAAAATCGAGGGGAAAAATGAGTTGTCTCATCTATTTTTTTGCATTCACGTCTGCAAGTTGGAATTCAATTAATTGCTCTATACGACCTAATGAATTCTTGAAATTGTATTTGATATGAATATAGTTTTTAAGTGATTCAATTCATATTTACAAAAAGTAATTAGTTTAGGTGAGTGACTTGAAACTAAAAATTGCAGTGCTGTTCTCTTTAAAATCTCTTAATTCCCAATTTTTTGATCCTCGAACTAAGGGTGTTCGCATTTAACCCCAATATTTTTGCAGCACCACTTTCACCACTCACTTTCCAGTTGGTTTTATTTAAAATATTGATGATGTGCTCCTTTTCCACTTCTTCCATTTTAAGGATTGGGTGTTTCCCATTCGCATCTAGGGAGCCATGGTGGGGCTTTGGGATCCAGTCACCGTATTGCAGGCTATTACCGTGGGTTAAAATTAATGCTCTTTCAATTTTGTTCTCCAGTTCTCTAATATTGCCGGGCCAATCATACTGCATCAATGCATGGATAACTTCCTTGGGTATTATATTAATTTCCCTTCCCATTTCCCCTTCGTATTTCTTTACAAAATGATCCACCAGCAAAGGAATATCTTCTTTGCGGTCGCGCAAGGGGGGCGCTGTAATCTGGAATACATTCAGTCTGTAATAGAGGTCTTCCCTAAATTCTTTTTTTGCAATGGCTAGTTCCAGGTTGCGGTTGGTAGCAGCAATTACCCTAACATTGACCTTAATTGTTTTTGGATTGCCGAGCCTTTCAAATTCGCCTTCCTGCAATACCCTTAATAATTTTGGCTGCAACTCAATTGGTAATTCGCCTATCTCATCCAAAAAAATTGTACCGTTATCCGCAAGTTCAAAGCGACCGATTTTACGCTCCATGGCACCTGTAAAAGCACCGCGCTCGTGGCCAAATAACTCGCTCTCAATTAAATTGGAAGGCAAATTAGCACAGTTTATTTTTATAAGTGCGCGCTTATTTCTATTACTAATGTTGTGCACAGCCCGTGCCAGTAACTCCTTTCCGGTTCCGCTTTCTCCTAAAATTAAAACTGTAGCGTCGGTTGAAGCTACCTGCTCAATTTGATGTAATACCTTGTGAAATAGTTTGCTCTTGCTGATAATTTCCTCAAAATTATGGGTGTGTTTGATTTCATCCTGTAGGTAGAGGTTTTCCGCTTGTAGTTTCTCCTTCTCTTGCTCCATCAAAACCTTATCGGTGATGTCAACGAACATGGTACGCGTAAATTCCCCGCTTACATCAGGTTTAGACCACCACCGGATCCATACGGGCTGTCCATTATCTTTACGTCTTAGTTCCAGCATAACACCGCTGGTTTCTATTCCACTTTCTATCGATTCAAAGGCTTCCTTTAAACGTTGTTGATTTTCAGGACTGTCAACGACAAGTGTTTTTCCAAAGGTATCCAATACCTCATCGGGCCTTACCCCCAGGATTTTCATTGCCGCCAGGTTTGCTTTAATAAACCTGGAATCAATCCCTTCATGAACATAAGCGATGGGCGCCTCTTCAAATAAGTCACGATATCGTCCTTCACTTTCTTCCAGCAAGACAGCTAATTTTTTATTAGCCAATTTTAATTTTTTTTCAGCCATTATTCTCTCATGGATATTTTTTACAAATGTGACAGCAATGTCCTTGCCTTCAAATTCCATATAATGAGATCTAATTTCGACGTTATATAAAAAACCTGTCTTGTGTGTATGTTTTGCTACTAAGGTAATTTGCTTCTCGGTCTTTAATTTCTTCAATATGTCTGCAAAACCTTCGCCGATTCCTGTATTGATGTCGGTGACTTTCATTGAGAGCAATTCTTCCTCGGCATACCCGGTCATTTTGGAAGCGGAATCATTCACATAAAGAAATTGACCTTCGAAGTTGCACCAAAAAATTGCTTCGGATACGTTATGAAAGGAGTAACTTGAAAGGATATTGTCTTTTTGAACATCCAATATACTCTTTGTTGCCATTGGTAAAAATTTAAGGATGGGATGGTGGAGGGAAATTAAATCTATCTCTTAATATGAAATCCTTCATAATATATACTTATTAAAGTTAATTAATCTAACACATATATACAAATGTTTGATTATTAACGGATTATACATTATATCTTAGTTAGTAATATTTAATTAAGAGGTTAAATTTTTTTGAATTCAAATTAGGTAATGAGTTAGAGGCTGAATAGTATGGGTTAGTTATTTAGCAATTTTTCTAATTGTTCTAACTTATTTCTTAGCATGGATCTATCAAAAATCACCCCATCTATAATGACATATTCTGGCATTTTTAAGGTTGATATATTTCCCAAAGGGTTTGATCTAAGAATTAATAAATCGGTAGTAATTTCTGTTTGGGGGAAGTCTGTCCCAAATCTTACTTGAAAACTTTGCGCCTGGATCCTGTCCCGATAGTTATCGGGAGGGGGCGGTGCCCAAGAAAATCCAAAACGATTAATTGAGAATAGGATTACCTCGCTGCACTCGGTGATCCTGAAGGGGGGTTGTCTCAACAAAAGCCAGAACGCTGCGCTTTTGAGTTAAGTGATTACTGCCGACTGTATCTGCACGCTGCCAACTGAAGTAGGATTACCTCGCTGCACTCGGTGATCCTGAAGGGGGGTTGTCTCAACAAAAGCCAGAACGCTGCGCGTTCTAAGAATTTTAGGACAGACTGTTGACGGAAACAGGATTACCTCCCTCCGCTCGGTGATCCTGAAGGGGTTGTCTCAACAAAAGCCAGAACGCTGCGCGTTCAGAATTTTAGGACAACTGTTGACTGAAACAGGACTCGGTGATCCTGAAGGGGGGTTGTCTCAACAAAAGCCAGAACGCTGCGCTTCTAGAGTTAGACAGAGTTGCAGGATTACCTCCTCCGCTCGGTGATCCTGAAAAGCCAGAACGCTCGCGTTCTAAGAATTTTAGGACAGACTGTTGACGGAAACAGGATTACCTCCCTCCGCTCGGTGATCCTGAAGGGGGGTTGTCTCAACAAAAGCCAGAACGCTGCGCGTTCTACTCCTTTTTTGTTTTCATTTCGCCTGGAAAGCGTTGCTTTCAGCTCATTCAAACAAAAAAGCCAGAAAATTTTCATTTTCTGGCTTTTGTTGGTCGGGGTGGCAGGATTCGAACCTGCGGCCTCCTGCTCCCAAAGCAGGCGCGATAACCGGGCTACGCTACACCCCGAATAGTGTACTTTTTTCAATAATTCAATATACGCTTTCCATCACTTCCCATAAACATGAATGGGTAGACCGGGAACCGGGCGGAGTCTGTTCACCGAAGCTTTTACAAAAAAGCGCAGGAGAACTACACCCCGAATAGTGTACTTTTTTCAATAATTCAATATACGCTTTCCATCACTTCCCATAAACATGAATGGGTAGACCGGGAACCGGGCGGAGTCTGTTCACCGAAGCTTTTACAAAAAGCGAAGGAAAACTACACCCCGAATGGTGTATTCCCTAATACTATTCCAAATACAGGTTCCGGGCTTTAGGGAATCAACCAACATCCCTCCCCGGGTAAACTTTTAATAAGCCCTCCATAGCCTTGGCGACGGAGGGCGAAGGCGGAGAGACTGGGACTCGAACCCAGGCGACACTTACGCGTCGACAGATTAGCAATCTGCTCCGTTACCACTCCGGCACCTCTCCAGTATTTTTTCAATGAACAAGCATCTCAAAATGCGGTTGCAAATGTAATTTTTCCAAAGGTGGAACGCAACATTTTAAATGTTTTTTTTATTAACCAAATAGCAAACGCTTCATTTATGTATCCTATTGGTATCAGACTCAAAGCATCACGGACCAGGATGCTGTATTTTTGAGGTACTGCAATTCGTGGTAATGCAGTGAAATTCACCCTGCTGACACCATGATTTTGTTGCGTACCATCCCAATTCGCAGCTCCGGAAAGGATCATCACTGCGCTAACTAAATTTCTTCCCAATTACAATTTTTAAGAGAACCGGGTAGTTTCAATTTATGAACTCCTCCTACCCTAACCAAAACGTGAAGCCAGCCCGTGTTGGTTTTGAACATGCAGAATCAGCATTCACTAATCCTCCCCTGACTCCTTAGAGCGAATGATCTTCCCCTAAGTGGTTCATCAAACCGCAAGAAATAACGGCTTCAAAACCTTTACCCCATTTCAACCAGCCTTTCCCCAGCTTCTTACCAATATCACTCGGGCTAGTTTTTTATCGGATTACGCTCTCCCTGCCTGTGGCAAATTCTGACTTTTATAGTACAGAATGTTGGGTTCATCGGTTGCTGTTTGCACTAGGATTACAGGCGAGGTGTGTTAGGGTTCTTACTCTACTCCCCAACTGCCTGGCTATAAGGACGAGACAAATTACTAGAAAAAATGGAACGAAAAAAACTAAAGAGGTAACACCTGCTTGATATTTTGATTCCAGTATTTCAGATACTGTCGCAACCCAAAGGCAAGCGTAACCCGTAGAGTCCAATAGAAAATTAATTAATTCTTAATCACTATTGCTAACATTTAAATACGTAAAAAATGAAAGATGATATTCAAGTACCGGAGAGCAATACTGCTGAACGTGAACGCGCTAGAATGCTAACAGGAATGTTTTCAGACCGCGAAAGCACGGAAAATGCCTACAAAACGCTCCAGGAACGGGGCTATACCAAGGATGACATCAATTTGGTGATGTCCGACAAGACAAGGGATAAGCATTTTTCCAAGGGCGAAACCGAAGTGGGTACAAAAGCTATGGAAGGTGCCGGAACAGGTTCTGCCATTGGAGGGGTAGTAGGTGCAGCAGTGGGAGTTATTGCTGCCATTGGAACAAGCGTGGTAATTCCTGGTTTAGGATTAGTCATTGCCGGACCACTGGCAGCCGGATTGGCAGGAGCCGGGGCTGGTGGGGTTACTGGCGGACTGATCGGGGCCCTGGTTGGTTCCGGAATGCCGGAAGAACGAGCCCGACTTTACGAATCCGGAGTTAAGGATGGTAAGATCGTAATGGGTGTCCACCCACGTAACGATGATGATGCAGCGTATTTTCAAAACGAGTGGAACTCAAAAAAAGCGGAACAAGTGTATTATTAAAATCCGCACATATCCCCCCATCCTTGTTGGGAGGATCTGAGACTGTATAGTAAACCTAAAATCCGGAAAATGAAAAATTTTCCGGGTTTTTTAATTATAATGAACTGTAGGCTTCCCGTTGCAAAAAGCGTATAACTGTCAGGGGGCACTTCAGGTTGTTTCTTTTATTGATCTGCTTGCTACAGCAAAGGACCACCCGGGGTACCTGTTAAAATACTTTCTTGGACATTCGATGCGGTCTGTGTTTATAATTTCAATCCAGATTCTAAAACGAAAACAATACGCCCCTATTCATCCTGCAATACCTCCGCCGGATTACGCCCAGCTGCCCTGATGGTCTGTGACCCTATCATAAGGCAGGCGAGCAATAGTACCCCAAGCAACCCAACGCACAACTCTCCCAGCTGTATGGGGGTGTGATAAGGGAACCTGGTCAGTACGAAATTTTCGAAGAAAAGGTAGGTCAGGGGAAGTGCTATAAGCGCTGATACCAGCAGCAAGGTTAAAAAACCGCGACTCAACAAATAAGCAAGGTTACCCGAACCCGCTCCCAATACCTTGCGGATACTGATTTCCTTCATCCTGGTTTCAGTTGTGAACGCTACCATTCCGAATAATCCCATCGATGAGATGGATATCGCGAGTAATGAAAGGAAACCGATGATCTTGATCATGGCAGAAAGTTCGCTGTAAGCATCTTCTATTTCGGTATCGTAAAACTTGGCGTCAAATGGATGAACAGGATCGATCTTTTTCCATATTGCGGCGATCCTGGCCACGGTCCCCGGCATATCTGGGCTCTGTATTTTAGCGTTTACGATTGCCCTGTCACCGGGTGTCCAGAACAGGAACGCGACCGGCTGGATGAGATCCTGGACCTTGCCATAATGAAAATCCTTTATGACACCTACAATAGTCTTCCGACGTGTGTTACCCTGTACGTCGCTGAAGGTTATCTCCTCACCTACTGCTTTCCCGGGGTCGCTGCTGCCAATGTTCAATCGCTTTAAAACCTGCTCGTTAACGACCACTTCTCCAGCTGACTCCTGAGTTGTGGGCCGTGCCAAAAAATTTCCTCCGGCAAGGAATTCGTATGAATGCAGGGGGAGGTAGTTTTCATCTACATGGTTGGTAAGGACAAGCGCGGAGTCGCGTGGATCACTGTACTTCATATAGCCGCCCCAGGCATTGCCAACGCTGGTAACAATCATGGACCGGGAGCGTGCCGTGATTTCCGGCAGCTTGTCCAGTTCGTTGAGAAGCGCTTCAGGTTTATTACCCTGCATATCGATGTTCAGGATATTCGCCGTTTTAAAGCCCAGGTCAAACGCCAGGATATTTTTATACTGCACATAGCCAACAGCCGTGCTGGTTATAAAGATAAGTGTGAGCGTGTATTGAATAACCACCAGGGCCCGTTTGAGGGGTATATGCCTGAATACTTTTACCGAAGACGCATTCCTGAGTGCTTCCATGGCGCTGATCTTCGAAAAGAACAGGGCCGGCAGGAATCCCGCCATAATCCCTACCAGAACTGAAAAGACGAGAAAGGCCAGTACTACATAAGGCGTAAGCTCCAGTTTCACCAGGTGCTGCAGCTCCGGTGCTATGTTGATCAGCTGCGGGCGCAAAACAAGGAATAACAGGTACGAAAGCAGCAAGGCTGCCAGGGAGATCATGATGGCCTCTACAAGAAACTGTAGCCGAAGGTGGTGCTTCCCAGCTCCTAAAGCCTTGCGCAGTCCTACTTCCTTAAAACGGCGCATGGCACGTGCTATGGTAAGAATGGTATAATTGAAACAGGCCGACAAGACAACTACCACTGCAAGCCCGCCCAGGATCCAGAGAACAACCGGAGGCATATGGGGTCCTGCGTGCCCCATGGAGATGAGTTCTTCCCCCACCACAATACGATGCAATGGCAACAGTCCTAATTGGATCGCAGTTCCGTCTCCGGCACGGTTTTCCTCTTCTGCAATGGCGTCAAGCTGCGACCGGATCGATGCCATGTCCGCATTATCCTGCCGGAGGAGGTACACGTAGTTGGACGACATACTTGTCCATTCTCCAAAACTGGTATCGCCCTGGTGTAATTGTTCCGCTGTGGAGAAGGACACCAAGGCCTCGAAATGGATATGGGAATAAAAAGGAATGTCTTTTAGTATCCCGGTAATCTGGTAACTGAGGGTATCAAATTGGATGGTCCTTCCCAGCGCCGCTTCGTGGCCAAATAGCTTTTTCGCCCCTGTTTCTGTCAGGACGATCGAGTAGGGATCCTTCAGCGCTGTTTCGGGATCGCCCTGAAGCATCGGGAAGGTGAATATCCTCAAAATCGACGGCTCCGCCCAAAACCCCGTTATGGGAACAGTATGGTCACCCACCTTCGCATCCCCTGAAAAATCGATACCCATAATTGCGACCTCCTCTATCCCCGTAACCTTCTCCCGGATGAGCTTTCCGGCTTTTATGGAGGTGGTTGCAAACCTCCCGTCCCGTTCACTATCAAAGGCGGTAACGTTGGTGACGCGATAGATCCGCCCGCCATTCTCATGGAACCGGTCATATGAATACAGGTCCATCAGGAATGCGATCAGCAGTAGACCAACAGACATGCTGATGGCCAGGCCCACTATGTTGATTGACGAGAAGAGTTTGTTGCGCAGCAAGTTGCGCCCCGATGTTTTTAAGTAGTTTCCGATCATGGCCCGAATACTGATATATCAAAAGCGTGATATTTTACATCTCAAAAAATAATAAGGAAAAGATTTTTATTCATTACCTGTTTTCCGCATATGAGACAGTAAAATTATAGCCGCCTTTTAGGTTACAACCAGCATTGTGCCAGAAAGGTAAACGATTCACTCTCAAAATAATGGCTTTGTATCGTGAGGCAATCTGTTTGATTGGTGTACAAAATATTTACAGGTAACGTCCAGTTTTTTTACAGTTTTCACACTTCCCCTGTGATTGGGCTGGTTTCGGTTAAGTTAATTCTGGTTCACTACACCCTTGGCTAAAATTATTTAACTTCGGGACATCAAAATGTGATGTCCGAATCAGCTTTCGCTTCAATGAATAGATCCAGTTCCGTAACGGTATTTGTTATCCTAGTTTTGCTCGCAGTATTTGTCTGGCATTGCAGGGATTCCCCCGCTGAAGCCGATTACTTTACGCCCCCGGTCCTGGCCACGCACCCTAACGGAAGGCATTTTGTAGGCTCGCAGAGCTGCCGGGAATGCCATGCGGAAATCTATACAACCCATCTGGAAACAGCCCATTTCAACACTTCCGCCCGGGCAGATCAACACAGCATCAAAGGAAGCTTTACCGAGGGTTCCAATACCCTTGAATTGCAGGATGCCGTTCTTTCCATAAAGGAGGAAGCGGGTACCTTTTACGAATACCAAACCCCTAAATTCAACAAGGGAAAAGAATCAATCTCTCCAATGGACGTGGTCATTGGCTCAGGGGTCAAAGGACAATCATACCTCTCCTGGGATAGCGACAAATTATTCCAGCTGCAGGTTTCGTACTATACCCCAGCAGACAGTTGGATCAACAGCCCCAATTTTCCCGCGTACAGCATCAGCAGGCCAATAACAGACGCCTGTCTTAAATGCCACGTTACCTATGCCGAAAACAAGGATCCTACCGGCAATTCAAATCAATATTACAAAGACCGGATCCTCTATGGAGTGGATTGCGAAAGGTGCCATGGCCCGTCAGAACAGCATGTCCTATTCCACCGTAAGAACCCGGATGCTGCCGCAGCTGGCGCCATAGTGGCCATAGACACCTTAACCAGGCAGCAACGGCTGGATATCTGCGTTCAATGCCACTCCGGGCTCCGGCTGCGCCAGCTGAAGGGAAATCCCTTTTCTTTTGTCGCAGGGGAAGACCTTGAAACCTATTCCAAAAATTACTACACCGGCCGTGCTGATGCTGAATTGGATGTCCATGGTAACCAATTCGGATTGCTCAAAAGCAGTGAATGCTTTAAAAAAGATCCATCAATGGTCTGCACAACCTGTCATGATCCCCATGCCGGGCAGCGGGGGAATACGATTCACTTCAATCAAAAATGTATGGGATGCCATTCCAACCCTACGGTGGAATGTGCTGAAGCACCGGCAGTACGCTCAAAGATGGGCAATAATTGCATTGCCTGCCATATGCCCCTTGCGCCTTCCAGGGCAATGAAGGTACAACTGGATACGGACAGCCTTGCCATTCCCGTTTATATCCGGAGCCACCTGATCGGAATATACCCGGAAGATCCCGGCACGGCGTCAACCAATTAAACAGGCATGCCTTTTCTCTATAAGAATTCGCTGTATCCAACGGCAACTCCTGCTGTAAAAGGAATAATGAGAATCTCCCCATACGCTGCTTAAGGCTTGCTTACATATCGAAACTATCCTAATTCTCTTTCTGTTACGGCCAGATCCTTTCCTGCGCACCGGGGAAGTACCAAATTGGCAGAAATGCCGTATGAATAGGTACTCGCGGGACTTTTTATCCTGTAAGCAACTCTAAAATTCATGAATTTTAGAGTGCTTTTCATACAAAGTGGCTCCGTTGTGATTTCATTAACATACATTCGACTGATGTAAATTCGCAGCTTATCAATTTTCGTACATCAAAAAAGAATATCTTGCAACTACAACTCAGAAATTCGATTACTCATTAACCGACTAAAATCACAACTTATGAAAATCACACAATTGAAAGGCTTTCTATTGCTTGGGGCATTGCTATGCTTTGGGCTTGCGGGGGCACAGACGGTAAGCGGTACCGTTTCCGATGCTACAGGTCCCTTACCGGGCGCTAACATCGTGGTAAAAGGGACGACCAATGGTACCCAAACCGATTTTGACGGAAATTATACCCTGAGCGGGGTAAGCGGGGACGCTATTCTGGTCTTTAGTTATATTGGATATAAAACAACAGAAATACCCGTCAATGGCCAGTCAACTGTTAATCTTACCCTGGAGGAGGATGCCAGCAAATTGGAAGAAGTTGTAGTTACAGGGTACGGTACCCAAAGCAAGCGGGATGTAACCGGAGCGGTCACAACGGTCGATGCTGAAGAACTCCTGAAGGTACCGGCAACCACCTTTGCCCAGCAATTACAGGGTCGGGCTGCAGGGATCGGGATCGTAAATGACGCAACTCCCGGTGGGGAGGCCACCGTACGTATCCGTGGTTTTGGAACCATCGGGAACAATGATCCGTTATATATCATTGACGGCGTTCCCTCCAAATCACAGGCGAACCTTAACCCGAACGATATTGAATCCTTACAGGTGCTGAAAGATGCCTCTGCTGCCTCCATTTACGGTTCCAGGGCAGCCAACGGGGTAATTATCATCACCACCAAAAAAGGAAAATTAGGGGCTCCAACCATCACCTATAATACATTTTACGGGATCCAGAATGCCTCGGAAGATGTAGAAGCACTCAATGCCAGGGAATTGGGAAGATATCTCTACCTGGCCGACCTCTATGCCGGCAAGACACCAAGCCACGGACAATACACTTTTGGCCCGAACGGTGAAGTTAGCATTCCGGATTACGTATTTCCCAGTGCAGCAAATGAAGGAGATCCCGGTGTCAATCCAGACCTCTACGCGCTTGAACCTGGCAATATTTACGCGATCACACGTTCTGCCGATACCAACTGGTGGCAGGAAGTAACCAATTCCGCACCCATTACCAGCCATCAGGTATCTGCTTCCGGTGCCACCGAAAATGCGCGCTACGCCTTCAACCTGGGCTATTTTTCCCAGGATGCGATCGTGCGTTTTGTAGGCTACAACAGGGTATCACTCAGGGCCAACACGGAATTTAGTGCATTGGATAAAAAGCTGACCATCGGTGAAAATTTTACAGTCTCTTTTGACAACAGGAAAGGTGGATTCGGCATAGGAGCCGATGGTAATAACGGGGAACAAAACGCCGTTTCCGGATCCTATAAACACCATCCCCTTCTTCCAATATATGACATCGCCGGGAATTTTGCCGGTAGCCGGGGTGCCAACCTGGGGAATAACTTCAACCCCTATGCAATCCTTTCCAGGGCTCAGGATAACCGGAGGTACCGCCTCAGGGCATTCGGTAATGTCTTTGCAGCATATGATATTATACCAGACCTGGAGATCAAAACCAGTTTTGGTGTGGATGTACGGGGTGAACGAGTTCGCGAACTGGGCAGGCCACAGCCGGAATATGTTGAGGGTAACTTTATCAACAGTTCCACCGCCCGGGAAGCCTATGAATACCAATGGGTGTGGAACAGCGTATTGACGTACGCCAAGTCCTTTAACGAAGTACACAATTTCGATGCCTATGTAGGTGTTGAGGCCATTCAGAACTTTGGGGAGAGCTTCGGGGCCAGCCGCCAGCGGTTTGCATTTATAACCACGGAGATCCTGAGTTACCTGAACCTGGGTGATGCGACTACCGCTTCCAACTATGGCGGCGTATTTTCAGATTACACGCTGTTCTCTGAATTTGGTAAACTGAACTATAACTATAAAGAAAAATACCTGGCGCAGTTTATCCTTCGGAATGATGCCTCTTCCAGGTTCCAGCAAGCTTCCCGAAGTGCGATTTTCCCGGCCTTTAGTTTGGGTTGGAGGGTATCTGACGAGAGTTTTATGGATAATATAGGTTTTATCAGTGAATTAAAACTCCGGTATGGCTGGGGTAAGACCGGAAACCAGGAGATCGGGGATTACAACGCTTATACCACCTACCGATCCGATATTTTCCATGCAGGCTACCCCATAGACGGGTCACCGAGTTCGCCAACCATTGGTTTTGACACCCAAAGCTTTGGGAACCCCAATGCAAAATGGGAAACCACGACCTCCAATAACCTGGGGATCGACCTGAGGATGTTCGAAAATAAGCTTAGCCTGGAAGTGGATCTCTGGAACCGGGAGACAACGGATATGTTGTTCCAGGTGCCGATCACTTTTTCAGCCGGTGATGCCAGTGCCCCCTTCTTTAATGTGGGGCAGATGACTAATAAGGGTATTGATGTGGGACTTAGCTTTTCGGACCAGAAAGGAGATTTCGGCTATAGTATCGGGGCCAATCTTTCCGCCTATAAAAACAACATCGATAAGTTGGATGAGAGTCCGGACACGCGATTCTTTGGATACTCGTCCAGGGTACCCTCCCTCACCGTTTCACAGGCAGGTGACCCTATCTCATCCTTCTATGGATTCCAGACAGACGGGCTGTTCCAGACCCAGGCTGAGGCAGATGCATGGGCAACCTACGGCAGTTATAATGCCCCCGGTAAATTCAGGGTGGTCGACGTTAACAATGATGGTGTCATCAATGATGATGACCGAACCATTATCGGAAGCCCGCATCCTGATTACACCTATGGTATCAACCTGGATTTCAATTATAAGAACCTGAGCCTGAATATATTTGGTAATGGCTCTGAAGGCAATGAAATCTATAATTATGTACGGTATTTCGCAGACTTCAACACCTTCCAGGGCAACAGGTCACAAAGGGCGCTTTACGGAGCCTGGCAACCGAGCAACCCAACCGCTCCACAAAGTGAATGGGTAGCGGCGAATCCTAATGCCACTGTGCCGATCATGGATGCAAACGATCAGATCAGTAGCCGGCCCTCTTCCTATTTCATTGAGGATGGCAGCTATTTCAGGATCAAAAATGTGCAGCTTACCTATAGTTTTCCTGAAGATGTCGTAGATAGAATGGGAATAGGAGCGTTGCAGTTGTACATCCAGGGCCAGAACCTGGCTACATTTACCAAGTATACTGGGTTAAACCCGGAAATACAGGCAGGTACTGAAAGTGATCCAACCCTTGGGTTTGATGGCGGTTACATGCCGGTATCCAGGACCTATACCCTTGGATTGAACGTAACTTTAGATTAACTTTAGTTTAAATTATAACCTATGGTGAAGTTAATTCCAACACTAAAAAATTATAATTTACCAGATACTGGTAAAGCCAGGCAGAATGGACTTATTATAACAAATAAAAATTAAGCAATGAAAAAGAAGAATCTAATTTTTACAGTAATCACCACCCTGCTGATACTCATTACAGGCTGTACTGATGAATTCCTAACCCGGGAGCCGGAAGGGCAGTTTAGTACAGGAGGCCTGGAGAGTGAAGATGGGGTCCAGGGTATTTTGCTTGGGGCCTATAAGATGCTCAACGGACTGGGGCTGGATGACCAGGCCCCCTGGAATAATGATGTCCAGAACTGGGTGTTTGGCGGTATTCCCTCAGATGATGCGCTGAAAGGCACCGATGCGGGTGACCAACCGGAACAATCGTTTATCGAAGCCTATGATTTTCAATCTTTTAACGGGCACATCACCAATAAGTGGAGGGGCCTGTATAAGGGAATAGCAAGGGCTAATGATGCAATAACAACCGTAGAACGGGTTGACGAAATCAGTGATGAGAATAAGGCCCAGATCATTGCGGAAGCCAGGTTTCTGAGGGGCTTTTTTCACTTTGAAGCACGTAAAATGTGGCGGATGCCCCCTTATATCGGGGATGACGTTTATGATGTGAATGATGTGGAAAGCACCAAGGTCCCCAATGACAGGGAAATATGGCCGTTCATAGAAGCCGATTTTGAAGCTGCTGCTGCCGTTCTGCCCGATACACAATCAGAAGTAGGCCGTCCAACCAGATGGGCCGCCCTTGCTTTCCTGGCAAAAGCTAAAATGTACCAGGGATGGGACAGCAACGGAAGCGCTAATATCGGGAAGCTGCAGGAAGCTAAAACCATCCTGGACGAGATCGTTGATTCCGGGCGTTTTAGCCTTGTTCCCAAGTTTGAGGATAACTTCCTGGTCAATACGCGGAACAACGCAGAATCAATATTTGAAGTACAGTATGCGGTAAACAGTGCTAATGGAGATGCCACCAACCAGGGCATTGGATTGGCCCACCCCTATACAGACCCATGGGGATGCTGCGGGTTTTATCAGGCGTCCCAGAACCTTGTGAATGCTTACAAAACATCCGGGGGATTACCCTTGCTGGATGATTATGATGACACCGATGTTACCTGGGAAACGGAATACACAGGAACGCTTGATCCACGGATCGACCATACGCTGGGACGGCCAGGTATTTTATACAAAGGTTTTAAAATATACCAGACAGATTTCGTCAGGGACCTTTCCTATGCCGGACCTTATTTTTCCATGAAACATGTGGCAGAACCCGATGCATTTGGTGTAGGTGGCTGGGGTAACCTTTCGGCCAACAATTACCGGATCATGCGGTATGATATGATCCTGCTCTGGCTTGCCGAAGCTGAAGTGGAATTAGGAGACCTCGAAAGGGCACGGGAACTGGTGAACGAAGTAAGGGCCAGGGCATCCAATCCGGAAGATTTTGTACCTGCGGCCATCCAGGGTGCTGAACGCAATGATTTTACAATCGTAGAAGGAGAGCCTGCAGCCAATTATGAGATTGCCCTGTATAATACGCCTTTTGCGGATCAGGCTACAGCACGAAAAGCCGTTCGTTTTGAAACCCGTCTTGAATTCGCCATGGAGGGCCATCGGTTTTTTGACCTGCAACGATGGGGAGTTTCCGCGGAAGTCTTGTCTGCATACCTTCAGAGTGAGGATGACCACAGGCAATATCTGTCCGGAAAAACCTTTACAGCCAATAAAAACGAATATTATCCAATCCCAATCCAGGCGATTGACCGGTCTTACAAAGATGGGGTTCCTACCTTAACCCAGGATCCTGCTTACTAAGACATACCGAATAATTGCAATAAAAGCCATGAGGAATAATTGACTTCATGGCTTTTTTGTATTTTAGCCCGGTTCCTACCGGGCATCGCGAACATTCCTTATAATCAAATCCAGGGGCAAAAACCGGGGCCTTCATCTGAATATCCCGCTTGCCCGCAATTCAACCTATGAAAAAGATCTTTGGCGCCTTATGCATCCTCTCTCTCCTGTATTCCTGTGGGGAAGAGGAAACTACCCTTTTCAGGCACCTGCCATCCGACCGGACCGGGATTTCATTCAATAACAAAATCCTTGAAACGGATAGTTCCAATATCCTGACCAATGAATATATCTTCAACGGAGGCGGGGTTGCGGTAGGCGATTTTAACAATGATGATAAACCAGACTTGTTTTTCAGTGGAAACCAGGTTGGCAACAGCTTGTACCTTAATGAAGGGGACTTTAAATTCAGGGATGTGTCATCAACCGCGGCCATTGCCGCGGCCGATCGCTGGAGCACAGGGGTCGCTGTGGTGGATATCAATACTGACGGGTGGCAGGATATCTATGTTTGTGCAGCTATGTCCCCCACCCCGGAAAAAAGGGCGAACATGTTATTTGTAAACCAGGGCCCTGATGACAATGGCATCCCTGTTTTTCGGGAAATGGCCCGGGATTACGGGATTGCCGAAACAGGAAACAGCATGGGAGCTGCCTTTTTTGATTACGACAGGGATGGGTATCTGGACCTCTATGTTTTAAACAATGAACAAGTGCATACGCTGCCCACGAATTACCGCCAGAAGATCACTGACGGAAGTGCCGTCAGCAATGACCGGCTGTATCATAATAATGGCAACGGCACCTTTTCCGATGTTACACTGGAAGCAGGTATCAGATATGAAGGATTTGGCCTGGGCATCGCAGTATCCGACCTCAATTATGATGGGTGGCCCGATCTGTATATCAGCAATGATTACCTAACCAACGACCTGCTATATATCAACAACGGCGATGGAACCTTTTCCAATGATATAAAGCAAGAAATAAGGCATCAGAGCAAATTTTCCATGGGCTCCGATATTTCGGATTATAACAACGATGGCTTCCTGGACATCATTACCCTCGACATGCTGGGGGAAACAAACCACCGTATGAAGACCACCATCGGCCACAACAATTATATCAACTATATTTTTAACGAAAGGTGGGGCTATGAATACCAGTACAGCAGGAATATGCTGCAGGTGGGGAATGGCCCCGGTATACCCTATAGCGAAATCGGGCTGATGGCAGGGGTGGCGCGTACAGATTGGAGCTGGTCCCCGCTCTTTACCGATGTTGACAACGATGGGTTCCGGGACCTGCTGATCACCAATGGATTCCCGCGGGATATCACGGATGTGGACTTCGGGGATTTCAGGATCGGTGTCAGCCCGTTTGTGAGTCCGGCTGATATCCTGGATTCCCTCCCCATTGTGAAAATTCCCAATTATGCATTCAGGAACAATGGGGATGGCCGCTTTACCGACATGCGCAGCGCCTGGGGCCTGGACCTCCCCTCCTTCTCCAATGGAGCCGCCTTTGCAGACCTTGATAATGACGGTGACCTGGATTATGTGGTCAATAACATCAATGAAGAAGCCTTCGTTTTTCAGAATACACTGCAGGATTCCAGGGAAAACAGCAACAGTTACTTAAAAATAAAATTGAAAGGCCCGGAAACAAACCCGATGGGTATCGGGACAAAAATTGTAATAAGGTATGGTACGGGACAAATGCAATATTACGAGCATCACCTGACACGTGGCTATATGTCTTCAGTTGAAGCCAAAATACATTTTGGCACAGGAAATGCTGGTGAAGTCCATTCACTCGAAATCCTGTGGCCCGATGGCCGGTACCAGCTGCTCAGCGACCTGGCTGCCAATCAGGAAATGGAACTATCCTATCAAAAATCCCAAAAGACAGATCCCGCCAGCCTGCGATTTCCCCTTGTCCCTGAGAAGGCAGACCCCCTGTTCCGTGAGGTGGCCGCTGAGCTGGGCCTACAGTACACGCATCAGGAACGGGATGTGATTGATTATAACATACAGCGCATTCTTCCCCACAAACTTTCGCAGAATGGCCCGTGCCTTGTTACAGGTGACCTGAATGGGGATGGCAGGGAAGATTTTATTGTGGGGAGTTCTGCCGGGTTTTCCCCCGTTCTTTTTTTCCAGGCATCGGACGGTACCTTTACACAGAAGGAACTTTTTGACACAGATCATGATAAAGGCTATGAAGAAGAAGGTATGGCGTTGTTCGACCTTGAAAACGATGGAGACCTCGATCTGTACCTTGTTTCTGGGGGGAACGAATTTGAAACGGGGAGTGAATTTTACCGGGACAGGCTCCTGCTGAACAATGGCAAAGGAGCCTTTACAATTGCAACCGGGAAGATGCCGGTAGTTGATAGCAATGGTTCTGTGGTCAGGGCCGGGGATTTTGACAATGACGGATTTACCGATCTGTTTGTGGGAGGCCGGAGCCCGATAGGACAATACCCGCTCCCGGACAAGAGTTACCTCCTACGGAACAATCAGGGGATCTTAGAGGATGTCACGGATGTGATCGCCCCACAACTCCGCACCCCCGGGATGGTAACGGATGCGGTATGGGCCGATATAGACGAGGATAGCCTGAGCGACCTTATCATCGTTGGAGAATATATGCCTGTTTCCATATTCAGGAATCAAAAAAACTCCATTGAAAAACTGGGGGAAACAGGACTGGACAGTCTGTTGGGATGGTGGGAAAGTATTGTTCCCACAGATTTCGACAAGGATGGTGACATAGATTTTATGGCGGGTAACATGGGGTCCAATAATTTCTACCAACCATCAAAGGACAAACCGGTAACCCTGCTGGCCAAGGACCTGGATCAAAATGGGAGTGTAGACCCAATAATGTTTGCCTATTTCAGGAAAGATGACATGGGGTATGAATCGTATCCCGTCCATTTCTGGGGTGACCTTTTTGGGCAAAGCCCCATTTTCAGGGGCAGGTTTGATTTTTATAGAGATTATGCCAGTGCTACCCAGCAAAATCTGTTGAGCACGGAGGAACTGGAAGGGGCCGTAAAGCTCATTGGTAATTATGACAACAGTTCTTATCTGGAAAATTTAGGCAACGGGCAATTCAAAGCTTCTCCCCTCCCCCTGGGGGCACAAACGGCCCCGGTAAACGGTGTCCTGGTTACGGACTTTAACAAGGATTCCAGGGATGATATTTTTCTTATCGGTAACGATTACAGCAATGAAACCTTTATTGGCAGGTATGATGCGTTTGTCGGTGCCATTCTTACAACGGGTAAACAAGGGGGATTACAATCCCTTCCGGCAGCCGAAAGTGGGTTTATAGTCCCGGGTGATGCAAAGGGAATCGCCACCCTGCAAAGCAGCAAGGGAAAACAATTGATCATAGTAACCCAGAACAGGGGGCCACTCCTGGTATTTCAGCTGGAGGACTGACAGGATACGATCCTATCCCTCAAAATTCATGAATTTTACGCATCTTTTCTTTGAAATAGGCGCGAAATGGGCTGTATTTCCATATATTCATATAGCTACTCCATTCATTAGCTGTTGAATTTTTTAGTCAATTGAGTTAGTTTTTCAAGGGCAGCATCTTTCAAGCGGATGCTGCTTTTGTTTTCCCAGGCACCAACTATTTAGCTAAATCCATGATCGTCACGGAGTCCGGGAATTTCAGGCCTTTGCTTTACTGTTTAATTGATCGATAAAATAGGAAGGGAGGATACCCTGGCGCTTTTTAAAGGCAGCATTGAAGGTATTGAGGTTGTTATAGCCCACCGAAACCGCTATATAACTCAATTTACTATTTCGGAATTCTTCATCCTTCAACAATCTGGCTAACAAATAATTGATCCGTAACTCATTGATGTAGTTGTTGAAATTGGATTTTTTTTCCTGGTTGATTACTTGTGAAAGGTACTTGTGGTTCGTCTTTAGTTTTTCTGCCAACTGATAAAGGTTACAGCCCTGATCCAGGAAGAAATTCGATTTTTCCAGCTTTTCCAGCTTCCCCATGATAATACGCTTCAGTTCCTCATCGATGGTTTGTGTTGGATCCGGGCTGTGCCCGTTTTTTCCGGGTACCTTTTTGTGGGATGCCCCGTTCTTAAAACTGCTGAGCTGGTCCCTGAGCTGCAATTGTACCTGGGCCAGTTCAATAGTCCTGTCATAAAGGATCTTGTTTTTGCTCCGCAGCTTCAGGTAGGCAAAAAATGCAAGGGCCGTAATGATCATCGCTGATAAAACAATCAGGATCATATTTCGGTACCGGCCCTGCTGTGCCCCATACTCCAGCTCCAGTATTTTATTCTGCTGTGTAACGTCCTTGATCTTTCGTCTGGCTTCCAGGATTATGATCCGCTGTTCCTTTTCGTTGCTGAATAAGGAATCAAGGATCGCCTTGTGGAGGGTTTTGTACTCATAGGCTTTGGCAAACTGGTTAGACTTCTCATATAAATCCCCCAGGAGAGCGCTGGTGGATTTTACAAGCCCGAACGCATTGATGCTTTCAGCGGCTTCAAGGCTTTTTTCATAGTTAAGGATCGCATGCAGCGTATCCATTCGTTTTAAATTCAGCTCCCCCAGCAGGTTATAAGCCCTCGGAATCCTGAAACCATAATTATTTTCAAGGCATAACTGAAGTGAACGTCTTAAATAATCCTGGGCTTTGATGAAATTCCCTTCATCCATATAGATTTCCGCCATATTCATATAAACCACACTCTGGATATAATTGCCGGGCGGCGGCAATTTTTTTTCCAGGTCCAGGTAAAAATCATATACTTCAAGTGCTTTTTTGCCATTCCCCAATTTGGAGGTCATCCTGGCGATCTCATCTATCTTCGGAAAAATATATTTCATTTCCCTTAGTTTGATGATATAATCTATCCCCCGCATGCAATAACTGCGGGCGACCGGAAAGTTCTCCATCCGGAGGTAATAGTGGCTCAATGCGGCATTTGCCTTCATATGGGCATAGTCGTTACCCGATCTCTCTGCCAGGTCCAGAAGCCTTAATCCGGTCTCCAGGGCCAGGTCGTACTGGCCCCGTTCGGTGTAGATATCAGACCGCAATGTGGCAAAGTCAGCGTAAATTTTAGGATAGTGGTCAAAGTTGACCCGCTGCTTCACTGAAGCCATCTTATTCATGGCTTCCTCAAAACTGCCCAGTACGAAAAACAGGTAGGCTTCATTGTAACGGGCGTTTAGTTCGCCGCTCTCATAGTTTAATTTCAGGGAGCGTTCCAGCGCCTCCGAATTAAATTTTTTGGCGGTCTCCGTAGACTTATAGATATAGGAATTATAAAGTTGCAATAGCGTCCTCACCCGCTCTTCCCCGGATACACGTTTATATTTGGCAAGGAGGTATTCCGGGTTCAAGAATATTTCCGGATACAGGTCCTTTTGCTTTACCAACATCTCGATCTTTCCAAGGGTCGCATCCACAGAATCCGGTTCTACGGATTGTGCATGGCAGACCAGACCCAAATTAAGCACAAACAGCAGTCGCAGTGTTTTAAGAGGATGATTCAAGCTTATTGGTGATTTTATCGCTATTAATGTCCCAGGAATGAATAAAAATACAAATTAAGTTTAACTTCCAAATTTACGGGTATTCCAATTTGAAGGTTTTATGGGCTCCTGTGATTCCGCTGGAGATAGTAGGATGCTTTAACGTATTGGTACGGGTGGGGTGCCGGGGGAGATGGGCCAGGGCGCCAAGGGCTGCTTCTTATTCCGGATATTCCACCCGGAGATGGTAGATATTGGTGAGTTTCTGCTTTAGGATTTTCTTTACAGCTTCAATTTCCTTGAAGGTGATGTTTGCATTTAAAAACTGGTTTGCCTCCATCTGGCCGGCAATGATCTTATCGACAAAATCATCTAAAATGGGAAACGTTGGGTTCGTAAGGCTTTTGGAAGCCGCCTCGACCGAATCTGCCATCATCACGATTGCCGTTTCCCGGGAAAAAGGTATCGGGCCGGGATATCTGAAATCTTCTATATTAAGAGGTTCTCCTTTATCCTTTTCCTTTTTGTAAAAGTAGTACACCAGGGTGGTTCCATGGTGCGTCCTGATAAAATCGATCACCCGGTCCGGGATGTTATTTTTGCGTGCCATTTCTATCCCTTCAATGACATGTTTTATAATGATGTCTGCGCTGTCTTTTGGAGACAGATCATTATGAGGGTTAATATTCGTAACCTGATTTTCTGTGAAATAGGTCGGGTTGTTCATTTTACCAATATCGTGATACAATGCTCCGGCCCTTACCAGCAAGGCATTCGCCCCTATTTCATTTGCAGCAGCCTCTGCCAGGTTGGCAACCTGAAGGCTATGGTGGAAGGTACCGGGTGCCTTATTGGCCAAAACCTTCAATAATTTTGAATTGGTATCCGATAGCTCCAGCAGCGATACATCGGAGACCATCCCGAATAATTTTTCAAAAATATAGATAAGGGGCTGGGCAAAAAGGGTGATCATGCCGTTGAGGAAGAAAAAGCCAAACGTAAACCAATGGACGTTATCCAGGTTTCCCTCCTGGATGATATGGAAGGCAAAATACCCAATAATGTAGATCAGGGTGATCTGCCCCACCGACAGGAACAGGTTAGCCCGCTTATACAGTTCAGACACCGTAAGGATGGTAACAATCCCGGCAATGATCTGCAGAAATATGAATTCAAAACTGTTGGGTACCACAAAACCCAGTATCAAAACGGTGAGTACGTGGACAAACAGGCCCAGCCTGGCATCAAAAAATGTCTTGAGGATGAGTGGCAATATACATAAGGGGACAACAAATACATAAATTTCATCAAATTTCACAACGAGGGTTGTAATGAAGACCATGTTGAGGATATTGAAGAAAATAAAGGTTACCTGCACATTGTTCCGGTAGATCTCAGGGCGGTATTTTTTGAGGAACAGCATCAGCATCATCAATACCAGGGCTACCAGGACGGTATAGCCGAAGAGGATAAAGGCATAATTGCTCTCGGTCCATAATTCGGATTCGTACTCTGCCTTCAGGGAGTTCAGTATTTTCAGGTTTTCAGATTCTACAACCTCCCCCTTGGCAATGATCAGTTTACCTTCATCCACATTGCCCCGGGTAACCGATATTTTAGAAAGTTCATCCTCCAGTTCCTTCCTTGAAAGTTCTTTGTCAAAACTTACATTGGGCTTGACGATCTCAAAGAACAGCTGGTCATACTTTGCCTGGTAAGATTGAAGCCCGTTTTGACGGAGCGTTGTGGCAATAAGCGTATTCACATCCCGCAGGTAATTGATCTCCTTCGAATTTACCAGGGTTGCTTCATTATTTTTCAGGAGGTATAAGGTATCCCTCACTGCCGTACCGGCTGCCGTTTTAAGGATCCCCTTATCATAAAGCTTATCCAGTATCTCTTTGCCCACAGCCTTCAGGCCGGACCTGAGGGCTGCGTTATACGATTCGGGAGGAAAAACAGCTTCAAAATTTTCTTCAAAGCCCTTATAGACCTCATCGGCTATCCCTTCGTCGTATAGAAAGTAATTGACATGTTTTTTTTCGACTCCCTGCCGCTCCCGGGCGATTTCATCATCGGCTTTTTTTATGGAAAAATCGAAAGGGGCATACAGGTTGTTGTACTGCCAGGGTTTGCCTTTTTGAAATTCATATTTGAATTTACCGCCTTTCGGAAAGAAAAATACAATACAGCCAACCGCGATGATATAGAGGAAATATTTATAAATAAGTGATTGATTCTTATATAAAGAATCCAGGGTTTTGCCCATACCGTAGCGTATCTGTAATCAAAAATAGAAAATAATAATCTTAACCCGGGTCTTTTGGTAAGATTACCTGAACCGTTGCGCTTAATTTTCTTAATTTTGCAGGATGAATTTTGGGAGTACCCAGAGCGGAATCAGTACCCGGGACCCGCTTGATAATTTTGCCTCCCAGGACCAGATTCGCAGGAAGCCCGGCCTCTTATTTTAAATATACACTACACATGAAAGAAGTTGTCATCGTATCAGTAGCCAGAACACCAATCGGAAGCTTTATGGGTGCATTATCCGGTATACCCGCCCCCAGGCTGGGGGCTGTGGCCATTAAAGGAGCACTGGATAAGATAAACCTGGAACCCGGGCAGGTTGAAGAAGTACTGATGGGGCAGGTAGTCCAGGCCGGGGCTGGCCAGGCTCCTGCCCGGCAGGCTGCAATCTATTCCGGTATCCCGGATACGGTACCCTGTACAACGGTAAACAAGGTATGTGCATCCGGAATGAAAGCAGTAATGATGGGCGCACAATCCATTGCACTGGGACATAACGATATTGTTGTGGCTGGTGGGATGGAAAATATGAGCCTTATCCCCCATTATGTCCATATGCGGAATGGCCATAAATTTGGTCCTGCAAGCTTGATTGACGGGATGCAATCTGATGGCCTTGTGGATGCCTATGACCAGAATGCCATGGGGGTGTGCGGGGATGCCTGCGCTGCTGAGCATAACTTCAGCAGGGAGGATCAGGATAACTTTGCGGTACAGTCTTATAAACGCTCTGCGGAGGCATGGGCTTCCGGTAAATATACGGAGGAGGTAGTCCCTGTTGAAGTACCCCAACGCCGTGGTGAACCCATCATGGTAGTGGAAGATGAAGAATACAAGAATGTTCAGATAGACAAGATCCCTACCCTGCGACCTGCATTCTCAAAGGATGGCACGGTAACGGCCGCCAACGCTTCGACCATTAATGACGGGGCCGCCGCCCTGGTCCTGATGAGTGCGGAGAAAGCCCGCGAGCTGAATGTGGCCCCGTTGGCAACCATCAAAGGCTTTGCCGATGCTGCCCAGGAGCCCAAATGGTTTACCACTGCTCCTGCCAAAGCGCTTCCCAAAGCACTGGAACGGGCCGGTATATCAATCGACAAGGTGGATTACTTTGAATTTAATGAAGCATTTGCTGTTGTTGGGCTGGCGAACATGAAGCTGTTGGGGCTTTCGGATTCGAAGGTCAACGTCAACGGCGGTGCCGTATCCCTGGGCCACCCCCTGGGATGTTCAGGCGCCAGGATCATCATAACCCTGTTGAGTGTTCTCAAACAAAATGATGCGAAGATAGGCGCTGCTGCCATCTGCAACGGTGGGGGTGGTGCCTCCGCCATTGTGCTGGAACGAAATTAATCGGCTATTCTATACGATTTGATGCTATACGGTATTTGCCACCTCAGTGTTGCTCCCATAAGAAGCCTTGCAGATGATGCAGGTGAAATGCTGACCCAGCTTTTATACGGGGAGCATTTTAAGGTCCTGGAGCAGCGTACTAACTGGAGCAGGGTGCGCAATGCGTACGACGGGCAGGAAGGCTGGATATCCAATTTGGTCTATACTCCGGTTACCCGGGAACAATTTGACGTTGCCGATGCCAATCCCAATCCCAAATGGTCATCGAACCTGGTAGACCATGTCCTGAATGGTTCTGAACACATGCTCCCGATCCTGATGGGTTCTGCCATAAGCCAGGCCGCTGCGCTCAAACATAGCTACCAAGGTGAGTTCCTGTGTGGCTGCCAGCCCAAACCCAATCTGATATCCACTGCTTTACTTTACCTGAATGCCCCGTACCTGGCAGGTGGCAAAACGCCATTTGGAATAGACAGCGGAGGACTTACACATATGGTCTATCGCATCAACGGCCACCGCTTACTGCGAACAGCCACCGCCCAGGCAACACAAGGGGAATCATTGAGTTTTATTGAAGAGAGTGAGCCGGGCGACCTTGCATTTTTTGATAACGAACAGGGGGTAATAGACCATGTTGGGATCATACTTCCCAATAATTATGTTATCCATGCCAGGGGGAAAGTGCGGATAGACAGGATAGACCATACCGGCATCTTTAACACGGAACTCAACCGGTATACACATCAATTACGGGTAATCAAAAAGCTATTATAAAAAAATCCCCCACAAGCCAAAAGCCGGGGGGATTATCTTTGAAATCGAATTGGAGGTTATTCCCCCATCAGTTTTTTAATCCGCATAAAATTTTCATTATCACCCATCGCACCATATATGTTCTTCAACTGGCTCAGGATACTTTGGTTATCCGGGTTGGTCTTCAACGCATCCTCCAGGATGTTGGCACCTTCCAAAAACAAAGCGTCCTTCTTTTGCTTAATTTCTTCATATTTGGCAATATCAGCTTTCGTATTGCCCAGTGCGTTCATTTCATCGATCAGGTTATTTCCTTCATTTACATAGGTGGTAGAAAGGTTCAGCTGGGCATTTACATACCCGGGGTTGATCTCAAGTGCCTTCTTGTATGAAGCCCTTGCTTCTTCTATATTGCCCTGCTCCATATTGATAACTCCGATATTATAATGAAGGTCGGGATTATCTGGTGCAACAGCCGCGGCTTCTGCCATAAGGGCTTTAAACTTTTCCTTATCCCCCATCTGATAGTACAGGTTGGCTTCATTCAAAATAAGGTTCACATCACCTGGGTTACTTGCCCTGGCATCGGTATAAGCCTGTAAGGCCTTTTCATTATCACCCAACTGGGTATAGATGAGGGCCATATTTTTCACGATTTCAGCACTTTTAGACGGTGTTTTTTCATCAAGCGGGTCTTTGAAAGTGCCTGATTTGATCATAAGGTCCCGTTGCATTTTATCCATTTCCTCAACTTCCCCTGTGCTGACATTGGTTGCTTTATAAACCATCCCGCTGCCGTCATATCCTACTTCCTTCAGTTCATTATAGTAGGTAAGGGCCTGTTCAAAATGCCCGCCATTTACAGCACTGCTGGCAGCATAGTATAGATAGGAAGTGTCCTTGGGGCTCAGTTTATAACTCAGATATAACTTTTCCGCAGCCTCCTTGAAACGTTTGTTGTTATTATCTTCCACTGCGGCATTCACAAGGTCTGCTGTCATTGCAGCCATCCTTTGTTGGCTTTCGTCGGTATATTTCGCCTTTCCGCTTTTTTCCTCGAGGCTGATCACCTTTTGAAACGAACTTACTGCTTCATCAAAAGCACTGGTATCACCTTTTTTGGCAAGGTCAGCATAGGCTTTTCCCCTTAGCAAATGGTATTCCGCCTGTACTTTTTCATCCGCGCCGCTTATTGTTCCCGAGGCACTTTCAAGTGCCGTTTTAGCTGCCATGGCATCCCCGTCCTTCAACGCTTTTTCCGCTGTTTTGATTTCTGTCTTTTGAGAAAATCCGACCAGGGAGAAAGTCAGGGCCGCTAACATTAAAATTTTAGTTTTCATTTTAAAAAAAATTAGAGTATTAGTGTTTACTTTTTATTCTTCTTCTTCAGAATCCTTGCTACCAGTATCAATAGCCGTGCCATCTTCAGTATTTACCACAATGTCCCTGATATCGACCTCCTCGAGTTCATCTTCGTCCTTCATTACCTTGGCTACAGCAGCTATGGAATCATTATCCTTTAAATTGATGAGCTTAACACCCTGGGTCGCCCTTCCCATGGTCCTTAAATCATCCACGCTCATGCGGATCGCTATGCCTGATTTGTTTATGATCATCAGGTCATCGGAGTCTGATACGTTCTTAATTGCGACAAGGGCGCCAGTTTTCTTTGTGATCGATATGGTTTTGACTCCTTTTCCACCCCGGTTGGTGATCCTGTAATCGTCAATACTTGACCGTTTTCCGTATCCATTTTCGGACACGACGAGGATCTCATCGTCAAAATTATTTACGGATACCATGCCCATAACTTCATCATCCTCATGGGCAAGCCTGATTCCGCGTACCCCGGAGGCATTCCTTCCCATAGGCCTGGTTTTGCCCTCTTCAAACCGGATGGCTTTTCCGGATTTGAGACCCAGTAGGATCTGACTTGTGCCGGTGGTTAATTTGGCTTCCAGCAGCTCGTCGTCTTCCCGGACATTAATGGCGATTATACCATTTTGCCGTGGGCGTGAATATTGCTCAAGGGCGGTTTTCTTCACCGTTCCTTTTTTAGTCGCCATAATAACATAATGACTATTTACATACTCCTCATCCTTCAGGTCCTGGGTACAGATAAATGCTTTGACCTTATCATCCTGGGCAATACTGATCAGGTTCTGAATGGCACGCCCTTTGGAAGTTCGACTCCCTTCCGGGATTTCATATACCCGCATCCAGTAACACTGTCCTTTTTGGGTAAAGAAAAGCATGTACTGGTGGTTTGTACCCACGAACAAATGCTCCAGGAAATCCTCGTTTCTGGTTGAGGAAGCCTTTTGGCCTACCCCTCCCCTGTTCTGTGTCTTGTATTCGCTAAGCGGTGTTCTCTTGATATATCCAGCATGAGAAATAGTGATCACAACCTGCTCATCGGGGATCATATCTTCAATGCTTAGGTCGCCCCCAGCAAAATTGATCTCAGACCTCCGCTTATCACCGTATTTATCTTTTATTTCCAGCAGCTCATCCTTGATGATCTGCATCCTGCGGTCCTTGTTGGCAAGGATGTCCTTAAGGTCGGCAATCGTTTTGATCACCTCGTCATATTCGGAACGGAGCTTGTCCTGTTCCAGGCCTGTTAGCTGGCGCAGTCGCATTTCCACAATGGCCTTGGACTGTAATTCGCTTAATTTAAAGCGCTCCATGAGGTTCTCCCTGGCCTCGTCCGCGTTGGAGGAGGCCCGTATGATGGCAATTACTTCATCGATATGATCGGAAGCAATGATAAGGCCTTCCAGGATGTGTGCACGGTCTTCTGCTTTCTTGAGTTCAAACTTCGAGCGGCGTACCACTACTTCATGGCGGTGTTCCACAAAATAATGAATCATCTCCTTGACGTTCAATAGCCTGGGCCTGCCATTGACCAGCGCGATATTGTTAACGCTGAAGGAAGACTGCAGGGCGGTATATTTATACAGCGTATTTAAGACGATGTTGGGGATGGCATCCCTTTTCAGGATATACACGATACGCATTCCCTTGCGATCCGATTCATCCCGGATACTGGCAATACCTTCAATTTTTTTGTCATTGACGAGGTCGGCGGTCTTTTTGATCATGTCCGCCTTGTTGACCTGGTACGGGATTTCGGAAACAATGATACATTCCCGACCCTGGACTTCTTCAAAAGAGGCCTTGCCCCGCATTACCACCCGGCCTCTGCCGGTATGAAAGGCTTCCTTGACACCATCATACCCATAAATGATTCCACCAGTTGGAAAATCCGGGGCTTTGATATGGGTGATGATCTCATCGATCTCAATGTTGTTGTTTTCAATATAGGCTACCGTCCCATCCACTACTTCAGAAAGGTTATGGGGCGGCATGTTGGTCGCCATACCTACGGCGATCCCGGATGCCCCATTGATCAGAAAATTGGGTACCCTTGTAGGCAGTACAGTTGGTTCTGTAAGGGAATCATCAAAATTCAGCTGGTGGTCTACGGTATCCTTTTCGATATCTGCCAGCATATCATCTGCGATCCTGCGCATACGGGCTTCCGTATATCGCATGGCAGCCGGACTGTCACCATCGATGGAACCGAAGTTCCCCTGGCCGTCTACCAGCATATACCGCAAACTCCACTCCTGTGCCATACGCACCATGGCATCATACACCGAGGTATCCCCGTGGGGATGGTATTTACCCAGAACCTCACCGACTATTCTTGCAGATTTCTTATGTGCGCTTGTTAGATCGTACCCCCAATTCATGCATTCCGTAAAGAACCCGCCTGTGGACCGGTTTCAAACCGTCCCGGACGTCTGGAAGGGCACGTGACACAATGACCGACATTGAATAGTCAATGTAGGCAGATTTCATTTCATCCTCAATGTTAATTGGAATTAATTTCTCTCCTTCCGCCATAGTAAAATCTTAATGCTTTTTAGTGGTTAGAATAATGGGGCAATATACACAAAAACACAGCTTACATAGCATTTTCACGGCAGTTTATTAAATAATTTATCAACATGTAAAGGGTTCCAAATAGTTTATAATTGGGGTGTTAATTTTTTTGTAAATAGGGCTTTTTTTCGTCATTTAGGCCAAGTTTATCTAATATAGGTATAGTATTTGACGTTCTTAATAATAGATTTACTAATTTTAATGCTGAATAAGGATAGTATATGGATGATAATTTTTCCCCAAGAGTAAAGGACGTAATTGCATACAGCAAAGAGGAAGCATTAAGGCTTGGTCACGACTTCATTGGTACTGAGCATCTTATGTTGGGATTATTGCGCGATGGCAATGGCAAGGCAATCAGTATTTTGGATGCCCTGGATGTGGATTTGGACCATCTTCGCAGAAAAGTTGAGATATTGAGTCCGGCTAATCCCAATGCCGGGACAACCCAGAAAGATAAAAAAAATCTCCATTTGACGAGGCAGGCGGAAAGGGCCCTTAAAACCACATTTCTGGAAGCGAAACTTTTTCAGAGCACTTCCATCAATACGGCTCACCTGTTACTCTGCATTCTAAGGAATGAAAACGACCCAACCACAAAATTGCTGAATAAGCTCAAAGTGGATTACGATGGTGTAAAAGATCAATTTAAGTCGATGATCACGAGTGATGATGATTACATAGATTCCCCAACCTCAGAATCCTTTCCAAGCGATTCCGATGAACCCTCAGAAGGGAAAGAAGGTGCTTTTGGGGCAGCACAAGGCCAGAAAGGCAGCAAAAAGTCCAAAACCCCGGTATTGGATAATTTTGGCAGGGACCTTACACAATTGGCAGAAGAAGATAAACTGGACCCTGTAGTGGGACGTGAAAAGGAGATCGAACGGGTCTCCCAGATCCTGAGCAGGCGGAAAAAGAACAACCCGTTGCTCATCGGGGAACCCGGTGTGGGTAAAAGTGCAATAGCCGAAGGGCTTGCCTTGCGGATCATCAATAAGAAAGTATCCCGTATCCTTTATAACAAAAGGGTTGTGACGCTGGATCTGGCTTCGCTGGTCGCCGGTACCAAGTACCGCGGGCAGTTTGAGGAGCGCATGAAAGCTGTCATGAACGAATTGGAAAAAAACGATGATGTCATTCTTTTTATAGATGAGATCCATACCATTGTTGGCGCCGGAGGTGCTACCGGAAGCCTGGATGCCTCCAATATGTTCAAACCGGCCCTTGCCCGGGGGGAAATCCAATGTATCGGAGCTACGACGCTGGATGAATACCGGCAGTATATTGAAAAGGACGGTGCGCTTGAACGCCGTTTCCAGAAAGTGATGGTGGAACCTACTACCGTAGAGGAGACCATTGAGATCCTGATCAATATCAAAGACAAATATGAGGATCATCATAACGTAAATTATACTGATGAAGCCATTATAGCCTGTGTGAAACTGACGAACCGCTATATGACAGACCGGTTTTTGCCGGATAAGGCCATTGATGCACTCGATGAATCCGGTTCCAGGGTACACATTACAAATATGGACGTCCCCAAACAGATCCTTGAATTGGAAAAAAAATTGGAAGATGTCCGGGAACTGAAGAACAGCGTTGTTAAAAAACAGCGATACGAAGAAGCAGCCAAATTACGGGATGATGAAAAACGCCTGGAAAAAGATCTTGCCATAGCCCAGGAAAAATGGGAGGAAGACAGCAAACTGCACCGGGAAACAGTGAGTGAAGACAATGTGGCAGACGTGGTTTCCATGATGAGTGGCATCCCCGTCAACAGGATTGCACAGACAGAAAGCAATAAACTGGCCGAATTGCCTGAACTGATTAAAGGCAATGTCGTTGGACAGGATGAAGCTGTGGCAAAAGTGGCCAAAGCCATCCAGCGGAACAGGGCGGGATTGAAAGATCCGAACAAACCCATTGGTTCCTTTATATTCCTGGGACAGACCGGGGTTGGGAAAACCCAGCTTGCAAAAATCCTGGCCAAGGAATTGTTCGACTCAGAAGATGCACTGATCCGAATCGATATGAGTGAATATATGGAAAAATTCGCCATTTCAAGGCTGGTTGGGGCACCTCCGGGCTACGTTGGTTACGAGGAAGGTGGGCAACTTACCGAAAAAGTAAGGCGAAAACCCTATTCCGTAATTTTGCTTGATGAAGTGGAAAAAGCGCATCCCGATGTCTTCAATATGCTGCTCCAGGTTCTGGATGACGGATTCCTGACAGATAGCCTGGGAAGGAAAATAGATTTCAGGAATACGATCATCATCATGACCTCGAATATCGGGGCACGCCAGATAAAAGATTTCGGACAAGGCGTCGGATTCGGTACAGCGGCCAAAAGATCGCAGGCAGACGGGCACCAGAAGAGTGTGATCGAAAATGCCCTCAAAAAGGCATTTGCACCGGAATTCCTGAACAGGATAGACGATGTTATGGTTTTCAATGCCCTCGAAAGGAAACATATCCACAAGATCATCGATATTGAACTCAACAAGTTATTCCTGAGGATCAAGGATATTGGATATGAACTAAACCTTACCGATAAGGCGAAGGATTATATCGCCGAGAAAGGATTTGATAAGGAGTATGGAGCAAGGCCGTTGAAAAGGGCAATCCAGAAATATATTGAAGATACATTGGCCGAGGAGATCGTCAATTCCAAACTCGAAGAAGGGGATACTATTTTCATGGACCTTGATGAGAAAAAGAACGAGCTCTTTATTAAGATCCATAAACCAAAAAAATCCTCAAAAGCGTAATTTTTATGATAATTTTATAACTACAGGGCCCTACTCCAGGGCCCTTTTTCTTTGGTGCTTTCCAGCTTTTCGGGGGGGGATAAAAACTCAGATTAGGGGTTCCCGAAACCGTATAAACGATATTTAGGCTTTTCATCTAATATTTTTCCCGGAACCTGTACATACATCTACTTTCGTTCAGGACACTATAATTACTAGAAAATGAGAGTCGGACCGGCTAAAAAAACAATCGTGATACGGGAGTATCACCTGGATATTGGAAAAGTACAGGTATTTGAAAACTACATGGTCCTGATCTTCGATGAAGGCGCCACCCTAACCCTTGAAAGGGCTTACCAGATCATCGGAATTTCAGAAATACATTTCAGGGAAAAGCTGTTTGGCATCATTAGCCTTCGCAATCATTCCTATGCTATTGATCCTACCATTTATAATTACCTGCGGGAGCTAAAAAACCTGAAAGCATTCGCCATTGTATCTGTAAAGGAAATTGACATGCACAATTTTAAAATCGAAAAACTTTTCTACAAAAAAGCGATGAAATTCTTTATCGACTTCGAAAATGCCCTGGCCTGGGTAAAACGACGGGCATCCGTGAAGTAAGCAGTAAACTGAAGAAGCCGCTCAACCCTGCTCCGCGGGGAGGTTCGTGTCCGGCAACTTGAACAGGTCCAGGAATGCAGGCCCAACCCCGTCGATGATTGCTGAAGCAGTAAGTGACTGGTAACCCAATTTCTCCATTGCAATATCACCGGCGCGCCCATGGAGGTACACCCCGAATAGTGCAGCAATCAATGGTTCATAACCCTGTGCGATCAGCCCGGTAATCATTCCGGTAAGTACATCCCCGCTGCCGCCCGTAGCCATACCCGGGTTCCCTGTGTTGTTGACATACCCCTTACCGTTATAGATGGTAAGCGTATGTGCTCCTTTGATGACCAGTATACAATCGAATTCCTCTGAAAATTTTATCGCTTTTTCCAGTTTGTCAAAATCATCCTTCCATTTACCTATAAGGCGTTCCAATTCTTTGGGATGGGGTGTCAGGACGGTTTCCGGAGGAAGTTTTTTAAGTAATTGCCGATCCTTTGAAAGCATGTTGAGGCCATCGGCATCAATGACCAACGGTGCCCGGTTGGCATCCAGGAAACTGGAGAAAGCGGCCATCGTCACCGTATCTGTCCCCATGCCCACACCCACACCAATCACTGTGGCTCTTTCAGGTAGCCCGATCCGGGAAATTATTTTTTCCTGTATATCCGTCAGGACCATTACTTCCGGTAAGCCGCTCTGCAGCGGGATATATCCGCATTGCGGCACGAAGGCGGTTACCAGGCCGCTACCCGAAGCCAGGCAGGCCTTTGAAGCCAGCATTACAGCCCCGATCTTCCCATAACTCCCACCAATGATAAGCGAATGTCCGTAAGTACCCTTGTGCGAAAATTTTTCACGGGGTTTGTACCATGAAAGCACTTCATTTTTGCCGATAAGCTTATAATGGGTTTCTGTCTTTTGAAGGTATGCTGCATCCAGTCCGATATCCAGAATTTCCCAATTCCGGACAAATTTTCCAGTCTCGGGGAGGAAAAATACGAGTTTAGGAGCCTGAAAAGTAAGTACAAAATCTGCCTTTACCACCCCGAATGTCCTGTCGAGCCCCCGGTCCATAAATAGTCCGGAGGGAATATCAACTGACAAAATAAAAGCCCCGGAATCATCAAGGTACTCCATCAAATCAATTACCCACTGCTGGGGTGGGCGGTTCAGGCCGATCCCAAAAATAGCATCCACAACGATATCATCCTTATCGATAGGCGGATACGGGGTCTGAGCACCAATAAAATTTGGCCAGACCTTCCCCACTTTTAATCGGTCGAGGTTGATCAGGAAATCTTTTGACCGTTTCTCACTGTAGGTAACCACATTCACCTCAATGGTATATCCGTGCTCCTTCAAATGCCGGGCTATGACCAACCCATCACCCCCGTTGTTGCCAATACCGCAGAACAAATGAATCTTGACCGGTGCCCCCTGCAATCGATCGTGTAGCCAGGTAAATACCTTTAATGCAGCCCGTTCCATTAAGGCCTCGCTGGTAATCTGCTCCTTTTCAATTGTGAATTTATCAGCTTCGTATACCTGTTTGGCATTAAAAATCTTCATTTGATAAAAATATTTTAATATTACTACCGACTTTATAAAAGTTGCCTAAATATTTGATTCACACTTCAAAAATACTACTTTTGAACCTCTGTCAACAGTAAGGATGATAAGCAAATCAGAAATTTACGGGTTTACTTCCTCCAAAGTCAATGCTCTGAATACGGCCTGCATATTCAGGACTACCACCCCTATGGGGTAAGCCACTACATATACGTCCGTTTTCTCATAAATCAGCCTGATGGCTATTACTGCTTAATTCCCTATAGAAATGAAAGTCCTGAAATTTGGTGGAACATCCGTAGCCAATGCGGAAAATATTAAACTTGTTGCGCAGATTGTGGCTGCCACGGATACCGATAAAATGGTTGTTGTGGTATCTGCGCTGGGTGGCACAACAGATCTTTTGTTACTTGCTGCTCAAAAAGCGTCCCGGCAGGATGCAACGTATACGGTGGAACTACGGGAGATAGAGGAAAGGCATTTGCATTGCATAAAGCAGCTGATACCCGTGCAGTCCCAAAGTGCGATCCTCAGCAAAGTCAAGAGCGAACTGAACATCCTGGAAACCCTGCTGGAAGGCGCCTTTTTTATCGGGGAAATAACCCCGAGGCTGTCAGACAAAATTGTCAGTTACGGGGAATTATTGTCTGCCTATATCATCAGTGAATATTTCCATTCCAGAGGCTTTCATTCGGTATACAAGGACAGCCGGGAAGTAATCATAACTGATGATAGCTACGGGAGGGCCCGGGTGGACTTTGAGAAAACGAATGCGCTTAGCAGGGATTATTGGGAAAGCGCCGACTTTAAAATAACCGTTGTCCCCGGCTTTATCGGCGCTACTGAAACCGGAAACACCACTACCCTGGGCAGGGGAGGATCGGATTATACGGCAGCGGTGATCGCTGCGGCCGCCAATGCCGAAGAACTTCAGATTTGGACAGATGTTAGCGGCATGTTCACGGCAAATCCCAAAGTAGTCAAACAGGCCCGTTCACTGGCCGAGATTTCGTATGAGGAAGCCATGGAACTATCCCATTTTGGAGCTAAAGTATTGTATCCCCCTACGATCCATCCCGTATTTTCGAAAGGAATCCCTATTCGCATCAAAAACACATTTGATCCAGCCGCACCCGGGACACTTATAACCCGCAACCAGAACGGCCAGGGCAAGACCGTCAGGGGTATCAGCAATATTGCCCATATTTCCCTGTTATCCCTCGAAGGACCCGGGATGATAGGGATACCGGGAATCTCAAAACGCTTTTTTGAAGTGATGTCTGAGGCTGGGATCAGTGTGGTGCTGATTACCCAGGCTTCCTCTGAACATTCCATCTGTATCGGGATCTCCGATGAGGATGCCACCAGGGCTGTCCAACGTGTGAATAAGGCTTTTGCACATGAAATAGCGCTTGGGCATATAAAAACAGTAGTAGCCGAAACGAACCTGGCCATCATCGCCCTGGTAGGCGATAACATGAAGAGCCACCAGGGTCTGAGCGGAAAGATGTTCAGCGCATTGGGCCGGAACAACGTTAATATCCGGGCCATTGCACAGGGGGCATCAGAACGTAATATTTCTGCAGTAATAGATGAAAACGACGTAAAAAAAGCCTTGAATACCCTGCATGAGGAGTTTTTTGAAGAAAATATAAAGCAGCTGAACCTCTTTGTGCTGGGGGTTGGTAATGTCGGTTCCAAATTTCTGCGACAGCTGGCACAGCAGAAGAAATATTTAAAGGACCAGCTAAAATTAAATATCAGGGTTATCGGTATTTCCAATTCCAGGACCATGCATTTTAACGAAGGCGGGATCGCCCTCCAGAATTGGGAAGAATTGTTGGCGGCCGGTGGTAAGGCAAACAGGGAATCATTCTATCAAACCATCCTGAAACTCAATTTCCGCAACAGTATCCTGGTAGATAATACAGCAAGTGAAGCAGTAGCATCCACCTACGGGGAATACCTGCAGCGCAATATCGCAATTGTTACCTGCAATAAAATTGCCTGTTCTTCTTCTTTTAAAAACTATAAGGCACTCAAAGACCTGTCCAGGGAATACCATGCGCCATTTTTGTTTGAAACCAACGTGGGCGCCGGGTTGCCCATCATCGATACGTTGAAGAACCTTATCGCCTCCGGGGACAGGATACTGAAAATCCAGGCAGTATTGTCCGGGAGCCTGAATTTTATATTTAACCACTTCAACGAAGGCGTTGCGTTCCATGATATCGTGTTGCAGGCCAAAGAACAGGGATATACGGAACCCGATCCCAAAATAGACCTTAGCGGAATTGATGTGATGCGTAAAATATTAATACTTGCCAGGGAAAGCGGGTATGAACTGGATATTGAGGATATCCGGAATAATGCATTTTTACCGGAGGAGAGCCTTACTGCTAAAAACAACGAGGATTTCTTTGCATCGCTGAAAAATCATGAGGACCACTTTCAAAGCCTGTATGCCAAAGCGCATAACGCAGGGGCAAAACTTAAATATGTGGCAGAATTTAAAGATGGTCAGGCATCCGTAGGTCTTCAAAGTATACCCAAAGGCCATGATTTTTTCAATCTGGAAGGGAGTGACAACATTGTCCTGTTTTATACAGAACGTTATCCAAACCAGCCGATGATCATCAAAGGAGCCGGCGCAGGAGCAGAAGTTACCGCATCGGGGATCTTTGCAGATATCATCAGAATAGGTAATTTTTAAACCATGGAAAACATCAAGATCTTCTGCCCCGCCACTATTGCCAATATTTCATGCGGTTTCGATGTCCTGGGACTGGCACTCGATTCCGTAGGGGATGTCATGACTGTTAAAAAGGTTGCGAAACCAGGTATCACCATCACCAGGATACTGGGGCAGGATTTACCAATGGAAACCGAAAAGAACGTGGCAGGGGTTGCGGGAATGGCCCTGCTGAACGCAGCTGGCTATCCGGGTGGCTTTGAGGTGGAGATCGATAAACGCATCAAAGCGGGAAGTGGTATCGGTAGCAGTGCGGCCAGCGCAGCTGGCATTGTATGGGCCCTGAATGAAATGATGGATACCCCTTTTACCGCGCTGGACCTTGTAAAATTCGCTATGGAGGGGGAACGGCTCGCAAGCGGTGTTGCACATGCAGATAATGTGGCTCCTGCCCTCTATGGGGGGTTTACCCTGGTACGGAGTTACAACCCCCTGGATATTATCCGGATCCATACGCCCCCTGAATTATTTGCTACCATCATCCACCCCCAGATCGAAGTCAGAACAGCAGATTCCAGGAAAATACTCAGGACTTCGATCACCCTGGAAGCCGGGATAAAACAATGGGGCAATGTGGGCGGACTGGTGGCCGGACTTTTTATGGAGGATTATGATTTGATTGGCAGGTCCCTGGTAGACTATGTGGTGGAACCGATCCGCTCCATGCTCATACCCGGATTTGACGCGGTAAAATCGGAAGCCCTCAAAGCTGGTGCGCTGGGATGCGGGATTTCCGGTTCCGGGCCCTCCATTTTTGCTTTGAGCAAAGGGAAAGATACCGCTGTCAGGGTGGCCGGATTGATGTCGGATGTATACGAAAATACAGGGATTCCTTATGAGGTGCACGTCTCCGGGATCAATCCGGAAGGCATCCGGAAAGTTTGAAGGCACGGGTCTATGTTGAGGAATCAGAAAAAAATTTGGGTATTCATCCCAAATTAAAAAATCGAACACTATGAAGTACTATAGCCTCCACAACAAAGCGCCGCAGGTTACCTTCAGGAATGCGGTTATCAATGGCATTGCACCGGACAGGGGCCTTTATTTCCCGGAGGAGATACCGCGCCTGCCACAAAAGTTTTTCGATACCATAACTTCCCGATCTGATCAGGAAATAGCTTACCAGGCCATTCATCCGTTTGTGGCTCCGGATATCCCGGATGACGCATTAAAAGGAATCCTGGGGCAGGTGCTCGATTTTGATTTTCCGTTGGTGGAGATAGGGCCGGATAAGGCTGCCCTGGAACTCTTCCACGGACCAACAATGGCCTTTAAGGATGTGGGTGCCCGATTTATGGCGCAGTGCCTCGGTTACTTTTCACAGGGGTCTTCCATGGAAATAACGGTCCTGGTAGCTACCTCCGGGGACACCGGCGGAGCCGTTGCCAATGGTTTTTTGGGGGTGGAAGGTGTAAAAGTGGTCATACTCTATCCCAGCGGAAAGGTCAGTGACATCCAGGAGCGGCAGCTGACAACCCTGGGACAGAATATAACCGCCCTGGAAGTGGAAGGCACTTTTGACGACTGCCAGGACATGGTTAAAACAGCATTTTTGGATACCGAGCTGATGGATGGCTTACAACTTACATCAGCCAATTCGATCAATGTTGCCAGGTGGTTGCCGCAGCTTTTCTACTTTTTGTTCGCCTATAAAAAAACAAAATCCAAAAATCGCGACCTTGTGTTTTCCGTTCCGAGTGGTAACTTTGGCAACCTGTGTGCCGGGGTGCTGGCCCAGCAAATGGGAATGCCGGTGCGACATTTTGTGGCCGCCACCAATGTGAATGACACGGTGCCGGAATTTATGAGAACCGGACACTATAATCCCAAACCCTCGACGGCTACGCTTTCCAATGCAATGGATGTGGGGGATCCGAGCAATTTTATACGGATACAACAATTATATGACAACAAGTTCGACAGGCTTTCGAAGAACTTGTCCTCCTATTCCTTTACAGACCGGGAAACCAGAAACGCTATGGTGGAACTCTACGAACGGTGGGGGTATATTGCCGATCCCCATGGGGCCGTAGGGTATCTTGGCTTGTCGAGATACCAGGAATCCCATCCGCATTCCTACGGTATTTTCCTGGAAACCGCCCACCCGGTAAAATTTTTGGAAGTGGTGGAAACAACCCTGAAACAGCCCCTGGAAATCCCAGCTCAGATCCGAAAGATCCTCGACAGGAAAAAAGAATCAATTCAAATAAAAACATACGGCCAACTGAAGCAACATTTACTGCTGCATTGATACACGGGCTGCATTTCACTGGTGGCTGCCCAAATTGCAAACAAAACCCATCTTTCAGGTATCCTCAGTTTATTTTCAATAAATTTGCACAGCAAAAAAACACGGATACCAAATGAAACATACAGCATTGACCTCAACCCATGAAGCCCTGGGTGCCAAAATGGTGCCATTTGCAGGTTACCTTATGCCCGTTTCCTATGAAGGAGTCAATGCGGAACATGAAAACGTCCGCAGGAATCTGGGTGTTTTTGATGTATCCCATATGGGGGAATTTCTCATTGAAGGGCCTCACGCGTTGCAACTCATTCAAAAGGTAACTTCCAATGATGCCTCCCGACTCACCGTGGGGAAAGCCCAGTACAGCTGCCTCCCTAATGAATCAGGCGGGATTGTGGACGACCTCATCGTATATCGCGTAAAGGAGGAAGTCTACCTCCTTGTTGTGAATGCCTCCAACATCGATAAAGACTGGGCACATATTTCCAGGTATAATGAGAATATTGGGGCAGACATGCGGAATATTTCGGATGCGTATTCACTGCTTGCCATCCAGGGACCCAAGGCTGTGGAGGCAATGCAGAGCCTGACCTCAGTGGATTTGTCAGGAATAAAATTCTATAACTTTGTGGTCGCTGATTTTGCAGGAATTGAACACGTAATCATTTCTGCTACCGGGTATACCGGATCGGGGGGATTTGAGATATACTGCAAGAACACGGAAGTCAAACAGGTTTGGGAAAAGGTTCTGGAAGCAGGAGCAGCATTTGGCATCAAACCCATAGGTCTGGCCGCAAGGGACACCCTGCGACTCGAAATGGGATATTGCCTGTATGGTAATGATATAATGGATGATACCTCCCCCATAGCGGCCGGTCTTGGGTGGATCACCAAATTCACGAAAGACTTTGTGAATAGCAAGGCACTTGCCCGGGAAAAAGAACTGGGACCGGAGAAAAAACTTATCGCGTTTGAACTGGAAGAGCGGGGTATACCAAGGCAAGGATATACCATAGTTGATGGACAGGGCAAAAAGATAGGGGAAGTCACATCCGGCACCATGTCTCCTTCGTTGGGGAAAGGGATTGGAATGGGCTATGTCCCCGCCATTTTTTCCGAACCAGGAAGTACCATCCATATACAGATCCGAAAAAATTCTGTCCCTGCCACTGTAATTAAACTGCCATTCTATAAAGGATAACAGAGTCAATGGGGAAAGGAAGGGGAATGTCGGAAGAGAACAGCAGGAAAATACTGATACTGGGGGGCAGCGGATTTATCGGCAACGCGCTGTACAAAGAGTTCTGTAATTTTTATGATACCTATGGCACTTATTTTTCAGCAAGAAAGACTTTTGACGGAAACCAGCAGTTTTTTCGATATGACATGCAGGAGGATGATATTTTCTCTATCCTGGAAAAGGTAAGGCCTCAGGTCATCATTTCATCCCTGAGGGGAAATTTTGCGGCTCAGATACAGGCACACCTGCACCTGATTGAATATGTTTCCCAAAATGAGTGTATTCTGTATTTTCTGTCGTCAGCCAATGTTTTTGATGCGTACAGCAAATACCCCTCCTATGAAAATGACAAAACGCTTTCTGAAAGCGTCTACGGCAGGCTTAAAATCCGGATAGAGAACATGCTCCTCAGGCTGCCTAAACACAAAATGGGAATTCTACGGGTCCCCATGGTATTTGGCAATACATCACCCCGTATCAAGGAAATGAAGCAATTCATCTGGAACAATGAACCAGTTGAGGTATTTCCCAACCTGATCGTCAATGTAACAAACGATGACAAACTGACGCAACAGATCCATTACATTGTTAATCATAACAAAAGCGGCATCTATCACCTGGGAAGCCATGACCTGGTTCACCATGAAGATTTTATAAAGGAAGTAGTAGACCGAATCGGCAGTTTTAACCCCATATACAAAAGGGTATTTACCACGAACGAGGAACGCTACCTGGCTGTTCTTCCAAAAGACAATAAATTACCGGGAAACCTTCAGATAAGCTACCAGGATATAATAGACCATCACGTAATGGGTTAATCCAGGGATGAAGCTCCCCAACAGGTCTGCACGGTTTTTTATTTCCGATGTATATTTTAGTAACTTTAAATAAAAAATAGAGCCTCCTGTATACAACATAAAAGATCTCAGCATATACATCACTAATTCATAACCAATGGAAAAACTATCAGACAGAACCATAGAAGAACGACTCGATAAACTGGAAGGATGGGACTTTAAGGATGGGGCGATTGAATCGTCCTTTAAATTCAAGGATTTCAGGGATGCTTTCGCCGCAATGACCCGGGTAGCGTTTGAGTGTGAGAAACAGGGGCACCATCCGGACTGGACGAATATCTACAATACCCTGACCATCCGGTTGAACACACATGATGCCAAAGGGGTAACCGAAAAAGACTTTACGCTGGCCCACAGCATAGATGATATTCTGAGGTAGGCTGATGCACGGAACAAAGTGGTTATGGGAGGTCTGTGGCTTTCTCCGGGAAAAGGTGGGCATTGGCTTCCCTAACCAGTTATTTTTATAATTTATTTAAAATTGATATTATTTAACTGACGAAATGGGAAGAGCATTTGAATTCAGGAAAGCCCGAAAGATGAAACGCTGGTCAGCGATGTCGAAGGCATTTACCCGTATTGGCAAGGACATTGTCATAGCTGTCAAGGAGGGAGGTCCGGATCCGGCCAGCAATTCGCGCTTGCGGGCAGTCATCCAGAATGCCAAAGCTGTCAATATGCCCAAGGATAACATTGAAAGGGCCATCAAAAGGGCGTCTGATAAATCCCAGGGCGATTTTAAAGAGGTGCTTTTTGAAGGGTATGCGCCGCATGGGATCGCGGTGCTGATCGAAACCGCAACAGATAACAATACCCGGACGGTGGCAAATATCCGCAGTTACTTCAATAAATGTGATGGGAGCCTGGGGACATCCGGCTCCGTAGAGTTTATGTTCGACCATACCTGTAATTTCCTTGTGAACGCAGAAGGGTTGGATGCAGAAGAACTGGAACTGGATATGATCGACTTCGGGGCGGAAGAAGTGTTTGTTGATGATGAGGGGATCCTCATTTATGCCCCTTTTGAAAGTTACGGTGCCATCCAGAAAGAACTGGAGGCGCGGGAAATCGAGATCCTGTCTTCGGGTTTTGAACGAATCCCGCAGATTACCAAAGAACTGTCGGCCGAAGAAGTGGCAGATGTTGAAAAGCTCCTGGAAAAGATCGAAGAAGACGACGACGTGCAGAACGTCTACCACACCATGCAGGAATAGGCTGCTGAACCCTGGTTGATACTGGATTTTTTTTAAAGCTGTCTCCACGCTACGGAGTCCTTGAATAAAATAGTCCTCAAAACCCCAATTCCGCATGCCTCCCGGTTACCCCGTAATAGAAATCAAGATACTCCCTGAAGTCGGCCTGCATCGACCCCGTTGGGACCATGGGTGATGAGATTTTTACCTGTTTCTTCCCATAATCGAATGCCACCAGTACAAGGGGCACCCCGGCCGTTTTGGCAATAAAGTAAAATCCGGTTTTCCACTGTGCCACTTTTTTGCGCGTCCCCTCGGGAGAAAGGGCCAGCCTGAATGTATCCCGCTCCCTGAACAGCTGCGCAATAGCTCCCACCGTATCGCTGGTCTGCGAACGGTCGATGGGTGTCCCGTTCATCCATTTAAAATACCAGCCAAAAGGCGGCCGGAACAGGCTTTGCTTGGCAATGTAATGAACCTCCAGGTTGAGCACCCTTCGTACCAGTAATCCGAGGAAAAAATCCACCCAGCTGGTGTGGGGTGCAATGACAACGACACATTTCCGCAATTCAGGGAAGGACCCTTCCAAAGACCATCCCAAAAACTTGAAATAGATGTATCGGGCAAGGCGCTGCATATCGACGGAATTTTTCAGGGAGTGCGAACCCTCCTCAAGGGGTGTCGGCAGCTATGTGTGGCAGGTAAACTGAGCTACCTGTATGGGAACCGCAAAACATCCCGTTGTTTAAATTTTCTGATAGATCGCCCTCAAACGCTGCGGGGTGATCACCTTGCGCCAGTTGTCGCCGATTGCATTTTGCCATAGCGGCTCCATACTCAGCGAAACCCCGATCATGGTATCCATATCCTGGTCTGAAATTGCAGCGCAAATTCCCGTTGGAAGTTCAATCCCATGGTTTTCCCGCATCTGGTGAAATATTTCAACCCCTTCCGGGTAAAATTCCTCGAGGTGCTGGAAAACCAGGCAATTGCCAATTCCATGCTTTACCCCCAGGATGTATGAAAGGCCATAACTCATGGCATGGGCCACCCCCACCTGGGAATAGGCAATGCTCATGCCGCCGTGCCAGGAAGCCATCATCAGCTTTTCCCTGGATTCTTCCGCAGGCAGGTCGCCGAGGAAAACCTCTTTACAAAGTTCAAGCGCCTTTTCGCCATAGCTCTGGCTGAATGCATTCAGGAAGGTTCCCTGCAGGGATTCAATGCAGTGGATATAGCAGTCCATTCCCGTATAAAACCATTGGTCCTTTGGCACCCCGACGAGCAGGTTGGGATCCAGTACCACCTGGTCAAAAATTGTAAAATCTGAATTGATCCCAAGCTTTTTTTGGGGGCCCAATAAGACTGCGGTCCTGGACACCTCTGCACCCGTGCCGCTTATGGTGGGTATCCCTACATGGTATACAGAGGATTTCTGCACCAGGTCCCATCCCTGGTAATCAGCAGCACTCCCCTGGTTGGTCAGCAAAAGCGCTACGGCTTTGGCGAGGTCCAGCAGCGTGCCGCCACCGATGCCGATGATTCCCGATGGGATTTCCGAAAATTCTTGCTTTATATTTTTGACAAGGGCATCAACCTGGTTGGTTTTCGGTTCTTCATCTGCAGAGATAAAGATGATCTGATCGTTAAAGAGAAGCGGCATCTGCCGCACCAGAGATGTGCCTTCAAAGACATCATCTATCAGGAAAACCATAGGGGCATCCGCATTTTTCCGGTGGGGAAGCAGGATCTCCCCGAGCTGGCATAAACTGCCAGGGCCAAAAACCACCCTGGGTACCATCGGAAAATTCCGGTACTTCTCCATTTTTGCCGGGCCTGCCTTCTTTAATTCTATTTCTTTCTTTATTTGCATTGCATTATTTCAAGTACTTTAATATATCCGTGATCCTGCCCACCGTGAGATGGTTATTGGTCTGTTCTTCGAGTGGGACCTCCTCGTGTGCCCAGGTGGTGTGAAAGGGTACATGAATGGCTTGCGCCCCCAACTGCATGATGGGAAGAACATCCGATTTTAAGGAATTCCCTATCATCAGGAACTCAGCTACCGGGATCTTCAGGTGGTCCAGCAGGTTTTGGTAATTTTCCGGTTTTTTATCGCTCAGTACTTCCACATGATGGAAGTAACGGGATAAACCTGATTTCTCCAGTTTGCGCTCCTGGTCGAGGAGGTCGCCTTTGGTCAAAACTATTAACCTGTATTTTCCTGATAATTCTTCCAGTACCTCCCGTACGCCTTCCAGCAATTCAACGGGCCGCTCTATCATTTCCTTTCCCAGATTCAAAATCTCAGCAATGGTTGCCTGTTTGATATTGTTATTTGATAACTTCAGGGCACATTCGATCATGGATAACATAAATCCCTTAATACCATACCCGTATAACGCCAGGTTTTCCATTTCCATTTTAAACAATTCCTGGTCTACCTGATTCTTTGTCTCAAAATGTTCGAGCAATTGGGCAAATTTTTCCTCTGTAACCCTGAAATAGGTCTCGTTGACCCACAGCGTATCATCTGCATCAAACCCGAGTACCTTTATGTTGCCGTAATCTAGATCCATGCTTGCTTGGCCCTTTCCAGATCTTCGGGCGTATCAATTTCTATCCCGGTAACCCTGGTTTCAACCATTTTTATCTTTTTCCCATATTCGAGATAGCGGATCGCCTCTATTTTCTCCGTCATCTCCAGCGGTTGCATCGGCAATCTCCGGAAATCCATCAACGCACTTTTGCGAAAGGCATAAATACCCTTGTGCTTGTAATAGACGGGTTCCACATCTGTATTCCGGTGATAGGGAATAGGTGATCTTGAAAAATATAGTGCAAAATTCCTGGAATCCACGATAACTTTAACGGTATTGGGATTTTGTACCTCTTCCCTCCCACTGATACGTGTCATGAGTGAAGCCAGGTCTATCTCTTTCCTTGGGTCGGTGCTGAACACTTCCAGGACGGCAGCCAGGCTTTCACTATCCGTGAAGGGTTCATCGCCCTGTACATTTACGATGATATCCGCATCCAGGTTCTCCACCGCTTCGGCAATCCGGTCACTGCCGCATTCATGTTCTTCCCTGCTCATAATGGCCCTTCCCCCTTCGCTTATAATTGATTCATAAATAAGCGAACTATCGGTCACCACAAAAACATCATCAAACAAGGCTGTCCTCACCGCAGCCTCATAGGTCCTGACAATAACCGGCTTTCCGGCAAGATCCTGCATGAGTTTCCCCGGAAATCGGGAAGCGGCGAACCGCGCTGGGATCATGGCTATTATTTTCAAGGTGTCTTCATTAGGTGAAACGATTGGATCTTTAATTAGCCGGATGGTGACATCTTCCCGCCTACAGTAAAAAAGCCCACTGCTACGTTCGGATTCGTGGCCGGAATTTCCTGTAGACTGCAAAGATGATAATCAAAATGATGATAACCAAAATTGCTGCGAAAATTGGTGCGAACAGCGAAGCGATTGTTACGATAACAGCGGTCCCGGTCTCGGCGGCTGCGACAATTGGATTGGCTAATCCACCGGTGGAAACCGTGGAAGCCAGCCGGCCCGAAGCAGATGCCCCTTTGATGGCTGATGCGGTGCCGCCGCCGGCGATTATGGCCAGGGACCAGGTTATCAAAGGATCAAGGTCTGCAATGGTGGAGACCATAACGGCTGTACCCGCAACGGCAGCCAGCGGTATGGCAACACTGTCCAGTAAATTGTCTATATAGGGTATAAAATAGGCAAAAATTTCAACTACTGTCGCCACCCCCAGGGCGATGACGGTGGCCAGGCCTCCAATCCAGGCCCAGGAATCATTGAGTTCCCATAAATCAAAATAGGCTGCCAGGCTTAGGGCGAAGAGGGGTAAAAATATCCTGAAACCCACGGATGCAGCCAGGCCCACACCCAGAAAGATGCTTAAAATTGTTTCCGAGGTCATAACTACTAAAATAAGTTATTCCCCTCCAACAAAAAAATCATTTTTAAAACCGATCAGATACAATTGTTTCCTGGCGCGGGTAATGGCGGTATACAACCAGCGAAGGTATTCCCGGTCAACCCCGTTGGGAAGGTATGGCTGCTCTACAAAGACGGTATTCCATTGGCCGCCCTGTGATTTATGGCAGGTTATGGCGTATGAAAACTTTACCTGCAGGGCATTGAAGTATTTGTTGTTTTTTACGGCCAGGAATTTTTTATACTTCGATTTTTCATGTGCGTAGTCCTTCATAACTTCCTGATACAACCGGTTGCCATCTTCATAGGAAAGGGAAGGAGTTATAGCCATAATGGTATCCAGGAGGACAACGGTCTGAAAGGGTTTCTGCCCGGGGTAATCCACCATTTTAACGCGCACCTCCGCAAATTTAAACCCGTACAATTCCTTGATGGAGAAGATCTCCAGTACTTCAATAATATCCCCGTTTGCGATAAAACCGGCCTCTGAATTCGTTTCCAGCCAGAAATAGTTGTTTTTGACGACCATCATATAGTCACCCACGGCCAGGTCGTGCTCCAGGTACAGGATGCGCTCGCGGATATTGAGATTGTATAAATTGGCGCGTTTGTTGGATCGAACAATAAGTGCCGTTTCCTCCTTGCCGTTCATCCGATAGGAATCTTCGATCGCTTCCTGGATATCAAAGCCTTCGGTTAACCGTACAACATCCGTAAATCGCGATACCATGAATTTGAACTCATCATGGTAAGATGACCGGATTTGTTCCCTGAGATTGGTGGCATTTGTAAGGATACCCGAATCCTCTGCCTGGCGTACTACCTCATCGAGTTCCATACTTTTCACCTCGCGCTGGTATTTCCTGGAAAGCAGGTCTGCGTCCAGTGCCGGACTGATATCCAGGTTTACCGGAGGCAACTGGGCCGTGTCGCCGATCAGGACGAGTTTGCAGTTATGCCCCGAATACACAAACTGCAACAGGTCATCCAGCAACGCCCCGTTGTCAAATAACTTGGAATCCCCGGGCGAATCCGGGATCATGGAAGCTTCATCCACGATAAACAACGTATTCCTGTGCTTATTGGGTGCCAGTACAAATTTGATACCCCCGCCTTTTTCCTTTTTGGGGAAATAGATCTTCCGGTGTATCGTAAAGGCCTGGGTCTGGGAATAACCGGACATCACCTTGGCAGCCCTCCCGGTTGGTGCCATCAGCACGGACTTCATCTTGGTTTTCCAAAGGTTGGTGACCAGATCGCCTACCAACGTGGTTTTCCCTGTACCGGCATACCCTTTTAACAAAAAGATCGCCGTTGTCTTATCGGTTAAAACATAGGCGGCCAACCGTTCCAGGGCGACTACCTGTTTGGCAGTCGGGACATGGGGAAAATTATCCTTTAGAATCTTAGAAAATGCGGGGATTGTAAGGGTGGTCATCGCCCTCAAAGATAAAAAGGAAAATTGGGGGAAAACCTTTTACCATTAAAAAAAAATTGTAGATTTGTGTTAACCACTAAATTAAATTAACACTACTGAGAAATGAAAAGCATACTTCAAATTGTACTTTGGATTGTTTGTGTTGTTCTGGGATATATGATTTACAAATCCGTTACCGGGCCCATTGAATTTAATAAAGTAAAAGAAGAGCGGTTCTCGCAGGTCATTTCAAAGTTAAAGGATATCCGGAATTCCCAGGAAGCCTATAAAACAGTGAACGGCCGGTATGCCAATGATTTCAATAGTTTAATAACATTTGTGGACACAGGTAAATATGTGATTACCCAACAAAGGGATTCGTCCTATATGGAGTTTGATAAGGCATATGGAATTGATATGTTGCGGGAACTTCGTAAAATTGACACCCTTGGCTTCGTTCCGGTTAAGGATTCCCTGTTCAAAAACGATGATCGTTACAAGTCAATGATGAATGTGCCTTATGCACAAAATGGGGAAAAATTCGAAATGAAATCCGCAATAGTTGACAAGGGTGGGTATAAAGTACCTGTCTTTGAGGCCAAAGTTGGAAAAGATGTCGTATTGTATGATCAGCCCAAAGATCTATTATCGCGGGAAAATTCGCAGATGGGAGTTGAGCAGGTAAATGGAAATGTAATCAAAGTGGGTTCCCTTACAGAAGTAAGCACCAGTGGGAACTGGCCCCCGATCTATGATGGCAAAGGAGAAGAAAATTAACAGGGAGGATATCCGTGAGAATTACCATAAACTGTCCATTCAGGTAAGCCTGAATGGACTTTCTTTTTGTGTTTTCGATACAATAGGCAATACGATCCCCCTGAGCAAAAGTGTGGTTTTCGGGAAGGAATTGTCACCTTATGAGGTTCAAAAAGAACTCAAGGAACTGCTGAGTGCCAACCCGGTATCGGACTACCAGTTCTCCGAAGTGGTGGTTATCCACCGGAATAATTTGTTCAGCCTTGTACCCAAAGCATTGTTCGCCAAAGAGGAACTTGCCAATTATCTGAAGTTCAATGCCAAAATACTGGCCAATGACCTGATTGCCTATGATGAGATGGAAAACTACGACATGATAAATGTGTACGTTCCTTTCGTCAATATCAATAACTATATCTATGATCTTTTCGGAACCTTTGAATACAAGCACAACGGAACCGTGCTTATCGAAGCACTCCTGAATTCCCATACCAATGGGAAGGAACCGGTTTGTTATGTCCATATTTCGGATCAGCAAATGGATGTAGCCATACTATCCCAAAAACAACTGATCTTCTATAACAGCTTCCGGTATGTGACCAAAGAGGATTTTATTTACTACCTGCTGTTTACGCTGGAACAATTAAAAATGGACCCGGCAACGGTTAAAATGAGACTTTTTGGAGCCATTGAGGAAGGGGATGAAATCTATACCATTTGCTATGAGTATATTCAACACATCTCCATTTTTATCCCTGCCGCACTGGCACACCCGCTCGAAGGAAACCTGCAGCATTCAATAGATTTCACTGTAATCAACGCCCTGTAATGCGGATCATATCAGGGAAATATAAAGGGAGGCGGATCAATGCCCCCAAAAACCTGCCGGTACGTCCAACGACCGACATGGCTAAGGAAGCGCTTTTTAATATCCTGAACAATTGGTACTATTTTGAGGACATTTCTGTTCTGGACCTTTTTGCGGGAACGGGCAATATTAGTTTTGAATTCGCCTCCAGGGGCGTGCCGGATGTCATCAGTGTAGACCAGGAACAGAAATGTGTGCAATTCATCAGCAAGGTTTCCCAGGAGCTGGAACTGAATATCAGTCCGGTCAAAAGTGATGCCCTGCAGTTTTTAAACCGGGCCGGTGGTCCCTTCGAAATCATTTTTGCCGATCCCCCATACCAGATGTCACTGGAGGATTTCGCCAAAATACCGGAACGGGTATTCGCCGGGAAATTACTGGCGGATGAGGGTGTATTGATCCTGGAACATTCCAAACACATGGACCTGTCCGGGCTCGACTATTTTTCCAACCACCGGAAATACGGCGGAAGTGTCTTTAGTTTTTTTAAGTACAGGGAATGATAAATGGTTCTATTCCGCAAGAAATACGAAAGCGGGTAGTGACTGTAGCAGTATAAAAAAAGCAGGCCATAAGCCGGATTCTGTGTTACCCCGTTAAGGGTAATCCCTATCATTTATCTAGGCTACCGGTTACCCGGAAGCTCAAACTGCCTACCCTTCAGCTCGGGCGGGCAACCCTCAAACACTGATATACATGACATTTCACCGCATAGAGTTTACCTGGTTTCACTACAGCATTACCTGTACATACTTTCTGTTGCACTTGTCCTTTCCCTTCCGGTTGAACCGGAAGGAACGACGGGCGTTACCCGCTATGCTGCCCTATGGTGTCCGGACTTTCCTCCCTAAACCGGAATACATCCGGTTTACAGCGATAAGGTGACCTGCAACTGCAAATTTACGCCAATTGTTGATAAAAAATGGTTATATCCGCCCAAATCCAACCCCATAATAGACCGCTATTTTTATATTTGTAGCTGGCAGTAAAGTAGCCTGAAGCCATTTCAAGATAGGTGACCGGCACCATTGGGTTGGATTGCCACATTTACCAGCGTTAGTGGCCCGCGCTCAAATTAATACCCTATAAAGCTTGGAACCATTTATTGTATCGGCACGGAAATACAGACCCCAGACTTTCGAAGACGTGGTGGGACAGCGGTCTATTACCAATACTTTGCAAAATGCAATCGACAACAACCACCTTGCCCAGGCACTCCTTTTTTGCGGTCCCCGGGGAGTGGGAAAGACCACCTGCGCCAGGATATTGGCCAAGCAGATCAACCAGGACAGTACCGACCGTGAAGATGAGGATTTTGCCTTCAATATCTTTGAACTCGATGCCGCATCGAATAATTCCGTGGACGATATCAGGAATCTCATCGACCAGGTCCGCATCCCGCCGCAGGTGGGAAAATATAAAGTCTATATAATCGATGAGGTGCATATGCTGTCCCAGTCTGCATTCAATGCCTTCCTGAAAACACTGGAAGAACCGCCGAAACATGCCATCTTCATCCTCGCCACCACCGAGAAACACAAGATCATCCCTACGATACTTTCACGCTGCCAGATATTTGATTTTAAACGTATCACCGTTAAAGATGCCGCCGAATACCTGAAATATATTGCGGAACAACAGGGGATTACCGTGGAGGACGATGCGCTTCATATCATAGCGCAAAAAGCGGACGGTGCCATGCGCGATGCACTCTCCATTTTTGACAGGGTGGTAAGCTATTCCGGAAAACAGCTGACACGGAAAGCCGTGACCGAAAATTTAAATGTGCTGGACCATGATACTTATTTCGCCGCCACAGACCTGGTGCTGGCCCATGCTATCCCGGATCTTTTGATGCTTTTCAACAATACCCTGGCAGAAGGGTTTGAAGGCCACCATTTTATTGCAGGGCTTGCCTCCCACTTCAGGGATCTTATGGTTTGTAAACACGAGGCTACCATCTCCCTGCTGGAGGTTGGTGAAAAAGCCCGTGAACAATATCGGGAGCAATCTAAAAATACTTCGGAGGCATTTCTACTGAAAGCCATCGACATCGCCAATGAATGTGATCTGAAGTATAAAACCAGCAGAAACCACAGGCTGTTGGTTGAATTGACACTCATGAAACTCGCTTCAATCAATTTTGAATCGGAAAAAAAAAACAACAATAACCCCGAAACCTCAGAAATAACCCTTATTCCGGCTTCGTACTTCAGACCTAAAAATCTGTCTGCCAGTAAAGTAAGTGGCACCGTCACCAAAGAAACCCTGCCCGCCAGGACAGTAACCCCTTTACCGGATACACCCACAGAAAACCGGGAGGAAATCGATGATAATCAAAAGGTACCTGCAGCGATCAGTGAATCCATCAATAAAACTGCCGAAGAAATCCTTGTCCCCGCCCCGGGGCTTCAGAAAAAAATAGGGCTCAGGGAACGTCCCAGAAGGGTATCCGGCTTATCCTTGTCCAGCCTGAAAGCCAAAAAAGAACACCGTTCCAGCAGGGTCGACGAGTCTCCGGATGAGCGTGATCTGCCCAAAGAACCTTTTACGGAAGTAGCACTTCAATTGCATTGGGCAAACTTTGTAAAAAAACTGGAAGCAGAAGGCAAAAAGATCCTCGCTTCCAACCTGAATACCGATCTCCCTAAGGTACGTGACGATTTTACCATCCGGATTGAATTGCCAAACAGCACCATGAAAAAGGAAATTGAACGGGAGCAGTTCGGTCTGATGGAGCACCTGAAGAAAGAGTTGAATAATTACTCCATTACCCTTAAAATTTCCGTGAACGAGGAAAGCGCAAAGAAATTTGCCTTTACACCCGAGGAGAAGTACCATAAACTGCGGGAAAAAAACCCTGCAATAGATATCCTGAGGAAGGAGTTCGACCTGGACCTATAACCTGCTTCCAAACCGGATTTGCAAGGCATACATCAGCATGATCACCGCAGTAATAAGTAAGCCTAGCGCCTCCCGGCCCTGTTCGATATTGACAATATTCCCCGAACCGATGGATACTCCTTCAAAGCGTACAGGCCAGGCGATAAAAGCCCCCACCAGATAGCCCACACAAAGCAGGGACACTATTAAATAGGTCATCTTCCTGAAAAAGAAAAGAATGGAAATCAGTGAAGCCAGCCCGTAAAGTGCGAACCAGAGCAGTCCATCCGGATCATTGTACTGTACCAGGGCAGCTGCCAGAAAAAGTACGGCAAAAATCAGCGAAAGGGCTTTAAAAAATACTGTCATATCAACTATTTTTGATCAGGTGGTTTTCAATAACCTCATAGACCGAGGTAGCTTTTAAACTTGCTTCCCCTAACAAATCAGGCGCGTTGGTCATCAGGATGGGGTAATCCAGATTGTCCTCCGGCATCCTGCCATGGGAACCCCGCACGAGTTCCGGTTTCAGCGGTATAATGTTCAAAACCGTCCGGAAACCCAATTTCTTTTTCAGCAGCTTGCCTGCAACCTTTGGCATTACAAAAGGATCTGCCGGGTCTGTAAAAAGTTCCACCGGGTCATACCCTGGTTTTTTATGGATATCGACCATCCGGGCATAATCAGGAGCTTTTTCATCCTGTTCCCAGAAATAGTAGGTAAACCAGGAATTCCGGTCAGCGATGACCACGAGGTCCCCGCTGCGGTCATGATCGAGATGGGCACATTCCGGATCCGACTTGTCCCAGACTGTTTCAACCCCTTTCACCTTTAAAAGCAATTGCTTTACAGCATCCTTTTGTTTACTATCATTGACATACACGTGAGCAACCTGATGATCCGCTACTGCAAATGCCTTACTTGCTCCTGCATCGAGCAGTTCCAGGCCCCTTTCCATCCGGATACTGAGATATCCTTCAGATCGTAGTACCCTGTTGAGGTGGATGGGGTAATTTACGTCCGTTATCCCATATTCCGAGAGGATAATGATCCTGGCGCCTTGCTTATTGTAGTGTGATACCAGCTGTTCGACCAGCTTATCGATCTCGGAGAGGTCCTTTCCGATCTTTTCAAAATCCAGGCCCCGTTTCTGGAGTATATAATCAAGGTGCGGCAGGTATATTAGGGTGAGGGTAGGATCGTACAGCTCATCAGTCCTGATCGCTGCATCCGCAATCCATTGTGAGGATCTGACAGAGGTTTTAGGACCCCAGAAATGAAATAACGGAAAAGTCCCCAATTCTGCCTGCAGCGTATCCCTTAAAGCAGCCGGATGGGTATAAATATCCGGGATCTTTCTCCCATCGGCAAGGTAATTGGGCCTGGGGGTGATACTGTAATCCACGGTGGAATACATGTTATACCACCAGAAATGATTCGCACACGTGAAATTGCTATCCTGCTTTTTCAGCTTATCCCATAATTTTTCAGCGGTTACCAATTTATTGCTCTGCCTCCAGAATTTTACCTCGCACTCATCCTTAAAATACCAGCCATTACCTACAATGCCATGTTCAGCAGGCCACTTGCCGGTAAGGTAAGTTGCCTGGGCGGTACAGGTTACGGCGGGGACCACCGGGGTAATATGAGCCGATCGCCCCTGTGAAAGGAAGGCATTCATAAAAGGGGTATGCTTCCCAAGCAGCCTTGTGCTCAACCCTACCACATTTAGCACCACGGTCTTTTTCATACCTTACAGCTTTGATGTTAACCAATTGATCTCCCGTACAATAGAGGCTGACAATTCGCTTTTCAGTGAATCAGGCAGTACGTCCCAGGTATAGGTTTCGATCTCCAGGTGTTCACTGACCGATTCAGTCCGGAGGATATCCATTACTTTCAGGATCTGGTCCTGGGTTGCGTACAGCAATCCGAATTTTTCCAAAAAAATCGGGACATGAAAATGGGCCCTCAGCTCTCTGAACGGCTTTTTGGATTCCAATACGGCCGGGAGGTCGGGATAAGTTACTACCGTGCTCCCTACCCTTTCGGTAACCTGGTGTAAATAGGTTGGTTCATCAAAAACAGCCAGGGCATCCCAGATCGCCGGGGCCGGCCCTGCTGCAGACAGTATCTTTAATGCCGCACTTACCTGTATCTTCCCGATCCGGATACCGGCCTGCCGCATCCTGGAAAAAGTTTCCACGGGTTCTTCATAGGCCAGTGAATAATGGCAGATGTCATAACATAGGCAGATATATTTCAGGATCAATTCACGGGATTCGTCCTCCCCCGTTCCGAGCCTTGATGCAAGGATTTCGCCGGCGACCGGGATCAAATAATTAGTAAAGAACTGTACTACATCTTCCGTGTTTTCCAGGAGGCCATCAGGCTCCGGTTCAATATCCAGGTGCATATACTTTCCGGTCTGCCGTTCTGTTTTTTGAAGGTGGATCACAACTTCCGCTAACTGTGCCGCGCCTTTCCGCAGCACATGCTCCGTGGGTTTGCCCTTGGGATACCAATGCTTATAGCTGATGGGGGAAGTGGAAATACCACCCTGCACACCCTCCGGGAGGAGTACAGCCAGCTGGTCAAAAAGACGGATGGTATAGCGCAGCCGGTCGTCCGTACTCCAGTCTGGCGCATGCACATGGTCCTTTACCCTTTCATTGTGGAAGTTCCCATAGGGAAAGCCATTCATGGTAAATACATAGATGCCCTCTGCCTCGAGCCACTCTTTAAATTCGGGCAGCCGATCCCCGACACTCAGTTCTTCACTGGCCTTATTGGATAACCGCAGGCCAAGGCCCATGGGTGCATCCCTGGAAACCTGTTGTTTGATTCCCGGAACATATTCCTGCAAACTTGCCAGGGTATCTGCCCAGTCGCTGCCCGGGTGGATATTGGTGCAATAGGTAAGGTGAAATTTATCTTTTATCCGCATGATTCAGGCCACATTTAATCGGGAACGGTCATTGACTCTTCGGACCGCATCTTTCATGCATTCCATATCTATTTGATGGACATCGTGTTTTTGCCCTATGCCGGATAGCAATGTAATCGTCAATTTACCGCCGAGATGTTCCCGAAATTCTTCTATACCTTCCAGCAATACCGAAAGCTCCTTCTCATTCCGAAGCGGTATGTCCAGGCGGAAGCCCAGTTCTTCCATAACAGTTATAATCCGGTCCATTACCTCATGGGGAATCAAATCCTGGAGGTAGGCATACATAACATCCAATCCGATTCCCTTGGCAACGGCCTCCCCATGCCGCAACGTATAGCCTGTCATATGTTCCAGTTTATGGGCTGCCCAATGGCCAAAGTCCAATGGCCTGGATGACCCGCTCTCAAAAGGATCCCCCCCGTTGGCAATATGGGCCATATGCATTTCGGCGCAGCGGTAAATGACATGCTGCATCACAGCATTGTCGCGTGAACGAAGCTGATGGGTATGCCGGCATATATAGTCGAAAAAATCTGCGTCCCGGATCAGGGATACCTTTATCGCCTCCGCCACCCCGGCAATCCAGTCGCGCTGCTCCAGGCTGCTGAGGAAGTTACTGTCATTGATAATCGCATAGGGAGGTGCAAATGTTCCGATAAAATTCTTTTTTCCAAAGAGGTTAATACTATTTTTCACCCCTACAGCAGCATCATTCTGTGAAAGTACGGTTGTCGGGATCCGGATAAGTTTTACGCCCCTGTGTGCAATGGCTGCGGCATACCCTGCCATATCGATGACTGCGCCGCCACCAATGGCGACGACGAAGGAATGCCGGCAAATCCGGTTTTTATTGATCGCTTCCAGGACGTTGTTGACACTACCCTCATTATTCTTGGAATTCTCTCCCCCCGGCACCTCCAGTATGTCCGTAAACTTCAGAACTTCCTGCTGACCACAGTACGAACGGATCTGAATGGGAAGCCGGGGGTGGTGCCGTGCCACTTCGCTATCAATGACAAACAACACTTTTACAGGACCCTGTGCATCAAAGGAGGCTATCAGATTTCGAAACAATTCATTGCCCGCTTCAAAAACACCCTGTGTAAATAACAATTTGTAGGTGTAATCGACTGTAAATGATTGTACTATTGGTTTCAATTCCATTATAAGTTTTTATGTAACAGCAAACATTTTTGACAGTGCCGCAGATAGCGGCCATAATAATAAGATCAATAATCCAAACCACCAATTGCTGATACTCACCGCCAGGGCCGCGTCCAGGATTATGAGTGATAAAACCCCTGAAATTACAGCTTTTCGAATAGTTTCCGGGGAATTGAACCGATACGCCTTCACCAATGGCACAAATATCATCGCATTGAAAAAAAGCAAAAACGGGAAAACCGCCAAAATAGTACTGCCCCCTGTAAATGCCCATATCAAAACGCCCATGTTAACCAGGATATATAACAATCCCGCCCACTTCAGATGCATTCTATTATTACCGTGTACTTCCCCCCTGCTGATGAGCGTAATTGCAAAGATATATACCACGGGAATAACAGCAACCCATGGATGGGGTATTTCTCCCAGGATGGACATCCCCAGCAGCAGGTTCAGGCCCCGGCAAATACCCATAGTTAATGGCCCCCAAAAAGAATACTTTTTAAACAGTGAATCGTATAGCAGAATTGAGACAGCAAGAAGGAAGGCTATCAGGCCACTTACCCAATGGGCATATGCAGCAAAGGCAATACCGGCAAGGAGCAGCAATGCGCCGAAAACAGCGGCGCCGTAAAGCGGTACAATTCCTTTTGGGATAGGCCTTTCAGGACGTTCAATCCGATCCGTTTTAACATCAAATACATCATTGAGGACAACGCCGCCTGCATATAACAAAACAGATGCAATGACCAGGCTGAGTGCCCGCAGCAACCATTCCAGTTGCGCATCCCCACCGGTAACAAGAAGGGGGATCGCCCCTGCAAGGGCAATGCCGGCCAGGATATCGGCAGCTGCAGTGGGGAGGTTGGCCGGTCTTGCCAGGCGTGCGTAGCCCAGGATTACAGCATTCATCCTACTTTATTTGGTCTTCATCGACACGGGGCTGTTGCCCGCGCAATACGCTGTTGTCATTGAATAACTGCGTTTGGTTGATCCCTTCTTCCGGCTGTAACCAGTCCGATTCCTTCATCCTGCCATTTTTTCCAAATGCCTCCAGGGCATTGCCATAGCAGGTCTTTACGACAGCTTCCCTGGGGATACCCCGTTTCAGCATCAGGGATGCAGTTTTAGGTACGGCCAGCGGATCACTTACCCCCCAGTCTGCTGAACTGTCTACGATGATCCGGTCACTGCCATAGGTCTTTACCACTTCTACCATCCGTTCGTTGCCCATTTTGGTTTTGGGATAAATTGTAAAAGCGGCGATAAACCCCCTGTCCAGCACATCTTTTACCGTTTCTTCATTATTATGGTCGATGATCACGTTGGAGGGATCCAGTCCGTGTTCCAGGCAAACCTCCATGCTTTTGATGGTTCCCGCTTTTTTGTCCCGGTGTGGGGTATGGATCTGCACGGTCATATCGAGTTCTTTGGCCAGTTCAAGTTGTATACGGAAATACTTATCCTCCGCCGGTGTCTGATCGTCATAACCAATTTCACCAACAGCGACCACATTTTGTTTGTGGAGGTACAGGGGCAACAGTTCGATCACCTGTTCGGCCAGTGCTTCATTATTGGCTTCCTTTGAATTCAGTCCGATGGTGCAGTAATGCCGGATTCCAAACTGGCTGGCCCGGAAAGGTTCCCATCCGACCAGACTACTGAAGTAATCCTGAAAGGATCCGACCTGTGTCCTCGGCTGGCCAAGCCAGAATGAAGGCTCAATAAGGGCCACGATCCCGGCTGCTGCCATGGCTTCATAATCATCGGTTGTCCGGGAGGTCATGTGCACATGGGGATCTATAAAAATCATTTTCTCATCCATTGTCAATCTTTTAATGTTGTCCAGGTTATGGTACCATTTTCAATTCCGGCTTCCAGGTCCTGGTAATTCTGGAGCAATAGCCGGGCAGCATCCTGGTTGGAATAGTAACAGCATAGTGCTGCTGCCTTTTTTTCAGCGGCATCCGCACTCAGGAACAGCCGCTGCATGTCCTGTAGTAATGTCCCTTCTAAAAAGTGGGCAACCGGCCTCCAGAACAAGGGGTCCACATCACGGGAGGCAGCCCACCGTTCATGGGCATAATCCGAGATGATCCGGGCAAGGTCCCTGTTTGCCCTGCTGTCGGTATCCTGAATTTTTGCAAGGTCGCGTTGCATAAAAGCGGCTTTTAAATACATCTGGTTCCATTGCTCATCATTAAAATAACGTGCCGGATAGGGATTGTTCGGGCAATGGTATCAAAGACCGTTGCAATATTGGTCCGCAAAGCTTCCACTGCAACATTTTTGTAATCTTCCGGATTTGGTAACAAAATGAGGTATTTTAAAAAAGTTTCCAGTTTCACAGGTATCTGCTACCTGGATAATACTGGCTACTTTGGGCATAAAAAAGTCCCGGTCTGTTTCCAGCACTTTTGCCAGGAGACAGATCCTGCTAACCTGAAGGATGTCTGCCTTTTGCCTGCGGAGGTAATCGCCTATATCCTCATAACCGGGTGGTATCAGCGGCTTCGCCGGAAGGCTTCACCTTTCCGGAGAGCAGGCTGTAGGTCAGGTAAAGGTCTTTTGTGGAACTGCTACTGATAATTTGCCGGAGTTTCCCCTTCATCCATTCCTGCGCCTCAGGTTCTACATTCAATGCCACAGTTTTATATAATCCTTCAGCCGTATCGGTAAATTGCATGAAATGCCTTTAATTGTTATACTTGCACCGTATAACCCGCTTTCGCAAACGGGCTTTCAAATATATTAAGATAACTAGAAACTATACTAATTATTATAACCATTTAATGCAGTGGCAGCTACATTCGTTGCCAGGTTTTTATACATACTTCCAATGTTAGGACTCAAATTACCAACGGACCCCCGATGGGTGCGTATCGCGGAAAAAAATATCGACGAAATCCTTACGGATCATGCCTATTGTGAACAGAAAGCTGCCAGCACAGCAATTTCCCTGATTGTTTCCTTTCCGGAATACCCAGGTCTTGTAACGGAGATGGTCTCCCTGGCACGGGAAGAACTGGGCCATTTTAAAATGGTTCATGACCGCATCCTCGCAAGGGGAAATAAGCTGGGCAGGGACCGGAAAGATGCGTATGTAGTGCGATTGCTGCAATTTTTTCCTAAAGGTGGTGACCGTACGACCCAACTGGTACACCGGTTGCTGTACGCAGCGCTCATAGAAGCCCGGAGCTGTGAACGATTCAGACTGCTTTCTGAGCAGTTGGAGGACAAAGAGCTGGCTGCCTTCTACTACCAATTAATGGTTAGCGAGGCCAGCCATTATACCCTTTTCCTGAATTTTGCCCGACAGTACGGTGACCGCAAAAAAGTGGACCAAAAATGGGAGGAACTTTTGACCTATGAAGCCGAGATCATGAAAGAACTTGGGAAGAACGAAAGCATCCATGGGTGATTTTTAGTAATCAGTGAGCAGTAAACAGTAGGTTTACATTCACGGTTCAATGGTCAAAGTTGGTATTTCGAATATTCAAATTGCATATGGGTAATGGCCTGGCCGGACGAATAGTTGTGGGTTAGGATATCCTTCTCCGAAGTATAGGCGGAGAAAGCTTCGAGGGGTACCGCCACGCATTGGCGTGGTGGCGAAGTTTCTGAGCACCGGTTTTCCGCTGTGCGGAAAAATACCTGCGGAGAAGGTGTCTTTTTTCTATTCCTTTTTGGACGAGCAAAAAGGGATATAAGTTAAATCTATGGATGTCTTTAATCTTTCCCGGGGGCAGCAGGGAAAGCAATCCCGTTTTTTTAAAGTTGGCAGTAACAGTTATCAGTAAGCAGCGGTCTTTTGTAGCTCTAAAGCAAACAGGTGTGCTGCACAAAGTCGCTCCCCGGGGGGGGTCTTAGCCAGGGCTACTTCCGGGTCCCACAATAATATACCCCGGGTCAGCCATAAAATTCCAGCAAATTTCAGATCCCTGGAATTCCGCTTGTTGTTTGCAGTAGGTCCCGTTAACTTAAGGACGGGGCGGGGTTAAGACCCCATAATCGTACTGGGTATTTTGAAATATCCACTTGTAAGTTGGCAGTAACAGTCTGCAATCCTAGCCCTGTGAAGCCATGGGAGCAGCTTCCCGGAACTTGCCTTTTCAAATTGAGTATGCATAATGGCCTGGCCGGACGAATAGTTGTGGGTTAGGCTACCCTTCTCCGAAGTATAGGCGAAGAAAGCTTCGAGGGGTACCGCCACGCATTGGCGTGGTGGCGAAGTTTCTGAGCCGGTTTGCCGCTGTGCGGAAAATACCTGCGGAGAAGGTGTTCTTTTCTATTTCTTTTTGGACAAGCAAAAAGGAATAAAAGTTAATCTATGGATGTCTTTAATCTTTCCCGGGGGCAGCAGGGAAAGCAATCCCGTTTATTTTGAAGTTGGCAGTAACAGTTATCAGTAAGCAGCGGTCTTTTGTAGCTCTAAAGCAAACAGGTGTGCTGCACAAAGTCGCTCCCCGGAGGGGGGTCTTCTGACCGGTTACTTCCGGGTCCCTCACTAACATACCCCGGGTCAGCCATAAAATTCCAACAAATTTAGATCCTGGAATTCCGCTTGTTGTTTGCAGTAGGTCCCGTTAACTTAAGGACGGGGCAGGGTCTAGACCCCATAATCGTACTGGGTATTTTGAAATATCCACTTGTAAGTTGGCAGTAACAGTCTGCAATCCTAGCCCTGTGAAGCCATGGGAGCAGCTTCCCGGAACTTGCCTTTTCAAATTGAGTATGCATAATGGCCTGGCCGGACGAATAGTTGTGGGTTAGGCTACCCTTCTCCGAAGTATAGGCGGAGAAAGCTAAGGGGTACCGCCACGCATTGGCGTGGTGGCGAAGTTTCTGAGCCGGTTTGCCGCTGTGCGGAAAATACCTGCGGAGAAGGTGTCTTTTTTGCATTCCTTTTTGGACAAGCAAAAAGGAATAAAAAGAATTAATCATGACCGATGTCTGTAATCTTTCCCGGGGGCAGCAGGGAAAGCAATCCCGTTTTTTAAAGTTGGCAGTAACAGTTATCAGTAAGCAGCGGTCTTTTGTAGCTCTAAAGCAAACAGGTGTGCTGCACAAAGTCGCTCCCCGGGGGGGGTCTTAGCCAGGGCTACTTCCGGGTCCCACAATAATATATCCCGGGTCAGCCATAAAATTCCAACAAATTTAGATCCCTGGAATTCCGCTTGTTGTTTGCAGTAGGTCCCGTTAACTTAAGGACGGGGCGGGGTTAAGACCCCATAATCGTACTGGGTATTTTGAAATATCCACTTGTAAGTTGGCAGTAACAGTCTGCAATCCTAGCCCTGTGAAGCCATGGGAGCAGCTTCCCGGAACTTGACTTTCAAATTGAGTATGCATAATGGCCTGGCCGGACGAATAGTTGTGGGTTAGGCTACCCTTCTCCGAAGTATAGGCGAAGAAAGCTTCGAGGGGTACCGCCACGCATTGGCGTGGTGGCGAAGTTTCTGAGCCGGTTTTCCGCTGTGTGGAAAAATACCTGCGGAGAAGGTGTCTTTTTTGCATTCCTTTTTGGACAAGCAAAAAGGAATAAAGAAGAAATTACCTTCCTTAAGTAGCATTGACCGTTTTCTGTACTTCTTGCCGGATCTTTGTCATGCTGAACGCACGTAAAGCATTGGACCTTAAACATGGAACGTTAACCCAATGTCAGGCTGAGCGCATGCCTGCCCGTCCGGCATGCGGGCGCTCAATGTGACACTCGGCATGTCATGCTGAACGCAAGTGAAGCATTGATGCTGATCAGAAAACTCTTGGATAAGGCGCTATGAAATCCCTACAGCTTTTCCGGGGTATAGTACAGGGTTTTGATGATCCCATCGGAAAGGCCGATCCTGGGTACATGGATTTTCTTTACATGGCTCCATTTGGCCGAAAGCAGGAATATTTTTGTCGCCGGGATGATCACATCCGCCCGGTCCGGGTTCAGCCCCAGCAGGGAGATGCGGTCTTCATAGCTCATCTCCTCTAATAATTGGAATTGTGTTTTTATCCAACGGTAGGATAGCGGCTCCCCTTCCCGCCTGCCGGACATTTTGTGGAGTTTATTGATGTTCCCGCCGGAGCCGATAATTGATAAATCGGGTAATTCCGCAGTTACTTCCTTTATCCAGGCCGCTACCTTTTTCCAGACACCTTCTCCTACCAAATTGTTCAGCACCCGTACTGTGCCCAGTTTAAAGGATTTGGATACCAGGATCTTCCCATGTGAAAAAAGTGTATACTCGGTACTGCCACCTCCCACATCGATATAGAGGTAGGACAGCTCCTTTTGTATCAGGGATTTCAGGTCGGACCCTGCAATGATAGCTGCTTCCTTTTTACCGTCAATTATTTCAACCGGTATCCCCGTAACCTTCCGGATATCCTCAATTATCTCGATCCCATTAGTTGCTTCCCGCATTGCAGAAGTGGCACAGGCCATGTATTTTTCAACGCCCATGGTTTCCATCAGCAATTTAAATGCCTCCATAGTCTGCAGGATCCTGTGAACATTGTGGGCAGATATCTCGCCAACCGTAAATGAATCATCGCCAAGCCTGACAGGGATTCTGAACAAAGCGCTCTTGCTGAACTTTGTTTCCTTGCCTGTTTCCTCAATCACGTTGTGAACCAACAACCTGATGGCGTTGGAACCTATGTCAATTGCGGCAAACTTTCTGATCTTCAAGGCTCCGTGGCATTAACTATTCAATTTGTTCAGGTAATAGTCATACATCTCAAACTGGGACCGAACCTTTGGATTGTCATTACGCCTGTAGGCATTGTTCTGTTTTTCATTGAATACCCGCGCTTTTACATTATCGGCCCATGAAATTTCAAAAGTATCCATCAGCTCCTGCTTGATATCCTCATCGTAAATGGGGCACCCGACTTCCACCCGGTTTTCCAGGTTCCGCGTCATCCAGTCAGCCGAAGAAATAATGACTTTTGGATTCCCGTCATTACCGAATATAAACATCCTGGGATGTTCCAGGAACTTGTCTACAATGCTTATAGCCTCGATATTTTCACTCATTCCCTTTATCCCTGGTATCAGGCAGCAAATACCCCTTACAATCATTTGGATTTTGACTCCTGCCCGGCTTGCTTCGTACAATTTGTCCACCATCTTATAGGATGTAAGGCTGTTCATCTTGATCTTTATATAGGCTTCCTTTCCCGCACCTGCCAGGGAAATCTCTTTATCGATCAATTTCCTGAACCGATTGCTGGTATAATGGGGTGACATCACGAGGTGCTTATATTTATTGATCTTGTAGGTGGTTTCAAAAAAGTCGAACACCTTGTTCAACTCCTTCAGGATAGCTTCGTGGGCTGTAAAAAGGGTATAATCCGTATAGATCCGCGCCGTATCTTCATTAAAATTCCCTGTACTGATAAAACCATACCGCTTCATTCCCGTGGCCTCTTCGCGGTCAATAATACATATTTTGCTGTGTACCTTAAGCCCCCGTACCCCGAAAATCAATTTGACACCTTCATCCTGCAGTTGTTCGGCATATTTTATATTGGCCTGTTCATCGAAGCGTGCCTGCAATTCGATCTGTACGGTTACATGCTTCCCATTCTTTACCGCATTTATCAGGGAAGCCGTGACCTGGGAGTCATTGGCCAACCTGTACAACGTTATTTTGATGTTCCTCACCTTGGGGTCCAGGGCGGCGTCCCGAAGGAATTTGATCACATAGGAAAAGGTTTGGTAGGGTGCATACAGCAGGTAATCACGTTCGGCTATAGCTTTCAGCAGGTTCCCTTCCTGGCTAAGGCCCCTGATAGGCAGGGGGGTGATCTTATCATAAAGAAGATCGGTACGGCCCATACTGGGAAACCCCATATAATCCCTTCGGTTATGGTAACGACCCCCGGGGATGACACTATCCGTATCCGTGATGTTCATCTTTTCCCGTAAAAATTTCAGGGTGTCTGCTTCAATATTCTTATCGTAAACGAAACGGACCGGATCGCTGATCTTTCGATGTTCCACACTGGTGGATATCTTCTCTATAAAACTTTTGCTCAGATCATTGTCTATATCCAATTCCGCATCCCGGGTGATCTTGATCATATGGGCAGATATGGACTCATACGGAAACATATTGAAGATACTCCTTAGTGAGTAGCGGATGAGGTCATCGAGGAGCATGATATAATTTTTCTCCCCTTCCTTTGGCAATTCAATAAAGCGATCGATCCCTTTGGGGATCTCAATGAGTGCATACCGGATATCGCGTACCTCTTTCTGCCGTACAACCTTCCCGTTTAGTAAGACCATCTTAACAGCCAGGTAAGCAGCAGAATCCTTGAGCATCGGGAATTTTGCCAGGTCATTCAAAATAATGGTCATCAGAACGGGGCTTACCTTTTGCATGAAGTAGGTTTTCAGAAACTCCGCCTGCGATTCAGTTATCTCCGTTTCATCAACTATATAGATATTCTTTTCCTCCAGTTCCTTTTCAACATTATGCAGTACCTCCAGGCTGTCTGCCTGTTGTTTGATAACGATTTTCGTGATCTCTTCCAAAAGGTCCTTGGCTATTTCACCCCCAAGGACACTTTTGCCGCTTTTACCCGCCTGCACGATCCGTTTGACGGTGGCATACCGCACTTTAAAGAATTCATCCAGGTTATTGGAAAAGATCCCCAGGAACCGGAGCCTCTCAATCAGGGGAACCTGTTGGTCAGCGCTTTCCTGAAGCACCCGCTCATTGAACCGAAGCCAGCTGATCTCCCTGTTAACATATTTATTCTTTGTTTTGATCATTTATTTGAGTTGTTTTGGAAACAAAGTGTGCTCTGTTGTTCCATTGTCGACCGTATTCCAGTCATTGGTCCCGAATTTCAGGTGAACGAGGCCAGAGGTGGGGACATTGCCAATGGCCTGATTGCCCCAGTGGTTGGCCACCTCGGTAAAGGCATTGTTGTGGCCAAAAACCATAACCGTCTCATATATATTATCCAGCCCTTGTACAAAGGCTACTACGTTCTCACCGGAAAAGTCATACAGCGACTCTGTAAGCCGGAGTTTGCCCAGGGGAAATTCAAGGGATCTCATAAAAATAGTACAGGTATGCAAGGCCCGATTGGCCGGACTGGAATAAACCATATCGATAGGAGGTGCCAGTGAACCAAAATGGGATGCAACCAATATTGCATCCTTTATCCCCCGTTCCTGTAACGGCCTGTCCCGGTCATCCACCCCATAATCCCAGGATGATTTTCCATGTCGCACTAATATTAACTGTTTCATTGTTAAACGAATTAAGGTTTACATATAACTTTACCTGTAAGGCAAAGGATTCCGGGAAAAAACCCGGTTGTTTGTTCTTAAAACAGAAATCTGGGAAACAATAGCGGCTTACGGTGATAATCTTGCTCTTTTCCACCCTGCCCCAGCTTCCCTTGAATAACGGATCCTGTCATGAAGCCGGTTAGCCCTGCCCTGCCAAAATTCAATGGAGACAGGGATTACAAGGTATCCCCCCCAATGGGCTGGCCTTTTTATTTCTTTGTTTTTGTAAACCTCCCGGAGTTCCTCCAATTTTTTATCCAGGGGTTCCCTGGAAGGTATCACACGGCTCTGGTCCGAAACAACGGCCCCCAGTTTACTGCCTTCAGGCCGGGTATTAAAATAAGCGTCAGATTGCTCTTCTGAAACCTTCTGTGCCATCCCTTTGATGATGACCTGCCTTTCCAATTCGGGCCAGAAAAAAGAAAGGCAGACTTTCGCATCCGCTGCAATGGCTTTTCCTTTTTCACTTTCAAAATTCGTATAAAATACAAACCCCTCGCGGTTGAATTGTTTCAGCAGTACTACCCTTGCCTTTGGATACCCATCAATTCCTATAGTGGATACAGTCATCGCATTCGGCTCCCCTACCCCGTTTACCACTTCGATCTCAGAGAACCACTTTTCGAATAACGCTATCGGATCGCCCGGAATATGGTCTTCCATCAAGGCGCTTTTTTCATAGGACTTTCTATAATTTCCCAGGTCTTTCTGCATGGATTTCAATTAAAAAACAAGATAAGCAAAGTTCTGCAAAAGATATTGATGTAGGATCACATCCACGAGCTTTTATATATTTGCCCTTTTAATGCAAAGACCAGGAGGTCAATCGTATGCTATTGGCAGCCACCCGGGGTATCAGAATTCAAATATTTTGCCATCATCCGCGAGGGAAACATGGGGGAATATCTCCATCGCTTCCTGCCTGAAAAGTTCAATTGACCGGTAGCGGGTTGAAAAATGGCCCAGGATCAGGGTCCCAATAGCTGCATCCCTGGCAATGGCTGCGGCTTGTTTTGCGGTACTGTGCCGGGTGGTTGCGGCCAGCGCCGATTCGGTTTCCAAAAAAGTTGCTTCATGGTATAACACATCCACGTCCCGGATCAGGGAAACCAGTTCCGGCATATAGGCTGTATCGCTGCAGTAGGCATAACTCCGGGGTTTGGGTGGATCCAGTGTCAGCAGCGTATTGGGGAGCAGCCTGCCGTCAGGCAGCAGTATGTCTTTTCCATTTTTAATATTCTGAAATTGGGCCTTTCCTATTTTGAATTTGGCCATGGCTTCCACATTGAGTTTGCGCTCCCGGGGTTTCTCCCGAAAAAGGAATCCATTGGTGTAGATTCGGTGGTTTAGGGGAAGCGTTTGTACGCTTACAGCGTTATCTTCAAAAATGGTTTCGGGTTTGTCCGAGGTCAGTTCATGGAACAGCAATGGGAAATTAGCCCATGAATTGCCAAGTTTGAAGAGCAGCGTTATTGCTTCCTGAATCCCTTGTGGCCCATACACATGCAATTCCTTTTCCCTTCCCAGTAACCTGAACGTTGCAAGCAGTCCCGGCAGTCCGAAAAAATGATCTCCATGCAGGTGGGAAATAAAGATATGGTTGATCCTGGAAAACTTAATTTTCAGTTTCCGCAATTGCACCTGTGTCCCTTCCCCACAGTCAATGAGGAATAAATTGTTGCGTAAATTGAGGAGCTGGGAGGTAGGGTTGGTCGTAGCTTTTGGGGTTGCTGCATAACACCCGAGAATATGTAGTTGCATATCAGGAATCGCGGGTTATCGGTTTATAGCGTAGCAGGTCTTCAGTTGTATACCGGTTTTTAAAGGTGAAAGCATAGGGTGTTTCCCCGTGTTTAGTAAGATATCCAAGCCGCAATTTGGCCTCATCCGGTCCGGGAGTACTACCTGGAAGTACATACCAGCAGGCCATGTGTACGCTGTCCAATTTTGAAAACCATTCCTTCCGCCTTTTGAAAATCTCTGAATGGGCAGTTCTGTAGGTAAAATTAAAAAGTGCTTCCATCGACTTCCAGACAGACATGTTGATAATCAAGAACCGGTCATTAAAAAGTTGCAGCGTGGTTGCATTATTGCCTTCCGCTGCAAGACGCCATACAAAACCTTCACTTTGTTCTGCCAGCGCATTTATCCTGTCAAGGTTGTCCACAAAATCAGCCATTACCGGGTGGTCCAGGGGTTCGAGCATCCGGGCAATGTTAACTTGTGCCAGCTGGTATTCCATAGGTGTACCCATTTCAAGCCGAAATTTTTACATCTTCACATGCCGGGATAGTATCCCTGGTAATAACCTATTGTACTTCCGTTGGACTATACGATATTATAGCTCAAGGTCCCGCTCTATCTCCTCCATATCAATAATATCCTTTGCTTCCCGAATGGTTGGTACCACACATATTTCCTCCGGTAATTCCTCAAATCCAACTTTGTCCGTAACCAGGACAAACGATTTACCCGCTTTACGGTGCGCCCTGGAAAGTGGCAGGAATTCGAGGACATCTCCGGCCTTTAGGCGGGTAAAAGAAAAAAGGTTGATGATAATATGGTCATTTTTTATTTTGCTGTACCCCTCGTTTAAGTTGGACAAAAACGTAGGGAGTGATGCTTTTTCCTGAAATACGATCGTTGTATTGTCTTCTTTATCAAAAATCATGGTACGTTATTTAATTTTTGAAGCTAATAAGTAAATCACCGCCATACGGATGGCAACCCCATTTTCCACCTGGTTTAAAATGATGGATTGCCTGGAGTCTGCCACATCGCTGGTTATTTCCACCCCCCGATTGATGGGACCGGGGTGCATGATCACAATTTCCTTTTCCAGGCTGTCCAGGAGCGCCTTATTGATCCCGTATTGTTGGGTATATTCCCTGGTCGTCGGAAAATAACTAATATCCATGCGCTCATTCTGTATCCGGAGCATATTGGCAACATCACACCAGTTCAGGGCCTTCCTCAAATTGGTTTCCACCTGTACACCAAGGGACTCAATATATTTAGGGATCAATGTTTTGGGCCCGCAAACTTTTACATTGGCACCCTGCAGCTTTAGTGCAAAGATATTGGACAACGCAACCCGGGAATGCAATATGTCCCCTATAATAACCACGTTTTTTCCGGAGACATTTCCCAGTTTTTCGCGAATGGAATAGGAATCGAGCAACGCCTGGGTTGGATGTTCATGAGCACCATCGCCAGCATTGATGATTGCAGCCTTTACATGCCGCGATAAAAAGATACCTGCCCCGGGATTGGGATGCCGCATCACTACCATATCTACTTTCATGGAAAGGATATTATTAACGGTATCTATAAGGGTCTCCCCTTTATTAACCGAGGATTGTGAAGCTGAAAAATTCAGGACATCGGCCGATAGTCTTTTTTCCGCCAGTTCGAAGGAGAGTTTGGTGCGGGTGCTGTTCTCAAAAAAGATATTGGCTATCGTAATATCCCGTAGGGACGGGACCTTCTTTATAGACCTGTTGATAACTTCCTTAAAATGATCGGCCGTATTAAAAATGAGCTCTATATCCTTGTGATTCAGATACTTAATTCCCAGCAGATGGTGTACGCTCAATTCGCTCATTCGGGTCGCTGCTAATTTAGGTTATAAAGTGTAGAATTCACCATTCCATCTCTTCTTTCCAATTTCTCCAACCCGCCCCTATATACAAGGCCAGGTTACTGGTATTATTTACCGTTCACCAGGTAGATCACATCCTTTCCATCATTTTCCTGCCACATTACTTTTACTTTTTCTTCATTGATGGTGTCAACCTGCCGGCCCCTGTAATTGGGTTGAATCGGTAAGTGCCTGCTAAACCGGCGATCGATAAGTGTCAGCAATTCAATCTCCCGGGGCCTTCCAAAGGATTGTATAGCCGTAAGGGCAGCCCGGATGCTCCTTCCGGTATACAGTACATCATCGATCAGCACTACATTTTTCCCTTCGATCAAAAAATCGATCTGTGTGCTGCTTGCCTCCAGGGTTTTGTCCCCGCGGCGGAAATCGTCACGGTAAAAGGTGATGTCTAAAAATCCCAATTCAATATGCTTTACCCCATATTCTTCCAGCAAGAGGTCCTTTAACCGCCTGGCCAGAAAAGTGCCCCTCGGTTGTAAACCAATCAATGCAGTATTTGAAAAATCCAGATGATTCTCTAAAAGTTGGCAAGCCAGTCGATGCAGTATGATGTGTATTTCTTTTGAGGAAAGCAGTACTTTTTGACTCATGGGTTAAAAAACCAACGCTATTAGAACGCTAAAATAAGGATTTCTTGTCAAACAAAGGATCAATGAAAAAAATAGTGGTGGGGTAAAAAAGTATCCCGGCAGGGCAAAGGGATGGGAATAGATACCGTTTTGATCATCACAGTTCCGCGTACGATAGTACGGTGCGAACTGAACTGGGTTTTGCGGATGCTTTAACAAAGAATTAACCAAAAACGATTAAACCATATCCCTCTTTTCCAATCAAAGGTCTTTATAAAACAAAACAGAACCTGAAACACCTAAATACTTACATGAAACTTTATACTCCCCTTTTAATGCTACTGCTATCCCTTGCGCATACAGCCCATGCTCAAAACCCTATCCCGCCAGGTGCCCAGGGACCCGAGAACACAAGAACGATTACACTCACCGGTACAGTGCTTGACAAAGAAACCAACCAGCCCCTGGAATATGCCACACTGGTGGTACAGAGTGTCCCATCTCCGGATAAAATTACCGGCGGCATCACAGATATTGATGGTAAATTCAGCGTAGAGACCACTCCCGGCAGGTATAACCTAAGGGTTGAATATATTTCCTATAAGACGTTTAATCTGCCGGAACAGGAATTGACAAGCTCCACGGACCTTGGAACCATCTATCTGGAAGTGGATGTCGCACAGCTGGAAGGCGTGGAAGTGGTAGGCGAAAAAACCACCGTGGAGGTTCGCCTGGATAAGAAAATCTATAATATTGGCAAAGACCTGACCACCAGTGGTGCCAATATCAGCGATGCACTGAATAATATCCCTTCCGTAACTGTCGATGTTGAAGGGGCCATCAGTTTACGGGGAAATGATAATGTAAGGATTCTGATCAACGGCAAACCGTCTGCCATGGCAGGATTCGGTTCTACGGATGCGCTCAGGCAATTGCCGGCAGATGCCATCGAAAGGGTGGAAGTCATAACCAGCCCCTCTGCGCGATACGATGCTGAAGGAACAGCAGGCATCCTGAATATCGTCCTGAAAAAAGAAAAAACACTTGGATTCAATGGTTCCGTGACCACCAGCATTGGCTACCCCATAACGAGCCAGATAACCTCCAACCTTAATTTACGTACCGATAAGTTCAATATCTTCAATACAGTGGGCTATTTTTATCGGGAACCGCCAGGGAATGCTTTTTTTGACAACCGATATACCAGCGGGGAATTCAGCAGGATCATTGAAGACCGGGATATCCTGAGGCAGGATAAGGGGTATAATATCAATCTGGGAATGGAATACTTCCTGACGGAAAAATCATCCGTTACGGGAAGTGTCTTTACCAGGATCTCCGATGAACAGGATAATACGGAGAATACCAGCCAGCGCTTTAAAGGCACTGCACTGGATAGCCGCACTTTCAGAAGCGAGGAAGAGAACGAGGATGACCGTAGCTACCAGATCTCCCTGAACTATACCAACAATATCAATGAAACAGGCCATAAACTGACTGCTGATTTTCAATATTCCTATGACAACGAGGATATACTAACCGCGATCAACGAGAACAATATTTTTCCCAATACTGATTTATTGGCAAGGGAAGACATTATCGAAAACGAGAAACAAAACGAGTTTTTGATACAGGCAGATTATGTGCTGCCCATTGGGGAATCACAGTTTGAGGCAGGGTACCGTGGGAACTTTGAGGAAAACATCAATGATTACCGCCTGGACACCCTCAACCAGAATACCGGGCAATTTGAGACCAACCGGGAGCTGACCAACCAGTTTACCTATAACGAGAACGTCAATGCACTCTATTCACAGTACGGTGATAAATTTGGCAAGTTTTCAGTTTTATTGGGCCTGCGGCTGGAGAACACACAGTTAAAGGGATTGGTGGAGTCTGATTTCGATCTTACCGCGCTGCAGGAATCCCTGGGGGAAGAAGTAGATCTGGACTTTGACAAGAATTACCTGGGCCTATTCCCTACGGTAAACTTAATTTTCGAACTGGATGAGCAGGAAAATATCAGCCTGGGATACAACAGAAGGATCAACAGGCCCAGGGGATTTTTTATCAACCCCTTCCCGTCCCGGTCGAGCAGGACCAATATTTTTCAGGGAAACCCAAACCTGAATCCCGCATTTGCCAATGCATTTGATCTTGGGTATTTGAAGCGATGGGAAAAGCTCACGCTTACCACCTCGGTGTATTACCAGCGGGAGACGAATTCCTTTGAAGTAGTACAGGAGGAAACCGGCGAAATTACGTCAGATGGTATCCGGATCATCCGGTCCATACCTATCAACCTGTCCACCAACGAACGGGTAGGTGCAGAAGCCGGTGTTTTATACAACCCCACAAAATGGTTGCGCCTGAACAGCAGCTTTAATTTCTTCCAGTTCAAGTCCGACGGTGTTTTTAATAATATTAATTATGGAACCACCAACAATAGCTGGTTTACCCGATTCAGTTCCAAGGTGACACTTCCCGGTAAGATCGATTGGCAGACCAATGCCTTTTACAGGGGACCCAGGCAAAATGCCCAGTCTGAGAGCAAAGGTATCTTTTCCCTGGACCTGGCATTTGCAAAAGATGTTTTGGGTGACAAGGGCACCATTTCCTTCAATGTAAGTGACCTGTTGAATACGCGTAAACGCCAGACGTTGACACAAACCCCGTTCTTTACATCCGATAACGAATTTCAATGGAGGGAACGGCAGCTTACCCTGAATTTTGTATACAGGATCAACGAGTCCAAGGAAAAGAACAGGAGACAGCGGCAGAACGGGGAAGAGGAAGATGGCGAATATAATCCTTAATACGTATCCAGCGCGTATTCCCAGGAATCTGAATACCGCATAAAAAAAGCCCCGCTCCGGTTTCCGAGATCTTTCGGAATTGGGAGCGGGGCTTTCAACTTATCTAAAGGGGAGCCTACTTTTTCTTACTGGCTTCCATTTTGTCCTTCAGGGCCTGTAACTGTTCATTGGCATCCCCGAGGGTTGGCTTGGATTCATCAGATGATTCCGCGGCTTTCTTACTGGCAGCACGCACATTGCGCTGCTCTTCTTCCCTGAAAATTGCCGTATGGCTGGCAACAACCCGTTTGAATTCCTTGTTGAATTCAATGATCTTGAATTCAGCCTCTTCGCCTTTTACCAGTTTCTTACCATCTTCTTTTTCCATATGGCGTTGCGGTACAAAAGCGGTGATGTCCTCATTGAAATCGATGACAGCACCTTTGTCTACCACCTCGGTGATAGCAGCTTTATGGGTAGTCCCAAGGGCGAATTCCTTCTCGTATTTGTCCCAGGGGTTCTCCGTTGTCTGCTTATGACCCAGGCTTAGCTTGCGGCCTTCAACATCCAGTTCCAGTACCTCGACTTCCAAAGTATCCCCAACGGTAACAAATTCCGATGGATGCTTGATCTTTTTGGTCCAGGAGAGATCCGAAATATAGATCAAACCGTCTATCCCTTCTTCCAATTCCAGAAAAACTCCAAAATTGGTAAAATTACGTACGATCCCTTTGTGCTTGGATCCAACAGGATATTTAGTGGTAATATCAGTCCAGGGGTCTGGTGTCAATTGTTTGATGCCCAGGGACATTTTCCTGTCCTCCCTGTCGAGTGTAAGTACAACCGCTTCCAGTTCGTCACCTACTTTTACAAAATCCTGAGCGGACCGCAGATGCGTGGACCAAGACATTTCTGATACGTGGATAAGGCCTTCAACGCCCTCAGCAACTTCAAGGAAAGCACCGTAATCCGCGATAACCACTACCCGGCCTTTCACCTTGTCACCAATCTTGATCTCATCACCCAGGGCATCCCATGGATGTTTTTCCAGTTGTTTCAACCCTAACTGTATACGGGACTTGTTATCATCAAAATCAAGGATAACCACGTTTAATTTCTGATCCAATTCCACTACCTCGTTCGGGTGGTTTATCCTGCTCCAGGAAAGGTCTGTGATGTGTACGAGTCCGTCAACACCTCCCAGGTCGATGAACACACCGTAAGAGGTGATGTTTTTGACAACCCCTTCCAGTACCTGTCCTTTTTCGAGCTGGCCGATGATCTCCTTCTTCTGTTCTTCAATATCGGCTTCAATGAGCGCTTTGTGCGATACAACGACATTCTTGAATTCGTGGTTTATCTTAACCACTTTGAATTCCATGTTCTTGCCCACATACTGGTCATAGTCCCGGATTGGCTTCACATCGATCTGCGAACCGGGGAGGAAAGCCTCGATTCCGAATACATCTACGATCATGCCTCCTTTGGTCCTGCACTTAACAAAACCAGTGACCACTTCTTCCTTATCATGTGCCGCATTGACCCGGTCCCATGCCATGATGGTCCTTGCCTTCCTGTGTGAAAGCACGAGTTGGCCGCTCTTATCTTCACGGATATCGATCAGTACTTCTACCTTGTCACCGATTTTGAGGTTCGGATTGTACCTAAACTCGTTCAGGGAGATAACCCCTTCCGATTTAGCGTTGATGTCAATGATTGCCTCACGGTCAGTCAAATGGGTGATGGTTCCCTGTACTACCTCGGAATCCGCCGTGTCTACAAAGTTTTCTGTCACCAATTTCTCGAACTCCTCCAATTTGGATTCATCCACACGCTCAATGCCCTCTTCATACTTGTCCCAATCAAAATTTGCAAGAAATTCCTTTGGATCCTGTTTGGGGGATTTTTCTTTTACTTCCTGTACTTCGGCAGTATCAACCGCCTCAGTTGTTGTTTTTTCTTCAGCCATTTTTGCTGATTTAGATTTGTATCCTGCAGTTATCCCAGGAGTTAAACGATTACTGCAGAAGCTGTTATTATTTGTTGTCTTTGTTTACCTTTTCCTCCTGATAATTCGTAAAAAAGGTGTGCAAAAATACAATTAAAATATCATTTTAGCAACCAGGTGAACCCATGTGGCCCAATTTTTAGCATTATCAGACTGTTCAGCTGGGATCCGACCTGTATTTTGTATCTTGCTGTTTTCAAAATTTTAATCATTAAATACACTTATATGAGCGTTAAAACCAAATATCAACCGGTACTGACCATGGGGGAAAAACTCGGGATCAGGGATGGGAATGTAACAGAAGAAGATGGTATCCTGAAAATAAAGGGCGAGGCTAAGACCCAGTATGAAAAAAACCTGTTGTGGGATAAGATCAAAGAGATCGGCGGGGAAAACCCATCAGACCTGAAAGCAAATATCACCGTGGCAGACACCTCCGTTTATCACCGGCATGTGGTTAAGAAAGGAGAATCGCTGAGCAAGATAGCCAAACATTACTACGGGGATCCCATGCAGTACAAAAAGATCTTTTCCGCCAATACGGATATACTTAAAGACCCTGATATGATTCATCCGGACCAGGTCCTGGTGATTCCCAATTCCTGACATAAAAAGTCCTGCCAGGCGCAGCGGTCCCGGCAGGACATTGTTATTGTTGGTCGATTACCCTGAGTGCAAAATTATAGATGCGCTCAAATTGCTCCGAATGGCTCATCTCCCCATTGTCAAATTCAATGGCATCTGCTGCCTTTCTCAGCGGTGAAATATCCCTGTGGGAATCTATATAATCCCGCTCCTCGACATTTTTTAGTACCTCTTCGAAACTCACCTCCTCGCCTTTTTCAAGCAATTCCTTATATCTTCTTTGCGCCCTTATTTCAGGGGAAGCCGTCATAAATACCTTTAATTCTGCATCCGGGAACACCACCGTCCCGATGTCCCTCCCATCCATCACAATACCTTTCCCTACGCCCATTCTTTGTTGAAGCTCCACCAGCTTATACCGCACCTGCTCAATGGTAGCCACCCTGCTTACATACCGGGATACATCGAGGGTCCGGATTTCCTTTTCCACATTTTCCCCATTAAGGAACATTTCGGAAAAGCCAAGCTTGCTGTTATACTTAAAACTGAGGTCGATCTCAGGCAGGAAGTTTATCAATGCAGGGATGTTTTCCGAATCCCCTCCAATAAATTTTTGCCGTAAGGCAAACAAGGTTACGGCCCGATACATGGCACCCGTATCCACATAAATATAGTGGAGGGCTTTGGCCAGTTGTTTGGCAAGCGTACTTTTCCCGGTTGAGGAGTACCCATCAATGGCTATGGTAATTTTTTCCATTGGCCAAAAATAGTCAGAAAAGATGGATGAGGCTTCATGCATAGGGATTTTTGCCGGCGGTCCTGGCCACGGTGGTTGTGCCATCCATGCCGTGCTGCTGATGTGTTATACCGGCAGATAAATACACGCTCCTGCAACTCCCCTCAATTACAGGACTTTAAAATTTTTAACTTTCTGGTCCGTAAGAGCCAGGGCGATCACTTCGCTCATATCCGAAACATAGTGGAACGTAAGGCCTTTGAGGTATTCTGCCTTGATCTCCTGAATATCCCTCCGGTTATCTTCGCAGAGGATAATTTCCTTGATCCGGGCCCTTTTGGCCGCCAGGATCTTCTCTTTGATACCTCCTACAGGCAATACTTTGCCCCGGAGGGTGATCTCCCCCGTCATGGCGATGCTTTTCTTTACCTTCTTCTGTGTAAATAGGGAGGCCAGGGAGGTGAGCATGGTTATACCCGCACTGGGTCCGTCCTTAGGTGTTGCACCCTCCGGTACATGGATATGTACATTGTACTTATCAAATACCTCCGGGTCCACACCGAATGTTTCGGCATTGGACTTGATATATTCCATCGCAATGGTTGCCGACTCTTTCATTACTTTTCCCAGGTTCCCGGTGATATTCAGGTTACCTTTCCCTTTGGACAGAATGGATTCTATAAAAAGGATGTCCCCTCCAACACTTGTCCAGGCAAGGCCTGTTACAACCCCCGCAACTTCATTGTGCTCATATTTATCCCGTTCCATCCGGGCGGGGCCCAATACTTTTTCAATATCTTCCGAGGTTACTTTTACAGCGTATTCTTCTTCGATGGCGATTGATTTGGCAGCATACCGTACCATTTTCGCCACTTGTTTCTCCAGATTCCGGACCCCGGATTCACGGGTATAGCCCTCCACTATTTTTTCAAGTTGTTTTTTGCCGATTTTCAGATGCTTCGTGGTCAGCCCATGCTCCTGGAGTTGTTTGGGCAGGAGATGCCTTTTTGCGATCTCCACCTTTTCCTCAATCGTATAACCGGTTACATTGATGATCTCCATCCGGTCCAGCAGTGCCGGCTGAATATTGGACAAATTATTGGCGGTAGCAATGAACATGACCTTGGAGAGGTCATACCCCATCTCCAGGAAGTTATCGTGAAAGTCGTTGTTTTGTTCCGGGTCCAGCACTTCCAGCATGGCAGAAGACGGGTCCCCCTGGTGGCTGTTGGAAAGCTTGTCTATCTCATCCAGGATAAAGACCGGGTTAGACGTTCCTGCTTTCCGCAGACTCTGTATTATTCGACCGGGCATCGCCCCTATATAGGTCTTTCGGTGGCCCCTAATTTCCCCCTCATCCCGCAAGCCACCCAATGACATCCTAACATATTTCCTGCCCATGGCCTCGGCAATCGATTTCCCCAGGGAGGTCTTCCCTACCCCAGGAGGACCATACAGGCAGAGTATAGGCGATTTCATATCATTCCGTAACTTCAGGACCGCCAGGTATTCAATGATCCTCCGTTTGACATCTTCCAGGCCGTAGTGATCCCTGTCCAGTATACGCTGGGCCCTCTTAAGATCGAATTTATCTTTGGAATATTCATTCCATGGTAATTCCAGGATCAGATCCAAATAATTTCTCTGAATGGAATATTCGGCAACCTGGGGATTCATCCGCTGTAATTTGCCTAACTCCCGTTCAAAATGTTCCTTTACTTTTTTACCCCATTTCTTCTTTTTGGCGAGTGCCTCCATCTCCTGGATTTCTTCATCATACGAAACCCCACCCAGTTCCTCCTGGATGGTCTTCATCTGTTGGTGGAGGAAATATTCACGTTGCTGCTGGTCCATATCGTTCCGCACCTTGGACTGGATGTCATTCTTCAGGGCCAGTTTCTGCATTTCCACATTCATATATTTCAATGTGGCCAGGGCCCTTTCCTGTAAGTTACTGATCTCCAGCAGTTGTTGCTTTTCCTTGACGCTCAGATTCAGGTTGGATGAGACAAAATTGATCAGGAACGAATTGCTTTGAATATTCTTGATCGCAAAAGAAGCCTCGCTTGGAATGTTCGGGTTATCACGGATTATCCTAAGGGCCAGTTCCTTGATGGACTCAATAATAGCTTTAAACTCTTCGTTATGCAGCTCTGGTTTCACCTCTTTCGCCTCGCGAATGGTGGCGTTCATATACGGCATCTCGGTGAGGATCTCAGCTATTTCAAAACGTTTTTTGCCCTGTATGATCACCGTTGTATTTCCATCGGGCATCTGAAGTACCCTCAGGATCCTGGCAACGGTACCCAGCGTATTGATATCCTTGATACCCGGGTTTTCTACATCTTCATCCTTTTGGGATACCACACCTATTACCTTATTGCCGTTATTGGCATCCTTTATAAGGTTAATGGATTTATCCCTTCCGGCCGTGATAGGGATCACCACCCCGGGAAACAAAACCGTATTTCGCAACGGCAAAATAGGCAGGGTCTCCGGCAGTCCCTCATTGTTCATCTCCTCCTCATCCTCCGGCGTAAGCAGGGGTATCAGGTCAGATTCATCATCGATCCCCTGCAACGACATATTGTCAAAATTTGAAAATTTTATTTCTCCCATATCTGTATTTCAGGTCAATCTGTCATAAAAAGACAGTGCTCCTCATAATTTAATTCAACTCAGACCCTCATAAACTCCTGGTTTCCAAAGGGTTTTGTATTGCTGCCCATCTCGGCTTCCTTCTACCCGGACAATTCCTATGCCAAGAACATACTAATTTTCCATAAAAACTGTAACAATTGCTAAATTGAATCATCTATACTACAAAGCTTTTACCTTTTGAGCCAACATAGTGAACATACCGAAGACCTGTTACAGGCCTGTTTGGAAGGAAAACCCAGGGCGCAGCTGGAAATTTACAATCGCTATTACAAAGCCATGTACAACACGGCCCTCAGGATTGTAAAAGACAGTGCGGAAGCAGAAGATGTAATGCAGGAATCGTTTTTGAATGCATTCACCAAACTGCACACTTTTAAAGGGGATGTAACCTTCGGGGCCTGGTTAAAAAGAATTGTCATCAACAACAGCATATACCATTACCGAAAACAACAGAAAAAGCAGGAAGTGGGTCTGGATGATATACTATACAAGGTCGAAGATACTGATGAAATTGTTTCGGATCATGGTGAAACAGGACTAAAGGCTCAAAAGGTACTGGAAGCCATGAAACGGTTAAAAGATAATTACAGAATTTCTTTGACCTTACATTTAATCGAAGGGTATGATTACGAAGAGGTAAGCAAGATCATGGATATCAGTTATGCCAATTGCCGTACCACGATTTCCAGGGCAAAGGAAAGCCTAAGAAAAAAAATGATAAATGCCTGAGTTATGAACGAAGAAAGTATTGATAAGCTATTCAAAGAACTACAGGGAAAATTTGACGTTGCGAGTCCGGATGAAGGACACCAACAGCGATTCCTGGAAAAATTGAATGCTTCAAAAGGAGTGATGACACTTAAACAGAAAAAAATTAGATGGTGGAAGCCCCTGTCCATCGCTGCTTCCGTGGCAATCTTGTGCGCAGTGGGCATTGGGCTGCTAAACAGGCCGCCCACGCTGGAAGAGCGGGTTGCCAAAATTTCCCCGGAAGTTTCCCAGTCACAGTTATATTTTGCCAGCCTCATTGAGGATCAGGTAAAAGAACTGGAAAGCGAAAGTACTCCGGAGACCCGCAAGATGATCGACGATACCCTTTTGCAGCTTAAAAAGCTTGAAAATGATTATCAACGCCTGGAACAGGATCTCCTAAATGGGGGAAACAGCAAACTCCTGCTCAGTGCCATGATTACAAACTTCCAAACCAGAATAGACCTGTTGCAGGATGTGATGGGCCAAGTAGATCAAATAAAAAATTTAAAACCATATACTAATGAAAATGTTACAATTTAAATATACATGCTTGTTTTTCCTGCTACTCCCCGGGCTTATTATTGCCCATGACGGGCCCCTGAAGGGCCGGTACACAAAGGAAAAAACCATCAAGAAGGAGTTCCAGGTCAGTGCTGATGCGCTTTTAAAGGTCAGCAACAGCTACGGCAACCTTACCCTTACGTCCTGGAATGAAAACAGGGTGGTTATTGAGGTCCACATAAAGACCAACGGCAACAATGAGGAGAAAGTGCAAAAAAAACTGGATGATATCGACGTAGACTTTGAAGCCAGCAATTCAATGGTTTCTGCGAGGACCATATTCAACAAGGAAAAGAGCAATTGGGGATGGAACTGGGGAAACAGCAACAATGTGAACATGCAGATCAATTATACCATCAAGCTTCCTGTAAAGAATAACGTGCAGCTCAACAATGATTACGGTAATATCAGCCTGGACAGAATTGACGGGCATGCGAAAATAAGCTGCGATTACGGCCGCCTGGATATCGGGGAATTGCACGGCCGTAATAACGACCTCAGTTTCGATTATACCTCCAAATCGAGTATCAGCTTTATCAACAGTGGCCACATTTCCGCGGATTATTCCGGGTTTACTATCGGGAAGGCAGGTGATCTGGTCATCAGCGCGGATTATACGGATGCCTCCGTACGGCAAATGGGAAACCTGGAATACTCCAGTGACTATGGCAATCTGGATGTTGGGGAAGCACGCAATGTGAAGGGCAATGGAGACTATATTAATGTAAAACTGGGTACAATCCACGGTAATGTGGATATCAACTCCGATTACGGCTCTGTCAAGATTGACCGGTTGGCGGAGGATGCCGGAAATGTCAACATCCAAACGGATTATACGGGAATTAAGATCGGCAGCGACCCCAGCTATCATTTTGATTTCGAGATTACAACCGAATATGCCGGGGTGAGTGGTATGGATGGTTTTGAACTTTCCATCAGTAAGGAAAAATCCAGCGAACGCTATTATAAAGGATATTATGGGAAATCAAATAGCGGTAACACCGTGAATATAAATAGTTCTTATGGCAGCGTTTCATTTTATCAAAATCAATAACCACTTCTAATAAAAAACAATGAAAACAACAACAACATTTCTTGTGGCACTCTGTATGATAGCCACGGTAAATGCCCAATGGGGCAAAAAAATTAAGGGCAACGGAAAGGTTGTCACGGAGGAGCGGACGACAGGATCCTATGAAGGTGTTGCGGTATCGGGGTGGTTTGATGTGGAATTGGTAGACGGTACGGAAGGTGCCCTCACCATCAAAGGGGAGGAAAACCTGCTCGAATACATCATTACCGAGGTAAAGGATGGCGACCTTGTCATCCGGGTGGAAAAAGGGGTTCAGATCCAGCCTTCATCCTGGAAAAATGGCGGTGCGGTCCTGATTACTGTCCCAGTGGAAAAGATCAGCAGCGTATCCTTATCGGGCTCGGGGGATATTGTAGGTAAAAAGAAATTACAGGCCACGGATTTTTACACAAGCATGTCTGGTTCCGGGGACATTACCCTCGATGTGGAAGCCGACAGCATGGAAGCCTCCATGTCCGGCTCCGGTGACATGAGCCTGAGTGGGAAGGCCGGAAACTTTGAGGTGCGTATCTCAGGATCAGGGGATGTAAATGCATTTGGCCTGGAAGCGGATACGGTAGAAGCCACTGTTTCAGGCTCTGCTGATATCGAAGTAACGGTCCATGAGATGCTAAAAGCCCGGGTGTCCGGATCGGGCAATATAGAATATAAGGGCAACCCAAAAAAAATTGATAGTAAATCTTCGGGTTCCGGGGATATCACCAAAGCAGGATAAGCCTGATCAGCTTCGAAAAACCATCAGAAAACGAACGGCAATCAAGCCCTGACCCAGCTGCCTTATACAGGACCAGCCGGTTGTCAGGGCTTCTTGTTTACACCTAGCAGCAGGATTACCCCGGTTACAAAAAAAAGCGTGAGAAAGATCGTAGCATCCCGCATACTGCCCGTAAATTGTGCAACAAATCCGTAGATGAAGGTTCCGATGACGATGCCGATCTTTTCAGCGACATCATAAAAACTAAAGAAGGAGGCTGTATCGGTCGTTGCCGGCAAAAATTTGGAATAGGTTGACCGTGAAAGGGCTTGGATGCCACCCATTACAATGCCAACACATCCGGCTGCAATGTAAAATTCAAGCGGGGTGACGACAAAAAAGGCATATATACAAATAAAGATCCATAGTACATTCAACACGATCAGGGTCCTGATATTTCCAAATTTCCCCGATGCCCGGGCAGTGGCTGTCGCGCCGAAAATAGCCACGATCTGGATCACCAGGATACTGATTATCAATCCGGTTGTCCGTTCACTGTCGGATCCCCAATGGATCTCCTCCTCCCCGAAATACGTTGCGATAAGCATCACGGTCTGTACAGCCATGCTATAGACAAAAAACGCGCCCAGATACCGCTTTAACTGAATTTCATTTCCCAATTGTCGCCAGACCCCCTTCAGTTCCCGGAATCCATTTAAGACCACGTTCGTGCGCACTCCCTCTTTCCTGAACCCTTTAGGCAGGTGATAAAAGGTGTACTGGCTGAAGAGGATCCACCAGATCCCTACCGAGACGAAAGAGTATTTCATGGCTTTGATCTCGGCAGCCTCCCCGGCATCCGATTCAATTCCGAAAACGGCAGGTTGCATGACCATGGCCAGGTTGATGAGCAGCAGGATAACACTTCCGATATAGCCCATCGAGAACCCGCGGGCGCTCACCCTGTCCTGCTGCTCCGGAAAGGCTATATCTGGTAGGTAGGAGTTATTGATCGCAAAACTTACCCAAAAGCCTACCAGTCCGAAAAAATAACAAATCAAACCCGGATATATAGTTTCCAGGGAAAACCAGTACAGGCCTATACAGGAAATTCCCCCCAGGTAACAAAAAAACTGCATGAACACCTTCTTGTTCCCCATGTAATCTGCAACCCCGGAAATCAAGGGGGTTATGATCGCAACAAACAGGAAGGCTGCAGAGGTTACATAGCTGATAAGCGGTGCGCGGGCTATTTCCCCGCCAAATACCGTAACCTTTTCAATATTGGATATACGGAACAGCGCACCGTAAAATATAGGGAATATGGACGATGTTATTACGAGGCTATAGACGGAGTTGGCCCAATCATAGAATGCCCAGGCATTCAGGAGTTTTTTACTGCCTTTAACCGCTATTGACTTAGCCATATTACAAAGTAAAAGCTGCCCTATTCGGAACAGCTTTTAAAAATACAATTATAATAGGATATTGGTAACGCGTACCTATTGAAATTTGGTAACCCCATACTTAGCAGCCTCCTTTTTCGCCAAAGGGGCCCAGCTTGTAAGGTTATTGATCCTGGTATCATTGGAAGGGTGGGTACTTAAAAATTCAGGAGGGGAACCGGCACCTGCTTTCGCCTTCATACGTTTCCATAACTCGGCAGCCTCATCAGGATTATAACCGGCAATTGCCATAATCTGAAGCCCTATCCTGTCCGCTTCGGTTTCCTGGCTCCTGCTGAACGGCAGCATAACCCCCACCGTGGACCCGACACCATAAGCCTGGTTGAAAAGGTTTCTTTTCTCCGGATCCTGTATGGCTACGTTTCCGGCAACTGCTCCGATCTGCTGCAGGGTGCCTGCACTCATCCGTTGTGCACCGTGATCCGCAAGGGCATGTGCAACTTCATGGCCCATGATAACTGCGATCCCTGTTTCTCCTTGAGCAATGGGCAATATCCCGGTGTAAAAGACCACCTTCCCGCCGGGCATAGCCCAGGCATTCACCAAAGTGTCTTTTACCAGGTTATATTCCCATCTGTAATCCTTTAAATAACCCGGATATCCGTTGGAAGTAAGCCAGCGTTCGGCAGCCGAAGCTATGCGTTGCCCAACTTTATTGATCATCTGGGCATCCGAGGTTCCTTTCACCACATTATTTTCCTCCAAAAACTGGTCATATTGTGCAAATGCCATAGGAAAGATCTGGCTGTTGGGATAAAAATTCAATACCTTTTTTCCCGTAAAGGGGTTCGTTTTACAGGCTGCGATTGCCAGGCAAAGCACCAGTAGTAAAATTATTTTTTTCATCTTCGTATTTTTAGTGTTACACTGAAGTCTCTCATCAGGATAAGCAGCGTAAAATGTACTGTTTATTTTCCTGTTATATGTAGCTCTGTGAAATCCTTTTTTACCTCTATTGTATTGTCCCCGTTTAATTTAAGGGCCTTTAAATCCACTTTTACATTATCAACCTCGATCGAGCCAATCTTAAAAGGCAGTTTGATCAGGTTCAGTTGGAAGGTTTCATACGGGGTTATAAAATTGCCGTCCTTAAACTGCTGGAGGATCAGTTCTTTCTTTTTACCGTCCAGCCTGAATTTTCGATGGCTGTAATTCCCTTTTTTATAATCATACCCGTCCTGAGCATCTTCGTATACTGTTGAATTCTCTATGCCCAGTTTAAAATAGACATCGAGGACCAGCACACTAATCGGAAGCTCTCCCACATACTGCTGAACAGGGTACTTGGGAATTATGGCTCCTTCCTTTACAAATAAAGGAATCCGGTCCAGTTCTGCTTCCACCCATTTCTCCATCCCCCCTTCCACTACTTCCCCTGTCCAAAAGTTATGCCATTTTCCTTTAGGGATATACATGCGCCTGCCCAATGCATTTGGTTCCTGAATGGGACAGACCAGCATATGTTCTCCAAACAGGAACTCATCTGTCCGGAAATGGGTTTGAATATCTTCCTGGTCATAGTATACCAGGGATTTGATCATGGGAAGCTGTTCATTCGAATATTTCCAGAACATGGTATACAGATAGGGCAACAGCTGATATCTGAGTTCTATGTACTTCCGGACAATATCGGTAACCTCATCATCAAATGACCAGGGTTCCTGGTCTCCGTGGTCCCCACTCGAGTGCACACGGCAAAACGGATGGAAGATACCGAGCTGTATCCAGCGCGCAAACAATTCCCCGTTAGGTTGTTCCGCAAATCCACCGATATCGGAACCAACAAAAGACATCCCGCTCATGCACATCCGCTGTACCTGCACATTGGCGATCCAGAGGTGCTCCCAGGTGGCCACATTATCCCCGGTCCAGGTAGAGGTGTAGCGCTGGGCACCTGCATAAGCGGCCCGTGTGATCACGAATGGTCTTTTTGGGTAGACAAATTTTTTGATCCCTTCGTAGGTAGCCCGCACCATCTGTGTGCCGTAGACATTATGTGCCTTGCGATGACTGCAGGGATGACCGTCATATTTATGGCGGGTATCCAGTGGTGCCGTTTTGGTTGGCACTTCCATCACTGCCGGTTCATTCATATCATTCCACACTGCATGTACCCCCGTTTCAGCGATCAATTCCTTGTACAGGTTGGCCCACCATTCCCGCACCTTCGGATTTGTAAAATCCGGGAAGCTGCATTCCCCCGGCCATACCTTGCCCGTCATCAGGGGGCCGTCTGCGCGCTTACAGAAGTAATCATTGTCCCGGGCTTCCTGATAAACCCAATAATCCCGGTCAATTTTGATACCCGGATCTATCATCACCACCGTCTTAAAGCCATCTTCATATAGTTCGGCGATCATCCTTTTCGGGTCCGGGAATTTTGTCTTATCCCATGTGAAACACCTGAAACCGTCCATATAATCAATATCCAGGTATATCGCATCACAGGGGATGCGCAGTTTGCGGAACTTTTCGGCGATCTCTTTCACCCTGCTTTCCGGAAAATAACTCCATTTCGACTGGTGATAACCCAAAGCCCATAATGGCGGCAGTTCAGGGGTACCGGTTAAATCCGTATAATTTTTGACAACTTTGGCTATGGAAGGGCCGTAGAAAAAGTAGTAATTCATTTCGCCGCCCTCAGCCCAAAAACTTGTGACATTCCTCCGTTCATGGGCAAAATCAAAATGGGTCCGGAAGGTATTGTCAAAAAATATACCGTAGGCCATATTGGTATGCAACCCTACAAAGAAGGGGATGGCTTTATAAAGGGGGTCCTGATCTTTTCCAAATGCATACTGATCGGTAACCCAGTTGCTTACCCGCTTGCCTTTAAGGTTGAAATGGGTGGCTTTATCGCCCATCCCGTAAAAACTTTCAGCGGTTTGGGTGATTTTGCTCATCTTCACCGTATTTCCCCCGTGTGCATAATTTTCTTCCCAGTGAAAACCAAGTTCATCCTCGTTGATGATGCCACCCTGCAGGTCGGAAATCTGTACCCTCATGGTGCTCTTGTCAACCAGTACCTTAATTTTGGAGGTTTCAATCCAATATTCTGTTTTGGTCTCCCGCGTTTCCAGGAAGTTGTACCCCCTGCTGGCATTTTCACTGATGGCGTAGGAGAAGTCAGGTTCGAAAACGTGGTTAGTGGCATAGCGGAATCGCAATGCACTGTTGCGCAAAACGGTAATTTCCAGGATAACACCATTTTCTGAGGTGAAGTACAATTTGTCCGTATCACGGCTGAAGTTTATTATAGTATCAGGGTACAGGTTCCCCTTGTATTCCAATTCTGTATTGGTGATCATAGTCGGTCTTTATTTAAAAAATATTCAAAGTACCGGGTATCCGCGGTACTAAAGAATGATTCGGTGGGGCAAAAAAAAGACATTAGCCCTTAAAATGAAAAAGATATTGTCATCAATTATGAACTACAACATTTTAGTAGTGATTTTTAATGGAGTATGACTACCCCGAGGGGTGGAAGTGTGAGTTCCACGGATCTTTTATGGCCGTGTGAGGGTATGTTTTCGAAAGTAAGGGATTTGTTCAGTTGGCCGCTACCGCCATATTTTTCAGCATCACTGTTAAATATTTCCTTGAGCTTTCCAGCCTTCGGGATCCCTATCCTGTAATTTTCCCGGAGTACCGGTGTTAAATTACAGGCAACAACCAGGTCATTCTTCTTATCGTGGCCTTTTCGTACAAAAGTGAGGACGGAATTATCAGAGTCGCCATAATCTATCCATTGGAACCCTTCCTGGCTGAATTGTTTCTCATAGAGTGCGGGATAGCCTTTATACAATTTATTCAGGTCCTTTATATACTCCTGGACCCCCTTGTGATAGTCATAGACTGTAAGGTGCCAGTCCAGGCTTTGCTGGAAGTTCCATTCAGATGATTGTCCAAACTCACCGCCCATAAATATCAGGTTGGCGCCCGGATGCGTGAACATATATCCAAACATCAATCTCAGGTTGGCAAAGCGTTGCCATTCGTCGCCCGGCATTTTGTACAGCAGGGATTGCTTTCCATAGACCACCTCATCATGGGAAAACGGAAGCATAAAATTTTCCGTAAATGCATAAGTCATGCTAAAGGTGATATCATTCTGGTGGTGCTTTCTGTAAATCGGTTCCTTTTTAAAATATTCCAAAGTATCGTGCATCCAGCCCATCATCCATTTCATTCCAAAGCCAAGCCCTCCATATTCTACCGGCCGTGAAACCCCCGTAAATGCGGTAGATTCTTCAGCGATGGTCTGAACGCCTGTAAAACTCCGGTATACCTCTTCATTCAGTTCTTTGAGGAAGCGAAATGGCTTCCAGGTTTTCATTGTCCTCCATAGATATTGGGTTCCCATTCGCCTTCTTTCCTGGAATAATCGAGGTATAACATGGATGCCACCGCATCTACCCGCAGCCCGTCAACATGGTACTGATCCAACCAGATAGAGCGCATTGCTGATCAGGAACGCCCGTACTTCATTCCGGCCATAATTGAATATCAGGCTTTTCCAGTCCGGGTGATATCCCCTTCTCCTGTCGGGATGTCTCGTACAGATGTGAACCATCAAAAAATCCAAGCCCATGTGCATCTTCGGGAAAATGTGAAGGCACCCAATCCAGGATAACCCCGATATCATTCTGGTGAAATTTATCAACGAGGAGTATAAAATCCTCCGGTTTTCCAAAACGCGAGGTTGGTGCAAAATATCCTGTAAGCTGGTAGCCCCAGGAAGGGTCATAGGGATATTCCATCACCGGCATGAATTCAACATGTGTAAAATTCATCTCCTTTACATAACTGACCAATTCTTCTGATAGCTCGGTATAGGACATAAAAGAGTTATCAGCCTTGCGCTTCCAGGAACCGAGGTGCACTTCATATACTGAATAGGGCCTGTCCAGCCCGTTCTTATCTGCTCGGTAGCCCATCCAGGCTGAATCCTTCCATTTGTAGTTGGCGTGCCATACCACTGAGGCCGTATTGGGCGGGTGTTCACAATAGCGGGCAAATGGATCGGCCTTCTCAGTTACGATATTGTTGTTGTTGGATTGGATTTTGTATTTGTATTTGGTTCCGATATCAATCCCCGGTATAAATCCTTCCCAGATACCGCTTTCATCCCACCTGACATTCAGTTTGTGATCGCCTTCCAGCCAATAATTAAAATCCCCGACCACAGATACGGCTTTTGCTGTTGGCGCCCATACGGCGAAATACGTTCCGCTCTCCCCGTTGACCTCCAACGGGTGGGCCCCCAATTTTTCATAAAGTCGGTAGTGCTTACCTGCCTTGAACAAATTGATGTCAAATTCCGTGAATAAACTATGCACTACTACCTTGCTCATATACTTTTTTTGATTAGTTCTTTTCATTGATTATACCCAGGATTCCTTCCAGCGGGATCACTGCCCACCTGGGCCTGGAATTCATTTCATACCCCAATTCATAGACCGCTTTTTCCAGCATGCAATACTTGAGCAGGAAAATGCGCTCCTGGCTGTATCCTATATTTAGGTTTTGCTGTTGTATGAGGCTCGTATAGGTTTCCAGAAAAACCCCTATAAAATACCTGTACAACACCTCCCCGGCGACAAACAGGTCTTCCTGTTCATACGGATAGTCCTCCCCCTTATTGAAGATGGTAGCATATACGACATAATGGAAAGACCTGAAAATTCCGGCTATATCCTTTAACGGAGGTTGCTTAACTTTTCTGTCCCGGATGGTGCTTTCCGGTTCCCCTTCAAAATCCAGGAGGTAAAAATCACTATCCTTTACGAGGACCTGGCCCAAATGGTAATCCCCGTGAACCCGTATTCGTTCCCCCTTTAATTTGGTCCAGTCGAACTGCATGAACCGCTTCCGAATTTCGTTTTTCCGTTCCAGGAATTCGTTGGCGAGTTCCAGGGACCTGCCATCCAGGCGGTGGAGGCTGTTTTCCACCGTATTCAGCCGGTTCTGGAACTGGTATAACAGCCGGTTTTTCAACCAGACTTCGTAGTCCCCGTTAAAATGCGTTGGCGTAAACGCCGTGTCCTCAAATTCTGAGCCAAGGGCAATATGCATTTCAGCCGTACGAGTGGCCAGTACCTGTAGTTTAAGGAAAATATTCAGTCCCGCCCAATCGATGATCTCCGGGGGGATCTCATGGATCTTGAGCCTGAGGAACATCTCTACATTTGGCAGCTGCCTTACGTTGATATGTTTGTATTCAAGATTACTGAAGATCTTATGGACTTCCTTTAGCAGGTATTCCCACGCATCCCCGTCATTAGGCACCAATTCCTGCATCAGTGCTATGGTTATATTAACATTATTGGCATCCATAATATTGAGGCTGCCCTGGTAGGCGGGGGTATTTTTAAATCCTTTCCGTTCAGAAAGGAACCTGCTCATCTCATAATCCGGGTTCTTGTCTGCAAAGATCCTGCGGAAAAATTTTATAACTGATTTTTCATTGATAACAATGGAGGTGTTGCTTTGTTCCAACCCCATCAGCCTGGAGGATTCGTACGGTGCATCCACAAAATTGATGCTTTTATGGTACTGTACCCTGGTTGTGTCATTGGGTTCGGCATTCCGGATCCTCTCGTATACCAGTTTTCGAAACGCTTCCAGGTTGAGCGCATCAATGATATAACCGGCCTGCCCGTTGATGGTAACGGTAAGGATGCGGTCCTTTTCTGCAAAGCTTTCGTCTGATACGAAGGCAATTGGTATAAAATAATGCTGGTAAAAGGCTTCTTCAAAATTTACTTCCAAAAGCAGGCCGTAGTAGACCTCTTCTTTTTGCTGAATCCGGAAATATTCCTGTAGTTCAATGTATTTCAGTTTGCTCGATTTCCCTCCATACCAGCGTTGCAAGACAACATATTCCTCCAGGACATCCGACAAAAAGACCTTTACGAAATCCGTGTCCTCCAGGATGTGCTCCCAGGTGATATCAAAATCATAGGGCGGTTGCAATAAGGATGCCTGTTTCTTTTTGGCCATGGTTATTTCTTAATTTGGAAAAAATGGAAAGGCAGGGCAGGGTGTAGCTCAATATAATTCCATTCCGTTTTCCAAATGTAACCATTATCTGTGATACTGTCATGTACTGTAACTCCCTGGCCCGGAGTAGTCCCAATTGCTTCAGCTGGTAACTGCAGGCTTCCCCTTTGGGTATTATGGGCATCCAAACTAATGATGATCAGCATTTCATCGGTTTTGGTATCGTTCCATTTATAAAACGCCAGCAAATAGGGGTTATCGATATGCAGGAACCGGATATTATTGGTCTGTTGCAGGGCTTCGTGTTCCTTCCTGATAGCATTTATTTTGCTGATAACATAGGTAAGCTTGTTTTCCCGGGACCAGTCCCACTGCCTTATTTCATATTTCTCACAGTGGAGGTATTCTTCCTTTCCCGGCAGCGAATCAGAAACCATGTATTCAAAAACGGGTCCGTATATTCCGATGTTCCCGGCAAGGGAAGCCGCCAGGGCATAGCGAAGGAGGTGCATGGATTCGTTGGCACCCTGCAGGTGGTACGGGTTAATATCCGGCGTATTGGGCCAGAAATTGGGCCTGTAGTATTCCTTCATCTCGCTTTGAGTCAGCTCCCTCACGTATTCCTCGAATTCATGCTTTTGTTCCCGCCATGTAAAATAGGTATACGACTGTGAGAAGCCTTGTTTTGCCAATTGCTGCATCACCTTTGGCCTTGAAAAGGCTTCGGCAAGGAACAACACATCGGGATGGTCTTTCTTAACCTGGGTTATCAGCCAGTTCCAGAAGTAATAGGGTTTGGTATGCGGGTTGTCTACCCGGAAAATGGTAATCCCCATGTTAACCCAATGAAGCGTGACACTCAGGAGTTCCTCCCATAAGGATTTGTAGGATTTGCTCTCAAAGTTGAAATTGACGATATCCTGATATTTTTTTGGTGGATTTTCCGCATATTGAATGGTGCCGTCCGGCCGTTTCCTGAACCATTCGGGATGTTCGGCAATGTAGGGGTGGTCTGGTGCCGCCTGAAAGGCAAGGTCCATTGCAATTTCGATACCATGGTTCAGGGCCTTTTTAATCAGCTGTTTAAAATCCTTTTCAGTGCCCAGTTCCGGATGTATGGATTTGTGCCCTCCTAATTTTGAACCTATCGCCCATGGGACGCCGGAGTCCCCTTCATCTGCCACCGTAGCATTGTTCTTTCCTTTCCGGTGCAGTTCCCCAATCGGGTGGATCGGTGGAAAATAAAGGGTGTCAAATCCCATATTGGCAATCCTGGGCAATAATTCCATACAATCCTTAAAGGTACCGTGCTGCCCGGGCACAGAGGAAGCCGAACGGGGAAAGAATTCATACCAGGTACTGAAATTCGCTTTTTTTCGGTCTACATATACCTGCAGGGGCTTACTGGCATTGGGGAACTGCCGTTGGGGGTGATCTTTGAACAACTGCTCCAATTTAACGGAAGCTGCAGTGACTATGGCCGACTTATAATATTTCGGGTCTTCAAATTCGGTGCTCCACTGAAGTATCAGCTTTTTTTCCGGATCGGTCAAGTTTTTGCCCAGGTGTAAAAGGTACTGAACACCATCTAACAATTCACTTTTTACCTGCTGCCCATCTTTTATTTTAGCGATGATGCCATGTTGCCAATTGAGAGCATGGTCTACCCATCCCTGCACCTTGTATTCATAATAGCCCTGCTTTTCCACTGTAAAGGATGCCCCGTAGATATCCTGCCCATGTACCTGCATTCGGACAGTGCTGTACTTTTTATCCTTTTCGTGCTTATACAGTACTTCCGATTGTATGACGTCGTGGCCGTCGGGGAGAATTTCGGCAGTAACCTGTACCGTTTCCCCAACCACCCTTTTTATAAAATAGGAACCGCATGCCAATTGCGGCCTGACATTCTCAATAACTACCCTATGTTGGTTCATCTTTAAGCTGGTGATTCTGGTTTACGCTAAAAGTAGGGAATTCTCTTAAATCCCAAGGGCTCTGCACGTAATTTTTCCAGTACCATAAGCGGTTCATTTGTAATTTTTTGAATTTTTGGAACGCTTTTTGAATTAGATTGCAGTAATCAATACCAGCTGCGTGTACTGCAGGCCGGTAAATAACCATTAAAATATATCAGTATGAAGCACTCAATTCAATTTATCGGCGTAGTAATGACTTTAATCATGGTTGCCTGTGAAGGACCGGCCGGACCTCCCGGATTTGATGGGCTCGACGGGCAGGATGGGGCTGATGGGATAAATATCCTGGGGCAGGTGTATGAAATAGAAGGTGATTTTAATGCAGGAAACGGATATTCCCTGTTCAGTGAGTTCCCGCAAACTATTGAAGTATTTGAGTCGGATGTGGTTTTGGTCTACCTCCTGTGGGACCAGACAGAGGATAGTAACGGAGAGCCTGTAGATATCTGGAGGTTACTTCCACAAACAAGGATTTTAGACCAGGGATTGCTTCAGTATAATTACGATCATACGTTTCTTGATGTGAATATTTTCCTGGAATCTGATTTCGATCTGGCAACACTGCCATCGGGGGATACCGATAACCAGGTATTCCGGATAGCCATCGTGCCGGCAGATTTTGCCGCGGCTGCTAAATTTGACAAGTCGAATATCGGACAGGTCATGGACATGCTCAACGTTACGGAAAAAGATATAGTCCGGAGTGATCTGGACTAAGGTTTGCTTAGCAAATAATGGAAAGGGATCCCCGGTAATAACGCCTGCCGGGGATCCTTTTTATTTTGTATTTTACCGGGTGAAAGGATTGCGTTACCGCAGCGTCTAATAGTAAAATTATAATCATGATAAAACACATAGTTACAGCTTGTCTCCTGATCAGCCTGGGCTGTAAAGGAGTTTCGCAGGAAAAGGAAATGACCGTCGCGAAGGAGTCCGGGAAAGAAACAGCTTATAAGGTCAATAAAACAGAGGCGGAATGGAAAGCGGAACTGACCGATACGCAATTCTATATCCTGCGGAAAGCAGGGACCGAAAACCCGGGATCCAGTGAGTTGCTCAACATTAAAGCCGCGGGAACCTATGTTTGCGCTGCCTGTGCCACTCCCCTCTTCCTGAGTGAACATAAATTTGATTCGGGTACCGGTTGGCCTAGTTTTGACAGGGCCATAGATGGAAATGTAGCCTATGATGTGGACACTTTAGCAGGATACGAGCGGACGGAAGAACACTGCGCCACCTGCGGGGGGCATTTGGGGCATGTCTTTGATGACGGGCCGTCACAAACCACCGGCAAACGCCATTGTATAAATGGTGCTGCACTCAATTTTATTCCCACCACACAATAGGCTGTTCGAATCTATCCTGAAAATAGTTCCTGAGGCAGGTAGGGGTATGTCCGCTTTCGCAGGAAAAACCCGGATCGGCTGTTGCTCATTGCCCGGTTCTGAGACCGTAGCGGCTGCTGACATGGGAAGAATGGAGTGTGGAAAGGCAGCTAACAAACCTGTGCTATGCTCCCTGTTCCCCGCAACCGCTGTCGTAAGACGGAGGTTAGGTGGGTTCAGCCCCTTATCGCCCGTAATTTCCATTTTATCTATGCAGTTCAGTTAGGTTTTGTAACTTTGCCACTTCACAATTCAGCCATCACTAAAATTATTCTATGAGCACTTTCGATGTTATTGTTTTAGGCAGTGGCCCTGGAGGGTATGTAACGGCAATCCGGGCCTCTCAATTGGGTTTAAAAACCGCGATTATTGAAAAAGAAAGCCTGGGGGGAGTTTGTTTGAACTGGGGATGTATCCCTACGAAGGCACTCCTAAAATCCGCGCAGGTTTTTGAATACCTCAAACATGCTGAGGATTATGGCCTGAAAGTAGATGGCGCCGACAAGGATTTTGATGCAATTATCAAAAGGAGCAGGGATGTTGCCGATAGCATGAACAAAGGCGTGCAATTTTTGATGAAGAAAAATAAAATTGAAGTGCTGATGGGCACGGGCAAATTAAAACCCGGCAAAAAAATATCGGTCACGGATGCTGATGGCAAGGAAACGGAATATAGCGCTTCCCATATCATCATTGCTACAGGTGCCAGGAGCAGGGAACTGCCGAGTCTGCCACAGGATGGCAAAAAGATTATAGGCTACCGGGAGGCCATGACCCTTAAGACCCTGCCAAAAAAAATGATCGTGGTAGGAAGCGGCGCCATTGGGATGGAATTTGCCTATTTCTATAATGTCCTCGGGACGGAAGTAACGGTAGTAGAGTTCCTGCCCAATGTAGTTCCGGTTGAAGATGAGGATATCTCCAAGCAACTGGAGCGCAGCTTTAAAAAATCCGGGATAAAGGTGATGACCGCCTCAGAAGTAACCAAAGTGGATACATCGGGTGATATTTTGAAGGCTACGGTAAAAACTTCCAAAGGGGAAGAAATTCTGGAAGCCGACATCGTATTGTCCGCGGTGGGAATTAAGACCAATATTGAGAATATTGGCCTTGAGGAAGTGGGTATTACTGTCGAAAATGATAAGATCAAGGTCAATGAATACTATCTTACCAATGTACCGGGTTATTACGCAATAGGTGATGTCACCGCAGGGCCTGCCCTGGCACATGTGGCATCGGCGGAAGGTATCACCTGTGTAGAAAAAATTGCCGGGATGCATGTAGAACCCCTGGATTATGGCAATATTCCCGGTTGCACCTATTGTCTCCCGGAAATCGCATCGGTAGGCCTTACAGAAAAGCAGGCCCGTGAAAAAGGGTATGAGTTAAAAATAGGGAAGTTTCCGTTTTCAGTCAGTGGTAAGGCCAAAGCTGCAGGCACCCCGGAGGGATTTGTAAAGGTTATATTTGATGCCAAATATGGTGAATGGCTGGGATGCCATATGATTGGGGCGGGCGTAACGGATATGATTGCAGAAGCCGTTGTGGCCCGTAAGCTCGAAACCACCGGACATGAGGTACTGAAAGCCGTACATCCGCATCCTACAATGAGTGAAGCCGTTATGGAAGCTGTTGCTGACGCCTATGGGGAAGTGATCCACTTATAAGATACGGCCCGATCCTGATATCCCCTGTCATAACAACCTCATATGCTCAAATTCTTTAGAACCATTGCGATCCTGGAAGGCATTTCATACTTGCTGCTGTTTGCCCTGAGTATGCCGTTGAAATACTGGGCCAGGATCCCCGAACCCAATATATATATTGGCTATACACACGGATTTTTGTTCCTGTTATATGTAATTCTGGCCATAGTATATTGCATGGAAACCAGATGCCGATTCAAACGGTTCATGGTAATCCTGATTGCATCCTTATTACCGTTTGGCACCTTTTACATCGATCAGAAATACCTGAGGCCCGCTTCACGAATCTAAAAAACTTTTGATGGCAAGGTCATATCCCTTCAGGCCAAAACCTACGATAACCCCTTTTGCCCCGGCAGCAATATAGGAGTGATGCCGAAAATCTTCCCGTTGGTATACATTGGAAATATGGACTTCCACAACGGGGGAAGTAATGGATTTTACGGCATCCCCGATTCCAACTGAGGTGTGGGTATAGGCCGCGGCATTCAGGACGATCCCGTCATAGGAAAACCCTACCTCCTGTAACTTCCCGATGAGCTCCCCTTCAATATTGGACTGGTAATATTCCAGTTGAATTTCCCGGAAAGCAAATTGCAATTCGGCAAAATAAGAATCAAAACTTGTCTTGCCGTAAACCTCCGGTTCGCGTTTTCCGAGTAGGTTCAGGTTAGGACCGTTGATTATGATAATCTTCATTATAAGTTTTTTGCTAAAATAGGAAGAAGTTATAAATAGGCGATACCGGATCCGTTCAGGGCTGTCCTGTTCATTGATCCGTTATTTTTCAGGATCTTTCCGGGTTTTCTCAACGACCCACTTGAGTTCCTCGATCCGTTTGAGTTTTTCGGGTTGCCTGTTCTTCCGTGCAAACTCGGTGTGGTATTCATGGGCCTCTAGGAATTTGATCTGCACCATATTCCAGTCGTTCTTGTCCGTAATGATATCGTATGCCTGCAACTCCTTAAAAAGGTAGTTGCTGATTGGTTGAAAGTTGCTTTTACCAAGGTAGTCCAGATCCGAATCGCAGAGGATCTTTTCCAGGTTATTTTGGGGTCTTTGTGGAATACGGGTAGCCAGGATAAGCCCTTTTACTACCTTGAAATCGGCATTGGAGAAACCACATTCCTTCATTAACTTCCGTGCGATCTCCACACTGTGTTCTTCATGGTTATGATTGGAAATGGTAAAACCGATATCGTGTAACAAGGCCCCGATTCGCAACAACTTGGCACTCCTCCCATTGATTTTTTGCCGCCTTAGGTAGTCATTGCAAACTTTCAGGACATCCAGGGTATGATGTGGCCCATGGTAGAAAAGTTTTTCTGAGAGCTCTGTATGTAAGATTTCCAGTGCCCTTTTCCGTAACTTAATGTATCCGGTCATTTTTTGAATTAAAATTTGAAGCGCAAATTGTGCGTACGCGGTTTTCTAACGTGTTTACCGCGATTTTAAAAAAATCATGTCCTTCCTGATTATGGTTGGCCCGGACCGCCTAAAACCCGCCTGTTGCCCCTTACAATGATTGAAATATACAAATTCTCACAAATAATTATAGTTCCGGAACGCTTTTCTTACAAAAAACCGTATGCGTCTGCCATAATTCCTATTAATTATCGCGGTGATCACTTTCGCTGATCACGGGCCTCGGGATCTCCGCAGGGCCATTTACATAATACATATGCATCATTCCTTTGTTTTTTACATAAATCTCACCACGTTGTTCGCAAACAAAGAAATCCTTTACTGCTTCATAGGTGGTCTCTGAAATATTAATGCTCCCGGGTTTAGACATGGATTCCATTCGTGCTGCCACGTTAACGGTATCCCCCCAAATGTCATATGCAAATTTTTTAACCCCCACTACCCCTGCAACAACCGGTCCGGTATTAATACCGATACGGATTTCGAAATTCATGATATTCGCATCACTGTGTTGTTTGGCTGCTTCCATGAATTCCAGTATTTCAAACGAAGCCTTGATCATCCGTACCGCATGGTCCTTTGTAGGGTATGGCAACCCGCCTGCACACATATAGGCATCCCCTATCGTTTTAATTTTTTCGAGATCGTACTTGTCCATTATTCTGTCAAACCCTGAAAAATAGTAATCGACACTTTTGACAAGGTATTCCGGGGACAATTCCTGGGAAAATTCTGTAAAACCTTTAAAATCAGCGAACATGACGGTAACAGATTCAAACCTTTTGGCCTCGACCTTCCCATTTTTCTTTAATTCCATTGCGGTCGCATCCGGCAGGATATTCAGTAACAACGATTCTGACCGGTTCTTTTCCGCACTCAGCAGCTTATTGCTTTTCTTGGCATAGGAATAGCGGTAATAAAATATGACCGCCAGCAAAAAAATGACTAAGGAAGCCAGCAGGGACAGGTAAATGGCACTCTTCTGCCGTTTCCCCTGCAGTTGTGCTATTTCTGCTTCCTTTTCCAGCAGATCAATCTGGTCCTCCTTTTTCTCCAGGTCAAAATTGAACTGGAGGCCTCGGATTTTATCATCCGTTTTCAGATTGAAGATCTTGTCCTTAAGATCAATGTATTTCTTCTGGTAGAGATAGGCGTTTTCAAAATCATTTTCCGCAAAATAAGTAAGCGACATCCCATGGTAGATATCCCGCAATTCTTCCCTGGTTTCCATCTGAAGCGCCAGGATCTCCGCCTGTTGATAGGATTGTAAGGATTTTCTGAGATCCCTTTTTTGATAGACATCCCCCATGGCCAGGAGGGTCTGCACCTGATCCAGGTTCGAATTTGATGCCGTGGCCGTGGTATAGGCCCTGTCCAGGTACTGCAGTGCGGCCGGGATGTTCCCCCTATTGAATTCTTCTTTGCCCAGCATGGTAAGATTGTGGGCATAATCCTTTGTATCCTTGTTAATTTCCAGCGCCTTTTTAAAATAATCTATAGCCTGCTCATGTTCTCCCTTTAGGCTGTAGACCTCCCCCACCCCCATGAGGTAAGTCGAATGGATCACCGGGTCACTGATCCCCGGGAGATAGGGCTCAACCTGTCCGTAGTAGTTCAGGGCGTTCTCAAAATTCTTCATTTGCATATAAACGCCCCCTATGTTGACCAGTGCCGAAGTGATGCGGACAGGATCCTTCAGTTTTTCTGATATGCTAAGTGATCTGAAATAATAATCCAATGCTTTGTCCAGACTTCCCTGATCATAAAAAACGGCTCCGAGGTTGTTTGCAAGGTTAGCGATCCCAAGCGTGTCTGATATGGCTTCAAACGTCTGCAGGGATTGCGTCCAGAAATTCAAAACCTCCTTGTAATTGCCCTTATAGTATTCAGCAATCCCAATATTTTTAAGGGCATATGCCTTCCCTTTTATAAAATTCAGTTCCGTTGCCAGCCCGATGGCCTCGTTCGCATATTCAATGGCTTCCTCCATTTTCTCCTCCTGTAGGAATTCGGTACTGAGCGCAATGAGGGTTGAGACCTTTGTCGTATCCCGTGGTCCGTCCCGGAGGATGCTTTTTAAGCTGTCTATTGCCGGATTTTGACCGTACAGGGTTGTCCACCCCATGAGCAAAAGCGTGCATAGCAGATAACAATCCTTCTGTACTGACAGGTTGAACATGCAATTTTTTTAATTATCCCTTACGATTGTATACACATGGGATCCTTCACTATTTTTAATCCTCACAAATAATATTCCTTCCGGATACCCGGACAGATCCAGAGCAACAGTCTGGCCGTTGCCATTATCAGTAGCGTTGTAATAGGTTTGGCCCATCATATCAAATATGGTAATCCGTGTTTCGCCGGGAACCTCCAAACGAATATTCAATATATCCTTTACTGGATTGGGATATATCACCCCCTCTGAAATGACAGTTTTACCACTAAGGTCCCCTTCAGCATCAAAAATGGTTGTCTGTGGTTTTACAAAATTATCCAGGCAGGAAAATTGGATGCCAGACTGCCTTTGCGGTGTGGTGAAATTGTTGGAATTCACTGCTACAATCCCAAATTTAAAAACAAATGAGGCAATATTGGTATAACCTGCCGAAATATTCACCTGGGGATTGCTGTTAAAGATACCGTTGTATTCCGTGGCACCGCCGGTGATTACAATTTCCGATACGGATTCGCCAACGGAAATATCCTTCGGGTCATCCACAATATAACGGGACGGTCTGTCCAACGCATTATATTCCCGGTACGAATTGTTGCCATCAATGTCAATAAAGGAGGCAATCAGCTCATCATATACCATTGGCGAATTAGTCCCTGATGCTACCAGCGTAACCCTGAATTCAACATAAGGATTCCGTATGCTGCCTGTGGTGGTATACACGATCTCCGGTTTAAAGAATTCCGGATCCACATTGTTCCGGTCTAGCATGGCGATCCTTCCGTTCACGGTAGCCTGGATCGACACCAGTGCATCTGCATGCTCCGTTACATTTCTAAACCTGTACAGTGCTCCTTTTTGCAATGGATTGCCGGACTCCAAAACGGGAATGGCACTAAAATCCAGTTCCGGCAGATTTTCACAAGTGAAGGGTTCAAATTTTACAGTTAATTTCCCAAAGTTTTCTTCCCCGAGGGTATAATTGGGTGGGATATCAATTTTAATCAGGAACTCCCCAACATCCCCGTCTTCATATTCATTACCCTGCTCATCTTCGAAACGGTACGGTATTCCGTCAGGGAAAAGGGATTCCAGCGTATCTTCATATACCAAGCCATCGATTTCCGTCTCTATCAAACCGGTGTCAATGGGATCACCTTTATAGATCACCAGGTCACCTGTGCTTACTTTTATCGGGGCCGGAAGTATCTCAACAGTACCCGAATCATACGTTATATTAAAATTGGACGCGATGGGCGCCAGGAATGCCCCGGGGAATGAAATTGGCCATTCTTCCGTTCCGCCGCTAACCTCCAGCCCGGTAATGAGATTCATGGCATAGAGTTTATCGATAGTCTTTTCTTCTGTATCGGTTGATGAATCTTCAAGGTCAATGACTGCAAAAACCGAGTTATATTCATTTCCGTCATTTTCATCCCCCAGCCCGGTATCGTTTACGACAGGCCGTAATTTGTTCTCAAAGACCAGATCGATACTGTTATTCAACAAATCCTGCCCGTTGACTACGGCCCGTAATTTATTGACAACTGCCCTCAATTTATTGGTTACAGGATCAGTCTGGGCAGCCAGGTAATCATCAAAATGCTGAACATCCAGGTCAATAAGGTTCATTCCATTGACAATGGGCCTCAATTTATTTTGTATGACCCGCTCACTGGCCATCCAACTCCCGTTGTTCAGGAGGTTCAGTATTTCCAATTCATTGACCACCGCCCTTAATTTATTGATGACGATCAGCGTATTCTCCGGAAAGAAGTCCGAATTGTGAGCCGTTTGAATTGTATTTAGAAAATCCGGATTATCGGCAATATCTTCATCGTCATATACATATTCCATGGAAAGTATTATGGCATCCCCATAATGGTAGGTAGCCTCCAGAGGCCGGATCAGTAAATCTTTTTTGGTAACTGTAAGCCGTCCTGGCTGGAAATTGATCTGGAAGGCTTCCATTTGTTCAGGGGTAAGGGCATCATCCTCAAACCCAGGGGTGACAACATAGTTATTGACATCAGGATAGGGAAACACAGCCGGGGTACTGAACTCCACCTCGGGCAAACCAAGGGATTCATAGGTCTCCCCCTCCGGTAACCCTTCAACTGTATAGGTAAAGCTGATAGCCTGGCCAAATTCTGCAGTTACATCATCTGCCCTAATGCTGAGGGCTATTTTATCGCCATCAAAGAAAAACAAGGGATTGGAGTCCCCTCCATCCGTGCCACCCGGGGTGATAGGCGCAGTATAGACCACAAGCGGTGGATTCCCTGTAAATTCCCCCACCAGGGCTTTTATTTCAGTAGCAGTTTGAGAAGTAATCTCCAGTTCTTCCCCATCGAATAATACCCGCGGTACAGCCGGAAGGTAGTCCCCTGTAATGGTAACTTCAAATGGCTCTTCGCTCGGAGTCTTTCCTGCCTCTACCGTTAGTCCGGTTAAATGAGCTGTTTGCGCAGCAATCATGGTAAATGCTGCCCCTGCGTCGATAAGCCCGGCCCCGGCCCTGTTAATCGCACCGGCCGGTACAGCTGTATCCTTCAGTAATTGGAGTACTTCGTCAGACAAAGTATTGGAAACCGGCGAATCCACAGAGATTATATCGGAAAGTCCGGCCGGGTACCAGGATGGTACAGCAGAAAGCAGCAGGGCTATGGCACCGGCTGCATGGGGAGCGGCAGCTGAGGTACCGAAAAAATTAGGGAAGCCATCTGGTTCAATATCGGTACCGATGGAACCAACATTGGTATTTACCCCGTCAGGTGCTACCAGGTCCACCATGGTGAGGTCATCGTTGGATAAGAGCCCGGCATAAGACGAAAATTGTTCAACAGCAGGGGATCCAACGACGCGGTAATCAACTGCTCCTACGGTAATAGCGGCCTCGGCCATCGCATGTCCGCTGACAGTGGGGGCGCCACTTCCATATTCCATAAACTGCAACCCATCTGACCGGAAGGCGATATATCGAAATGCCAGTCCCGGGGGTGGCGGGCCATTGGCACTTGTAATCATGATATTTGCCTCTCCCTGGGCAGTTGCCTGAAAAACGAGCACCTCTGTCGGATCACCGAATTCATTGGGCCGGTTATTGCCCACGATCAGGTCTCCTGCATCGTTCACCAAATAAATATCCAGGTCCGTAACGGCACCTGTACTGTTCTCCTGGGAAGCCATTTCTTCATCCCACTGCAGGACGATCATATAGATGCCTGCTTCCACCTGGATCTTTTGTGTATAATCCTGTGTAAGCGGATCATATAAATGGGCCCTCGTATCGCTGCCCGCAGGTATAAAGTTGGTTACAGGGACTGATCCGGTAGCGGTGAACACATTCTGATATCCATTGTTTGCGAAATTCCCGCTGGTAGTAAGGTAACTTTTGCCAGGTTGGCTTACAAATGACTGGATGGCATCGCTGATCTCATTATCACCGAAGAAAGGTGCCAGCGGATAGGTAATATCATCCACCATGACATCACATCCTGCATTCGCCAGGTTTGTAATACCCATGGCCATATCCCGGGGGGAAAGAACCCCGGTTGTGAAGGCCAGTTCCGCACCCGGAGCCACATCATGGATGATGTGCAGCATGGCCCTACCCTCATCGGAGGCAACCCCGTAGGGATAATCCATAATCACATCCACCGGGGTTAAGTTACCATTTAGATTCCCTGCACCGGGCAAATCCCCGTTCTCTACATCTACCGTCGCTTTTGTTTTCCCGGTAAACGGTTGCTTGTCATAACTATCTGAAATTACCCCGATCTTGATCCCCAATCCATTTACCGGCACCCTTTCTCCATCGACTTCTGCCTGGAACGAAGCCCGGACCAGGTCTGTGTACTGCGCACTATCGCCCTGGGAATCAACGATGCCAATATTTCGGACAGGATTGTACAGGGGCCTGATAAAATTGAATACGTCTGCATGGTCGTTCAGTTCGGTCAGCCTGCTTATCGGGAAAAATACGTCAATTGCGGCCAGGCCTTCCTGCAGGATCATTGCAGGGTCTATCAGAAAGTTGGAAACCATTGGGTTGCTGTTATATTGCAAACCAAATGAACTTATCAGGATGTTGATTGCCTGTTGGAGATTGCCCTGGGTGGGGATAATTTCCACCAATACTTCCTGATTGGAATTGATCTGGTAAATGATCCTGGTAGGTTCATCCCCTGCCTTCCCTTCCTGCAGGGCAGTAAGTTCCAATCCCAGGGGAGTATCGGATTTACCAGTGCCCTGATCATACAAAGGGAAGATAACCCCGGGATCCTTTTCCTTACAGGTCTCAGATTTTACACTTCCCGTGATTTTGGAATTTTTCCGCGATTGGTTCACCACAGTCCATTTCGCATATCCCTTCCCGGAAATATCCATTGTAAAAGCATCCTCAACAATGCCGGGTTGAAAAATATTGAGCACCCGTATCTTTTCGACCCTGTTGTTGGATCTTTTGCCGTACTTCCCGACTTTCAGATGAACATAACTATGGTTTTGTTTGACCACCACCTCCGAATCATTGGGGTTGTTATACCCGAAGTGCAGCCGGTACATCCCATCGCCCAGATCTTCCTTGCAGGTAAAGAGGCTGATACCCTTTTCCTTGTTCTGATTCCATTTTTTTGATTTGCCACGGCCCTGTGCAGACACGGCAACCCCGCTGAGCAAGAATAATAAAACCACTAAGGATAGCGGTTTTAATGATTTTGTGATATAGTACGCAAGGGCTTCAATAATCAGTTGGTAGTGTTTAATCATTTTTGGTCAGTGTCAGTTGGTATTAAATTAATTGGTCAGACTATCATCGTAACTAACAACCACGGCATTCAGGCATCGCCAGGCTGTTTGAATTAATCCGATTACAACAGACCACATCGATCTGTCCTGGTACTTCAAAAAGTTTACAGTTTAAAGATCAATTTTTAAAAAATCCGATCAAAAAACTGATAATCACAAGATAAAATATATTAAAATGGTATTAATAATGGGGGGAGGGAACGCGTACTAAGCTATTAAAAAAAATCAGATTTTCTGCGTCCAGTCAAAAATAAGTCACGGAAGCCGTCACAACGCAATAACCCGATCAACGTCACTAAAACCGCCTGAAATGCATGAAATCATAAATTATGAGCGGTCATATCCGGAATTCCGAGCCTTCGGACACTCATGTTGCAGCGCTCGATCCATGCCATTAAACTTCATAACTGAAGCAAAAAAAAGCGGGAAGTGTACCCCCGCCTTTCGATTTGACAATGATATAGTTTCCGGCATATCTTCCGTGATGGCTTTAATTCCCGTAGGACCCACCTGCTATGCAGATCAGAACATGTAGGCTATACCAACCATGATCTGCTGGGCTCTAATCTTCAATAAGCCCGAGCCGGGACCGGTATACCGGTTGCTTAATTCAAGGGAATAACGACCCTGTATGGCAAGATTATCGGTGATTTCATAACCCGCACCAAAGCCAAAATCGACACCCGTATTTTTCAGTACCCCTTCAATACTGCCGTTATAGTCTGAATCGATGATTTCAACCGCGGAACGCACTTTTCCTTTGATATCGTTCAGGGTTGTGGAAAAGCTTAGTTGGGGCCCGGCCTGGATATTAAAATTATCCGTTACATAATATTTAGCCATAACGGGCAGGAAAACAAAACCGAGGTTCCCCGCACTACCGTAGGTGAGTTCGGGTTGAATATGCAGGGTTTCGGTAGCTGCGATATCCACAAGTGCGCCGATATAATACCCTGTATTGTTCTGAGCTGAAAAGTTGCCCAACGTAAAATCAAAGTCCACATTGGTGTTCAGGAGTCCGCCTGTTAGCCCAAAACGGGTTTCACCCTGTGCGGAAACTGCGCTGTAGGATAAGAGGGCGAGGGCTATAATAATAAGTGAATTTTTCATAATGTTCTGGTGTTTAACCTCTGTTCTATTCTTTTTTGAGGGAGCCTATACTCTAGCTTTTAATCAGGATCCGGTCTGCCTGTCCATAAACCGTGCCAGAACAAAAAAAGCGGAAGTCAAGGACTTCCGCTTTTCAGTTTTTAATGGGTTCAATTACTATAAGGCGAAAAGGACGCCTAACGCAATGGTGGACCAGGTGCCCCCATCCAGGCTGATGCCGGTATAGGAAAGGTTGAGCTCCGTGTTTTCTGCTACGGCATAACCCGCAATAGGCCTGTAATAAAACCCGCCATCATTGCCATCACTAATACCTAAGGCATAGCCCAGATCGATGCCAACCCTGAAAGCATCTGAAGCTGCATAGCGGCCTGAAGCCGCAACAGGAAGGAATTGCACATCACTGATTTCAATTGAACCAATACCGGAATCGATATTTTTACCAAAAGCATTCGTAAAACCCGCCGCGATCCCCGCGCTGAATTCCTCCGATACTGCCCAGTGATATAAGGCATCAACCCCGATACTGAATCCGGATATGTCGCTGGCATCACCTACCGGCAACCCCAGATTGATACCCGCACGAAATCCTTCCTGGGCACTTACACCCAACGAAAACGCTGCAAATGTGGCAATTAAAACTATTTTTTTCATAATGCTAAATTGATTTAAAGTTAATTAGAGATCAAACATATATTCATTGACCATATCTAAGATACTATAAGTTGTGAAATAACGATAAAATGTTGTTAAATATGCTTTACAGGTTGTTTAAGCATGGGAGGAAGGCCAATTTATGTATGGATCCGGCGGCTGTAAAAGGGCTGAAAGTGCTATATTTAGGCCATGAAATGGCTTCAGGCGCAGCAGGATTACAAGCATTACCTGCAAATTGAAAGGGGGCTTGCCCACAATTCCATTCAGGGATATACCAGGGATATCCAAAAATTCAGGGATTTCCTGCAAAGCAAAGACCTTCGGGAGGGGCCGCTTGATATCGACAGGGAATCTATCCAGCTGTTTATTCATGAAATTGCGGGGAAAGTAAATGCCAGGTCACAGTCCCGGAACATATCGGCCCTTAAAAGTTTTTTCAGTTACCTGGTGTTTGAGGATTTCCGGAAAGATAATCCGATGGACCTGGTTGAATCTCCCAAATTAGGTCGTAAACTCCCGGATACACTGTCCACTGAAGAGATCGATAGCCTCATAGGGGCCATTGACCTGTCGAGCCCGGAAGGCGAACGCAACCGTGCCATGCTGGAAACCCTTTACGGATGTGGCCTCAGGGTATCAGAATTGACAGGGATCCGGATCTCAGACCTTTTTTTTGAGGAGGATTTTATCAAGGTGACCGGTAAGGGCGATAAACAAAGATTTGTGCCCATAGGCCGGGTCACAAAAAAATATATCAACCGCTACCGTATGGAGGTACGGGTACACCAACCCGTGCAAAAGGGTCATGAAGATATACTGTTCCTGAATCGCAGGGGGAAACAACTTTCAAGGGCTATGGTCTTTACCATTGTAAGACAACTGGCTCTAAAAACAGGGATGCACAAAACGATCAGCCCTCACACCTTCCGGCATTCCTTTGCCACACACCTGCTTGAAAATGGTGCAGACCTAAGGGCCATTCAGCAAATGCTGGGCCACGAGAGCATTACCACCACTGAAGTCTATATGCATGTAGACCGTGCGCACCTGGCTGAGGTTGTAAATACCTGCCATCCGCGGAAACAGGAACTGCCATAGTTCAAAAAATGCTTTCCCGGCAATTATTGACCGGAATGCGCACCCCTCGTCAACCCTGAAGCCCTAAATTTAGATTAGAAATCGCAACAATATGGAACCCGGCCGCACTTGGTGGAAAGAAGCAGTTGTCTACCAGATCTATCCCAGGAGTTTCCAGGATTCCAACGCTGACGGGATCGGTGACCTGAGAGGTATTGTTTCCCGGCTGGATTATATCCAGGGCCTGGGAGTTGATATCATCTGGCTTAATCCGGTCTACGCATCCCCGAATGATGACAATGGCTATGACATCAGTGATTACCGTACGATTATGCCGGAATTCGGCACGATGCAGGATTTCGACCACTTATTGGCTGAAATGAAGTTGCGCGGTTTAAAACTGATCATGGACCTGGTGGTGAACCATACCAGTGATGAACATCCCTGGTTTGTGGAGTCCCGTTCATCACGAGACAATCCCTTCAGGGCTTATTACCACTGGTGGGATGCAGAAAAAGGGAAACCACCCAGGCGCTATAGTTACTTTGACCCGGAGGACAACGCCTGGAGGTATGATGAGGTTACGAACGCGTATTACCTGCATTATTTCTCAGCCAAACAGCCCGACCTGAATTGGGGAAACCCGGTTGTACGGCAGGCCATCTATGATATGATGGCGTTTTGGTTCGAAAAAGGTATTGATGGCTTCCGGATGGATGTCATATCATTTATTTCGAAAGACCCCGAATTTCCTGAAATCCCTGAAAAATACAAGGGGGATTTTGCGGCATTTTATGCAAACGGGCCCCACCTATCGGAATACCTCCGCGAGATGAACACGAAAGTCCTTTCCAAATATGATAGTATGACTGTAGGTGAAGCCCCGGGAGTTGCCCTGGATCAGGCCCTCCAATTTGTGGATGAAGACCGCAAAGCATTGAATATGTTCTTTCAGTTCGACCTCATGTCACTGGACCTGTTATCCGATGATGTTTTCCCCATGCGGAAAGGCCCCTGGAAGCTCAGCGACTTTAAGGCTATATTCACCAGGTGGGATGCCCTCTTTGCCAGGAAAGGGTGGGGTTCCCTGTACCTGGACAACCATGACTTCCCCCGTGCCGTCAGCCGCTGGGGTAATGATTCCATAGAACACTGGTATAATTCCGCAACCATGCTACAGACGTTCCTGCTTTCCATGCGGGGTACACCGTTTTTTTACTATGGGGAAGAGATAGGGATGACCAATATAGGATTCGAATCTATTGAGCAATACCGGGATATCAATACCCTTAACAAATATCGGATCGCAAAAAAACGGGGGGATGACCTGCAGGCATTTTTGGCCAATGAGAAACTGACAAGCCGGGACAATGCCAGGACGCCCATGCAATGGGACCGTTCTGAACATGCAGGGTTTACGGTTGCTGAACCCTGGCTTTCTGTAAATTCCAATTACCTGGATGGTATCAATGTGACCGACCAGGAAGATCGCAAGGATTCCGTCCTGAATTATTTTAAATCCATGGTACGTCTTAGAAAACAAAATACCACCCTGGTATATGGGGACTACACCCTCCTGTTACCTGAAAATGAAGAAGTTTATTCATATCTGAGGACATGGGACGGGGAACGGTTGCTGGTCCTGCTTAGTTTCACAAGCCGGAAAGTAACGGTTGAACTACAATTACAGTTCCGGGAGGCAAAGCTGCTTATTTCCAATGCAGGTGAAGAGGCAACCAAAATACAACAGGATACGCAATTCACGCTCATCCCCTACCAGGCATGCATCTATAAATTATATTAAAGGAACTATTCTCCCGTTACGAGGTGGATCCACCGGTATTTTCAGGTTGCCCACCCCATGCCAAAAAGCCAATTGTGTGCTCCAATTTCATTGATTATATTTACCCAATCCTAAAAATAATCCATGAAAAACATTATCCTGATCCTTGGTATTACCCTCTGTTTCTCCACAATATATGCCCAGAAGAAGCCGGAAGATGTCCTGCAGCAGCTCGATGCAAAAGCAGTTGATTATGGAAGCATCGCCCAGGAAATCTGGGGATATGCAGAAATGGGCTATCAGGAAGAAAAAAGTTCCACCCTGCTGCAAAATACCTTGAGCGGGGAAGGGTTTACAATTAAAAGCGGGGTTGCCGGTATCCCAACGGCATTCATCGCAGAATATGGCAGCGGGTCTCCCGTTATAGCCATCCTGGGGGAATACGATGCCCTGCCGGGATTGTCACAGCAGGCTGTACCAGAAAAAAAATCAGCAGGGAAGGCAGCCGGACATGCCTGTGGCCACCATTTGTTCGGAACGGCGTCCACTGCAGCAGCGATAGCCGTAAAGAACTGGCTGCAAGCTACTAAAACCCAGGGAACAATACGCTTTTATGGCTGCCCCGCGGAGGAAGGGGGATCTGGGAAGGTTTATATGGTTCGGGAAGGCCTTTTCAACGATGTGGATGTAGCAGTGCACTGGCATCCGGGAAACGAGAATGAAGCAGATGAAGGCGCAGCACTGGCGAATAAGTCGGCCAAGTTCCGGTTTTATGGTGTTTCTGCCCATGCAGCTGGGGCTCCTGAAAAAGGACGGTCGGCACTTGACGGGGTAGAGGCAATGGACGCCATGGTCAATATGATGCGGGAGCATATCCCGGATGAGGCAAGGATACATTATGTTATTACAGACGGGGGGAAAGCCCCCAACGTGGTCCCGGATTTTGCAGAAGTATATTATTATGCCCGGCATACGAAACGGGATGAAGTAATCGCCATCTTTGACCGGATTGTAAAAGCAGCAGAAGGGGCAGCACTGGGCACAGGCACCACTATGAAATATGAGATGATCGGTGGAACCCACGAATTGCTCCCCAACACTACCTTGCAAACGTTGATGCACCAGAACCTGAGTAAGGTAGGGGGAATTACCTATAGCCCGGAAGAATTGGAATTTGCCAATAAAATAGCGGTAAGCCTGGGGTATGAAAAGGCAGATACTGCGAAAGCTAAAAATATTAAACCATACACCAAAGATGCCAAATCGAGCGGTTCCACGGATGTGGGTGATGTAAGTTTTGCGGTTCCCACGGTGGGACTGGGAACGGCAACCTGGGTTCCGGGAACACCGGCGCACAGCTGGCAGGCAGTGGCTGCAGGTGGAACCTCCATAGGGAATAAAGGGATGATGGTTGCGGCCAAAACCCTGGCCCTAACAACCATTGATCTGTTCAGGGAACCTGCATTGATCAAAAAGGCCCAGGCAGAATTTCAGGAACGCCGGGGACCCGACTTCAAATATATTCCTTTGTTAGGGGACAGGGCCCCCGCCCTGGACTACAGGAATTAACGCCATTCGAACGAGTTTAGCTGTAAGGCCTGAGTAACGTTTCAGATCATTTATGCCAGACGGCCCTGTAACAAAATTTCATTTTAGCATACTAACATCCAAACACCTAGCCTGAAAAGTGAACAAAGAGCTGGAGCACAAATTTGTGACCGAACTTGAGAACAATCAGAATATCGTGCATAAAGTATGCAGCCTGTATACCAATAACAGGCAGGCCCATAAAGATCTGTTTCAGGAAATTACCATTCAACTTTGGAAAGCCTACCCAAAGTTTCGGGGCGATTCCAAATTCAGTACCTGGATGTACCGGGTTGCCCTGAACACGGCCATTACTTTATACAGAAAATCTAAAAAACGGGTTCAGACCCAGGATTATGATACCGTTATTTTCAAGATCCAGGCAGATGAATACGATGAAACGGAAGAACAACAATTAAAGTTGTTATATGATGCCGTGCGGGAATTGGGGGATATTGACAAAGCATTGGTTTTTTTGTACCTCGAGGATAAAAATTATGAAGAAATAGCGGATACGCTTGGAATTTCTGAAGTTAATGCAAGGGTGAAAATGAACCGGATAAAGAACAAATTAAGAACCATATTGAATCCTTAAGCTTATGATGGACGAGTTGGAATGGCTTAAAAAAGACTGGCAGAAAAAGGAGAAGCATATCCCCAGGTTGAGCTATGATGATATATATCGGATGATCTGGAAGAAATCTTCCTCCATTGTAAAATGGATCTTTTATATCAGTATCATCGAGTTTGTTTTCTGGGCATCGATCAACCTGATCTCTTACGATTCAGCGTCGTCCTCACTTGAAAAATCGTTGGGTATTTTTGAGATCACCTCATCCCTTACGGCTATCAATTATGTGGTGCTCATCTTCTTTATCTTTAAATTCTACCGTAATTACAGGCGTATTTCCTATACGGAATCCTCCAAAAAACTCATGAAGGCCATACTCGATGTCAAAAGGACCGTTACACAATATGTATGGTTCAATATTGCAATTTTCACGGTATCATTCTTCCTCTTGTTATATGGTTTTTTACGAAACGGGGAGGAAGGCCGGCAGATCATCCATGCAGCCTCCGAAGCAGGCAGCCCAACGTTTTTCTGGATTATCTTTACCTTCATCTGCATAGCCGTAGTAGCGATCATCCTCTCATTGATCTGGCTTTTCTACCGGGTTGTTTACGGGATACTTTTGAGGCGGTTGCGGAATAATTACAATGAATTGAAGCAACTGGAATTATGATGAGGCCCCCTAACGCATAGAGCCTGCAGGGAGGTTGTCAGGATTGCTTCTCCTGTTTGTTGCGCCATCTGCGGAGCTTGTTTTCTTCTTCCAGTGCCATCAGTTCTTCTTTTGGGATCACTTTTAAAAAGGATGGATGCTGCTCAATGGCATATTCCATCTTTTCAATAATGGATTCCACTGATTCGTTCTCGTAATCAATCAGTAAGGGTTCTTTGATAATCATATGCTGGAGTATCCCTTTCTTTTTTACCCGCAGACCTTGTTTGTCAAAAGACCGCCGGAACCCATCAATTACCACGGGGACCACAACCGGCCTGTATTTACGGATGATGTGTGCGGTTCCCTTTCGCAAAGGCTTCCACGGGGTGGTAGTTCCCTGGGGGAATGTAATGACCCAGCCATCTTTCAGGGCCGTCCCAATATTGGAGATATCACTCATCTTAACCTGCCGGTTGACATCTTTGCCCTCAGCGCGCCAGGTACGTTCAATGCTGATAGATCCCACATAGGCCAATATTTTGGTAAGCAAACTTTTTTTCATGGTCTCCGCGGCGGCAACGTAGTAAACATTCAATTTTGGGTTCCAGAGGTACCCGATGTTTTTTATACTGTTGTCCCTCCCCTTGAGGCTGGCATTGAATACATGGAACATGGCAACAACATCCGCAAAATAAGTCTGGTGATTGCTAACAAAAAGCACATTGGTTTCCGGGAGTTGCCGGATGATCTCCGAACCCTCAATCTCCAGGGTATTGAAACCCTTGTACCGTTGATGCGTGATGATCCCCAGGATGCGGATCAACCATTTCTTTAAAAAGAGTATATGCCCGAAAGGATTTTCCTTGAATAATGCCATAGATCACAAAACTACAAAATCTGCCTCATAACACTTGTTTAAAGATCTCCCTGATTTCATTCAGCATCATGCCTGTTGCTCCCCATACAATATGGCCGTTGAGCCGGAATGCCGGCACTTCTATATTTTTGGCATAGGAAGTTGACAGTACCTGGGTAACCAGGTTCTTGTCATCCAATAAATCCCGGAGAGCGATCTCAACAAGGGCTTCCACTTCGGCTTCCTGAACTATAAATGGCAGCGTATTTTGGTAGATACCGAGAAAAGGCTGCACCTCAAAATTACTGGGGGGGATATAAATCTTGGAAATAGGGCGTATAACCTCAATTTCCCCGGGCGTCACCCCTACTTCTTCGAAAGTTTCGCGCAATGCTGTTTCCAGGAGGTCCTTATCCCCGCTCTCCGCCTTCCCGCCCGGAAAACCTATTTGATTGGAATGTACCCCCTCATAGGTTTTTCTATGGATCAGCAGAAAATGGGTCTGCCTGCTCCGGGGATAAAAAAGAGCCATTACCCCGGCCTTCCGGGGCTCCCTGCCAGGGGAAAATCCTGCTTTCAGTTCACGGACACGGATCTCCGGGGCCATTTTATAATGAGAAGGTGTGCCCGGTAGGGGTAGATTTTTTATTTTTACAAGTTGTTGAGAAAAATCATTGAAATCCATGATGCATACAATACGCGGCGGCGCTACAATAATACTATTATTTTTCTTTGTCTCATGCAAGGAGCAACCCAAAGCTACAGTAACCCCAAAAGCAGCGGAAAAGGAGATAGTACCCGAAAAAGTAAAGGATACCATTGCAAATGTTCCAAAAGAAGATACGTTTAAACTGACAGAGGACAATGCGGTCGATTTCTTTTTTAACTATCAAAAAGGGCTGAAAGAAAACAAGGTGAAGCTGACCACAAACCTCGGGACATTTACAGTACAGCTATATGACGATGTACCCTACCATAAAGCCAATTTTATATACCTCACCAAAAAGGGATATTTTAACAATACGCAGTTCCATAGGGTAGTTAAGGATTTTATTATACAAGGGGGCAATTCCGATGATGTAGAAACCTCCCGGAAAAGAAGGGAAATTGGCCAGTACCTCCTCCCGCCCGATACCCGGAAGGGATATAAGCACCACCGGGGAACCCTTTCCATGCCCAGCAGTGAAATTGACAATCCGCACATGCTGGCGTCACCTTATGAGTTCTTTATTGTCGTCACCCGGCCGGGATCCTACCATCTGGACGGTGGTTACACCCCCTTTGGCAAGGTCATCGAAGGTATGGATGTAGTGGATCTGATCAACAGTCAACCGGTGGATGATGGCGATTGGCCCAGTGAAAATATCTATATCCTCAAAGCCGAGGTAGTAAATTGAACTGTTATGCACCTTCCACCACTTCCTTCAGGTGACAAAAGGGTTTCACTAAGTTGATCCATCAGTTGCGGTAGATGCCCGGCAGGGCGATCTTAAATTTCACCGCCAGCAACCGTACACCAATTACGATTAAAATAGCAAATACATAAGCGTATTCGTTGCTCAGTGGGAGCAGCCGTAATACAAAATATCCCGCCCCTCCGATCATACAGGCAGTTGCATAGATCTCCCGCCGAAAGATTACGGGGATCTCATTGCAGAGTATGTCCCGGATCACCCCCCCGAAACTGGCTGTAATGATCCCCAGGGCAATACAGATTACCGGCAGGAGTCCGGCCGTGAGCCCTTTTTCAATACCAACCATGGTATATAGCCCGATGCCAATCGTATCAAACAGGAAAAGCGACGTCCGCATATATTTGAGTTGATTCCTGAAAAGGATTGCCAGTACTACCGTTCCCAGGATGGTCCAGACATAGATCAGGTCGCGCATCCAGACCACCGGCGTATCCCCTGTGAGTAGATCGCGCAACGTTCCCCCGCCAACCGCTGTTACAAATGCGATGATAAATACACCAAACAGATCGAGTTTTTTATCCATGGCCACCAGGACCCCAGATATGGCAAACGCGATGGTACCTAACAGGTCGATCACAAAATAAAACATCGCTTATAATTTTTGGGTATAGTAATAATAGTCCTTTAAAACAGTGGAAAGGTAAGGCTCATCATACAAATCGGATCCTGAAGCGAGGATGCTTTCCACTTTATCCCGGAGGGTTTTCATGGTTTTATGGTCATTGCTGTTTTTGGCGATCCGGAAGGTGTCTTTGATCAGCCTTACATCCCGGTCCGTGAGCAGGGTTACGTTGGTGAACATGGGTACATGGTTATCCGAAAGGTCCTCCAGAATAGTATGGGTAACCCTTGTCCGGTTCTTTGTGCTAATCACAACGGTCCCTGCAGCTGCATCACCGAGTCGCTGCCGCTTATCGGAAAACAAAATGGCCAGTAATCCCACAGACCCCAGGAACAACCAAATATCAACCAGGCGCAACATCCATCGCACCAGGTAATTGCTCCAGTGAGCGGGGGAGCCGTCCACCATCACAACCCTCATTCTTAACAACAATTTTCCCACGGTTCGCCCGTTGAACAGCAGGTGCATAAACAAACTATAACACATGGCCGGCAGCAGGATAAGGCTTATCAAACCACGCTGCGTCCAGGTATCATCATAGAGATATCCAATCGCCTGCCCGATATACTGGACCAGGGTGGCATAGAGGTATAAGATAAAGCCGTCGATCAAAAAAGCCACAATCCGCTCGCCAACCCCGACTATTTTATAATCCAGGATGACATTTTGCGTTGTATTGATTTGAAGGTTGGACATATTAGCCTTAATTTTAAAATGTAATCAAATTCCCCGCATGCGCGAAGCCGCTTTTGTAAAGCAAAATAAAGAAAAATGGATAGCATTCGAAAAGGCTATTACCCTCAACACCGCGATCAGTCCGGATGAATTGGCTAATGGTTATATCCACCTAACCAATGATCTGGCTTATGCACAGACCTATTACGCTGAAAGCAAAACTTTATTGTATCTAAATAGCCTGGCATCCCTGGCCCACCAGAAGATTTACAGGAACAAAAGGGAAGACCGCAACCGCATCCTGGACTTCTGGGTCCGGGAATTTCCCCTATTCTTCAAACAATATCATAAAACCCTTGGCGTGGCATTCCTTATCTTCCTGTGTGCCGCGGCCATCGGAAGTATTTCTGCCCTCCATGACAGCACCTTCGTCAGACTCATCCTGGGAGATGCCTATGTTAACGAAACGCTGAACAATATTGCGGAAGGCGATCCAACTGCAATATACAAAGGCGGCAGCGAGATCGGATCTTTTTTGGGCATTACCATCAATAATATCAGGGTGGCTATGCTGGCGTTTGCGTTTGGAGTCATCACCAGTATTGGAACAGGCTATATCCTCTTTAGCAATGGGGTAATGCTGGGTGCCTTTGTTACCTTTTTTTATACCCGCGACGTATTTTTAGAAGCCAATAAACAAATATGGCTGCACGGCACCATCGAGATTTCGGTCATTATCATTGCCGGGTGTGCCGGACTGATCATGGGTAACAGCATCCTGTTTCCGGGAACCTATTCCAGGAGGGTATCCTTTATGAAAGGTGCCAAAGATGGCTTGAAGGTCGTGATAAGTACAATTCCCTTTTTTATCATTGCCGGATTTATAGAAGGGTTTATTACCCGGTATTCTGAAATGCCTGCCTGGCTATCCTTGACGATTATTGGTGCTTCACTGGCATTGATACTATTCTATTATATTGCCTATCCTGTCATATTACATAAAATTGATGCTGCACAAAATGAAGGAAAACTATCTGGAACTTAAGGTAAATCGTGATTTCGGGGATATCATCTCCGTTTATTTCGATTTTCTGAAACAGAACATCAAAAAGTTCACCAACATATTTCTAAGCTATAACGGCGTATTTCTGGTGCTGCTCCTTGTTATCAGCTACCTGCTTGTATCTGGTTTTATCGGAATGATCACTGTTGCCGATACGTCCATCCCGGGAGGAACCGGAATTACAGATGACACGTACCTGGTATATCTGGGTATAGGGGGTATGTTGTTTTTGCTTGTATTTATTGCAGTAGCCATCCTGAATTATAGCCTCGCCGGCGCCTACATGATCCGGTATGAGCAGCACAAAGGGAATACATTCGACAAAAGGGAGGTATGGAACATTTTCAGGAACAGATTGGGGAGTATTCTCATGTTTGTAATTCTGTTGATCATCATCTATGTGGGCGTCTCCGTCCTGGGTTTTGTGCTGCTGTTGATCCCATTACTTGGTTTCCTGGCATACTATGTACTATTATTTTATATACTGGCCTGGTTTGGGGTTTCTTTTGTTTGTATGCTTGAAGAGAATAAAGGCATAACAGAAGCCTTTGGGGAAGGATGGGCACTGGTATATACAAATTTCTGGAAAGCTGTTGGGGTAAATTTCATATTGGGACTGCTAAACGGCATTTTGGTATTTATTATTATGATAATCCCGGGTGTGCTTGTTGGGATTTATACCTTCCATGTTGTACAAAGCGATGTGGACGTAAGTACTGGGGTCGTCCCTACCATTATTTACACCCTGGGCACCTGCCTGTTCCTGATAATTTCGGTGTACAGCCAATGCCTGTCCCAGTTCGTGAACGGTATTTTGTATTTTGCTTTGCACGAAAAAGCATACAACACCAACACCCGAAGCAAAATCGATCAAATAGGCAATCCGGAAAAGTGATCAGAGACATTTCAATTACAGGCTTTTGGCCATTTACGCCACAACAATTAGCCGGGAAGGCCCGGGATTCCATAGTTGTAAAAGTTGATAGCATCCAGTCATTACCCACCCGCATTTTCGAAGGTCCCCTTAACCTAAAATATACAGGTGACGAATTCGATTATTCAGGCAGGGACGGGGACCCGCAAAACCTTGTAGAACGATTCCTGAATTGGTTTTTTCAGTTCCTCATAGATACCTTTGGAATTACCCTGCCGCCGGGAACTTCTGAATTCCTGGAATACCTCATTTATACACTCATGGCACTCCTTACGATCTACCTGATCATCAAATTCTTTGTTGGAGAAAACCTGGCTGCCGTTTTTACATCACCTCCGGGGGCAGGCATACCGGTTTACCTGGAAGCGGAACTACTCGAAAATACAGACCTCAATGACCTTATTGCCGCAGCACAGGAGCAAAAGGATTACCGGCTGGCGATACGATACCATTATCTCCAGGTATTGAAACGGCTCAACCGACACGGGATCATAGTATGGCATTACGAGAAAACCAACTGGGACTATCAGCGTGAAATTAAGCTCCCTGCCCTGCAGCTGCCATTCCGGCAAGTTTCCTACCTGTACGATCACATCTGGTATGGGGAACAACCCATAGACGAATCAGTTTATGCAATTGCCGTAGAAAAATTTGATTTCCTGACCAGTATAATGAAGCAACCCTGATGGATAAAAGCACCAAACTCATATCGGGAATATTCTTTCTCATACTCCTCGGAATTATCATCATTGAAATTACCCGTCCCACACCGCTTAACTGGGATCCTTCCTATACTTCCTATCACAAAAGGCCATTTGGGAGTTATATAGCGTACACGGAACTGCAGACCTTATTTCCGAAATCATCTATAGAAACCAGGGATGAAACTCCTTACACCGTGCTATCGGGCCGGGATACCCTACAATCCTTCAACTATATATTCGTCAATTCTGCACTGGATTTTGATGAACAGGAGACCAACCAGTTACTGCGATTTGTGGAACAGGGGAACAATGCATTCATGGCTTCCACATATTTTGGATATTACCTGTCTGATACCCTCCATATCCAGGTGCAATCAAACTATGTTTACTCCCGGGATACGGTTCACCTCAGCCTCACCAATTCCCGGTTCACGGATACGGATTTTAAACTTGATCGTGGGAGCAACAATGCCCGGTTTACTAGTTTTGACACCCTTCAAACGACTGTGTTGGGTTATGTGCACCGGCCGGAAGACCCCTCGCAGCCTGCAAAGAAAGAACCAAATTTTATACAGGTAGCCTTTGGGAAAGGCAATTTTTACCTCAATGCGGCCCCGGAAGCCTTCACCAACTATTATTTACTGAACGGCAATCAGGCTTATAGCGCCCATACCCTATCGTACCTGGACGACCGGGCACTCCTATGGGATGATTACCTGAAAGTGGGACGGGTAGTAATCGATTCGCCCATGCGGTACATACTGAACCAGGCTCCGCTTAAATGGGCGTATTATCTATCGGTTGCAGGCATACTTGTTTTTGTTTTTTTCAGGGCAAAAAGGGAACAGCGCATCATTCCGGTTATCACTCCTTTGGAAAATTCTTCTGTTGAGTTCGCCAGGACCATGGGCAATCTGTACCTTCAACACCGGGATTATACAGACCTGATTGCCAAAAAATCGAACTATTTTATGGAATACATCCGTAGTCGGTATTATTTAAATACCGATGGCAAGCAGGAAAACCTGGTCCGGGACCTGTCCCTGAAATCCGGAAAGCCCCTGAAAGAAATCCGGGAATTAATAGATTACATCCAGTATCTTAAACACAAGGAATCCCATACGGAAACGGAATTGATTAAACTGAATCAAAAAATAACAGCATTTAAAAAATAAGAATGGAAGACAACAAGCAGGAGCAACCAGAATCTCAGGATTCCCCGGTGAGGGGGAAAGACCCATTGGAATTCCAAAACCGGATTGATCTGGGTGAGCTGCAAAGCGCGGTCGCCCAAATAAAGCAGGAATTGGGAAAGGTGATCATCGGGCAGGAAGCGATGATTGAACTGCTGATCATTTCCATACTGGCAAACGGACATTCCCTGATTGAAGGGGTTCCCGGGGTTGCAAAAACGGTGACGGCCAAATTGCTTGCCAAAACCTTGGACGTGGCCTTCAGCCGGATACAGTTTACACCGGACCTCATGCCCAGCGATATCCTGGGTACCTCGGTTTTCAATGTTAAAAGCACCGAATTTGAGTTTAAGAAAGGTCCTATATTCTCCAATATCATCCTGATTGATGAAATCAACAGGGCCCCGGCCAAGACCCAGGCAGCCCTTTTTGAAGCTATGGCGGAACGGCAGATCACCATGGACGGCCAATGCTACGAGATGCCACCGCCCTTCCTCGTGTTCGCTACCCAGAATCCGATTGAGCAGGAAGGGACCTACAGGTTACCCGAGGCACAATTAGACCGGTTTCTTTTTAAAATCAGTGTACACTATCCAAGTTTGGAAGAAGAGATCCGGATCCTGGAACATAAACATCGTGAGATAACAACCGATGTCACTTCCCTTATCAGGTCCGTACTGAATGCAGATCAGATCGCGCACTACCAGCAGACCATCCGGGGGATCATAGTTGAGGATGCGCTATTGAAATATATAGCAAGGATAGTGGACAACACCCGCACCAATGCCAACCTCTACCTTGGGGCTTCTCCCCGGGCTTCCATCGCTATCCTGGAAGCATCAAAAGCACTGGCGGCCATCCAGGGGCGCGATTTTGTGACCCCTGACGATATCAGGCAGGTCGCCGGCCCCGTCCTGACTCATAGGGTGATGCTAACCCCGGAACGGGAAATGGAGGGTTTCACCCCGGATAAGGTGGTAACACAGATACTGGAAAGCATAGAGGTTCCGAGATAACCATTCCTATCTGATATATGCCAATGAAAAAGTTAATCAGAAATACCTACCTATCAAACCGGTTCTTCCTGTTGCTTGCACTCCTGGCCTTTGGATTTATGCTTTCATTCATCTATCCTGCAATTTTTGGCAGTATGAAGCTCCTATTTTACCTGTTCCTCCTGCTGGTTGCCGCTGATTTCCTGTTGGTATTCATTACAGGCGGCAAGATACATGGCGAACGCGTTATCCCCGACAAGCTTTCCAATGGAGATGAAAATACCATTCATATAGTACTGTATAACAGGTATCCGTTTACGGTCAACCTCACCATACTTGATGAGTTACCCCAGCAGTTTCAGAAAAGGGATTTTGGTTTGGAAGCGCGTTTGGGGAGTAATAAAAAGACCGTATTCAATTATATCCTTAGGCCGGTGGAACGCGGAATCTACGAATTTGGGAAGCTGAACGTATTTGTCCGTTCCGGGTTGGGATTGCTCCGAAGGCGGTTTATTTTTGACGATTCCCGGGAAGTCCCTGTCTACCCTTCCTTCCTGCAGCTTAAAAAATATGACCTGATGGCCTTTACGGACCGGCTTTTTGAATATGGGGTAAAAAAAATACGCAGGATAGGCCATACCATGGAATTTGAGCAAATCCGGGATTATGTAGCCGGGGATGATATCCGGATCATCAACTGGAAGGCGACGGCCAAAAAGAACCAGCTGATGGTAAACCAGCACCAGGATGAAAAATCGCAATCCATTTATTCTGTGATTGATAAAGGTCGGGTCATGAAGATGCCCTTTGAAAAATTGAGCCTTCTGGACTATGCCATCAATGCCACCCTGGTGATCAGCAGCATCGCCATAAAAAAACAGGACAAGGCCGGCATGTTTGCTTTTAGCAATAAAATAGAGAACCGGGTAGTGGCGGAAAAGCGCAGTTCACAAATGAACCTGATCCTGGAAACACTGTATAACCTCAAGACCAACTATGCTGAGAGTGATTTCAGCAGGTTGTATGTGGACATCAAACGGCATATCAACCAACGGAGCCTATTGTTGCTCTATACCAATTTTGAAACCCTGGATGCGCTCCACCGGCAAATACCATACCTGCAGGCCCTTAACAAACAACACCTGCTGGTGGTCATACTCTTCGAGAATACGGAGCTGACAGCCTTTGCCAGGCAAGCGGTCCATGCAACCCAGGAGATCTTTCAGCAAACCCTTGCTGAAAAATTTGTTTATGAAAAGAAATTAGTGGTCTATGAACTGCGAAAATATGGCATACAGACTATCCTTACCAAGCCGCAGGACCTCACCCTCAATACGATAAACAAGTATTTGGAGATCAAAGCCAGGGGACTACTTTAACGAAACACCTGGTACCAACTTCCCTGCTCAGAACAGGGTCCGCCGGAGGATTGCTTTGCACCCCTGCCCCTTTGTTGCCGTCTCATGGGTTCAGGAATCCATATCCCCGATCAGATACCCGATGATGGCGAAGGCAAATCATTCTTTTCCTGCCCCTGGGGAAACAAGGAACTGACTTTTTTACTAAATTGTATGCAATTAACCGATAAGGCTACACCTTAAACCTAGCATATTACGTGTCTGAATCCACCGCTACAACCATCCGTTCTTCAGGGTTTGGAAAAACACTTCGGACTGACCGGTGGTGGTTATATCCCGCACTGGTTCTTTTTGGACTTACCAGTTTCCTGATATATGGTTTCTGGTCTGCCTGGCAGGCAGATTTCTACTGGTACAATGCAGGGCAGGAAGGGTTTGGCGGGTACCTGGCCCCCTTTTATTCCCCATTATTGTTCATAAAAGAAGGTGTTGAAGGGGCTGCCCCCCTTGAGCACGCTATCTTCGGGACATGGCCAACCTGGTGGCCCGACTGGCTGCCCCCCTCCCCCTCCCTCCTTATTTTGGCCATCCCCGGGATTTTCCGGTTTACCTGTTACTACTATAGAAAAGCCTATTACCGGGCGTTTGCAGGTACACCACCTGCCTGCGCGGTAGGGGCCCTGCCCCGGAAAGGTAAATCGGGATACAAAGGGGAAACCGGACTTATGGTGGTTCAAAACCTGCACCGGTATGCCATGTACTTTGCAATGATGTATATCCTGGTATTCTTTTACGATGCATTTTTGTCCTTTTTCCGGGGGGGTGTATTCGGGGTTGGCATTGGCAGCCTGCTACTCCTTGGAAATCCTATTCTCCTGGCTTGTTATTCCTTCGGATGCCATTCCATCCGGCACCTGGTCAGCGGCAGCAGGGATTGTTATTCATGTAGTGTCCGGGGTACCATTGCCCATGGGAATGGAAGGATCGTAGGGTGGCTAAACCAACGCCACGAATTATTTGCCTGGCTGAGCCTGGTCTGGATCATGATCGCCGATATCTATATCCGCCTGGTTTCCATGGGGGCACTGAGTGATCCGAATACCTGGGGAGCTTAAAAACGAAAGAGACGTATGATTGATATTTCAGAAATACAAACCATCACCCACGATGTACTGGTAGTTGGCGCCGGTGGTGCGGGGCTAAGCGCTGCGATTGAGGCATCCTCCCGGGGGATGAGCACGGGGATTGTGATGAAATCCCTGCTCGGCAAAGCCCATACCGTTATGGCTGAGGGTGGCATGGCCGCGGCTTTGGGGAATGTAGATGCGCGGGATGACTGGAAGATCCATTTCAGGGATACCATGCGGGGTGGAAAATTCCTCAATGTATGGCGCATGGCCGAACTCCATGCAAAACTGGCACCGGAACGCGTACGGCTCCTGGAAGAATGGGGGGCTGTTTTTGACAGGACACAGGAAGGATTGATCAATCAACGAAATTTTGGGGGGCACCGCTACCCCCGGCTGGCACATGTGGGGGACCGGACTGGGTTGGAAATGATCCGCACCTTACAGGACCACGGTATCCACCAGGGGATAGAAACCTATATGGAATGCACGGCCCTGGACCTGCTCAAAAACCAGGACGGGGGGGTTTGCGGAATCGTTTGCATGTGGCGGGAAACAGGGACATTTGTAATCCTGAAAGCAAAGGCCATCATCCTCGCCACCGGCGGTGGCGGGAAAGCATGGGATGTTACCTCCAATTCGTGGGAATACACGGGCGATGGGTACGGCATGGCATACCAGGCCGGGGCCGAACTCATGGACCTGGAATTTAACCAATTCCATCCCACAGGAATGGTCTGGCCACTTTCCGTAAAAGGCATACTGGTCACAGAAAGCGTTCGGGGTGAAGGCGGTATCCTGCTCAATAAGGAGGGGACCCGTTTTATGTTCAACTATATCCCGGAACGCTTCCGCTCTGAAACAGCCGCAACCCAGGAAGAAGCTGCACGATGGCTTGCCGGCGATCCCGAGGCCAGGAGGCCTCCGGAATTACTGACCCGCGATGTGGTTGCCCGGGCCATAAATGAAGAGGTAAAGGCAGGCCGCGGCTCGGTACATGGAGGGGCTTACCTCAACATTGCCACGCAGCGATCAGCAGAGGATATCCGCAGGAAATTACCTTCAATGTACCATCAATTCAAAGTCCTGGCCGAACTGGATATCACCCGGGAACCCATGGAAGTAGGTCCAACCTGCCATTACTTTATGGGCGGGATACGGGTAGAAGCCGATACAACAATGAGTTCAGTCCCCGGCTTGTTTGCCTGTGGGGAATGTGCGGCAGGGATGCATGGCGCCAACCGTCTCGGCGGGAATTCCCTGTCAGATCTGCTTGTATTCGGATACCTTTCCGGGAAATCAGCTTCGGAATATGCTAAAAATTCAGCATCCCAGTCTGAAATCAATGCGGATCAGGTTCAAACCATAATCCGGTCCGCAACAGACATCCTTAACCGGGAATCCGGTGCAAACCCATACCTGCTCCATGAGGAACTGGAACGTACTATGCAACATCACGTGGGGATCATCCGGTCGCGGGAAGACCTGGAAACGGGGATTGCACAATTGGAAAAAATCAAGGCTTCCTATGCCTCCGTAAAGGCAAAAGGTGCGAGCCAGTTCAACCCGGGTTGGCATGAGGCATTGGGCATGCGCAATCTCCTGATCACGGCTGAAGCTGTGGCCCGGGCCGCATTGATGCGGGAGGAAAGCCGGGGTGCCCACACCCGATCAGACTTTCCCGGCGAACAGGAAAAATGGCTGCAATACAATATTGTTACCCAAAAAAAAGGCGACGGAACCATGGAGCTCCGCAAGGTTGAACGCCCGGTTCCGGATGCAGAATTAAAACGGATTGCCCAATCGAATATCGAAGACCTCGAGAAGGAAATCGCCAGCGAAAGGGAGATGGCAGGAAAGGATCTGCTTTAAACGGTTAATTGTCATGGATCAGTTGGAATGGCAGGAGGCTACCAGCAGCCGGCATACCGCGTAAATCAAAAAATATGGGAAAAAGAAAATTCAGGATCTTCAGAGGTGACAAAGAGCAGGGCGCATTGGAACTATATGAAACGGAAGAAATGGAAGGGATGGTGGTCCTGGACGTGATCCATAAAATACAGGCAGAACAGGCCAATGACCTGGCCATACGCTGGAATTGCAAGGCCGGTAAATGCGGGTCGTGCAGTATGGAGATCAACGGGAAACCAAAATTGGCCTGTATGACCCGTATGAACGAATATGGCGCGGAGGAGACCATTACGCTGACACCGCTCAAAACGTTCCCGGTAATCCGGGACCTGGTTACGGATGTCTCCTGGAATTACCAGCAGAACAAACGCATAAAGCCGGTGAAATTGGCTCCTGAAGCGAAAACGGAGAAAGGTTATGTTATGTATCAGAAAGATGTGGACAGGGTACAGGAATTCCGGAAGTGTATTGAATGCTATTTATGCCAGGATGTCTGCCACGTTTTGCGCGACCACCATAAAAAGGATAAATTTGTAGGTCCCCGGTATATGATCCGGGTAGCCAGCCTTGAAATGCACCCGCTTGACACGGAGGACCGGATCCCGGAGATCAAAAAGGAATATGGTTCCGGAATGTGCAACATCACCAGGTGCTGTACAGATGTTTGCCCGGAACATATAAATATCACGGACAATGCGATCATCCCGTTAAAGGAAAGGGTCATCGATCGCTATTACGATCCGGTGACCATCCTGGGCCGCAAAATATTCGGTCCCAAAAAACAACAGTTACCTCCTATAAAAAAAGGTTGAAAGAATCCCCGGATAGCCATGGCGTGCGCTTAAACATCGAGGAGGGGCTGAATACCCTTATCTTCCGGTGACGGACCCAGTTTAAATTCCTGGATTCCCCGTATACAGGCATTCCACCTCAGGATAGCATCCTGGTTGCCTTTTGGGCTGATCTTTTCCGCCTCCTCATAATATTGCATGGCCCTTTTGTAATGTTCATAAGCTATATACTTAACCCGCGGAGAGGAACCTTTTAAGGCGGCTTTGCCCAGTCTCTCTTCAATAATACCATGGTAATACTGCTGTTCGTATTTACTGGTCAGCTGGTTGCACAGCTCTTTGGCCTCCGGAATAGAGAAACGCTTTTCTGTCCCAAACTGGTCCGTGATGGCCAGGATGAATATCAGTATGGCCATTTGATGGTTTGGTTCAATTTGCAGGATATCCCTGCAAATGCTTTCAGCCTGCTTCGGTTCGTTAAGGAGCCGGTAGTGCTTGGCCCTGGTCAGTGCCCTTGGTATAGAATCCTTTGATATGGGTTTGAGTTGTAACATGGCAGTGGTTTAATAGGATATTCCTTTGATCTGAACTATGAATGTACAAATTTATCCTTAAATCCGGGAATCTAGTTTCAGGCACGAGCACCGCCTGATTATTTTGAAAAACAGTACCTTCGAATTTTCAGGTTTCTCCTTATGAATATCCGCACTATAAAGATATCAGCTGCCATAGCGGCCCCTGCTTTATGCATTTTGCTGGGTATGGGATGCCGGCAGCAGCCTGCTTCGGGCTCTAAGGTAACGGCGACCCCGAAGCCATCAGTATATCAAGGTATCACTGGGGAATGGATGCGCCTGGTAAATACAGCTACCGATTCCCTTTCCCGTTTATATTCACCAGAAGCCGTCCACATTGATGCAGGGGGGCAGGTGGTTACGGGGGCGGCAGCCGTGGCTGGCCGTATACATGAGCAGCTATACACGATTGACAGTATTGCCACTCACTCCGAAATATCCGCAACACCTGATACCGCTTACATTTATGAGCTCGGCAGCTTCTATACCTCCGACAACAAAATCTTTAAACATCTTCTGATCAGGGACTCCCGCAATGGAGCCAATCTGCGGGAGCTGGAGTTTATAGCGCCGGCCAAAAAAGGAATACCTGTACCTGCCGCAATCCAGGAACGCCGGGAGGAGTGGATACAATTATGCAATGCGCATAACCCGGCAGTCCTGGTAGAAAAATTATATGCAGTAAATGCAGTCTATTATAACCACAGGCCTGTCATTAAAGGAAGGGAGGACATCATTGCCGATTACCAGTACATGTCTGATCCCAATTATATCCTGACCCTGGAACCACTGGTCCTGGAAGCAGTAACAAATGATCTGGTATTTGAAATCGGACAATGTACCGGCACCTATAACGGAAAGTATATCCTCGTCTGGAAAAAAAACACAGAAGGCATCTGGGAGGTCCTGCTGGATTCCAACATTTGAAGGGATGTAAACAGGGTTTTCCAAAAGTTTCTTCCCTGGCGGTTGTTTAAAAAATTACCAGCAACAGCAAATTGACAGGGAACGCGTACGGTATAGCTAAAAATGGGTATATTCCGGTTCAAAATCCCATAGTATGAACCGTTATCTCATAGTTATCTCCCTTGGACTGCTTTTTCATCAAACCATCGCTTCCCAAACCAAGCCAACCGTCAATATGGAACGGCTGGAGGGTACACTGTTGAAACTGGCAACTTTTGGGCAGGACAGCAGCGAAACCACCAACAGGGTAGCTTTCAGCGATGGGGATATTGCAGGCAGGGAATATGTGCAGCAATTGATGAGAGATGCCGGCCTGGAAGTAAGTGTGGATTTTGCCGGAAATATTACCGGCAGGAGGGCGGGGAAGAATCCATCCAGGAAATATATCGCCTTAGGTTCTCATATTGATATGGTACCCCGGGGGGGCAATTATGATGGTTGTGTGGGGTCGCTTGCAGCGATAGAAGTAATAAAGACGTTACAGGAGAAGCAAATTAGTACGGACCACCCCCTCGAGGTTATCATTTTTTCGAACGAAGAAGGCGGCCTTTTGGGGAGTCGGGCTCTGGCTGGTAAAATTGGCCCGGAGGCATTGTCTGTTGTAAACAGTACCGGTTTTAGTATGGCAGAGGGGCTGAAAAGGATCGGGGGTGACCCGGAAAGGATCACTGAAGTGGCCAGGGAAAAAGGATCACTCGCCGCGTTTTTGGAATTGCACATTGAACAGGGAGGGATCCTGGAGCAGGAGCAAACCGATATTGGGGTAGTCGAAGGGATTGTGGGCATAAAATGGTGGGATGTTGAAATCCGCGGATTTGCAAACCATGCAGGGACGACTCCCATGGATGCGCGGCAGGATGCCTTGTTGGCAGCAGCCCGGTTCATCATTGCGGTCAATGAGGAGATCAATCGTGTGGAAGGCAAACAGGTAGGTACTGTGGGAAGGATTTCAGCAGAACCCGGGGCACCCAATGTCATTCCCGGGAGGGTCGTACTTAGCCTCGAGATCCGCGATCTATCAGAGGAGAAGATCAACATGCTTTTTGACGCGATACAAAAAAGGGGTGACAGCATCGGCAGTGGATCGAATACCCGGTTCAGCTATACGCCCATTGATGCGAACTCTAAACCAGCCCTGACCGATACAGCGATCCAGGAGCGGATCGCAACGGCAGCAGCTTCCCTTGGCTTAACACATAAACAAATGCAGAGCGGGGCGGGACACGATGCACAGGACATGGCACTGATCACCCGGGCAGGGATGATATTTGTACCCAGCAAAGGGGGAATCAGCCATTCCCCAGAAGAATTCACAAGTGCCGAAGATATGGCCAATGGGGCAAATGTGTTATTGCAGACCTTATTGTTGCTGGATAAGGACCTGGAATAAGGATCGGTTGAGCCCCTGCCAATGAGCGTTTGCCAAGGGGTCCAGTTCGGTGTTAAAATTCAGGAATACGTAAAAATAATAGTATCTTTCAGTACTTAATTTTTTGGCATGCCGCGCAACTTCGCAATGCTGCTTATAATAGGGCTTATAACAACTTCCCATGCCCAAAGGCTCCGGGTAAGTGATAACAACCGCTTCCTGGTCACAGAGGAAGGTGCCCCCTTTTTTGGGCCGGCGATACGGCCTGGGAACTCTTTCACCGGTGCACCAGGGAAGAGGCATCGGAATACCTGACCCACCGTGCCCGTCAGGGCTTTAATGTAGTACAGGCGGTGATCCTGGCAGAATTGGATGGGTTGAACACCCCGAATCCCTACGGGGAAACACCGCTGCTTTCCAATGATCCTTCACGCCCGAACGAAAACTATTTTGAACATGTGGATTTCGTAATTAAAAAGGCCGGGGAACTGGGGATATACATCGCGCTGTTGCCAACCTGGGGAGATAAGGTATATACCAACAGCTGGGGGCTGGGCCCTGAGGTTTTCACCCGGGAAAATGCACGGATATACGGGAATTGGCTGGGTAACCGGTATAAGGATTATGACAATATAATCTGGATCATCGGGGGAGATCGCAACCCAAGGGGGGGAACCATGGATGTGGCGATCTGGAATTCCATGGCGGAAGGCATAGCGGAAACTGCCGGAGGATATGAACAAACGCTGATGAGCTTTCACCCCCAACCGTCAGATGAGGGGGGATCATCCAGGTGGTTCCACGGGCAGCCCTGGCTCGATTTCAACATGCACCAGACCGGCCATTGTGCCAATCAGCCTACCTACAGGATCATCGAACAGGACTATAACCTCCAACCGGTGAAACCTGTGCTCGACGGGGAACCGTTGTATGAAGACCATCCCAATTGTTTCAATGCCCGGGAACTGGGCTACAGCATCCCGGAAGATATCAGGCGTATCATGTACTGGAATGTATTTGCGGGTGCCTTCGGGCAGACCTACGGATGCCATGACGTATGGCAGATGTACCAATTGGAACGGGAGGGGATCAACCATCCACTGCGGCCGTGGAAGCTGGCATTGGACCTTCCGATGGCCAACCAGGTAAAACACCTTAAAAACTTAATATTGTCCCGTCCCTTCCTCACCCGGATTCCCGCACCCCATGTGGTTCCCGGGCCCCAGGATGATTCGGAGGATTATGTAATCGCCACAGCAGACAGCGAAGGATCCTATACCATGGTTTATTTCCCAACAGGTAAAAAGGCACTGCTGGACCTTTCAGCGCTGAAAGGAACTAAATTACAAAGCTGGTGGTACGATCCCCGCACCGGAAATGCATTTCCCGGGCCCGGTCTAACCCGAGGAAAACGTACCATAGAACCTCCAAGTTCCGGGATTGGCCAGGACTGGGTCCTTGTCGTTGACGATGCTGCCTATGAATTTGGACCACCCGGCAAATCCCTGTTCTGAATTAGTAAAAAAATAGGTATCTTCCAAACCTAAAATCAAACCCCTATGATCCGAATTTTTTGTACTGTTTTCTTTTCTTTTTCAATTTGTTGCATATCAGCCCAATCCCTATTAGGATTTAAACCCGAAAGCGCCAAAAAGGAACTTGAACTGGAAAAGGCTTATGAAAAAGGGCTTTCGGCAGAGAATCTCGATGCCTGGATGAAACGAATGGCAGCCGAACCACACTGGGTCGGTACGGAATACGGGAGGAAAAATGCAGAATGGATGCTGTCACAATTCAAGTCCTGGGGATATGATGCGCGTATCGAAACCTATGATGTATTGTTTCCCTATCCAAAGGTGCGGCTGCTGGAACTGACAGCCCCAACTACCTATAAGGCGAAGCTGACAGCTGTGCCTGTGGAAGGCGATCCCTACACGGAACAAGGGGAGGCACTGCTGCCAGGTTACAATGCCTTTTCAACGGACGGGGATGTGGAAGCCGAGCTGGTATTTGTAAATTATGGGATTCCCGCGGATTATGAAGAATTGGAAAAACAGGGAATCGATGTTACAGGAAAAATAGTCATAGCCAAATATTATGGTTCCTGGCGTGGGATAAAACCGAAACTCGCCGCTGAAAAAGGTGCCATCGGGTGTATCATCTATTCCGATCCCGCAGATGACGGCTATGTTCAGGGCGATGTATATCCCAAGGGAGCCTTTAAAAATAAAACGGGGGTGCAGCGGGGTTCTGTGATGGACATGCCCCTGTATCCCGGGGATGTCCTAACCCCTGGTTATGGTGCTACAAAGGATGCCAGGCGCCTGGACCGGAAGGACGCCCCTACGATCACCAAAATCCCGGTATTGCCTATTTCCTATGAAGATGCACAGCCGCTGCTCGAAGCCCTTGGGGGGCCTATGGCACCTGAATCCTGGAGGGGTGGCCTTCCCATCAGCTACCATATCGGGCCCGGCCCGGCCAAAGTGCATTTAAAACTGGAATTTGACTGGCAGTTAAAACCGGCGCATGATGTCATAGCAATGCTGAAAGGCAGTGAATTCCCGGATCAATGGGTCCTGAGGGGAAACCACCACGATGCCTGGGTACATGGGGCCTCAGACCCTGTAAGCGGTATGGTGGCTTTGCTGGAAGAAGCCCGGGTGGTGGGTGAACTGGCGAAAAAAGGAATGCAACCCAAAAGAACATTGGTCTACTGTGCCTGGGACGCAGAGGAACCGGGATTGATAGGATCCACGGAATGGGTGGAGGACCACCTGCCTGAAATCCGGCAAAAGGCAGTTGTGTATATCAATACGGATGGGAATGGACGTGGCTTCCTGGGGGCCGGTGGTTCCCATAGCCTTCAGGCGTTGGTGAGTGAAGTCGCCGGTGACGTGACGGACCCCCAGACCGGGGTATCCGTAAAAGAAAGGAAAATGGCCTATGACCTTACCCATAGCGGCAAGGATACGTTTCAATTAGATGCCCTGGGTTCCGGTTCGGATTATACCCCCTTTATACAACATGCCGGAATTGCATCGCTCAACCTTGGTTTTGGCGGAGAGGATGAAGGTGGGGAATACCATACCATTTACGATACCTATACGCATTATAAACGGTTTAAGGATCCCAAGATGGAATACGGCCTTGCACTTGCAAACCTTGCGGGTCGAATTGTGTTGCGAATGGCCAATGCCGATGTGCTCCCATTCGAATTCAAAGAATGGCAGGCAACTGTTTCCGGATATCTTGAAGAGGTGATCAAGGAGACATCCGATATGCGCACAGCCGTGGAAAAGCACAATTCATTATTGGAGAAAAACGCCTTCAAACTGGCAGCTGACCCAACCCGGCCTTTTACCAATCCCTCCCGGAAAGAACCGGTCCCCTACCTTGATTTTTCACCACTCCAGAATCAGCTAGCCAACCTTAAAACAACGATCGAATTGCTGACCGCTGTAGATTTTACCCAGTGGCCGGAAGATAAACTGGCATCCCTTAACAAAAAACTGATGAAAATGGAACAGGCCCTGACCAGTGAATCAGGTTTGCCCAGGAGGGGATGGTATAAACACCAGATTTACGCCCCCGGTTTCTATACCGGTTATGGCGTAAAGACATTACCGGGAGTACGGGAGGCTGTTGAACAAAAGAACTGGAAAGAGGCCCAGGAACAGATCAAAAAACTGGCGGAAACACTGGAACAATTCAATTCCCGGATCAAAGAATTAACCGGCCAGTCCGATGCCAATTAGGAACGGCCAGTGTTACATCCATCTTACGATTATCTTTAATGCAAATTTTAGCACCCTATCCATGAAGACCCAAAGTTTTTCCGTTTACCTGTTCGTTTTGTCCTGTATTTTCCTTTGTGCCTCCTCCTGCGACAACAAATCCAAAAGTCAGGCTGAGGCACCCCTTGTCAAAACCATCGATTCTGCTGCGGGGGCTCAGAAGGCCAGAGAGAGCCGGGAAAATATATCGGCCAAGATAGCAAAAGGGCTTGTATTAAGTTTGTGGGCAACAGATTCCCTCGCACCTGACCCGATTGCGATGGATATTGATGAAGCGGGCAATGTGTACCTCACGCGCACCAATCGACAAAAGAATTCGGAATTCGATATCAGGGGGTACAGGGATTGGATGACCCCCTCGATAGCCTTGCAAACAGTGGAGGATCGGCGGGCCTTTCTTAAGGAAACTTTTGCACCCGAAAAAAGTGAGGAGAACTCGTGGCTAAAAGACCTTAACAAAGACAGCATTCACGACTGGAAGGACCTTGCCGTGGAAAAGGAAGAAGTTTGGAAGCTGGAAGACGTGGACGGTAACGGTATAGCAGACAAATCGACCAGGATCCTGAATGATTTCAATGAAGAAATAACCGATGTAGCCGGTGCCCTGCTTGTCACCAAGGATGCTACTTATGTGGGCGTAGGGCCCGATATGTGGCGACTTACAGATACGGATGGAGACGGGGTGCTGGATTCAAAGACCAGCATGGCACATGGATTTGCCGTCCATATAGGATTTGGGGGCCACGGGATGTCAGGGGCCATCCAGGGGCCTGATGGAAAGATCTATTGGGGCATTGGAGATATCGGGGCAGATATTACCGCGGTAGACGGTACACAATACCACTATCCCAATGAAGGCGTCATTGTGCGCGCAAACCCGGATGGATCTGATTTTGAAGTATTTGCCCATGGTCTCAGAAACACCCATGAATTTGTTTTTGATCCCTATGGCAACATCATTTCTTCGGATAACGACGGTGACCACCAGGGGGAAAGCGAACGCCTGGTACATATCGTGGAAGGTTCCGATGCCGGGTGGCGATCCAACTGGCAATACGGGAAATATACCGACCCAAAGAACAACGAATACAAGGTGTGGATGGATGAAAAATTATATACCCCGAGATGGGACGGGCAGGCTGCCTATATCATTCCCCCGATCCGGAATTTTCACAATGGTCCCACCGGAATGGTATACAATCCGGGCACCGCGCTTGGAAAGGACTGGCTCAACAAGTTTTTCCTGGTCGAGTTTGTAGGCGACCCGAGTTTATCCCATATCTGGGCATTCGAACTCGCACCGAAAGGCGCTTCCTTTGAATTAAAGGATGAACTGGATGTTATCAGCGGGATCCTTCCGACCGGGATACGGTTCGGGCCGGATGGCGCACTTTATATTGCAGATTGGATCAATGGCTGGAATACCAAAAATTATGGCCGGGTGTGGAAGCTCGATGTGGACCAGGCCGATAATGACCTGGAACAGGAACGCAGGGAAACACTGCGCCTGATGAGACTGGAATATGACGGGCAGTCAACTGATGACCTCACGGCCCTGCTGAGCTATCCTGATATGCGCATCCGGCAGAAAGCCCAGTTTGAACTGGCGGACCGGACGTTTTGGGGATACAGGGCCTTCAAGAAAGTAATTGAGGAAGAAAAAAACCAGATGGCCAGAATACATGCCATCTGGGGAATAGGCCAGATTGCGGCTGATAAACCGGAGAAGGCTGAGCCTTTGCTTCCATTGCTCACTGATGCAGACCCGGAAATCACAGCCCAGGCCCTCAAGGTTTTGGGCGATATCAACTATTCCGATGCGGGGGCGGTCATCATTCCCCTGCTGTCCAATGAAAATGACAGGGTTAAATTCTATGCTGCCCAGGCCCTGGGGAGGATCAAACAAAAAGATGCGGTTGAACCGCTTTTCAATATGATCTCAGCCAACAAGGACCAGGATGTATACCTGCGCCATGCAGCCGTATTGGCACTTACCAGGATCGGTGACCCGGAACCTCTGGTGGAACTGGCCAGCAGCCCGGACAGGAGCCTGAGGATTGCGGCGGTACTTGTATTGCGCCGTTTGCAGGATCCGGGGGTTGCGGCATTCCTGAACGACAGTGATGAATATATTGTGACAGAAGCAGCACGGGCTATCAATGACGATCTATCCATAGAGGCCGCCCTGCCCGATCTGGCTGCCCAGCTGACAGTTACACAATTCATGAATGAACCCCTGATCCGGCGCAGTATCAACGCGGCTTTGCGGGTTGGCGGGGACAGGGAGCTGGACGCACTCATCGCGTTCGCCAAAAGGACGGACATTCCCGGGAATCTAAGGGGTGAAGCATTGGCTACCATTGGCAGCTGGCCATCTCCCTCGGTACTGGACAGGGTAGATGGGAGGTACCGTGGAGAAATAAAGCGGGATTCAGCAGCGGTCCGCGATAAAATAGGGAATGATATCCCGCAGTTTTTGGAAGATCAGGATGAGAATATGCTCATCGGGGCAGCCAAGATTATCGGATCACTGGGAATTACTGCATACAATGAAGAGGTCAATAAAATATTCCGGACCCATAAATCGCCAGCAGTGAGAGCTGCCATGCTCGAAACATTGGGAAAATTACAGTACGACAATATTGCATCTGTAATGCAAAACGGGATGCGGGATGCAGATCAGGATGTACGGGCAGCAGCAATTGGCCTGATCCCGGAACTGGACATCGCCAGGGAAAACCTGCCGGCCATTGTGGAGCCCATATTCCGCAATGGTTCCACAAGGGAACAACAGACCATGATAACCGTATTGGGCAGGTTACCACTTGAAAAAAGCGAGCCGGTTTTGGCTGGCCTTATTGAAAAAGCGGGCAAAGACCAACTGGAACCTGGTGTTATCCTCGACCTTGAAGAGGCAGTGGAAAATACAAAGTCGGAATCCCTGATGGCACAATTGGCAGCTATACAAAAAAGTGGAGAAACCGTGGAAGCCTACAAAGAAACCCTCTACGGGGGAAGCTGGTGGCCGGGCGCTACCGTGTTTAAGAATAATCCAGCCGCGCAATGTGTTCGGTGCCATTCATTGGAAGGTGCAGGCGGAAAAGTTGGCCCGCCGCTGGATAATATTGGGAACATACTTTCCCGGGAACAATTGCTGGAGTCCCTTATTGTACCTGGAGCCCGTCTCGCCCCGGGATATGGTGCGGTAGCAGTTACACTTAAAGACGGACAGGTGGTCAGGGGAATTCTCGAAGAAGAATCTGAGGAGGAACTTATTGTAAGGACTTCTGATGCAGAACCCATGGAAATACCGGTCTCAAGGATTGAAAAAAGGCAGAATATGCCGTCTGCCATGCCACCAATGGGACAAGTTCTAAGCAAGCGGGAACTCCGGGACCTGGTGGAATTCCTCTCAAGTTTGAAGACAGCTAAAGCAGCAGCCTTGTAGTTCTTGGTTACGGTTGTGCCTGAAGGCCAGACAGGATTAATCCCCCTTTGGCAGTTGACAAATAGCGCTGATATTAGTATATTTATTGTGCTCTTTACCTGCCAATCCCCCTTTCCCCCTGGTAGCATATGCCCCCCGGCTATTTTAAGGCCATTTCAATTTCTTAACCAAATACCATGAAAACAAATGCCAGGTTTGTAATACTAGCGGTTAGTGTGTGCGCTGTTATCTTTCTTTTGATCCCGAATGCCGAAAAAGGCGCAGACCCCCCGCAAAATGCATCCTTTTATTCCATCAAGTGTACTGTTGCCAAATACTTATTGTCTGATGTGGATACCACCCGCCAGATTGCGCCATTGTTTCAAAATCTTGGAAAGCTGAGTTATCCGATTAGCACAACCGATAAAAAGGTACAGCAATTCTTTGACCAGGGCCTCCGGCTCACCTTTGCATTTAACCACGCGGAGGCGCACCGCTCCTTTATGGAAGCATCCCGCTTAGACCCTAATTCCGCCATGGCCTATTGGGGACAGGCATTTGCCCTGGGACCCAATATTAATGACCCTTTGCCGGATGATGAACGCAAGATAACCTGTTACAAGGTGTTGCAGAAAGCACAAAAGGCAGCGCCGAATGCCAGTCCACGGGAACAGGCGCTGATAGTGGCCCTGGCTGCAAGGTACAGCGAGGATCCCGCAACAGATCTGGGCCAGTTGAATAAGGCTTTTATGGAAGCCATGGCTTCCGTGGCAGCCCAATATCCCGATGACGCAACCATACAAACACTGTACGCAGATGCTGTCATGAATACGATGCCCTGGAATTACTGGGATGCCGAGGGTAATCCCATGCCCAATACACTCAAAGGCAAAGAAGCAATCGAAAAAGCCATAAGCCTGGATCCGGACCATCCCGGAGCACATCATTTATATATCCATATGGTGGAACTGCCCCAACCAGACCTGGCCGTTCCAAGTGCTGAAAAGCTGGGCTCCCTTATGCCTGCGGCAGGTCACATCGTGCACATGCCTTCGCATATATTTATAAGGGTAGGACGCTACCTCGATGCCGTTAAGGCCAATGAGGATGCCATCCTGGCCGATGAGGATTATATCTCGCAATGTTATTCCCAGGGGATGTACCCGCTGGGGTATTACCCTCATAACCTGCATTTCCTGTGGTCTGCATCAAGCCTGTTGGGAAATAGTAGCAAGGCAATTGAGGCAGCCAAGAAAACGGCTGAAAAAGTCCCGATTGGGGAATTGATCAGTTTACCATTTCTGCAGGACTTTGCTTCCACCCCGCTCCTGGCCTATACCCGGTTCGGCAAATGGAATCAGATCCTTACCATCCCCTATCCCGGAGATGATTACAAACACCTCAAACTTATCTGGCATTATGCACGCGGGATCGCATTTTTACGAAAGAACAACATTGGAGAGGCACGGGAGGAACTGGAGGCCCTGGAAGCAATGAAAAATGATCCCGAATTGGAAAACGTGATCGCCAACTACACCAATCCCAGTTCTAAAATTGTCCTGGTTGCACACAAGGTACTGGCAGGGGAACTGGCTGCAGCAGAAGGCGACCTCCCGGCTGCCATCGGGCACCTTCAGGAGGCCGTGATCCTCGAAGAGGCGTTGACTTATAGTGAGCCCGCACCGTGGCATATCCCGGTGAGGCAAACCCTGGGGGCTGTGCTAATGAAAGCCGGAGATTATGCCGGGGCTGAAAAAATATATCTGGAGGACCTCAAAGACCTTCGGCAAAATGGCTGGTCACTCATGGGATTATATCAAAGTTTGCTGGCACAGGGAAAAACATCTGAAGCAAATAAGATCAAACAGGAATTCGACAAGGCATGGGCGGATGCAGACCTGGAAATAACCACCTCCATACTCTGACCCCCGCCCGCTGTTGGTAATTAAAGCAAGCCATTCCATCTATGAAAAAATCAATTACCTGGCTTGCCACCGGTACATTGTTGCTGACCCTGACAGCACTGATCCTAACCCGTGGCTACAGGAAAGAAAATACTTTACCCGTCTATAGTCCGGCTGACCTAAATCCGGAACTGGTGGATATTGGCCTCCGGGATATCGGGAAAGGCCATAAAGTTTCCGATTTCTCGCTGTTCAACCAGGATGGGGATACGATAACTCAGGTCGATTATATGGGGAAGATCTATGTGGTCGATTTCTTTTTTACACGATGCCCCAGCATCTGTCCCCTGATGGGCCGTAGTATGCTGAAACTCCAGGAGCATTTTAAAAAGGACGAGCAGGTGCGGTTGTTATCCATTTCCGTCACACCCGAATATGACAGCGTACCCGTTTTGAGGGATTACGCCCTGAAAAATGGGGCGCAAGCCCCCAAATGGAACATCACCACAGGGGACAAAAAACACATCTATGGCTTAGCCCGGAAAAGTTATTTTGCGGTAACGGATCAGGGCGATGGCGGCTTGCAGGATTTTATCCATACACCCAATTTTGTCCTGGTAGACACCGAAAAACAGATACGCGGTATTTATGATGGTACGGATGACCAGGAAATAAAACGGCTCATTCGTGATATAAATATTTTAGAACAATAAGGATATTCCGTTAACTTGCAATCAGCAGGTGATACCGGCTTACTACAATTTTATTTTATCTGCCATGAGATACACAACACATTCCGTATACTGCCTGCTGATCCTGGCCTTCCTCCCCGGATGTAAGGAAGACAAACAAACAGTCCCCTCCCAGGCCGAAGCAAAACAAGCTATAGCGTATGACCCACTTCCGGGTGGTAGTATCGAATCAAATGACGGAAAATTAGCGGCCATTATCCCCGACGGTGCTACAATTGAGGTGCTTGCGGAAGGCCATGACTGGACAGAAGGCCCCTTATGGGTGCCGGACCACAATATGCTCCTGTATACGGATATTCCCAGGAACGCTGTATATGCCTGGAAAGAAGGGGAAGCTTCCGAATTGTACCTGAAACCTTCCGGGTTCCTGGGATCTAATTTTACCGGGGAGGAACCGGGGGCTAACGGACTGATCTTAACATCAAAAGGTGAACTCGTATTGTGCCAGCACGGGGAACGGCAGGTTGCATTAATGCAAAGTCCGGTAGCTGATCCCAAACCTGAATACCTTCCACTGGCAGCGGCATATAAGGGGAAACGATTTAACAGCCCCAATGATGCCGTTTTTAAGAGCAACGGGGACCTCTATTTCACGGACCCGCCCTATGGGCTGCCGAAACGAATGGAGGATCCTGGGAAAGAATTAACTTTTCAGGGCGTGTACAAAGTGGATGCGAACGGTATGGTCACCTTATTGACATCGGAATTTTCCCGGCCCAATGGCATTGCTTTTTCCCCGGATGAATCAAAACTCTATATTGCCAATTCGGATCCGGAAAAAGCGATCTGGAAGGTGTTTGAAATAACGGGAGAAGGCAACCTGCAAAATGGAAGGGAATTTTTTGATGCAACAGGACTGGTTGCCACCGAAAAGGGGCTGCCCGACGGGATGAAGGTATCCAAACAGGGTACCGTATTTGCTACAGGGCCCGGCGGGGTCTTTGTATTTGATGCCTCGGGCGAATTGCTGGGGAAGATTAAAACAGGCCAGGCAACCTCCAATTGCGCACTAAATCCGGATGAATCCTTTTTATTCATTACGGCAGACAGCTATTTGCTAAGGGTAGCATTGCAGAACTAAATTACTGCACACGTCAAAATTATGTAAAGTCCCCTGCCAAATACGTTGTTTCCTCCCTGGGGTGTACCTGCTACAACCTGTCCCCTCATACTGACACTCCGGTAAGGATTTTAGTAAATGCTTTCTGGTTCTCCCTACCTTACTGACCTAATCGATGGTAGCATGAAATTACTAATTATAGGCGGTACGGGAAAAACAGGCCGGGAACTGATCCGTCAGGGACTGGAAAAGGGGCATAGGATCACCGCCCTTGTCCGCAACCCCGCAGCATTACAGATAGCGTCCCCTAATCTATCGGTAATTCAGGGAGATGTCCTTGTTGCTGACCAATTGACCAGGGCTGTTCAGGGGCAGGATGCCGTCCTGTCCGCATTGGGGCACAAGCGCTTTTTCCTGCCATCTTCACGCTTGTCAGCAGGAACCCGGAACATTCTTGACGCCATGGAGCAGCACGGTGTAAAAAGGCTGATCTGTATCACATCGATGGGGATCCGGGACAACCGATTCAGGTTAGGCCTTTACTATACCCTGTTTGTAATCCCCGTAATTGTTGGTTTTTACTTTATGGATAAGGCCAGACAGGAAAAATTAATTGAGGATAGCCGGCTGGACTGGACTATTGTAAGGCCAGGGCAACTGACCATCGGAAAAAAGCGGGAGAATATCAAACACGGAGCGAACCTGGGGCATTATATTTTCACTCATATGATATCACGGGCCAGTGTAGCCGGCTTTATGCTGGGTCTGTTGGAGGATACCCGTTACCGGAACCGGGCTGTTTCGGTCACCAATTGATCATACCTCGTTTTTCAGATTCATTCCGGCTTATTGACGGGAATTATGGAGGGGGACGGTGCGGATTGCCCTCCTATAAGGGTATATTGTTTTTTGATCTTATTACGGTTGGCCAAAATGATATAATGAGCAAGTTGTGGCATGTAGCGGGTGGTGAAATCCGCAAACAGCCCCAGGCCGGAAAGTGTTATTTTCGGCTTCCGTTTTAGGATCATCCTGCGAATGCTTTTAGCCACTGCCTCCGGTGGGGCCAGTTTTACGTTGGTTCGAAGCGGCAGGTATATCAAAGACCCGTCAACGTCCAGGATTGTTTTCCCGGGGTCGTTTTTTGTAAACCCTACAAATGCGATCCCTACATGGATCCCATAATCATAAAGTTCTATCCTTAAAGCTTCTGCAAGGGCGGCCTGTGCAATTTTTGAAGCACTATATGCAGAGTTGAATGGCATTCCCCTGAAGCCACCGGCACTGTTGATGAAAATGAGGTGCCCCCTGGATTCCTTCAGGTATATAATTGCATATTTACTGAGATGGGCAGCACCGTTGAAATTGGTTTCCATCAAAATTTTGAAATTGATATGGGCCATCCTCTCAACTGAACCCCTGCTGCTCATCGCGGCATTATTGATAAGGATATCGAGCTGGCCATAATTCCGGATGGTTTGTGATATCAATTGCCGGCACTGATCGGGAAAACGTATATCCGCCATAATTGCTAATACCGTGTATCCTTTCTCTAAAAATTCCTTTTCCGTCGCTGCCAGTCGTTCCGCGTCCCTGCCATTTAAAACTACCTTCACACCTTGTGCTGCCAGGTCTGATGCAATGGCCTTACCGATACCCATACTGGAACCACTGACCAACGCAACCTTATTTTTCAACTGATGGTTCTGCATAGCGTGTTCCTTTTATTCCCAGCTTACGACTATTTTGCCCATGGATTTTCCTGATTCCAGGAATTCATGTGCTTCAGCCAGCTTATCAATAGGATATTCACCCCCGACATACGGGTTGATCTCTCCCTTTTCCCATAATGCAATAACGCCCTTCATGGTCCTTCCGATTTTTTGCGGATTTTCCTCCGCAATCCTAAGCATATTGATACCCAGGATTCCCCGTGACCGGCTCAAAAACTGGAGCGGGTGGTATATTCCAAACTGGAAAAGTACCCTCAGTTTGCCAAAGATGTTGGTTGTATTGTTCATGGAAGAAACACCAAAGGTGCAGATCCTCCCACCGGCTCCCAGCAGTTGATAGCCTTTTTTCACGGACTTTCCCCCTACCGGGTCGAACACGACATCCATCCCTTTACTGCCTAAAACCTCTTTGACCTGGACGGCAAAGTCTTTCTCCCGGTAATTTATTGGGTAATGAACACCATTGCCACGCAGGTAAGCTACTTTTTCCGGCGAACTGCAGGTACCGAAAACGATGCACTTTTTACGCAATGCCATTTGTACCAACCCGGTACCTACCCCCCCGGCTGCCGCATGTATCAGTACATGGTCGTTTTCCTGTAAATTTGCCATTTCAAAGGCCAGGAAATAGGCGGTACTATATTGGGTAGCCAGGGCGACTGCTATTCCTGCAGGCGTATCTTCAGGCACCTTGTTTACTACCTCACACTGGGCAAGCACATATTCTGCATAACCCCCAAATCTGGTAAGGGCTGCGACCCGGTCGCCAGCGGTTACCCCGGTTACCTCCATTCCGCATTGTTCCACATATCCCACCACGTCATAACCAAGGACACAGGGTATGGGCGGCGCGCCTTTGTAGAGTCCCAATCTTGCCATTACATCCGCAAAATTGAGTCCAAAGGCCGATACTTTTATCAATACCTGCCCGGGTCCCGGAGACGGTTTTTTCATATCCCGGGTCTCAAAGGCAGAACCTGATGCCCCATATTTTACCAAAAATGCGGCTTTCATAACTATTCTGAATTTAATCCTTCCTGTAAGTTAGGTATAAAAAGACAGTGCCTGCCAAAAGTTGATACAAATGAACTTCCCAGCTAATGGTTCAGTAAATTTCAGTACTTTAGAATTGTAATAAATGAACATATGGAATTGGGTAAAATCAGGATGCAATCCCCAACACGATGATTCAGTTCACCAGCACCCAGCGATTGTATTCCTTGGATGCATTGAGGGGATTCGACATGTTCTGGATCATTGGAGCGGAGGAAATTTTTCACCTGCTTGCAGAGATAACAGGATCCCCGTTCTGGGAAGCTCTATCACATCAATTTATTCACCCCAGGTGGCATGGCTTCGCTTTTTATGATATTATATTCCCCCTTTTTCTTTTTCTGGCAGGTGTTGCAACCCCATATGCAATTGGAAGGCAGCTTGAAAAGGGGAAAAGCAAACAGGAGTTGCTCCTCCGGGTCATCAAGCGCGGGCTGATCCTTGTTCTGCTGGGTATCGTTTATAACAACGGGTTGGAAATAAGGCCATGGGAAGATATCCGATTTGGCAGCGTTCTGGGCAGGATAGGGCTTGCTTACATGTTTGCCAACATCATATATCTCTATACCAAACAGCGGGGACAATATATCTGGATTGCAGCATTGTTGCTGGGTTACTGGATGCTCCTTGCACTGAATTCGGCTCCCGGATATCCAATGGGCGACCTGAGTATGGAAGGCAACTTTGCATCCTATCTGGACAGGCTTTTGATGCCGGGTAAGCTATACCTGGGTATCCATGACCCTGAGGGGTTGGTCTCCACCATCCCGGCCATCGCCACTGCACTTTTGGGGATCTATACCGGTAACCTCATAAAAAATACGGCGATGGAAAACCGTACCAAAGTGGCAATCCGGATCGCAGTAACCGGTATTATCCTGATCCTCCTGGCCCAGCTTTGGAATCTGGTGTTCCCCATAAACAAAAACCTTTGGTCCAGTTCCTTTACCTTACAGGCGGGCGGCATCAGCATGTTGCTGATGTCACTTTTCTATTATATTATCGATATCCTGGGACATCAAAAATGGGCATTTTTCTTTAAAGTCATCGGCATGAATTCCATATTGATCTATATGTCCCCGGTATTTATCAGCTGGGCCTTTACAACAGAGGCATTGTTTGGATGGCTTGCCCATCTTGTGGGAGCCCCCTATAATTCCGTGGTACTGGTTATTTGCAGCCTGGCGGTACAATGGGCCTTTTTATATGTTTTATACCGGCAAAAGTTATTCCTGAGGGTATAGTTGCTACCCAACTCCTGTTGGTTTTCTCGCCACGATGCAGGTTCCTATTCATAAACGGTGGTGACGGCCGGTTAAAAATTAAAACCAGGAACCTCAGCCCTGGCAGTTTCAAATTCAGCTATCAAATCCGTGATAATCCGGGATGCCGGCTTTATATCGTGAATAAGGGCGGAAACCTGCCCTATCTCCAGTTCACCCTCTTCCAGATCCCCTTCAAACATGCCCTTTTTAGCCCGTGCCCGGCCCAATAGATTTTTGAGGTCTTCCAGGGATGCGCACTGGCTGTACGCCTCCAATATGTCCTGGTAGAATTTGTTTTTGATAAGTCGCACCGGTGCCAGTTCTTTCAGGGTTAACTGGGTATCCCCTTCTCCTGCAGCGACTACTTTCTCTTTAAAAAGCTGATGGGAGGATGCCTCATGGCTTGCAACAAATCGGCTTCCAACCTGTACGCCATCAGCGCCGAGTACCATTGCGGCCAACATACCCCTGCCAGTAGCGATCCCTCCTGCCGCTATCAGCGGGATCTTAATTTTTTCCCTCACCGCCGGGATCAGGGTAAGCGTGGTAGTCTCTTCCCTTCCGTTATGGCCTCCTGCCTCAAAGCCTTCTGCGACAACGGCATCAACACCCGCTTCCTGAGCCTTAAGCGCAAATTTTACGCTGCTTACCACATGGACCACTGTGATATTGTGTTCTTTGAGGTAGCTGGTCCAGGTATTCGGGTTGCCGGCAGAGGTAAAGACGATCCTGACCCCCATCCCGGTAATGATCTCCATCAACTTATCCGTATCAGGATACATCAGCGGTACATTGACGCCAAATGGTTTCTGTGTTGCCTGCTGGCATTTTTGAATATGTTCCCGGAGTACCGCGGGATACATACTCCCGGAACCTATCAATCCAAGCCCGCCGGCATTTGCGACCGCTGACGCAAGCCGCCAGCCGCTGGCCCAGACCATCCCGGCCTGAACGATTGGATATTGGGTATGAAAGAGGGAAGTTATCCTGTTTTGCATAAAACATACTGTTCAAGTGCCTAAACTTACAGGAAATTCCGGAATCTGCCCCTTTACCAGGCCGAAGTTTATAGGGCTGGCAATGTGGATTCGGGCAAGGGGGGGGTGGAAATGTATAAGGAAAGATTCCCATTACCTGATGGGGTTTGAAATTTCCGGGAGGCTTTACAGGGTCGGTCCTGGCCCTGCAATTTGCCCATTAGGATATAACACCGGATCCCAGGAGCTCGTCGTCCTGGTACCAAGCAACAAACTGTCCTTCCGTGATGGCTGATTGAACATTTTCAAAATCTACATACAGCCCGCCTTCGATCTTGTACAGCGTAGCCTCCTGCAGGGGTTGGCGATAGCGGATGCGTGCCATGACCTGCATCTCCTCATCTGCTTCCAAAGCAAGGTCAGGCCGTACCCAATGCAATTCCGTGTCGGTTACAAATAAAGTCCGCCGGAATAATCCGGGATGTTGTTTACCCTGCCCTGTGTAGATAATATTATCGGTAACATCGGTTTCGATAACAAAAAGAGGTTCCTTGTTCCCACCAACATCCAGTCCTTTTCGTTGTCCGATAGTAAAATAATGTGCACCCTGGTGTTCCCCAACTATTTTCCCATCCGTGACTACATAGGCTGGTTTGGATGCAAAATAAGCAAGTTCTTCAGCTTTATCCCTGAATTCCGGTACCGGGTTCTGGTACAGTTTATTCGTGGAAGGAACCTCCACAATGATGCCTTTTTTTGGTTTTAGCTTTTGTTGCAGGAAGTCGGGCAGGCGTACTTTCCCAATGAAACAAAGTCCTTGGGAATCTTTTTTATCTGCCGTTACCAAATTGTGTTCGGCGGCAATGCGCCGTACTTCCGGTTTGGTCAGTTCCCCAATGGGAAAGAGGGATTTTGATAATTGCTCTTGTGATAACTGGCATAAAAAATAAGATTGGTCCTTATTGCCATCCTTGCCTGCCAGAAGCCGGTAGGTTTTGGTGCCATCGGGTTGCAAAAGGTGTTCTTTGCGGCAATAGTGCCCGGTCGCCACAAAATCAGCTCCCAGCTGCAATGCTATTTTCAAAAAGACATCAAACTTGATCTCCCGATTGCAAAGTACATCCGGGTTGGGGGTTCGTCCTCTTTCATACTCCCTGAACATGTAATCCACGATACGTTCCTTGTATTCCGTACTCAGGTCCACTGTTTGAAAGGGGATACCCAATTTTTCAGCAACGATCAGGGCATCATTGCTGTCTTCCAGCCATGGGCATTCCTTTGAAATGGTCACAGAATCATCATGCCAGTTCTTCATAAAAAGGCCTATTACCTCATATCCCTGTTCTACCAACAGTTTAGCCGCAACACTGGAATCGACCCCACCTGAGAGTCCGACAACTACTTTTTGCATCCTTTAAATTAATTTGCAAAAATACAAAATTCAGAAAGAGCCCATTGCATTTTGGGATTCCTAAAAAAACACACATCAGTATCTTCAGGGTTAGCATACAAAAACAGCTGCTTTGCAACTATTGTTTTCTTTTGGCTGTTTAAATACCCACTTTAGTAGTCCCAAATCTTACCAAACATAACCTGGTAAATGAACAAAGCCCTGATATTTTCTCAGGGCTTTGTTATTTTAATAACTTGATTTCTGCAGGGGATCTACCGCTTCCCGGTTTTTTTCTGGGCTTCCGCCTGTTCCATCATCTCCCGCATTTTCTTTTGGAATTTATTTTCTTTCTTGGGCTTCAGTTTATTTTCCTGTATCTGTGCATGGATCTTATCCTCGTCCAGGATAAATTTCTTGATGGCAAGCATAATGAAAATAGTGATCAGGTTGGAAACGAAGTAATAAAGGCTCAGACCGCTTGCGTAGTTATTAAAAAAGAACAACATCATCAGCGGGGAGAGATACATGATGAATTTCATATTGGGCATCCCCGGTTGGGTCTGCATATTCTGCCCGGTAGTCATCATCATATAGAAAAAGATGGCTATGGATGCCAGTATCGGGAACAGGCTGACATGGTCTCCATAAAAGGGTATGTGAAATGGCAGATGGGCTATGGTGTCATAGGAGGATAAATCCTCAGCCCATAAAAATGATTTCTGCCGTAGTGCAAAGGATGTGGGAAAGAACATGAACAAGGCATAAAATATAGGCAACTGCAGTAAGGCCGGGACACACCCGCTCATGGGGCTAACCCCTGCCTTGTTGTACAACTTCATGGTTTCCTGCTGCTTTTTCATGGCATTGTCCTTGTATTTTTCACCCAGTTCCGTTATTTCCGGTTTCAGGACTTTCATCTTGGCCTGGGACAGGTAGGATTTATAGGTAACCGGTGACATGATCAAACGGACAATGATGGTCATTACCACAATAGCGATCCCAAAAGGCAAAAAGGAACTGAGGAAGGTATAGAAAGGTGTGAAAACATGCCGGTTGATCCATCCAAAAATCCCCCATCCAAAGGGAATGGAATCCGCGAGCCCCAGGTCGTTGTAGGCAGCGAATACTTTTATATCCGTAGGGCCATAATACCAGTACATTTTATGGGCAAGTTCGCCACCCGCTAGTTCAATTGGGATGGAGCTTGCAAATTCCTTGGTTACTGGTGACTCGTCATCATCCCCCACCAGGTTTACGGAAGTGAGCTGAGCCTTTTCAAAGGGTTGGTCGGTGGCCAGTATGGAACTGAAAAAATGTTGTCTGTATGAAAGCCACTTCACGGACTCTTCTGATTCCTCATCATCGCTGCCTTCCGAAAGTTTGCTTATTTTCCCATCCTCATGGTTATAGGTGAGTCGGGTATACCGGTTCTCATACGTGACACTCTTATTATGCCTAATTCCCCGCAGTTTCCAGTTCATGACAATGGGCTGGCCTGCATTGATTACTCCGTTCAGGCCTTCGGACCGGATATTGAAATCCACAAGATATTCCCCCGGTTTCATTTCATAGCGGTATTCCAGATATTGATTGGGCGATACCCTTGCTTTCATGGAAAGCACCTGGTTATTGCCACTTCCTGTCAGAGATGGTTCAAAATACAGATCTTTGGTATGGAGTGTCCGATTGTCTGAGGTTGTAAAATTCAGGTCAAAGGAAGCATTGCCGTCATGTACGAGGTAAACGGGGACAGAATCATAGGTAACGAAGTCCTTCATCATGGCTTCCACGATCTGTCCGCCCTTATTGCTAATTTTCAGCAACAGTACTTCATTTTCCAGCGTGGTTATCCCTTCGGAAGCTTGTGTAAATCCGAAGTCCCCAATCTTTTTCTTATAGTCAGCGACGGCGATGGAATCGGTGAGGTCTACCGTACTTTCCTGTAATACAGGTGTTTTGTCAGGAACCTGGTCAGCATCCGGGGTTTGTTCTGCCTGTTGCTGTTCCGTTTTCTGGGCTTCTATTTCTTCCGGGGTTGGCTGTTTGGTATAAAACCAAAAAATGAGTATTCCAAAAATCAACAAAAAGCCGATAATTGAATTAATATCCAGTTTCTTTTCTTCCATTTATATGCTATTGAGAACCCATCGGATTACCAGAAACCTAAAGGCACTTGAAATTAGATTGCGTTTTGAGTTTGCAAATATATGTCCAATTGTGCAGTTTATGCCAAACTGGCATTAGTTTGTTGTTTTTTGTGTTGCAGAACGGCTTTTACAAAACCAACAAATAACGGATGGGGACTCGCCACAGTGCTTTTGTATTCCGGGTGGTATTGGACCCCAATGAACCAGGGGTGTGAAGGGATCTCTATTATTTCCACAAGTCCGGTTTGCTTATTGATGCCAGAGGCAATCAGGCCTGCGTTTTCAAGCGCGTCTTTATATTCATTGTTGAATTCATACCGGTGCCTGTGCCTCTCAGAGATTTGGGTTTTGCCCTTATAGACTTTATGTGCCAACGTATTTTCCACCAACTCACAATCCCAGGCACCCAGTCTCATGGTTCCACCTTTGTCCGTTATGGTTTTTTGTTCCTCCATCAGGCTGATTACCGGGTAGGGTGTACCTTCCATCATTTCGGTAGAGTTGGCACCTGTCAAACCCAGTACATTGCGGGAAAATTCTATTACTGCCATTTGCATCCCAAGGCAAATGCCAAGAAACGGAACATCATTTTCCCTCGCGTATTGTACGGCCCTGATCTTCCCTTCAATACCCCTTTCCCCAAATCCCGGGGCGACAAGGATACCATCAAGGCCTTTCATTTTAGCTTCAAAATTGGCATTGGTAAAATGTTCGGAATGCAGGGGCCTCACATTGACCTTTACCTCATTGACGGCACCGGCATGTATAAAGGATTCCAGTATTGATTTATAGGAATCCTGCAGTTCCACGTATTTTCCGATAAGTCCTACTGTAACTTCACTTTTGGGATTCTTATGCCGTTCAAGGAACTCGCTCCATTGTGTAAGGTCGGGTGGGTTGTGGTCCGGTAAGGCCAATTTTTTCAGCGTCACGGTATCCAGGCCTTCTTCCTGCATCATGATGGGGACATCATATATGGTTGAGGCATCGATGGATTGTATCACCGCTTCCTTTTTTACGTTGCAGAAGAGTGCTATTTTTTGTTTGATATCATCCGATATTTCATGTTCGGTCCGGCAAACCAAAATATCTGCTTTGATTCCGCTTTCCATCAATGCTTTTACCGAATGCTGGGTGGGTTTGGTTTTTAACTCCCCCGCTGCCGAGAGGTATGGAATCAGTGTTAAGTGTATCACAATGGCGTTGAAATCGCCCAGATCCCATAACAATTGCCGGACGGCTTCAATATATGGCAGGGATTCGATATCACCTACTGTACCCCCGATTTCGGTTATAACAATGTCGTATTCACCACTATTGCCCAATATTTGTACCCGTTCCTTGATTTCGTTGGTGATATGGGGGACCACTTGTACGGTCTTCCCTAAAAATTCCCCGCGGCGCTCTTTATCTATAACACTTTGGTAGATCCTTCCGGTTGTAACGTTATTGGCCTGGGATGTCCTCACATTGAGAAACCGCTCATAATGTCCAAGGTCAAGGTCGGTTTCCGCCCCATCATCTGTAACATAGCATTCCCCGTGTTCATATGGGTTGAGTGTCCCGGGGTCAACATTGATATAGGGATCTAATTTCTGGATGGTGGTTTTATACCCACGGGCCTGCAGGAGCTTGGCAAGTGAGGCGGCTATGATTCCTTTTCCTAAGGACGAAGTTACACCTCCCGTAACGAAAATGTATTTGGTATCTGACATTGTGGGATTCTTTGTTACGGGAGTCAAAGATACAAATTGCCTGAAGAAATCACCGGGTATCTCCCGGAAAATCTTTCCTGATCTTTCGGATCAGTGGTTCCAATCCGTTCATTTTTATCTCCAGCATCTGCTTCAGCTGAATCCCTGATTTACCATCTGGAAAGCCTTTTTGTTGGAACCAGAGAAGATATGATTCGGGCAGGTCTACCAAATAACGGCCTTTATATTTTCCGAAGTGCATCTTATAATGAGCCAGGTCTATTAAAAATTGTTTATCCGGGTTTATTTCCATTTTTTAAATCTAAATAAATTATATTTAGTATCAACAAAACCATCAAAAAATGAAACGCAGGTCATTCATAGGGACAGCGGCAGCCGCTTCGGTAGGTGTATTGGCATCCCAAAGCGCGAAAGCAATGCCCGCAGGGGGCAAAGAATCCCTGGAACTGAAAGGTAACATCAATCACAGTGCCTGTTTCTGGTGTTATAATCCAATCCCACTCGAAGACTTTTTAAAAAGCCTGCAATCGCTTGGTGTAAAAGCAATTGACCTGGTAGGCCCGGATGACTGGCCCCTGCTTAAGAAATATGATATCCATGCATCCATGTGCTGGGGAGCCCAGATTAGTCTTACGGAAGGTTGGAATGATCCGCAATATCATGAGGTCCTGATTAAGAATTATACGGAGATGATCCCCAGGGTCGCTGCGGAAGGCTACACGAACCTGATCTGTTTCAGCGGCAACCGCCGGGGAATGGATGATGCCGTTGGGCTGAAGAATTGTGTGGAGGGATTAAAGAAAATTATTCCAGTAGCGGAAGAACACGGGGTGGTTGTTCAAATGGAACTCCTTAATTCCAAGGTAAACCACGAAGATTATATGTGCGACCATACGCTTTGGGGGGTGGAATTGTGTAAGCAGGTAGGTTCCGAGAATTTTAAATTGCTCTATGATATCTACCATATGCAGATCATGGAAGGGGATATTATCCGTAATATCCAGGATTACCACCAGTATTTCGGGCATTATCACACGGGAGGCAATCCCGGCCGTCATGAGATCAACGAGACCCAGGAACTGTTTTACCCAGCGATCATGAAGGCCATAGTGGAAACCGGCTTCAAGGGGCATGTAGCTCAGGAATTTATCCCAACGTGGGAAGACAAGATTGCGGCCTTGAAGGAAGGGGTGACGATTTGTGATGTGTGACCTCCTCTTTCTTCCCGTGCTTCGCGGGAATTCATTCTCCTCCTTAAAAGGAGGAAATCACCCTGACCTGTTAAGACGACCCTCCTCCTCTTTCTCGTCATTAAAAGGAGGAAGGCTTTCCATTTGGTTTAAAAACTTTAGATATTCCCTCATCTGACAGGGGCGGGCCCGCTAAAACTAATCTGGTGGGTCTTTACTGATGGAGTGCCTGTGCTATTTTGGCATTCCAGATTTGCTGCTGTTCCCGGTTCCGGGAGAAGTTGGTTTCTTTATCATACTTATCCTGGTACGCTGCAAGTTCCCGGTTAACCTGCCGGAACAAGGCACCTATTTCAGCTTTAACATCCCGGCTGAACCTGGTTTCTCTAAGCAACTTTCGAAACTTGCGGGCAAACAATTCCGAAATATCGAAATGGAGCTGTTCATGGCTCAGGATGACTGCATCACAGACTTCGGGCTGGTACCAGGACCGCCCGGGGTAGAAATAGGTATGAACGGTAAAATCCAGCGTTAATCCGCTACCTTCCTGCTGAGTTGAAAATTCATAGCTAATACCACTTGCCGTAATAGCAGCTGCATTGGAACTGGTATCCGGCCTGGCCTTAAAATCCGGCCATGTCAATTTTAATTCCGGCTGCCAGAGAATGGCTTCGAATTCCTGTGAAGTTCCGCAGCATGCGAACAGCAAAGCTACAATGCACAGTATGTTCCTTACAACACCCAATTGTATGTAATAACGCGTTCAATATCGGGATGCAAACTTTGATTCACCGGGCACGTGATCGCTGTATGTTCCAGGATCTTACGGTTCTTTTCCGAAACGGCTGCCGGAAGTTGAAGGACCACATCAATCCGGGAGATCCGTCGGGGGTCAGCGGCCATGTGCTTCGTAACTTCCGCAGAACTATTGGCAAGTTCCACGTCCAAACCCCGCGCCTTGATCCCCATCACCGTAAGCATACAGGTGGCAAGTCCGGTTGCAACTGTATCCGTCGGGGAAAATGATTGGCCCATTCCATGGTTATCGGTTGGCGCATCCGTTATATACTGGCTCCCGGACTTAACATGCACACAGGTGGTGCGCAGGTTGCCGGTGTAGGTTACTTTGGAAGTCATAGCTATGGTTTAATTTCTTTGATAAACATATTATCAAACATCATGATATAGGAAGCAGAATTGTAATAACCCGAAGCAGGATCCTTGGTATAGTTAAATTTATTGGCGCTGTACTCTGTAACGCCAACCAGGTCCGCTGCTTCAAAAAGATTCGATTTGTACGCCAGTTTCAGCAACAGGTCATAGGTAAGGTCAAATCCCCGCACAGCGTAGCGGTCCGGGTCACTGCCCCATTTCTTCCTGTACTGCGCCACAAAGCTGTCATTCCCTACTTCCCGGTAAGACGAGGGAAAGGTAAACCTGAGGTTTGACAAATGGGTACTGCTGATAACATCATTGTCAAATGCCCTGTTCTTATTGGTAGTGAACATACGAACCTTCACTTTTTCATTGTTGGATGAATTCAGGATAGAAGTAACACCGGGGACCAGTTTTACGTTATCACTTTCCACAAAAATCCAATTCTCCGTTTCTTCAACCAGCATTTCCATAAATGTTTCCAGATTAATGGAAATATTCTTTTCCTCCTCCTTTATTTCTACAAGTCGCGCCTGTGGGAATTTCTCCATGATCTGATCCGCTGCGTCTTTATTTTTCTCATCGGCTATAACAATTATATTCTGGTCTGTCACCTCCCCTTCCATATACTCCAGCATACTACTCCGCAATACGGTATCAGTGGGGATGCTGAAGAATACATTGTCCAGGCTGAGGTTGCTGTTTGAAGAGATTGGGGCGATGACCGGGATCTGGAATTTGGCAGCCTGCACTGCTACTTCGTTCAGGGATTTGGGATCGAGCGGGCCGATGATGGCACTCACCCCGTTTAAATTCTCCTTCATCAGGATAGCTTTAACCCGGTCCAGGCTAAGCTGTGTATCAAGGGTTTTCACATCCACGGAAATTCCAAGTCGGGCTACGGAATCCAATGCTACCAGAGCGCCGGTATACAGCCCCAGGCTGTAGCTAATGGCATTGCTCCTCTCAATGGCCTCTGCGGCACTTTCTGTATCCCCAAGGTTGATCTTGTCTAACCGGAAGGGCAGCATAAACACGAGCCTGGGTTTATGATCCACGTGAATACTATCCAACAGGTTGATCTTATCCAGGATAAGGGAATTCTTGACTTCCAGGGTTGCGGCATTTTCCCTGGGTAATTTAAGGATCATGCCCGACTTCAGCCCTTGTGCGAGTTCCGGGTTAAGCAGTGTGAGTTCCCTCCAGCTGATCCCAAGGTTCCGGGTAAGTGAATACTCAGTCTGCTTTGGCTTTACCTCATAAAATATAAAATTATCAGTATTCACGGCTCCTTCGTCCACCGTCCTTTTCGGCAACCGGATAACCATTCCTTCCTTTAACCCACTGCGTTGCATGATCTCCGGGTTGAGCCTTACGATCTCATCCCCGGGTATGCCATATTCCTGGCTTAGGCTATACAGTGTTTTTTTAGCAGGGACCGTGTAGGACTCATACAATTGAACCTGCTGCTCCTCTACTGTGCTGCCGGCGATTCTCGGTAATATCAGCTCCTGCCCAATAGCCAGTTCACTGGTAGACTCCGGCAGGGTAGGATTCAGCGAGAGCAGGCTGTCCATGGTTATGCCATATTTGCTGGCAATACTATACCGGGTCTCCTTGGGTTGTACTATATACTTTTCAAAATCCTCCATATTGAGGGTTTCCTCCCCTTCAGCGGGACCGGCGTAACGCGGGATCCGCAACACCATTTTCCTTTTCAACTGGGTTGAATATAACTCCCGGTTATACCGCTTAACCTCATCTTCACTGACATCATACCTGCTCGCCACCCCATACAGCGTCTCGTTTTTCCGAACCCTGTGGGACGTAAACCCAATGGGTTCGCGTTGAGAGCCTGCTATGCCATTTGTATCCTTTTGGGTTGTGGGCTTCGTAATTGCAGAATTGTTTGCTGTATCCGGTGGCAACGGGATGGCCAATATGGTGTTAGGCCTTAGTATATCCCCCTCCTTTATTTCCTTATTATATTTCAGGATATTGCCGGGATTGACCTTGTATTCCCTTGCGATGCTGGAAAGAGTTTCACCCCGTTTGACTGCGTGGGTGGTAAACTTTTGTTGGGCTGTGGCCTTACAACCCATTGAAAACAGGACATACAGCAAGGCCAGGAAGATATAAAATTTGTTCATAATTATTCCCATTCGATGGTCGCCGGAGGTTTGGAACTGATGTCGTAAACAACCCTGTTTACCCCGGGCACTTTATTAATTATATCATTAGATGTTTTCTGCAAAAACTTATACGGGAGATTTACCCAGTCAGCCGTCATTCCGTCGGTGCTTTCCACCGCCCGTAAAGCTACACATTTTTCATAAGTCCGTTCATCGCCCATAACCCCAACGCTGTGAACTGGAAGCAACATGGCCCCTGCCTGCCACACCTTGTCATACAGATCCCATTCCCGCAGGCCATCGATAAATATTGCATCAACTTCCTGCAGCATCGCAACCTTTTCCCGGGTAATATCCCCTAAAATACGGATGGCCAGCCCCGGCCCCGGAAAAGGGTGCCTTCCCAGCCGTTCTTCATTGATACCCATACTGGCTCCCACCCTTCGAACCTCATCTTTAAATAACATCTTCAAAGGTTCCACCACTTTCAATTTCATAAAATCGGGTAGCCCCCCCACATTGTGGTGGCTCTTAATCGTTTCAGATGGTCCTCCTGTAGCTGAGACCGATTCGATCACATCAGGGTAGATGGTGCCTTGTGCCAGCCATTGGGCATCCTCGATCTGGTGAGCCTCATCGTCAAAAACTTCAATAAATACACGCCCAATGATCTTTCTTTTCAATTCCGGGTCGCTCTCCCCTTCCAGTGCATCCAAAAAGCGTGCCGAAGCATCGACCCCTTTAACATTGAGGCCCATCCCTTTATACTGGTCGAGAACATCGCGGAATTCATTTTTGCGGAGTAATCCGTTATTCACAAAAATACAATGCAGGTGCGTTCCAATGGCTTTATGCAGCAATACCGCGGCGACGGTGGAATCGACGCCCCCGGAGAGCCCCAGCACCACCTTCTCCGAACCAATTTTTTCCCGCAATTCACTTACAGTGGTGCCAACAAAAGCATCGGGGGTCCAGGTTTGCGCTACCCCTGCAATATGAACCAGGAAATTTTCCAGCACCAGTTTACCTTCCGTTGTATGGTAAACTTCCGGGTGGAATTGTATCCCGTAGGTGTCTTCCCCATTGAATTTATAGGCAGCAAACCCGACATCATGTGTACTGGCGAGGAGTTCGGCATCCGGGGGTAGCGCCTGGATCGTGTCCGCATGGCTCATCCATACCTGGGTACCCTCGGTTATCCCATGTAAAAATGGTGACTCCTTCTGTATAAAAGATAAATTGGCCCTGCCATATTCCCTCGTATTGGAGGCGGCAACATTTCCCCCGTTAAAATGGGCCAGGTACTGCGCCCCGTAACAGATCCCCAACAGTGGTTTTTTTCCCCGAATCTGAGATAGGTCCGGATGGGGTGCGTTGATGGCCCGTACCGAAAAAGGGGAACCGGAAAGGATCACCGCCTTATAGGATGAAAGGTCTTCCGGCAATTTGTTATAGGGCTTAATTTCACAGAAAATATTAAGCTCCCTGACTCTCCTTGCGATTAATTGTGTGTACTGGGAACCAAAGTCGAGAATGAGGACGTTGTTTTGCATCCGCAAAAATAGTAAAATGAAAAATCTGTAAAACTTTCTTTTAGGTATATTTATAAGCATATTGAAAAAAGTTATCAAATGAAAACCGGATTTGTGTTACTGATCTTAGTATTACCCCTGGCAGTGGCCGCACAGGACGGCTGGACCATTAGTTCCGGGAAAGTGGAACAATACACAGGGATTGTCACTGCCAATGGCCGGATTGGCATCCTTCCGGAAGACAAACCTTTTCAAACCCGGTCTGTCATTTTGAATAATGTCTATGATAAGGAATCCCCCCTGGGCGTGAGTAAAATTTTACTAGGCATGAACTTTGCCAACCTGGAAATGGAGATCGACGGGGAGCTGGTTTCTGAAGCTAATATCACTGAATTCAAACAGGAACTGAACCTGAAAACAGCTGCTTTTTCCACGTCATTCCGCTTTCTTGACAAGGCGACCATCACTTATACTATTTATGCACTTAGGAATATTCAATACACTGGTTATGTAGATGTTAAAGTAATTCCTACAAAATCAATAAAATTGAAAATAACAGGCAAAATAAGCACACCGGAGGAGTACCAGGACCCCATGAGCACCTTCCGGGTTTTACAGGACCTTGAGACCACCATGCCCATCCTTCAGACCGTTGCAAAAAGTCGTCTGGCAAAACATACTGTCGCTACTTCAGCAACTTTTATATGGCACGCGATCAACTCTACCCGGGAAGAACAAAGGCCCGCTTTGACGCACCAAAAAATATCTGAATATGACAACCGGCTGTCCTTTGAAAAAGAACTGCAAAAGGATGCTGTATTTGAGTTTGCCTGGACGGCTGCCGAATGCACAACCCAGGACTTTGCGGACCCACAAACGGAATCGGAACGGTTTGTCATCTTCAATTTGTTAACCCCCTGGAAGGATCTTTTGGGGGAACATACAAGGTTATGGGAAGAATTGTGGGAAGGGGATATTGAAATTGAGGGGAATTTACAGGACCAGCTCGATGTGCGTCTGGCACTCTACCACCTCTATGCCTTCTCGAGGGGTGACTCCAACCTCAGTATTGCCCCAATGGGATTATCATCACAAAATTACAACGGGCATATATTCTGGGATACTGAACTTTGGATGTTCCCACCTTTACTGTTACTTAATCAGGATATCGCCCGTTCGCTGGTGAACTACCGCTCTGACCGACTTGAGAAAGCGCGGCAGAAAGCCCGGAATTTTGGCTACAAGGGCGCCATGTTTCCCTGGGAAAGCGATGATACTGGCGAGGAGGCTACCCCTGCCTGGGCCCTTACCGGGACATTTGAGCATCATATAACTGCCGATGTAGCCATTGCCTTCTGGAACTATTACCGGGTTACGCAAAATAAAGACTGGCTGACAGAGAGGGGATATCCCATGATGCGGGAGGTGGCTGATTATTGGGTAAGCCGGGCGGTTCCCAATACGGATGGCAGCTACAGCATTAAAAATGTCGTTGGCGCCAATGAATTTGCCCCGAATGTGGACGACAATGCCTTTACCAACGGATCGGCCATAACGGCCCTTGAATTTGCCACTAAGGCTGCCCGGGAAACAGGGGAAACCCCTGACCCGCAATGGGCATCCATTGCCGAAAAGATCAGGATCCTGCAATTCCCTGATGGCACTACCAAAGAACATAGCAGCTATGATGGGGACCGCATCAAACAGGCTGATGTAAACCTGCTTTCCTACCCGCTGCATGTGGTCACCGATGAAGCTACTATCCGGAAAGACCTGGAATATTATGAACCAAAATTGGCCGAAGAGGGACCTGCCATGGGACAATCTGTCTTTGCCATACTGTATGCAAGGTTAGGGGATGCCACGGAAGCCTACCGGCTATACAAACGGAGTTATGAACCTAATAAACGCCCTCCCTTTGGGGCACTGGCCGAATCAGCTACCAGTGACAACCCTTATTTCGCCACCGGTGCCGGCGGCATGTTGCAGGTGGTATTATTTGGATTTGGGGGTCTGGACATAACCGATGACGGAATTGTACAGCAAAACCCGATCCTTCCCGAGCAATGGAAGTCACTTACCCTCAAGGGGATTGGACCGGACAACAAGACCTATACCATCAGGTGACACAGGCAATCTCCCCTCTGTAATGGTGTAATGCCCGGAATGGAAATCCTTTCATGTAGCCTGTGAAGTTCCGTCCATTGGAATGGTTCTTTTTAATAATTTTACGCTTATAACTTAAATGGGAGCCTCCATGAAACACCTTACCGCAATCATCTTTGCTTTGGCCATAATCCTGGCCGCTTATTTTTTAGGACACGCCTATGTAAAACGGGCCCAGCCGTCCCATACCATTTCTGTTACGGGGAACGGGAGTGAGAACTTCACCTCAGACCTGATCGTTTGGGAAGGAAGTTTTTCAACCTCTAATTTTGATTTAAAGACCGCCTTTGAGGAACTGAACCGGGATAAGGAGGTCGTTAGGGATTACCTGATTTCAAAAGGCATTAAGGCCGTGGATATCATATTCAGCTCGGTCCAGACGCTGGAGAAACTCGATAATAATTATGATAATGGCAATTTTGTTGGAACTACCTTCAAAGGGTACCAGCTCATTCAATCCATACAGATAGAATCAACTGATGTGCCTTTGATAGAGCAGCTGTCGCGGGAAATTACGGAGTTGCTGAACAAGGGGGTGCAGTTCAATTCATCCCCCCCACGGTATTACTACACGGCATTGGCAGACCTTAAAATTGAAATGATCTCAAAGGCAACCGAAGATGCGCGGTTGCGGGCAGAAAAGATCGCGGCCAATTCCGGGGGTAATTTGGGAGGCCTTATCTCGGCACAAATGGGGGTATTCCAGATAACGGGTCAGAATTCGGGGGAAAGCTTTAGCTGGGATGGGGTGTACAACACGGCTTCCAGGAACAAAACAGCTTCCATCACGATGCGCCTGGAATACAATGTTGATTAGGAAAAAGGAGCAGAAAAATGAAGGAATAACAGCGGGCAAAATAAAAGGCCCTGACATGGACGACAGGGCCTTTCGAATCAAAAACCAACCTAAACACATGAACTTAATTATGACACTGATTTAATTTAAAAGATCTTCTTCATAGCAATCTTTGTATATAGAACAACCATATAAAAAAAAACCCTACCAACATACCTTCTTTTTTTTTAACTTTAATAGAAAACAGATGGACAAGACCCGTATTTATTGGGATGAATTAACCCAGGATTTGGAGAAAGGAGCCACCGATAAAGGCCATCCCTTTCACAATTTTACCCTTGGAACTGTTGGATTGGATCATACCGCGCGCTTGCGGACGGTAGTACTGAGAAAAATTTCGAGTGAACTGCACCTCATTGTTTTTACAGATGACAGGTCAAAAAAAATAGTACACATCAAAGAAAACAATAAGGTTGGTTTACTCTTCTACGATCCCCATAAAATGTTGCAAATCCGTATCGAAGGCATCGCGACCATCCTCCGGGATCCGGAGACTAAAGAGAAATACTGGGGCACCATCGAACCAAGATCAAAAAAAGATTATACCACCACCAGCCCGCCGGGCAGCATCATCCCTAACCCGGAAGCGATAGAATACCTGGATGACAAGAATCATTTTTGTGCCGTGGAAATAATCCCAATCAAAATAGAATACCTAAAACTGCAGAGCCCCAACCACCTGAGATTACGTTTTTCCAGGGAACACAACAACTGGGATGCAGAATTCCTGGTACCTTAGTAGGTGATCACCAGGAATTGCAATTGCAGGGGGTGCAGTGATTGTATCAGTGTGGGGATCATGTTTTCCCCCATTTCCAGGTATAATTCCGAGAAGTTAAGTTGCCTTTCCTGCAGGGAGCGGTTCGGAAAAAGTTCGTTCTGGATAGCGGCCATCCGTACCACCTGGTCCTTTAATTTGCGTTTCTGTGCTTTCAGCAACCTTTTTTCAAGGGATTTGAGCCCTTTTTTCTGCTTTACTTCCTGCGCTTTGACAGCACCGAGGAAGGAGGCGTCTGTTTTAGCAGCCAATTCGTATAATTCACTGAATTGATCCTCCAGCATTTTTTTCTGTGGGGTAAAGTCAATCTCGATATTTGAGATCTCCCTGATCTTCTTATTGATAAAACTACTCTGAGGCATAAACAGGTCTGCGACTTTCAGGTTTAGCTTTTTCAGTTTCCGTTCCTGTTTTTCCGAGATCAGCAGTGCGGAATTACGCAGTAAAAGGATCGGAAAAGTTACCTCCATGGCTCCAAAAGCGGATTTGAGCTGGAGCCAGTAGGCCAGTTCCCCTCCCCCGCCGATATAGCACAGGTTGGGGAGCACCAATTCCTGATAGAGGGGCCGGGTAACAACATTAGGCGAAAAGCGTTCGGGATAGGCATCAAGTTCTGCCAATAGTTCGGCTTCCGTAAATACCAGGTCAGTATCCACTATAAAGAACCGGCCATCCCGAAATACGATCCGCTCCCGCAGCCCAGGTGCCAGGTAGAAATAATTGATCTCCCTGGGATTGACCTGAACCCCGTAATTCTCAGGTAATTGCTGCAATTCATCGGAGGTTCTGGCTACTTTTTCAAAAGAAAGCTGCTCCTGGAGGTCGCGTTTCACATAAGGGGCCAGCAGGCCTTTCAGTGCCACATCGTCCCCGTCCAGGATCACCAAGCCATATTCCCCAAAAAGTTCATTTACCAGGGATCTTGTCGCGGTTGCGAGGTCATTGTGTTCCAGGTAAGCGTTACTGAATAATTCCTTCAGCCTGTTCGCATGGTCACTGTTGCCAACTTCCAGCGAAAACATCTTATGAACCGCATCGAGCCCGTCCGTTGACATATGGCCTACGGCACCACCGGCCTCCCGGTTCCACTGTAATTTTTTACCCCGGAAATTAAAATAGTTGATCTCGTCCAGGTCATGGTCCTCCGTTGCCATCCAGTATACCGGGACAAATTTATAATCAGGATACGCCTGTCGCAGGTCGCGGCACAGGTTGAGGGTGGAAATGATCTTATACAGGAAATAGAGCGGGCCTGTAAAAATATTGAGCTGGTGCCCGGTCACAACGGTAAAGGTATTGTCTGCCCCCAATAATGTTATGTTTTCAAGGACTTCTTCAGGTGCCGGGACGGCATTGTATTGGGAAAGGAGGCTGTTGCACAGTATTTTACGATAAGCTCCGGGATAGTTCTTTTGCTTTTCGATGATCTGATCCCGAAAGGCATCGAGCCGGGAAAACCTGTGATAAAATGGCCGGATACTTTCTTTTTCATCAAGATAATCGCATATCAGCCCCGAAAAATAACCGGTTTTATCAAAAGGTATACACGCAACGTCCATGGGAAGGTTTCAATCCGACCAAAGATAAAATTCTTCGGTTTTTCTATTCCCAAAAATACGTTAAGATGTTAAAACGGATGCAGAGCGGGCGAGAAAGCTCCTCAGACTTCGCCATGAAGCCGCTGTTACGTACCGGTTGACGTATATTCGGTCATGCCTGCAGATTTAAAACCGGCATTTCAAATACATTTATTAGCTTTGATCCCTTATCCAAAAAATTACCTTTTATGAAGTATATCGTTGCAATCCTATCCTTTTTTTGTAGCTTTTTACTAACAGCTCAGGATCTGCAATCCCCTTCGGAATTCCTGGGTTACGAACTGGGAAGCAGGTTTACACGGCACCATCAGGTAGTGGAGTATTACCGGTATGTTGCAGCTGCAGCAAAGGACCGCGTACAACTGCGGGAATACGGTAAGACCAATGAGGGGAGGCAGCTGCTGCTTGCGTTTGTAAGTTCCGCCGAAAATATCCGCAACCTGGAAAACATCCGTACGGAGCACCTGAAAAGTACTTCCGGGGAAGGCGATTCTACCCAGGCCATCGTATGGCTCAGCTACAATGTGCACGGCAACGAAAGTGTAAGTACGGAGGCTTCCCTGCAAACCCTGTATGAATTACTGACCAGCAAACAGCGCTATCTGGATAACACGGTGGTCATTATGGATCCCTGTATCAATCCGGATGGCCGGGACCGGTATGTTAACTGGTACAACCAATTTAAAAATACACCCAACAACGTGGACCCCAACAGCAAAGAGCACCATGAGGGCTGGTGGAGCGGCAGGAGTAACCACTATATGTTCGACCTTAATCGCGATTGGGCATGGCTGACACAGGTGGAAAGCCAGCAAAGGCTGCAACAGTACAATCAATGGCTGCCCCATGTACATGTGGATTTTCACGAGCAGGGAGTCAATAACCCCTATTACTTTGCGCCGGCAGCAGAACCATTTCATGAAGTCATAACGGATTTCCAGCGTGATTTCCAGGTAACCATCGGAAAGAACCATGCCCGGTATTTTGATGCGAATGGCTGGTTTTACTTCACCAAAGAAGTATTTGACTTATTCTACCCCAGCTATGGCGACACCTACCCCACCTATAACGGCGCTATCGGTATGACCTATGAACAAGGGGGCAGCGGGCAGGCAGGTTTGGGTATTGTTACTGCCATAGGCGATACGCTCACACTGAAGGACCGCATTGCCCATCACCTGACCACCGGTTTATCGACAGTAGAGGTTGCAGCGGGGAACGCAGCCAAGCTAAACGAGGAATTCCAAAAATTCTACAAGCCCAAAAACTTCAAATACAAGAGTTTTATACTGAGTGGGAACCCCGATAACCTGGATGCGCTTGCGCGGCTCCTGGACCAGCACGAGATAAAATATGAGGCAGGAAATGGAGGCTCCAGCAAAGGACTGAATTACAGTAACGGCAAAACGGAAAACCTGAAGACCGCAGATAACAGCATGGTGGTTTCCACAAACCAGACAAAGGGTACCCTGGTAAAGGTACTTTTTGAACCCAATGCCAAACTGAGTGATTCCCTCACCTATGATATCACTGCCTGGTCATTACCATACGCTTATGGACTGGATGCCATAGCATCTGAGTCCCTCACCGCCGGAAAACCATACAGGAAGACCGTGGTACCCAATGAGCTCAATGAACCCGATGCCTATGCTTACCTGGCAGATTGGAACAGTATGGAAGATGCGCGGTTCCTGAGTGATTTGCTGGAAAAGGACATCCGTGTTCGCAGTGCTCAAAGCCCGTTTAAGCTGGATGGCCAAACTTATGAAAGGGGAACTTTGATCATTACAAGGGCCGATAACAAGAATATCAAGGAATTTAATACGCTGTTGGCCGGGGTGGCCCATACCTATCATAAAAAACTGGTAGCCACCCAAACCGGGTTTGTGGAAGGTGGTAAGGATTTCGGATCCGGGTATATACAAATGATCCCAAAAGTAAAGGTAGCCGTGCTTTCCGGGGAGCCTACGTCCAGCCTTCGGTTTGGGGAAATATGGCATTTCTTTGAACAGCAGCTCCATTATCCGCTTACTGTACTGGATGCGGATTATATGAACCGGGTAGACCTTAGTGAGTATGACGTCCTCATCCTGCCTGACGGTTGGGGGTACGGCAAATTTATGGATGAGGGGACCCTGGCCGGGATAAAGGAATGGGTTTCTGCCGGGGGACGCCTTATTGCAATGGGCGAGGCCATCAAAAGCATAGGCGGGAAAAAAGGATTTGGGATCGAGGCCCGCGAAGCGATGAAGGATACCGTTGTTGCAGTGGTACAGCCCTATGAGCTAACCCAGCGGGAGCAGATAAAAAGTGAGATCACCGGGGCCATATTTAAGACACGGGTAGACCCTACCCACCCATTGGCATATGGTTACGGTGATACCTATTTTACCCTAAAATTAGGCGATGACAGCTATGACTACCTCAAAGAAGGCACGGTAGCCTACCTGGATGATTCCGCCAAACCGGTAGCCGGATTTGCAGGGAGCGAGGCATTGAAAAAAATGGGAAAAACCCTTGTATTCGGCGCTGAGAAACACGGCCAGGGCCAGGTTATCTATATGGTAGACAACCCCCTGTTCCGCGGATTCTGGGAAAACGGGAAATTGTTCTTTGCCAATGCGCTGTTCATGATGGACTAAGGATTTCCTGCGGCTGTCAGTACAACATGAAGGATGCAAAAATGATCCCGATGGCAGCGATGGGCACAATGATAAGCGTGTAAATAAACGCAATGACATTGGCTTTGAGGAAAGCGCCCAGGCGGCTGCTCCGGTAAAAATTGCGCAGGGCAATAAATAGATAGATGATAAATGACAACATCACCATTACCTCGATCCCTACGGGTATATCTACCAGCATATTAGCCACCAGCAGCACGCAGAAGGTGGTAAACATGAAAGTGAAAAAATAGAAGCTGAATACCATATGGTGTGCAAAATTGCCACGGCGCCAATAAAATATCTTCAACAAGATCGCAAATAGCGGCATCAGGAGGAACATGGCTATGGGGATGGTGTCATAAAGTGTTTGCAGAATACCCCCTCCCCGCTGCTCATAGACTTTCAATGCCTGGGCGTAAAATTTCTTTGTCAACCCACCAGCGTCTTCCTCCAGACCTATTGCCTTCAGTTTTTCTTCCGGCGGTGCCCCGGCTGCAATGAGGGAATCCAGTTCATCACTGCCAATGTTAAAGGAGTTATCCCGCAGGTTATTTTTGGTGGTAATGACAGAATCAATATCTGCCAATTCCTTATCTGTCAACCCGGTGTATTTCCTGGTGTCCTTTAGGGACTCCCTTGCCAGTTGTAATTGCACGGAATCCATTTTCCCGGTAAGGGTATCCCGGTTGATTTCCCTACTGAAACCTTTGTTCAGGGCTTCCGTAATATCATTATCGGCTTGGCGGACACGGAAGGAAAACAGAAAGAAGAAGACAACGGAAATAAACAGGTAGAACTGGGCAGGGTGCAGGTATCGCTGCCGTTTACCGTCAACAAAACGCCTGGCGAGGACACCGGGCCGGATCATCAATGGGACAAAACTCCTGAAAAAACGCGCGTCAACCGAAAAATAATTGCTGATGGTATTGCTGAAAAGGACCCCAAATGTTAGGTGGTCCGCAGCTTCCTGCCCACATTGCGGACAATATTCGAAATGTGGTTCCAGTGGAAAACCACAGTTTTTACAAGGATTGGTTGAGGACATTGGTTATTGTTTCACTAAAACTACAAAAAGTATAGCGATCCGCGGACAGGCCCGTATGATTTTCGAATTGCGTTTTAAAACCCCCCGTGCGTATTTCTCAATGATTTCGCCCTATGTAGGTAGTACGATCAGAATTTACGGGGATTGGGCATACCCCGCTATCTCATTCATAAAAAAAGGTGATCTTTTAAAAGATCACCTTCCTATTTACCCATTCAGGATTTTTCTGTCCTGGAAGATTATAAATCAAACCGATCCAGATTCATAACCTTTACCCATGCTTTGACAAAATCTTTGATGAATTTCGCTTCCATATCATCGCATGCATATACTTCAGCAAGTGCCCGTAATTCAGAATTGGATCCAAATATAAGATCTACCCTGCTGCCTGTCCATTTCACTTCCCCGGTCTTGCGGTCACGACCCTCAAACTGATTTTGCGATTCAGATTTTTCATTCCACGTAATGGCCATATCCAGAAGATTCTTAAAGAAATCAGTGGTCAGTTGTCCCGGACGATTTGTAAGAATTCCCAGTTCAGAATCGTTATAATTGGTGCCTATTGCCCTCATTCCTCCAACAAGGACCGTCAGTTCCGGAGCCGTCAGGGTTAATAACTGGGCCCTGTCTATGAGCATCTCTTCAGCGGAGGCTGAAATATGGTCCCGGTTGCGGAAATAATTCCTGAAACCATCCGCATTGGGCTCAAGCGGTTCAAATGCTTCCACATCCGTTTGCTCCTGGCTGGCATCTGCCCTACCCGGCCTAAAGGGGACACTGATTTCATAACCTGCATCTTTAGCTGCTTTTTCAACCCCGGTGCATCCGGCAAGTACGATAAGGTCAGCTATGGAAACCTTCCCGTGGGCTCCGTTGAATTCATGCTGGATCCCTTCCAGGGTTTGGATCACCCTACCAAGTTGCCGGGGGTTATTCACTTCCCAGCCTCTTTGAGGCGCCAGCCGTATCCTTGCGCCATTGGCTCCCCCACGCTTGTCGGAACCCCTGAATGTTGAAGCTGAAGCCCAGGCGGTGGATACCAACTCCGAAACTGAAAGCCCGGAATCCAGGATCTTTGATTTCAGGGTGGCGATATCGTTTTCACTGACCAGTTCATGATCTACCTTTGGAATCGGATCCTGCCATACTAATTCTTCCTGTGGGACCTCTGGTCCAAGATAGCGCTCTATCGGCCCCATATCCCGGTGTGTCAGTTTGAACCAGGCACGGGAATAGGCATCTGCAAATTCATCAGGATTCTCAAAAAAATGTCTCGATATTTTTTCATATTCGGGATCCACTTTTAGGGAAATATCCGTAGTCAGCATAAATGGAGCATGTTTCTTATTGGGATCATGCGCATCCGGCACAGTTCCGGCCCCTTCGTGGTTCTTTGGCTGCCATTGATAAGCCCCGCCGGGTCCCGTAATACATTCCCAATCATACCGGAACAGGTTATCAAAATATTTATTGCTCCATTGGGTGGGGGTATCTGTCCAGGCCCCTTCAATACCACTGGTAATGGTATTCGCCCCCGTACCGGTGCCAAAACTATTTTTCCATCCCATGCCTTGCAACTCAATACCGGCAGCTGCGGGTTCCGCATCCACATATTTTTCCGGATCCGCGGCCCCGTGGGTTTTACCAAATGTATGCCCGCCGGCGATCAGTGCGACGGTTTCATAATCGTTCATAGCCATCCTACCGAAGGTTTCACGGATATAGTGGGCCGATTCTACCGGATCCGGATTTCCATTATGGCCTTCAGGGTTCACATAAATAAGGCCCATGTGAGCTGCCCCCAGCGGATTTTCGAGTTCGCCATCCGCATACCGTTCATCATTGTCAAGCCATTTGCTCTCCGCACCCCAGTATACATCATTTTCAGGTTCCCATACATCTTCCCTGCCACCGGCAAAACCGAACATTTTTAATCCCATGGACTCATGGGCACAATTCCCGGCAAGAACCATAAGGTCTGCCCAGGATATTTTATTTCCATATTTCTTCTTGATGGGCCACAGCAGTAATCTGGCCTTGTCAAGATTTGCATTATCCGGCCAGCTGTTCAGGGGCGCGAAACGCTGTTGCCCTGAACCAGCACCTCCCCGGCCATCGCCTATCCGATAGGTTCCTGCACTGTGCCATGCCATCCGGATAAAGAACGGTCCATAATGCCCGTAGTCTGCCGGCCACCATTCCTGTGAATCCGTCATAAGATCATACAAGTCTTGTTTTACAGCGTTCAGATCCAAACTCTTAAATTCGGCTGCATAATTAAAATCCGGGTCCATAGGATTGGATAAGGACGAATTCTGGCGCAGAATATCAAGGTTTAGTTGATTTGGCCACCAGTCCCGATTGGAGGTCCCACCCCCCGCTGAATTTTTTAAAGCCCCCCCCATAAAAGGACACCTGCTGGATTCATTTACTTCCCAAGCCTTATGGCTGTCCTCGCTTCCTGAATGATTATTTTCCATTGTATTAGATGATTTTTATTCGTTATAAGTTTCTCAATTTACGGCTTTCATCGCGACAATTTTTATCTAAATTTTTTATGTCAGCATCAATAAAATATATAGCGCAACCTATGGCTGAAATCCAGGGCCGGAAGAATACCGCGTCAACTACTCCCGCGAATGCTATTCACGACTGAAGAAGCAAAAAAATTTGCAAATTATATGCATGGTATCGCCTACCTCCTTCACGGTTTTTTTGGATGTTCATAATCGCCCGGCAACCGATCAAAAATTAAAAAGAAATTGTGGCAATAAAAAAGAAAACCCCGGTGCCAAAACCGTTGCTAACCTCGTTTGCGGTAGCATGATATTATAGGGCCCGGGACACCATGCGGCTTTGCTTAATGCATCGAAGTCAGTTTAATAATGGTACATTTAAGGTGTATGAATTTTTAATTTAATCGAATGGTACCTCAAGCAACTTTATGGAAATTTTGGGCAGTGAATATGTCCCTGCTGGTATTCAGTTTTACAATCACTAGGGCCCAGGAACTGCCCAGCAGATGGGACGAGATCACCGCCAGTGACTGGCAGGAAGCATTAAAGAAGTCGGACAGCACCTGCATTCTGCCCATCGGAATCCTTGAAAAACACGGCCCGCATGTACCCATAGGCTCAGACCTGATCAAAGTACGGGAATGGTCTGCAAGGGCCGCCAAACGCGAATACGCGGTGGTATTCCCCGGATTTCTTTTATGGGCAGATCAATGAAGCCAAACACCAGCCGGGTATCTTTTCCCTGCCTCCCCGGGTGGTATGGGATCTATTGGAAGCAACCTGCGATGAAATTGCCCGTAACGGTTTCAAAAAGATCGTGATCATCAACGGACACGGGGGCAATCCCCAGATGATCCGCTATTTTATGCAGACACGCCTGGAGAAAAGGAGGGACTATGCGGTCTTTTTCTTTGAACCCGACTCAGATCCTGAGTATGTTGCAAAAATGAATGCGCTGCGGAAGTCGGATGCGTCACAGGACCAGCATGCCGGGGAACGGGAAACATCAGAGATCCTCTACCTCCGCCCGGACCTCGTAAAAATGGAGACGGCTTCAACGGAATCAGGAGCGAATCAAAAGCGTTGGGACATCCCGAACGTCTATACGGCCATCTGGTGGTATGCCAGTTACCCGAACCACTATGCCGGGGAGGGCGACAAGGCAACAAAAGAACTGGGGGAACTGGTAACAGAACATTATCTGGACTCCTTTGTGACCGCTTTGAAAGCGATCAAGGCAGACACCAGTACACTGAAGCTTCAAAAAGAGTTTTATGACAAAGTAGGAGAATGACCTGCCGGCTGGGGTGGTATCCCTTATAAATAGTATCCGAATTTAAGAGACAGACCGGATCTGCATACAAAGCAGGATGCATATAGGATACGGAATGATCTCACCGATCGGTTACATAAATGGCTGGCCGTTGCTTTGCTGCTGACGGCAGAACTAGATGGGTGGTCAAACGTATATTGCCTGATCATCGGACGCCATATGTGATGAAATATGCATATCTTACTGGCGCCCGGCATCCCCACTGCCTTAAATTCATAGAATTTATGGAAATCGGCTAGTGCGTTCATACCGGCATACCGGGATCTCCGGGAAAACGATTGCAACTCCTTAACTAAATGCCACAAACAATAAAAATACGATTCGCGTTCCGTAGCATGGATTCTCCGGGATGTTCGTTGTCCGACAGGAGCATGAGATTATGGAATCTCCTAAAAAGGGAGGTATGTGCTATGACTATCCCAAAGAGGGATTTGAATTTTATAATCGTTCACAATGTTTCGGGATGCGAAAAATGAACCGTATTACCCCTTGAACAGCAATGCCATGCTGTATCAAAAATCAGTAGGTTGATATCCTCTGAAATTAGTGGTATTGCGCAGGCATGATTTCCTTCAGGCTAGTTACCCAGGCGATCTTGGAGCATTGAAAACCATTTTTTTAAACCACAGCATGATGGAAATCAGGCCTCTTAATAAATTGTCGGGCTATTTGGATCACCTGATAAAAGGCCGTTTATGGCTTAAGGTGATCATCGGATTGCTCTTAGGTGCAGGGCTTGGTATCGCGATCAATCCATCTGCAGGGTTCCTTTCAGAAAATTTTAGTTTATCGCTGGCAAACTGGCTCGACTTACCCGGGCAAATTTTTATGAGGCTGGTCCAAATGATCATGATACCCCTGATATTTGCTTCAATTATTTCGGGAATCGTAAGCAACACATCCGAGAACCTAAAAAGCTTCGGACTAAGTCTCTTATTATATTTTGTGTTCACCACGGTCATTGCCGTCACTATTGGTTTAATCGTTACGTTGACCTTAAAGCCCGGGCAATATGTTTTCAAGCTCGGGGGGTTTCCCGACAGCGGAGAAAATCTGATAGAAGCCAGTGAACAAACCAACATGATCGAAAATATTCCGGATACTATTTCAAGGCTTATCCCGAATAATCCACTGGAGTCCATATTAACGGGAGAGATGCTGGGTGTAGTCATATTTACAATAATTGTTGGTGTAGCAATTACCCAACTAGACCAACACATAACAAAACCTATCATTCGTTTCGTCGAAGCGATTCAGAAGATCTGTATGATCGTGGTCTCATGGGCGATGATGCTTGTGCCATACGCAGTATTTGGTTTAATGGCTGCCTTGTTGTCCAAGATCGGCATTGAAATATTCCTCGGGCTGGGTTACTATATGATAGTTGTTATACTGGGTCTGATCATCCTGATGCTATTCTATCTAATCATGGTTTTTGCTTTTTTGGGTATGAACCCCTTCAAATTCCTGAACAAGGTACGGGAACCTCAGCTATTGGCTTTTTCTACGGCCAGCTCCGCAGCTGTTATGCCGGTAACCATGAAAACAGCAGATGAAAAATTAGGTGTATCCTCCAATATAAGTGATTTTGTTATACCCGTCGGGGCCACAATAAATATGGATGGTACCGCTCTGTTTCAATGTGTGACCACATTATTCATGGCGCAGGCCTATGGTATTGAACTGTCATTGATCAACCTCCTATTGATCACGGCAACAGTTGTAGCTGCATCCATCGGAACCCCTGCCGTTCCAGGAGGAGGTGTCATTATTCTCGCATCCGTGCTGCAGGGCGCAGGAATTCCGGTAGATGGCCTGATCATTATCATCGGTATAGACAGAATCTTGGGGATGTTCAGAACGGCGGCCAATGTGACCGGAGACCTGACTGCAAGCGTAATTTTCAATAAATTTTATGGATCGGATAAGCAACAGCGCAACCCGACAATTAAAAAGCGCCCATAAATTGGTTAATTTGAACCGGCAGCGCTGACCCTGCGGCATAATGCACATTTTATGAAAAAAAACACCCGTAATAGTAACGTACAAAAATGTACCTGTCTAAGCTTGATATCGCTTTTTTTGTTATCGATTCCTATTCCCGATCGTCTTAGTGCGCAACAACAGCCGACTTTAGAAAACGGCATTGAAATAAAAGAAGTTATGATACCATTGGATGATGGTATAAAACTGGCAACAGACCTGTATTTTTCTCAAAAAGGAAATAGCGAAGAACGACTCCCCATTCTTTTGGAATACCTGCCATACCGGAAAGATGAAGGGAGGGGAAATCGGTATTCACTCTATTCTTACTTCGTGAACAATGGCTATATAGTAGCAAGGGTCGATATCAGGGGAACAGGCCGTAGTGGAGGTAAACTGGTAGATGGGGAATATTCTGAACAAGAACAAACAGATGGAGAGCAGGTTATTGATTGGTTATCAAAACAATCCTTTTCTTCCGGCAAGATAGGGATGTTTGGGATCTCCTGGGGTGGTTTTAATTCCCTTCACCTTGCTATGCGGCACCCTCCGGCACTTAAAACTATCATATCCCTCATGTCCACAGACGATATATATCAGGATGATGTCCATTTTATTGATGGCATGATGCATGTTGATGCGTATGAAATTGGACGGGACCTGGAAAATGCCTTGCCCGGAGCACCAGATTTTGTAATTGATGAGCAATACTATGAAGATCGTTTTGAGACAGAGCCGTGGTTGTTGAAATACAAACGACAACAAACAGATGGACCATTTTGGGACAGGGCTTCTTTAAACGAAGATCATACACAGATTGATATACCCACATTTGTAATAGGTGGCTGGTATGACGGGTATCGCGATTTTGTTCCGCGAATGATGAAAAACGCGGATGTACCAATCAAGGCTATATTAGGCCCCTGGAATCATACCTGGCCAAACCTGGCCAGTCCCGGGCCGGCCATTGAGTGGCGGCAAATGGCAGTACGTTGGTTGGATCACTGGTTAAAGGGGGTTGATACCGGTATTCTGGAAGAACCCATGCTATATTACTATCAAAGGGATTACCACGAACCAGGCTTTGACCTATCCTATATCCCGGGATCCTGGAAGCAGTCGGACGCCTGGCCTGAGACGCGTGACAGTTTGTTCTATTTCCATGAAAATCACAGGTTGGCGTTTTCACCCTCAACCTTTAAGCATGAACTTGAATATAAACCATCGGTAGGAACGGAAGCGAGTGGTTCTGTCATGTGGTGGGGTGATTGGGCACCTGACCAGAGAGGGGCAGATATCTATAGTTTGGTATACGACTCTGAACCAATTGCTTCCGATATGCAAATAATTGGATTTCCGGAAGTAAATCTGCAAGCCTCCTCCAATGCAGCTGCTGCCAACTGGATCGTCCGACTTTCAGATATTGCACCTGATGGAATGATCACGCAGGTAACAGGGGCGGGATTTAATGGAACCCATGCAAGATCCGATACCCGTCCTGAAGCAGTAGTTAAGGACAGTATTTATGACTTAAAAATTGAATTGCATGCCACTTCCTGGACATTCAGAAAAGGACACAAAATCCGTATAGCCATAAATAACGGGCAATGGCCAATGATCTGGCCATCTCCTTTTTCCATGACCACAGCCATTCATTCAGATGTATCCGCTCCTTCATTTTTAAAATTGCCTGTGCCTGATAAAGCTGTGAAGGCTATATCGCATCCTTTTCCGGATCCTCAAAGGGATCCGAAACTGCCGCATTATAAAAACGTAGCCTCAGAAACATTATCCGGGTATGCTGAGATCAAGGAAATAAAACGCAATGAGCGAACCCAGACTACTACTGTGTTGGCAACAAATTCGGGGAGCGACCAGTATCCGTGGGGAGTCATTCATTATTCTGAAGAGATCACACATGAAGTGAGTGATAATACCCCCGCAGAAGCTATAGTAAATAGTACCTATACCATTACAGTAGAAAAAGAAGACCGGATCCTAAAGTTGACGGGAGTGCTAATATTCTCCAGTGATGAAGAGACTTACTTTTATGATTATACACGCAAACTTGAGGAAAATAATGAATTGATCCGGACTAAGAATTGGAAGGCCAAAATTCCCCGGCTATGAATCCTCAGGGATATCAATAGGGTTGGCCTATTTTATCAACAATAAATACCTTAAGCTACTTTTGGCCAGCCTGCCAGTATAAATCAGTGACAATTAACGCACTATGCCACGGTAAAAAACACTCGCACAACTTGAGGCGCGCGGCAACGAAAAGGTAAGGGCACAAAATATCCGGCGCAGGGCCTGCCAATACCAGAACCGTGTGCACCTGGATGCTGCCTGTGCTCAATTACCGAATTGATAAATGTTGGAAGGACAGGGGGTGTGGGAAACACATGGATATACAGCAGTTATATGAGCCCCTGGCGCAAAAATTGCCCAACCCCTTTTGTTTTTCAAATAAATCGCTACATTTAGAGGGCGCCTATAGTCGGTCGCAATAACCTCTAAATTAAAATAACACGATAATTATGAAAAGATTAGTACTATCCCTGCTCGCCTTGATAATGACAACCCCTGCCCTTTTTGCTGCCGGGCCCTGTGTATCCCCAGATCCTGAAAACGGCTTCCTGGGCATGTGGGGCATTGAGATAGAAGGTGGCGGCGTAGGCTGGCTCAATGTATATGAAAAACAAGGCTTCCTGGATGGGGAACTTTTATGGATCGGGGGAAGTGTGCTGCCGGTTGCCGATATCTACCTGGTGGATGACAATACACTGGTGGTGACCCGTACCAATGAAAAGGTCCTCGAGGAAGGGAAAGAGCGCAAACACATTCAGACCTGGACCCTCCGCATTAGCAGGACAGGTGATACGATAGCAGGCACCATGACGGGGCCTTCCTGGGGTGGTCCCGGGGAAATGGTAAACAATTTTTCGGGGAAAAGGATTCCCCCTCCGGGCCCTGCACCCGACCTGGCCACCGTTAAGTATGGGAAACCCGTAAAACTCTTTAACGGGAAGGACCTGAGCGGATGGCGGCCTGTGGACCCGGACAAGGCTAATGGATTTAAGGTGGTGGATGGCAAGCTGCAGAATGATCCTGTACAGCCTGATAAGGGCGAGCACATATCTTACGGAAACCTGCGAACGGATCAGGAATTTGAGGATTTTAATTTGAAGCTGGAAGTCAATGTGCCCAAGGACAACAATAGCGGAGTGTATCTCCGCGGCCTGTATGAGATACAGGTGGTTGATTCCTATGGTTTGCCACTGGATTCCCACAACATGGGTGCGGTCTATAGCCGCGTTACACCAAGTGAGGCTGCCGAAAAGCCGGCTGGCGAATGGCAGGAGCTGGACATTACGCTGGTTGACCGTCATATCACGGTCATTTTTAACGGGAAGAAGATCATAGACAACCAGCCTGTTAATGGCCCCACAGGAGGGGCACTAAGTTCCGATGTATTTGCCCCCGGTCCTATTTATTTACAAGGGGACCATGGGAGTGTTGCCTATAGGAATATCGAGTTGACCCCGGTATTGTAACTGGCCTGTTAGGAGCAACCTCAGCTGGGAAATTAGAGGAATGCGGGATGGAACAGATTCATCAAAACCCACCCCTAGCCCCTCCCTGGTGGGGAATAGTAAGGATTATGATACAATTTCGGACCTACCCGAAAATTTCCGGATAGGGAAAACACCATTTCATGAGGCCCTCGGGCCGGCCGATCACATTGCAATGCAAATTTTCAAATAATCCAAGGTAACTTCCCCTCCAAGGAGGGGAAATCCAAAGGTTAGGCTAGAACCCGTCCTCACTTATAATACCCTGCCCAAAACGTTATTATACAAGGCTAAGGGCAGGCCAATACCTGCGTAATGGGCGTTTTCTTAATAGTAAGGTAAATCCCCTGCGGGAGGTGAAGACCAAAGGTTTGATTTGAACTGGTCTTAACGTATAATACCAGGCCCATAACATCATTATACAAGGCTGAAGGCAGGCCAATTTCTTCCTGATGGGCGTTTTCATAATAGTAAGGTAAATCCCCTCCCGGGAGGTGAAAACCAAAGGTTAGGTTGGAACCAGTCCTAACGTATAATACCCCGCCCAAAACATTATTATACAAGGCTAAAGGCAGGCCAATCCCCGCGTAATGGGCACTTTCTGGATAATAAGGTAAATTCCCACGGGATGTCAAAACCAAAGTTTAGGATTGAACCAGTCGTGACTTATAATACCAGGCCCAAAACATTATTATACAAGGCTAAAGGCGGGCCTATCCCTGCGTAATGGGCGTTTTCTGAATAGTAAGGTAGATTCCCTCCCGGGAGAAGACTAAGGGGTGGGTAAAACCATGCGAAAGATCATTCGATACAATCCCGACTTCACAACAGGATAAAATAAAAATAAATGATTACATTTTACTGTCCAATCAGACCATCTTTTATGAAGCTATTAATCCCGTCAGTCCAAGGACAATAGACATCGGCAAAAACCTGAGATAAATCTCCCTCAAGGGAGGGACTAAGGGGTGGGTAAAATCATGCGAAAGATCATTTTATAACCATTTAAATAATAACAAATGAAATATTTTTACGCAATCCTCTTCCTCTTTACGTTTGGTTCCGGGTATTCACAGGATATTACGGGCGACTGGTACGGACTGGGCAATTTCGGAGGTACGGAACTCCGCATTACCATGCATATCATCGCGGAAGGATCAGGCTATGCCGGAACCCTGGACAGCCCGGACCAGGATGCATCCGGGATGCCTATGGACAGCCTTGCAATAGCAGATAATTCGGTCCGCTTTTATTTGGGGCCCAACAACTTTAAGGGTTTGTATTCACCACAGGCCCAGACTATTGAAGGGGTATGGAAATACGAGGCAGGATCTTTTTTCCTGAATTTTGGGAGACAGGCGCTCTTACCTCCGGAAGGGAGTATGGAAGTCCTGAAGGAGACCTATAGCAAAGAAGAGAAATATATTGAAATGAGGGATGGCACCCGGTTGTTTACGTCTATCTACGCCCCCAAAGATACAGCAACCCCCTACCCTATCCTCCTTATAAGGACGCCCTATAACAGCGAGCCCAGTGCCGAGCGGTATAATGGTCGCCTGATGGGATCGTCGCACTTGTTAAAGGAAAAATATATCATCGTTTTCCAGGATGTAAGGGGGCGCTATATGAGTGAAGGTACCTTTGAAGATGTGCGGCCATTTAATCCCAACAAATCGAAAAAAGAAATCGATGAGAACAGTGACACCTATGATACGATCGACTGGCTGGTAAAAAATGTAGCCAACAATAACGGGAAGGCCGGGGTATTCGGGATTTCATACCCGGGGTTCTACGCTACGATGTCTTTGCCAAACGCCCATCCAGCCTTAAAAGCAGTTTCCCCCCAAGCACCTGTTACCAACTGGTTTATCGGGGATGATTTTCACCACAACGGTGCCTTTTTCCTTATGGATGCCTTCTCCTTTTATTCGACGTTCGGGTTGCCCCGGCCAATACCCACCCGCGAAGATCCGGCGCCATTTGACTTTAAGAATAGTGACAATTATGATTTTTATAAAGATATTGGCCCCTTGAAAAATGTACGACAGGAATTTTTCGGAGACAGCATTCAGTTCTGGTCCGATCTGATGACACACCCTACCTATGACAGCTTCTGGCAGGCACGCAATGTACTGCCCCATCTGACGAATGTGAAACCTGCAGTCCTGGTAGTGGGCGGATGGTTTGATGCGGAGGACCTGTATGGGCCCCTGCATACCTATGAGGCCATTGAGGCCCAAAACACGCCCAATGAGAACCGGTTGGTCATGGGACCCTGGTCCCACGGGCAATGGGCGAGCGGCGATGCCGAAAACCTTGGGAATATCCATTTTGGGAGTAACACTTCTCCTTATTTCAAAGACCTTGAGTTGCAGTTCTTTAATTATTATCTAAAGGACAAAGGGGACCTGAAACTGCCTGAAGCTACCATATTTATAACGGGTGCCAATGAATGGAAGGCTTTTGAGAGCTGGCCTCCTGCCAACGTTGAGAACAGGGTTCTATACCTGGATTGCGACGAACAGCTCTCCTTTGAAAAACCAGTTGCAGCCGAATGCTATGACGAATACATGGTGGACCCGGATAAACCGGTTCCTTATACGGAAGATGTCCATTTGAAACGAACCCGGGAATACCTGACGGATGACCAGCGTTTTGCAAGCCGGAGGCCGGATGTCATGGTGTACCAAAGTGAAATATTAAAAGAAGACATTACCGTGGTGGGACCTTTGTTGGTGAACTTCTTTGTAAGCACCAGCGGGACGGATGCCGATTATGTGGTAAAAATGATCGATGTTTTCCCGGACGAGGTGGATGCCTATCCCCCAAATGATATGAACGTCCCCATGGGAGGCTACCAGATGCTGGTACGGGGAGAGGTTATGCGGGGAAAATTCCGGAATAGTTTTGAGAAGCCGGAACCTTTCACACCCAATGAGGTGACCGAGGTCTCTTTCGAGATACCGGATGTGGCACACCGCTTTAAAAAAGGGCATAGGATCATGGTGCAGGTACAGAACTCCTGGTTCCCGCTGGTAGACATCAACCCCCAGCAATTCATGAACATCTATGAGGCCGGCGAGGATGATTTTATCAAGGCGACGCATCGGATCTACCATGATTCGGAACGGCCCTCGGGGATTGCGATTTCCATATTGAAAAATTAAATATCGAGAGACAGCTCATCCCAGGCGTTATGCAACCATTATCCAACCAAACGTTGAAGCCCATTACCATATTCCTTTCCATTACGTTTGCCCTAAGTGGCATTTTTTATTTTCTGATCATTTATTCCGGAAAATTAGGTGGGGGTGCCGGACAATATGCGATGGGACTTATGTGGTGCCCCGGTATCTCAGCGCTGATCACGATGAAAATTTTAAAAAGAGACATTGCCGGTCTCGGTTGGAAATGGGGCAGGACAAAATATCAGCTCTGGAGTTACCTCACCCCCATTTTATATGCCTTGATCGCCTACTTAGTGATATGGAGTTTCGGATGGGGCGGTTTTTACAACAAAGAGGTGGTATCCAGGCTGTCGGAATCCTTTGGCCTGGGGGAAATTGGCGATGGGTTTATCATCGCATTTTATGTTCTTTTTTTGGGGATATTCGGGACCATACGGAGCATGTCCAGTGCCCTGGGTGAAGAAATCGGCTGGCGGGGATTTTTGGTCCCCGAATTGTATCATAACTTTGGTTTTACAAAGACATCCCTTATTTCAGGACTCATATGGGGAATCTGGCATCTTCCTATTTTATTGTTTGCGGACTATAATAGCGGTACCCCTTCCTGGTATGCCATGTCCTGTTTTATGGTTTTGATCGTTAGTATGAGTTTTATATATACCTGGTTTCGCATGAAGTCGGGAAGCCTTTGGACTGCCGTCATTCTGCACGGAAGTCATAATCTATTTATTCAAAACATATTTACCCCCTTAACTGAAGATACCGGAAACACTGCCTATTATATTGATGAATTTGGGATTGTCCTTCCCATTGTTGCCATTGGTTTTGCACTGTATTACTGGAATAAACGAAAAGAACTGGAAACGCCTGTACCTGATCCATGGCCTATATAGGTTCGGATTATCGGTACGGTCTTCTTTAGTTCGATACAGGATAGTACTTCAGCATAACGATGTTTCGCTGCCCCTGCAGCAGGGGAGTTAATTTTTTCCTAATAGGTTGGTTCAAGACCAGGAGCTGATTAATACATGTACAACGGATGCCTCATGGTCCGCAGCTGAAAAGAAATACAAAACATCAACATCCTTCGCACTTTCCTGCCCCGAATCCTTTTCCGGTTAAGGTTTTACTATCAAAAATATACTAACTTTAATCCGGAAGAATACCTGCTGCGTGCAACTCCCCGATACTGCTCCGCATAAAAATAACCGCCATCTCATGGGCACAACTTTGAAACTTCAAGATGATCAGGAACGGATATACTTTAATCGCAGTCTCAGCAGTGATCCTCCTTCACTATTCCGGTTTTACGCAAGACAGCCTGCTACTGCGTATGGCCTCCGAAAATGTAAAATTCTTTAAGCCCAAAAACCAAAGCTTTGCCGGGGAAGGATGGGAGTATATCAATGACAAAGTAAAGCGGAGCACCCATATTCTTATAGGGGAAGACCATTTTTCAAATGAAATCCCCGCTTTTGTCAAAGCACTTGCCCGCCGGACAAAATTTGATATATTTTATATTGAGCTGGACCCCTTCAGTACGGCGATAATTGCAAAATCCTTTCTGAATCACACGAAAGAAGAACGAGAACAATTCAATACAACCTATAGCGGATTGTTCTCGTTTTATGCCCTGAAACCGGAATATGAACTTCTGGAGCAGATGATGGCTTCCGGGGCTGTCCTCCTGGGATCCGATCAGATCGTCATGTATGCCGACAGGCTCATCTTTCAGGACATCATTGACCAGACCAATAGTCACGAAGCCAGGAAAATTTACAAAAACGTCATTGACCAGTCTGTCATATACCTTGATAAATTTTACAAAAACCCGCAGAACCCAATGTATTTTATGACGCCCGACTTTTGGGGCCAGCTGGATTTACTTGACCAACTGGATTTAAGTGCAAAGGAAAAGCTGATACTACAAAATATGCGGAAGTCTGTTACCATTTATAGGGAGCAAAACCATAGGGACCGGGTACAATTAATATTACATCAATTAATGAATGACTACCCCAAATGGAATACATCTAAAACGCTATTCAAATATGGCGCCAGTCATATGGCACGGGGCGAAAGCTTTCTGGATGTATATGATATCGGAAATCTGGTAGCGGGTATTGCAACCAGCAATTACCAGGAATCCTTTCATGTAATGATTGTGGGCGAAAGCGGTAAAGTGGGATCCCCTTTCAAAGGATTTCCGGATACCCCTATAGATATTGAAAAAGGTTTTTATTTGAGTTATCTGAAACCATTTTTTAAAATCACTTCAGGCGATCATTGGCATATGTTTAACCTGATCCCGCTTCGCGAGGCGATAGAGCGACAAAAACTTATGATTGATAATATTAATTTGAAAAGGGTCATAAAAGGATTTGACGTCCTGGTTATTATCCCTGAAGTAACGCCTGCGAAATTTTAAAAAATGGTAACAGCGTACGGGCAGGAAATCAGGCAGACTGGTTGCGGCCCTGTTTATTAAATTGGAAACAATAAGCAAAAACAAATAGCATATACGAACTATGAAATCAACCAAATGTATCATCCTTATCCTACTGCTCTCCTACTTTCTCATTAGCTTTCAGGAAGCTCAGCCAGAGGGCAAAGCACCCGCTGCATCTGAAACTAACTACGGGGAGTTAGTTCATCTGTTCCGGGAATGGCGGAAATTTGAAACGCCTCCTCTCCGGGAGGGCGCGCCGGACTATACTGCCGGAACTTTCGACAAACGACGGCCGGGATTTATGAAACTACGGGCTGCCCTGATGGCCATTGATACCACGGGCTGGACGGTTGAGAACAAAGTGGACTGGCACCTTGTCCGGGCTGAAATGAACGGGTACGACTTCAATGAGCGTATCCTGCGGCCCTGGGTCCGGGACCCGGCCTTTTATAAATCGGTCTGGACGGAGCGCAGTGATGTCCCGGCACATGAAGGCCCTACGCATCATATGTTGACAGAATTATGGACCTATACCTTTCCAGTGAACAAGGCCGAAAGAACCAGGCTGACAGAGGACCTGAAAGTTATTCCTCCATTAAACCGGCAGGCCATGAAAAATTTAACCGGTACTGCCAAAGATCTGTGGGTTACCGGCATCCGGGATATCAAATGGCAGGCTGATGACCTCCGGGAACTTGCCAACAGGGATGGAGTCACCGGGGATCCCGAATTGATGACAGCCATTGAAGCCGCTGTCCAGTCCACCGATGAATTTATTGCCTGGCTGGAAAAGGAAGCGCCTTCCAAAACCGGGCCCTCTGGTATCGGGAAGGAAAATTATACCTGGTACCTCCAAAATGTGCACCTGGTACCGTTGACATGGGAAGAGGAAGTGCTGCTCCTGAAGCGGGAACTGGCCCGGGCCTGGACCTCCTTAAAACTGGAGGAACACCGGAACCGCAATCTACCAGTACTTACAGCTGCAGATTCCCCGGAAGCCTTTAAACATATGGCCGAGCAGGGAGTACAAAGCCTGATGAAATTTTTAAAACAGGAGGAAATCGTAACCGTAAAAGACTATTTTGAGCCGGCCTTACGGGAACATATGGGCACCTTTGTCCCGAAAGATAAGCGGAACTTTTTCCTGATCGGGATGCATTATGACCCGGGGCCGCTTTATTCCCATTTTTACCATTGGTTTGAGCTGGCCCGGATGGATAAGGAGCCCCATAAGAGTGAGATCAGACGGGGACCCCTGCTCTATAACATTTTCGATTCCAGGAATGAAGGGACTGCCACGGCCGTGGAAGAACTGTTTATGCAGTCCGGTTTGTATGACGATAAGCCCCGGGTGAAGGAAATTGTATACATCATGATCGCACAGCGGGCGGCACGGGGCCTGGGTTCCCTGTATGCACATGCGAATGAACTGACCATGGAAGAGGCAGGGGGCATCCATTCGGAATATACGCCCCGGGGCTGGATGAAGACCGAAAAGGAATTGCTGATCTTTGAACAACACCTGTACCTGCGGCAGCCGGGTTATGGCAGCAGTTATATAACCGGTAAATACCTCCTGGACCGGGCCCTGGCAGATTATGCGAAAATGAAGGAATCAAAGGATGAGCCTTTTCGCATTAAGGAATTTATGGACCAGCTGAATGCCATCGGTAATATCCCCATTTCCCTGGGACATTGGGAAATGACCGGTAATGACTCAGCCCTACAGGAAATCGGGGAGTCAGACGGTATCCCCAACGGTATGTGACAGGTCATGCCACAAAGCAATTCCTGCCTTTAATTTTGATTATAAAAACTATTATAATGGAGCTATTACAAAATATCCTACGGAAGATCCTGGCACCGTCCCTTGCACTTTTGAGCGTTGCCCTGCCCCAACGGATAACGGCACAGGAAGAGAAACAACTGGTACGACTCGCAAAACTGGAGATTGAGGCGGCGCAGCTGGAAAATTACAAAGCCCACTTGAGGGAGGAAATTGAAGCTTCCATACGACTGGAACCGGGGGTACTTACCCTATACGCCGTTTGGGAAAAGGAGGACCCTACCCGGATCACCATCCTGGAGATTTATGCAGATTCAAGTGCTTATAAAAAGCACCTGGAGACCCTCCATTTCCTGAAGTACAAAGAGTCTACCGGCACTATGGTAAAATCACTCGAACTGGTTGAAACAATTCCCCTGATACCGGGTTTGAAGATCAAATAATCCGGGCTTAACAACCCATAGAGGCTATTTCTTCAACAAATTCTGAAACCGCTGATACAGTTTATGTAAAAGCAGCTTACAATGTTCAAATTCACCCAGCATTGAAAGCCTGATCAACCAGATTGAATATGGTCCGGGGACAATCGTCCCAGATAATAATAAATTGAATCCTGCCTGCAGTTTCGAGGGTAGCCCAAACAATACACAAATGGTATCCCAGTGTATAACATTCGGGGTGGAAAAACATTGAACCATGTTTTTCCGAAGGTATAACATTTAGAATAAAGGTACGGAGATGGAATATAAATGGTATTAACGGATGTTTTCATATCGTATTCCAGGAAGGACTCGAAATTTGTTGATTCCTTAAATACCGCGTTGGCTAAAGTCGAGAAGAATGTATGGATAGATTGGGAGGACATACCCTATTCATCAAAGTGGTGGGACGAGATTACGGAGGCAATTGAAGGAACCAATGCATTCATTTGTGTGTTGTCGCCGGATTATTTTGCCTCGAAAACATGTGTCGAGGAATTGATCATCGCAGAAAAATGCGATAAAAGGGTTATCCCGGTCCTGCACAGGGAATTTGAACCGAAGCTGAATACCAGCAACAGTATCTCAAAATTAAACTGGTTGCTTTTTCGGGATACGGATGACTTCAACGATTCCTTTGCAAAACTGATCGAGACTATCAACAAGGACCTGGAGTGGGTTAAGTTCCATACAAGGTTATTGATAAGGGCTATCGAATGGGCTGATAAAAAAAACGATGCCAGTTACCATTTGTATGGAAAGGATCTGGAAGAAGCCCAGTCGTTTTTACAAAAGGGAACGAACGCCACTCCCCCACTGAACAGTTTGCAACAAAATTATATTGAGGCATCGCAGGGGGGTGCGGCAACCCTTCAAAGAAAACAACTCCGGGGATTTTACCTGGTTGCCTTTATTTATTCCCTCGCCCAGACGATTGTGATCTATTTCTGGAGTGAAGCGGACCTCAGCGAAACCGCGATGATCAAACTATCCTGGGTCTGGCTTCCTGCCCTGTCCTTTGCCATCGCGGGTTTTACGATCGGTAAACGTTCCATAAAAAAATCCATTATCGCGATGGCACTGGTCATGGTACTCTTTTTCCTGTTTTTTGAATTGTTATGGTCCTCCTTATGACCGGATATCAGGAGCGATGCTATTTACATGGAAATTAAGACAGAAATAGTTACATTGGTTGCAGTTTAAAAAATTTCCATGTTCACAGAAATCCATCCGAAACTTCCCATGCGGGATATAAATAGTACCCGGGCCTATTATACCGGGAAGTTGGGATTCCGGATAGTCGGGAAGGAAGATTACGATGGCTATTTAATGGTCCGGAAAGACAGCATACAGATCCATTTCTTTGAATTCAAAGGCCTGAATCCCAAAGAGAATTACGGGCAGGTCTATATCCGGACCGATGCTATCGAAGCGCTCTATGATTCCTTTATTGCAAAGAACATCACCATCCACCCGAATGGCCCTTTGGAGGTAAAACCCTGGGGACAGAAGGAATTTTCCCTGCTCGACCCAGACCATAATTTGCTGACATTTGGTCAGAGCGTTGGATCCTAGTTGAAATGGCTGGAGGACAGTGGTAACGATCTGAAGGTGGAGTTCATAACTTTGTTTTCTCCGGAGTGTGATCAGCGAAACCCCGGTAAAACCATTACATAATTTTTTAATTTACGGTGGGCATTTTGTTAACTTATTTTACAAAAACACTAAAATATAATTCCATGAGACCATTCGTATTTCTTTTAGCAGTATTCATGATTTTTATCAGCTGCGACGATTCAAAAACCGATCAGGATAAAGAAGCCGGAAAATTGATGGAATTATCCCGGCAATGGGCACGGGATGCGCAAACTGCAGACAGGGATGCTATATTGAACTACTGGGCTGAGGACGCCGTAGTAATGATGCCGGGACAGCCTTCCGCCAAAGGACATGACGCCATACGGAAAATGCTGGAGGACACCTCAAATATCCCCGGTTTTGAAATTAACTGGGAGCCCAAAGAAGCCCATGTATCGGAAAGCGGAGACCTCGGGTATGTCATCGTGAATAATTACGTAAAGATGGCAGATTCCGTGGGCAACATCACTACAACTTTCAACAAAGCTGTGGAGATCTGGAAAAAACAGGATGACGGGACATGGAAAAATGTGGTGGATATCTTTAACAGCGATCCCACCCTTACAAGTATTAGATAGTTTTCTTCAGCCGGATCTTTTTTTTGACCCCTACCCCGCCATTTGCGGAAACATTCCTGTGGTATATTACTGTGGGAACCGTACCCTGTCCGGATCCTATCCCTTAAATAACGCTTCTTTTTACTACCCGGAACCATTAAATAAATTACATTTAAAGTACGCAACGGTTAAATACCTGATGTCATGCTAATCAACTTTAAAATTGCCCTCCTGGTGATGTTGCTTATCACTGGTTTTTCCTTTCAAAGTGCTGCTCCCTCTGAAGATGTTGTCGAAGCCGGTCATCACTCGACCGTGAAAAGGACAGGGACGATTCTGGATTCAGGCACATCAGTTTCCGGAGTTGGATATTTAAGTTGTAAATTAGACGGCACTCCCCTGCAGGCAAGTTATCCCGGGATAAACATCCTGTATGTTCCCGGTAAAAAAGAAGTGACGATTTGGGGGCAAACTCCTTCAGGTCTCATCTCAATCATTATTGACAATGTGGAATCTGCCGGGACCTATACCATCAAAGGGAACTCCACGAATGACGCTGGAATTATGCTAAATTCCAAAATGTACGCCGTTAAAAAAACGGGGACGCTCTTTACGGCAACTATAGAATCCATAGACGATCTGGCTGCCAGTTCTTCTCCTGATGCGAAAGCCATCCGGGGAACATTCCAGGGGAAACTGATGGATGAATCCGGCAATACAGTGGAAATTACGGAAGGTAAATTCAGCACCCAGTAAGCCGGTAATTAAGAACATGTAAACGCCCCCGTCATTATGGGAACTCTTATCTTTCCAGACGCAACAGGGAATGATGCCTAAAAATGAACTTGTACATTATGTGGCTTTCCTCCGGGGGATCAACGTGGGGGGGCATCATAAGGTGCCAATGGTTAAGCTCCGCGCTGAATTGGAAAAATTGGATTTGAAACAGGTGGCAACCTTATTAAATTCGGGCAACATCCTGTTCCATGCGGCCCCAGAAGATCCGGAGAAGCTCCGGAACAGGATTGCGCAACAACTGGAAACCGCTTTTGAATTTCCCATCCCAACGATCCTGAGGACTGCAGCATCTATTTCCCGGCTCGTTCAGCAGGACCCGTTCGGGGATGTTCTCCTTACAAAGGACACAAGACTGTATGTTTCCTTTTTGCCCGTTGCTGTGGATGCCGGGTTGTCGTTCCCATGGACCAGTGAGGATAATTCCCTGGAAATCATTGGCAACTTGGATAAAACTGTACTGAGTGTTTTGGACCTCTCCCTGGCACAGACCCCGAAAACCATGGCCGTACTGGAACGCTATTTTGGGAAGGATATCACCACCCGGAACTGGAATACGATCCAAAAATTGGATACTAAAATAGCTGTGGGCCGCAAAACGATGTGACATGTTCCCCCCGCAAACTGCTAGCATTTGAAGAACTTTTAAAATACCATCCTACTGTTGAGATAAATTACATGACCACCACGAGCGAAATAATGGAATTGTTACGGGGTAAGGAAAACGACCCCGGGGCCATCCTGCCCATTGCACGGGAACATTCGCCGCTGATGGTTAAAATTGCTTTGCTGGGCCTTGCCTGTGAAAAGCGGATCTATAACCCGCATTGGATTGGGTGTCCCCCTTCCATCTTCCTTTCCTATAAATGGAACGGACCCGAATCGCGCGATTATGTGGCACTTTTACACGATTACCTCGTTGGCAAAGGTTATAAGGTATATTTTGACAGGAATGAACTTCCTGATGATGCGGACGGGTTTACCCAGGTTCCTGCTTTTATCGCACACGTGTCCGACTGCCAGTATTATGTCCTCATCCTGACGGAAAAAACCGCTGATTATATAACCGCCCGCAATCATAAAACAAGCTGGATATTTGACGAGTACCAGCAGGCGGCTTCCCTTGTCAACATGGGACGGCAGTTCCTGGTACCTGTGCTGGTGGAGGAAGCCGGATTGACAGATCTTTTTACAAAAGAGAGGGTGATCGATCTTACGGCTGATATCCATAACTTCAGTCCCCTGGATGACCTGTTTTATCCTGTTAATTGTAAATTACCCGAAAATATACGGCAAACCTATACTGATTTTCTGGACGCCTGTGATGTCTTCATCATTAAAAGGCAATGGAATGAATTGTGGGACTGGCTTGCCCAAGGGGTGGTTTTCAAAAATTTTCCTGATTTCCAGTTCCGGGTCCTGATACATAGTATCTGTACCAGGAATGAACAAGCTTACAACTATAGTTCCAAATACGTTGCTGATTTTGTTCCTTGCCCCAATTAAAAAGATTGCTGGTTTCGTATGCGGGATTGTACCAGGTTGAAGAGCTTTCCAGCATGCTGTCCTAGCGTGCAACGGTGATATTAAGTACGTTGTTTTAAATCGGGCAAATGAAACATGACAAAATTGTAAAACTGCGGAAGGATCTCCATAAAAATCCGGAACTCTCCGGTAGCGAATTCCATACAGCCCTTCGGATAAAAGAATTTCTGCGTAACCCCGCCCCTTCCCGTATCATTGAACATGTGGGGGGCCATGGGCTGATGGTGGTGTATGAATTCGACCAAAAAGGACCGGTAATTGTCATCCGCTGTGAATTGGATGCCCTTCCCATAGGGGAGGCGAACACCTTTGACCACCGATCCATAGTTAGCGGCAGCTCCCATAAATGCGGGCATGACGGCCATATGGCCATTGTAGCCGGTCTGGGGTTGTGGATCCAGGAACAGGATTTTCAATCCGGCAGGATTGTACTGCTTTTTCAACCTGCAGAGGAATCAGGAGAAGGGGCCTTCAGGGTATTCCAGGATAAAAGGTTTATCGCGATGCATCCCGATTATATATTTGCACTTCACAATATCCCCGGGGAATCGTTACATGCAATTATCACCACAGAAAAAGGGTTTTCGGCGGAAGTTCAAAGTTTTGCCATATACCTCACGGGGAAGGAATCGCATGCGGCCGAACCGGAGCAGGGAATCAATCCTACCCATGGAACCGCTGAGATCATAAAGGCACTGTCAGGCCTGAATATTACGGCGCCTGAGAGAAGTGACTTTGCCATCCTAACCGCGATCCATATCCACCTGGGAGAAAAAGCATACGGTATATCCCCGGGAAAAGGAGAATTACATTATACGATACGAACCTGGAATGAAAAAAGGATGAATTCCCTGCAAAAGGAAATTGAGGAAAGCGTACAGGGGATATGTGAGTCGATGGGACTGGATTCTAAAATAACCTGGTTTGCCCATTTTCCGGCAACGATCAATGACCCCGACTGCAACCGTCTTATTTCCCGGGCCATTGCAGCCAACCATTTCGAGGCTATAGAAAGACCCTACCCTTTTAAGTTTGGGGAAGACTTCGGGTGGTATTCCAGCAACTATAAGACTGCCATGTTCGGCATTGGGGCGGGGGAAAATTCCCCGGCACTGCACCAGGCGGATTATGATTTTCCGGATGAAATCATCGAGACCGGCATCAGCATGTTCGCAGGCATCATCTCGGCAATACTTAAAAAATAGCTCCCGAATACAGCAAAGTATCCGCTGTTTACTAATCCATCCCCGTTCCTTTTTTTCTTTCAATTTCCCTTCCCCCGCAAGTGAATAAAGAAATTTCAGTTAACTTGACTGAGGAAACAGGACAGCAACAGTACATTCTCAGCATTCAGTCCTGGTAACCACGCTTTTTAGTAGGCAATAAGATGTACAAAAAATAAAACATGATACAGAAAACGTTTAAGATCTTATTGGTTGCGTTCCTTTTTATGGGGAATAGTACCTATGCCCAGCCCCAGATAAGGAAGATCATGAAGGATTTTCCGGATTTCACAGACAATCGGTCCCAATTAGGCCATCCGGGTGCCAGGGTTCTTGGTCACGGTTTATTTATGCATACGCCGCCCCTCATGGAACAATATTCTCCCACCCGGAAGCAATTCCTCGGAACCGATCAAGGAAGTCTTTACATCCGGGAAGAAGGATCAGATACCTTGTCAAAGGTTTTCCCTCCCCGGGAAGGTCACTATTGGTCAGTCGAGAATGCACTCTGGTCTCCGGATGGTAATTATATCGCGGCAAAACAAGTAGATGACCGTGCCGTGCCCGAAATTGAATTGAGCAAGGAAGAGGAAAAAAATGCCATCCATCGTAAATACAGCAAGGCTGGGGAAAATATACCTGTTGATCAGTTTTATATAATAGATGTACTGACCTCAAAAACAACAGCTGTCCGGCAATCCCCGGACCTTCCCTACCTTCATGCCATGGAATGGCGTAACGATGGGAAGCAGTTATACCTACTTGCGGCAGACCGGTTATTGAAGGAGATCCATTTACAGGCAGTGGCGGTTACAACCGGGGAAATCACGTCTATGCTTATTGAAAAATCTGACACGTATGTGGTAGGGTTAAACCTGTTGCAGGGGTATTCAAAACGATTGCAGGATATGAAACTGGTTCAATTTTTTAAAGATCGAAACCAGTTTTCATGGATGAGTGATCGCAGTGGCTATAATCAACTCTATCTGTATGATGATGATGGCAAGCTTATTAGGCCATTGTCCTCCATGGCTGAAAATGGAATTGTGCATTCCCTGGTACAGGTAGATGACCAAAACGGCTGGTTGTATTTCCTGGCACAAGCCAACCAGGATGATCCATATACCATCCAACTATTTAAAACCAACCTGTTTAAAAGGGAAATTGTAGCATTGGTGGATGCCCCTGGTATAACTGACCTATTTCTTTCTCCTGAGAAAGACACCCTCTGGGTCCTGAAATCTGCGCTCCCGCAGCTGATGCAACTAGACCGGTATTCTACTGATGGTGCGTACTATGATACTCCCTGGATGGGAGATTTTACCGATATTCCTGAAGATCATTTCAACTATGAATATCAATGGGTACAATCCGCGGACCAGGCGATAAAAATACCAACGTTGGTGCTGAAGCCCCGGAATTTTGATCCTGCCGAAAAGTATCCGGTCGTGGAGTATATTTACGGGGCACCATTCGACAATGTAGTGGCGCAAAACCTCTTCCAGCCTTCACTTTGGGAAATGAATACCCTGGCGCAGTCGGGTTTCATCGTCGTGTTTACCGATGGGCGCGGTACAGCTGATCGCGGCAGGGTATTCCGGGATTTCAGCTATGGCAGATTCGGACAGGTTGAGCTTCAGGACCATATTGCCGCCCTGAAACAACTATCTGAAAGCAGGCCTTACATGGATATGGACCGGATAGGTATCATAGGCCATAGCTGGGGCGGTCATTTTGCGCTTCGTGCGCTTTTGGAAGCCCCCGATTTTTACAAGGCAGGCCATATCAACGCAGCAGCCATAAACCCCGTTGATTTTCGCATAGCGATTGAACCTTTTATGGGCTGTCTTCCGCAGGACTGTCCTGAACGCTACAGTCAGGCAGGAATATACACTAAATTGGATCAATTGAAAGCCCCCCTGATGATCGTACACGGCACCTATGATGATGATGTCCCCATTCAGGAATCCTATGGCCTGGTCAACGCGCTTCAGAAATTGGGGTATGCGGATTTCGAAATGAAGGTGTATGATGGCATGGATCACATTGTGATGCGGAACCCCCAATGGCTCCCGGACGTAGAATTATTTTTTTCAAGCCACTTGAAATGAAAAGCTGACATGATTTGCATCGCTACAGGTTCCCTCCTTCCATGACCCGCTGCTGCAGGTAAAAAGAGCATTGATGAATAAAAAATTCATAGTGATCCTTTCCATCTTCGGGCTGCTGGCTATGGTATACCTTTCTTTCGGCACCGATACGTATTTTGGCCGGTATATCAAGTGGCGGAACCCGGATATTGAAGATTAAAAAAAGTTCCCAAAATATGACTTTAAAGCCTCCGAAATCCAGTATTATTTCCCCCCAGGTAACCAACCCCCTGGGGTTGAGAAGCGTTTATAGCCGGGGGTCAAAATGAAAATTGAGATTATTTAGGTATCCTTCAGAAAACCAGGTATGTATTCCGCTTAACGGATATTGAAACCACCGGGTATTGGAACCTTAAGAGCCTCCTGGTATCTGTGGAAGGATTTGATGCGCTATCTTCCAGTTAACCGGCTAACATGGTATATAACTGAAAATTAAGATCATGCAACTATTCACAACGCCCCTTGAAAAGCGATTTTGGATATATTCCCTGATCGTGACAGCCACCATCTATTCCACACTCATCTTTGGGGAACCCCTCCTAAAATTATTCGCAGACCAGAACATCCGGGCTGCCATATTCCTATTTGTTATGTTCCTCATTGGACTAACCATCGTTTTCCAGGGTATTAAGCAATCGCCGGGTAAAACTGAAGTTATCGTTTGGCTGGGCTTTGTGGCAGTCTATGTAATGCTGTTCCTGAGGTTGGGGATGCCCGAGCGCACTCACCTGATGGAATATAGTGTATTGGCAATTTTTATCCACCGTGCACTATCAGAACGGGCAGGAAAGCCAGTCGGCAACCCCCGGCCCGCTTTCCTGGCTTTCGGGATCACGGTACTCATCGGGGTATTGGACGAGTGTTTACAACTATTCCTGCCAGCTCGCCGTTTTGACCCGGTTGACATGGTATTCAACGGCCTGGCGGCGCTGATGGCCATTGGGGCCGTCCTCGGATTGCAATGGGTACGGAAGACGTTGGGCCGGAAGCCATAGAACTTCAATAGATCTTTTCACAGAGAGGGATCTAAACACGGAAAAGAATCCGGCCTGCGAGGCAAACCAGATCCCGGAAAATGGTTTTTAATGATCGCATACTAAAATGATGGGTACCCGCAGTGGAATAGCGTCCGGCGGGGAATTCCGCAAATCCGGGGTCATACCCCGACAAATTTTCATAAATTTAATAGCAGATCAACCAGTACCTGCTAATACCACCGACTACCCGATATGAAAAATATTTTTTCCCTTGCTATCGTGCTGCTCATCCAGATACCCGGTTTTGGGCAGCATACGGCCATTCTTGCCAAGACCCTGATTGACGGGACCGGCAAAGTTGTTGCCGATCCGGTAATCCTGGTTGAAGGTAACCGAATCGCCCAGGTAGTCACCCGTCAAAATATCCCAAAGGACGCCATAATTATTGACCTGGGGGATTATACCCTGCTGCCGGGGCTGATCGACATGCATGTGCACCCCAACCTTACAACTGGTGATTATCAGGTGGATTTCCTTAAAGGTTCATCCGCTTCCAGGGCACTTATGGGGTTAAAAAATGTACAGGACCTCCTGTCAGCAGGATGGACTGCGCTGCGGGTTGCCGGTGACGGTGATGTTGGATATGCAAATATGGCGATCCGGGATGCGATCAACAATGGTATGTTTGAAGGCCCGCATATATATGGTGCCGGCCATTACATTTCTGTGACCGGGGGTGGCGGGGATATCAACTTCCTGTCCCACGAACAGCAAGTCATCCCTGACGGGTTGATCGCAGATGGCCCCGACGAAATACGCAAAGCAGTCCGCAAGGAGATAAAATATGGCAGCGACTGGATTAAACTCATGGTCACCGGTGCTTTTATGACTGCGGGCGACAACCCCAAAAATGTCCATTTTAGTCCTGCCGAATTAACCGCGGCCGTGGAAGAAGCAGCGCGGAGAGATGTCCCTGTAATGGCCCATGCACATGCAGCTGAGGGAATTAAAATGGCTGTTAAGGCAGGGGTGCGGACCATAGAACACGGCTCCTTTATAGATGAAGAAGCAATGGACCTGATGATCAGTACGGGAACCTACCTCATCCCAACCATGATGATCCATGTGTATTTTGACGAACAACCTGATATAGATTCAACACTTCAGAAAGCGGTTGACATCAATAGAAAGACCCAGGAAGATTTCTATAGGAACATGCGCTTAGCGGTCAAAAAAGGAGTGAAATTCGGGTTGGGAACCGATGATGTCGGCTGGCCCCCGACTAACTCAGCAAGGGAATTCGAAGAGTATATCAAGATCGGTATGAGCCCCATGCAGGCCATAATGAGCGCCACCAAAGTGAATGCGGAAATCCTGGGCCATGAAAATGAAATTGGGACGATTGCCGCCGGGAAACGGGCCGACATCATTGCCGTAGCGGGAGACCCTTTAGAGGATATTACCGAATTGCAACGCGTTAAATTTGTAATGATCGGGGGAAAGGTTTTTAAAAACACGGAATAGGATCCTCCAACAACCTGAAAACTGACCTGATAAAGCCCCCGCAACAGGTAAATGTAAAACCATATAAATCAATGATTATGAAACTGGGAGCATTTTCAATAAGTTTGGCTGTAAAAGACCTAACCGCATCCAAGGAATTCTACGAGAAACTGGGGTTTGACGTATTTGCGGGTGGCCTCAAAATGAATTACCTGATTATGAAGAACGGCAACGCCCTGGTGGGGCTGTTCCAGGGGATGTTTCAGAACAACATCCTGACATTCAACCCGGGCTGGGATGAAAATGCAAAGACCCTGGGATCCTTTGATGATGTACGCAGGATACAGGCCGAGCTGAAATCCAAAAACCTTACCCTGGTTACAGAGGCGGATGAACAATCCACAGGCCCTGCGAGTATTGTGTTGATGGATCCGGACGGGAATACCATCTTAATAGACCAGCACGTTTAAATGCCGGACCAACCATAAGATTACTGCATTAAGGCCTGGCAGTAAACATTCCGGGGTTAGGGAGAGGACATGCTGCGAATGGATAGCAACCGCTGCCCTAATGGCGGCCAGGATCATACTTCATAGCATTATTTTCGTGAAATATATTCCGGGCATATCGAATGCCATTCAATCTTTGTATTTTTCAGGCATAATTTCACTGATCTCCTCCGGAAGCCCCATCGGGTGTCCGGTGGGTATAAAATTCAGAATGCTCACATGACACCTCCCCTTCTTCGTACATACTGGCTTTCCATCTTTGCAATATGTTATACCGGGCTTTCTTTTGGGCAGGATTCCTTCCGTGCCCTTGTTAAAGACGGGCAGACAAAAGAACCCCTGCCGGGCGCCAGTGCCATTGTTCAGGGTACGGCCAGGGGTGCCAGTGCAGACGAAACCGGCCTGGTGGAAATCCTTGATGTGCCTTCCGGCAAACAATCCATTACCTTCAGCTATATAGGCTATGTTGACCGGACCATAACTTATACGTTTCCCTTATCCCAGACTGAACCGGCTGAGATCTTACTTTCCGCTGCTGAAGGGGAAGAACTGGATGAGGTCATCCTCACCTCTACCCGTTCCAGCCGTACCATTTCCAATATTCCCACCCGCATTGAAGCCATATCCGGCGAAGAACTGGAAGAAAAAGGTAATATGAAACCTGGGGACATCCGCATGATGTTGAACGAGAGTACCGGGATCCAAACCCAACAGACCTCTGCAACCAGTTATAATTCAGGGATCCGGATACAGGGGCTCGACGGGAAATACACCCAAATATTACGGGATGGGTTTCCATTATACTCAGGTTTTTCAGGGGGTTTGAGTTTAATGCAGATCGCCCCGCTCGACCTGGAACAGGTTGAAGTGGTCAAAGGGGCTTCCTCTACCCTTTATGGCGGGGGTGCCATAGCAGGTTTGGTCAATCTCATATCAAAAAAGCCCCGGGAAGAACGGGAAATCAGCCTCCTGTTGAACGGGACATCGGCCCTGGGTCTGGATGCCAGTATATTTTATGCCCAAAAATTCAGGCGTATTGGCACGACTATCTTTGCTTCCTACAATGTAGGGACACCGTATGATCCTTCTGATACGGGATTTACTGCCATCCCTGAATTTTCACGTTTAACGGTCAACCCAAAATTATTTGTGTATTTAGATGAAAAGACAACCGGTTTTGTGGGCTTCAACACCACGGTTGAGGAACGGACCGGGGGGGATATCCGGTATATAAAAGACGGTCCTGATCCGGAACATACCTATTTCGAAGAAAACAATACAAACCGGCTCAGCACGCAATTGGGGCTGGATCATTTCCTTGGGCAGGATGCTAAGCTATCCTTTAAAAACAGCATCAGTATCTATGACCGCTCGGTTGAGATCCCCGGTTACCGGTTTTCAGGTGATCAATTATCCACTTTCAGTGAAGCGACCTTCAGCCATAAAAGGGACAGGTCTGAATGGATTACAGGTTTAAACCTCTGGACGGACAAGTTCGGGCAAAATAGTGCCGATACTTCAGCGGCAGTTGATTATAATTACACAACCGTTGGTGCCTTTGTTCAGAATACCTGGAATGCAACTGAAAAGCTGGTTTTCGAAACCGGATTGCGCACAGATTATCAAAACGAATACGGTTTTTTTGCGCTGCCACGGATATCCGCCCTTCTCAAAGCAAGCTCAAAATTGGCGTTGCGCCTCGGTGGCGGCCTGGGGTATAAAACCCCTACTGTATTTACGGAAGACGCAGAACGCATTCAATTCCGGAATGTATTGCCCATTGATGTCTCACGTACGGCGGCAGAGCGATCGATAGGAGGCAATTTCGATATCAATTATAAGACCCCCCTGTCGGATGCCATGACCTTCAGTTTCAATACGCTGTTATTTTATACACAGGTACAGGATCCATTGATCCTCACCCCGGTAGCTTCCAATGCCTTTGAATTTCTGCAACCAGACGGATATATCGATACCAGGGGGATTGAAACCAACATCAAACTCACGTATAAGGACCTGAAACTTTTTGTGGGGTATACCCTTGCAAATGTCCAGGAGCATTACAACGGCAACACCACTACCTTTCCGTTGGTTGCAAAGCACCGGCTGAACAATGTACTGATGTACGAAATTGAAGAATCCCTGAAAATGGGGCTGGAAGCCTACTATTTTTCGCCCCAGGAATTAAATGACGGTGCCACCGGGAGATCCTACTGGTTGTTCGGGTTTATGGTTGAAAAAATATGGGAACGGTTTTCTGTATTCATCAATTTTGAAAATTTTGGGAATACCCGGCAGACCAGGTTTGATACAATCTATACCGGAACCCTTACAGACCCTACATTCAGGGATATCTATGCCCCCGTTGACGGGTTTGTGGTAAACGGGGGACTTAAAATTAATTTGTAATTTTATCCCAAACATACCCGAATTTATGGTCAAAACAACCTTACTGGCAGGATGCCTGATTTGGGCTGGCATAACAGCATCAAATACCCCGGAGACGGACGGCAGGACGGCTGTGATCCTTTCAGGGACCCCTCCAAAACGGGATAGTACCATAGTATATCATTCGGACCATCTTACTATCTTAAGACTGTCCCCTCATGTTTACCAGCATATATCCTATTTAAACACAAGCGATTACGGAAAGGTATCCTGCAATGGAATGATCGTTTCGGAGGTCGGGGAAGCCATTGTATTTGATACGCCGGCGAGCCTTACTGCTTCCTCGGAATTGATAGTCTTTGTAACAGGGCAACTCGGATGCCGCATTAAGGCTGTGATCCCCACCCATTTCCATGAAGATTGTGTGGCCGGCATGCAAACATTTATGGACCATGCCATCCCGGTATATGCATCCAACAAAACCCTTGCCCTACTGGAAACGAAAGCCGTGGAACCTTCCAGACCCATCATTGGATTCGACAGGGAACTGAGCTTGCCACTGGGAGGTCAGAAAGTACATGCCGGGTATTACGGGGAAGGACATACAGCCGATAACATAATCGGGTACTACTCACGGGAAAAAGCCATGTTTGGTGGTTGCCTCATTAAGGCTGTGGGTGCCGGTAAGGGTAACCTGTCAGATGCCAATATCCCCGAATGGCCAAAAACCGTGAAAAAGATCAGTCAAAAATTTCCCCGGGCTGAAATTGTGATCCCGGGCCACGGGAATAGTGGCGGACTGGCATTGCTGGCGTATACGATACAACTATTTCAATAATCCAGCGGTGGGGGGGGGCACCCCTGGGTTAGAATAAGCCAAATTAAACAGGCAAACCTGGTGGATTCCTTACATCGGTTGGTAAACCGGCCCATTTAACTTTAGGTACCCTTTAATTTATTATCCTATATTTAGAAGACCTAACCAACCTTCCAATGATAAAATTCTTCCGGCGAACCCGCCAGCGCTTGCTAACACAAAATAATTTTACCAGGTACCTGATCTATGCTGTTGGGAAATAGTTTTGGTGGTCATCGGGATCCTGATTGCATTACAGATCAACAATTGGAACGAGGAAAGCAAGGTTAATAAATCGATTGACAAACATTTGGACATCCTGCAAAGTAACCTGCAGGAAGATCAAACCCAGCTACGGCAACTGCAACAGACGATGACGGATAATGTGCATTATGCGGATTCGTTGATGATGCAAATGAAAACGTTGATACCCGTGGACAAAAGGACAACCAAATATTTGGGGAAATTGTTGCTGGAATACCAGTTCAGGCCCAATAAAAATGCGATCGAAACCATATCGCAATCCAATGAGATACCTTTCCTGGAACCCTGGTTGCAAACCGTGATCCTTACTTATTATGCTCAGATAGAGAGTGCCAAAGAGCGGGAGAATATTTCGAACACCCAGATCCAAAGCAAATATGAAGTTTTTATCAATTCCCATTACCCCATGGTATTTCAAAAAAACAATGAATGGGATTTTGTAAAGGATTAGTACATAGACGACCCCCGCCCACTTACCAGTCTGGATAAAGAAGCATTGCTATCCGATAAACGGCTGGAGGCATTGATCACCTCGCGGTACTTTCAAAGTACCTACCTCAAAAATTTTTATACCAGCCTACTGGAATCATCTGATACCATACTCCAAATGTTGGATACCGGGTATACCGAATAACAATTTGATTATCCTGGTTTTAAGAAAGCCCGGGACAAAAAAATGTCAAATTGCCACAGGAATTGTAACTTGTATCTTTAACTTAAAAACAAGAATAGAATGAAAATCAGCGTGGTTAGCATTCCTGTCGGGAACCAGGAAGCAGCATTGCAGTTCTATACCGGCAATTTGGGATTTGTAAAAAAGCATGACATACCCCTGGGGGAAGGCCAACGGTGGCTGACATTAGTTTCGAAGGAAGATCCGGAAGGGCCGGAACTTTTATTGGAGCCCTCTCCCCACCATTTTGATCCGGCAAAGGTGTACCAGAAAGCCTTGTTTGACGCCGGAATCCCCTGCACGCAATTCAGTGTAGATAAGCTGGAGGAAGAATATGACAGGTTAACACAGGCAGGTGTTGAATTCAGTATGCAACCCACCGTTATGGGCAATGCCAAACTGGCCGTGTTCAATGATACATGTGGCAACCTGATACAGCTGGTTGAAATGATTTAACAGCGGGCCCCCAGTTGAAAATAGTGAGCACGCTGCGGTCCGGTTGCCCGCCGTCGGGTACTGCCGTGATAAGGCAAACATAATAACTATAAAATCAGACGAAATGGGTTCAGATAGTACTCCTGTTGTAAAAGTTCAGATGCTGATCAGATATCCTGCAGAAAAGGTCTTCCAGGCATTTATAGATCCTACCATAACCACCAACTTCTGGTTTACCAAATCGAGCGGAAGCCTGGAAGCAGGCCGGACAGTGACCTGGTCCTGGGAAATGTACGGTGTCTCCGGGGAAGTTCATGTACAGGAAATAATCCCGAATACTAAAATTTCCGTGGTATGGGGCATCCAAAAAACCACAGTCGACTTTGAATTTAACGCGGTAACCGACGATACCACCTTTGTTGTAATCAAAAATTATGGCTTTAACCAGAACGGTGACGATCTCATACAGGCAATTAAAGACAATACCGGCGGATTCACATCGGTTTTGGCAGGGTTGAAAGCCTATTTGGAACATGGAATAAACCTGAACCTGATAGCCGATGAAAATCCCACGGGAATCAGGAACCCAAAAGAATAATTAACTTTGTAGGATAACCGCGTATAGGCATTTGCAGAACAGGCTGTACTCCCTGTATTGAAATTAATTTTATCCGGCAGCTTATTTATCAGGCAACCGCTACACAATAAACTACTATGAAGGGACAACACGCCTATTCAGTTTCAATCCAGTGGACCGGCAACAAAGGAACCGGAACATCCCACTACAAGGGATATGAACGAAGCCACACGATCAGCGTTGCAAACAAACCAACTATTCCGGGTTCTTCAGATCCTGCCTTTCAGGGAGACAAAACAAAATACAATCCGGAAGAACTGCTGGTAGCGGCCTTATCCTCCTGCCATATGCTGTGGTATCTGCACCTGTGTTCAGCAGCAGGCATTACCGTTACGAGCTATACAGACCATGCCACCGGGAAGATGCAGGAAACCCCGGACGGTGGGGGTCGTTTCACGGAAGTAACACTCCACCCGGTTGTAACGGTCACTGAGGATGCTATGGCCCCCAGGGCCGAAGCGCTCCATAAAAATGCCAACGAACTTTGCTTTATCTCCCGTTCGGTTAACTTTACAGTAGCGCACAAGCCGGTCTGTGTGGTAGCTGTAAAATAATTCCAGATACGCAACCCGACCAGCTTTGCGTATCTTCATCAATTCATAAACAGGATGATCCAGCTTGCCCTCAATGGTAACCGCCAGGAACCTATTGTTCCCAAAAGCACAGAAGCCATAGTGGAATCGGCTCTCATTGCTGTATCCCAAGGTGTCAGCAGCGTCCATTTTCATCCCCGGGATAAACAGGGAGCCGAAACGCTGAAAAGAGAATTTGTGGATGAACAGGTATTCCAACTGCGTCGGAAATTGGGTGCCATACCTATTGGGATCACTACCGGTGCCTGGATTGAACCTGACCTTAAAATTAGGATGTCCCATATAAAATCCTGGGAAACCCTGCCTGATTTTGTATCCATCAACTATGACGAACCTGGTTTTGAGCATATAACTGAAGTAATATCCGGAAAAGGAATCAGGATTGAAGCAGGATTGTGCAATGTACAATCCGCTTTGAACTTTACGGGCAATTATTTGCAGGGCGATTTCATAAGGATTTTGGTAGAGCCTGCTGAACAAAACTTTGAATGTGCCCTGGCTACTGTACGGCAAATCGAAGAGATCCTCGGTACCGCCGGCAACAAAATCCCCCTGTTGTTGCATGGGGTAGATAAAACCTGTTGGGATCTATATAAAACAGCGCATGTTGATAAACACCTCACCCGGATCGGGTTTGAGGATACCATGGTATTACCAAATGGCAAAAAGGCAGTTTCAAACAGGGAAATTCTTGAAGAGGCGCTGCTACTAAGAAAAGCTTACCTGTAAGCCTTGCCGGTTTATCCACCGCTTAGCGCTCCTGGTCCCTGTACCGACCCATACTATTTTCCGGATACCCTTCCGTTACTGCAACCGGTTTTTCCTGCCGGCACAGGCTGCAAACCAAACCAGGAAGAAACAATAAGCAGCACCCATACGGGCATGCCAGCCGAACCCGGACCATTGACTTCCCTGGCGTTCGGTAAAAAAATAGTATGCATCCGGGGACACTGACGATCAGCGAAACGATACTGGTTGATTTAGCCAATTTTTTTTGCATCAGTAACCCTCAGGAACCAATTTTGTCACCAAATACGGCAATTGCAGAAGCAATTTCTGTCCGGAGGGGATAGCTGTTGTATAATTCCTGTTCTGCCACGGATAGTGTGCTCCAGGCTTCTACGCTTATCAGTAGGTACTGGAAAAAGGTGTTGACACAGATCAGATTCCATAGCAACGCTGCTATAGTCACAACCCCATACCATTTGGGGCATTGATTTTTTGATTTTCCATTTTGTTTTTTTGGTTAATAGGTTGATTTAATGTAATGATTTGCATCATATCCGGCTGTTCTGTTTTGCCACCTGATTCGGCTCAACCAAATTGATACCCCAGGCCCTAAATCAAACTGAATTTTATATTTTAGTGGTGAACAAGGCGTGGATTGTGAGAACAAAACTTCATGAGATCCTTATCAAACCAGGGGTGGTTATATCCTGTATCCTGATAAGTTCAATCCTGACCTATTTTACAGGCGGCCTGGGTTACTTCTTCGGGATGTTTATAGCCCTTCTGGTTTTCTGGGCCGGAAAATTTTCCTGGCCTGAATTTGGGATCAGCAAACCAGACTGGCCGAAGACCCTGTGGCATGCCGTGGTTTATTCTATGCTGATATTTATACTGGTAGATATCATCGTGCACCCTTTTGTAGAATACTTTTTTGGCACGGTTGACCTCAGTGCATTGGACGGTATTCGGGGCAATATTCTGAATTATGTGATTTTTATACTGTTCATGTGGATTGTGGCGGCCTTTGGGGAAGAATTCCTTTACCGGGGTTTTTTTATGAAACGGCTGGCGGAAATCCTGGGAGACACCGATAGGTCGTGGTTGATTTCAGCGATAATTATATCTGTCCTGTTCGGTATGGCACATCTGTACCAGGGAATTTCCGGGATTATTGCAACAGGACTGATCGGCTTCTGCCTCTCGCTACTATTTTATAAAAACCGCAATAACCTGGTTTTGGCCATGCTCACCCATGGTTTCTACGATATGATAGGCATTACGCTGATATTTTATGAAAAGGAAAGCATGTTTAGCGACTGGCTCTTTCGGTATATTTCCTGAAACGTGTAGCGATACTGCGATCGCAGGAAAAATAGCAGGCAAAATCCGGGAACCGGGATTACCCTGAAAAAGAGTCGTTAAAGCAACGCGTTGGCCACCAGGTTTGCCACAGTAGGGTGTTCGCTTCCACCCGCAGGTTCGACGGTGATGTTCAGGGATACAGCCCGGTCCACATATCTCACTGCGACCAATTCCTTATCAGTTGGTACCAGCCCCATGTCAATCATCTCGCCATCTACATCCGCCCAGAGCTGATAGGTCTTGTCATTGCTCAGGGCTGGAAGCCCTTGCGGGTTCAGCAGCACCTCTTTTGTGCTATGGTTGATATAGGCCGTTGCATGGCCTTCCGGCAATTTATCGTTTCCTGCGAGCAGCAGGGGGGTTACATCCGGGCTGTTGATTTTCTGATATTTGCCCGCTACTTCTTCATAGTTATTTTCGATGCCCTCCAGCCGTTGCTCCATTTCTGAGGTCTTCTCCTGCAGTACCTGAAGGTTTTGTTCGGCTGTATGCCATCGATCGTAGAGCCATAGGGAACTCAGTGCAAAGAGGATCGCCAGGCTGGCTGCGACCGGATAAAGGGTTCTCCAGGAAGTGCGTTTTTTGTCTGCCGGGTATAGGGGAATAACGCCTTTCCCGGAATCTGAAGCTTTTATCTTTTCAGCAAGGGCCTGCCGTATCTCCCCGGGGGGATCGATCGCATTTTCGAACGCCATCCGTTCAAAGTCATCTTCCAGTATTTTATAAACCTTGAGTAACTCGGGGTCGGACTGGATAGCATGTGCTACCATTTCCTCATCTCCCGGCTGCAGTTCGCCCAAAAGATAAAGTTCCAAAATCCCGTCTTCTATTATTTTTTTCTTATCCATTAAAAAATAGCTCTAAAAAGGCTGCTACTAAAACTATTGTTTTTTCATATTGCATACGCAATTGTTTCAGGGCCTGCCGGACATAAGACTTAAAAGTACCGAGGGGTACTTCCATTTCCTTGTGGGCCTCACGATGCGTCAGACCATTGAAATATACCAGGTCCAGAGCACGCTGATGATGTGGTTCCAGGGTACGGATCAAACCGTTTAATTCGGTATAGTCCACAGCAACATTTTCTTCTGCCGCTGTATCCTTATATACACTTAAATCTTCTGTTTGGATGAGGGGGGATGCCTTCCGAAGTGCATTCAGTGTAGTATTCCTTGCGATGCGATAACTCCAGGTATAGAATTTGCCCCGGTCGGGGTCATACTGGTCAATTTTTTTCCAAATCTTTAAAAAGGATTCCTGAAGGAGATCCTTGGCCCTATCCTCCGCCCTGCACATCCGGAGGATAACCCCATACAATGCACCGGAATATCGGTCGTACAATGCCATCAACGCCCGGTCATCCCCCTTGCGGAGTTTGGTTATTAAATCCATATCGGTTGGAGCACTGACCATAAATTATGTTAAAGATATGATAAAAAAAGATGGATGCTCATCCATACCAGTGACTGCTGTGTAAATACTAGTGAAACAAAATGTTAAACCTTAAAATTAAGTAAAATCAGAATTATGAAAAAAGCACTCCTTATTATCCCGACAATTGCTCTATTTTTATTTGCACAACTGGGAACAGCCCAGAACCAAAACAAGGATATCGTCGATGTCGCCGTTTCCGTGGATGATTTTTCCACCCTTGTTACCGCATTGACATCAGCCGAGCTGGTAAACGCCCTCAAAGGTGATGGCCCCTTTACGGTATTTGCTCCCGTAAATTCAGGATTTGCCAAAATCGATTCCAATGCCTTGAATTCCCTATTGGAACCCACCAACAAAGAAAAGTTGGCTGCGATCCTGACATACCATGTGGTATCCGGTAAGCTTGCCGCAGCTGATGTGGTTAACGCTCTGGAAGAAGGCAATGGCAAGGTTGAGCTAACTACCCTGAATGGTGGAACACTAACCGCAGTAAGCAAAGATGGCGGGATATTCCTGATGGATGCAAACGGCAATTACAGCAAGATCGTCAAAACAGATGTAATGGCATCAAATGGTGTAATCCATGTGATAGAAGATGTGGTAATGCCAAAACAATAGTTGGTTGGTTAATTAATTGATTGTTTGTTTAAAAGCACTGCATCTGCAGTGCTTTTTTTTTGTATTCCCCGGGGTCAGCAATGCTGGTACTGGCACCCGATTGATTGCGATGGGTTTCTTGCCCATCCTGGGGAACATTCCCAGGGGAGAAGCGTAAAATGGCTATATTTAAGCATGGATATCCAATGCCCGTCTTCCAATCTTGCAGAGGAGGGTAGTACAAAAGATAGGGCTCAGGTAAAAATTAAAGTATGAATTGGATATTGCTTATAGTAGCGGGCTTGTTTGAAGTTGCATTTGCCACCTGCCTGGGAAAGGCAAAAGAAGCAACCGGCGCGGATGCAAAATTCTGGTATATCGGATTTTTAGTATGTTTGGGAATAAGTATGTACCTGCTTGTAAAAGTAACAAGGGAACTACCCATTGGGACCGCTTATGCTGTATGGACAGGTATTGGGGCAATCGGGACAGTGCTGGTGGGAATCTTTGTATTCCGGGAGCCTGCTACCTTTTGGAGAATGTTTTTTATCACAACCTTAATCGCATCCATCATTGGGCTGAAATGGGTTTCAAAAAGCTAAAATCCCCGGTTGCACCACCGTTTTATGAGAAAATAACACGGTAAAAATATACAGAAGCGGGTAGTAGTCTTTCATAATCATAGGACAGCTAGAAGGGTTACCCAGAAACACAAGTATTTAAATTGAACTATGAAAAAAATAATTGGAATTGCCGTTCTGTTGCTTATCAGCTATTCCTGTGACAGGAATAAAGAAGTTAGTTCTGTGGACAGGGTGAACTGGAAAGCCAGGATGGTTACACGAAATATTACCGATTCGCTGGTAACGGGATCCACATATTTATCGGTATACTCGCAAATATATAGTCAGACTGAACACAAAACCCACGATCTGACAGCCACCATCAGCCTGAGGAATACAAATTTGAAGGATACTATTTATTTGGATAAGGCGGAGTACTTTGATACAGGTGGAAAATCCATACGCACCTACTTTGATCAAACCATCTTTATTGCCCCCATGGAGACAGTGGAAATCGTAATAGATGAACTCGACCAGGAAGGCGGGACCGGCGGAAATTTGCTGTTCGACTGGAAAACGTTGCCCTCATCAGCGGAGCCGCTTTTTGAAAGCGTGATGATCTCCACATCCGGTTCACAGGGGCTTTCATTTACAACCCAGGGAAAAAGAATAAAATAAAATTCGCATTCATTGCTACCAGGGGATCATCGTTAAGGTTATGGTCAGCGCTAATTGCACCCCGGTACTGAACACATAATAATTACGAATCCAACCTCCTGCCTCCACCAAAATATTACCTACTTTTAGTACGGCCAATGGAATCCTGTTAGGTTACTTCCCCCAGGCCGGCCACATGAATTGACGGAAATATTATTAGAATCCGATAGGGTTCAAAGAACATGGAATAATGGATAAATTAATAGACATAATCCTTCATACGGACGATGTGTTGCTTACGCTGGTAGCCGAAAATATCTATAAAGCCTATTTTATACTCTTTCTGATTATCATGCTGGAGACCGGCCTCATCGTTTTTCCATTCCTGCCCGGTGATGGATTGTTGTTTTCCGCGGGCGTAGTGGCTTCCTCAACCGATTTGAATGTTTGGGTATTAGTCCTTATTCTAATAGCTGCGGCTGTGATTGGCAATATGATCAATTATGCTGTGGGTAGTTCCCTGGGCGCCAAATTAAAAAGGAGCAATCACTATTTTATACGGAATTACCTGATGAACCATTTACCACAGGCAGAGGAATTCTATGTCAAATATGGTGGAAAGGCGATAATTCTTGGCAGGTTTTTTCCGGTTATAAGGACATACATCCCGTTTGTAGCCGGAATCGTTAAAATGGAAAAGGCTGTCTTTGTCCGAAATACGCTGGTAGGTGCGATTTGCTGGATAGGTTTTTTTTTACTGACCGGGTATTATGTGGGGGAAGTAACCTGGGTAAAAAATAACTATGGTGTTATTTTTATTGGCCTCATCATCCTCACGCTCATCCCCCTCGTGGTAGCAGTTATCAGGAAAAAAAGCAGCAATCCGGGAAGATAGCCTAATCATCTGCAATTAAATGGGAAACAGGAAAATGCCTGAAGAATGTAGTCAAATTGCCCTAACCGATGTCAGGAACCTAAAAAACAGGACCCCTGGTATTATGGAAACAATTCAATAAAAACAACGTGATTTTGAAACTTTTGTATAAAATCGCGTTTTGGAGCAGCCTTTTAGGGGTTATAGCCTTTATAACGGACTTTGGATTTTTACAATCAGACGATACGCAACAGGTCTATGATAACTTTTACCTGGTGGTATTGGGCATCGGGATTCTTTCCACTGCTGGGCGCTATCTGGAGAAGATCAGGCTGATCACGGGGAAGGTCTTTATTTTTGACCTGGTCACGATCCTGTTTACCATACTGTTGATCTACATCGTCATCTTCCAGGAACAGACGCACCAGCAGCATTCTATTCTGGATCAAACCATCTGGATCAAGCTGGCCGTGTTGCTGACATTTATCCGGGAATTTTCTGAAGTAACCCTAAATTACAAACGAACGCTTTTAGACCCCTCCCAATTATTTATTACCAGTTTCTTCCTTATTATTCTGCTGGGTACCATGCTCCTGATGTTGCCGGAAGCAACGCATAACGGGATATCGTTTATAGATGCCCTTTTTACAGCGACCAGTGCAGTTTGTGTTACGGGACTTATCGTGGTGGATACCAGCAGTTACTTTACGGAATTCGGTCAGATACTGCTTATGATTCTTATTCAGATCGGGGGCCTGGGGATATTGACATTTGCCAGTTATTTCAGTTATTTTTTCAAGGGAGGTGCCTCCTATGAAAATCAGCTGGTCTTAAGTGATATGACCAATTCCAACAAACTGGGGGATGTATTCACCACATTGAAAAACATCCTTGTCATTACCTTTGGAATAGAACTATTTTCCGCCATCCTGATTTACACCAGTTTAAACGGACAACTTTTTCCTACCCAGTACGATCAGATATTCTTTTCCGCTTTCCATGCTATCTCCGCATTTTGCAATGCGGGATTTTCGACCCTGGAATATGGCCTATACGAAGAAGGGTTCCGGTTCAACTACTATCTTCAAATGATCCTGATCCTTACATTTGTAATAGGAGGTTTAGGCTTTCCAATTGTATCCAACCTGATAATTTACATTCGGTACCGCCTTCGGACACTGCTCGTCTTTGGAAAAAGGGAGATTGTTTATAAACCATGGGTCCTCAACTTAAACAGCAGGATAACATTGATAACGACCATGGCACTTTTCCTGTTAGGATTTGTATTCTTCTATCTAATCGAATACAACAATACACTTGCTGAACATACTGGATTTGGCAAAGTAGTTACAGCATTATTTGGGGCAACTACCCCCAGGACCGCAGGTTTCAATACCATTGATATGGGATCCATGATGTTTCCCACCACGATATTGGTAATTTTACTGATGTGGATAGGTGCCTCCCCTGCCTCCACAGGGGGTGGCATAAAAACCAGCACTTTCGCCATTGCAACCCTGAATATCCTGAGTTTGGCGAAGGGAAAAACCAGAATAGAAATTTTCCGAAGGGAAATAGCAGATATTTCGGTCCGGCGGGCGTTCGCCACCATTTCGCTGTCGCTGATCATCATCGGGTTGGGGATCCTTCTCCTGAGTATGTATGACAGTGACAAAGACCTCAAAAGCATTGCCTTTGAATGTTTCTCTGCCTATAGCACCGTAGGGCTGAGCCTGGGGATAACGGCAGATCTCAGCAACATCAGTAAGTTTGTACTGATCGTCGTCATGTTTGTTGGCAGGGTGAGCATGCTAACCATCGTAATTGCGGTTTTTAACAAAATCAAACATAAAAATTACCGCTACCCAACTGAAGAAATAACGATAAACTAAATGATTTCCACATGAAATATATTATTGTCGGACTGGGTAGTTTTGGAGCCCCTTTGTCCCTGAAACTAACAGCCCAGGGAAATGAAGTAATAGGGATCGATATCCGTATGGAAAAAGTGGACCTCTACAAGGAGAAGATTTCTCACACGATCTGTATGGATGCAACAGACGAATTTACCGTATCCGGATTGCCCTTGCAGGACACAGACATCGTAATAGTAGCAATCGGTGAAGATCAGGGTGCCAATATCATGGCAACCGCATTGTTTAAAAACCTACAGGTAAAGCGGCTGATCAGCCGGGCCATCAACCCACTCCATGAAAAAGTCCTGCAAGCCATTGGAGTCGATGAAATTGTCCATCCGGAGGAAGAAACAGCAGAGCGGTGGGCCAAAAAATTATCCTTTAACAATGTCATCGACTCCTTTGAACTTGGGGATGACTTTAGCGTCATCGAGGCCAATGTTCCAAGGGAATTTGTGGGCAAGACCATTGAAGAAGTAGATTTAAGGAGATCGTTTAATTTGCTGATCCTCACCTCGATCAAAAAATCGGAGGTTAAGAGTATCATTGGCAGGAGCAGGACCCAGATCACTATCCGGGATTTGGCGACCCCGGACCTGCTACTGCAGGAAGATGATATATTGGTCGTCTTCGGCTCTAACAAAAACCTTCAGAAATTCCTGAAAAAACAATAAGGGCAAACCATACTGTATCAATATCCCGCTACCGGGTGATATTAAAAAAAAAATTGTGAACATCCTATCCTGTTAGCAATGTCCATACATTTATATCCGGCAATTGGAGAAGGACAAAATCATCATACCCAGAGAAATGAACAAGCCAAACACCGCTATCCGGGCCACCTATTTCAGTATTATCGGGAACACGGGTTTAGCGCTTATAAAGGGTATTGCCGGGGTTTTTGGGAACTCCTACGCCCTCATTGCCGATGCCATTGAATCAACCACCGATATCCTTTCATCCTTATTGGTATTGTTTGGCCTCACCTATGCCAAAAAACCGGCGGACAAAAACCATCCATACGGACATGGCAAAATTGAACCCCTGATAACATTCGTGGTAGTTGCCTTCCTGGTCACTTCCGCAACCATCATTGCGTACGAAAGTATCCAACACATTCAAACCCCCCATAAAACCCCGGAAAGCTGGACACTCTATATCCTTGGAGGCATCATTATCTGGAAGGAACTATCCTATCAGTTCGTAATCCGGAAAAGCAAGGAAACCAATAGCTCCGCTTTAAAGGCAGATGCCTGGCACCACCGGAGCGATGCGCTGACCTCGGTTATGGCTTTTATAGGAATTTCCATTGCCGTCATATTTGGTAAAGGATATGAAACGGCTGATGACTGGGCTGCTTTAATGGCCTCCGCTTTTATACTGTATAACAGCTATTTGATTTTCAGGCCGGCATTAGGCGAAATTATGGATGAACACCTTTATGATAACCTGATCATTGCAATCAGGGAAAAATCCATGGAGGTCCCCGGGGTCTTTGGCACTGAAAAATGCCTGATAAGAAAGGCAGGGATGACGTATCATGTTGATCTTCATGTCATTGTAAACGGTGAGATCTCCGTAAAGGAAGGGCATCGCATCTCACATGAATTAAAAGACCATTTACAACATGAAATGCCCGATTTGGAGAATATCCTGATACATATTGAACCCCATATGTAATCCCAGCCAAATAGCGTGCCTTCCAAGGCCGGTCATCACTACCACAGTAGCTATGAGTCGTCAAAATTCAGCCGGATTATCCAACGATCCGATGTTGGGCATGAAACAACCCTACAGGACCTTGTACCGGTTATCACAATCGAAAAAAAAGCCCCCCTGAGCGCAAAATTCCTTGGTACCCGCGGGAAGGTTTTTCCAGCCTGTGCTTGTAAAATTGCAGATTATTAGTTACTTATATGGCACAGGGAGTTATGGGAGAATCCCTGAAAAATCATCTTAAGTTGATCTGGTTTCTTACCCGAAAATTCCCAAATGTAAAAGGGTTGCTGCAGATCACATCCAAAACAGGTATGATCACAGGTAAAACGATTCGCAGCGCCAAACGGACAGCTTATGTCCATGATGTCCTGCTTTTTGAGGCGCGTGCAGCAACACGGCATACCCTCCCCTTCTTTGCGGACGGATACCCGGGAATTGTATTTTGCGAAGCTCCCGGGGGCGTATACCTGGAACCGGGGAATAAAAAGTTATCCCCGTTATTCCTCTACGGGCAGACGCTTGAACCCATTGAATTATCGATCCGGGGAGGGTACAAAATGGTCATTTTCCAGTTATACCCTTATGCAGCCAGGATCTTGCTGGGGATAGACCCAAGGGAATTAAATGACGATTGCTTTGACCTGACCCAATTACCTGACCCGGTCGCTGCCGATACGCTGGAGTCCCTGCGGCAAACAAACTCCACCTCTGAGCAGGTAGTGCTGATGTCAACCTTCCTGGAAGTACTTGCCGGAAAAAGCCAGCGGTACCCGGACGAATCCGTTATGCTTGCCATCGATATTATCCTCCAAAACCGCGGGAACATAACCATCAAAACGCTCCGTCATAAACTCTTCCTCACAGAACGTACATTTGAAAGGCGTTTTCGGAGTGAAATCGGGGTGACGCCAAAAATGTTCTGTAAGATCATACAGTTTCAGAATTCCCTAAACCAGATTACAGCTACCCCCGGCTCCAATTTTATGGATGTGGTATTTGAAAATGGATTTTCAGACCAATCCCATTTCATCAGGACCTTTAAAAAATATTCAGGCCTTACCCCTTCAGAATTCCAAAACCTGCCTGCATTTATCAATTTCTGAAAAGCTGAATTTTGACGGTTTCGTACAATGAATCCAGTCGCATAATCCCGAGGTTCGTATAGGAATTAAACGTACTGGAAATTATGAAACTACTACTTTTTGGGGCCACCGGCACGGCAGGGCAACACATTATGGAACAGGCACTCGGAAGGGGCCACCATGTTACGGCTTTTACCCGTGATGCCAGGAAAATAAAGAAATACCATCCGCTTTTATCCATCGCGGAGGGTGATGTGCTGGATTACGATTCCGTCTGTCATGCCATGAATGGCCCGGAAGCGGTATTGTGCGCCATAGGGGCCGGCAGGAAAGGTCATGTAAGGGCAAGCGGGACATTCAATATCCTGAAGGCAATGGAGCATCGGAACATTGACCGCCTGATATGCCAAACCACCCTGGGGTGTGGTGAGAGCTGGAAGAACCTGAATTTTTTTTGGAAGCGCATCATGTTCGGATGGTATCTCAGAGATACCTTTACGGACCACCAGAACCAGGAAAAACATATTGTGGGCAGCAATTGCAACTGGACTATCATCAGGCCCGCTGCCTTTACCAACGGGGGTCTGACCAGGCAATTCAGGTCTGGTTTCTCCACTGCTGATACCTCATTGAAACTCAGCATCTCCAGGGCAGACCTGGCCTATTTTATGTTGCAACAACTGGATAGTCGTGAAAACCTGCGGAAAAAAGTTGGAATTTCGTATTAATACGTGTTCACCTTAAAACCAGATTATTGATCTATCAGGGGGATGCAGTCATCCAAAATCAGCCTAAAGCGCTTCAAATCCTGAAAAACTGACCTCCAAATAGCAAACGTGACAAGGAATTTTAATTTATAGTCAAAATTAAATCCGAGATCCTGTTAAATTTGACTTATGGGGTTGGATTAGATGGTGTTAGGTTGCAATACATGCTTGGTTTGCTACGGTCCGATTAATCAATATGGGGGTGCAAACGCTGACCACTTTGGAAGGCTGTCCGTTGCCGGTATCCTCCCGGATGAGTAAACGTTGCGTTTATCATGCAATGAATTTGAAAATGAGCCATAAGGGTGGTTTATCATAAAACTATTTCCAAAATCGGGAAAACTATCGAATAAATTTTAATTTGGTGGTATGAATAAGGACAGATTACACATACTGTTGGCAGATGACGATAGGGACGATTGCGAATTCTTCAATGAGGCACTTTCGGAAATCCCCGAACCTACTAAATTGTCGCAAGTTCATGATGGGGTGGAGCTGATGAATTTCCTTTCCCTGCCAAAAGAAACGCCTCCGGATATATTGTTTCTGGACCTGAACATGCCCCGAAAGACCGGGTATGAATGCCTTTTGGAAATAAAAGATTCAGAGCGTCTCAAGGACCTGCCGGTTATCATTTTTTCAACATCCTATAACCCGGAAATGGCTGCCATACTTTATGAATGCGGTGCCAATTTTTATATTCGAAAACCAGCTATGTTCTCTGACCTGGTTAAAGTCCTTGAACGTACCGTCCACAGGGCTCTGAGCAACAGCCTGACGCAACCACCACAGGCTTCATTTCTACTGGAACTTTGAAAGATACCCCATGAAAGCTAAGGAGACTGAGCATATTTTTCTGGAAGGTGGTGGGGAAATGGGGGAACTGCTAAGGGCTAAAGACTGGAGTAAGACGCCCATAGGAGATCCGGATGGATGGCCGCCACCCCTTCGCACCATGGTCTCTATGTTGCTTATCAATCCCTTTGGCATGTACCTGGCATGGGGAACTGAGTATACCCAGATATACAACGATAGCTTCCGCCCCATTTTAGGGGAAAATAAGCATCCACAGGCCCTGGGCATCAGTTCCAGTGAGACTTTTTCCGAAATATGGGATATCATCGCGCCTATGTTTGCGGGCGTAATGGATGGCATCCCGGTAAGCATCCCGGATTTCATGGTCCCGTTAAACCGTAATGGCTATGTGGAAGAGTGTTATTTTGATTTTTCATACAGCCCGGTACGCATGGAAGACGGTACCGTAGGCGGTATCCTGGTTACTGTAATAGAGACCACCGAAAAAAAGAAAGCCATTAACAGGCTGAAAGAGAGCGAATTGAGGTTCCGCTCCATGGCTGAAGGTGCCGATATCCTTATTGCAACAAGTGATGAAACCAGTAAGGCTACCTATTTTAACCACGCCTGGACAGAATTAACGGGCAGGCCTACCCAGGAATTACTGGATTTTGGTTGGACAGACCTTATACACGCTGAAGACCGGGATAGCTTTGTTTCCATGTATCTTGAGAGCTTTGAAATGAGAAAGCCCTGGGTCCGGGAGTTCAGGGCTCAAAACAAATTTGGAAAGTATATCTGGCTGCTGGCCAAAGCAACCCCGCGCATCCTGGATGACGGGACTTTTGCGGGGTATATCAGTACATCCTTTGATATAACGGAGCGGAAAAATCACGAATTGGAAAATGCGAAATTCAAATTCGTTTCCGACAATGCGAGCGAACCGTTTATCCTCATGCGGCAGGACGGGAGTTTTGAATACCTGAACCAGGCCGCCCTTGATAAATGGGGGTATGGCCCGGAAGAAGCCAAACAACTAAAGGTACCGGATGTAGATCCCGTTTACCACCTGGAGAAATTCCAGGAATTATTTGCCAGGGCACAACAAGAAAACATCCCCCTGTTTGAATCCATTCACCGGCAAAAGGACGGGCGCATCTTTCCGGTTGAAATAAAGGTGGGCGGATTCCTGATCCATGGAAAAGAATTTATGCTGGCCATTGCAAGGGATATCACGGAACGTAAAAAGGCCGAAGATGCCCTGAGAGAAAGTGAAAATAAGTTGCAGTTTGCAATTGAAGCTACAGAACTTGCCACTTTTGAATATAACCCACAGGCCGATAAACTTTCGGGCAACAGGCGCTTAAGGGAGTGGTTTGGGTTGCCTGCAGATAAGGACCTGGAACTTTACCGGGCCATTGAGGTTATAGCTCCCAAAGACCGGGAACGGGTAAAGGGGGCTATCAAAAGGGCCATGGAATATGACTCAGGCGGGAAATATGACATTGAATATACGATCACAGACCCGCAAACGAAAAAAGACCGCATTGTGCGTGTGAAAGGCAGGGTATGGTTCGATGACCAAAAGGTTCCGTTCCGTTTTAACGGAACCTTGCAGGATGTTACCGAACAAACTATTGCACTCCGGAAGACCAAACAAAGCGAAGAGCATATCCGGAACATGGTCCGGGAAGCCCCTATAGGGATATGCGTGCTGGATGCAGCAACCCTGGTCAGCGAAATTGCCAATGAGGCATTTATTGAAGTGGCCGGACAACCCTATGATATGATTGTGGGGAAACATTATTGGGAAACCTTCCGGGAAGCCAGGCCCTTATATGAATCGGCATTGGAGGAAGTGATAAGGACAGGTAATCCGTTCTATGCCAATGAAGCACAGGTACCGTTAATACGGCACGGGCAGAAGGAAACTGTGTATGTTACCGTTGTATATTCCCCATTGAAAGATCCCGAAGGCGAGGTCATTAAGGTTGCTGTCTGGGTACTGGACAACACCATGCAGGTAGTGGCACGCCAAAAAGTTGAAGAGAGCGAAGACCAGTTGCAATTTGCCATTGAAGCCACGGAACTGGCAACTTTCGATTTTATCCCCTCCAGCTCAAAATTTACGGCAAACCATCGATTTATGGAATGGTTCGGCCTCTCTCCGGACCGCGAACCGGAGTTTGGCGAGGCAATGGAATCCATTATGGAAAGTGACCGGAACCGTATACTACAGGCTTTTTACTCAGCGTTGGAGTTTGAGTCAGGCGGCCAGTATGATGTTGAATATACGATCATCCACCCGGAAACTAAACTGGAAAGGATTGTCCGCGCCAAAGGGAAAGCCTGGTTTAACGAGGATAAAGAAGCCTACCGGTTCAATGGAACCTTACAGGACATTACGCAACGGTATAAAGCTGAACAAAAGCTTAGGCTAAGTGAGCTTAATTTAAAATTAATGATCCTTCAGGCACCTATTGCAATTGCGATATTAAGGGGGCCCGACTATATAGTTGAAATAGCCAATCAGTATGCATTGGAATTATGGGGGCGGTCCGAAGGGGATGTGCTCAACAAACCAGTTTTTGATGCCATGCCAGAGTTACTCGCCCAGGGGATCAAGGATATGGTAGACGATGTTTATTATACAGGTAACCGTTTTTCAACAACCGAATTACCGGTCCAATTGATGCGGAACGGGTCATTGGAAACCCGTTACATCAACTTTTCCTATGAGCCCCTCTATGGCGCTGACCAGAAGATCAATGGCATCATGCCTGTCGGTTTTGACGTAACCTCCCAGGTTATTGCCCGGCAGAAAGTGGAAGCCAATGAGGAAAAACTGAATATTGTAATCGAGGCGACTGAGCTGGGAACCTGGGAATTAGACTATCTTACGGAAGAGTCAAATTTTTCCGAACGCTGCATAGAAATTTTAGGGATACCTGGAAGAACGAAGGCTACCCGGGAAGAACTTATTGACAATATTCATCCAGATGATCTGGAGAAACGCAAAAAAGCATTTGAAAATGCTGCGGAGACCGGTATCCTTCATTATGAAGCCAGGGTCCTTCACCCGGATAACACGGTCCACTGGATGGAAGTGAAGGGAAAAGTGTTTTACAAGGAAGGGAAACCCGAAAAGTTATTGGGGACCGTAAGGGATATCTCAGAAGAACGGTTATTTCAAAAAGAATTGCAGGAACGGGAAGAAAAGTTCAGGCTGCTCGCCGATTCCATGCCGCAACATATCTGGACAGCCGATCCGGAAGGAAACCTCACCTACTTTAATAAATCCATTGCCGATTATACGGGCCTGCCCAGGAATCAGATATTGGAGGAAGGATTATGGCAGGTGATCCACCCCAAGGACAGGGTGGAAAACCGGAAGCGGTGGAAGGCTTCCGTAGATACCGGAAAGGATTTCCTCTTTGAGCACCGCTTCCGGAAATTTGACGGCAATTACCGCTGGCAACTAAGCCGGGCCATAGCCCAAAGGGACGCCCATGGCAAAATAAAAATGTGGGTCGGCACCAGTACCGATATACAGGACCAGAAAATGTTTACGACAGAACTCGAACGGGAAGTATCGGAACGCACAGGGGAACTTAAGCAGAAAAACATCGACCTTGAAAAAATGAACAAAGAGTTGCAGTCCTTCGCCTATATATCTAGCCATGACCTGCAGGAACCCCTTCGAAAGATCCAAACCTTTTCAGACAGGATCCTCGAGAAGGAATTTAAAAACCTGACGGCCGGGGGCAGGCATAATTTCGAGCGGATGCAAAATGCCGCCCACCGGATGCAAAACTTGATTGAAGACCTGCTGGCATACTCCCGCACCAATAATGCCGAAAGGAATTTTGAAGTTGTACCCTTGCTGGATATTATTGATTCAGTCCGTGAGGATCTGTTGGAAGAACTGGAGCATGCCGGGGCCATCATTGAGGCTGAAGCCAGCTGCAAGGTTAAGATCATCCCTTTTCAATTCCACCAGCTCCTGCATAACCTTATAACCAATTCATTGAAATTTACAGCAGAAGGAACCACCCCTCGTATCGCGATAACAGGTGACCTTGTCAAGGGTCGGAAACTTAAAAATGACAAGCTGGTATCCGGGAAATCCTATTGCCAGATAAGAATTTCTGACAACGGGATTGGATTTGAGCAACAGTACAGCGAGAAAATATTCGAAGTGTTTCAGCGCCTCCACGGAAACGAGCAGTACACGGGTACCGGTATCGGCCTGGCTATTGTAAAAAAAATAGTGGAAAACCACAATGGGAGTATTTCGGCAGAAAGTCAGCCAGGCAAGGGTGCCACTTTTACAATTTATATCCCGTCCGGTTAACCGGGAGGTCATTGTAAGGTTTCATCAAAACCGCTGCAGCCATTATATTATTATGGTTGTCCCATAGAATTTCCCGTGGAAAAGTTTTAATTTCATAAGGCAAATCAACAGCAATGGGAAATCGCAGAAGATTCTTAAAAGACCTTGGTGTAGCATCGGTGGCCTCTGCAATCCCATTGGGAAGCCTTGGAAAGAGCCCGGAATTCCGGGCTGCAGCTATAAGGGTTGGCCTTATAGGGGTACGGGGAATGGGCTGGGCCGACCTGATTTCCTTTTTAAAAAACCCGGGAACAAGCTGTATTGGGCTTTGTGATGTGGATACCGAACTGCTAAAGAGTCGGGCGGAAGAACTGCGTGCGCTGTCAGGAATGGCACCCCGAACCTTCAATAACCATCGGGAGCTTCTGAAAACGGATGGGCTGGATGCCGTGATCATCGGTACCCCGGACCATTGGCATTGCATACAATTTACGGATGCCTGTGAAGCGGGGAAGGACGTGTATGTTGAGAAACCTATAGCCAATAGCATTTATGAGGCCGGCCTGATGGTGGCAGCCACCCGAAAGTACAACAGGGTAGTCCAGGTGGGTCAATGGCAACGGAGCGATCCCCATTGGCATGCTGCCCTGGACTATCTGAAAAACGGGGCACTTGGCAAAATAAGGCAGGTTAAGGCCTGGGCGGATGTAAATTATGGGCGTGGATTTGATCCCGTCCCGGATTCGGAGGCGCCTCCGGGGGTGGATTATGACAGATGGCTCGGTCCGGCCCCCAATAGGCCATTTAACAGGAATCGTTTTCATGGCTCCTTCCGTTACTTTTGGGATTATGCCGGTGGATTAATGACCGACTGGGGTGTACATATGATCGATATGGTACTGGCAGGGATGCAAGCTGAAGCACCCCTTTCGGTGGTAGCTATAGGGGGAAAACTTGCTTTTCCCCATGACGCGGCAGAAACACCAGATACCCTGACCACAGTGTATGATTTTGGCTCCTTCAGTTTTATCTGGGAACAATTCATGGCTATGGGAACTTCCCCCTATCTGGAGGAATCCGGGGAGCCAGGGGTCGCGTTTATTGGTGAAAACGGCATCCTGGCCGTCAACCGGAACAGCTGGAAGGTCCTGCCTCAGCAGGAAGATGGAAAATTTCTTACCGAAGCCATACCGCCTAGAAAAAGCTCGGCAAACGGATTGGATGCGCACACCAAAAATTTTTACGAGTGTATCCAAAGCAGGAAGGACCCCAATTGTACTATAGAAATGGGCAGGGATGCCGCCATCGTGGCCCATTTGGGGAATATCGCCTACCGAACCGGAAAAAAACTGGAATGGGACAAGGAACAAGGTGGCATTACTGGTTATCCTGAGGCTAACAGCTTCCTGAAACCTGTCTATAGAAAACCATGGGAATTCTGGCAAGGGTGATCATCGGTCAACCCACGCTGAAATACAACTGATAAAATGACAAGTTATATTTGCCGTAGTGTGTTGCTGATCCTATTGATAACTGCCTGCCAACCGGGTAACCGGATGGCTGACCTTGTTATTACAAATGCCAGTATCTGGACGGGGGATACGGAAAACCCGGGGGCCTCTTCAATTGCAATCGCTGATGGAAAGATCTTGGAAATTGGGGACGAATCCGCCTCCCGGCATGTAATAGGCCCCGAAACGGAAGTAGTGGACATGCAAGGGAAATTCATCACCCCTGGATTTATTGACACCCACATACATATGATGATGGGAGGCAACAGCCTGTTAAGTGTTGCCTTGAGGGATGCGGCTACCCCGGAGGAATTTACCACCCGTATCGCAGCATTTGCCCGGAATACCGAAGCGGGAAGCTGGATATTGGAAGGGAACTGGGACCATACCCTTTGGGGAGGAGAACTTCCCCGAAGGGACTGGATCGATGATCAAACACCGGACAACCCTGTTTTTCTATACAGGCTTGACGGGCATATGGCTCTTGCCAACTCCAAGGCCCTTCAATTAGCCGGGATAAACTCGAATACCCCTGATGTAACGGGTGGGGAGATCGTCAGGGACTCCGACGGGAACCCGACCGGAATCTTGAAGGACAATGCGATGAACCTTGTACTGAACAAGATCCCACCCCTGACAACCGATCAAAAACAGAAAGCATTAAAAGCAGCCATGGCATACTGCCTGTCCAACGGGATTACAACCGTTCATGAAGTGGACAGCCTGCTGACTTATGAAGTTGCAAGCTATTTCAAAACCACAGGGGAATTGCCACTCCGTATGTATGTTGCCGAACCCCTTAAAAATTGGAATAAGGGACAGATCATAGTCAAAAATGAAGATGAATGGGTGAAAACCGGTTTGTTGAAAGGGTTTATAGATGGCTCCCTCGGTTCCCATACAGCTGCATTCAGTAAGCCCTACTCCGACAAAGCGAACGACCATGGATTTTTCATCAATAAAAAAGAAGATCTGTATCAATGGGTCTCAGATGCCGATAAGGCTAACCTCCAGGTCGCCATTCATGCCATAGGGGATAGTGCCGTTCATACCCTGCTGGATATCTATGAGCAAGTAATTACAGAAAATGGTCCTAAGGACCGCCGTTTCCGGATTGAACATGCACAACACCTGGCACCAGGGGATATTCCCAGGTTTGCCGGCCTTGGTGTGGTTGCCAGCATGCAACCCTATCATGCCATTGATGACGGCAGGTGGGCTGAAGGGATCATTGGGCCTGAACGGGTACAAACAACCTATGCTTTCAAATCGTTACTGGACGCGAATGCCAAAGTGGTATTTGGAAGTGACTGGCCAGTTGCCCCAGCCACCCCGCTCGAAGGCATTTATGCTGCTGTAACCCGGCGGACACTGGATAACAAGCATCCGGATGGGTGGGTCCCAGAACAGAAGATCACAGTGGAACAGGCATTGACAGCCTATACCAGGGATGCTGCCTACGCTTCCTTCGAGGAATCTAAAAAAGGCACCCTGGAAAAAGGAAAAATGGCGGATTTTGTGGTAATGGACGGGGATATCCTGAAGGTCCCCCCGGAAAACATAAAAGCTGTCAGGATCCTTCAGACCTATGTTGGGGGAAAGAAGGTATATAGCAGGGATTAGCAACGGGATGCCAGGCCCGGCCGGGGCCTACAACGCGGAACAACAGGTTGTGACCGGGCAATCAAGCCGGGATGTCAAAAGATGAGCAGCCCGTATCCTGCGGAAATCTGCCTGCTAGACAATGCGGGCTGTAAAACGATATGACTATCAAAATGTATGCGTATGGAATTACCCCATGCCCCCATTCCCGGATCAGGTTTGCTCATAACACATTTCCTGACAGTGGGAGATTTATCCGTGTCAGTGGATTACTATGCCAGTATCCTGGGGGGTGAGATCATTGTTTTAGGGATGCCCACGATCATCAGATTGGCCAACTCCCGGATCATTATCACTGAAGGTGGAGGTCCCACAACGGATAAGCCGGAAGTATTTCTGGAGGTCCCTCAGGATCTTAACAGGGTGAATTGTTTTTTGAACCTTCGGGTACATGATATCCGGGAATGTTATCGGCAATGGAAAGCAAGAGGAGCCAGATTCCTTACGGAACCATTGGATAATAATGGATAGGAAATGCGATGTTAAATGCGGGAACCGGATGGGTCTGATTGAAGTGGGGCAACCGAGCCAAAAAATGATCGATCTGATGCAACAGGGCAGGTAGGTTGAACTTGCAGATATGAAAGCATTTCCCAAATAAAATTAACGGGTATGAAAAACAGGATAACAATGACATTCCTTATCTGCAGCTGTATTGCGGGGGGGATCGCAGGTTGTGAATTCAGGAAAGAAAAGTCTCCTCCTGAGGATGCCTTTCCGGCGCGGGACATGCCTACACCCCCCGTGGTAATGAAGTCGCTTTGCTTCAAAAAGGAAATCCCTTTCAAGGATAACCCTGAAGCGAAAGACATTCAGGAACTGAAAATAACCATAACCGGAAAAAAGGCAGCGGGAACCTATGACTGGTTACCCGCTTTTAAAGACCGGCGCAAGGGCACCTTTACCGGTACCGTGAGCCGTAATACCATAACGGCAGTCTATATCTATTCCCAGGAAGGGAGACAGGACACGGTTCCCATGCAAATTGTACTAACCGGTAAAACTGTCAAAGTTAAAGGAGCGGATAGTACCCTGGGCCTGGATGCCACCCTGGAGGAAGTATCCTGCCAGTGAAGTGAGCCTGAACGGGACAAGGAGCAACCTACGTTTACCATAACACATAACAAGCAAACCCATGCAATTTGATCTAACTAAATCCCTGCAATTACTGGAACGGACACCGGTTGTGCTGAGAACCCTGCTGGATGGACTTTCAGATGATTGGATCATTTCCCGGGAAGGGGAAGCAACCTGGAGCCCGTTCGATATTGTGGGTCATCTCATCCATGGTGAAAAGACCGATTGGATTCCGCGTATGGAATTGATCCTTTCCGAAAATCCCCGGAAGGAATTTGAGCCTTTTGACAGGTTTGCACAATTGCATTCTAGCCAGGGTAAAACCCTGCACCAGCTTCTGGGGGAATTTGAAACCCTGCGCGATGCAAATGTAAAAAAGCTCCGAGCCATCAACCCCCAGGCGGCGGACCTGGGGCGCAAAGGTGAACACCCTGCCCTGGGCCCTGTCTCATTGTCCCAGCTTCTGGCGGCCTGGACTGTTCACGACCTGAACCACCTTGCACAGATATCCCGTGTAATGGCAAGCCAATATAAAGGAGAAGTCGGACCCTGGGTGGCATTCCTGAAGATCCTGAATAGTTGAGGCGCATCAGGAAACTTGCTGTTCTTATATAGCCTGACCTGTTCTTTAATTGTGGTCAATGAAGGCTTAAAGCATTTCGCATTCGGCATTATATGTAGTATCTTAGGTAAGCCAATTAAAAATAAAATGAAATTCAGTTCCTTTGAAAAAGTAATCCTGATTGCTGCTTTCATGTCGATGCTGTTTTCTATCATTATGTGGATCCTGTACCCGGAAGACCTGACTTCCATTTTCGTAGGGCTTTGGGTACCTTCCATACTTGGCCTGGGTGTTTTTGTAAGGCTTAAGGCAATAGAAGACAAAATCGGTATGTAAGTTTTTGAATCAGGATATGCCCGAGGGCTGCCACCCTTGTTCCCTTCTTGGTGTGTATATTCTTTGGCAGTATAACAACTCGTAAAATCGTCCGACTATGGAAGATAAAATTCAACTGAAACATCCCAAAGGGAAAAAGGCCGTCAGGATCAGTACTGCAAAATATGAAACCCTGAAAGAAGCTCTGACCGGGTATCTGAGAACGAACAGTCAGGGTACATATTCTGAGATAGCCCTGGCAATCCACCAAAACTTCAAAACCAACAACGTTGCTTTCGATGGCGCCGTGAATTGGTATCTCGAATGGGTGAAACTCGATTTGGAAGCGAATAACGTCATCAGGAGGATACCGCGGACATCTCCCCAACAATATGAACTTCGCAGCGCAGTATGAAGGTGCCTGGAATAACTATTTCTAGAATTGCCTACGTGGTACCCCTCACCTGTGCCCTGACGGTATTTTTCTTCCTGCACGAAAGCCAGCCAAAGCCAGTCAGGTCCATAACTGCGATCCTGGCGGCTCCCACGGCCATTGCTTACGGCATCTCTTATTACTTTAACCTGGGGATACCTGTTTACCAAAGTCTTGCAGCAATGATAACCGCCAATTTTATTGCATCTGCAGCCATAGTACTACTGGTGATGAAGTTTCGTGCCTGGATGGACAACAAAGGTCGTAATCATTAGTTCCGGTTGGGGTCCGGCTGGTTTAACAGGCTTTAAAATTCAAGCCTGCCAAAGAACATCCGGTTACCAGGGCTCCCATTTTTAAAATTGAACGTGGGAATACATTTATGGAAATTCTTTTCAGATGGATACAACGGATAAAATCACGGTAAAGATTCTAACTGCCTTTACAGATGGCGGAAAAGGGGGCAATCCTGCAGGCGTTGTGTTGGATGCAGACCACCTTAGCCATTATCATAAACTGGCCATTGCGGGGAAAGTAGGGTTATCCGAGACGGCTTTTGTATCCGCTTCCAAAGTGGCGGCCTTCAAGCTGGATTTCTACACCCCCAATAAACAGATCCCTCATTGCGGACATGCTACCATTGCCACCTTTTCATATCTCCAACAATTGGGAATGATTGATACGGAGAATTCCTCAAAAGAAACAATTGATGGTACCCGGGCTATCAAATTAAAAGGCAACCTGGCCTTTATGGAGCAGTCCCCACCCCGCTACCAGGAGGTGACCTACCGGATGGAAGCTATCCTGAAATCCCTGGGCCTGGGTCCGGAAGACCTGCTTCCCGGGGCCCTGCCAAGGATTGTCAATACCGGTAATTCATTTTTGCTTATTCCTGTCAAAAATTCCGGAATTTTAAAAGGCATTATCCCGCAACATGACCTGATCGGTGCACTGAGTGAAGAATTTGACCTGATCGGTTTCTATCCTTTTACCCGGGATACCGTCATTCCGGGAAGGGATGCCAGCAGCCGGATGTTCGGGCCACGATACCAGATCTACGAGGAAGCAGGTACCGGGATGGCGGCCGGGCCGCTCGCCTGTTATTTGCACCATGTGCTTAACGTTAAAAAAAACAGGTATTTGATCGAACAAGGCCATTATATGGAAGTCCCTTCCCCCAGCCTCATACTTGTTGACCTGGAAACTGAAGGTAACACGATTACCGGGTTAATGGCAGGGGGGCAGGGAATGCCATTACGGGAAATGCATGTTGCTATCTAGTTTTGAAAGTTGACAGGATGAGGGAAAATATATCAGATTTTCTCTAAATTTAACATACCGTATTGGATCCAGGCATTACGGTAAAAATATATCGAAAAAATCCATCACCGTCCCCCTTTTACAGCAAGTTACCGGATGTTTTAAATTATTTCGCCATGCACGATTCAAAAATTTCAGGGATGAACAAGTCACGGGAGAACCCTATTGATATCCATCGGGAAATATTCCAAAAAGCAGGCTACGAGCTCATTGATAAAATAGCCGACTTTTTATCGAAAATATCCGAAAGGCCTGTTACCCCGGGTGAATCCCCACGGCAGGTAAATGAACTGTTAGGCACGTCACACCTTCCGGAAAATGGCATGCCACTGGACGTATTGCTTTCCGAAGCGACCGAACTGTTGTTTAACCATTCCCTGTTGAACGGCCATCCCAAATTCATGGGGTACATCACCTCCTCAGCTGCTCCCATCGGTGCCCTGGCAGATCTGCTGGCTGCCGCTGTAAACCCTAATGTGGGTGCGCAGATCCTGAGTCCGGTTGCAACAGAGATTGAAAAACAGACCATCCGGTGGCTTGCTGAATTCATTGGGGTTTCCCAGGAGTATGGCGGAATTTTAGTCAGTGGCGGCAATATGGCAAATTTTACCGGTTTCCTGGCCGGAAGAAAGCATAAAACACTGTCGCAACAAAGCGTGGGAGGCATTTCCCCGGAAAAGGGAACCCCAGGTGTCTACTGTTCCAAAACCACCCATACCTGGATTGAGAAGGCAACGGGGTTGTTTGGCATGGGGACCGATTCGCTGCGATGGATCGAGCCGGACGATGAAAATAAAATGAACCTGGCAGTGCTGGAGGAGACCATTTTGGAAGACCTGGAAAAAGGGAACACCCCGATAATGGTCGTTGGAACGGCCGGTGACGTTAGTACGGGGGTAGTGGACGATTTATCGGGAATTGCGGCGATTTGCAAAAAATACGCCCTTTGGTTTCATGTTGACGGGGCTTATGGTATCCTGGCTGCAGTAATCCCGGAATTAAAACCGCTGTTCGCGGGGATAACAGAAGCGGATTCCATTGCGATGGATCCCCACAAGTGGTTATACAGTCCTTTGGAAGCGGGGTGTACCCTGGTAAAAAACCCGCAGCACCTCGTGGATACCTATAGTTCGCATCCGGTATATTATAATTTTGACAAAAACGGGGATGGTTTTACACAGAATTATTACGAATTCGGGATGCAGAACTCCCGGGGTTTCCGGGCCTTAAAAGTCTGGCTAGCCCTCAGGCAGGTGGGCAGGAATGGCTATATCAAAATGATCCGCGAGGATATCGCCCTGGCCCGGCTGTTATTTGAACTCGCAGCGATCCATCCGGAACTGGAAGCGGTCACCCATAACCTCAGTATCACAACCATGAGGTTCGTTCCATTGAAAGATGCTGCCCCCACTGCCGACCGGGATGAATATTTAAACCGGTTAAATGAGACCTTATTGGATGAATTACAACAGGGGGGAGAGGTGTTTTTATCAAACGCAATCGTAAAAGGCAAATATTGCCTTAGGGGCTGTATCGTAAATTTCCGGACATCAGAAAAGGATATCCGGGAGATAATCGAGATCATCGTGCGGGTAGGCAACGCAGTTCATCAAAAAAGAGTTAAACATTAAAAGCGTCTGAAAATATCAAACCCTTGGAGAATTTTATTTACCTTGTAAGGACTAAAACAGGTTCACAGCCCGGCAGGCATTAAAAGGTCTGCCTGCGGGTGTTTGAGCAGCAATCCAAGTGAAAATAGTTGCTATAGAGCCCCTGAACGATTCCTCTGGAATCTGCCTGTGCTAACGCCCCGGCAAGGGTACCGATAGTTGACAGCCCCCCAGTATCATCAGGACTACAGTAGAGAATTTTAAAAAAATAGATGGCATGGTATATAATTTAGCCGAACAGTTAGCAATCATCAAAGCAGTAGATGAAGTAATCAGAGCCGATGGGCAAGTTAATTATGGGGAAATGTCACTCCTAAACCATATTGTGGCCATTCTCAGGTGCGACCGCAGCCTCATAGAGGAGGCACGAAAAATAGATGCAAAGGAAGGACTTGCCATACTGGCCGGGATGCCTGCAAATAAAAAGAAGGCACTCGCCATCATGCTGGAGGAGATGGCCAATGCGGATGGTAAGGTCCATGAGAAGGAAATTGATCTGATCTTAAAGATATTCTCTGCAACCGGCATCCATATAGAATAGGCAATTCCCTCCAAGAAGGTCTTTCATTCTTTCCGGGGGTACCGTGCATGAAGTAATCGCGACCCCCATACATTATTTGAAAATTCATACTGCAGGCATGCTGACATTGTTGCGGACAGACTCCGAAAATAAAGAATTCATTCAACTGGTTGGATTGCTGGATCGGGAACTTGCGGAAAGGGATGGCGCAGACCATGCCTTTTATGACCAGTTCAACAAGATCAGGGGAATCAAATATGCAATTATCCTCCAGGAGGACGGAAAGGCACTGGGTTGCGGCGCCATCAAGGAGTTTGATCTGGATAGTATGGAAATCAAACGCATGTTTGTTTTGCCCGCCAAAAGGGGTTACGGGCATGCTTCCAGCATCCTGAAAGCACTGGAGGTATGGGCCTCAGAACTGAAGTATAAAAGGATTGTTTTGGAAACCGGGCAACGGCAGCACGAGGCCATCGGGCTATATGAGAAAAAGGGGTATCAAAGGATTCCCAATTATGGCCAATATGCCAATATACCGAACAGCCTGTGTTTTGAAAAAATTGTACAATAACCTCTTTTCCTAAAAACCGCACGCTCCCTTGAGAAGTCCCTTCCCTTATACTGTTTGTAAAATCATTACATTTATTGCTGTCGTCACGGGCATCTCAATGGCACCCTTTACCGACAACGGGAACTACCCTTAATACAACGCAATATGAAATCAACCATAGTTATCCTGTTCCTGGGCATATGTTTGCAGGGAACCGTCCAATCCCAATCGGGCACGGTCTATGACGCACTCAGTATATCCAGTACCATCCTGAAAAGTGAACGAAAATTTGCGATTTACCTGCCACCGGATTATGATACCTCCAAACGGAGTTACCCCGTACTGTACCTATTGCATGGTGCCGGGGATGACCAGACCGGATGGGTACAGTTCGGTGAGGTACTTAGGATAACGGATAACGCCATTCGTGAAGGGACAGCAACTCCTATGATAATCGTGATGCCGGATGCCGACACCGGCCGCAGGGGATATTTCAACACACCGGACGGGGCCTGGAGGTATGAGGATTTCTTTTTTGAGGAATTGATGCCCTATGTGGAAAAAGAATACCGGATCAGGGCAGATAAACGCTATCGGGCTGTGGCAGGTTTATCCATGGGAGGAGGCGGTACCTTTATGTATGCTTTACACAAGCCGGAGCTTTTTTCCGCTGCCTGCCCCTTAAGTGCCTATATTGGACCGCTTTCACTTGAGGAGCTCAAAGAGCGGATGGACCGCACCGGGGAATCCTATACCAATTCAACCCTCCAGGCATATTTTGAAAGGCACAATGCGCTCAGTCTGATCAACAGTATGTCCAGCGAAAGCCTTAGTGGCGTCCGTTGGTTTATAGACTGCGGGGATGATGATTTTTTATATGAAGGAAACAGCCTGGTACATATCGCCCTGAAGAAAAAAGAGATACCCCATGAATACAGGGTACGCGATGGGCGACACAGCTGGACTTACTGGAGGGAATCCTTACCGGTGGTACTATCGTTCGTTTCCGATGGGTTCCACCAAAATTAGCCTCTAAGTAAAATTCCCCGGGCGGTTAAAACCCAACAGAACCTATAGCTAATTTCGCGACGCCTGTTACTAGTGAAACAGCCGATATGGATCCTGAAGGAACATCAAATCGGAAAAAGGGCAGGTTGCTATCATTTTGGGAACCGGACTAATGGCCCTGTCGAACTTATGGGTAAGCGTTACGGGCAGTTAATGATGCTGCGCACGGTTTCCGGCAACTCAATGGATGCATCCGTTTCTGTTTTCAGGGATAAAAAAGGTGTAATAATTCCTGCTTTTTGGATAATTTAAAGTATCTTTTAAAAGGTTTTCGCCTATAAATAGTAAGCAATTGAGCTTATACCAAATATCTTAAGTTTAGAACCATTTAAAATTTACATAATGAAAAAAGCGCTTTTACCTGTATTGATGCTGGCACTGGTCAGCTTCAACATCTCGGATAGTAAATTAACGGATGCTGAAAGGGAAGCAGCCGTTAAGGAATTAACAAAAACAAAGGAGCATTTACTAAATGTTGTAGATGGCCTGAGTGAAGAACAGCTCAATTTTAAAAGCAGCCCGGAATCCTGGTCTATCGGTGAGTGCGTTGAACATCTGGCAATTACCGAATCCAGTTTCGATGAGATGCTACAGGGTGCATTGCAGGCTCCTGCAGACCCATCGAAAAGGGAGGAGGTAAAGATCGAAGACAAAGACCTGATGTCCATGATCGTCAACAGGGACAACAAAGTTAAGACTTCCGAAGCCTTTGAGCCTTCCGGTAAATTCGGGTCCAATGCGGAAACCCTGGAGGCATTTACTACTAAAAGAGAGGACCACATTGACTATGTGAAGAACACGGAGGACGACCTTCGAAACCATTACGGGCAGTTGCCTTTTGGTACTATTGATGCTTACCAGATCTTACTGTTTATGTCCGGGCATACGGAACGGCATGTTCAGCAAATGGAAGAAGTGATGGACCATACAGATTTTCCGGAGGAATAGTTCTGCGTTCTATTTTCAGGAGGCTTCAATCAACCTTTTATTCATAACAGAATAAAAGGTTATTTTTTGGAACGGATTTCCTAAATTTATCCGATGACATTTATCACGTTTATCTTATTTACTGGTTTCGTAGCTTTTTACGCCACCTGGAAACTGCGAAAGGACAAACTAAATACCAGTGATGGATATTTTCTTGGGGGAAGGTCGCTTACCGGGATTATTATAGCCGGTTCCCTGTTGCTAACCAATATTTCCACTGAACATTTGGTTGGGATGAATGGTTCTTCTTATAAAAACGGGGCCATCATTGTGGCGTGGGAGGTTACCTCCGCACTGGCCCTGGTCATAGCTGCCCTGTATTTTGCCCCCCGTTATCTCAAAATGGGGTTGACTACCATTCCCGAATTTTTAGAAAAGAGGTTTGACGGCCTTACCCGCACCCTTGTCGCATTGTTGCTTATCATTTCCTTTGTAGCCACCTTGCTTCCCATAGTGTTATATACAGGAGCCCTTAACATTGAAGCCATATTTGAGATTTCCAGCCTGCTGGAGGTCACCCAGCCCCAGGGCATCTGGATAACCATCCTTATCGTAGGGATTATCGGGGCGGTATATGCCATATTCGGAGGCCTTAAAATGGTGGCTTATACCGATACCATCAATGGGTTCGGACTCATGTTGGCCGGGTTGATGGTGCCAATCCTGGCATTGCTGAGCATAGGAGACGGTAACATGCTTGAAGGCCTTTCCATGGTCTTTGAGAACAGTCCGGATAAATTCAATGTCGTGAGCAGGGAATCGGGTATTGGCCCGGGAGCGCGGACTGCCATTCTGCCCTTTGAAGTATTGTTTACCGGCCTTATGGTCAACCAGGTCTATTTCTGGGCAATGCATCAATCCATCATCCAGCGGGTTCTCGGTGCCGTGAGCCTGAAGGAAGCCCAAAAAGGGTTACTGTATACCGGATTGCTGAAAATACTTGTCCCGCTTGTAATCGTATTGCCGGGGCTGATCGGATTCTATTATTTCGGGGATAGCCTCTACGATAACCCGGACACCGTTTATCCAACACTCGTGAAAATGGTCCTGCCCGCGTGGCTTACCGGTTTTTTTGTGGCAGTTATGATGGGTGCCATCCTCACTACCTTCAACAGTGCCCTGAATAGTGCGGCCACCGTTTTCAGCCTGGATATATTCAAACGGTACCTACAACGGGATGCCTCTGAGCGGAAATTGGTATGGATTGGGCGCTGGACATCAGCCTTGCTGGCTATCTTCGCAATTGGGATTGCCCCTTTTGTCGCAAATGCCCCCGAAGGCCTTTACCAATTGTTGCAGCAACTCAATGGCATCTTTTTTATCCCGATTGCCAGTGTGATCATTGCCGGTTTCCTCTTTCCGAGGGTCTCTGCCGCAGGCGCCAAAATAGGACTGGCCTTCGGGTTGCTGTTCTACATCATCACTTATTTTATCCTGGAACTGAACCTTCATTTTGTTCATATCTGGGGCATTGAATTTGTGCTGAATATCGTTATTATGCACCTGGCCTCCTGGCTTCTCCCCAAAGATCCCGGCTTTATAATGCGCGATGCAGGGATACTCGATCTGAAACCCTGGAGGTTTGCAAGACCTTTTAGTATTTTCCTGATTGTTTTCACCATAATTTTGTATCTTTTCCTTGGAAATGTATAGTATGGAAAAAGTTTTTAGAAATTACGATCAGTTAGACGTAAATGCCGCTGTACGCGAGCATTACCGTAAAATGCGCCGGAATCAAACCCTGGAATACGGCAGGCGCATGCAAGAGAAATACCTGAAGTTTGACAAGCCCCTAGGCCTTTGGGAAGCCATGCTGCACCTCAATGACCTCATCGATGTGAGTGATCCGGACCTGGACCTTCCCAATGTGCAGCACCTCATACAAAGCGCAGAGGCGATCCGGGCAGATAACCGGCCGGACTGGATGCAACTTGTAGGGCTTATACATGACCTTGGAAAAGTGATGTTCCTTTGGGGGTGTGATGAGGACGGGACCAGTCAGGCAGAACAATGGGGAATGGTAGGGGATGTGTTTGTACTCGGATGTGCCTTGCCCGATAGCTGCGTATACCCGGAATTCAATAGTCTAAATGCCGATATGAAGGATCCGAGGTACAATACGCCCACCGGGATTTACGATGAAGGTTGTGGCCTGGACCAGTTGACCCTGGCATGGGGCCATGATGAATACCTGTTCCGCGTTTTAGAAAACCATCATACCAATACGCTGCCCGAAGCCGGCATGGCTATGATCCGGTACCATAGCTTTTATCCCTGGCATACCGGGGGGAGCTACCGCCCCTTGCTGAATAAGAAGGACCAGCAGTATCTGGACTGGATACGGGACTTTAATAAGTATGATTTGTATACCAAAAGCAATACCCTTTACGAACTGGAGGCTATTAAGGACTACTATGAGCCTATAGCAGATAAGTACCTCGGCGCCGGGCCTATATACTGGTAGGTTTTAAAGCTTATACTCCTCTTTTATCCGGTACCAGCCCGCTTCAATCCGTTACGACCCCGTGGCCGGTACTTCCTACTTACATGGAATATCCGCCCGTGTGCATTGCTTGCCCACGAGTGCCCGCCGGGCAGCATAGTTTAACATAACTATAACACTAAAAATCATTAACTTAGGGAGAAGAGGAAAAATGTAGTGCACAAAAATAAAATTGACATGAAAAAGATGAAAAGAAGTACATCGTTGAGGTTGGCAAGACTGTTATGGGTGGTGTTCATAACGTTTTGTTTAGCACCCAATCTGAGTTCTGTTCAGGCTATGCAGGAGGTTGTTTCGCAGGATAACCAGAACTATTTACAATATAAAGGGGAAGTGGTTGATTCACAGGATAAGAATCCGCTGGTATTTGCCTCCCTCACCCTTGAAGGAACCAATATCAGCACCGTGACCAATACGGAAGGGGAATTTTTATTAAAGATACCAGCCGGTACTTCATCGGGTACTATCAAAGTCTCTTTTTTGGGTTATAAGACCAGGGTGATCCCCCTTTCCCAATTAGGGGAAAATAATAACCGGATAGGCCTTGAGGTCTCTGTGACGGAATTGCCGGAAGTAAACATCACCATCCCGAAAGATGCCATGACGCTCGTAAAGGAAACCCTAAGACGCAAAGGTGAGAATTATTTTGATGATCCGGCTTTGATGACGGCTTTTTACAGGGAAACGATCAAAAAGAGGAAAAAGAATGTGTCCCTTTCCGAAGCGGTTGTCAATATCTACAAAGCCCCCTATACCAGTTCCCGGAGGGATGCAGTAAAATTGTTTAAAGCACGGAAGAGCACGGATTATGACAAATTGGATACAGTTGCACTCAAATTGCAGGGGGGGCCATTCAATGCGCTGTATGTAGACATCATGAAATACCCGGAATATATTTTTACGGAAGAATCCATTCTCGATTACAACTTCAAATTTGACCGCTCCACCCGGATCAATGACAAGCTGATCTATGTCGTTTCCTTCAAACAACGGCCCGGGATTGCCGATCCCCTCTACCAGGGCAAATTGTACATCGACGCAGAGAAAAAGATCCTTACCAGTGCCATCTATTCCCTGAACATTACAGACCGAAATAAGGCAAGTGCCCTGTTTGTCAGGAAAAAGCCGAGAAATGCCAAGGTGTACCCCACAGAAGTGGCTTACAGGGTGGATTATCGGGAGAAGAATGGTCGGTGGTATTATGGCTATAGCAATGTTTTGCTCGAGTTTAAGATCAACTGGGACAAGCGCTTATTTAATTCCGTTTACAGCATGACCTGTGAAATGGCTGTTACCGACTGGGAGAAAAATGTTACGGACCAATTGCCCAAGGTGAAAGACAGGATCCGGTCTAACATTATTTTAAGCGATGAAGCACTTGGTTTTTCCGATCCTGATTTCTGGGGGGAATACAACATCATTGAACCGGAAAAATCGATTGAATCTGCCATTAAAAAGATACAGAAGCAACTGAAAAAAGCAAGAACCGGGATAGAAGAAGCCACTCCCTGACATCCGGATTTAGCACCTATATAGGAAAGGGGCCGTTAAGGGCCCCTTTTTCATGGCTTTGGCCACCGGCGGCGTGGTTTGGAGGCAGGTTGTTTTATAAACATTTGTTCATAACCTTCGTTGATAGGTTGTTGATTTATAAATGCTTAAATTATTTGGATATATGGGTAGGATGGTCTATTTTTATTAAATGGTTCTGAAGGTAGCCCGGTCCAAGGGATACTGAATAGCCATTATAAAGTTGACGTTCTTTATATTGTTGTCTAACCTATGATACGAATGCAAGGTAATTTATTACAGGGCAGGAGTAGAAAGGTGAGCTTTGGGTCAGGGGCTGTAGCTCCTGTATCTTAAAGTGGGTGCCTTTACGTTACATGTTAAACTTCGGTTTTTTATGTAAGATAGAAGTACTAAACAACAAGAAGAAATAAGGAGTAGTTTCTAGTTGAAAAATCAGGGACGAAACATATTTCAAACGTTGAAACAGTGATACAGATGCAATCAATGGTTGCGGTGTTGTACTTCGGTACAAGGCAAAAATTCTGTTAACTGATTCTAGAAAGCCATATCAATGTACTCGTTACAATGATATGGCTTTTGTTTTGGTAAACGTCTGAACGTTTACATCAGTCCGGCACCACCCTCAAATATGCCAAGTTTCGCCTGCCAGCACCCGTTTAAGCTCGTTTAAAATTGTATATTTGCTCCGCCTAAATAAATCCGACATTTTTATGCCAAATATTTTATATACCAAAACTGATGAAGCCCCAGCTTTGGCGACCCAATCCTTACTGCCCATAATTGAGGCATTCACCGGAACCGCCGGAATTTCCATTGTGACCAGAGATATATCCCTGGCCGCAAGAATTATCGCGGTATTCCCGGATCAGCTCCAGCCTTCACAACGACTTACAAACGATCTTGCCGAGTTAGGTGAAATGGCCCGGGACCCGGAAGCCAATATTATCAAACTTCCCAATATCAGTGCTTCTGAACCCCAATTAAAAGAGGCAATACGGGAGCTGCAAACAAAAGGATATGCAATTCCGGATTATCCGGATGAGCCCACTACCGCGGAAGAAAAAGAATTCAAATCGCGGTATGATAAAGTAAAAGGAAGTGCGGTCAATCCGGTCCTGCGCGAAGGCAATTCGGATCGAAGGGCCCCTAAACCTATCAAAAATTTCGCTAAAAAGCACCCGCATAGTATGGGTGCCTGGCGGGCCGACTCAAAAACACATGTAGCCACAATGCATCAGGGCGACTTTAAGGCGAATGAGAAATCAATAACCATACAGGAAGCCATCATGGTTGATATTGTACACCAGGACCAGGATGGGGAACAGACCCTGCTAAAAGGAAACATTCCACTGATATCAGGCGAAATTATTGACGCCACTGTGATGAGCCGGACGGCTTTACTCGACTTTTTACGGGAACAATTCGCAGATGCACGGGAAAAGGGCGTGCTGTTCTCCGTCCACCTTAAAGCAACCATGATGAAGGTATCAGATCCTATCATTTTTGGCCATGTGGTAAAAACATTTTTTGCGGCTGTTTTTCAAAAGTACGCCGCTACTTTCGATTCACTGGGCATCAATGCCAGCGACGGCCTTGAAAACCTTTTACAAAAACTGACAGCATTGCCCGATGCTGAACGTTCTGCCATTGAAAAGGATATCTCTGAAGCACTGGAGAAAGGACCCGCATTGGCCATGGTCAATTCCGAAAAAGGCATCACCAACCTGCATATGCCGAGTGATGTGATCATTGACGCTTCCATGCCGGCCATGATCCGGAATTCAGGCCAAATGTGGAATGCCAAGGGAAAACCACAGGATACCAAAGCCATAATACCGGACAGCAGTTATGCCGGTATTTATCAGGCTACCATAGATTTTTGCAAGGAGCATGGCGCCTTTGACCCTGCCACTATGGGAACTGTTCCCAATGTCGGTCTGATGGCCCAGAAGGCAGAAGAATACGGATCCCATGACAAAACTTTTGAAATAAAACAAAAAGGCACCGTAATGGTGGTCAATGCAGACACCAGGGATGTCCTCATCTCCCATTCAGTGGATGTTGGCGATATCTGGCGGATGTGCCAGGTTAAGGATGCAGCGATCCGGGATTGGGTAAAGCTTGCCGCCGCCAGGGCTAAAGCCACCAAGACCCCGACGGTTTTCTGGCTCGACGCTAACAGGGCACATGATGCCGAACTCATTAAAAAGGTGAATGCCTATTTACCGGGAAACGATACGGAAGGATTGGATATCCGTATTCTGTCTCCCGCCGACGCTACGCTTTTTACCCTTAAACGATTGAAGGAAGGAAAGGATACCATCTCCGTTTCAGGGAACGTGCTGCGCGACTACCTAACCGACCTTTTTCCGATACTTGAAGTAGGTACAAGTGCAAAAATGTTATCCATCGTTCCTTTAATGAATGGTGGTGGACTTTTTGAAACCGGGGCGGGGGGCTCTGCCCCAAAACATGTGGAACAATTTTTAGAAGAAGGGCATTTAAGGTGGGATTCCCTGGGAGAATTCCTGGCACTCAGTGTTTCCCTGGCCTTTTATGGTGAAAAGAACCGGAATACCAGGGCCCTGATCCTGGCCGAGGCTCTCGATGTGGCTACTGAAGAATTCCTGGATAAGGATAGGTCTCCCTCCCGTAAAGTGGGGGAAATCGATACCCGCGGCAGTCACTTCTACCTGGCCAGTTATTGGGCCAGGGCGCTGGCAGCCCAACAAAAGGATGCCGGCCTGAAAGAAATTTTCACCGAAGCTTCCAAAAAACTAGTGTCAGAAGAGTCAAAAATAACAGGCGAATTGTTGGAAGCCCAGGGAAAACCCCAGGATATAGGGGGGTACTATAAACCGGATCCTAAAATGATCCGGGCAGCCATGCGCCCCAGCAAGACCTTCAACACAATCCTGGACGGGATTTCATAACCCACTAGGGACAGGCTAAAATAAAACATGGGGGGGATCTATGGTCTCTCCCTTTTCCCATTTTACAGGATGTTCCGGTACCCGTAACACCGAGTCTATTTCAGGCCCTGTACTCCCGTTTTAAATATTGGATATAATTCCTACGCTTCTATTATTTCTGCCTATTTTTAAAAAAAATCCTTTTAATGAAATGTGCTCTCCGCTGGCGGTTGACCACAATCCTTATACTTGGATGTGTGCCCCTTCTCGCTCAACAAAAATATACCCTAAGTGGAAATGTTACCGAAGCCTCCAGCAATGAAACCATGATTGGGGTAACCATTGTCGTCCCACAACTGCGGACAGGGGTAACTACCAATGAATATGGCTTTTATTCACTTACCCTGCCGGAAGGGGACTATGAGGTACAGGTCAGTTACCTGGGTTTTCAGGACATTATCCGCAGCGTTTCATTTACCGAAAACCAACAGATAAACTTCAGGCTTGCCGAGGAGGCTGAACAGTTGGAAGAAGTGATTGTAACCGAAGAAGGCGAAAAAATAAGCATCCGCAAACCGCAAATGAGCGTTAGCACGCTGGATATTCAGACTATAAAAAAGATCCCGGTAGTCCTGGGGGAAGCTGATGTCATCAAATCGCTTTTGCTCCTCCCGGGTATTACCAACGCAGGCGAAGGGTCTTCGGGCTTCAACGTCCGGGGTGGCTCGGTAGACCAGAACCTTATTTTGCTGGATGAAGCAATCATCTTTAATTCCTCCCACCTCTTTGGGTTTTTCTCGGTTTTCAACCCGGATGCGATCAAAGATGTGAAACTGTTTAAAGGGGGTATTCCATCGCGGTACGGCGGTCGGGTGTCATCTGTCCTTGAGATTTTCCAGAAGGAAGGGAACAGCAGGGAATTCCATATGAACGGTGGCATCGGAGCTGTTGCAAGCAGGCTATTGGCAGAAGGCCCCATCATTAAAGAGAAGGCCGCCTTCCTGATAGGGGGTCGGGCCTCCTATGCCCATCTTTTCCTTCCACTCTTTAATATCGACAATACCGCCTATTTTTTTGACCTCAACACCAAGCTCAATTACCGGATCAATCAAAATAACAATATTTACCTCTCGGGTTATTTCGGAAGGGATGTTTTTGGGATCGCTGAAAGTTTTCAGAACACCTATGGAAACAGCGTTATCAATTTCAGGTGGAACCATCTTTTTTCAGACAAATTGTTTACCAATCTTTCCCTCATTTATTCCGATTATTATTATGGGCTCGACCTTGACTTTGTAGGATTCCGCTGGAATTCCGGCATACAGAACTTCAATGTAAAGTACGACCTGAAGCATTATATCAATGATGACTTCCAGGTGAACTATGGGATCAATAATATCTATTATCGCTTCAATCCCGGGAAGATAGAACCCAGCGGGCCTGATTCGGGCATCATTGCCGAACAGCTGATCCAAAAATATGCCAATGAATCAGCAGTCTATGCCGATGTGGAACATAACCTTACCAACGGGCTGAGTATTGAGTACGGGCTGAGGGTCAGCCATTTTATCCGGCTCGGGCAGGACGAACTCAACTTATATGCCAATGATGAACCTGTTATTTTTGACCCGTTCCTGCTGGTATACCAGGAAGCTAAGCCCGTAGGCACCCTGCGCCCTGGACGCGGCGGTAGCCTGAAAACATTTACCAACCTGGAGCCACGATTATCCATGGCCTACAGTATCAATACTACCAATTCACTCAAGGCAAGTTATACAAGGCTCTCGCAATACCTGCATTTGCTTTCCAACACCAGCTCCCCCACTCCACTTGATGTCTGGGCCCCCAGCGGGCCTTTTGTTAAACCGCAACTCCTGGACCAGTATGCCTTCGGGTATTTCAGGAATATTGGGGATGGGGATTATGCACTGGAAACAGAGGTATTTTATAAGGATATCCGGAACAGGATCGATTATATAGACGGTGCCAACCTCATCGCCAACAATTCCATTGAACAAGTGATCCTGAACGGGAAAGCCCGGGCGTACGGCCTGGAAGTCCTTTTCCGTAAAAACGAAGGACGGCTACAGGGATGGGTCGCTTATACGCTTTCCCGTTCCGAACAACGTACCCCGGGGCGGGTACCTAAATCGGATACCGGCAGATCGAACAAAGAAACCGGGATCAATTTCGGGAACTGGTATAATACACCATATGACAAGACGCACGATATCGCCCTTTTCGGCAGTTATGAGCTCAACAGCAAATGGAGCTTCAATGCCAACTTTGTGTTCCAGACGGGGCAGCCAACCAACTACCCGATAGGACAATTCGCGTTCCAGGGGCTTACCATACCCTACTACGGGCTGCGGAACAAGGAACGCCTGCCAGATTATCACCGGATCGATATCGGGGCCACCCTGACGCCCCTGAAAAAGGCAGGGAAGAAATTACAATCAGAATGGGTTTTCAGCGTCTACAATGTATACAACCGCCGGAATGCCGCTTCCATCAACTTCCGGCGCAATCAGGATACCGGAGTGAATGAAGCCATCCGCACTTCCATCTTTGGCATTGTACCCGCAGTGACCTATAATTTTAAATTTTAACAAATGAGAGCGATCGTACGTTTACTCATGCTAATCCTTTTTTGCAACTGCGAGGATGTTGTGGAGGTTAACACCCCTACGGCTGAACCCAGGCTTATAGTAGATGCCCTTATTAAAATTGATATCAGCCAGCCTGTTCAAACAGCCCGTGTAGCTGTGGGGCTTACGGGCAACTACTTTGGGGAGGTACCGGTTACGGAACTGCAGCAGATCACCATTACCAACACCGACATGGAATCCACGTTTGAAAACCCTAATACCATTGTGCTTTTGGAGCAGGAACCCGGTATATACGAGGCTGGCAAAAATACAGGGTTTTTTACGGACGGAAATCTCGTTTTACAGCTTACCCACCAGGACCGGTCCTATTTTGCACGTACTAATTTTGTGCCTACGGTACCCATTGACTCCCTGGTGCAGGGTGACGGAAAATTATTTGAAGGAAATGAAACAGAAGTCATCGTTACCTATACCGATGCCCCGGACAGGGAGGATTTCTATGTTTTTGACTTTGATTTTGACGAGTACCTGGTAACCGAGGACACCTTTTACCAGGGGCAGGAATTCCGGTTTTCCTATTTTTACGATAATAATCTGGAACCCGGGGATGCTGTAACTATTCGCATTTTAGGTGCGGACGAAAGCTTCTATAATTATATGAACCAGCTCATCCAGCAAAGTGGCGACCTGATGGGGCCTTTTGCCACCCCGGCTGCTACGGTCCGGGGGAATGTGTTTGATGTGACCGGCCTTGATAATGAGGAAATAGTGGATAATGTTGACCGCCCTGATAAATTTGCATTAGGTTATTTCGCCGTGGTCCAGAGTTATAGCTCCCAAATACTAATTCAATGAATCGTAAGTCCTGTACGTACCTATTCATAATGGTAATAACCGGCATTCTGGCATGTGAAGATGCCCTGGAGATAGAGGTGCCCACAGGGGAACCCAAGCTGATTGTGGACGCCCTTATTCGGATAGACGAGGGCATGCCATTAGTGCGTGTTGCTGCCAAAGTATCCGTAACGTCTTCCTTCTTTCGAACAGTTCCGGCTACCGAATTGGAGCAAATTACCATTGTTAACCTGGAAAGCGGTGGATTACTCATCCTGACGGAAAAGGAGGCCGGGTCTGGTATTTATGAAGAATTAACGAGTCCGGACTTCTTCAGGGATGGGGAACTTATCCTCCAACTAACCCACCAAAAGAGACTCTATTTTGCCCGAACCCGATATGTCCAAACAGTTCCGATAACGTCCGTTGAACAAGGCAAGGGTACCTTTATTGGTGGAGATGAAACTGAAGTAATCGTTACTTTTATGGATGCAGCGGAACGTGACGATTTTTATGTATTCGATTTTGACTTCGATGAATATATCGTTACCGAAGATGAATTCTATCAGGGGCAGGAATTCCGGTTCTCCTATTTTTACGATACTAACCTGGAACCCGGGGATGCTGTAACTATTTGCATTTTAGGTGCGGATGAAGGCTTCTATAATTATATGAACCAGCTCATCCAGCAAAGTGGCGACCAGATGGGGCCTTTTGCCACCCCGGCTGCTACGGTCCGGGGGAATGTGTTTGATGTGACCGGCCTTGATAATGAAGAAATAGTGGATAATGTTGACCGCCCTGATAAATTTGCGTTGGGGTATTTCGCGGTTGTTCAGGAATACAAACAATCCATAACCATTGAATAAACCCTATTCCACTGTCCCGAAAAATCTCCCAGTCCCCTATTTCCGCTATGCAGATGAATTCGCTCCCATAAGTGACCCGGTAGATGCTTTAAAATTGCATTAATATGCTACTTTTACAATCCATATAGTTACATTCACATGGGCACGGATAAAACATTGCTCTTAAAAGGCATAAAATATTTCGTTATAACGGTGGGGCTTATGTTTACGGCACCTGTTATACTCTATCAGGCTTTCAGGAATGAAGGGCACCCTTTCTTCTGGCCGGTGCTGATACTGGGGATCATATTGGGAATAGCAGCAATTGCCATGGGTTTCTACAGTGTAAAAGTAGTCATGGATGCCTTTTTCAGCGAACACAAAAATTGACCACGGCGGTGCTGGTCAAATATGGTAAATCCGTTCTGCGACTGTCCCAAAAATCAGCGATTTATATATTGCCCGCCTCAATGCAAGGTGTTATCTTTGCGGACTTACAGACTTCGCATACGGCATGATCAAAATTACATTACCAGACGGTTCGGTAAAGGAGCACCCATCAGGAGCTACCCCAATGGATGTAGCCAGGGAAATCAGTGAAGGATTGGCCAGGAATGTAATTTCTGCGAGCTTTAACGGCCACATCGTGGAAACCGCCTCCCCGCTGACCGAAGATGGAAAGCTAATACTCTATACCTGGCATGACAAGGAAGGTAAAAAGGCGTTCTGGCATTCTTCCTCGCATGTGCTGGCCCAAGCACTGGAACAGCACTATCCCGGTATCAAACTGACTATTGGCCCGGCTATTGAGAACGGCTTTTACTACGATGTTGATTTTGGGGAACATACCATTTCAGAAAAGGACTTTCCGGACCTGGAGGCCAAAGCCCTCGAAATTGCAAGGGGAAAGCACCCGTTTAAAATGCGGGAGGTAACCAAGCAGGATGCACTTTCCTATTATAAAAAGCAAGGCAACGAATACAAGACGGAACTTATTGAAAACCTTGAAGACGGCAGCATCACCTTCTGTGACCACGATACATTCACCGACCTGTGCAGGGGCGGGCATATCCCCAATACGGGGTTTATAAAAGCCGTCAAGATCCTCAACGTAGCAGGTGCATACTGGCGGGGAGATGAAAACAAACCTCAGCTTACACGGGTATACGGGATATCATTCCCCAAGCAAAAGGAACTTACGGAGTACCTTGAACTACTGGAGGAAGCTAAAAAAAGGGACCACCGCAAACTTGGGAAGGAACTGGAATTGTTCACATTTTCCAAGAAAGTGGGCCAGGGGCTTCCGTTATGGCTGCCAAAAGGTGCCGCCCTCAGAGAAAGACTGGAACAATTTCTTAAAAAAGCCCAGAAAAAAGCAGGGTATGAAATGGTGGTATCACCGCACATCGGTTTAAAGGAACTATATGTGACATCCGGCCATTACGCCAAATACGGGGCTGATAGCTTCCAACCCATCAGGACCCCGAAGCAGGACGAAGAGTTCTTCCTGAAACCTATGAATTGCCCGCACCATTGCGAAATATACAATTCGAAACCATTCAGCTACAAAGAACTCCCGAAACGATATGCAGAATTCGGGACTGTATACAGATATGAGCAAAGCGGGGAACTGCACGGCCTTACACGGGTGAGGGGATTCACCCAGGACGATGCACATATCTTCTGTACCCCGGATCAACTCGATCAGGAATTTAAGGATGTAATAGACCTCTCACTGTATGTACTCAGTTCGCTCGGACTCGATAATTTCAGTGCCCAGGTTTCCGTAAGGGACCCCGATCAGCCGGAAAAATATATCGGTACGGTAGAAAATTGGGATAAGGCAGAAAATGCCATCATCACCGCAGCTACCGAAAAGGGGCTGGAATTCGTCATTGAAAAAGGGGAAGCGGCATTTTATGGCCCGAAACTCGACTTTATGGTGAAGGATGCCATCGGGAGGAACTGGCAATTGGGAACGATCCAGGTTGATTACAACCTTCCAGAACGATTCGACCTAACCTATAAAGGCAGCGATAATGAATTGCATCGCCCGGTTATGATCCATAGGGCCCCGTTCGGGAGTATGGAACGATTCATAGCCTTGTTATTGGAGCATACAGGAGGAAATTTCCCACTTTGGCTCACCCCGGAACAGGTAATTATCCTGCCCGTAAGCGAGAAGCATGAAAAATATGCTGAAAAAGTTTTAAATTCACTGGAAAATCACGAAATTCGCGCCCTTATTGATAAGCGGAACGAAACGGTTGGCAAGAAAATCCGTGAAGCGGAAATGAATAAGGTCCCGTTTATGCTCATTGTTGGAGAAACAGAAGAGGAACAAGACGCTGTATCGGTACGGAGGCATGGAGGGGAAGATGCAGGCACGGTTTCCATCGATGAATTTGCAGACTTGGTCGAAAAGGAAATAAGTAGTACTTTAAAGTCGTTTTAAAAACTAAAGAGTTTAACTAAAATTAAGTAGTCATAGCAATACGTAGAAGATTTAGGCCCCAACCCAGGAGGGAAAATAAGAACCCTCATAATATCAATGAAAAAATTACCGCCAGCGAAGTGCGATTGGTAGGTGATAATGTTGAGATAGGGGTATATCCAATTGAGAAAGCTTTAGCCAAAGCAGAAGAATTGGCACTGGATCTTGTTGAAATATCACCGAATGCGGCGCCACCGGTTTGTAAAGTAATCGATTATAAAAAATTCCTTTACGAACAAAAGAAGCGGGAAAAGGTCATGAAGGCCAAAGCCACCAAGGTGATCATAAAGGAAATCAGGTTTGGTCCCAATACAGACGACCATGATTATGATTTTAAAAAGAAACACGCAGAGAAATTCCTGAAGGAAGGTGCCAAGCTAAAGGCTTACGTCTTTTTCAAAGGTCGCTCTATAGTTTACAAGGACAAGGGGGAAATTTTATTGTTGAAACTGGCCCAGGAATTGGAAGATTATGGAAAGGTTGAGCAGATGCCGAAATTGGAAGGCAAACGGATGACCATGTTCCTTGCTCCCAAAACGCGGAAGTAAGCGAAAGGATAAGGGATCCGTTAATTGAATATTAAAAAATAGGAAGAAAATGCCTAAAATGAAAACAAAGTCCAGTGCCAAAAAGCGGTTCAAGCTAACCGGCACCGGTAAAATCAAAAGGAAGCACGCTTTTAAAAGTCATATCCTGACTAAAAAATCCAAAAAGCGGAAACTTAAATTAACGCATTCAACATTGGTGCACACAGCCGATATTGATAACATTAAAGGACAATTGCGACTAAAGTAATTGTTATTGGGTACACTTTATTAACCATGGAGACGGGCAATTCAAAGTGTTTTAAATTATAGGTGTGCAGCTGGAAGACAAGGATGCAGTATATATCGATGCTGCTCCGGACCAATTGCCAACCTGATTTAAAAACGCCTGCTACAAAAAACAAGAAAAATGCCAAGATCAGTAAATTCAGTGGCTTCTAGAGCCAGGAGAAAAAAGTATTAAAACAGGCCAAAGGGTACTTCGGAAGGCGTAAGAATGTCTGGACGGTTGCCAAGAACGCTGTAGAAAAGGCTATGGTATATGCATACCGTGACCGTAGAAACAAGAAAAGGAGCTTCCGTTCCCTATGGATAACCCGTATCAATGCGGGAGCCAGGCTGCACGGTATGTCTTACTCACAATTTATGGGCAGGATCAAGGCCAATAACATTGAACTCAACCGGAAGGTTTTGGCCGACCTTGCCATGAACCATCCTGACGCCTTTAAGGCTATTGCGGAAAAGGTCCGGTAGTCAGTGATTGTATAGGAAAGTATAATCCCGGTCAGTAGATCGGGATTTTTATTTTGGGGCGCTTCTTCCGCCTGGGGAAATGCATGGATAGCTTCACTCACCGAAAGCGGTAAGGATCAGGGAACGGCCCTGGGCCTTATTCCTGTGTTCACACAAGTAGATTCCCTGCCAGGTCCCCATTTTTAATCGGCCGTGGGTTATCGGGATCTGTACGGAGGCTCCCATAAGCGAAGCCTTTATATGAGCCGGCATGTCATCAGGGCCTTCGCAGGTATGCAGGTAATAGGGTTGGTTCTCCGGTACCAGCCTGTTCATATGGCTTTCAAAATCCTCCCTGACCGTGGGATCGGCATTTTCGTTAAGGGTCAGGCTCGCTGAAGTATGCAGGATAAAAACCTGGAGCATGCCCTTCTGAAGTTGGGATAGCTCCGGAATTTCGCGAAGGACCACATCGGTGATCACGTGGAATCCCCGGGTGTAGGGCTTTAATTGCAGCTCTTTTTGATAGAACTTCATCTTTTAAAATATTAGGGGTAATACACTGAAATTACAACGATAATTGAACATAAAAAATACCTTTGGGTAAAACTAATGAAATGCACATGGATCTTTCCGGGATAAAATTGGTAGTCACTGATATGGATGGCACTTTATTGAATTCAAACCATGAGGTTAGCCCCCTCTTTTTTAAACTGTTCAGCCAATTGCGGGAGAGGGGTATCCTGTTCGTAGCCGCCAGTGGGAGGCAGTATAACAATATCGTGGATAAACTGGAAGCCATTAAGGACGACATCATTATAATTGCGGAGAACGGGGGGTTTGCCATGCAAAACGGGAGGGAAATTGTTTCAACACCACTGGATAATGGCCTTAAAAGTAATATTCTGAGTGTTTTGAAGGATTTGGACCATACACATCCTGTATTGTGTGCCAAGGATAATGCCTATGTGCACGGTAGTTCACCAAGGTTCCTGGAAAAACTTAAGGAGTATTATACCCGGTTTGAAATTATGGATGACCTCAGTTCCTACACCGGGGAAGTAATGAAAATAGCGGTCTACCATTTTGAAAATTCAGAGGAATTTATCTATCCGGCTGTAAAGCAATTTGAAAGGTCGCTGAAAGTAAAGGTATCAGGGGAGCATTGGGTAGATCTTTCTGATAAAAATGCACATAAAGGGTATCCGCTTCAAATGATCCAGGAGCAATACGGCATCAGTAAGGAAGAAACGCTTGTCTTTGGGGATTATAACAATGACCTGGAAATGCTGGCATTGGGGAGTTATAGTTTTGCCATGGCAAATGCGCATCCCAATGTGCTTAAGGAGGCAAGATACCGTACAGCAAGCAATGACGATTTCGGGGTTGAACGCATCCTGGAAAAATTAATCGGATCGTTCTCCTAGGTTTTTTGTTTTTTCTTCTGTGCTGCCGGGAAAAGCACATTGTTCAATATCAGGCGATACCCGGGAGAATTGGGGTGCAGTTCCAGTTCGGTTTTCGGATCCCCTACCCTGTGCTGATAATCCTCGGGGTCATGGCCCCCGTAGAACGTAAAAAATCCCTTTCCTTTGATCCCGTGCAGGTACCGGGCTTCTCCATTGAGTTTGTTTTCACCAAGCACCAATACAGTGGGTTTGATCTCCTCCCTTGCAAATGCCGTGGTCTGACCCATGAATCCTTTTACCAGGCTGGTATGGTTCTGGCATAGCATGGTTGGCACGGCATCCCATTTAGCTGAAAAATCCATCAGGGTAAAATAATCTGATTCTTTCGGGACATTGTTGCGGCGGTTGGTCATATCTATGGATGAAAACTCATACCGCATCGGGTTGCGTTCCAGGATAAAATTGGTAAAAGCGAATGTTTTGGAGAAATCGAGCCTGCTTTGGTAGTTTGCATCAGACGGGTCGCCGTCAAACATGGGTTCACAGATATCCACACCCTGGGCAGCCAGGGCGATATCAAAACTATCCGTGGCAGAACACATAGCAAACATAAACCCGCCCCCAATAACATAGTTGCGGATCTTCTGGGCCACCGCTGATTTTTCTTCGGCAACACTTCCAAATCCAAGCTTCGTAGCTAACTCCTCTGCATTTTTCTTTCCTTCTATATACCATGGAGCTGCCCGGTACGCGCCATAGAACTTCCCATATTGCCCGGTAAAATCCTCGTGGTGCAGGTGCAGCCAATCATACAGGGCAAGTTTGTCCTCCAACACCTCTTCGTCATAAACGGTAACATACGGGATCTCGGCATAGGTAAGGACCATGGTCACGGCATCGTCCCAGGGTTGGTTATCCTTGGGAGAGTACACTGCTATTTTGGGAGCTTTTTCCAGGATCACGGATTCCTGGTTACGGGCCGGGCTGCTAATTTCATCAAGGATGGCTCCCGCCTGTGCATCGGATACTATTTCATAGGAAACGCCCCGGATCTGGCATTCTTTCCTTATATTTTCGCCGTCGGGCAGTAAAAAGGACCCCCCGCGATAATTGAGCAACCACTGGACTTTTTGTTGTTTGGTAAGGACCCAAAAGGTGATCCCATAGGCTTTCAGGTGGTTTTGCTGGCTTTCGGCATCCATAGGGATCAGTATAGCCGATGCTGCGAGGGGGAGGCTATATAAGAAAAGGAATGCCAACAGGAGGATAGGGGTCTTTCCCCACCCGATACAAGGTACCTGCTTTTTGACAGCTACTGTGAGACGCTGCACAATGGAAGTACAAAACCGGGAATCTGTTATGGGAAAATTATTGTTTGAATCAGAAAGGCACCTCATTAGTATCATCCAGGTCAGGATCGGGATGGTCGTTCATCCTGCTTCCAAAAGCCGTGTCCGCATCGGGCAGCTTTTTGGTCAGGAACGGGTTATCCCCATCGGCGTTCATTTTTGATTGAAACTCAAATGGAGAATCAAAGTCATCCAAGTTATCAAATTTACCCAGTTGTGCAATGAACTTTAACCTAATATTATCCAATCCGCCGTTCCGGTGTTTGGCAACGATGAATTCTGCCTGCCCCTGGGTTGGGGTTCGTTCTTCATCATCCCACTCATCAATTTTGTAATATTCCGGCCTGTAAATAAAGGATACAATATCCGCGTCCTGTTCAATAGCGCCGGACTCCCGAAGGTCGGACAGGATGGGTCTTTTACTGCCCCCCCGTGTTTCTACCGCCCTTGATAACTGCGACAATGCAATAACAGGAACGCTCAATTCCTTCGCAAGGGCCTTCAGGTTTCTCGAAATCGTGGAAATCTCCTGCTCCCTGTTGCCCCCTTTCTGGCTGCCCCCGGCTGTCATCAACTGGAGGTAATCCAGTACCACCATCTGAATTTTATGCTGGGACGCCAACCTCCTTGCTTTGGCCCGCAAATCAAAAATGGAAAGCGAGGGCGTATCATCTATGAATAACGGGGCTTTTTCCAGGGCTTTCACCTTTACGTTGAGTTGTTCCCATTCATGTTTTTCCAGGCGCCCTGTCCGAAGTTTTTCCGAAGAAAGACCGGTTTCTGAGGAGATCAAACGGGTAATCAGTTGCACGGAGGACATTTCCAGCGAAAAGAATGCAACCGGGATGTTGTGGTTCACGGCCATGTTCCGGGCCATGGAGAGGGTAAGCGCTGTTTTTCCCATCCCGGGACGGGCGGCTATAATGATAAGGTCACTGGGTTGCCACCCGGATGTAAGCTTGTCAACTTTATCAAACCCTGAAGGAATGCCACTAAGGCCATCCTTGTTGGAAATTTCCTCGATTTTCTTCTTGGCCTGTATCACCAGGTTCTGGGCCGTCTCGGCAGATCGTTTCAGGTTGCCCTGGGTAACATCATAAAGTTTGGCTTCCGCATTGTCGAGCAGGTCAAAAACGTCCGTGGAATCATTGTAGGCATCCTCAATGATCTCATTGGAGATTTTAATAAGGCTCCGCTGGATATATTTCTGGAGGATGATCCTGGCATGGAACTCAATATGGGCCGATGAAGCCACTTTTTGGGTTAGTTTTATCAGATAAAAATCCCCACCCGCAGCTTCCAATCGCTCGTCTTTCTTTAATTGGGAAGAAACGGTTAATAAATCTATGGGTTCTGAGGTTTCGAACAATTTGAAGATAGCCTCGTAAATGAAGCGGTGCGCGTCCTTGTAGAATACATCTGGATGTAGGATATCTATTACTTCATCCACACCTTTCTTGTCGATCATCATTGCACCAAGTACAACTTCCTCTAAATCAACAGCTTGAGGAGGTATTTTCCCCTTCTCGAGGCTGATTACGGCCGACTTGCCAATTTTATGACCAATGAAAGGGCTTGGTTTTTCCATGTTGGTAAAAGTATACAATTAAGCGTGAGTACCCTCTTTAAGCTAAGGTTGCGATATCAACCAATGATTAACAATTGGGGTGTTGATAAGTTAGTCAAAAGTGTTCATAAGCGAAAAAAGGGACGGTAAAAAGCCGCCGGATTTCTTTGAAGGGGACAATTAACAGGATCAGTCGTTAAATACACCCATTTCGGAATATTTCTGCATCCTGAGTTTTACAAGGTCCTTTGGTGATAACTTTTTAAGATCATCGTAATTTTTAGAAATCCTGTTTTTTACGGTCTCAAAAGTCTTTTCCCGATGGGTATGGGCACCGCCTACAGGTTCCTTTACGATTTCATCTATTAATTTTAATTTCTTCATGTCGATAGCTGTGAGCTTAAGTGCCTCGGCAGCCTGTTCCTTGTATTCCCAGCTTCTCCAAAGGATGGAAGAGCAGGATTCGGGGGAGATTACGGAATACCAGGTATTTTCGAGCATTAATACCCTGTCCCCAACACCGATACCCAAAGCACCACCTGATGCGCCTTCTCCGATGATAACGACAATGATGGGTACTTTCAAACGCGTCATTTCCAAAATGTTACGGGCAATGGCTTCCCCCTGTCCCCTTTCTTCAGCCTCGATTCCGGGATAAGCACCCGGGGTATCTATCAGGCAGACGACCGGGATATTGAATTTTTCCGCAGATTTCATCAATCGCAGGGCTTTACGGTAGCCCTCCGGATTTGCCATCCCGAAATTCCGGAATTGCCGGGTCTTGGTATTGTATCCTTTTTGTTGCCCGATGAACATATAGCTCTGGTCCCCGATTTTGCCCAACCCACCAATCATGGCCTTATCATCCCTGACATTCCGGTCACCGTGGAGCTCCAGGAAGGTCTCTCCACAAATAGCCCGGATGTAATCGAGCGTATAGGGCCTGTTGGGATGCCTGGAAAGCTGTACCCGTTGCCATGCTGTCAGGTTTTTATAAATTTCTTTCCGCGTTTCATGTAATTTGGATTCAATTTGTTTACAGGTCTCTGTTACATCCACCTCACTTTCTTCTCCAATAACCTGACACTTTTCCAGTTGCTCCTGTAGTTCCTTAATCGGGAGTTCAAAATCAAGGTATTCCATGAAATTTTTTTGGTTTATGCCATCGGGAAATGGCGTTAGTTTGTTAACATGCAAAGATAAAATATTATTATGAACCTCGTTGGCCATGCCTGATTTTTATATTTTCCCTATGCTTTAAAATCCCGTTGGCGATAACGGTAAGGAGGATGACCAATGCCCCAACATAGAAAAGCGGTTGCATTTTTTCGTTTCCCCCAAGGAGGAAAAATGCCAACAGTATCCCATAGACAGGTTCCAGGTTCACGGTAAGCATCACGGTATACGGGGTAAGATGTTTCATCACTTTTACGGATGCAATAAAAGCATAAGCTGTACAAACGGATGCCAGTATTACCAGGAAAACCCAATCGGATGGAGATAATGCAAAAAGCCCAGGGTTAATCTGCCCATTGCCCAGAAGGTACATGGATAATAGCACAACCCCCGCTCCCAGTTCGTAACAGGCGATTACTGATGGCCTGTGGGTTTGGATCAACCTGCCATTCATCAAGGTGAAGATGGCAGACAACAAAGCAGACACCAGGGCAAGGACGATCCCCGCAATATAAGCTGTTTCGACCCTGAAGATAAGGTAGAGCCCTGTTATAACAAGCAAGCCCAGCATCAATTCGTACCAGATCATTTTTCTGCGGTACCAAAATGGTTCGAGCAGGGCCGTAAAAAAAGCTCCGGTAGACATACAGGCAAGGGCTATGGAAATATTGGAAACCTTGATGGCCTTAAAAAAGGTAACCCAGTGCAAGGCCACAACACAGCCTGCCATAAGCATGGTTAGCAACGCCCGGCGAGGCACCTTCAGTTTATAGCCTTTACTAGCTATGAACACCACGATAATAACCACTGCCATGCCCATCCGGAACCAAACCAGCGGCAGGGCATCAATCGTGATAAGCTTTCCCAAAACTGCCGTAAACCCCCAAATAAAAACAATAAAGTGAAGGTGCAGGTAATTCGTAATCTTATCGCCGGGCATGCTGCAGCAGATAGATTCCAAGGAGCCCGAAAAGCAGATTGGGGATTAATACTGCCAACAGCGGTGAAAACCCTGATTGTTCTGCAAGCGTCCCGAATACTTTATCAAAGAAGATAAAAATGAAGGCCACTCCCATCCCGAAAGCAAGGTTGATACCCATTCCACCCCGTCGTTTAATGGACGAAACCGCAACCCCGATGATCGTAAGGATAAAAGCTGTAATAGGGAGGGCCCACCTTTTATATTTGGTCAGGATATAGGTATTGATATTGGAAGCCCCCTTTTTTTTCTGGGTTGCGATAAAGGCGTTGAGCTCGAACAGGTTCTTGGTCTCTGCAATATAGGAGACCGGGGTGAGGTCATCGATCTGAAAAGAAAAAACGGTATCCAGGCGTCGCTTGGTTTCCAGTATTTCATTTTCCTTCCGCACTTTTCGCTTGGTATAGGACGTTAAGCGGTACAGGGTGTCCTTTGGGATCCATCGGATATTGGCTGCCTGGATCTTATAGTCAAGTTGATCTTCTGAATTGAAATGTTCAAAGGTAAAATTGTACCCTATCTGGCGTGCCGGGTCAAAGCTGCTCACATAAATAAAGTCGTTTTCGTTTAACTGGGTAAAAATATTGCTGGTAACCCTGTCTTGTTTCCCTTTTTTGAGATACTTATAATTAAACTCATTATATCCTTTGCTGGCATTGGGAACGATAAACATCCCCATAAAAAACATCATAAGTGCTATAATGGTAGCCCCCACCCAGTAGGGTTTCAGAAACCTGCCAAAAGAGACACCGGAACTCAGGATGGCGATAATTTCGGTATTGTTGGCAAGTTTGGACGTGAAAAAGATAATGGAGAGGAACAGGAAAATGGGGAATAGCAGGCTTCCGATATAGATGGTAAAATACAGGTAGTATACCAGTATTTCATCCAGCGGGGCCTCATTGTCTATCATCTTGCCGATCTGTTCCGCAAGGTTCAGCATGATGCCAATCGGAATGAAAAGCAAAAGCATCAGCCCGAAAGTGGCCAGATAACGCTTCAATATGTACCAGTCTATGATTGTCACTCCTATAACCGTTTATCCATTTGCTGCACCAACTTGTTCTTCCATTCCCTGAAATCCCCTGCTAAAATACGTTTCCTGGCTTCCCTGACCAACCACATATAAAATCCCAAATTGTGGATCGTTGCAATTTGTTTGCCCAAATATTCATTCGCCGCAAACAGATGCCTGAGATACGCCTTGCTGTATTCCCTGTCTACAAAGCTGTACCCGTTCGCATCAAGTGGTGAAAAATCCGCTTCCCATTTTTTGTTTTTAATGTTGATGGTTCCTTCGGCTGTAAACAACATCCCGTTCCTTCCGTTACGGGTGGGCATCACGCAGTCAAACATATCGATGCCCAGGGCAATATTCTCCAGGATATTTGCCGGGGTACCAACTCCCATCAGGTATCGTGGCTTGTCTTCGGGAAGGATGGAGCACACAACTTCAGACATGGCATACATTTCTTCTGCAGGTTCCCCAACGGACAGCCCGCCGATGGCATTCCCCTCAGCGCCCCTGCTGGCAATATATTCTGCGGACTGCGTCCTGAGATCTTTATAAGTGGAGCCCTGGACAATAGGGAAAAAGGCCTGTGAAAAATCGTATCTACAGGGAACTTTCTCTAAATGTGCCAGACACCTGTCCAGCCAACGATGTGTCATGTGCATGGAGCGCCGGGCATAATCAAAATCACAGGGATACGGGGTACACTCATCAAAAGCCATGATGATATCCGCTCCGATCGCACGTTGCAATTCCATCACATTTTCAGGGGTGAATACATGCCGCGAACCATCGATATGGGATTGGAACTTAACACCTTCCTCCTTGATCTTCCTGTTGGCAGACAGGGAATATACCTGATAGCCGCCACTGTCTGTTAGGATATTCCGGTCCCAACCCATAAATTTATGGAGTCCCCCGGCCTGTTCCAGAATGGCGGTAGTAGGCCTGAGGTATAAGTGGTAGGTATTACCCAGGATGATATCCGGATCAATATCTTCTTTCAGTTCCCTCTGATGAACCCCTTTAACCGAGGCAACGGTCCCAACCGGCATAAAGATCGGGGTTTCTATTTTTCCGTGGTCCGTAAGGATTTCCCCGGCACGGGCCCTGGTCTGTGGATCTGTATGTAGGAGTTTAAATTTCAAGCCAATTGTTCGAGTGGCAAATATAGGTAACAGGGAAGCATTTAATCCTTAACAAAAAAATAAAATTCCCCTTTTCCATACCCTTAATAACAGGCTGCCGCCATGGCTTCGGAGATCTTTCAATGTCCTGTTCAGCTCCTACCTTTATTCGTCCTGTACATTATCTTTTGCTGACACTCTAAGGTTACGGAGCCCAAATAGTGGTGGTGTGTTAAAAAAGGGGGAAAGTCGGGATTGTTTAAGTTAATAAAATATCATTAATAGACTTGTAAAGCCAGAAGAATGCGCCTATTTTTAGCCCCATCAAAAAAAATAACATGCCACAATTGGAAGAATTGCAGAATTTGGTAGTACAGGTGAGGCGCGACATCCTACGGATGGTTCATAATGTAAATTCCGGCCACCCCGGGGGATCGCTTGGATGTACTGAATTTTTTGTAGCGCTCTACAATGAGATAATGGATATAAAGGAAGATTTTGATATGGATGGCATTGGGGAGGATATTTTCTTTTTATCCAACGGGCATATCTCTCCGGTTTTCTATAGTGTATTGGCGAGGAAGGGCTATTTTCCGCTGGAAGAGCTCAATACATTCCGTTTGATCAACTCCAGGCTGCAAGGCCATCCTACCACCCATGAGGGCCTTCCGGGCATCCGCGTATCTTCAGGCTCCCTGGGACAGGGGATGTCTGTAGCAATCGGGGCTGCCCTGGCAAAAAAATTGAATAAGGACAACCATCTGGTTTACAGCTTACATGGGGATGGGGAGTTACAGGAAGGGCAGAACTGGGAAGCCATCATGTTTGCAGCCGGCAACAATGTTGATAACCTTATATCCACGATAGACCGGAACGGGCAACAGATAGATGGGGCCACAGAAGATGTATTGCCACTGGGAGACGTCGGTAAAAAATTTGAAGCCTTCGGGTGGGATGTATTTGAACTGAAGGAAGGCAATGACCTGGAGGCAGTGATCAATGGTTTGAAGGAGGCCAGATCAAGGACGGGAAAAGGCCGGCCGGTGTGTATGGTAATGGATACCATGATGGGCAATGGGGTGGATTTTATGATGCACACACATGCCTGGCACGGGAAAGCCCCGAATGATGAGCAGCTAAAAACAGCCCTGGCTCAGAATCCTGAAACCCTGGGGGATTATTAATTTCAGTTCGTTTAACCGAAACCGGATTAAAGTATCTTAATAAATTGAACATGCACCTCCCACCAAGGGAGTTATTATACGGACCTATGAAAAAATATGTAGACCAGGGCAAAAATGATACCCGGAGTGGATATGGAGACGCCATGACAGAACTGGGGAGGACCCACCCGAGGGTGGTGGCGCTATGTGCAGACCTTGTTGGTTCCCTGAAGATCCAGGATTTCATAGATGAGAACCCGGAACGGTTTTTCCAGGTAGGCATCGCTGAGGCCAATATGATGGGGATTGCAGCCGGACTCACAATTGGGGGCTATATCCCGTTTACAGGTACTTTTGCGAATTTCTCAACAGGGAGGGTATACGACCAGATACGGCAATCCATTGCCTATTCCGGAAAGAATGTAAAAATATGTGCCTCCCATGCCGGGGTCACCCTGGGGGAAGACGGGGCCACGCATCAGATCCTTGAAGATATTGGAATGATGAAGATGCTTCCCGGCATGACGGTAATCAATCCGTGCGACTATAACCAGACAAAGGCAGCAACTCTGGCAATTGCCGATTACGAAGGCCCGGTATACCTGCGGTTCGGCAGGCCCAAAGTAGCAAACTTTACCCCTGTTGACCAGAAATTTGAGATCGGGAAGGCCGTCATGCTGAATGAAGGCACGGATGTGACCATAGTGGCTACCGGCCATTTGGTATGGCAATCCTTAATTGCTGCTGAAAACCTTGAAAAGCAGGGGATTTCCGTAGAAGTCATCAACATTCATACTATTAAGCCCCTGGATGAGGCTGCGGTTATAAAGTCAGTTAAAAAAACAGGATGTATCGTTTCTGCGGAAGAGCACAATTTTTTGGGTGGCCTGGGCGAAAGCATTGCCCGGACCCTTGCGACACACCATCCTACCCCCCAGGAATTTGTTGCTACCCAGGATACCTTCGGGGAAAGTGGCACGCCTGAACTCCTCATGGCAAAATACGGGTTAGACAATACTGCCATAGAAAGGTCCGTTTCAAATGTGCTAAAAAGAAAGGCATAGCGGATCATTTTTGATTTTCGCATATCCTATCTTCGAGTTACAAAAAATGAACACATTATGAAGAAAATAATTTTTACCGTGGCTTTTGCTGTCATGAGTATGGCCACATTTGCACAATCCGGATCAGGATTCGGAATTAAGGGAGGTCTAAATTACAGCGCTAACGGCGACTATTTTGAATCTATAGGGGAAGCGGCCAAGTATCCGGAAAGGAATGTAGGATACCATCTCGGGATTTTCGGTAAACTGGGGGGTAAGATCTACTTCAGGCCTGAAGTTATCTTTACCAGAACCAAATCCGATTATGACGGGGATAAATTTGATATGAGCAAGCTCGACGCGCCCTTGTTGGTCGGGATCAATGTTATTGGACCGGTTAATGTATTTGCAGGGCCGGCATTCCAGTATATCCTCAACAGTGATTTTGACGGTATATCCATTGACCGGGTTGAAAATGATTTTACCGTGGGCCTCAACATTGGCGCAGGGTTGGATTTAGGAAAACTGGGGGTTGATGTCCGGTACGAACGCGGATTTAGTGAGAACGAAGCCCGTTTTATCAATACCAATATCACCACCGTTGGGGAAAGCAGGATCGATACCCGCCCTGACCAGATCATCCTTAGTCTATCGTTGGCCTTATAACCGTGATTTAAAGACAGTTTAAAGCCCTGGAGTTTCTTCAGGGCTTTTTTTTATTCCAATCGTTTAACGATGAAGTCGCGGTTATTCGGGGCACCCGTTAACTGCAGGAGCAGGCAGCCGGAGTCCCTGACAGAACAAGATAGGGATAAGAAACCAGCAGGCGTTTTTTTGCCTGCGCTTCGGTTGCGCTCGGCCTGACGAAAGAACTGCCCCATGATCAGTTCTTCTTCTCTCAGGCCAAGGATGCAGGAGGTAACAGTGAATAGTAATCTGCGAACAGTGAGCAGTAAACAGGATGAGCTTGCCCGTGGGAGCCCTTCACCTTTCGCAGCCCTTCACCTTTCGCAGCCCTCACGAAGAAAGCTGAAAAAGCAGCTGCACAAACCACTGACGAAGAAAGGATCTAAACCGCTTGTTCTTTGCAGCAGGTCCCGCGAACTTAAGAACGGGGCGGGCTTGAGACCCCGGGACCGATACCCGTATTTGATAATATTCTCATTTAAGTTAACAGGTGGAATCTGCGGTGCTTGCCCTCCAAAGCCATGAGCGAAGGAGGGGCCGTAGCAGTCCGCAGTGCGTGCCCTCCTAATCTTTTCACCCTTCGCAGCCATGGGACCAGGAAGCAGTAAATGTGCGTAAAGTCGGAAGCTCTGGCATGACAAGAAGCTTCTTAACTTAATCCTGCCTACTAATTTGCATGTTTTTTGCAGTATATTCCTGTAACTTTAAAAAGGGGCGGGCTTGAGACCCCGGGACCGATACCTGTATTTGATAATATTCTCATTTAAGTTAACAAGTGGAATCTGTGGTGCTTGCCCTCCAAAGCCATGAGCGAAGGAGGGGCCGTAGCAGTCCGCAGTGCGTGCCCTCCTAATCTTTTCACCCTTCGCAGCCATGGGACCAGGAAGCAGTAAATGTGCGTAAAGTCGGAAGCTCTGGCATGACAAGAAGCTTCTTAACTTAATCCTGCCTACTAATTTGCATGTTTTTTGCAGTATATTCCTGTAACTTTAAAAAGGGGCGGGGTTGAGACCCCAGGCACAGATCGGGTCTTTGGAAAAGCGCCATTGTGAGTATGGCCAGCAGCAATCAATTGTCCTTCTATGCTTTTCAGTTAAGCCAACCCGTTTTTCGCATTTCGTAAGTTGTACTTCGTTCCTTGATCAGACGATCAGGTATGCCAATTTAGCGGTTATGCTTCATGCCATTTATAGATTGTCATTGTCCAGGTAGTCGGGCGTACCATCGTTATCACTGTCGGGAAACGAAATGTTACCCTCGGCATCAATGGTGATTTCCTCCCGGGTCGGGATCCCGTCGTTGTCATCATCCGGATCCAGGTGGTTGTAAAGCGGGCCTAATTGAGAGAAATCCTCGTCTGTATTATCATTGTTCAGATTCCCGTCACCATCCAGGTCTTCCAGTATGGAAGGAATCCCATCCTGGTCGTAATCCGTGTTCTCCCTATAACTGAGCACATCTATCTTGAAGACAATGGGACTATAGGCTGGGATTCCGGATGGGGGCCGGTCAAAATAAGCGAGTCCGGATGGAATAAAGATCATCCCGATACCATAATTTTCAAATCGCACGGTGCCATCTCCATTTTCAAATGGGCCCTCCCCTGTTTTATAATTTATTATACCATTGCCGTATCCCCTTACAGTGTTGGAAAGGTATTGGTTGACGGGGGTGTTGGCAGCGTCAAATAAACTGCCGTCAAGGAGGGATCCTTCATACTGCAGTACCGTATAATCGCCTATAGTTGGACTTCCGCCAACCCCTTCCCTCGCTGTCAAATGGTAAAGGGTATGTGGTACCTCCTCCCCGTCTGTACGGCCGAAAGAGGATGATTCTATGGTAATGGACTGGGTTTCCACCTGTTCGCTTAACGGCGTTTTGCCGGCATTCTCACCAGCTAGTGTATCGATCTTTATTTTATAGTCAAAATCTGCAGGCGGGTTGGCAAATTCCTCGTAATTGTAGAAATGGGTTTCCAGGTAAGCCTTGATTTCGGCATCATCTTCCGCTGCCACTTCACTAAGGGCCCGGGGAGGGATCTCCACCGGGTCCGGACCGTCATCTTTTTTACAGGATAACAGGGTGATAATCAATCCGGTTACAAGTATCCCTTTATTCATTCGCATAGCTTTTCTTTAGAAGCCCGCAAGATACAATTTTCCCCTATTTTTGTGGAAGGACTTAACAAAGTATTTTAAAACAGATGCGCGTAGACAAGTACTTATGGGCCACCCGGTATTTCAAGACACGAAACCAGGCAACAACTGCCTGTAAAAAGGGCCATATCCAAATCAACGGGCAGGCGGCCAAGCCGTCCAGGGAGATCTACCCAACAGATAAACTCAGGATTCGCAAGGACCAGACCTATTATGAACTGACGGTCCTGGACATCCCGCCCAGCCGGGTAAGCGCTAAACTGGTGGATATTTACAGAAAAGATACCACCTCAGCCGAGGCATTGGAACATCAGCAATTATCCAAATTAACCCGGGAACTTTACCGTAAAAAAGGTACCGGTAGGCCTACCAAAAAAGACCGGAGGGAAATTGAGGGTTATTTGGAAAACCCGGAGGAAAACACGGAAGTTGAAAAGGGTTCCCCCGAATAACAGCTATATCTCTCCGGGATGGAAAATGATACCAAACTGTTTTTTATCTTTGGTGGGAAATCAATTGATTATGCAGCATCAAATCCTAACCCATGAGCAAATCCAGCACAAAATCAGGCGTATTGCCTATCAGATCTATGAAGCCAATGTGGAGGAGAAACACCTGGTGATAGCAGGGATTGATGGGGGCGGCCTGAAATTTGCAAAGAAGATACAAACCGTCCTTCAAAAAATCACGAATGCTGAAGTGATCCTCTGCAAGGTTATGATGGATAAAGGTGACCCATTGAAAAGCGGTGTGACCACCTCCATTCCGGAGGCGGAATATGCCAACCGTTCTGTGGTCCTTGTGGATGATGTATTGAATTCGGGTACCACGCTGATATACGGGGTACATCATTTTCTCCGGACGCCTTTGAAACAATTAAAGACTGCCGTACTGGTGAACCGTAATCATAAGAAGTACCCGGTAAAAGCTGATTATAAAGGAATTTCCCTCTCAACCTCCCTCCATGAACATATCAAGGTGGAATTCATGGGCCGCAACGACGCTGTGTACCTTAACTAGGAAACTATTTTTCTGATCGCTGCAACGATGGTTTCGCCCGATTTACCATTACATGAAATGGTATGGTTAGCCCGGGAGTAGCAGTGGCTTCTTTCAAACAAATGCTTACCGATGAAATCCGGCATTTCCTTCGCACTGAGATGGCTTATAATGGGCCGGTGCTCCTTTTCTTTATATAGCCTCCGTATCAGTTCGGGAATGGACAGCTTGAGGTAGATAACATGGTCTGCCTGCTGCAGCATCAGGTCCATATTACCGCTGTAACAAGGGGTCCCGCCACCTGTAGCCAGCACCATATCGGAATTGGATTTCAACAGTTTTTTCAGGAACTTATGTTCGCTTTTCCTGAAGAAGAGTTCTCCTTTTTCAGAGAAGATAGTGGCGATTGATGCATCCAATTTATGTGAAATATAGTCGTCCAGATCTATAAATTCTAGCTGGCTTGCAGCAGCCAAAAGCTTTCCAACAGTGGATTTGCCACTACCCATATACCCGACCAGGACGATTTTCATGATTTTAATTTGCGTAAAATTGGAAGAAAATTAAACGATTTCAAAGAAAAGGTAAATTTATCCGCAAATGGGCTAGAAAAGTAAATTAATGATATTATATTTGCAGCCTCTTGCGCAAATACCCGCGTATTTATTGAGAAGGATGGCCTTTGTGGCCGCCAAACCGACCTGGTAGCTCAGCTGGTAGAGCATCTCCCTTTTAAGGAGAGGGTCCTGGGTTCGAATCCCAGCCAGGTCACCAGAGAAAGTAAAACCCACCATTTTATGGTGGGTTTTTGTTTTATCAAAATCCCAGGCTTGCCTGAGGATTTTGATAAAATAAAAGCCCGCAACCGACAGGTTGCTGGGTTTTACTTTTTGACCTTGGGATCGCTGGGAAAGGCGAGCATCGTGAGCCAATCCCATTCTAACCGGATTCTATTTTTGATCTTGGGATCGCTGGGAAAGGCGAGCGGAAGCGATCTGCAAATCCACCGCAGCAACTGCGAAGGTGGAGCCAATCCCCATTCTAACCGGATTCCATTTTTGACCTTGGGATCGCTGGGAAAGGCGAGCGGAAGCGATCTGCAAATCCACCGCGGCAACTGCGAAGGTGGAGCCAATCCCCATTCTGACCGGATTCTATTTTTGACCTTGGGATCGCTGGGAAAGGCGAGGGGAAGCGATCTGCAAATCCACCGCAGCAACTGCGAAGGTGGGGCCAATCCCCATTCTAACCGGATTCCATTATTGACCTTGGGAGCGCTGGGAAATACTACCCCTTTGCTATCAAATAGTAATCACAACAATAATAGATTTTGTCAATGACTTCTTTTGCAGCATTTTTTATAAAATACCCTGACTTCTAAATTAAAAATAATCCTCTGTATCGACAGGTGCCCTTTTTTAGGATGGGTCGAAGGCTTAATTTATTTTTATATTCCCTCCCTTTTTCTCAGCTTGCCCATGGTTTGCTGCCTTTCCGATACGGAATGCAGGCCTCGAACCGTCCGGGTAACGGAAGGTAGTTCCGTGCCTGGGTCATCCCGATTTCGGAAGAAAAATATCCTGATAGGGTCATCCTTTTGAACAAGTCGAAATAATGCGGTAACCTCGTTTCTCCCACAGCCATTTTTAAACGGTAAGCCCTTGCCTCCTCATGAATCGTTTGCATGAGCTGCAATCTTTGTTCAGGTTGGGCCTGCTCAAAAGAAGTGGAGAATTTCTGAGAAGACCTTGCATCCACTTCATTCAGGCCGTTTAAAAAAACAGCCTGACTTTCCGGAGCCAAACAATCAGCATACATCACCATCATATATCCCCCGATATTAGATGCTTTCGCTCCCGGGGAAGTTTCGGTCGGCGGTAATAGGGTATCCCCTATTTCATCCAGGAAAGGGATATCGCCCTCCGTCAATGCAGTCCGTACCCGGGGTTTGTATTCACAACCCTGCAACAGGCTTACCGAAGGTAACAACAGGGCTCCCCCGGCACTTAATGATACACGTTTTAAAAAGGTATTTCTTTTCATGGTCGGCTCTCAGATGTTCATTTTTTTAAGTTCCTTAACCGCAAAATCCGCAGCCCTGGCTGTCAGGGCCATATATGTCAGCGATGGATTCTGACAGGCACTTGAGGCCATACAGGCACCATCGGTGACAAACACATTCTCCGCCCCCCATACCTGATTATTTCCGTTCAAAACTGAAGTCCCTGGGTCCCTGCCCATTCGTGCCGTGCCCATCTCGTGGATGTTCAGGCCAATATTTCGGATTACCTTCCCATCCCTGATATTCCGGAACTTCATTTTATCCAGCATTTCCATTGCCGTTGCAACCATATCCCTGGTCATTTCGCTTTCGTTTTCCTTATATTCCGCATCGATCTCTAACAGGGGGACTCCCCAGGCGTCCACCTTATCTTTACTAAGTGAGACCTGGTTTTCGTGGTAGGGGAGGCATTCGCCCATCCCCGTTAACCCGAATTTCCATGGCCCCAACTGGGTCAAATCCGTTTTGAGGGATTCCCCTATAACAGTATTGCTCAATGCACTCCCGGGGTCACGCGAACCATGACAGGCGTAGGAATACCCCCTTTTGAAATTTTTTTGCAGATCCCTGCCATAGTTCCTGAAACGTGCCAGGTAGGTGCCCGTCGGGCGCCGTCCATAATAGTATTGATCTTCATATCCCGGGAATTCCCCCTCCACTTTACAATTGTAATTATGGTCCATCAAATTATGCCCCAGTTCCCCGGATTCGTTGCCCAAGCCATTCGGATGTCTGGAGGAAGTTGAATTCAGTAACAATAGCGTGGAGTTTAGTGTAGATCCATTTACGAAGATAATTTTAGCGTAGTATTCGATACTTTCTTTGGTGTTGGCGTCAACGATTCTGACCCCTGTAGCCTTTCCTATTGTATCATCATAGATAATGGATTGAACAACAGAGAAAGGCCGGATAATCATGTTTCCGGTTTTTTGAGCAGCTGGAAGTGTGGAGGAATTACTGCTAAAGTAGCCTCCAAACGGACATCCCCGACTACATAGGCTTCTGTATTGGCAGGGGCCGCGACCCATATGCCTGGCCGTAAGATTGGCGGTACGGGAAATTACCAAATGCCTGTCGGTATATAATTTGGATAGATTTTCTCTGACATGTTTTTCGATGCAGTTCATTTCCATAGGAGGCAGGAACTCACCGTCCGGGATAACCGCAAGGCCGTCTTTGTTGCCACTGATACCTGCAAATTTTTCGACATAGCTGTACCAGGGAGCTATATCCCTATACCGGATTGGCCAGTCGACCGCAATTCCTTCCCTGGCATTGGCCTCAAAATCGAGGTCGCTCCATCGTTGCGTCCACCTTGCCCAAAGCAGGGATTTGCCGCCTACCTGGTAACCCCGTATCCAATCAAAAGGTTTTTTCTGCTCGTAGGGATGTTCCTTGTCCTTTACAAAAAAGTGTTCGGTAGTTTCGTTAAACGCATAACAGCGACTAAGCACCGGGTTTTCTTCCTGTACTTTTAAGGGGATGGTTCCGCGATGCTTAAATTCCCAGGGGTGCATGTTTGCAGTAGGGTAATCTTTAGTATGTTCCACCATCCGCCCCCGTTCCAGGATCAAAGTCTTAAGCCCTTTTTCGCAAAGTTCCTTCGCAGCCCAGCCGCCACTGATGCCGGAACCGATGACAATGGCATCGTACGTGTTCCCCGCAGTTCCTTTTCCGTTTATGTACATACAATCAGATATTAGGCCAGAGTCTGCTTTTTACAGGTTTTACCAATCAAATGTATCCTTGACAAAATCACGGCTCATTTTCCAATCCTCCTTCAATTCGTACTTTGGTGTAAAATCGTTCTCAAAAGCAAGTTCCAGTGCGGCCTGACCTTTAAAATCCTGCGCTTTCAAAGCGGCGGCAATAGCATTAAAATCAGTATCACCCTGCCCGACGTATTCAGACCAGGTACCATCTTTATATTGATCCCTGATGTGAAGATAAACGATTTGCTTCCCATATGTATTGATAAATTCCACGGGATCTACTCCCCCCCTTATCAGCCAATTCAAATCGGGTCCCAGTTTAAAATCCGGGATCCTGGCCAGTGTCCCGGTAAGGTCGTGCATGTCGTTTTCCACCTCATATGTATGATTATGCAGATTGGCTTCAATTCCATTGTCAGCAGAAATAACATGGATCTTTTTAAGGATAGCAGCCTGGGCATCCAATTCGTCCTCAGTTTTAAGTCCGGTTTTTTTACCCCCAACCGAAATTCCCAATGTTGTGCCGCCGATCCGGCCTAATATGGGAACAATTATTTTGATATCGTCCAGGATGGTTTTGTGCTGCGCCGCATTCCACATATTAAAACCAACGCCATAGGAAGATCCCGAAACCGGTAAACCATACTTTCTTATAAGCCCCTTTAAACGCTTTTCGGAATCAGGATGCCGCAACTGCACTTCCATGATTTCCAGGCCATTGATTCCGGCATAACTCAAGTCGGAAAATATAGCATCCAAAATGGGTGAACAATCCCAGGTGGGTGGAAACTTACTGGCATAAACCCACAGGTGGGCATTGATAGGGATGGTACCTGCTGTCCTTCCTGAATCGGAGGAACCCCTTAAGATAGGTGGTATAATAAAAGTGCCGGCGGCCCCCATTCCCAATACTTTCAGGAACCCCCTTCGCCCGTGGTTATTTTTATTTTTCATTTGCCAAAATTTACACTGCCTCGTATTGACATGCATACATAGCGGGGATTAAATATAAGTATTTTGACCTGTATGGATCGTGGAAATGTTAGTGCGCTGGTGGGTTAGTATGAAATAAGAATTACCGGGGAGCAGATGAGTGTGCGAAACCCGTGTGCTCCCTGAGGGCTTTAGCTGCTTTGTTCGCCTTTATTTCAGTCAAAAATTTCAGGAATAGTATCAAGGATTTTTACTGCCGTTTGTTATATTGTTTTAATGGGTCCCAAGGCATGGTGAGCCCCTATTAATAATTCAAAAACTATATAAAAATGAATAAAGACATCAGTAAAATAGAAGACAAAATTAAAGACATCATTGAAAAAAACGAAGATTCAGTTAAGGGCTTCGAAAAAGCAGCTGAAAACGCCAGGGAAGCAAATATCAAAGCCTATTTTGAAAAGAAGGCGGAGGAACGAAGAAGATTCCTTTCCCAGCTACGAAATGCGTCTCCCGAATTGGAATTAGGGGATGCTGAAGTTGAAGGTACCACCAAGGGTGCCATGCACAGATCCTGGATGGACGTCAAAGCCTTCTTCTCCGGGGATACTGACGAATCCATGCTGGAAGAGGCGGTTCGGGGCGATAAAGCGGCCATTAAGGAATACAATGAGATTCTGGCGGAATCCATGGTTCCCCACCGTGTAAAAGAAATCATCAGGGAACAACGGGAGGCCATTCAAAATGACCTGGAAACTTCCCTAATCCTGGAAGATTACAGGTAGTTCATCGTACATTGGATTATCAGAAAAAAGCCTTCCATCCCGGGGGGTTTTTTTATAAGTGAGGCTTACCTTCCTATCCCAAGGTTCTAATCTCTAAACCATGGTTCCCTGAATACGAGTGTTCCATAAATAGTAACGGCCAAGGGAATCGGGGAAAAAGGCATATCACATTTTGACTGATCCACCGGAATGCAGCGTGGAAACAGGGCCTTGACCGGGTAACCGTTCTGACTTTGATCAACTTCCCGTCTGACAGGTATACCGGCCCGCCCCATAACGATCTTAATGCGTATATGACAGGCAACAAAGGCTATGCGAACCATCCCAAGTATCACTTCCAGACAGGGATAATCCGATGTGGCTATCGCACACAACACCTAAAAATTGACTATTTAGAAGGCTTCCTGGAGCGCTTGGCCTGTTTTTTCGGTGGGCTGGAAGGAGCATCCGCCTTTTTCCCAGACTTGGTACCTTCAGCATTTGACGAAAGCAGGTCAGAAGCCAGTAACGGGGGCGGGTCCTTTTGGGCTGAACCACCGCCTTCTGCCATGCTGCCTGATAGCGGCAGGGGTGGCGGAGCAAGCTGATCCTGTTCGGAAGACATACCATCTGCCATCCCCCCACCCTGAGCGGAGGGTTGAGGAGGAGGCACACCTTGAATATGGTTTGTGCTATAGTTATCTGAACTGTAACCTCCCGGCAACGGGGGCGGGGTCCCTAAGCTGCGGTTCCCAGAGCTTTCACCCATAAACCCCATACTTTGAGATGATGGCGAAGGCGGGGGCTGTGTTCCTTCACTGGCAGCAGCGGTGTCACTTCTGCCTGCTGAAGCAGACAGCCCTGCCAGGGACCTTAGACCTTCCTGAGAATCTGAAGAGAACGATATTTTAAAAATTGTCATAACTTATTGTCTTTTGATTTTGTATAATGTAAACTAGGACATGTACACGCCGGTAATTTGGTTCGAGTCAATTCTGACATTGACCTGACGGCCATTTGCGATTGCTGCCGTTAAAATAGCCAATACATTGGTAACCCCATCCGCTGATGTTGGGGCAAGCTGCAGCCACCCTGAAATACCGGGAATACCATTAATAATTGCATGACTGTACTTAGAATTAACGTAGGATGATACATACGCTACTGTTTTACCGAAATACCACATAATTTTTATCTTTTTGTTTGTTAATAAATAGTATAGAATACTGTCTCCTTAACGCCGGGGCTCAAAAGCGGCGAAATCCGGCGCCGTCTCCATCTTCTTTCAGGACATGTAAGTTCCGTAGATCATGCCGTCAGCACCGAAATACACATTGACCTTTTTATTTTTTGACACCGCAGCGTCTAAAATTGTCAATACATTGGTAATTCCATCGGACGAAGTTGGTGCAATCCGCCTCCAACCATCAAATCCGTCGATTATAGCATGCGCCCATAAGGTGCTGGCATCGCCACTGGTGTACCTCACATTCTTACCGAATACCCAACCCGCGACACCTACAGCACCAAAGGTCATGATGGCCCCAGAACTTGATATATTTGTGATTTTCAGGTCAGAATTGGTACCATCCCACCATTGACTACCTGGACTGGTGGAATCGGAAAATTCCGTTTTATTCGGCGCACTGAATAAATCCCCGGTATCTCCTGCATTCATGTTTTTTTCCAAATCAAATTTATTGTCTGCCTGTTCTATTGAACACTCATAATGTAGCGCCGGTGTCATCTGCTCATTCTGATTGTTGCCCATGGTATCTATATGCCAGATAGCGAGCCCTGCCATCGGCAGGGACGCATCCCTGCCTGTCTTTTGACGGTTTTCTATAATGAAATATTCTGTTGCGTTTTTTGAATGGATATAAAAGTCATTATTGGCTGCATTCAGGCTGGCGGTCACGCCTGCACTTATAGGCGTTAACTTGGTGGCCCAACCCGCTTCGTTTTTTAGATAGGCGCCAATCTGAACTGGATTTCTGTCATCCCCTCCATAACACATGAGGCAATAATGGCCCACACCTGCTGATTCCCCCCCGTAATCATACAAGTCGGGAAAACTGCATATCATATGCCCATTTTCATGGCAAAAGGTCCGCAATGTTAAATCACTGCCCATATTGGTTATTTGATAATCCATGAACTTCTTGCCACCTCCCGCATCATAGGGAGCGCTCAGGACCCATTGATGGGGCCATAAACCTTCACTCCAGTTATTTACACGCGCACCGGCATAAAACACATTCAAAGCATAGATATACCCTCCACTGTCTGCCGTTAATTGACTAAAATTGAAGCCCTGGGATTTAAAGTGGTTCAAGGCCTCGGTGATAAGCTCCCTGGCCCGGGATCCAAATGCAATGGCAGGATCCGTATAGTACGAGCGGTTGTGCGCAGCGGTATAATACTGGGTTACCATATTGGTATAGGTCAATTTACCCTTTGAATTATCGAAGAAATAGTCACGAACAGAGCCATTATTTCCAAAACCTGCATAGCCAGGCTGGTTGCAGAAATTATTGACCTCCTGCATGCTAATAGTCTGGGCAACATCCGGAAACTCAATGAGAATACACAGTCCTATATAATTTCCCACGACCGGTGCTGCCATGGGCGCCAGTTCCATGCCGGCAGCTGCACGCAGTTGGGCAATGGCTGCTTTCTTCGATTCACGGCGGGTTTTCCAACGGGGTGTCGGCCCTTGTGCCATAGCGGCATTTTCAGCCATTGACTTTGCACTTTCCTTTCGAATACGCAGATGTTTCTTTAACCCAAGGTCTTTAGGATCTACTTCCCCTACTCTTTCTGCTGTTGCCAGTAATGTATTCTTGTCATCAGCAAGTTGTGCATATTTATAGAAACCCGTCTCCGGATCTTTTACAACTGTAAAACCGTCTTCGGTCTCAAACCTGGCATGATACTGGTTCCCGGAACCCACAACCTCAATGGTACTGCCATCAGGATTTGTAAATGTAAATTTTTGATTAATAAATGGTGCTGGCATTGTTTTATCTTTTAGACATACGATTTTTGTAGAAATATGGTAATCATAGGATTCAAACATTCATTCGGGGTTGAATGACGTTTTTAATGACTCAAATTTTTTCGGGAGATGGAGGAGGGGGATGATCTTAAAGATCATATTCTGGCAATCCTGAGATGCAAATCATTACCTCTGCCTGGATGCTATCCCTGGTTGTACCAATTGTTGGATACCGAAAATTCAGCACCCATACCAGAGAATAATAGAATACCCATAAATGTAAGAATAATAAGATTATTGTGGTTATATATAAGTATACTCTGATGGATATACTGTGTAGTTCGTAAGATTATAATTATATATTGTAAATGTCAAAAATATAATTCCAGCGCTTATAAGGGTAATTTTCTGCAAGCTCAACTCATCATAAAAGCATTTTCACTACATTTTTTTCTGCCGGAAATCAGTAGATCGACCATAAGCCAGGTGTAGCGAGTTCCAACATATGCCTGTCCGGGTCCCTGAAATATAGACTGGCCCCTCCCCGCTCCCATAAGTATTCACTTTCAATAGTAACATTGTTGTTGTATAGCCATTCTTTCCACGGACCAAATTCGTTTGTCGCTATGGAAAACGCTAGATGCAATTCTCCAGATCCATCATGTGGTGGAATTAAACCACCAGGACCGTTTCCAGGCTCAACTGTTGAACCTTTTAGGAATAACAATAGTACTTGTCTGTCCGAAACGTTCAATGCGCAGAAGTGATTGGTGGAAACCAGGGTTTCCAGTCCGAAAATCATCTTATAAAATGCAACGGAAACCTCCAGATCGGAAACATAAAGCGCGGATTCCAAAATACCATTAATCGTAGGTTTTTCCATGACTTTATGTTTGGCCGAATTCATAAATTGCCCGCTTTTCCCCGTTCCGCCTGCACAACGGTCGCCATGTACCCGCTGTCTTTATTTCCCAGAACTCTTCGTAAGCAGCATTCGTATCTTTAAACACGATGCTGGCGCGTTCAGTTTCTCCTGCTATTTTCCACAAGTTGCCTTCAATGATTATATTGTATGCACGATAGAAGCCTCCATTATCAAAATTAAACATTTTGAGCTGTGGGTCATCGTTCTGAAAGCCGAGCACGCTCAGGCCAATGTGTTTAGCTCCGCCAGAATCGTATTTCCAATGTGATTCCAGAAATTTACCGCCATCCATTACTTCAACTTTCCAGGTTCCCGTTACAGGCATATCCGCAGCACGGGGAGCGGCCGAAAGGTTCCTTCCCTCTACCGTCCATGTCCCTATCAACGGATCCAACATGCTTATTTTACGATCTGTAGTCATTTTTAATATTATTTTCGGATTTAATTTTCCAGGAGTTGCTTTAAAACATAAAGCATGGTTTTCCAGGTCTTTTCTGATTCTTCCAGCAGGTCATATCCCCCGGGCTACCTACTCCTGCGTTTATATTAATCGGGATGTCTATCAGCATATTCCAGGGTAAGCCGATTAACGTGATCTATTGTGGCTTTGCGCATTTCTTCTGACCCTGCCTTGCTGATCCATTCCACATAGTTGCTTTGGCAACAGGGCCGCAACGAATCCCAGGCTTTTTTAAAGTTTTTGTTTTTACACAGCTGCGAAGCCATTCGGGAAGGAACTTCAATGCCTTTATTTGTTTCCGTTGGCACTCTGAATTTCTAATTGCACTGTAATAAACCCGGATGCAGCAAGCGGCAGGGATCTCCCATCGTCTATTAAAGTTATCGAGATATGCCGAGCGGAATTGACACATTAGAAAGAAAACTTGACGTTAACCCTCGAAACGGAGGAGTTCAATTCCGTGACGGGACGCAACAAAAAGTCCCAAAATCTCATTTTAATTTTACGAACCTTCGAAAACAGCTTCTCGTTACATTGGATTGATACTAACTTTGTCACACCGGAAGGGTCACTGCCGGACGCAGTTTATTTTTCATCTCTTTTAGGATAATCCTCCTTTTTCCGTGCGATAGACAACGGTTTGATCCCACTTCCATAACGCTTTGCATATACATAGGTAAACTGTGCCCCAAAGAAAAGGATCAGGCAGGAGTAGGAAACCCATAGCAATATCAAAACAATGGTCCCGGCAGCACCATAGGTTGACCCCGGGTTCGCCTGGCCGAAATAATATCCCATCAAAAACTTCCCCAGCACAAACAGGATGGCCGTGATAAAGGCCCCAAGCCAGGCTGTTTTCCACCTTATCCGGGCATCCGGTAAAAACATGAACATCAATGTAAACAAAACCGTAATGACCCCCAGGGAAATAAAAACATCCAGCAGGTACGCCACGAGTACCAGGATATCAGGAAAGGATTCCTTTATGTAATCCCGCAGGGCTGATACAGCGGCAGTAAGCACAAAGCTGACCAATAACAAAAACCCGATAACCAGGATGAATGCGAAACTCCGTGCACGATCCAGTACAACCAACCACCATTTGGCATCCGGACTGCGTTCTACGTTCCAGATTTCGTTCAATGATATCTGAAGCTGGTAGAACATACCGGTGGCACCAAACAATAAGGTGGCGATCCCGATGATAGTTGAGATCAGGTTCTGCTCTTCATTCTGGGTATCCGCCAGCATGTTCTGAATAGCATCAGCACCCTCCTTTCCTATGGCTGAGGAAAATTCTGATGTCAGTCGGCCTGCCACGATCTCCTGCCCCCAGACTGCCCCGACCACGTTGACAATGATCACCAACAGGGCAGGGAGTGACAATACCGCATAATAAGCCACGACGGCGCTGAGCCGAAAAGGGTTGCTCCTGTCCCATGCTTTATAAGTCTCCACAATCAGGGAAGGAATATGTTGAAACCTAAATCCTGACCGGCGCCCCTTTTTATTACCTGAAGTTTTGGTGGTATCCACTGGGTATCTATTTTAAATTCATGATGAACTGACGTGGCGTGACTTCCAACAAAACGGCAGGGGCTGCCTGTCGCATGAGCTGCCCAGAAATTAAAGTATGGAATACGGTATAGAACACAGCGGTCAGATTAGATGATTTTGACATACTTCGTATGAAAGTAATATTTGAATACCGTACATTTTAACCGAATCGTAAAAATACCGGCCACATAAAGAAATATACATTGTATCAGTGGCCACCCGTCAGGTCCCTGGTTGAAGATTGCGCTGCCTGTAAATGTGACCGGAACCGGATCCGGATAAGAATATACAACTTTGAACCCCGTATTGCCCCAGCAAAACTTACTTTTGTATAGCTGAATGAATCCAACAGCACCTGGGTATGGTTTATCAGGTTCCGACGCAATTGCCTGAGGCCTAACGAAGACTCATTTGAATCGGTGCTTATCAAAATAGAATGAATATGAACAGAGTAGTGATTACAGGCATGGGAGCCCTTACCCCCATCGGGAATACCGTTGATGAATTTTGGAATAGTGCCATAAATGGTGAAAATGGAGCAGCCGGGATCAGCAGGTTCGACCCTGCATCGTTCAAAACAACATTTGCCTGTGAGCTTAAGGGTTTTACCCCGGAAAAGTATCTGGACCGCACGGAAATAAAAAGGAGCGATCCCTTTACGCAATATGCGCTCTGTAGCGCAATGGAGGCCCTTCATGACAGCGGGCTCGATATAGGCTCCCTGTCCCCCTTCGATATCGGTGTCATATGGGGAACAGGTCAGGGCGGTATGAAAACTTTTGAAGAAGAGGTGGGTAATTATGTCGTGGGGGGCAGGAACCCGCGCTTTAACCCGTTTTTTGTCCCTAAGATGCTTGCCAATATGGCATCAGGAATGATTGCGATGAAATTCGGGTTGATGGGTATCAATTATACGGCGATTTCTGCCTGTGCATCCTCCAGTTCTGCTATAATGGATGCTTTTAATTATATCCGTCTGAACAAAGCCAAAGTCATTGTGAGCGGAGGTTCGGAAGCGCCCATAACCGAGGCTTCCATTGGGGGGTTTAATGCTATGAAAGCCTTGTCCACCCGCAATGATGATCCGCTACATGCGTCAAGGCCATTTGACGTTGACCGGGACGGATTTGTGATGGGGGAAGGGGCAGGAGCTCTTATACTTGAAGAATATGAACACGCCAAAAAACGGGGTGCAACCCTATACGCAGAAATTGTGGGAGCTGCCATGACTGACGATGCCTACCACATCTCTGCAACACACCCGGAAGGAATCGGTGCCGTAAAGGCCATGCAACTGGCAATGGCGGAAGCTGGTATCAATCCGGAAGGGGTCAACTATATAAACACACACGCCACTTCTACGCCTGTCGGGGATTTAAGCGAGATGAAAGCCATTGCGAAAACGTTTAACAACCGGTACACTAACCTCAAAATAAGCGCAACCAAATCAATGACGGGGCATTTGATGGGGGCAGCCGGTGCTATTGAAGCCATTTTGTGCATAAAAGCCATTCAAAACAATATCATCCCACCAACCATCAACACCGCTGAAATAGATCCACAAATTCCCGCATCGATGCCCATTGTCCTTACCGATTCCATTGATTACCAGGTTGATGTCGCCATGAGCAATACCTTCGGTTTTGGCGGTCATAACGCTACGACCCTGTTTAGAAAAATATAGATCCGTACCTGGCACCTAGAAACTATAATATCATTGCTATATGAATGGAAAAGGGAACAAGAATACCGAAAATGCTATTGCCTTCTATAAAACGGCATACGAAGGAAACCCCGCGAAGGCTGCTGATCTGTACGTTGGCGCTGATTATATCCAGCACAATCCAATGGTTGGAGATGGCATCCATCCTTTTATTGCGTATTTCGAAAAAATGCACAAAGACTTTCCCGATAAATCAATCGAATTTGTCCGGTCAGCTGCAGAAGGAGATCTGGTGGCACTGCACACCCACCAGGTATGGCCCGGGAATGATGAATATGTCACCATGGATTTCTTCCGCTTCGATGAACACGGGAAAATAGTGGAACACTGGGATTCCATACAACAAATCCCAAAGGAGTCGGCGCATACCAATACGATGTACTGATTATGGGAACAGCGCGATGGGCCTTCGCAGGAAGCCATCTGGTATCAGGGGTCAGAGAAAATCCCCAAACATACAGTATATACTTCCATCCGTACATCTATACCTTGTAAAGCCACACATTTCGTTTACATTTTATGAATCGACTACGATTTAATACACCCGAAATGGCAAGACTCATTGTAAAATCCGAAGTGGTACCCGGCGGGACAATAGAAGGACCTGGTTCCGCACAGGAATATATATTTATGTTGGTTTCAGTTTGCCAGGAAAACGGTCAACCCCTCGATAAGGTTTCCTTCGACGTTTTTGCAATGGTCCCGCCACATGGGGAAAGCACTACGTCCACACTTATTCAAAAGGTACATGTTCCCACCTGGGATACCTATAGACCGGGTTTGCATCTGCTTTCCTTAAAACTCCCCTCAATTCCTTCCGGGAAATACATCTTCAGTGTAACGGTAACATCCAAAGTTTCCGGAAAAAGATTGGCGGACAGGGGTGAATCGCTCACCACTTTAGTGTTGTAGCAGTCGCTGACCGAGGCCATCCCCATCAAGCGGGGCCGGGGGCTGCACGGGAAGACTATCAATTCCCTTTCCAACTATACCTTATTTTTTATTCCGCTGCTTCCGGATCGACTTTTCATCGATATCGAATTCGTTGGTATCGATATTCGTATTCCCTGTCGGGTTCGCTGGGTTTTCCTGTTCTGCTTTCCTTTTGAATTTTCTTTTGTCATTAATGGTTCCCATATCAAACTGTATTAGAGGTTACATTGTTACACCCGCTGCATATCCATAAGCAACTTGGATTTCAAGTTACAAACGGCAGTTGTTCTGTATTAACCCTATTGCCAGGTTGATTGACGCAACCACTGTTCCAATCCTGCATATGCCGGCTGTCTTATGCTTGTCCTTACGTTACGGAATGGTGTCATTATTGATGCATTAGAGCAAAAAGTATTTTTTAATTTCAGGTATATTACTGATTCAGTATAATTTTAACTAAAACGCTATTTGTATTATGAAATTGGAAAATAAAAAAGTGGCCATCCTGGCCACAGACGGATTTGAAAAATCAGAGCTCTTCGAGCCATTGGAAGCCCTTAAAAAGGAAGGGGCCACCGTACATATCATCTCCGACAAGGAAGGTGCCATCAAAAGCTGGGACAAGACTGATTGGGGTAAGAGCATCAACGTAGACCAAAAAATCAGCGGGGCCAATCCGGCAGATTACAATGCACTTGTATTGCCGGGCGGTGTTATCAACCCCGATAAACTGCGTATCAATCCGGAAGCTCTTGAATTCGTAAAGGCATTCTTTAGCAGTGGAAAACCTGTTGCCGCGATCTGCCATGCTCCCTGGCTCCTGATCAGTGCAGGTGTCATTGAGGGACGAAAGGTCACTTCATACAAAAGCATAAAAGACGATGTGATCAATGCCGGAGGCAACTGGGAAGACAGTGAAGTGGTGGTAGACCAGGGCCTGGTCACCAGCCGAAATCCGGACGACCTGCCTGCTTTCTGCAAAAAGGTAATCGAAGAAATACAGGAAGGCAAACATGCCGAACAGCATGCATAATGAATTGATTTAATACGGATATGATAGCGTTGATATTAGATTCCCGCTATCATATCCTAAACCATTTATCAGTCCCCACTTTCCATATAAGCCACCCTCCTAAATTTATGCGTCACCAAAATCAGGTCCTCCGGGTACGGAACTGCCCTATACACTTCTGGTTTTAAAATCAGGTTGTTTATATTCTTGGTGAACAGGACAATTTTAATTACCATTCAAACCTGCCTCCATCCCGACCCCCTTATAGGTTGCCTTTCTATTCAAAACAGAACCAGTACGCTGAACTCGCTTTTGCATCCCGCCCCCGCTGCCCTCGGGATCGTACCGGGAGTATTGTGACCTTGCCTAATAAAGATCTTAGTTTTGAATCCTCCCTGCCCACTATTTCATCTTTAAAATTACTTGAGAATTGCTTTAGATCATTTTTAGATTTCTTTTTTAGCTTTAAGTCCCAACATGTATGTTGATCCGGCAACGCCCGGGAGATATGACTTTTTCCCGGTCAGGGAAGAGGATAGGTTTTAAACAGCCCAGAACAAATCAGGTCGGGTACCGGACCGTTTTTGGAGGTCAATAGTATACATCAAATCCATTTAACCAGGGAACAAATGGCCATCAGTATCCAGACAACCGTATATTCTGCATTCCCTGCTCCCCTATCGGGTACCAGGTTCTGCCTAATCGCCTTTTTTATGCTGCTGGGTTTACATGCCGTAACCCAGGAATCCCATACTATCAATGGAACCCTTACGGATGCAGAGACCGGCGAATTCCTAATCGGTGCTACTATCTATATCACTACTACCCGGGATGGCACCACTTCCAACACATACGGATTTTACTCCCTTACCGTCAAAGGCCTTGACAGCATTGGGATCCTGTACTCCTATCTAGGTTATGGTTCGCAGGTAAAGAAGCTGATCCTGGATGGAGATCTCCGATTGGATATTGAGTTGCAGCCGGTAAGGGAAGCCATGGACGAAGTGGTGGTTACAGCCGAAGCACGGGACCGCAATGTCAGATCCGCGCAAATGGGGGTAATAGACATCCCCCCCGCAAAGATCCGGGAATTGCCGGTGATCCTGGGGGAGCCTGATGTCCTGAAAGTCATCCAGCTTTTACCAGGGATAAAGGCAGGCAACGAAGGAACAACCGGGTATTTTGTGCGGGGTGGCAATGCCGATCAAAATCTGATCTTGCTGGATGAGGCTATAATTTATAATCCTAACCACATGATCGGCCTTGTCAGCACCTTTAACTCCCGGGCCATCAACAATGTGACCCTGGTCAAGGGGGGGTTCCCATCCCAATACGGAGGCCGTCTGTCCTCAATTCTCGATATCAGTATGAAGGAGGGCAACAATAAAAAATTTTCCGGGGAAGGCGGCATAGGGGTTGTATCTTCACAACTCACCCTTGAAGGCCCCCTCAAAAAAAATACCTCCTCATTTATCCTGTCCGGCCGCAGGACCTACTTCGATCTGGCCCTGAAACCATTCTTATCCAAAAAGGTTAAAACCGACTATGTTTTCTATGACCTCAATGCCAAAGTCAATTTCCTTCTTGGTGCCAATGACCGGATCTACCTCAGCGGGTTTCTGGGAAAAGATGACGCTTTCTATTCCCAGGATGGGATAGAATATAACCTTCTAATCGATAACAAAGCGGCAACACTGCGTTGGAACCACATCTTTGGCCCCAAATTATTTGCCAATACCTCCCTGATCTATAGTAGTTTTGATCAGGATATAACAGCGCTGCAGGATAATGCATTTTCAAGTGTGCTTTCCGGCATTGAGGACCTGAGCGCTAAATTTGACCTCGAATATCACCCGGATCAAAAACAGAAAATACAGCTGGGGCTCCAGTATTTTGATCACACTTTTCGCTCCAGCGGAGACTCCCGTGTGTTTGCCAACACGGGCGAAATCCCGAATACCCAACGCGACTCAGTTCCGCTCAAAAACATCCATGAGATCGCTTTTTTTGTGAATGATGAAATTCAGGTTAGCGATAACTTCTCCCTGAATGCCGGTTTGAGGTTGCCTGGATTCTTCAATAAGTCCCTTGATTATTTCCGGTTGGAACCCAGGTTGACAGCAAGATTTGCGCTCAACCATGCTACCTCCCTGAAGGGTGCCTATTCGGAAATGAACCAGTTTATCCACCTCATCCCCAGCTCTGCTGCCGCCATTCCTACCGATATCTGGATCCCTTCTTCCGCACGTACCAAACCTCAAAAATCCACTCAGTATGCCCTGGGTATATTCAAAAATTTCGATGACAATAGCCTGGAAAGCAGTGTGGAAGTCTATTACAAGACTATGGATGACCAGATATTGTTCCGGGAGGGGAATCAATTCATAAGAAGCCTGGATGTGGATGATCTTTTGGTCTATGGTAAAGGATGGAGCTATGGCGCCGAGTTTTTCCTGAAAAAGAAAACTGGCCCCTGGACCGGCTGGGCATCCTATACATTGTCCTGGACATACCAGCAATTCCCGGACCTGAATTTCGGTATAAAATTTCCCTTCCGGCATGACCGCAGGCACGATCTGGCCTTAGTGGCAAACTATGAAATTAACCCGAAATGGAGCTTTTCCGGTACCTTTGTCCTGTCATCCGGCAGTGCCTATACGGTCCCCGTCGGGAGAACGGCCATCATCAACAGTGGCAGCCTGTTTGAGGGTAATTACTATATTTATGAAAACCGGAACAATGCCCGGTTAGGAACCTATCACAGGTTAAATCTGTCTGCTACCTACCGGAAGGAACGGACCCTGTTTGGGATGAGGTACGACAGTGAATGGGTATTTGGCCTGTACAATGTCTATAGCCGGCAAAATCCTTATTTTGTATTCTTTGAGGTTGATCCGATATCCTCCAAACCCCGGGCCCGGCAGGTTTCGCTATTACCGGTTATCCCGTCTATATCCTACAATTTTAAATTTTAGTACCATGAAAAAACTATTCCTGACGCTCCTGATCGCGACCCTTTTGATCTGGGTAAGTTCCTGCGTCAAGGATATCAGCTATGACGGTCAAAGCTTGCAGCACAAACAACTGCTACTAATAGAAGGTATCCTGTTCCCGGATGAAACGGCGAAAATATATGTGAGCAATTCTGTCTCTTTCTTTAATGAAAAAGTCTTGCCCCAGGAGATATTTGCCCGCAACGCACAGGTATTTTTGACAACCGACAGCTGGTCAGAAGAATTGCAGCCAGATTCTCTTTTTGATAAATTCAGGTGTCGCTGGGTCCCCTTTTACGGCGGTACTGAATTGGTTGAATATGGCAGGACTTATGCCCTAGAGGTACGGTATGAAGGCGCGGTCTATTCCGCCAGCACCACCATTGACCAGCCCAAGGTGAACCTTACCGATGTCACCTATATCGAAGAATTCCATGATGTATACGGGGGTCATGACGGGGTTGTTATCAGCTATACGGATGTTCCGGGTACCGGTAATTTTTACAGGTTTCAGATGGACCGGTGGATCGACAATACCCGGAACCATGCCCATGTGTTTGACGGATTGCCCAACACCTGTACAGAAGCGGGGGAATTATTCTTTACCAGGGATTTGGGGAGGGTAATTTTCAGCGATGCGCTGGGAGACGGGGGCACCATGCAACAGGAAGTAGAAGTTGCCTTTGAATACAAAAAGGGGGATACAGCCACGGTTTACCTGCAATCCCTGGACAGGGAATCCGCTGCTTTTTTCAAAGACCTGGATGAACAATTACAGTCTATATTGAATCCCTTTGTGGAACCCTCATTCCTCCATAGTACAATAGAAGGTACTCTTGGGGTATTTGGATCCGCCGTCAGATCAGATCCGGTGTTTTTTACCTACCCACAAGACAATCCCTGATTACTTCAGAATGGGTACCCAATTGCAAAATTGAAGACCAGGTTATTGCTTCCCCCATCCAAAAACGGAACCCGTAAACGTTCCCCTTCCGGGAGGTATGGAACCTGCAGCGGGGAAGCGAGATCAAAGCGGATGACGAAACTTCGGATATCCACCCGTAAGCCAAACCCGATCCCAATGCCCAGCTCTTTGACCCAACCCTTTCCGAACCTGCCCTCTTCCTGTAACCTCATGTTCAAAGCCTGGCCCTCCTCAGATGTATCTGATGGAAGCTGGGGATCATAGGTGAGCCAGACATTCCCGGCATCTGCAAACAGCGCTCCCTTCAGGTACGAGAATAAAGGGAAGCGGTATTCCAGATTAGCTTCCAGGCGGAGATTTCCGGATTGGTCGAAAAACGTCGTGCCGTCCTCATCCGACCTAAAAACACCAGGCCCCAGGGACCGGATTTTGAAGGCCCTTACGCTATACGGCCCGCCTGCAAAGAACTGCTTTACAAAGGGGAGCGTATTGGAATTTCCATACGGTTTGCCCCAGCCTCCGTAAATCCTGCTCACCAATACCTGCTCCTGCCCCCACTTGAAATAATACCTGAAATCCATGTCGGCTTTGAAGTATTGCGCATATTCCAGGCCAAAAACCTCCTTTTTACCACCACTGAACAAGCTCAGGGCGTTCCCGGCAATATCCAGGCTGGTGGAAAGGAAAAACGGCATGTCCTTGTTCTCATCCCCCAATTCATTATACGTAAAGGAATAGGTTAGTCCGGCTATGAATTCCTGCTCAAAGCTCCGCCTCAGAAAAGGGTTTTTATCGAGTATCGCTTCAAATTCCGGTGTTGTATTGGAAAGGTTGAGATAATTTATTGAGATGGGGTTCAGTTCATGAAAGACATATCTATTGGCATTCCAGGTGTAACCAAATGCGGTATTGATTGAATTCAGGGAATACAGTTTAGACCTGTTCAGGAAATCCCACCCTACTCCTATTCTGGTTTTTGGAACGGCGTACCGGAAGATTCCCGTTGGAAAAGGAACCAGTCTTGGGATACTGAGTTCTGCCTTGACACCGCCACCAATACTGCTCAGCCCTGTATTACTTCCACCTGCTAATTGGGTTTCATATGCAAAATTTCCGCTGAGGCTCAACGTTTCCCCCCCATGGAAGAGGTTTCGGTTGTTATAGGTCAGGGCGATCCCCGGACCTGCAAAGCCGTTGGACTTGGTCACGCCTTGTAATTCTGCACGGATGGCGCGTTTGGTTAGTGGCGAAAGGAAGATATCGGCATCCAGGGATCCGGATTCACCGGGTCCTGCCGTAGTGTCCTTTTCTGTAAACCGGATATTGACATACTTGTAACTCCCGATCGAAGCGAGGCGATTACTGGTGAGCTTCGCCGTCTCCGCATTGTATTGCTGACCCTTTTCAAAAAGGATGTACGGTTCCAGTCGTTTCGGCTTAAAAAAGTCCTCATCCTGCACTATGGTGAGGTCCTTGTAGGTTGTTGTATCCTTTACCAAACTGTCGCCGGCAATGGAATAGTTGGGATAAACCGCAATGGAATCGATCAGGTAAGGGATGAGCGCCCGGGGCGGCACTTCCTTTTTTAACCGCAGGAAAAGGTCGAACCGTTTGTTGTCGTACTGGTTCGTATCCGCCTCAAATATTAAAAAATCAGGATTAAAATTATAATAACCTTTCTGTTTCAGTTCGTTATCTATACGTGTCCTTTCAAACTTGATGAGATTCAGGTCGAACCGGTCGCCCCTGGTGATGGCACGCTGGGGTAGGATTTCCTCAATATCCCTGTATATGGGCAGGGAATCACTGTCCAGTTTGAAATTTTCAAGGACATATGGTTCCGGTAGTTCAGCAGAATATTGGATATGTGCATATTTTGCGGTACTATCCAGGGCCGAGGTAACCCTGCTATAAAAAAACCCGTGGTTCTCCAGTCGGTTCAGCAGCAATTCCTTAGTTCTGTCCGGGTTTACATCGGAGAGGTAAACCGGATCTTCCCCGAATTTTTTATCCAGCCATTTATTGATAAACCCGGGCTTTTTGCGTTGAGCCTTATAATGGAAATACAACCCCGGTCGCATGCCCAAAAATCTGGAATTGGGTTCGGGCTTCAGGGCAAGTTCCAGTTCTTTCTCAAGAATTGAAAAATTTTTTATTTTGGATTCCGTGGTTGTTTTAAGGTCTGCACCGGTGTAGAGCACTTCATCCGGCGGAATAAACTTTCGAACACTGCAGGAATACAGGCCCGCCAGTAGCACCAGGAGCATTGCCAATTGTTTTAATCTTGTTCCGGGGTTCATAAGTTTACTCGTCTTGTTGTTCGGTTTCCGCAGGTTTTTCTTCTTTTTTGGTACTTGCCTCCCCTTCCTTCATTGGGTTGAATAGCTCACTCATCCTGTTGAATTCCCTGTTAAAGATGAGTGCCACCCCGGTGACTATCAATTGTCCGTCAATAATATTCTGAAATTCATTCTTTCGGAAACCTTTCAGCCGGTACCGTCCGTTTTCGGTAAGCAGGTATTCCAGGCTTACATTCCCGATCAGGGGGGTAGGATCCTGGGTGGTTTGTGCACTCCCCTCCACATCAACGGCACTTCCGGCTGTTACGATCAACCGGTCATCGAACAGTTTCTTGCTGGCATTGATATTGAGTTGGGTCCTGTCCTGTGGGGTCTCGCCCTGGTAGTCTGTAAAACTGTCCAGGTTAAAATCCAGTTCAAATCCCGTATTGCCAAAAATTCTGTCAGAGAAGGCATTCAGTTCTCCGGAAAGCACCTTGTTTACGTTATCCCGTGCCAGGGCAGCCGTCCCCCCGCTACTGCCATCACTGCCGGAATCAGGGAAAAACCGGTTTAAGGCCAAAAGGGAAAAGACCTGTTTGTTGAGTTCCGCTTCCTGGGAATTGAGCTGCTGCACCCTGGTGTAGACAGTGCCGCCAAAGGTACCCTGAACATTTTCCGGCATGTCGAGGGCAAATGATAATTCAGGTTGCAGCAGGCGGCCATTGACCTTCAGATAGACCAGGAAAGGCAGGACCTGCCGATACTTTCCGGTAATGCTCGCATCCTGCCCGGAGGTTACAGCAGACATAAGGGGTGCAACCGAAGTCTCAAGGGAATACGTTGCCGTTATATCGAGCCTGGCATCCGTTGGATCTCCCTGCCAGGATATGCTGCTTCCGGGGTTGATCTCAAATCGCCTCTTAACTAAATTATAGAGGCTCGTTTCATAATGTCCCGAGTCCAGTTCATACCTCCCAGACAGGCTGACCCTGTTATTGGGTTCCACATCCAGGTTCAATTCTGCACTCCCTGATATCTGGAGATTGTCACCGGACCGCTTATCCAGTATAATGTGGAAGTCCGAGTCATCAGCAATTTCTATAAAGGCCTTGATCCGTGTATCCTGAAATACCTGTGGCGCCTCGGTCTCCTCTGTTGCAGTCAGGATGGCATCCGGCTCCTGCCGATTGACGAAGATCACCACCCCGTCACGTTCCTGTACGTCGAGCTGGGATTCCGGAACAACATAGGTTACGTCGGTCACTTTCCGTATTTTAAGCTTCCCTTCGACCACAGGTGCTTGTAAGGTACCTCCCACCTTTACATCCGTATCGATGCTCGCGATGCCATAGAAAAGTTCATTGTCTTTTTCTGTGGAATTCAGCAGTAAAAATTCATTGGCTACGACCTTCAGGTCAAAACCCGGGTTGAATAATTGCTCTGTAAATACAGAACCATCAATGTGCATTTTTTTATCATTGGCGTCCTCAATTTCAAAATTGTCAAAATAGATTCCCCGTGTATCTATATCCAAATATTCCTCTGATAATTTGAACCGTGAATTGAGCATTGCCACTTTAAAGTCGATCTGGTCAAATTCCAGCTTACCTGTATATTGTGGCTTAGCGGTGGTACCCGAAACCGCTATTTTGCCCGAGATGATGCCATTGGATTCCCGGATAGATCCCATGGAAAAGGCTTCAACCCGCTGCATATCAAGCTTATTGATACCCAATTCAAGGTTGAGCGCTGCGCCTGTATCTGCAGCGGCATACTCCCCGGTAAGGTCTATATCTACACCCGGATCCCTTAGTGTGAGGTTAAAATCATAATCCCCTTTACTTTTTGAACTTGCGTTTAGTGTTAGTTTTCCCAAGGGTTTTTGTAGCAGCTTCAAGGAATCAATCGTGAAGTCAGCCAACAGCCCTGTGGCCCCGTAAGGATTCTCGATAACAAATTCTCCATTGACCTGGCCGGCTGCCAAAGCCTCTTCCGGATTGAGCAGGCTTAAGAAGGTTTGTAGGCGGAAATCCGTAAACGTGATCCCGATATGCGCTGCTTGTACGTCCGCCATCGTATTGCTTAGCTCCAGCTGCTGGTTGGCCCTGCTGAGAACCATATCTCTGAAGCCCAGGTGTTTATCGGCAATTCGGAGCAAGTTGTTATCCGGTACGTTCCATTCACGCTGGTTTAAAATAAAATCCCGTGGGTTAAGGTGCAGGCTGATCGTATCTTTTGTTATCACCATATCGGCTGCAAGATGCATCAGACGATCAGCATCATTCATCGCTTCAAAATCAAGCTCCAATATTTTATTTCTCAGGGTTCCTTTGAAAATGGTCTTCTTTACCGCTACCGGATCAGCTGTCATATTAGACAATCCGGCGGTAAAGCTTAGGTCCTCTTTCGTGCCTTTTGCAATTATGTTGAGGCTGTCAATTGCTATACCAGCGTAATTTACCGCCGGAAGATGCATTTCCATTGCCATGTTTCCGGTAACCTCATCGTAATCGGCAACAACTGTAACAGAGTCAAGGTTTTCGATTTTCCTGAAAAATACGTCCGTTAAAGCTGGTTTTGGCCTGAGGACGGCATCCATGTGGAATTTTACAGAGTCTGACACCGCTAATCCAGGGGCCCCGTCATGAAAATAATTCCGGAACTGTTGCTTCAATGCAGCAATAAGACCCTCGGGAGAAGTATTGGAGGATAAGTCAGCGGTAAGGAAATCACTCTTTACCCCTACTTCCGTGTTGGTAGGGGTAATATTCGAGCTAAGATCCACTTCCCCCAGTTGGTACTGGTTACCATCATACACCGCAACCGCGTCTGACAAAAGGGCCTTCAACCCAAAATTATCCTGGTTCCCGTTAAAGTTCGCCTTAATATGGAAGCCTGTCCTGATGTCTTCGCTGGTTATCCCCAATGCCTGCAGGTCTGCTCCGGACAATTTCATGTCCAGATCAATTTTTGAATCTACCGAATCCAGGACTACGTTGGCCCTGGCATCCATATTAAGATTTGAATCCTTGTAGCGCAACCCTATTTCACCCTTTCCATGATCGATAGATCCATCCACAACAAGGCCGGTAAATATGTAATCCCTGAAGCCCAGCTGCGAAATGGCAGAACTGAATTGCAGGTCCAGGTCATTCAGGGTAGTCCCTCCCCCGGCAAATTCCAGGTTTCCGGATAATTTCCCCAATTGGCTGTTTTTTGTAAGTATCCCTAGTTGCAGGGAATCCAACGAAATATTCCCGTTGTATTTTTTTTCCCTTCCATTATAGCCGGCCACAATTTTGGCGCTGCCTTCAGGGATATCAATGTGGGCCTCTCCTGAAAATGCTGCCGGCGTACCCATTATAGCAGCGCTGATATCCACTGTTTTGGGCAGCGACATCCCCGTTTTTTCTTCGGATACAAAGTTCAGCAGATCCTCCCGGGTAGTTTGGGCCCTGATGGCATTGAGATCAAAAGAAAGCGAATCGGGCTGTGTTATATGACGCAATTCCCCTTTGGCGCTGAGGGAAGTGTTCGTTCCCCATTCGATTTGCACCTGGGGCAATTCCATCCGTTCCAGGGTACCCGCTGCCATGATATGACCGCTGAACTTGTTCGTGATGGCTTTCTCCACATATTCGTTACCTGCTAATTTCGGCTGAAAATAAAGAAGGTCCTTCAGGTCAATTGCAAAATCGGGAAAGTTGAGTTCCACCGTGCTTTTGCCCGGTTTTTCCAAAAGGTCCCGGAAGGATGCGTACTGAAGGTCCATCCTACCCGACACGGTACTGTTGCTGGTATTGACAGACAAACCGGAAACCGATGTTTTTGAATCGTCTAGAACCAGGTCAAATGCCATATTGTCCAACCGAAAACCACCGGGTTCCCCGAACGAGAGGGAATCAAGGTGCAGTGAAACATTTTCAGGCTGATAGGCTGCCGAGCCAATCTGCAGGCTAATATCCCTGAGATCCAAATCATTGGGGTTCACTCCTGTTCTGTTGCCCGATACCTTCCCGGTAACATATCGGAAACCAGTGTCGTTAAGATCAATATCCCTGGCAGTTATAGTATATTCCGGCCAGGAGAATACTGTCGGTTTACCGGCTTGGCTGTTTCCGCCGGAGGATGTGGCTTCTAAAGGTGTTTGTATAAAGATCTCCGAATCCTTTAATGATAGCTGCGTGATATCAATAGATTTACCGGGCAGGTCCGCCTGAGGTACTTCAAGCTTAAAATCCCCGATCCCTATTGTGGCCAAAAGTGAATCCGGGACCGAATTATACCTGCCCCTGAAATTGAGGATACTGAGCTTATCGAGGGCCACATAGGGTAATCGAACGGAAGCGGTATCATTGACCGGGATGGGTTTCGTCTGATCAAAATTGACTTCGGTGTCCGTTATATGCATTTCTCCTACCCGGAAGCGCATGTCATTGAGATCAAATTCGGTTGCAGCAAAGCTAAACCTGCCCAGGTCTATAGTGGTTTGCACGCCGAGGTGCGCATCATTGAAACCGAGCATGAAATCCTGAAGCTCCACATCTTCGATGCGTATGTCATACGGTTGGGATGTAGTGGTAGTCGTATCACCGGATACCAGCGCTTCGGTCAAAAAACTGAAATTATACTTTTCAGTGTTTTCCTTCCGGCTGATCCGGACGCGAACTCCTTCCCAGGTCAGGGAACTGATGGTGATCTGATTGTTAAAAACGGCCCCGTAAAGCGGGATATTTGCTTCCAGGGCCCTGGAATAGATAAGCGTATCGCCCGACTTGTCTTCCATATAGAGTCCTTCCAGGTAAATATTTCCGGAGAATGTGATAAAAAGCCGGTCAATTTCAATTTTGGTATCGGTTTTTTCCGCGATGGACCTTACCAGCCGGTTGACAATTATGTCCTGTCCCCAGGGGCTTCGGATAAAGAGGATGGCAGCAATAAAGACAAGCAGCAGCCCCAGGAGGACCCTGCCTATGCGCCTTAGAATACGGTATTTCCCCTTATTTTTCTCCACTAACGGACCCTGCATAATTGAGTTCAAAGGTAGTCCCTTTGCTGTTGAGCAGCTTATCTAAAACATTAAAATGTTACCCCGATTCGATCAATGGGGAAAGGTCTTGCAAAACGGCAAAGGCCATAACCTACGGCGGGGATTGCGGAGTTATGCAAAAAACTTATAAGGAAATGTTGCCTGCTAATTGTTTCAGGATAATTTCAGACAGTTTAGCCTGAAATTTTGCATTCGAGTTCCGGACACGGGCATTGATGTAATTAAGCTGCGCTGTCCTGAATTCTATGGTAGGGATGATCCCGATTCGGTACTTATCTACAGTTATATCGAGGTTCTCTTTGGCGATGGCTTCGTTTTTTTCTTCCAATTCAATCAGGCGGATATTGGTCAGATATGTCTGGTAGGCAGTCCCCACCTGGGAGATCAGTTCCAGGGATTGTTGTTCTATGGCCAGATCCGCATTCTGGATTTGGATCTTGGAGATCTTCTCATTTCGATTCTGGTTAAATCCATCAAATATTTTGAGAGTAGCTCCAAATCCATAACTCCATCCCCGGGCATCTGAACTTGTCGTAAAACCCAGGCTGGATTCGGAATGGCTGATAGTATACCCTGTGCTGGCTATCAGGGTAGGAAAACGCCCTGCTTTTACCTGCTTGAGTTGCAGCTCGCTGATCCGCTTATTGATGCGTTGCGCATCCAATTGCGGATTCTGTTGTTCCACAAGCATTTCCAACTCAGACAGGATAAGGTGCGTATCAACCAGGAACTCGGGGATTACACTGAACTCGATTTTTGTATCCCTTGCCAGGAGGGCATTCAACTGGATTTTTGTATTGACATACAATTCATGCTGTCTCAGCCTTAACGTCTCATCTGTATTGAGATCCACTTTGGCATTCAATACCTCCAATTTGGAGGCCTTTCCAATGGTAAACCGGTTGTTGGCCAGATCCACCCGCTGGTTGGATATATATATGGTGCTGTCAAGCGCAGCAAGCTGTTGCTGCTGTTGAACCAGGTCAAAATAGGTAATCATCACCTCTCCTACTTTTGCCAGTACGGTCTGCTTAAGTTCTGCTTCTCCCAGTTTTTCCAATTCTTTTAACTCTTTATGGTAGGCAAACATCCTGAGGCCATCAAATACGGTCCAGTCCAGTCCGATTCCATAATTGAGGCTGTTGTTCCTGGCATTATCCCGGCTCACCAGGGAATTGTCTGAACGCACTTGCGAAAGGTTCTGAATACTGTTGTTATCAACAATGTTTCCCGCTATCGTGGGAAGCATCCCGGCAAAGCCTGGGGTGAAACGAGCCTCCCTTATCCGTAATTCATTGGAAGCTACCCGTATCTGATAATTGTTTTCCAGTGCAATCTTAACGGCATCTTCAACTGTCAGCACATGCTGGGAGTGTAGCGGGACGGAAAGGAATATGCAACTTATGATGAGTACAGTATATTTCAAAGCAACCATTTTAGGTAATTTCCAGAGCTTGGAACTCCGGTAAATGCACTTTCTCCCTCGACCAGATTACATATAGTGCCGGGATTATAAACAAGGTTAGTATCAGGGAAAACAGGGTCCCCCCGATGATTACAACCCCCATCCCGATACGGCTCGTGGAGGCGGCGCCAAGGGACATGGCAATGGGCAGCGCACCGAGTGCTATCGTGAGGCTTGTCATCAGTATGGGACGCAGACGGGATTCCGAAGCACGAAGGATGGCTTCCATTTTGGGTAACCCCTCTTCCCGGAGCTGGTTCGCAAATTCTACGATGAGGATCCCGTTTTTCGTCACAAGCCCGATCAGCATGATGGTACCTATCTGGCTGAAAATATTCCAGCTTTGCCCGAAAAGCCAAAGGGAGAAAACCGCACCTGCGACTGCCATGGGAACTGTAAGGATGATGATAAAGGGGTCTATAAAACTCTCAAACTGGGCCGCAAGGATCAGAAAAATAAGGATCAGGGCCAGGCCGAATGCAAAGAGCGTATTGGAACTGCTTTCCTCAAAATCCCGTGATTCCCCGCCCAGGTCGGTGGTAAAGGTATCATCCAAAACTTTTCCCTTTATGGACTCCATGGCATCAATACCATCGCTGATACTTTTCCCCGGGGCCAGGCTTGCGGATACTGTTGCCGACATATACCGGTTATTATGGTACAATTGCGGGGGACTGCTATGCTCTTCCAGGGTAACGACATTATCCATTTGTATCAACCTCCCATCCTTGCTTTTTACAAACATGGAAGTAAGGTCCAGGGGGGCATCCCGGTCCTTTTTGTCGAATTGCCCGATCACCTGGTATTGTTTACCGTTCATCAGGAAATACCCGAAACGTTGGCCACTCAGGGAAAGCTGTAGGGTTTGTGCGACATCAATGACCGATACCCCGAGACTTTCTGCTTTCTCCCGATCAATATTCACATAAATTTCAGGTTTGTTGAATTTCAGGTCTACCTCCGTATTGGAAAAAGTGGGATGTCGCTCTGCTTCTGCCATGAATTCCGGTATTTTCTCTTCCAGCTTTTTGAAGTTGGGAGCCTGTATGATATATTGGATTGGCATTCCGCCCCTTCGGTTTACCGCAATAGTGGGAGACTCCGAAACACTGGCCCGGGCTGCGGTGTATTGTTGGGTCCACCGCGTAAGGTCATCTGCAATCATATGTTGGGTCCGTTTTCTTTCTGACGGGTCCACCAGGGAGATCACCGCACGTCCGCTGTTGACGGAAGATGATCCAAATCCCGGAGAAGTAATGATCAGACTCACCTTTTTTTCGGGAACCGAATCGTTTATCAGGTCAGTCAGTTCATTCATAAACCGGTCCATGTATTCATAACTTGCCCCTTCGGGCGCCGTAACATTCACCCGGATCATGCTTCTGTCATCATAGGGTGCCGTTTCCTTTTTTAAGAGGGAATAAAATATACCAATAATAACCAGACAGGCTGCCAGAATAGGAAAACTTAGCCATTTCCGCCCCATAAAACTCCGGAGGGAAGCAGCATAGCCTCTATTCATCCTTACAAAGTATATTTCAGTCAGCATGTAGAACTTTGAACGTTTTTGTTTTCCTGGCCGCATGAGGTAGGCGTTCAGCATAGGCGTCAGCGTCAGGGATACGAATGCGGATACCAGCACAGCGGAACCCAGGACGACACCAAATTCACGGAACAACCGGCCTACAAAGCCTTCCAGGAATATAACCGGCAGGAAAACGGCAGCCAGCGTTATGGAAATGGATATCACGGCAAAGAATATCTCATTGGAACCTTTAATGGCGGCTTCCACCGGCTTGAGCCCCCCTTCCACCTTCCGGAAAATATTCTCGGTAACTACAATCCCGTCGTCGACTACGAGACCGGTTGCCAGGACGATGGCCAAAAGGGTGAGCACATTGATAGAGAAGCCAAAAAGCCACATTATGAAGAAAGTTGCGATCAGGGAAACCGGGATATCGATCAGGGGCCGGAGCGCCAGGGACCAATTCCTGAAAAACAGGTAGATAACAAGGATAACAAGAATGATGGCGATCAGAAGGGTCTCCACAACCTCTGTGATGGCGCGTTTCACAAATATTGTATCATCCAGGACTACATTCAATTTAAAATCCTCCGGCAAATCCTTTTTAAGCTTATCAAATTCAGCGTAGAACAAATCCGCAATGTCCACATAATTGGCCCCCGGCTGCGGCACCATGGCAAGTGCGATCATAGGCTGGCCGGAATCGCTCAGTTTGGTCTCCATATTCTCGGCTTCCAGTGCAGCCTTACCGATATCACTCAGGCGTACCACCTTCTCCCCGTCGGCCCGGATGATTATGTTGTTGAATTCTTCCTCTGAAGTCAGGTTCCCAATGGTTTTGACGGTGAGCTCGGTATTGGCACCAGTGAGTTTCCCGGAAGGAAGTTCCACATTCTGTGCCAGTAAGGCACTGCGTACATCGGCAACGGTGGTTCCATAGGATGAAAGCTTGTTGGGGTCTATCCACAGCCGCATGGCATATTTACGCTGGCCCCATATCTGGACACTGCTCACCCCGGGGATGGTTTGTAAACGGGGAGCAAGCACATTATCTGCATAATCCGACAGTTCCAGGACATTTTTGTTATCACTCTGTACCGTCATGGAGATAATGGCACGGGAATCGGCATCCGCTTTTGAAACTACGGGGGGGGCGTCTATATCCTGAGGAAGGCTCCGGGCAGCCTGGGATACCTTGTCCCGTACGTCATTTGCCGCTTCTTCCAGGTCCTTGTCAAGGTTAAATTCAATATTGATCCTGCTGGATCCCTGGTTGCTCGATGAGGTAATGTTGCGGATCCCATCAATTGCATTGATTGATTTTTCCAGGGGTTCTGTTATCTGTGATTCAATGATATCGGAATTGGCGCCTGAGTAATTGGTTTGCACAGATATTTGTGCAGGGTCTATGGATGGAAATTCCCGCACCCCCAGATAGGTATATCCGATAATCCCGAAGAGGATGATGCTCAGGTTGATGACTATCGTAAGTACCGGGCGCTTTATACTAATGGTTGACAGGTTCATTGCTCCGGTTTTTATAAAATAATATTTACAGGGCTGCCGTCCCGGAGGGTCATGACACCGGAGGTAAGAATCGTATCTCCAGGTTTCAATCCCGACAGGATCCGTATGGTACTATCATTTCGCGCACCGGTTTCGACAAGTACCTCGCGTGCTAATCCATTTTTGGAGATAAAGATCTTCTTGCCGTTCTGTATGGGTATCAGGGCTTCGGTAGGTACCAGCAACGCATCGGTTATTTTTTCGAGCGGAAGATTTACATTGGCGAAGGTACCGGGGTACAGCCGGCCGTCCGGGTTGTCAGCGATCGCCCTCATTTTAAGCGTCCTGGAAGCCACTTCAACCTCCGGTTCTATCGCGTAAATTTTCGCCGTATGTTCTTCAGTGGAACCCGAAGTTGTAAAAGTAAGCAGGTTGTTTACTTTCATCCTGGACGCATATTTCTCCGGGATTGAAAAGGTGATTTTCAGGCGGCTGGTGTTCACCAGCTTCGCTATCGTCGTGGCAGGGGTTACGTAGGTTCCTCTGGATATGTATCGCAACCCGATCGTCCCCGAAAAAGGAGCCCGTATGGTTGTCTTGGATAATTGGGCGGCTATGAGTTCTGATTCGGCACTGGCTGATTGGAAATCAGCATGGGAAATATCATATTCTTCCTGGCTGATGGCTTGCTTGTCGAGCAACAGCTGCGCCCTCCTTTCATTTTCAGCAGCAAGCTTTTCTGCAGTCATTACCTTAGACAACTGAGCCCTTAGTTCTACATCATTCACCCGTAAAAGAGCTTGTCCGCGGGATACTTTACTCCCTTCCTCAAAATTGATGCTCTCCACCACACCCGATACCTCGCTTCGGATGTCTATCTGTTCATTTGCTTCCAGGGATCCGGAAAGGTACAGATTATCTTCAAATTCACGCGGTTTCAGTACCAGTCCTGTCACCCTGGAAATCGACGCCTGGCCCACGGGACCTTTTTGGTTCTCTTCCTTGTTGGTAAGTGCCCTGTAGATGACCATACCGGCTAAAACCAGGATACTAAAAGTTAACACGATATATCTGGTCTTCATGGGATGACAGGCATTTGCAATTACAAGTGGTTAATGTACAAATCTAATTCTTATACCTATTATTATTTATAGTGTTGTTTTATTATTTTACGCAGTTAAAATGTTAAATATATCATGCTGCAAGGCAAGGGACAGGTACCGGTTTTACGGAGCTGCACCGTCTCCCCGACCGTGATCTTTCCCGGCGTGAAAATATGAGAGGGCCGCCTTTCCAAATACAGCAATATTTAAAAAGTTGCTGTTCACAATGATTTTAATACTTTTATATTTCGGCACAAAATTTATTGCAAAACCTAAAAAACAATGATCCGAATGAACCACATGCTACACTATTTTTCTGTCCTTTCCGTATGTTTTATAGCCTTAAATCTTTCCGCACAGAGCGGTAATGAGACACGGGATGATACGGAAACCCTAATCCCCCATACTTTCTACGATAGTCTGGAATGGAGGAATATAGGACCCTACCGGGGGGGACGTTCCCTGGGCGCGACAGGAAGCCCCGGGCGGCCTTATGAATATTATTTTGGTGCCACCGGAGGCGGACTCTGGAAAACTACGGATGGCGGCAATGAATGGGCAGCTGTAACAGACGGGCAGATAACGAGCTCCTCGGTCGGTGCGGTCGCCGTCGCCGAAACCAATCCGGATATCGTGTATATCGGTATGGGGGAAGTGCAGCTACGGGGGAGCATCACACAGGGAGACGGGGTGTATAAAACAAAAGACGGGGGGAAGACCTGGCACCACATGGGCCTCAAAGAAACACAGGCCATCGCCAGGATCCGGGTGCACCCTACCAACCCGGATGTGGTATATGTTGCGGCCCTGGGCCATCCGTATGGTGAAAACGAGGAGCGGGGGGTTTTCCGAAGCCGCGACGGTGGAAATACCTGGGAAAAAATATTATATGTAAGTGATAAAGCAGGTGCAGTGGATCTGATCATCGACAGGACCAACCCTGAAATTTTGTATGCCACTACATGGCAGGTATATCGGAAGGCTTGGAAAATGTGGGGAGGCGGACCTGATTGCAGATTATGGAAATCCACGGATGGCGGGGACAATTGGACTGACCTTACCAATAACCCGGGAATGCCTGCCGCTCCTTTGGGTAAAATCGGGGTTGCCGTTAGCCCGGCGGATCCCAGTCGGGTATGGGCCATCGTTGAGGCAAATGAAGGAGGTGTTTTCCGCTCAGATGACGCCGGAAAAACGTGGGAACGCGTAAACGATGAACGTAAATTACGGCAACGTGCCTTTTACTATTCCCGAATCTACGCCGACCCCTGGAACAAGGACATTGTCTATTGCCTGAATACAGGATTCTATAAATCGGTCGACGGGGGCAAAACCTTTGACACTACGCTCAAAGTACCCCATGGGGATAACCATGACCTCTGGATTGACCCGAATAACCCGGACCGTATGATCAATTCAAACGATGGCGGTGCCAACGTGAGCGTAAACGGGGGCAAAACATGGACCGAACAGGATTACATAACGACCCAGTTGTACCATGTGATGGCTACCAGTGATGTACCCTACCATGTGGCCGGGGCCCAACAGGATAACAGCACCGTAGCGGTGCCCAGTGATAACTGGGGACATATGCAGGCAGGGGGACCCAACCACGGATGGTATTATGAAGTAGGTGGCGGGGAAAGCGGCTGGATAACACAGCACCCTGTCAACAAGGATATTTTTTATGCGGGTAGCCAGGGAGCACTCTTAACCCGGTATGACCGCAGCAATGGGCAATCGCGGGATATTCAGGTATATCCCCGGTTCTTTTCCGGGGAACCGGCCAATGCCTTGCCGGAAAGATGGCAATGGACCTTCCCGATCATGTTTGCACCCCAGGATCCCACCGTGATGTACACCTGTTCACAGCATGTTTGGAAAACAACCAATGACGGGCAAAGCTGGGAACGCATCAGTCCGGACCTCACCTATGCAGACCCTTCCACGCTCGACAAGACCGGGGGGGTGATCACAATGGATATGAATGGTCCGGAAATCTATGCCACTGTCTTCGCCCTGGCTCCTTCCCACCATGATATCAATACGATCTGGGCAGGATCGGATGACGGCAAAATCCATATCACAAGGGATGGGGGCAGCAAGTGGGAAGATATAACCCCGGAAGGCCTTCCCAAATTCTCCAGGGTCAGCATTATCGATGAATCCATACACGAGCCAGGCACCCTCTATGTTGCGGCCAACCGGTACCAGGTGGATGACCGGGATCCGTATGTGTTTAAGACACATGACTTTGGCAAGACCTGGACAAAAATTACCAATGGCATAGCGGCGGGTCATTTTGCGCGGGCTATCCGGGAAGATCCGGTAAGGAAGGGGCTATTATTTTTAGCGACAGAACATGGGGTGTATTTTTCGATGGATGATGGCGGGTTGTGGCAAAGCCTGCAACTCAAATTGCCGGATACCCCGGTGAGGGACCTCGTTATAAAAGACAATGACGTGGTAATCGGATCGCATGGAAGGGGATTCTGGATATTGGATGATATACAACCCCTTCGGCAATACCGCCCCGGGATGAATGAGGCGCCAGCCATACTTTTTCAGCCGGCAGATGCTATCCGAGGCGTGTATGATGCCACTATACAATATTATCTGAAAGAACAAAAGGATACGATAACTTTTGAAATACTGGATGACAAAGACCAATTGATTGCCAGTTATACAGGAAGCAAGCCCAGCTATAAGGTTGATCCGGATATTCCCTACTGGAAAAAAGGAGGGTCCTCCAAACCAACAACGGCCCGGGGCCTCAATACGTTTACCTGGGATCTCCGATATCCGGGTGCATCCACATTCGATGGGATGATCATCTGGAGTGCCAGTCCGGAACGCGGCCCCAAGGCACCACCGGGAAATTACAAGGTCCGGATGAAGACCGGTGACTACACTGAAACATATGGTTTTGCAGTTAAAACCGACCCAAATCTGAAAGGTATAACGGAAAAAGACCTGCAGGAGCAATTTGAACTGGCTTCCAAAATCACCAAAAAGACCAGCATGGCCAATGAGGCGGTTGTCCAAATCCGGAGCATTAAGGAACAGCTCAAATCCCTTTCCGGCGACACCGGTAATACGTCACTCCAAAAAAGGGTCAGCTCTTTGCAGGACAAACTCTCACAGATCGAGCAGGAACTGTACCAGGTAAAAAACCAGTCGGACCAGGATCCCCTTAATTTTCCCATTAAACTAAACAACCGCCTGGCTTCCCTTCGAAGGAGTGTGGAAGATGGAGATGCCAGGCCAACGGATGGGGCATATAAGGTCTTTGAAGAATTATCTGCAGCGTTGGATAGCCTGCTTACGGCAATGGAAAATACCCTTAAAACCGAACTCCCTAAAGTAAATGAGGGGCTCAAAGCGGCAGGCAAGACCGAGATTGAAGCAGGAATGGGCGAATAACTACGATCCGTCCGGCATGTTTCGTCACAGGTCAAAATAAGGCTCCCGCGGGAAGGACTATTGCCAGCCCCCGCCGAGGGCTTCATAAAGGTTCACGACAGCCTGAAGCCTGCTGTTCTGTGCCCGGACGATATCCAGGCTGGAATTCAACGCGTTTTCACGCGCGCGGAGTACTTCCAGATAATTGGCGAACCCGTTCTCCAATAATTGTTCCGAATAGGAGGTTGCCAGGGAATATGCTTCCAATTCCTTTTCCTTCACGGCTATTTTATCAGTTGCGGCCTCAAAGGAATAGAGGGCATCAGATACCTCCCTGCCGGCCACCAGTAAACTATTCTGGAAATCTAGGGCTGCTTTTTCCTGTTCCGCCTGGGATACCTCATATTGGGTACGGATCCGCCTCCCGTTGAGGACAGGCTGGAGCAGACCTCCGCCGAGCGTTGCAAATACCGATCTGCCGCTGAACAACTCATCGAATACCAGGCTTTGGATCCCACTGCCTGCGGTGATCGTAAAGGAGGGATAAAATGCGCTTTTGGCCACATTGGTCAGTTCAAACGATTGGACAAGGTTGTATTCAGACGCCATTACATCCGGACGGTTGCTCAGCAACTGAGACGGAACCCCTACCCGGAGTTCTGCTGCGACCACCTGTTTGTCTAATTGCCCCCGCAGGATCTCCCTGGCCGGGCTCCCCAATAAAACTGAAAGGGTGTTTTCCAGCAATTGCTCATCCCTTTTTAGGTCGATCAGCAGGGCCTGCGCAGCATATAGCTGTGCTTCGGTCTGTTTAACCGCTACTTCGGTAAGATTGCCCGCATCCTTAAGTGCAACCGTAGTCTCTACGCTATTCCGGCGGGTATCCACAGTTTCCGATGTGATCCGAATTTGTTCATCAAGCGACAGCAGTTGAAAGTAAAGCGATGCAATATTGGCAACCAACCGGCTCTTAACCGCCTGATGCGCTGCTACACTTTGCAGATAGGCTGCCTGGGAAGCCCGTTTATTGCCCCTGATCTTACCCCAGATATCTGCTTCCCAGCTAAGGCCCCCGCTTATTTCATACTGATCCAGGGTAGAAAACTGCCCCCCGAACTGGCTGTTGGAAGAAAGTTCCTGCCGGGTATATCGGACCCTTGCATCAAGGGTTGGATAATACCCTGCTTTGCCTTGTTTGAAGTAGGCATCTGCAATCAATATTTGCTGGATGGCTACCCGGATGTCCAAATTATTCCGGAGACCCTCGGCAATGAGTTCCTGTAATTGCGGATCGGTAAACAGGTCGCGCCAGGAAATATCAGCTAATGTAACACTGTCCTGATCAAGCTGATCCGTCCTGAACCGAGCTGCTTCCGCTACCGATTCAGTTCGCTGGTAGTTTCGGGCAACAAAACAGGATTGCATTGAAAGGAAGCCACACAGCAGGGCTATAATGCGAAGCGATCTATACTGTTTCATTGCCGGTTGTTTTGGGGTTAGTTCCTTCAGCCGCCACGGGCCTTTTCACGATCTTTTCCTGTAGGGCCTGGAAGAAAATAAAGAGGACCGGGATTACAAATACCCCCAATACCGTTCCGATTAGCAGCCCGCCGACCGCGCCCGTACCAATGGATCGGTTTCCGGCGGCTCCTACCCCATTGGCCAGAACCAGTGGCATTAACCCAAGGATAAAGGCAAACGAGGTCATCAGGATAGGACGGAGCCGGACCCGGGCACCGGCAACAGCGGCTTCCGCGATTGGCATCCCCTCCCGCCGCCGTTGAATGGCGAATTCCACAATAAGAATGGCATTCTTGGCGAGAAGGCCGATCAGCATGATCAAAGCGATCTGGAAATAGATATTATTCTCCAGTCCTGCCATCCAGGTTGAGAAATAGGCACCTGCCACGCCTATTGGAAGGGATGCCAGTACGGCAAATGGCAAAAGGTAGCTTTCATACTGGGCTGCCAGCAGGAAATAAACAAATACAATACTCAGCATGAAAATGATCCCGGCCTGCCCCGAAGAAGCGATTTCTTCCCGGGTAAGTCCGGAAAACGCCACGTCATATTCATTTGGAAGGGTCCGGGCGACATTTTGTACCGCGGTGATCGCATCCCCGGAACTGAAACCGGGGGCAGCTGACCCGTTGATGGTTACTGAATTGAAAAGGTTAAAACGCGTAATGGTCTGGGGGCCATAGATACGGCTGAGCGTCACAAACTGGGAAATAGGGGTCATTTCCCCCCCGGAAGTTCGCACAAAGATACTGTTGAGGCTCTCCTTGTCCACACGGTCTTCAGGCAAGGCCTGTACAAAAACACGGAATTGCTTCCCGAACCGACTGAAATTGGAGGTAAAAAACCCCCCGATGTACCCCTGCAAGGTGCCCAATATCTCGCTAACGGTAACACCGGATTCTTTGGCCTTGGGGACATCGATATCCATTTGCAGCTGCGGGTATTCCGTACTAAAAGGATTCGAGGCAAAAGCAACACCCTGTTGCTGCATGAGGGATCCTACAAACTCATCCGCCGTCTCATCCAGGTCCTGCAGGGATCCGGACGTACGATCTATGAGTTGCATTTCAAAGCCATCTGCACTACCAAATCCGGGAACGCTGGAGGGTGTGAAATAGATGATGTTGGCATCAGCGAGGGTGGCCGATTTTTTATTTAATTGTGCAATGATGCTATCAATGGAAGATGTAGCTGACGTGCGGTTTTCCCAATCTTCAAGGATCAGGAAGCCCATGGCATAGGAGCTGCCTGCACCGGAAAAAAAGTTTCTTCCGGCAATGACGCTGGCAGTCCGGATGCCTTCCACTGTCTGCATCTGTTCGTATAATTCAAGGGTTACTTCATACGAACGGTCCAGGGAAGATCCCGGAGGTAACTCGGCATTCAAAAATATAACTCCCCGGTCTTCCGCAGGTACGAAGCCTTTCGGAATAATCCCATCTGCCAGGAATATCCCAGCCAGGGCCAGGGCTAGTATCCCCACGGTCACCCATCGGTGCCTGATCAGAAATCCCAGGGAATTGGTATACTTTTGACGGGTTGTTGTAAAAGCTGTATTAAAGGCTATATAAAACCGCTGCAACAAATTTTTCCGGTCTCCTTCCTGCTTCGGTGGTTTAAGGAAAAGAGCACATAAAGCCGGACTTAACGTAAGGGCGTTCAATGCAGATATGAGGATTGCAATAATGAGGGTTACCCCAAATTGTTCATAAAATACCCCGGATGGGCCCTGGATGAAGGTAATTGGAATGAAAACTGCTGCCATGACCAGGGTGATGGAAACAATAGCACCCGCAATTTCACTCATGGCCGTTATGGATGCCACCCTGGCGTCAGCGGCACCGTCTTCCAGTTTTGCATGAACCGCTTCCACAACTACTATGGCATCATCCACCACAATACCAATGGCAAGCAACAGCGCAAACAAGGTTAGTAAATTAATGGAATACCCCAGCAACCCAAGGAAGAAAAAGGTACCGATAATTGATACAGGAACAGCGATGGCTGGGATCAAAGTGGATTTGAAATCCTGCAGGAACACAAATACGACAAGGAAAACCAGCAGGAAAGCTTCGATAAGGGTTGTCTTAACCTTATCGATCGAAGCCGTTAAGAACTTATTCGTGTCATAGTTGATGATATAATCAATTCCCTCCGGGAAATCCTGTTTCAAATCATCCAGTTTCACATAAATTTCCTCAATAATATCCTGCGCATTGGATCCAGGAGTCTGAAAAATTCCAAAACTGATGGCCGGAAAGCCTTTTGATCGCGAAAGGGAGGAATAGGAAAATGCATCAAGTTCCACGGTCCCAACATCCTTAAGTTGCAGGAACTTTCCATCGTCCATTGCCTTGACAATAATATTCTCATATTCTTCAGCAGTTTTGAACCGTCCTTTGTACTTGAGGACATACTCAAAAGATTCGCCCGCATTCTGGCCCAGCGCTCCCGCAGCTGCCTCCAGGCTCTGTTCCCCGATGGCATTGATCACATCCTGCGGTACCAGCTGGTAACTCGCCATTTTTGCCGGGTCGAGCCAAACCCTCATGGCATAATCCTTCCCTCCAAAAACGGTCACGTCACCCACCCCGGAAATACGCTGAAGTTCCGGTTTTACATTGATGTTTAGGTAGTTTTGCACGAACGTATCGTCGTAATCCGGGCTGGTAGAATAAAGTCCGGCATATAACAAGGCGGAATTCTGCCTTTTTGTGGTAGTGACGCCTGCGCGGATCACTTCCGAAGGCAAAACCGAATTAGCCCGGGAAACCCTGTTCTGTACATTCACCGCTGCTATATCCGCATCATAACCCTGCTCAAAAAAAACCGAGATGCTTGCGCTGCCGTTATTACTTGCACTCGAGGTGATATAGGTCATCCCCTCTACGCCGTTGATCTGCTCTTCTATAGGAATGATCACACTTTCCAGGATGGTTTCGGCATTGGCCCCGGGGAAAGAAGCGCTGACCTGTACCGTTGGCGGGGCAATATCGGGATATTGTGTAACCGGGAGCTGGAGAAGCCCCAATATGCCTAGAATTACAATAATTATAGAGATTACCGTCGATAATACTGGCCTTTCAATGAATGTTCTGAGCATGGGACTTTATTTAAAGACAGTTTTGAATGAACCAAGGATACTATCCATTGAAACTGCTTCCGGAATTATTTTAGTGCCTGGTTTCACCTTATTGGCACCCTTGGCCAGGATTGTGGTTCCCTCCTGCACCCCTTCGCTTACTACATACATATTGCCAATCCGGGAGAGGATTGTCAGGGCAGAAGCCACGAGGGAATCACCCTGGACCTTATAGACAAAAGTTTTCCCTTGCTGCTCGTAGGTGGATAATGCAGGAACGATAAGGGCATCTTCAAAAACCTGGGGTACCTGTATGGTACCACTGCTGCCGTTCCGGAGCAAGCCCGCGGAATTATCAAAGCGGGCCCGGAATGTAACGGTCCCGGTCTGAGGGTCAATATCGCCCGAAATGGTCTCAATAATACCCTCCTTTTCGTATTCCTCCCCGTTGGCTAGTACCAGTTTTACCCTTGAAATATTTTTTATCCTGGATTCCATGGAGGATCCCTCCGTAGCGGATACAAAACTTAAAAAATCCTTTTCATTCATAGAAAAATAAGCAAACACGTTGTCAATCGTCGACACCCGGGTAAGTGGGCGTTGGTCCTGCGGGCTGATAAGCGCCCCCCTGCGGAAATTGATAGACCCGAGAATACCATCAACAGGGCTTCTTATTTCTGCATACCCAATATTGGCAGTAACCCCGTTATAGGCACTTTTGGCCTGCTCCAGCCGGGCCTTCGCCGTCTCAAGCTGCACATTGCTTATGATATCTTTTTCCACCAGCGGTTTCAGCTTATCTACTTCGACCTGTGCCGCATTGACATTGGCCTTTCCTGCAGCAGCTTCCTGGTTGAGCGACTGTGTTTCAAGCCTGAATAGCAACTGCCCGCGTTTTACGTGTTGCCCGGCATCTGCCAGGACTTCAGTGATGTAACCAGACACCTTGGCCCTCACCTCACTGTTTACCACACCCTCAATATTTGCAGGATACGACTTATAGGATGTTACCGTCCTGGATGCTACATCGAGGACCGGGAAAGGTTTTGGCCCCTGGGCCTGTGAAGCCTTTTTGTTGGATTGCCCGCAGGAAAAAAGCATCAGTACAGTAATAAGGCAGGGCAGTAGTAGTTCTTTTTTAATCATATTTCCGGTTATCAGTTATAACACGTTCCTTTTATGGAAAGCATCCATTTTCTGAAGGGTAGCCTGTATATTTTTTTTCTGGGCCTCCAGGTGTTTCTGAAAGATCAGTCCCAGCGATTCATTTTTCCTGAACCGCTGCGGATTGTGTTCGCAGTTGTATTTGTTGATTTTTTCAACAAGCGTCAATTCTTCTTCTATTGCCAGCAGGTGTTCATTCAGGGTAAGTTTCAGGTAGTTTTTGGTGGATCTGAAATAACGCCTGCGGTCACCGGGTTTGGTAAAATATTCGACGTATTTTAATTGAATGAGCAGGTTCAGATTGGTAGAAACTGAACTTTTGCTGGCTTCGGTAAGGCCCATCAGTTCCTCAAAGGAATAGCCCTCCCCCCTGGACAGGATCATGATGGCATAGATACGACCGGCCAGGGGAGTGAAATTATGTTTTTCCTGAAAGTTCAAACCAATTTCCTCAATTAGTTTTCTTTTTTCTTCCGAACCAGGGGCCATATAAAAAAGATAAGCGATAAATGTACGATTGGTTCGAAACATACCGAACCAAATAAATGCTAAAAATTGGTTAAAGTTCTGCAGCCAGTCTGAAACTTATGAAACAGAGAAAATATTTTTCAGCAGGTAGTGCCAATAGAAGTTTAGATTACCGAAAAAATACCCATAAATGGGTATTGCCTGCCCTGAATACCCTTCGTAGCTTTGATTGTTTATTTAGCTGAAATATAGTGTGTTAAAACCTAATTGATTGACAAATATATCGTAATTTAATGTTTATTTAAATCAGAAAAGATCATGGCACAAAAGAAGGCATCTCTGACATTTCCGGATGAAATTAAAGATAAATATTATACCACCGTGGTCCTTTCAGAAGATCGAAAGGACGATTTTCAATTTCTGGTTGCATCCCAGTTGTATGGTACATTTTTTGGTATTTATGGCCAGTTTATTGGAAAATGTAATAATGGAAAGGCGACTGTAGAAAAAATTGTGTTCAGAATTATCAATTACAAGGGGATTGTCAATTTGGGGATTGCTGACATAAAGTTTAAGCCGGCTTCAAAAAAAATCAAGTTTATCATTACCCTGAGGGGCCTTGGATCAATAGTCCAAAACGTAACATTTAAACCGGATCCCGGGCCATTGATTCTGAATCAGAAAAATGAAATAGTAATTGAACGTCAATTGCAATCTTTTATAGGTAGTAATGATGAAATCTTCAGCAGCGGAACATTTGACGAAGAATTCTATTTCAGGGATGGACTTTTTCCGCTCTCTGCGCCCAAAGCGGCATTGGAAAAAATGATTGATAAAATAGAGCGTGAAGCTAATGGAGGAATAGGTTCCAGATGCCCCAAAGGATTAGTGAGAATAATATGCCACTGAAGATATGCATCGGCCTATTCCTGGTATTGTGCGAAAGGAATTTTGCACAGACAAATGTAATTGATAATTTTTTTTTTCAGCTAAAACAGCTGGAATTTGAAAAGGCCGAGGAAGTAATTTCAGACTACCCAAATGAGACCGAAAAATTATTGCTGATCAATTTAACGGAACTCCTATTGGCTGCTGGTCAAGAGGATGTACCTGAAGCAGATATTACATCTGATTCTGCTTTTGAAGAAGTGCTGTCACTACTTGTCAAAGGTTACCGAAAGTTGTATTATACTACAGACAAGGCCAGCGCCTTTAAATATTTTCACGAATCCTTTGAAATGGCTAGTGATATAGGCTACGAACCGTTGATCAAAGCCACCCTGTTCGCAATTTTTAACTATTATCAGACAGAATTCCTTAAAAATAGTCAGCAATTTCAAATATACCTGAATGCATTCAAGTCTCTTAAGATGGACAGCGTAGACAGGATTCATCTTAGTTTATATTCGCTTATTTTTTATTCTCAAACCTCAAAAAAACCAAATGCACCATATTATAATCTTGTAAAGCAGCTTAATGTTTATCTCAAAGTGGTTGATCCGGCCTCAAGATTAATGCCCAGAATATTGTACGAAAAAGCTTTTAGCTTGGAACTAAATAACCAACTCGACTCTGCGGCCTACTATTATCATAAATCATTTCATACAACCAGCGATCACGCATTTTTCCATTATATCCGATTTTCTACGAAAATCAAACTTTCGCACATAGCCTATCAAAACAAAAATTACCAGAGAGCCTTCGATTTACTAAAGGAGTCCAAACGCTATTCTGACATGTCCGACACCGTAAGGTCCAATCTATTTTTGAACCGATATGCATCGCTTTATTATGCAGGGCTTGGTCAGTTCGATTCAGCATATTATGACTTAAAAAAATCATTGGATGCCGAGTACAAACTGGATTACCGGACCAATACGCTGGAGATCAACACGCTCAATGTTGTTTTACAAACCCAGCAAAAAGAACTTGACAATGTCCGCCTCAGACAGAAGGGGACCTGGCTTCTGATAGCCCTATCTACAGTGATCTTACTATTATTACTAAGTTACCTGGCCTATAAAAATATTGTAGGGAAAAAGAAAATCGTAGAAAAGGAACGGGAAATCCAGACCCAGAAAGTGGATGCCTTATTAAAGGAACAGGAGCTTTTAGGTATCGATGCCATGATCGAAGGCCAGGAAAAAGAACGGCAACGTATTGCCAATGACCTTCATGACAATCTGGGAAGCCTATTAGCGACCCTGAAACTTCATTTGCAGCATTTACGATCCAAAAGCAATAGCAGTATTGATGCAAATCTGAGCACACCTGAACTGGACAAAACAGATGAAATCTTGGAAGAAGCTTATCAAAAAGTACGCCATCTGGCTCATGCGAGGAACGTGGGCGTAAAAGCCCAGGAAGGTTTGTTGCCAGGGGTGAAGAATTTTGCTGCAAGGGTCTCGGATTCCCACCAACTTTACATCCGCGTAATTGACCACGGAATGGATGAACAGCTGGAAAATTCCCTGGAAATTACGCTGTTCAGGATCATACAGGAACTCATAACAAATATTATAAAACACGCCGAGGCTTCCGAAGCCACTATTCATTTAACGCGTCATGCAAATTCCCTTAATGTACTCGTTGAAGACAATGGAATAGGCTTTGATACTGCCCATACCCGTCCTGTATCAGGTATGGGCCTGTATTCTATTCGCAAAAGAATTGAGAACCTGAAAGGCCAACTTACCGTTGAATCACTACATCAAAAAGGAACCACAGTAATCATAGATATTCCCATGCCATGATACGGATAGCGATCGCAGAGGACCATAATGCCCTGATTGACGGCATAAAGCTTTATGTGGAATATGAAGATGACATACAATTTATGGGTTATGCCAATAATGGGAGGGACCTGTTGGACCTGGTTGATAGAAAATCTCCTGATGTTGTAATTTCTGATATTCGGATGCCTATTATGGATGGCATTGAAGCTACCCGGATCATCACAAAAAAGTATCCTCGGACCAAGGTTATCGCATTTACCATGTTTGATCAGGAAGATGCCGTACGGGAGATGCTCCTGGCCGGGGCGAAGGGCTACATACTTAAAAATTCATCTCTGAAAGAATTACTAAATGCCATCCGGCAGGTCGCTTCCGGTGAAGAATACTATGACGCCACAATTATACCTAACAAAACTGCGAAATCCACCAGGGATAATATTTTAACGCCCCGTCAAATAGACATCCTGAAATTAGTAGCACTTGGTAAATCCAATCAGGAGATCGCAGATCTATTATTTATCGGGAGAACCACAGTAGAAACACATCGCAAAAATATGATTCGAGCTTTAAACCTCCATGGAGCTGGTGAGCTTCTGCGATACGCCTTGGAAAAAAAATATGACTTCTGATCGTTTGGTACGGATGGCGACCTACTACTGCTGGTCGCAGGAAGTCCTGTCAACTATCACAATTAATTACAGAAAATTTTTATAACCGACTGATTATCACATAAAATACCCATGGTTGGGTATTTTCTTGTGAGAGAAAACACGGTAGTTTTGATTTGTTATACAGCTTTATAGGTATAGCAAAAAACAGGAGGCTTGAAAATTAAAATATCCAAATCATGACAATTTATGGGCCCATACATAATTCGGATTCTATGATTGTTCCAGTCCTCCTTATCAATTAATTGCAAGGTGCAATCTACATTGTTAATCTTTAAAATTTATCACCATGAAAAAATTATTAACTGGTTTAGTTATCCTCGGTCTAACCAACCTGGCATACCCACAAAATTCGAATGATGGGTCGACGTTTCTCTTGGAAGGGGTTACAGTATCCCCTAACATGCTCTATTTATCCAGTGTATCTAGCGGAACCCATTCAAAAAGAGTGTGGGATCTGGAAAATTTCGCTGCCCGGTACGATATTACCAAGTCTCCCTTATTCGACAACTCCGATAGGAACTACACAATATCCTTTAAACAGTCAAAAGGTTTGATATTGGCCACTTATGACAAGAATGGTAATATTATCAAGACCTCTGAACGATTTAAAGATATTGTCGTCCCCATAGGGGTAAGAAATTACATTGGAAAGGAATATCCAGGATGGGTTCACCAAGGTAATTCATATCTGGTTTCATATTCGGGAAACAAGAATGTGAAAAAGGTTTATAAAGTTGAAATAGTGAAGCAAAATATGCAGAAAAGAATCAGGATTAGCTCTTAGCGCCATGGTTTACCGGCTTAAGAACTAGATTTGATTTTGATCCCCTCTCCTGACCCCGGCAGGCAGAGGGGATTAATATAGTGACAGTCCGTAATAGGTTATATAATTTTCGTATATATGGTAGATTCATCCAAAGGTTCTTAAGAATTTTACGCTGTTCCCGATTACGGTGCTCCGAAGTTCGTTACTGTGTATAATTGTCAGTTCTATAGAAATGACAAGCGATCAGAAACGACCTCAGGGGATCACAGGGTGCAAAGTGATCGTAGTTGAACCAACAGCGGATTCTCCCATTTCCTTTGGTAAAGAGGCGTTTTTTGATTCGCTCACAAAGGCGGGAGTTGATACCGATGATTATCTTAAATTGATAGATTTTCTTGGCTTTCCAGGATGAACTATAATAGGATTTCTCAGGTATGACCGGGGTATAATCCCCGGTCTTTTTATTTGATGTAAACAAATCATAATATCATCAGTATGGTCAATGCATAAAAAAAGGAATGAAAAGGGATGGAGTTCATTTTTAGCTTTTATCCAAAAACCTGATTATCTTTGTCCCCTTAAAATAATTGCCCGGGTGCTGGAATTGGTAGACAGGCATGGTTGAGGGCCATGTGTCCGTATGGGTGTGTGGGTTCAAATCCCATCCCGGGTACGTTTGCCCCTGAAGTAAGATCTTAGGGGCTTTTTTTATAGTTTTTAGTAACCAGAGGGTATGGGTAAAAATGTCATTGTAATCGGCGGGGGTATCATTGGGCTGAGCTGTGCCTACTACCTTCAGCAGGAGGGACATCAGGTTACCATCCTGGACAAGTCCGATATGTCTGGCGGCGCCTCCTATGTCAATGCGGGATACCTTACACCAAGTCATATTATCCCCCTTGCATCCCCTGGTATGATGGCAAAAGGCATAAAATATATGTTCAACAGCCGCAGCCCGTTCTATATGAAACCCCGGTTGGACCCCGATTTTATAAAATGGGCCTGGCAATTCAACCGTTCTGCCACCAGGGCCAATGTTGAAAAGGCCATTCCGCTTATAAAGGACATCAACCTCCTAAGTATGGAACTTTTTTCTGCGCTTCACAGCTCAGGTGAATTTGGGGGTTTCCACCTTGAAAAGGATGGGTTGCTGATGCTTTATAAAAACCCGATCGAGGGTGAAAAGGAACGGGCCGTAATGCAGCGGGCCATTGATGAAGGCCTGGATGCCACAGACTTGTCCCGGGCGGAACTGGACCTGGTTCAGCCCAACCTGAATGAGGCAATTCGGGGGGCCATCCATTATAAATGTGATGCACATACCTCCCCTGTCGAATTCATGGATAAATTAAAAAAATACCTGGTAGCCCAGGGAATAAAGATCAAAACGAACGAGGAAGTTACCGGCTTTAAAGTCACAGGACCCACGTTAACATCGGTTACTACTGTTACGGGTTCTTATGCTGCAGATGAGGTGGTACTCGCTTCCGGCTCCTGGAGCCAGGGACTTGCTAAAAAGTTAAACCTCCGGCTGAGCGTTCAGCCCGGTAAGGGGTATCGTATCAATGTAGCCAGGCCAACCGGAATCAGGCTCCCGGCCATATTGATGGAAGCGAAGGTTGCCGTTACCCCCATGAAAGGATTTACCCGCTTTGCCGGGACTATGGAATTATCGGGGATCAACCACCGGATTAATAAGAAAAGGGTAGCTGCTATCGCCAATGCCGCTATGGGGTATTATAACGGCCTGGAGATCTCTGAAGCCGAAATCGGGGATGCCCAATGTGGACTCCGCCCTGTCTCCCCGGACGGACTCCCTTTTATTGGCCGGGTGTTGCCTTATAAGAACCTGGCGGTTGCTACAGGTCATGCCATGATGGGATGGAGCCTGGGACCCGCAACCGGGAAACTCATTTCAGAAATAATATCCAATAAAAAGCCGTCTATGGCAATAGACGGCTTTGATCCAAATCGGTCTTTCTAATTACAGGCGCCTAACCGCTACATTTCGGAACCAAACGCCCGCTCCATGGTCCTGCAAAGCCAGATATCCGGAATTGGTCTTCCCATAATCTGGGTAATCATTCCATTTCCCGCTGTTTCTTTTTTCTTTCCAATCTTCAGAATTTTTATCAAATTCCACGATCTTCTCACCGTTCAGCCAATGTTCAACCTTTCCATTATCGAATAGGATCCGTGTTGAATTCCATTCCCCCACAGGCTTCAGGACCTTTTTGTCGTTCGCTACGTACATGGCATAGTTGGCACCGGCCATCTGCCAGTCTTCCAGGGGTTCCTTAAATCCCTTGTCATCTAAAAGCTGGTATTCCGGGCCGGTCTGATATGGGGAGTGATAGATGGTATCTTCAACAACATGATAAAAAACACCGCTATTGCCCCCTTCACTGATCTTCCAGTCGAGTCTCAACTCAAAGTTATCATATTGCTCTTTGGAGATAATGTCCCCGCCAACGTCCCCGGCCTTACCATAACATTCAATCACCCCGTCCTTTATTGACCAGTTATCCGGTAATGAATCCATATTGTAACCCCTCCAATCCGATTCGTTCATCAGGGAGACCCATTCTGTTTCAGTCGTGTCCGTGGTAGCTGCGACTTCCGGTTCCGGTTGCGATTTCTTATCATCTTTGCAAGCCATAAAGGCTATACATAAACATACTACTGCAATCAGGTTTTTCATTTTACGCGTACTTTTTTAATTTATACTATAGAATATTTACATTATACTTACCAAAGTTCCCGTTTTTCCGCCTGCTCTCCCCAGGTTTTAAAAACGATTTTTTCCTTGCAAACGTTAAATATATCCATTTTATGGAACATTTTTTGCATATTAAGAGAATATCCCAAGATGTAACCCCCCCGGTAGGCCTTGAATAAAATTTTAACGTTCTCCTTACCGGGTTTGAATATTATATATGTAACTTTGTTTAACTTTTACGTTAAAACAATGAACAATGTCAAGAAATCCTTTAGTATCAGGGACCTGGAAAACCTTTCCGGGATAAAAGCACATACCATCAGAATTTGGGAAAAACGGTACCAGTTATTATCGCCGGAGCGCACTGCGACAAATATCCGGACATACAGCCTCAGCAGTTTGCAGAAGCTGCTCAACATTACGCTGCTCTACAACAATGGGTATAAAATTTCCAAAATAGCAAAGATCCCGGAAAAGGACCTGCCAGGCCTTGTTCGTGATGTAGGGTTTAAAGACAATCCTGATAAACATGCCATCAATGCCCTAAAATTTGCCATGCTCAATTTTGATCAGGCCCTGTTTCTTAAAACCTATGATAAATTAAGAGAAGAACGGCCATTTTCAGCTATATTCTGGGAAATATTCATCCCATTCCTGGAGGATTTGGGGTTGCTGTGGCAAACCTCGACCATTAGCCCGGCACATGAACATTTCATTACCCATCTCATCAAGCAGAAGGTCTACACCAACACCGAATCCTTACAAGCCCCTTCGGCTTCCAAAACCGATAAAGTCCATGTGCTTTTTCTGCCGGAGAATGAAATCCACGAGATCGGTTTGTTGTTTGTCAACTATGAATTTCTTGTAAAGGGTGCCCGGACGATTTACCTGGGACAGACCATGCCGGTGGAAAATTTGGTCGATTTGCAAAACTATTATGATAATATCTTATATATATCGTATTTTACGGTAGCACCGACCAAGGATAAACTAAAACGTTATATATCCGATTTCAACCGGAGTCAGCATAAATTGAAACAATCCCCCCTTTGGATACTGGGAAGGCAAACGCAATTCCTGGATCCTGAAAAATTGCCGGCTAATATCCGAACCTTCCAGTCTATCCGGGAGCTCATCTCGGCGATTGGTACCGAAAACCCATAAATCCTGTCTGCCCGTATGCGTGAAAAAATTGTTGTCATAGGTTCCGGATTTTCATCCCTTGCTGCTGCTTGTTACCTGGCCAGGGCTGGGTGTGATGTGGTCATTTATGAAAAAAATGAGACGTTCGGAGGACGTGCCAGACAACTCCTGAGAGAAGGGTTTACCTTTGATATGGGACCCAGCTGGTATTGGATGCCGGATATCTTTGAACGATTTTTCGGGGATTTCGGGAAACGGGTTGCCGATTATTACACCCTGGACAGATTAAACCCTGCCTATAAGGTGTTCTTTACTGATGACACCATTACCATTGCCGACAGACTGGAAAAGATTTGCACAGAATTTGAACGCATTGAAAAAGGCAGTTCCAAAACGCTTAAAAAGTTCATGGCGAAGGCAAAGAAAAATTATGATATCGCCATTGGCAGCATTGTGTATCGCCCCGGGTTATCGCCCTTTGAACTGATTACCCCGGACACCGTCACCCGACTCGACCAATTTTTTAAAACCATCAGCTCCGAAGTACGCAAACAATTCACTGACCCCCGGTTAATTGCCATCCTCGAATTCCCCGTATTGTTTCTTGGGGCCAAGCCTTCAAATACCCCGGCCTTCTATAATTTTATGAATTTTGCGGACTTTGGCCTGGGGACCTGGCATCCGAGAGGCGGAATGTACAAGATCATCGAGGCGATGACCAGCCTGGCAAAAGAGCTCGGTGTTGTCCTTACCAATAACTCCTCAGTGGAAAAGATACGGGTCGAAAACGGAATGGCCACCGGTATTGAGGTTAACGGCACATACGTTGCTGCAGATCTGGTCCTGAGCGGCGCGGATTATCACCATACAGAGGGCTTACTGGATGAACCTTACCGGCAATATACCCAATCCTATTGGGCATCGAAAACCTTTGCCCCGTCCTGCCTTTTATACTATATAGCTTTCGATAAGAAACTGAAAAACGTTAACCACCACAACCTTTTCTTCGATACGGATTTTGGACAACATGCACGGGAGATATACGATCATCCCCAATGGCCCTCCAAACCTTTGTTCTATGCCAATTTTCCCTCCGTCACGGATCCGTCTATGGCGCCGGAGGGTTGTGAAGCGGGATTTTTCCTGATGCCCCTCGCCCCGGGGTTGGAAGATACCGCCAAATTACGGGACACCTATCTGGACATCATGCTAAAACGGTTCCAGGCCCATACCCAGCAGGACGTTGCCGGGAATATGATTTTTAAGGAATCGTTCTGCATCAATGATTTCAAGGAACACTATAATTCTTATAAAGGTAACGCATACGGAATGGCGAACACGCTATCGCAAACTGCATTTTTGCGGCCGGGGCTGCAAAGCAGGAAAGTAAAACACCTGTTCTTTACAGGCCAGCTAACCGTCCCGGGCCCAGGTGTCCCCCCTGCCCTGATTTCCGGGAAACTGGTTTCCGGTCTGATGCTAAAATCTATCAATTATCATAAAAAGGATGAAATCTACGTTTGACACTATTTCTTTTAATTGCAGCAAACTGGTAACCGAGTCGTACAGCACCTCGTTTGCCCTTGCCACAAAAATGCTATCCTTGAAGATCAGACAGGATATCTATAGTATTTATGGTTTTGTGCGCTTTGCCGATGAAATCGTGGATTCCTTCCATGCCTATGACAAAGAGACCCTTTTTGACAGGTTCGAGGCAGATCTGGAAGAAGCCCTGGTACAAAAAATTAGCCTGAACCCAATATTGAATGCCTTCCAGCATACCTATCACAAATACCAGATACCCCACCACCTGGTATCCTCTTTTATGAAAAGTATGCGGATGGACCTCAGTAAATCGACGTATACGACCCTTGAGGATTTTAATGAATATATCTACGGCTCGGCGGATGTGGTAGGCCTGATGTGCCTTCGCGTATTTGTAAATGGCAATGATACCCAATATGAAGCATTAAAAGAATCTGCGATGGCCCTGGGTTCCGCTTTTCAAAAAGTCAATTTTCTGAGGGACCTCAAAGCGGATCATGAAATCCTGAACCGTTCCTATTTTCCACATGCAAACCTTATGGCACTCGACGAAGTTTCCAAGGCGCGGATCGTGGAAGAGATCAAAGCAAACTTCTCAACAGGGTACAAAGGAATTTTGAAATTACCAAGGGAAGCCAAATTTGGCGTATACACGGCTTACCGGTATTATTACAAATTGTTGAGGAAACTGCAGAAAACGCCTTCCCTGGAAATAAAAAATACCCGTATCCGTGTTCCTAACTATCAGAAATTCGGACTTTTGGCGAAATCCTATGTAACTTATAAACTCAATTTAGTATAAAATGCAGGCTTTAATCTGGTTATTAATATTCATTGGAACCTTTAGTATTATGGAGTTCATGGCGTGGTTTACCCATAAGTATGTTATGCACGGCTTCCTGTGGAAGCTGCACAGGGACCACCATAAAAAAGACCACGATTCCTGGTTTGAACGGAATGATGCCTTCTTTATTTTTTATGCCATTGTAAGCATGACCTTCTTCTACCTGGCTGCGAATACCGATTTTTGGTATGGATGGCCTTTGGGATTGGGCATCCTGGCATACGGCATCGCTTACTTCATGGTCCATGATATTTTTATCCACCAGCGTTTCAAGCTCTTCAGGAATGCCAATAACTGGTATGCCCGTGGTGTTCGCAGGGCTCATAAGATCCATCATAAGCACCTGGGCAAGGAAGAAGGGGAATGTTTCGGGATGCTGGTTGTACCCTTTAAATATTTCAGGAAATAACGCAGCCTGCCGCTTCCTTATCGCACTAATAGGGTGTCCAGAAAGGCCCGTGTTTCGTCGCTGTTCCAGTCCCTGCTCCCCACCTCGGCCATTACAATCTTTCCCTCTTCATCTATAATATAGGTAGTGGGCAATGCAGCATTGAACAATATTTTAGGGGTAAGGCCAGATTCAAAATAGACCGGCAATTCATAATTTTTTCGGGCCAGGAATTTTGTTACCTTATCCTTTTGGTCCCTTGCAATAAATAAAAATGCGACCTTGTCACCATAATCCTGGTACAATTTCTGGAACCCGGGCATTTCTGCTATACAGGGAGGGCACCATGTCGCCCAGAAATTGATGATGACCACTTTTCCCTTAAGTTGGTTGAGCGAAAAGTCCTGCCCTTCCAGATCCTCCACCTCCCAGTCATAGTCCGCCAGGACCTGCTGCTCCCTTTTTTCCACAGGGGTAGGGTTATAAGAAAGCATCCTGTTGAGGTATACCTTGGCCTTAAATCCCACTGGAGTGAACAACAAAAGCCCTGCAACTGCAAGTAATCCAAGTGTCAGTAAAATTCCTTTCCTATGTTTCATTATTCCGCCAATAAACTGTCCAAAACACTATACACCTTGGGATTGTCCCAATCCGCAATTCCCTGTTTGTCAACAACGATATACCCATTTTTATCAATTATATACGACCTGGGAGGTTCATTGGTTTCAACCGGACTCGGTTCCCCAATGATCAGGTAGGTCACCGGAAACGTAAAATCATTTTTTTTCATGAATTCCCTGACCGGGATCCTTTCTTCATCCGTAATGATATAAAAATCCACCTTGTCATGGTATTTAGTATATAATTTCTGAACGGTCTTCAATTCCGCTGCACAGGGCAGACGCCATGATGCCCATAAATTGACAAAAATTACATTTCCTTCAGACCGGTCAAAATTAAAGTAATCCCAATTGGCATCCTTTAGCTTCCAGTTGTAATCGGTAATTTTTTCCCTCCCATTGGCTTCAACTACGTCCGGACTAAAGGAAAACAGTGTGTTCAACAGAACTTTTCCATGATAGCCGAGTGGGGTAACAAAAAAAGAAAGGATAAAGGCGATCAGCAGAATATTGAGCACTGTCTTTTTACGAACCGACATGTAGCGTGATTTCTTCAAAACTAAAAAACTCCCTAGGATATTCGGGAGTCTTACAGTATTATTAATGATACATATTAACCGTTATTTTCAGCCTTTATCACATTAAGGGCCGATCCCTTCCTGAACCACGCAATTTGGGGTTCATTATAGGTATGGTTGGCTTTTATGGTATCGGTACTTCCATCTGCATGCACAACCTCGATAGTAAGGGGTTTATCGGGTGCAAACGCACCGATATCCACAAAGTTGAACGTATCGTCCTCCTGGATGAGGTCATAATCCGCTTCATTTGCAAAGGTAAGTGCCAGCATCCCCTGCTTCTTGAGATTGGTCTCGTGGATACGTGCAAATGATTTTACCAAAACAGCAGCAACGCCTAAATGCCTTGGCTGCATAGCCGCATGTTCCCGGGAAGAGCCTTCCCCATAATTGTGGTCTCCCACTACTATGGTTTTGATCCCTTTTGCTTTGTATGCCCTTTGTGTATCGGGAACCCCGCCGTATTCCCCGGTCAGTTGGTTCTTTACAAAATTGGTTTTTTTGTTAAATGCATTCACGGCACCAATAAGCGTATTGTTTGCAATATTGTCCAGATGTCCCCTAAAACGCAGCCATGGCCCGGCCATTGATATATGGTCGGTGGTGCATTTTCCAAATGCCTTGATCAGTAATTTCATTCCCTGAAGGCTCTCAGCCGTGAGCGGTTCAAAGGGATCCAGCAACTGTAACCTTTCTGAATCCTCTGCTACCTTGACAACTACGCTGCTTCCGTCTTCCTTTGGCGGGATAAAGCCGGCATCTTCGACTGCAAATCCCAGGGGTGGCAATTCATAGCCCCTTGGTTCTTCCAGCATCACCTCCACGCCTTCTTCATTGATAAGTTTATCCGTAATAGGATTAAAATCAAGCCTGCCGGCAATCGCGATCGCCGTTACCAGTTCCGGGGATCCTACAAATGCAAGCGTATTGGGATTTCCATCTGCCCGTTTGGCAAAATTCCGGTTGAATGAATGAACGATGGTATTCCTGGGTCCATTGGCGGCTTTGTCGCCATAACGGTCCCACATCCCGATACATGGGCCACAGGCGTTTGCAAAAACCGTAGCCCCGATATTGTTGAAAGTATCTATAAACCCGTCCCTTTCGATCGTATAGCGTACCTGTTCGGAACCTGGGGTAATTGTAAATTTCGATTTGGTTTTCAGGTTCTTTTCCGATACCTGCTTCGCCAGGGATGCCGCCCGGGAAATATCTTCATAAGATGAATTGGTGCAGGATCCAATCAGGCCTACCTCCACATGCAAGGGCCAGTCATTTGCTTTTGCCGCTTCGCTCATTTTGGAAATTGGGGTTGCGAGGTCCGGTGTAAATGGCCCGTTGAGGTGTGGTTCCAGTTCAGAAAGGTTGATCTCTATCAACTCATCAAAATAAGGTTCCGGATTTGCATACACCTCTTTATCTGCCGTAAGGTGTGCTTTTACACTATTGGCAGCATCTGCCACATCAGCCCTGTCAGTTGCCCGGAGGTAACGGTCCATGGATTCATCATATCCAAAAGTGGATGTGGTAGCTCCAATTTCAGCACCCATGTTGCAGATGGTTCCTTTCCCGGTACAGGACATGGAGGTAGCACCTTCTCCGAAATATTCCACGATAGCACCTGTGCCCCCTTTAGCAGTAAGGATTCCGGCCACCTTTAAAATAACATCCTTGGGAGCTGTCCACCCTGATAATTTTCCTGTTAGTTTTACGCCTATCAATTTCGGAAATTTGAGTTCCCAGGCCATTCCTGCCATTACATCAACGGCATCAGCCCCGCCAACACCAATTGCAACCATGCCCAAACCCCCTGCGTTCACGGTATGGGAATCCGTCCCAATCATCATCCCTCCCGGGAATGCATAATTTTCAAGCACCACCTGGTGGATGATCCCCGCGCCGGGTTTCCAGAATCCAATGCCATATTTGTTGGATACGGATTCTAAAAAATCAAAAACTTCATTGCTTGTCTGGTTAGCACGCTGAAGATCCGCTTCAGCCCCTACCTTGGCCTGGATCAAATGGTCGCAATGGACTGTCGTTGGTACAGCCACCTTGGGTTTGCCGGCATGCATAAACTGCAATAAGGCCATTTGTGCCGTGGCATCCTGGCAGGCCACCCTGTCAGGTGCGAAATCAACATAATCCTTGCCCCTTTTAAGTTCCCTGGTGGGATTTCCATCCCAAAGGTGGGAATAGAGTATTTTTTCGGAAAGGGTTAAAGGCCTGCCCACAATTTCACGTGCCTTGTCTACACGTTCTGCAATGTTGGCGTATACGCCCTTGATCATGTCTATATCAAATGCCATTGGTATGTTTTTAGGTTACAGTAGTTTCCAAAATTACTAAAAATAGCAGGGTAAATAAAACTTTTGAACCGCATAAGAAGGATATTTGGGAAATAAGCAGAATACGGGCTGTATAATTGAATTTCAACCGATGGTTCCTTTAGCATAAAAGTTCTGAAAGGGACGCCATTAATAGCGCTGACAAACTGAACAATAGTAGTAACGGGTTTCGTTACAGCAATTTACGGATAATGTCCTCTTCTGATATTCCCTCGGCTTCCGCCTTGTAATTCTTTATGATCCGGTGCCTCAGGATGCTCATCGTCACAGCCTGTACATCTTCGATGTCCGGAGAATATTTGCCCTGTATGGCTGCGTGGGCCTTAGCCCCCATAATAAGGTTCTGGGAAGCCCTCGGGCCAGCACCCCAATCGAGGTATTGCTTAACATACGCCTGTGATGTTTCCAGGTTAGGCCGGGTGCTGCTGACCAGCTTTACCGCATATTCCACCACATTATCAGGGACTGGGATCCTGCGGACAAGATGCTGTACTTCCAGGATCTCTGCAGCGTTAAAGAGCGGGGTTACCATGGGGATCACATCCCCTGTTGTTGCTTTTACCACCTGCATCTCCTCTGACAGGGAAGGATACTTTAATTCGATAGCAAACATAAACCGGTCTAATTGTGCTTCCGGCAAAGGATAGGTTCCTTCCTGTTCTATCGGGTTTTGCGTGGCAAGAACAAAGTAAGGGAGTTCCAGTTTGTACTGCTTCCCCGTTATCGTCACCGCGCGCTCCTGCATGGCTTCCAACAAGGCAGCCTGTGTTTTGGGCGGCGTCCGGTTGATCTCGTCGGCAAGGATAATATTGGCAAAAACCGGGCCTTTGATAAATTTGAAATTCCGGTTTTGGTCCAGCACTTCACTCCCTAAGATATCACTCGGCATTAAGTCGGGCGTAAACTGAATGCGCTTGAAATCGAGCCCCAGGGTTTGGGCAATGGTATTGACCATTAAGGTTTTAGCAAGTCCTGGGACTCCGATGAGCAATGAATGGCCCCCTGTATAGATCGAAAGCAGGATAAGGTCTATTACTTTTTCCTGACCTATGATTACCTTGGCTATCTCCTTTTTTAGGGCTTGGTGTTTTTCTACTAAGTTCTTTATCGCGGCAACGTCCGACATGCAATTAGTCTTTTACCCAATTATTTGCAAAATCGCATTCCTGGTTTTCGCTATTCACACTTACGTAGGTATCCTCAATGTGTTCATCCATCCATTTCTTGATGGCATTGAACTGTTTTTCACGCAGGGCAAGTTCCTGGATCTTCAGGTAGTCTTTCGCAAAATCTGCTTTATGCTCATCATACCTGTTGGATACCATCACTATTTTGTAAAGCGGGGCGCCCCCCCTTGGATCCTGTTCCAGCAACGGGTAGGATATCTCATTGTCTTTCAGGTTACGTACCTGGTTGTAGAGTGAAGGGTCCATTTTGGTCAGTTCAAATCGCGAGTCAAAATTGGTAGGATTCCGCAAAAGGCCGCCATCAAATTTTGTTTCCTTCTCATCCGAGAAGTTCAGGGCTGCCTCAGCGAAGGTATATTTTCCGTCTATCACCTGCTGGCGGATGGAATCGAGTTCTTTTTTTGCAGTATCAATTGCCGACTGAGGTACCTGGGGAATCATCAGGATATGCCGAAGGTCCCGTTCCTGCCCCCTTACCTTTTCAATATAAATGATATGATATCCAAAAACTGTTTCAAAAGGTTCTGAAATTTCACCTTCCTGAAGGCTGAAGGCCACATCCTTAAATTCTTTGACGAACTGCGTTTCCTTGGTAATGCTATAGAACCCGCCATTAGGCCGGGAGGCTGCATCCTCGGTGTACAGGATTGCCTTTACCTTAAAACTGGCATCGTTGTCCTCCACATCTTCCTTGATCTCCCTGAGTTTTTCAATAACCTTTTGTTTTTCGGTATCAGGGATAACTGGCCGCTTGATGATTTGGGATATTTCCAGTTCTGCCCCAAATACCGGGCGTTCATCTTCCGGGATCTTGTTGAAAAATTGCCGCACTTCCTCCGGGGTTACCTCAATATCCCCAACAATTTTCTGCTGCATTTTCTCGGATAGCATCCGAAGCTTATTTATATTGAAAAGTTCCTCCCTGAAATCTTCAACGTTTTCCTTTTTATAAAATTGCAAGACCTTTTCCATGGAGCCTACCTGCTGCACAAGTTGTTGCAGCTGCCGTTCACTGGTAGCATTGACCTCATCGTCAGATACCAGGATGCTGTCCTGTACTGCCTGGTGCGCGTACAGGCGGTCTTCCATGAGTTTGCCTAAAAGGTTGCAATGGGTAATATCCTCCGTAGAAGCTCCCTGGCTTTGGATATCAATAAGAGCCTTTTCCACGTCAGAATCCAGGATAACATAATCGCCAACCACAGCCGCAATGCCATCCAGTTTCACGCGTTTAAAGCTGGTTACGGTGTCTTTGCGGGTACCGGCCCCGGCTTCTGCAAGTGCTTCGGGTGGCTCAACCTGTGTATCGGGAATTGAGTCGATCACCTGGGCATACGCACCCAGGCTGGTAAAGAGGAATGCCAGAAGCATCCACGCACTATTCCTTAGGGGCATATACCTCAAATTCTTTATCTTTTGTAGCTTCATCTATGATCTCAGTTTCTAATTTTCGTATGTAATCTAACTTTCTCCTGTTTGACAATACCTGGCGGATGGTGGGTTCAATATAGGAAAGTGGTGCAATATCATTTACCTTGAGTATATCGGTAACCATTGCCAAATATACCCCCATTGAATCCTCCAATTCAAAAAATTGTGATTTTTTTAAGTATCGGTCCTCATTATCATAATTTAGCGGTTGTATTTCCTCGATGACCTGTGATGCCGGGATCCATATCGAATCATTGAAATTGAGTTTTACAAAATGTACCCCAATGGAATCGAGGTATTCCACATCGCCCTCATTAAAACGCTTTAATTTTTGTGTGACTTCCTTTCTTTGCAAAAATTGCAGGGGCAATTCAATAAACCGAAGTTTCACCAGTTTTTCCTTTAGCCGGAAGTTTTCACTTTCAGCATCATAAAATTGCTGGAGCTGGGCCTTTGTTATCGTGGTATCCTCTGATTGTAATACCAACGCCTCTTTGTACGCCCTGGTATACAGATCCGTCCTGTAATTTGAGACCAGCTGTTCAAATTCCGCAAGCTTATCCTCCGGTAAATTTATCTTAGCTTTTGACAACAGTAACTGTTTGGTTGCCCAATTATTGATGTAGTTGGTTATGATAGAAGCGCTATCCTGGGCCGAAATACCTTCCCCCAGGAGGTCAGCTACATCTTCCCGATATAAGAATGCTTTTCCCGCCCGTGCCAGTGGCTCCTTCGGCTCTTCCTGTTTCCACATGGAATTGCAGGAAAACAGGAACATGGACATCAGAACCCATGTGAGCCTGACAGGATTGATCCCGGAAAGTCCCATTGAAATTTTCATAGGGCTAAAATACTAATATCGGGATGGCGGGCAAGCGATAACTTCATTCATTAACACATTTTTAGTGATGAAAATTCCTTAAATTACTCCGCAAACATGGCAATCCACCATAAACAATGAAATATACAAATGAAATTACGATAGCGGTACCCCGGCCGGAATTAATCAAAAAACTTGATAATCCTGAAAACATGAAACATTGGCAGCGGGGGCTGGTAAGTTATAAATTGCTTTCGGGAACACCAGGACAGGAAGGGGCACAATTGGAATTACGGTATATCACCGGCAACCGGGAAATCGTGATGATCGAAACCATTATGAAACGAAACCTGCCCTATGAATTTCATGCGACGTATGACGCAAAAGGGATACACAATATTCAAAAAAACTATTTCAAGGATATTGATGACCATACTACGAAATGGATTGCCGAGACTGAATTCCAATTCAATGGTATTATGCTAAAACTCATGGGCATTTTAATGCCGGGCATTTTTAAAAAACAATCGGTAAAATACCTTAAGGATTTCAAGGCATTTGCTGAAAAAGGAATTTCAGTTGCAAAAGGTTGAAACTCACTAAACAATACGGATATTGGGAAAGAAGATAAAATTGATTTGGGATTTTCGGGGAGAATCAGCCAGTGAAACGGCGAAACACCATGCACAGCATCTGAAAGAATATATGGTCCGGGAGGAACTGCAACCACACATTGCAGGATCTGCAGACTTTAGTGATATGCACAGCATTGCCTATATGGTTGTGGAGGAATCGGACATGCTGCAGGTCCGCGATTCCCTGATCCCGCATCGGGGCGAATTGTATGACGAATGACATCCCAGGCCCGTAACTATGAATGCACTACCCTTTTGTTTAAAATATTTCGGATGCCTTGCCATTTTTGTTGTTATAGGCATCGTTTCCTGTAAAACAACCATTCCGGTCACTAATCCACTGGAAATGGCCCTGGCTTCTGCTGATCCCGACATCAGGAGGGTTATGGACAGTGTGGGGCAATATGAGGTACAGATCCGATATACCCGGATAGACCGCTCAGGTGACAGTATCTTTTTTTCCGACTTCGATTTCCAGGTAGCGGATGACTCCTATTTCTACCCGGCCAGCACGGTCAAATTCCCGATTGCGGTCCTTGCCCTTGAAAAATTAAATGCCATCGATACGCTTTCCCTGGATACGAGGTATTACATCGAAGGGGATTCAGTTATCAACAGTTTTGCAGAAGACATCTCTAATATTTTTTCAGTCAGTGACAATCATGCCAATAACCGGTTACTGGAATTTTTAGGGCAGGATGCGATCAATAACGGCCTGCACACAAAAGGCATTGAAAAAGTACGGATCTCCCACAGGTTAGGGGTCCATACAGATGATGTCACCACACAACCGCTGGTGCTATACCTGAATGACAGCACCACTTCTGTGACCCGGCCCTCCATCAATACCGTGGCAAAACCCCTTAAACTGAATAGTATCCAAAAAGGCAAGGGATATTATGATGAAGATTCCCTTGTTCCCGGACCCTTTGATTTCAGCCTGAAGAACTATTACCCGATTAGTTCCCAGCACGAGGTTTTGAAGCGGGTTATATTCCCTGAAAAATTTAGAACAGAAGCGCGGTTTGATTTGGATGAGACCCAGCGTGAATTTCTATTGAAGGCCATGCATACAGTGCCGCGGGAGGTCGGATTTGATCCGGAAGAATATTATGACGGTTACTGCAAATTCTTTATTTTCGGGGATACCACAGCCCGGATACCCGATCATATTAAGATCTATAATAAAGTAGGGTTTGCCTACGGCACCCTTACGGACTGCGCCTATATCACGGATAGCTCCCAGGATGTGGAATTCCTCCTTACGGCCACCATCCTTGTGAATAAGGATGGGATCTTTAACGATGATGTTTATGAATACGAGGAGGTTGGCCTACCTTTCCTGGCAGCACTGGGACGGGTGCTTTTTACTTACGAATCGGGCAGAAAAAAATAAATAGCGGTCCGTGTTGGTTTCCCCGCAGGGACTGTTTCATTTAATTCTAAAACAAGGGATCATGGAAAAACCGGGATTTAATGGTTTCACAAGGAAAATCTATATAAAAGCTCCTCCAGAAAAATTATATGCCTGCTGGGCAACGCCGATGGGGATCTGCAGCTGGTTTCTACAGGAGGCCCGGTATTCCTCTGCGGACGGGAAACAGCGGGTGCCGGAAGAACAGATACAGGCTGGGGACCGGTATACCTGGAAATGGCATAACTGGAACGGGCAGGAAGAAGGTCAAATAGTGCAGGCAAACGGTAAAGATTTCCTCGAATTCTCCTTTGCAGGGGTAAGTACCGTATCCGTTAAACTGCAAGACAGGGGGCAGGCCGTGTTGGTGACATTGCAACAATATGGAATTCCAACCGACGAGGAAAGTAAATTAAATATCCATTTCGGTTGCAGTAATGGCTGGACATTCTGGCTGGCCAACCTGAAAGCATATCTTGAGCATGGTATCCTCCTGAATGAAACGGAGATTGACCTTACAAACGAACCCCTGGCCAGTTTTGAATTTGTGAACATGTAAGCGCGAAGCCAGGATCAGGATGGTGAAAGCTGTCAGGATACCGGTATGGCATACAGGTCAAAGTCGGCAGCATCGGTTATCAACAGGTCTGCGAACTCCCCTTGTTTTACGTAGTGAAGTGAAGCATCTACCAACACCTCATTGTCCACATCAGGCGAGTCGAACTCTGTCCTTCCCACAAAATAGCCACCTTCCTTCCGGTCGATGATACATCGGTATGTCCTTCCGATCTTTTCCTGATTCAATTCCCAGGATATCCTGGATTGCAGTTCCATAATCTCATTAGCCCGCTGCTGTTTAATGGATTCCGGCACATCGTCTTCCAGAAGATAAGCATGTGTATTCTCTTCATGGCTGTAGGTAAAACAGCCAAGCCTTTCGAAACGCATCTCCGCCACCCATTCCTTAAGGATCTGAAAATCAGCCTCGGTTTCCCCGGGATACCCTACGATCAGGGTGGTCCGGATGGCCATCCCGGGAACGGCTTCCCTGAAATCACGGAGTAACCGGGTCGTTTTTTCTTTGGTTGTACCCCTGCGCATACTCTTCAGAATAGGGTCTGAAATATGCTGCAGGGGAATATCCATATAGCGGCAGATTTTCGGTTCCTTATCCATAACCTGCAGCACGTCCATGGGGAAACCGCTGGGAAAAGCATAATGGAGCCGGATCCATTCGATACCCTCCACGGCCACGAGCTGCTCCAGCAGCTGCGCAAGATTCCTTTTTTTATAGAGGTCCAAACCGTAATAGGTAAGGTCCTGAGCAATCAGTATCAATTCCTTTACCCCCTTTGCAGCCAGTTTTTCAGACTCCCTTACCAATTCTTCGACAGGCTTGCTTTTATGCCTTCCCCGCATGAGCGGGATAGCACAAAAAGAACAAGGCCGGTCACAACCTTCGGCAATTTTAAGGTAGGCATAGTTTTTTGGGGTTGTGGTCAGCTGCTCGCCTATCAGTTCGTGCTTATAATCCGCCCCCAGGGCTTTCAGCAGGTTGGGCAGCTCACTGGTTCCAAAATAGGCGTCCACATCAGGGATCTCTTTTTGCAGGTCTGGTTTATACCGCTCACTCAGGCATCCTGTCACAAATACCTTGTCGATCATGCCGGACTCCTTCCGTTGCACAAAATCCAGTATGGTATTCACACTCTCCTCCTTGGCGTTGGCAATAAACCCACAGGTGTTGATCACCACGATATTCCCTTCCTCCTCATGGACCACCTCCTTGTTGTTCGCCTTCAGCTGCCCCATCAGGATTTCTGAATCGTAGACGTTCTTGGAACAACCCAGTGTAACTACATTAATCCTATTTTTCTTCAACGACTTTGTCCGCATACCTCTGCTAATAATGTGCAAAAATACAACATGCCCGGGCAACAGCCGGGATTTAACAAGAATTCTTCGTTTTTTGCGTTACATCATAAATACTAACTATGTTCAAGACTGGAGTTGGAGCGAAAAGAATCCCTTTACTAATTATGGCAGGCCTCCTATGCAGCATGGTCCTTTCCTGTTCAAATAGTTCTGATGGGGGTACGCCAATAGAAAATCCGGATACGCCTGGTCCAAAGGTGGAACTATATTTCCCCCCTGCAGGAAGCCCTTCATGGGATTCGGTGGGCCTGGAGGAACTGGAATGGGATGCCGCTGCAAGACAACCCCTCTATGACCTGCTGGCCGAAAATAAGACGAAAGCCTTTATCATTCTTAAAGATGGAAAGATCGCTGTGGAAGAATATTTCGGCACATTTACAAAAGACAGCATCTGGTATTGGGCTTCGGCCGGAAAGACCCTTACTGCCTTCACAGTTGGAATTGCCCAGGAAAAAGGCATATTAAAGCTTGACGATAAGACCTCCAGGTATCTTGGAGAAGGATGGACCATTGCCCCTCCTGAAAAAGAGGACCTGATCACCATCCGGAACCAACTTACCATGACAACAGGGCTGGATGAAATCGCCTTCGACTGTATATCGCCCGACTGCCTGGCATATAAGGCCGATGCCGGTACCCGATGGGCTTATCACAACGGGCCCTATACCTTGTTACAGGAGGTGGTAAGCGAAGCTATCAACACCCCTTTTACCGCTTTCTTCAATACCTATCTCCGCAATAAAATCGGGATGCGCGGTACATGGATCAGTACCAGCGGCTCCAGCGTATACTTTAGCGATGCCCGGAGTATGGCCCGGTTTGGCCTGTTGAACCTCAACGGCGGGAAATGGGACGGGGATCCCATACTGGAAGATACTGAGTTTCTGTCTGCCATGACCAGCACTTCCCAGGGGTACAACAAATCGTACGGTTATCTTTGGTGGCTTAATGGTAAGGACAGCTATATGGCCCCCTCCGTTCAGTTTACTTTTCAGGGGGAACTCATTCCCACTGCCCCGGATGATACGATCTGCGGGCTGGGGAAGAATGACCAGAAACTGTATGTTGTGCCCAGCCAGTCCCTGGTAGTGGTTCGCATGGGGGAAGACACAGGAAATGATCAAATGGGGCCTGCCGGCTTTGATAGCCAGCTCTGGGAAAAGATCAATGCCCTTATCCGGTAATATTTTGTGATGCCGGGCCCATAGTTTCCCGGGGGATATTGTTCGCTATTGATATGCGGCCGGGAGTCGTCGGGCATGGATCAGTGATTCAAATGCTTTGCCCAATGCCAATAACCGGTCTTCACAGAAAGGTTGTGAAATGAATGTAAGGTTTACCGGCTCCCCGTCCGATCTGTACCCCATCGGGACGGTCAGCGCAGGGTACCTGGCTACAGCGGCATACCCGGCATGCAGGTTATTGATAGACAAAACTGCATCGAGTTGGTACGCATCCAGCGCAGAATCGAAAAATTTACGCCCCTGTGCCTGCAGCCGGGATTTTATGACAGCCAACTCCTCCGCTGTGGTGGAATCCGCAAGGATTCCCCGGAATAGTGCCTGCCCATAGGGGATGCGAAGCGCGGAATCTGCCTTATTGAAGGCAACGGCATCTGCAATGGAGGTGATCGTTACACCTTCCGTATTCTGAACATGGGTCTCCAGATACATGGGAAGGTCGTTTTTCATATCGATGTTCAGTATACTGATAAAACCATCGAGCTTCTCTTCGGAGGGGGAGCAGACTTTTATAATAACACCTGCCGCTTCCAGGCGGGAAACAATTTTACGGTACAGGGAATCGGACGCCATCAAATCTGCATAAACCCCCAGTCGCCTGCCTTCCATACCAGACATTTTTCCGATATGTCCATCCCATCCGGCATCCCAGGGAGGTGGCACTGACATCCTATCCTGCTGGTCAAAGCCCAACATGGCATCCAGTAAAATGGCATTGTCAATTACGTTCTTCGTCATGGGACCGGGGGTATCCAATGTACTGGAAATGGGGACAATGCCACTCCGGGACAACAACCCTATCGTGGGTTTTAAGCCAACAACTGAATTCTGCCCAGAGGGCGAAAGTATGGATCCCGAAGTTTCTGTTCCCACTGCCGCTACCGCATAATTGGCAGCCACTGCAGTACCACTGCCGGAACTGCTTCCGCCGGTTTCAAAAACTCCCCTGCCGTAGGGGTTCAGGGTTTGACCGCCCATGGCACTGTAACCAACCGGGCACCCGGAGCACAGAAAGTAGGCCCATTCACTCATATTTACCTTTCCCAGGATAATAGCACCTTTTTCCTTTAAACGCGCTACTATATAAGCGTCGGTTACATCGTTTTCCATCAGGGCAACGGAGCCCGCGGTTGTACGCATTCCCTCCGTATTGATATTATCCTTTAACAATACGGGCATCCCAAACACCGGGTGCCTCTGTATCGCTTCTTCCGACAACCGGAGCCTGTCCTTGTCCCGGGCTTGCTGTACGGCATCCGCATTCAGCGCCAGGATTGTATGGAGGGTGGAAGCATTATTCAATTCATATTTGTATATCCGGTAGAGAAAAAACAGCACCAACTTTTCATATGACAGCCTTCCGGATTTTATATGGGATTGCAGGGTAGGGATATCCTGTTCCAGGACCAGGGGTTTCAGGCTTTGATATTCCGCTTCTGAAAACCGGGATACTTCGGGGTATAACGGCCGGAAAACCGCATTTTTATCCAGGAAGCGGGACTGGAGTAAGCTGAATTGCATCCGGGCAATTTCGTGGTCCCGGTTTGCAGCCACTTCTGCCGAATCATTGTAGGGTGCCCAGAGGATCACCGTATCGGGTACCTGTTCGGGATGCCGGTCACCACGCCCACCCAGGTCTTTGCATCCCAAGCATACCAGCAGGGCCGCAAGTATCGCGAATAATCTCATCGGGGGTATACACTGTTTCACTGGTTCATTGCTGATGATAGGTCCCTGCGCTTCTTCCCTTACGGCAGCAGGTTCGAAAATTAGTTCAATGATCTTTGCCGATATTAAAAAACGAATCGATAAACTCCATTTTATTGAATACCTGCAGGTCTCCGATCCCTTCCCCTACCCCGATATATTTGACCGGGATCCGGAACTGGTCTGAGATCCCCAGTACCACCCCGCCTTTGGCCGTTCCATCCAGTTTGGTAACCGCCAGGGATGTTACTTCAGTTGCTTTGGTGAATTGCTTCGCCTGTTCGAAGGCATTCTGCCCCGTTGAACCATCGAGCACCAGTAAAACTTCATGGGGAGCTTCTTCCAGAACTTTTTGCATCACCCGTTTTACCTTTCCTAATTCGTTCATCAGATTGACCTTGTTGTGCAGTCGTCCTGCCGTATCGATCAGGACCACATCAGCCTCCTGGGTTACTGCGGAACTCAGGGTGTCAAAGGCCACCGAGGCCGGGTCGCTTCCCATTTTTTGCTTGATCAGGGGAACCCCCACCCGTTCTGCCCATACCTCGAGCTGGTCAATCGCGGCTGCCCGAAAGGTATCTGCTGCACCTATCACCACCTTATAACCCCGGTTCTTGAACTGGTGGGCGAGCTTCCCTATCGTGGTGGTTTTCCCCACCCCGTTGACCCCAACAACCATAATTACATAGGGCCGCTGGGCCGGGATACTGAAATCTGTTTCTTCATCCGCGGTGGTCTCTGACAGGAGGCCTGCGATCTCTTCCCTCAATATCAGGTTCAACTCTTCAGTACCCATGTATTTGTCCCTTTCCACACGCTCCTCAATGCGTTTGATGATCTTCAGGGTAGTGTCTACCCCCACATCTGAAGATACCAGGACCTCTTCGAGGTTGTCCAGTACCTCATCATCTACCCGGCTCTTTCCGGCAACTGCCTTGCTTAGCTTAGAAAAGAAACTCGATTTGGTTTTTTCAAGCCCCTTATCGAGGCTTTCCTTATGTTGTGGGGAAAATATTTTTTTGAATAAACTCATACCAGCGCAAATTGAGCGTTAAAGATAGGAAATAAAAAAAGCCGCTCTCCAGGGAAAGCGGCTTTATATAATAGGGTTAGTCAGTTACTTTTTGGATAACCAATCGTTGACCATCTCGGGTGGCATTACCGCTTCCATAAAGGTATATGCACCGCTTTTAGGGGACCTTACCATTTTAATGGCCTTTGTCAATCTTTTAGAACCCCCTTGCAGGGTTGCTACCGTTTTCTTTGCCATGATCTATTTATTTTATCTCTTTATGAACTGTCATCCTTTTGAGGATCGGATTGAATTTCTTTATTTCCATCCGGTCAGGAGTGTTTTTTTTATTCTTGGTTGTGATGTACCGGGAAGTACCGGGCATGCCCGAATCCTTGTGCTCCGTACATTCCAAAATTACCTGGACTCTGTTTCCTTTCTTTGCCATCTTACACTAAACTATTTCGGTCTATTTTATCAACCCTTTTTCCCTGGCTTGTTTAAGCACTTCGGAAATTCCATTCTTATTGATCGATTTCAATGCCCTGGTTGAAACTTTCAAAGTAACCCAACGATCTTCTTCAGGTATATAAAAACGCTTCTTGGAGAGATTTACATCAAATCTCCTTCTGGTCTTGTTGATGGAGAAAGAAACATTATTTCCGAACATCGCCTTCTTTCCAGTAATCTCACAGACTTTTGACATTGCGCTACGTTTTACTTTAATTTAAACAGGCTGCAAATTTAGATCATTTTTGCGGGACGCACAAGATTCTTTTCTAGAATTTTAAAATTTCTTTGTGCAGCATTTCAAAGGCCTTGTTCACGGATTTGCGGACGATCCGGGTTCTGTGATTTCCCATGGTGAAACGCTCGGCATATACCCCGCGTGAGGAAGCAACAGCAATGTATACCGTGCCTATTTGCGCATCCGAATCCCCCTTTGTGGGACCTGCATTCCCGGTGGTGGCGACTGCTATATCAGCATGCATCATTTCCCTGACATTTTGGGCCATGGATTTAGCTACTTCTTCACTGACAACAGAGTACGAATCTATAAGCGATTTTGGGACGCCCAATACCTCCTCTTTGACCCGGGTAGCGTAACTCACCACACTTCCGAGAAAATGCGCAGATGCCCCGGGAATTGAGGTTATCTGTGCTGCGATCTTACCCCCGGTAAAACTTTCTGCAGCCGCCAGGGTAAGGTGTTTAGCTGTCAGTAACCGGGCGATCACAGATTCGATATCTTCCTCATTTTCAATTCCATAAATAAGATCGCCGATGAGGTCATTCAGTTTCTCAACCGCTTCCATGACAGCATCTTCAAGAAGCTTCTTATCGGTACCCTTGGCTGTAAGCCGTAGCCGTACCCGTCCCAGATTGGGGAGGTATGCCAATTTGATATAGGGAGGTAATGCATCTTCCCAGGCTGCTATGCGCTCCGAAAGTGCACTTTCCCCAAGGCCATAGGTAATGATGGTCCGGTGAAGGATATAGGGCCGTTTGTATTCTGCCACGATCCTGGGGATGACCACTTCCGTCAGTATATTTTTCATCTCAAAGGGAACCCCGGGCAGTGAGATATAAACACATTCCCCCTGCCGGATCCACATCCCTGGGGCCGTACCGTAAGCGTTATGCAATACTTCGGCACGGGACGGAACCAATGCCTGCCGCCTGTTAAGATCAGAAATGGGGGTGGAGATATAGTTTTGGAAAAGGTCCTCTATATGCGCGAGTACGAGTGGGTTTTCAACAAGCGTATCCCCTAAGAATTCACATAATGTATGCTTGGTGATATCATCCTTTGTGGGACCAAGCCCGCCCGTAAGGATGACAATTGCCGTGCGCGAACCGGCTTCTTTCATTGCCTGCAGGATGTGATCCCTGTTATCCTGTACGGCAGTGACCTGGTATACGGATATACCGATCTTGTTCAGTTCCCTGGCAATACTGGTAGAATTGGTATCCACCACCTGCCCTATAAGGATCTCATCCCCTATTGTGATGATCTCCGCGAACATCAGACAGGGAAATCATTTTTTAGTTCGGTGATGACCTGATGGATATCCTTTTTTAGCAGCGGGAATTTTCGCGCTACCTGTTCGCTGTTTTCCGCATTTTTACCCAGTGTTTCTATTTCCAGGGCTGCTGCCCGGGCCTGCTCCATACCCAAAAGATCTACATTGGGTTTGATCTTGTGCGCTAACTTGTAAATATTCTCATAATCGTTTTCGGAAATGGCACGTTCCAGGTCCTGAAGGTCCTGGGGTACCTCTTCCAGAAATACCGAAATCACAGAGTTGATAAAATCCTGATCCCCATCTGCCATTTCATTTATTTTGTCCAAGTTGTATATCATTCATTTAATTTTAACTGAAAACATTTCCTCATTTTCGAGCAAGCCCGAAAGGTAATCATTTGCCTGAATTCTTCCAACCCCCGAAGGCGTTCCTGTAAAAATAATATCTCCCTTCTTAAGTGTAAAAAATCGGGATACATAGGCTATCAGTTCGTCTATTTTCCACAGCATATGCCCAGTATTGCCTTCCTGGACAATTTCGCCATTCCTTAGGAGGGAGAAACGAAGGGAATTCAGGTCATTAAACCGGGATTTAGGGACCCACCTTCCAATGACTGCCGCCCCATCAAAGCCTTTGGCTTTTTCCCAGGGGAGGCCTTTTTCCTTTAAACGCGCCTGCAGGTCCCGGGCTGTAAAATCTATGCCGAGGCCTATCTCGTCATAGTAGGTTGCTGCATATTTCGGGTGGATATGCTTTCCTACCTTTTTAATCTTTACCAAAACCTCCACTTCGTAGTGGACATCATCCGTAAACACCGGAATATAAAAGTCCTGTTCGCGGGGAAGAATGGCTGAATCCGGTTTGATGAATATGACAGGCTCTTCCGGCCGCTCATTGGCAAGTTCTTTGATATGATCCGCATAATTGCGGCCTATACATACAAGTTTCATGGTTTTTATTTTGAGCGAAGCCCGGGTGGTTGGGTTATGAAGTTGCCAGCCCCGGGATCCGACACCTGAAAACGTTTTAGCGGCTGTTCTATGGTAATTTATTGTTTAGTTTATTCAGTTTGATCTGGGTTAACACTTTTTTGGTATATAAAGGAAAATCTGCATTCAGGATCCATCCAAAATATCCCGGTTCATTGTCAAGCACCTCTGCTACTTTTTTGCCTTTGTGTTTTCCAAAGGAAAATACTTCCTCTTCTGTTTCATCCAGGATTATAAATCCGGCGAAATCCACTGACTGCTTCCGCCTTGAAAAGTCGGCCAGTTTCTTTATGTCGTTATCCAGCTCCGGATAGCGCTCCAACTGCGACAGCAGTACTTCGTAAGTTGCCTCTGTATCAGCCTTCGCACTGTGGGCATCGGTCATCTCTTTATCGCAATAAAATTTGTACGCTGCCTCGAGGGTGCGTTTTTCCATTTTGTGGAATATGGTCTGTACATCAACGGAAACCATGTGCTTCATATCGAAATCGATATCCGCCCGCAGCATTTCCTCTGCCAGCAGGGGAATATCAAAGCGGTCTGAGTTGAATCCCGCCAGGTCACTGTCGCGGATCATAGCATATATCTCTTTCGATAATTGTTTAAAAGTAGGCTCCCCGGCCACCTTCTCATTGGAAATTCCATGGATGGCAACTACCTCCTCGGGAATGTGCATCTCCGGGTTCACCAGCCAGGTCTTGCTTTCCTTATTACCGTTGGGATGTATTTTCAGGATCGAAATCTCCACTATCCTGTCCTTTGCCACATTGGTACCGGTGGTTTCAAGGTCAAAGAAACAAATAGCTTTAGAGAGCTTTAATTCCATCATTTAAAAGTTTAGGCAAAGATAGTTATAATGCTTGGGAAAGTGGATGCTGTTTCTGTTTCCGGGCATTCCTCCTCCACCTTCCGGATCTCCCCCTTCGTGTACCGGAGCGTCCCGATACAAGTTCACGGGGAGGTTCCTCCCAGCTCACATCAATACAAAAAAAACCCCCCGACAGGGAGGCTGTATTATGATAAGGGTACCTGTCTAGACTTCCCGGTTCATGTCCCAGCTTTCGAGGTAATCAGCCACAGATTTTACGAACATGCCGCCGAGCGCCCCGTTAACAACGCGGTGGTCATAGCTATGGGAAAGGAACATTTTACTGCGGATACCAATAAAATCCCCCTCTTCGGTCTCAATAACCGCCGGTACTTTACGGATGGCTCCCAATGCCAGTATTCCAACCTGGGGCTGGTTGATAATGGGCGTTCCAAATACACTCCCGAAAGAACCCACGTTGGTGACGGTATAGGTCCCTTCCTGCACCTCTTCCGGTTTAAGGGCATTGTTGCGTGCCCTGCTGGCCAGGTCATTGACAACCCGCGCCATCCCTACCAAATTGAGCTGGTCTGCATTCTTGATGACCGGGACAATCAAATTGCCGTCGGGCAGGGCTGCCGCCATACCGATATTGATATGCTTCTTCCGGATAACCGTATCGCCATCGACGGAAACATTCATCATTGGAAAATTTTTAAGCGATTTGGCCACTGCTTCGATAAAGATCGGTGTAAATGTAAGTTTTTCACCTTCCCTTTTTTCAAAGGCATTTTTCACCTGGTCGCGCCATTTGACAATATTCGTTACGTCAACTTCTATAAAACTCTGTACGTGTGCAGAAGTTGAAACACTGTTCACCATATGCTGGGCAATGAGTTTCCCCATTCTCGTCATCGGTATTACCTCATCCCCATTCCCGGTTTTAAGCGGTTCCCGTGCAGGGGTAACCGATGCGGTTTTGGATGGAACTGCAGGAGCTGTTTTTTCCTGGGTTGGAGGGGTGCTTACAGTATGACGGGCTTCCGGTTGGCCTGTGCTGCGTGTTGCAATGTATGCCAGGATATCATTTTTGGTCACCCGGCCTTCGCTACCGGTTCCCTGGATGGTTTCCAGTTCCCGGGAAGATATACCTTCCTTCTGGGCAATATTTTTTACAAGGGGGGAATAAAATCGGTCCGATGCATCGCTCTTACTGCCATCACCGTTAGCACCTGCCTGGGCTGATGCCTTTGCCATGCTCTCCCTAATCTCGGAAACCGCAGGGGCAGTTTCTGCCTGGTCCTGCCCTTCAGCTTCCGGTTGTGGTTTTATTACCTCTTCCCCGTTACGTTCAATTACCGCTACCGTCTGCCCTACCTTGATGATATCGTCTACAGCAAATAATTTTTCCACCAATACACCCTCTACCTCACTGGGTACCTCAGAATCTACCTTGTCCGTGGCGATCTCAAAAACCGCCTCATCCATTTCAATGGTATCACCAACCTCTTTTAACCAGGAGGTCAACGTTGCCTCTGCGACACTCTCACCCATTTGGGGCAATTTTAATTCGAACTTTGACATATTCCTATTTCAAGTACTTTTTTCCAATATTATTTTGCAAAAATAATAAAAAAATGACCTTATCTTTATGTTTATTGTATTATCAGGGTTCAGGATGCCCGTAGCGACCCTTCAAAGGGGATCCTGTTCAGAATACTGCGACCCAGGGTAACTTCGTCCGCATATTCCAATTCGTCCCCTACGGCTATCCCCCTGGCAATAGTTGATGTTTTCAGATCAATGCCTTCCAGCTGCTTGTAAATATAGAAATTAGTTGTATCGCCTTCCATCGTAGAACTAAGGGCAAAGATCAATTCCCTGACATGCCCTTTTTTTATTTTTTCAACAAGTGAACCAATGGTAAGGTCCAATGGGCCAATGCCTTCCATTGGCGAAATCTTACCACCCAGGACATGATACAAGCCCTTGTATTGGGCGGTATTTTCAATCGCCATTACATCCCGGATATCCTCCACCACGCAAACCATACTCTCATCCCGTTTGGGATTGGCACAGATCTGACAAAGTGCGGTTTCCGATATATTATGGCAGTTGCTGCAGAACTTTATATCATCTCGCAGGACTTTTAAGGCAGTTGCCAGCCTTGCGGTTTGCTCGGTGGGTTGTTTCAGCAGGTGCAGGACCAGGCGCAGCGCTGTACGCTTGCCAATGCCCGGTAACTGGGACATTTCGTAGACGGCGTTTTCCAGGAGTCGGGATGAAAATTCCATAGAAGCAAAATTACGTACTATTTTTACTTTTTGTACTTTGCGCCTGAAATTTATTTCTATGATGGCTTCTCAAATCCTGCTGCTGATCGGCGGTTATTTCCTCCTCCTTATACTGATTTCATACTTTACCGGAAAAAACGATTCGAATGCAGATTTCTTCAAGGCGGGGAAGCAATCGCCCTGGTTCCTGGTGGCTTTCGGAATGATAGGTGCCTCGCTCTCAGGGGTAACCTTTATATCGGTCCCGGGATGGGTTGAAAGTTCAGAATTCAGCTATATGCAGGTGGTCTTCGGATACTTTGTCGGCTACCTTATTATTTCCTATGTGCTGATGCCCATCTATTACCGGCTGAATGTTACCTCGATCTATGAATACCTTAACCAGCGATTCGGCATGGTCAGTTATAAAGTGGGTGCCTTATCGTTTTTCGTCTCCCGGGTACTCGGCGCTTCCTTCCGCCTTTTTTTGGTAGCCATAGTCCTGCAGCAATTTGTATTCGATGAGTGGAATATTCCCTTTGAACTGACCGTAATCCTGTCCGTTTTGCTCATATGGGTCTATACCTTCCGGGGCGGGATTAAGACTATTGTATGGACAGATACCCTGCAAACCTTGTTTATGTTGGTTGCGGTTGGACTTTCCATTTACTTTATCAACCAAAAACTGGGATGGAGTTTTTCAGAGTTCCTGGGATCTGAGGAGTTACAGCGGTACAATAAAATTTTCTTTACAGATTCCCTGTTCGATAAAACACATTTTCTGAAATCGTTTTTAGGTGGCATGTTCATCACCATTTGTATGACGGGGCTCGATCAGGATATGATGCAAAAAAACCTTACCTGCAGGACGCTGAAGGATGCCCAGAAAAATATGGTATCCTTTAGTGTCGTATTGATTGTGGTCAATTTTGTCTTCCTCCTGCTGGGCGCCCTATTGTTTATCTATGCGGAACGATACAATATTGCAACCCCAATGATGGACGGATCGCCGAAATCAGACCTGTTGTTCCCACAGATAGCGATGAAGAGCGGTCTAGGTTTAACCGTAGCTGTCACCTTTATCCTGGGGCTTATTGCAGCGGCCTACAGCAGCGCAGATAGTGCCCTTACCTCCCTCACGACATCGTTTTGCGTCGATTTTCTTGAAATTGAGAAGAAGGAGGAAACAACCCAGAAGAGCGTGCGGAAAAAAACGCATATCGGGATGAGCCTGCTCATAATTATTGTGGTGATCCTATTCAAATACATCCTTGACAAAAATGTTATTGACGGGCTGCTTACTGTTGCAACCTATACCTACGGACCCTTATTAGGTCTCTTTGCCTTCGGGATAATGACAAAATACCAGGTACGGGACCGCCTGGTCTGGATAGTGGCCATTTGTTCTGTGGGAATCATTTATTTTTTGGGAAAGATCCCGCCAGACTATCTTGGAGGGTACGAAGTGGGCTATGAACTCTTACCGCTAAACGGCTTGCTGACCTTTATTGGACTGTATGCCATCAGGAAAAAGCAAACCGTCATTCCACAAACCCCGAATTAGTTTGACAGGGTCAGGAATAGTGCCTGGAATTCCGCTGGGACCTCCTGAGATACAGCTGCATAAGGTGCATATAAAATTTTGAAATTCAGCTAATTTTGCTTAATTTGTACCGTTGCCCCCATCAGGTATTTGACCCCTCATGAGACTATCCCCGCAGCGGGCCCGATGCGAGCGGAAAGTTCCTTGGAACATACTTTTAGAGCGCCCGTATGCAGGTGTATTTTTGTTAAATTCTGTTAATAGCTGTAACGAGCATCCTTCCGGAGCGTCTATAGATAAAGCCTTAAAATATAATCGTTGATAAAGCTATATTTTTATAGTTAATGGTTAGTGTTTAGTGTAGCTTATCAATGTAAGAAACCCCGGCGGCCCGCCGGGGTTTCGATTTCCTTTCTGCGCCCACCCCTCCCCTCCTGAATATTGTTAAATTATGTTAAAATACCGGTGAGGCCGGTAACAATTTTTTCCGTTCGTCGTCAAGTAGGTTACATCAATCAATCAGTTAATCAAAAGACGAACAGGAATGAAAAAAGTAGCGAAGCTATTTGTGTTGCTCTGTTGTGGCACAATTTTGGCCAGGGAACTCCCTGTGCCATTCGGGGATCCCGATCTCAAAACAGGGATTGTACAGGGAAAGGTAATAGACAAAACCCTTCAGCAAGCCGTTGCCTATGCAGCGATTGTGATCAAATCTGTGGAGGATGGGAGTACTATCAGTGGCGGGATCACCACAGAAGACGGGAATTTCGAAGTTAAAAAACTTCCTGAGGGGACGTTTAACCTTGAAGTACAATTCATTGGGTACAAGACCTTTTCCCGGGAAATTACGATCTCGGAAACCAACCGGAAGATCGACCTCGGGGTAATCGCTTTGGAAGAAACCGTTGAAGAACTTGAAGGTGTGGACGTGGTAGCGGAAAGGACAACCATCGAGCAGCGAATAGACCGGAAAGTTATCAATGTAGGCAAAGACCTTACCACCGCGGGTGCAACTGCTTCCGATATTATGAACAATATCCCATCCGTCAATGTGGACCAGCAAACGGGAGAGCTTACACTCCGGGGAAATGCCAACGTACGGGTCATGGTAGATGGCAAATTATCCAATGTCCCGGTTGCACAGTTGCTAAAACAAATCCCATCCACTTCCATCAAATCCATAGAGTTGATCACCAACCCTTCGGCGAAATATAATCCCGAGGGGATGAGTGGTATCATCAATATCGTATTGCACAAAAATGCCAATATAGGTTTTAACGGCAATATCAGTACAGGGCTGACCTATGGGGTTGAAGCCAAATTCAATACAACCCTCGACCTGAATTACCGCAAGGGTAAATTCAATGTGTACGGGAATTACGGCACCAATATCGGTAAGTATTACAACCGGGGCGCCATATACCGCAACCTGGAAAATTCCGAACAGCTTTTTCAGTTTTTTAATAATTCCAAATCCAATCTATACAAGGTGGGCATTGATTTCTTCCTTGATGACCAGAATACATTCTCTTTTTTTACCAACCAGAATAGTTTTGATGGAAAAGGCAGGGGTATTACCAACGTGCTCTACTATTCTGAAACCGCCCGCAACAACACACAATTTTTTAATAATATACAGGATAACCTCAGCGAGCAATACAACTTTGATTATAAACACGATTTTAAGAAGGAAGGCCATAACCTGGAACTGGAAATAGACTACAACCAGTTCCGGGATGATGAAGATGCTGCCTTCAGGAGTTCCGGAAACATAGTGTTCCCCGATTACCAGGATTTTGTGGATACACATCGGAAGCAAACGGTAGCCAATTTGGATTATATTAATCCACTGGACACCATTACCAAGGTAGAGGCAGGCATTGAGGCCAGGCTGTTTGAAACACAGGTGGATTATTCCTCCACGGGCTTATCCTACAGTCCGGGTGGTGACCTGCGCCCTACCCCGGATGCAGCTTTTGTCTACGGAATGGATATCTACTCCGCCTATGCCACTTTTGGGAAAACCTATGAAAAGTGGTCCTACCAGCTGGGAATCCGGGTAGAAGATGTAGCGGTTAAGGCGGATACCAACAGGGTACGGGCATTTACCGACAAGTATACCCAGCTTTACCCTTCCGGATTCCTGACATACAACCCTTCCGAAAAGAATCAGTTTCAACTTAGTCTAAGCCGCCGTGTAGACAGGCCCGGGCTGGACCAGGTGAACCCAATCAGGGAATGGTCTACCCCTCTGATATCTTCTTTCGGGAACCCCCGGTTGAAGCCGCAGTTTACCAATTCCTACGAGGTGAATTACACAAGAAGGCTGGAAGGCGGGAGTTTTACTGCCGGGTTGTTCTACCGGCGCATTGCCGATGAAATCAACCGGACGGTCATCATAGATCGCTTAGACCTGAACAAGATCATCCTGACGCACGAGAACTTTGACAACACCTCAGCCTACGGTTTGGAAGTATCCGCCAATTACAAACCCGTAAAGTGGTGGAATATCAATGGAAGTTTTGACCTCTATTCACAAACCCAAAGGGGTCTCACCGAAAGGCTGCTGACCGAAAACGGATCGGCTACCCCGGATGATATCATAACCGAATCGGTATCCGTGGACAATACCGCCTGGAACCTCAGGATGAACAACAGCTTTACGGTGGATAAACATATTACGCTCCAGCTTTTCGGGTTCTACAGGGGAGCTAACCAGAACCTGCAGTTTGAAGTGGATCCCATGTATTTTATAAACCTTGGTGCACGCTACAGTTTTGCAGATGGTAAGGGTACCGTTAGCCTGAACTTCAATGATGTTTTTAACACAATGCATTTCGCTTTCACGGCAAACAGGCCCTTTGCACAAAACGGACAGTTTTACTGGGAAAGCCAAAATGTATTTGCAGGGCTGTCCTACCGCTTCGGTAGCGGCAAAAATAAGGCTGCCCAACGAAAGAACAGGGATGATAATACCAAAGAAGGCGGCGGTGGAATCCTTTAGCTATATAGAGTAGCCCGGGAAGGACAACAAATAGCTGGTCGACCCGTTTAAGCCCACTGTTGAGACGGAAAGCCTAAGCCCTGGCGCTATGGTGGAATTGGGGATTCCGGGTAAAGTCAGGGTCTGATCAAAAGTTTGTTTCAGTACCGGCACCGGATTTTGTGGTTCAGAAGCTGCCGTACTTACCACCGAATGATGGCACTGCCCCAGGTAAAACCACTTCCGAAAGCCGCCAGGACAACAAGGTCGCCCGACTTTATTTTTCCCAGTTCCCAGGCTTCTGTAAGTGCAATTGGGATTGAGGCCGCCGTGGTGTTGCCATATTTCATGATGTTATTGAAAACCTGATCATCTGCCAGGCCGAATTTCTTTTGGATAAACTGCGAAATCCGCAGATTGGCCTGGTGGGGTATCAGCATGTCTATATCCGAGGGTTTCAGGTTATTGGCACCAAGTCCTTCCATGATCACCTCACTAAAACGGACCACGGCATTCTTAAACACAAACTGGCCATTCATATATGGAAAGTACGATTCATCGTCCGGATCATTGTCGGCCAGGATATCGGTAACCCAACGCTGCCCCATCCCCGGCGCGATCAGGGATAGCTCCTCTGCATGCTGTCCTTCCGAATGGAGGTGGGTGGATAGTATCCCTTTATCATTTGCTGTTTCCCTGCTTAGCACGGCAGCCCCTGCCCCATCACCAAAAATCACGGATACGCCCCTGCCCCTGGTAGTCATATCAAGGCCATGCGAGTGCAACTCGGAACCTATAACGAGCACATTTTTATACATGCCGCTCTTAATATACTGGTCGGCTATGGAAAGTGCATATACAAAACCGGAACACTGGTTGCGGATATCCAAAGCCCCAACAGTATTTATACCCAGATCGCGTTGCACCAATACGCCTGGTCCGGGAAAATAATAATCCGGACTCAAGGTGGCGAAAACGATGAAGTCTATGTCATTTTTGTCTATACCGGCTCGTTCAATGGCAACCTTTGCAGCTTTTACACCCATGCTCGTGGTCGTATCCTCCCCTTTGATCACATGGCGCCGCTCCCGGATCCCCGTTCGTTCCTGTATCCAGGCGTCATCGGTTTCCATAAGTTTTGAAAGGTCATCATTAGTGACCACGTTTTCAGGCACAAAATAGCCCAATCCCGATATTTTAGAATTATACATGCTTGTGAGGTTTTACCGCGGTGGTTTACTAACGCTTGCAACCATAGTTACAGGTTGCGCAGTTAATAATTTAATCTAAGATAGCTAAAATATAATTGAGGCTTCCTGCCGGGCTACTTATCTTTTAAACGCAAAAGCGTGCCCCTGAGAAGAGCACGCTTTTTTCAACCTAACCAAATCAATGAACAATAATGAAAGTAACAAGTAAATTCTTTTTCATACCAATTTCATACGCTCATTGACCTTTCAAAGATACATAATGTTTAATGTTTATTATAATTTATTAAACAAAATATTTGTTAAATTATTGGCTTCCCTGTCTGCACTGACATTCTTCCCGTTACAGGCAACGATGTGGATGACAACTTATTCGAATAATGCCAGTTTGTCACCCGGGGGCAGTGTGGTACTTTTTTTGACCTGTATGGTCCGGTATAAACAAATAAAATAATCATATGGCAACAGGCAAGATCAATGTTTCGGTTGAAAACATATTTCCACTCATCAAGAAATTCCTTTATAGCGATCACGAGATCTTCTTGCGGGAATTGATTTCAAATGCTACGGATGCAACCTTAAAACTAAAGCATCTGGCTTCGATAGGGGAAGCGAAAGTAGAATATGGCAATCCTCTCATAGAAGTTAAGGTTGATAAGAAAGGTAAAAAGTTGCACATCATTGACCAGGGGATCGGCATGACGGAAGAGGAGGTCAAAAAATATATCAATGAAGTAGCCTTTTCCGGGGCTGAAGAGTTTTTGGACAAGTACAAGGACTCCGGTAAGGATTCCGGGATCATTGGCCACTTTGGCCTTGGGTTCTATTCTTCCTTCATGGTGGCGGATAAGGTTGAGATCATCACCAAAAGTTACACCGATGCTCCGGCAGTTCACTGGACGTGTGACGGTTCCCCGAAATTCAGTTTAAAAAAGTCCGATAAACAAGAGCGGGGCACGGAAGTCATCCTTCACATTGCCGAAGATTCCACCGAGTTTTTAAAGGATGAGCGTATCAGTTCCCTTTTGCGTAAATACAACAAGTTTATGCCGGTGCCCATCAAGTTCGGTACCAAAACAGAAACGCTCCCAAAACCTGAAGATGCCAAAGAGGAAGATAAGGCTCCGACCAGGGAAGTGGATAATATCATCAATAATCCAACACCTGCCTGGACCAAAAAACCGACCGAACTCGAGGATGAAGATTACAAATCCTTTTACCGGGAATTGTATCCCATGCAGTTCGAGGATCCGTTATTCCATATACATCTGAATGTCGATTATCCGTTCCACCTGACGGGGATACTGTATTTCCCCAAGATCACCCAGGACCTGAACATACAGAAAGACCGGATCCAGCTCTACCAGAACCAGGTATACATCACGGACAATGTTGAGGGTATAGTCCCTGAATTCCTGACAATGCTGCGCGGAGTTATCGATTCCCCGGATATCCCGCTGAATGTTTCCCGTTCGTATTTGCAGGCAGATGGGGAGGTGAAAAAAATCGCATCTTATATCACCCGGAAGGTTGCCGATAAACTTACAACCCTGTTTAAAGAAAACCGGGAGGATTTTGAGAAGAAGTGGAACGATATCAAGTTGGTGATAGAATATGGCATGCTCTCCGAAGAGAAATTCTTTGAAAAAGCGGACAAATTTGCATTATATCCAACAGTTGACGGGACCTATCATACCCTGGAGGAATTAAAGGAAAAAATAAAACCCCTCCAGACCGATAAGGATGAAAAGCTGGTGATCCTGTACGCTTCTGATACCGATGCACAGCACAGCTACATAGAAGCGGCCAAAGCCAGGAATTATGAAGTACTGCTGATGGACTCCCCTATTGTGGCGCACCTGATGCAGAAATTGGAAAGTTCCAATGAGAAAATCTCCTTTGCCCGTGTGGATGCGGACCACCTGGATAACCTGATAAAAAAGGAAGATACCCAGATCAGTAAACTATCCGATTCTGAAAAGGAACAGTTAAAAGCAAACCTGGAGGAAGTGATCACCTCCAAATCCTATACCATACAACTGGAAGCGATGGACAGCACTGCTTCGCCCTTTATAATTACAGAACCGGAGTTTATGCGAAGGATGAAGGAAATGTCACAAACCGGTGGGGGCGGAATGTTTGGAATGGGGAATATGCCCGAAATGTACAACCTCATCGTCAATACCAATCACGAGTTGGTTGGCGAAATCCTGAATACGAAGACTGCCAAAAAAAGGGAAAGGCTGATCAATCAGTCCCTGGACCTTGCCCGGCTGTCAAAAGGACTTTTAAAAGGTGAAGAATTGACAAACTTCATAAAACGAAGTTATGAGATGGTGAAATAATTATAATGCACTGATAACAGACCGCTCCAGCAAAACAGGAGCGGTTTTTTTTTAAAGTATTATCTTACCCCCTGTTCATCCGCTATTGGCAACAGAATGGATGTAGCCGCCTCCATAGCGATTGAGAGATGATCTGCTACCTTTTCTCGCTATCTTTATCAGGTGGATTATCCCTGGCACCTGTATCTTATGGCATCAATGTACTGTATCGCAGGATGTTACCATTTCATTAAACCCCGGGTCTATCTAAGGATAATGCCGAAGTACCTGCCGTATCCGAAGCTCTTGGTATTCCTGAGTGGGATTGCGGAAATCGGCTTCGGTATCGGGCTATGTATCCCTGTATTGAAGAATTATGCGATTGCAGGGTTGTTGGGAATGTTATCCCTTTTTTTGTTGGTGCATGTTTATATGCTTTCGGGAGGAAAAGCCGCGGCAGGATTGCCCAAATGGCTCCTGCTGTTCCGCCTGCCACTGCAATTCGCCCTTATGTACTGGGCTTACAGTTACCTACCCCTGTGAACCTCCATCTAAAGTATACAATCTATCCCCGGATTTCCCTACCAGGTATACCTGAAGAAAAACAAAGACAACAATAGCCAGAAGGCCATAAAGCAATGAGCTGGGAGCAGACCATTGGTAAAATATCTCAAAAAGTTCGGGGATAGGGAAGCGGTTCCGCGAAACCATTGAAAACCATTGAAATTCCACTTCCGGTTCCCCCAAAATGGCATAGAGAATCAGGCACGCGATGGCAACTGCAAGGAGTACCCAAAAACCATTGGTTATCAGGGGTTTGTATACTAATGCAGGGCTTCGAACTTCTATTTTCCCGATTTCTGCAAGCACCTTATCTGTAAAATTGGGTGAAGGGGAATCCAGGCCGGCTTTCTTCACCATTTGTTTTACCAACCCATCCAATTCCGATTTGTCAGGAGTTTTCATAATTTCCGGTTATTTCTAAATCCATATTCTTTTTAAATATGTCAGCCAATCGCTTCCTGCTACGGAACAACCTCACTTTGGCTGTATTGGTGGTGATCCCCATTACCGATGCAATTTCTTTAAGGGTCATCCCATCATAATAATGCAAGGTTATAAGTACACTGTCACCTTCCGGCAATTGATCCAGCGCATCCCGGATTATAGTTTGCCGCTCAGTGGCTTCAATGGAGTCCAGCGGCCCGTCCGGGGACGAAAGATGGTATATTCCTGAAATACTCAGGGATATCATCGGTGGTTTCCTTTTGTTCTTCTTTGCATAATCCAGGCTTTTGTAATATGCGATCCTATACAGCCAGGTTGAAAATTTAGCATCTCCTTTATAGGTATTCAAGGCCTTATAAGCATTGACAAATACATCCTGGGCAACCTCCTCAGCATCTTCACGGTTCTTTACAATCTTTAATGCGATCGTAAATACCATATGTTTATACCGGTCAATCAATACCGCAAAAGCATGACTGTCTCCTTCCAGTATACTATCGATACTATTTTGGTCCTGGTTGTGGCTCATTTACATCATAAGACGCTATCACTGCTCTTTGGGTTACAGAAAATACAAATAATTTTAACGAGGGCTGTAACCTTCTTCGTGATTATGCCGTCAAATGCAATGAACCAAATGTTTAATCTCAAAAAACGATCACATGGGAGGAGAAGTAATTATTGTAGCACTGATTTTCGGAGCCATTTTCGGAGTTTTTTACCTGTATTTTTCCACACGGAACAAGGAGCGCCTTGCCCTTATCGAAAAAGGAGCCGATGCCAGCATCTTTGTTAAGGGGAAAAGCCAGGGTGTGGCTCCATTCTGGAAAATCTTTATTTTAAACCTTTCCTTATTGCTGATAGGCGTTGGGCTTGCCATATTCATTGCATCGGTTTTATCCAATACAATGGGTATGGAAGAGGAGGTAGCCTTCCCGGGCACCATCTTCCTGATGGCCGGTATTGGTTTATTTGTCGGATTTACCCTTACCAAAAAACTGGATAGAAAAATTCTATAAGCAGCAGCGAAAACAAGGTATGGAACCACCACAATATTATGCGGTGGTTTTTTATCTTTATACTATGAAGGTAATTTCAACCAATGTGGGCCATGCGACTACCATAAGCTGGAATGGCAGCGAAGAAAAAACAGGAATTTTTAAATTCCCTGTCTATGAACCCCTGCGGCTGTTGCATACCGATGTTGAAAATGATACTGTAATCGACAGAAAACACCATGCAGGGCTGAACAAGGCCTGCTATCTTTTTTCAGCAGATCAGTATCCCTACTGGAAAAAATTATACCCGAAATTACAATGGGACTGGGGGATGTTCGGGGAAAACCTGACTATTGCGGGACTGGATGAATCAGAAATCAGGATAGGCGATATTTATGCCGTTGGAAGTGCCATGGTGCAGGTATCGCAACCCCGGGAACCCTGTTACAAACTGGGGATCCGGTTTGGTGACCAGAATATTGTCAGGCAGTTTGTGGATCATGGCTGCCCGGGCACCTATGTACGTATCCTTGAAGAAGGATCGGTATCTGCCGGGGATAACATGACCCTGGTAACGCGGTCCGAAAACGATCTGACCGTACAGCAATTCTATGCGCTGCTCTATGCTAAGAAGAAGGATCCGGTTATTCTTCAACTTGCCATCGCCAACCTGGCATTGCCGGAGAATAAAAGAAAATGGTTACTGAAGTATACCAAATAAAAAAGGGGCCCAACCGGACCCCTTTCTCTCATGGAAAATACAACCAAACCCTATTTGACTTCCACGCTTTCATAGTAACTGTCCTTGTTGTCCTTCACAACGATGGTATACGTATCTTCAAAAGCTTTTTCGAAGTTGAAGGCTTTTGTAACCAGGAGGGAATCATCCATAACCTGCTTATAAAGCAACCTGTCACTGCTATCGAAGACTTTGATTTCCACCTTGTTCCGGTCAAGGTTTAAAAGGTTGAGGAATACCTTTTTTCCCATTTGACGGAAAACCGGCCTGTTTTTCTCCAGGCGGTCTGAAATCAATACCTTTTTACCTTCAATGCTTACGGTATAACTCATCTCCTTGATGGTATTTTCAAGGATGAAGTAGTAAATCCCGTCTTCAAGTTGGGACAAATCAAACTTTTTCCCGGAAGCTGCACTGCCCACGATATCCGAAAAGATGGTATGTCCGTCGGAATCCACAAATTTGATCTGTGTCCCCTGTGAATCAGAATCGGGTTTAAATATTAAACTTTGTCCACCGGTTTGTGCGTCTAGTCTAATATAAGGTTCATTTGCCATGCCCACTGCTGCGGTGAACATAAAGGCAACAATACTTGTTAATTTAAAAATTGTCTTCATTACAATACATTTTAAGTTAATACTAATAATCAGGGCAAACTTAGGGCAGATTCACCCCCCCCACTACTGCGCGTTTTTCCAATTTATATGTTATTTTAACCTGTATAATTGTTAATTTTTCTTAAATAGTTAATATACCATAGTTTTTGGGTAATTTTGCAAAGATTAGGGAAGTTGAGGCTTCTTAATTTTATACTTTGAATCGATGACTATGATAAAACAAAAAGCTGCTTTTGAAGCGATAGCCCCGGATTTTGGAAATTCGTTCACATATCAAAAATTTGATGAGTATAAAACGAACAACAATACCAGCTGGCACTACCATCCTGAAATTGAATTGGTCTATGTTAATGGCGGATCCGGTAAACGGCAGATAGGAAGCCATATTTCCTATTATACCGAAGGGGACCTCATCCTTATCGGTGCTAACCTTCCCCATTGTGGGTTTACGGACAGCCTTACTGGAAATTCAAGTGAGACGGTAGTTCAGATGAGGCGTGACTTCCTTGGGAATGATTTTTTGGAGCGTCCCGAAATAAAGAAGATAATGTCCCTGTTTGATGCTGCAAAAGGCGGGATTGCCTTTAACGGGAGGACAAAACTACATATTGGGGAAAAAATGGAGGTGCTTGAATACCAGTCCGATTTTCAACGGTTACTTTCTATTTTGAATATTTTAAATGAACTTGGGAAGTCGGGGGATTTTAAGATCCTTAATGCGGATGGTTTTTCCCTGGAAGCCCAGGTGAAGGACAACAACAGGATCAATACCGTATTCAACCATGTCAAAAATAATTTCAGGGAGGAGATAACGCTGGAGGAAATCGCCGGATTGGTTAGTATGACAGTGCCTTCTTTCTGCCGCTACTTTAAGAAGATCACCCACAAAACTTTTGTGGGGTTCGTCAATGAGTACCGGCTGGTCCACGCGTCCAAACTCCTGGCAGAAAAACCCATGAGTATCACAGAGGTATGTTTTGAGTGCGGATTCAATAACTTTTCCCATTTTAACAAGTCTTTCCGGGCTTTTACAGGGCAAAATCCCTCTGAATACCGCAAACAACTGAAAACTGTTCTTGACTGATGCAAAAAAGGGTAGTGGGACCGCAGTCTTTGAACCTGCAGGATAGCGATATCATGTATGAACCCCACTTCCTGGGGGAACAAGAGGCCTGGGACCTGTTTAACTCCCTGAGAAGCCATGTACCCTGGCAGCAGGACCAAATCAAACTTTTTGGGAAAGTGTATGACCAGCCACGGCTTACAGCGCTTTATGGAACCAATGGGGTTCCCTACTCCTACTCAGGTATTCTTATGCACCCGCATTTATTCACGCCTGAACTCCTGAATCTTAAGTCAAAGGTTTCCGCCGTAACCGGACATACATTTACCAGCTGCCTCCTCAATCGCTACAGAGATGGCAGTGATAGCAATGGCTGGCATTCCGATAACGAAAAGGAACTGGGGGCAAATCCGGTTATCGCTTCTGTTTCACTGGGTCAAACCCGACTCTTCAAACTGAAACACCGTACCGTGAAGGGGTTGCAGCATGCCATAATGCTGGATCACGGGAGCCTGCTTTTGATGCGGGGGGTAACACAACACTTTTGGTTGCACCAGGTTCCTAAGACAAAGCGGCCCGTAGGAGAAAGGATCAACCTGACCTTCAGGTATATCCAATAAAAAAATCGGTTGAGAAAACCGATCTTTTTATACCCTTCCAGAAGTGGTTTACTGCCTTTAGCAACCGGGCAAATTGCTAATGTCCTCATAACGCTACTTCATTATAAGAACTTCAAATTATATGCCTGGGTATTACCAATCGACCAACTTCCCATTTTTAAGACAAAAAGCCATTCAGAATAATTCATTCAACACCTTGGCGAGTCGTATACCTCCCTTTTGAAGCTGTAATTCAACTGTATCCCACCAAACATAACTATAGCGATAATAGAGCTTGTCGCCGGTACTGACAGATTCATAGATAACGCTGGCCATATCCTTTCCTTCGGCTACCCAATCCAGGAGACTCCCCATTTGGATGAATTTTACCTGTTCCCGGGAGATCTTCGGGAGGTTTTCTGATAGTTCGGTATAACTCATTCCATAATCATCGATCATATTTGAATCCCATACCCTGTGAAGGTTCGTACCCCGGTTGAACCATTGGAGCTGGATATCATTGCCCCCCTTATCGGCTAACCGTCCGATATGCATCGGTTGGTGGAGGTCACCCATCAGATGAATTAGCATTTTAAGGTAAAAGATCTTATCGGGTTCACTGGTATCCTTATTCTTCAGCACCTGGATACAGGTTCGGATCCCCACCACAAGGTCTCCATCCGGATTCGGGGTAATTTCAGAATAATTTTTGTCCGGGGGTATATTTACATAATGCCAGGGATCAAATATACGGTACAAACTGTCCGCCTTGATCTCATCCGCGAAAGTGCCTGCTTCTGCCAAACTCTGCCCGTCGAGTAATTTTGTCAACGCTTTTCTGGTATTTTTATTTAAATAGGCCTGGGCTATTTCACCAACTACCCTATGGCCGGTTTTGGACCATATGGGACCATTTGCAAAACTCAGATAACCGGCCAGACATACCAAAAAAGCAATTTTTTTCATAAAATTCATTTTGCCCAAAAGTATAAAATGAAAATTTAAGCTATTGTTAAGACTTGTTCCAATTTGGATTTTTAATTCGATATTGCACCCCTAAAATAAGACCATTGTTTCTAAAACAGCTCAGATCCCCGGTGTTACGGTATGTCCTTATGGCGTTCTCCGCCCTTATCGCAGTGGTCCTGCTGTTTATTTTAAGTATATACCTGGGGGCCTGGGGCCGTCTTCCTGATAAGAAGGCGTTAAGCGAATTTAAATACCAAAAAGCTACGGAGGTCTTTTCTGCCGACAGCGTATTGATTGGGAAGTACTACCTCTTTGACCGGCAACCCATCCAATTTGAAGATTTCCCGCAACACCTGGTAGACGCGCTGGTTGCTATTGAAGATGAAAGGTTCTACCAGCATTCCGGGGTAGATTACCGGAGCCTGCTCCGTGTTGCCGTCAAAACTATCCTGCTGCAGGATCAGTCAGCAGGGGGCGGGAGCACCATCAGCCAGCAACTCGCCAAAAATCTTTATCCCCGCGATCAAGGAGGCAGGATACGGCTTGTGGTCGATAAAATCAAGGAAATGATACTAGCCGGAAGACTGGAAGATGTCTACAGCAAAGAAGAGGTACTGCAACATTACCTCAATACAGTATCCTTTGGTGACAACACCTTTGGGATTGAAAGTGCGGCCCTGAAGTTCTTTAACAAAAGAACCCGGGAATTAACCATTGAAGAATCAGCCACCCTGGTGGGCATGTTAAAGGCCACGTACGGCTATAATCCCAGGATCAACCCGGAAAACAGCCTCCTCAGGAGGAACCTGGTGCTCAGCGCCATGGAAAATAATAGGTTTCTGGAGGAGCAGGTACGCGACAGCCTCAGTAAACTGGACCTGGGATTGGACTACAGGGAGTATGACTATAATGCAGGACTTGCTCCCTATTTCAGGGAAGAAGTCCGCAAGCAATTGCTAAAATGGAATGCGGCGCAAAAAGAAGCCGGCCATGATTATAATATATATACTTCCGGCCTTAAAGTCTATACCACGCTCGATTATAAATTGCAGCTTCTGGCAGAGGAGGCGATGGCAGACCATATGTCAAGGCTTCAGGAAAGTTTTGAAAAAAGCTATGGTGCCAGGGCCCCGTGGAAAACAAACAATGCTTTAATAGAAAAAATCGTCAAAAATTCCGTGCCTTTTAAAAAGCTTATCCGGCAGGGACTGAGTGATGACGAGGCCCTGGATTCCCTACGGCAAGAAAAAACCATGACGCTGATGAGCTGGGAGGGTGATACAACGGTAGCGGCCAGTACGCTGGATAGTATTACGCATTATATGAAGTTTCTGAATACCGGATCCCTCTCAGTGGACCCCCATACCGGGGAAGTAAAAACATGGATAGGGGGCGTGAATTACAGATACTTCAAGTACGACCATATCTCTCAAAGCAAAAGGCAGGTTGGTTCGGCCTTTAAGCCCATTGTGTATACTGCGGCCCTTGAAAGTGGAATAGACCCATGCACCTATTATTCTGCCCAGGAAGTTGAATATAAAAACCTGGAAGGATGGTCTCCCAGCAATTCCGGGGATAAGGAAGAGGCTTATCTCAATTATTCCATGGAAGAAGCGCTGAGCAATTCAGTGAATACGGTCGCAGTGAAAGTTTTGGAAGAAACCGGTATTGGCAGCGTAATTGACCAAGCCAAAAAAATGGGGATAACCGCTACACTTCCCAAATTACCCTCCCTGGCACTGGGCACCGGGGAGATCTCCCTGGCCGAATTGGCGGGGGCATACTGCAGCTATGTAAACAAAGGGGTACCGGTACGTCCTTATGTATTACGCGCCATTTCGGATGGCAAGGATTCCATACTGCAGAACTTTACACCGGATGAACCCGCCAGGGAAGCGTTCTCCCGGGAAAACGGCATGATCATGCTGGAGATGATGAAGGCAACCATCAATAGTGGAACAGCTGCACGGATCCGTACGGAATATGGGTTAAAAAACGATATTGCCGGTAAAACAGGTACCACCCAAAATAATAAAGATGCCTGGTTTGTGGCGGTTACCCCCAATTTGGTCCACGTAACCTGGGTGGGATTGGATCAGCATGAGATTGGATTTAAAAGCACTTCCTTAGGGCAAGGTGCCAATGCTGCGCTCCCCATCTTTGCCTTATGGTACGGAGAACTGAACAAGGATCCGGAATTTGACCTCATCACAAAGGCACGTTTCACACCACCGGATAAGAAGGTATTGGACAAACTTGACTGTGAGCCTGTGAAACGTGACGGCTTTTTTAAGCGGCTGTTCAAGAATCCGAAAAAGAAAAAAACCAAAAAATTTGATGACGGGGCATAGGAGGGCCACTATATCGTAAGGAGATCTTCAGATAACGATTCCGTTCATTAATTCTTTTCAAAAATAGTGCTCGCAGCCAGCGGGTCCTCGAACCTCACAAAATTAATATTGTTATTTTTGCCCTGCTGACTAAACCAACATAAATGACCAAGACGCTATCACTCATAGCCTGTTTTCTTATTCCCTTTTCTTTTTTCGGGCAGACCAACAAATCGTTTACTGTAAGGTATATTTCAGAGGACATCACAGTGGATGGTATCCTTGATGAGCCTATCTGGGAGACAGCTGATGGTGCCCATGATTTTTGGGAATATTTTCCGTTGGATAATATCCTGGCAAGGGAACAGACGGATATCAAAATGTTGTACGATGATAAAAATCTGTACATTGGGATTACCGTTTACAGTGCCGGGCAGAATTATGCCATTCAATCCCTGAAAAGGGATTTCCGGGCTGGCAACAGTGACAATATCACCTTGTTATTTGATACTTTTAATGATGGCAACAACGCCTTTCTTTTCGGCACCAACCCCTACGGGGTAAGACGGGAAGGCTTGGTTTCAGGGGGCGGGCTCGACCTGAATGGCTTTTCGATCTCCTGGGATGTAAAATGGAAAGGCGAATCCAAAATATATGATAAATATTATACTTCTGAACTGATCATCCCGCTGACTTCCTTTAAATTCAGGGAGGGGGAAACCAAATGGCGGTTCAATAGCTACCGGTTCGATACCCAGTCCAATGAAACCAGTACATGGTCTGCAATCCCGCAAAACCAAAACGTTTTTGGCCTCACTTTTATGGGGGATATGGTCTTTGAAAAACCCCTTGGCAAGTCCAGGACCCCCCTTGCTATCATCCCGTATGTAAACACCGGTTCCCAGCGCAATTTTGAAATGGATGAACGGGGAAATGACATCAATGTAGGAGGCGATATGAAGGTTGCGCTTGGAAATAGCATGAACCTTGATATTACCGTCAATCCCGATTTCTCACAGGTGGAGGTGGATGACCAGATCACCAACCTTACCCGCTTTGAAGTATCGCTTCCGGAAAAAAGGCAGTTTTTTATTGACAACAGTGACTTGTTCGGAAGTTTTGGTGGTTCCCGGGATGCGAACCCGTTTTTTTCAAGGCGGATCGGCATTGCCAAAGATACTTTGGAAAACACAGTGGAGAACAAGATCATTGGCGGTTTCCGTTTGAGCGGGAAATTAAACCAGGGCCTTCGCCTCGGATTGTTCAATATCGTGACCGAAGAGGATGAATCCAATAAGATCCCCTCAAACAATAATTCCATGCTTGCTTTGCAGCAAAACGTATTTGGAAGGTCCAATATCGGATTCTTCGTTATCAACCGCGAGACCCTGGGTAGTCAGGATTTTGTCCCGGTGGAAGAAACCTACAACCGGGTGATGGGTTTGGATTATAACCTGATTTCGAGCAACAATGTGTGGAGTGGAAAGTTCTACGCCCATAAATCCTTTCAGCCCACTGAAGGATCCAAAGATCTCTCAACAGGTGCCTTTCTTTCCTTCAACAGCAGGAATTTCAACATCTTTACAGACGGCATTTATGTCGGGGAGGATTTCAGGTCCGACCTGGGCTTTGTCCGGCGAACCGATGTGGTCAAGATTGCCAATCAGATCGAAAGGGTATACTGGCCAAAAAAGGGACCCCTGAATACTCATTCATTTCGAATCTTCCCCATTGTGATCTGGAGCCCTTCCCGCGATTTTATGAATACGGATTACGAGATTCGCAGTGGGTGGGAAGCTACATTTAAAGACCAGCGGGAGATCAGGCTGCAGATGAACAACGAATACACCTTCCTCTTTGATCCTTTTGATCCTACCGATACAGAAGGCGGGATTCCTTTGCCCGGCAACCAGGGGTACTATTATAATAGCTTTGAGGCGGAATACCAGTCAGACCGAAGGAAGATCTTTACCTACCAGGCAGAATCTACGATTGGCAGGTTCTTTAATGGGAACCGTTTTTCAGTAAAAGGGATGTTCTCATTGCGCTTTCAACCCAAAGTATTCCTTTCCCTGTCACTCAATTATGATCAGATTACACTGGAGGAACCCTATCCAAGTGCCGACATCTGGCTGATCAGCCCTTCTGTGGATATTACTTTCAGCAAATCCATTTTCTGGTCCACCCTGGTGCAGTATAGCAACCAACGAGACAACCTGGGTATCAATTCCAGGTTACAATGGCGGTTCGCCCCCCTTTCCGATCTGTTCATTGTATACAATGACAATTACTTCGTGGATCGGTTTACACCTCGGTTCCGGTCCATCAACCTAAAACTAACCTATTGGTTGAATATATGATCCGGTAGCACTGTCCATTTTCCATTTTCTAATTTGATTATATTTGGCGGACTTTCTTCCTAATCAATTCCTATGGATCAATTTCCTCTTACCGATGATACCGTAATCTTTGGATTATTATGCCTGTGCCTGGGGTTTGTATTTTACACTTCTTCGTTAGCAACAGGATTCTGGAATAAATTCTATTCCATAGTACCCGTACTGCTGGTTTGCTATATGCTACCCGCCATCCTGACGAGTACAGGGATCATTTCTGAAGAAAGTTCCAACCTTTACTTTATTGCCAGTCGGTACCTCTTGCCCGCGGCACTGGTTCTTATGACACTAAGCATCGACCTCAAGGCCATTGCCAACCTCGGCTCCAAGGCATTGATCATGTTCCTTACGGGAACTGTGGGGATCATCCTCGGAGGCCCGCTTGCCATTTTGATCGTTTCCATTTTTTCACCTGAAACCGTAGGAGGTGCCGGATTTGATGCAGTTTGGAGAGGTTTGGCCACAATAGCGGGCAGCTGGATCGGAGGTGGTGCCAACCAGGCAGCCATGTTGGAAGTATTTGAATATAACCCTGAAAAATTTGGGGGGATGGTATTGATAGACATTGTTGTCGCCAACATCTGGATGGCCATTTTGTTATTAGGGATAGGTAAAACCAAACGGATCGATAAATGGCTAAAGGCAGATACTTCCTCCATTGATTCCCTGAGGGAAAAAATCGCTGCCCATACTGCGGGTATTACGCGGGTGACCACGCTCCATGATTACATCATCATGCTGGCCGTATCCTTTACCGCAGTGGGGATATCCCATTATCTGGGATTCCATTTTGCTGATTTTCTCCAAAACAATTTTGAGGTGGTACGCAACAAGGAAAAGGCGCTTTCTTCCCTGGGATCCGACTTTCTGTGGATGATCGTATTTGCCACCAGTTGTGGCATACTGCTTTCATTTACCAAGGTCAAAAATTATGAGGGTACGGGGGCCAGTAAGATAGGAGGTGTTTTCATTTACATCCTGGTGGCAACCATAGGAATGAAAATGGACCTCGGAAAGATATTTGAGAATCCGGGTTTGATCCTTATCGGCCTGATCTGGATCTCGATCCATGCCGGGCTCATGATCCTCGTGGCAAAGTTGATCAGGGCACCGTATTTTTTCCTGGCGGTTGGCAGCCAGGCTAATATCGGCGGTGCCGCGTCCGCACCCATCGTTGCCGCGGAATTCCACCCTTCCCTTACATCAGTAGGCATTCTTTTAGCTGTGCTTGGATATGTGATCGGTACAGGAGGCGCTTATATTTGTGCATTGCTTATGGAAATCGCATCAAAGGTTTAGAATGCGATAAACTTTTATGATATTTGCCCGACAAATCCAGCCAATATGAATAAAATAATAGGTACCGCCCTTTTTGCCGTCTTTCTGATCAGTTGTGGAACAGGTGAAAATGACCGTACCATGACGGTGACCGGGAGGGTCAAAGGCTTAAAAAAAGGTACCCTCTATTTACAGCATATACCGGATTCCGTACTTGTAACGGTAGATTCCCTAAAGATCGATGGCGATGATGCCTTCACTTTTAAGACCGATATCGAAAGTCCGGAAGTATTCTACCTGTATCTCAATAAGAAGGATAATAACGATATTAATGACCGGATCACGTTTTTTGGCGAACCGGGCACCATCACCATCAATACATCCTGGAATACCTTTGATACCCAGGCCCGGGTTACAGGATCCAAAAGCAATGACAAACTCGAAGAATACCGAAAAATAATGTCAAAGTTCAATACCCGGAATATGGAAATAATCCGTGCTGCCTATGATCCTGAAATACAAAAAGATAGTAGTATGATGGATTCCATCCAGCAGGCAAGTGATAAAAATCTACTCAGGGGGTATCTCTATGCCCTTAATTTTGCCCTGAACAATAAGGATTCCTATGTTGCACCCTATATTGCCTTAAACGAGGTCGCCGATGCCAATGTAAAGTACCTTGATTCTATCTATAACTCCTTAACTCCTGAGGTATCCGGATCCAAGTATGGAATGGCACTCAGGGACTATCTGATTCAATTGAAAAAATAAGCAAAGGGTCGTTGCAGTATCAACCCATTTTATTAAGCTTTTCAACCAGTGTTGAAGCAGATTCCTCCAATTCCCTGCGCACCCCTTTAAAATGGGCCTTTTTGTCTTCTACATCCTTTTTATTGACTTTGGCTATCAAATCATCAAACGTTGCAATTGCCTTGTCTATAATTGCCAAACCTTCCTTTGACCCTTGTTTGTCCTGAGTTGCCTCTACAATATAAACGGCCTCAATAATATCTCCCAAAACGTAATTGATATCCTTCTTTAAGTCGCGTATGTTCGCCATGATTATAAATTTTGCGCAAAAGTACACTTTTTAGTTACACAAAAGCCAAAGATTCCGAAGTAGTATCCGTCATCAATCCTTAGTAGTCTCGCACCTGAGAGGGTATCAGATCGTTATTTCCAGTAATTTTGCACCGAGCGTCTTCAGTTGCAGGGTAGTGGAGCAGGCCGGCACTAAAATAGTTTCACCGCTGCGTATAGCTGCCGAACCCTCCTCGTTACTCACCTCGGCATCGCCCGAGACACACATGAGGATCGTAAATGAATCGCGCCCGGAAATATCCTGTTTAAAATCCTTTGTCAAATCCAAATAGCTTGTCCGGAAATACGGCGAATCTACCACCTCGTTAATCCTATCAGCTTTCTTTGAATACCTTAACTTAAAATCCTGCCTTTGCTTATAATCCATCGCATCGAGCGCAAGATCGGTATGCAATTCCCTCAGGTTGCCGTTTTTATCACGCCGGTTGAAATCGAAAACGCGATAGGTGATATCCGAAGTTTGCTGTATTTCTGCCAGCAAAACCCCCGCTCCTATGGCATGTATCCTCCCGGCATTGATCATGAACGCATCACCTGCAACCACAGGCTCGTAGTGCAGCAGAGCCGGTAGTGTATCCTCTTTCAAATTTTCAATAAACTCTTCGCGGGTAACATCATGGTTGAACCCGATGATAAGTTTCGCGTCCCGTTCAGCATCCATGATGTACCACATCTCGGTTTTACCATTGGAATTATGGCGTTCCCTTGCCAGCCGGTCATTTGGGTGCACCTGTATCGAAAGGTCCTGGTTTGCATCCAGGAATTTAATCAAAACCGGAAATTCAGTACCAAATCTTTTTACCACGCTCTTTCCCAGGACTTCCGCAGCATAATCAGCCAGCAGTTCGTTAAGAGATCTACCGGCCAGGGGGCCATTGGCAATTACAGAGACATCTCCCTCAACACCTGAGAGTTCCCAACTTTCCCCAATGCCCTCGGATTGTAAAGGCTTATTCAGGACATCTTTTAACCTGCTTCCCCCCCATATTCTTTCTTTCAGAATCGGATGGAATTTGAATGGGTATAAGTTCATATTTCAACAAGTTTCTTTACTGCCTCCAATGCTTCGCGCATATGTCCGGAGGCCGCGATATTCGTGAATACCATTGCTATTGTACCCTTTTTGTCTATAACATAGGTCTCCCGCCCGGGTAATATATTGAAAAGGCGGTTTTTTACCCTGAACTTTTTCCGAACCACGTTGCCCTCATCTGCCAGCAGCGTATAGGGAAGTCGGTATTTCTCGGCAAACCCCTTATGGGATGAGGCAGAATCTGCACTGATCCCAATGACTTCTGCTCCCAAATCGGTAAATTCCTCGTATGAGTCCCTGAAACTACAGGCTTCAATTGTACATCCGGGGGTGTGGTCCCTTGGATAAAAGAACAGAACCATCGGTTTGATGCCTATAACATCCTTTGCATTAAAAATAGTTCCTTCCTGGTCCTTCAGTGAAAACAACGGCATGCGATCTCCTACCCGTAATCCCATAGCCTATCCTGAATAAGTAACAAAATTACGCGGTGTCTCATACAAAATAACCTCCAGGTCCTTATTTTCTGCAATGTGGGGCCGTAATTTATTCCAGACCACAATAGCAATATGTTCGGCAGTAGGATTAAGTTCTTTAAATTCGGGGACTTCCAGATTTAAGTTTTTATGGTCCAGTGCGTCTTCGACTTCAGATTTAATAAGGTCCTTCAGGACTTTCAGATCCATGACGAACCCGGTTTCCGGATCTATTTCCCCGGAGATACTCACGATGAGTTCATAGTTGTGGCCATGGAAATGAGGGTTATTGCATTTACCAAAAACGCGGTTATTGGTATCTTCATCCCAATCCGGTCGAAATAACCTGTGTGCGGCATTAAAATGTGCCTTTCTGCTGACTTTAACTTTCATGACCCCGACTTAATTTGAATAATGTGATCATAAAACTTTTCGAAAATAATCCTGGACCAAACCGTATAGCGCTCGGGATGCGTACGCATATCATCCCGTATCGCAACTGGTTTCATCCATTTCCAATCTTCCACTTCTTCCGGATTAACCTGCGGTTCCCCGTTGTAATAGCCGATCATCACATGATCCAATTCATGCTCCGTCAGGCCATTGTCAAAGGGAGCCTTATAGATAAAGGAAAACAATTCCTCCAAATCCGTGCTAAAGCCCATCTCTTCCATCAGCCTTCGCTTCCCGGCCTCAATATTGGTTTCCCCGTCACGCTGGTGGCTGCAACAGGTGTTGGTCCATAACAAAGGGGAATGGTATTTGACAGCAGCCCTTTGCTGAAGAAGGGTCTCCCCTTCCCCATTCATTACAAAAACTGAAAAAGCCCGGTGGAGGATGCCTTTTTCATGTGCTTCCATTTTGGGCATGGTACCAATCCGGGTATCCCGGGGGTCAACTAATATTACATTTTCTTCCTTTTCCATATATACCCTACAAAAATAACATCTTTACCTTATTAATAAGGTTAAGCCGGTCATAATTGTTGCCAGGGGGCAGCTCATAAAAATCAGAGGAAAGTTTAGAAAAAACGGGGAGATTTTAAATTATCCAGAACCTTGATAAAATCATAGCGCAGGATCACTTCAAAGGAACCATCATTAAAAATAGCTTTCCCCAGCTCAGTGATCTCCCGGTCATAGGCCAAGCCGATTAAAAATTGCGGCGAGATTTGAAATCCGGCCATTCCACTTACTGCTGCATCCAGACGATACGCAGCGCCCAAAATGAATTTTTCATTATACAGAAAATTGGCAGATAGGTCAAGTTGCAGGGGAGCTCCCTGAACAATCTTACTGAGGATGGCTGGTTTGAATTTCCAAAATGGTCCAAGATCAAATACATAACCCGATATGAGGTAAAAATTCATTTGCTCCTTCGCAGTGGAAAGGGAGGACGACTGAAAATGGGAAGTTTCCAGGAAACGCGGTACGGATAACCCGGCATAAAACCTTTGGGTATGGTAATAAACCCCGGCACCGATGTTCGGGGCAAACCTGTTATCGATATCCTGCTGGAGAGTCGGGTCCGGACCCCCAGGCGTGGTATAATCCTGATTGAGTTCTGAAAAACGTACATCCAGGAGGTGAGCACTGGCCTTTATGCCGAAACTTAGTTTGGCATCCTGTGAGGTTTGAATAGTATACGATAAATCGAGATCAAGGTAGGTTTCGGAGGTTGGCCCGATCTGGTCGTTTACGATGGATACCCCCATCCCAAGTCCGTTGTATCCGATTGGGGAATGCAGGTTGAGGGTTTGTGTTTTAGGCGCCCCGTCAAGGCCTACCCATTGTGACCTGTGCAGGGCAGCGATACTGAAGTGGCCCCTCGAACCTGCGTACCCGGGATTAACACTAACCGTATTATACATATACTGGGTGTACTGCGCATCCTGTTGCGCAAAAACCCACCCACAACCCAGCAGGAACAATAAAGTGAGTATCCTGTAATTTCTACGGTTGCCGGAGATGGGGTTTGCCATGGTTTGAGTTATCTGTTTATATATAAGTAACCGGAGAGCGATCGCATATTTCCGGAATCGTCTTCATAATCGAGAATGTAGAAATAGGTCCCAACGGGCAATCTGTTGTCGACATCAACCGTAATACGGCCTTCCGATGTCCCGTCAAAAACATTCCCCTGCGTATTGTACGCCTTTGTAATGTATACCTGTACACCCCATCGGTTATAAATCTTAATGGTATTGTTCGGATAGTCTTCAAGGCCCTTGATCGTAAGCACATCATGGATACCATCCCCGTTGGGGGTAAGCACATTGAATACTTCTATATCATCACTGGCGTTTGGCTCAAGATAATCCGGTATACCGTCATTGTCCGAGTCATCATTTGTGAAAATGCCATCCTTGTTGATATCCTCATCCAGCGTTACTTTTCCATCTCCATCATCATCGATATCCCGATAATCCGATTCACTGTCACTGTCCGTATTGGGAAGGTCACCCAGCGGATCGTCAAACTCATCATTGACATCTATGTCTATTATGGTGCTTCCTTCGTACCCATCATCCAATCCATCATTATCTTTATCAGATCCGATCAGCACCGCTTCAGGAACTCCGTTATGATCAAAATCATGGCCTTCAATGGCATCCGGTACGAGGTCATTATCACTATCTTCGTCTACAAAATCGGGTAAGCCATCACCATCCGTATCCTCCGGAATAATCCCAACGGATCCTCCATTTTCATAGGCATCATCCAAACCATTATCATTGCTATCCAGCCCACCGGGTGGTATATAGCCAAGGCTCGACTGGGCTTCTACATTATCCGGGATCCCGTCATTATCGCTGTCAATATCCAGGTAATCTGCAATTCCATCACCATCGGTATCCGTCGGGTTGGTGGACGGATCGTTATCCCCATCAGAATTAATATCCTCAAAAGTGTCGACGATGCCATCGTTATCAGCATCCAGATCAACACCCGGTACATTTACCGCGATGGTAACCGTAGCCGTACTGCAATTACCAACATTATCGCATAGCGTATAGGTAAACATATCTGTTCCCAGGAATCCACTGTTTGGGGTATAGCTTATAGTATCATCAAATGGATTGGAAGGAGTGCCGTTGCTATTGATAACTATGCTTCCGTTTGAAGGACTGGTAGTTGTGAAGGTACCGAGGCCAGGCAAGTCATTATCATTGGCCAAAACATCAATCATCACAGGCTGGTCCTGATCAGTGGCGACAAGGTCATCCACCGCATCCAATACCGGGATAACATCTATTGTGACCGTTGCAGTCGAACAGTCTCCCTTCGTATTGCAGACGGTGTAATTAAAACTATCAGGGCCATTGTAATCCGGATCCGGGGTATAGGAGACAATGTCATCCGTTGGGTCATTGGGCGTTCCGTTCGTATTGATGCTCACACTGCCGTTTGGAGGATTGGTGGCAGTAAGGGTGCCCGTTGAAGGCAGGTCACTATCATTGGTATATACAGGGACTACCACAAATTCATCCTCATTCACTATCACGACATCATCGACAAGCGTTGCCGCCTGCTGAAGGCAAACTACGGTAAAAGTTGGCAATTCGATGGAATTCCCAACTTTGGTCAGTGTAGCGGTGTATCGGACAACACTTTCCGTTGCCGTCACCACAGGCCTGAGTTGATCCCCGGGAACAACCGGGGACCAGCTTACTGTAGCACTGCCGCTAACGTTATTGGAGATATCAAGGGTAACCTGGTCTTCCGGGTTGGTACAATCCGTAAGAATAAAATACCCGGTTGCATTGGAACCGCACAAAGTGCCGTCATAAGTAGCGAAATATACTCCCGGCGTACTGGTTTCATAGAAGAAATCGGTACTAAGAACCGTAGAGGTATCCGAAGCTTCATACCAGCGATAGTTATTTTCATCGGTACTGTTCGGGGCCTGTAACAGGAACTGCGCATTTGATACACCCATCCCCAGCATCGTCAGCACGAAGCAAAGAAATAGTGGGGTATATCGCATGTTGGATTTCAAGGCTGTGCGCGTTGTTTAAAACTATTATTTAACCACAAAGACCACGTTGATCAATGAATTGTAATCAGCAGGCTGTCCAATGATATCATATGTCATTACACCGCTGGCGTCGATTGTCACATTCGCAAAAACCGTAGGGTCATAATAGGTTACATAATAATACAGTTCAGCTGCAGTATAGGTAGGAATGGCTGCGGGAGCACCCACGCTGGCTGCAGAAGAAGGCAATGTCATTCCGTATTGATCAAGGTACTGCTGGTACAAGTCTTCCGTAAACCCTACGCCATTTGTCGACGCATCTACCGCAATGGATGGCGGATAGAAGATCCGTGCAGATTTCGAGGTGATGGGTGCTATAGCCTCTATTACTTCCTGTACCGTGGTTTCATTCGTCGGGGAACCTAATCCGCCTTCGTCCATATCAATGGGTGTTCTTAGGGGAACTTCATCATCATATTGGTCATCGGTAGATCCGAAAGTAGTTGTACCACCGTCCTCATTAGTATAAGTAAAGGTGCCGTCGGCATTGTCAACAAGGGTTGTCAGGGTTTCCGTAAACGTGGTAATGGTCCCATCCTCACTGGTATAGGTAAAGCTGCCATCCCCGTTGTCCACCAAAGTGGTCACCGTATTGCCTGAATCGATGGTAACTGCCGTGCCGAAATCATCCGTGATGGTGTAGGTGCCGTCCAGGTTGTCCACCACCGTGGCGATTTTCGAATCAAAGGTCGTAGCCACCCCATCCTCATTGGTATAGGTGAAAGTGCCGTCGGCATTGTCAACTAATGTGGAAAGCGTTTCCGTAAAGGTGGTGATGGTCCCATCCTCACTGGTATAGGTAAAGCTGCCATCCCCGTTGTCCACCAGAGTGGTCACCGTGTTAGTGGTATCGATGGTAACGGCCGTGCCGAAATCATCCGTGATGGTGTAGCTGCCGTCCAGGTTGTCTACCACCGTGGCTATTTTCGAATCAAAGGTCGTGGCCACCCCATCCTCATTGGTATAGGTAAAAGTGCCGTCGGCATTGTCAACAAGGGTTGTCAGGGTTTCCGTAAACGTGGTGATGGTCCCATCCTCGCTGGTATAGGTAAAGCTGCCATCCCCGTTGTCCACCAGAGTGGTCACCGTGTTAGTGGTATCGATGGTAACGGCCGTGCCGAAATCATCCGTGATGGTGTAGCTGCCGTCCAGGTTATCTACCACCGTGGCGATTTTCGAATCAAAGGTCGTGGCCACCCCATCCTCGTTGGTATAGGTAAAAGTGCCGTCTGCATTGTCAACTAATGTGGAAAGCGTCTCGGTAAAGGTGGTGATGGTCCCATCCTCACTGGTATAGGTAAAGCTGCCGTCCCCGTTGTCCACCAGAGTGGTCACCGTGTTAGTGGTATCGATGGTAACGGCCGTGCCAAAGTCATCCGTGATGGTGTAGCTGCCGTCCAGGTTGTCCACCACCGTGGCTATTTTCGAATCAAAGGTCGTGGCCACCCCGTCCTCGTTGGTATAGGTAAAAGTGCCGTCTGCATTGTCAACTAATGTGGAAAGGGTTTCCGTAAAGGTGGTGATGGTCCCATCCTCGCTGGTATAGGTAAAGCTGCCGTCCCCGTTGTCCACCAAAGTGGTCACCGTGTTAGTGGTATCGATGGTAACGGCCGTGCCGAAATCATCCGTGATGGTGTAGCTGCCGTCCAGGTTATCTACCACCGTGGCGATTTTCGAATCAAAGGTCGTGGCCACCCCGTCCTCGTTGGTATAGGTGAAAGTGCCGTCTGCATTGTCAACAAGGGTTGTCAGGGTTTCCGTAAAGGTGGTGATGGTCCCATCCTCACTGGTATAGGTAAAGCTGCCATCCCCGTTGTCCACCAGAGTGGTCACCGTGTTAGTGGTATCGATGGTAACGGCCGTGCCAAAGTCATCCGTGATGGTGTAGCTGCCGTCCAGGTTGTCCACCACCGTGGCGATTTTCGAATCAAAGGTCGTGGCCACCCCGTCCTCGTTGGTATAGGTAAAAGTGCCGTCGGCATTGTCAACAAGGGTTGTCAGGGTTTCCGTAAAGGTGGTGATGGTCCCATCCTCGCTGGTATAGGTAAAGCTGCCATCCCCGTTGTCCACCAAAGTGGTCACCGTGTTAGTGGTATCGATGGTAACGGCCGTGCCGAAATCATCCGTGATGGTGTAGCTGCCGTCCAGGTTGTCCACCACCGTGGCGATTTTCGAATCAAAGGTCGTGGCCACCCCGTCCTCGTTGGTATAGGTGAAAGTGCCGTCGGCATTGTCAACCAGGGTTGTCAGGGTTTCCGTAAAGGTGGTGATGGTCCCATCCTCGCTGGTATAGGTAAAGCTGCCGTCCCCGTTGTCCACCAGAGTGGTCACCGTGTTAGTGGTATCGATGGTAACGGCCGTGCCAAAGTCATCCGTGATGGTGTAGGTGCCGTCCAGGTTATCTACCACCGTGGCGATTTTCGAATCAAAGGTCGTGGCCACCCCATCCTCGTTGGTATAGGTAAAAGTGCCGTCGGCATTGTCAACAAGGGTTGTCAGGGTTTCCGTAAACGTGGTGATGGTCCCATCCTCACTGGTATAGGTAAAGCTGCCGTCCCCGTTGTCCACCAGAGTGGTCACCGTGTTAGTGGTATCGATGGTAACGGCCGTGCCAAAGTCATCCGTGATGGTGTAGCTGCCGTCCAGGTTGTCCACCACCGTGGCGATTTTCGAATCAAAGGTCGTGGCCACCCCGTCCTCGTTGGTATAGGTGAAAGTGCCGTCGGCATTGTCAACTAATGTGGAAAGCGTCTCGGTAAAGGTGGTGATGGTCCCATCCTCGCTGGTATAGGTAAAGCTGCCGTCCCCGTTGTCCACCAGAGTGGTCACCGTGTTAGTGGTATCGATGGTAACGGCCGTGCCGAAATCATCCGTGATGGTGTAGCTGCCGTCCAGGTTGTCCACCACCGTGGCTATTTTCGAATCAAAGGTCGTGGCCACCCCGTCCTCGTTGGTATAGGTGAAAGTGCCGTCGGCATTGTCAACCAGGGTTGTCAGGGTCTCGGTAAAGGTGGTGATGGTCCCATCCTCGCTGGTATAGGTAAAGCTGCCGTCCCCGTTGTCCACCAGAGTGGTCACCGTGTTAGTGGTATCGATGGTAACGGCCGTGCCAAAGTCATCCGTGATGGTGTAGCTGCCGTCCAGGTTATCTACCACCGTGGCTATTTTCGAATCAAAGGTCGTGGCCACCCCATCCTCGTTGGTATAGGTGAAAGTGCCGTCTGCATTGTCAACTAATGTGGAAAGCGTTTCCGTAAAGGTGGTGATGGTCCCATCCTCGCTGGTATAGGTAAAGCTGCCGTCCCCGTTGTCCACCAGAGTGGTCACCGTGTTAGTGGTATCGATGGTAACGGCCGTGCCAAAGTCATCCGTGATGGTGTAGCTGCCGTCCAGGTTGTCCACCACCGTGGCTATTTTCGAATCAAAGGTCGTGGCCACCCCGTCCTCGTTGGTATAGGTGAAAGTGCCGTCTGCATTGTCAACAAGGGTTGTCAGGGTTTCCGTAAAGGTGGTGATGGTCCCATCCTCGCTGGTATAGGTAAAGCTGCCGTCCCCGTTGTCCACCAGAGTGGTCACCGTGTTAGTGGTATCGATGGTAACGGCCGTGCCAAAATCATCCGTGATGGTATAGGTGCCGTCCAGGTTGTCCACCACCGTGGCTATTTTTGAATCAAAGGTCGTGGCCACCCCATCCTCGTTGGTATAGGTAAAAGTGCCGTCGGCATTGTCAACCAGGGTTGTCAGGGTCTCGGTAAAGGTGGTGATGGTCCCATCCTCGCTGGTATAGGTAAAGCTGCCGTCCCCGTTGTCCACCAGAGTGGTCACCGTGTTAGTGGTATCGATGGTAACGGCCGTGCCAAAGTCATCCGTGATGGTATAGCTGCCGTCCAGGTTGTCTACCACCGTGGCTATTTTCGAATCAAAGGTCGTGGCCACCCCGTCCTCGTTGGTATAGGTGAAAGTGCCGTCGGCATTGTCAACAAGGGTTGTCAGGGTTTCCGTAAAGGTGGTGATGGTCCCATCCTCACTGGTATAGGTAAAGCTGCCGTCCCCGTTGTCCACCAAAGTGGTCACCGTGTTAGTGGTATCGATGGTAACGGCCGTGCCGAAATCATCCGTGATGGTGTAGCTGCCGTCCAGGTTGTCCACCACCGTGGCGATTTTCGAATCAAAGGTCGTGGCCGCACCGCTTTCGTTGGTGTAGGTAAAGGTATCGTCCCCATTATCAACCAGGGTCGTAACGGTTTCAGAAATCGTAACTGATGAGACATTGAGGTATAACCCGCCATCTGTTCCGACCGAAATATCGTTGTTGGCATCATTGCTTATCAGATCTATCGTTTGTGCAGTGCCATCTTCATTGGTATAGGTAATTGTGCCATCCCCATTGTTGACCAGATTGGTAACTGTATCATTGGTATCAATGATCATGGTATTGCCCGAATCATCCGTAAGTGTATAAGTTCCGTCTCCATTATTAACCGCAAGGGCCCTTCTGGAATCAAAGGTCGTGGCCACCCCATCCTCATTGGTATAGGTGAAAGTGCCGTCGGCATTGTCAACAAGGGTTGTCAGGGTTTCCGTAAAGGTGGTGATGGTCCCATCCTCGCTGGTATAGGTAAAGCTGCCGTCCCCGTTGTCCACCAGAGTGGTCACCGTGTTAGTGGTATCGATGGTAACGGCCGTGCCGAAATCATCCGTGATGGTGTAGCTGCCGTCCAGGTTGTCTACCACCGTGGCGATTTTGGAATCAAAGGTCGTGGCCACCCCGTCCTCGTTGGTATAGGTGAAAGTGCCGTCGGCATTGTCAACTAAGGTGGAAAGGGTTTCCGTAAAGGTGGTGATGGTCCCATCCTCGCTGGTATAGGTAAAGCTGCCATCCCCGTTGTCCACCAGAGTGGTCACCGTGTTAGTGGTATCGATGGTAACGGCCGTGCCAAAGTCATCCGTGATGGTGTAGCTGCCGTCCAGGTTGTCCACCACCGTGGCTATTTTCGAATCAAAGGTCGTGGCCACCCCATCCTCGTTGGTATAGGTGAAAGTGCCGTCGGCATTGTCAACAAGGGTTGACAGGGTTTCCGTAAACGTGGTGATGGTCCCATCCTCACTGGTATAGGTAAAGCTGCCGTCCCCGTTGTCCACCAGAGTGGTCACCGTGTTAGTGGTATCGATGGTAACGGCCGTGCCAAAGTCATCCGTGATGGTGTAGCTGCCGTCCAGGTTGTCTACCACCGTGGCGATTTTTGAATCAAAGGTCGTGGCCACCCCATCCTCGTTGGTATAGGTAAAAGTGCCGTCGGCATTGTCAACAAGGGTTGTCAGGGTTTCCGTAAAGGTGGTGATGGTCCCATCCTCGCTGGTATAGGTAAAGCTGCCGTCCCCGTTGTCCACCAAAGTGGTCACCGTGTTAGTGGTATCGATGGTAACGGCCGTGCCAAAATCATCCGTGATGGTATAGCTGCCGTCCAGGTTGTCCACCACCGTGGCTATTTTCGAATCAAAGGTCGTGGCCACCCCATCCTCGTTGGTATAGGTGAAAGTGCCGTCTGCATTGTCAACTAGGGTGGACAGGGTCTCCGTAAAGGTGGTGATGGTCCCATCCTCGCTGGTATAGGTAAAGCTGCCGTCCCCGTTGTCCACCAAAGTGGTCACCGTGTTAGTGGTATCGATGGTAACGGCCGTGCCGAAATCATCCGTGATGGTGTAGCTGCCGTCCAGGTTGTCCACCACCGTGGCTATTTTCGAATCAAAGGTCGTGGCCGCACCGCTTTCGTTGGTGTAGGTAAAGGTATCGTCCCCATTATCGACCAGGGTCGTAACGGTTTCAGAAATCGTAACTGATGAGACATTGAGGTATAACCCGCCATCTGTTCCGACCGAAATATCGTTGTTGGCATCATTGCTTATCAGATCTATCGTTTGTGCAGTGCCATCTTCATTGGTATAGGTAATTGTGCCATCCCCATTGTTGACCAGATTGGTAACTGTATCATTGGTATCAATGATCATGGTATTGCCCGAATCATCCGTAAGTGTATAAGAGCCGTCTCCATTATTAACCGCAAGGGCCCTTCTGGAATCAAAGGTCGTGGCCACCCCATCCTCATTGGTATAGGTAAAAGTGCCGTCGGCATTGTCAACAAGGGTTGTCAGGGTTTCCGTAAAGGTGGTGATGGTCCCATCCTCGCTGGTATAGGTAAAGCTGCCGTCCCCGTTGTCCACCAGAGTGGTCACCGTATTAGTGGTATCGATGGTAACGGCCGTGCCGAAATCATCCGTGATGGTGTAGCTGCCGTCCAGGTTGTCCACCACCGTGGCTATTTTCGAATCAAAGGTCGTGGCCACCCCGTCCTCGTTGGTATAGGTGAAAGTGCCGTCTGCATTGTCAACAAGGGTTGTCAGGGTTTCCGTAAAGGTGGTGATGGTCCCATCCTCGCTGGTATAGGTAAAGCTGCCGTCCCCGTTGTCCACCAGAGTGGTCACCGTGTTAGTGGTATCGATGGTAACGGCCGTGCCGAAATCATCCGTGATGGTATAGGTGCCGTCCAGGTTGTCCACCACCGTGGCTATTTTGGAATCAAAGGTCGTGGCCACCCCATCCTCGTTGGTATAGGTAAAAGTGCCGTCGGCATTGTCAACAAGGGTTGTCAGGGTTTCCGTAAACGTGGTGATGGTCCCATCCTCACTGGTATAGGTAAAGCTGCCATCCCCGTTGTCCACCAGAGTGGTCACCGTGTTAGTGGTATCGATGGTCACCGAGGTGCCAAAGTCATCCGTGATGGTGTAGCTGCCGTCCAGGTTGTCTACCACCGTGGCGATTTTCGAATCAAAGGTCGTGGCCACCCCGTCCTCGTTGGTATAGGTAAAAGTGCCGTCGGCATTGTCAACAAGGGTTGTCAGGGTTTCCGTAAACGTGGTGATGGTCCCATCCTCACTGGTATAGGTAAAGCTGCCGTCCCCGTTGTCCACCAGAGTGGTCACCGTGTTAGTGGTATCGATGGTAACGGCCGTGCCGAAATCATCCGTGATGGTATAGGTGCCGTCCAGGTTGTCTACCACCGTGGCTATTTTCGAATCAAAGGTCGTGGCCACCCCATCCTCGTTGGTATAGGTAAAAGTGCCGTCGGCATTGTCAACCAGGGTTGTCAGGGTTTCCGTAAAGGTGGTGATGGTCCCATCCTCGCTGGTATAGGTAAAGCTGCCGTCCCCGTTGTCCACCAAAGTGGTCACCGTGTTAGTGGTATCGATGGTAACGGCCGTGCCGAAATCATCCGTGATGGTATAGCTGCCGTCCAGGTTATCTACCACCGTGGCGATTTTCGAATCAAAGGTCGTGGCCACCCCGTCCTCGTTGGTATAGGTGAAAGTGCCGTCTGCATTGTCAACTAAGGGTGGCAGGCGTTTCCGTAAAGGTGGTGATGGTCCCATCCTCGCTGGTATAGGTAAAGCTGCCATCCCCGTTGTCCACCAAAGTGGTCACCGTGTTGGTGGTATCGATGGTAACGGCCGTGCCAAAGTCATCCGTGATGGTGTAGCTGCCGTCCAGGTTGTCCACCACCGTGGCGATTTTCGAATCAAAGGTAGTGGCCGCACCGCTTTCGTTGGTGTAGGTAAAGGTACCGTCCCCATTATCGACCAGGGTCGTAACGGTTTCAGAAATCGTAACTGAAGCTACATTTAAATAAAGACCTCCATCGGATCCGGATACGATATCATTATTGGCGTCTGCACTGATCAAACTAATAGTAACCGGTGTTCCGGCTTCATCAGTATATGTAAATGTGGCATTTCCATTATCAACCAGGGTAGAAAGGGAAGTGTCTGATATGGTCGTGGTAGTGCCCGAGGCATCCGTAAAATCATAGGTGCCGTCCCCGTTGTCAACAAGTGCCACCGTACCTGCAGCCGCGTTGATCTCATCGATGGCAGCCTGCACATCGAGAGCTGCAAGACCGGATGCCGTATTGTCATACGGGTTGCTCGAAGCATTCGTGTCAATTGTTACATCAGATCCATCATTGTTGTTAAATACATATGTACCATCAAAATTTTCAATAATATCCGCCTTCCGGACCATCTGGGGTATACCATCTTCGTTGGTATAGGTAAACGTTCCATTGGCATTATCTACAAGGGTTGTCAGCGTTTCCGTAAATATTGTTACTGTCCCGTCTTCCCTTGTGTATGTAAAGCTGCCATCCCCGTTGTCCACCAGGGTGGAAAGGGAAGTGTCTGATATGGTCGTGGTAGTGCCCGAGGCATCCGTAAAATCATAGGTGCCGTCCCCGTTGTCAACAAGTGCCACCGTACCGGCAGCCGCGTTGATCTCATCGATGGCAGTCTGCACATTGGTAGCTGCAAGGCCCGAAGCCGTATTGTCATACGGGTTGCTCGAAGCATTCGTGTCGATGTTCTGGGTGGCCCCGCTCTCATCGGTATAGGTATAGGACCCGTCCCCGTTGTCCACCAGGGTGGAAAGGGAAGTGTCTGATATGGTCGTGGTAGTGCCCGAGGCATCCGTAAAATCATAGGTGCCGTCCCCGTTGTCAACAAGTGCCACCGTACCGGCAGCCGCGTTGATCTCATCGATGGCAGTCTGCACATTGGTAGCTGCAAGGCCCGAAGCCGTATTGTCATACGGGTTGCTCGAAGCATTCGTGTCGATGTTCTGGGTGGCCCCGCTCTCATCGGTATAGGTATAGGACCCGTCCCCGTTGTCCACCAGGGTGGAAAGGGAAGTGTCTGATATGGTCGTGGTAGTGCCCGAGGCATCCGTAAAATCATAGGTGCCGTCCCCGTTGTCAACAAGTGCCACCGTACCGGCAGCCGCGTTGATCTCATCGATGGCAGTCTGCACATTGGTAGCTGCAAGGCCCGAAGCCGTATTGTCATACGGGTTGCTCGAAGCATTCGTGTCGATGTTCTGGGTGGCCCCGCTCTCATCGGTATAGGTATAGGACCCGTCCCCGTTGTCCACCAGGGTGGAAAGGGAAGTGTCTGATATGGTCGTGGTAGTGCCCGAGGCATCCGTAAAATCATAGGTGCCGTCCCCGTTGTCAACAAGTGCCACCGTACCGGCAGCCGCGTTGATCTCATCGATGGCAGTCTGCACATTGGTAGCTGCAAGGCCCGAAGCCGTATTGTCATACGGGTTGCTCGAAGCATTCGTGTCGATGTTCTGGGTGGCCCCGCTCTCATCGGTATAGGTATAGGACCCGTCCCCGTTGTCCACCAGGGTGGAAAGGGAAGTGTCTGATATGGTCGTGGTAGTGCCCGAGGCATCCGTAAAATCATAGGTGCCGTCCCCGTTGTCAACAAGTGCCACCGTACCGGCAGCCGCGTTGATCTCATCGATGGCAGTCTGCACATTGGTAGCTGCAAGGCCCGAAGCCGTATTGTCATACGGGTTGCTCGAAGCATTCGTGTCGATGTTCTGGGTGGCCCCGCTCTCATCGGTATAGGTATAGGACCCGTCCCCGTTGTCCACCAGGGTGGAAAGGGAAGTGTCTGATATGGTCGTGGTAGTGCCCGAGGCATCCGTAAAATCATAGGTGCCGTCCCCGTTGTCAACAAGTGCCACCGTACCGGCAGCCGCGTTGATCTCATCGATGGCAGTCTGCACATTGGTAGCTGCAAGGCCCGAAGCCGTATTGTCATACGGGTTGCTCGAAGCATTCGTGTCGATGTTCTGGGTGGCCCCGCTCTCATCGGTATAGGTATAGGACCCGTCCCCGTTGTCCACCAGGGTGGAAAGGGAAGTGTCTGATATGGTCGTGGTAGTGCCCGAGGCATCCGTAAAATCATAGGTGCCGTCCCCGTTGTCAACAAGTGCCACCGTACCGGCAGCCGCGTTGATCTCATCGATGGCAGTCTGCACATTGGTAGCTGCAAGGCCCGAAGCCGTATTGTCATACGGGTTGCTCGAAGCATTCGTGTCGATGTTCTGGGTGGCCCCGCTCTCATCGGTATAGGTATAGGACCCGTCCCCGTTGTCCACCAGGGTGGAAAGGGAAGTGTCTGATATGGTCGTGGTAGTGCCCGAGGCATCCGTAAAATCATAGGTGCCGTCCCCGTTGTCAACAAGTGCCACCGTACCGGCAGCCGCGTTGATCTCATCGATGGCAGTCTGCACATTGGTAGCTGCAAGGCCCGAAGCCGTATTGTCATACGGGTTGCTCGAAGCATTCGTGTCGATGTTCTGGGTGGCCCCGCTCTCATCGGTATAGGTATAGGACCCGTCCCCGTTGTCCACCAGGGTGGAAAGGGAAGTGTCTGATATGGTCGTGGTAGTGCCCGAGGCATCCGTAAAATCATAGGTGCCGTCCCCGTTGTCAACAAGTGCCACCGTACCGGCAGCCGCGTTGATCTCATCGATGGCAGTCTGCACATTGGTAGCTGCAAGGCCCGAAGCCGTATTGTCATACGGGTTGCTCGAAGCATTCGTGTCGATGTTCTGGGTGGCCCCGCTCTCATCGGTATAGGTATAGGACCCGTCCCCGTTGTCCACCAGGGTGGAAAGGGAAGTGTCTGATATGGTCGTGGTAGTGCCCGAGGCATCCGTAAAATCATAGGTGCCGTCCCCGTTGTCAACAAGTGCCACCGTACCGGCAGCCGCGTTGATCTCATCGATGGCAGTCTGCACATTGGTAGCTGCAAGGCCCGAAGCCGTATTGTCATACGGGTTGCTCGAAGCATTCGTGTCGATGTTCTGGGTGGCCCCGCTCTCATCGGTATAGGTATAGGACCCGTCCCCGTTGTCCACCAGGGTGGAAAGGGAAGTGTCTGATATGGTCGTGGTAGTGCCCGAGGCATCCGTAAAATCATAGGTGCCGTCCCCGTTGTCAACAAGTGCCACCGTACCGGCAGCCGCGTTGATCTCATCGATGGCAGTCTGCACATTGGTAGCTGCAAGGCCCGAAGCCGTATTGTCATACGGGTTGCTCGAAGCATTCGTGTCGATGTTCTGGGTGGCCCCGCTCTCATCGGTATAGGTATAGGACCCGTCCCCGTTGTCCACCAGGGTGGAAAGGGAAGTGTCTGATATGGTCGTGGTAGTGCCCGAGGCATCCGTAAAATCATAGGTGCCGTCCCCGTTGTCAACAAGTGCCACCGTACCGGCAGCCGCGTTGATCTCATCGATGGCAGTCTGCACATTGGTAGCTGCAAGGCCCGAAGCCGTATTGTCATACGGGTTGCTCGAAGCATTCGTGTCGATGTTCTGGGTGGCCCCGCTCTCATCGGTATAGGTATAGGACCCGTCCCCGTTGTCCACCAGGGTGGAAAGGGAAGTGTCTGATATGGTCGTGGTAGTGCCCGAGGCATCCATAAAATCATAGGTGCCGTCCCCGTTGTCAACAAGTGCCACTGTACCGGCAGCCGCATTGATCTCATCGATGGCAGCCTGCACATTCGCTCCGGCCAAGCCTGAACTAGTATTGTTATAAGGGACTTCTACGGCTGTCTGGTCATCTGTTCCTGGATTGTTCAGGGCCGCCAGATTAACAGTTACCGTGTTGCCGTTTTCAATGTTTAGTGAGAGGGTATTTGTAGCCGCGTTAAAAGTAAAGCTTTGTAAGCGTTGGTCATCGGATGATGTCAGTTCCCAGGAGTTTCCGTCCCAAAAATAAATAACACCCGTGGTGGTATTTACATAGATATCCCCTGTATCTGCTCCCGCAGGTGCACTTACGCCAGGTGCATTGACAGCGGTCCCACTAAGGACCTCGCAATTGCACTGATCCTGCAATGTAACCGTGGTTTGGGAAAAAGCAAAACTGCCAAGCAGCAAAAAAAGCAGCAGTATTTTTTTATCCAAGACAGTATGATCTTTAAAAATCATTTTACTATTAGTTTTGGTTGCAGATATATTTCACTGTTTGGTGGGGAAAATCAAAACACGCTATATATCCTTATTTAAACCTCCTAGTTATGAATGGGTTAAACCTGACTTAGGTTGCATGTCATCCGTATGTGAAATAAAAATGGATTGAGTTGGCGGATTGCCACATTTAGGGCCATAATAGTTCTTTCAGGGCTGAACTGCATTTTAGTCGGTTAAGTCATTCATATTTGGGGCTCTGGTAATACTGTTTCTATCTATCTCTAAATCAAACAGTTTAATTACACCATACAAAATTAAACCGATTACCAGCGCAGGAAAATATATGTTGTGTAATTAGGGATTAATAGTGTATAGGTGCTAATAATTGAGGTATTCACCTTCCCTTTCGTCGATTTTGGGTACGTTTAGTTGATCGATTAACCCAATTATAGTGGCACTTGACGGATGCCCATCAGTAGGAAAAATCTTCAACCGTTCATCGATAAACATATCGATCCCGGAGTGAGTTGCGGGTGTGCGGCGGTTCGACTATCGATCCTTAATCTTTCTATTCATCCGAGTTTCCAATACACTATCCTATAGCACCTTATGCAACAAGCGGCCTCCTGTTGCTCTGAAAGGGGTCAAAATTTTTCACCTTTTAAACAAATTACCGGGATTTAAGGCTGGTGTAAAAACTATTTGAGGATATTGTAACAGGTTTCAGTACAGATAAAAAAAGATTAATTCCCTCAACAACAGATAGTTAGCAATGGAACGCCAGACAAATACCCAACGGGGTTATAGGGTGGGCACAAGGCACTAAAAGGAGAAATAATACGAGTTTTTAAGTTAAAAGAATGCTATAATTCCAGTTGTATTCTGCTCAATATATCGCATTTTTTCAGTAGAATTTATTCGAAACAACGCCTTTAAACCTGGTATAATACTATTTTTAAGTTTTTGAATTACAAATCTTTACCAATTTTTAGACACAGTCAATAGCTGCTTTTATAGGGCTATCCCATATTTAAATACAGGATAAAAGGAGATAAATTTTCTTCTGGATAAATAGTGTATGTTACCGATTTCCCTTCATGTAAACTCTATCCTCACCTTATTTCCACCGGATTAGCACTTGTAGGCGGCAAGGCCTCACGGGATCCCCGGGTTACCGCACAAAGCTCCTGATAAATGATATTCAGCAACTATAAATACCGATACACCAGTAAGTTCCATAACTTTATAAGTGGCGTCCTATTATCGTATAGCCGAAGATATTAATTAGGGTTCACCCGGTAGGTAATCCTGCGGTTGGTGATCACTGTTGGTACCCTGATCACTGACATCGGGGAGAATTCTGAAGTACTGTTGGCCACTGTTGCGGTGGCTGTGATGCGTGCACCGACATAGCTGCCGGGTGGAGCAGGGACCACAAAGCGGAATTTGTTGGTAGTATCCGTATTGCCATCCACATCTGTATAGGAACTGCTTGTGGCGTCCAGATCCAAACCGCTCCCTTCGGTTAAAGTCACCAGGTAGGTCTGACCTTCCCCGTAATCACTAGCGTATCCAAACTGGTTATCTCCTGCAGCCGCCGTCCCTTCTTCGATATCCGTAAGGAAAAATTCGAGGGTTGCACCCGGCCTTGCCCATCCTTGTACCGTCAGGGTAGTCCCATTGGTAATAGCGAGTTGCACGATGGGGTAATTTATTAGCCCATTGGGGCCATTGTCCCCATCTCCCGAATCATTGAGGCTCACACCATCCTGCTTCAGGTCGATCCCCAAAGCCGGGGTGGCAGTTCCATTTGCATAGAATGAATTTTGGGAGATTAGGTTCCCGGAACTGTTTCCCTTTAGTTCAAGTCCCGCCCCTGCATTGTGGTGGATTATATTGCCCGTAACAGCGGCATCGTCATCACCCAGCAGTACTCCGGCAAGGCAGCCACCTCCCATAAGTCCGGAAGTTGTAATCGTATTCTCATCGATGGTAACTGGGCTGGAAACATTATCGGCATCGATGCCAAGGCCCCCGGAATTTTCAATAAGGTTGGATTGGATTACGATCCCATCCCCGTTTTTGATCTCAATGGAAGGCTTACAGGCCGCATTCCCATTATTGGTAAAATGGTTGTTGCTGATAATGGTGGAGGATCCCCCGTCAATAAGAATACCATTGTCTTCATTGGTAGCGAAGAAATTGCCATTAATCAGTGTATTCCCATCCTTGATCTCGATCCCGGTACGAATTGCGCCGCCGTTCACGCCGGTGGCATTTACCCCGATCAGGTTATGGGCCACCGCAAGGGATCCGTTTTCCATCAGAATGGCCGATGTATCATCTGTAAAGAGGGAAAGGTGCCGGATCTCGTTGTTGTCACCCTGGTTGATGAATATTTCACCATCGGGTTTATTTATCTGGATTTCGGGTAAGGTGTAAACCGGCAGTACGGTCGCCCCTACGCCTACTGCGGTGCCCCCTGCACCGATTGTGCCGGCATTTGAATCTCCGGAATAGCCCGTTTGCGTCCTGCTGTCAATGACCGTGTTATCCCCGGTTATATCCGGGAGGTTACCACTGATAATATCAATGCTGAATATCCCGGAAACATACCCGGGATCCGCTGCCCTGCCCAGGGCATCCCCGGTTGGCGGGATCATAAAGACCGAAATGTCTTCCCCGGCGGCCGGATCGAAAACGGCGTTGGCCTCAATATCGATGGTCCCGGAATCAATCTGATTGCTGTTGACAATGAACTGATACAACGATCCCTGGCCTGTTTCATTTGTATTTACAATGGTGTTGAAACTAAAGCCGAAATCGATGCCTACGGCCCCTTCATTCGCAATTGTTATGGTCCCTGTGGATTGTGCACCAGCAAGGACACCCGGACCCGGATCCGTAGTGGTTGGCGAATTCCCACCGACCCTATTTACATCAGGATTGACCGTACTCCCAACATAATCTGCCTTATAGGTTTGAACCGGCATACAGGTGGCACAGGAACTGCCATTAGGCCTTGTGGACCTGACGCTGTTGTTTATTACCCGTGCCTGGTAGGTGCCATTTTGCATCCCGGCGAAACTATATTGCCCGGTAGCATCCGTAGTGGTAGTAAATACAAGGGTCCCCACGTTATCGTAAAGTTCTACTGTTGCATTGGGGATCCCTACCCCCCCTGCTGTCACTTGGTTACGTCCAGCTCCACCTCCGTAATTGATATCTTCAAATACCTTTCCAACAATTATATTGGAGGGCACTTTCAGGAGGACCGCGTTCATCATCACAAAATCCTGTCCTACATTGACCACCGTTGTAGCTGATGTTTCTCCGGGAAGGATAAAAGTGGATACATCATACGTATCCAGGTCCACCCCATATTGGGTACCATCATTTGTAACAGGCACCCCTACATTATCATATATGGTAGAGTTAAATGGGTTTGTCCCGGTTGTATTATCTCCATCGCCTGTTAAAAGATTGGTCCCTGTTAAAGGAGTATTGAACTGCAAAGATTCATTATTCGCAAGGGTCTGATCGCCCTCCCAAGATAATATCGTAGTTTTTGAGCCTGCAGATCCAATGGCGTAAAAGCCTGATAACCCGAAGCTCGTTGTTGTATTCTGGTTTCCGGCAAATCCCTGATACAGGTTGATTGTCGAAGCAGGAAGGCCGGGGGCTGAGTAAAATACCATCATGGCCCATCCACCCAGTGTAACAGCCGACCCACAATAACTTCCGCTATTATCGATGGTGAGCCCTGAAAAATCAAATACATTGGTGGTTGGATCCGGTATGCCTTGTAACAATGACGTGATATCAGCCGAATGATTGTGGAATTCGAGTCCGATTATTGTAGTACGGTATACCAGTTCGGCATCTATGGGGGTTCCTTCAAACGTCACCAGTGGATCCATAGCCCCGGAATTGGACCAGTACAGGATTGCTTTTTCTATCGTGGCCCCCGCAGGTATGGCCGAGGTAAGGGAATTGGAAGAATTGGTCGTAAAGGAACACGGGTCATTGTTATTATCCTGGGTCCTCAGGGTTCCCCCGGTAGTAGCGTAATCCATATAGCCGTCAAATTCTTCGAACAACACCAGGGGCGTATCTCCCAATACTACTTCATTATCCGTTATAACTCCTACCCCCAGGTCACTGATGTTAACCGATCCATTGGTGGTGGAGGTCATCTGAATTTCATAAGTCTCATCGAACTCGTAAAGCGGGTCTTCCAGTATATTCACGGTGATGGTCTGTGATGCCCCAATAAACCCTGTAAAGAAGAGTGTGCCGCTTACGGCATTGAAATCGAGCCCGTCAGTGGCTGTTATGGCATTGGTAACATAATTGACGGTAAAAGGGACAAAAGTATTCACCCCAACATGGGTAGCCGTAAAGGTAGCCGTTCCAGCTCCCTCGTCCACTGTTACATCAGTAATGACTACAGCCGGTTCTATGGTGGCAGTGAACCGGACATTATCTATCCTGTATTCTTCTGATCCGCTCCAACCTCCACTATCGGAAACCAGCCTGATTGTGGCTCCCGCATTCCGTTCAGCGGCTGTCAGGGTATAATTGACGGATCCGCTGCCATTCAGGATAGCTACTGAATTAAAGCTTGATCCATCCCAAAGTTCCACGGAAATCCGTTCATTGCCATTCACCCTGGTGTAATCCAGGGTAAGCGTTGCACTGGAAGCAGCTGAAAGGTCAAGGGAGCGCTGAATCTCCACATTATCCATTTCTGTGATCCTGAGCTGCCCGCCGGATATTTGGATCCTTCCCCCTGTTGCGCTGGTTCCTTCCCCATTTTCCGTCCAGTTCGTGGAGAAGTTCATGGACCCGTTATTCTGGTTGTAAAAAGGTAAATTAAACTGGTCCAGGAAGGTATCCTGTCCATATCCCGTAAAGGATGCGCAACTAAGTACAATTATCAGGGCTGTTTTGCAAATTTTGGTCATGGTTGATATACACTATAAGAACGCACCCGTAATCCCTTCTTCCTGAAAAGGATATGGGACGGGTAGTCTATAGATATCAAATATATCCCCTGATACTGAGAACAATAAATAAATGTTGTATAACGCTTGAGAGCCAAGGTGAAGGTGCACTTATATGAAGTAACCCTGGCCGGAAACCCGGCAATTATGCTAAAAAAAGGGTTGCCCACTTAAAAAAACACACAGGAATTATTCGAATATGATGAATTCGGACCGCCGGTTGAGTTCATGTTCCCTGTCTGAACATTTTACGCCGTTGCGGCATTGGTTGAACAGTTTATTTTCACCATACCCCTCCCCTTTCAGGCGTTCCGCGGCGATACCTTTAGAGATCATATACTGTACCGTAGCTTCGGCCCTTTGCCTGGAAAGCCAGAGGTTATAACTATCCGGTCCACGGCTGTCTGTGTGTGAATTGGCCTGGATCTTCAGGCTGGGATACTTTTCCATGGCGGCGATAACTTTCTGGATCTCAACCTCGGCATCCGGTCGTATCGCGAATTTATCAAAATCAAAATAGATGGTGCTCAATTGCAGCAATTTTGCAAGATCGTCCCCAAAACCTGCTGTTACGGTCTCCCGTTCCAGATAAAAATCCATGATCCTGGGTTTGCCATCGGATTGGCCCAGATATTCTTCTGCAGGGGTATATCCTTCCATCAGGGCACGTACGAAATTCCCCTGGTTGCAATCACAGGTCAGCTGGTAATTCCCTTCGGTATCCGTTATTACCGATAAAACTTCTTTATTGTCCTCATCGATGACCATCACTGTAGCGCCGATCAGCAGCTGATTGGAAATTTTGTCCCGGACCGTTCCGGTGACCTGCTGGGCACAATCAAATACCAGTGGTTTAATTTCGAGGAAGGCATAAATGTCATCACCTCCCAGACCCCCTTTCCTGTTGGATGCGAAATATCCTTTGCGGGAACTTTCTGTAAAAATGAAGGTAAAATCATCCATCAGGCTGTTGACAGGCTTCCCCACATTCAAGATATTCCCATCGTATTTATCCTTAATGTCTGTTGCGAAAATATCCAGCCCCCCCAGGCCCGGATGTCCGTCCGAGGCAAAATAGAGGATCTCCTCACTCGTAACAAAGGGGAACGATTCCCGTGCCTCCGTATTGATCGGGCTGCCCAGGTTCTCGGGGGAACCAAAACTGCCATCCTCCCGGATAGCGACCTTGAAAATATCGGACTGCCCTAAAGATCCGGGCATGTCGGATGCGAAATAGAGGGTTTTGCCATCGGGACTCAATGCGGGGTGGGCCACAGAATAGGCGTCACCGTTGAACGGAAGTTCTTCCGGATTCATCCATTGCCCGTCTATAAGGCTCGCCCTGAATATCTTAAGCCTTATCAGGCCTTCTTTATCTTTTGTGTACTTGCCTTCCTTGAAATTGTTACGGGTAAAATAAATCGTTTTGCCGTCGGAAGTAATAACGGAGGTGGATTCATGCAGCCTGGAATTGATATTATCAAGTTTTACCACCGTATTGAGCGATGCACTGTCCACATTGACCTTATAAATATCCAGAAAATCCCCGGAATTCCAGGTATGCCGGTACTTCGCTAAGTTCCCGGTGTCCCGGTCCGATGAAAATAGCAGGCCCTGTTTATATAGCGAAGGGGCGAAATCCGAGTATTTTGAATTATATAAAAAAGGAGCTATATCATACCTGCCTGAGTTGCTTTCAATCTCGGCCATATAATCCCTTTCTTTGTTAAAACTTGCTGCGCGCCCGTCTGCGGTGGTCATCTCGGTAAATTTGGTCATCATATCATCCGCGTCGGAATAATCCGCAAGGCTCCGGAGTGTCTGGGCATATCTGAAATAATATTCAGGGCCTACTTCCGTCCCGTATTCCGTAACCAAACGCTGGTAAATTGCTGCAGCTTCAGCATACTCAGCTTTGAAATAATAGGCATTGCCAAGTTTACGGAGGAGATCAGCAGAAACATAACCCTTGTCGAGCACCTTTTTATAGATATCGATGGCTGGGGAAAAGGAGTACTCTTCATACTTCTCATTCCCCCTGGCGAGCATTTTATCCTGTGCCTTCAGGTTTGTGGCGAAAGCAGAGAACAAAGCAACAAAAAGGATTATATTCTTGATCATGGACATACTTTAAAAGAATCTGGGTGACACCAACCGCTGGAAGGATTTCACCAATTCAAACCTTAAAAAAACCTCAAAGGAGCCGTCATTGAATTGCGTACTTCCCAATTCGGTTGTTTCCCTGTCATAGGCCAGCCCAATCATAAACTGATCGGTTATCTGAAATCCTACAAGTGCACTGACAGCTGCATCCAGCCGGTAGGCCGCCCCAAAGGAAAACTTTTCATTATACAGAAAACTGGCAGAAAGGTCGAGCTGCAAAGGAGCTCCGCTGACAACTTTGGTTAAAAGTGCGGGTTTAAACTTAAAATCACCGTTGAGATCAAAAACATATCCTGTGATCATGTAGAAGTTGATCCGTTCCGTGGACAGGAACTGAACGGCATTGGCATCTCTTTGTGAATTATCAAAATGATCCGTCTCCAGGAGATTCGGGGCGGAAAGGCCGGCATAAAACCTGTCTGAATGATAATATACCCCCACACCGAAATTGGGGGAAAACTTGTTTTCAATGTTATCTGTTCCCACCGGTTCCACATCATGCTTTTCAAGACCGCTAAAATCCAGGTTTAATAAATTACCCCCTGCCTTGAGACCGAAGGAAAGTTTTCCCTCCCGGGAGACATCGATGGTATAGGAAATTACTGCATCAAACTGGGTTTCCTGCACAACCCCGTCACCGATGTTGTCGTTAATAACTGAAATACCATAACCCAGGCGACTATCGCGGATAGGAGAATGCAGGTTCAGTGTTTGGGTTTTTGGTGCACCATCCAATCCTGCCCATTGTGCCCTATACAAGGCGGCTATGCTAAGCTGGCCCCTGGACCCTGCATAAGCCGGGTTCACGCTCATGGTGTTGTACATGTACTGTGTGTACTGGGCATCTTGTTGTGCATAGAGGCCGCTGATCACCGCCACCAGCAATATCAGGGAGGAACACAGGTTTTTTTTGTTTATCATAAGCATTTAAACCATTATTTACTTATATAGATATAACCACTATCGGTAATTTTCTGCGTGTCTTTTTCATATTCAAATATATAGAAATAAACCCCGGCAGGTAAATAATCCTGGGTACTCACGGTTGACCTGCCTTTGGATCGGCCATCAAATACATTGTTCTGGTTGTTGTAATTCTGCCCTTGGTAAACGGCCACTCCCCACCGGTTATAGATCTGCAAGGAATTGTTTTTGGCGTTTTCCACGTTCTCAATCCAGAGAAAATCATTTTTTCCATCTCCATTTGGCGTGACCAGTTGATTTACCAGAATCTCACCATCCTGAGGAGTGTCATCTGCCGGGTCCAGGTAATCCGGTGTCCCATCCCCGTCTGTATCGTCATCAGTAGGATCACCATCCCCGTTTACATCTTCATCAGGGGTATCCAGGCCATCGCCATCATCATCAAAATCGCGGTAGTTCACATCCCCGGAGCCGTCCGTATCGGGCAGGTCACTGGCCGGATCGTCAATTTCGTCATTGACATCAAATCCGTCATTGATGTCACTTCCCTCATACCCATCGTCCAAACCGTCACCATCAGCGTCTTCTCCCGTTAACGTGAGATCCGGGACCCCATCATAGTTAAAGTCATTTCCTTCATTGTTATCAGGCACCAGGTCATTATCGCTATCACTATCCAGGTAGTCAGGTTCATCTGTTCCGTCTGTATTTACCGGTGTTAGCCCCGCAGGGTAAGCACTGTTCACGCCACTATTGGCAGCATAGGTAGCCTCGTCATCATCATTCGGAGCAATGTACCCCGTTGTGGTCTGCCCTTCCACGTTATCGGGCAGGCCATCATTGTCTGCATCTATATCCAGGTGATCCGGGTAGCCGTCATTATCGCTGTCACTAAAATTGGAAAGCGGATTGCCATCCCCATCAAGGTCCGGATCTTCTACACTATCCAGTATCCCATCATTGTCATCGTCCAGGTCGATATAATCCAGTACCCCATCACCATCCGTATCGGGACCATTGTCAGGATCAAGGTAATCCGGGGTGCCGTCATCATCCGTATCATCGTTGGTAGGATCCCCGTCCCCGTCCACATCTTCATCCGGCGTGTCCAGTCCATCCCCGTCATCGTCAAAATCACGGTAGTTTACATCTTCTGTCCCGTCTGTATCGGGCAGGTCATTGGCAGGATCATCAATCTCATCATTGACATCAAATCCATCACTGACATCAGCACCTTCGTATCCGTCATCGAGCCCGTCCCCATCGGTATCAATGCCCAGGAAGGCCTGATCCGGTATTCCATCAAAATTATGGTCATTTCCTTCGTTATTGTCCGGCACCAGGTCATTGTCACTATCGTCATCCAGGTAATCTGCTTCATCTGCCCCATCCGTATTCACAGGGTCAAGACCCTCATCACCGGTTCCCTCATAGGCATTGTCCAGCCCGTCCCCATCATCGTCCGCACCTGCGGGCGGAATATAAGAATCGGTTAGCTGTGCCTCCACATTATCAGGGATACCATCATCGTCCGCATCAATATCGAGATGGTCAGGGTGTCCGTCGCCATCCAAATCCTGCGGGTTGGTCATCGGGTTATTATCGTTATCCGAATTTGGGTCCTCCACGGTATCGAGGATACCATCGTTGTCATCATCTATGTCAATATTATCCGGAACCGTATCCCCATCCGTGTCTGGATCATCCGTAGGATCGAGGTAATCCGGGGTACCATCATTGTCCGTATCATCATTGGTAGGGTCGCCATTGCCATCAGCATCCTCGTCGGGCGTTTCAATGCCATCTCCGTCATCATCCATATCACGGTAGTTCACATCCTCCGTTCCATCCGTATCCGGCAGGTCATTTGCAGGATCGTTGATCTCGTCATTCACATCAAAGCCATCTGCAATATCAGCTCCTTCATAGCCGTCATCCAGGCCGTCCCCATCGGTATCCGTCCCGGTAAAGAGTTGGTCGGGGATGCCATCAAAATTAAAATCGTTCCCTTCGTTATTATCAGGCACCAGGTCATTGTCGCTATCGTTATCCAGGTAATCCGGGTTATCCGTTCCATCCGTATTCACCGGGGTAAGTCCTTCATTCCCTGGGATATCATATGCATTGTCAAGGCCATCACCATCACTATCTGTGCCGCTTGGTGCGATGTAACCATCCGTGGTCTGGGCCTCAACATTGTCCGGTATGCCATCGTTATCAGAATCGATGTCGACCCTGTCCGGAAAACCATCCCCGTCTGAATCTACATCGGTGTTAAAGGTTACGGTCTGCGGGTTAACAAAATTATCAAGGCAGGAAAACTGTATTCCCGATTGCCGTGGCACCGGAGTCGTGAAATTATCCTGAGTGGCAGTCTGGATCCCGAACCGGAAAACAAAAGTGGAAATATCCACGAATTCAACGGCAACATTTACTGTAGGGTTCGTATTGAAAATACCATCGTATTCCTGTGTTCCGCCATTGATACGCAAGCCACCGGCAGTTACAGCAATCCCAACCTCGGTCTCTTCCTCAAAAGTATAGCTGGCCGGGGTATTGAACCGGTTGAATTCCTGGTATCTGTTATTCCCGTCCACGTCAATAAAATTCGCAACGAGTTCATCAAGCACCACACTTTGTGAAGTCCCGGTAGCTACTATGCGAATTCGCAGATCCACATACGGCATTCGCACCAGGTCGGTGGTGGTAAACGTTATTTCCGGCTTAAAGAAACCCGGGTCAATATCATTCTGATCCAAAGTAGCGATTTCACCGTTCAAAATGGTTTCAATGGTTACCAGGGCATCCAGGTCGGCAGTGACATTGACAAAGCGGTAAACCGCACCTGCTGTTAAAGGTAACCCTGCTTCTAAAACCGGTTCTTCGCTGAAATTAAGGGCTGGTATTGTTTCACAGTCAAAATCGGTAGAAAGAATGCTGGATTCCAAACTATCGGGAATCCCGTCATTATCCGAATCAGCATCGCGATAATCTGAAATCCCGTCCCCATCAGAGTCAATCGGTGCTATTCCCTCCCCGCTTCCCGGGGTTGTTTCATACGCGTCATCAAGTCCGTTGCCGTCTGCATCCAGGCCTGAAGGGTCAATCAATACCTGTGCGCTTTGGGCTTCACTATTATCGGCTATACCATCGCCATCGGAATCGAGATCGAGGTAATCCGGGGTGCCGTCGGCATCGGTATCGGTGGGTTGGGTAGCCGGATTGTCATCCCCGTCGGTATTGGCATCTTCGGTGCTGTCTGTGAGGCCGTCCCCATCGTCATCCAGATCCGTATCGTCCTGGATGCCATCCCCGTCTGTGTCCGTTATCAATACCTGGTACAGGGTACCGGACGTGGCCCTATCGAAGGAGGTCGTAAGGGCGAAAACAAAAAAAGCAGTCAGGGAAATCAGGCAAAAGGATATCCTTTTACTCTTTTTGGTTGGGGCTTGGTTTTCCATAAATGATAGTTTCAATTTAAACATATCACCATGGCAATGTAGGAAAATGTATGTAAGAGTTAGGGCTCTTCAATAGTTTCAACGCAAGATATAGCTAAAAATGCTAGCATCAAACACTTTTGGAAGCCCCTATACTCAAAACTCTTTTAAAAACCGTTATCCTCGACAAACGGCTAATTATCTGATATTTATATCTTTCTTACGATAACAAAATACAGCTAAAATAGTTTCTTTTCTGCAGCCACATCGATGAATCGACAGCTATTCCCGATTACCCAATTTTTCAATGCAGAAAAGATGCACCGGTTGAGAATCAGACACTATTTGCCGCGATTGCACCAGGGTTATAAAATCCCGTACAATACGGGGTAACGATTTTATTTCCATTATTTTTGCTCAAATTTTACCACGTGAATTTCAATAAAGAGTTACAGAAACGCCGGACTTTTGGCATTATTTCCCATCCCGATGCCGGGAAGACCACCCTTACCGAAAAGTTATTGCTATTCGGGGGTGCCATTCAGGAAGCAGGTGCCGTTAAGAACAATAAGATCAAGAAAACCGCAACCAGCGATTTTATGGAAATTGAACGGCAGCGGGGAATTTCTGTTGCTACCTCTGTCCTGGCGTTTTTGTACAAGGATAAAAAAATAAACATCCTGGATACCCCCGGACACAAGGATTTTGCGGAGGACACCTTCCGGACGCTCACTGCCGTAGACAGTGTCATCGTGGTGATCGATGTTGCAAAGGGCGTAGAAGAGCAGACGGAGAAACTGGTGGAGGTTTGCCGTATGCGCAATATCCCGATGATCGTCTTTATCAACAAGATGGATCGGGAAGGGAAGGATGCCTTTGACCTGATGGACGAGGTGGAACAAAAACTGGGCCTGACGATCACACCGCTGAGTTTTCCCATTGGTATGGGGTATGATTTCCAGGGGATTTATAATCTTTATGAAAAGAATATCAACCTTTTCAGCGGGGACAGCAGAAAAAACATTGAGGAAACCATCGCATTCGACGATATGACCAACCCGGAACTGGAACGGATTATCGGTGAGAAAGCAGCCGCCACACTCCGGGAGAACCTGGAACTGATCCAGGGTGTCTACCCACCCTTTGACAAACAGCAGTACCTGGACGGCCAGCTGCAACCGGTCTTTTTCGGATCTGCCCTCAATAATTTTGGGGTGCGGGAATTGCTGGACTGCTTTATAGAAATAGCCCCATCCCCCCGCCCCAAACAATCAGAGGAACGCCTTGTAAAGTCCAGTGAAAAGGAAATGAGCGGGTTTGTTTTTAAAATCCATGCCAACATGGATCCCAAACACCGGGACCGCCTGGCCTTTGTCAAAATAGTTTCAGGAACCTTTGAAAGGAATAAACCCTATCTGCATGTACGGCAAGACAAAAAGTTAAAGTTTTCCAGCCCCAATGCCTTTTTTGCCGAAAAGAAAGAGATCGTGGATATCTCCTTCCCGGGCGACATAGTGGGGCTTCACGATACCGGCAATTTTAAGATCGGGGATACGCTAACGGAGGGTGAAGTACTGCATTACAAAGGAATCCCGAGTTTCTCCCCGGAGCATTTCCGGTATATCAACAATGCAGACCCTATGAAGACCAAGCAATTGAATAAAGGCATCGACCAATTGATGGACGAAGGGGTGGCACAGTTGTTTACGCTGGAGCTAAATGGCCGGAAAGTCATAGGAACTGTGGGTGCCTTGCAATATGAGGTCATACAATATCGTTTGGAGCACGAATACGGAGCAAAGTGCACCTATGAGAACTTCCCGGCCCACAAGGCCTGCTGGGTGCAGCCTAAGGATCCCGGCAGCGAAGAATTCAAAGAGTTCAAACGGGTTAAACAAAAGTTTTTGGCGAAGGACAAACAAGGTCAGTTGGTTTTTTTGGCCGATTCAAAATTCTCGCTTCAGATGACACAAGAGAAATACCCCAATGTTAAACTGCACTTCACCTCTGAATTTAAATAAAGTACTTTCATTGCTGAAAGTATATTCGCCTGGTTCTCCATGGTATTCAACAGGCTAAAAAAAAACCGCAGTACAGAACTGCGGTATTTTATTGCTATGCTTCGCCGGTGGGCCCGAAATTAAGCGGGATAGGAGGCTGTTCATAATCCTTTATGGTGCCGTGCGCTTTTTCAAACCTGCTCACATTATCAGTAAGGGCCTTCAGGAATTTCTTCGCATGCTGGGGGGTCAATACTATCCTGCTCTTCACCTTGGCCTTAGGAGCTCCAGGCATCAAGCTTATAAAATCGATTACAAATTCAGATACAGAATGGTTGATGATCGCCAGGTTGGAGTAAATTCCTTCGGCGGTCTTTTCATCGAGCTCTATATTGATCTGTTTTGCATTTTCCTCTTTCTCACTCATAATTTGCTGTACTAGCGATCCATTAAAAATCAAACCCCTGAATGAGATTCAAGGGTTTGCGTTTTTAAAATTTCAATTCTTCTTTTCGTGCCATGATCTCATCGTACTCCTCTTTGGAACCAACGATGATATTCTCGTAGTCCCTCATACCGGTTCCTGCCGGTATTCTGTGGCCAACGATCACATTTTCTTTCAGGCCTTCCAGATTGTCTATCTTGCCACTTACCGCTGCTTCATTCAATACTTTCGTGGTTTCCTGGAACGAAGCCGCAGATATGAATGATTTGGTTTGAAGCGAAGCCCGTGTAATTCCCTGCAAAACAGGAGTTGCCGTAGCTGCAACTGCATCCCTGGCGGTAACCAGGTTCTTATCGGTGCGTTTCAGGACAGAATTTTCATCCCGAAGATCCCTGGCAGTAATGATCTGCCCGGCTTTCAGGTTATCCGATTCACCAGCATCGATCACTACTTTCTTACCAAATATTTCATCATTTTCTTCGATAAAATCATCTTTATGTATCAGCTGATTCTCAAGGAAAATGGTATCGCCCGGATCCTGGATCTGGACTTTACGCATCATCTGCCTGACCACCACTTCAAAGTGTTTGTCGTTGATCTTCACACCCTGTAAACGATATACCTCCTGGACTTCATTGACCAGGTACTGTTGTACCGCTGAAGGGCCTTTGATAGCGAGTATGTCCTCAGGTGTAATCGAACCATCCGACAACGGCATCCCGGCACGGACATAATCGTTTTCCTGAACCAGGATCTGGTTGGATAGTTTCACCAGGTATTTCTTGACTTCACCCAATTTGGATTCAATAATGATCTCACGGTTACCCCGTTTGATCTTACCAAATGAAACAACACCGTCAATTTCGGATACTACGGCAGGATTGGAAGGATTACGCGCTTCAAAAAATTCGGTAATCCTTGGAAGACCTCCTGTGATATCCCCTGTCTTGGCGGATTTTCGCGGAATTTTCACAAGGATCTTTCCTTCTTTGATCTTATCACCGTTATCGACCATCAGGTGGGCATCCCACCGGGAGGTTATAGGATCGGAGTCACCTCATCCTTGGAGTTTTTGATCAACAAGGTTGGGATCAGCTTTTTATTCCTCGACTCTGAAATTACTTTTTCCTGGAAACCGGTCTGCTCATCGATCTCAACCTGGAACGGTTATCCTTGCTCAATATCTTCATAAGCGATTTTACCGGTGAATTCAGAAACAATTACCCCGTTATAGGGATCCCACTTACAAATCAACGTCCCTTTCTCTACCTTGTCGCCATTTTTCACATACAACTGCGATCCGTACGGAATATTATTTGTACTCAGGGTAATACCTGTTTTATCATCGACCAATTTCAATTCTGTTGAACGTGAAATCACGATATCAGCCGTACTTACCATCACTGATCTTCACCTTTAACGGTTTTCAGATCTTCGATTTCAAGCTATCCCGCCAAATCTTGCTACCATGCTTGATTCTTCAGAAATGTTACCCGCAATACCCCCAACGTGGAATGTACGAAGTGTCAACTGTGTTCCCGGCTCACCAATAGATTGTGCTGCAATTACACCAACAGCTTCACCTCGTTGTGCCATTTTATCTGGTGGCAAGGTTTCTTCCGTAACATTTGGCACAGATGCCCTTTTGTGCTTCACAGGTCAATGGCAGAACGTACTTCCACTTTTTCAATAGGCGATGCTTCAATCTTCTTACATCGGCTTCAGTATCTGCTGACCTGCCTTTAACAAGAACTTCTTCTGTCAATGGATTGATACAGTCATGCAATGAAACACGGCCAAGGATTCTTTCTCCCAGTGTTTCTACGATCTCTTCATTTTTCTTCAATGCGGAAACTTCCAGATACCTCTTAAAGTACCACAATCTTCAATGTTTACAATTACGTCTTGGGAAACGTCATGCAACCGACGTGTCAGGTAACCGGCATCGGCCGTTTTAAGAGCCGTATCGGCAAGTCCTTTACGCGCACCGTGGGTAGAGATAAAGTATTCCAGGATCGAAAGACCTTCCTTAAAGTTGGAAAGGATCGGGTTTTCAATGATCTCACCACCACCTGCAGTCGATTTTTTAGGTTTCGCCATCAATCCACGCATACCGGTCAGCTGACGGATCTGTTCTTTCGAACCCCTTGCACCTGAGTCAAGCATCATGTACACCGAGTTGAAACCTTGTTGGTCTTCACGGATGTTCTTCATCGCCAACTCTGTAAGCAATGGCATTGGTAGAAGTCCAAACGTCGATTACCTGGTTGTAACGCTCGTTGTTGGTGATAAGACCCATGTTGTAGTTCGGCAGAAATTCCTTCTACCTGCTCACGGGCATCGGCGATCAGTTCGGCTTTTCTTTCCGGGATGATGATATCACCCAAGGAGAATGACAATCCACCTCGGAATGCGAAATTTATAACCCATAGTCTTTCATGTTATCCAGGAAAGCAGCCGTTGTAGGAACATTGGTCACGGCTAGGATTCTGCCGATGATATCACGCTAAGCGATTTTTTGGTCAATACTTCATTGATGTATCCGGCAGCTTCCGGAACTACCTCGTTAAACAGTACACGTCCTGCAGTGTGTCTGGATGATTTTGTAAACCAATTCACCTTCTTCGTTGAAATCTTTTGCACGGATTTTCACGCTTGCGTTCAGTTCCAACGCCCTTCGTTTAAGTGCGATATTTACTTCTTCGGCAGAATAGAAAGTCAGGCCTTCACCTAAAATCTTTATCTCAGGAGTGGATAATGCTTTCTTTGGTCATGTAGTACAGACCCAAAACCATGTCCTGAGATGGAACCGTAATCGGCGCACCATTCGCAGGGTTCAGGATATTGTGTGACGCCAAGCATCAACAGCTGTGCTTCCAGGATAGCCTCTGGGCCCAAGTGGCAAGTGAACCGCCATCTGGTCACCATCAAAATCCGCGTTGAATGCCGTACAAACCAATGGGTGCAAGTTGGATTGCTTTTCCTTCGATCAGTTTTGGCTGGAACGCCTGAATACCCAAACGGTGCAAAGTAGGAGCACGGTTCAGCAGTACTGGGTGTCCTTTGATGACATTTTCCAGGATATCCCAAACTACCGGCTCTTTTTTATCTATGATTTTCTTGGCAGATTTTACGGTTTTTACAATTCCGCGCTCAATCAGTTTACGGATTACAAACGGTTTGTAAATTCTGCAGCCATGTCTTTTGGGAAGACCGCATTCAAACAATTTCAATTCCGGTCCGACAACAATTACCGAACGGGCAGAATAATCGACACGTTTTCCAAGTAAGTTCTGACGGAAACGACCTTGCTTACCTTTCAAGGAATCTGAAAGTGATTTCAATGGACGGTTTGATTCGGTTTTTACCGCAGATGCTTTTCTGGTGTTATCAAACAAGTGAATCTACAGATTCCTGCAACATACGTTTTTCGTTACTGCAAGATTACTTCCGGAGCTTTGATTTCCATTAACCTTTTCAGACGGTTGTTACGGATGATGACCCTTCTGTACAGGTCATTCAAATCGGATGTTGCAAACGGCCACCATCAAGCGGCACCAATGGACGCAATTCTGGTGGAATAACCGGAATGACTTTCATGATCATCCATTCCGGACGGTTTTCGCGGTTTATGTTTGATTCACGGAACGATTCAACAACCTGCAACCGTTTAAGCGCTTCGGTCTTTACGTTGTTTCGACGTTTCGTTGTTGGCTGTGTGACGCAGGTCATAGGAAAGTTCGTCAAGGTCTATCCGTGCCAGCAAATCCATAATACATTCAGCGCCCATTTTGGCAATGAATTTATTCGGATCGCAATCATCCAGGTATTGGTTTTCCTGCGGAAGTGGTATCCAGGATGTTCAGGTATTCTTCTTCCGTTAAGAAATCCATCATTTTGATTTCTTCACCTTCAGCATTCTTGGCAATACCCGGCTGGATCACTACATATCTTTCGTAGTAAATGATCATGTCCAATTTCTTAGACGGTAAACCCAACAGGATATAACCGATTTTATTGGGAAGCGAACGGAAATACCAAATGTGCGCAATCGGCACTACCAGATTGATATGGCCAACCCTGTCACGACGTACTTTTTTCTCGGTAACTTCAACACCGCAACGGTCACAAACAATTCCCTTGATAACGGATTCTTTTGTATTTACCACAGGCACATTCATAATCCTTAACAGGACCAAATATGCGTTCGCAGAAAAGACCATCACGTTCTGGTTTGTGGGTTCTGTAATTGATCGTTTCAGGTTTTAAAACTTCACCTCTTGACTCCGCCAGAATAGATTCCGGAGAGGCGAGGCCAATGGAAATTTTGTCAAACCTTTTAATCGTATTTATGAATCTTTTAGTCTAGCCATAATGCTAATGAGTGATAGTAAATTAATTGTGTTACAGGAACTTCTATTATTCTTCCAACCTGATGTCCAAACCTAGTCCTTTAAGTTCGTGCATCAATACATTGAACGATTCTGGCAATCCAGGTTCGGGCATGGTTTCTCCTTTAACGATCGCCTCGTAGGTTTTCGCCCTCCCGATAACGTCATCCGACTTAACCGTCAGGATTTCCCTGAAGCGTTGCTCGATGCGCCATAGGCTTCAAGTGCCCAAACCTCCATCTCTCCGAAACGCTGTCCACCGAACTGCGCTTTACCTCCAAGGGGTTGCTGCGTAATAAGGGAGTAAGGTCCGATGGAACGTGGCGTGCATTTTATCATCCACCATATGTCCGAGTTTCAGCATATAGATGACACCAACGGTCGCCGGCTGGTGGAAACGTTCTCCGGTTCCTCCGTCGTACAGATAGGTATGCCCAAATCGTGGTACGCCTGCTTCATCTGTCAGTTCGTTGATCTGGTCCAAAGTTGCACCGTCAAAAATAGGCGTCGCAAATTTTCTGTCCAGGTTCTGCCCTGCCCAGCCCAAAACGGTTTCGTAAATCTGCCCGATGTTCATACGCGAAGGTACACCAAGCGGGTTCAATACGATATCGACCGGGGTACCGTCTTCAAGGAATGGCATATCTTCATGACGAACGATCCTGGCAACAATACCTTTGTTACCGTGCCGTCCTGCCATTTTATCGCCCACTTTCAGCTTACGTTTCTTGGCGATGTATACTTTTGCCAGTTTCAGGATTCCTGCAGGCAATTCATCACCAACCGTAATGGTGAATTTCTCACGCCGCAGGCACCCTGAAGGTCATTCAGCTTAATTTTGTAGTTGTGGATCAGGTCGTTAACCAACTTGTTGGTTTCCTCGTCTGTAACCCACTGCCCTTGACCAAAGTGCGCGAAATCTTCAACGGCATTCAGCATTTTCTGGGTGTATTTCTTGCCTTTTGGCAGTACTTCCTCACCCAGATCGTTCATGCACACCTTGTGATGTTTTTCCGTTTACGATTTTGAACAATTTGTCGATAAGTTTGTCTTTCAACTCCTGGAATTTAACTTCGAATTCCATTTCCAGGTTGGCTGAAATCCTCTTTGTCTTCGGATCGTTTGCGTTTATCCTTTATGGCACGGGCAAACAATTTTTTATCAATTACAACACCGTGCAGTGAAGGAGAGGCTTTTAAGGAAGCATCTTTAACATCACCGGCTTTGTCACCAAAGATGGCGCGCAGCAATTTTTCTTCCGGTGTTGGGTCTGATTCGCCTTTTGGCGTGATCTTACCGATCAGGATATCGCCAGGTTTTACCTCGGCCCCGATACGGATCATCCCGTTTTCATCAAGGTCTTTGGTAGCCTCTTCTGAAACGTTCGGAATATCATTGGTCAATTCTTCGTTACCCAGTTTGGTATCCCGTACTTCCAGCGAATATTCATCAATGTGGATGGAGGTAAAGATATCGTCACGGACCACTTTTTCAGAAATTACGATAGCATCCTCAAAGTTGTATCCTTTCCATGGCATAAACGCTACTTTAAGGTTCCTGCCCAAGTGCAAGTTCCCCGTTTTGGGTAGCATAACCTTCGCAGAGTACCTGCCCTTTCTTCACCCGGTCGCCTTTTCTAACAATGGGTTTCAGGTTGATGCTGGTACTCTGGTTCGTTTTGCGGAATTTAATCAGTTCATAGGTCTTCTCATCCGCTTCAAAACAAACCAGTTGCTCTTCTTCGGACCGGTCGTAGTTAATCGTTATCATGCTTGGAATCCACGTACTCTACGACCCCATCTCCTTCGGCATTGATCAATACCCTGGAGTCTGAGGCAACCTGCCTTTCCAGACCGGTACCTACGATTGGTGCTTCAGGATTCAACAAGGGGACTGCCTGGCGCATCATGTTCGATCCCATCAGTGCACGGTTCGCATCATCATGTTCCAGGAATGGAATGAGCGATGCTGAAATCGAAGCTATCTGGTTGGGGGCAACATCGGTATAATTTACCTCGGCCGCATCAACAACAGGGAAATCGCCTTCTTCACGCGCAATCACTTTCTCGCGGTTATGGTGCCGTTTGTCCATTTAAGGGGATATTGGCCTGGGATATTTTCATTCCTTCTTCTTCTTCTGCACTCAGGTATACATAATCGCTTCGTATCTACCTTACCGTTGGTCACTTTCCTGTAAGGTGTTTCGATGAAGCCCATCCGGTTTACTTTTGCATAAACAGACAAGGGAGGAAATAAGACCGATGTTAGGTCCTTCAGGGGTTTCTATCGGACACAGACGTCCATAGTGTGTATAGTGAACGTCACGTACCTCAAATCCTGCTCTTTCACGGGAAAGTCCTCCTGGCCCCAGTGCAGACAAACTTCTTTTGTGGGTAATCTCGGCCAGCGGATTGGTCTGGTCCATGAACTGTGACAACTGGTTTGTTCCAAAGAATGAGTTGATCACGGACGACAATGTCTTGGCATTGATCAAGTCAATAGGTGTAAATACCTCGTTATCCCTAACGTTCATCCGTTCACGGATGGTCCTGGCCATACGCGCCAGACCAACACCGAACTGTTGATGACAATTGCTCGCCTACCGTTCTGACACGACGGTTTGACAAGTGATCGATATCATCGATCTCCGCTTTGGAGTTGATCAGTTCGATAAGGTATTTTACGATGGTGATGATATCTTCTTTGGTCAGGACTTGTTTTTCCATCGGGATATCCAGTCCCAATTTCTTGTTCATTCTGTAACGACCCACTTCACCTAGGTTGTACCGTTGGTCTGAGAAGAATAATTTATCGATAATACCACGAGCGGTTTCCTCATCAGGCGGTTCTGCATTACGCAGCTGACGGTAGATGTGCTCGACGGCTTCTTTTTCGGAGTTGGTCGGGTCTTTTTGCAGCGTGTTGTGAATGATGGCATAATCACCCTGCGCATTGTTTTCTTTGTGCAGCAAAATGGATTTTGACATTCGAATCGATGATTTCTTCGACATTGTCTTTGTCGATGATCGTGTCCCGGTCCAGGATAATTTCGTTACGTTCAATAGAAACTACTTCTCCGGTATCTTCATCCACGAAATCCTCATGCCAGGTATTCAGAACACGTGCGGCAAGTTTCCGACCGAGGATATTTTTTAAGTCCTGTTTTTGAGACTTTGATTTCTTCTGCAAGGTCAAAGATTTCAAGGATATCCTTGTCTCTTTCAAAACCGATCGCACGGAATAAGGTAGTTACCGGTAATTTTTTCTTCCGGTCGATATAAGCGTACATAACGCTGTTGATATCGGTAGCAAATTCAATCCATGATCCTTTGAACGGGATGACACGGGCAGAATATAATTTGGTTCCATTGGCGTGGAATGACTGTCCGAAGAACACCCCTGGTGAACGGTGCAATTGGGAAACGACAACACGCTCAGCGCCGTTGATAACAAAGGTACCGCTTGGCGTCATATATGGAATAGTACCCAGATAGACATCCTGTACTATAGTTTCAAAATCCTCGTGTTCAGGATCGGTACAATACAGTTTTAACCGTGCCTTTAAGGGAACACTGTAGGTCAGTCCTCTCTCAATACATTCTTGAATGGTATAACGTGGCGGATCAACAAAGTAATCCAGGAACTCCAGTACAAATTGATTTCTGGTATCAGTGATTGGGAAGTTTTCCATGAAGGTGTTGTATAATCCTTCGTTGCCTCTTTCGTCGGATTTGGTTTCCAAGTTGGAAGAAATCCTTGAAATGACTTAACCTGAACATCCAGGAAATCCGGGTAATCAGGAATGTTTTTAGTGGAGGCAAAATTCAATCTTTCAGTCTGATTTGTTATCATCAATGGACAAAATTTTGAATTAAAAAATATAATGTGTGGGTCACGTATAAAGATCTTCTTTCTCTATACAGTGCATAAACTATTGGTTTAGGTCTTGATAGTTTATTATACGAAAGATGGTTTAGGCCTGGACGCAATCCAAAACCTATATGGTTATTGCTATTATTTAAGCTCAACAACAGCTCCAGCTTCTTCCAAAGATTTTTTCAAACCTTCAGCTTCATCTTTAGAGACACCTTCTTTTACCGCTTTGCAGGTGCACCGTCAACAATGTCTTTAGCTTCTTTCAACCCAAAACCTGTTAATTCCTTTACCAGCTTTAACAACTGCCAATTTAGAAGCACCAGCTTCTTTCAGGACTACAGTGAATTCTGTTTGCTCTTCAGCAGCTTCGGCACCGTCTCCTGCGGCAGCTCCACCAGCGGCTACCAGCAACTACAGCAGCAGCTGCAGGCTCGATACCGTACTCATCTTTTAATATTGTAGCCAGTTCGTTAACTTCTTTTACTGTTAAGTTAACTAATTGTTCTGCGAATTGTTTAAATCTGCCATTTTTTCTATCGTTTTAAATAGTTTGTAAAATATATACTTTTTAGTGCGTGCTATCTTATTTTTCGGATAATGTTTTCAGTATTCCTGCAAGTTTACCACCGCCTGACTTAAGGGCAGAAATAACATTTTTAGCAGGAGACTGCAACAATCCAATGATTTCTCCGATCATTTCTTCTTTCGATTTGAGCGCGACCAGGGCATCAATTGGTTGTCACCAATGTAAATCGCTTCGGCTGATGAAAGCCCCTTTCAACAAAGGCTTATCAGACTTTTTGCGGAATTCTTTGATGATTTTTGCCGGAGCATTTCCGATCTCTGCGATCATAATGGAAGTGTTTCCTTTTAAGGTCTACTGGCAATTCACCATAATTCATTATCAGAAGCTTCCATTGCCTTTTCCAAGCAAGGTATTTTTCACTACCGCCAATTTGATATCTGCTTTAAAACAAGCTCTTCTTAAGTTTGAAGTTGTGTCTGCATTCAAACCGGAAATATCTGCCAGGTAAATACATTGAGCTACCGGCCAACTGTGCAGTTAAATCTTCAATAGCGGTTGATTTTTCTTCTCTTGTCATAATAAATATTTAACTGCCAGTTATACTGCTTTAGGATCTAATGCAATCGCAGGACTCATAGTACTGGACAAGTGAATTGACTCTTGATGTAGGTACCTTTAGCTGCAGTTGGTTTCAACTTGGTCAAGGTGTCCAGCAATTTCGTGTGCATTGTCTGCAATTTTATCAGTTCGTAAAGGAAACCTTCCAATGCCTGCATGAACGATACCGCCTTTATCAACTTTAAAATCAATTTTACCTGCTTTAACTTCAGATACCGCTTTGGCAATATCCATGGTTACAGTACCAGTTTTAGGGTTTGGCATCAAGCCACGTGGACCTAGTACACGTCCTAACGGTCCTAGTTTACCCATAACGCCGGCATGGTGATGATCACATCAACGTCTGTCCAACCGTCTTTGATTTTTTGCAGGTAATCGTCTAAACCTACATAGTCTGCACCAGCAGCTTTAGCTTCTGCCTCTTTATCCGGAGTTACCAATGCAACACCCTTACATCTTTACCTGTACCATGCGGCAAGGTTACAACACCACGTACCATTTGATTCGCTTTCCGTGGATCTACACCCAAGACGTACAGCAATGTCAACTGACTCGTCAAATTTTGCAGAAGCAATGTCTTTTATCAATGCAGAAGCATCTTTCAAAGTATACAGTTTGTTCTTTCTCAATTTTGGCAGCAGCCTCTTTTTGTTTTTTTGTCAATTTTGCCATGTCTTAAATTGCTTTAAGATTTTAAAGGAGATCGTTTCCCGATACAGTTATACCCATAGACCTGCGCTGTTCCTGCGATCATGCTCATTGCAGACTCAATTGTAAATGCATTTAAATCAACCATTTTGTCTTCAGCGATGGTTTGTATTTGATCCCAGGAAACGTTTGCGACTTTTTTACGGTTAGGTTCACCTGAACCTGATTTTAATCTTAGCAGCTTCCATAAATTGAACTGCAGCTGGTGGTGTTTTAACGACAAAGTCGAATGATTTGTCTTTATACACGGTGATAACACACGGCAACAACTTTGCCGGGTTTATCCTGCGTTCTCGCATTAAATTGCTTACAGAACTCCATGATGTTAACGCCAGCAGCTCCTAAAGCAGGTCCAACCGGTGGCGATGGATTCGCAGCACCTCCCTTAACTTGTAGTTTAACTACTTTACTAATTTCTTTAGCCATTGTTTAAAATTAAATTGCAAATTGTTTAATTGGAAGCAACACAATGTTTATATATAGTGTAACAAATTTATACTTTTTCAACCTGCATAAAGCTCAGTTCCAAAGGAGTCTTTCTTCCGAAAATCTTCACCATTACTTCGAGCTTACGCTTTTCTTCGTTGATTTTCTCAACCGTTCCATTGAACCCGTTGAAAGGCCCATCAATCACTTTGATCGTTTCACCAAGATAAATGGAATCGCAACGCTATCGGTATTGACCGCCAGCTCATCCACTTTTCCTAGCATCCTGTTGACTTCAGATATTCGCAGTGGCACAGGATCACCACCTTTGATTTCACCTAAAAATCCAATCACATTGGTAATGGATTGGATAATGTGCAGAATCTCCCCGACTAAATTGGCCTCGATCATGATATAGCCCGGGAAATAAACCCTTTCTTTGGTGATTTTCTTCCCGTTCCTGATCTGTACAACTTTTTCAGTCGGCACCAGTACCTCTTCCAGAAAGTCTCCAAATCCATGGCGCTTCATTTCAGTTTCGATATAACCTTTGACCTTATTTTCCTGACCACTTACGGCTCTAACCACATACCATTTCTTTTCCATTACTTCTGACATAGTCCCGGGTTAATTAATTAATGTTTTGAAATACAACGTAATCAACTCGCTGAATATGGAATCAACACCCCATGTTGCCAAGGCAAAAATGATTGAAAACACAGCAACAATGACCATAAGGTTAGATGATTCAGCCCTTCAGGCCAGGTAACATTTTCTTAACTCTTCTATCGATTCCTGATATATGTAACCATGCGGTGCTATTTTATGTGTACCCCGGGAAACCCTTTTGCTGCTCCCCGGTTATTCCGGGTTCTAAAGCCCGTTCTCCGGTGATATTGTATTCCGGATCGGTCCTTTTGGTTTTTACTCTATTTCCTGCACGGGCGGAGGGATTCGAACCCCCATCAACGGTTTTGGAGACCGCTATTCTACCAACTTGAACTACACCCGTATTTTATTACAGTGAAAGGTATCCCGCCGGAGCGGGACACCTCTATGTAATAAATGATCGTTTGTTATTAATCTAAAATTTCAGTTACCTGACCTGCACCTACTGTCCTACCACCTTCACGGATGGCGAAACGCAAACCAACGCTCAATGCAATCGGCTGAAGCAAATCTACTGTCAATTGTTAAGTTATCACCAGGCATTACCATTTCTACACCACTGGGCAGGGTGATAGTACCTGTTACGTCAGTTGTACGTACGTAGAACTGTGGACGATAGTTATTGTGAAATGGCGTGTGACGACCACCTTCTTCTTTTTTCAGGATATAAACCTCTGCTTTAAATTTAGCGTGTGGTTTTACGGATCCTGGCTTAAAGATAACCATACCTCTTTTGATATCTGCTTTATCGATACCTCTTAAAAGGATACCTACGTTATCTCCAGCTTCTCCACTGTCAAGGATTTTACGGAACATTTCAACACCTGTAATTGTAGAAGTCAAGTTTGTCAGCACCCATACCGATGATTTCAACAGCATCACCTGTATTAGCAACTACCGGTTTCGATACGACCTGTAGCAACAGTTCCACGACCTGTGATCGTAAATACGTCTTCAACCGGCATCAGGAATGGCTTTTCCACATCACGTACTGGCTCTTCGATCCAGCTGTCAACAGCTTCCATCAGTTCCATAACTTTAGGAACCCACTTCTGCTCACCGTTAAATGCACCAAGAGCAGAACCTGGAAATAACAGGACCGTTATCTCCATCATATTCGTAGAAGGAAAACAAGTCACTGATTTCCATTTCAACGAGTTCCAAAAGTTCAGCATCATCAACCATATCCACTTTGTTCATGAATACAACCATTCTTGGAATACCAACCTGGCGACCCAAAAGGATGTGCTCACGTGTTTGTGGCATTGGGCCGTCAGTAGCAGCAACAACAAGGATAGCACCGTCCATCTGGGCAGCACCGGTAACCATGTTCTTTACGTAATCCGCGTGACCTGGACAGTCAACGTGGGCGTAGTGACGGTTAGCCGTTTCGTACTCTACGTGTGAAGTATTGATTGTAATACCTCTTTCTTTTTCTTCCGGAGCATTGTCAATCTGATCAAAGACTCTTACTTCGGATAGTCCTGCATCAGCCAATACTTTGGTAATAGCAGCAGTTAATGTAGTTTTACCGTGATCTACGTGTCCAATGGTACCTATATTTAAGTGCGGTTTGTAACGATTAAAAGTTTCTTTTGCCATTTTTATTAAATTTTAATCTTAGTTTATATTAGTGTTCAAATTATTCTTTTGCTGTGCCAGTGACTGGTAATCAATCCCCGGAGGCAGGGAATCTTGCCCTGGTCCTGAACATGCAATTGCAATTGGCTTATTTCACCGCCCGTGTTCCACCTCCATGCTTGAGCCAACGACGGGAATTGAACCCGTGACCTCTTCCTTACCAAGGAAACACTCTACCCCTGAGCTACGTCGGCTTGTTGGGTTCAGAGTTTAATGTCAAAAGGTTCAGGCTAAACCTACAACAACTTCTACAAAAAACAACAATCGCTACCCAAGGTATCTGAGCAGAAGTAAAGGCTTCCCGGGATTGCCCGGGAAATGGTATAGACCACCTTCTTCCTTGATAACCTTTTACAGGCTAAAAATTTATGATCTTTTTAACCTGATTCAGAGCGGGAGACCGGGTTCGAACCGGCGACATTCAGCTTGGAAGGCTGACGCTCTACCAACTGAGCTACTCCCGCAATTTTAATATTCACTATTTCAACATGCCTGTAAACATCCGGCATTCTAACTCTGAATCCAGTAAACTGAACTCATTCCCTTTTTTGTGGGGAGAGCAGGATTCGAACCTGCGAAGTTCACACCAGCAGATTTACAGTCTGCCCTCGTTGGCCGCTTGAGTATCTCCCCAACTCATTTTTTCAGTATGTTATGGACTTGTTTCCGATCAAACACCTGTTATGTTATCCTGTCAGCCCACTAATTTTGATATTCAAGCTTACGATGCCTGTGCCTCAAAACACACTTCCGGTACTCCTGTCACTTCCTTATCAAACACCCCCAGGATCCGAATCCTCCGCCTCTCACGGAAACCCTCTTTTCCATTAGTTGCAGGTTATTAGCTGCAAGTATCTGACAATCAATATTCTATGCTCAAAAAACAACTGAGAATATCCCTGCGGACCTCCCCAATTATCGAGCCGATAGAGGGACTCGAACCCACGACCTGCTGATTACAAATCAGCTGCTCTAGCCAGCTGAGCTACATCGGCTTTTAATGCTTTTTATCGCATAAAAAAGCCCGCTATTTCTAACGGACTGCAAATGTAGATAATTATTTATTTAATCAAAACAAAATTACAAAAATTTTAGGGATACCCCGGCCCGTGGTTTTTTCTTGTTTTTCACCAGTTTTCGTTCCAGGGAACTGCAGGCGGAATCCACTGCTTCCTCAAATGATTTGCATTGCTTTTTTACCAGGAATTCATTCTTCGGTACCAGCAATTTGATTTCCACAATCTTATTCTCTTTTGCACTCGTATTTTCAACTTTTAAAAAAACTTCAGAACTGATTACCTTGTCATAGTACAGGTCCAGTTTATCCAATCTTTTCTGAACAAAGTCAATTAGCTTTCCATCGGCATTAAAATTCACTGATTGCGTGTTTACTTTCATAAGTAAAAGATTTAAAGGTGAAACAAATTTAAAAAGAACATTCTACTCTTTGCTTCTGGGATGGGCAGAAGCATGTGTTTTTTTAAGTTCGGCGATACTATTGTGCGTGTAGACCTGTGTAGACGCCAAACTGCTGTGTCCCAGCAACTCCTTTACCGCATTCAGATCAGCACCGTTATTCAGCAAATGCGTGGCAAAGGTATGCCGTAAAATATGTGGGCTCTTTTTAACCTTAGAAGAGACCATACTAAAATACCCATTTATAATTCTATAGACAAGGGATTCATAAATTTTATGCCCTGCCCGGGAAAGAAAAACATAGGGCTCATATTCCGGGGCGGATGGTGGCTTCCGTACCGCCAGATAGGACCTGAACGAAGCACAGGTGGATTCCATCAGGGGAAGCATACGCTCTTTATTGCGTTTCCCCACAACCTTGATGGTTTTCCGTGGAAGGTCCACGTCCTTAATTTTAAGATTGATAAGTTCCGCCCGCCTTATTCCGGTAGTATATAGCAATTCGATGACCAGTTGGTCCCGGGCGCCTTCCGCTGTGTCCTCAAAAGAAATCTCTCCGAACATGCGGTCCATTTCCAGCTCTGAAAAGGGGATCTCCACCTTCCTTGATGTTTTCAAAGCCCGGTGTTTGGCGAGCGGGCTGAAGGGGATCCTCTCAATTCCCTGCAAAAACCGGTAATAGGCCTTCAGGGATGCCACCTTTCTGTTGACCGTGCGGTTAGACAGGTTCCTGCCCACCAACTGTACGATCCAACTCCTGATAAGGCTGTAATCTACTGTATCGATCTCTGATAACCCGTAGCACTCCCGGCAGAATACCGCAAATTCGCAAATATCCTTCTGATAGGCATTCACGGTATGGGGGGAATACTTCCGCTCCAGAGACAGGTAGTCAATAAAGGCGCTGACGGACATACTACAAAGCTACAAAACGCGCTACACTATCAGGCATAAAAAATCCCGCATAATGTAAGTACATTTGCGGGACCTTATTTTTTTAACGCTATTCCTAAATTTCTTCCTGGTCTCTTAGACCCTGGATATATTGCGCTTTCTGGACTTGTTGCCTTCGTTCCACAGAAGGTTTGGTAAATTGCTGGCGCTTTCGCAGCTGCCGCATAGTACCGGTCCTGTCGAACTTACGTTTAAAACGCTTTAAAGCCCTATCTATATTTTCTCCTTCTTTAACTGGTATGATCAACATAGGCTACAACCTCCTTTCTTTAGTGATTTGAGTTTGCAAATATAAACGGAATTACCGAAAGGAAAAGAATTTATTTTAAAATATTCTTGGCGATGACGATCTTCTGAATTTCAGTAGTGCCTTCCCCGATGGTACACAATTTGGAATCCCTGTAAAATTTTTCTACCGGAAAATCCTTTGTATACCCATATCCCCCGTGAATTTGAACCGCTTCATTGGCGACCTTTACACAGACCTCGGAGGCATACATTTTCGCCATTGCGCTTATTTTAGTTGTCTTCCGCCCTTCATTTTTCAGAAAAGCAGCCTTGTGTAATAACAATTCAGAAGTTTCTATTTCTGTAGCCATATCGGCCAGCTTAAAAGATATCCCCTGAAACTGGCTGATGGGTTTCCCAAACTGAACCCTTTCCTTCGAGTAGCGTAACGCCGCCTCATAGGCGCCCTTGGAAATCCCGAGTGATAAGGCGCCAATGGATATCCGTCCGCCATCCAATACCTTCATGGATTGCACAAAGCCATTGCCTACCTCCCCCAACCTGTTGGCGTCGGGAATTTTACAATCACTGAATATCAATTCGGCGGTTTCACTGGCACGCATCCCAAGCTTGTTTTCTTTTTTACCGCTGGTAAAGCCCGCTGTTCCTTTTTCCACTACAAAGGCCGTCATTCCGTGGCTGTCTCCTTTTTCACCTGTCCGGGCTATTACGACCGCAATATCCCCGCTGATGCCATGGGTAATGAAGTTCTTTGCCCCGTTAAGGACCCAATGGTCGCCTTTCCGTACGGCCGTGGTATTCATCCCTCCCGCATCGGAACCTGTATTGTGCTCTGTGAGCCCCCAGGCTCCAATCCATTCCGCCGTGGCCAGCTTGGGAATCCAGCGCTGCTTCTGCTCTGCATTCCCAAATGACAGTATATGGTTCGTACAAAGTGAATTGTGGGCAGCCACGGATAACCCGATTGACGGGTCCACCTTGGAAATCTCTTCTATGATCGCAACATATTCATGGTAGCCCAGGCCGGAACCACCCAGTTCAGTGGGGACCAAAACCCCCATAAACCCCATTTCCCCTGCCTTTTTAAAAAGTGCGACCGGGAAGGTTTGGGCTTCATCCCATTCCATTACGTGGGGCCGGATATGCTGCTCGGCAAATTCCCGTGCCGATTCGGCTACCATTTGTTGTGTTTCTGAATAATCAAAACTGAGGGAAGACATAGTGTCTGTTATCATTATAGCAATTTAAAGGCTCAAATATAGCGTTATTCTGTCAATCTTTTCTATCGGGAAACCCGGTATATTCCGCAAGTCATCAAATGCTGTAAATCTCCCGACTTCCTCCCTGTAGGCTATAATGTTGCTGGCCAGTTCAGAATTTATATACAGGATACCCGCCAGATCTGTATCCGATGCGGTATTGAGGTTAACCCTGGGGATATCGGGGGGTACCCTTACATCGAAATTTTGTATTGCTTCAGCGGCAACTTCCGGGGGGAGGCCATAAACATCATATAATTGTTCTGCCACCAGGAAACCACCCAGGGCCTTTCTGAATTTAAGGATCCGGGCCCCCAGTTTGTCCCCAATGCCCCGGACTTTTTTAAGTTCTTCAAGAGTGGCCGAATTGAGGTCCCCTGTAATTCTATCATTTGCCCTCCCTTTTTCATGGATTTGAAAGGACACAGCCTGCGGCAGGGAGGCCTTTTTTTCCCGGACCCATTCCGGGAACCTGAAAAAAGGTGCTATGACGGCCAGCAGGGAATCGGATACCTGGGTGACCTGCTGGAATTCCAGCGCCGAATTCACAAACTTGTCCCGTTGCCGGAATTGATGCAACCGGTCAATTTCCCTCGTGGACATCCCCAGGGTATATCCTTTGAAGTCACTGATGTAATTTGGGTTAAAAGGGTAAAACCTTACTGTATCACGTGCAGCTTGCGGCGCTTTGAGTGCGTCTATTTGTAGCTGGGTTTCGGAATCCAGCAGAAGGTCTTGCCTTTCAAAGGGACCGCGGCTCAGAACCAGTATGAAATATCCAATCTGCAGTATGACGATGATGAGCAATAAATAAAAAATCCCACTCCGATCCTGTTTGTTGAACATGAAGTGGGATCTGATATTTTTCAAAATAGCGCTTAATCCTTATGATAGACTTTTACAATGGCATCGAGATAGCGGTCCAGGCTCTTTTTAACCCTGGGAAACAGGATAAGCAACCCTACCATATTCGGAAATACCAGCGCCAAAATCATAGCATCTGAAAATTTGATGACAGCATCCAGGGTGGCTGCAGCACCTACCACAACGAAGGTCAGAAAAAGCAATTTGTACATGATGTCCATTGTCCTGCCCCTTCCAAAAAGATATTTCCAGGCTTGCAGCCCGTAATAAGACCAGGAAATCATGGTTGAAAAGGCGAAAAGTATGATCGCTACTGTAAGGACATACCGGAATCCCGGGATGACGGAATCATATGCCATGGAGGTCAGGTCAACACCCCCAACATATGCCCCGGTTTCATTGACCAGTACGGTACTGCCAACGGCATTGCCATAATCAAAGGCACCGGCATCCATATTAAAGAAGATAATCACCAGCGCGGTCATGGTACAAATAACCACGGTATCGATAAATGGCTCCAGCAGCGCCACGATACCCTCACTGGCCGGGTATCTGGTTTTAACCGCGGAGTGGGCAATGGCGGCAGAGCCGGCCCCTGCTTCATTGGAAAAGGCCGCCCGTTGGAATCCTACAATGATGACCCCCAGGATGCCCCCTAACCCTGCTTCAGGGGTAAACGCACCGGAAATAATCATGGAAAAGGCATCTCCAATAAACCGGATATTCGCAAAGATGATAACAAGGGACGCCAGTACATAGATCCCTGCCATAAATGGAACGATCTTCTCCGTGACGCTTGCAATTTTTTTGATACCTCCTATAATTACAATCCCTACCAAAGTTGCGAGTATAAGGCCGATGATGACTCCTGTAGCCCCGCCCTGTAAATTCATCATGCTGCTGATCTGCACGGCAGCCTGATTGGACTGGAATGCGTTACCACCCCCAAAGGAAGCGCCCACACACAAAACTGCGAAAACCGCCGCCAGTACCTTCCCTAATTTTGTCCATCCCCTTTCCTTCAGGCCTTTAGACAGGTAATACATCGGCCCGCCATAAACCGTTCCGTCCGGTCCCAGGTCCCTGTATTTTACCCCAAGGGTACATTCAACGAATTTGGTAGACATGCCGATTAGCCCGCAGACGATCATCCAGAATGTTGCGCCGGGTCCACCCAGCGCTATAGCCACCGCTACCCCTGCGATATTCCCTAAACCTACAGTACCCGAAACAGCTGTAGCCAAAGCCTGAAAATGGCTGACCTCCCCTTCTTCACTTTCATCCCGGATGGTATCGGGAATATCCCCGTCTTCGGTCATGTGCAATTCTACTTTTTCCAGGCCATACTTTTCAATTTCCTCGTATTTACCGCGGACTACATTTATGGCCAACGGGAATTTGGTGATATTCGGAAACCGGAAGTAAATCGTGAAAAAGGTTGCCCCGAAAATAAGGAGTATTAGGACAACCGGTAAATTATAGCCTGCTATAGGCACAGGCGTTAGAATAAAACCTTCCCACCAAACTGCAACAGGCATAAAGGCATCGTTCACCTTTTCATCAAGACCTTTTTCCTGAGCACTACTTAAAAGGGGTAATAACAGCGCGACTGCAGCAAGGAATCTGTACTTCATAATATCAGTAGTTTTGGTTCGTACTATTGGTTTTTTTTATTTTTTCGTAAGGCCGGCAATATCCTAAAAAAAGGCAACACGGTCAAATATAATCGGCTAAATATCATTAATCTATGTGAAACATCTCATTCAGTTTTCGGATTTGTTCCGGCCTTCCCAGCACAATAACCTTGCTGTGAGGTTGTAAGGGTAAATCGGCTTCCGGGTTAATAATATACCTGCCGGTGGGTTCTATATATCCAATTATGGTACACCCCGTTTTCCTGCGCAGATCCAGGTCCCTGAGCGACTTGTTTTCCATGCCAACCTTAAAATCTTCTATGGCGACTTCTTCCAGGTTGGTGGTATGCTCCCCCTCCATTGAAAGTTTATCCATAAAGGTGATCAGGTCTGGCATCACTACCAGGGCCGCCATATGGTCACCACCGATTTTATCCGGCATTACGACTGTATCCGCGCCGGCAAGCCTCAGTTTCTTCTGGGAGGTCACCTGGGATGCCCTGCTGATGATATACAGATCCTTGTTAAGCTGCCTGGCAGACAATACCACGAAAAGGTTAACCGCATCATCCGGCAGGGCAGTAATAAGGTACTTTGCATGTTCAATCCCCGCTTCCTTTAGCACCTCGTCCTCATTGGCATCCCCTTCTATAAAAAGCACATCACTTTCATATCTGTCAATGACCTCCCGATCCTTTTCAATGACAACAAATGGTTTATTATATGCATTTAACCTGGCGACAGACTGCATTCCGTTCCGGCCGTAGCCGCAAACAATAACATGTTGGGAAAGGTTGTTGATCTGGTTTTTCACTTTTTTCTTTTTAAGTAGTTGCAAGGAATTTTTGCTCAATATATATTCTGTCACCACTGAAATTGCGAATGTAAGGATGAAAACACTCGAAATTATCAAAATCACTGTAAATAGCTTCGCATTCGTATCCAGGGGCCTCACCTCTGAAAACCCAACGGTAGTAACCGTAATGATGGTCATATAGAGCGCTTCTATCCAGGTATAATTCGAAATAAAACGATATCCGATGATACCCGAAAGAAGGACCAGGGCCATCAGGAAAAAGGCAATGTAGATTTTGGAACGGAACAGTCGAATCATATCAAAGATCAAACACAGAAGTTCGTTTCGTATAGACCAGATCCTTTATTCTCAACCAGAATGCCAAAAACAGGTATAGTGCAAAACCAAATCCAAGGGTCACAAATGTAAGATATATAAAACTCGTGCGTACTACCCTGGCCCTGATGCCAAGACGTTCTGCAATACGACGGCAAACTTCAAATCCGCGTTTCTGAAAATAGTACAACAGTTGATAAAATACATTCATTGGCTAAAAATACTACTTTCCACGTAATAATTGTGAACCTATGGCACATTGAAGGCATTTGTTCCGGGTACAGTATTCATGGTACAGATGGAGCAGTGCCTGGCTGTCCCGTGCGTCCCTGCCGTGGATATTCAGATTTTCATACTGGTCGATAATCCCATTGGTTTCAGCTTTCAAAGCCTTTATGATTTCCATGATATCAGGCGTACCCGGGGTCCCATGTTTTACGGCATAACAGAACCTGACAGGGAGCACCGTATTGATCAGCAACAAATCGATAAATGAATGAGACAGCTTCCTGGGGCTTTTGCGGGACCGTTTGCCAAAAGTATAATGGTCTCCCCAGTAAGGGGAAGCGGCTACATCAAACAATTTGTAGAATTCCTTTACAGTATGGATACTGATTACCTGGCTGAACAAGTGTGGTGTACCTGCATACAGGGTTGCCAGTTGGGAAAGCCGGATGGTGGGAAAATTGACAGGCCGAAGTTTATAAAATTCCGCTTTACAGACAATCGTATCGTCCAGCCTGAATTTATTTTTCAAATAGCGGTATTCTGATCTCAGCAACCGCTGGTATGCATCATTTTGAACTGTTTCATCCAAAATCCCGCTCATACCCAGTAAAATGCTTTCCAGCTGGAACTGCTTACCCCCTAATTTCCTGACTACTCTAAAATCAAGTGCTTTTCCTAAACTGAGGAAGTTCTCCCCGTTTATTTTGGATCCAAAACCTTTCAGCAGCAAAATAAAAAGGACCTGCTCCCAATCCTGTTGCACAGATGACAGCAATTGGTGTACCCGGTAGGACAGTTTTTCAAGCCGTTCGATATACAGCCTCTCCAGCCAATGGCTTAACAGGAAACTGTCTGTCCCTGCTATTTCCCGCTCGCAGTTTATAAATGAGATTCCCTGTCTGTCAAAGAGTTTCTTATAATTGGCGAGTAGTTCTGAAGGAATAAAATTTTTTAGTTCCAGGGTTGGGATGACTGTATTGTCCTTGCGGAATACCGCCAGGTCATCTTCCCAGACAACGTGTAATATGATAGTGTGGTATCTGCTGTCATCCCCGTGATTGTGCAGGTACCAATCGGATGATTTGCGGTGTATTTCTACATTTCCTGCCCACAATTGCCCCCCTATCTCTATCCGTGCATTGAAAAAATCTGGACCTGAAAGCTGGTTGTGGGTGCCTTCGAACAAAATAACAACCGATTCATTCCCGGTGGTAAAAAGGTTGGATTGGAGCAGTTTTTTATGTTTCCATATATAATGTAAGAGGTCTTCCCGCATGGCAGCCGGTAAATAAGCCGTAAGGTAGGGCCCTCCCCTGTAATGTCATTGCACGCAACACGAATCCCCCGGCCTTCCTCTTATGGAAGTGTCCGGAGTGGGGATTACCTGGCAGGCTTTACCACCTTCCGGCATAGGAAAGGTCTTCCCCCGTCTGGGATTTCAGGTAATGATACTGTATCTGGTTGATCTGCCGGATATGGTGGTAGTCATGAGCCAACCAGTTGCAAAGAAATTTTTTAGCGGAAATTTCCCCGTATTCCGGATGCAGCGAAGTGTTCTGCCAGTGCGTATCCCCCAGGGAGCGCAACCATGAAATGGATTTCCCCCGTTCCTGCAAGAATTGGTCCAGCACCTGTTGGTAGTCACGTTGCAGGTAGCCTCTGTGGGCCACCCAGCCAGCCGGATCAATAGGTGTCAAGGGTTCCCCCGGTTTTTCCAGGGTATGCTGCAGCCTTGCCCGGAAATCCTCCCGTTCTTCATCGAGCAGGTGGCACACGATCTCCAGGAGGCACCAGGCCCCTTCTTCTTTCCGCCAGGTAACTATCCCGCCCGGGACATCCCGGAGCAGGGTGCCAAAAACACCTTTATTGCGGCTGAGTTCCTGGATAATTTGATCGGCGACCACGGTTATTGCTCTTCAATTTCCCCTTCCCACTCATTAATCCCCCCCATCAGGTTATAGGCATTGGATATCCCAATGCTGTTCATCAGAGCACACGCCTGCCCACTCCTGTTACCAGACCTGCAGTAGACGTAATAGTTTTTAGATTTGTCGAGTTTCCCGAGTTCATCCATAAATTCCTGTCCAAGGTAAATATCAATGTTCTGAGCTCCCGGGATATAGCCTTGTTCGACTTCCTCGGGGGTGCGAACATCGAGCACCACGGCATTATTATCCTTGCTCAATTGTTCCGTCCATTCCTCCTGCGTTAAATTCGCCATATAGATACGATTTAGAGAAACAAAAATAAAAATCCGGATTGAGAAACCCCGAAATAATATGGAGAAATATGGGTATGCCAATAAGTTATGGCAACAGTTGCCCTGTCACCGGTGATTCTGGCCGTACGCTATAAAACCATCTTCCTTCCACGGAGTACCAAACCTTATATAAATAAAGTCGGGCCGCATCCTGATTGGCAAGCGGAATTGGAATGACCGGAAGCCGCCGGCCCTGCAGAAATCCGATTTAACAAAAATTTGGCGGTTCAGGCTATTGCCGGAATGATTTTACTGATTACATTTGTATGTACAATAGTTGTATAAACATGAATGTAGAGGAAATACTCAAGACGGAAAAAAAGTTACCCCTGGAAAGCAGGAGCGTCATCCATGTGTTGCTGGTCAACCGAAAAATCGGGGAAAGCATTACGGCTGCCCTTAAACCCTTTGGCGTTTCACCACAGCAATTCAATGTGCTCCGTATCGTGAGGGGGAAGCAAGGCAAACCGGCCAATCTCTCCGACCTGAATGAACGCATGGTTACCCCTATGAGCAATACAACACGACTGGTGGACAAATTGCTCCATAAAGGATTTCTTAACCGGACTGTCTGCCCGAGCAACCGGCGGAAAATAGAAATCACACTTACAGCAAAGGGTGCTGATGCACTGTCGGAAATGGACAAGGTGGTCACCAACATGGAACAGGAGCTGGTAGCCGGTTTCTCTCAACAAGAGCTTAGCCTGCTCAATGAATTACTTGATAAATTTTAAACTATGCTAGACAGATATATTGATCGCTTAAAGTGGCGATACGCCACCAAAAAATTTGACACGGACAGAAAAATACCTGCTGCTGATCTGGATCAGCTTACGGAAGCCATACAACTGAGCGCTTCATCCTACGGGCTCCAGCCCTACCATGTTTTCATCGTTACGGACCCGGACCTTCGCCGGCAGCTAAAAACTGCCAGCTATGAACAATCCCAGGTGATTGATGCTTCACACCTGCTGGTATTTGCAAGCAAGACCGATTTTGACGGGGAACTGATCAATTCATATCTGGAGGAAGTCAGTGAAACCCGGGATATCGAACGCGAAAAACTGGAAGGATACAGTACAATGATGAAATCCAAGCTCCTACCCCTCCCGGAAGGTGCCAAAGCCAACTGGGCTGCCAAGCAAGCCTATATTGCCCTTGGCAATTTCCTCTCTGCGGCCTCCATGATGTCCATAGATGCCTGTCCAATGGAGGGATTTGATACCGTTGCCGTTGATAAAATACTGGGACTGGAACAAAAAAACCTGTCCGCTGCCGTCATTGTAGCAGTTGGGTACCGGTCTGAAACTGACCAGACCCAATACAACAAAAAAGTAAGGAGATCAAAGCGAACCTTATTTACACATTTAGGAGTACCAGAAAATAAATCATAAACCTTTAATTTTTAAAAAAGATGAAAAAAAATGTATTTGGAATGGCCTTTGCCATAGTAATAGGAACGGCTGCAACAGCTAATACGCCTGCGGAAGGTGAAAAGAAAGAAGTGAAAACAGAGGAAAGCAAAGTTACCTGGAAGGCATACAAGGTTACCGGGTCACATACCGGTACAGTTGCCCTTACATCCGGCGCGCTTGTGTTTGAAGAAGACAAACTAACCGGCGGAGAATTCACGGTAGACATGACCTCCCTGATCTCCACTGACCTTGAAGGTGAGTATAAGGGAAAGCTGGAAGGCCATTTAAAATCCCCGGATTTTTTCGGTGTTGAAAACCATCCTGAAGCCAACCTGGTCTTTACCACTGTTACCCCCTCCGGCAAAAATTCCTACGAGGTGACAGGAGACCTTACCATCAAAGGAATAACAAAACCGGTAACTTTTGATTTGTCGGTTTATGGGAGCAAGGCAACCGCTACCCTGAAAATTGACCGGGCAGAATATGATGTGCGGTACGGTTCAGGGAGTTTCTTTGATAACCTGGGCGACAAGACTATCTATGATGAATTTGACCTCGTTGTGGATCTGGAATACTAGGAAACTAAAAGCCTTGGAAAAACCCTGAACAGTGTAACAGCCGTTCAGGGTTTATTTTTGCATTCCCTTTTTGTAAATATAAATTTCCTTTCTATATTTGGCGTAATGAATTTAGTTACAGCAAATACCTGGTGGTGGAACAACTTACGTCAAATGTCGTGAGCTAAGCACCCTTGTAGTATTTCTGTACAAAAAGGCTTGTCTATCACGACAGGCCTTTTTGCTTTTAGCCTGCCCGGGAATGCACAGGGAGTGATCCGGGATTGGATCAAATTATTATAATACATTGGTATGGGTACCTATAAACTGATCACGCATTATAAAAAGATACTGGCGGATACTATTACACCGGTGAGTGTTTACCTGAAAGTCCGGGACCGGTATCCCAACAGCATCCTCCTGGAGAGCAGCGATTACAGGGCTAATGACAATACGTTTTCCTATATCTGTTGCAATCCGATTGCTTCTGTAAAAATCCAGGATGAAAAAGTGGCCCGGCAATACCCGGACAATACCAGTGACGAGGTAACAATCGATAAATCTACCGATATTCCGGGGCTGATAGACAGCTTTGCCCGGCAGTTTACCGTTGAAAAAAATGGTTTTAAATTTATAAACAATGGCCTTTTCGGGTTTCTGGCCTATGACGCTGTACGGTATTTTGAAGATATCGAGATCTCAAAAAAGGAAGATTCCCTCGAAATACCCGATGTTTATTACGCCGTATACCAAAATATCATTGCGATCAACCACTTTAAAAATGAAGCCTACATATTTGCCCACTGCTATGATACTCCAAACAATACAGCGGAAATTGAACAGCTGCTCAATGTAAAGAATTTTGCTTCCTATCATTTTGCGTTGGAGGGAAAACCGGAATCGAACCTGGTAGACGGGCAGTATCTGGAACACGTGGCATTGGCTAAAAAACATTGCCACCGGGGGGATGTTTTTCAATTGGTGTTGTCCCGGAGGTTTTCCCAGGGTTTTAAGGGAGACGAATTCAATGTATACAGGGCCCTGCGATCTATCAACCCTTCCCCTTACCTGTTCTATTTTGATTACGGGGATTTTAAGATTTTCGGGAGTTCCCCTGAGGCTCAGTTGGTCATCAAGGACGGTAAAGCGGAAATTCATCCCATAGCCGGCACTTTTAAAAGGACCGGCAACGACGAAGAAGATGCTGCCCTGGCCAGGAAACTCTCCGAAGATGACAAAGAGAACAGCGAACATGTAATGCTGGTGGACCTTGCGAGAAATGACCTGAGCAGGAACGCCACCGGGGTGGCAGTAGAAAATTACAGGGAAGTCCAGTACTTTTCCCATGTCATCCACCTGGTTTCGAAGGTAACCGGACAAATGAAAAAAGATATTCCCACCATGAAGGTTGTAGCCGATACCTTCCCGGCAGGGACACTGAGTGGGGCGCCCAAACACAAGGCCATGCAACTCATAGAAAAGTATGAACGCACCAACCGTGCCTATTATGGCGGTGCGATAGGTTTTATGGCATTTGACGGGGATTTCAACCATGCCATCATGATCCGGACCTTTTTGAGCAAGGACCACCGGCTCTATTACCAGGCGGGGGCTGGACTGGTAGCTGCATCGGACCCCCGGACCGAATTGGAGGAAACGTATAACAAGTTGGGTGCCCTGACAAAAGCCCTGCAAATAGCAGAAGAGATCTGATCGAAAGACAATACTAACATCCGCAGGAGACAGGCGGATGTTACCTGAAAAATTCACCCTAGCGGAAGAAATCCAATGATGAAGCAATCACCTAAAACCGTACAACAACCAACTGTATCACCTGATGTTACAACTACTTCCGGGCATAAATGGTCTGTTTTGGTTGTAGACAACTATGATAGTTTTACCTATAACCTGGTACACTACCTCGAAGACCTGGACGCCCTTGTGACGGTAAGGAGGAATGACCAGTTATCCCTTGAGGAGGTAGCCGCATTTGATAAAATTGTGCTGTCACCCGGACCCGGGATCCCGGACGAAGCGGGTTTGCTCAAAGCGATCATTGCTGCCTATGCCCCTTCCAAGAGCATATTGGGGGTTTGCCTGGGCCAACAGGCCATCGGGGAGGTTTTCGGGGGCAAACTGGTAAACCTTGAAGAAGTATACCACGGGGTTGCTACTACTATAACGATTTTGCAGGAGGATATTCTGTTCAAAGGCCTGCCCCGTCAATTTGAAGCAGGCCGCTACCATAGCTGGGTTGTACACCCGGATCTTCCCGAGGTTTTAGAGCCCACTTCCATTGATGGGAACGGGCAGCTGATGTCCCTGCGCCATAAAATATATGATGTGTGTGCAGTTCAATTCCACCCGGAATCCGTATTGACACCCCATGGTAAAAAGATCCTGGAGAATTGGCTGATGGCACCTGTCAGGGACATAAACAAGATAAACACATGAAGGAAACACTCAACAGGTTGATAAATCATGAAAAGCTGTCCAAGGAAGACGCCAGGCTCATACTTGTAAACATTGCCAAAGGCGCGTACAACCCTAGTCAGATCGCGGCCTTTTTAACGGTGTATATGATGCGCAGCATCAGTATAGATGAATTGGAGGGTTTTCGCGATGCACTTCTCGAACTGTGCCTCGCAGTGGATCTTGGAGATTACGATACCATAGACCTGTGCGGTACCGGGGGCGATGGCAAGGATACATTTAATGTCTCAACACTGGCCTCCTTTGTCACTGCCGGAGCAGGGGTCCCCGTCACGAAACATGGGAATTATGGGGTATCATCCAAATGCGGCAGCAGCAATGTCCTTGAATTTTTGGGAATTACCTTCAGTTCCGACATCGATTTTCTTAAAAGGTCTATGGATGCCGCCGGGATCTGTATCCTTCATGCCCCCCTGTTCCATCCTGCCATGAAAAATGTGGCCCCGATCCGACGGGACCTGGCCGTAAAAACATTTTTCAACATGCTGGGACCGATGGTGAACCCTGCCTTTCCGAAAAACCAGCTTGTAGGGGTGTTCAATCTCGAACTGGCACGGATGTATGGATATTTATACCAGAATACGGATATCAATTTTACAATTATACATAGCCTGGACGGGTATGATGAGATATCGCTAACCGGACTCACCAAAACCATATCCAACAAAAAAGAAGGGGTTTTGGCGCCAGAGGATTTTGGGGTACGGCCTGTCGAGAGATCGGAGATCAGGGGAGGCGAAACTATCGCTGTATCAGCACAGATATTCATGGACATCCTGCAGGGAAAAGGCACCGAGGCTCAGGTCAATGTGGTATGTGCCAATGCCGGGACTGCCATTGCAACTGCCCAAAACATAACCCCCAGGGAAGGTTTTGACAAGGCTATGGAGAGCCTCCAGAGCGGTAAGGGGCTAAACGCATTAAAAAAATTACGGGAATTAAGCGCATGAAAAACATCCTGGAAAAGATAGTAGCAGACAAACGCAATGAAGTCGCCTGCCGGAAAAAGGTCCTCCCGGCAACAGACCTGGAACGCCATACCTTGTTTGAGCGTAAAACGGTTTCCCTTGCCGGGGCCCTTGCAAACGGTTTCGGGGGAATCATTGCTGAACATAAACGGCGGTCACCTTCACGATCGGTCATCAATGACCGGCTCAACGTACAGGACGTTGTGAGTGGCTACGAAATGGCTGGCGCTCGTGGTATATCGGTGCTTACAGATGGAAAGTATTTTGGTGGTTCCCTGGACGACCTACTGTTGGCCAGGGCATCGGTTGCCAGCCCATTGTTGCGAAAGGAATTTATCATTGATGCCTACCAGCTGCTCGAAGCAAAGGCGTATGGGGCGGATGTTATCCTGCTGATCGCTGCCATCCTTACGCCTTCTGAAGTAACCGCTTTTACCGCTTTGTCGAAAAGCCTGGGAATGGAGGTATTACTGGAAGTCCACAATGAGGAGGAATTGAAGAAATTTCTCATCCCCGGGATTGATATGGTGGGTGTTAACAACAGGAACCTGAAGACATTCGAAGTAGACCTCGCGACAAGCAGATCCCTTGCCCCCCTCATCCCGGAAGATTTTGTAAAAGTTTCCGAGAGCGGGATAAGTTCCGTAGAATCGATCAGAGAGCTGACAGCATATGGTTACCAAGGGTTTTTGATCGGTGAAAATTTTATGAAAACCGAAGACCCGGGCAAGGTGGCCCGGATATTTATGGATGATCTCAAAACCGAATTAAAGTGAAGATCCAACCTGCAACACAAAGGTCTGATAAGGATAGTACGGCCACCCCGCTTCTTAAGGTATGCGGTATGAAACACAATATTAGCGCGGTTGCTGCGCTTGATCCTGACTACCTGGGATTTATTTTCTGGGAAGGATCCCCCAGGCATTTTGACGGTCTCATCCCCCCGCTGCACCACCGGATCCGAAAAGTTGGCGTCTTTGTTAATGCGTCCCTGGACGAAATACTGGATAGAACAGCTACCTTCGGACTGGATGCCATCCAGCTGCACGGGAATGAAAGCCCCGGCTTTTGTGCAGGACTGAAAAAATCCCTGCGGGCCAACCCGAACCAAGGGGGTGAGACCGCAGATCATCCAAAAAAGGTCCCACAGATCATCAAAGTGTTTACCATACAGGACAGTTTTGATTTTAAGGTCCTTGAACCCTATGAAGCCGTTTGCGATTTTTATCTCTTCGATACGAAAGGGAAACTGCCGGGAGGGAACGGATATGCTTTCGACTGGTCTGTCCTGAAAGAGTATCCTTCCGAAAAGCCCTACTTTTTGAGCGGCGGCATTGGATTGGAAAGCATGGAGAAACTGGGCGACTTCCTCAGGAGCAGCCCTTCGCGCTACTGCTATGCCATTGATGTGAACAGCGCATTCGAAAGTGCGCCGGGTTTGAAGGACACCGATAAGCTCCTCAAATTTAAAAACAGATTCCGGGCCGGCAAAGGGCTGTAACATAACGGACCCCACCTTCATCCGGAAGTACCGACTATGAATAAAATGCACATGAAAAAAGAAAAACAGGCTGCAGCCGCTCAAGGGGATATTCCCGTCAAATCCTCCTACCATGTAAATGAAAAGGGGTATTACGGAGAATTCGGAGGGGCTTTTATCCCGGAAATGCTCTATCCTAATACGGAAGAATTGCGGCTGAACTACCGCCGTATTATGGAGGAAGCCTCGTTCCGGGAAGCATTCAAAAAACTCCTGAAGGATTATGTTGGCAGGCCTACGCCATTATATTTTGCGGAAAGGCTATCCGAGAAATATAAGGTAAAAATATATCTGAAAAGGGAGGATCTCTGCCATACCGGAGCCCATAAAGTAAATAACACGGTCGGGCAGATCCTGCTGGCCAGGCGCTTGGGCAAACATCGGATAATCGCTGAAACAGGGGCTGGCCAGCATGGTGTAGCTACTGCAACGGTCTGTGCCCTTATGGGGATGGAATGCGTTGTATATATGGGGGAAGTGGATATTGCCCGGCAGGCACCCAATGTGGCACGGATGAAAATGTTAGGTGCCCAGGTCCGCCCGGCCCTTTCCGGCAGCCGCACTTTGAAGGATGCCACCAATGAAGCTATCCGTGACTGGATCAACAATCCGGTGGATACCCATTATATCATAGGTTCTGTAGTAGGCCCCCACCCCTACCCCGATATGGTGGCGCGATTCCAGTCTGTGATTTCAGAAGAGATCAGGTCGCAACTGATGGAGAAAGAAGGGACGCCTGATCCGGATTATGTGGTGGCCTGCGTGGGTGGCGGAAGCAATGCTGCAGGCGCCTTTTACCACTACCTGGATAATGAACATGTTGGTATTATTGCTGTTGAAGCAGCCGGTAAAGGTATCCACTCAGGGGAAAGTGCAGCTACTGCTGCCCTGGGAAAGATCGGTATCATACACGGAAGCAAGACCTTATTGATGCAAACCGGGGACGGGCAGATCACGGAGCCCCATTCTATTTCAGCGGGGCTCGATTACCCCGGGATTGGCCCCATGCATGCCCACTTATATACTTCAGGAAGGGGTGAATTTATTTCCATTACCGATGCGGAATCCATGACCGCAGGATTGATGGTAGCTAAATTGGAAGGAATCATCCCGGCTATTGAAACGGCACATGCATTTGCTATTTTTGAAAAAAGGCACTTTAATCCGGGGGAAATTGTTGTGGTGAACCTTTCCGGCAGGGGCGACAAGGATCTGCAGACCTATATCGACCATTTTAAATTGTAAAGCACATCCCCAACCGGAATGAAATACAACATATGAACCGTATCAACGCAAAATTACAGGAAGACAAAAAGATCCTGTCGATCTATTTTACGGCGGGCTATCCCGCCCTGGAGGATACCGTGACAATCATAACGGGACTCGAAAAAAACGGGGTGGATATGATAGAAATCGGGTTGCCCTTCAGTGACCCGCTTGCTGACGGGCCGACCATTCAAAAAAGTTCTACGGCCGCACTTCAAAATGGAATGCACACGGAACTTTTGTTCCGGCAGTTGAAGGATATCCGGAAAAAAGTGGCAGTGCCCCTGGTTATGATGGGCTATTTTAACCCGGTGCTGCAATACGGGGTTGAAAAATTTTGCCAACGGTGCCGGGATATAGGGATTGACGGGCTTATTCTCCCCGATCTGCCCCTGGAGGTTTACCAGGAGGAATATGAGGCTACATTTAAAAAGTACGGGCTGGTCAATATCTTCCTGATCACCCCGCAAACCAGTGAGGAGCGCATCCGGAGGATCGATAATGCCACAGACGGTTTCATCTATATGGTGAGTTCTGCCAGTACGACCGGGGCACGGGAAGGATTTGGAGCAGAACAAAAAGCATATTTTGAACGGATAGCCGCCATGGGCCTGAAAAATCCCTTGATCGTAGGGTTTGGTATCAGCAACGCAGCAACTTTTGAACAGGCCACAGCTAACGCCAAAGGCGCGATAATCGGCTCGGCTTTTATTAAATTCCTCACGGAAAACGGCGCAGCTTCCCTCAGCGGTTTTGTAAAAAGAATTCGTTAGTTTTAGACCCCACAACCAAATAGCGGCCCCTTTATGAAACAAGTTACTTTTATGGTGTTTATGATCCTCTCTTTCCATGCGTTTGCACAGGAAGCGGGGCAGCTCAAATCCCAGGTCCGGCATTCAATAGATGAATTGAGGGACTTCATTTCAATCCCCAATGACGCCCTGGATCATGCGGATATCAACAGGAATATCACCTGGCTTACCAAAAAATTCAATGAGCGCGGCTTCAATACCTCCTCCCTGCCGACCGAGGGGGAGTCCCTTTTCTTTGCTGCACTCCCCATGGCGGATGAAAAGCCAACCGTTCTTTTTTACATGCACTTTGACGGACAATCGGTTGACCCATCCAAATGGGACCAGCCAAACCCCTATGAAATGGTATTGAAGGAACCCGACGGGGAGGGATGGACAACCCGGCCTTTTGAAGATTTAAGGGAGGATATAAATTACGACTGGCGCCTATTCGGCCGATCCACTTCAGATGACAAAGGCCCTATTGTAATGTTCCTGAATGCCATTGACCTCCTTAAAAAAAACGGACAAGTCATTCCCTTTAATGTGAAAGTGATATTGGACGGGGAAGAGGAAAAAAGCAGTGCTCCGTTGCCTGCAGCCGTTAAACAATACAGCGAATTGCTGGAGGCTGATTTTTTGGTAATTGCAGACGGGCCGGTCCATTCATCAGGGAAGCCTACCATAGTATATGGATGCCGGGGGATCACCACCCTTTCATTAACTACTTATGGCCCCTTGTTGCCCCAGCATAGCGGGCATTACGGCAATTATGCGCCCAACCCGGCTTTGGAAATGGCCAAGGTCCTGGCCGGGATGAAAGATTCCGAAGGCAAGGTTACGATCCCGGGGTATTATGATGGGATTGTGCTGGATGAAAAAGCGATGGCCGTATTAAAGAGTGTACCGGATGACGGAGAGGCGATCAATTCCCAGCTTGGCATAAAGACTCCCGATAAAGTCGGACAGTTCTATCAGGAGGCACTCCAATACCCTTCGCTCAACATCCGTGGCCTGTCTTCCGGGTGGGTTGGCGAAAAGGCCCGGACCATCGTACCTGCAGAAGCGGTTGCGGAGCTGGATCTCAGATTGGTACCGGAATCAGATGGAAAGCGCCTGAAAGGGCTCGTTACGGATTATATCAAAAACCAGGGGTACTTTATTTTGGACAGGAAACCGGATCGGGCTGAACGAATGGCTCATGAAAAGATCATGACCATACGGGAGGGAACGGTTACCGATGCGTTCCGGACACCGGTTGACAACACCTACGGGGTATTCCTTGTCAACGCATTGAAAACCGCGATGGGAGAAGAGGTAATACAGGTCAGGATATCCGGGGGTACCGTTCCCATCGCACCATTTATAAATGAGTTGAAGATCCCTGCATTCATAGTCCCAATGGTGAATCCGGATAATAACCAGCACAGCCCGAACGAGAATTTAAAAATCGGGCAGATTGCCTATGGGATCAGAGCATTCTATGGAATGCTGAGCCACGAATTAACCCCTTGATATGGGAAGAGTCCGTCCTTCCATGGAAACCTGGGTTTAACATTTCCTAACATAGATTTAGTAGGGTCTTAACGGAGATTTCGGACCCAATCTGGTATCTTGGAGTGAATCATAAAAAACCATATATGTCAACTATTGAATCAAACAGAAAATTTAAAAGAAAAGTAACCCAGACGAATCCGACAAACCCTACCGGGAATACCACTATCGAAACCAACAAATTCGATATAGATAAGAAAACCATCAGGGAGCAGCAAAATAAAAAATAATGCACTGATATACGTACGAAGTACGATGATAAAAGTTCATGGCGGACACCAAACCGGTCAACCATGAGCTTTATTTTTTTTTATTAATCAAGGCCGCGCTCACTGCTCCCTTCCACGCCCTGGGCTACGAAGGGCGTAGTACTGCTTACCCTCCCAATCAATGCTGCTCCGGTAGGATCAATATAGGAATCGGACTGCTGAAGGTCACTTTCTTTACGACGCTTTTCTGGGTTAGCTTCACCAGAAAATTATAGCGGTGGTTGATAAGGGCCAACATATCGCTGTCGGTTGTTTCCGTATGTGCCTGCAAAGCCGATGTTTCTGAAGTATAGACATCCAATTTTTGAAAGTCATGTTTTGTCCCCGCAAGGATGTTCTTCAACATTTCCCTATGCGCTTTTTGCTGTTCTGTCAACTCCTTGTCTTCCAATAGCTGGAGGACCCTGATATTCGCATTGCAAAATTTGGCAAGTTGTAATAAGGGGTTCAGTTCATTCCCATTGAAAGCCCTTTTCAGGGTGGTGGAAAAAACGATTTGGGAGGGGTGCCTGTATTTACAGTTCTGGGGGACCACCAGGATAGGCCAGTAATCCACCCCCTGGATGATCCGGATTGCCCCATGTCCGAGGAAGACTTCTTTAACGCCGCGGTCACCCGTAGCCGCCATGATTATTATATCAATTTCCCTGGATATGGCAACGGTATTGATGGCTGTAACGAGCGACTCAGCAATTGAAATGGCTTCAAATTTATGCTTGGAATTGGTACTTTCCTTCTTTGCCTTCAGGACCACTTCCTCCAACAGGCCATCTATCCTGGAAACTTTTGCAGGTTTCATGCTGAGCAGGTTTGACCCCCTCCCGCCATATTCCATTTCCAGAATGGAAGGCATGCGACTTTCTACGGCATGCAGTATATGAAATTTACAGGCTACCGAATCAAAGAGCCTGACGGCATAGACAAGCGCATTGAGCGAATTGTCAGAAAAATCGAGGGGCACCAAAATATGTCTCATAAAATCTAAGGCCGGGAACATCCGAGTTCTGCATTTTATCCAAGGCAACATAAAAGCGAACCGGCTTTAAAATATTGCGATAGGGTTTCCCGGATTACGCTATAAAAGTATGAACAAAATAGGCAGTTTTTTTGTTAAAATATCGCGGTACATTTATTTATGGATGGTCCTGGCGCTATCGCTTTTTCTTCCGGGCAGGCCATTCAAAAAAAAGCGCTGTATTGTAGGGCCCTGAAATCTACAGTCGTGAATGCCGGGTCTTTCTCTTTTAGGGTTTTATATGCCTTCAGGCTGCCAACTGCCCGGTTCGCCGCACCGGAGGGGGCGATCAGGGATACGGTCCGGACGATCCTTCCAACCGGGCCGGTTCCGCTATCACCCGTTCCTGAAAGGCCAGCCCCTTTACGGGCCGGGGGTTGACCGATTGGATACCCGGAACCCGGCATATGGAATTGATGGATCCGCGGTACCTCATCTGATACCGTCTCCAGGCGGATACCACGCGCTTTCAGCTGTCTTCTGAAAAAATATTCCGGCCCGTTTTTGCTATTGCCACCGGTAAACAAAAGGGTATCCACATTGGGGAGTTTCTCCAGGTATGCAATCAGATCCCGCAATTTTACGTTTTGCATCCCGAGGTCGGAGGCATCCATCCGGTAACGCTCTGCGCTGTCCACAATATCGCATATTCCTATTTTCCTGCTTTTCAGGAATTCCACCCGCTGCTGAACTGCTGCATCCGTATTTTCCCATTTGAGCCCCAGTTCAAAGATCTGATCCAGTATCCGCCATAGCTGTCCGTCTATGCTGCCATAGCAAAAATCCACGTCCCCGTTTTTAAGTTCGCCAGTGGTAAAACGGGGTGGCGGCAAGGTACCTACAATAAGTTTGGTAGCTTCTTCGAACAAAAAAGGCTCATAAGGATGCGTGTGAAGGAACATGCAATTCGTTTCGTATTGGTCCGGGTACCGTTATGTTACCCGTGCTAATGCACAAAGGCAGGCATATCTCCACTGCCCCCGGACGACTTTTTTATTTTAATACCAGTACCAGGTCATCGGAATTGACAAGGGTGCCGCTGCCCAACTGGACCTTCTCTATAGTTCCGGCGTCAGTAGCTGTTACCGTGGTTTCCATTTTCATTGCTTCAATAACAAACAAGGGCTCGTTCTTTTTGATTTTCTGTCCCTTTTTCACCAGGACATTGGATAAGAGGCCCTGCAACGGGGCACCGATCTCTTTGGGGCTGGCCGCATCGGCTTTTACGTGCTCTATTTTAACAACTTGTATGCTTTTATCCCTTACGTCAACGTTTCGTAACATACCATTGACTTTGAAAAATATCCCAACCATCCCGTCTTCATCCGGTTCACCTACCGATACCAGGGAAACCAGTATATTCTTTCCCTTGTCAAGTTCAACAAGGATCTCTTCCCCAATCTCCATCCCGTAGAAGAAGTTCTTGGTAGGAATGGTCATAACATTGCCGTACTTGACGTGGTTTTTATAGGCTTCCTGGAAAACTTTTGGATACAGTCTATAAGAAAGAAAATCTGTCAGGAGCAATTCCCTGCCCATCCCTTTATCAAATTGTTTTTTAAAGACTGCAAACTCCTGGTCAAAATCAATGGGCTCCAAATGTGCATTGGGCCTGTTGGTATAAGGCTCTTCATCTTTCAGGATAATTTTCTGCAACTTTTCTGGAAAACCGCCCACGGGTTGTCCCAGGTCACCCCTGAAGAAACTGATTACGGACTGGGGGAAGGAAATGGTATCTCCTCTTTCGAGAACATCATTAACGGTATATCCGTTGCTGATTAGGTATTGCGCCATATCTCCCACAACCTTGGAACTTGGGGTCACCTTTACGATATCCCCGAAAAGGGTATTTACCTCGCCATACATTTTGGTCACCTCCGGAAACCGGTCTTCCAGTCCCAGGGCAATGGCCTGCCCTTTAAGGTTGGAATACTGCCCTCCCGGGATCTCATGTGTATATACTTCCCCGGTCCCCGATTTTAATCCGGATTCAAACGGATAATAATAATTGCGGACAGTTTCCCAATAATTGGAATAGGCTGCCAGTTTTTCCCGATCCAAAATATTCTCCCTTTCATGGAACCGCAACATCTCCATTACGGAATTGAAATTGGGTTGGGATGTTAGCCCTGAAAGCCCGCCCAGTGCAACATCAATAACATCAACACCTGCTTCAACCGCTTTTAAATAGGTAGCTGCCTGCGTAGAAGAAGTATCGTGGGTATGCAAATGGATAGGGATACTAATCTCTGTCTTTAATGCCGATATAAGTTCGTATGCCGCATAGGGTTTCAGGAGTCCGGCCATATCTTTCACACCTAATATATGGGCGCCGGCATTTTCAATGTCTTTTGCCAGCCGGATATAGTAGTCCAGATCATATTTTGTTTTGGACGGATCAAGGATATCTCCCGTATAGCATATGGAGCCCTCTGCGAGGCCTTTGGTATGCTTTCGTACATGGTCAATGCACGGGGCGAGGGATTTCATCCAGTTCAGGGAATCAAATATGCGGAAGACGTCTACGCCTGTCTCCCAGGACTTTTCCACAAATTTTTCAATGAGGTTGTCCGGATAAGCGGTGTACCCGACACCATTTGATCCCCGGATCAGCATCTGGAGCAGGATATTGGGCATCGCTTTTCGCAGCAATGCCAGGCGCTCCCAGGGGTTTTCCTGTAAAAACCTCAGGCATACATCAAACGTGGCACCCCCCCATACTTCCATACTGAAGATCTCCGGGTGATTTTTGGCATACCCTTCAGCAACCCGCAGCATATCCACGGTACGCATCCGCGTGGCCAGCAAGCTTTGGTGGGCGTCCCTCATGGTCGTATCCGTGAAATGGATCTTCTTTTCATTTTTGAGCCACTCCGCAAATTTTTCAGGTCCTAATTCGGTGAGGAGGTTCTTGGTCCCTTTGGGGTATTCCTTGGTTTTCGGGAATGAAGGAACCTTTGGCTTTACAAACACATGGTTGGGGTTGATCCTCTTTACATCCGGGTTGCCGTTTACGATGACCTCCCCCAGGAATTGTACCAGTTTATTGGCACGGTTCCGGGGCTCGACAAATTTGAAAAGCGACGGTTCATTCTTGATAAAATTTACGGTTACCTTGCCCTCCCGGAAAGTGGGATGGCTCAGAATATTATCCAGGAACGCCATATTGGTCTTGACCCCCCTGATCCTGAATTCCGCAAGTGCCCTGCGCATCTTTCGGCAGGAACCATCCAGGGTACGGCTAAGGGCCGATACTTTTACCAGCATCGAATCAAAAAAGGGAGAGATATATACCCCCTGGTAAACACTGCCGGCATCCAACCGGATGCCAAACCCCGATGCACTCCTGTACGTTGAAACCACGCCATAATCCGGCTTGAAGTCATTGGAAGGGTCTTCCGTTGTGATCCTGCACTGCAGCGCATGCCCTGTCACGACTATCGCAGCCTGATTCTGAATCTTTATTTGTTTATCAGACAACCTGTAACCCCCCGCAATAAAAAGCTGTGCCTTTACCAGGTCAATATTGGTGATCATTTCCGTGACGGTGTGCTCCACCTGTATCCGGGGATTCACCTCAATAAAGTAAATGCTCCCGTCATCATCCACCAGGAATTCCACCGTCCCTATATTATTGTAATCCACTGCCCTGCAGATAGCTATGGCATACCGATAAAGGCTGTCTTTAGTTTCCTGGGGAAGGCCAATGGATGGTGCAAACTCAATTACTTTCTGATACCGCCTTTGTACGGAGCAATCCCGTTCATAGAGGTGCACGATATTGCCATGGTTGTCCGCTACGATCTGTATCTCGATGTGCTTGGGGTTCTCTACAAACTTTTCCAGGAACACGGTATCATCCCCGAAGGCATTCAGGGATTCCCGTTTTGCCTCGGGAAACGCCTTTCTAAGTTCATCTGCACTCCGTATGACCCGCATCCCGCGGCCACCCCCCCCCGAGGCAGCTTTTAACATGACCGGATACGTGATGTTGTCGGCCTCTGACAGCGCAATTTCTACATCGGCAAGGTCTTTTTCACTGCTCCGGATCACAGGTACATTATTCGCAACTGCCACCAGTTTGGCGGTTATTTTATCTCCCAGGGATTTTAATACAGATACTTTGGGACCTACGAAAATGATCCCGTTATCGGCACATTTTTTGGCAAATTCTGAATTCTCGGATAAAAACCCGTAGCCGGGATGTATGGCATCCACCGCATTATCCAACGCCACATTGATAATAGCATCCATATCCAGATAGGGTTTCAGGGGATCCTGGTCTTCCCCTATCTGATAACTTTCATCCGCCTTATACCGGTGCAGGGAATACCGGTCTTCATATGTATAGATACCCACCGTTTTAATACCAATTTCCACACAGGCCCGGAAAATCCGTATGGCTATTTCCCCACGGTTTGCGACTAATACTTTTTTGATATCCACTCTTAGATCGATTTTAGGAACAATTGTCTTTATAGTTAGACAAACTTACCGTATTTGCGTATGCAAAGCAATGGCAGAACAGCAGAAAAAAGACAGATTTTGTGACAATTCCTTACTGGATATTGTATATTTTCAGGAGTTTAAAGCAGCTGAACGGAAATTCGATACGGAAAGAACAGGACAGGTTCCCCATAGATTTGCCGGGCTTGACAATGGTAGTTATTAGCCTTATCTTTAAATTAGCATAAAACAGAAGAAATGGGTAAAGGGGATAAGAAAACAAGAAGGGGTAAAATCGCCAATAAATCGTACGGTGTCAGAAGGCCTGGAAAGATCAAACGAAAGCCTACTGTGGAAGAGAAGATCAGTATCAAGAACAAACCTTAGTCTATAATGAATTCCAGAAGTATCTCACCCTCCGGGGAAAGGGATAATTCATAGGTGTAAAAGCCGGGCGGAAGCGGTGTCTGACCGACAAAGTCTATGGGCTGCAACACATAGGTTTCTTCCCCGGCATGGATCTCTATATAGGCATATTTATAGGCGACTGCATATTCAAAGTATGCTGAATAGCTATCCGGCAGCACATCCAAATGCAATTCCTCGGCATCCCCTACCTGAACTTCATCAAAGGTTATATCACTGGCATTCTTTATTCTTATCTGAACTGTATTGATCTCATCATCCCTGTCAGTACATCCGGCAGCGACCAGGCATACAATGGACAGTATCATCAGCGTAATTCGTTTCATAGATTTGTTTCTTGAAGATGTTATAGGTATAAAACGGTTGCTTTTACAAATTATTCTACCGGATAAAAACCAGGTTGTTTTCCATTTTGGACAGCTCTTCACTAAAGCCATATCCCTCGTAATTAAACCCTTTCAAACCATCCAGGGTCTGCACGTCATGGTCCAGGACATAACGCGTCATATAACCCCTTGCCAATTTGGCATAGGTCATGATGCTTTTATACTCCCCATTCTTAAAATCCCTGAATTCTGCCATGACGAGCGGTACCTTTAATTGTTTGGCATCTATTGCCTTGGCGTATTCAGCACTGGCCAGGTTGAGGCATAACTCCCCTTCCGTTATTTCTGCGTTCAGGGCCGCCGTGATTTTCTTTCGCCAGAATTCATACAGGTTCTTGTTCCTGCCGATCGCAATCCTGGTTCCCATTTCCAGCCGGTATGGTTGAATGAGGTCAAGAGGTTTGAGCAAACCATACAATCCGGAAATGATCCTGAGGGAATCCCGGAGTGTGTCCAACTTATCCATGGGGAGCGTATAAATATCCAGCCCCCGGTATACATCCCCGCCGAAAGCATAAACCGCCGGCCTGGCATTGGTTGTTGTAAACGGCAGGGACCATGCCTGGTTCCGTTCATAATTGATTTCCCCCAGTTCCCTGGAGATCCCCATAAGCCGGGATAACGATCGGGCAGATTTCTTTTTCAGGAGTTTGCTGAGCCTTTCCGATTCAGCCAGGAATTGCGGGACCGTATTTTGGTCCGTAGGGAGGTCACTTTTAAAATCGAGTGTTTTTGCCGGGGATAAAAGTAGTTTCATCGCTAAAATTTGGCCCAAAAATAGGAAAGAATTTCTGGAATCCCGCACGAAGCCGGCACGACTTACAGGCTGGGTACCTATCTGAATATAGGCTTAAGGGATCCGCCATTTTTTTACGAAACCGGTCTTGAGAGCAGCATCCTGTCCTTGCCGGCATACCCTTTCTTTTTGTAGAGCTTCCTGGCCTCTTTATTCGACTTTTCAACTTCCAGGTGGAGCGTTTTTATATTGAGTTCCCTGGCCTGAAGCGCAATAAAATCAAGCGTTTGACCGCCTAATCCACAGCCCCTGAAATTTTCAGCAATAAACAATTCATCTATAAATGCGTCCCGGCCGTGGTATTCAAAACTATACCCAAAGGCCAGGACAACATATCCCACGGATGTTCCATCAACTTCAATCTGCCAGAGCCTTCCCATCTGTGTAGTATCCAAAAATTCAGATAAGAGCCGGGCTCTTTCGGCAGGGTCGAAAGGATCGCGGTAGATCGCATTGAATTGCTGCATTTGTTGCAGGATCCCGGGGATGGATTCCCTTGTGGCCACTTTGAATACAGGGTGCATACCTATGGAATTGTGTTAGTGGTTGTGCTTGGCATAATCGCGCCATTTTTTGATACACCGGGCCATATCATCCGGCAATTCGGAGTTGAATTCCATTCTCTTGTGGGTTACCGGATGTACAAATCCCAGGGTTTTAGCGTGCAGTGCCTGCCTGGGCAACACTTTAAACGCGTTGTCCACGAATTGCCTGTATTTTGTAAAGGTGGTGCCTTTGAGGATACCATCACCACCGTAGCGGGCATCGTTGAAAAGCGTGTGCCCAATGTATTTCATATGTGCCCGGATCTGGTGTGTCCGCCCTGTTTCCAGCTTACAGGAAACCATCGTAATATATCCCAGGCGTTCCAGTACCTTGTAATGTGTCACGGCTTCCTTCCCCTGGTCTCCTTCAGGAAATACCTGCATTTGTAAGCGGTTTTTGGGATTCCGTCCAATGTGGCCTTCCACCGTTCCCTCATCTTCCGTCATATTGCCCCAGACAAGGGCTACATACTCGCGGGTACTGCTCTTATCAAAAAATTGTCCTGCCAGGTGGGCCATGGCAACTTCCGTCTTGGCAATTACCAAAAGTCCGGATGTATCTTTGTCAATGCGGTGTACAAGTCCGGGGCGTTCATTGCTATTTACCGGCAGGTTGTCAAAATGATACACCAGCGCGTTGATCAGGGTGCCTGAGTAGTTCCCGTGGCCGGGGTGTACCACCATGCCAGCCGGTTTGTTCACTACCAGCAGGGATTCATCTTCGTAGACGAATATCGAGCGGGATATTCTCCGGGGTGAGCAGGAATTCATAGGGAGGGTGTTCAAAAAGCACCCTGACGTCATCCCCGGCCTTTACCCTGTAGTTTTGCTTAACAACAACATCGTTAACCCAGATATGGCCATTTTTTGCGGCCTGCTGTATTTTGTTGCGGGTAGCATTCTCGATAAAATTCATGAGGTATTTATCAACCCGCAGGGGTTCCTGGCCCCTGGAAGCCTGAAATCGGTAATGTTCAAAGAGTTCCTCTTCCCCGGGTTCGGTGCTTGTGTCAGTATCCATAGGCTACTCTGAATCAGCCTTTACCCTGGCCTGGTCCGGGATGGTACCGTTGCCGCAAACCAACTCGATTTTTGAGGTTTTGGGAAGTTTATCGCCGGGACTGATAGATTTACCCTTGTATTTTATATAATAGACCATATCCTTCCCAAGCTGGTCGATATAGGTAACGCGTTGCACATCGAGGCCTACGGCAAGCAACATGGAGGTGGCATTGCGCTGGGTGACCTGTATGATGTTGGGAACAGTCACTTTTTTATAGCCCGAAGGATTTACGGTAACATAGATCTTCCTGTTTTCCTTCACCTTGTTACCAGCCGGCGGGTTTTGTTCTATAATGGAAAACCGGGGGTAATCCGGGTTGAAATTTGCAGAATCCAGTACCTCATAGCGCAGATTGGATTTTTCAACCACCTGCCGCATATCTGCTACAGTCAGTTTAGACAGATCCGGTACTTCCACAAATTCCCCATGGTTGGTAGAGTCTTTCAGCCATTGCAGAACGGCAAAAGAGAAAACTACTACAGCAATGGCCGCCATCGCAAGGTTGATCAGAAACGTCCTGCTGCGGAGGAAGTTGAAAAAATGCTTCATTTTTGAATTTATTACCGCGTAAAGATAAGAAATGGCGCCCAACAAAAACAGGCGTGCCGGTTTTAATTGTCTTACCAGGATTGGCACAAACCCTAAAAAAATAGGCCGGCACAGGGTATCCCCCGCGCTTTTTTCTTTACTTTGATGTTTAACATACCGGATTGTTATACCCAGTAACCAAACGACAGCATGAAAAAAAATATTGCCATCATTATGGGTGGATTTTCCAGCGAATATAAGATCTCCCTCAAAAGTGGAAATGTGGTCTACAAATACCTGGACAAGGAGAAATTCGATGCTTTTTGCATCCATATTTTTCGGGAAAAATGGGTATATGTCGCACCGGATGGCTCGGAGACCCCTGTAAACAGAGAAGATTTCAGTATCATGCTGGGAGCGAACCCCCTGCATTTTGACTGTGTCTTCAACGCTATTCATGGTTCCCCGGGGGAGGATGGCTATATGCAGGCTTACCTGCAGTTGCTCGGGATCCCGCAGACTTCCTGTGATCACTACCAGGCGGCACTCACCTTTAACAAAAGGGACCTCTTGAGTGTCCTGAAACCCTATGGGATACGGTCTGCGAAATCGTTTTACCTCAACCTGGGCGAAGCATTTGATCCCGCTAAAATTATTGAAACGGTAGGCCTTCCCTGTTTTGTAAAAGCAAATAAAGCCGGCAGTAGTTTTGGCATCACCAAAGTGTATGAAGCCGCAGCACTGCCGGCGGCTATTGAGAGGGCCTATAAGGAAGATGATGAAATCATTATCGAATCTTTCCTGGATGGAATTGAAGTTTCTGTTGGTGTATTGAAATTCGAAGGGAAAACGAAAGTACTCCCGATTACCGAAATTGTTTCAGAAAATGATTTTTTTGATTATGAGGCCAAATATGAAGGCAAATCTGCGGAAATAACCCCGGCCCGCATCAGCAAGATCCAGGAAGCGCACGTGGTTCAGGCAGCAAAGCTCGCCTATGATGTCCTTAAAATGAAGGGGTTTTCCAGGAGCGAATTTATTTTTAAGGGGGATCAGCCCTTTATGCTGGAGATGAATACCACCCCGGGGCTCACCGAAGAAAGCATATTGCCGCAACAGGCCTTAGCTGCCGGGATTGCCCTGCCGGCACTCTTTGAGAGCGCCATAACGGAGGCTTTGCGTGAAAAGAAGTAACTTTAGCGTTTAAACTGAATATCGCATGAGACGTGCTATCTTCCCGGGTTCCTTTGACCCCATTACACTTGGGCATTATGATATAATACAACGTGGTATCTCTTTATTTGATGAGCTCATCATCGCCATTGGGATCAATATGGATAAGCAGTATATGTTCTCCCTGGATGAACGCAGGCATTTTGTTACGGAGGCATTTAAAGGGGAGCCCAGGATCAAAGTGCATACGTATGAAGGCCTTACGGTAGATTTCTGCAAAAAAATCCATGCCGACTTTATCCTGAGGGGATTGCGGAACCCGGGCGACTTTGAATTTGAAAAGGCCATTGCACATACCAATCGTAAACTTTCCGAAATAGAAACAGTATTCCTGCTAACCTCGTCAGGAAAATCTTATATCAGCTCCTCCATCGTACGCGATGTTATCCGAAATGGCGGTGATTATACAGGGTTAGTGCCTGATACAGTGAGAGTTAAAAAATAAAAATGAATCCGCTTCGGCTGCTCTCAATCCACTTCCCCCTACAAAATATTTTCCGTAAATCAGTTGATAATGAGTTGTTTATGTAATTTTTGTATTCTTTTTCTTACTTCTAAGTAGGAAACATAATGAAAATATACCTAAAACGAGGTCTCACAACGAGTTTAGCCCCATTCACAACAATGATTGCTGCAAGTGGAATAATCACTTTACTTTAGTAGGAAATTACCACATAGTGTTGCCAGGATCAAAATTATATACCACTAATTACCTTATTAAACAGCTGCCTACTGCAACTGTTTTTTTGAATACCAATTTTGAAGTAGTTCATACTTCCGACAAATGGATCATCGATTTTGATTTTGCCGACAGGGATGTTATAGGTAAATCTATCCACCAACTATTCGATGCAGTAAACGAAGAATGGCAGGCAGTTATGGAAGCATGTCTGCTGGGCAAGGGTGGCGACACCGGTGTCCAGTCCTTCCTGAATAAGGAGGGCCGGGAAGGTTGGTTTGAATGGACCAATATCCCGTGGTTTGACGAACAAGAGAACATAATCGGTATAATTATTCAGACCGCTGATGTCACGGCACGGATCAAGAATGAAATGGAGCATGAAAAACTCCAGATCCTGCTTAGGGAAAAGTCAGAAATCGCACAAATAGGAAGCTGGGAGTATGACGCAGCCACAGACGAATTGCAATGGTGCCAGATGACCCGTAAAATACATGAAGTCCCGGACTATTTTAAACCCGATATCAATACGGCTATTGAATTTTATAAAGAGGGCTTCAGCCGAAATACCATATCCCTCGCGGTTTATAAAGCGATGGAGAAGCAGACTTCCTGGTGCGAAAAACTAGAAATAATCACCGCAGAGGGTACTGAAAAATGGGTTATTGCTGCCGGGAAGCCGCTCTTTAAAGATGGGAAATATAAAGGTCTGATAGGCACTTTTCAGGATATCACCCACATGGTTCAATCGGAAATCAAAACCCGGGAGAGTGAAGACCTGCTCCGGACCGTAATAGACAATATTCCCCTCAATGTCTATATCAAGGACATGGAGTCCCGAAAAATCCTCGTGAATAAAGCAGAATGCAAATACCTCGGCGTCACGGACCCTAATGAACTTTTGGGTAAAAATGATTTTGACCTGTATGATAAGGAGATCGCGCAAATTTCCCGCGAAGAGGACCTTATCGTCATGAATTCACAAATTCCGATCATTGGCCGGGAAACGATCAATGTAACCAAAGACGGTGAGGCCACCGCATTCCTGACATCTAAAATACCGCTGATAGGCGAAGATGGTGAATGTAAAGGATTGATAGGCATAAGCCTGGATATCACCAATCTGAAACAACAGGAGGGTGAATTGCGGAGTTTGATCAATGTAACCTCCCTCCAGAACAAAAAACTGGTCAATTTTGCCCACATCGTTTCGCATAACCTGCGTTCCCATACCGCCAATTTTTCAATGCTGCTCGATTTCCTGGTTAAGGAAAAGGATGAGCAGGAAAAGCACAATATAATCGTTATGCTGACGACTGCCTCTGACAGCCTTCTTGAAACGTTGGAAAACCTGAATGAGGTAGTGGCCATCAACAGCCACACACACTTGTCCAAAGTACCGGTAGTACTCCATGAAAAGGTTGGTGTCGTGACCCGCAACCTTACCGAATTCCTGAAAGAAGGGAAAGCCACCATCATCAACAAGATCCCAAAGGAATTGTGTGTGAATGCAGTTCCTGCCTATATGGAGAATATCCTCATGAACTTTATCACCAACTCCGTTCGGTATAAATACCCTGACAGGAACCCGGTCATACAATTGTCCGCTGCGAAGGAAGGCAAGCATGTTGTGCTGAGCATCTCTGATAATGGGATGGGTATCGACCTGCAGAAATACAAGGATAAGTTGTTTGGGATGTACAAGACCTTTCATGGCAATTCAGATGCCAGGGGGATCGGGCTGTATATAACCAAGAACCAGATTGAAGCGATGAATGGAAAGATTGAGGTCACCAGCGAGGTGGGCAGCGGAACTACATTTAAAGTATTTTTCAATGAAAAAGATTGAGACTATATTCATCATTGATGATGATCCGATTACCGTGTTTGGTATAAAAAAATTACTGGGTGCATGCAACCTGGGGGCGGACATCCAGGACTTCGGGAACGGAAAGCTGGCCCTGGAATGTATCAAAGACAGGATCACCAGCAATGAAACGGCCCCGGACGTCCTTTTTCTGGATATCAATATGCCCGTCATGGATGGATGGCAGTTTTTGGAGGAGTTTGTAACACTGCCTGTGACCAAGAGGATCCGGATAAATATCATTACTTCATCGATAGACCCTTACGATCTCGCGAATTGGGAATACTACAAGGCCAAAACCCACCACCTTATCGATTATAGGCACAAACCGATTGATAAAATAGAAATTGAGGCGATTACCAGAGCAGCCTGAGTTCTTTTTTATGTATTTTTGAATCGGATAAATGGCTTAGCCAGAGACTCCGAATGCATGAAACTGATCTATTTGGCGATATGTTCCTGCTTACTTTTTTCCTGTGAAAAAAAGAAACCGGACACTGTTGGAAATCCCCTTACTCATTTTGAACTTTCCAATGGGGAGGAAACGGCGACCTATCTTGAAACCATCAATTTTTATATTCACCTGGCCAAGGAATTCCCTACGGTCAATATCCAGACCATCGGAACTACCGATAGCGGCCTCCCCCTCCACCTGGTGACATTCAACGGTGATGCGGATTTCAATTATATGAAAATCGCGGAAAACAAGGTGATCCTCCTGATCAACAATGGAATACATCCAGGGGAAAGTGATGGTATCGATGCCACCATGTTGTTGTACCGGGACCTCGCAACAGGGAAACGTAAAGCACCCGTTAACACGGTGCTGGTGACTATCCCGATATACAATACAGGAGGCGTCCTTAACAGGAACAGCACTACCCGGGTTAATCAGAATGGCCCTAAATCCTATGGATTTCGCGGAAATTCCCAAAATTACGATCTCAACCGGGATTTTATTAAAAGTGATACCCGCGACGCAAAGACTTTTGCCCAAATTTTTCATATGGTCCATCCGGATATTTTTATCGATAACCATGTAAGCAACGGGGCGGATTATCAGTATACACTAACCCATCTTTTTACACAGTACGCCAAACTGGGCGGGGGCCTGGGATCATTTCTGAATGAAACAATGATGCCCCAATTGCAGGATTCGCTGGCGGCCACCGGATGGGATATAACCCCGTATGTGAATGTTTTCAATAAAGTGCCTGAAACAGGATTTACGCAATTTATGGATCTTCCAAGGTATTCAACAGGATATACCACGCTATGGAACACCCTTGGCCTGATGGTGGAAACCCATATGCTGAAACCTTATAAACAAAGGGTGGAAGGCACTTATGCCCTTATGACGGAAATCATATCCTTTGCCGAAACCCACCATGATACCATAAAAAAACTCCGGGAAGAAGCCTTAACACAGCACAAGACCTGGGATTATTACCCCGTGCGCTGGGCGGTGGACTCCACCCGGTCAACCCAGCTGGAGTTTAAAGGTTATGAAGCAGATACACTGGTGAGTGCGGTCACCGGATTCCCGCGACTGAAATACGACAGAACCCGGCCGTTTACCAAACCGGTAACCTATTATAACTACTTTATCCCGGTAGATTCCATCGAAATTCCGGAAGCCTATGTAGTTAAAAAAGGCTGGCACCGGGTACATGACCTGTTGCGCCTCAACCATATCCGGTTTTCTGTAATGGATACCGATAGCACTATTAGGGCAGAATCCTACCGGATCGAAGATTACAAGACGCGGCCCAATGCCTATGAAGGGCATTATCCCCACTACGATACCCGTGTTTCCCGGCAAAACATCAAAATTCAGTTAGAGGAAGGGGACATCCTGATCCCGACAGATCAACCGGGGATACGGTATATCCTTGAAACGCTGGAGCCAGCAGCCCAGGATTCTTTCTTTAACTGGAATTTCTTTGACACCGTCCTGCAGCAGAAAGAAGGCTTTTCCCCCTATGTTTTTGAAGATGTTGCCGCCGGTATCCTCGCAGCGGATTCACTTTTGCGAAAGGAGTTTCAATGGCGAAAAGAATCGGATCCCGAATTCGCCGGGGATTGGTACAGCCAACTGCAGTGGATCTATCGACATTCCAAATATTATGAACCGGCACATATGCAGTATCCCGTCTATCGCATCCTGAAACATGAAGGCACGGCAACGGGCGACAGGGCGAATTAGATTTCGAAGAGAATTTTGATGTTCGTATACGAATTTTTTAAGGCCTTGGCTATTTTTTGCGGGCCTTTCCATTTTACCCGGACTATTCCTTCGTCTTTCTGGCCTTTAAGTTTGCCAGTGTAGGATGTTGTCATGGCATACCAGTGAACTTCCTTTAATTTGTATTTGCCATTTTTTTTGAAAACATGATAGGTTGTTTTCAAAAAATTTTCAATTTTGAGGTCTTTTACACCCGTTTCTTCCGCAGTTTCCCTGAGTGCACATTCTTCCAGGGTTTCCCCCTTTTCCAGTTTGCCTTTGGGCAGGTCCCATTTGTCATTCCGGAATATAAACAGCACTTTGCCTTCCTTATTGGTTACTACGCCCCCTGCCGCAACAACGAGCGGTATTTTCTTCGTGAATTTTCGGAGGATCTCCTCAATATTGGGATGGTAAATATAAGCTTCCTTGAGTTTATTGCTGACCAAAGAATCTATGGCGTTGCTGATGGCAGCCTTATTTAAAAGGAAATAGTCTCCGTTAGCGGTCTCAGATAACTTGTCTGTTAAAATGAGCGGATATTCATTCACAAAAACTTTATACATTTGCTCCATGGTTTTAGACAAGGGCACCGCTGCCAAAACAGCAGAACTTCTGCTGCAAATTAATGCAATTAAGTTGAATCCTGAAAATCCATTTACCTGGGCATCAGGATGGAAATCACCAATTTATTGTGATAATCGTATTATTTTGTCCTATCCCAGCATCCGGAACTATATACGTGAGGAAATGGGAAAGCAGCTCGAAGCATTGTACGGAAAGCCGGATATTATTGCCGGAGTAGCCACCGGTGCTATCGGAATTGGAATGCTCGTAGCGGAATATCTGGGTTTGCCATTTATCTATGTAAGGCCCGAGGCAAAGGGGCACGGCCGGCAAAACCAGATAGAAGGGCAACTGGAACCGGATCAGTCCGTCGTAGTCATAGAGGACCTTATCAGTACTGGTAAAAGCAGCCTGAACGCTGTTAAGTCGCTCGTAGAACATGGTGCACATGTCAAAGGGATGATTGCCATCTTCACATATGGATTTGAAGTAGCAGAAAATAATTTTAAAAAAAACAATGTAGAACTCCATACGTTGTCAGACTATACGCAGCTGGTCAACCTGGCTTCCGAAACCAAGTATATAAAAGAAAAACAATTGAACGCGCTGCTGGAATGGAGAAAAGACCCGGCGGTATGGAAACCCTGAACGTATGCAAATAAAATCCCCAAATACGAGAGTACCCAAAAGCAATACAGAAGTCTATGATTTTTTGACTGATTTGCAGAATTTTAGAAAACTGATGCCGGCCAGTATAGAGAAGTTTGAAGTACTCGACGCTGATACCTTCCTTTTTGCTCTTAAGGGTATGCCGGAAATTGCACTGAAGCGTAAGGACCAAACCCCCCATAGCCAACTGGTATTGGGAGCGGCAGGCAATAAATTGCCTTTTACCCTTACGGCCGATATCCACCCGCTGTCTGCAGAGGAAAGCGAGGTAGGCCTCAGTTTTGAAGGTGAGTTCAATGCCATGATGGGCATGATGATCAAAACGCCCATTACCAACTTTATCAATACCTTGGCTGAAAATATAGCAAGGATATAGCATGCCGGAACCACGGGGTTAATACAGCAGCAGGATCTCTTTAAGGTCAAATTCCCGTATGAGCGCATCTTCCAATTCCACCCTTAATTTCCCGGAATCGGAGATCCCCCGGATAAATCCCATAAAAAGCTCCCCGTTTTCCGCAGCAAAAGTTGAGGGTTTGTCTTTTCGGAACATCAGCGCTTCGTAAGCCGCCTTCACATCCCCGATCCGCTTCCCTTCTATAGCGGTGAACTGTGCCCGCAGGCTGCGGAGGATGGTTCCCAGGATCTCGTCGAGTTCAAAGGTCCTCCCCAGCAGCAATTTTAAAGAAGACACCTTTGGAAGGCCCTCAAAAGAAAGCTGGTTCACATTTAGACCGATCCCGATGACCGATTCCTGGATTGCCGACGTGTTTACCATGTTTTCGATAAGAATCCCGCAAATTTTGGAGTTACCTGACAGAATGTCGTTAGGCCATTTGATGCTTAATTCGGGAACCTGCAAGTGAGCGAGGACATCAACCACTGCCAGGGAGACACCGATGTTAAGGAGGAACTGGTCCCGGACAGACAACGCTTGAAATTTCTTTAAAATACTGATTGTAAGGTTCTTACCAGCTTCTGATTGCCATGTTGTCCCTCGTTGTCCGCGTCCTTTGGTTTGCTCATTTGCAGTGACAACGGTGAAATCGTCCAATACTTCAGACAACATTGCGTTCTTAAGATAGGAATTGGTTGATTCAGTGGCATTAAGTTTGATTATATGCATGCAGGAACTGTTGTTTCTGTTGTACAATGTTATGTTAAAAACAATAGTTAAGAAAGTAAAAAAATAATAACTTTGTAAAAACTAAAAATTCTGAATGCAGAAAAGGAAAGCAAGTGCAGATGAATTGATTGCCTTAATCTTACACGGAATAGAAGAAGTAAAGGGACTGGAAATAAATCTACTTGATCTTAGAGACATAGAAAACACTGTTTGTGACTACTTTATAATATGTAATGGAACCTCCAGTACACATGTAAACGCGATTGTCAATTCTATCCAAAAATCAGTCAGCAAAGCAATAAATGATAAACCCTGGCATGTTGAGGGTTCAGAAAATGCCGAATGGGTGTTGTTGGATTATGTGAATGTGGTTGTTCATGTTTTCCAGAAACACACCCGCGAATTTTATGATATTGAAGGACTTTGGGGAGATGCCAAGGTCACAATGGTGGAGAGCAGCTTTAATCAGACCCTTCGCTAACAACCACAGGTATAAAAAAAAACAATGGCAAAAGAAAATAAAACACCCCAGAAGAAACCGAGGTTCAGCGCATGGTGGATCTATGGACTCATAGCGATATTGCTGATTGGGTTCCAGTTTTTTGGTAGCGGCAACCTGGCTTCCACCAAGAAAACAACCACTTCCGAACTACAGGAGTATTTGAGGAATGGTGATATCACAAAAATCCTGATCATTACCAACACCAACCAGGCTAAGGTATTTCTTAGCGAGGAAGCACTCCAGAAGGACGTTCACAAGGATGTTGCTGATAAACCATTATTTCCCTCCACGGGAATGGTGCCCCAATATGTACTGGACTATGGGGATCTTCAGATATTCCAAAACGAGATTACAGAGATCAAGAAAGAGAACAACCTGGATACCATCGTGGAATTCGATAAGGAATCCAACCTGTTTATGGAGATGCTCCTTACCATTCTCCCGTTTGTTCTTATCATCGGGATATGGATATACCTCATGCGGAGGATGTCTGGTGGGGCCGGTGGTGGGGCCGGAGGTCAGATCTTTAACATCGGGAAGTCCAAGGCAAAATTATTTGACGAAAAAACGGATACCCGTACTTCTTTTAAAGATGTGGCCGGACTGGAAGGCGCGAAAGAAGAAGTTGAGGAAATTGTGGAATTCCTGAAATATCCTGATAAATACACCTCCCTGGGGGGTAAGATCCCCAAGGGCGCATTGCTGGTCGGACCACCGGGAACCGGAAAAACACTCCTGGCAAAAGCTGTTGCCGGGGAAGCAAAAGTGCCGTTTTTCTCCCTCTCAGGATCAGATTTTGTGGAGATGTTCGTAGGTGTTGGCGCCTCGCGTGTACGGGACCTCTTTAAACAGGCAAAGGATAAATCGCCCTCGATTATATTTATTGATGAGATCGATGCCATAGGCCGGGCACGGGGAAAAAATAATTTCACCGGCTCCAATGATGAACGGGAAAATACCCTTAACCAGCTGCTTACGGAAATGGATGGCTTTGGGACCAACACCAATGTAATCGTGCTGGCCGCTACCAACCGTGCCGATGTATTGGACAAGGCACTTATGCGTGCAGGCAGGTTCGACAGGCAGATTTATGTTGACCTACCGGATATCCGTGAACGAAAAGAAATATTTGAAGTACACCTGAGGCCCATCAAAACTTCAGAGACCCTGGACCTTGATTTCCTGGCACGGCAAACTCCCGGCTTTTCCGGGGCAGATATTGCCAACGTTTGTAATGAGGCAGCCCTGATCGCTGCCCGGAAACTGAAAAAAGCGGTAGGGAAAGATGATTTCCTCGATGCGGTTGACCGGATCGTAGGAGGATTGGAAAAAAAGAACAAGATAATTACCCCGGGCGAAAAGAAGACCATAGCATACCATGAAGCGGGGCATGCCACCGTCAGCTGGATGCTGGAACACGCAGCGCCTTTGGTCAAGGTTACCATTGTCCCGCGGGGCCAGTCGCTTGGAGCAGCCTGGTATTTGCCCGAGGAACGACTAATAGTACGCCCCGAACAAATGCAGGACGAAATGTGCGCCACCCTGGGTGGCAGGGCCGCTGAAAAAGTGATCTTCAATAAAATTTCAACCGGGGCACTCAGTGATCTGGAGAAGGTTACCAAGCAGGCGCGGGCGATGGTTACGATCTATGGGCTCAATGACAAGATCGGCAATCTTACATACTATGATTCATCGGGGCAGACAGATTACGGCTTTTCAAAGCCATACAGTGAAGAGACCGCCCAAACCATAGATCAGGAAATCTCTAAGCTTATAGAAGAACAGTATAGAAGGGCTATTGATGTGCTCGAAAAAAATAAGGACAAACTAACTGTACTTGCTGAACGCCTTTTGGAAAAAGAAGTTATCTTTAAGGAAGATTTGGAAAAGATATTTGGCAAGCGCCCCTTTGATAAGGAATTTGACGGACAGGGCCAGGAGATCATCGAAGAAACCAAGCTCGCACCGGAAGAATCCTCCAAGGAAAATAAGTAGGTTTTTATATCGTTATTCTAATTAAAAGCACATCGTTTCTGAAGCATTAATACCTATACATGGGTCTTTTAGACAAGATTTTTGGCGGTGGTAAAAAAAAGGTTTCCAAAGAGATTGTGGAGACCAGGGGAATGCATATGCCCGATCTGAATATTCCTGTCGATGAAAAATTTACCATCCACTTCAAAAAGAACGGTGGTAAATTTTTGTATTGTGATTCCTTCCGTGAAATCACCGATGCGCTTAGGAATATCATTGAGGAAAATGGCTGGCAGGACCAACCCTTCTTTATTATAGATCCAAAACTGGAAGAAAATTTCTCCAAGCACAACCTGGTCTTCACCAGGAACTCCAGGAACAGTGATATTTTCTTTACCACCTGTGAACATCTGATCGCCCAGAACGGTTCAATTTTGGTTTGTTCCAACCAGCTCAATGAAAAGAAATTAAGTGAAGTGCCGGAAAATGTGATCGTGTTCGCCACTACCAGCCAGTTGGTGGATACCATAGGGGAAGGCCTTAAAACCATCAAAAAGAAATACAGGAACGGAATACCCGCCAACATCACTACCATCAAGCATTTTCAGGCCAACACAGAAAATGCGGACGATTTCCTGACGTACGGGAGCAGTTCCAAACACCTTTACCTCCTACTTCTGGAAGACCTTTAGTATGAAAGAAATCCTAAGGCGCTCACTTACAGGTGCACTCTTTGTTGTCTTGCTGTTGTCTGCTGTATTTCTGAGTTCTGATGCCTTTGATTTTCTTTTTATGATATTTGGACTGGCCTGCCTTTATGAGTACAAGCGGCTGGTACTTCTCAAAGGATACCACATATTTATAGCCTACCTGGCACTTTGGTGGGCGTACATTTACCTCATACATGATAAAGTACTGATCAATATTTTGATGTTCTTAACGATAACCGTTAATTTTGCATTGCTGTATTACCTCTTCTCGAAGAAGGAAAAGTTGTTCAACACCTTCCAGAAATTTTTGATCGGGTTGTTTTACATTGGAGGGGGCTGTATCTTCCTGACGATGATACCGTATAAAGACAGTGCTTTTGCGAAGTATCTCATAATGGGGATATTCATCCTGATCTGGGTAAATGATTCATTTGCCTATATCGTTGGAAGTTTTATAGGGAAAACAAAGTTGTTCCCTGCAGTTTCGCCCAAGAAGACATGGGAAGGTACTATCGGAGGCTTCATTTTTACGCTTTTGGCGGCCTATATTATGGCGCGGTACGAACCCCTGGTAAATCCTACGCAATGGGTTGTATTGGCTTCTGTGATAGTAGTGGCCGGAAGCCTGGGGGATCTTATTGAATCAAAATTAAAACGAAGGGCCGGAGTAAAGGACAGCGGTGCGCTGTTGCCGGGCCATGGGGGGATGCTTGACCGGTTAGACAGCCTGGTTTTTGCCGCACCTTTTGCATATTTAACATTAATGCTTTTTACCTATGTTTCATAAAGAGGGACAAAAAATTATCCTGATTACCTTTTTCCTGGTTTGTGCCATGGTACTCCTGGCACATTTTTATATCGAGATACCCTGGTTGCGTATTTCCCTGCAGGTTACCGGTTTAGTTGTCCTGGTCCTTATACTCCAGTTCTTCAGGAACCCCACTCGCAAGGTCACCAAAAATTTTGACGAGATCCTTGCCCCGGTTGACGGGAAGGTGGTGGTCATAGAGGAAGTCATGGAGACCGAATATTTTAACGAAAAACGGGTGCAGGTCTCCATTTTTATGAGCCCTGTCAATGTCCATATCACCCGGTACCCTGCCAGCGGGTTGGTCAAGTATTCCAAGTACCACCCGGGAGATTACCTGGTAGCCTGGCACCCCAAATCGAGTGAAAAGAACGAACGGACTACCGTTGTCATCAATACCCCAAAATTCGGCGACATACTCTACCGGCAGATCGCCGGTGCCATGGCCCGGCGTATCGTCAATTATGCAGAAGTCGGCCAAAGTGTGCAACAGGGTGAGGATGCCGGATTTATAAAATTTGGTTCCAGAGTAGATTTGTTGTTACCTTTGGATTGTAATATCACGGTGCGGCTCAACCAGAAAGTTGTGGGGGCCAGAACCTGCGTAGCCGCCCTGAGGCCCAGGAAGGATGAATGAAAAACTACATGCAAAATTTTTAAAGGCCGTAGCGTCTGTGAATGACTATCCGCACCCGCTTCCGGCCGATGTGTTGCTCAAGCTATATGCCTATTACAAGATAGCCAAGCAATACGCCCAGCAACCTCCCCAAAGTAAAACCCCCCTTATCAATGCCTTTAAGGCCAATGCGCTGATCCAGGCACAGAACATAAGTCAGGAAGAAGCTATGAAAAGCTACGTGGCACTGGTGAGAAAAGAAATCCCTGCCACAACGAAAAAGTAAGTCTTATTCATACAGTGCTTCCCTATCCGCATTGCACAATTCCAGAAACAATTCCCCCATTTTAAGCGAAACATCCCTGAAAAAAGCAGCTCCTTTTTCGCTGCTGGCATACATGGGATTCCCAACCCCGGTATCTGCACTGATCTGTGACCATTTGCGTTCTGCCCATACCCATCCTTCGGAAAATGCTTTGATCTTATATTTTTTAGCCTTTCCATCCCCCCACTTCTCTTTGGGGAGTACCCACTCCGGCTTCAGGTATAATAACAGGCTGGTCTCCATTTCATCAGCATGGTCCCCGGCTTCCCGGAAATAAAGGCCTCGGTCCATGGACTGAAACCAATTTGAAAAACAGATGAACATTTCGGGGAATTTCAACCCCAGTTCCCGCACCAGTGCTTTGAAGTTATTACCTCCATGGCTATTGAAAATCAGCAATTTATAAATCCCCTGCCGGTTCAGCGTGGTAATGACATCAGCCAAAATAGCCATCTGTGTGCTAGGATTCAGGTTGATATCCAGATAAATATCAGCCTGCCCCGTATTAACCCCAAATGGTATAGTAGGAAGGACAATGACTTTCCCGCCTTTCTCCCATGCATACGCCGCAGCCTCAGCCGCAATATGATCTGATTCTATTACATCGGTGCCATAGGGAAGGTGATAGTTATGGGCCTCCGTGGCTCCCCATGGCAGCACGGCAAGTTCAAATTTTTCGTGTTGCAGGGAATCCCAGTTTGTTTCCGTTAATATATAAGGTCTGATAGCCATCTATGAATTATTTAAAGGCAATATGAGAGTTCATCGGGTCCTTTTCCAGATACGTAAAATAGATACCCCCGAAAATGGAAATCATAAAATAGAAGGCCACCAGCGTACCGGCCCAGGGTAGGTATTCCACCATCCCAAACCAGTCGCCCGTATACCATAGCAACATCAACCCGCACACCCCCCTGAAGGCCTCGATCCAAACGCCATATGATCGGCGGTCCATCAGGGTTGTATATCCGTATACCCCCACAAAAATGAAGGAGCTGAAGAGCAGGAGGCCATCAAAACCTATGTTGCTGAAATTGTAAAACATAAAAAGCAGCAAGGCCAGGGTTACCAACATCTGGAAGATAACATACCCTTTCAGGCCAAGGCTTGCCGGCGTCTCATACCTCTGGAAACGGTAGACATCTTCGATTACCGGCAGCGGGTATTTTTCCTTCACATCTGCAGGCCGCCACCCCGTTGGCATAATCCAGATACGGGCCTTGTCCCGGAAATCCCTGGTATGCCAGGCATCTTTGATCAATCCCCATAGATGTTGAAAATTGATCAGTATCGGATTCCAGGTCGCTGCCGGTTTCAACACCCCGTACTGTGGTGGTATTTCCTCCCTCTCATCCTGAAAGGTACCGAACCACCGGTCCCACACGCATAAAATCTGTCCAAGGTTCTTATCGATATATTCCGGGTTAATGGCATGGTGCACCCGGTGCTGGGAGGGGGTCACAATGATATACTCCAACCAACCCATTTTGCCGATGTGCTGGGTATGGTACCAGAACTGGGCAAAGAGGTGTATGGGGGCCAGGATGGCGATGACTTCGTTGGGGACGCCCACTATGGCAGCGGGGATCAGTAACAGCGAAAAATACCCCAAAAGGTTGGAAACGGGCTGTCGCAAGGCGCAGGCAAGGTTGAACTCTTCGCTGCTATGGTGTATCACATGCTGGTTCCAGAAGAAATTGATATGGTGGCTGAGCCTGTGGTTCCAGTAACCGGCAAAGTCGATCGCAATAAAGGCGATGAACCAAACCAGCCAGGTTGCCTTGATCTGTGTCACGGCCAGGTGTTCCAGTAAAAATGGGTAGGATACCAGGATTAAACCAAGGCCCAGGGAATCCTTAACAATGTTGGTAAACCCTGAACTGATACTGCTTACGGTATCCATCACCTTATGCTTCTGATCCTTCACAAAGTACCCATAGCCGATCTCCACGGCCAGCAGGACGATAAAAAATGGAATGGCATATAGGAGTGCCGTCGCATACGTTTCCATAGGTGTACCAGGCTTCCTTCAAATATAGGACAAAAAATTAACTGCTCTGCATCAGGTAACCGCTCCTCCGGACCGTTATGCCTCCGGGGAAGTACCGGAACTATCACGGAGAATGAATCCGCGTCCGTGGATATTTTCGATTTTAATATCGGGGTCTTTATCAAGGTATTTCCTCAGGTGCGTAACGAATACATTGAGGCTCTTCCGGCTGAAATAATCATTTTTGCCCCATAGCCTCAGGAGGATGTCTTTGTGTGTACACAGGGTGTTCCTGTTTGCTGTCAGAATATGCAGCAATCCTGCCTCGCGGGAAGTCAGCCGGATGGTTTCCCCCTTATAGCGGAGTTCCTGATTGCTGCCGTTAAACCTGTATTTCCCAAGTGATACCTCCGTTTGCACATCTTCTTCCCCTGTTCGGTCCAGGCGTTTTAACAGGGCATCAATTCGGGCTACGAGTTCCTCTTCGTCGATTGGTTTTTTCAGGTAATCAACCGCACCGGCAGCAAAGCCACGCAGTACATCGATCTTCATGGATCTCGCCGTAAGGAACAGGAACGGGAGTCCGGGGCATGCGGTTTTCAGGTGGGTGGCCAGGGTAAATCCATCCATTCCGGGCATCATGACATCCAAAATGGCCAGATCAAACAGGGCCGAGGGCATTAAATCCAGCGCCTGCTGCCCATCCTTGGCCCAGCTTATTTCAAAACCCTTCATTGTAAGATATTCCGACAACAAATACCCTAATGAACGGTCATCTTCGACAAGCAGTATCTTATATATTTTGTGGGCCATAATATAGTGGAATTTTAAGGGTAACCGTTGTTCCTTTCCCCTTTTCACTTTTAATGTCAATGGAACCCTTATGTTTTAGAATAACCTGCTTCACATAGGTAAGGCCAAGACCATATCCCTTACTATCAGGTACGTCACCGCCGGTAACCCTGTAGAATTTCCGGAATATCCGCTTCTGGTCCTTCCGGTCCATTCCAGCCCCATTATCCGCTATCTCAATAACCAGACTGTTGCCTGCAGTGGATGAATGTAACCGTATATAGGGGTCACGGGCATACTTCCTGGCATTGTCCAATATATTATTAATGGCATTTTCAAGGTGGAATACATCGGCTTTTACAGGATATTCCCCTGGTTGAAGCGAATAATCGAATCGTACTTTCTCCAGGACGATGAGAGCGGCAAATTCTTTGGCAAGCCTGTCCAAACAGGGATAAAAATCAATGGACGACAATTTTAACCCGTTATGGGCAGATTCAATCCTCCCCAGCTCCAGGACCTTATCTATGTGGTTTGACAGCCTGTCTGTCTGCTGCCGGATGATATGTAACAAATCCTTTTGTTTTTGGCTGCTATCCTCTTCCAGTATTTTGGTCGCGAGTGCGATGGAAAATACCGGGGTTTTTAATTCGTGGGTAAGGTTATTGATGAAATCCCCTGTATACTGCAGCAGGTTGCTTTGCCAATAGTAGGTACGCAATGCCCATATTACCGCGGCGATGATGGAAAGCATAAAAAGGAGGGTAGGCAGCGTCAGGCCATTGAGCTGGGATAAAAAATAGCTGTTCAGGTCCCTGAATTTTAATTCGAGACGTACACTCTTCCCGATAAGTCCCGGGATATAGCCGGAGAGGGACATCGGGTAGGTGTTGACATGGTCCTCTTCGGTATATCTAACGGGAGACCTCAGGAAATATGCAGAATCCCGGGAAACCAGTTTATAGGAAAAATCGGTTGCGATACCCTCGTTTCCAAGTTTTTCCCGGATAAAATCGTTCAGGAAGTGGCTGGAAGCATCTTCAATGCTATCCAGGCTCAGCTTAAAAAAAGAGGTGTCTTTTTGCAAGGCACTCCCCACCAGGAAAGTCAACTGGTTTTTATCATGTAACCCCTTTTGTATAGCGCTCGTTGCGGTGCCGATCCTGGTATTGAACTGTATTTTTGCCAGGCTCAGGCCAATCTGAAGATAGCGGTACTGAACCACTGCCAATCCGAATATCGAAACGCAGAAAAGGACAATGTATATGGTTTTCTTTTTCAAAATTATGGGACAAATAACCCATCTATAAAATTTAATTCGGGGTCGTTACTATTTTATTAACTTAATTAACCTTTTCTTAATCATTATTTCCATTCCCTTAATCCAACGGTACCACAATCCGGTATATGTTTGCCTGATCCCCACTTTAATCAACCGTCAAATTATACAATTTGCCATTAAGTTGGTGTAAATACCGGTTGTTTTTTAAGGATTCTGCAATCAACCAGATAGCCCAAACAATGCAAATAACACTCCGCACACTGCTTTTGATCTTCATCATTATGTACTCCTTCAGTGTAAGTGCACAGGGCTGTGTGGCTATACGGCATTTTTCGAGCTGTGTGGGAAATTCACTTGAAGAAAACTTACTGGGCAAAGGGGATATCCAGGCAGGGATGAATTACCGGTATTTTAAGTCATTCCGGCATTTTCGGGGCACGGAACAGGAAGCTGACCGTATCGCGAACCAAACAGAGGTCGTCAATCATTCCCACGCCTGGGATTTTTTCCTCACATACGCGATCAGCGACCGCGTATATACAAGCCTGACAATCCCCACAGTGATCAATTCCCGCTCGTCCCTGTATGAGCATGGGAGGGAGGAAAGGCACAGTTCCTTTTCGCGGGGTTTAGGGGATATCCGAATGGGGGTTGGATACTGGCTCTTTGATAACACTGAACACCCCAATGGCAACCTGGCTGTTGGTCTGGGTGTTAAACTGCCTACCGGAAACTATAACGCTTCCGATATATTTTATAATGTAGGTCCGGAAGGAAGTCCGGAAGTACGCCCGGTTGATCAATCCATCCAACCCGGTGACGGGGGTTTCGGGCTCACCATTGACATGCAGTTATATCAAAAGATGGCAACCGGGCTGTTTGTTTACGGAGGGGGGTTCTATTTGTTGAATCCCAGGGGCGTGAATGGCATCCGGACCTTCCGGGAGACCCTCAGCCCTATATTGGAAAATGAGGCCATCATGGCCGTACCGGATCAATATTCCGTCCGTGCCGGACTAAGTTATAGTGTATCCACGCTGTTTGGAACTTCGTTGGGGGCCCGATTTGACTGTGTTCCTGTCCGCGACCTCCTGGGTTCGGACCAGGGGTTCCGGCGGCCCGGAAATGTCCTCTCACTTGAGCCGGGATTCAGCTACCGAATTGCAGATTTCTCACTCAACCTGAATGTACCGATAGCCCTCAGGAGAGACAGGCCGCAAAGTATAACCGACAAACAGACCGAGGCCCTGACTGGCACTCCGAGGAACGGGGATGCCGCTTTTGCGGATTATGTCATTAATTTTGGCGTTACCTACAAAATTACGGGCAATAAGGTCGTATTAGACCCGGCACTCCTGGAAGAGTTCCAACAGTAGTTCAGCCTGAAACATACAATAAATCGTATTAATTGGGCCCGATCATGATATGAGCCCGGTGCGTGCCAGGGTCCATAAGCCAAGGCATCCCGGGGGCATGAGGTTTATCCGGCAGCCCTGTAGACTCGGTAGTTGCGTAGGGGATATAGACAACATACCGGAATTTACCGTCCTTCAGCTCACCGGTGGTGCGGTCATAGTTTTCGTCTTCTCCAAAATACACATACATCATGCTCGGTTCCCGGGGCATTTCCAGCTTGCCGGCATCCACTTCTTCGCCCCTTATGGATACCCGATCCTCCTGCGATTTTCCCTCGGCAGCCAGTTCCCGTCCCCGGGCCATAAACGGTTCCAGTTTACTGGAATAACAGGAGACACTGATGCCCTCCTTGGAGGGATCGTCGCCCATGCAGATCATATTGTTAGTACCTTTTCGAAGCACCACCAGGTCACCGGTCTCATCGTAACCATAAACAGTTGCACCTTCCTTTTCCGTATCGCCGAGGGGCAGTACAGCCGTTTTTATCTGCACTTCCTTTTTAATAAAATTCGGGTTGTCTGCCTGGCAGGAAACGATTGTACAGGCCAGCAGCCACATGGGTAACCATAGTTGCTTCATGATCTTTTTGTTTTTGTTTACTCTAAATATACTAAAGAATGTGTAGTCTATCAACTTCCTTTTCTGCCCACTCCCTGTTAGGGAATTTTTTAAGTGGGCTTTAAAGCCCGCTCACCCAGCGAAGTTGCTCTATACCCGGTCTGCCCGGCAATTGTAGCAGCCCGGCGAGGCATTGTGGATGTGGATATATGCGGCCGCCGGATCCTGGAAAATCATTCCTATCACGTCCCTCAAACCACTACCTTCCGTAGTTTGCGCTGCACACATCATCCCCTCGCTGGTATAGGCCCTTACAGACAGCAACCGATGCCGCAACATTTCAGGGATCTCATTGACCCCCGGACGGGCTTGTTGGGCCCCTTTCCGGATATAAACCGGTCCGCTGGCACGATATGGGGTCATGACCGGATGATGGGCATGAGACAACAGTAAAACCTCCTCCCCGATCTGGGCGTCCTCCAGGCTTACCCGGCAGGGGTAGCCTGGAAATTTATCAACGACTTTCCTGATTATACGCTTGCTTTGCAAGGCCTCTGTGCTAAGGTCAAACAGCGGGGCATAGGCTGACGCCTCAAGGGCGGTTATCCTGAAATTTGAATACATGGCTTGTACATTTGATGAATCCCTGCCGGAAACCAATACAGAAACACCAATGGTATTTAACGGTTCCGATCAGGGTTTGGTTTTCATCAAAATTCACACAAATGACCGACGCTGCCAACCCGGTTCATGCTGACTTCACCCCAGGCTCGCCAGGCTTTTTTCCAGGGTTTCTATTTTGGCCTCTGCATCCGCCTTTTTCTTGCGTTCAATGGCGATGACCTGTTCCGGGGCGTTGTTCACAAAACGGTCATTGGATAATTTTTTTTGTACAGAGCTTAAAAAGCCCCTGGTGTATTGCAATTCCTCCCGGATCTTTTTTATTTCAGCTTCGATGTCCACGGCGCCGCTTACCGGGATAAAATATTCATTGCTCTTAACCCGGAATGTAAGGGCCCCCTCCAGGGGTTCTGAAACATAGGATATCTGAGAAACATTCGTAAGTTTCTGGATCACCACGTCCCATTCCCTGCCAAACCCCTCTTCATTCAGCAACGCGAGTTGCAGGCTTTCCTTCAAGGGGATATTCTTTTCCTTACGGATGGTGCGGATCCCTGTTATGACTGAATCTGCAATCCGGAATCCTTCTATAACGGCTGGGTCAGCCGGAGCTACCCGGGGCCACGAGGCTATTACCAACGCCTCTTCCGGGGTACGTTGGGCAATGCGCTGCCAAATCTCTTCGGAAAGGAACGGCATGAAAGGGTGCAACAATTTCAGGTTATCTTCAAACAGGGCGACCACAGCATCAAAAGTAGCCTGGTCTATGGGCTGGCGGTAGGCTGGTTTTACAATTTCCAGCAGCCAGGAACAGAAATCATCCCAAATCAATTTATAAGTTGCCATCAGCGCATCCGAAAGGCGGTATTTACCGAAATGGTCCTCTATTTCTGAAAGGGTTTGATGGAACTTGGCCCTGTACCATTCCAATCCCAGCTGTGCGGCCGCTGGCTGTGGCAGGTCGCTTACCTCCCACCCTTTAACCAGCCTGAAGGCATTCCAGATCTTGTTGGCGAAATGCATCCCCTGCTGGCACAGGCCTTCATCAAACAGCAGGTCATTCCCTGCAGGGGCACTCAGCAACAGTCCAACCCGAACGCCATCCGCTCCGAATTGATCAATAAGTTTCAGGGCGTCAGGGGAATTCCCGAGTGATTTGGACATTTTACGTCCCTGTTTGTCGCGCACCAACCCGGTGAAGTATACATTGCTGAACGGCTTATCCCCACGGTATTCATAACCAGCAATGATCATCCGTGCTACCCAGAAGAAAAGGATATCAGGTCCGGTTATCAGATCGCTGGTCGGATAGTAATATTCGATCTCGTCATTATCAGGGTCCAGGATACCCCCAAAGACACTAATAGGCCAGAGCCAGGAGGAAAACCAGGTATCCAGTACATCTCCATCCTGTTTAAGGTCGTCTTCTTTCAGGTCAGGATTTCCTGATTTTTCCCGGGCAAGCGCCAGCGCTTCTTCCGGGTTCTCCGCAACTACATAGTCCCGCTCCCCATCTCCGTAATAGTAGGCCGGTATTTGCTGCCCCCACCAAAGTTGCCTGGAAATATTCCAGTCGCGGATGTTTTCCATCCAGTGCCGGTAGGTATTCTCAAATTTTTTGGGAAAGAGTTTAATTTCGCCTGTTTCCAGTACGGCCTCCAGGGCTGGTTTTGCAAGGCCTTCCATTTTCAGGAACCACTGGTCTGACAGTCTGGGTTCAATGATGGCGCCGGTCCGTTCTGAGGTTCCGATCTTGTTGATATAAGCTTCCTTTTTAGTAAGGAAGCCCTTTTCCTCCAATTCCATGGCAATTTCCTTCCGGACCGCAAAACGGTCCTTCCCTTCATAGTGCAGCCCATAGGAATTGAGGGTGGCATCCGCGTTGAATATATCAATGGATTCCAATTTGTGCCGGTCCCCCAGTTGTTTGTCATTCGCATCATGAGCCGGGGTCACCTTCAGGCATCCCGTTCCGAAATCCATGGTAACATAGGTATCCTCAATAACCGGTATCAACCGGTCGCAGATCGGCACGATCACATTTTTGCCTTTCAGGTGGCGGTATCGTTCATCGTCCGGGTGGATACAGACCGCCGTGTCCCCTAAAATAGTCTCCGGACGGGTGGTGGCAATGGTCACCTGTTCATCTGAACCTTCCACGGGGTAGGATATATAGTAAAGGACGCCCTGTTTTTCTTCATAGATCACCTCTTCATCCGATAAGGTGGTCAGGGCTTCCGGGTCCCAGTTAACCATACGGTGCCCCCTGTATATCAGTCCTTTCCTGTAAAGATCCACAAATACACGGATCACGGATGCTGACAAGTCGTCCTCCATCGTAAACTTTGTCCGCTCCCAATCACATGAGCATCCCAGTTTCTTTAGCTGTTCAAGGATAACTCCCCCGTATTCATGGGTCCAGTCCCAGGCGAGCTGTACAAACTCCTCCCGTGAGATATCGGTCTTATGTATTCCCTGTTCCTTTAATTTGGCTACGACCTTTGCCTCTGTCGCAATGGAAGCATGATCCGTGCCAGGCACCCAGCAGGCATTCAACCCCTGTAACCGGGCCCTGCGTATCAACACATCCTGAAGGGTATTGTTCAGCATATGCCCCATGTGTAGTATCCCGGTGACATTTGGCGGCGGTATCACAATGGTATAGGGCTCCCGTTGGTCGGGGACAGAATGAAAGTATTGGTGTTCCATCCAATAGGAATACCACTGGTCTTCTACCCGTTTTGGATCGTACTTTGACGGAATATCCATAATAATGGTATAGTTTTTGTTATGGGAATAGGGGCAATTCAAAAAAGGAGTTCCATAAAAAAGTTAAACTTGCGGAACGTATTGGATTCATGCCCGTTTTAAATACGAAACAAAAATAAGTAACGTTAGTAGATAACAAAAGAATTTTGGATGTTGATGTCAAAACTTTTACATTTGAAGTTCACCCAAAACTAAATTATGATGAAAAAAATAGTATTGATAGTATTTGTAGGCCTGCTGGCGTTAAGCGTCCGGGCACAAGACAAAACTGCCAAGATCCAATTTAAATCAGAAACGGTGGATTACGGTGAAATCCAGCAGGGAAGTGATGGTGTGCGCGTGTTCGAGTTCACCAACACAGGGGATGCTCCTTTGATTATCAGCAAGGTGAGTTCCAGTTGCGGATGTACTATTCCCAAAAAACCTGAAGACCCGATTCTACCTGGCAAAACGGGGGAAATTCAGGTAAAATACGACACTAAAAGGGTAGGTCCCATACGAAAAGCGATTACCGTAATTTCGAATGCTGACACCCCTACCAAAGTCTTGAAAATCAAAGGGGAAGTAAAGCCGGTTAACGGCAAATAACCCTACCATATAACTGAATAAAAGCCCTGCACCTGGAAATCCTTCAGGTTGTCAGGGTTTTTTATTCGAATACATTTTTCAGTACAAATGAGAAAAGAAGGTCTTTGTTGAACCGCTCAATAAGTAATCTTACGCGTTTGCCTTCTTTTTCATTCAGCATTTTAACCACCTCCTGTAATTTGTATTGGTGGATCCGCTTGCCATTGACTGCCAGGATCACATCGCCCTCCTGCAGGCCGGCTTCCTCAGCAGGACTACCGGCACGGATACCGGAAACAACGATTTCGGGCACCAGGCTCAGGCGGGTGCGGTTTTCCATCAGGATCTGGACCGTACCAAAATCCCGGTCCTCGCTTTTTACAAGCCCCTGGTGGTCTGCAATTCGTTCTGCGATATACCGCAGTCCGCTGTGCTGTATCTCAATACCGCTCATATTGTAGTGGAACGGCATTTTAAAATTGGCATTCTTCCGAAGGGTTACTTCATTGCTGGGGTAATTAAATACCATATTAAACCGCTTCAGCACTTCCCCCCCTACACTGCCATTGCGGTCGCCCAGGTCTTTAACGGCACTGAAGGACTCCATATTGGGAAATGCGGTTTTGGCATTATGTAACTCAAAATCCCCTATCCTGATCCTTTTGATCATGGTTCTTTTGCCGAATATATTTCCGTTCAGGCCCTTGCCCAGGAAATCATCATAATATTTATCCGGGAGGCCAATACCCTTTTGCTTATCGGGGAAAAGCCAGACTGCATCACTGCTGCCGGTATCTACCAATAATTTTACAGGTACATCTTTCAGCGTATCGATATCTATCAGGCCGTCTAAATATGCCTTTCGGTTGATGAGGGTGAGCGGCAGCGTTACGTCCTTATTCTTTTGTTGCTGACGATAATGCCGGGGGTCATGGAATGTCAGGGATTTAGTCCGGTAATTGACCTCCACCACAAAATCCCGGAAAAGATCATATCCGATGATCCCGTGTACGGGTATGCCCAGGCTGGGTGAAAAATTCATTTGCTTGTCCATCACAACATACAGCAGCTGGTCAGTATTGTGAATCTGCTTTATCCGGAATTGGTTTCCCCTGGAACTCAGGGCCTTGATGGGATTTCCTCCGCCCAGCCCCTGGATGGTGATCTCCGTTACATGGTTCAACTGCACGGAATCCCGGTCCGTCAGATTGAAAAGTATGGGCCTGCTTACCCCTGTATCCAATATAAAACTGAGATTGGCTCCATTGACCTCTATAGGGATCACGATCAGGTTGTTGATCAGCTGAAAGCGCACTTTTTGCGAACGAACGCCCTCCGGCAGGTCATAGGTCTGCGCCGGGGCCGAAAAAGGCATCCCGAATATCAGGAGCAGCAATAGGATGAGTTGGGTTCGCAAAACGTTTATTTTTAATACCTTGCCTCTTAAAGTTACGAAAAAGGAAGGCACCTTTATGATATTTAACACAATGCCCGTTGACCAGCGCATTGAGCAGGGTGAAAAAGTATGTGGAGCTAATAGTTGTATGGTATGGGATGATTTCCCATTTTTGCTGAAAATACGAGGATAATGCCATCAATATCTAAAAAAGGACAGGCCATGCCTGAATCCCCTATCCGGAAACTGGTCCCTTTTGCGGAAGCCGCCAAACAGAGAGGGATCAGGGTGATCCACCTCAACATAGGCCAACCCGATATAAAAACCCCGGAAGTAGCGCTGAATGCGGTTAGGAACAATACGATCGAGGTCCTCGAATACAGCAGGACAGAAGGATCGGATACCTACCGGACCAAGCTGGCAGCCTACTATAAAAAACAATCCGTATCCGTAACAGCCTCAGACATAATCGTAACCACGGGCGGTTCAGAAGCCCTTTCCTTTGCCATGGGCACTATTGCTGACACGGGGGACGAGATCATCATCCCGGAGCCATTTTACGCCAATTATAATGGCTTTGCTGTTGCTACCGGACTTACCGTGGTACCGGTTGTATCCGGGATAACCGATAATTTTGCGCTCCCTCCGATCGAAGCTTTTGAAGAACGGATCAACCCCAGGACAAAGGCCATCCTGATATGCAATCCTGGAAACCCTACCGGTTACCTCTACAGTCAGGAAGAAATACACCGCCTGGCCGAACTGGTCAAAAAACATGACCTATACCTCATTGCTGATGAAGTATATCGCGAATTCACCTATGACGGCCAGACACATTATTCCATTTTACAGGAAGAAGGCCTGGACAAGAATGCCCTGGTAGTGGATTCCGTTTCAAAACGCTATAGCATGTGCGGGGCCCGGATCGGCTGCCTTGTATCCCGGAACAAAGATGTTATCAAAACGGCTTTGAAATTTGCCCAGGCCCGCCTTTCACCCCCTACATACGCCTTGCTGGCCAGTGAGGCCGCCCTGGAAACCCCCCAAAGCTATTTTGATGCGGTAAAAGAGGAATATCAGGAAAGGAGGAACCTGCTCCTGTCCGAATTATCCAGGTTGGAGGGCGTTACAGTGGGTAAGCCCCAGGGGGCTTTTTACTGTATCGTGGAACTCCCGGTAGACGATGCGGATGACTTTGCGCGCTGGCTGCTGGAAGATTTCAGTAGCAACGGGGAAACCGTTATGGTAGCACCTGCCGCCGGGTTTTATGCCACTGAAGGGCTGGGAAGGAACCAGGTTCGGATTGCCTATGTACTGGAAAAGGAACGGTTAAAGACGGCCGTTCGCCTACTGGGGGAAGCCCTGAAAACCTATCCGGGGAAATGAACGTACAGCAGCAGTTCTCCTTAAAAGGGTACAACACCTTCGGAATTGATGCCAAAGCCCGCTACTTTGTGGATATCCATACGGTGGAAGAACTCCGCGAGGCCCTCCTCCTGGAAGGATACCCCGAAATACTTATCCTGGGTGGGGGCAGCAATATGCTGATCACAGGGGACCTCGATGCCCTGGTCCTGCATATCAACCTGAAAGGCATCGGGGTGGTCCGGGAAAATGCCAACGAAGTTGTGATCCGGGCCATGGCAGGGGAAAACTGGCACAAGCTGGTGCTGTGGACACTGGACCAAGGCTACGGCGGACTTGAAAACCTGTCGCTGATCCCCGGGAATACCGGTACGGCACCCATACAGAATATCGGCGCATATGGGGTGGAACTGAAAGATACCTTTGAGTCCTGTGAGGCCCTGGAGATCGCGACATCTGAGATCGTGCAATTTTCAAGGGAAGACTGCCGGTTCGGCTATCGGGATTCTTTCTTTAAGAACGAGGGCAAGGGCAGGTTCATACTCACATCGGTAAGCATGCGGCTCACCAAAAAAGATCATCCCCTGCATACCTCTTACGGGGATATAGCGGCTGAACTCCTGAGGCAGGGGATACAAAAGCCTACCATCCGGGATGTTTCCAATGCTGTGATTGCCATCCGGAAGTACAAGCTGCCGGATCCCGGGGAAATCGGTAACAGTGGCAGTTTTTTCAAAAATCCCGTTTTAAACCATGCCGATTTTATGGACTTTCAAAAAGACCATCCCGTGGCGCCGTTCTATAAAGTTTCCGATGATTCCTTTAAGGTCCCTGCCGGGTGGCTGATAGAACAGTGCGGTTTTAAGGGCAAACGTTTCGGGGATGCAGGGGTACATGCCCGGCAGGCCCTGGTTCTGGTAAATTACGGGAATGCAACCGGGCAGGAAATACTGGAGCTGTCACAAAAGATCCGGGAGGAGGTATACCGGAAATTTGCCATACGGATCACCCCGGAGGTAAATATTATAGGGTAAGATCTGCACATCCAGGTTCGGGTTCAGGTTCAGGATGACAAAGAGGGCAAAACTGTCAAATTGAGCGCCTGCCTGTCCGGCAGGCAGGCAGTCGAAGCCCTCGTCAATCACATTTCGACTGCCTGCCGCCGCCTGAACTGTAACGGGCAGCAAGTTAGTTATGGATTAAAGGGTTCAATGGTCAAAGTTGGTATTTCCGTATATCAAAATGCGTGCTGGTACATACCTCACATTGGCCGACCATAGTTTGGGTTAAGATACCCTCTCCGAAGTATAGGACGAAGAAAGCTTCGAAGGGTACCGGCCTGTTTCTGTTTTGGTAAGAAATCAGACGGTTTTCACGAAGCCCTTTTCAGGAAGCGCTTCTAAAGTATAATTGAACTATTTGCGGAGATACTGTCTTATTTGCGACTCCTTCCTACGCCTGCGGCATTAGCAGGACAAATACGATACACTATGGCAGTTCTGCACACTTTGTTACATGGATCGCAGATTCCAAAATAGTAGTTGTACAGGACAACAAGTTGCAATCTCGAATGTCAGGCTGAGTGCAGTCGAAGCCCTCGTGCAATCACATTTCGACTGCCTATCCGCCCGCCTGAACTTAACGGGCAGCCGGTTTATGTATTAAAGGTTCAATGGTCAAAGTTGGTATTTCGTATAATCAAAATGCGTGCTGGTAATAGCCTGGCCCGACCAATAGTTGTGGGTTAGGATACCCTTATCCGAAGTATAGGCGAAGAAAGCTTCGAAGGGTACCGCCACGCCTTGGCGTGGTGGCGAAGTTTCTGAGCCGGTTTTCCGCTGTGCGGAAAAATACCTGCGGAGAAGGTGTCTTTTTTGCATTCCTTTTTGGACAAGCAAAAAGGGATAAAAAAGATACCTATGGCGGTCTGCACTCTTTTTTCCATGAGAATCACGGATTTCAATCCCGTGGTGGTATAGTTGGCAGTCGCAGTCTGCAGTTGGCAGATGTATGTTAATGTCGCTTATGCAAAATCAGGAGTCTTATGGCTCGATGCATTTACCAGGGTTTGTATTTTCGCCTGAGTATTAGGTCATTTCAAGGTCCTTAAAAACAGCCCAAAAGTCCAGGCTGGGATTCCCTTATCCGAAGTATAGGCGAAGAAAGCTTCGAAGGGTACCGCCACGCCTTGGCGTGGTGGCGAAGTTTCTGAGCCGGTTTTCCGCTGTGCGGAAAAATACCTGCGGAGAAGGTGTCTTTTTTGCATTCCTTTTTGGACAAGCAAAAAGGGATAAAAAAGATACCTATGGCGGTCTGCACTCTTTTTTCCATGAGAATCACGGATTTCAATCCCGTGGTGGTATAGTTGGCAGTCGCAGTCTGCAGTTGGCAGATGTATGTTAATGTCGCTTATGCAAAATCAGGAGTCTTATGGCTCGATGCATTTACCAGGGTTTGTATTTTCGCCTGAGTATTAGGTCATTTCAAGGTCCTTAAAAACAGCCCAAAAGTCCAGGCTGGGATTCCCTTATCCGAAGTATAGGCGAAGAAAGCTTCGAAGGGTACCGCCACGCCTTGGCGTGGTGGCGAAGTTTCTGAGCCGGTTTTCCGCTGTGCGGAAAAATACCTGCGGAGAAGGTGTCTTTTTTGCATTCCTTTTTGGACAAGCAAAAAGGGATAAAAAAGATACCTATGGCGGTCTGCACTCTTTTTTCCATGAGAAACACGGATTTCAATCCCGTGGTGGTATAGTTGGCAGTCGCAGTCTGCAGTTGGCAGATGTATGTTAATGTCGCTTATGCAAAATCAGGAGTCTTATGGCTCGATGCATTTACCAGGGTTTGTATTTTCGCCTGAGTATTAGGTCATTTCAAGGTCCTTAAAAACAGCCCAAAAGTCCAGGCTGGGATTCCCTTATCCGAAGTATAGGCGAAGAAAGCTTCGAAGGGTACCGCCACGCCTTGGCGTGGTGGCGAAGTTTCTGAGCCGGTTTTCCGCTGTGCGGAAAAATACCTGCGGAGAAGGTGTCTTTTTTGCATTCCTTTTTGGACAAGCAAAAAGGGATAAAAAAGAAATCATCTTAAGTAGCATTGACGATTTTCTGTACTTCCTCCTTCGTGCTACGCTTTACCCACCCATTAATCCCCTCCAGGGAAGGGACTACGCTGATTCTTACTTCGCATGTTGAACTCGACCTTATGCTTTTCCTGTCCTCCGAAGCCCAAAGGGCGTAGGAGGGAAGGATGAACCCAATGTCTGGCTTTTGCGTAAAAAAGGAGCAACATTGAACTTTGAATGGGGCTTGGTTCAGCTTCCGTTCATCATAAAATAACCCCCGGAATAAAATCCCGGGGGTTATACCAAACCAAACTAACCAAAAACTAAATGTACAATAACCAGTTGTACATTTATCTAATTAAAATTGAGATAACGCTGCTATAACAATCAATTTTATAATTTAGCGTTTAGGTATATACGATTCAGAGAGTAGGTTGGATGCTTTGCGTTGCTAATTTTTTCATTACGGTACCCCACTATGAGCACACTTCTTGAAAAACACATCGTGGATCTGCTCCTGGAGCGGGACGAAAAGGCTATCTCCTTACTGTACGAGCACTACGGTGACACCTTATACGGGGTCGCCTTCAAAGTAGTTCGTGATGAGGAACTGGCCCAGGATATCCTGCAGGAAAGTTTTGTTAAGATCTGGAAGAAATCGGATACCTATGATGCCTCCAAGGCCAAGCTCTTTACCTGGCTCTTCAGGATCACCCGGAATGCTGCGATAGATAAATTAAGGAGCATCAATACTAAATCAGATAAGGAGATCCAAATAGACGTTTCTGACGTATATAATTTAGGTGTGGACAGCATTAAACCAGAGTTAATAGACGTAAGAGAAAATCTGGATAAAATCGAGAGTAAATACCAGGTTGTGTTAGATGCCTTGTTCTTTCAGGGTATGACACAACAGGAGGCCAGTGATGAATTGGAAATCCCCTTGGGAACCATCAAATCAAGGTTGAAAATTGGTCTTAGGGAACTCAGGAAGTTCTATGGAACCTCGATGATCTTGTCGGCGCTTATAATTGATCTTTTAATTTTAATCCGATGAAGGAAAAAATCCGTTTATTTTTAGAATCAGACCTGCTTGAAAACTATCTTTTGGGTTCGGTATCCCAGGAGGAAGCCCTTCAGGTAGAGCGGTATATCAGCATGTATCCGGAGGTACGCGATACCTATCTGGAGTTGCAATCCAACCTGGAAGCTTTTGCCAAAATGCATGCCCGGAAAGCGCCGGATGGCCTACAGGCTAGGATTTTACAAACTATACGCGCCCAGGACAGCGGCAGGAAGCGGTTCCGATACTTCGCTGTTGCGGCGAGTTTTGCCGCCATGCTCTTCGCAGGCTCCTCCTATTTTTTCTGGAACCAATCCCAGGACCTTCAGCAGGAAAATATCGTTGTCAGCAACCAGATAAAATCCCTGGAAGAAAATATGAGGGAGCAACTGGAAGATGTAAGGAATCAATTTATCGTACTCAACAACCCGCAAACAAAAAAATATGAGGTCCATGGCAATAAGAAAGCAGAGGACCTGAAAGCGGTAGCCTATATCAATCCGGTGAAGAAGCTATCCTACATCAATCTCCAAAATTTACCCCACCTGCCCGATAACCAGTGTTATCAGATGTGGGCGGAAGTCAATGGGGAAATGGTCAACATTGGCGTCCTTAAAAATGTGGCTAACAAGGATAAATTATGGCCATTGCCCTATGCTGAGAAAGCGGTGGGATATATTACCATTGAACCGGAAGGCGGAAACAATACCCCCACCGTACAAAATATAGTGGCCAATATTTCCTATTAAAAACGGACACGTACCACTTAATACAAGCCCTGAACGACCTATGAATTGTCTGTATCGGGGCTTTTATTTTGTATCTTTGTATAAATCATTTATATGAAATTAGTAGTATTGACCATCGTGCTCCTGGCCCTGGCTTTTGCAGGTATTGCCATAAAGATATGGTCTAAAAAAGACGGCAAATTTTCAGGCACCTGTGCCAGTCAAAACCCTTACCTGAACCAAAACGGTGAGGCCTGCGGGTATTGCGGCAAACTTCCCGATGAGCAGGATTGCCGCAAGGAAACTTCACCCAGGCTGCCTTGAATGGGGGGTAAAACCTCCGGCAAACAACAAAAATGTATTGAATAAATCAGAGGATAATCTCACCGCTATAATCGAAAAGGCAAAGGCCGGCAATCAAATAGCCTTCAGTAACCTGTTAGACCGGTACTGGAATGATGTTTATGGCTTCCAGCTCATTCGCACAAAGAATGAAAACGATGCAGAAGACATTACCATCCAGACATTTTCCAAGGCTTTTGACAAGATCCATACCTATGATGAGGCATATGAATTCAAAACATGGCTGATCACCATTTCCAAGAATATTCATGTAGACCTCATCCGGAAGAATAAACACAATGTCCTCGAAAACACGGATAACCGGAACAGCGAAACCATTAAAAAGGTACTGGATGATGCCCCAACGGTAGAAGACCGGATAATTACGGAGCAAAACCTCGCAGCCCTGCTGCGGCATATCAAGGAATTGAAGGCCCCCTACCAGCAGGTGATCAACCTGCGGTATTTCAATGAGAAAACCTATGCTGAAATTGCAGAGCAGCTTGGGGAACCTATTAACAATGTAAAAGTAAAATTGCTGAGGGCCAAAAAACTGCTGGCCGGAATCATACGTTCAAAAAACCAGTAACAGCTAATGCGGGCCTAACCGGTACCGGCTGGAAGACAGCGGGCCTGTGCCTGAGATGCGCTCCCGTGAACTTTCCAGACCAGAATTAGCCGGATTATACTCCATCTTACACTCTATTTTTGTTTGTATATTTGTACAAAGTTTTACTATGAGTACAGAAACCATAGAACCCCAGGCCCCGAAAGGGAAACCAAAATGGCTGCGGGTAAAATTGCCTACCGGCAAGAAATATACGCAGCTCAGGGGCCTGGTAGATAAATATAACCTCCATACCATCTGTACCTCCGGCAGCTGTCCAAATATGGGTGAATGTTGGGGTGAAGGCACTGCCACTTTCATGATTCTCGGGAATATCTGTACCCGTTCCTGTGGGTTTTGCGGGGTACTGACCGGCAGGCCGCAGCAGGTAGACTGGGAAGAGCCGGAAAAAGTAGCACGTTCCATTAAAATTATGGGGATCAGACATGCCGTAATCACTTCCGTGGACAGGGATGACCTGAAAGATATGGGCTCCATCATGTGGGCGGAGACCATCAACGCCATCCGGCGAATGAACCCCGAAACCACGCTTGAAACCCTGATCCCTGATTTCCAGGGGATTCACAGCCATCTTGACCGGATTGTGGCCGTTGCACCCGAAGTGGTATCCCATAATATGGAAACCGTAAAGCGACTCACCCGGGAAGTGAGGATACAGGCAAAATATGAAAGAAGCCTCGGGGTGCTGGCCTATCTGAAGCAGGCGGGGGTAAACCGGACCAAATCAGGCATCATGCTGGGTTTGGGCGAGACGGAACCGGAGGTGATCGAAACGATGCAGGACCTGAGGGATGCAAATGTTGATGTTGTTACCATCGGACAATACCTGCAACCTTCCAAAAAGCACCTGCCCGTTAAAGAATTTATAGTGCCGGAACAGTTCAAAAAATATGAGGAAATCGGGCTGCAGCTGGGTTTCCGGCATGTGGAGAGCGGGGCCCTGGTACGATCTTCCTATAAAGCTCACAAACATATTCACTGACCAGTGATGGTACCCTCCCTGGCAACCAACCAAGCAGATAAGATTTTGAATATAGCCCTGCTACAAACAGGCAACCTGATGGCAGGCACAGGGACCTAAGTCAAACCGCTACATGAAGAATATCAATATTGGGATTAACGGGTTTGGAAGGATTGGGCGAACCTTGTTCCGGTTGTTGCAAGACCACCCCCACATCACCGTAACGGCCATCAATGACCTGGCCGACGGCAGGACCCTGGCCCACCTGCTGAAGTACGACAGTATCCACGGGGTTTTCCAGGGGGAGGTCAGCCATTCGGACCAGGGATTGATCGTCAATTCTGTTGCCGTTGCCCTGCTGAATGAAAAACATCCCGGGAATATCCCCTGGGCTGATTACAAGGTGGACGTAGTGGTGGAAGCTACGGGTAAAATAAAGGCGTTGAGCGATTTGAACTCCCATTTGCTGAATGGTGCCAAAAAAGTGATCCTCTCCGCTCCCCCGGCAGAGGATTCCATAAAAATGATCGTAATGGGCGTAAATGAGGGTATTTTAAGCGGAGAGGACCATATTTTCTCAAATGCGTCCTGTACCACCAATAATGCAGCTCCCATGATAAAGGTGATGGATGATCATTTTGGGGTGGAACAAGCTTATATTACCACGGTCCATTCCTATACCTCCGATCAGAGACTCCATGACAGCCCGCATAGTGACCTGCGGAGGGCCAGGGCAGCCTCACAGTCTATCGTACCCACCACCACCGGTGCTGCGAAAGCGCTGACGCGGATATTTCCCCATTTATCCAACGCCATAGGGGGTTGCGGGATCAGGGTCCCCGTTCCAAATGGCTCCCTGACAGACATCACCCTGAACGTAAAAAAAACCACTTCCATCCCGGAAATAAATGATATTTTTAAAACCATTTCCCAAAAAGAACTAAAAAACATACTGAATTACACGGAAGACCCTATAGTTTCTATTGATATAAACAATAGTTGCTATTCCTGTACGTTTGATTCTCTGATGACTTCCGTTATCGGGAAGATGGTCAAGATCATCGGATGGTATGATAACGAAACCGGGTATTGCAGCCGGATTATAGATGTTTTAAACCTATTGATCAGTAAAAGATACGTTTGAGAGGCCGTAAGCTACATTTCGGAATTAAAGCCTGCCTGTTGGTTTTGGCCCTGACCGCCATTGTATCTCCCCTGGTAGCCCAGGATACACTGAAGCAGAACCGGACAGTGGAATCTTATATCAATGAAAGCCGGGTCTTTAAAAATGAAGACAAAATAGAGCAGGCCCTTGAAGCACTGGATAAAGCTGCTTCCGTAGCCGAGGAAAATGAAAATGTAAAAGGCCTGGTGGATTGTTTCCATGCCTTCGCCCTCCTTAACCTCGAACTTGGCAATAAAGATAGTTCCGTCTTTTACTGGGACCGGTCCACCGTTCTCCTGACCGGGCTCGAATATCCCTACGGGCACGCGATCCATAAATTCATAGAAGCCCTGCTGTTGTTTAACAGCGGCAATAACTTTATGGCTATCTACGTGTTGAATGAAGCCAAATCCCTGAGCAATGACAGGAACCTCCTGAACAACATCCTGTTGCTGGAAGGAAATATTTATCTCAGCATAGAGAAGTATGATAGTGCGAGCACCAACTTCAACTCCCTGCTGGCCAATACGGACCTCTATGAAAAGGAATACCTGATGACCAAAGCCCATTTGGGCCTGGCCAGGTTGAATTTTAAGCAGGGGAATTATCCGGAAAGTGTTGAAAACAGCCTGAATGCACTTGCACTCGCACAGACACACAAATTTACCAGGGAGATCGTTGAGGCCAACCAACAACTTTTGACTACCTACGAAATGATGGAGCGCTATGACCAGTCATTGGTCTATAGCCAAAACCTGCTGCAATTAAAAGATTCCCTGTTTACAATAGAAAAGGTCAAAACAGAGGCCAAAACAGCGGATCGGATCCAATTTGAGAT